>OZ244950.1:4800000-6957337 GCA_965222435.1 Candidatus Poribacteria bacterium | reverse complement strand
GCGCACTATTTCCGGCCGACCTCGCTTACGTCCTCCAAAAGGCTGAATTTTGCGAAAAATTGTTGATAGCACGCCTGCTTGGCTTTCGACAGATCTGAAGCGCCCACATAACTTCTGAATAAGACTCTTGTAGTCTTTACCGGCGCGTTCAATGTCGCGTAGCCCCAGATGCGCTTCGTTGCCTATTATGCCAAGCGATGTTTCACCATCATGCAATATCGTGTCGATTAATTGCCCCAGCGTTGCTAGTCGCCGGTAACGTGCTAGGACCTCTTGCACTTCTTCAACCCGGCGTTCCAGATCTTTTTCCTTTTCTGTGACTAGTGCCAGCAGTTCATTATCATCAGGGTAACGCTGTTTTGCCAAATTATGAACAGCCGCCAAATCAAAGTCAACGAATAAACCTCTTTGTTTAATTTTGGATTTATCCTGACGAGGTCGAGCCTTATATCGACGTGTTTCAAGTTCTGCTATCACCAGCTCGGTCAGTTTACGCAGATCTTCTAAGGCTGGTCCTTCGATTAGCCCTTCCCGATTACTCTGATCTTGCAACTGCGGGTTGTTATCGGCGGAAATCGACACATGGCCTACAATCTGGTTGTTAGACAAACGCAAGGTAGGATTCTGGACGCGGCGCATGTCCAGTCGCAGCCAGTCATTGCGAGGTTCTCCATAAGGCAATACTCTGAACCCATCTCGGTAGATACTAACACCTGCCGCGTTATCGAGATCATCTGTCACGTTGTCTAGGGTTGAGCCCAACTCTTGAGCGGTTTCACCCATTGATGTTCGATCTCGGTCCCAAACGCGCAATTCAATACGAAACGGTCCACACTGGGGCAAGCGACTTTGGCGTAAAACAAACTGCCCTTGTATAACCTCTGGACTGTTGGCCTCCTTTAAGTTGATTGTTAGATTATAACACCCGTCCTGATCTACGCTTCCGGTAAGTATATAGTGTGGATGCATGAGCATTTCTGGTGGCTCAGCTTTGCCGGATTGACCTTCAAATGGAGGTGGAAATTGCAAATGAACCTCGAACATATCATCCGGACTCCTCCCTTCCTGAATGGGAATGGGTGAAATCAGCCGAGACAGTCCAGTGTGCAATTCGTTGACCTGTTGCTTGCCCCATGTGGTGCGTAGCTCGTTCATCCGTAGAATGGTTCCATGAGTCACATTATCGGCTTCCTCCAGTAATTGGCGCGTCCCCTCAGACCGTATTTCCTTTGGTTCCCTTTGCTCCCACATGACTTCGACCTGATCCAAGTACTTTTGCTCATCGTCGAATTGGCTCCAGTCAAAGAAAGCTCGTATCTCGTGATCTGTTCCTACGTAACGAGTCACGACTTCAAGTGAATTTGCCAGCCGGGCTGCGGCGAAGCGCCCGATTCCTTTTTCGCCTAGTACGCGACGTTTTAGGCTTCGACTTTGAGATTGATGCTTTTTGAATCGAGTAGCTGGCTCCATCCAAGCATTCTGAATTGTTTCTAGGGACATTCCGTGACCGTTATCAATGACCTCAATCTGTCCCTGCCCAATTTCGAGAGGCCCTTGGAATCGAACTAGTACGCGCGTGGCATCCGCATCATATGCATTTTTGACGAGTTCAATAACAGCAACAGTTTCGCTGCTAATTAACTCATTGCCAAGGGTCCGAAGTAGGTGCGCCCGAGGCCGAAGGATTCCGGCACCTGTGGCTATAGAAATTGGTTCTGACATTTAATTTTCAACTCCCTTCGTCTGTCTAGTATAATGGCATATCTCATTTAGTGGAAGGTTCGGCGGATCGAAAATGGGGTTATCCATCAAGAATCTCTTTAACAGCACACGCAGCAGCATATGCAAAAACCGGACTAACTGCGTCGGTTACCATCTGATATCTGATTCCCATTCCCATCCCTTGCGGAAAATGAAACTCTCGATCAAATCCCATTAGAAGAAGTGCCTCTTTTACCGAAATCACTCTCGGGGGAGTTCCATTATTCCACGACGATGGGTGAAGAATATAAGTCTTGGTCACATTTCCAAACGATGGTGCAGGTTTCTCCCATTCAAGTTTATACCATCCATATTTGCCGGTTTCGTAGTACTTCCGATATTTTTCAATTGTCTGGAAATTCGGATAGTCATGATCTTGAATTTCTCCTTTCTGTCTAGATGAAAGGTAACCAATAGCATCTTTGACGGTCTTCGCTCCTGTTCGATAGGCTAAAAGCCCTTGGAAGAAATCCGCGGCCTCTCCTCCTTGAATTCCGATAGCAATGATTCGGTGGCGCGCTATTGATGCTCCATAATCACTGTAGCGAACTAACTGCAAATCTACAGAATACCCAAGATCTTCTAAATCCTCTAGATAAGCAGTTACGATCTTTTTAGCAGGGGGCACATTTTCTAATAGAAACATTGGTGGCTTGTAGTGCTTGACATAATCGAAGAAACGAGGAATTAGAAAAAAATCTGGATGTTTGTCTTCGCGCCTAGTAAGATTCACGCTAGACCACGGTTTGCAAGGCGGCCCACCAATAATAAGGTCAAATTCTTGGGATATGGTGCTCAAATCTTGAGGAGGTAAGGAAATGTGTTCTCCTTGTCCTCTTACCTTTGTTATTTGGTTGGTGTCTTCAGGGACAGGTCTGTCTTCGATCTCGGGTTGATCCTTGGAAAGATCTGCTATCTGTACATTGCCAATATTATTTAATGAGAATATCTCTACTACATAAGGATTTATATCCACACCGTTGACTTCAAAGCCTGCCTTAGCAAATCCAGAAGCCAGACCACCAGCCCCGCAAAATAAATCGAGCACTTTCATTTATGATTTCTCCATCATGATGTCAAGAATATGGGTAATCAGTATCCAAAGCTATTCAATACCGACTATCTACTCCAATTTAATACGACCCCCAATAGATTCTGATCCCACTCCATCAACAGTTGATACGCCTCCGCAGCCTCAATCCCCGGTAGGCGATGGGTAATCAACGGCGCCACGATGACACGGTGATGGGCAATCAGCTGCAGCGATAGCTCCCAATCGTCACGGAGTGTCCAAAAATTCGGCGAGGATTCGTGACGCGGACGCACGGAATTATGGGCACCTAACACCGTCAAGCCCTTTCCATGAACATCGCGGTAAAAGTTCACATGCTCTGTCTCTCCCCGTGTGCTAGCAAGCAGGACAACCCGCCCATGCCAATCCGCCAATTGAAAAGCGGTATTGACAACCGGTGGATGCCCCGTTGCTTCAATGACGACTGCTAAACTTTTGCCACCAGTAATTTTTTTAAGTTGGTCATTGAAATCTTCAGCTTCTGGGTTTGCGGTATAATCCGCCCCAACCCGTGTGGCGAGTTGTAAGCGGTTATCAGACAGATCCGCCGTAATCACAGGCAACCCACCGCTAAGTTTCGCAAGCTGCATTCCAAACAGACCGATCAAACCGCCTCCCAACACAAGCACCGGCTCCCCAAGCTCAATCTTGGCTTTCCGAACCCCCTGCATCGCAATGGTACACAGGTTGAAGAAGACCCCTTCTTCCGATGATAGTGCCGTTTCTGTTACCTTGAGAAGACTATCCGGCGTGGCGACAAAATGGCTTGTATGTCCTCTGGACGAGACAACACGATCGCCGATATTGAAACCTTCTACGTCTCTACCGCTATCAATGACTACTCCGATATTGCTGTAGCCGGGATATGATGGGTAGCGTCCTTGTGCATTGGGCAGTCCTAGCAGGAAAGCACGCTCTGTACCCGGACTGATAAGCGAACATTCGGTCGCCACCAGAATCTCGTTATCTCCAAGAGGCGAGAACTCAAATTCCTCAATTTCAACCTTCGCCCGGCTGGGCCAAACAATTCTTTTGCCTTTCATTCGTCCCTCCTCGGTGCAAGAAATAGCGCAAAGAAACCGTAGGGGCGAGGTCTCCCCACCCGATAAAGACTACCTTTCGCTCCAGCGGAAATCCCCGTTCTGTTTTTCTTACGCATTACGCATTACTCGTTATGTTTCACGGATCACGTTTCACGTGCTTTGACATGATCTAAAAATAATTCGATGAAGGCTATATGTTGTTCAGTATACAACATGCCCAACTTAAAATCTACGGCAAAATGACAGGGGTTTTTTGGACGGTAAGGTTACAAATTATTTCCCGGAGTTGCACGATTTAGATTGAACAGATTGTCAAGAAACACTATAATAGTGTAAGTTGCTACCTATCTTGGAGAAACAGATTTTTGTCGTTTCCCGATAGCAGGAATAATGCGCGTTATACCCTACAAGGAACTTGGAGGAATGGATGGTTAAATTTTTATTGACGTTAGTTGCAGTGGGCACCCTTGTGTTGCCTTTGAGCACGATCTACCCGGCAGAGGATCCGATGCTCAGAAAAATCGCAGCCGTTGAAACCGATTCGCCACCAAAAATTGATGGGAAACTGGACGATTCGTGTTGGCAACAGGCAGCACAGACCGGCGATTTTATTCAATTTGAACCGAATTCCGGCGAACCTGCCACCCACAAAACGAGGGTTTACCTACTCTATGATCAGAATCGACTGTACGTCGGTTTTGAGTGTTTCAAGAGCGACATGAACGTTCTCTCCGCAAATTCTGTCCAGCGAGACTCTTTCTTCTTTTCTGATGACCACGTTGAAGTCTTGATTGACACCTATCTCGATCAACGTAACTGCTACGCTTTCGCGTTAAATCCGCTCAGTACACAGACAGACCGACGGATCACAAACGAGGGAGGAAATGTGAGACGGAATAGCTCTAATGTTGGTTCCGCTATCTCTTGGGACTGTGATTGGTCTGGGTATACTGCGCAATATGATGACCGATGGACCGCAGAATTTTCCATCCCGTTTGCGGAACTCCGTTTTCCGAAACAAAATCCCGATGCGGCTTGGGGAATCAATTTTTGGCGGAATGATGAGTCGCGTCAGGAGGAGTTGTCGTGGGTTGAACTTGGGGGGCGGCAGTACGCCGTTTCACAGTTCGGGCATCTGACCGGCTTGCCGTTAGATCGATTGGTTACGAAACGTCCGCTGGAAGTTAAACCGTACGGCACCCTAAAGCCAGAGAAAATAGGCGATCAGGACCCCGAATTGAATACCGCTGCAGGTATTGATGTCCGGTATCCTTTCTCAAGCGTAACGTTTGACTTCACACTCAATCCCGATTTCGCACAGATTGAGGCGGATCCGGACCTAGTCAACCTATCAGATATCCCACTCCGTTTTCCAGAGAAGCGTCCATTCTTCTTAGAAGGGAACGAACTTTTCCAGACACCGGTTGAGTTGTTTTATAGTCGCCGTGTTGAAGATCTCGTGTATGGCGGGAAGGTGATTGGAAAGTTGAGTGATTACAATTTTGCCTTCCTGAGCGCACAGGCAGGACCGGAGAACGCAGCATTCAAGACAAAGTCGCAGTTCAGCAGCGACCTCGACCGGGAAATACTCTCGCGGGATTTGAGCGAAGTCTTTGATCGGAATGACATCTCGATTTCTGATATGGTCTCCGTTGCTGTCAAAGATAAAGAGGGCAAATGGCTGATAACGGATGCGATGGAAGAGAAACAGTACACTATCATAGAACAGGGGGATCGGCTAAACGTTTACGACGTTGACACCGATCATCTGCCGGCTGATGAATACAACTATTCTGTCTTCCGTTTGCAGCGGGAACTCGGCAGGAATTCGTCGATCGGACTGTTGGGGGTGAACAAACAGGGGCAGAGTCTGTATGACCGGGCGTCGGGAATTGATGCCCGTTTTAGGCTGCCCGCCGATGTAAATCTCAATCTTGAATATGCCAGAGAGTGGAGGTCGGGTATTGAGAGCGATGACCCCATCAGCGATGATATTATCTTTGCCGAATTTTCTCGCCGAGCGAATGTGTTTTCTTTCGAGGCGCGATATATCGACATCGGAGAAAATTTTGATGTGGAGACCGGTTTTATTCCAAGGACGGATCGGCGGGGTGTCGAGTTTACCACCCGGTACAATAAGCAGTACGCAGGGTTGGTACAACGCCTGCGCGGCGAGGGTGTAGTTGACCGCCTGTATAACCATGCGGGTGAACTGACCAACGAACGCTATCAGATTCGTGGGTTGATTGGAGTTAAGAATATCTTTGTTTTTACCGGTCCAGAATGGTACTATCACATTGATGATGACGACGGTGTAGCTTACACGGATAAAGTGCTGAATTTCTTCACCGGCTGGTTTCCGCCTAAGTGGGTGAGGGTTCGGAATTTTGGAACAGTCGGTATCCGAGATGATAAAAACACCTTCTTCATCCGACCAGAGATAACGATCCGCCCGACAGCGAAGCTAGATTTGGAACTGACCCTGCAGCGTTTGGTGGAAGATGGTGTGCTGGAACAGTGGACGCGCCGTTTTGCTATCAACTATCAATTCGCACAGCGGATGTTCTTCCGATCCAGTGCAGAGTTTACGATTGATGATGAGCGACGGATTTTCGGGCTGTTTGCCTACGAATATCTGCCTGAAAGCACATTCTTTCTGGTCTACAACAATAACCGCGAGAAGGATGGTGAAACCGAACAGATTGTCTTTGTGAAGTTGGCACACCTGCTCAAGGTCGGACTATTTTAATAGTAGTAGGCATACTCCGTATGCCGTAACCCCAATTCCACGGGGAAAATGGGGAATTTTAAGGCAGTGGGCATACTCTGCATGCCGTAACCTCTCTCTTGTGAACCTATTGAATTCAAGAGTTCATTAATTGCACTGATGAACTAACATAGCCCCAGCGGGGCGGTATGTATATAGCAATGGCGAATCCCCATATTCCAAAGCCCCAGCGGGGCGACATGTGTATAGAATGTATGTTTTTTTGTAGGAGGGAATTCCAATTCTCGACTCTTGCATCGACTTCTGACGCTTGGTTTATCACCTAGCAACTTAGGTCATTTTAACGTATCAAACAAAATTTTTTAAGGAGGCAACAAGCCTATGGATGCAAAGTTAAAAAAGATTCAGATTACCCCTGTGAAATTCAATAAGGACGGCGATGTACAGAAGGAGGAGTCTGCGACGCTCACCTTTGAGGTGCCGCTCGATAGTCTCACACAGCGGCAGGAGATTATCAGCCTATTTGAGACCCTCAGTCGCGAATGGGTGAGGATCGCAGTTGAGGAAGAGTTAATTGCAACGGGTGAAAGTGCCCAGGTTGGAGCCGCCGTATGACCATAACGAATTACACCTGCTTTGAATCATCATTTGGTTGGGTGGGTGTTGCGAAATCGGATCGAGGAATCACTCGCGTTACCTTTGGTGCACCAACGGAAGCAGCTATAACAGATCGCCTGCGCAACGGTTCGCACGGCAAACGGGGATTATACCCACTCACCCGCAACGCGCTTAATCCGGAACTATTGAAGGTGGCGGAGTTGCTGGAAAAGTATTTCAACGGCGTGCCAGTTGATTTTGAGGTTGAGCTCGATCTATGTGCCGGGACACCGTTTCAGCGGCGCGTTTGGGAGGTTGCCCTTCAAATCCCTTACGGTCACGTCCAAAGCTACGGTTGGATCGCGCAGGAGATCGGTAATCCGAACGCAATGCGAGCCGTTGGCGGGGCAATGGGTGCCAATCCGCTGGCGATTATCGTGCCGTGTCATCGTGTTGTCCGTAGCGATGGAGGGCTCGGCGGTTATGCGGGCGGGCTGCACTGGAAACAGAAGCTGCTTGCCATGGAGCGAAAAACTGAAGACGTTTGAACGCTCCAGAAAATTAAGAACCGAAAGGACAGAGGCAAGCGTTTTAACAATAGATGTGCCGATGGCAAGGGGCATCGCCGGGATTTGTGTCGTAATTACTGTAAGGAGAAATTACGTTAGTGAGATACTACACCAAAATATTAATTTGGGAGAACAAAAGACGGTTAAATAAACTGAGGGAATTCCGTCCCCTCATGATTCGGTATTTCAATAATAGCCAAGTAGGGTTTGGGGGCGGCAGGGTCGAAGAAAGTGCTGCAAAAGAGGCTAGGCGCGAAATCAATCTACTCAGAGATGAAATACATTCCATCATTCTTAATTCAGGGATAGATCCAATATTTTCTTGGACTCCACCCTCAGCGGTTGGAGGTGACGAAACGGAGATTGATTTAATTGAAGAGATTTTTGATCTTGATCAATTTGACGTAGGTCCCAACAATGTACTGGGTCTCATAGATAGAGCCATTGGAAAATATGACGCCAACCGTAAATCAGCATTTGTCAGAACGTTCAATCCATTCTTCTACCTAGGGCGGGCACTCGATGTAATTACGGATCTGCCATTTATTGTCATTGGAATACTTGGCTTTAGCCGGCAAAAGATCAGAACGTCAGCAATAGGCAGGCTAGTTAAGGGGATTCTTTATTTGATCATAATCGTAGCCGCAGTCCTTACAATACTTCATCTTTTGGATTTTCTGGAACCAATAAAACAGTTTGTGTATACACTCTTGGCTCTAATAAAGGAAATTAACTCGGTGTTTGATCCCGATTCTGTTGGATAACGATAAACCCCAAGTCAGCAGAAAGTTGGTGAATGCCTAGGGAGCACCAAGTGGACAGTGGAGAGAGCCATTGAGCAGGAGGTAACCGGATGAACATCACCCAATTTACGATGGAGGAGGTACGCTGTTTTGCCGAACGTCAGGAGTTTAACATTCGGCCCCTGACGTTTTTGGTCGGAGAAAACAGTACCGGCAAGACCACAGCGTTGGCATGTTTCCAAGTGTTAGCGGATTATCTGATAGACGGAGAAATTGATTTCAATTCACCGCCCTATTCAATGGGAATTTTTAGAGATATTGTCAGAAACAGTAGAAAAACAGAAAAGGTATTTAAGCTAGGATTTACTTTACATGGAGATGTTGAGTATACCGTTGAATTTGCTGAAAGAAGGGGAGGAGTTGAACCAGTTGTTAAGTCGATAAATGTAAAATTAACTGACAGCGAAATCGTCTTAAGAGCAAGCGATATAATGAGTGCAGGTTTAGTCTCCTTTGATAAAGAGCGGAATCGGTATCATGTAGATGTGACTTCTGCGTTTTTGGATGCTGACTCTTTTCACTATCTTTCAGCGGATTTTACTCATAGATGGGAACGAGTCTCTGAGGACGAAAAGGCTTTACTCAACCATTTGAGGAATATTGAAACCCTATGGGATGACATTAGGGATAATCTATTCGTATGTAGTAGCGCACCGATTCGCTCACAACCTGAGCGGGTCTATAATCCGACACGGCAATCTTATGATCCTGAAGGGAGCCACGTACCGATGTGGTTTATGGAAACAAAAGCGGCCGAAAAAGAAGAGTGGGAAACTTTGAAAGCACAGTTGGTTGATTTTGGGAAGCGTTCAGGTTTGTTTCAGAACATAGAGGTTATTAACCTTGGTGGATCGAGAGGCAGTCCATTCCAACTGAAAGTCAAGGTGAGAGGTCCAAATTCTAATATTGTTGATGTCGGTTACGGTGTCAGTCAAATTTTGCCAATCTTGGCACGTGTTTTGGAATATTCTATTATTCGCCGGGGTGCAAGTGGGATTCTTCATATAGGACCAATGCCTATTTCCTTATTACAACAGCCTGAAGTCCATCTGCACCCGAGAGCACAAGCAGAACTAGCCTCTCTGCTGGTGAAATTGGCAAGCGAGGATAATTGGGTGTTCATCGTTGAAACACACAGCGACTATATGATTGATCGAGCGCGCATTGAAATCAGAAAAGGGACCATCCATCCCGAAGATGTGTCGTTGATATATTTGGAGCCAAAAGGGAATGCTGTCAAGGTACATAATATCAGTTTCGATAAGATGGGTAATATGGAGGGGGTGCCGCCACATTACGGAGAATTTTTCCTGAAAGAATACCGCCAGCTCATGGGTTTTGAGGATTAATTGATGTGTGTTATTTTGGATGTCAACAATATCGGTAAATTTAATGAACCAGCTGATGAGGATATGAAGCCTGTGTGGAATTGGTTGGATCGACAAAACGGCAAAATCGCTTACGCCAGTACTAAGAAATTTGAAGAAGAATGGGAAAGAGGGGGAGGGATCCAGTTGAGAAGGGAACTGCAAAGGAGAAATAAACTCAAAGAGATACCCGCTCAAGATGTGCAAGAGAAAGCAGATGAACTAGAAGGTAAGATAGAATCAGACGACCCGCATATTATCGCACTAGCCATTATAGCAAATGTAAAAGTATTGGTTTCCAACGACAGAACATTGCACGAGGACTTTAAGAATCGCGATTTGGTCGGCGGCAGCGTGTACCAGACAAAAAGCCATTCACGTCTGCTGCGTAAAGATACCTGTCCTTAGTTGGGAACAACGCCACAAAATGAGATAAGCAATTCTAGGCTAACGCAGGCTAATTACCTCCGGGAGCCGGAAAAGCATCACCAATAACTACTATCTAAGGCTATGAGCGCATTGAACGCTGTGTATAACAATCTGAAACCTACAATTTCATCTCTTAGCCCAAAAGAGTAAATCTCATCTGTTCCGCAGGCATTGTTCACTCTGAATCAGGTTGTCAGGAGCGTCAAAGTGTGACCCCTTCAAAATATCAACTTGTAAAAGGGGAAAGCTGATGGATAACCGAGCTACGAAGATTTGGCGGTTAACTGCGTAAGCCCTAAATAAAATAAGGAGGTTTGTATCATGGAAGAGAACAAAGAGCCGATTCAACCCCAAATTATCCAGCAATTCAATAAATACCTTGAAAACAATGCACTCCGACTCACGTCGGAGCGGCGCAGCATCCTTGAACAGGTCTTCGCTTACGACGATCATTTTCGTGCGGATGACCTGTTGATGCGTATGCGCCAAAACGGATATACCGCTTCGCGTGCGACGATCTATCGGACGTTACCGCTGCTCGTCAAAAGTGGGTTGCTGACGGAGGTGATTGATGCGCAGAAGCAGTCCCATTACGAGCACATCCATTCACGCCAAGAGCATGCCCACCTAATCTGCCTGCGATGTAGTAGTATCATTGAGTTTGAGAGTCCGGAGATCGACGCGCTCCAAGAAGAGGTCTGCAAAACACACCGATTTAAGCCCGTAAAATATAGAAATGAAATCTTGGGATACTGTGCCGAGTGCCAAAAGGATGGCATTTAATTGATTACCCGATCCCTTTTTTCGGAGGAAATATTGCAATGTCAAACGTCAATCGAAAATTTACTTTAGCTGCAAGGCCCGTTGGCTATCCAAAGTTGTCAGATTTTGACCTAGTGACCGAACCTATTCCTACTCCCGATGATGGGGAGGTGCTTGTACACACCAATTACCTGTCTGTGGACCCATATATGCGTGGGCGGATGAATGATAGAGCCTCCTACGCTCCAAACGTACAGATTGGTGAGGCGATGATTGGAAGCGTTGTCGGTGAAGTCGTCGGTTCCAAAAACCCGGACTTTCAGGTGGGAGATATTGCTACAGGCGGGCTAGGCTGGCAGGAGTATGGGGTATCCGATGGAGACAATCTCCGGAAAGTGGATCCAACCCTCGCGCCCATATCGACAGCCTTGGGGATTCTCGGTATGCCAGGCTTGACGGCGTACTTCGGCTTGTTGGAGATCTGCAACCCACAGCCGGGAGAAACGGTTTTTGTGTCAGCAGCGGCGGGAGCGGTCGGTTCTTTGGTGGGACAGATTGCAAAGATAAGGGGTTGTCGAGCCGTTGGCAGTGCCGGCAGCGACGAAAAGGTAGATTACGTGGTTGACGAACTCGGCTTTGACGCCGCGTTCAACTACAAAACCACCGAGGATTACGGCGCAAAGCTAGCCGAGCAGTGTCCAGACGGAATTGACGCTTATTTCGACAACGTCGGCGGTACGATTACTGATGCAGTTTTCCCACTGATTAACGTGGGAGCGCGAGTATCAATCTGCGGTCAGATTTCCCAATATAATCTGGAAAATCCGGAACAGGGTCCGCGTTTCCTGTGGCATCTCATCGTCAAACGGGCAAAGATTCAGGGATTTCTCGTCTTTGAGTTTGCAGATAAACACGACGACGGACTTCGACAGATGGCGGAGTGGATTCAGGCTGGAAAATTGAAATATCGAGAGCAGATAACGGAAGGATTTGAGAACGCCCCCGCCGCATTCATCGGGATGTTGAAGGGAAGCAATACCGGCAAGCAACTGGTCAAAATCACTTAATTAATCCAAGTTGCTAGTAGTAACCCATGTGCAAGCCGCTCACCTTGTTGGGGCGAAATGGACCAATGAAACCATAATGAACTTCTTACGCATTACGTATTACGTTTCACGTTTCGCAATTTAGGCAGGCGTTGGATTAACAAGTAACAGCTCGCGCTAATTAAGAGAGGAATCAATAACATGTCAGATAAATATCGTGTTGGAATTATCGGTTGTGGCGGCATTGCAGGGCTGCATGTGCAAGGCTATCGAGGTGTTGAGGAGGTCGAAATCGTCGCTATCGCCGATCCCGTTGAAGATGCGCTAAACGCTTTCGGGGAGAACCACAACATTCAGACTCGCTACCTTGACCCCCGTGAGATGCTCGACACAGAGAATCTCGATATCGTGAGTGTTGCGACATGGCACAGGCTCCACGCACCCATGACAATCGCCGCCTGCGCCCGGAAGCCGAAAGCGATACTTTGCGAGAAGCCGATGGGAACCAATCTCGGCGAGTGCGACGATATGTTAATTGCAGCTCAGCGAAACAATGTCAAGGTTGCGATCGCACATCAACGCCGGTTCAACCCGGTTTGGACCGATGCCCGTCAGCTGATTGCCGCCGGTGCGATAGGAGAACCGCGCCAAATCGTGTGCAGAGGCGGCCAAGGTCTCCTGAACGATTGCTCACATCTGTTCGACATGATGCGCTATGTCCTCGGCGATCCAGATGCTGAGTGGGTCATCGGCAACATCGAACGCAAGACCGAACGTTACGAGCGTGATATACCGATCGAAGATCGGAGCGCGGGGATTATTGGATTCCAAGGCGGCTGCGTCGGATTGCTACTTCAGGAGATTGCGGGTCCCAACTATCAAGGCGGGATTATCTACGGTTCCGACGGTATCATAGATCTGACCGAACAACGTGCCCTCCTGCTCAACAGCAAGCGCGCGGAATGGGAAGACCGTCGAACAGAGGGGGAGAATCCTTCCGTAGCCCAGGTACAGGAGCTGCTCTCGTGGATCGAAGGGAGAAGCGGGCATCGCGGCGAGGCGATAAACGGACGCGCTGCCGTGGAGATTATCATGGCGATCTACGACTCTGCACGTTTGCATGAAGTGGTGCAGATGCCGGTCCGTACTCACGCTTCACCACTTGAAGCGATGATTGAGAGCGGCGATTTGCCAGTTGAACGTCCGGGCAGGTATGACATCCGCGCATTCTTACTCCGTGGAGAGTCAATGCAGCCGTAAGGCGGTGCGATCAACATGCAAAACGGATTATCAACTTCAAAACAGATGCTCTCGCACAAATCGACCCTATTCACCGAATCGGTCATCCGGGGCATGACACAGCTCTGCAACCGCTACGATGCGATCAACCTGTCGCAGGGAACGCCCGGTTTTGAACCGCCCGACGAGGTTAAGGAAGCCGCGATTGATGCCATCCGCGAGGGATACAATCAGTACAGCATCACTTGGGGGACACCGAGATTCCGTGAGGCGATTGCTCACAAGGTCACAGCGTTTAACGGCATTCCGACAGATCCGGATCTCAACGTTACCGTCACCTGCGGTTCCACGGAGGGCATGATGTCATCGCTGCTGGCGATTATCAACCCCGGCGATGAAATCGTAATCTTTGAGCCGTTCTATGAGAACTATGGTCCCGACACGATTATCTCCGGAGCGAAGCCTATCTATGTGCCGTTGCGAGAGACACGCTGCCCGGAGAAAGGTGATATTTTCACCTACGATCCCGATGAGCTGCGGGACGCTTTCAGCGAAAATACGAAAGCGATTGTTTTGAATACGCCCAGCAACCCAATCGGCAAAGTGTTCACCCACGAGGAATTGAAGGAGATCGCTGCGCTCTGCTGCGAGTTTGACTGCCTCGCTGTGACGGACGAGATCTATGAGCACATGATCTACGACGAACGCCCGCATATCAGCATCGGCTCTTTACCAGAGATGCGAGATCGGACAATCACCGTTTCGGGATTGAGCAAAACGTATTCAATGACCGGCTGGCGGCTCGGCTACGTGATCGCACCCGAATATCTGGCAAACGGCATCCGCAAGATGCACGACTTCCTGACAGTTGGGGCACCACACCCGTTGCAGCAGGCGGGGGTGGTTGCCCTCCAATTGGGGCAGGAATACTACCGGGAACTAGTCAAAAAGTATGATGAGAATCGCAAACTGTTTTTAGCCCTGTTGAGGAAGGCGGGGTTTCAGTGTTACATCCCCGAAGGCGCGTACTACATCATGACCGACATCAGCAATTTCGGCTTTTCGGACGATACCGAATTTGCGCACTGGCTTGTGAAGGAAATTGGTGTTGGTGGGGTGCCGGGATCCAGTTTCTATAGCCGCCCGGAACTTGGCAAAACGAAACTGCGATTTATGTTCAGCAAGGACGAAGCAACGTTACGCGAAGCCGCCGATCGATTGATGCGAATTGGAGAAAAGATTTAGCCCCCAAATGGAGGGAGTCAGATGCAGACCCGCATCGCCGGTTACGATTTTGCTCGATCCCTTGCGGTATTTGGACTAGTGGTCGCAAATTTTAGCGGAAACGTTGGGCACGATGACTTCCATCGGCTGCACACCTTTATCCAAGAAGGTGCTATTGCAACCTTCCTAGTGCTAGGTGGTGTCGGTATATCCCTCCTAAAGCAACGGAATCAAAGCACAAACGCTGCTCACACATCCGCGGATAGCCGAAAGCGATTGATAAAACGCGCTGCGTCCTTATTAGTGGTTGGAATCTGTTGTAATTTAATTTGGTACACAAGTTTCCTGTGCCGCTACAGTATTTGTATTGCTATCGGTGCGTTGCTGCTGACAGTTTCTAATCGTTGGTTATGGTCACTCGCCTTCGTGTTCGCTGCTATCTTTTTTGTATTCATTTTTTTGATTCTTGACTATTATCAGATCTTCGAGAATTGGGAGAGACGGTTGGATAGCAATCCGTGGACAGTTGAGGGTATGATCTCTCGTCTTCACGTCTACGGATTTCATCGGATATTTTTCTTGACCGCTTTTCTGTTGACTGGTATGTGGTTAGGGCGACGGGAGGTGCACTCCCCTAAAGTGCGAAGGAATATGTTCCTCGGCGGAATCCTCGTTGCCTTGGTTTCGGCATGCACTCCGTGGCTACTGATTCGCTATCCGTTGTTACTTCGCTATGTTCCGTTGGTACCCAGTCGTCCTACCCTAGCAGACATTTCTGGGCCGGGTATAAACTCTACCATGATACTGCTCATGCTATTTCACATTTTTGCTATATGTGGAATCGTCACTGCAATCATTGCAGGGAGTTTCATGCTAACGGAGAAGTACCTAGATGTAAAGTGGACGAAACCATTTATAGCAACTGGTCAACTTGCCCTGACGCTCTACATCGCCCATCTAATTATCGGCAGGGGGCTGCTAAAGGCACTTGGGGTTCTGGACATAACGCTCCCGTTTGCTATCGGGGGTGCCGTTATATTTTGTATATGTGCGGTCGTATTCTCTCACTTCTGGCGAAAACGATTTGAGCGAGGACCGATAGAATGGGGTATACGCCGAATCACAGGATAGCTCAGGGTGGTTCCGACTCACTAATTTTGAGATTGACGGGTCGTGTTCAAACAGGAGAAATCGGATGAACACCCGTATCGCTGGTTACGATTTTGCTCGATCACTTACGGTGTTTGGATTGGTAGTCGCAAATTTTAGCAGAGATATTGAAAAAGCTGACTACAGCCTGTACCACCTTATCCAGTCACGACTGCACTCTCTTATACAAGGAGATGCTGTCACAACCTTCTTGGTGCTAGGTGGGGTCGGTATATCCCTCCTGACACAACGGGTCCGAATAACAAACGATGCACACGAAATCAGGAATAGTCAAAAGCGACTGATAAGACGCGCTGCGTCCTTATTAGTGGTTGGAATCTGTTGTAACTTAATTTGGCACACAGGTTTCCTAGGCTTCTACAGTATTTGTATTATTATCGGTGCGCTGCTGCTGACAGTTTCCAATCGTTGGTTATGGTCACTCGCCTTCGGGTTCGTTGCCATCTCTGTTGTATTCTTTTTTTTTGTTTACGACTATTTTAACTATTATGAGTTTATCCTGAATCGGGACGTGCTTCGGGATACTAACCCTTGGACAGTCGAAGGTATAATCTTTCGTCTGTACCATAATGGACTTTACTCGAGATTTTCTTGGACCGTTTTTCTGCTGATTGGTATGTGGTTAGGACGGCAGGCTGTGCACCAGCCCAGAGCGCGAAGGAATATGTTGCTCGGTGGAATCGTCGTTGCTCTAGTTGCCGAATGTATTTTATGGCTTCTGATTTTCGGTGTTCCGTGGTTACTGAGTAACTGGTCACTGAGCAGCTCAAGTATTTCGCAGTGGCTTATGGAAGATTTCGTGATACTATTCATGTCGCTTGGCCTCTTTGTTGAGTGCGGAACTACCACTGCAATCATTGGGGGGAGCCTCATGCTAACCGAGAAGTATCCCGATGCCAAGTGGACGAAACCGTTCATAGCGACCGGTCAACTTGCCCTGACCCTCTACGTCGCTCATCTGGTTATCGGCAGGGGGATGCTTGAGGTCCTTGGAATTCTTGGAAATAAAACGCTCCCGTTAGCTATGGGAAGTGCCGTTATATTTTGTATATGTGCGGTCATATTTTCTCATTCTTGGACAAAACGATTTGGGCGGGGACCGCTGGAATGGGGCATACGCCGAATCACGGGATAGCTTGGGTAGGAAATTGCAAAAGTTAAAGAGAACCCAAGTTGCCACCTATTGAAAATCCATCGGTCTTTTCGTAGGGGCGGGGTCCCCCCGCCCATTAAATGCTCTACCTTTCGCTCCAGAGGAGCGATATGTCTATAGAGGGATGATACGTCCAATCCCTGTGCTCCAGAGGAGCGCAATGTGTATAGCAGAGCATGTCTAACCATCTAAAGCCCCAACAGGGCGACAGGTAGCAACTTGCGTTAAAGAGAATCTCACTGAGTAAGTAACCATTGATCGAGTATGTGTCAATGATTTATCAAAGTTGTCACGAAATTTGCACGGGTATAGACTCAGTTCTATAAAATTGAGGAGGAAAGAGAACTTGAAAAGATATATTCATACATTGATCGCTTTCGTCTGCATTGTCAGCTATTTCGGCTGTGGTGGCGATAAAACACCGACGGGTTGGGGACAAATCGAGTCAGGCACAAAGGCGCACCTGTACGGTGTCCACTTTATTGATGCCAAACGCGGTTGGGCAGTTGGCACGGACGGTGTGGTGCTATTCACAGCAGATGGTGGCTTGACGTGGCAGGTGCGCTCACCGAAAAAGGCGATCACCCCAAACGCACTCAATAAGGTGCATTTCTCCACTCCCAACAACGGTTGGGCAGTCAGTATCAGGGGACAGATCCATTATACGGGAAGTGCTGGAAAATCGTGGACAGCGCAAAAGAGCCCTACGGATAGTGGGTTGCTCGACATCTACTTCGTGGATGAAACAGAAGGCTGGGCGGTCGGTGGCGGTGGTGTCATCCTTCACACGAATAACGGCGGTGGTTCGTGGAGTCGTCAAAATTCACCGCCGACGCCACATCTGTGGGCTGTGCATTTTGCCGATGCCAAGCATGGATGGGCGGTCGGAAAAGAAGGGACAACACTCCACACAAATAACGGTGGCCAAATCTGGCGGGAACAGTCGAGCAGCACTGAGGAATCGCTACTCGCTGTCTATTTCGTCAACCCACAGACCGGTTGGGTCGTTGGAACAGGTGGATTGATACTGCACACCACTGATGGTGGTGCAAACTGGAAGCCCCAGAAAAGTGGCACATCGAAAACCTTGCGTGGCGTTGCATTTCGGGATCCCAAGCAAGGCTGGGCGATTGGTGAAGATGGACTGATCCTGCACACCACCGATGCCGGGGGGACCTGGTCACCTCAACCGAGTGGATCGGCATGGCACCTTTTGGACATCTGTCTGTATAAAGCGCACGCTTGGATTGTTGGGTCAAAGGGCACCATTTTGCGCCTCAGTTGAATTTTTGCCCGATACGGTGCAATGTCCATGTTCAAAATCTGACCAAATCGGGCTGAAAGTGGTCTCAACATCACCGTTGGTGTTTTAGGTAAGAACGTGGGTTGACTAAAAACCTGCTCCCTCGAATTTCAGGAGGCATACATGTATTGGAAACCGTTTTGCTTGTTCAGTCTCATCCTCTGTTTGCTAGCATTTTTGGGATGTTCAGACGACACAAGCGGCAAAATGACAGGTGCCGGCGATGTACAAGCAAGATCTCTCAGATGCTAATAGACTGCTGATAGACTTAGAGCAGATTAAGGTCTAGGTTGGGGGTTGATTCTTAGGAGAATACCGGGCTTGCTTGATACGGAGGGTAATGATGAATAGACGTTTGGAGTTGTGCCTGCTGGTGAGCGTGCTCCTCATTGTGGCATTCATGGGTTGTGTTGGCGAAGGTGATATTCAGTTCCCTGGTGCGCCAATCATCAGTGTTGAAAATATATCTTATTTAGGGAACGGATACCTTGAATATACGCTTGTAGCAGAAGAACCATTACCTTATGATGTTAGGGTTGATTTACTTATCACAACTAACGACGAAAAGTTTACGTCTTCCCCTATGATGAAGGTCGGCACTGTCGCTCTTAGAAGCAGTCGCTATCTTAGGGAAAATGGAAGACTAATAACGCTGGAGATTCAACCGTGGGAAGATTCTGGAGATGATGCTTACAATGTCGACAGTCCCTCGAAGTTGACAGTGGTGGCGGAACCCTATTTTCCGGCGAGTGATTTGGAATCATCAACCACGAGGAGTAATGAACATTCTTCGTTTCAGCTTGCCCCGAGCTTCACGCTACTGAACACAGAACTGGAGGAAGTAAGCCTCTCAGATTACCAGGGTAAAGTTGTCATTGTCGACTTTTGGGCGACATGGTGTAAACCTTGTAAGGAGGAAATTCCACGCTTCATTGAACTATACGACGAATATCGAGCGCAGGGATTTGAAATGGTTGGTATATCAACGGATGATGTAGAGGTACGTCTAAAAAGTATTGAACTTTTCTTTCAGGAACTCAGTAAAGAAGGGTTCGATATTAACTACCCGATTCTTTTAGCAGATTCCGACATTATTCAAAGCTACCAAGTTCCGGTACTACCATCCGCATATCTCATCAATCGTGACGGAGAAATTGTAAAGGTTTTCAGCGGTGCGCAAGAAGATAAGGCAATCTACGAAAGCGAGTTGAAAAAATGGTTATAAGAAAAGGGCACCATTTTGCGCCTCAGTTGAATTTTTGCCCGATACGTTGCAATTTACATATTCCAAATCTGACTAAATCGGGCTGAAAGTGGTCTCAACACCACCGTTGGTGTTTTAGGTAAGAACGTGGATTGACTAAAAACCTGCTCCCTCGAATTTCAGGAGGCATACATGTATTGGAAACCGTTTTGCTTGTTCAGTTTCATCCTCTGTTTGCTAGCATTTTTGGGATGTTCAGACGATACAAGCGACAAAATGACAGATGCCGGCGATGTAAATGAAGATTCATCGTTTCGGCTTGCCCCTAACTTCACGCTACTGAACACAGAACTGGAGGAAGTTAGTCTCTCTGATTATCAGGGTAAAGTTGTCATGGTCGATTTTTGGGCGACATGGTGTAAACCGTGCCAAGAGGAGATTCCGCACTTCATTGAACTCTACGACGACTATCAAGCGCAAGGATTTGAGATGATTGGCATTTCAATGGATGATGTAGAAGTGCGTCTAAAAGATATTGAACTTTTTTTTCAGGATCTCAATAAAGGAGGATTCGACATCAACTACCCGATTCTTCTAGCAGAGTCCGACATTATTCAGAGATACCAGGTGCCCGCAATACCGGCTGCATATCTCATCAATCGTAACGGAGAAATTGTAAAGGTATTTAACGGTGCGCAAGAAGATAAAGCAATCTACGAAAGCGAGTTGAAAAAATGGTTATAAAAGATGGACTAAATAAAATTCAATTAGTGATGGTTTTGGCGGCTGCCCTCATGTTGTGCCTTGGTTGCGGCAGTGACGACGAATCTATCGTGGACCCGGAGACACCCGGGGAGCCAGACACATCAACCGGGGAACCTGATCCCGTCACTGTAACCGGCAGCCTGAAGGGAGCGGTTGAAAGGATTGAAGGTGTTGCAGTGGCTATCCGCGTTCTACAAAATGGCAACGCCATTGCTTCTACGACAGCGGATGCCGATGGAAATTACCAAATCGATAATATTGCACCGGGGACTTACACAGTCGAAATTGCCGCAAAAGGGTATGAAACTGTCGAACAAACCGTTCAGATTAGCGAGGATAAAGCCGCATCGCTAGATAGAGCGACCCTTAAGGTGCTAGAGATTCCCGTTGCCCATATTCAAGGCATTTTATCCGATCAGAAAAACGGGAATCCGCTCAACAAGGTCCGCGTTCGACTGGTTGATGCAGCCGGTAACTCCCGCGAGGTGTTGACGACACAAACGGGTGCATTTGAATTTGAGAACGTTCCCACAGATCAGCAACTCACCGTCATCGTCGATCTCGAAGGGTTTGAGCAGCAAGAGGTTTCCATCGATCCAATTCCAGCCGGTGAAACCGTTCCACTAGAAGTCGCGCTTGTTGCGCGCCCCGGTATTCGTGGACTCGTGTTGGATCAGATAACAAAAACGCCGCTTATTGATGTGCGAGTTCAACTGACTGATGAAGTAGGGAACGTCCTAGAGATGCCAACAACGACATCAGGCGTCTTTGAGTTCAAAGGTGTTGCCGCAAACCAGAAACTCACAATCACCATTGATTCCGACGAATACGAGAAACAAGAGTTCACTGTTGACCCCATTCCAGTCGGTGAAACGGTAAAATTGCAGGTCGAGCTTATCCCCCTCAATCCAGACCAACTTCCAGAGGGCGATGGCTTGATAGTCGGCGCGAAAGCACCAGGCTTCAACCTATCTGATAGCGATGGGGAAGTGATAGCCCTTGCAGATTACGCGGGCAAGAAAAAGGTTGTGTTGGTCTTTGATCGGGGTGAATTCTGACCTACCTGTATTGAGCAACTCGGAGAGTTGCAACAAGATTATGCAGCAATTCAGGCGGCAGGTGCTGAACTGCTCGCAATCAGTACAGATAACGCAGCGAAGGCAAAGAATGCGATTGCTAAGGTGAAAAGGCAGCGTAACGTTGAAATTGGATTCCCCCTGCTTGGAGACCCGGAGCTAAAAACAATTGATGCATACAACGCGAGAGATCCACTAAATCCGCGGATCGCACGTCCTATGACTTACATCATTGATGAAAACGGAGTTATCCGCTGGAAATTCCTTGATGTGCGTGTTGGGAATCGGCTAAAAGGCGATAGGATTGTGGCGGAGTTGAAAGGTTTGTAAGTGGTCAACAATGACAAATAGAACATTACCCCAATCAGATCCTATTGTTGCACAAATTCAAGAGGACTGTGAACAGATTTCACGTACAAAGACAGCCATACCGCAACCGGTAAGTCGGCGGCGATTCTTGCGTCAGACATCAAAAGGCGTTGTTGGGATGAGTTTCGCGTTGGGAGGCGTAACTTCAGCGACTAAGGGTGCCTTTGCTCAATTGGGACGTCAGTCCGGTGGTCCCCCAGGAGAGATAATCGAAGAAGAACTCACGCCTCTGGTCGAAGCCAGAAGTGAAAAGGTTTGGAATGGTGACGTACTCGACGAGGGGATTGTCAGTGAGATGATCGATCGCGCAATGATGAAGCTGACCGGACTTGACTCGGCGAAAGAGGCGTGGAAGGATTTTGTCCTGCCGACCGACATCGTTGGAATTAAAATCAATCCACTCGCCGGAAAGCGACTGAGCACCCATCGGATTATCGTTGATAAAATTATTGAAGGGTTGTATGGAGCGGGTATCCTTAGCAATCAGATCATCATCTGGGATCGGTTTGAGTCCCACCTAATCAATGCAGGGTATGAGATCAACCAAAGCGATCGAGGGGTTCGGTGCTTTGCATCGGACAGCGAGGGTGTCGGTTACGACGATGAGGTTTTCTATGAAACTGAGAAGGATGTTGTCGAGCGCCGTGAGAATGAAAGTATCCTGTCCCGATATACAAACCTCCTCACCAAAGAGTTGACGGTGGTTATTAACGTGCCGGTGATGAAGCATCACGGTATTGCTGGTGTGAGTGGCTGTCTGAAAAACCTCGCCTTCGGCAGTGTCGATAACACCTCCCGTTTCCACTCAAATCCCATAAATTGTAACCCCGCCATCGCTGATATCTTCGCGCATACTGTCCTCAAAGATAAAGTTGTTTTGAACATTGTTGACGGGTTGCTTGCCGCGTTCGATGGGGGACCGACGTATGACCCCGACGGGGTATGGCAGTATGGCAGTATCCTTGTGAGCCAGGATCCGGTTGCATTGGATCAAATCATCTATCAAACGATCGAAGAAAAGCGGAAAGAACTTGAATTGCCGACCCTCTCTCGACTGTCGAAATATATCCGTTCAGCATCAAGGATGGATCTTGGGACTAACGACCTTGATGAGGTAGATTATCAAGAGGTAAAGGTGTAATTGATTGCAGAGCGAGAAGGATCTGTTTCACATTTGAGACAACAGGAGATAAACACCATGAAAATTTTCTGGTTAGGTTGCACGGTTTTGGTAATACTTTTGGGATCAATCGCGTTCTCCGGCTGCGTCACAACTTTTACGTCGAGCGAACAATTACAGATTGGGTTGTCTGCATCGGCGAACGAAACGGTGGACATCCTTGCGGATTTTGAAGCCAGCGAAGCGAGTGCAGTTGCCGGTGACGTGACGAAAAAAGCGGGCAGCATCTGTGCGGGCGGGGCTTGTATCATCTACTGAAAATTACTCGATTCTTATTCATAGGGGCACGTAATCCTATAGGACACTTTGGGAACCGTGCCCCTATTTCTTGGGAAAGGAAACAGAAATTGCGAAAACGGTTTCATCACTTTTCATTTAAGCCAATTTACTATATATTCATGATAGCACTATTGCTGGTTGAGGCTTCGCTTGCGTCCGCTCAACTCCGGCGGGAATACGGACAGGAATTGTTCCAACAGGAGACAGAAGCACCTGCAGCCTTTGAATCTGATCTCGCTATCGACTATCAGGTGAGTAATGTCTTTAACAATCATGTCGAATATGGACTGAGCATTGATCCGAATACAAGTAGCCTTGCTAGGCGTGAAGACCCACAACTCAAAGGTGTAATTAACCGTGCTGGTGTCAACCTTCAGGGCACCTTACCGCTTGGGAAACGTTTCGGACTCAAATTGCAATACTATCCGCAATTAGAAAACTATATCGGTGAGAATGGAAAACTCGATGAATTTGATGCGTTCACAGATCTCTTTTTGACCGAACTCAGTTTCCGCCCGACAGCGCAATTACCGACCTTGAGTGTATCGCACCAGCTGCAGCGATTGGATCGGAGAGACGATGCATTTGACAACCTCCAACGCCAGATCAGTTTCCGCTTCGGCAAGCTACTGGAATATAATCTGTACATCAACCGTTTTGATGATGAAATGACACGGCGTGAAGATTTCCTACTCGTCGGTTCGACAATGCACCAAGGACGAGCAAGGATACAGTTGGGGATTCTTAAAGCACTATTGGCGAAATTAGAGTATTCACTTGAACAGGAAAGTTATAAAGACAACCTGAATAACCTTGTGCTGGGTATCGCTGGGATTGAGCAGGGGGAATCTCGAACCGATTTGCGAAACCTCGTGTCCGCAAAATTAATCCAAATTCCGACGAGTCGGATTCTCTTACAGCAGGAGTTGAATCTATTTCTGAGCAACTCAAATATCGGTTTCTACGATTTTTCTACGATTGAGGCAGCCGTTGGAGCGTTTTACAAAATCAACGACGGGAGTTGGGCGCGTCTGCGGTTGTCGCGATTGGGTATTACCTTTGATGGCCGTCGGGTGAGGGGTGCTGATGGCTTCGTCGATGAGAACGCAGAGAAACGAAAGGATAATCAATTCGGTGTGAATTTCCAGATCAATTGGCAGGTGTGGGGTTCCCTAACGCTCCTTGCGGATTATCAACTCACGCGCAATGACACCAATGAGGATAATGAGATCTTTGACTTTTTGAATTATACCCACAATGTTGCGTCATTGACGCTTCAGGCGAGCTACTAATGGCCGAGACGTTGCGGGCTGCGTTTTGCAATACGATTTGATAACAGATAACCGTCTTAGGCTGCTTCGGACAAAAGGTGAGCTTTCGCCTTAGCGATGCGCATCAAATGTTCGAGATATTGGTATTTTTCCCACTCTTCTTCTTCTTCCGGGGTCAAGCCTTCCGTTTTGTTTTTTTCTAATAGGACATTCAACCGAGTTTGCAATGCCTCGGAAGGACGGAGTGCTAAGATCTCTGTGGGACTGGGGAGCCCCGCCAAAATCTCCAACACTGCGGTTGCCCCCTCGAAACCAAGTTGTGCATCGGCATTCAACTCTCGCAACCCCAATTCTAGGATCCGTGGGAGTTGGTTCGTAAGTGGTTCCAATCTTGTGGCTAATTCATTAGGGATGTCTAGTGTAATCAACATGGTAATTTCTCTCTAAAGCCGCTGTATGATTCCGGTTTTTTGATCGCGCATAACAAACACAGCAATTTTATTGTAGCATACCTTGAAAACAAGGGCAACAGCAAAAATACGGTCGAGTCTACTGTCGTTTAACTCTCGAACCATAAGTACAAAACTCTTAAAATTTGATGAAACTGTAGTTGTATAGATTCGTTAAGGTTGGTGCCAGTAGATTCAGCCACTCCTTGTATAGTATCACGAAGTTGACGAAAATCATCCATGTTCAGGCAGCGGGTGAAAAACCTTGAAATTTAATGAAACTGTACTTGTACAGATTCGTTAAATCGAGTGTAAGCAATTTCAACTACTCCTTGTTTAGTACTATAAAGTTGATGAGAATTACCCAGCGCCAAGCCGCATCAATAATTCGATGCGGCTTGGCTTTTTTTATTTCTGTCCCATGATTAATCGGTATCAGCGCAAAAGCTCGCTGTTACGATGAGCCCGTCAAGTTGTGTCTGACGAGCCACGAAGCCGGTGTTGATTGATGAAGTCTTCGTTCAGCGTTAGTCCCAACCCCGGCTGCTCGGTCATGGTGATGTATCCGTCAACCACTTGGAAAGACGGATCATATAGTTTCGACCAGATCTCGTTGGGTTCGCAGTCGGGGTATGCAGAAACGATTAAGCCATTAGGTGCCGCCGCAGCCAGATGACAGTTGATGTCCGGGAACTGTGCGCCGTGCGGGGCGACGGGCAGGTGATACGCATGGCATAATGCTGCAATCCGCATCAACCCGGTGAAACCGCCTCCTATTAAGATGTCCGTTTGTATCAGTTGGAGGGCACCCTCTGTGATAAATTGCCTGATGCCGTAAAGCGTTCCTACGCTCTCTCCACCCGCAACAATGGCACTGGTCGCCTCCTGCACCATACGCAGGTAGACCGCCTCATCATCGCCGCGTACCGGCTCCTCTAGCCAGTAGAGGTTGTAAGGCTCAAGTTGCTGAGCGATTTCTACCGCCGTCTTTCCATCCCACCCACGGTGCAAATCTACCATTAACTTCTTCTCCATACCGATCAACTCCCGCGTACACCGCACCCGTTCCACAATTTCCTCCGGACTTTTGGCTTCGTACATGTGTATCTTCATCGCATCATAGCCGAGGTCGGCGTGTTTCTTGACCAGAGCCGCTATCGCTTCGGGGGATTGGTCTGCCTCTGCAACGTACCCGGAGCCATCGGCATAAGCGAGGACTTTGTCCCGATATCCGCCCAAGAGTCGCCACACAGGTTGACCACAAGCCTTTCCGTAAATATCCCACAGAGCAACATCTAGTGCTCCGATGGACGGCATCGCAGCATGACCGGGACCGCCGAAACGCCACACTGTTTCGTACATCCGTTCCCAGAGAAGTGCTGTCTGTCGCGGATCTTGCCCGATGAGCACGGGTGCTAGTTCTTGGGAGATAACTTCGGTGCTCCCGCCACGCCCGATACCGGTTACGCCTACGTCTGTATGGACGAGGACGACAGTCCAGTCCCCGGTTGTGGGACCTTCTCGTCCTTCGGTTGGTACTCTTACAACAAAGGGATCTACACTGGTGATACGCATTGGATTTCTCCTCGTATTAGCGTTTTGACATGAAATTTATGCTGTCATCTATGGTTTATCTTCAATCCTGTTGTAGAAAATACAACAAAAAAGAGTGACGGTGAATATGATTTAAGACGCAGGTCTTTCACTCAGGTTCAACCGAATCTGGGTTCCACCATAATTTTCCATCAATCTCCATTTTTTGATGTTGAGACAACAGAACTTTGTGTTAGAATATGGTGCAAAGTTGAGAAATATGTACCCGAAAAAATTAAATCAACGATCGATTTCTTGCCAGCGTTGCACCGTGTAACACTGTTGGCATGAAATGTTGAAATAGTTATATTCAACACCCAATCTTCTAGAATATGAGGTAATGATAGATGAAAATTGTAATGTCTGGTCGAGCAACTGATCAGTTTGTGGATGAACTTCGCGCCACTTTTCCGGATGTAATCTTTCACCGAGCAGCAACCCCGGAGGAGGAGATAGAACTCATTCGGGACGCGGATGTGTACTGCGGCGAACCGTCACGCGAGGTCTTTCTCGCCGCCCAAAAACTCCAGTGGATTCAGTGTCCGGGGACCGGTATTGATCGGATTGTATCGATACCTGAGATAAGAGAAAGCGATGTTATCCTGACCAATGCGCGAGGACCCCACACCAACCCGATGGCTGACCATGCGTTTGGTATGATATTGACCTTTGCCCACTGTCTACGTGAACAGTGGGAGGACCAAAAAGTGCACTATTGGGATACCGGGAAATATGATGAACGGGTTTTGGAGCTGAGTGGAAGCACCTTGGGCATACTCGCACTCGGTGGTATTGGGATGGCGGTCGCACGGCGGGGCTACGGCTTCGGTATGGAAGTCTACGCTGTTGATACTCAGTCAGTGTCAACCCCTCCAGAGGTGAAAGCAGTTTGGGGGCTTGACAGACTGGATGAACTGCTCCAGATGTCTGACTGGTTTGTCATCACCGCACCGTTCACGCCAGAAACAGAGGGGTTGATTGATCGCCGACGGATCGAACAGCTCAAGCCGGGGGCGCACATCATAGCCATTTCACGAGGAGGTATCTTGGACGAGGAAGCGTTGATAGACGGGCTGCGCTCCGGACAAATCGCTGGTGCAGGATTGGACGTCATGGCGGTAGAGCCTTTGCCTGCCGATAGTCCATTATGGGATATAGACAACGTTATCCTATCACCTCACGCTTCAGCGTTGACCTCTGAAATGTGGGAAGGACGACGACAAATTTTCAAGGAGAACCTCCGGCGATTTCTCGCGGGCGAGCCGTTCATCTATGTGTGCGACAAGCAATCAGGGTTTTAGTAAGGAACGCGGATCTGCGTTCCCTACAATTCCACATAAAACAACTCAACTTGCTACATATATGAAGTTCAAAGCCAAGAGAATGTGAGCCAAATTGGGTCAATCACCGCTCGCAGTGGATTGACAAATCCACTGCACACGTGCAAGTATGGCTCCGTTCCGAGAGTCCGAGACTTGGATATGTCTATCCAAGCCGAGCCGGTTTGGCAACTAGCACCTAGGGGATATAAGGAGGGAGATATGGAAACGACAGATTTCGGTAAAACAGGTCTCAAAATCACACGCCTCGGCCTGGGATTGGCGGAGATCTCCCGCCAAGAGAGATCCAAGATCGTTGCGGAGGCAGACCGGGTGCTCAACGCCGCACTCGATGGCGGCATCAATTTCCTCGACACTGCCGCCTGTTACGGCAGGACCGAAGAAATCATCGGTGCGACCGTTGCTTATCGGCGAGATGAATACATCTTGGCGACGAAGTGTGGCCACACTACCGACGACGGAGATAGAGGCATACCTTGGACGGAACGTGAATCGTGGACTGGGTCGGCGGTCTCCGAGAGTATTGAACGCAGTTTGCGTCGGCTGCAGACAGATCGCTTAGACATAGTCCAACTCCACTCCTGCGGTGTGGATGTACTGGAACACGGCGAGGTTATCGAAGCACTCGTGAAGGCGAGGGATGCGGGCAAAACCCGTTTTATCGGCTACAGTGGAGACAACGCGGCTGCCCGTTGGGCGGTAGAAAGTGGACTATTTGACACACTCCAAACTAGCTTTAATCTTGTGGAGCAACATGCCCGCACCAAAGGATTGTTTGAGGCGGCGGAAGCACAGGGGATGGGGGTTATTATCAAGCGACCCGTTGCCAATGGGGCGTGGGGCAAAGTGCGTAGCCCTTACGAGTATGCCGATGAATACTTTCGGCGTGCACAGATTATGGCGAAAATGGGACCGCTGCCACAGGCACCTGAGGATCCCATCTTATTGGCATTAGGATTTGTACTCGCCCAACCCGAAGTCGATACAATCATCGTAGGAACTCATAATCCCTCGCATCTGTCATCAAACATCGAAATGGTGACGCAACAGCTACCGATTCCGGCGGAAACCGTTAAGGCGTTGCATCGCCGCTTTGAAGAAGCAGACGACGGATGGTTGCAACTGACGTAAAAAGTCAACGAATTAGAAAGATGCTGTACGAGGAGGGTTATCGAATGAAAATCACAAGCGTTGAGGCAATCCCTAGTGCTTCACCGGTGCCCAATATGCGAGGTGCGCGAAATAATTACGTCTACGTCAAAATTTCGACGGACGAAGGCATCGTCGGTTGGGGCGAGTCATCATGCGGTCCCCTGTCTGTTGCACAATTTGTGGAAGAGATCGGAGCGACGTTGGTCGGCAAAGATCCGTTTCGGATTGAGGAACACTGGCAGCGGCTTTATCACCTCTATCACAATGTTCGCGGCGGTGTGATTCAGATGGCGGCGATCAGTGGGATAGAAATCGCCCTTTGGGACATCAAAGGCAAAGCATTTAACGCACCGGTTTGGCAGCTGCTAGGAGGACAGATGCGCGATCGAATCTGGACATACGGTCGCTTTGATGGACAGACGTCTGAGCTCGCCGTTGAGCATGCCCTACGTCAGGTTGATACAGGCCTGACCGCGTTAAAGGGTGACCCCTTCGGTCATCAGGGACTGTTCATCACGGCGGAAGCGGAGCGGGATGCTATCGCTAAAGTGAAGGCGGTGCGGGAGGCGGTCGGAGACGATGTCGAGCTATTGGTCGAAGTGCACGGGAGATTGTCGCCATCGTCGGCTATCCGAATCGGCAATGCGTTGGAGGAGTTTCGGCCATACGTCTATGAGGAACCGGTGCCACCCCAAAATGTTGACGCTATGGTGAAGGTGGCGGAAGCTGTAAATATTCCGCTTGCAACCGGAGAGAGGCTCTACACCAAGTGGGGATTCGTTGAACTTCTTGAAAAGCAGGTTGTGGCACTGATTCAGCCGGACGTTTGCCACGCGGGTGGGATTTCGGAACTGAAGAAGATCGCTGCGATGGCTGAGGCATACTATGTTGGCTTTCAACCCCACAATCCCTACGGTCCAGTCAACACAATGGCGGCATTACAGGTGGATGTCTGCACGCCAAACTTCATGATTCAAGAGGGCGGTCACGCGCAGTGGTTTGATCAGGTCGTCGTCGGTGAATTCCCGCGCCAGAAGGGGGGCTATTTTGATGTGCCAACTGCCCCCGGCATCGGCATTGAAATGGATGAAGAAGCGTTGCGGGCAAATCCACCCGTAGTGCGGCGCGATGCAGAAGGCTATATCCGTCAGGCAGCGTGGCAGTCAAAACAGGAAACCCGATGGGCTTGAAGTTACATAATGTCACATCACATCCACATTTTTGTTAAAGAGAGGAGGTGCAGAAATGTCAATCTCAATCCAAAAGGTCTCGCCGGCGGTGGGTGCGGTGGTAAAGGGTGTCGATCTTTCTATTCCCGTCCCTCCAGATATCTTTGAAGTGCTTGAGGGGGCGATCGCCGAACATGGAGTGCTTGTCTTTCGTGATCAGCATCTGACGCCGGCACAGCACGTTGCCTTCAGTCGTCGGTTCGGCTCTCTTGAGACGCACGTCATCTCTGAGGCACTGCTGGAAGACTACCCAGAAATCTATGTGGTTTCTAATGTGGTTGAAGATGGAAAACCAAAAGGCAGGGCATACGCAGGCACCTATTGGCATTCAGATCTGAGCTATAAGGCGGTGCCGGCAATGGCTTCGATGATGTACGCGCTACAAATTCCTGAGATAGGCGGAGACACAATGTTTGCCAACATGTATCTAGCGTATGACACGCTTTCGGTAGGACTGCAACGGATGCTAGCGCAGCTTTGGGCGGTTCACGACTTTGGCCATGCCGATAAACGCTATTTCTCAAAGAGAGGAGCTACGGCACGGCTTAATGAATCGGCGCGAAAAAAGACACCACCGGTTGAGCATCCAGTAGTCCGTACCCATCCGACGACTGGTCGTAAGGCGTTATTCATCAATCCCGGTTTTACATCGCGTTTTGTCGATATGACAGAGGAAGAGAGCGAGCCGCTGCTAGAGTATCTCTTCCAGCACATCACTCAACCCGCCTTCATCTATCGTCACCGGTGGCAGGCGAACGATCTGATTTTCTGGGACAACCGCTGCACGATCCATCATGCCATTCGGGACTATGGAGAAGACTCCCCACGGCACATGCACAGAACAACAATCTGCGGCGATAAACCGTTCCTGTCTAATTCTAGCACTGCTTGATTTCAACGCAAGGACGCAAAGACGCAAGGAATTCTAAAATCCTTGCATCTTTGCGTTAAATGATAAAAAGAACGCGTCATATCAAAGGAGGAGGGATTATGAAAGCGGCTGTTCTGTATGAATTAAACCAACCGGTTGTTGTCGAAGATATTGAAATGGAAGGTCCGAAGAAAGGCGAAGTCCTTGTCAAGATCGCCGCAACGGGTGTCTGTCATAGTTGTTACCATGCGGTCACCGGCAAAATCCGTTATCCGCTTCCAGCGGTGTTGGGAGATGAGGGTGCGGGAGTTGTTGAGGAGGTCGGAGAAGGGGTCACTTTGGTGAAACCGGGCGACCATGTGATTCTGTCGTGGGTGCCCTCTTGTGGATATTGCATCTACTGTACGCAAGGCTATCCTAACCTCTGCCTGAAAGCGAGACAGAGCGAACGTGGATGTCTCTTTGACGGCACAACACGGTACAAAAAGAACGGCAAACCTATCCACCATTTTGCGTGGGTTGCTTCCTTCGCAGAATATAGCGTAATTCCCCAAGAATCTGCCATACCGATTGATAAAGAGATTCCCTTAGATAAGGCTGCGCTAATCGGTTGTAGCGTTACGACTGGCGTTTGTGCTGCAACCAATACGGCTCAGGTGCGTCCGGGGAGTAGTGTTGTGGTATTCGGTGCGGGCGGCATCGGCTTGAATGCCATTCAAGGGGCAGCCATCGCTGGTGCAGAGAAGGTTATTGCAGTAGATCTGCTGGATGCAAAGCTGGAAATGGCACAACAGCTTGGTGCGACCCATACCATCAACGCTAGTAACCTCGATCCCATTCCAGAGATTCAAGCGTTGACAGATGGGTTGGGCGCAGATTTTGCCATTGAAGCGATTGGCGTGAATGTGACCTTTGAACAAGCGATACGCGCGATACGGCCTCGGGGGAAAGCGGTCTGGATCGGTGTTCCATCTCAGGAACCGCTGTCTTTGGAGCCTGGCATACTGGGCGGTGAAAAAATGGTTATGACCAGTACCTACGGTTCAGCGCGTCCCCGCGATGACATGCCCCGTCTACTTGCGCTTTATCGCGCCGGAGTCCTCAAATTGGATGAACTGATTAGCCGTACTTATCAGTTGGAGGAGATCAACGAGGCGTTCGAGGATCTGCTCAATGGAGAAGTCGCCCGCGGAATAATTCAGTTTTAGATCGTGGATAGCTTGTAGGGAACAACGATCGTTGTTCCCTACGATAGACCCCACCGAGGCATAGAAGCAAGCGTCATTTGTAGGGAACGGAGATCTTCGTTCCATTTGTTCTAAACCACCGGGGTAATGCGTCCGAAGCACTTAACAACTTGCGATGGCGCATCCCTATTTCTTTATCACACAGCGACACTTTCCAGCCAATCCTTACTGACCTCAATCCCAAATCCCGGCGCATTGTTGGGCACTAGCTGGCCCTCCCTGATCACAGCCGTTCCGGGGATGGCGACCATCTCTTCAGGCGGCACGCCCGGTGGCGAGACACCCTCGGAGCGTTCACCCCAGACGATGGCGGGCATCGCAAAGGCGAGATGTTGTCCGTAGGGGTAGTTCATACCGCCGTGGGTGATTACCGAGATGCCGGCGGCTTCGGCGAGGTGACAGATCCGAACGCACGACGTGATTCCACCTGCCCATAGCACATCCGGTTGGAAGATATCCACAAGACGCTGACTAGCAGCCATTGAGAAGGGTAACGGCATATACCAATGTTCGCCGGTAGCGAGTGTCTGCCAAGGCAATCGCTGACGCACCTCAGCGAACCCCTCAAAATCTTCCGGTATCAGATAATCCTCTAGCCACTTGAGACGGTAGGGCCTCAGCAGCTCGGCAAGCCGAACGGTATACTCCACATCCAGCGACAGCCAGCAATCCAGCATCAGTTCTACGTCATCGCCGATCAGTTCTCGCGTTCTAGCTACTTCTATCTCATTTTTGTTGAGCCCTTCCAATCCATCGGCGGGTCCGTAGGGCAGCGGGAGTTTAGTTGCCTTGAAGCCCAACTCCATGTACCATTCGGTCTCGAATCCAGTGGAGTAGCAGAAGATGCTTTCCTTCTGAGGTCCGCCAAGAAGTTCATAGACTGGTCGGTTCAACAGCTTGCCCTTCAGATCCCATAGGGCAAGGTCAACAGCACTGATAGCATAGCTTGCGATTCCAGTGCTGCCGTAAGGGGTGGCCATTCGGAACATCATGTCAAACACCTTCTCCGTCGCCATGCAATTTTCGCCCACAAGGTGTTGGGCGAAATGGTCGTTGATGACTTTGACCACCGGTCCCCCATTAATCGTGACACCAACACCAAACGTGCCGTCTTCGGCAGTGATTACGCAGCCCACTCGGTTCCAGCTAGCTCCCGACGACGACCGTCGTGTTCTGTAAGCGGGATAACGCGCCATTGGGCTTGGCGAATCGGGTCGATCTGGCGGCGGCGAACTCCGTGGCTGGGTTTTGGGTGTGGGCGTGATGCTTATCTCTGCGGCTTTTATCTCCTTAATTTTCATCTGTTCGTTGCCTCCCTCTATAACCTTTGGTGCAAGTTATAGTAGATCTTAGAATTAATGAGACACTCCAAACCGGTGCGGTTAGGAAACCGCACCTACCGTTCTGCCGTTTGGTAGGCACTGTTTCCAACTGTGCCGATGCGGTGCGGTTAGGAAACCGCACCTACCGGCCCCGATAAATCGGGATCGAAACCGAGGGGCGCAAGTGTCTATTTATTTTTAGAATTCACCATAGTAAGGATGCCGTTTCCACATCGTAGCAGGTTGGGTTGAACGGCACCGATAAAAAATACCAAGCATCACACTGAGATTTTGGTGTTCGGTTCTACCTGAAATTACCCCAATCTACTAGTGAAACCCAACACTAAAACCAATGACGACGGTTTTCACGATTCACTCGTTGCCCCAAGGGAATGACTCAATGCGGAATGACCGTTCAGCGAGTGGCAAGTCAACCTTAGCCCCACCTCGCATTGAGGAACCGTGAATTGCGAAGCCTATCTCCGTTGCACGGCGAACATGTTCGATGTCGCAGGCGGTTCGTCCACCTGTTTGCACCGCCTGCACCAAATCGTTCACCATCGCCTTGCCGGCGGGCCACGGTTCGGTTTCCTCCGGGAGATCTAATGGACGTAATCCTGCCCCAGATGGATCGTCCGCTGACCAGAGGTAGCTTTCATTGGCATCGTCGAGGAGAAACAGACGCCCATTTTCACCCGCGACCTCAAAGGTCAAGCCTGCGTTTTCGTGCCGACCATCTGGCGTGACATAAAGCACTGCTCCATTCGCAAGCCCAATCTGCGCATGGCCAGCTGGATCCATACGCCGGCGCGAATCAGGAGGTTCCTCCGAAATGTCGTCCACCAATCCGCTAACCCACACCGGCTCGACATCACCCGCCAAGCCTAAAATCGCATCATACGAATGGCATCCATGATTAATCAGATTGGACAGTGCATAGGCAGTAGCACTTGTGACCTCACCGATTACACCATCGGCAACTAACTTCCGCAGTGAACAATAGCGGGGCATCCAACGACGGTCCAACCCTAAAAGCAACGGCACCTCTCGACATGCTGCAACAATTCTATCCATCTCTGCCAAATTGGTAACGAGAGGTTTGTCGCAAAGGATACCGCGTACCCCGGCTTCGACAGCTAACTCAATCTGATCTGCGTGCATTGTTTGGCGCGTAGCAATGCACAGCAGATCTGGCTGGATTTCCCCAAGCATCTGGTGGTAGTCGTGATAGGTCGGAATGTCGCCCCAGACCTCCCGCCAGCAATCCACAAATTCTGTCCGGGTCTCGGCACCGAGGTCAAACACCGCCACCACATCTGTCTCTGGCACCGCGTGAAATGCAGTCGCAAAATTATGACTGCCCGGGGTGCGGTGTGTCATACGATGGCATCCGACAACCCCGACACGCAATTTATCTTGGCTCTGTCCCATTAGTCCTCTCCTCATTTTTAGCTGTAAATCGAAATTTCAATCTGTTCTACCACGAAAATCCAGCACCTTCCGGTGCAAGAAAACAGCCGTCAACGAAATGGTCACGTTCTTCATCAGTCAATAGTCCCGTTTCCAAATATAGCGTATTGGGTAGAGCACACAGGATATTGAGATTTATCAGTCCTCCACCATGCGTACAGCACGGTACACCAAACGCCGCTGCCATCAGACCGGTGGCGACACATTCGGAGAAGCCACCTAGGCGAGCGAGATCGACCTGCACAATGTCTATCCCCCGACGGACAAGGAGTTCCTTAAACTCTTCCTTACCGTACAGATTTTCGCCAGTGGCGATGGGCATAGCAAGTCCATGTGCAAGCTCGGCATAGTCATCATAGTTGTGGGCGGGCAGCGGTTCTTCAAGCCAAAATATCCCCATCTCCTGAAAAACCTGTCCACGGCGCAATGCCTCAAACACTGTGAGGGTCTGGTTGGCGTCCACCATAATCGTGACATCCTGTCCAATCTCCGCCCGAATCGTTTCTAGCCGTTGGATGTCCTCCTCTAGTGTCGGCGAACCGACCTTGACCTTCACAGCCTTAAACCCTTGTTCGGCAGATTTCGCGCAGACCTCCTTGAGCTCGTCGAGATCTAAGTGCATCCAACCCACCATCGTATAGGCGGGTACTCGATCTTGCGCCTGGCCCACAAGGCGGTGCGCGGGTTGCCCTGTCTCTTGTCCAAGGATGTCCCAGAGGGCGACATTCACGGCTGTGAGGGCATACATCGTCATGCCGTGGATTGCCTGTTCCTCCAGTGCCCGCTTCAGGTCTTCATGAATCAGCCGAATAGCGAGCGGATCCCGTCCTGCAAGCAGCGGTGCGACCTCCTCATCAAGCATAGTCTGGAGTGTCTGGTTTGCACCCCGAATCGAGGAAAAGCCAACCGATGAGCTACCAATGAGACCCTTATCCGTGTGAACTTTGACGTGAACACGTCCCGGATGTCTATTGGCTCGGAGTGCATCAGTGATTGGACGCTCCGGTGGCGGGGCGATATACAATTCGGTTTCAAGACGAGTGGTTTTCATCGTTGCCCTCCTTGCGCCTTTGCGTCCTCCGATTCGGATCGGAGTCCTCGTCCCGATTATCGGGATCCCGACTTGTCGGGACGAGCGGGATTTGCGTTAAATTTTCAAATGAACCAAAAAGGTTTTACGCCAAAATATCGCTCACAAGCTTTAGTGTCGCTTTGGTGTTCCTGTTGATTTCGTCCACCGTTGTCCCACCAACGCATTCAACATATAGTGGTCCCGCAAAGCCACCGCTAACTAGCCCATTAAGAACCGTCTCAAAATCAACCAAGCCTTCGCCCGGCGTTACCATTACATCGGGCACACCATCCTCAACGACACAATCCTTGATGATTGTCGTGCTTACTTTCGGTGCAGCGACCGCCACATCGGTTTCGGGACGAATATCGCCTTTGGTATAGTAGATGATATTGCCCGGATCATAACAAATCCCAAAGGCGGGGTGATTCACTTTACCATCAGCGTCAATGAGATCTTGGACGGTAAGGCTGATTCCACCGTGGGGTTTCATGGTGATGTTGACACCCATTTCCCCTGCATGCGGTGCAGCCTGACGCATCAACTCAAAATAGTCCGCATAGTGTGCTTCGTTCCCCGTACCACAATCGAGCAGCCACTTCGTACCGAGCGCAGCAGCGTTGTCGATGAGTCGTTTGTAGTCATCTACAGCGGCTTCCAAGCCAAGATCTAATTTCGTACTGCCGATTAACATTGAAGGGGCTAAGCCGGCAGCAGCAGCGGCTTTGCGGGCTCCTGCAATTTCCACATCCGTGCTATCAGAGCGGACGGGAATCTGACCGGCGTTAGCGAACACCGCAACATCGGTATATCCGGCAGCCGCGATATGCTCACACGCTTCGCCAAATGTGAGTGAACCGTAGGGACGGGTTGTGCAGCCAATTATATGTTCCATAAGAGTTATCCTTTCAAGTCTTGAATGTTTTTATATCTCTCTGAGGATTTAACGGAGGTTTGGCGGGAGCTGCCCCTAGCCATTCAACCATCCGAAGGAGGCGATAGGTTTGCGGATGCAGGGGTAGGGTTCGAGTAGAGCTGTTGATAGATGATATAGCTATCAATAACCTTTTTGATGTGACGGCGCGTTTGATCTATCCCAATATCTTCGATGAACTCATCTAGATCCGGGATCTGCTTTGCTTTTATCCATCGCCGCATCCGACCGGGACCGCCGTTGTACGCGCCTGCGACTAGTGCGTGATTGTTGTCAAACTGATCCATCAGGCTTTTCATGTACCATGATCCCATCTGAATGTTGATATCTGGATTATACAGCATCTTTGTGTTAAATCGAGGAATTTTGAGACGGCTTGCGAACTCGGGTCCATTCGCCGGCATGATCTGCATCAGTCCTATCGCACCTGCGTAGGAAACAATATCGGCGTTGTACCGACTCTCTTCGCGGATCATAGCGGCGACAAACAACGGGTCAATTTCGTATGTTGTGGTATGTTTTTGAAGGAGGTCTGTATAGTAAAGTGGGTAGAGGAGCCGATACAATTCTACCGGTATAGCGTTGTTTCTACCCCGCAGGGGTTGAAATCTCGATAGCCTGTCTGCATATCCGTGTGCCTGTTGAAACTTCTTGAGTTTTTCAAGACAGAAAATAAGGTTATAGTAGTTATCCCGAAGATTCGAGTTGTTACGCTTGATGAGTCCTTCCAGTTCAGTCAAGGTGTCCTCAAAAAGTTTGAGACGCATCAATTGTGCCACGCGAGGCATCTTCTTAGATCCGATGTTTTTCCAGGCGGGGCTGTCCACAGTAACACGGACACGGGGGATCGCTAGGGTTTCCTGCTTGGCTGAAGCAGCCAGCTTTGATTGAAGACGTTTCAGATGTTCTTTTGCGCGTCCACTGTAATACCAGTGACTTGCCTTCGCGATTTCGCTATATACTGTCTCCGCTTCCTTTAACCGATTCTGACGTTCATAGGTTTTTGCTATCCAGAAGTGCGCCGCTTTAGCCCAACTATCGTGTGGAAAACCCTTTTGCAAAGTTGTGAAGATTGCAATGCAATCTGCGTATCGTTCATTCCTGAATTGGATCCAGCCGATCCGCCAGTATGCTCGCGGTAACCAGCTGCTGTTGGTGTATTGAGTCGTCAAACGACGGTAGGAAGCGATGGCTTTGTCATACTTTTTCTCGTTTTCCTGCACCCATCCAAGATCATATAGCGCATCGTCCGCTAATGCGCTCCAACTGTGTTTTTCGATGAAAGCAATCAAATGTTCCTCAGCTTTTTGCGGTTGGCCTTTACGCCGGTAACAAAGCGTTGACTGGTAGAGTGCCCGTGTGAGATAGCCACTTGCTGGGTAGAGAGAAACGATTCTGTTATATTCCTTAAGTGCTGAATCATATTTGCGCTGACGGTGATATGTGCGACCAATATAGTAGGCAGCGCGTGCGGTAATTTTGTCTTTATGACCTGCAGCAGCTTTGCGAAATTCCGAGCGTGCACTGGTCAGCTGACCGCGATTGAATCGCACCATGGCATGCGTCATGCGTTGATTGCGGGTGATCTGGAGTTCTGGATGTCCTGCAACTAATTTTTGAAGCGCGTCAAGGGAACTTTGTGCAATTGTGTCTGCGTCGTTTGCATGAATCAGTTGTTGGTAGGTATCTTGGGCTTGCTTCCAGTTACCCAGTTTTGCATAGGTCTTTGCAGCTTCATAAGTCGCCTCCCTGACATAACTGTTTTTTGCATCGGTGATAAGCCCCAAAAAGCCTTTAAGCGCCACGGCATAATTGCCAGTGTGATACTGTGTTTTGGCGAGTTCGTACTTTGCGCTAGCAAGATGAAAACTCTGCGGATGTTCATCAATTAGCCGTTGATACCAGACGATAGCGTTTTTATTGTCTTTCATCTGTCCGTATGATTTTGCCAGATGGTAAATGACATAATCCGCCAAGGGATATGTCGGGGGAATGGCATGTGTATAATGTTCAATCGCTTTTGTCCATTTTTCCCTGCTTTCGTAACAGTAAGCGAGCACATGATGGATCGCCTGTTTCTCTGGATGTGTTGGCTGCGCTTTAAGTAGATCTTCCAAACTCACGGCGGCTTGGGCATAGTCTCTCTGATCGACTAAGGCGAGTGCCTTTTCAAAAGAGGATTCTGCAGCTGCCTGTGGAATCATACAAGCAGCAAGAGCAAGCGGGAGTAGATAACAGTACACTGTTTTCTTGGGCATATCGTTACGGCAGTCAGGAACGAGATCTGTCAGCCAATCCTTAAAACGCTTCAAACGGTTACGGACTATCTTCAAGCAGCTGTTGTACCGCTGAGTTGTCGGGTGCTTGCTCCTTAACCCACCGAATTACCTCCTTCATATTTTTGGGCCATTTCTTTTTCTGGAATGCTTTCGCAAGGTGAATACCAGTGTCAATAAGGGTTGTTTTAACTTCCGTATCGCTAGGGAAGTGGTCTAATGCTGCACGGTATTTGGCCTTCGCTTTGAGATGTTCGTCGCGGCCGATTAAGCAGTGCACAAGGCTATTTCTCACAAGCGCAAGGCTATCTTTCACTGTTTGGGAATCATTGGCACTGGCAAATTGTGCCTCAAACTGTGATTCTATACTCAGGAGATTGTGGTAAGCAACTTTGTCCTGTGCATCGTCCGCGAGTGCCGCATCAAACGCTGGCAACGCTTTCAGGGGCTGTTTCTTCATCAAATAAAGATACCCAATCGTATTATAGATTCTCGCATGCCGATCCGATTCCGGGATACTCTCAAACACCTTCAGCGCGGACGTATATTTCTTTCGGTTCAGAAAATCATTCCCACGTTGAATCTGAAGATTGGCCAACCCCGCTTCGGCTTGAGCGTTATCTGGATCGAGCTCCAGAATCCCCTCAAACGCCCCCCTCGCGCTATCGAAATCCTTTGCATGTTCGTAGGCATACGCGATGCTCAAGCGAAGGTTAATGTGCGCCGGGGCTAGCGCAAGGCCCCGTTCAAGCTGCGTAACCGCTTGATCGTAACGCTTTTGATTGTCGAGTACCTGGCCGTATTTATGATAGACCGCGATCAGGTTTTTCCGCGCCTGTGTATTCTCCGGATCGGCATTGAAAGCCTCGTTGAATTCGCGGATCGCCTGCGGGTAGTTTCGCTTTTGAAAATATAAATCCCCTAGCAGGCTATGGGCATCAATTGCACTTGAATCAAACTCAAGGAGCTCACGATAGGCTTCGATTGCTAAATCTAAATTTCCCTGTTCACGGAGTGTGTTCGCCCGCTTCCAGTACATATCTGTGAGATTGCTCTTCACACTGGCAAGGTCCGGCATCAATTGATGAGCCTGCTGATAGGCACCGCTCGCCTCTTCCCAGCGTTCGGATTGAGTCAACTGCACACCGAGATTGTTGTATGACCGGGCAAGGTTTTGCCTAGCATCCGTGTCGCCGGGATTAAATTGCAACCCCTTTTTGTATTCCACAATCGCGTTTTGGTAGTCCCCGCTTCTTGCGTACACCTCACCTGTCAGATTATACAATGTTGAATCTGTCGGGTTGAGTTGGAGTGCCTCTAAAAAAAACGATATTGCTGCCGGATAAGTTTCATCTGCTAGTGCAGTAATGCCCTGCTTACGATAGAGTTGATGCAGATTATTTTTGGCTGGCTGATAGCGAGGGTTAATTTGAAGCGCATTCTTGAAGGATGCAATGGCTTCGTCAATTCGCTGACTTTGATAGTACATCACGCCAGCAGTGTTATATCCTTCTGGCGAAGTCTCTCGATTGAGCATCTTTTGAAGATGGATGAGGGCCTCTTCTCTACGTCCGCTTTTCTGGTAGGCAAGAAGGAGCTTTTCGTTGGCTTGCTGAAAGTCTGGGTCAAGTGCCAAACAGGCTTTGAAATTTGCAATCGCTGCATCCACTTTACCTTTATCGAAATTGACTGCGCCGAGGAGATAGTGGCTCCGGAGGTGTTTGGGATTGGCTTCAATCTGCGTTTTGAGAACTGCAATTGCAGCTTCATGCTGAGGGGTGTGGAGTGGAGCCGCGTAGACTTTGAGCAGTGTAGCCCTATCTCGATCCGTCGGGCGTTGTGCCGTTGCTGCGAAGAAGAGCACAGACGCCGAATCTGGACTGTGTCCCCAAAGCCCAATTGCGTGACCAAGTTCATGGACACAAACGGTTCGCATCTTTTCGGGCGAAAGCAGCGCCGCCGAACCACTTTCTCGCAACGCTAAAACCATGCCGACCTCGAAATCGGTTTCCGAGAAACGGGTGAGCTCCGTCTTGCCGAGTGCAGTATCGGTAATTTGCGTCAATCCACTCCGCTGCCACTGTACGCGAATGTCTGCGTTGTCGATTGCCTCTACTTCTTGGAACTGTATCCGTCCATCAGCAGCGGCTTCCCATTCGCGCATAGCATAGCGGAAACTTTCCAGATACGTTTCAACCCCCTCAATGCCCATAGGCACCGGTGCGATATGGACGCGAATCGGCATTTGGGTGAAACGGGTAATCTTTCCGTCGGAGAAGGTTGTGATATGATTAAAGTAGTCATCTGTCGAAGAAGCATGAGCGGCAATCGCGAGAAATATTAGGATCGAGAGAACGAAAACGGTGTGTTGGCATTTCATTTTTATCGAATCTTCCGTTCTAAAACCCCGTCCTTTAGGGTGGGGATACAGAACGGCAAACCCCGTTAGTGAGTCAAAAAAGGTTGATTTTGTAGGTAAAAAATGGTATACTTCTTTTGGCTTTCGTGAGGGCGCTTCAACCCTACCGCACGGTAGGGGCCCTCACAGTCCATTGAAGCGGATATGAAAGTTGGAAAGCTGACCATAATGAAGACCTACAAGTTCAAACTGTATTCTAACCACGGCAATGGTGAGTTGCACAAGACGATAGAGGGTCACGCTTCTGTCTGGAATCATAGTGTCGCGCTTCAGCGTCGGTACTATTCAATCTACGGCAAGTATATCAGCAAGTTTAGGTTAATCAATCACATCTCTAAACTGAAACGGCTTGCCAAGTTTGCCCATTGGAATCAGTTGCCGAGCCAAGCGATACAGGACGTGGCAGCGCGTATAGATAAAGGGTACAAGGCAATGTTTGAAGCCCGTGCAAAAGGCAAGAAATGGGGTCGTCCCCGTTTCAAACCTCGTCGTAAATACAAATCGTTCACCCTGTTACAAGCGGGTTGGCAACTCCTACCCGGTAACAAGATCCGTATTGGTAAGTGTATCTACCAATACTTCAAGTCCCGTGATGTGTTCGGCAATCCAAAACGTTGCACAATCAAACGAGATACCATCGGCGATGTCTATATTACCATCCTAACAGACCATGTAGAACGCGACCTGAATCGAGTCATGACGGGTAAAATCGCAGGCTTCGATTTCGGTCTTAAACGGTATCTGACAGGTCATAACGGACACGATATAGAATCGCCACTGTTTTTCAAGCGGAGCCTCAACGCTATCAAACGTGCCAATTGCAACCATTCACGGGAACACAAAGGATCAAAGAACCGCGAAAGCGCACGGCTTGACTTAGCACGAAAACACCGCAGGATAGAAAACCAACGAGAGGACTTCCATTGGAAACTTGCACACCAACTGACCGACGCATACGATGAGATACGCCTTGAGGACTTGAATCTCAAAGGGATGAAAGCCCTTTGGGGACGCAAAGTCAGTGATTTGGGGTTTGCCGATTTCGTTGTAAAGTTGAAATACATTGCTTCCCGAAAAGGTGTCAAACTCAAGTTCATTGATAAATGGTATCCCTCATCTAAGGTCTGCTCCGCTTGTGGTGTAATCAATGAAGCGTTGAATCTGCGCGATAGAAACTGGCAGTGTAACAGTTGCGGTGCTATCCATGACCGTGATAGAAATGCTGCAATTAACATCTACAGGGTTGGGACATCAACCCTCGAAGGAGAGAACGTCAGACCATCTTCGGATGGCTGTTCTTGTTGATAGCGCAATTACCGTTACTGAAGGATACAACAATCCTCATCCTTCAGGGCGGGGAGTATGTCAAATCGCTCTATCTCTTTGGTTTAGACTGTCCGGCTGAAAATCGAAGCGGGTAATGCGCTCCGGATAAAATCGTTCAATAATCCGAGGGGCGATTTCCTGAGAGGTTTTGCTATGTCTTTGATGGACAACGGTGTCAACCATAGGACTGGCGCGTTTTTTGGGCATCACTATTTTATCGGGCTGGCAATCCGCGATAAATCAAGGTCCCTGTGATTAGTGCAATCACCAGAAAAAGGACCCCGGCACCGTAAAATCCCAATAGCAATTTGCCAAACCCAAACAGTGTGCAATAAACAAATGCCGAACCCAACACCCAGTTGAGCAGTGCTGGCATACTACTCTCTCCAATCGGTTGGACATTTGCGAGGCTAGGGATGCGTCCCCACCAACCACCGTTTGGTCGGATGCGTTGATAGAACGTAATTAACCGCTCTTCTGAAACAGGGGCGGTCACCAAAGTCGTGATGAGCCAACTTAGTGTCGAAATCGGGACGATGATAAGCATCTGATAGGCGAAGTTGTCTTTTGTCTGGGGCAAGGTGAACACAATTGTTGACACAACTGCGGAGGTAACCATCGCAGCAATCTCTGACCATGCATTAATCCGCCACCAGTACCACCGCAAGATCTGCACGAGTCCGATCCCGGCGTTGAGGGCAATCAGAAATTTCCACGCCCCTGCGATTGAATCCATGAATAGGCTGGTCACACCCGCAACCAGCATAATCAGTACCACCGAGATTCGAGAAGCAACCACGTAGTGACGGTCATCAGCCTCTGGCTTGAAAAAGCGTTTGTAGAAATCGTTGACCAGATAGGATGCCCCCCAATTAAGGTGGGTATCAATAGTTGACATAAACGCTGCGAGAAACGCTGTGAGCATCAGACCTAGCAACCCTGGTGGCAAATATTCGAGCATCAATTTCGGATAACCCGCCTCCGGATCGCTGAGGTTTGGGTAAACAACCATCGATACAAGGGCAACGAGGATCCAGGGCCAAGGGCGCAACGTATAGTGTGCAATGTTGAACCATAACGTTGCAAGCAATGTGTTCCGCTCGTCCTTCGCTGCGAACATCCGCTGGGCGATGTAGCCACCGCCATCCACGCCGTTTGCCGCCCACCACTGAACACCGAGATAAACGCCGAAGGTCAATATCGCCATCTCGCCGGCACCAAAATCCGGAAAGAAGTTCAAAATCGAGTGGCTTGCCCCATGCATCTCCGTCAGCTTGGTCTTCAGGACGCCTATTCCGCCGATCCTGGTAACCGCGATAACTGCTAACGCAATCGATCCAATCATCGCCATGCCGAATTGAACTAAATCCGTTATGACAACCCCCCAAAAACCTGACAGCGCACAGTAAATACCCGCGATTAACATGCACGCAAGGACAACAAGCACCTTCGATGTTCCGGTGTCTGGCAAATTGAAGGTCAACACAATAATCTTCTGCATCGCCAGGATCACCCAGCCCATCGTAATACAATTTATTGGTAATCCGATGTACAGGGCGCGAAAGCCCCGCAACAAGCTGGCTGATTTACCGGCATAACGCAATTCAGTCAATTCAACGTCGGTGATAATCTCCGCTCGCCTCCAGAGCCGGGAGAACAGAAATGTCGCTAACATCCCGCTCAAGACCATGTTCCACCAGAGCCAATTCCCCGCAATTCCGTCCTTGGCGACAAGTCCCGTTACTGCCAACGGTGTATCTGCGGCGAATGTCGTTGCGACCATTGATGTGCCTGCGAGCCACCACGGCAAATTTCTGCCAGAAACAAAAAATTCGTTAATGTCCCTCCCAGCGCGTTTGGAATAATAGATACCGAGTCCAAGCGCGAACAAGATGTAACTAATGATGATTACGCCGTCAATAAGGGAAAGTTTCATCTAGGACCAATCTCCTTCCAGTGTTTGCGCATTAAGGGTACACCTGTACGGTTGATTCAGTTCAGCGACGTGGCGTCAGATTACGAATTTTGAAGCCAGTACGGCTTGGGAAAGATCGGAAATTACCGGAAAGCTCAGCTATCTTATCATGGAGCAAAGCCCAAATCAAGCGAAATGAGAGGCAAATTTCCACTACAAATAAAAAAATAAAAGGTGGGGAAATTTGCCTCTCGGGGATCTCAGTTTCGCTTGCCACCTGTCTGCAAATCTGCTAAAATGAATTTGTAAACCGTCGGATTTTGAAAGCAATTTCTGACACTCTCAAGCATTTATACTTGGGAGTATGTCACGGGAGACTCGTATGAAAGATGAACCGTTAAGATCTATGCACGTTGGCACGGGCGGCAGGGGCACCTGGCCCATTGATGTTGTGACAGCAGATCCAAATTGGGAGCCTGTTGCCTTGGTGGATGTCGATGAGGCTGCCCTCCAAAGCGCACGTGAGAAAACAGGATTGGGAAAATCTGCTTGTTTCTCAAGCCTCGAAGAGGCAGCCAAAGTGGTCGATGCGGATGCTGCGTTAATTTGTACCCCAACAGCGACGCATGCCCCCTTCGCGCGGATGGGGTTTGAAGCCGGTTTACATATCCTCGTCGAAAAGGGGATGACAACCGATCTCGCTTTGGCGAAGCAATTGGTCAAGAAGGGGGAGGAGAGCGGGGTCAGATTCTGTGTGGCGCAGAATTATCGTTATCAGCCGCTGCAACAGACGATAAAGGGGATCCTTGATGAGGGGACTTGCGGTGCGCCTGCGATTGTTGATCTTATTCACCACCGCTATCGCCCGAACCCACGCACACTGAACTATCTCAATGCGATGATCTGGGACATGAGTTGTCACCACTTTGATAACCTCAACTTCTGGTTTGGTCCGGTCAAGACAGTGACTGCGCGGACGTTCAACCCGCCTTGGAGCAAATATCCCTACGACTCAGGCGTTTATGCGATCCTTGAGTACGAAAGCGGGATGGTATGCAATTACGGCTTAACGCACTGTGCCCAAAACAGTTCATATCACCTGCGTATGCAGATGGATGGGGGCACACTCCGAGCGTACGATGTGGAAGGAATCGAATTTCAACCTACGGACGGTGGTGAGCCTGAAACGGTCGAACCGTTGTCTTTACCACGCAGCGAACAGCTTGTGCTCAAGGCATTAAGAGAGTATATCCGCGACGGGGTTGAACCGGGTATTTCAGGCAGGAATAACCTTCAAACGCTTGCCCTCTGTCAAGCAACGTGCGACGCTGCAAGTACCGGTACAGCTGTCAACGTCGCGGATCTGCTTGAAGAATAGGGACAATAGACGTTGGCAACCAATCTGTTAATTGTTGCAAATCTTTGAGAGACCACGATGTCAGCCAGTACACAACATCCATACCGAGAATTTGTACTAATCACCAACCCAATTTCGGGAAAAGGCAAAGCGGCTGCAGTCGCTGAACAAGCTTTGCAGCGTCTCACGGCTGAAGGACACACGGGACGACTGGAGTTGACCACTCAGCCCGGTGACGCAAACCGGATTGCACAGGAGGCTATTGAAAATGGTTCGCACTGGATTGTCGCATGTGGCGGCGATGGTACAGTTCATGAGGTGGTCAACGCGATTGCGGAGAAGCCAGATGTAGTGCTTGGCGTTCTACCGTGCGGCAAGGGAAACGATTTTGCAGAGGCGTTGAAGATTCCTACAAAGCCTGTGGAAGCGATTGAAGTGCTGTTGAATGGAGCGACGCGACAGGTTGACCTCGGCAAAATCGGAGATCACTATTTCGATACGATTGTAACATGCGGGTATGATGCTGAAGTGAGTCGGCGCGTTACAGAGGAGGGAGCGCCTTTTTCTGGGACAGCGTCTTATGTCTATACGGCAATCACGACGCTTTTTAGTTATCGATCGCCTGCGGCTCGCCTTGAAGGAGATTTCGGTTCCTACGAAGGTAAAATCCTTCTGACTGCCACCGGCATCACGTCCAGTTATGGCGGTGGGATGAAAATCGTGCCGGGGGCAATTATAGATGACGGGTTATTCGATGTATGTATTATTGAACCCGTCCCCCATCGAACCGTTTTGCGCTTGCTTGTTACCCTTTTCTGGGGAGGACATGCCGGACATCGTGCTGTCCGGATGCACCGCACAAAGTCGCTGACCATCGAAACAGACCCGCCGATACTTCTTTACGCGGACGGAGAACGAATCTGCTACACCCCTGCGACCATTGAAATAGTTGAACGTGGACTGACCGTCATTGCCCCTGCGGAATAATATAATGCCCCAGGTCGCTACTTATAAAACCCGCTCGGCATGGATAGACATATCCATGCCATATTCGTGTGTGTGCAGTAGTGTAGGTTGGGTTGAACGGCTGCAGGCGAATTCATATCGACCACATATAGAAGTTCTGCCTTTGAACAACGTGGCTTATGGATAGATATAGTGAAACCCAACAATTATACCACACCCGTAGGTCGGGCATCTTGCCCGACTTCGCTTGACGAGTTATAGGGAACAACGATCGTTGTTCCCTACGATGCACTGTATATTTTGTGTAGGAGGGAATTCCGATTCCCGACTATTGCGTTGATCCCTAACGTCTGATCCATCAACTAGGTTCTGTTGACATTTATGTGAAACTGTCCGTAATCGTAGGTGCTGCATCCCGATTTATCGGGGGGCGAGGTCCCCTCGCCCATTGACCAACGCGGGTTGGAACCCTAAACCATACGGGTTGAGTTGATTGTAGGTCTATATTCATATCTCGACACCGAACCGTCGATTTTGGAAAATTGACCCGCCGAGACTCACCACAATCGCTGTGCAGCAAGCCGTTCTTCATCCAGTTCCACCCCTAGTCCAGGGCCCTCTGGGACGATGATATGTCCCTCTTCGTAACGCACCCGCTCCCTGACAACCTGTTCGTAATAAACCAATGGTCCCGAAGGATAGCACGGAAAATCTAGGTTGGGCATCGCCGCGGCAAGATGCGCCCGCGCTGCGGTGCCGATGGAGAGTTCCACGGTACTGCCTAACAGCGTCTTGATGCCGAACAGTTCAGCCAACCCAAACGTCTTCTGACAAGCAGTCATCCCCGAATAACCCACGCCGAGATTGAAAATATCTACCGCTTCGTGCTGTGCTAGCCGGACGGCTACGGAGGCTTCCGACGAATGCTCACTAATCGGCACATTGACTGCTTGTTTCACCGCGATAAAATCCTCGACCGGGGCGTTCTGGCGCCCTTTGATAGGGGATTCAACAAGATTTGGCTCAAAGGCCGCAAAGCGACCGATGACGTCAATCGCCGTTTCTACGTCAAACCGTCCGCTTGCGTCTAGGGCGTTAATCTCGACCCCGTTCCCCCAACGCCGCCGGAGTTCCGAAAGGAACCGTTCGTCCAACGTCAGGTCGATACCGAAATAGTAACGGATTGTCGGATGCCCTTGGTCTTGCAGTTTTTCGATGCGCTGCAAGTTTGCTGCTACATCCGCTTCGATCTGGCACGGAGCGAGAGGATAGGCGAAGGGAATCCGTTCGCGGTATTTGCCACCGAATAGTTGGTAGATTGGCACGTCCAGTGCCTTACCGATGGCATCGTGTAGCGCGATGTCAATCCCTGCGAGTACCTGATGCTCCCACTCCTGTTGTTCCAGATCCACTTGGATTGCGGTCAGATCAAGCGGGCTGCGTCCGACAAGCAACGGTTCTAAACGAGTGGCTAACCCATTAACCGCCTCCGGAGTGAGGTCAAAGTCGACATCCGACATCTCTCCTAAGCCCGTAATATCGGCATCGGTTTGCAAGCGGACAATGATGTGGTGGGAGATTGACTTCTCCGAATCGGAAGGACAGGTACGTCCCATTTCGCGAGTCGAGTAGATTGGAATCAGTTCGATACTTGTAATCTGCATCTTTTCTCCTAGTTACGGAATGCTTATACTCTTTGGCACTCAAAGAGGGGGTAGTTGATGGAAACGAAATTGATAGGTTTCATCTGTTTGGTGTTTGTCTTGATATTGGTCACAGTTAGTTTGCACGGTGCTCAAGAGACGGGTGCAGAAGTCCAGCCGCCAGATCTCCGTACACGCAAATCCGGCAGCGATTGGGGTCGCTTTTTGGGTCCAACGGGCGACGGCAAATCCCCTGAAACATCTCTCCTTGCCTCATGGTCTCCGGCGGGCCCGCCCGTCGTTTGGGACAAGGAGATCGGGACCAGCTACGGTGCGCCAACCGTTTCCCAAGGGCGGTTGTTCATGTTTGATCGCCACGGTGGATTGGCTCGCCTAACCTGCATGAAAAGCGAGACCGGCGATGAACTATGGCGGTTTGAGTATCCGACGGACTACGAAGACCTGTACGGCTATAATAACGGACCGCGAACCTGCCCGGTCGTTGATGGAAACCGTGTCTACATTTTCGGTCCCGAAGGCATGTTACACTGTGTGGCTGTTGCAGATGGAAAACTGTTGTGGCGTGTGGACACCGCCGCTAAATTTCATGTCGTCCAGAACTTTTTCGGTGTCGGATCTGCCCCGGTGGTCGAAGGTGAATTGTTGATTGTTCAGATTGGCGGTTCACCGCCGGGGCGTGCCAGAACTCTACTCGGCACCCGCGATCCCGTCCAAGGAAACGGAAGCGGTATCGTCGCTTTCAACAAGTGGACCGGCGAAGTTGTCTACCAAATCACCGATGAACTGGCAAGCTATACGACTCCGACCCTTGCGACAATCAACGGTCGCCGGTGGGGTTTCACCTTTGCCCGTGGCGGTTTGATTGGCTTTGAGCCTCGCACCGGAACGGTGGACTTCCACTACCCGTGGCGTGCTAAAAAGTTTGAATCTGTCAACGCTTCCAACCCGGTCGTCGTTGGCGATCTGGTGTTTATCAGTGAGACGTACGGTCCGGGTAGTTCGCTCCTGAAAGTTCGTCCGGGTGGATACAAGGTGGTGTGGAAAGATTCCGAGCGTCGTCGCAACAAAGCGATGCAGCTGCATTGGAACACACCCATCCACCACGAAGGTTATCTCTACGGTTACAGCGGTCGGCATTCCAGAGGATGCGAGCTGCGCTGTGTCGAGTTACAAACGGGAAAGGTAGGCTGGGCGCATCGTGTTGATGAACGCGGATCGCTGCTCTATGCAGACGGACACTTCATAAGTTTGGGTGAATTTGGCACATTGACCCTGATTCGTCCCACCCCTGAAAAATTGGAGGTTGTGTCCCAAGTCCAACTCACCGACGAACATGGCGGAGAACGGATCAGATACCCGGCTTGGGCGGCGCCAGTTCTCTCAAATGGGTTTCTGTACCTCCGTGGAAAAGACCGACTGGTCTGCTTGGATCTAATTCCCCTAGGCGAATGATGAGCAGCTGAAGAACCATATCATTAATCAATCCGCTCACCGGCTTTCCCATTCACCAGCAGCCGAATAGAACGTCCAAACGTATGAACGAACAACTCTCCCTTCTCTTGAAGATGCCATCTTTCCAACAGACAGTCGTCGAACGATCGCACATCAATTTCAATAGCGTCATCAAAAATCTTCACCTTCAGATCTTCAACAATTGATTTGTGCTGATGGTCTAAGGCATCGGCAATCCGCAAAATGGCAGCCAAGCGGGCCACCTGTTCCTTTTCGGTATACGAGAGCCTCTGAAAATGAAAATGGGAAGGTTTGTTCGGATCGGGAAATGCCTTGCGATGATAGCGGGCGATGTTGGCAACCAGTTCAAGTTGTTTTTCATTGAGCCCAACGATCTCCGAATTCCGTATCAGGTAATAGGAGTGCTTGTGATGTGACAACGGGTTGACATACCCACCGATTTCATGAAGTGCTGTCGCCACACTCAGGAGCATCCGCGATTCTGAAGACAGATGATGAATGGGTTGCAGTTGATCAAACAGCAACTCTGCCAAGTAACGAACCTGTTTGGCGTGTCCCAAATGGAAGTGATACTTATTGCCAAGTGCCATCGCTGCTTTGATAATCTCTGTTTCTTCAGAGGTCACGTCCCATGAGTTCCGGTGGCGATCTGCCATCTCGGCAAGTAACCCGTCCTTGAGTCCAACATTTGCGGCATAAAGTCCCCTCGCCCCAATCACATTGCTCACCACCTCCGTGAGAACGAGACCTGCGGGCAAAATAACGTCCGCACGATCCGGCTCCATACCGTATCGCTCCATACGTTCCTGCACACTGAGTCTCGAAATCTCTCTGACAAAACGTTGAAAATCCCGTAGTGGGATAAAACGAACCTCTCTGGGGAACTCGTTGTTATCTGGATCCAACACACCAAGCTGCTGTCCGAGCGCTTCGACATTTCCGCCGGTGCCAAGCACTATATCAATATCGTATTTATTGATCGCGTCTAGCGTGGTTTCGAGCAGCTGCTCCATATATGCCCTGAGCAACAAGATCTGTAGATCTGAAATAGTATCCGTTCGCAGGAAGGTTTCCTGCAGCCTCACAGTTCCCAACCGAAGACTGTTAGAATAGATAATTGAGCCGTGATCAATGACGTCAAATTCAACACTTCCTCCACCGATGTCAATGACGAGGGCAATCCTATTCTGGATATCGACCTTGCGAGTCACTGCGAGTTGGACGAGGCGCGCTTCTTCGCCACCGGAGATACGTTCCAACTGCACACCGGAGCTATTGTAGATACGGTTTACAAGGTTATCGCCGTTGATGGCTTCGCGTGTTGCACTAGTCGCAATAGCGCGCGTGGTATGGACCTTCATCTCCTCAATGACTTGGCGAAACTCACCAAACGCCTCGATTGCTTTTTCGATCGCCTCATCGTTTAGAAACCCAGTCAAGAAAACTTCGTGCCCCAGACGGACAGGTGCCCGATGTTGATATACCTCCTCAATAGTCCCATCAGCTTTTACTTCAACAATTTTTAGCCGAATCGCATTGGATCCAGCATCTATTGCGGCAAGCGTAGCACTTTCCATATCTTCTCCTCATGTCTATGTATAGCAAAATATTAGATGATTCCATAGCTGATTGTCAAGGCAAGAATTGTTTGGGTTTTCCCCCAAGCTATGCTAAAATAGACCAAGTTGCCACTTATAGGAAACGTTGCAAGCCGGGGAGTGGAAGCTAAATCGAGTCAACGCTGTTCGCAGTGGATTGCCAAATCCACTGCATACCCGTATGGGTGGTTTTGCACTTTCTGTTGGTATGCGGATACAACTTAACCCATTGGGGGCACGGGCGAGGGAACCTCGCCCCTACGGCTGCTGTGCCGAATTTGCACAACTCTTACGACATACAGTGGTTACGGCATATTGCTTTGAATCCCGAACACATAATACGTGATGCGTAAGGCGTAACACGTAAAAAAGAGATCTTACGCATTACTCGTTACCCACTATTTTTTCTGCATTAAATAAGTTTGTAACGACTTATTGCGATTCCAGATACGCAATCCACGTTATTGGCGAGAACAGGCATGACCTTCAAATCCCTTTCTTATTGGTGCTGGTTCGTTGCGTTGACGCTCTTAGCGTTAATTCTTGCAAATACCCCCCTGCTTAATCTCCTCGCGTTTGAATTTTGTGTGGTCCTAGCTTTCGGGATTTCATTTGCGGGGGCGTATACCGCTGTGACGGGTGTGAGAAACTTGAGACAGCGCACACAATCGTTGAGAGGCAACGCCGCTCAGATGGTTATGTCAACTTTCTGGCGAGCGTTTGGGGTCAACCTGACATTGCTAGTCGCACCGCTAATCATCATTTTATTGAATGCCTTCCGCGTTATAAATTGCGATTTTTTGGAGGGGTTCGCCTTCTTTCTCCTCTTGCCCGTCGTCAGTTGTGCTTATGCCACTGCCTTGGGCGTGTTCTTCGGATTATGGTTGAAGCGACGTTGGACAGCGTATCTCGCTTATCTCGGCTATATCTTTGTTACACTCCTTGCCCTCGCCTATAACCTCATTTTTCATCCGCCTGTCTTCGGCTACCACTCAACCTTCGGCTACTTCCCGGGCCCCATCTATGACGAGCGTATCGTAATATCCGGCACCCTATTAATCGCGCGTGGCACAACGCTGCTGTTAGGTTGGATTTTTCTGTCGCTTGCGATTAACACATTGGAGATCGGAAGGCACACCCGATTGGAACCGACCCTCTATTGGCAAAAACTGTACCGATTCAAGCCGCAATTTGCAGACCTGAACCATCGAATTCGCCTCATCGTGTTGATAATCCTATTTGGGCTAATCTACCTGTTTTGCGGAGAGTTAGGATTGCGTCCGACGCGAGGATATATCGAAAACAAATTAGGTGGACTGGAAGAGACCGCGCATTTCAAAATCTACTACGAGAAGGGATCGAAGGTTGAGAAAGAGATTGAGTGGATTGCGCAAGATCACGAGTTTCGCTATGCACAGTTAGTCCGTTACTTCCAGATAGAACCCACCAAGAAGGTTCAATCCTATATTTACACTTCGTCCGAACAGAAGAAGCGACTCGTAGGAGCGCGAGGCACATCAGTTGAAGATCCGCTTGGACATGGCTTTCATATCAACTACGAGGATTTCCCCCATCCCGTCATGAAGCATGAGTTAGCACACGCTTTGACCGCGGATTGGCATCCGATTCTGAAGGTGAGCCTCAAAATTGGGATGCATGAAGGGATCGCCGTTGCCGCTGATTGGGATGAAGGAAAATTGACAGCGCATCAGTGGAGTCGGGCGATGCAACAGTTGGAAATTGCCCCGATGATGAGCCAGATCATGGGTCTCGGTTTTTGGGGGCAATCCTCATCACAGAGTTATACGTTAGCGGGTTCTTTTGTCCGCTTTCTCATTGAAAAATATGGGGTTGAAAAGGCTAGGCGCGTCTTTCCAACAGGGAATTTTAAGAAGGTTTACAGTAAATCCTTAGCAGAACTTGAACGAGAATGGAAGGGTTTTCTGGAAACGGTTCCGCTGACAGAGGCGGATCTGGCTATCGCAGCACACCGTTTCAACCGTCCAAGTGTCTTCCAGAAACCGTGCGCCCATGAAATTGCTCAACTCTCTTCCGATGCGTGGCGAGCGTATTACCGAACGGATATGAACACAGCGATTCGCCTTTTTGAACAGGTCTACCAATTTGATCCGGATAATCCGCGCCATCTACGCGGACTCATGTATGCACACTATCAAACCGAAGATTACGCTTCAACGTTGGAGTGGGTATCGAGAATCATCGCACACCCCGAAGCTAGTATGAACCGGGTTGCGGAAGCGAAAAATGTGAAGGGGAACGTCTATTGGCAGCGAGGGAAGCGTGAGGAGGCCCTTTCGCAGTATCGGGAGGTTTTTACACTTCACACTTCTGATGCCCTTGACCGGGAGTCACAAGCCAAGCTCGCAGCACTTGCCCTCGACTCGCCTGATGCGGAGAATAAAATCAGGCAAGTCCTCATCAGTCAGCCATCAAACCGACTCAAGATGACACTGCTCCACGAAGTAGTTAGTGCGTTGCCGGAGTGGGGATTGGGACACTATTTGATAGGACGACAACTCTACTTTGATCAGGAGTATGCTGCATCAAACCAATATCTGTTGAAGGCTGCTGATTTGGGGCTGCCACACCAGAAATTAGCGGTCGAAAATATAAGGCTTATCGGCGTGAACTCATATCGGCTTGGACAACATGAGGAGGCTATAGAGCAGTTTAGCCGGATCGCTGCCGATAGTACGCTACCCCTCGGAACAATTCACCGTGCAGAGGATTGGATTGAACGGTGCGAATGGGCAATTGAGCAACTGAGCCAGTCGACGGATTAACAAACACGCCAAAACGAAAGAGCGATTCCTGTACGCGGTATCTGTTCCACCTAGGTTTATCTCACCAACTAGCGATGAAGTCCTCCACATCAAAATCAGCGGGCATGTCAGTCAGCAATAACCGGTCTTGTCGAGACTCCAAGCTAGGAACAGACCGGTCTATCTCCTCCTGAATCTTGTCATAAAGCGTCCGAAACCGAGCCCAGAGCAGGTCTGCTTCTTCTACCGAAAAACGGCGGGAGAAATCCTCGAAAATATGGAAACTAAGTTGGTGTTCCGAAATGGCATCCACACGTTCCTCAAACGACAGGTTAGCGACATCGGGCTGTTTCAATGTGCGCGTTTTCTCCACCAGTTTTGATAGATACACCACACATACCATCCGCCATGCTTCGCCGGGGTGAAGCGTCGCAAGTCCATTACGGAACGCCTCCGCATCTTTGGTGAGGATGGCGCGGAAAGTGGATTCAATCACATCGCACTGCTGTTCGTGCAGTTGATAGAAGTGTTCAAACCGTTCCCGCGTCTTTTGGGGCATACGCTTCGTGAAATCCAGATGCCAGTAGAAGTGGTTGACCAAAGGATAGACAGGACCACCGAAAGAGCGATAACCAAGATGCACCGTCCGCCGTAACTTCGCGCTGTAGTTACTCCCCCAATGTAGCATCATGTGGATATAGACGATACCGTCACCCGCGTTAAGTTCCACCGGCATACCGCCCGGTATCGGTTCACGCCCGTTTGTCTCCAAGTGTTGGTTTTCTGCCTCCGTGTTAGGGCGTTTGTGGCTTTTCGGTACGACCCAAAATACGCTGTCATCATAGAGCGGGATGTTCCACTGGACGTAGCCCGGCGCGTTTTCGAGTACATCCATCTGCATACCCCGTAACGGCGCCTGCCCCACGGGATCAATGTCACGATGCCAGCTAGCCGGACCGTGATCTCGCACCGGACTGCACATAAGTGCCATCAGTGTTGGGGAAGCCTCCGGCGCTTGCATCAGCTGTCGGCTAACACCCAAAGTATTTTCGTGCAGGCAAAACTCCATCGCTTCAGCGGTTGCCTCGTCGGCGATGCCATCGAAAAACATACGCGGTTGCGCCGCAGTTTCCCAATAGCCTCCCGGTGGATCGTCCGGTTTGCGTTCCTCCGCCCAAATGACCTTCTGTCGCTCAAGCAGCGTTTCAAAACAGTCGCGCAGTTCATCCAACTGCCCCGGCGGGATAACCTCGCGTAGAATAATATAGCCGTCGTCAAGCAACTGTTGTGGATTGACTTGCATCCTTAGCTTTCCTTTCATTTCAAAGGTGACGAGTTAGACTACACCTTCGATTTCAGAATTTGCATCACTTCAAAGACAAGACCATTGGGCGATCGATAAAAGGAGATTCGGCGCGACCCAAAATCGGTGCTAATCTCCACCGGTTCTAAAAGGACCTCTGTACCTAACGCTGTAAGTCGTTGGTATGCCTCGTCCAAGTCATCGACCTCAAATACTGCGTGAGTCAGTCCCGGCATGAGCGGATGATTGAGCGCATCCTGAAAGACCGGCTTCGGTGTCAAAAAGAGGCGGGTTCCACCAAACTCTAACAGCGCATGGGGATGGTCCCCATCTTCTCTGATGCGTGAGCCACGACTCAACAGTTTGGCGCCCAGTTCTTCAAAAAAACTGATTTCCGCATCCAGATCTTCGACCTTGATGCCGATATTCCAAAGGCTCGCATCCATCGTTTATCCTCCTTATCGGCTTATAGCCGACCGGGTGATATACGCTTTGGCGATGTCAATAATGAGCGCAATATCGTGACGTGCATCTGCGATTGAAGCCCGTGAGGGAATGCCTTGGGTGATACTCTTGTGGAAGTAACGCAACTCACGGGTAAACCCGCTTTCCCAAGGAATCGCTGGCTCCTTGTAGAAACTGTTTCCATCCGCATCAATCCCCTGCACGACTAACTTTGTCAGCACCCGGCGCGAAAAGCCGGTTGGGTAGGAGAGGATGACGCGCTTTTCTTCGCTGTATATCTCAAGGGTCTGCTTAAAATCCCACAATTTGTTGAGATCGACTCGACTGATCACACAACGCGCTCCGTTGGGGTATTCCAAGATGGTCGTTATGGCTCGGCGGTCATTCCAGATTTCTGTACTGATGACCGCGCTCGGCACGCCTAGCATGGTTCGTAGACTGTAAAGGTCGTGGATGAGACCATAGGCGATGCCGCAGGATTCAGCAGCATCGAAGAGATCTCCAAAGGCTTCGCGCCGCGCGGCTCTAGATGCTTCCTGCCGTTCCGTCATGGCACTCGGTGGCAAATCGTTAAACCGCTTGACCTTGAAGTGGCTCAAGTGAAGCTCATTGCTCGGATGCAGATGATTGGTCTGCACGAATTTGACATCGTCCATGGTGTCGACTTCGCGCTTTGCTAGTTCAAAGGCGGGTTCGTATACCTTCATATATCCCGCTTGACCAACCTTCCCCGATTTCCGCATCGCGTCAATCATGGCATCGGCTTCCTGCAAGGAGGTACAGATGGGCTTTTCAATGAAAACATGCTTCCCTGCCTCAAAGGCTTGCACCGCTGCCTCAGTCTTGGGATCCGTGTGGCAGAGCAGAACTGCGTCAATATCCGCCGCTAGCATGTCCCGAATATCAGTTACATATTTGGGAACTTTGAACCTTCGAGCTACATATTCTGCTTGTCCCGGTGATACGTCGCAGACGATGGGCACTTCAAATTCATCGTCAAGTTCGAGCAGGTTGGGAAGGTGCTGGACTTGGGCGATCGCACCGCAGCCGACAACGCCAATTCGTACTAGTGACATGGTATTTCCCTCCATTTTTCAGAATATGGACTTCAACGATAGGTGCGAAGCGATCCCGCTCGCGGGGTGAGTGTGTTCCACTCTGCCGCTAATTCATTGACCTTTTTGAAAGTCTCTAACAGAGGCTCCCACATGACATCCCGTATCTCAGCAGCAGCTTTCCCGTCCCCTGCCGCCAAAGCCTGCTTGAGAGCAGCCGCCATCTGCTCTTGGATCTGGGCACTGTTCTGCGCCATGTCTGCCACCGACCGTGCTGTATCAACATGATGATCGATGAGTGCGTCAATCGGCGTGGTAGAATCTGTCTCCGTGTCATAGTCGCTGGACGGTCTGAACTGGGGAGGTAGGCGTTCCTCGTCGTCAGAATACTGGGTGTGGGTCGGCTGGATATGGGGTGTCACCGAGAGGTACATATACACCGGTTCATCCCCAAGGACGCGCACCGAATGAGGCTCGTCCGCCAAGGCGTAGCACATCTGCCCCGGACCTAGCTCTTTGGTTACGCCGCTGATCCTGAACTCCACCCGTCCCGATAGAATGATGAAGATCTCATGCCCCAAATCGTGGGTGTGAAACTTATCAAGCGATCCTGGTCCCGGCTCCATACGACAAAAGCGAGCCCGTATCTGCGGGGTCACCAAGATATTGCGGATGTCTTTGCGACAGTCATAGACCGTGAAACCCATGGTTCTCTCCTCCTTAAAGTAGTTAGCTGATTGAAAATTTCTAGCTCACAGGTGTATCAAGACCGAGAGCGGTATCAATGTCTGCCTGATACTGTCGGACTTCGCCGGACAGGACACTTTCCATACTCACAGAGCGTTTAGCTAGAGCGGATTCGTATGCCCCAACTATTGCCGCAACCGCTTTCATGCCACCGTCACCGTCCACTTCGGGACCTGTTCCGTTACGAATCGCCTCACCGAAGTCGTGATATTCAATGGCTAGATGTTTGGCGTCAACCGCGAAGGCGGAAACGGCTGCATCCGCCGGAGGCTCATATTCAACACCTCCCTTGCCAAAAAGTCGCTCAGTTATTTCGTTGAGTTCAAATTGAGGCAAAAGCGGCAGAATTTCTTTTCCCTTCAATTCCTGTCCTTCCAGACGTAGCACCACTGGATTTCCGTTGCGGTCTCCGGGGGCATACACAGCCCCCCAACGACCATGAACACTCCGTTCCCAACCTTGACTGCCGCGTCCACCACCAACATACGAGAGTTGAACAATAGCTCCTGACGCCATTGTGTACAGCGCAATGACTGAATCCTCGCCGGTCGCTTCAACAGTCTCCGGGTAAGTCTTGGCGCGCTCCCGATAGGAAATTAATGGATGATCGGCATGGTCTGGTTTGCGGCGCACAGGCTCAACGATAAGCCCCCGACCAAAAATCTGGCTATACTCGCCCATGTAATAGCGGATGATGTCTGCGTAGTGAACCCCCATGTCCAAGCCGATCGCCCCTTTCTCCTTGAGGTGTCGCCAAGGAGTGATAGCCATGGTATCACCACCACCGAGAGAGGTCTGGATCATAAGGTAGGGATCACCCAGCAGCCCGTGATCGATAATTGCTCGGACCAGTCGGTTAGGCGTATCCCGGCGATAGTTTTCCGCCGTTGCGAGTACTGCACCGCTGCGTTGGGCGGCATCAATCATTGCTTGACAGGCACGTATTGTAATCCCCAACGGCTTCTCAACCATCGTATGCGTTCCCGCCTCAAGCGCCGGCACACCGACCTCGTGGTGGGTTGACCCGTCCGTGACGACATCCACCGCTGCGATATTGGGATGGGCAAGGACCTGATCTAAATCAGTGAAAACCATCGGTTTTCTACCAAGTAGACGCTCGGCTTCGTCCGCCACTAATTCCGCGTTCTCCTGTCGAATATCACAGACCGCTACCAAATCGAGGTTGCCGATACCGCTATCCTTCAGTTCTTTATAGCCCATGACATGACGATGCCCCATGCCACCACAACCCACTAGGCAGATTGGAACCTTTTCCATTGTAATCTCCTTGCTATAGTTTTTTCTCTAATCTGTAATATCCATATTTGAAGGGTCAGTTAGCTCAAAACGTTATTGTGGATAGCAATCCCCGATAGATCGGGATCCTCGGCGATGCCGGGACTTGGACGCGATGGGATGAGCAATCAGGGAGAGAAGCAATGGTGAGTTAAAAAACTGATAGGAGAAGGTGATGAGCGAAACGCGAAGAGAATCTGTGCACGTTTCACGCATGGGTTGAAACGAATTTCATGATAATTCCCATCGCTGAAAACATCAAGACAGTACGCCGAGAAATACTTTTTGCGTGCTTTCTAAGAGGTTGTTGGTGCCGGTTCCAATTGAGCATACTGTCCACTATAGAAGATAAGTGGCTCGCCGTCGTGCGTTTCGCCCGCAACAGGTTCGCCGATGAACAGATCGTGATCCCCAGCGGGAGCAACCTCAACAACCCGGCAGTCCACATAAGCGAGCGCATCAGCGAAAATGGGAGCCCCGGTTTCTGCCACAGTCAGCTTTAGGTCCGAAAAATCCTTGGGCCCCGGTTTCGCAAACCGACGAGAAAGCTCCTCTTGGTCATGTTTAAGCACATTTATCGCATAACACTGACCTTGCGTCAGATGTCCGTGCATATTGCTCTGACGGTCTACAGAAACCACGATTAGCGGCGGGTCGAGCGACAGAGACATAACAGCGTTTGCCGTCATGCCCGAAATCTGTTCGCCATACCGCGTTGTGACGACCGTGACTCCCGTTGCGAAACGGCCCATAATCTGCCTTTGAAGCATCGGATCAAACGCCATCTCTCTCCTCCTTGTCTGTCCTTAAATTGTTGGCATCGCAGGAACGACCTCATTCGCTAGCAACTCTTGGGAGCGTCTCCATGTGGCTCTGTCGTCCCAGTCGTGCGTAATCATCAGTAATGTGCCAAATCCACCGGATTGTTCCCATATTTCCTCAAGGCGACGGATACACTCTGCCACATCGCCGATGATACAGATGTTTTTGAGAACATATTCTGGCGTCAATTCCTCATCGGGGAGGTCTGGATCATGCTTCAGAATATTGAGCATATTTGCTTTCGTAAGAACAGTGATCAGATAGTCATACGCACCTATGAAACTCCCGTTTATTGCGTGCTCCCATGCTTCTTCAGTCGATTCTCCGACAAAGATGCTGCGTGATATGCGCCAGTCCGATCGGTTTGGTGTAGGCAGCCCAGCATCTTCAGCACCGGCGCAATAAGTTTCCCAATGATTTGTAAGGGTTATTCCCGGCACCAGGTTCGTACTTATGGGTATAAAGCCGCGTTGGCCCGCTGTCCGGGCTGCCATCGAGTTTCCTCTTACGATGCTCATGGCGATCGGTGGATGAGGTTTTTGGTAAGGTTGGAGCAGCACCCCAATTCCGCGTTCGTGATCGAGGGTCTCAAGTTTTATATTCCAGAAATCCCCGTTGAACTCGAAAGGCGGATCGGTTTGCCACAACTTGAGGATGGTGTCAATTGCCTCCATGGTCATCAGCCCCTGCGTTTTTGGGTCGGGTAAGTCGAATAACCCCCAGTCAGTTGCTACCCCGCCTTGCCCAAACCCACAATTGAGACGGCCACGAGAGAGATGATCAAGAAACGCAAGACGGACTGCGGTGTTAACCGGATGATGCTGTGGAATAATCGATACACCAGTGCCGAGGCGGATGTTCTTCGTGCGTGGCAATACGTTGCTGATGAACACATCGTTAGATGGGATGGGTTCCCATGCGACCGTGTGATGCTGCCCAATCCAAGCTTCGGTAAATCCCAACTCATCAGCGAGGACAATTAAATCAATGTCCTCTTCAAAACACTCCGTCCGGTCTTTGTCCGGGGGGTGCAGCGGCATCATAAATGCGCCTAGCTTCATTTTGTGGCCTCCCATGGTTATAGGTTGGTTGTGGCTGAATCACCGATTATCTCCAAGTTAGGGTTCCTGATTGCGTCGAGGGCAGGTTCTGCGCCACAGCTACTAAAATAGGCTTCACACTCTCTCTTAGAAAATTCCCTTCAGGAGAGACGCGATTACGCTTACCCCAACTGCAATCAGGATGCCGATAATCCACTTGTATAGTCCATCAATTTTGTTACTCAGTTGGTCTATTCGTCCGTTGAGTTCCACGCGAACTCCTGCTATTTCCCCCCGAACTCCTGCTATTTCCCCCCGAACTCCTACGATTTCCCCTCGAACCCCTACGATTTCCTCTCGATAACTTTCAATTTTGCTAGTCAGTTCGGTTCTAACACTCTCAATGTGACCGATTAATTCTGTGCGAGTCTCATGAATCTGACTCGTCAGCTCAGTGCGCAATGCCTCTCGCTCACGGTGCCCTTCTGCACGGACATCCCTAATTAGGACTTCAATTGTGCTTAATCGACGCTCAATATCTGCGAGACGTTGATCGTGCTGTTGCTGGACGCCTTCAAATTTTCCAAGCCGCTGATCGAGGGTTTGAAGTTCGAATTCCATAGCACTCTCCATCTTAGGTTTTGTCCTTCGCGAATCACGGTTCCTGAATCGGATCCGATCCTGCCAACTCACGGAAACGATTGAGCGTCTTCAAGATTCCCTGCTCCATTGTGTATTGGGGTGTGAACCCGACCTCTTGGGCGATTGGATTCGCATCATAATCCCACGAAATTCCAAACACGCCCGGCTCAAGCGTAATCTGTGCACTGGGCACCAATTTCTTTAAGTAAGCGACGCCTTCCTTAACCGTACGAATTCCACCTTTGACGTTGAAAACACGCGTATTCGTCGCCGGACAGGTACACGACATCACAATAGATCTGGAGACATCTTCGACGTATTGCCAATCTATCGCATCGTCGCCGAATGGAGAAACGTAGGGTTTTCCATGTGCAGCAGCTTCGATCATTTGCGTTGAAAATGAACTCATCCCCCGGATCCGTCCGACGCCGTAAACCGCGGTAAATCGTAGCCCTATCGTGTCTACACCGTATTCGTCAAAGTAGTGCGCTGCATACCTTTCGTTCATGGATTTGCACGCCCCGTAGATGAATTTTGGGTAATGTGGGGCATCATTTTCGATCTGTTCGTAATTGTAATCTTCTGGCGATCCGAAGACTGCGACACTGCTCGCCCAGACAACCCGTTTGAGACCGAAAATTCGTGCTGTCTCAAACATATTGATTGTGCCCTCACATACAATCTTCAACGCCTGTGGTGGATTGGCATCGCACGCTGGCACCTGCCACGATGCAAGATGAATAATCCGATCGATTTCGTGCTCTTGGACCGTTCGCAACACATGTGGGAGATCGGTGATGTCCCCTTGGACGAAAGTAAACTGTTCAAGTTGTTCCTCTGTCAACACCATTTTGGGAATTGTTAAATCTGGAATAAAATCGTACACAATAATTTTTTCGCCGGCGTTCAGAAGGTCACGAATGACATAGGATCCAATGCACCCCATTCCACCTGTTATCAAATATGCCATAGACTTCAACTCCTCTTAAATCGTTTCCTTTTTGTAATTGTTGAGAAAATCAGTGAGGCACAGAGATATTCTGATGCGTAGTGCGTAAACACCGCTAATTTTCTTTATATCCCTGCTTCGCGCGCCTATTGATGGGATTGGGGTGAATTGACATCGACAAGAATATCATTGCCCTCAATTTTCACAGGATAAGTTGGGAGTTTTTCCTGCTCTGGCCAGAGGCATTTTCCTGTCTGCACATCAAACTCCCACATGTGAAGCGGACAAGTGACGACGTTATCATCGAAGAATCCGTAGCTTAAAACGCCGCCAAGGTGTGGGCAGATGTTATTCATCGCGTAGTAATTACCGTTGATGTTGTATATACCGATGAAAACGCCTTCAACCTTAACACCGAGGCAATCACCGGGCTGGACTTCCGTTGTTTCCGCAGCCTTTACAAACTGAGACATTCGCATTCCTTTCTCATCTGTCTATTTAAATCTTACGTTTCATGTTCAGCACTTCCATTGTATCACGTCTCTCAATATTCCTCAACCTAATTTCTTATACTGAATTCCGGAGGAAGCAGCGAGCAAATTAAATGACGGCAGCCATTAATTTTATTGTGTATGGAAGGGATAGGTGGGCAAGAGGGTGAGAAACAAATCTCAGGCATTATTGAAAATGATCTGCTGTTTGAGGAGATCCACGAAACCCTCAAACAGCAGTCCTAGAAAGATTATTGGTGAGCAAACGCAAAAGCGAATCGAACGATCCGCTAAGAAATGGAAGGCTGACACGTCATATGACAATCTTCCAACTTCCCGTCTTATTTTTCACGTTTCACGTTTTACGCATCATGTCCCTGTCTAAATATATCCAGTTGACCCATCTGGACGAATCGGGCAGGTGCGTTGCCAGTGGACATATTCGTTATCTCCGATGACGTCTTCATTTATCTCTACACCGAGACCAGGACGATCGCGCAACTCCAGATACCCATCTTTGGGCAGATAGGGTTCGTCTACCCACTCATTCCATTCAGTTCCTGTCGGCGAGATGTATTCGAGAACCTTGAAATTGGGCGTTGCTGCAGCAAAGTGCACGTTCACCGCGGTCGCCAAAGGTCCCATCGGATTGTGGGGAGCAATGGAGACATAATGTGCTTCGGCAATAGCGGCGATTTTGCGCATTTCGAGCAATCCACCGCAGACGCAGATGTCCGGCTGAATGATGTCTGCTCCTTGTGCAGCCATCAGGTTGAGAAATTCAAAACGTGCATAGAGAGATTCGCCGGTTGCCAATGGCACCTGCATCTGGGAACGCAAGCGAGACCATGCGGGGATGTGTTCGGGCCTGAGTGGTTCTTCGTAGAAATAGGGATCATAAGGTGCCAACGCATTGGATAGCTGCAATGCACGAATCGGCTCAAAGATCTTGGCGTGCGGGTCGAATGCAAATTCCCAGTCGTCCGGTGTGTGATTACGGATTCCCTCGAAATAGTCAGCGGCAGCAGCGCAAACTCTTCCCCAACGATTTGCGTCCGGCTCGATCGGATAAGGGCTGGTTTTGAAAGCTGTAAAGCCCCCCTCTTCGTTTAATCGATGTGCTGTTTCACCGACTTCCTGTCCATCACGACCTCCGATGCCGTGATAGACGCGGATGCGATCGCGGACTGCCCCACCGAGAAGCATATAGACAGGAAGATTCGCGGCTTTACCGCTGATGTCCCACAAGGCGTGGTCAATTGCGGAGGTAACTGCGAGACCCACACCGCCAGCAGGAAAGCGTAACTGCTGGTGGATCTTCATCATGATGTATTCGATACGACGTGGGTCCTCACCTTTAATCATCTCAAAGATGTAATCCGCAATGGGTTCGGCGGCGAGGTTCGGTCCCACAGAGTAGGATTCGCCCCAACCGTGAATGCCTTCATCAGTCTCAACTTTAATCAGTCCTCTTGAGCGTCCGCCGAAGCGTGCCATATAGGTTTTGATGTTCGTAATCTTCATTGATATTCCGACCTTTCTTGAAAAGAATAATGTAGCGTTCAGTCGTTATCTAAAATACCATCTTAGGTTTGTCCCAATTGTAATCCTAACCGGATTTTTTGTCAATCTCTTTTTCCTGTTGACGGTTCCCAACGGCTGTGGTATATTGAAAACGCTTTGTAGATGACACAGATTTTTATTGTATTTGGTGAAAACAGAATGGCATATCCCCCGTATATTCTTTCAATCGATCAAGGCACAACCGGCTCAACAGTGCTACTCATTGACGCACATGGGGAGATTGTCGCACATGGTTACCGTGAATTTACGCAGCACTATCCCCGTCCCGGCTGGGTTGAGCACGATCCCATCGAAATCTGGGAAGTAACGCATCGAGTCATCGCAGACTTAATTGATGAACACGGGGGCGCAGATGAGATTGCAGCTATTGGGGTGACAAATCAGCGGGAAACGACGGTGGTATGGGAACGCAAGACCGGACAACCGATTCACCCCGCAATTGTGTGGCAATGTCGTCGCACATCCGATATCTGTGCGGATCTGAAGGAACGCTCGTTTGAAGAACAGGTACGGGCGAAAACAGGATTAGTGCTCGATCCATATTTTTCGGCTACGAAAATTGCGTGGATCCTGGATCAGGTTGATGGTGCACGTGAGCGCGCTGAACGCGGCGAACTCATATTTGGAACTATTGATACATGGTTGCTGTGGTATCTAACAGGAGGTAAAGTTCACGTAACGGACTACACCAACGCGTCCCGGACGATGTTGTTTAATATCGACACACTCACGTGGGATGAAGAACTGTTGGATGTGCTGCGCGTTCCCAAGTCTGTTTTACCAAATGTGCAGGCTTCGGGAAGCATTTTCGGGAGGACAAAGAATGTTGTTTCTTTGCCAGACAATATCCCAATAGCTGGTATTGCTGGAGATCAACAATCAGCTCTGTTTGGACAGCTTTGCACACAAGCCGGCATGGCGAAGAACACCTACGGCACCGGCTGCTTCCTAATGCTGAATACAGGTGAGCAGCGTGTCCACTCAAAGTCCGGAATGTTGACGACATTGGCTTGCGGACTCGATGAAACGCCGGTTTACGCGCTTGAGGGAAGCGTGTTTGTCGCAGGGGCGGCGGTACAATGGCTGCGGGATGGATTGCGTCTTATTAACACTGCCGCGGAAACGGAAGCGATTGCCACCAGCGTTCCAGATTCAGGCGGTGTCTTTGTCGTTCCTGCTTTTACAGGTCTCGGCGCACCGTACTGGGACGCAGACGCGCAAGGCGCAATACTTGGCTTGACACGTGGTGCAACCCGTGCGCATATTGTCCGGGCGACGTTGGAATCAATGGCACTTCAAACGGCGGATGTCGTCACGGCGATGCACACCGATGCAGGGGTTGAACTAGATCGGCTGCGCGTTGATGGTGGTGCAGTCGCGAACAATTTTCTGATGCAATTTCAGGCGGATATATTGAATATAGACGTGGAACGCCCTACACGAATTGAAACGACCGGGCTTGGTGCGGGGTATCTAGCGGGGTTGACCGTCGGCGTGTGGAATGGGATTCACGAATTGGAATCCCATCGGAAAGTCGACACGGTTTTTTCGCCGCAAATTGGTGCCGATCAACGACAAGAAAAACTGAACGGTTGGAAGAACGCCATCCGAAGGGTCATGAGCTAACATGCGTTTACAGTGGAAGTACGCCCTCATTATTAATCTATCCGTTTTGATTATTCTTGCTGCCTTCTACATGCTTGTCAATATTAAAGCTGTCGACGACCTTGGGGGGCTCTACGAAGAAGGCGTGGTACGCGGCGTGACTTTCAAAGAAATTGCGGAGAAGACCATTCGTCCGCTTGTTGAAGACGAGATCGAGGGGCGGCAGACACTATACAGGGAGGAACTTGAACGCGCCCTCCGAGAATTGAAAGCGCAAAATCCTAACGAAATGCGAGATGTTTTGGACATAAATGTGACCTTCGGAATTGATGCGAAGATTCAAGCCAGTTTGATTCCAAATAAGGGGGCGAACGACTATATCAATTTAACCGATGAAGGACTAAATGAAATAAGAAAGAAAGGCTTTGAGCTCTACAAGACGCCTCAAATTAACGGAATTGATGCGACAGCGGTTATCATCCCCTATTCGGTCGAGTTCGTTGGAGAAGTCTTTGTTGTAGGACAGGAACAGATCGACGGATTTATTCAAGCACTTTTTGCGGGTCCTGACCTTGCCAACCATCTTTACCGTCTGCGCGCCATGCTCCTGATTTCTATTATTGTTGTGAGCGGCCTATTGGTTATAATCATTGATATGATGACGACTCGCTTGGTGCTTCGTCCCCTTCAAGGTATGATGGAAATTATCAGACGGGCAGAAGCCGGTGACCCCGAATCGCTGCCGCAGTCCTATACCTCCGACGAAATCGGGCGCGTAACTTACAGCCTTGTGCGGATGTTGAGGCAATTGACAGGAACCCACTCAAAGCGCATCGCCGCACTTCAACAATTTGCTGCAGGCGTCGCTCATGAAATCCGTAATCCGTTGAATACTATTGGAATGACATCCCAACACCTGCGAGATCTCTTTTCACAGAACAACGTCAAACCTAACGACATCGAAGAAGCTCGAAACCTGCTCGATATTGTCAACTTTGAAATCCAACAGTTGCAGCGAATTACTGAGCAGTTTGTGACTTTGAATCGTCCGAAAACGCTCGATCTGAAACCCACAGACCTCAATACGCTCACAGATCAAGTCATAGCGGAATTTACCCTCATGACCGAAAATGCCAAAGTCACGGTCATCACCAATTACGCCACAGATCTGCCACAACCGCAACTTGATCCGGGGTTGATTCGTCAGACACTTTTCAACCTGATACAGAACAGTATTCAAGCCATGCCTAAGGGTGGAAGAATTTACATCACAACGCAGTCAACCCAGACACTCGCCGGTCACGGCATTGAGATTGAGATCCGTGATACGGGTGTTGGTATTCCCCCCGAAATCCAAGAGCGGATTTTTGATGCTTACTTCACCACGAAGGAGAATGAAGGGGGAATGGGACTTGGGCTTGCTATTGCTTACCAAATTATTACAGCACATCAGGGAAGAATTGAACTCAAAAGCCAAGTCGGAATGGGAACCGCATTTCAGATTTACCTGCCTATTAAGAGCCCTGTTAGTGCCCCATCCGATAAATCTGTAAGCCATAAGGAGGAATAGGCATGCCGTCAATACTGATTGTCGATGATGACCAAGGTCAACGGACTGTTTTGCAGACCATATTAAAGCGTGAAGGCTACACCATAGAGACCGCTGAAAATGGCGTTGCTGCCCTCGAAAAAATTGAAGACAACCTATTTGATGTCGTTGTCAGCGATATGCGAATGGCTCAGATGTCAGGGCGAGAGTTGCTGCATAAAATTAAAAGCAGAGATCCAGATCTGCCGGTGCTGATTGTCACAGCTTATGCTGAGGTGAACGATGCTGTGGATCTGGTGGCACGTGAAGGAGCATTCTATTACCTTGAAAAACCGATCCAGATTGATACCCTCAAGAAGGAGATTAGACGTGCCATTGAGATGCGACATGGCATAACAGATGAAGAATCGAATGATGAAACCCCTGTTCAGGAAATTCATTTTGATGAAATCATTGGCCAAAGTGATTCCATGCGTCAACTGTTCAAAATTATGTCTCGAATCATTCATCGTGGTGCCAATCAGGTGCTAGTTACGGGTAACACGGGTACAGGAAAAGGACTGGTTGCCAAAGCAATTCATGAGTACGGAAAGCGTAAGGATGAGCCATTCTTGCAGATTAACTGTGGCGCTGTGCCTGAAACGCTGATTGAAAGCCAACTCTTCGGGCATGAAAAAGGCGCGTTTACCGATGCACATCGGCAGAAAGACGGCGTATTTGAAGCGGCAAATGGCGGGACAGTTTTTCTTGATGAAATTGGCGATCTTTCTGTACACACGCAGAGCAAACTCCTCCATGTTTTGCACGAAAGGGAAATCATGCGTGTCGGTGGGGTGAAACGGATTAAAGTTGATGTGTGTGTCCTTGCCGCGACCAATAAAGATTTGCAAACCGCTGTCAACGAGGGAAACTTCCGCGAAGACCTCTTCTTCCGCTTAAACGTCATTCCACTTCACGTGCCCGATCTCCGGGAGCGAAGCGAGGACATAGGGCTTTTGGTTGACTTCTTCCTCCAGAAGTTCGGGCAAGAATATCCTGATGTTCAACCGAAACGCGTAACACCTAGAGCGATGTCCACACTTCGACGGTACGATTGGCCCGGGAATGTGCGTCAACTTGAAATTATCTACACAGAATCTTCGTGCTGTCAGAAAACGAGGTCATTGACCTTGAAGATCTTCCGCCTGAAATTTCGGATAATTCATTGCCTCCAGGGGATTTTCCTGTAGAAATTCCAGCGGATGGGATTGCGCTTGAAGAAATTGTAAAGGAATACATTCGGGTCGCCTTGACACAGACTGGTGGCAACCAAACCAAAGCTGCCGAGCTTTTGGGAATTTCTCGCCGTCGGCTTCAGAACCGAATGCAGAACTACGGATTTAGTAGCAGGAATTTTAAGGATTAGAATCAGCAAGAATTCTATCAATGGATACCTGAACAATTCAAGTATGCTCATTGAGCGGTATCTTTCCGCATCATCAATCTAATTTACTAATCTAGTTGTTACCTTCCGTGATTATCCCCTGATTGGTATCGCTCGCCTAGCAGGATCGCTCGCCTATACATACCACAGATGATCTGTCTTTCCGACTATTCAATCACCGGCAGATTCAGACGTGATAGATTTCCTTTGCCGTGATGAACAGTGTTACGAGCCATAACTGTTTTGGTAGTTGACCACGGTGGGGCGAGAGTGTTTGGATGCGGAAAGATACGGGGAAAGTCGCTGCTAGTGATGAGCAGACAAATCCGCGAGCCAGTTGGAAATACATAGGCAGTCTGCCCCAACTGTAAGCGGATACGGGCAACATCGCCTGACGTGAGTGGCTGAGGATCCGTCCAACTTTCACGGTAGCGGCACCGCAGCGAACCAATCGTCAGACAGATCACAGCACCGGAGGGCTCTTCGACACAGAGCTTGGCGACAAAATCGGTATCGACAGCATCACTGGAAACACAAAGGTCAAGCGTAACTTCGCCGACTACAGTCAACGGCGATCCAAGTTTTGAACTTCGATAAAAGAGCAGGTCAGACCGATCAAGCAGTGGACGTTGGTCAACTGGACCGAGATGTTCAAGCCCCCAGTAGGTGGGTCCTCCGCGTGTCGGAACAGGTTCCCGTGGATTGTACACATAACTATCAGTAACGCTGCCATTAGGAGATTCTTGTGTCAATACCCCGTCACCGGTTCCCATGTTTGCGCTACCACCTGATTTGAGATACCAGGATTGCGTCGTTGCCTCTGGCGGGGGCCAATCTTGCAAGGAAATCCATCGGTTGTCTCCCATCAGAAACACTTTCACAGGTGGTTGGCTTGTGTAACCGTTGTCTATTCCTTTTAGGTGAAAATCAAGAAACTGAAGTTCATGTGCAAGGACCGACAGATCTGCTTCTGTTCCCAAATCCCAGTCACCATAGCGGCAATGATCCGGACCCGTGTTTCCGATATTTCTATGCCCCCACGGTCCGATGAGAAGACGTTGTCCACTTTGTGCCAATTCTGTTGTACCATTGTCACGGATGTTTTGGTACGCCTCAAACTGCCCCCGTGTGAGATGGTCGAACCAGCCCCCGGCATGAAATCCTGGCACCTTGATCTGTGGATGCATCAAGCATTGGTCGATTGATTCCCAATAGTTATCATAATGATCGTGAGCTGCCCAATCCGACAAAACGGGTGTCTCAAAGCCAACTTGACCGGCAATCGTCTCAGGATTTATCAGGTGGTTAAGTTCATTCCATGAGAGGTGTGCCATCGGTGGTTGATTGCGGCAAGAAGCATGCGTCAAAGACCACCGGATGGCATTGCCGAGTGCGAAGCAGCCATCGTAGCGAATCCAGTCACGGAAGAATGAACCAGGGGCGACAGAAGGAGCGATACAACGCAATGCCTCATGACCACCGCTCGCCGCAGGTACTTGAACGATTCCGAGATAGCTGCGTCCCCACAACCCTATCCGGCCGTTGCACCATCGCTGATTTGCCGTCCAATCTAACGTCATTTGTCCATCCCTCGCCTCATCAACCAGTGGGACGAAAACACCGTCGGAGTCATACTTGCCACGGCAGTCTTGTGCAACAAACGCATAACCCCGGTCGGTGAATTGGTGTGCTGTACCTTGAAGACCCACGCGATGGTAGGGGGTACGGACAATAACAGTGGGAAATGGCCCCGGACCGTCGGGGAGATAAACATCTGTGGCAAGATTCGCTCTGTCTTCGGTAGACACTTTTCGGCATAATAGTGTTTGCATTAGTGGTTCTCCTAACTTTTACTTGCCAATATCGGTGTGGTGTTCACTTTCAATTGATAGCAATATACAAATGAGGATAAGAACTTCTCAGCAGTTTCGTAAATTTCTACTCAATCCATTTCAGGATTGACACTATGAATGGTAAATGCTACAATGAAATGCTAAATTGATTTAAACAAAAGGGCTATCTGAACGGTTAAATAAAAGGAAAATCCAATGTTGGTGCTAGTTATAGCTATTGGAATTGTCTTGCTTTCTTCTGCTATCTGTTCTGGATCTGAAGCGGCGTTGTTTTCCGTTCGACTAGTTAAAGTTCGACGATTGGCTCAGTCAAAACGGCCCGAAGCGCTAGCCCTGCTATCCATACGCGAGCGGATGAATCGCCCTATCGCAACCATCGTTATTCTCAACAACATCGCTAATATTGTTGGAACGAGTGTCGTGACTATTTTGGCTTCCGATGTTTTGGGCAGTCGATGGTTAGGTCTCGTTTCAGGGATACTCACCTTCTTGGTGATACTCCTCTCGGAAATTATCCCCAAAACGCTGGGCGATCGATATTCAGACCAGATTGCTCTAGTTATTGCTCGGCCCGTCGCCGGATTGACCCGAATTTTAACCCCCTTGATATGGTGTATTGAAAAAATTACCAACCCTTTAACGGCAGGTGGTAACAGCTTCACAACGGATGAGGCAGAAATACAATTACTGGCAAAGATGGGACAAGAGGCAGGTACGATTGAGGATGATGAATTTGAGATGATCCGAAAAATATTCAATTTGAATGATATGATGGCTGCCGATCTAATGACGCCAAGGGTGGTAATGACATACTTAAAGGGTGACTTAACGCTCGCTGAGGCAAAAGAAGACGTTCTGACTTCGCCACATAGTCGAATTATTGTAATTGGAGAAACACTGGATGAGGTCACCGGAGTCGCTTTGAAGACCGAATTGCTGGCAGGGATCATCCAAGGGAAACTGGATCAATCCATCTCAAATTTTGCTTATACGGTACAGTTTGTACTAGGACGGAAGCGTGCCGATCAGCTTTTGTTAATATTTCAGCAGACTCGCCAACATTTAGCCGTTGTTGTTGATGAATATGGAGGCGTATCAGGGGTAGTGACGCTTGAAGATGTCCTAGAAGTTCTCACAGGTCAACTTGTTGATGAAACCGATACAATTGATGACTTGCAAGAGTTCGCTCGAAAAAGGAAAAATTAGGGGTATCTCAACTCTACAGTAGGGGCTGACCCACAGGGACAGGTGCGGGGAACCGACTCACGACATCAATTGGCACCCCTGTGTCGGCAGATTCAAAGATGCGTTCGCAGATTTCCAGTACATGCCGGGCGTGTTTCCCTGAACACCGCACGGGTCGATCATTCCGAATTGCATCTGCAAAATCGGAAGGTCCCTTGCCCCAGTCTAAACCCTCGTACGCGCCTTCCGGGGAAGCCTCAATTTCCCAATCCCCCATAGGTGTGCGTTTGCGAATGCCGCGCCCATCGTCATGCGCTTGGATCGAGAAAACACCCTGCGTGCCATGAATTTCATAGGGTGGAATTTCTGATCTGGCGGTCCAACTGTGGTAGAGTAATCCGTAAGCACCGCTTTCAAATTCAAGTAGCCCGAAGCCGTGGTCTTTTTCGGTGACTTGGTAGTGCGTTCCTGCGCGTGGACCTGCGTGTAACCTCCGTTCCGGAATGGTGATCCGAGCCAAACCGTAGACCCGTTTGACAGGACCAATCATCGTCGTCATGGCAGTCAGCGGATAGGGTGCAACATCCTTGAAAGGTCCCACGCCTTTTTTCATAAAAGCATCGGCGGTTGGATGCCAATACTCGACCGGCCCGCCAAAGTTTCCAATGGCGGAAACGACTTCGCCAATCTCCCCTTCGCGGATGCGTTTCCAGACGTTTTGCTGGACATGACCGAGCATCGCCACCGGCGCACATGCAAATTTAACTCCCATGGCGTCTGCGGTTTCGACCAACTGATCTGCTTCTTCAATACGTAGGGCGACGGGTTTTTCTGAATAAACGTGCTTTCCCGCTGCGAGTCCTGCCAACGATACCGGATAATGTCCCGTATGAATTGTTAGATTAATAATTGCTTCAACATTGGGGTCATTCAGAACATCGTCGAAGGATTTATAAACTCTTCCGCCGCCATTTTGGGCGAGTTCTTCCGCACGAGAAACATCTTGGTCGTAATAGCCGACAAGTTCAATTTTGTGCGGATAGGCTTGGCACCGTGGCTGATAACCTTTGCTCGCGATCATACCACAGCCAATAATGACTGTCTTGACAGGTTTGAAATCGGACATTCGTTCATCTCCTTAAACTGAGTTTCTAAGTATTATAGCAGATGGTCACAGGCTGATCAAGGAGGGAAAAAGTGGATGGAAATCCAGAGCAAGCGGGGGAAGTCTCTGGAAAAAAGAGGAGAAACACAGTTTGAAAAGCACTAAAGTAAAACTGCCATTCCCGAACGTTCAGGTTGATTCCATGCAAGAAAGCGATCTGCCGGCAGTGATGGAGATCGAACAACGTTCATTCTCCTGTCCGTGGGAGGAAGCCTCGTTTCGCGAGGGACTGAGGCAGGGGAACCATTATGTTTACTTTCTCGTTACCCGCCACCACCAAAATCCGATTGCGTTTATTAATTTCTGGGTTGTAGAAGACGATGCACACATTGCAAATTTCGCAGTTTCTCCTGACTATCGAAATCAAGGTGTTGGTAAATATCTATTCGCGGAGTCGCTTGCGTATATCCGAAAACTGGGAGGCGACCATGTCTCTTTGGAGGTACGAGTAAGTAATATACCGGCGCAGCGTCTCTACAGACAATTTGGGTTTCGGATTGTTGCTATTCGGGAGAAATATTATATGGATAATCGTGAAGATGCCTACGTTTTTCAACTTTCTAACCTTGGGAAAATTGATGTGTGCATTGACCATGCGCATCATACAAATTCCGAATCCCGAGCTTGCTAAAGATTCTCGGTAAATCGTTTAACCGTTAATAGAAAGGAGTTGCTATACGATGAGAAAATGCTTTTGCTACGGCGTCCGGCTGCTACTTACGTTTCTGATTGTTACCAGCTTGACGCCGACTACAATGGGAGCCCAGACCAACGGCTTAATCATCATGATAACCGATTTTGGTTTTAAAGATTTTTACGTCGGTGCGATGAAGGGAGCAATGTATAAGGTTTTCCCACAAGCGAAAATTGACGAGATTTCTCACGGAGTTTCAAAGTTTGACATTAAGGAGGGGGCATATACACTTGCCAAAGCTGCACCAGAATTTCCGACAGGGACCGTTTTCGTTGGCGTTATCGATCCGGGGGTTGGCACACAGCGCAAACCTATCGCAATGAAAACAAAGAATGGGAATTATTTTGTTGCGCCGGATAACGGACTCTTAACACTGATCGACGGTTCAATGGGCGTCGCAGAGGTGCGGGAAATCACGAACCGCGATGTCATGCGTCAGGATGTTCAGTCAAGCACGTTTCATGGTCGGGATATTTTTGGTCCAGCTGCTGCGCATCTTGCCAAAGGGTTTGCGTTTGAAAAGATTGGACCCGTGTTGAAGGAATATGTCCAGCTGCCAATTTCGTTTGCAAAGATAGTTGATGACGCGATTATCGGGCAGATCGATGTGATTGACGAATATGGAAATGTCATCACGAATATACGTCCGGATCTGTTCGAGGCTTTGGGGATACAAGGCGGCAAAACTATTGAGATCGAGTTTAGCAACCGGAAGAAAGTCCTCTGCAAATATGTCAAGGCTTATGGGGATGTGCCGGTCGGTTCTGGTGCTGGGTTGTTTGGGAGTGGTGGGGTTTTTGAGGTTGCCATTAACCAAGGAAATCTTGCCGAGGAGTTGAAACTGGAAGCTACAGGGAAGTGCACTGTACGGAAGGGATCGGACTAAGATAGGAGCGCGTAAAAATGAACAGTGTCGTAACAAGATTGGGCGTAAGCGTCATTCTAACGATAACGAGCTTGATGTTAACGCCCGTAAGTCATGCCCGTATTCAGCCCGAGGATATCGTTGCAATGTGGCTTTTTGACGAGATTGAGAAAGAGATAACGAAAGATCTTTCTGGTAACCTGCATCATGCGAAGGTGGTGAATAATCCAGAGTTGGTGGAGGGAAAATTCGGCAAGGCATTTGCCTTTGGGAAGGGCAAGTATCTAGAGGTACCGCACCATAGGAAGTTACAGATCAATGATGTCATCACCATCTCTGTATGGGTAAAAAGACCACTCCGGCAGGATGCAAACGATATTGCTGAAGCACCTTTTTATATTATGGAAAAGGGTGGAAACTGGGGGTTTGGTCAGCAGGGGCAGGCGAATTATGGAATAGCACTTCACAAGATCCTCAAGAATATGTTCTTTTTCTTTTTTAGAGGTGGGTTTCGAGGGGTGGAAGGTATCCCTGATGATCAGTGGCATCATTATGTCGCTGTTGCCAAAGATGACGAGGCCGACCCTGCTATGTATATTGATGGTTTCTTGCGGGAGATCGCGCTCCGGGATGGCGAAAAGAGAATAGCGTTGTTTCCAGAATCCAAGAGAAATCTGCATATTGGCGCACTGATTCCGGAAAGATTTGACTCTTTCAGTGAAAGCGTGATCGACGAATTGATCATATTCAACACTGTCTTAGGTGAGGCTGAGATTATACAACTCAAGACAGGGATAGGGAATGTTTTATTCGCTGTTTCCGCGTCAGGTAAACTTGCTACAACTTGGGGGGACATTAAACGGGGTTGGTAGGCGCTTCCGCGATTCAGAAGATATTGTGGTGTAGATAACAGGTTTCCAATTGATTAACATCTTGGAATTTGATATAATGAACAATATTAATTGAGTCTCGACTCTTCAACTTGAAGCATTGAATACAATCTGCCCCGGATTTTTAAGGAGATAAAATTTATGGCGAAAACATACAGAGTCGGAATTATTGGTTGTGGCGGGATGGGAAGATCTCACGCTAATGCTTGGCCCACCACCGGTCGCGCTGAAGTTGTGACCGCGGCAGATATGAATTCAGATGCCGCTGCTAAGCTAGCGGAGGAATTTTCACTGCCAACACATTATGCTGATGTCCATGAAATGTTTGAGAAAGAGACGCTGGACATTGTAAGCATTACAACATGGCAGAGTGTCCGTGCAGAACTCACACTGATTGCTGCAGAGGCAGGGGTGTCAGGGATTATCGGTGAAAAACCGATGAGTGCTTCCTACGGTGAAGCGCAGGACATGATGGACGCTTGTGACAAAAACGGGACCAAACTTGTCATCGGTCATCAACGGCGTTTTATGCCTCAGAATTGCGAGGCGCGGCGGCTCATTCAGGAAGGCGCAATCGGTGAACCACAGGCGATGTTGCGTCGTGATGGGTATGGCTTGCTTAATCGAGGTACGCACGAAATTGACGAAATGCGCTACATCCTCGGTGATCCAGAACCGTTGTGGTTAATTGGACAGGTCTCGCGTCGGACAGATAAGTGGGAACGCCGGGTGCGTTGTGAAGATGTTTGCATGGGCGAAATCTGCTTTGAAGGCGGCATCCGCGGAATTTATGAGAGCGATCTCCCCGATCCTGGACTGCGTGGTGATGCTGTTTACGGGAGCGATGGTCAACTCCGGCGGGGCACAGATGGAACAATTGAGCTGCTCAATAGCAAGGTCGCTGGTTGGCAGACTATCACGCCGCGTCAAAGTGAACCAACTCAGTTTGAAGAAATGATTGCGTGGCTTGATGGAGAGATTGAGGAACATCGTAACGCAGGGAGACACGCCGCCACCACTATGGCAATTCTGATGGCGATTTACGAATCTCTGCGGATTAAGGATGTTGTCAAATTTCCACTAACTACGCGTCCCAATCCACTAGATTTGATGGTTGAAGGCGGCATGTTGCCTGTGTTTGTAGAAGGACGTTACGATATCCGTGCTCCATTTCCAGAACAGCAGTAGAATCAAAAATCGTAAGCGTTCACACTTATGACATGGATTAAACACTTTGCAGAAATTGGTGACTCAGATCTCCCGCTTGTCGGTGGAAAAGGGTTGAATCTTGGTAAGTTGGCAGCAGCGGGGTTTCTTGTGCCGCCCGGCTTCTGTGTTACAACTGATGCTTATCGGACCACCGTCGGAACGGCTGATACGCAGAATAGCGAAGCTGTCCAAGCCGCTGCACTGCCAGAGTCACTTCAATCGGAGATCTTAGCGGCTTACAACCAATTAGGAGCGGATTCGGTTGCGGTACGCTCGTCTGCCACCGCAGAAGATCTCCCTGATGCCAGTTTTGCCGGACAACAGGACACATTCCTAAATGTATCCGGGGCATCTGAACTTTTAGAGAAGATTAAGGTGTGCTGGGCGTCGCTATGGTCAGACCGTGCAGTTGTCTATCGTCGTGAACACGGAATCGGGGATGCACAGTTGGCAATGGCTGTTGTCGTACAGAAGATGGTCAACGCTGAGGTCTCCGGCGTTATGTTTACCCGCAATCCGACGGGAGGGGATGAACTTGTCATCGAGTCAAACTGGGGCTTGGGTGAGTCCGTTGTTTCCGGAGAAATTACCCCCGATCATTTTATGATTTCACGCGAAACCGGAAATCTCATCCGCGAGACTGTAGTAAGCAAGCGGAAAATGGTCACACGCGAAGGAGTGCAAGCAGTCCCAATCGGTCAGCGAGAGATTCCAAGCCTACAACGTGGACAGGTTGCTGAGCTCGGCAAACTTGGTATGCAGGTGGACGCGTTCTATGATGCGCCCCAAGACGTCGAATGGGCACACGCTGAAGGACAAATTTATTTGCTGCAGGCACGTCCCATAACAACGCTCACAGACGCAGCGGAGATTGAGCAGCTACGCCGTCAGGAAATTGAAACCCTCCAGAAAAAAGCCGATGAGGGTGGAACGGTGTGGAGTCGATACAATCTCTCCGAAGTCCTACCCGCTCCTCTCCCCATGACATGGGCAATCATGCAGGAATTCATGTCAGGTCGAGGCGGATTTGGGCTGACCTGTCGTGAGTTAGGGTTTCTTCCTAGCCGCAGGTTTGATGAGGAGGGAGTGCTGGATCTAATCTGTGGGCGCCTCTACTTCAACTTGAGTCGAGAAGTAGAATTTAATTTCCATGGGTTTCTGTTTGAACACGATTTTCAGCAACTCAAACGTGACCCACACAAAGCAATCTATCCACAGCCGACCCCGAACATCAAGCGCAGTAACGCCCTGTTTTGGGTCAAGTTTCCTTACTATATTGTTAGGGCAATTGCTGCTGAACTCAAACATAGCAAAATTCGTAAAAATCTGGACGGAATTCTCTCCAAAAAAACCTTTCCAACGTTTGAACAGTATGTTCAGGCGCAAAGACAAGTTTCACTCGAAGAACTGTCAGATCAACAGGTGATTGACAAATTCCACGAATGGCGCGGGAAAACACTCAACGAATTTGCTAAGGACGCGCTCAAAGCGACGGCGTTTGCGAGTTTTGCTTATCAGCAGTTGGAAATCACTCTGCAAAAGTGTTTTAGTGAGGAGGAAGCAAAAGATCTTGCTAGACTGTTAATCACAGGGTTGGAGGGTAACCTAACCGTTGATGCCAACCTGAAAATGTGGGAGATCGCACAGGGCGAGTTTACACTGGAAGATTTCTTGGAAAAACACGGACATCGGTCGGTCGGCGAATTTGAGTTGGCACAGCCCCGCTGGCGCGAGGACCCTTCCTACATCGAACAGATTATCACATCGTTCCACACCAATCCCGATGCCAATCCGACGAAGCATCTTCAAGACCAGAGGACAAATCGGGAAAAAGCAAAAAGGAGATTGGCACGGTTACCAGTAGGTAAAGCCGCCGCGTTTCGGAAACGGATTAATAAAGTTTTTGACCTCACACAACGGTACATGCCTTTCCGGGAGACCGCGAAGTTCTATCTAATGCTCGGCTACGAATTAATCCGAAAAGCCTTGCTAGAACTCGATCGACGCTATCAGCTTGACGGTGGCATCTTCTATCTTGTGCCTGATGAGTTAGATCGACTCATCGAAGGAGAAGACCTCCAATCGGTGATTGAGGAACGCAAAACAACCCGATCCCGATTATTAAAGATTGAACTACCGGATGTCATCTACAGCGATATCCTTAACCGTGTTGGTGAACCTCAAGCGATTGAAGCAAAAGATGAGATTCAAGGCGTTGGGGTGTCGATTGGCGTTGCTACCGGCGAGGCGTATGTTCTCCGAGATGCAGCCGATGCACAGATTGCCGGCAAAAATTATATCTTGGTCTGCCCGTCAACAGACCCAGGATGGACGCCGCTCTTTCTTCACGCTGCTGCATTGGTGATGGAGTATGGTGGTATGCTGTCGCATGGTGCTATCGTTGCACGAGAATATGGTATTCCTGCGATAGTCAATGTTGCAGCCGCAACGCAACGCATCCAATCCGGTCAACATCTGCGTGTTGACGGTGGTCGAGGGACAGTCTCAATTTTGGATGACGAATCCGCTTAATGATTTGTTCGTTCGTAATCAACAGCCTTTCGCCCATATTAATCTGCTTCAGCAATAATTTTTTTGACGATTCAGCGTAATCATACTTGACAAAGATTTCTAATCGTTGTAAACTCTAGGGTAATCCAACAAACAACAAAGATTTCTCCCATTTTTGACTGTGTGCCCAGAAGGTTTTCAGAACTTAGGAAATCCAAATCAGAAATTCGAGGCCAAAGAAACTCCGATAGATTCAGGGGTGAGAAGAAATGAATTCCCAACCGACAATATCCCAAGACAATATAGATAAATCAGTGCTGAGTGTTGAAAGTGTGAAGAAAGAGCTTTATAAAAGGAACCATCCCAGCTTAACGCCAATCGACATAGAAGCTCACGCAAAAACAGTGTATCAGATATTGAAACTAAAGAAAAAACACAATGTGGTGATGCTCGGCCATAATTACATGGAGCCCCTTGTATTCGGTTTATCAACAAAAAATGAGCAGGGTGATTCACTTGGGTTAAGCATGCACGCCGCAAAAACCGATGCGCCATACATCCTCTTTAATGGTGTGCCGTTCATGGCAGAAACTGCGAAAATCCTCAATCCTTCAAAAACGATTCTCGCCGCGGATAAGACAGCAGGATGCTCTTTGGCAGATAATTTCGGGGCTGAAGAGGTAAGGAAGTTGAAGGTACTGTATCCGGGGGTCCCAGTCATGATTTATATCAATAGCTACGCCGACGCGAAGGCGGAATCGGACATCTGTTGCACCTCCGCAAATGCTGCCCACATAGCACGGGAAATGCCGGGGGACGAGATACTTTTTGTTCCTGACATCTACTTTGCGGAGAATTTAGAGGAGGAGCTTAGGGGAACAAAGACGGTTATCTACCCCGGTAAAGGAAATCAAGAGAAAGGGGCAGTATGTGAAGTACATGAAAAGTTCCTGCTTTCAGACCTTTTAGCAATACGCGATTCGTTTGACATCCCCAAAGGACATCCCATGAGAATACTTTATGCACACTGGGAATGTCGTCCTGAAGTGCTTCAGGAAGCCGATTTTTACGGCAGTACCAGCCAGATAGGGAAAGACATTGCCAAGAGGGTAGAGGAAAATCGATTGGAACGCGCTTTTGTTGCTTCGGAGTGTGAACTGACCTCCAACTTGGCGCAGGAATTCCCGACCGTACAATTTGCGACCGCATGCTCTGTACGGTGTTCCCACATGGCGAAGGTCACCCTTGATAAAGTGCTTAATGTTCTACAGGCACTTGATAAAGGCGACGATTTGAGTCCGCACGAAGTTACACTCATGCCAGAGGTCATCGAACGGGCAAGAACGCCAATTGAGCGGATGCTTGAGTTGAGTGCGTGAAACATAAAATACCTGAAATCGGTATCAATAAAAAAGGCTCCCATAAACTCGGGAGCCTTTTTTAATTTATATAACCGAATATATAGTCGGTTTCGATTTGCTAACCTTAAAGTTTCACAACGTTTTCTGCTTGATAACCTTTGGGTCCTTGTACCATTTCAAACTCGACCTCTTCTCCCTCCTCGAGAGATTTGAAGCCAGCCCCTTCAATGGCGGAATAATGTATAAACACATCTTCCCCTGAATCGGTGGTGATGAACCCGTAACCCTTTTGGTTGCTAAACCATTTGACACGGCCTGTTGCCATCTTTTTGCACCTCCTTTCACTTCGGAATATCTAACTGCAAACGTCTCATGAAGCTGAAAGAAGCATAGAAGTACAAAATGACAGAAAATCCGGGGAAGACGCCTCAGTTTTGCCCTTCACACAACTTGTAAAGCTTTCTTGAATCCATTGTACAGTTGCACCTAATATTATACTTAGCTCCTAGCAGAAATGCAAGAATTAAAGATGGCGTCCAGACTATTTTCGGTTGATAGAAAATTTCGGTCAGGGGCTATGAATTTCTCCTTGTATTTGAGATTTCAGTTACTCCGACTGCTTGCCAATTTAGTGTTTGTCGTGCTGCTGAATGTAGAGTTCAGCAATCTGCTCTTGCAGTTCGGCAACTTTTTTTCGGAGTTTGCGACACTCCACTTGGAGTTCGCCGATATCCGCTTGCATCTGTGTAGACTCTTTTCCCGCCACTTTGATTTTTGCTTTACGTTTGCCTTCAAGCAAGTCCTTAATATAAGTGAGGATTACGATTATAACAGTAGCACATGCGATAATTGCAACAACTTCTACCATGTTGCCCCCTCCACGTTATTCAAAAAACGTATCTCTTATATAATGTTGCCCATCCCACTATTTTAATTTTTCATCGTGCTGCTGAATGTAAAGGTCTGTGAGATATTCCTTCATTTCATCAACACTCTTTTGGAGCGCGTTGAGGTCTGCTTGGATTTGCGTGAGCGAGTCCTGACCAACATCGGTTCTGTTTTCAAATTGATACTTCCTTTTTACTATGTCACCGATAGTTTGAATAGCTACAATTACAACAATAAATAAGCCTACAAAGAGAATTACTTCCATTATGTTCAAGCCTCCATTTACAGTGTTAAAGGGCTAGAGTCATGCGATCCAATCATCATTCAGGTTCACCAATTTCCTTACAAGTGAGGTATAAGATTTTTGCCACTCTCAAAGTAAGTGCCTAGCGCAAACTCAATGCACATTGGCAGGAATATATGGGCAGTTCAAGCAGAACCCAATTGTATTTATAGTGAATTTCATAATTATTTGGACACTGTGGGAGGGGTTTTCAACCCCGATTATACGGACACCTCTGATTTTGCAAGCGGACTTAGAAGGTTTCTCTCCCACAAGACGGCTCTCCTACAATGCCTACTGGAGAAGCGTCTACTTATTTTTAGAATTCACTATAGTAGTTCCGTTCTGCAGGAAAGTACCAACTCCCTATGCACTAGGGGACATATCAACCTTACCTATCTCATATTCTGTTTCTCGCCAATCTTCTTGTATCTGGTTTCGTACAAAGTTCGTAGACCAATTGCTCTAAGATGCACTCCGGATCTAATTGACTACTCTTGAGTTGTACATCTGCCTCCAGTGTTTGCTCCAATCCGTGGACTAGCTCCTCCGTGCTGAAAAAGGGAATCGCTTGGATGACTTTATAAGCAGCATAAGGATTCTGCTTGAGAAGATTAACTTGTGCTGCAGTGGGAAGGGAATTGGACATCTTTGTGGCAAGCGGTTTGAAGACATTATCTGCGAAGCTTTGGTAATTCATTCGATCCACTGTCGGTTTTAGTTCGCCTTGTTCGGCAAGCAGTTTTGCTTGGAGTGTGAGCCTGATTTGCCGGGCGATGAGCGCGTTGACTTTGATCGGTGGTTCGCCGCTGTCTAGAACGCTGTGGAGACTGGACAACGCTTGCGAAACGGATCTTCTCCCAAGTGCGTCGGTAAGCGCGAAGATGTTCTCAAAACTACTTTGGGCTATAATTGTTTCGATATCTCGTTCGTCGACTCGTGTCTTCTCCCCAACAAAAGCGATTATTTTTTCGATTGCTTCAGCAATCAAGTGCATGTCGTTTCCTGTTCGCCCCTGAAGGAGGTTAAAGGCACTGGGCGAAATCTTCTTCCCGAATGTTTCGAGTTTTCTGGAAACACCTTGGTAGACCCGATCTTGCTGACCTGATCTTCCGGGCTCTAGCGAGGCAAACGAGGCGTACCTGCCAACACGACCAATCAATTTGACAAGCCGACTTCGCCCATCAACGTTGCCTTTGACAGTAAAGATCAGAACACTCGTTTTGGGCAGCTTCCCGTCTAGCCATTCGATTAGGATTTCAGTATCATCAGCTGCACCTGATATGTGTTGGAAGTCATCAATTTGAGCGGTAATTTGTGGTAAGTTGCGGAGAAATTCGAGATCTTCAGGACTCAGGTCTTCTTCGTTTTCCTCAATGAGGTCACCCATTGTTTCTCTGAAATCGCTATTCTCGTCAGCAATGTCCTGTGCTGAAACGCCCAAGACCTTGACCATCAGTGCAACCGCCTTCCGTGGATTTCCTTCTTCAACGGCTTCAGCGGCACTTTGTATTATCTCCGGCGATGATGGACCCTGCTGCCTCTTAAACACCGTGGCTTCGCTCACAACAACAACGCGCCAATCTGCCATCATTGGGTAAACTTCCGCCGTACTGAGAATCTCGCGAACAGAGACTTCCACGCCATCAAGGTGAGTCAGATTAAAATCACGGGTCTCAGGTGACAGAAGATTCTCAAGCATCTGTTTGAGGGTGGTCTCTACCAAAAACTGTTCTTCGCCGCATAGCAGGTAAACAGGACGAACCTTACCGGCTTGCATTTCCTTAATAATATTCGGTGTTGTGGATTGTGCTTGTTGTCTCATGGATACATGACCTAATGCTTTGTAGGAAAACTGATGGAGGAGTGATGGTGCCCGTTAGGAGGCACGGTTCGGTAGCTGCTCTGAATCCCAATCATATCGGAGAGAGTTGAAAGTTTCACAACCTAATGGAAATACTATCGCGCATGGTCGGGAAATCTTAGAAACCGTTTCGCATTCTCACCCATAATGTCATTGTGTTCGTCATCGCGTAGATCCGGTAACAGTTCTTTGAGGATGCCGGTGAGTTGGCCGTAGCCGGGGTCTTCCAAGATCCACGGAAAATCGGTCGCCCACATCAGACGTTTCGCGCCATAGTGATCAAGGATTCGTTGGTGCCATCGGGCAAGATCCCGATAGGGATACGCTTCATTGCTAAAAGCATATTCACCTGATATGTGCATCATCACGTTTTCAAAACAGTTGAGACGGTGAGTTGTGTGAAAGGCAGGATTATATTCCGCCGCTTCAATCCGCGGACGTCCCTTCGCATCCCAAGAGAACTTCCCTTTGCCGGGGCAGATGCCGAGGTGGTTCAAGACGACCCGAACTTGGGGGAAGGCTTCCATCAGATAAGGAAGCAGGTGGGCGTCAACCGCGCGTGGGTAGAGCCAGAGAACATAGTCCTCTTCTGCAGCATGTTTCCAGATACGATAGGTTTTGATTTCCTTGATGTTGATCCGAGCAAATGGGTCTCTCGGACCACCAATCGAAGACAGTCGAAAACCGATAATCCCGGTTCCGTCCGTTAGCCTGTCCATGTGATCTTCCGGTTCGGTGAGATCTGGCGGGACTAGTCCAATGCCGAGGAAACGGTCGGGATACGTTTTCAAACAGTGTAGCACATAGGCGTGGTGTTTAATCTCAGTGCCGCCGGTCTGCACTAGTATTGCTTGGTCAATGCCATTTGCTTCCATTTCGCCTAGTAGTTTTTCGGCGGTCTCTTCCCGATCTGCCGGGCAGACAGGAGTCGGTTCTCTCGGAAATTCAGGGGAAACCTTGGCGAAAACGTGGAGATGAGAATCTATTCGCGTCATCATTCCTCCAAACCGAAAAGTTTGCGCCGTTCCGGCGTCGTGCAGAGGGGGGCGATAGAGGCAAACCGTTTTGAATCTACGCGGTCCGGTGTCCGTTTCTCGTAAATGAGGATGAGCGATTTTCGTGGCGTATCTGTGTGGTTATCCATCGCGGTATGCCAACCGTACGAGTTGAACATGATAGCAGTGCCTGCTTTCCCCGGAAACCGTTTATGACCGGGCATCGCTTCTAGCTGATGTGCTTTGGAGTAGGGGCCCGCGTCGGGTTTGTGACTCCCCGGCACAAACGCAAATTCGCCTGCCCTAGGTTCGACATCGTTCACGTAAACTTGGACTTTGATATGCAGCGGATTACTGTGCGGTACATCGGGGTGCCAACCGGAATAACAGACGGGCCCCGGTGGGACGGTGCGGACCTGTGGTCCCAGCAAAATCAGATCATCGTCCGTAAATGCCATCAGACTGCCGTAATAGCTCGGATGATCAATCAAGTCCACGAAGATTTTATCTTTATCAAAAGGGTCAGAGATGTCGTAAAACGACGCAGCCGCTTCGCCTGCCTCTACGCGGTCTAACCATGCGGGTTTGCATTCTTCTGCCCAATAATCAAAGACGTTTTGGAGCTGTTTCAACTCATTGCCCTGGATCGCATCTTCAAAGACAAGATAACCTTTTTCTTCCCATTGTGTTGTTTGGGCTTCGGTAGGTCTGATCATGGAGTTCCTCCTATTGTTGAATCAACGTCAAAGTGGCGAGAAATCCTTATACTTCTGCCTTTTCAAAGGTTGTTAATCGTTTCCATTTCTGTAGGTGTTAACTCCCAATCGAACAGGTCAAGATTTTCTCTCAAATGCGGGGCAGAGCTGGCTTTGGGGATGACAATCAAGCCTTTCTGGAGCAACCATCGCAAGGCGACTTGTGCCGCTGTTTTTCCATGCTTGCCACCAATGCCTCCTAGGACCGGATCGCCAACGATTTTACCAACTGCTAGCGGACGATGAGCGGTCAGAGGAATTTGGAGTGCATGACAGTGCTGCAATAGGTCCTCGTGTTGACTATGAGCGTGGTACTCCACCTGATTAGTAGTAATGGGAGCCTGAGAAATTGCCCTTGCCTGATCTACCTGTTCAATACTAAAGTTGCTAATACCGATGCTTTTTGTCTTGCCCGCGTCGTGTATCTCATTAAGTGCGGACAAGGTTTCCTCCATCGGCACAGTGCCATCGCCGGGATGGTGAACCAGCAATAAGTCTACATAATCGGTTTGCAAATCCGCTAGGCATTCATCAAACTGGGAGTGCACCTGATCGTACTTTAGGTGGGTATGCCAAATCTTAGAGGTAATATAAAGTTCCTCCCTAACCGCGCCGATTTCCCGCAATGCCTCCCCAATCTCCCTTTGGTTAGCATACATCCAAGCGGTGTCAATATGGTTATAGCCGAGTTCAAGAGCTGTCTTGACAACGGTTTTGCACTGTTCGTCACGCAACGTCCATGTCCCAAGTCCCAGAACAGGAATTTCATGACCTGATACAAGTTGGATCGTCTCCATCTGTTCTCCTTCGCAGTGTTGGGATTATCTCTGCCGTAGGGAACGCAGATCCGCGTTCCCTATATCACGGTTAGTGATATTCTCTTTTCACATACTCGCTTAATGCCGAAAATGCCGGACGCCAGTAAAGACCATCGCCATGCCGTACCGATCTGCTGTCTCAATCACAGGTGGGTCGCCCACCGAACCGCCGGGTTGAATAATTGCCCGCACACCCGCCTCACCGGCGATTTCAACACCGTCCGAGAACGGAAAGTAAGCATCAGAGGCGAGAACGGATGCTTTCGCCCGATCACCTGCTTTTCGTGCTGCGATGATGCACGAATCAACACGGCTCATCTGTCCAGCACCAATTCCGACCGTCTTTGAACCTTGGGCGAGCAACACGCAGTTCGATTTGACATGCTTACACGCCTTCCACGCAAACAGGAGAGATTCAATTTCCTCGTCTGTCGGTCGATGCTCCGTGACAACCTTCAGGTCATCAGGTGTAATTTCATGGAGGTCTCGGTCTTGGACAAGGACTCCACCGACCACGTTCCGGATCTGCTTAATTGAAGCATCCTGCCGAAGTTCACCTGTTTCGAGAATCGGTCGGCGCTTCACGCGGGAGAGAGCTCGCAATGCTTTTGGGGTGTAGCTTGGAGCGATGATGGCATCGACTTTAATACCTGCGTTTGCTGCCTCACGAATAGTGTTTGCTACTGTCAAGGAGACTTGTTGGTTCAAACCGATGACGGAGCCAAAAGCGGAAATTCGATCACAATCGAGGGCATCATTGAACGCCTCCTCCAAAGTGTCGGCAGTTGCTAATCCACACGGGTTGTTGTGCTTGATAATCACACAGGCGGGTTCGGAGAAGTCTTTGACGATTTCGATCGCCGCTTCCAGATCGAGGATGTTATTGAACGAAAGCGGTTGGCCACTCAGTTGATTTGCCCACGCCGCACACGGTTCTGGCGAAGCGTGGGTACGATAAAATGCTGCGCGCTGATGAGGGTTCTCGCCGTACCGGAGACTTTGGGCACTCTCGTACCGGAGGTCGAGCAAGTTTGGAAAGTCCGCATCGAGGGCATCCAGATTGGCGAGGTAACGCGAAATCGCTGTGTCGTAATGAGCGGTGTGTGCAAATGCCGCTTTAGCCAATTGAAACCGGGTTTCCTCCGAAAGGCTACCGTCGTTTGCTTCAAATTCTGCGATGATGTCGGGATACTGTTGTGGATCGGTCAGGATAGCGACATCGCGATAGTTTTTCGCAGCTGATCGAATCATTGACGGTCCCCCGATGTCGATGTTTTCAATTGCTTCGGCAAGTTCGATCCCTTCCTTAGCAATTGTTGCCTCAAATGGATAGAGGTTGGAAACGACGAGATCGATAAATTCAATTCCTTGGTCCGACGCTTGAGTCACATGGTCGGGGTTATCCCTAATTGCCAATAAGCCGCCGTGAATCTTCGGATGGAGCGTTTTTACCCGCCCATCAAGCATTTCGGGAAAACCAGTGTAATCGGACACCTCACGAATTTCAATCCCCGATTCGCGGAGGGTGTTTGCAGTACCACCCGTAGAAAGGATTTCTACTCCTTGCTGAACAAGAGTTTTGGCAAGACTTATGAGACCAGTTTTATCGTAGGTACTGATTAATGCGCGTTGGATCTTTTTCATGCATCCCTCCTTTCTATGCTACATATCTAGGATGTCCAAAGCCATCGTTAGCAACATGGCTGCGTGCAGGAATCTCTGACTGATCGGGAATAATCAAATCTATCGCTGACGTGTTTTCGATGATCGTGCCATCACCGACCGAGACGTTTTTTCCAAGACGAATCACGCCCGGTCTGATGGATTCGCTCCGGATGGTCCCGATAACCACCGAAGAACCAATATGGGAGCCGGTGCCGATTTCAACAAAACCGTAAATCTCTGTATTCGTACCGACGGTGGAATGGTCTCCGACTCGCACCGGTCCCAGCAGGCTCGCATCCGTACCAATCTGCACGAAGTCCCCAAGAATCGGGTGGCGCTGCTTGACCCTCACGCTCAAGCCGCCGAGCGTACACGGATAGATGACGCAGCCAGAACCAATAACCCCGGTTTGTCCGGTGGTGAACCCACGGTGGGGATGCTCCAAGAAATTGGCATCACCGATCTGTGTTTCAGGATGGAGATCTGCTTGGTAGTAACGGCCTCCAAGTTCAGAAATTGCGCGGGGCAAAAGCGGTACAGGACTTCGGTACAGATTGGGATTGTCCTCAACGGGACCCGATCGAGTTAAGAGATAGCCAACATCGTGGTAGAAGAGCACCCGCCAACCGGGATACGTACTTACAACCAACTGCATCTGATAGTCAAAAGCAAACGCCAAATCGAGGGAGTCTAGGACATTTTGATAGGGGTGAAATTCCCGTTTTAGAATGGCTTCGTCTACTTTGTCCCTGATGTCCAGTTCGATAAGTTTTTCACGGGAAACTCCGCTGTGGAGCAGATAGGCATCCCACACCGCTGGATCCCTTAGAGCGGCAAAACGGTTCCATAAGGCACGTTGTTTAAGTCGAGGCAACTCCCAGAGCAGCGCAAACGTGGTGTCTAACGCGCGGCTTTCCCACTCGCTTTCGTCGGTGACTGCTAAGAAAGACTGGGCAATCATTGCGTAAAGCTGGTCGGCGACCTCTTCGATCGCTTCCGATAGTTCATCTTTACTATTTTCTGGGCGCGGAGCGTTGTGGGAGCCGGGTGCCACACACTCTAATAGATTGCCAAGCACCGTTTCGAGAATATCTCGATTGACAAACCCCCGTCCAGAGCGCAGAGAGAGGACATCTCGACTTTCACTATTAATGCGCAAGCCCTTGAGTTCATTCGTGGAATAAATTGGACGAATCGTCTCCAATACCTGTTTCAGCAGAGGACGCTTCCGGCTTTCGTAGGTTGAGTCAAAGAGCGTAGTTTCGAGCATGTTGTTTATACTTTCGATTTGTACAGTTTTTTGCCAGTCGTATTCAGACTACCGGTCAGCAGTCAACTTTTCCCAGAGGCGAAGTCCTTTTGCAGAACCCCTCAATTTTTGTCTGGCTTGAGTTGATTTCGCCTTTCTCTCCGCCGCATCTTCAGAAAACCAAACAGTTACCTCGGAGGGTTTAATGGGCACCGGAACCGACTCTGATAGATGGACTTTTTCTCCGTCAAAATATCCTTTTACTGCAATCATTGTTTCTTCCTTATTTTTGTTGTTTGAGAAAAAGTATTCACAAACCTAATTCCTTCAATAGTTGGATCTTCTTCATTCGGTTCGGACCTGCTGTCTCGAAAAACCGGTCGGAGACTAGCCGTCCGGTCTCAGGTGCCCACATCTTCGCGTAGCTCTTGTTGAATGTAACAATGCGTTCAATCTCCCAAGCCAGCCGTGGCTTTGTCCTCATCATCCATGCCATCTGCCGCCGGTTCGCACCACCGCCCCAAGATGAGTGCCAAATCCGTGTGTTGAAGGCGATAACATCTCCCTTCTGCGTTGACAACTCGTAGCGTCCGGGGAACTCCTGCATGGGATACCCGAGCGCACCCTCATCAATCTGCTTTTCAAGTTCGGTATAGTGGGGTGGCCACAGGTGGCTGCCGGGGAGGAAACTTAGGCACCCTTTGCCCGGTGCAACATCATCCAGATAGAATGTCAGCTTGGCTTCAATTCCGGGTTCGGGCAAACTGCCATCGCGATGCCAGTTTGTATCCCCATTGTGAATTTGTCCATCGGAGCTGCCAAAAAAGATACAGTCCTCTCCAAGTAGATCTTCGGCGATGTTAGCCAGTTTGGGATGGTCTAGCAGGTTGTAGAAATACGGATCTGCCTCAATCAACGGAACAATGACGCGGTGCCCTTCTGGAAATATCCGCGCTCCGGGTGCTGACGTATCTCCTTGGTCTTTACCGTTAGCAATAATCGCATCAAATCTCCAAGAAAACTCAGCAATCTCTTCAGGTGTTAGGATAGCAGGAATTTTAACAAAACCCAACAGGTAAAAGTGTGTTTTCTGATCATTCGTCAACATGATGTTTCCTCAAGATCAGACTTTCATAAAAACCTCAGTTTCACATCGGGTTGGGCGAGATCATACTTCACTGCAAGTTCATAAAACTTCTTCAGCCCAGCAATCTCCGAATCACCGAGCTCATAGAAGATGTGCTTGGTGAGATAATCTCGACAGAGCGTTTCCGGGAAACCGAGTCTTTGAGATTCTATTCGTGCAATCTCAGCGACTTTATTAATGCCACATTCCTTTGCTTTCAAAAGGGTTTGAGGGACTTGCCCCAACTCAACCTCTCCCCGTGCCACCCAGCAAGCATAGACAAACGGCAGCCCTGTCAACGTAGTCCATTCCGCGCCGAGATCCAAGGTATAATCCGTCGCACCGAGCTGTCTCAGTGCCACATCCCCGATTAGTAGCACTGCATCCGCATCTGCCTCTTGCGGGTCGATAGTGGGAGGACAGGAATGAAATTCGGGGTGAAGATTATATTTTTCGGCAAGTACAATCTGTATAAGTGCACGAGACGAACGTGAGCTAGTGTCAAGCGCGACGCTACGGATCGCGGGAATCGGTACACGACTGAGCAGTTGGATGCTCAATACCGGTCCCCGCGAGCAGATTGAAATATCCCGTATGATTCTATATCCGCTGTCTACTCGGAAATATTCAATGATTGGAATCAATCCAACATCAAGATCCCCGTCCTTTAGTTCCGTTGCCAAACGGCTTGGTACTGCCAAGCTAAGTTCGATTGCCTCGCTGCCGGGGAATTGCGGATCCTCCAAAAACGGATAGATCAGTGGTTTCGTGTTGAGAAACGAAACCGCCCCAACCTTCACGCGGCTTTCCTGTGCCATTGATTTCCTTCTCTGATAATTTCGTTATAGAGCGTGTCGCGTTCAAGGGAAGTGCGACCGGCTTCCTCAATTAGCTGGGTAATATCTTCTGCTGAGATGGCTTCCGGCGTATCAGCACCCGCCATGTGCGTAATCTTCTCCTCCGTTACCGTGCCGTCAATGTCATCTGCACCAAAACTCAGCGCGATTTGTGCTGTCTTCAGTCCGGTCATAATCCAATATACTTTGATGTGAGGGAAGTTATCCAGCAACAGACGCGACACCGCTATATTTTGCAGATCGGTCAAGCCGGACGTGCTCGGCAGATAGTCCATTCGCGTGTTTTCGGGATGGAACGCAAGCGGAATAAAGGTAACAAAACCGCCCGATTTGTCCTGCTGCTCACGAAGGCGGATCAGGTGGTCCACCCGATCTTCGTTTGTTTCGAGATGTCCATAGAGCATCGTCGCATTCGTTGGGATGCCGAGTTGGTGTGCGATGTCATGCACCTCAAGCCATCCCTCTGCACTCAGTTTGCCTGGACAGATTTTTTCCCGCGTCTCCTCCGCGAAGATTTCCGCTCCGCCACCGGGCAGCGAATCTAGCCCTGCCTCGCGTAACGCAATCAATACTTCCTCGATCGACATCTTGAATATCCGAGAAAAATGGTGAACCTCCACAGCCGTGAAAAACTTGAGATGCACCTGCGGCATCCGTTGCTTCAGACCGCGAAGCATGTCAAGGTAGTATTCAAACGGTAATTTTGGGTGCAATCCGCCGACACTGTGAATTTCCGTGCAGCCGTGGTCAATCGAATACATCGCCTTATCTAGAAATTCATCGACACTCATCTCCCATGCCCCGTCGGTCTTTATGTCCTTCCGTGCAAACGCACAAAAGTGGCAACGTGCATGTAGGATACACACATTCGAGTAGTCGATATGCTGATTGAAATTATAGTAAGCTAAATTCCCGTTCTGTTGCTCCCGGACGATATTGGCGAGATACCCAACGCCGTTGATATCGGGGCTTTCGTAAAGCCTTACCCCATCTTCAAAGGAAAGGCGTTCATCCGCCTGTACTTTCTCGTAGATAGGGTGAAGTGTTGAATCTGTGATCGGTAAATATCTTTCCATTGTCGCTCCTGTTTCGATTTTGAATCAATTTCCAAATCTTTCAAAGTACAGATCTATTTCAGGTCGTAATTCAATGCCAACTTTTTCAAAACGATTTAATAAATCTTGATATACACCTTCTCCACCTAAAAAATCCCAAAATTCGTCGGCGACTTTTAGTTCTTGCTCTAAATCCAACATTCCTCTTAATGTCCAGCGTTCGTAAGGTTCTGGTTCGTACGGATTGTAAGGAATTGCAATAAGAGAATGAATATCAATAACTGGGTTTTGTGCCAAGACGATTGCACACCATTCTAGCAGCGTTCTCTTAAAATCTTTGAAATTGCTAATGTTTGGCTTGGCTGTTTTCAGGTCGAACAGAAATAGTGAACCTTCACGGTTTTCAACCAACAAATCAACCTTCACGGTTCGCAATGTATTCATTCTACCTTTTTGACACACAGCTCTAATTCTTTGAATTTCTTCGCATTTATCAGGATTTGCATGTGTTGTTAGTTCGTTGATAATGTCTTGGATTTCGTTTTGGGCATACTCACTAATCTCGTTACCAACCACATATTGTGATTGTGCTTTTACAAAACGAGTTTTGGCTAATGTCTCTGCAACTGGTTCAAAAATGGATGTTCCAAATGTTGTATTCAACGATTGAATAAATGAATAGAGAGCCATTCTATCTTTCCCTAGCAAGCGATAATGAAAGGGCATATTTTTAGACTCTGGATTGTAATTTTGGAACTTGTTCCTTAAACTTTCTCTGATTGTTGTTTCGACTGATGTTATTTGTTTCTCGGATAACGGCATATTTATCCCGATCTGTACGCTATTTTGACTTCAGATGGAAGATACTTTCGGAGTACGCGCCTTTGCCTTTTTCTGTTCTATTAAGAACAGGTCGTTTATATTGATTGACAATTCGCATTTCCGAACGCTCCGCAATCGTTGGATACATGTTGAACTTGTCATTTGCTACTAGAAAAACATCATAATCTTGGGCTAAGAATCTTTTACAATTCCGAAGTACCTCTGAAATGCCTTTGATATACTGATCTCTGGCTTCTTTTCCCTTGCCCTTGAAGAGCGGTCCAATTTCTAGTTCATCTTTCCGATCAAATCCAAATAAATCATAGGCGTAAGCGTGTTGTTCGTGATAATCAATTAATCCAACATAGGGTGGACTAGAGAAAAACCCTTTAATCTGTTGCTCTTTCACGAGTTGTGCAAAATCTGGGTTATCTGTCTTTAATGCCTCTACAATATCAATTGTCCGAGAATCTCCAGTCAGACAGGTTTGAAACGTATCGGTTCTCAATTTATCAAACTGAATAAGGCGTTGAATTGTATCTTGACAGTATCGCTCCCACCAACTCAATGTTGAAAACAACGGCTTGCACATCTTGCCGTGCTTGGCACAGTAATAGACCGATGTTACAGGTTCTTTTAAGGTTGCCAAATCTGCATGAGTGGTTGCCCGGCAAGTACGGATTGTTCGACTCAAAATAATCTGAATTACTCGCTGTGTTTCACGATTTTGGATATGTTTGACGTGCTCAAAGACAAGATTGATCTCTTCTCTTACAGGCGATAAGTACCACATATCGAGGAAATCCTCTGATTTTCTTTGCCACAACTTGACTCCATATTGGTTGATTAATTGAAAATATCTGAGTGAGAATTCATCCTCTTTTTGTTTCCCGTATTTCTCTTGATCGACCACTCCCTGTCTGACTTGGTATTTGAAATCAGGAGACGGAAAATATTCATTATTAAACTCGTTAAGTTCTGCGGTGAGTTGTGCCTCAAATTGAACAACATTGGATTCGCCGATAAACCGCTTCAAGGCGTTTGTGATGTTGTGAATTTCATTTTGTACATTAACGAGACTATGTTGTTCTATTTTGATGTTGCTGATGAGTGTATTAAATGCGGAAATATCAATGCCGATAGCGTGCATTCCAAGTTCGCTCGATTGTACCAGTGTTGTGCCACTACCACAAAACGGATCAAGGATAATATCACCCTGTTTGAAACACACATCTTTTTTGAAATCATCTGTATGATCGTCTAAGAAGTATTCAACCAGTTGAGGGATGAATTTGCCTTTATATGGGTGGAGTCTATGGACATGTTTCGTCGTATCCGCTTCTTTCAGATAATCAAATGACAACCCCCAATTGATGTCTTCGCCTAATTGTGCCTTCCAGTCGATCTCTCGCGTTCCTAGATATGAATGATAGTATTTAATCAACTCCTGTTTTGAAACCCTTGTGGAACCATTGTTATCATATTTCCGAATCCTTCCATACTGGATAAGATAAGAGATATTGGAAGTTGTTACATTTTTTTTAGTATAGTCTGTTGCCCATTTGCTGGCTTCAGAAATTGTCATTAAATCTCTGTCTTCAATCATTTTTCCGCTCGTCTTTTTGGTAAGGGTTCCACACAAGTTCCCAAGATCTGCTATCAGTATTATAGCCCAGCAGGTGCGACGGTGCAAGCGAATATTTCGTCTTGCTTCCGGCTTTTCTTTCTGGTAGACTTTTGGCGCTGTGTAACATACCTGTCAATTTTGCGAGGAAATTTACAATGGATCTTGCGCCATCCCGTATTATCACACTGATGACCGATTTTGGGACAAGCGATCACTACGTCGGTGTCATGAAAGGCGTGATTTTGAATATCAATCCGCAAGTTGAGATCGTCGACATCACACACACTATTCCGCCGCAGGATATTCACGGTGCTGCATTCCTTATTGATTCAGCATATCGCTATTTCCCAACCGGAACTATCCATGTGATAGTCGTAGATCCAGGGGTAGGCAGTAAGCGCCGAGCCGTCGTCTGCCAAACGGAAACAGCCTACTTCGTCTGCCCGGACAACGGGCTTTTGACCCATATCCTCCATAATGAGAAGCATGCCCACGCCGTAGCAGTGGAGAACTCTGCTTACTTTCTACCGCAGGTGAGCAACACTTTTCATGGACGTGATATCTTCGCTCCTGTTGCGGCACATCTTTCATGTGGTGTGCCAATTGGTAAATTGGGAAATCCGGTTACGCATCCCGTTCAACTCCCCATCCCAAAACCTCAAGTGATGGACAAAACGGTTATCGGGCACATCATCTGGATCGATTCCTTCGGGAATTTGGTCACGGACATTTCCCACGAAATCTTGGAATCGCTGGAAGGACGAAACGGTGTTGTTATTCATGCGGGAAGTGTGGAGATAGATCATCTCAACCGCTCATACGCTGGATCATCAGTCGGTGAGGTGTTAGCAATCGTCGGCAGCTTCAATCGGTTGGAGATCTCAATTAACCAAGGCAATGCAGCACAAGTCCTCGGACTAAAACGAGGGGATACAGTTACAATTTGTATGCCATAACACCAATTTAACCCTTTGACATACTCCCACACCCTAAAGGGTGGGGATTCTCACCCGTTCCCTTTTAAGGCGTCGAATTGCTCTATCAACGAAGTTAGCCCGGTGAACTGGGACTTACGACTTCTTCTGAGGGGGTAGATGCCCCTACCCTATGGATATTGACCGCAGCGTTACGGTCTCTATCCAACTGTGTGTGGCAATTTGGACATTGCCATGTTCTGTCACGAAGGTTCAGATCTTGATTAATTGCGCCACAGACGTGACAGGTTCGGCTTGATGGATACCACTTATCAATGAATCGGACTTCACGATGCTGTTTCTTAGAGTCAATATACTTCAGTTTCTGCACGAAGTCATAGAACCCCAAATCAGAGACCTTACGTCCCCAAAGGCTTTTCATGCCCTTAATGTTGAGGGTCTCCAGTGAAATCCAATCATACCGGTCTGTTAGCTCATGCGCTAGCTGCCAATGGAAGTCGGCTCTTTGATTGGCAATACGTCGGTGTTTCCGTGCAACATTGAGTCTCGCACGTTCACGGTTGTTTGAACCTTTAACCTTTCGTGAGTGGTTGCGGTTTGCACGTTTGATAGCGTTGAGACTCCGTTTGAAAAATTGTGGAGAGTCGTAGTCGTTTGCGTCAGACCCGGTGAGATACCGCTTGAGTCCAAAATCGAACCCCGCGCTGTTACCCGTCGTGGGTCGATTCAAGGGTATCTCTACATAATCTGTCAAAATGATTAGCCATACGTCTCCTACGCTGTCCCGCTTAACCGTACAACGTTTGGGGTTGCCAAGTATCTCTCGACTCTTGAAATAGCGGTATATCCGTTTGCCTATACGGATATATGGTAGATTTTAGAATTACTTAGACACTTCCAATGCACATGTACAGATTAGGCAATCTGTACCTACAAACAACCGCCTAAATCCCTAACCCCTTAGCCGCCCTTATTAGGGGGAAAGAGGGGGACTTTGGCAAATGTCCACTTATTTGTCTAATTCACCATAGTTGTCTTGTAGCAGTTTCCAACCCGCTTGCTTGAGCGTGTAGGACTTGTATAGTTTACGTCTCTTGAAACGGGGAAGACCGGAACGCTTGCCGCTTTTGTGGTCAGTAAACAGTTTGGAGTACGCTTTATCAAGTCGGTCTATCACGTCTTGCAACGATTGACTCGGTAACTGATTCCAATGGGCAAACCGGGGGAGCCGCTTCAACTTGGTTAAGTGGCGCATCAACATTTTTTTGCCAGGATACTTCCCATAGATAGCATGGTATCGGCGACACAACGCCACAAAGTGATTCCACACTTGAGCATGGCTGTCAATCGTTTTGTGCAACTCACGATTATTGTGGTTGCTATACATTTTGAACTTGTAGGTTTTCATTATGCACTCGGCTATCTGGATTTCATGTCCACGCAATTGGAGGTGAGAGGCGCCACTAAGCAGTGGAGTTGCGCCCTCTCACGAAAGCTAAGGTAACTGTAACAGCTTTTACCTGCAATTTCAACCGTTTTTTGACTAACAACGCACTTGGGCGTGCAATGCCCCACCCTAAAGGGATGGGGCATTGCACGCAAGATTGGTAAAGTTTCCAAATAGCCATCTATTTTAGGCATATCTTCAGGCTTTGGGTAGGTTTCTAGGAAACCGTGCGGCGTGCGGAGGAGGTACTTCAACCAGCTTCCCTCCGGTGCATCTTCAAAGAGACGTTGGTAAAGCGTATCGCCCCCAAAAGAATTGGCAATGACCCCAGGGCAGTAGGTGAAGATGATTGTCCTACGTACTTTATCCGTAGTGTTGAACGAGCCGTGACGCATGTCGTGGGTAAAAAGCAGAACAGAACCCGCCTTCATCGGAATTTCAATGTACATGTTCTTCAGTGCGTCATCGGACGGTGACGGATAGTTGGCTTTGTGGCTGCCCGGAATCACCTGCAACCCACCCTCGCCGGGATTGATGTCACGCATTGCGTAAAACACTTGGAAGAGGTTGTGATGGATACGGCCATTAAAATGATAAAAGTTGTGCATTACTGATGGAGTATGGTTGGAGTGATAAACCGTCCTGCCCCCATTCCACTTAAATGTCACCCACGTTGACTTGAGTCTGGGACGGTCCACCATCTCATCAATATAGGGGAGCACTTTTGGATTCACAACGAGGTCTAGCAAGGACGACTCCTGATTCAGAATGTCGTCGTATCTGACTTCAGGGTTTGCCGATTTTGGTAGGGCGCGAAAATCTTGCAGTGCCTTTTCTTCCCAGATATCTAGACGCTCGTTTAGATACGCAAGATAACCCGGCTCAACGGCATCTTCGATCAACAGATACCCGTTCACATCGTAGTGATACAGTTCTTCGGGGGTCACAAAAACTCTCCTTTAGGACAAAAATCCGAAGCGTAAGGAACAACGATCGTTGTTCCCTATTTTATACTTCTTCTACCGGCACATACTCCGGAAAAACCTTCGGATACCCGCGTCCGGTTGAGACCTGACGGGTTGCCGCATCAATATAACACACACTGAATCCTCGACGTGGACGATTCGTGGTGTTGACCTCCGATCGGTGCAACGTCCAGTTGTGGAGCAGCACAACCTCGCCCATCTCCATCTCAAGATAGATTTGTTTCTCGTCCGGTGCGTGAATCGCTCGCTCCTCCGGAGATAGTTGGTCACCTGTTTCGGGGATGAGGCTTTTGTGAGATCCCGGAATAATCTGTAGACACCCGTTGGCAACACTCGTCGGATCCAGCGCAGTCCAGATTGTTACCTTTGGTCGAATGCTCAGTCCCCAGCCGCCAGCACCGTCCTGATGCCAATTGATAACAACCCCCTGCTCTGCTGGCTTGTTGAAGAACATTGTCCGAAAGGCAGAGACCTCCTCACCTATAATCTTCCGCGTGATGTCCTGAAACAGTGGGTGTCGGATGTAAGGCAGGAACAGTGGGTCCTGATCAAGGTCCTGAATCTTCCGATATTTCAGCGTAGATCCCTTAAACTCTTTCGTTTGCTTCGATAATTCTGGATGACCGGCTGACGGGCATAGCTGCATGAGCATATTGTCATAGCAAATCTTCCCTAGCATGATATCGTCGATGCGCTGACAAAGTGCCTCAATCTCTTTGTCCGGTGCTACTTTGCCTAAACGCACATATCCCTGTTCGTGAAATGTTGCAAGTTCGTTGTCCGTCAAAACGGGTCCGTGTAGGTTCCCCATAGTACAACCTCCTGATAAGGGTGTTAGTTAAGTTGCCTATTCGATGGTTTCGTCGGGTTTACGGTAGATAGTCACCTCCATGGCATCACGCTTGACCCAAGGCAGGTCTGTTTCAAACCAGTGGGTTCGACTTTCATAATGGGAACGGACATGGTTCAGATAGTCCGCCATGCCCGCTGCCCCGATTCCCACATTATCCGTAACAACAGTTGCCCCGTCGGTCAGCTGCGATTCAATTGCCCGAAAACAGGGAAAATAATTGCTGTAATTGTTGTCGAGCAGCAGGAAATCGACCGGCTCTCGGATAGTTTCCAGCACCTCCGCTGCATCCCCAATCCGTGAATCAATCAAATCTTTGACGTTGGCGCGTCTAAAGTTTTCCTGTGCTTCGTGGGCGCGTCCTGTATCAATTTCGACGGTGATTAATCTGCCCCTACCCGCAGATTTGAGTACAGCGACCATCCAGAGTCCCGAATAACCGATAGCGGTGCCACATTCAACAATCAAGTTCGGTCCCGCTTTCTGAACAAGGTCTGCGAGAAACTCTGCCTTTTCAGAGCCAAGCATCGGTATATGCTGTTCTCGACATCGTTCATCTACTTCTTGTAACACCTTATCAAATACGGTCACTGGCGTTCCGTCCTTCCTCAATTCTCAGAGTTTGATTTGCCCTATAAGCCCCCTTGTTAATCCGCACGGAACGTTCCTTCCTGCTGTACCCGCTCATAGATACGGGTAAATTCCGCAGAACCATCGTCCTCCCATATCTCTGACCTGAATCCCCGAATCGTGCCCTCCTCACGTCCCGTCACTCTGGTAGGTGAGACATAGGAGCGACCGTAGAACGTATTCCCGCCCGGCATGTGCAGCACACCAACGTGCTTAGGAGGCTCTATCGGCTTATTCGCTGCGATACGTGCTAGTGCGTCCTCGTCTACTTCGTATCCGAGTCCCGGACCTTCTGGGACGGGCGATGATCCCTCGATGACAGGAATCCGTTCGGCGGTGTAATCCTCCTCATATTGATCATCTAGATTGATAGAGTGAGCGGTGTGTGTGGGCAGGACAGCCGCCAGATGCAGTGCCATCGCTTTACCAAGTGTGCCAGACTCAAATTGAAGTATGGTCTGGGTATTCGCTTTTCCGCAAGCGAAGCCGGTCGCAACAGTATCGCCAATCGAACCACCAATCATATAGATGTCGGCAACGCTGTGGATAATTTCTTGGACGCTTCCGAGTGGTGTTCCGTGCATGATAATCGGGAGACGGGTCTGTTCACGCAACCGACGCCAGCCATCTATATCGCTCTTCACGAGGGGATCTTCGATATAACCGACAATCGGGTGGTTACGTTCCAATTCCTGAATGATGGGGAGAACCGCCGCTAAACTCCGGTTACCGTTGAAGTCGTAATGAATCCTAAAACCCTCTGGCGCGACCTCTTCGGCAAGCCGTGTCTGCTCCATCACGTCGTGGTAATCGCAGGTGTGCATCTTAAAGATGGTGTAACCTTGATCCGCTGCCCGACTGATTTCGTCGCGGAAGGTCTCCGGTGCTGCCGGACGAGTCCACGCTGCAACCGGCACAGCATCCCGCACTTTCTGTCCAATCAGTTTATAGACGGGCACCTCAAGATATTTTCCCATCACGTCGTAGAGGGCGCAACTTAAGGCAGAGCCGTAGGGGAGATGGTTGTTGATAAAGTCAAACGGGTTACGACCGATGAGTGATGCTGCGATTGCTGGATCTGGCTGTCCACCGGGGCGGACACGTTGGTCACCGTAGCCAACTATCCCGGCATCTGTCTCCACTTTAAACACGGTGCGATGGTCTATGCCGTATAAATCAACCTTGCGATTGTCGTAACGTTTTGCAAGGCGCGGATAAATCGGAATCACTTCAATGTTGGTAATTTTCATTCTAACCCTCCTCGTAGGGCGGCTTCAATTCACACAAAAATTAAGTGCAAGGCAGAAAGTTATTTTGTCTCAACGGTATGTTAGCAGATTTCCCGAACTTATTCAAGTAAATGGTTGGTGACAGTCAGAGCAATCGCATGTAAATAGTGTATAGGACTTTGGTATACAACAACGGAAATCTCCTCGTAGCCACAGGTTTCCTAACCTGTGATCGGATCGGAATTAGAAGCCCCGATTTCATCGAGGTCAGTCTCTGCGCCCCGACAGCGGTTAGCCCCAGTTTCTGATTGGTCAATTACCTAATGACAGATGCAATTCCCCTATGGCGACAGTAGGCGAATTTAGTTCTTCTGTAGGAGGGATCTCCGAATCCCGACGCTTCCAATTGCGACTTCCTACTCAGACAGGGAGAAAACCGAAAACTATGGTGAATTCTAAAAATAAATATACATTAAAAGTAGTAGGCACACGCCGTGTGCCGTAACTTTGCGAACAAGGTTCAGGCCTAGCTCATTCACAGTGTCCAATTAATTCTAAAATCTACCATAAATAGCCCTACTGACTAAAGAATAGAATCCATCGGTTCCATGAGAAGGTGGAGCCTTTGCTGAGTCAGACCGCCCAACCTTTCACCATGTACGCCTGCAATGTACCACTCTCATCAGAATTGAAGAAGCCCGTACTGCCATCTGGTGAAAGGAACGGGTGGATATGGCTACCTTTCTGCCAAGAAGAGCGTGGGTTGAGCAAAAAGGTAATGTTTTCCAACGGACCCGTCTCATCGGTAGGCAGCTCGGCTCGGTAGATTGCACCGCCGCCATCTCTAGGCCCAGCGTCCGTAATCAGACGCTGCCCAGCGAGATCTGTGGCAAAATGATAAAAGTCAGGGTTTGAAAAATCTCGCGATAAGTTGTTACGCCTGCCACCCGGTGTGTTGAGTCCCAAATGTCCCACATGAGGTAATGCCTGTCCCTCAATCAGTTGACAACTCTTAGGTTCTCGCGTGGAGGTGCTGGTCAGTGCTCTTGAACTACGTCCAATCCAGCACTGATGACCTTGACAGAACTCAACCCCATTTCGTCCCCAAGGTAGATCTCTAAGCCTCGTTCCGTCATCGCGGATGACATGGATATCTGCCCCATCTCCCCCAACCAATTGGGTGACGTTTCCTGCCGGATTGCAGGTGTTGCCGTGGTTCTCTTGGATTAGAATGTCGTGCGCTTCTTCAGTATTGAGAGACCGACTGTACTGCGGATGCATATTGCACCATGTCTGCCCATGGATGATCGGTTCGACAGATGCCTCCTCTAAGTCGAAGACCATCAAGCCCCAAGGTGCGTCTGCTGTGTTGCCATCGCCGAAGAAGGCAGAAATCGCCAACCGCTTTCCATCAGAGGATATCGTAGATAGCGGATAAGGACGGCTCGGACGAAAATTGGTGTCGGGAAGCGGTGCATCAATCGTCAACAGTGTCTCTCTACCTGTACCGTCCATACCAACTCGCTTGAGCGTTAACCTCCCGCCGCCGGGATGGGTTTCATTAATAAAATAGTAGAGGGTTGTTCCATCAGGCGAAACAGAAGGGGCGGTTGTACCAGTTTCCTCGGTAATTGGAATGAGTTCACAGTTGTTCTCCAGATCACAGATTAGGTATTGATGTTCGGGGTCTTGCGGATCTGACCCGTGTGGATGTGCGGAGCGGTGCAGGATAAACCGCTTTGAATCCGGCGTAAAGATCTGTGCCTCCATATAGATGTGCGAGCTAGGCACATCCACCTCTGTTGTCAGTTGGATAATTTCTAACCCATCAGGACTAGCTTCGCTTTGCATATCAGGTCGTTTTTTCGTCATCTCTCCAGCCTCCATGAAATTTCGGTCGCTTCTGCTACTGTTTAGCGTTCCAGGCGTGGCACTGTTGTTGCATACCACTGTGCACGGTTTCAATTCCCACTCCAGTTTAACATCAATCAGGAATCCAATCAAGAAAAGTCGGTTGATCTGATAGATAAATCGTGGTAATATTTAAGCAGTCCAGCCAATTTCTCGGTTACTTGAAAACTCTTGGATTTGAGGAGCAGAAATACCATGTACTTAAAACATATACGTCCCTACCAATTAAAGAAGGTTGTGGAACACGGGTATCCCCTACTCGTGCCAGCGGGCTGCATTGAGACGCACGGGCCCCACATGGCGATTGGTCACGACACAGTTATCGTTGAAGAGATTTGCGCCCGGATCGCCGAAAAAATAGACGTTGTCATTGCCCCCTCCTTCGACTATGGTCCCACCGGATACGCCCTCGGTGGGCCCGCCGAGGGCACCATTGATCCGGATTATGTTGCTTTTGGTGGTCACGTCAAAGCGATTCTGAAAAATTTTCGCGAGATGGGGTTCAAGACCATCTACGTGATTATCATGCACCAAGGCATGGAAGCGCCACTTGCGCTAGCTTTCAAAAAAGCAGCGGCGGAACTTTCATTTGAGAGCATCTTGGAGCGAGGGTATCCACGCGGTTGGTGGGGTGTGGAATCCTTGAAGGACGAAGCGGGTCCGCTGTCCGGTCATATCGAGGTCCAACCGATGATTCTTCCCGACGCATCGCCGCCGGCTGGCGGTGACCACGCCGGCTATAACGAAACCTCTTTCCTGCTAGCGACCCGTCCCGAATTGGTAGAACAAGATCGCTTGGATGACACCGCCCCTTGGTATTGTCGCCAAGATGAGGAGAAAAATAGCTGGACTGCCAACGCCGAACATGGGCAGGCGATGGTGGATGCAGTCGTGGCAGCTTGGGTGGCAAGAATTATGTCCCGTTCGTAGAGGATCTGCCGCGTTATATCGGTGTTGTTCTGTTTGTAAGGTAAATGCCAAATGACATTTGCAGACAAAAAGATTTCCGTTTTCGGACTCCATCGCAGCGGCGTTGCCGTTGCTAAGTTGCTGGATGATCTCGGCGCGAAGGTTCTTGTGACAGACCCAAAATCTAGCGACGAACTCCAAGCAGACATTGATGACCTAAAGGATCGAGACATTGATTTCATTCTTGGTGGGCACGATCAACGCTGCATTGAAAAGATGGATCTGATCGTCCTTTCGCCGGGAGTGCCGTTGGACATCCCAATTCTGCAGGAAGCGCGTTCAGCGAGTATCCCAATCACTGGCGAACTGGAAGTCGCTGCAAGCCTCTGCGCTGCACCGATGGTTGCGATTACAGGGACAAAAGGCAAGTCAACAACCACGATTTTAACAACCGAACTTCTCAAGCATGGAAATTTCCACAGAGTTTGTGCTGCGGGTAACATTGGCGTTCCGCTGTCGAGCGAAGTCCAGGGTTTAACTGCTGAAGATCTCGTTGTCATTGAAGCCAGCAGTTTTCAGCTTGAAACGACAACACAGTTTCGACCGGTGGTGAGCGTTGTTCTGAATCTGTCGCGCGATCATCTAGATCGACACAAGACAATGGCTGCCTATCGAGCAGCGAAGCTGAAAATCTGTGCGAACCAAACATCGACAGACTGGATTGTGCTAAATGCTTTGGATGAAAATGTTTTATCTTTTGCTGATGAGACGCAGGCGAAAGAGGTTTACTTTACAGACACTGCTACTGTCGAAATGGGCACTTATGTGAAAGATAACCAGATTTTTGCAAAGTGGGAGGACGAATCTCACTGGATTTGTGATGTTGGAGACAGTCCGTTGCCCGGAAAGCATAACCTCCAAAATATCCTTGCTGCCACAGCTGTTGGGCAGATTTTCGGCATTTCACCAAATATGATGCGCTCCGCAATTTGCAATTTCTCCCCTGCCGAGCATCCTCCACTTGAACACGCCTTTGAGCCGGTCAGGACAATTAACGGTATCCGGTTTATCAACGACTCCAAAGCCACCAATGTCGCCGCAGTCAAGGCAGCGCTCGAATCGTTGTCGGATCCGATTCTATTAATTATGGGAGGATACGATAAGGGAAACAGTTATCAGCCGCTGATTGAGTGCGTCCGATCGAAGGTCAAGGAGTTAGTCCTGCTGGGATCACACACCGGAATAATACGAAACGCCCTTGCAGCGTATGTCGTTACACGGGATGCAGGGACAATGAACGACGCTGTCGAACTTGCTTACTCACATGCGGTGCCGGGCGATGTAGTGCTTTTATCACCGGCGAATGCGAGTTTTGATATGTTCACAGATTATAAGGAGCGCGGTCAAGCGTTTCGGGAGGCTGTTAACCACCTTGAATCGACAGAAACAACCTCAAAATCCGATATTCATCTGGACCAATTATCCGATTAAAGGAGGGATAGACCATTTCCTACTGTTCATCACGCTATGTCTCGTCGCAATCGGAATCGCGATGGTCTACAGTTCGAGCAACATGCTTGCTTACGAACTATATAATGAAAATAGCTATCACTATTTGAAGATGCAACTCATCGCTTGCACCCTCGGATTAGTCAGCATGTTTGTAGCGTCATATTTCCCTTATCAGTATTATCAAAGGTTCGCGAAGGTGTTTTTAGCGTTGTCGCTGATTGGTTTGTTACTAGTATTTTCGCCAATTGGGCACGAGGTTCGTTCGGCAGGCGGCATCAAATTTCATCGATGGATTCGGGTTGCTAGCCTACAATTTCAACCCGTTGAGTTGACAAAACTTGGGTTGATAATTTATGTTTCTCACTTCCTTGTTAGCAAACATAACCAGATCCGCAGTTTCACCCGAGGCGTACTGCCAACCATTCTTATCCTTTCAATTACATTCGTCCTTCTATACAAACAACCTGATTTTGGATCGGCGGTTTTATTGAGCCTATCAGTGCTTGTGCTCCTATTCGTGGGAGGCGCACGTCCCTCACAGATTGTTCTTGTTATTGGTATTGCCTGCTTTTTCATCTATGCATCGATCCAAGATGACGCTTATAAAATGCAGCGAATTCAAGGGTTTCTGAGTTCGCTCAAGTTTCCTTATGAAGGGCACTATCAGGTCAACCAATCCTTAAATGCCCTCGCACTTGGTGGATTATTCGGGGCAGGCATCGGTAACAGTATTTTTAAGCTCTTTCATCTCCCTTATCCGCATACTGACTTCATTTTTGCGATTCTTGGTGAAGAACTCGGTTTCGTTGGTGTGTTTAGCATTATTGTCCTGTTTATGTTGCTCATCTGGAGGGGCATCCATATTGCTCAACATACCACAGATGCCTTTGGCTGTTTGATTGCTATCGGAATTACCACGCTCATTGGGTTGCAAACGGTTGTTAACATGGGGGTGGTGACCGGTATGTTGCCTGCAAAAGGGATTACGCTACCTTTCATAAGCTACGGCGGTTCATCGCTCTTGGTCAGCTTGTTCAGTGTTGGAATTTTGCTGAACATTTCACGCGACATGAGTGAAACGTCGGGCTTGCATGCACCTCTGGAGGTTGAATCCGGATAAACCGAGATTGATTTATCAGTAGATGCCCCGGCCGGTTCGACTGTTCCCACTGAAGTCGTAGCGAAGGGAACTCCTATCCGTCAAACTAAACTTGACAAACCACTACACTTTACATAGTAGTCTATTGGATATAAGCCCATAGCACTCATGAGGTTTACGTTGATGTCACGAATCGTGATTTCGGGTGGTGGTACCGGCGGTCACATCTATCCGGCGATCGGTATCGCTAAAGAACTAATACAACTCGACGCAGAGACCGCAGTTGTTTTCATTGGTGGGGCAGACCGTCTCGAATCAACGCTGGTTCCACAGCACGGATTTCGGTTCCTGCCAATCTCCGTTGCAGGTTTTCCGCGCAAATTAACATGGCGATGGATACCTGTTGTGTACAAAATCTGTTCCGGTTTTGTGAAATCATTATGGATGCTCAAAAGTCTAAAACCCAGCGTGGTGGTAGGAACAGGAGGTTATGTCTGCGGTCCCGTGCTTTTCGCAGCTGTGCTATTGAGCATACCGACGGTTATACAGGAGCAGAATGCTGCCCCCGGACTAACAAATCGCATTCTGGCACGCTGGGCAAAAGCGATCTATCTCGCATTTGAAACTGCTGGCACACACTTTTCAACTGAGAAAACGACGGTGCTGGGTAATCCAATCCGCCGAACAATTGGAGCAGCTGAACGAACCCGTGAAACTTACGATTCACTTGGACTAGATCCAGAACGAAAAACCGTATTTGTGATGGGTGGCAGCCAAGGTGCACAAGCGATTAACCGAAATGTGATGGATGCGCTAGACGATTTAGCACCATTCAACCAGCATCTTCAGTTCGTCCATCAAACGGGAAAAGATGATTACGAAGTTGTTAAGGCGCGTTATCAGCAATCATCACTTCGACATTTGGTACAACCGTACTTTGATCCCATTGAAACAATCTACAGCATTGCTGATTTAATGGTATGTCGAGCCGGGGGTATGACAATCGCAGAAATCACCGCGTGTGGTATTCCAGCGATTTTTATTCCTTTGCCAACTGCTGCCGGAGACCATCAGAGACTGAATGCCCAAGCGATTGCAGAGGCGGGTGGTGGTGTCGTGCTAGATCAACGTACGTTGACAGGACACAAACTTGCTGAAGAAATCATCAGAATTATAGACAATCCGGAAGAACAGCAAGGGATGGCAAATCAAAGTCGTCAGTTGGGCAACCCACACGCCGGCGAAGAGATTGCCCAATCAATCTTTTCTTTCGTGAAATCTAACTCTCAAATTTAGAAAGTTTATGCCTATGTTTGGAAAAACTCGTCATATTCACATTATTGGTATTGGTGGTTCTGGACTCAGCGGGATTGCTGAGATCCTGCTAAACCTCGATTTTCAGGTGTCTGGATCCGATTTACGCGAAACGGAAGTCACCGAGCATTTGGTAACATTAGGTGCGAATGTTTATTGTGGTCATGCTGCCGAACAGATCGCTGGCGCGGATGTTGTGGTGATGTCTCCTGCCGTTTCGCTCCAGAATCCTGAAGTGGTTGCGGCAAAGGAACGCAAGATTCCTGTGATTCGTGGTGCAGAGATGCTCGCGGAGATTATGCGGATGAAGTTCAGCGTCGCGGTGAGTGGTACGCACGGAAAAACCACCACAACCGCGATGACTGCGGCGGTGCTAGACAAGCTGGATCCAACTGTTGTTGTTGGAGGGAAATTGGTCAGCTTGGGCAGCCATGCTCGGATTGGGCAAGGGGAAGTGATGGTGGTTGAGGCGGACGAAGCGTACGGCTCCATCGAAAAATTCTTCCCAACAATCGCGGTGGTCACATCGGTTGATGCCGATCACCTTGACTATTATAACAGCGTTGAGGAGATTGGCGAGACGTTTCTAGAATTCATCAACAAGGTTCCATTTTACGGCACTGCAGTATTATGCTTGGATCAGGAAAACATACAGCAGCTAATTCCCCGAATCGAAAAACGCTATGTGACCTATGGAATTGAAACGCGTGCGGACCTGATGGCAGAGCGATTAAGTATTGATGGTCCTACTTCTCACTACCGTATCCATGCACACGGAGAAGTCTTGGGCGAGGTTCATCTTAAAATGCCTGGAAACCACAATATCTTAAACTCATTAGCAGCGGTCGCTGTTGGGTTGGAGCTGGGTGTGCCGTTTGATTCGATTCGAGAAGCCTTGGAGTCTTTTCGTGGTGTTCATCGTCGTTTTGAAATTATTGGTCAGGTCAATAACATCATTGTGGTCGATGATTATGCACACAATCCCGCAAAACTAAAAGCAACCTTTCAAGCGGCACGTGAAAGCTATAATCGCCGTATCGTCGCTGTTTTTCAGCCACACCGTTATCAGCGGGTGAAGCATCTTGCTGAAGAATTTTCGAGGTCGTTCTATCAAACGGATGTCCTCATCGTCAGTTCGATTTATGGAGCCGGAGAAGCCCCGGTCGAGGGGGTGACTGCGGAAAAACTGGCACATGCGATTCAAGAACATGGACATCGGCATGTGATTTATATTCCTGACAAAAACGAAATTACAAAAACTTTGGTAAACATTGTTCGTCCGAATGATATTGTTATCACAGTTGGGGCAGGCGATATCTGGCAAGTGGGTCGCGAATTATTGGAACAGCTTGGTGGAGCCAGTTAGGTGCCAAACAACTGTTGAACAGAATTTTCTTACGATTTCAGGTTTGTTAAATCCAGTGCGGCATGTTTGTTAAGAAAGTGCAAAATCCCTAGATTTTCAGTTTGGTGATATTGCGCATCAGCCTCTGAAAAAAACGATTTTTCTTAGCAAAAGTGTCTTTTAGAAGGGTATTCCACGAGATATTGTGTTTTTTTTTTGAAAATATACAAAAAAATCGTGCAAAAAGTACGATTTGGGGCAAATTCCGTTAAATTTTAGTTGATATTTGCAATTGTTTGTCGTATAATCAATTACATCATGGCAAAACAAGTTGTACAATTTCGGTTGGATAAGGATTTGCACGATTTCGTCAAGAAATATGCTGAACTCAAGCGTATGTCTATCAGTCAGGTCATACGGCTTTGCGTCCTTGATTTTTACGCAGAACATCAAAACGAAGAAGAACTGATGGAGGTGGATGATGTTTCTGATTCGACAAATCAAGGTTGAGCCTGACGATGCAGCTGAGATTCTGACAAAAGAGAACGGGCGAATCTGCTCGAAAATGGATTTCAGTGTTATCACTGGGGTATTCGTGCAACCAACCTTCGGAACGGGGTATAGGAATTTATGATGAATTCTGCTGTCGGAATTATAACCCGTCCCAAAGGCATCCAGATCGAAAGGTTACAATAGTTGCCTTTTTACGGCTTGAGAGCAGGCTTTTATTTTTTATGGATGGTTACATACTAACATGTGCATTCGCTAGGTCTAGATTTCGTGCAATCTTTATCATGTCAATCTTCCAATCAATTTAAAGCTCGCCTTATTGCGGCGCCTGAAAAATCCCCTCGCCGTGCCGGGCGTTATTTAATAATTGGCATCACATGTGTGATTGGACTACTTTTCATTCACTATTTGACATTAAAGGTTGGCTTTTTTCGTGTGAAACAGATTTCCGTTTCTGGCAACGAGCACTACACACAAAAGGAAGTGATTGCCGCTTTAGATTTAAGTTCTCGCCAGAGTGATGTGCATACCATTTCAAGGTCTGCAATTGAACAACGTCTGAAACAAAAACTCAGTTACGTCAAACAAGCGAATCTTTCAAAAAGCATTCTAAAACGTTCGTTGACGCTTGAAATAACCGAAAGAGAACCAGTTGCATTGCTGAAATATCCCGAAAATAGCCCTATTCGCTTTGTACTGGTTGATCTTGAGGGTTATGTGTTAGAATATATAGAATCGCTGCCGGCTTCCAGTTCGATCGTTACGATTATCAGTGCTGAACAGCAAGTGCCTAGTATGGGAGATCGAGTGGATTCTGATAGCGTTCAACTTGCCCTTAACGTGCTAAATTTGGCTCTGAATCTGGCTCCAGAAATTGTACTCGCGCTACAAACAATTGATACGAATCGACCAGATAAAATTACTCTCCAATTTAGCAATCTCCCTATTGTATGGATTTCATCGGATTTTATTAAAACTGGCATTTATCATATTAGTTTATTTATAAAAAATCAAATGATGCTTATGGAGAAAGGGCAACATACTTCAAATCCTCTTAATGGTTATTTGGACGCTAGGTTCAAAGATGCCATATATTGGGGAGGACGATAAGATGGCTGGAGAAGAAATTATTGTTGGCCTAGACATCGGCACTAGCAAAATTGCTGCGATTATCGGAAATATTTGGCAGGGCGATCCGGAAAAGATTGAGATTATAGGCGTTGGTACCGCCCCTTCTGAAGGTTTACGGAAGGGGGTTGTTGTCGACATAGATCTCACGACAACGGCGATTCGTCAGGCCGTTGAAACCGCTGAACTCATGGCAGGCGTGCAGATTGGATCTGTATATGCCGGCATCGCAGGAGGACATATCACCGGGCAAACTTCTCACGGTCTCGTTGCCGTTTCAGGAGAAGGTCACGAGATTACGCAATCCGATGTCGAACGCGCAATCAATGCTGCCCAAGCAATGAAGATTCCTGTTGAACGAGAAATACTACACGTGATTCCACAAGGCTTTATTGTTGACGAGCAGGGGGGAATTAAGGATCCGGTCGGTATGTCTGGGGTCCGTCTTGAAGCTTATGTTCATATCATTACCGGCGCCGTTGCCTCTGCACAAAACCTTGTAAAAAGTATCTATAATGCAGGAATTTCCGTTGAAGACATCATTTTAGAACCTATTGCTTCTGCTGAGGCGGTCCTAACACCTGAGGAGAAGTCAGTGGGCGTTGCTCTCGCCGACATGGGTGGGGGAACCACAGATGTTGTGGTTTACAAGGAGGGCACCCTCCATCATTCCGCGGTGCTCTCACTTGGCGGTCAGCATATCACCAATGATATTGCACAACTGTTAAAGATAACGCCACAAGATGCAGACAAGATTAAACTGCGCTACGGTTGTGCATCGGTTGACCTCGTGGATCAGAATGATGCCATCCCGATTTCGACACTTGGAGGTGTGCACAAATCGCGTTTCATCACTCGGCGAGATTTGGCAGAAATTATTCAGTGCCGTATGGACGAATTCTTAAATCTAATTGGTCAGGAAATTTACAATTGCAACCTCACCATTCCGGCTGGTGTTGTACTTACCGGTGGGACTGCGCTTCTTGATGGACTACTTGAATCAGCTGAACAGACTTTTCCTTGTCCAGTGCGGGTTGGATACCCCTGTCCACTGAAAGGATTAACGGAGAAAATACACAGCCCAATCTATGCAACGGGTGTTGGACTTGTCCTTGCCGGTGCGATGGAACATTATCGTGCCCCCAAAAGAACCTTCATCAAAGGAACAAACCTGTTCGATCAAATTTTCAAACGTATGAGGCAGTGGTTCCAGGACTGGTTGTAATAGCAGGGTACGGTTGAGATTTTGTAGTATCGCAAAAAAGTGTTGACTTTAGTTTGGTGGCTCTCTATAATCTGAAAATAGAGTGCAGGTCGAAATGTTTTGTGCATCTTCCGTGGTTTGCGGATGTGTCGCTTTGCACTAACATCTTGATACGCGGGTGCGCTCAAAACAAGGGAGGGATTAGGTTGCTCCGCAATAGGGGTACAACTGAAAGCTATGAACGATAATGTAATCGAATTTGTTGAACAGGATGAATTTTCAAATATCGCTCGTATCAAAGTCATTGGCGTTGGAGGCGGAGGAAGCAACGCAGTTAGGCGCATGATTGAGGCTGAATTAGCGGGTGTGGAATTCTATGTAGTCAACACCGATGTTCAAGCACTAAAAACGTGTCATAATGCAGCCCGGGTGCAGATTGGCGAAAATACGACGGCAGGTCTCGGTGCTGGTGCGAACCCGGAAGCAGGACGTAGGGCAGCGGAAGAAAGCAAGGAAAATCTCCGAAGTATTGTTGAAGACGCAGACATGGTGTTCGTTACGGCGGGTATGGGAGGCGGCACTGGCACAGGCGCAGCACCGATTATTGCGGGACTCGCTAAGGAAACGGAGGCATTAACGATTGGTGTTGTTACGCGTCCATTTACCTTTGAGGGAAGGCAGCGTGCTATTCAAGCAGAAACAGGTGTGAATGAGATGCGTGAAAACACGGACTCCGTTATTGTTATCCCGAACCAACGCCTCATTGAGGAAGTGGATCGGAATCTGCCGATAAAACTGGGGTTCCGGATGGGAGACCAAATCTTACTACACGCTGTCCAGAGCATTTCCGACCTCATCATGGTGCCCGGCGAAATTAATCTTGACTTCGCCGATGTCAAGACGATTATGTCTAATGCCGGTGGTGCATTGATGGGGATTGGTGCGGGAACCGGTGACAATCGCGCCCAAGGGGCGGCGAAACGTGCTATCCTTTCGCCGTTATTGGAAGAAAACTCTATTGAGGGAGCAACTGGAATTATCGTGAATATCACAGGACCTAGTGATATGGCGATGCACGAATTAGAAGATGCCATGGAGGTTATCAGAGAAGCTTCGGATACAGAGCAGGTGATTTTTGGGCTTGCTTATGACGACAACTTGGAAGACGAACTGCGTGTAACTGTAATCGCAACTGGATTTAACGCACAAACCCGAAGCAGTAGGCAGAAAACAGGGCAGAGCGACATTGTGAATCTGGAAGAGTTCTTGGGACGTAATTTTCCTCGGGTTGATCGAGGGACACGTGTCCAAGGAAATTCAAGGCAAGCTGGCTATAATCAAAAAGGTCAAGATGCTTTTGCACAGGACTCGCAACCGGCACCGGCTCAAACTCCAGACAACGTAGTCAGACCTGATGAAGAGCTATTAGATATCCCCGCGTTTTTACGAGTCCGCAATCAAAAGGAAAGAAAATAAGTTCGTCTTCGCCAAAATTGTTATGCAACGAGTTTTACGCCAAACCTATCAAGAGCTCCTCAAGGCAGAGCACCGTCCACACTTCAATTTTAGGAAAGCAAATCGGTTCGCGCTGATCTACCCGGGTGCTTACTCCCTTGGTATGTCAAGCCTTGGACTTCAGGTCATCTACTCGCTTCTCAACCAGCGTGAAGATACCTCCTGCGAACGTGCATTCCTTCCCGAACCAGAAATGGTGCGTCAACTCGACGACCGTCGGACCACACTATTTTCCTTTGAAACACAGACCTCACTTAATCAATTTGATCTACTCGGATTTTCCGTCTCATTTGAATCGGATTACGTCAATATTCCGACCACGCTAGAGATGGCACGGCTTGAACCTCTTGCCGCTGATAGGGCTGATACCGATCCGATCGTTATGGCAGGGGGAATCAATATCTCCTATAACCCCGAACCTATTGCCGATTTTATTGATGTGTTCGTTGTTGGCGAAGCGGAGATGACCATCCATTATCTTATGGATATTTTTGGGGAATGGAAGGAGGCAGGGGCATCTAAAGAGGACTTGCTGTGGGAGCTTGCGACAGTCCCCGGGCTCTATGTTCCACGTTTTTATGAAGTCGATTATAACGACGAAGGCGGCATCGAAGAGATGCGGGCAAAATCACCCGCGCCAGCCCGGATCCGTTCTAGTGCGATTCCGAGCCTTGATGACGCCGAAACCTGCACGAAAATCTTTACACCAAACACGGAGTTTTCTAACGCCCACCTGATTGAGATTGTACGTGGCTGCGGTCGGCAATGCCGTTTTTGTGTGGCTGACTATGCTCGACGGTGGCCCAGACATCGGTCTGTAGAGAGTACCCTTCAACTCGCCGAACAAGCCCGCGGTATCACAGATCGGATCGGCCTCGTGGGGGCATCAATCTCAGATCATCCGGATATTGATGAGATCGCTAGTGGGCTAGTAGAGAGAGGTTTCCGCATCTCCTGCGCTTCCCTGCGAGCGGAAACAGTTCGTCCTCCCTTGCTTGACGCGCTTGCTGACAGCGAACAAGGCACAATCACGATTGCACCGGAAGTTGCCACCGAAAATCTACAAAAAGTTGTCAACAAGGCTATCCCGCGTGAACGTCTGTATCATGTCCTCGAAGAAGCTGTCAAACGGGACATCCTCAATCTCCGCCTTTACTACCTGATTGGTGTTCCCTACGAAACCCCCGCCGATGTCGAAGCCATCGTTGACATGGCGAAGGAGATGCGATCCATTGTTCTACCTTACGCCAAAAAGTCTGGACGGATGGCAAAGATCGGCTTCACTATTTCTCCGATGGTTCCCAAACCCCATACTCCCTTCCAGTGGGTTGCGATGGAGGATCCAAAGACCATCTCGCGCAAACTCAACTTTCTAAAAAAAGAGTTGGGAAGTATCGGTGGAATGAAATTCTCCTCAGCAAGTGCTCGACTCGCCTATCAAGAAGCGGTATTTGCCAGAGGGGACCGACGGATGAGTGGGGTTATCTTAGACCTCGCCAGAGGGATGGCGTGGAAAGCCGCTTTCCGCAAACATAGCTTAGACCCCGATTATTATGCGCTGCGTCCACGTTCTATCGGTGAGTTCAATCCGTGGGACTACCTCGATCTGAATGTCAAGCCAGAGTTCCTACGCCTTGAACACAATAAGCACGAAAAGCGGTTCATGACAAGCCCGTGCGATACTACCGTTTGTAAAAAGTGTGGTGCGTGCTAAGTTCAGGACAATACCAAATCTCCGATTCCTAGCCTCGTCGGCACACCTGAGTTGCTACTTCTCAGTATACTCGCTCAACGATTTTCGCATTAACTGTCCCCGCGCAACGTAGCCCTCTCTCCCCGATCGTACACGCTCCAAATCCGCCGGAGTGACCTCTCGTTTAACCTGTGCCGGAAGTCCCATTGCCAATGTATCCGGCGGAATTTCCTGTCCCTCTCGCACAACTGCCCCCGCAGCGATGATTGTTCGCTCGCCAATCTTCGCACCGGTCAGGATAGTTGCCCCCATTGAAATCATTGCACCGTCACCAACTGTGCATCCGTGGATGATTGCCCCATGACCAATTGTGACATCGTCCCCAATCACACAGGGGAAGCCTGGATCGAGATGCACAACCGTGCCATCCTGAATGTTTGTACGCTCACCGACTTCGATGTATTCCAAATCGCCTCGCAGGACACAATTAAACCAGACACTCGATTCTTCACCAATAGTAACAGCACCGATAATCATCGCACCGGGGGCGATGAAAGCGGACGGGTGGATCGTCGGTAGTATATCTTTATAAGCTATCTGCATTTTTCCTCCAGATCTGATTGATGTGCTACTTAAAAAGCTATCATCCTTCTAACGAATTGTGTTTATAAATACCAATTTTATCATGCGTTAAGCGACCGGACAAGGAAATCTCCGAACTCGACTTGCAAATTGACAACAGATGCCCGCCGTGCTACAATTCCAAACGTACTATTTCTTAAATCTTACTATGGTGAAGTCTATAAATAAGTAAACATTTGCTAGGGCGTGTTGACGTTTGTGTGAAGTTGTTCGTAATCGTAGGGGCGAGGTCCCCTCGCCCATTGACCAACGCGGGTTGGAACCCCCAAACCATACGGGTTGAGTTGATTGTAGGTCGAGATTCATATCTCGACACCGAATCGTCGATTTTGGAAAATCGACTACAGCAGTTCAAAATTGTCTATGATGTGTGACCGAAGGGTTGGGAAACCCAACCCCTACACAGGACTATGTGTCTGCGTACACCTCTCGATTATCTGATTGCGATGAAATGTCAACAGAACCTAATAATTTGGGCCTTCCCGAAGTTTCCAAAGTCCCCCTGCAACTCCCCTGACAAGGGGAGAAGATAAGAGGGGATCTTCTCCTTTGTCTTTCCCCTCTTATCAGAGGGGTTGGGGATTTAGGGGGTTAGCTGTATATTGGGAGTGTCTAATTAATTCTAAAATCTACTATAATTAGGAGAAGGATATGGAGTTGGCAAACAAAGTGGCTGTGATTACCGGAGGAGCAACAGGAATCGGTGCAGCATCAGCGATTCTCTATGCCCGCGCGGGGGCGAAGGTTGTCGTCGGCGACATAAACGCCGAGAGTGGGGAACAAACGGTGGCAGCTATTCAATCTGAAGGCGGCATTGCCCGATTTGCCCGAACCGATGTCAACGTAAAATCCGAAGTTGCTAATCTAATGAAAACAGCGGACGAAGCCTTTGGCCAGCTGAATGTGCTGGTAACCTCCGCGGGCATCTTAAGCGGTCCAAGTATTCGGGTAGATGAATTTGAGCAAGCGGTGTTTGAGTCCGTTATTGACACAAATCTCAGAGGTACATTTCTGTCGGTTAAGTACGCCGTGCCGATTATGGAACGAAGCGGCGGCGGTGTAATGTTATGTATCGCCTCCGGCGCCGGTGTGCACGGCGGCAGTTCATCGGTGGCTTACGGTTCAAGCAAAGGTGGTGTCAATGGGATGGTATTGACTATCACGCCCCAACTTGCGCCACTCAATATCCGCGTTCACACAATCTGTCCCGGCAGCATTGCAACTCCATTAAAACTCCGACAAATCGCTGAATCTGCTGAACAAATGGGCAACTCCCCAGAAGCAGCTGTTGAAAATGCCCGCACATCTCTCGGTGAACCAGAGGGGGTTGCGCGCGTGCTGACGTTCCTTGCGTCTGATGCTGCTTCATATATTCGGGGCACAATCTCGACGCGGTGAATGAACTGTTTAATATCCTTTTTCCTTATCCGCTACGTTAATCAATGATTCCCCCTTGACATAGCGATGCAGGTTATCAATGAACAAGCGCATCGTACGCGCTTCAATGTGTTGAGATCCCCCGGCGGTATGTGCGGTCAAAACTACGTTTGGCTCCGTCCACAGCGGACTCTCCGGCGGACACGGTTCGGTATAAGTAACATCCAACCCTGCGCTAGCGAGTTTACCACTGCGAAGCGCACCAATTAAAGCATCTTCGTCAACCACTTTGCCGCGACTGATATTGACCAAGTAGCTCCCGTCCTGCATCTGATTGAATTGCTCGTGCGACAGGAGTTTATGCGTCTCCGGCGTGATTGGACAGCAGACCACCACGACGTTGGATTTCGCCATGAACTCCGACAGCCAATCCAACTTTCCAAGTTCGGTGACACTCTCCGGCTTTTCCATCGGTTCCGGATCAACCGCAATCACATTAAATTCGAAAGCTTTTGCACGTGTGGCGATGGCGCGACCGATGCCCCCAAGCCCCAAAATCCCCATCGTCATCCCCGCCAATTCGATGCACGGTGCCTTTTCCCACCGTTTATCCTTCATAAAATCGTACTGTGTGATGATGCGGCGAGTGAGCGAAAGCAATAGGGCAAATGCGTGTTCTGCAATCTGCGAACCGTGCATCCGCCGGCTATTGGTCAGTATAATATCGCTGGCTTTGAAGGCGGGATACATCATCCCTTCGACACCGGCGGAAGCGACTTGCACCCAACGCAGGGACTTGGCTTTGGCGAGGTCTACCGCACCGATATGTCCATAGATGATATCAACATCGGAAACGTGGTCACCGAGAGCCTCCCCCCGCGGCAAAAAGCAAATCTCGACCTCGGTTGGAGCATCTTCACTTATCGCTTCGACCTCTGGACTGTACCTTCCTGTAATCAAGGCTTTGAGCTTTGCCATTGTAGATTCCTTTCGTTTGTTAAGACAGGTTTCTGCATGGAACTGTCAACAGTTACACAGTCGATTTGCTAGCTTGCCTATCCCTACGCTTCCGAAGCGGTCCAAACACCATTTGGAGCGAGTGCCAAAGCCTGCTCAAGATGCACCATCCGCTCCGGTCCCGCCATTTCTATCATCTTATCCCCATAGACCTTTCCCTCCCCGAAACGCGACACAAGGTCGAGTTCCTTGCGTAGGAGATCTATCTCATCTTCCTTGTATCGATACCCGCAGTTAATCGTGAACATACGCCGCTGCGTACCACCGCCCCATGAACTGTGTTTCAAGCCTTGGTTGAAAATGACCAAATCTCCCGGGTTCGATTCGAGCGCGACCGCAGGAACTGAAGGCCCATCAAGTGCGTAGGTGTCTTCCAAACTGGTGATGTTTTGTTGTACCGTTTCGGCGTACTGCTCCCCATATCTGTGGCTGCCGGGAATGAAGCGCACTGCCCCGGTGTCCGCGGTCAATGGGTCAAGGTAAAGTGCCATCTTGTAAAAACGGACAGGACGGGGCCAACCACCGTCGGAATGCCAACCGGTGTCCCCACTGTAGAAATTGCCGTCGCTACCGAGATAGGTGTAATCTTCGCCCAACAGACTGGCGAAGATGCCATCAATCCGGTCATCGTCGAGGAGCGAGCTGAGGTATTCGCTTTGACCGATGAACGGCACGAGGAATGTGCGTTTTGTTTCGGGGTGATCTATGTTCAGGTCAACCCAGACCTGTTCAAATGCTTCAATGATCTGATCGATGCAGTCATTGAGGAAGCCGGGGAAGTGGAGATATCCGAATGTGTCCATGAAACTGTGTTGTTCTGATGTGAGTCGAAACTTCGGCATGGGGTGCCTCCTTTGAGGTAGAATGTGAATGCTCGTTTGCCGATTAGGCGTTATTCCAACTAGCGATAAAATCTGCAACCTCAAAATCTGCGGGCATGTTGTCGGAATCGTATTGCGACATGCTCCGCTGAAATCCGGGGTGGTCTTCCTGATCAGAGGTCTTTAGTTTTTCATCAAGCCCACCAAACCGCTTCCACAGGATCTCTGTCTCTTCAGGTGTGAAGTGGGTTCCGAGGTAGACGATGTCTCGACCGGTGCCCCAAAGTGAGTCGGGTGGAGTATCCGTGTGCTTGAGACGATACAGCGCTCGACTCAATTTTGAGAGCATAACGACGCAAACCATTCTGTCTTCTGACGACGGGTGCAGTTGGTCTAGCCCCGCCTGAAATGCGTCAACCTCTTTATTTATAATCGCATGGAAGATCTTTGCAACCAGATCGAATTCTGCAAAGAACAGTGCGTCCCCTGCCTCAAATTGTGCCCTTGCAGCGTCTGAAAGATAGTGATAAAATCCCGGCTCCCAATGTCGCCAATGAACGTTGGGAAAAGAGGGGAAGCGTAGGGGACGGTAGCCGGGATGCAGTGTCCGTCGCATTTTGCTACTGTAGTAACTGCCCCAGTGCAGCAATAGATGCGTATATACAACTCCATCGCCGGCGTTGAGTTTGACAGGCATACCACCGGGCAGCGGGACAGACGCGTTTTCAGTCAGTTGTTGATTTTCTTCGTCGGTGTTGATTCGGCGATGACTGCGGGGAACGATCCACAATACACTGTCGTCGTAAAGGGCGATGTTCCATTGGAGGTAGCTGGGACCGTGGTGCTGCATATTGGAAATCATGCCGCGCAACGGGGCAGGTTCGCCTGGACCAATATCGCGATGCCACTTCGCTGGACCAGTCTCACCGGCGGTTGCGCTGCAGAGGCAGGCAAGATTGTGTGGCACGACATCTTCTGTATCCATCAGTTGTCGGGCAACCCCCAAGGTATTTTCGTGGAGCAAGAACTCGATGGCATCGGCAGATTGGTCGTCACAATCTGTGGAGAATTTCAATCGTGGTTGGCCATTCGCCGCCCATTCGCCCCCCGGCGGCTGATCAGGAGTGCGTCGCTGGGCGAAGAGCTCCTTTCTCCGATTGACCATGTGTTCAATACTGTTGCGCAGCGACTGGAGCTGGTCCGGAGGAACTACGTTGCGCAGGATATTGTAGCCCTCGTCCATAAGCTGTTGCCGGTTGACTTGCATGATAGTGCCTCATCGAGAGTATTAAGTTTGGTAAGAGAGATTCAAAGGTTTAACAGGAAATTATACGCACGCTGCCCATATCTGTCAATAGCCGGGAGAGAGAAACTCAGAGCAATCGTACGTACATATTGTTAGGCTTTTGGCACATGAGAATGGAAATCTCCTCGTAGTCACAGGTTTCCTAACCTGTGATCGCCTGCGGGTTAGGAAACCCCAATTTCATTGAGGTCAGGCTCTGTGCCCTGACAGCGGTTAGTGCCAGTTTCTGATTGGTCAATTACCTAATGATAGATGCAATTCCTCTAGAGAGAAACTATGGACGCTTAATTCTTCTGTAGGAGGGATCTCCGAATCCCGACACTTCCAATCGTGACTTCCTACTCAGACAGGGAGAAAATCGGAAACTAAATAGCCCTAGAGAGAAACGGTCTATTGGCTTATTTGTGCTTCCACCCAAGCTTGGAGCGGAATGTCGTCAGCGTCCGGTCGCCAATGTCTGGAAATCGGATGCACGTTAGCATCATCTCCCATGTAATTGCCTTTGCCGCTCCCTAACTCTCCGAGCAGCTGCCGCTGAATCGGTGTACAACGAGCAACTAGGTCCGGAGCTTGGTGGAGGTAGTCAGCGGGCCGAATCCAGCGGTAGTGATAGCCGTAGTACAGACATTTCCGGGCGTGGTTTGACAGATTCGGGGTGACGCAGTGCCAGAGCGCGGTGCGCCATAGCATCGCTGTGCCGGGACGGACGTTCACCTCTACTATCCGATCAGGGTCAATCTCGTAGCCGTCCTGGTGTATCAGTGCCGGTGACATCTTATGACTGCCCCGCACCACACAAATTGCACCGCTGTTATGTGCCGTCAGATCTGTCAGATAGTAGCCGACCTTGACTTCCACAAACGGCACCTGTCCGTTGGTGATCGGATACCCGAAATTCGGCGCGTCCGAATGCCAAGGGAAGAAGCTATCCTTTGCTCCCAATTTCTGATTTGCATATTCGGACGGGCAGGGTGGACGCACATCGAGGTGTGATGTACGGATCTGGATATTGACGCCGAGGACATCTACCACAAGTGGCAGCAATGTCGGGTGGTCGATTAAACGCAACAATTCCTCATGGTGCGCGAGAGCGTTCCGAATCTGGAACGGTTCATCTGATCCAATCTCTTTCTCAGGTCGATAGCGTGCACCTAACTCGTCCACCACTTCGATTAACGTCTCAACCTCTGTAGGACTGAGGGCATCCTCGATTATAATAAACCCATCCTCATCAAATTGTTGTCGTTGTTCCTCAGTGATAGCAATGGATTTGCCCATCAAAGTTATCCTCCGAGTCTATTAGGAGTTACACAGTTCAGTTTGTAGTAGCGCAATTTATTGCGCGTGCGGACGGGCGATAAATCGCCTCCGTTCCAAGAGTCCGAGACCTACTACAAACCTAAGATCTTACCGTAGTTGCCCGATTCATCGGGCATCGTGAGTCGTGCCTGTTCGGCATAGATCGCTGAATTACAAGACTTTGAGCGTTCAAGTACGTAAGTCCTATCTGTATTAACGGTGGTCTTCTGCTGCGTCCTGTGGCTCAAATCCAACCACTTCGCGAGCGTGTGAAAAATCGCGATAACTCCATTTGTTATCCGACACTGCGAAGAAGATATCGAACTTAACGCTGTCAGGTGCTTCGACGCACTTCTCGACCATCTGTGCGATATCTCGATGGCTGCACCAGACGGAGAAGGTACGCGACTGCGTTGGACGATTTTCGCGGGTGACCGCACCGATACGCAAGCAGATTATTGAGATATCACTGGTGTCTGTATAGTGTCTGGCTAATGCCTCGCCGAATACCTTGGTACACCCGTAGAGTCCGCTTGGTCGTGTCAGCGAATTATGGTCCAGCTTATCCCATGTTTCGGGTGCTTCGTCGTAACGTCCTTCAACGAGCGCGCCGTAAGGAAACTCCCGCTCACAATTGCTGACGGTTGAGCCGCTGCTGGCGTAGATAACCCGCTTAACGCCGGCCCGCCGTGACGCTTCAAAGACATTGTAGGTTCCAATGATATTGGGACTCAAGAGATCTTCCCACGTCGCGCCGCCTCGTGCATTTGCTGCTAGATGCACAACCACATCAACCCCCTCGAAGGCAGGTTGTATAGCATCAAGGTCAGCGATATCCGCTTGATGGCATTCAATCCCTTCTACCGGGCGACGATTAAGTGCGCTCAAAGCGTAAGTCCCCTCCAAACGCTCCCGCACGATGCCACCGATCAATCCACTCATACCGGTGATAAGTACTTTCTTTTGTGCCATGTTTCCCTCCTTTTTACACGTTTTACACACGGTTTATGTATTATACAACACATGCCGTAAGTTATCAATATTCCTTCCTATCGAAGCGGCTAAAATTGTCTTGACAAGGCTTCTGTTTTCCCCTATACTGACGACAGGCGTAGCATCACTGCGCGTTGCAAGTGAGCGCAGAAATGTAACGACAACAAATAAAAGAATAGAGGAGGCACTCACATTGAAAGTTTTAGTTTTATCGGGTCCAAATCATCGATTTGCGGATAGCGCGTCCGTCATCCACGACTTCCTCGGGGCACGAGACGATATGTCGGTGGAACTTACGGAGGACAAAGGGGTTTTGGCGTCGTCTCAACTGGACGAATTTGATGTCTGTGTGTTCGGCACCGGGTTTACTCGTACAGTCAGTCAACCTGATGGTGCTCCCAGGCGGGAGCCAGACCTCACATCTGAGCAGGAAGACGGTCTCTTCCAATTTGTCAGCAGTGGAAAGGGACTGGTTGGCATTCACGGAACGGCATGGTGGATTGGCGGACGTGCCGTTGATCTTATCGGTGGAGCCGCCAATTGGCATCCGCCGGGGGGGACCTTCACAGTCAATATCGAAGACTCAGATCACCCGATTACACAGGGCGTTGATGCTTTCGAGGTCGAGGATGAGATCTATATGTCCGCTTATGATCCCTACCTCCATATCCTTGCATCGGCGGAATGGTCAGAGAAACAGCACCCACTGGCGTGGGTAAAATCCTATGGCGATGGACGCGTGTTTTACACAGCGCTCGGTCACGGTCCCGGCACCTTTGAACAACCTGCCATGCAGAAACTAATGGGGCAGGGTGTTCAATGGGCAGCAAACAGTTAAGTTTCAAGCGGGGTTGAGCAGGATGCTTTGGATATATCCTGCTCAATTCCTTTATCCCTGATAATAGATAAGGGAGGTTAGCATACGATGACCGAAGACGAACGTTATCTGTTTGACCTGACAGGCTATCTTGTTATTAAAGATGTACTCACTCCTGAAGAAGTCGAGTCTTGTAACGCAGCAATCGATCGCCATTTTGATCAAGCGAAAGAGATAGACAGGTCGCTGGCGGGTAATTCAAAAACGTTGTCAGGGACTTCTCGCCGGATAGATTTGGGCGGGATGCTGGCGTGGGAACGCCCGTGGTGCGAACCGTTTCGGCAGTTCCTCATTCACCCACAGATAAAGCCATACCTCGATGGTATATTGGGGGAAGGCTATCGGCTTGATCACGGACCGGGCATGATTGCGATGGACACAGGGGCAGAAGGTGGCACGTTGCACGGCGGCGGCATTGAGCGTCCGAACTTTTCCGAAGCCTATTTCTTCAAGGATGGACGTATCTACACCGGACTCACGGTCGTCGAATATATGCTTGCGGACGAAGGTCCCGGAGATGGCGGGTTGGCACTCATTCCGGGCAGTCATAAGGCAAACCTTCCATGCCCTCAAAGCATGAAGTTGTGGGAGAAATATCAGGAGCATGTTGTCGAAGTCAATGCGGAAGCAGGCGATGCGATTGTCTTCAGCGAAACCTTGACGCACGGGACTTTGCCGTGGACAGCGGAACATCAGCGGCGGGCAGTGCTTTATAAATTCAGTCCTGGATTTCAGGCATACAGCGTAGGAGCGCATCAGATTACCTATCCCGACTATATCGAGGATATGACGCCGGAGCAGCGGGAGGTAATGGAAGCCCCGCATATTCGTCGCCGATAGCATCTTAAAAACTCCCAAGAGTTTAGGATTACTTATTTCAAAAAAAGGAGTTGGAAACCCATGAGCAATGTTCCCATGACACGCCCCGAAGAGGCGTTGGCGATCCATGAAACGAGATATTTCCACTCGTCTACCTTTACAGAATTGGAAGATGGACGGATTCTGCACGCCGCTGGAACAAGTTTCAACACCTCCGACGATGGCGGAATCACATGGTCGGAGTCGTTCTCATGTACTGATACTACGGGCAATCCGGTGGGCGGCGGCGGAACATCGCTTGTGCGGTTGTCCAGCAGCGGCATCGGCTTGGCAGCCATGCAGAGACCTTCCGACGGTTCTTCCGAGAGTGCTCGGCCGGACAACCATCTGGCTTTCTGGCGGTCAGAGGATGGCGGACAGACTTGGGAGCCGCCTGTCCGCATAACGCAGCCGGGGGTCGCCACCCACGCCTATCAGGATGTCTTGCTTCGTACTTCTTCTGGACGCATTATCCTGCCGGTGTATATCTCGCTGGGGCAAGCCTCTGGACCGGATGACGTCAAACCACCTGCGTCTGGGAAATTGGTGAATGGTCAGTGGGTGTCCACCGCTGCGCACTTCTTTGACCCCCGTTTTTCCGCGTCCTGCGTTTACTATTCGGATGACGACGGACAAACATGGCAGCGCAATCATGACGGGGAACTGATCATCCTGATGGACTGGAACGCATCGTTTAGCTATACCAACGAGCCGACGGTGACGGAAGTCAGTCCGGGACGGCTGTTGATGTTTATGCGTAATGGACTAGGCCGCGTTTTTCAGGCATGGTCGGAGGACAACGGGGAGACATGGACGCGCCCACAACCGACCTCTTTGGCTTCGTCTACGGCACCCGCTCAGATTCGAACCCTGCCCAACGGACACCTCCTTGCGGTCTGGAATCAGGAGACCGAGGACGAAATTAAACGGGGTTACAATCGGACGCGCGTCTCTGCTGCGATTAGCCGTAACGGCGGCAGCGTGTGGGAATTCTTCCAAAATGTGGAGTCGATGCACGAAGAGACACGGGTCGAGCCGGGACCCATTCGGCCTGTCCGTCCGGCGGAATACAACTTTGATCCGGGCTTGCCCGCCCCAGAGCGAGAACAAGAACATATCCTCCCCTTCAATTTTCACGGACGTTGGTCGTATCCGTCGGTGCTTGTGATGAAAGACCGCGTCCTGATTACCCACACCTATTCGTTCTATGAGGGGCACCCAACCCGCGCTGAAATGATTCTGAGCAGCCAGAAAGAGGGAGGCTTCAATCAGAAGCTAAAGGTGTTACCCTTGACGTGGTTCTACGGCGGGAAGGAGCCGGCGGACAATCCTGTGCTGGCGCGAATATACGAGCAGGCAAAGCCGTAATTCGTGAAGCGTGAAACGTGCAGAGTTAAAGCATCAGAACTTGATCGCTGTAGAGGAGACAATTGATGTTAAAATTTGCTTATCTGGGTGCATGGCACAGTCACGCCAGTATGCACACCCGCGAGTCAACAGAGCGTCCCGAGGAGTTCAAACCTATTGGATTTTACGATCCAGATCCAGAGATCGTTGCACGAAGAGAGCAGGAGTGGTCCGAATCCTTTCCTGACCTTACCGTTTTTCCATCAGTTGAAGCGGTGTTGGACAGTGACGCTCAAGCGGTTATCGTCGAAGGGCATGTCTACCAGAATCTAGACTACGCGGAGCAGGCACTCGAAGCGGGTAAACATGTGCTGCTCGAAAAGCCGGCAGGCGTCAATATAGAACAGTTGCAGCGGATCCACGAACTCTCGGAGCGCAAGGGACTATGCCTTCAGATGGCGTATATGTGGCGTTACAATCCCGCAATTCACGAAATGCTGCGGCTTGCCAAATTGGGAGCGTTTGGCGATATTTTCTACTATCGCGGACACATCCCCAAGCCGATGTCGTGGCACCCGGAGTTGGCGCAGGAGTTCAAGGTGTATCACGGCGGAATTTACTTCGAGATGGCGGGGCATCTGACCGATCTGATGGTCATCATGATGGGAGAGCCAAAGGGGGTGCAGCCCTCCTTGGGACGACACTACGACAGCCGATCCGAGGTGGATAATGCGGTCGTCGTCCATGAGTTTGAAAACGGGCTTGGCACAATCGACACCGCCGGTATGCACATCGAGAGCGGCAAAACTCGCCGTATCGAAGTCTACGGCACAAAGGGCACCGCCATCCATACACCCATCGGTTCAGATAACCTCAGCCTCAGTTTGGGGGAGCCTGTCGAAGGATACGCGGCTGGATCGCAGGACGTGACCATTACTCGGTCGTCAACCTCTGGGTCGCTGTTGCGTGAACTCGCTGCCTGTATTCGAGGGGAAAAACAGCCGGATTACACATTGGCGCACGATAGGGCTGTGCAGCGGACACTGTTCGCCGGTTGCGGCATAACGGATGGGGACGCACTCAGATAAGTGTGAGTTTTCGGGGAACCTCGTGTTGAGGGTTTATCAAACATGGAAAGCCTTCGTATGGAGGGTAGTCTAATGTTTGCAAGGTTGCTGGTATGTGCCGGATTCCTCGCGTTCCTCTGTTTTGGGCTTATGGGGTGTGGGGATGAAGACCCGCAGATCGTAAAGGAGGTTGCCGAGTTGGTTGAGACGGTGCCCGCAAGTGGCGAGAGGGCTGCGGCGCATCAACCGGTTGTGATCTACTTCGATAAGGCACCGCTAGCTGTGACAGTTAATGGGACTGCTGCCCGCGTTGTAGGGAATAGCGCGATTTGGTCTTTTCCAACGCCGCCTTCGTATGGAGATGGGTTATTTCATATTGAATGGACAAACCCTGACGGTTCCCCGAATGTTGGTACAGATATAAGGCTAACAGTGGTAATAGCTGAGACTGCCAAGCTGGTTAAGACGGTTCCCGCGAGTGGAGAGTATGCTGCAGAACATCTACCAATCGTGCTGTACTTCGACAAGGAACCGCTAGCCGTGACCGTTAATGAGACCGCGGCTCGTGTTGAAGGGAAAAGAGCGTTTTGGTGTTTTCCGAAGCTGCCTGCGTTGGGAGATGAGTTATTTCAAATTGAATGGACGAATCCCGATGGCTCCCTGAATGTTGGTACAGATATAGGGTTGACAGTAGTACTAGCTCATGTTGATTCTCCGGTTATAATGAACGGGACTGTATCCGATGGTGATGCTGATGTTGATCCTGATCCGATGAATAGAGACGGCATCCGGTTTGACTTTGATGAATCTGTTATTGATTTCGGGTCTCAGTTGGCTGCCGAAGATGGTGAAAATCTTGATTGGGAGACTGTCTGGGATGACCAAACCGTTATATTTCGTCCTGGCGCGAATGGGAAGTTACTTGAAAATGGAAAACGCTATATGATTCATCTGGCTTTTGCCCCCGCGTGGATGTACCACGAGATTTCATGTGAATGTATGGACTGTTCGTTGTATGGGAACTATGAATGGACAATAGGGTTTATAACTGCCGACGAATAAGCAAAAATGGGAGCAAAAGCGAAATATCTTAAGAGTTACAGTTCAGTTTGTAGTAGCGCAATTTATTGCGCGTTACCACGGGCGATGAATCGCCGAACTACAAAGCTTTGAGCGTTCAACTGCGTAAGTCCTATTGTTATTTATAAATGGTAAGTCGTATTGTAAGTTTTCGGCAAACCTCCCTTCCAACCGAACGAGTCTCGTTTGTCCGGGAGAGTTTCTATGAAGGATAATAGAACAACAGACACCCTTGGAATCAAAGCACTGACATTTGACGTATTCGGTACAGTTGTGGACTGGCGCGGTAGCATTATCCGCGAAGGCGAAGCGTTTGGAGCCGCTCACGGACTCAATGTGGATTGGGCGGAGTTTGCGGACAAATGGCGGGGCGGATACGGTCCCTCAATGAATCGCGTCCGTAAGGGCGAACTACCGTGGCTGAACATAGATGCCCTGCACCGTATGATTCTGGACGATTTACTTGACGAGTTCAATATTACGGGGTTAAGTGAAGCAGAGAAAGACCATCTCAACCGTGTGTGGCATCGCCTTCTCCCATGGTCCGACGCCATCAGCGGACTCCAACGATTGCGTGAGCGATTTATTGTCGCCCCCCTCTCCAACGGCAATATCGCCTTGCTCACCAATATGGCGAAACATGCTGGGTTGCCGTGGGACTGTATTCTGTCTTCAGAGTTGGCGAAGCATTACAAACCGGATCCAGAGGTCTACCAAACCGCTGCCTACCTGCTGGGACTACCACCGAGCCAAGTGATGATGGTCGCCGCACACCCCGGCGATTTGCTCGCTTCGTCGGCTGTGGGATTTAAGACCGGATTTGTGCCTCGACCCGAAGAATATGGACCGCACCCCAACCGAGATCTGGGACACGATGCCGCTTTCGATGTCGTGGCGGACGACTTTAATGATTTGGCAAGTCAACTAGGAGCGTAGAGCAGAGATGTTTGTCGGTGTGGATGGTTGCAGGGCGGGTTGGCTCGCCATTGGACTGGAAACGGAAGGCAGCTGGCAGGTCAATACTTTTCCGGATGTGTCTAGCCTGTGGGAGCATCATCGGCGGGCATCCTTGATACTGATTGACATTCCTATCGGCTTGAAAGCGGAGGGCAGGGCTGAACGCCGATGTGATCCGGAAGCCCGAAAGCTGCTCGGTCCGAGACGTTCGAGTGTGTTCCCTGCGCCGTGCCGGGGGGCAATCTATGCGTCCTCATATCAGGAAGCCTGTGATATCAATCAACGACTGACAGGCAAACGGTTGTCTGTTGAGAACTGGAACATTATCCCCAAAATTCGTGAGATGGATTGCCTACTGTCGGACGACGCCTCTGCGAAAGGTCGCATCAGAGAAATCCATCCTGAACTCTGTTTTTGGGGTTTGGCGGGTCGTCCGATGCAACACGCCAAAAAGCGAAATGAAGGATTGTTAGAACGGACTCAACTCCTCCAGTCAATCTATCCTCAGACTGCTGATATTATCACCCATGCGTTATCCACCTACAGGCGCAAAGATGTAGCGAGGGACGACATTCTTGATGCACTATCTGCCGCAGTGACCGGGCTGATCGGGGGACAAAATCTCGTGTCAATTTCGCAGGAACCGGAGTTTGATGAACGGGGCTTACGGATGGAGATGGTATATTGCGCGTACACCACAAGTGTAATCTCTATGGAACAATAATGTGTAAGAGATGATTAATATTACGCATCACGCATTACGTATTATGTGCCTAGCACAGCTGCAATCTGGAGTGGGTAGATACTATCTCCATAACGCACGACTGAACCGGCTTATGACAGGAGACACAGAAATGCAATTCAATCGAGATCAATTCATAGAAGAGGGATATTTGGTTCTGCGCGAGGTCGTTCCACCAGCTGAGTTGGAAGGTTTACGCGCCGGTTATGAGCGGATGGTCGATCGACAGCGGGAAATCTGGGCAAGTGAACGCAATCCAGATGATCCACCGGGCGGCGTATGGGAGACGGGGGCACAGCCTCGGTTGGCGCTGCATCGACGTCCTTTGGTAGACCTGATTGATAAGGGGACAGCGAACACGGCGGAGATCTGGCTTCACGAAAACACGCAGGGCGTCAGCACCCAGTTAATGGGAGAGCCAGATGCAGGCGTTACTGAAATGATGATGATGTGCAGCCCGGTGCGCGACCGAGGTCCTGCCGTCTGGCACCGCGATATTCATCCTATTGATACTGCCCCGCTACAAGCATACATAGATGACATCATAGAGAATGGACCGAGATACGTGCAGTGGAACATACCCCTCTACGATGACAATGTGCTGTGGGTCGTGCCCGGCAGCCACATACGCATCAATACCGAAGAGGAGAATCGTCAGTTGCTGGCGGATCCGCGTGTCCCACTGCCCGGCAGCCTCCAAACACATCTCAATGCCGGCGATGGCGTAGTCTATATCACCCCCATCCTTCATTGGGGCAGCAACTACAGTGCAAAGCTGCGGCGCACCATTCACGGCGGTTTTTGTAACTTCACCCAATACGAAGACCTAAGTTACACGAAAAATCTATCCACCGAAGCCCAATCGACACTAAAACGCTGGAACAAACGGAGTGGGCGGGTGCAGTCTCACACTGAATCCGCACTTCGTGCCGCAATTGCAAAAGATGGCTCCGCCTACCACGCAGCGTTGGATGAGATACATCCGGGCAGGGGCGAAAAGGGCAAAATGTTGACGACAATCTTCTTGTGCAAAGCAGCGTTCTTTATTAATCTCTGTCAGAACCCAGACCTTGAAGATGGACCCGAAGACCTTCGTCGGCGAGGGACGGGCGCACATCCGACCACGCTGAATTGGGGTCCCGAATTTGCGAATCGCTTCACGCCGCAAGAGGCAGAGACCTTATGGACACGGTTTAAGCCTCTCGACGCCAAACTTCAACGGGACGAGGAACATTTTTCCCCCGGCTTCCAGTCGGGACCGATGTACTACTGCTTTAATGAGACACCTGCCGATTTCGGTGTCGAAGAATTCATTGCGAGTTGGGAGAATTAAATTTGGGAAGGAGAAATAGATGATCGTTGATGTACACACCCATTGTCTTCAACCAGAGCACGTGAGCGAAGCCAACCATCGTGCCCACGAACTGGCAGGCTATCCACCGATGCCACCACTGTCGCCCGAGACGTACCTTAAAGCGATGGAGGCTGTCGATAAAGCAATTGTTTTCGGTGTGCGGGGTGTTTCTGCTGGAATGTACAGCCCGAACAATTTCACCGCTGAATGGGTCAAGCACGCCCCGGACAAGCTAATCGGTTTCGCAGCAATAGATCCGACCGAGGAGGACTATCTGGAAGAAGTCGACCGATGCGTATCCGACTTGGGGCTGCGAGGTATTAAAATCTACCCGATGCTAGGGAGATACGACCCCACTGACCCTGCCATCTTTCCCTTATATGAAAAGGCGCAACGGATGGGGTTGCCAGTCCTATCTCACTTGGGGGCGCAGCCAAGCCCTCGGGCGATGCTCAAGTATAGCTTACCGCTGCTGATCGACGAAATTGCACAAGTGTTTCCTGACCTCAAGTTTATCATGGCACACATGGCGCACCCTTGGCAACGAGATTGTGCTCTCGTCTTGCGCAAGCACCCAAATGTCTACGCGGATGTTTCCGGCGGGTGGGTCCGTCAGTGGCAGGGATGGGAGGCTTTGATTGGCATGATCGAGTGGGGTGTGACAGATAAGCTCCTTTTCGGTTCTGATTTCCCATTATGGACGCCGCAGGAGGGGATGGATAAGTTGTACCGGCTGAACGATCAACTTGAAGGTACAAAGCTACCACGTATTCCGGACGATGTGATTGAAGGGATTATCCACCGGGATTCACTTGCGCTGCTAGGGTTGGATTAATAAAAACCCTCATTCAGCAGATTCCACAGGTGAGTTATCTAGCAGTCGGGTTGTGCGTTTGCCACGCAGCACTTGAAAGGGGACTATTCAAATGGAACGTATGCGCGTAACTGAAGTCAAAACTTTTCTTGTCGGTGGAAGCTGGCGCAACTGGCTCATCGTGAAAATAGAGACCGACGCAGGCATCCACGGCGTCGGCGAAGCGACCCTTGAAGGCAAGTCAAAAACCGTCGAAGGCGCGGTAGTTGAATTGACGCGTTACATCGTCGGTGAGGATCCCTTTGCTATAGAGAAACACTTTCAGGAGATGTACCGGCGGGCGTTCTACGCCGGCGGGGAGGTGCTGACCAGCGCAATCAGCGGTGTCGAGACCGCGCTGTGGGATATCAAGGGCAAGGTGCTCGGTGTGCCGGTATACGAACTGCTCGGCGGTCGTACGCGTGATCGGATTAAACTGTACGCCAACGCATGGTATCGGCAAGGCATGAGTCCCGAAGAATTTGAGGGGGCTGCGAAGGAGATAGTGAAACTTGGTGCGAAAGGGTTGAAGTTCAATCCTTGGGGCGGACGTCCCGGTATCGATTTTTATCGACTGGATAACAATATCTTGAACGCAGGGATTGATGCTGTGGCAGCGATTCGAGGAGCAGTTGGACCAGATATCGACCTATACATCGATTGTAATGGGATATTCAACACCGCCGCCAACGCGGTCCGGGCAGCAAAGGGTGTCGAGCAATACAACATCAGTTTCTTTGAAGAACCTGTTCCCCACGAAAATCTCGACGCTATGGCTTATGTGCGAAGCAAGATAGACATCCCTATTGCCACGGGCGAGCGGCTGTTCACCATCTTCAGCTTTCAGCAGCTCCTTGAGCGCGGCGGCGCAGACATTGTTCAGCCGGATATGTCGCACTGTGGTGGGATGCTTGAGGCGAGGAAGATTGCTGCAATCGCAGATTCACGCTATGCGGCATTCGCGCCGCACAACCCTAACGGAGAGGTATCCTACGCTTCCTCCGTTCAACTTGCTGCGTGCGTTCCAAATTTCTTGGTATTAGAGCACTTTCCGCCCGAACCGTGGCGCTTCGATGTTTGCACAAATCCTATGGTCGTCGAAGATGGCTGGCTCGAAATCCCTGATCGTCCGGGATTGGGTGTCGAATTCAACGAGGAGGTCGCGCTGGAACACCCCTATGAACCGATTGACCTCTATAACCTACATCGTCCAGAGATACAACAGAAGGCACCCCGATACGATGGCAAACTGCGGTAATATATCAGATTATGCCCCGCATCAGATATAATCCCACTTTCTGATGCTTGGGTTAACTAGGTGAAAACTCAGAAGGATTTGCCTATTATGCTTGATGTCGAAATTATCGATCCCACTGAAGTCGAAAGAGCAGCAGCTATCTTCCACCGCGATGGATTCGTCCCTATCAAAGACGCGCTCAATCCCGAACAGCTTGCGTATGCTCAATCGGGTGCAGCCCGCGTTATCGCCCAACAGATGAGCGACATTCCGCTTGAGGAGGCAAATCGAGGGTATGCCCGCTACTCCTTCGGATCGCAGCTTCACCACCCGGAGTGGGTTCAACTTATCGATCTGCCGACCATTCTGCCGATAGTGGATGCGATTTGGGGGAGTTCCGATTACATCTGTTCCGGCGGTGGAGGTGACTACTCAACCCCCGGAGCGAAGGAGCAACACCTACACGCCGATATCAGGGATGTTTTCAAAGATCCATTGGGCCTAGTGACAGTCCATGATGTACCGACGCCGTATATTGTTGTAAATTTTCTGATGGTTGAATTCAAGAAAATCAACGGTGCCATTCGGTTTGTGCCGGGGACGCATCGGACGCGTCAGCCGGTCCCGACGATGGAAGAGGAGCCTGACCGCATGAAGCAATCGATTATCTGTGCCCCACCCGGGACAGCACTCATCCGGGATGTGCGCTGCTGGCACGGTGGCACCGCTAATAATTCCGATGAAATCCGACCGATGACTAGCGTTGGATATTTCGCACCTTGGTTTCGTTTGCCCAATCTGGATTCCTCGCTTCCCCGTACGTTCTATGAAACGTTGTCCCCGCGTGGCAAGGAACTGGCTCGGTTTATCGTTCAACCTGATTAACGGATGTTGTTAATCCCAGCGCTGCTTTACCCTCAGACGATCGAAAAAAGGAGATGGACTGATGAACCCTCTCGATCTACGCCAACTTCCTGATGCCTCTGAAGTGTATCTCTGCCACGACGAAGGTTACTTTCCTGTCCTCATCAATCCACAGGGGGAAGAAATTCTCGCTGTTTTGCGAGGAGGCGCAGGGCATGTGGGTATCACCGGACGGCTGGATGCGGTGCGCTCGCTGGATGGCGGTAAAACGTGGGAGACACCGATTGTTATCGTGGATACCGAAGTAGATGACCGCAATCCGGCGGTTGGTCAAGCCCCCGATGGAACGGTTGTTCTTGCCTACCATGCCCAAGGCTCTTACAACGAAGATGGGAGTTGGGCGAGAGATGTGCGCCGTGTCCAAATGCGGGTTACACGGTCGCACGATGGTGGTGCAACATGGGAACCGTCTCAACCGCTCAACTTCACGCCGATGCAAAAACACTCTGCTTATGGCCGCATCCAAACACTGGATGACGGAACGATGCTCCTGCCGATCTATGGAAGTGCTATCGAAGAAACCGAGCAGGCGGACGACTGTGCTTACATCTTGCGCTCACACGATAACGGACAAACATGGGGAGAACCCACTTTGATTGCTGCAGGCTACAACGAAACAGGACTCATCGCATTGCCTAACGGCGATTTGGTGGCTGCTATGCGTTCCGGCGATCAACGTGCCCTACTAGCGGTGTCCCGTTCCGCCGATGCCGGCGCGACATGGACAGAGCCGATCCCCGCCACCAATGACCGTGAGCACCCCGCCGACTTGACGCTGCTTTCCAACGGTTGGGTTATCCTATTCTTTGGTGTACGGCATGAGCCGTTTGGTGTGGGTGCACTCGTCAGCAAAGATAACGGACGGACTTGGGATGCGCGTCGGCTGATTGTTTGTGATGACATCGGCGACAATGATTTGGGCTATCCTTCTACAGTTAAACTGGACGACCGCCTCGTGACAGCGTACTACAGTGCGCCGCGACGGTGGGATGAACCGGACTTTCGTGGTGAGGGGACTTTTGCCCGTGCGTTGCTTTACAGCCAAAGTGCGTTGTTAGCGGCGATTGCGTAAAACCCAACATTACACAAGTTGCTACCTGTTGCCCCGCTTGGGCTAAAGCAAGGAGGGTTACAAAATGAGAGATCAAGATAAGACAAAGGTGCAACTCATTGATGAGTTAGCGGCGATGCGTCAACGCGTTACTGAATTGGAACAGGTGGAGACGCAGTATAAGGGGACTTTGGAGAGTTTGGAACAGTCGGGGAGAACCTATTACGATCTCTACGATAACGCTCCGGATATGTTTGTCTTCGTAGATGCGAAGACAGCTAACATTATTCGATGCAATCAGACGGTAGTCCAGACGTTGGGCTACCCTAGAGAAGAGATTATCGGTCGGTCTATTTTTGAGAGGTATCATCCAGATTGTATAGAGAAGGCACACGAGGTGTTCCAGACCTTTGTGGAAGCCGGTGAAGTCCATGATGCTGAACTTGTATTGAAGCGGAAAGACGGAAGCAAAATTGATGTGAGTTTGAACGTTTCATCAGTTTGTGATGAAGAGGGAAATGTTCTCTACGGTAGGTCGGTGTGGCGTAACATCACCCGGCATAAACGGGCAGAGAAGGCACTCCGGCGGAGCGAAACACGATACCGCACCCTTTTTGGTGAATCAAGGGATGCCGTTTATATGAATACTCGCGAAGGCAAAATCCTTGACGTCAATCAAGCTGGCTTAGATTTGCTTGGCTATCCCCGTGATGAGCTAATCGGAATGAATGTTCGAAGGTTGTACGTCCATCCCGAAGAGCGAAGTGTGTTTCAGCGAGAAATTGAACAACAGGGATCTGTGAGAGATTATGAATTGAAATTCCGGAGGAAGGATGGCGTGCAGATAGATTGTTTGGTCACTTCAACGGTGCGGCGCGCGGTTGACGGAACGGTGCTAGGGTACCAAGGCATTATCCGCGACATCACCGAGCAGATGAAGGCAGAAAATGCGCTCCACGAAAGCGAACAGCGATTCCGCCAACTGGCAGAAAATCTGCGCGAGGTTTTCTGGTTGAGTTCTCTTGATGCGAGCCAAATCTATTTTGTCAATCCTGCGTATGAGGAGATTTGGGGACGAAGCCGAGAAAGTCTAATAGCGCATCCTGAATCTTGGTTAGATGCTGTTCACCCAGAGGATCGGGAGGAGGTCCGCGGCAACTTTGAGAAACAGAGTCGTGGGGAATTCGTCGAATATGAGTATCGAATTGTGCGCCCCGATGGTGAAATTCGTTGGGTTGAAGCCCATGTTTTTCCGGTCCGCAACGAAGAGGGGGAGATTTACCGATGCGCGGGAAGCGCACAGGAAATTACCAAACGCAAACGAGCAGAAGCATTGGCGGAGTTGCAGCAGCAACAGTTGATTCAGGCGGACAAAATGGCATCGCTTGGCATTTTGGTGTCCGGGGTCGCACATGAAATCAATAACCCGAATAATTTCATTATGCTCAACGGAGAAATCCTTTCTATGGTTTGGCAAAATGTCATGCCAATCCTTCAGAAATACTACGAAGAGAATGGCGATTTTCTTTTGGCGGGTATGCCTTACACCCGAGCACACGAGAAAATTGGTCGATTGATTTCGGGCATATCGGAGGGTGCCACGCGTATCGGTAAAATTGTCGAGGCATTGGGTGGCTTTGCGCGTCAGGATGCGGGCGATTTGGATCAGTCGGTTGACCCCAACGCAGTTGTCGAATCTGCAATGGTTATCGTAAACAATCTGATTAGAAAATCGACTCACCATCCCTCTGTGGAGTTGGAAGAAAATCTGCCCAAAATTCGGGGGAACCAACAGCAGCTTGAACAGGTCATCATTAATTTAATCACCAATTCGTGCCAAGCCCTTCAATCCTCCCAAAAATGTCTGTTTGTCTCAACATCGTATAATGAAACGTCTGACCTGATTGCCATTAGGGTGCGAGATGAGGGAGAAGGGATCCCGCCTGAAAATTTGAATCACATCATCGAACCCTTTTTCACGACCAAGCGGGACGCCGGTGGCACAGGTTTAGGTCTGTCGGTTTCTTATAATATCGTGAAGAACCATGGAGGACATCTACATTTCACTTCACGATTTGGCAAAGGCACAACTGCCACTGTCATGTTGCCCGTTTCTCGCCGGATAATGCTGGATTAGGGGTTAATTTTTCATCTGCGAAACACTAGTACTCTGTCATATAAATCATGCTTGTGTGTTAGGATAAAATCGTTTGAATTTATGTCGTGCGTGATTGAGAGTAAACTGCCAGTTGACACGGACTTTTTTTCGATTTCGTGGTTCCGCCCAAGCGTTGACTTGTCGTTGTAACTCCGACACCTGACCAATCCGCCGAGACAGGCACTGTTTTGAAAGTACAGACAACTCAATCTCGACCATATTCAACCAGGACGCGCTTTTTGGGGTATAACACATCTCAAACCTTTGGGTCAATTCAAAGGCTTGATTGCCGTCAAATGTTTGATAGAATGCCGACGGATTATGGGTGTTGAGATTATCCTGAACTAACCGAATCTTGGTGGCGTTAGGGTAATGTTGAGCGGTCTTGTTCAAAAAGTGTGCATAATCAACTTTGGTTCGCTGGGCGCGCACCTCCACGATACGTTGACCGGTTAGGGGTTCAAAGGCGATGAACAGGCTCGCTACCCCGTTGCGTTTGTAATGATAATCTTCTCGCTTGGGTTTATCCGATTTCATCGGTATCGGTGCAATGACGTCATCAATTAACTGGCAAGGTCTTTCATCAATACAGACCACCGGATACATCGGGTCATAAGGGAGTTGATATAGATGCAAGAGAGTTTCCATCCGCCACAAGAACTCAGGCGTCATCTCCCCGATACACCACTGCTTTTTCAGGTGAGGCTTCAATTGGTTTTTTTTAAGATGACTCCCACTGTTTCATAGGAGATAGCCTCAACGACATCTAACTCCACTAATTGGTCCGCTAATAACCGCAGCGACCACTGGCTGTGTCCTTCTGGCGGGGCGCTGCAAGCTAAGGCGGTGATTTGAGCGCGTTGGTAGCCATCGAACTTCAGCGGTCTACCACAACGAGATAGCTCCTCAAGAGCCGTCTCTAATCCACCGGTCACAAACTTTTTTCGTACCCGGATAATCGTCGTTTGACTGACATCGAGCACTTCATGGATCTGATGGTCAGTCATCGCGCCTTGGGGGCGGTTTTGGTCTGCCAAAATCAGGATACGGGCGCGAGCTAACTTTCTCGCAGAGATTGCTCCCCGTCCGCAGAGGGCTTTCAGCTCCTTCTGTTGAACGGGGGATAAGGCGACTTGATATTTGTAAGCTGGCATCGTATACTCCATTCGTTGATAGTGAGTTGAATCAGAAACAATAGGGGTCAATACCATGATACCATACAAATATCAAAATCCCCAAACTTATCTGATTGAGTACTAGGGCGTGTTGACATTTATGCGAGGCATGCCCGTAATCGTAGGGGCGAGGGGACCTCGCCCATTGACCAGCGCGGGTTGGGAACCCCCAACCATACAGGTTGGGTAGATTGGCAGTCCGAAATCGTTTCTGATGTGTGAACAAAGGGTTGGGAGACCCAACCCCTACGAAGGATCATGGGTCTGTGCACGCCCTTGATTGTCTGGTTGCGGTGAAATGTCAACAGAACCTAGTCAAAACACTGGTGCAATTGTAGGTGAAACATGGTATAATTATGGTGGCTTTCGTGGGAGAGTTTCACCCCTATCACACGATAGGGTCTCCCACAGCCTCGTGAAACGGGTATGAAAGCCAGAAAGCCGACTCCATGAAAACCTACAAGTTCAAGTTGTATTCCAATCACGGTAACCGCGAGTTGCATAAGACCATCGAAGGGCATGCTCACGTCTGGAATCACTGTGTTGCGCTTCAGCGTCGATACTATGCTATCTATGGCAAATATATCAGCAAATTTAGGTTGATTAACCATATATCCAAACTGAAACGGACCCGCCGATTCGCTCACTGGAATCAACTGCCAAGCCAAGCCATTCAAGACGTGGCAGCCCGAATAGACAAAGGCTACAAGGCAATGTTTGAAGCCAGAGCCAAAGGTAAAACGTGGGGTAGACCGCGTTTGAAGCCTCGTCCCAAATATAAATCATTCACATTACTTCAAGCCGGTTGGAAGCTTCTGCCCGGCAACAAGATACGCATTGGAAAGTGTATCTATCAGTATTTCAAGTCCCGTGACGTAAGGGGCAATCCTAAACGTTGCACGATTAAACGGGACGCGATTGGCGACATCTATATCTGTATCCTCACTGACCATGTAGAACCTGACCTCAATCGAGTCATGACGGGTAAAATCGCAGGTCCCGATTTATCGGGATTCTCGCTATGCGGAACTTGATTTTGGTCTCAAACGGTATCTCACCGGTCATAACGGACACGATATAGAATCACCACAGTTTTTCAAACGCAGTCTCAACGCTATTAAACGTGCCAATCGTAATCACTCCCGAAAGCGTAAGCAGTCAAAGAACCGGGCACGGGCAAGATTGGACTTGGCACGCAAGCACCGCAAAATAGCGAACCAGCGAGGGGACTTTCACTATGAGTTGGCTCACCAACTCACTGACCAATATGACGAGATACGGCTTGAGGACTTGAACCTTAAAGGCATGAAAGCCCTTTGGGGGCGCAAAGTCAGCGATTTAGGCTTTGCCGATTTTGTTGCAAAACTGAAATACATTGCAGCTAAAAAGGGTGTCAAAATCACATTCATTGATAAGTGGTATCCTTCGTCTAAGACTTGCTCGGTTTGCGGCACAGTGAATGAAACATTGAACCTGCGAGATAGGTCATGGCAATGTGCTGATTGTGCCACGACCCATGACCGTGATAGAAACGCTGCAATTAACATCTACCGGGTAGGGGCATCTACCCTCGAAGGAGAGGACGTAAGACCATCTTCGGATGGCTGTCCTTGTTGATAGCGTAATTCGACGCCTTAAAGGAACTGGGGAGAATACCCACCCTTTAGGGGGTGGGAGTATGTCAAGAACGCTTGGACGATGTGGAAACGACACCTTTCCAATGGATTTGATATGACGAACTACGATAGGAGTTAGTGCGAAATGTCTGAAAGACCCAATGTCTTGGTGATTATGACCGATCAGCAGAAAGCCACCGCCAGCCACCTCTACGGCAATACCTTTTGTGAGACGCCATCCATGGAGCGGTTGGCGGACGAAGGGGTGCTCTTTGAACACGCCTTCACACCCCATCCCCTGTGCGTCCCAGCACGAATTTCGCTCTGGACTTCGCAGTTCCCACATTCACACGGCGGCAGACGCAATCAGACCCTGATGCCAGATGATGCGACCCATGCGTTCCAGCTCTGGAAGGATGCCGGATACCACACAGGCTTGATTGGCAAGAATCACTGTTTTGAGCGAGCGGAGGATTTAGCACTTTTCGACACGTGGTGCGAGATTGGTCACGGTTGGCTGTCAGGACACGCGGAGACCCGCGGCATGGAGTGGTTTCGCCCGATCGAGGGGATTCAAGCTGCCCATGAACTGCGGCGGACAATGGTGCCCCAAAGTCCACGCTTCGGTTACGCCACCTCCGATTTTCCGTTGGAGGACTATTCCACGGGGTTGATTGCGGGTCAGACCGTTCGTTTCCTAGAAGCCCATCAAGATGATCCGTTTGCGTTGTGGGTGTCGTTCCCAGATCCGCATGAGCCTTGGGTTGCGCCGGAGCAGTACGCTGCGCTGTTCCCGCCGGAGAAAATCGATCTGCCCCTTTGGCGAGAGGACGAGTTTGATGAACGCGCACCCGAGCGAAATCGCGTGCTGTATCAGATGCTTGGGGTGGGGGAGGATGCCCTTGAAGATGTCTATGGCGTTATGGGGGTCTATTACGGCATGGTACGGTTTATTGACGACGGTTTAGGACAGATTCTGGATGCGCTAGAACGTCTCGGTCTGCGCGAAAACACTATTGTGGTGTTCTGCTCCGACCACGGGGACTTCATCGGCGAGCATCAGATGCAGTGCAAAGGTGGTGTCTTCTACGACTGCCTGACTCGCGTACCGCTGATTGTCTCTTTGCCCGGTGAAATCGCCTCCAATGTTCGGGACAGCAGCATGGTGAATCTAATTGACATCGTGCCGACGCTGCTGGAACTTCAGGGGTTGGGTATACCCCGCTCAATGCACGGTGAGGGACTTCCAACCGTAACCGCCGCTGAACCACGGGATGTAACGTTTTCCGAATACGGCTCTGGGGGACCGCCCTTCCGAATGACAGATTTAGAGAAACTACCGCAACCCTACGGCAGACGGGCGTTGATACAGTCCCTACAGTGGCGCGAAGCGGAGGGTAGGCGCAAGATGGCGCGTACCCAATCGTGGAAGTATGTGCACGACCCGATGGGTGATCGGGACGAACTGTATGATCTGGAGAACGACCCGTGGGAGTTGGAGAATGTGGTGGACAATCCTGCCCACCGGGAGATACTAGCAGATCTGCGGTTACGTTTGGCGGACTGGAGCATTCGGACAGAGGATGCGAAGCCTGTGCCGTTGCCGGAAGAACAACACATGAACCTTTAGTTGCCCCGATCTCATCGGGCTGGAGGTAAATTATGGACTTTATAAAATTCAGGACACCCCTGCCGGAGGAGCTTATCCCGGAGGTGACCGCATTTTGGGAAGAAATTTTCGAGACCTCCTATGATGGTTTTAAGCCTATCTTTGCCGGTGACGAAACCGAAGACAACGAGGATATCCTCTACCTGATGCGGCAGAACGAAGACTTGGCAGGCACCTCCCATCTTACGGTTGGCAAGGCAGCACCACTATTGGGAGGGTTGGGAGAGGTGGCGACACCGACTGCGTTTCGTCGTCAGGGAGTTGCTGCCGAACTTTGCGAATCCGCTCTCGATGATTTTCGCAGACAGGGTGGTGAGGCGTTTTTTCTCGGTACAGGCAACTCTGCGGCGGCACGGATATATTATCGGCTCGGCTGGCGGAAACTCGCCGGTGCCAATGTAATGGCACTGATCGTATCTGGCAATTCACCGGAGGCGTTTCTGGTGGACTATTTCAGGGAGGCGGCTGGACAAACTACCATCATACCGGGTACTTTTGCCCAACGGATCCCTATGATTCCGTTGATCGTTTGTCCGCACGACTGGCAGGTGTTAGACGCCAACGCTGGTATATTTTCGACGCGCTATGCGGTGCAGTCGTCCTGTATGGGGTTGTATCCGAAATACGATGCACTCATCCAACAGCAGAGTGGCACATGGTTTGGGGCACAGACAGGCAGCGGTCATCTGATTGGACTGGCGACAGCGCGTCTTGATGAATTGGGTGTGTGTCATGTGGATGGTTTTACGCATCAACGTTGTGTAGACACTTGGCAGGATTTGATGCAGGCGGCAATCGACTGGGGCGCGGATCGCGGAGCAGCAGAATGGTGCGGAACGATTTCGGTCGAAGATGAGGACAAGCGGTCACTGATTGAGTCGCTAGGATTTGAGGTGGCTGGAGCGGGTGAGGCGTTCATGTTGGGGGAACGGCGGGTGCCGTCGGTGCTGCTGAAGCGATCTGTGTGAGGGGTTTCGTTCCGATAAATCGGGATCTACCTTCACCACTTTGGATCTATCTACGCTTAAAAATAGTTCGCAGCAGGGATGAATGGGAGCGAAAGTGAGAAAATCACCGCTCGCAGGGCAGGGGTTGGGTCTCCTAACCCGTTGAGCGAGGTTCCCTCGCCCCTACGAAACCAAGCCTCCCGATAAGTCGGGATGCAAGTTGAAAACTCTCGGAACGGGGCACCTACCATTGACCTGACACGGTTTGCTGAATATAGTGAGAATATGCCGTTGAATAGTGGATTACGGAAGAACCCGAGTTTTGAAGAAAAAACTCGGGTTCATGGCAAATAACTTTACCCAATATGACTTTTCAAACAGGCTCTAAGTCCATGCAGTCTTTCTTGATATGTGATGTTCGTGCTGGTCACGACGGGGTGGAATCTCTATACCTCTTAATTCGCGGATCAGCTCAACGAGCCCCTCGGTCGCCGCCTCCAAGAACTTTTCTCCTTTTTCCACCGTGGCTTTGGTTGCATCGCCTAACACGCCACTTGCGGTCTGTGAACTCCAATAGGGTATCAAACGCGCAGCCGACCCTTGGGGATGTGTGCCTGCAAGCAGATCCGTTTTGAAACTCGGCGGCAACGGTGACCTTTCATCAACCGCTCGACTCATATCGACCAGATCCGGCTTTAAGGCAAGATAGAGCGCGGTTTCATATTCCCCTCCGTGTGATGTTCCACCATACTCAGAATCCCGGACCTCGGCACCGACATCCTTAATTTTGCGCACGTCCCAATGGTTCACCGAGGCGCAGAGGATTTTCCCCTCATATTCGATGTTCGTCAGCCGCGCTGCGAGGTCGAGGGGAGAGGCGTTACTCCCGTGCCCGTTGACAATGAGGATCCGCTTGAATCCGTGATGGGCAAGGCTGCAGCATACATCTCTGACGTACTTGATAAAGGTGTCCCAGCCGATGGTGAGCGTTCCGTGAAAATCCATGTGATGCGGGCTATAGCCGTGCGGGACGGGTGGCGCAAGCACTGCCTCCGATGGGATACGCGCTACGGCGCGTTCACAGATACCTGTGCAAAGGACGACATCCGTATCAACAGGAAGGTGGGGACCGTGGTCTTCATACGTCGCAACGGGGAGAACGGCGACACGATCCTGTTCGGCAGCCTCTTTGGTTTCGTACCAGATCATTTCAGCGAAGCGGTATTTCATTATCTTCTCCTTAGTTTCGGGGCTATGCCTTGGCGGCAGCCGCATCAAGTGCAAATTTCAATTTTGGGGGGGGTTGCGTAACACTGATAATGGGATTCGACCTCCGCTTCCGGCGTGATGCCTTCGTGAACGTAGGCACGGAATCGGAGGCGAACGTTATCATGCGGCGGATGGTGGAGGATGCTCATCTGTTGCTGAACGGCGATCTCCCCGAAGAGCCCGGGATGTTCGATGTTTTCCGGATGATCAAACAACGCGAGTCCGTTCACGCCATCTCCGACAGTGCCGCCGAGGTCGCACCAACGCGCCCGTTGATGATGTACCTCTTTCCGGCCGATGAGTCCTTCCGAATTTTCGACATGCCCTTCGTCCGGTAGGTTCATGGATGGATTCAGCCGTGCCACGAGGAGAAATTGTCTGTCCCCAATGTCGAGCGGCGGTGTGGTTTCGTGGGTAACATCCAGAAAACGCCTTCCATTATCTGCGTACCAAGCACGCGCTGTCCGGGTTTCGGTTAGGATTTGGTCGCCATTTCCCTTGACATAGATTAGGTCTTCCACAAATTCCGCGTACACCGGTCCAGCGGTGAGCCTGACAAACCGCTGGTGCAGCATTTTCCCGCAAGGACCGTAAGGTGGCTCGTCCCAATCTGACCAGATGTTTGCCGAGCCGCCTTCACCGTGCCCACCGTAAGCGAGATAGAGTCCTGTGTGATGCGGGTGATCGCCGCCGCCTGCTCCGCGCACAACCGTGCCGTGATTTCCGTGGAGGGGCCAGAAATACGGCTTCCAGACGCCCAAGAAATTGTATCGTGTGAACACCTGATTATCGACGGTGATCAGAAGATGCGCCGGTTTCTGCTCGATAGCGTAGCGGTTGTTGGGTGGAAGATCGGCGACGCGGATAGCGTACCATGCAGATTCTCCCGCACCCAGGGAGCCGGTCTGCCAACTGAGTTCGCGGATTGTTGGCTCAAATTGCGCAGGGGTCTCCGTGTCTAGCGGAGATCCATCCGCATCGGTCTGCGAAATGGCAAGCGTCGAAACTCCTTCTTGCCAATCGGGAAAGTGATGTTTGGGGTTGAAAGGGAATCGGATTAGGTCGTTCTTTCGATCTATAGAGCCGGCATCAACTTTGACGATGACAGCGTTTGAATTGTGTCTCAATGTTTTACTCCTTAGCGAGTGAAATTGTGGCGATGGATATAATAAAACCTATGTTGATAGATTATCACAGTGCCTGATAACGGTCAAGTTCAAACCGAGAAATTGGATTGAGGGCGAGGTCTAGTCCTTTTTCCTGATACTAGCAATGCCAGCCCTTTCTTGATTGGCTTGAGACAAACCAAATCGGAAATGACAACTCTGGAGACAGATTTATGGTATAATTCTCTAAGCAGGTGACTTCATCTATTTGAGGGGTGTGCATGATTATTGTCTGAATCACGGATTCAGCAGATTACACAGAAAACACGGATAAACAAACAAAGCAGCCACCGAGCCGGCGTATCTTCAGCAAACCAAATACCCAAAAACCCCGACGGCTATCTTCGCTCCAGAGGAGCGATATGTCTATAGAATGCCGATACAGCCAATGCCCGCGCTCCAGCGGAGCGCAATGTATATATACAGCTAATAGGATTAATTGCTCAAATTATGCGATTATGACCAAGATATCTACGTACGCACACCCCTCATCTATTTTGACTAGCATACTCTCGAAAAATTGATAAGGAGACTGAATACAGAATGGAAGTGTTATCTCAAGCTTGGAATTTTTTTGTTAATCTAAGCCAAACCGAACATCGTGGATTATTGCTGAGTATTGCAACCATCGCTACGTTGCTATTAGTTAAAGCCGTTTTGACATATCCTCTGAAAGCGTATGTCTATAGGCGGGCATTAAAAAAAGCAAACGCCGATAATTTCATGCTGACTTGGACCTTTGTCTGGATTATCATCATTGTGATTTTCGGTGTTATCAGCCTTAGCGGTTCGGTCCAGGCACTTGGTATTTCCGCAGGTTTTCTGGGAATGATTGTCGGCTGGTCATTACAAGCGCCTGTAACTGGGGTTGCTGCATGGCTAATGCTGATCCTGAAACGTCCTTTTAGAATTGGTCAACGGGTCATCATTGCTGGTATAAAGGGGGATGTAGAAGATATTACACTCACCCATGTGATCTTAAATCAGGTTGGGGGCACTGTTGCCGGCGAGGAACGTTCTGGTCGTGGGATACTGATTCCCAACGCAATCCTTTTCAGTCAAACGATTACGAATTATACCTTCGACGTAGAGTATATCCTTAGCGAGGTGCCGGTACGAATAACATTTCAGTCTGATTGGGATGAAGCGGAAAAGATTTTGGTTGATGCGGCGAAACAGGTCACAGCAGATACTATCAAGACAACTGGCGAGGAACCATATATCAGGGCGGAACTATTTGATGCGGGTGTGTTGATGCGTTTACGCTATAAGACAACCCCTGAAGATTATGCAAGAAATGTAAGTGATATTGTGAGAATCATCCATAAGGGATTCAGCGAAAATGACAAGGTGGAGTTCTGCTATCCACACTCCGAGGTGCTCTACTCGTTGAAAAATCCTCCACCTGTTGTAACTTCAGGGGAACCGCCAACAGCTTTTTCTACACCTCCACAAGAAGGAGAGATTCGATGAACCTGAATCTACCGAAGGTTGCCGTGCCGGACCGGGTGAGCCTAGTCCAACCAATAAAAGTAAATGAGCGGGCGACCATCGCGAACTTGGAAGGTCCGGGCTGCATACGGCATATCTGGGCAACAGCGGGGCGCGAGGGGAACGGACGTCAAGTTATCATCCGCATCTATTTCGACGAGGAACCTGTGCCCTACATTGAGGCACCGTTTGGAGACTTTTTTGGGGTGATGCACGGACTGCCTTGGTATCCGGTGAACAATCGCTATCTATCTGTGCAAAGTTTCAGCGGTTACAACTGTTATTTTGACATGCCTTTTGCCCGATCCGCCCGAATCGAAATGGAGTGTGGTGTGGAAGACAGCTCGATTATTATGTTCGTGAACTGGCACCGCTTTCCGGATCAAGAACTTGAAGAACCACGCCGTTTCTGCGCCCGTTGGCGGCGCGAGGCACCGACGGAACGCTACGGAGAGGACTTCCTGCTGCTAGACGCGGACGGACCGGGGCAACTAGTTGGGTTTGTCCACGGTGTGCGGCTTTACGATGATACCGACCGTTGGAGTCACGGCGGCGGAGATAACATCTACATAGATGGCGATGGCGATCACCCCGCCTATCTCCGGGGAATTGGAGGCGAAGATACATTCGGTTCATCGTACGGTGGGGCGTTGCACACGCCTGAAACGCATCTCTACACCGGTTTGCCCTACTATACGCACGCGGATGTCGGTCAAGCGCGACCCGCACAGCGATTGGTAGGTTACCGGTTCTTTGAGCGGGACAGTATTGAGTTCAGGAAGTCGATTCACGTGCGGTTCGGTGCGATGCGAAATGACATCTGTGCGACATCGTACTGGTATCAGGAGGGACCGGTACGTCCCTTTTTTGAGATGCCGGACTGGCATCTGCTCCAACCCGCCGAGCGATTTGAGTCGCCGTGGGGCGAGCTGCCTAGCGGAACCTACGACCTTCCGCTACCGGATAGTGGTAGTTGGTGGGTGTGCGGACCGTTCTGGAATCGTGAAGATCGCGCCATGGAGGCGGATCTGGATGCGGAGGGCGACTTCGACCCCGAGGCAACTTTCGACGGTATGCACGACGAGAATTCTCCTTGGCTGACGGAGGGATCCCGTGAGCTCGGCAGAGATGTCCCCCGCTGGAAGAAGCGGGGCGCGCTGCGTGGGTTCGTAGATTTCAACCACGTCTTTCGTCCCCACATACTGGGGACACCTAGCCACAGTCGGGGTGCTGCAGCTATCGCGAGATGTGTTTTAGAGGTGGCAGAGGACACAAGGGGGTGTATTCGTCTGGCGTGGGATGACCGGCTGATTCTTCGCGTGAATAGGAGCAATCGAATGGATTTGGGACATCACGATGCCTTCCGATCCCAAACGGTTGAGGTTGACTTGAAGAAGGGACGGAATGTGATAGGCCTCAAATTGAGCAATACGTTGGGATCTAACTACTGTGGTTGGACATTTGCGTTTCGCGCTACGTTGCCCGATGGCAGTGTCCTAATCCCCCGTGCGGAATAACGGAAAATTCTGGATAGCTTAACGAAACGTGCCGGATTACTCAGCACGCTTGGGGAGTTTTCGCATCAATTGCTTTTTCAGTTCCGATTATTTGTGATGAGCTGTAACCACCGCCATGCATAATGAGGATGGTAGAATATGAATGTAGAGAACAGCGAAGGAATAGAACAATCAGTGGGTATTAAAGTCAAGATTAGGTTAGCCCTATTGAAAGCCACATTTTGGGGGCGACACTTTTTCACCTCAATAGGAAGGTATTCAACACTTATAATACGAATACTAATACTGCTTATACCCCTCCTCCTTGGGCTTGCTATTGCCCGGTCTCTTGACCTGACGGTTTTAAGTGCCAAAGATGTATCGGGTGCTTTTCTGACCGTTGGGGCAATGATAGGAGGAGTACTCGCTATCATTTTCTCATTGTCGTTGTTCGGGGAACAGAATGCCGCTAGTTTGCATTTGTCTCGGCATTTTGAAATCTACGCCCCTGGTTGGAAAGAGAAATTCACCTACGTGGCGATAGTTATTATCACTATTCTCTTTTTAGCTACGGGTATCTGGTTCAGCAGCAACTCGCCCTACATCACACCAAACCTAAAATTCATAGCTATCGCTCTTTTTCCGTTAGCAATATGTTCTGTCTTTGTTTTGGTTGACTGGCAGTATAAGGTTATAAGAACGCGGACGAACCCCGTTAACGCGATACGCTCTCTTGAGAAAAAAGCGATAGACCACTTGGGAAGGATACATAGAGATACAAAGAAGATAGCAAAGATTGTTAGAGCAGCTAACAGTGAGGTTACCGAAGAACTCGTCTTGGCTTCAGCATACAGCAGTTATTTGCAACCTCATTTATCCATTGTCGAGTCCCGAATTGAACTTTTACTTGAGCTATCAGCGAAACTATCAAACAGAAACGAGATATTGACCGCGAACCACGCCCTCGTAGGAGTTCACAATGTTTTAGCCAAGTACCTAGAGTTGAGGAAAGATTCTGCACTAGTCCTGATTTCACCGGTGGTGCCCCTAGCACTTACAAGCGACAGTGAGAATTTCATAGCGAGTTCTCTCGAAAGGCTCAATAATGTGGGACAAGATTTCATCAAGGACGGGAAAACTGAAAATGCCTGTTATCTGGTCAATGTGTATCGGTCACTAGCTACAAATTCAAAGGATATCAAATTCATAAACCAAGATTACGAAAACCCAATTTTCGTGCAAATCATAGGTAATCTCAATTCCTATGTTCGCTTCGCTATCAGCCAAAAAGAGCAGGAAGTCGTCTTTCGAGCAGCTCAAGTGTATACCGATTTAGCTTTAGTCGCTCTTGAGAAAAAACTCAGTGCTCCGTTATATGACATCCAACAACAACTATATCAAATAGGGGTGTTCGGAGTTGCTGGAAGATTAACCTTCGTCGTAGATGAATGCCATCAGGGGTGGCTCCAGATTCTAAGTGGTATTTTCCAATACAAATCTTTTCATGATGCTCAAATACAAATAAAGAGTGCCTTGAAGAACATTGGAAATCTTGTTCTGTTGATGCGACAAGCTATGTCATCAGGTTATATAAATGAAGACATCATTACCAGTTTGAGTGAGACTAAGGCATACGACGAGCTAATGGGAGTGATAGGAGGCGTAACTCATGCTTATTTTAACGAACTACAGGAAGACAATATCAAAATCTCCTACAGATCATCCATGATGACTTTATTCGATGAGGTTTATAGTAGCCTTAGAAGCCTTTCTGAACAAATTAAAAATTGTGATAGCCTTCTTGTCGGCAGCATTGGCAGGCTCATTTCTAATTTAAATTTCGTAATGATTGATCTTCTGAAGCAAGCTGATTTCGCTGATCGCCGAATAAGGACACAATTAGATAAGACGCTAAGTTGGAATATTTATCTTCCGGCGTGGTTTGTCCATTATTCAGAATCATTTCAAGATTCCCTCTCCTTCCGGGCATTAAATGAGTCGATTGCCAAAACAGGTGTGTTATCATTCAAGGAAGGTCATTATAATTTGGTATTGGACTGCATCAAGGCGACACACTCAATAGCCAAAGAAACCCTAAAGAAAATCCAGAATAGTTATGGTTTTGCAGAACCCCGAGTGATGTTGCGAGTTTGCTACTTAGGCGTATTGGCTTTAAAACACAATCAGCAAGGCATCTTAACAGAGATTAGGGGAAGTATTGTTGAGTTTGAGCAATTGTATGCAGAGAAATTCCCGGTCTTGCCCAACCACGTCAGCCCTGAGGAGACTCAACTCTATTTGGAGTGTGCTAGATGGCGTGATGAAATCACCGACAGACTCAACTATGACCCGCTGATTAGCGACGATGCAACCACTATGATGCTCGAATGGGGGGTCGATTACGAAGATATTGACAGGTTCATGATTGAGATGTTGGATTGGATCCAATGACCAAGGATACGAAGGAGTTTTGTCAGGCGATTGTCAGCACTGAAACAGATTCTATAAGAACAGGAAGTGAGGTTAGCGCATGAACAATAGCGAAGGGTTGCATTGGTCGTTTGATTACAATTATGGTGCACAAAATCCCCATTTCACAGAGCAATTGGTCGAAACGTTCCTCAGATTTTATGCGGAACCCAAAACAGACCAAATGAGTGCCGAAGCCACTGGGCATGTTTACGATATATTTCCAAATTATTGGCGTGGCTACGCGAGAGGAGACGACCGACAGGATAACCTAATCCTCGGTCAGGCAATTATCAAACGACAGCAAGCGGACGATGCGCGCTGGCACTATACAATTGGATACACCAACACAACGAGCGGTGAGGAATTGCAACTCCGTTTTCATACCGCTAACGATTTATATCGATCGCTCACAGGTAAGTGGTACATTCAAGCACAGAACGACTGTCAGGACAGCTATTCTACACTCGCCTGTGAGGGTCAGCGCGTTGCCGACGAGATTCGACTGACCGTCAACCACGCTGAGATTACGGTTGGTCTGATGCAGAAAGGGACACCGTTCACCTGCAACTGGGCACTGTTCGATGTGATTCCCGCGCTCAGTAAGACAATCCAGGGGTCGGGCGAAGTCGTGGAAATGGCTGTCCTAGAAGACCTTGAGAAGCTGAGACCTATGAACCGCATCGGCTTCCTTGAATCGATTCAGATGCGCGAAACGCAGCTCGATGGCTATTGCCTATACGGAGAAGGACTTCTTCCGTCTTACTGGTGGCTTGATATGCACGGCAACGTGGCAATTTTTGCTAACTTCTTTCAAACCTTTGTGCTTAAAGAGATCGTGGAGGGCAGTGCATGAACAAACGACCGAATATCCTCTTTATCAATACGGATCAGCAATCTTGGAACGCTGTCTCTGCCTATGGAAATCCATACATACACACGCCGAACATTGACCGTCTCCACCGAAACGGTACGTCTTTCATGCGTTCTTACTGTAGCGATCCGGTATGCGCTGCTGCACGATCAAGTTGGGCAACGGGACTTTACACTTCAGAGACAGGTATACCTTTTAACGGTGGACATCTGCATGAAGAAATTCAGGATATGGGACAAACTCTGAATGCCAATGGATATAAGGCTTTCCATTGTGGCAAGTGGCATGTGCCGGGTAGAAATGTGCGCGAAAGTTTCCACACCCTGTATTATGGGGAGCGTGACATCGGTGCAGGGGGTGGGGAGTATTACGATTCAGCTTCTACGCACGCTGTGATAGATTTTCTGACAACCTACGACGGTAGCGCGCCATTCTATCTACAAATTGGCTATGTCAATCCGCACGATGTGTGTGAATATCTGCACAACCATGAGGAAAAACGCATCCCAAATCCGTTGCAGCAGGGGATTATCACCGAAGATGAATTACCGCCGCTGCCCGAAAACTTCCATTACGATGAAAGTGAAACTGTGCTGCAGCAGGTTTGCCGCAGAACCGATGACGCGCTCATCCACTCGGCAATTCTGAGTGGAGTGCGCGATTGGGACGAGTTCCATTGGCGGTATCTTATCTGGAATTATTACCGATTCATCGAAAAGGTTGATACGGAGATTGGTATCGTGCTCAATGTACTTGAGCAGACACCTTTCTGCGACGACACGATTATCGTCTTCAGTGCAGATCACGGCGAAGCGTGTGGAAGTCATCAGATGTTCCAGAAGTTCACGCTATACGAGGAAAGCATTCGTGTCCCGTTCATCGTTGCTTGCTTGGGGGACGGTGTGCCGGTGCAGAAAAACCGTTTCGATAGAGAGCATTTTATTTCTGGCGTAGATCTGGTTCCCACAGTTTACGACTATGCTGGTATAGATGCGTCCGAAGCCGTACAGGTCGAGCGAGGCGAAGTCCCAAGACTCGGAGGCGTGAGTGTGCGCCCACTTGCAGAAGGCGACGAAATACCTTGGCGTGAATACGCCTATGTGGAAAGTAACTACTGGGGACGGGCGGTTGTTGGGGACAGGTATAAATATGTCACGGAGTATAAACCTGCTGACCCGGAGGATTTCCGTCCACCGGGACCGGATGCCTCGCGTCTTGGACGTGTGCAGCTTTTCGATCTACAGGAAGATCCGTGGGAAACACGGAATTTGGCGAGTCAGGCAGGATACGAAAATGTAATAGATTCGTGTCGCGCAGACCTGCTTGCCCACGAAGCCACGCTGAACCGAAGGCAGATTGAGCATCCGAATCCGCGCGGCGTCATATCGAATTGGGGGGCACCTCTGCGAGCTCACTGGGAAGGTGTATCCGCGTCCTAAAAGTTCTTGCGGAGGCACTCGGGTGTGCTGACATTAGACTTGGAATCGTGGGTCATTCTGCCGAAACAACGAAACCACTTCCTCCATCAACCACACGGATTTCGAGCGCATTCCCATAACGCAGTAGACCGTAACTTAATCGCGTTAGAAAAAAAATTCGCGTTGTGGCTCTTAGAAAGGATAGCGGTTTTTGAAGCGAATCCCTCCGTTTTTTCTTGCCAAAGGCGAGGAGCACGATTGAAACCACATGAACAGAAACGCAAGCAAACATATCCAGGGCGAGCGCAAGGAGAAAGAGAAGCGGAAGGGGAATCCAGATGTTCCGTTCCGGTTTGACTGCATCTCCGTCGAGGATGCGAACTCTTAGAACAAGTGCGACACGCCGACGATTTGACCTGCTCATCTTCCCTCCAGTCGTGACATTACTCTATGCGAATCGCCACACCTTCATTTCCATCAAGTACCGACACAAAGTCAAACGTCCCGATATCTTCGAGTTCGTCAATCCCTTCTTCAATCACTTCACAGATGGTGGTGAAAGTCTCAGCGAAGTCAAAATCGGCGTATTTCTCACGAATCAGTTGGGCGGAGTCCTCAAACCGTTTATTTTGACTTATTGCGAGATCGATCATGAGTGGTATTAGCTTGGCGGACGCCGGCAAGAGCCGTCCTGCTAACTTTACAAGAGATAGCGGCAGTGCAACACACACGACTGGCGCTTCTAAATCACCGTCGAATACGAGAATCTTCAGTAATTTCCCTTTGTAACTGCCAGATTCTGGCTGCGTTGATGTGGTTTGTGTATCCATTGTTGTTCCTCCTACTGCTTTTAAGGTTGAGTCAATTGAATAACGTGTGACGCTTCAGACTGTTAATCATCGGTTGATATGTCAATTTCGTCAGCGGATTCAAGTGATGCAACAGATTTGGATAAATCCGTCTCAGCGGATTTCGATAAGATTTTGCGAGTGAACGGCGTGATGATTCAATCGAATGCAGTGTTTGAGTTTTTGAGAAATGACTCGATCTCACTAGCACGGTGTGGATTCGCTGGAATACGATTGCAAAAACGCGAAGGTAGATTCTAGGCGGTAATAAAATTAAACCAACAATCATTGTAGCGAACGCTTCGGGGAATCTTGTCAATTGTCCGCTAGCAAGTTGTCTTGATACATTTGTGATGTGTACTAGTTCTTGAGAGAAATCCCACGACGATGCGGCCCCCTCTATGCGCTCCATTACGTTATCCGCCAAATCTGAAGGGGGTTCAAGCTGGGGGTAGCTTTCGATGCCGCGGAGAGTCGCTTGTAGGTATTCCATCTCCTGCTTGCAGCTACTACAGGCGAGCAGATGGGCTTCAAACTGAGCAATACGTTCGTCATCGAGCACCGCATCTATGTATAATTGAGACAGCTCTTCAAAGTTTCTACAATCCATGGTTCACATTTTTCCTTCTACAAATGCCTGCAACTTCGATTTTAGTAGTTCTCTTGCGCGAAAGATATGGGTTTTCACTGTTCCCATCGGAATTTCCATCACCTGCGAGATCTCTTCGTAGGAAAGTCCGTTGAGGTGGAAGAGCGTGATAACCAACCGATAAGGGTGCGGGAGTTCGTTAATAGCCGCGTGAACGATGGATTGGGTTTCCTGCTGCTCAATCAACTCCAACGGCGATGGCGTTGAATCGGCAATCTGAAAACTGTAATCTGTTGTCAGTTGCTGATCAAGTGAAGCCATATTTTCATGACGTAAGCGATTAAGGCACTCGTTCCGAGCAATTCGACATAGCCACGTTTTTAGGCGGGCGTCACCGCGAAATTGCTTCAGGGAACGATATGCCTTCAGGAACGTATCCTGTGTTGCATCATCCGCCTCCTCAAACTGTCGGAGCATACGATAACACAGGTTGAAGATATGCTGTTGATGACGCTCAATCAACAACCTGAACAGCTGTGTCTCGCCCATACACACCCGTTTGGCTAATTCGTTATCATCCGCTTGACTCGTATCGGCTGAGTGGGATAGAGTTTCATCGTCTTTCCGACAATCTGTTTGTGGCATCGGCTTATCTCGTTTGTGACAATTTAACGTTCAGAATAGATAGACACAGATGGTCAGTATATGTTTCAAAAAAGTTTGGAATGCTTCTGTTTTTTTGCACTGTTCTGGAACATGAGCCAATTTCTCTTTGAGTTGGGACGATGCACTTTGAGTTAGAGTTAAATCATTTTGAACAGTCTCACAAATAGGAAACTTTTAATAGAACCTAGCAAGTGACACCTTGTCGGTTGCAAACTTTATCACCGATAAAACGAATACACTTCAGTGTCCCACAGGAGTCGAATAATCACCCAGCCCCCACCGACGATAAACTCTCCAAGAATCAATCCCAAAAAAAGTGGGAACGCTTTTCGATACAGACGGATTCCACCCGCTTTGAGCAACATGGTCTTGATTGCCCACGCAATGAATATTGAAAACCAGAGTCTTCCCATCGTATACCGCTCAACACTGAGGAGGTAGCCCGCTGGATGAAAAGGTGAGAGGGGAAATCGTGTTCGCAGCCACCAGAGGAAGCCGGTAAAGCAAAAACCAAATCCCGTAAAAACGACGCCCGGAATGTCTGTATCGGTCGGATGATAAAGCCAGCTTTGCAGGAGATTATACCCGCCAGTGCCCAAGCCACTGACCACGCCGATTTTGTAACCGACGACTAGGTACGCCCAGAAAGCCGCAAGAATTCCCATGACCGTTGCTAACATCATTGCGACAACTAGTCTCCCTGAGTTCATCTTTGATTCCTCGGCAATTTTTAATCCTTCGAGGGTATGGGGCATCGGATGGGCGCGAGAACCGCGATTAAATGTGAAATAGAAGCGCATCATGGTGAGGCTACCGGGGGACAACCGCCGCGCACCAAACAGATTGATGAGAAATTCATGCGGTGTGGATTTGACGCGATTCATCGGTGGGCCCACTTCGGCGCGAACCCTCGTGATGCTCATCGCCAAAAGATAGTAAATCAGAAAGTAAAGTCCTGCGGTCCACAGTGCCATGCCGCCTTTATACGAGAAAGCCAGCAGAGCAATCAACCCACAGATCAATCCAACAAATGCCCACCGATACGGGATCGGTTCTTTTGCCTCGCCAAGCCGGTGCGTACTGCCAACGCCAATTTCCGCTTGCGTTCCATTTCCACTGTGTCGTCGCTGAAATGAAAAAATGCTCTGGTAGATTGAGAAAAAGTAGCGTCTTCCGCCATAAAGCGCGAAGCATGCGAGTGCCAAATATCCGCCCATGACCTGCGACCAATCATAGGGGAAGTCAGGCATAGCTGTCAGTCCAAGCGCGCTTCCCAATACCCGCTCCCCTTTCCAGAACCAATAGAAAAACCACAACGAAAAAGACATCTCCAACGGTGTTAGAAAAGCTAGTCCAACGGCGAAGGAGCGAATATAGACCGGTGTCCAGCCGATAGCGTTGTACGGCTTTTGGGTGAAGTATTGGCCAATCTCTGCGTGGCGCACAGGGAGTTCTGGCAGTGCCGGAAAGAAGAAATGCAGTCCATTGATCAGATTAATTCCACCCGCGATAGCAAATCCAAGCCACATCATTTTTGATCGAAAAAGCCTACCGTCGGGACGAGTCATTTCCAACGGTAACTGGACGATTGGATATGCCAATCGTTCCCGCTCAATCCACTGCCTGCGAACCAAGATATTTAGGCAGATCATCACCCAGATAAGCGTTGTCAAAAACACTGTCCACCAAAAGATAGGGCGCAGCCAAGCCCGGATATGGGCTTCGGTGTAAAGTGTGCTCTCTCCAGCATAGAAGGCTTCCAATCCCGAAAAGTCATTCGTCGTCAACCAAGACGGAATGTATCGCCAAAAGAGTGCTTTCCATTCATTTTCAGGGGTGGCGAACCAAAAACCGTCGGGAACTGTTGGCACAACCGTTTGCATCATGTCATGCCCGGAGATCGCTGAAGAGATTGAAAGCATCACAAAGATCGTCAAAAGCTCTTGCTGTTTGAGGGCAAAACGTGGCAGGAAACGCTTGAGAAGGAAATTGAAGGTCATTAGCACTGTTAAGGTGATCACCACGTTGTAGATGAGTGCCATTGTGGTCGGCAATGTGCTCCAAAACCTCAGATGGTTTGCCATGATAAAATAGGTATTGACCGGAATCAACAGCAATCCAAGGAGCACCGCTCGAAACGTCACGTTCTCAGTTTTTATTTGGCGAAACTCTGCTTTTTCGACCATTATCCGCGCTTCCTTTTGGCATGAAAAAAGCCCTATGTCTCATGCACAGGGCTTTTGGTTTGATGCTTTCCAATGCGATGTTGCATTGGAGGAGGTGGGTACATCGGAACTCCGTCAATTCATATTCATTCGCGCGCTTTAGAACCTGTTTTAAAAAGCAAGGAAGTATCCCACGGTGCTGTGGATTTGTCAATCGACAGCGAGCCGTATCGCAGGGCAGGGGTTGGGGCTGCCAACCCGTTGAGCGAGTCCCCCTCGCCCCTACGAAACCAAGCCCCCCGATAAATCGGGATGCAGCATCTACCATTGACCTGACACGGTTTCCTAAATTATAGTGAGAATGTGCTGTTGAATAGTAGATTACGGAAGAAACCGAGTTTTGAAGAAAAAGCTCGGTTTCATGGCAAATAACCTTACCCAAAATGACTTCTCAAACAGGCTCTTAGGCATGAGGACTTGACGTGCGACAATTGCTTACTATCAATCACCTGTCTTCAGTCTCGCGGCGTTTCTGCATTTCCAGTAGACACAGGTCTGCCAGATCACTGCCCAAGGGATCATTTATCTCCAACGCGTGGCGTTTGAGCAATTGGGCAAGTTCGGCAGTGACTTCGGTGTACGGCGGAAAGTGGAGATATTGGTTGTGACCGTCCGCCCGAGGTGTCTTATACAGGTTCAACTCCTCTTCCGGGTCGTTGACCAGATCATATAACTCATGGTTGCCCATATAGCTGCGTAACCCGCCCACAGGTCTGCTCAGGATCAGTTTCCATTCGTTGGTACGAATGCAACGCTGGTCGACGAATTGATCGCGGGTGATGTTCTGAGTGTAGTAGGCTTCCCGCCACGGAACGGATTCGTCCTTCAATAGCGGTGTCATGCTGCTACCGTGCAGATAGTCGGGGATTTCCAATCCTGCCCAATCGAGGACAGTGGGCATCAGGTCTTGCAGTCCTACAAATTCATCAACAACTGATCCCGCTTCGATGGTTCCCGGCTGGCTGAAGATCATGGGCACCTTGATCGAGTCTTCATGACAGGTAAACTTGTGGTCTGAGCCACGATAGGAGAACATATCCCCGTGGTCGGAGTAGTAAACGACGATGGTGTTTTCGGCGATGCCCAGTTCGTCTAGGGCAGTCATCAATCGCCCCACGTTGTAGTCAATGGCACTGACAGCAGCGTAATAGCCAGCGTACGGCACCCCTTTGCCCCGATACGGTTCATAGAACTCTTTGGGCGCAGTGTAGGGGTCGTGGGGCGGGTAATAGCCGTTCACCGCAAAGAAAGGCTTTTCGCTTGTTGCCTCCTCCTTGATAAACTCGATCATCTGGTCTGTTTGTTGGTGGGGCTTATAAACGCCATCCCGTCTGTTGTCCACCCAATGACCGCCCATGGAGTTAAACCCCTTCCAAAGGTCGAACAACCCCGGATCTTTTTCGCCCAGATGCCACTTGCCAAAATAGGCGGTCGTGTAGCCGCCCGCCCCCATGGACTCGAAAACTGTGCGCGGCTCGTGGGAAGTTTCTTTGAGCAGGTTATCCATGTTGTAGGAGTTGTAAATCACTTGATGCTGGTGTGGATAGACGCCGGTCCACATAGTAGCGCGTACAGGGGTACAGACGGGCCATGGGGTGAAACTGTTTGTACAGTTCGCGCCGCTAGCCGCCAACCGGTCTATGTTTGGTGTAGAAACAAACTTATTGCCGTTGCAGCCCAGACTGTCCCATCGTTGTTGGTCAGTCATAAGCAAGATAATGTTGGGTCTTGTCATTCAAAATCCTCCTATTAGGAATTAACGTTGAAGAGCTTCGCGGCATTGTTCCAGAAAATGTCTTCCACCGCGCTGTCGCTGAGTCGCTCGGACCAGCACGCCCATTTGAGAGACCGCAAATGTTCTAGCCCGACCAGCACCGGCTTGATTGTTGTGTGCTTCTCAATCCACACCGGCGACTCGTCGCCAAGCCAGAGGAAGGTATCCGCGATACCGACCGATCTGCCGCGCCCGTGGCTAGCCATGAGATCCGATCCGTACATCAGTTTCTCGTGTCCCAAGGTCCGGATAATTGATTGATGCGCCATCTGTTCACAATTGGCACTTGTGTCAAAATAGAGGTTATCTAATCCCCTCAGTTGGGAAAGTCCCTCCAGATTGTGCGCTGGTTGAAATCCTCGTGCCGAATGCGCGAGGATGAGTTTCATATTCGGATAGTGTTCGCAGTAGTGGCGAATCCATTTGATATTGCCCGGATCCGCTACAGCGCGGGACCTTACCATGTGGAGGGTGATCACCCACCTCTCCTCATCTGCAACTTTGATGAACTTCTCAGGCAGAAAATCCGGAATCTGTGCCTCCCAAGTCGGTTTCACGTCCGCGTAGGTATGGTAGCACTTAAGCCCGGCAGCACCAAGCCGCTTGACCTCTTCCCGAACCCATTCCGGATCGTCGTCCGGCGCGACAAAGAACAGGCATCGAAAATCGGGATGGGCTGCGGCTTGCGCTGCCGTCCATTGATTGGCTTGAGATAGCTGCGCTGGCTGCGGTGGGAACGGGATAAACAGTGCCGCCATCCGACGACTAGGGTGTAGATCTTCCATCAACTCCAAATACTTTTCAAAGCCAACGGTGCGAAACACCGCAAGCGAATCGGGGAGCGGGAAGGCGTCACGCTGCCATACATGACAGTGGGCATCAAACACCGAATCAGGCACAAACGAAGCAAGTTCGCGCTCGAAAAATTCTCTATCTTCTGCCTGAGACAGACCCATCTGGGCTTCTTGACTCATGGAATTATTCCTCTTATGCAGGTGGGCTTGGCGGGTACTTGGTGTAATAAGGTATCAATGGACGCAACAATTCGGTGAGTTCGTCCTCCTCGTCCGGGGTGAGTGCTGTGAGCCCAACCTCCGACCTCACGGACGCGCATCGCGCCGAAGCGAAGATGCCGCACCGCTTCATAATGACCTTGTTATTGAATTGTCCCTTGATATATCCTCTGAAATGTTGCAGTGCGGCAATGTATGCATCAATGCGTCGTGCCTTGGCAACATCGCCTGCCTCCACGGCGTTGATTACCGCCATGAACGGTTCGATGACATCTGCAGATGCCATGAACATCCGTGCGCCAGCCAGATAGCCGAGCACAAGTGGTGAACCAACCATAATCCCCAAATAGCTCTCACCGCCGGGCAGGCTTAAAACCTCCGAAACCCGTTCCACTGCACCCAGTGGAGCTTCTTCCTTCATGTAGCGAATATTTGGTGATTCAGCCGGCAGTTTGGCAAGCTGCTGGGTAGACAGAACGATCTCACTTGCACCCCCAACTGAGAGCACAAGGTTGGGAACGGATACCGAATCTGCCACCGCTTTAACACACGACACGATGTCCACGTCTCGTCGTATCCATGGTGGCACCACGACCGCAATCATATCGGCACCCATATCTTCAGCGTGTTGGGCTGCCGTAATACTATCAGGAATGGATATAGCTGCAACGGCCGCACAGACCGGCACCCGTCCCCAACAGATCTCAAGGGTAAGCTCTAAGCACCGTATACGCTCGGCTTCGCTCAACGTCCAAGTTTCACATCCACGCATACCCGGAATCGCAAGGCAGGTGCCGATATCCACAACGTGCTCGACTTGGCGGACATAGGACGCAAAATCGACCCGATCGTTTTCGAGCAGTGGGGTTTTCAGGAGCGTGGCGACTCCCTTGGGTGCGAGTTGGGGACCGAACAGGTCAAACTGAGCCATCGCTTATTCTCCTCAATTCTCCTAGATAAAGGGTTGTTATCTGATGTGTAGAGTATATCACATTTCCCTGAATTTTGGCAGAAAGCGTTTCATTGCGGTAGGTTCAGGTTGTGCTGCGATCCGGTTTGACGATCTCTTTGACATGATAATACGGAGCAGTCTCTATCAGTTCCAGCGTCTCCGGTGATAATCGGGCTTTGATATCTTCGGGAAACGTATTCAAGGAGAGCATATGCTGCGGTCTATATCGCAGGATCAGGAAGCGGCGATCCCTATCTTCAGGTTTCCAGATTAAGACACCGTGAGTGAGCATCTCTGTGATGACTACCACGTCCCCGGCGCGCGGCGTGATATTGACGACAGCCGGATGGGGTTGAGGGTCAGTATCCTCTCTGTCGGGGAGAAAAAAATCTTCGGGGCGTTTGAACTCGCTTTTGTGAGAACCCGGAACGACAACTAGACCTCCGTCTCCAGGGAGTACATCGGTGAGGTAGAAGAAGAACACTAAATCGTCGCAGTAGATACGTCCATTCCGACAAAAATAGCGTGGCCACTCCAGAGAGTTATCTTCTTCCCGACGGGAGTGCAACTCGAAAAAACGATGATTTTCATGGGTATTAACGCGCAGGGAACCGCCGACAAGCTGGGGTTTATCGTTGGTTAATTCTTTGATAATCGGCCAGGTCATCGGGTGCATGGCCAGTACCTCCAGTGCTCTATCGAACGCAAAGCCGTGTGTATAGTTCCCTTGGTCGGCTTCAAACCCTGCCGGCAAAGCATCGAGCGGGGTATGAATATAGCGGTCGGCTGCCTCCTGGGCTTTGTGCAGTTCTTCGGCGTTAAGGACGTTTTTCAGGTGCAGGTATCCGGTCAAATCGAAAAAGTAATGCTGTTCAGACGTCATCATAGGGGGTTCCTTCAATGATGGGATACAATTCCAAAAATGTTAACAGAGAGTTGTTTGTTGACACGTAATCGCTTCTGACGTATAATTGGTCTCCCTCTCCTGTGAATCTCTGCTGGTTTCTCCGGCAAGTCGATATACAATTCAGACGCTTATCATTGGAGGAAGATTATGGGAACTCATGGAATTTCAAGCACCGACCTGAAGTCAGCCCTCACGCAGCTTTCTGAACATGGATATGCCGTAATTGAGGGTGTACTCAGCGAAGATGAAATCCGGCACTACCGAAGTCTAGTAGAGGAGCTTTTTGAACAAGAAAGGCAACACCCCTTTGAGCCAGAGGACGGACCCGCATTGCCAGAGGATGCTGAAATGGAAGCATATCTAAAAGAAAGCTACCAGATCAGCGAAGCGGAGCAGGCTCGACTCATGCGGCGAATCCGCCATTCACGCTCGAAAAATCAAGGTACGCCGTGGCCCGTTCCTCCTTCAGTGGTAGTTAAGAATTTCCTTCACTTGCCGACGCTGTTTGATTATGATCAGTCTCAGCGTATCTGGAACTTAATCAACAAAGCCCCGGATTTTGGAAAACTGGTAGAGCATCCGGTAGTACTATCGTTAGTGCGGGCGATCCTCGGTGATGACTCCGTACTCGCCGACTGTAGTGCCACTAGCATTGGACATCACACCGACGAAGGTGGGGCATGGCATGTGGATGTACCGCTCGGTCAGTTGCCGGAGCCGTTGCCAGATTTTCCGCTGACCCTCCAGAATGCTTGGATGCTAGATGCGTTCACAACGACCAACGGGGCGACGCAGATTGTTCCTGACAGCCATCGCACTCGCAGAAAGCCCAAATGGGGTGGACAGCAGGAGAAGGGGAAGATGCTGACGGGACCTGCCGGCTCAGTCGCTATCTGGCTCTCAAATACATGGCATCGGTCGGGACCCAACGCAACAGACAATCCCCGTCGGGCAATCCTCTGCTACTACTCTCGCTCATGGATTAAGCCGTTTACCGATTATACATCAATAGTCCCGGAGATTGTACACACATTTTCACCAGAACTGCGGTATCTTCTGGGATATTCGGCGAGTGCGCCCGTGCGAGGGTAGGCGGATTTTTTTCTCTATAATCTGCGTTGTTCCAAATTTTATCAACTTCTAAAATATAAACTTACTGGCAAAAGGAGATATTACAATGATCCGCGAAACAATCCAAAAGGTTGTCGATGGACAAGACTTAACCGAGCGTGAGACTGTTGACACCATGAATGAAATAATGAGCGGTGAAGCGACGCCGGCGCAAGTGGCTTCGTTTATCACCTGTCTCCGAATCAAGGGTGAGACGATTGAAGAAATCACCGGTGCAGCACGTATGATGCGTGAAAAATCAACGAAGGTTCACACCAAGTATTCCTTTGTCGTCGATACTAGCGGCACGGGCGGGGACGGGGCACATACGTTCAATATCTCAACAACTGCGGCGTTCGTTGTGGCGGGGGCAGGGATTCCGGTGGCGAAACACGGTAACCGAGCCATTTCGAGCCAGAGTGGAGGTGCCGATGTCCTCAAAGCATTGGGTGTAAACATTGAGATTGGACCTGAGCAGGTTGGAGCGTGTATTGACGATGTAGGAATCGGTTTTCTCTTTGCAGTTACATTGCACGGCGCGATGAAATATGCGATTGGACCTCGCCGAGAAATCGGTATTCGTACAATTTTCAACGCACTCGGTCCCCTCACGAATCCCGCTGGCGCACAGGCGCAGGTTCTTGGCGTTTACGCGCCGGCACTGACGGAATCGTTGGCGCATGTCCTCAAGAATTTTGGGACTCATCGTGCGTTTGTTGTGCATGGCGGAGACGGCTTGGACGAAATCACAACGACCACAACGACTCAGGTTTCGGAGTTGGCAGATGGCGAAGTCAATACATACACGCTTGATCCGACAGAATTGGGCATCTCAACGGCACAACCCAGCGATCTCAAGGGGGGAACGCCAGAGGAAAACGCAGAAATAACGTTGAGCGTCCTGAGAGGTGAAAAGGGTCCCAAACGGGACATCGTGTTGCTCAACGCAGCGGCGGCGATTGTCGCGGGTGGGAAGGCTGAGGACATAACAGCAGGACTCGCAGCGGCAGCCGAATCTATCGATTCTGGGCGGGCGTTAGAAAAGTTACAGGGGTTGAAGACAAAATCGAATGAGGCATTTTAGTGTTGAATGAAAGCTGATTTTCTGCTAGAATCTCCGCATGGTGCCCTATCGCTAAATTATTATAGAAGCGGGATGAAAAAATAGTTAGGTGTATCTAATACCTTGTTGTGATTAAAAATAATGTTACTCGCAAGAGGAGGATTCAAATGGCTCAGTTATCTAAAGCAACTCTCGGACGGACAGGACTTGACGTGACTCGCTTGAGCTACGGTGCGATGGAGATACGATCGGAGTGGGCTGGCAACGACGAGCGTCCACTGACCGAAACACAAGCGGAGACCGTCCTCAATACACTATTAGATGCCGGAATCAACTTCATTGATACTGCTGACTGCTATGGTCGCAGTGAAGAGTACATCGGCAGATTTATCTCCCACCGCCGGGATGAATACTACTTGGCGAGCAAGTGTGGCTGCCATCCAGATCACGGGCAGAAGCATTTGGGCTGGGTCGGCAAAATTTGGACGAAGGAGAACGTCCACCGCGGCGTGGACGACAGCCTGCGGCGGCTGAAAACCGACTACCTTGATGTGATGCAATTCCACGGTGCAACGGTAGAAGATTGTGAAAAAGGTCACGTGATCGATGCGTTGAACGAGGCACGCGAACAGGGCAAGGTGCGCTGGATTGGCACGTCGTCCGCCCTTGAACACAAACCGACCTTTCTGGAATGGGGTTCGTTCGATGTTTTTCAGTTCGGATATTCCGCCCTTGACCGTACCACCGAAAACTTTATCACGGAGGCGGCGGACGCGGGGACCGGGATGATTATCCGGGGAGGCGTGGCACAGGGCGAACCGGGGGAGGGCAGAGGGAGTGCCGACAAATGGCAGCAGGCATTCGACGAAGCAAAGTTAGATGAACTTCGTGAGGAAGGCGAAAATCGCACTGCGTTCATTTTGCGTTTTACCCTGAGTCATCCGCACGTTCATACAACCATCGTGGGAACGCGGAATGTTGACCATCTGCTTGAAAACGTCCGAACCGCTGAACGTGGCCCGTTGGCACCGGATGTTTATGCAGAGGCAAAGCGTCGTCTTGATGCAATCGGATTGACCCCGGCGGAATCGCTTGAACAGGCGTAGTTGTAGACGTTTACAATCTAATGGTGGTGCAGGTTTCCTAACCTGCGAATGGATCACAGGTCAGAGACCTGCGCCACGAGGGTTTTTAGGTTCTTTCGTCCAACCCCGAAAAGATCGGGATTCAAAGCAACCTGCTACAAAGTCACGTGAGGATGATGCTTTATACCAACTGGTTTTGTATAACATAAAAAGGCAAGAGTAAGAAAATCGTAATGACTAACAATTTTGGTAGTGAAGTTTACAAAAGACTCGGTGTGCGACCACTTATCAACGCCGGGGGGACACAAACACTTTGGGGAGGTTCCACACTTTCCTCAGAAGTAATGGGTGCGATGGTAGATGCCAACTCCAACCATGTGGAGATGGAAGAACTTCTGGACAAGGCAGGTGAGCATGTTGCAAGACTGATGGGCGTTGAAGCTGCCTATATAACCTCTGGCTGCTTTGCTGCCCTTGCCTTGAGCACTGCTGCCTGCATGACGGGAAGGGATCGACAGAAAATTAGTCAACTCCCGGAGATTGTTGGCATTAAGCACGAGGTGCTCATCCAAACAAAACATCGTAACAGCTACGACCGAGAATTTCCCGTACCCGGTGGGGTGCTTGTGGAAGTGGGAGACGCAGCCGGATGCACCGTTGATACGTTGGACGGGGCGATAGGCCCCAACACCGCAGCAGTTGCTTACCTTGCAAGGAGGGATAGTGATAGCTCGATTATACCTTTGGCAGATGTGGTCAAAACGGCTCACACCCACGGCGTGCCTGTCATCGTTGACGCTGCGACCCATATCTATCCGGTAGACTACTTCCGAGGACTTGCGCAATCGGCGGATCTGGTATGCTTCAGCGGCAAATACTTCAATGCACCGCCTGCAGTTGGAATTGCTCTTGGTAAAAAGGAACTGATGGATGCCGTTGCAGATCACGGTTATATCGGCTTCTACAACCCCGATGGGCGTTCATTTGGGAGAGGCTTTAAGATAGGTCGTCACGATGTAATCGGATTGGTGGCAGCACTAGAGTGGTGGTTGACCACGGACCATGAGGAACGTCACGCGAAGGATGAGGCAAAGCTCGCTAATATGCGGCAGGCGTTGGAAGATACCGCGGGTATAGGGAATATGGAGATAGTGCACGTCGGGGCACATACCGGATCAACCCTCCAAGTTGGCATTGATTCAGAAGTTGCTGGAAAGGATGCGAGGCAGATCGTAGCAGAGCTTGATGGCGGCGTACCCCGTATCAGAGTCGGCGGAGGGGAGGATAGCATCTCGATCCACGCCCATCCCCTGAACGAAGGTGAGGAAGACATCATCATCGACCGGCTGAAGGCTGTGCTCATCAACTAGATTACCTCATCACCTGTCGTTTTGGTCTTTTTAGTATCAATGTGCTCAAGGGCTAGGCTGACGAACTGTGCCCGTGTTGAGCAGATCTGATTGATTTTAGGCTGTTTTTTTTACGTTGGAGGTCATGGTCAATGATGTTAGGCGCACATGTTTCTGCCGCTGGCGGTTTGCACAATTCAATCTCGAACGGGGAAAAATTGGAATGCGAAGCCATCCAGATTTTTCTGAAAAATCCAAATCGCTGGGTCGGCAAAGTGCCCGCTGAATCGGATATAGAGCAATTTCGAGAGGCGTGGAATGCGTCTGACATCGTTCGTGAGGGGCTTGTCCACGACATCCACCTCACCAACCTTGCCTCTCCCAAGCCGGATGTCCTTGAGAACTCTCGTAAACAGTTTCTTTCTCAAATGGAGCTCGCGGATGCCTGTGGGCTTCGGTATATTGTGACCCATCTAGGATCACATCTCGATGCCGGCGAAACAATAGGGTTGAAGGCGTTGAACGATAGTCTGAATGAACTCTTTGAGCAAACGGTGGACGGAAACGTCATTGTCTTGTTGGAGACAACGGCAGGGCAAGGGACGAATCTGGGATACTGCTTTGAGCACCTGCGTGAGATTATCGATGACTCGAAATATCCTGAAAAGTTGGGCGTCTGTTTCGATACCTGTCACGTCTTCGCAGCGGGATACGATTTGCGGACAGAGGATGACTATCACCAGACGTTTGATCAATTCGATCAAATTGTCGGATTGGATCGGTTGCTTGCGTTCCATCTCAACGATGCGAAATCGCAGTACGGCAGCCGGGTCGATCGCCATGAACACATCGGCGAAGGCAACATCGGGATAACACCTTTCCAACTACTTGCCAACGATCCACGTTTCGAGAACATCCCGATGGTTATCGAAACGCCAAAGATGGAAACGATGCACGCAACCAATCTTGCTGTGTTGAGAGGGTTGGTGAAAGATGGGTAAGACAGCAAGCAGGGAAGATGTGAGGTGTCCATAAGTGCATTGACGATTTACGTATTACGTTCCACACATCGGGGGACCCTAATATGCCCATAGGTGCTTTGGAAATGCTGATTCTGCTCATTGTTTTTCTGGGCATCCTTCTGATTTCCCGCCGTCAAACCAAGCGGATTTGTCCCAAATGCGGTTTTGCAATACGGTCGTATACCGCTGAATGCCCCGAATGTGGGATGGTTTTTCCGAAGAAGGAAAGGGCGGGATCATGAAGATTACGTTTCTCGGTACAGGCACATCGCACGGTGTCCCGATGATTGCTTGTCATTGCGTTGTCTGCCGATCAAAAGACCCCAAAAATCACCGCACCCGTCCCTCCATTGTTATTACTCTCAACGACGACAAAAACATCCTTGTAGATACCTCCCCTGAACTTCGGCTTCAAGTTATCCGATGTGGTATTGACCACATCGACGCCATCCTTTTTACCCACGCTCATGCAGACCATTTGCACGGGCTTGATGATGTCCGTGCCTATTCTGAGATTCAAGGCACCTCTATCCCTTGTTACGGCAGTCCCGATACCCTTGACCGTCTCAGCACTGTTTTTGAATATGCCTTTCGGCTGCAGCATCTTGGCGGCGGTATCCCGCAGTTGGAGCTTGTAGGGATTGATGGTCCCTTTCAGTTATTTGGTGTTGAGTTTGTTCCAGTTGATCTGCTACATGGAAAGACGGAGGTGCTCGGGTTTCGGATTGGCAATTTTGCTTACGCCACGGACTGCAACCAGATTTCACCGACCTCAATGGATTTGTTGAGTGATCTTGAAGTGCTGGTACTTGATGCTATCCGATGGGAACCACCACATCCCACCCACTTCACTATTCCAGAATCGTTGGAAATTGTGAAACAGCTTAATCCCAAACAGACCTATTTTACGCACATGACGCACGATGTGGACCATCATTCGACGAATGTACTCCTGCCAGAAAATGTCCAACTCGCCTATGACGGCTTAGTGGTGGAAGTTTAAGAACGGGGAAGGTATATGAACCGCCATCCATTGCTATATGTTGAACGCATTGAACAAGCACCGGACGTTTATCTCAATGCCGTAGGTTCTGTCTTTGCGGTTTTTGATGAACGTAGCCAAGATTCAGGGAACATATCCTATGGGGTACAAACCGCACAGGGGCGTTATTTCGTAAAAACAGCAGGGCAGCCCGATGATCCGAACCCTTTTATGAGCCACTCCGAGAGGGTTTCGCTGCTCCGAAACGCTACTCGACTTCGGCGGAGTTGCGACCACCGCACCCTGCCACCGCTACATCAGGTGATAGAGTCGCCGAACGGTCCGCTGCTCGTCTATCAGTGGGTGGATGGCGAACTTGTCCGGGTGGATGCTGCAGTGCGTAATGATCCACAGTCAACCTTCCAGCGTTTCCGACAACTCCCGTCTCACGAGATAATACGCGCTTTGGGTCTTGTCTATGAGCTGCACCACCAACTCGCGCAGTTAGGGTGGATTGCTGTCGATTTTTACGATGGCTGCATGATCTACAACTTCGACCATCGGGATTTACATATTGTAGACCTAGACAACTACTGTGATGCACCGTTTATAAACGAGATGGGGCGGATGTTCGGTTCGTCGCGTTTCATGGCTCCCGAGGAGTTTGAACGGGGTGCACGCATTGATGAGCGTACCACAGTGTTCACTATGGGGAGAACCGCAGCGGTGCTGCTGTCGGACGGTACGTTGGAACGCCCTCCATTTCGCGGAGGCGACGCACTGTATGAGGTCATACGCCGCGCGTGCTGCGATGATCGGGGGAAACGATACGACTCGATGACAGCCTTTTTTGCTGCGTGGATGGACGCACTTGGCCGCCAATTGCCAGAGGAAGCCTCAACCGCTACGAACACACTGGCAAGCAATTAGGGAGGTGAACAGCAGGTGAACTGTTCTGCTAACCACACTTTTAGGTTCTCGCCGGAACATCTCGCCGCCGCCAATCGGAAACGGCGAATCGTCGTAAATCATCAGGTTGATGGTTTACTGTGTGCCGTTGAACAGGGACTGACTGTTGAGCAGATCATGCTGTATGAGTTCGCATTTGCCGATGCGCCGGGGGTTTACATTGACGCGCAGTGGTGGTCATTCGATAATACCTTCCCACTAGCGGGACGACCCCTAATAGACGAGACAAGTCCATCAGTACCGGGCTATGTGAGTCCAGAACGCGTCAAGATCTTCCAGCAATGGTTAGATGACGGTATCAACATCGCTGAAGTTTACATCGAGGAAACAAAGAAACGGGGTCTCGAATGCTTCTATACCTATCGGCTCAACGAAGATCCATATACCGAGCATCGTGAATTGGCAGAGGCGCGTCCCGACTGGCTAATCACAGGCGAGTGGGCGCAGCCGCTCTGGAACTTTGCCGTGCCGGGTGTACGCGATTATAAGGTCGCTATCTGCCGAGAATTGATGGAGGTTTACAACTTCGATGGATTGGAGATCGATTTTGCACGCGGTCCCATCCAGACGCCGCCGGGCCATCAATGGGAACAGCGTGAGTATATCACAGAATTTCTTCGCCGGGTTCGACAGGAGACACTCGACGTTGAGCAGAAACGTGGGCGACCCGTTCTACTAGCAGCGCGCATTCCAGATAACCTGATCGGTTGTCACTTCGACGGGCTCGACGTAGAAACGTGGGTACGTGGGGGCTTCGTTGACTTTCTGGTCTTGGGTGTGCGCTCGTATGAGTTGGCTATCGATCCGTTTCGTACCATTGTTGGGGACAAGCCGATTCAGATCCTCGGAACACTCGACGACCACCATTGCACGGATGGCTATTCTTGGCCCCCGATAGAGGTGTGGCGGGGAGTTGTTGCTAACTGGTGGCAGCAGGGGATGGACGCTATTCAGACCTTCAATTGGGGTGTTGCACCGCCCGAAGTTGCCCAGCAATTGAAGGTTAAGACACATGGTGCCTACTTTGACGACACGCGGATGATTCCTGTGTATCAGCAGGCATACAGCGAACTTGGCGATCCAGAAAAACTGAAATATTTGAACAAACATTTCGTCGTCCAGCGTCGCGGCGGCGGCGGATCCGGTGGGGCCAATGTCGATGAGTGGCACACCCCGCGGTTCAATTACCAAAACACGAACATGCTGGGTCAACTGCCTATGACCTTGGATAACTTAGGATTGGTTGACGCGCTGATTAGGCTTCGCGTCTCCGACGATTTCACCGCTGAAGCGGAACGGATCGGGCGATTGACCCTTCGCATCCTGTTTTCTGACCCGGGGACGGAAAATCTGCCGGAGGGTCAGAAAATTGACGCTGTGCCCATTAACCCCTTCTGGGATCGACCGCAGCTGTTCACCTCACCGGTGTGCAAAGATATGATTGACCGGCTCCAAGTGCGCCTCAACGGTGTTTTATTGGATGAGGGAGTTGTCGATGCAGGTTGGTTTATCTTCGACACGGATCCGAAGCTATTTGCGGTGGGCATTAACTTGGTCAGCATCCGAGTTACGGGACGGGATTCACAAGAGGTAGTCGTGACTGTGGAAAAAGTTGAAGCACATGTGGAATATCGGCGTTCCTGAAACTCCGTGACCACTCGCCCCAAAAGGTGTAATTGAGGAGGGTTAGGATTTCGTTTTAACTCCCCGGAGGACGGATTCGTCACGCCACGGCGGGATGCGCGCTTCTAGCGTTTTCGTTTCCAGAGCCAACCCGGAGCAGTTGGACGCTAGTACCTCAAAGATCTTATTCGCCACAATGCGGTGACCGAGGTCGTTTGCGTGTACGCCGTCATGGTGGACGAGCCAATCCGCGTCGCGGTATGACCCCAGTAGGTCGACAAAAAGGCAGTCACACGCATCCGCAACCCCTTTAATTGCATCGTTGTAGCGGTAGAACAAATCGAGATCTGCGTGACTCCAGCGTTCACCACCGACGGTAAAGTCGGTCATGTAGTACGGACCGGGCAAGACGATTAACGGCTGAATTTTCTCCCGCACGCGCCGGATGATGTCGCGCATCTCGTCACAAAAGAGATCAATCGGTGTGCCACCGCGTGCATCGTTGAGTCCGTACGAAATCACTAACAGATCCGGTTTGTTTTCAATAACGTGTCTGTCGATGCGCTCGCTTGCCGCAGGATTTCGGTCGGATTCGAGATAGGCGGGACCTTTGGTCGAAATTAGGTTAGCACCGATTCCCACGTTGACCAACTCCACAGGGACACGTTGAAACTCGTTGATGAGTCGTGCCAACTGATTTGCCCAACATCGCTCGCGAATACTGGACCAACCGCCGGCGGTTGTACTCTCTCCAATGGTAACTAGCTTTTGAAACTCTTTGGTCCACCAATCCTTTTTCATCCCTGAATATCCTCCCAAAAGTAAGTTGATGTTTTGTCTACTTCCTACCAACCAGCGAAACCGCATAGGTAAATGAAGGGTGTGCATAATTGTTGCCCCGATCTTATCGGGACGGAGCGCAATGTATATACACAGCAATAGGGCTAATCTACTCAAGTTGTGCGACTACGACCAAGGTATCTACCCATGTACGCGCCTTAATTAAAAGATTGTTACAAAAGGTATAGAATGCTACGATGATTAAGTCTATGGAGTTCTCCTGTTTAAGAGGTTTGTTTTGGTTGACAAATATTCTAACGGAAATCCCATGGATATTCAACTAGCAACTTATGTGAATATAGAAAGTGTGTCAGGCGACTATCACCCATTTTGATACGGGTATGCTCGAATTGGAAAGGAGGACGTAAATATGCTTCTTGGTGAAAGCGATGTTATGAAAACCATCCACACAACAATTCACCAACTCAGCAACAACAAGTTGCCAGTTTTAATTTCAGGTGAAACCGGCGTCGGTAAAGGATTGGTCGCCCAAGCTATTCATTTTGGCGGACCACGAGCGTCAAAACCCTATGTGCCAATCAATTGCGGTGCGGTTCCCTCTACGCTCTGGGAATCCGCTTTTTTTGGCCATGTCCGCGGTGCCTTCACCGGAGCAACAAAAGATCATAAAGGCTATTTTGAAAGTGCCAACGGTGGAACGCTCCTTCTCGACGAAGTTGGGGAAATGCCAGTCGAAACCCAAATTAAACTCCTCCACGCTCTGGACGATGATGTCATCACGCCGGTCGGCGCAACCGTGAGCAGAAAAGTAGATGTCCGGGTGATAGCAGCCACCAACGCGGACCTCCAAGCTAGGGTTGATGTAGGCATGTTTCGGCGGGATCTTTACTATCGCTTGGCTGATCTGACGATTTGGATCCCACCGCTACGCGAGCGAACAGAAGATATCCCCCTCATTGCCGAATACCATCTGAGTGAGTGCGCAACTCAACTCGGCGTGCCAACTCCACCATTGACCCCTGAAGCGGTAGCCGCTTTGGAGGGGTATACCTTTCCGGGGAATGTGCGTGAACTGATAAGCATCATCAAATATGCCGTGATGATAGGCAAAGGTGAAGCGATTCAACCCAAACATCTGCGTTTTCGGTCTCCTGACGCTGATGCGCTTACCCCTTCAGTAATAGGGATTGATGAACCTAGCCCGTTGAATGCCCTTGATTCTGTCCCCCATCTGGACACTGAGACAGATACAAGTGAAGCTCCCTTCTTGCCACTGAACGAGGCATTGACGCGTTATGAACGACAATATCTCTCTCAGGTGTTGGAATGGACAAGCGGGAATAAGGCAGAAGCGGCGCGTCTCTTGAATATCCCCCGGCGCACATTGTACCGAAAATTAGCCAAGTACAATTTGTGAGCAAGGGGTGTGCCAAAAAAGGGCAGGTGGTGTGTCGAAAAAGGGCACATTGCGCCCTTTATTGGCATACATTCCCATCCTGAATGCGGTGCTTATCTACCCCCTTAACAAAAAAATAAAAGATGGTGATGATTGCCTGGATTCACGCCCTGTAAGGATCTCAAGGGTCACGTCGCAGCATGACAATGGGAGAAACAGGGTGTAAACGGGAAGGTGGCACACAAATTGCCCGTATAAGTTCAATCGCTACCCATTGAATAATCGCGCTCAACAGAGGAGATATTCTCATTGACGAAGATAATTTTTCCTTTTCTGATCTTAGCCCTAATTGGTTTGATGTTACGGTTCGGATTTAGTTTCCAATCCATGCGTCCGATCGAAGTTGAATCTGAACTCAACTTGACGCTGCTGATCAGTGGAGAGGAGTTGGGGTATCTTGAGCCTTGTGGCTGTGCAGAAGGGCAGCTCGGTGGATTTCCCAGACGGGACAGTGTGATTCAACAGCTTACAGTCAAGGGCAAAACACTCGTACCGGTTGCCAACGGCGATTTAATTGACAACGCAACCCGCCAATCGGAATTGAAAGCGGAGATTGGATTTGTTGCCCTAAAAGCGATGGGTTACGTCGCCTACAACGTTGGGGAGCGAGATTTACTGTTAGGGATAGATCGATTGGAATATCTACAGGATACTTCGGGGATTCCGTTTCTGTCTGCGAATCTGTTTCATGGAGAAAACCGCGTCTTTCAGCCCTTTGTACTTCACACAGTCAATCTCCAAGACAATCAGATACAAGTAGCAATTATAGGGATTCTCTCCCAATCGTTTGAAGTTCATGTTGAAAATGCGGGGGCAGGTTTGAGATTGGAAGATCCAGTTGTTGTGCTGACGGATTTAGTGGAGAAATTAGACCAAGCCGCTGATCTCATCGTTTTGCTGGCTCATGCGAATCTTGCTGAATCGGAAGGGTTGGCATCCGCCTTTCCTCAGATTGATGTCGTTGTCTCTGGACACGAACAGGAGAAATTGCAGGAAGCCCCGGTTTTCGTTAAGAATACCGTGTTATTGAATACTGGAACGAAAGGCAAAGCCTTCGGACAGCTCGATATCCGATGGGATAACGATAGAACGGTCGCAGATTATGACTTTCAAGCGGTTTCTCTTTCGGAACGCCTTCCCGACTCACCACGGATGATTGAGTTGTTGACACTATATCAACAGATGTTGACCGCTGAAAACCTGTCAGTCGATCTAGAGCGCGAACCACCTGCAACGGGAGGGATGTATGTGGGGAGCGCGAGTTGCAAGGGGTGCCATGCTGAAGCTTATGCCATCTGGAAGCAAAGCAAACACGCCCACGCTTATCAAACGCTGGTTTCACACGGACACGCCGCGGACCCAGAGTGTTTGACGTGCCACACAGTGGGGTTCGGATTTCAGACGGGATTTGTCAATATGGAAACAATACCCAATCTGCCGGATGTGGGTTGCGAAAACTGTCACGGTGTCGGTGGCAATCACGTAAAGAATCCACAAAAAGGGTATGGGCAAGTCACCAAAGCAGATTGCTTGACGTGCCATACGACTCAGAATAGTCCGAAATTCGATTACGAGGTATACCTTCCGAAAATCCGGCATGAGATAACGCATGCAGTCGCAACAGAAAAGGAGAAAAAACAATGAAAAAAGTTTTTGCCTCATCAATTTTTGCTCTTCTTAGTGTGGCTTACCTTGTATTTGTGAACTTTGGGTGTAGTGTCGGAGAGGTTAAGCCAGACCCGGAAATAGTTACCTCCACAAAGTCACAAGAGAGCATCTTCACTGTTATAGAGATGGAGGATGTGGAATATCCGACAGTCGAGGTTTCTATTCATCTTCCGTTTCGTGTTCGTTCAAACAACACCGTCGTGATTTCAGGAAAACATGCGTATGTCACGACCGAAAGGCACCTGCACGTCATTGATGTCTCTAGCTTACAACGTCCCTCATACTTGACATCTATCGAGTTTGCTGATGAAATCGGCAAAGCTGTTATTTCTGGAAACCAGCTCGTTGTAGCGAGCCCTCAAGAGTTTCATCTCGTTGATATTTCACAGCCGTCGCACCCTGTACTTCAATCTACCATGTATTTACCCCAGCGAAACGTAATCAAAGACTTTGATGTTCGTGGGTTGCACCTCTATGTTATGGGTGCGAATGACTCCCTGTACATTTTTTCCATCGCTCTTGGACAGGCGCGACTCGTCAAAGTTGTTGAAATGTCGCCCCGTTGGTGGTTGTTCAGTCCGAAAGAGGTAAGGCCCGGTGTGGAACAAGTTCTACTCACGACTTCAGACGATACTTTTCCCGGAGGTCTCTCGGAAGGGATCCTGTCTCGACGCGGTTTTTTACAACTTCCCAGCAGCCTACAGGAAAAAGTCCGTGCATCGTCTGATTTTCTGGTACAGGAGAGCCTGAGAATCACTCCAACGACCTGCGATCTACTTATTTACGATGCATACAGCATTAGTGATATTCGGACAAGGACAAGTGTTTACTACTATGACATGGAGAGGGAATGTCTCGACCACTTCTCCGCAACAGAGCAAAAAGCCCTCACTCGCAGCAAACCAATGGTTGCGTATGCCGTTGGTGCTGGAAAGATGCAGCAAATTGACCAAGATCAGCGGTGCGAGATAATAGATATAGATTACAGGTTGAGCATGGGCCCTGTCACAGATTTTCAAATCTCGGGAGATCTGCTTTACGTAACCAACGCGAAGGGGTTCTTTTCTATTATCAGCCTTGTTAAACTGGAGGATATTCCTGACAGAAAAAGAGTTAACTTTGTATCCGTCGTGCCGCTTCAGGCATGTTATCCGATGAGTGTAGCCATTGGAGAATCTTACGCTTGCGTGTTAGCCGCGCCGGAAGATTTACAAAGATAAGTCCCTTTGCTTCTACCAACTAACTTATAGAATGGCCACATAGAATTAGTGCCCAGTTTTTCGCTGCTAAGTGACACGGCGCATCGGCGTTGCGAATGTTCGACAGGGACAGTCCACCGCCTCATACCCTCGCTTTTGCGGGAGTATGGTCTGTGTCTTCTTTTCTCGTTCAATACTGAGCATACTCAATTGGGGGAGACGGCGTCTCCCGGGAAAAGTTCATGTTTTCCCACACATCGAGTTGAGCACGCCGTAGCATATCAACTCAACATCAATAATCCACTACCTATAGAAATCTATAGGTAGAAAAGGAGGATTCACCAATGAAAACCCAATTTTGGGCATGTTATCTCGCTTTAGTCTTACTTTTATCGGGGTTGGCTTATATTGCTATCTCCGATGCTTCCCATGTGCCATTAGTGCTTTCAGACTCGGAAATGACCGAATTACGCGGCGCCGCCTCCGATCAGAGGTGCGGAACTAAAAATGGACGGGGTTGTAGTGATTCCACCTGTAGGCAAACTCCCTTCGGAAAGGCTACATACGGTGTAAGGTTCGATGATTGCTATTGGGCTACTGGCTGGGAATGTAAGTGGTGGGGCGATCACAAGGCCCAAGTTATGTGCCGGAATGCCATCTATACAGACAATTGCCGCACCTACGTCGATACAGTAAATGACACTACCTCGGACTGTTATTCCCAACGTAAGGATAATTGAAATGGAACCGACGTGAGTTACCCGTGAAAGGTTCTAGCTCTATGTAGACGATGTCTATATTCAGAAATTGTGCAAAGTCAATTTAAGTGAGGGATGCTTATAAGAGCTTTGCACTTTTTCTGAAGATAAGAGTCCTGAAAAACGGAAATTGCTCTAAAACGAGGATTGAATTATGAGGACTTTTAAATCAAGATGGATTTGTGTGGTGTTCAGTGTTTGTGCAGCGATATTCTTCGGCATTGCGATTCACCAAGCAAAACAACCGCCAGAAGTCATAAAAGTGTATAAAGTTGTCAAGTCTGTGCAACGCGTTACGCCTCAGTCGTCAGAAGGCTCCTCGATATCGGGGACAATCTCCCATGAAACAGAGGAAATGGGCACAGCCGCTGAGACTGCGGGCGCGGATTTTTTAGACGACGCGTCACACCACACGGACGAATTCACTCACATATTCGATGACTTTTTCGTGGACGAACTGCCCTCCCCGGAAATCGCTGAGGCACAAGCAGATGATTTAAACACAGATTCAGCAACACAAGCGGAAGGGGCACTCGCTGCCCAACAGCTTGCAGAACTCCGTATAGAAATTCCACAACATCTTCAAGAGCGCCTCGACTTGCTAGATTTGGTTGAGGAACTCGCCGAATTTGCACGGGAAGACGAAGAAATTGATTTGATAAGGCGTCAAACCTTCGATGAGGCTGTACAACTGAGAACCACTATCTTTGATTTGAGCCATGAATATATTCGTTATTCCGACGGTGATTTATCTCCCTTTCAACCAGGCGGTGACTTTTACGATCTGTTTGTACAAAACCACATGGGTGTCGAGAGAGCCGAGAGATGACGAAGGCTTTGTGCCTTTATCGATTGTTCCATTTACTCTCTAAATCCACACCATTGATTAATAAGGAGTTTGAAATGAAAAAACTAACCTTCATACCACTATTTACTCTAACGTTATTTGCAGTAACACACCACATATCTGTTGGGGCACCAGCACCTGATCTCGACCTACAATCGCTCATCGCAGGTATCAAGCATTTTGATGCAGTGGTTACTTCGGGAAAAGGAGAGTTTGTCTACGACCATAAGATCGGACCATTTGGGGAAAAAAGGGAATGCACATTCGCATTTGAAGGCAGCACTTTTGAAGACGGGCAACTCAGAGTGGACTATTCAAAAGGTCACCCCTTAACAGAGATTTACGATGGAGAAAGACAATGGGAAATTGATGAAAAGAAGGAAATACTCTTCGGTGTGGATATTTCACCCGCCGACGTGGAACTTCTAAACAAAGTGCCACCGATGCTTCCGCTGCCCATCAAACAACAGTTGAAAGCCCATGACATCTACATCTCCGACGATTTTCGCATCGTAACCGATGAGAAAAGTTCCTATCTCAGCATGATTGACAATGTAACGGGGCAGAGCTACTACGTCCGCCATACCGAAGAATACTTCGTATTTTATACCGTTCACCTCGAGTATAGTGTTCGGTCTATATGTTTTATACATTCGCATTTAGACCCAAGGTACTGGATGACGTACGGATCTGCATCGCCGACTGATTACCTGATGACTCCGCTTTGGAAAATCCTTCAAACCCATGAGAGCGAAATACTGCGAACAGAAATACTGAACGATGAAGAGACATACCTCGTCAGTGTAAAGTATCCACACACAAAAAGTCTTAAATTATGGATTTCCCCTGAGAAGGGATTCCGCTTGGTGAAACTGCAAAAAATATTTGAAAGTCAGGATGAACCTGACGAGTGGAATCCTTTTGAAAAGGGTGTCCACTATGTTACGGAACGTGTCCTTCACTATCGGGAATATCTGACGGAGATTTGGTTCCCTGAAAAAATTGAGAGCACCACTCATCCGTTAGTGGCAGCGGATCCGAAAAAAAAGGGCGATCTCCTTGGTAAGACAACACTTCAAGCCGTCACGTGTGAATTAAACACCGATGTCTCCAATCGTTTTCAATTGAACATCTCTGGGGAAACACCCGTTTATGATTATGGGCTCGCCAAGCCACGGCCCTTACGCGAATTGAAAGGGGCATCTCAATAAGCCGGATAGTATCAAGGCGTATCTACCAACAGCGCACACAATCGGAGAAAGGAAAGGTTTTTATTCAAATGGACAAGAAAACTCGTAAGTGCGACACCAAGTCGCACGTCTGTTATCTACTTCTAACGCTAGTATTTATTTTTTGCCTGACCTTCGCTTTTACGGACACATCTTGGACGAAAGAATATGATGAGGCATTTTACGCGCGGATGTGCGGGCCCTTGAGCCTCTCAATTATTTGTGAAATGTTAGGGCAAGCGGTTGATCCCGGGACGATTGTACATCTCACGGGTACACTGGACGACTCCGGAACCAGCATGAAAGAACTCGCAGATGTTGCACACAAACTCGGGTTCAAAGCTGTCGGTATGAAGATGAGTCCACAAAACCTTGAAAAACTCGGCACCCCTGCAATCGCTCATACCACCAAAAATGGAAGAAACCATTTTTTGGTTGTTGAGGGGGTCATAAAGGATAAATTTCGACTGATTGAAGTTGACGGGACCACACAACTTCTGAGTAGAAAGGATTTCTCAAATATCTGGAATGGCACCGTTCTTGTCATTTCCAAACCATCACAGCGTACCGCAGCGGGCCAACCAGATATTCAGACTGATGAAATTTTATATGACTTCGGATATGCGCAGCACCAGCAGACAATCACGCATATCTTTAAACTCAAAAACGTCGGAAGCCAGCCACTCGTAATCCACGAAATCAGTTCATCCTGTGCTTGCACGGCAGTCCTCCTGTCGGAAAAAACAATCTTACCCGCCGAAACTGCTGACATTGAGGTTAAATTTGAAACGCAGTACCGCCGTGGCAGACGAACTGCTACGGTAAAAGTGCACACAAATGATGCCGACACCCCTGTGGTATATTTCACTATAACCGGTGTCATCGCCGGATTGGCCCGGGTTGCTCCCAACAACCTCTATCTCAAAAACATAGGTAACCAAGAAGAAATCCACAAAACGATTGAAATCTACGACCCAGGGGATGGTCGGTTAAAGGTGAAAGGTGTTAAGTCAAGTTCACCACACATTAAAACCAAGTTACGACGCATTCACACAGACGGACTTGCGGCGAAAATATTTGTCACTATAAAACCGGGACTTCCTTTTGGTGAACTGAATGAAAAGATTACAATACTGACAGAAGGATACCAATATCCGCACGTGGAAATCCTCGTCAAAGGACAGGTGATTGGCGCAATCCGCCTTTCCCCCGATCAGTTTTTCCTAGGATTTGTCGAAAAGGGCAAAGTCGCTCGTCAAGTCGCGCGATTACGGAAAAATGGACCTGCTGATTTGAAAATTTTGCAGATTGAAAGTAGTCACGAATCTGTCACAACAGATTTTGAAGCAATTGAACCAGGAAGAGAATATGCAATTGCGGTGAATTTCACAGCTCCTACATCCCAAACAGGAAGGACGGAGGCTCTCATCAAAATCCACACAAATGACAGCGAGCAACCGCTACTTGAGGTGCCGTTTTATGCAATTATTAAATAAAAGAGAATGTCTCTTTTCTATCACTCTTTTGTTCCTAATGATTGCTTTCGGTGTTTTCATCCGTGTGCAAAGCCGTGACGCTTTGGGGAACTCGTATTTATTCGGAACAGATTCATACAGGCACTTTCGGCAAATCCGCCAGATTGTCGAATCCGGGGATCTGCCGCAGATCGATACGATAAAGAATGTTGGAGGAAGTCCACTGGAGGTTTTAGAAGTAGATCCCTCTTGCACCTGTGAGAAGGTTGACCTAAAAGAGAAAGTGATACCCCCCGGTGGCACCACCCAACTCGACGTGCGCTATCGAGGTTCAACCAACAGTGGAAAAACGCGAGTCGCCGTGTATCTGACAACCAATGATCCGGACGAACCGGCAGCGGTCGTCTCGCTTTTTGGGATTGTCAATGGGACTGCGGGTGTCTATCCGGGGCATTTCCAGCTTGGGGAAATTGGACAGGATGAGTCGATTCACAAATCCTTTGTCATTTACCGTCCGGCATTCGACACGATCCGGGTCAAGTCGGTCAAATCCAGTTCATCGCAAGTTCAGACAAAGTTTCAGAGGCTTGACGAGACAGATGTCATCGCTCGGGTGCATTTTGACCTCAAGGGGCTTCCTCTTGGCCCTTTTCGTGAAACGATTACCGTCACCACCGATGCGGAAAAGTATTCCGAAATCTATGTGGGAATTGAAGGCACAGTGGTCGGGGAACTTTTGCTTGAACCGAATCAGTTTTTCACCGGTTTCCTTCAGGTAAACACGCCGGTTCGTCGCACCGTCACGCTTGAAAAACGTGGAAAGGCAGACCTTGAAATCTTGAAAGTTGAGAACAGTTCGTCCATCGTTCAGACCAAAATCGTTCTGGTGGAACCGGGGAAAAAATACGAGATTGAAGTCACATGTACACCAACAGCATCCTCGCCTAAGTCAATTCGAGATGTCATTCAAATTCATACTAACAGTAAAAAACAACCACTTCTGAAGGTTCCGTTGTATGGTCTTCTTCAAAAGACCACCGCAAGCGTAGATCAGGGCAATTGAGGGCTGACTTCAAGCAAGAAGATTTTATTCGTTGAGAATTTCGGCACCTACTCGGTTAGTGGGGCAAGATGCCCCACCTACGGGGCGATTCTTCGATTGAACTTCCCCCCATCCTTTAGACAGCACAGGCTAAGATTTAAGGTGTAAAATCTGCCGAGTTGGGTCCGTGTGAAACACCTAATATTATTGGAAATACACCTCATGGGGTGTTCGATAATTAAGCGATTGATGAAACCGCTGTTGATTGTAAAAGTTGAAATAGTCTCTCAATCGACACCAAGCGGTAGCCACCGAGTCATAGTCGTTGAGATAGACCTCCTCATACTTGACACTGCGCCAGAGGCGTTCAATGAAGATGTTGTCAAAATAGCTGCCTCTGCCATCCCAACTGATAGCAACCTTAGCCGCTCGAAGCCTATCGGTAAACGCATCAGAAGTAAATTGACTACCTTGGTCATTGTTGAATATCAACGGTCTCGATTGGCTAAGTGCCCTCTCAAGAGCCGATAGACAAAAGTATCCGTCTAAAGTATTTGAAAGTTCCCATGATAACACATACCGGGAGAACCAATCCATAACGGCTACCAAATAAACAAACCCATCGCTCAAGCGAATGTAGGTTATATCCGTTGCCCAGACCTGATTGGGTCTGATGATACTTAATCCCCTCAGTAGATAGGGATCCGTTTTTGATGGTTTTTTGATACCCGTGGACTTGGACTTAGGATAGATCGCAGCCACTCCCATCTTTGTCATCAACCGAGCCACTCGTTTGCGATTAACAACATGACCTTCAGAACGCAACCATGCGATCAATCGAGGCACACCATAGAATGGCGTCTTTGTGTATTGCTCATCTATCAGCCGCATATAGAGCAGATTTTGTGGCGATTCGCCTGCCGGTCGGTAGTAGAACGAGGCTCTTGACAACCCCAACAGTTCACATTGCCTGGCTACCGACAGTGAAGGGCACCCTGGTTCGATAAGCTGTCGCTTCTGTTCTAATGGAGCCGTTGCGTTTTTTTGAAGCCAGTCCAACTCCACCTTCAACTGACCGATTTGGCGATACAGTTCATCGACTAACTGCTCATTGTCAGACGCTGCTTGTGAACGTCCGTTTGTAAAGAGTTGAGGCAACGGAGCGGTCGCAGATTATGAGTTTCAGCCAGTCTCCCTTTCGGAACGTCTTCCCGATTCACCGCGGATGATTGAATTATTGAAGCTATATCAACAGATGTTGACCGCTGAAAACCTGTCGGCGGATATGGAGCGCGAGCCGCCGACAACGGGAGGGACCTATGTGGGAAGCGCGAGTTGCAAGGGTTGCCATGCTGAGGCATACACAATCTGGAAGAGAAGCAAACACGCCCACGCGTATCAAACGCTGGTCTCGCACGGGCACGCCGCGGACCCAGAGTGTTTGACGTGCCACACAGTGGGGTTTGGATTTCAAACCGGGTTTGTCAATATGGAGACAACGCCCGATCTGCCGGACGTGGGGTGTGAAAACTGTCACGGTGTTGGTAGCAATCACGTAAAGAATCCGCAAAAAGGTTATGGACAAGTCACTAGAGTGAATTGTTTGACCTGCCATACGGCGCAGAATAGTCCGAAATTCGATTACGACGTCTACTTTCCGAGGATTCGGCATTGGAACGCTGTAGGAGGGCATAATGAAACTGCAAAAGGGTTTTAGCGGGTTCAAGCTGATAACAACCTCAATGTTTGTTATTGGGATTGGGTTGATTCTGTTTTCCATTTTTTCATTGATATTTTTTAATGAGCGGTTTTTCAATGAAAGCCTGCCCACGCTCGTCCTCGACTCAGACGCTCCAACGGAATTCCAGAGCCTTCCTAGGCGAGTGTCCAATAGCTCTGTTGACGAGGAAGCTGCACAACCGCAAGGTGCGGTATCGTCTGAAGATAATTTTGCTATAGCCACAGAGGCAGAAATGGCAGAATGGGAGGCTTTCCTCGCAGAATTGGAAACTGACAGCTATTCTGACGAAGCTTTCTCTGAAAAGAGCTATCTAGAAGAAGATGTTGGATCTACAGAGCTGACTCCTGAACAACAGCAGCGACTCATTGAGATTGAGGTCGAACTTGCTTCCTTGGTGGATAGACATAAAAGTTTAAGAGATCTAATTATAGAATTAGGGAAGACCGGAGCACCGCGGAATCATCTACGCCAAGAGAGACAAGACCTTGAACGTCCAATGTATATATTGGCGTTTGAATACAATCGGATGGTTCCGGGCGCAATCTATCCGGATGGGAAAATTGGCCGGATTCTGGAAGGCGTTGGTTGGCATTTTTCGCCGTCTCCGCCAAAGTAACTCGAGGAGTAAAGTCTCAAAAGGGGGTGATTACTATGTGGCTGTCATAGTCGTCCGCTCAAAAGCTCTGAAACACTTTGTTGAGGCCACTCTCTGAAATGGTATCAACTTTTGGAGGCATAGGCTTAGAAAACTTGCATCAAGCCTCGTTACTTGATACTTGGTTCAGAGTAAACAGAATCTCGGGAAATGACTTAACCTTTACAAATTCCAAATAATTTCTATCTTTGAAAGGAGATTTACCATGAAACGCAGATTTTGGACATACTACCTATCGGTCATCGTTTTCGTATTAGGTGGCGTGTATATCGCGACAGCCAACCTCGACAGCGAACCACGACTGCTCTCCAGTGCAGAGATGCAGCAGCTAGTGGGAGCCTATGAATCCCATGCACACTGCAACACTACCGATGGCTGCTCCACTATAGGGTGTTGGGATTCGCCGGCACGTATCGTAACACAAAGCAGGACAATTTTTCGATGCGCTGATGGAGGCTCGTGGTGTGAGGATTCAGCGGGGGCCGAAAACCGGAAGTCATGTACATCATGGGGATATGATAGTGAGTGTGATGATCAGGAGTGGGGACCGATCTATACCTATACCTATAACTGTACTGATGGTGGTTATAATTAGTTGTTCGGCCCATCCTGTATTCGCCATTCGCTCAAGTAAAAAGAAAGTGCAAAGCACGAAGAGAAACCGAGTTTTGAAGAAAAAACTCGGTTTCCTCCGCATAGCGTGAGTCCTTGACGGAGTCGGGATTTGTACTATGTCTTAACATGAGCCCCGCCATTTTGAATTGATTTATCTATGAATTGAGGAAGTTCTGGAACAGAACTTCCTCAATTCACAAACATGTCCTTTTGGAAAGGAGTTTTCCGTGAGATTTTTCATGCTCTTTTTGATTGTCTGGCTCAGTTTGGTCGTTCTAACGCCTGCTATTTTCTCTGATGTGGCAGAACTGGAGCTGGAGGTTATTGTGGCAGGTGTGAAATACAACGATTCTTTGCTAAAAACGGGCAAGGGTCATTTTATCATACACCAAGTTATGAGTGAAGAAGCCAAGCGATTGTTCCTGCCTCCTGGGGGCCATTTAAGGGAGGATGACATAAAGCTGACTGCAGCCTTTGATGGCGTAAAATTGCGTTGTGAAACAGCAGATGAGATTGAAGTTTTTGATGGTGAAAAAAAGGTAGAGTTCTATCAATCGGAAAAATATGCACTACGCAGTAGGGGAATTCACGTAGGCATACGGGCTGAACCGATAATGGACCAACGATACGATCCAAGATATTGGGGACTGTACGCTTGGGGAAAGCCTTTGGGGGAATATTTGGAGGAAAAAGCAATAAAGGTAGTAGGACATGAGCGAATCAACGGAATCTTATGCCATGTTGTCGAAGCGAAACGTCGTCGAGGCGTAGGAACAATAAAGTTTTGGATTGCTCCAGAACAAGGATTTCGAGCCTTAAAATCACAACATGAGACCTCAATTCAAGATCATCCCTTGGCTGTTACTAAGGAGACGGTTTATCAGGAGCTGAAAGATGGAATTTGGTTCCCTAAATCGGCCGGGCGTACCTCATTCCTTTTGGACAAGAAAAGGGGCAAACAAAACCTGGCAGTCAGAAACCTCCTGACGGTCAAAGAGATTGAAGTCAATGGAGATGTTTCGGACTCGTTTGAATTCAACATTCCCCCGGATACTATCGTCTGGGACTATCGCAGCGGTTCAAGGCGAACCGCCGCGGAGGCCGGAATCAGTACAAACAAACAGTAAATCTGTATTCAGAGCATTCTCAAAAGCTATTTCATGTATCTGAAGGAAGGGCGAAAATGCAAAATCAGAAGGTTATTCCAAGATTTATTCATCAATGGAGCACTATTAGCAGAGCTCTCTTGTTACTTACTGTTGTGCTGATTGCGTCTATTGCAGTTGCTCAGGAGGGTATCCAGCTTGGGAAAACGGGTCATAAGATGTGTGGGCCGCACAGCTTAGAAACCCTCTGTGAGCTGATTGGCGCAGACGTTCGTTTAGAAGATATTCTTCACTTATCTAATTGGAATCAAGAATCGGGGGTTACGATGTATGGACTCGCCGATGCTGTTCATCAACTGGGTCTAAACGCTGTTGGGATGAGGTTAAGCATGAAAGAGTTAGTCCGATTAAACCAGCCCGTGATAGCCTTTGTTGGCAATAATCACTTTTTAGTTGTTGAAAAAGCAATTGATGACAAATTACGCTTGATTGATCCGGGGAAAGCCCCTTCCTTGATTTCTCAGACCGATTTCGCCAAAACCTGGGATGGATCTGTGCTCCTCGTCTCGAAAAAGAAAACAGTTGGTGGAAATCAACCGAACATTCAGTTTGAAGAACTGGTCTATAATTTTGGTGATGCTCGCCAACAAGAGATAGTTGTTCATGAATTTAAATTCAAAAACGCCGGAGACGCAACTTTAGTGATTTCTAAAATCAAACCTTCGTGTGCTTGTACAGCAACTCTTCTTTCAGTGTCAGATGTTCCTCCTGGTGGAAAGGGAGTCATCAAAGCGGAATTCCCAACGGAATTATGGCGTCGAGAACGGGCCGTTAATATCCGAGTCCATAGTAACGATCCGTTAAGACCCGTTGTCATCTTGACATTACAAGGCACTGTTGCTGGACGACTTTCTGTGAGTCCCAATCATCTTTACCTTGGAGACATCACCGGTCAAGAGTCTATCAAAAAAACGATTGAAATCTTCGATCCGGGGCACGGAAAATTAAGAATCAAACAGGTTACCTCTACCTCACGACACATTGTTACAAAAATAGCACCTCAAAAGAAGGATGGACTGAGTAGTAAGATTAGGGTGACGATTGAGCCAGGTATGCCTTTGGGAAAAATTGAAGAGCGGTTGATTATCACAACGAATGATAAACGCACCCCGCAAGTCGAGGTCTTGGTGAATGGAACAGTTCATGGAGAGATTAGCCTATTTCCTAAATCGTTATTTTTCGGCTTTGTTGAACGTGGAAAACCGGTCGGAAAGGAAATAACCGTCACTAAATCTGGACAAAGCAACTTGGAAATTCTCAAAATTGAATCCGCTTCCGACCTAATTATAACAAAAGTTGTAACGATAGAGGAAGGAACAAAATACCTCGTCCGAGCAACTTGTAATGCGACCCACACAGACTTAGGCACTCTCAAAGATATCATCAAAATCTTCACGAATAATTCTCAACACCCTTTTCTTGAAGTGCCTTTGTACGCTGTTATAAAATGATCTCTATATAATCCATAAGAGGATAGACACACCTGTATATGGATACAATATCAAAGTAGTTGCGGCGGGACAATCATGAATATAGGGGGCAAGAGTTACAGTGAGTGTGACTTGAATTGAGTTTAAGAGTTCATGAGTTCATTGGTTCAATGAACCGATGAACTCTCCACTACAAGCAATATTATCAGAATGTGAGTTATCAAGGGATAGAAAGGAGAAAAACCATGTGTTCTTTTGGTCTGAAGCGATTCATATTTGTGTTTCTGTTTCTTACTTCTGTGACAGTGGCCGTTGCACAAGATGAGGTGGGCGAGTTCGATTTTGAGATGATTTTAGCCGGTATCAAACATTACGATGACTTGGTCCAATCGGGTGAAGGAAAAGGTGTGCTCACGTGGGATCAGACCCCCTTTTCAGAAGCACCCCCAGGAAAAAAGGAGATGGTCTTCGATTGGGCGTATGAGGTCATTTTTGATCGGAATCAGACATACATGGTATTTGAAGAAAGCATTTCACGCGACAATGTACATGACCCAAAAAGAATCCTTATCGCTACCTCAGCCGGTATCTGGGAAATTGTGCCTCGCAGAGGCAGAAAGCCTACCAACTATTCATTTCGAGCAGACCCGCAATTGGGATCATTCAGGCGGTCGGCAGATCCGAGGTGGTGGTTTGGTGTTGGCAATCAAGATTTGCCGACCTACCTGAGAGAGAACAACTTCCGCATTAAAAAGAGAGAGCATCTCAATAAGGTTCCGTGTTATGTGCTTGAAAAAGCACAACCCTCGGAGGCTTCCTCCAGTGTATACGAGAGATTCTGGATTGCTCCCTCTCAAGGGTTTCGTTACCTGAAATATGAAGAATACTCCCCTCTTAAGGTGGATGTCATGTTTAGCAACATCAGAAAGGGGACTCCCTCTGTCCATCGCACATTGATGTCCTATGAGCAACACGGGGAGGCGTGGTTTCCTAAAACGGGAGTGGGAGAAAACTTCTGGATTGATTCGGAGGGCAAAGAACATTTTATCAGTCGAATGACACTGAAGACGAAAGACTTCAAGGTCAATCACCCCATCCCGCCTGAGACGTTCATTGTTGATATTCCTGACGATGCGATGATTCGGGTGGATGCGTTACGTCAAAAATTACCGAAAAAGGAGTTCCTCCAGCGATACGGGCAGAAGTAAGAAAGAGAATAAGTAGGGAACAACAATCGTTGTTCCCTACATAACGTCACGTCCCCTCAAAAGGGGTGTTCGTCGTAAACCGATATAGTAACGAAAGGAGTCTCTCATGCCGGTATACAAAGCCACATTTTTCTATACGATTCTGGTAATAGCTTTTGGCCTGTTGCCATCCAGTCAAGCGGAGTTACCTTCTTGGATGTGTGGTCCTTATACATTGTGCCAAGTCGCCGAAAGGCACGGGGTGGTGGTCAAGCCTGAAAGGGTTGCGGCATTGGCGGGGACGACCAAGGTGGGAACGACGATGAAGGGGCTTGCTGATGCCGCCGCTCAGTTGGGGATGCAGCCCGTGGGTCAAAAGATCAATTATCGGCATCTTCGACGATTGACACCGCCTTTAATTGCTTTGGTCAAAACACCGGATAATTCCTCCTCCGCTCACTTCATTGTGGTCGATAAAATTGAGCGGAATCAGATAGAGATTTGGGATGTCAGGCAGGGCTACTCGATTCTCCCAAAAAAGAAATTTGAGTCGATATGGGAAGGCTACATATTGATGCTCTCTCCGCCGCAACCGCAGGGGACAGTTCCAGCAGACGCGCCTGATATTGAAATTGATGCACCGACCTACGATTTTGGAGTGATTCCGCAGATGGAAAAGGTTGAGCATAGCTTCACTATAAAGAATGTTGGGGGAAGTCCACTGGAGATTTTAGAGGTGGATCCCTCTTGCACCTGTGAGAAGGTTGACCTAAAAGAGAAAGTGATACCTCCCGGTGGCACCACCCAACTCGACGTGCGCTATCGAGGGACAACCAACAGTGGCAAAACGCGAGTCGCCGTGTATCTGACAACCAATGATCCAGACGAGCCGGCAGCAGTCGTCTCGCTTTTTGGGATTGTCAATGGGACTGCGGGTGTCTATCCGGGGCATTTCAACCTTGGGGAGATTGGACAGGATGAGTCGATTCACAAGTCCTTTGTCATTTACCGTCCGGCATTCGACACGATCCGGGTGAAATCAGTCAAATCCAGTTCACCGCAAGTTCAGACAAAGTTTCAAAGGCTTGACGAGACAGATCTCATCGCTCGGGTGCATTTTGACCTCCAGGGACTTTCCCTTGGTCCTTTTCGTGAAACAATTACCGTCACCACCAATGCAAAAAAGTATTCCGAAATTTATGTCGGGATTGAAGGCACGGTGGTCGGCGAACTGTTGCTTGAACCGAATCAGTTTTTCACCGGTTTCCTTCAGGTGGACACACCGGTTCGCCGCTCCATTACGCTTGAGAAACGTGGACAGGCAGACCTTGAAATCTTGAAGGTTGAGAACAGTTTGTCCATCGTTCAGACCAAAATCGTTACGGTGGAATCGGGGAAAAAATACCAAATCGAAGCTACATGTACGCCAACAACGGACTCGCCGAAGTCGATTCGAGATGTCATTGAGATTCATACTAACAGTGAAAAGCAACCGCTCCTGAAAGTTCCGTTGTATGGCCTTCTTCAAAAGACCACTGCAAGCGTAGATCAGGGCAATTGAGGTATGACTTTAAGCAAGTGCAAAGCGCGAAAAGAAACCGAGTTTTTCCGAAAAAACTCGGTTTCTGTTGCACGATTTCTTAACATGAGCGAAAGAAATTACCTCTGGTTTTAGGCAGTAATCTGTCCGTCAACCAGATGGGGCACAACGTCAACGAGATCGATTTGGGCACAAAATTCGAGATCCTCTCCTAGTCCAATGCTGGCGAGGGATCGACCATGATAGCAATTCTTTAGCATCCCAAGCAGATCCTCACAATGTTCCTGATAAAGGATCTTTGCTGCTTCAGCGGCATCGGTCAGTTGAGTCTCCGCTAATGCTGCCACACATGCACCTGCGAAAACAGTATCTTCCGTGCAGAAACCGCCCTCTCTGCCAGAACATGCAAAGACAAGTTCCCCTTCTACTTGAGCCAACCGGTCCACAGTCGCGCGGAGATTGAGGAAGGATCCGACGAGAACCCGTTCAGCAGCACGACAGGCTTGTAGGGTGCGTGTTCCGTTCGTCGTTGTCAAGACGATTTGCCGCCCTGAAACAACCGTTTCGGTATATTCACGCGGTGAATTCCCAAGATCAAACCCATCAACTTTCATCCCACCACGCTCACCGCCGATCAGTATGTTCGGTTGATCCGCAGCAAGACGAAAGGCATCCTCTGGGGTCAGGACAGGCGTGATAGCTGTTGCGTTGTTTGCCACAGCGAAGGTGATGGTAGTTGTCGCACGCAAAATATCGGCGACGACAGCCGTTTTGCCGGTGAGATCGGAAAAGGGGAGGAGATCTGGGGTAAAAACAACATCAATGGAAGTTGGCATGGGTTATACTCGTGACGGAGTGGGATGATAACACTACAGTTTGGGGTAAGTGGAGATAAAGCGGGTTTTACCAAGCAAATCCTGAATCTAAAAAATTGGTAAAGACCTGTGCGTTCAGAAAGCGTTCATCGTCCATAATCTTTCGGTGGAGCGGGATGGCTGTCTTAATGCCTTCAATGGTGAATTCATCCAAAGCCCGCCTCATACGCGCAACCGCTTCCTCTCGATCTCTACCGTGGGCAATCAGTTTTGCGACCAAGGAATCGTAATAGGGCGGCACAGCGTAGCCGGGATAGAGGTAGCCATCCACGCGGATGCCGATTCCCCCCGGCGGCAGATATGCTTCAACCTTCCCTGGGGAAGGGGCGAGACCGTTATCGGGATCTTCTGCATTAATCCGGCACTCGATCGCATGTCCGTTCACCTCTACGTCCGATTGACCATATCCGAGTTCTTCACCCCATGCCAGCCGGATCTGTTCCTTGAGCAGATCAATTCCCGTGGTCATCTCTGTCACCGTATGCTCGACTTGGATGCGTGTGTTCATCTCCAAGAAGTAAAATTCCTCATCAGAGTCTACGACGAACTCAATAGTCCCGACATTATTATAGCCAATCGATTTCGCTGCTTTAGCAGCGGTCTTGCAGATTTCATGTCGTGTCTTCGATGATAAGGACGAAGCGGGAGCTTCCTCAACCAACTTTTGATGCTTGTGTTGGATGGAGCATTCCCGTTCACCGAGATGGATGACGTTTCCGTGATTGTCCCCCAAAATCTGGACTTCAATGTGGCGGGCATTTTCAATCCACTTTTCAACGTAAACTTCGGTGCTGCCAAACGCAGACTGTGCCTCTGCTTTGACCGTGTGGAAGAAGTCCATCAAACTAGTGCTGTCATACGCGATTCGGATACCACGTCCACCGCCGCCAGCGACCGCTTTGATACCTACCGGATAGCCAATCTTTTCTGCGATTTCGACCGCTTCCTCAGCGTTTTCCACCAAACCTTTTCTGACATTCCGCCGAAGCCGCCGACGGATGCTGCCGCTTCCCGGCACCAACCTAAGCCCCGCTTTCGACATTGTTTCCCGTGCTTCCGCCTTATCGCCCATTGTCCTCAAATTTTCTGGTGTCGGACCAATGAAGGTGACCTCATGGGCTTCGCAGATTTCGGCGAATTGTGCATCCTCGGATAAAAAGCCTGCGCCGGGGTGGATGGCATCGGCGCCCGTCAGCTCAGCGACGGTAATGATGTTCGGGGGTCTGAGATAGCTTTCCGTTGAAGCGGGTGGTCCGATACAGTAGGCTTCATCTGCATATTTGACGTGCAGTGAATCTTTGTCGGCGGTCGAATAGACAGCAACGGTCTTGATACCCATGTCCCGGCAGGCACGGATAATCCTAAGCGCGATTTCACCACGATTTGCAATTAAGATTTTCTTAAACATTTTTTGGACCTTTGGAAGTTAGCGGTTCGTCATCGCTCTAAATTTTTTTGATGATAATTGTAGCATTAAGGTAATCATATTGAAATGCGACCACGCCTTCGCTCTATGGACCACCTCATTGTTTTCGGGCCTGCTTTGCGTTTTCAAAGTCTACTTGGGCGTGGGCATGATCGCCTTTTGCACGGTAAGCCTCTCCACGACCAAAATAGGCATCAGCATAATCAATCTGTCTGTCTATCGCGCGGGTGTAATCTCGGATAGCAAGGTCATAATCGCCTTTTGCGCGGTAAGCCTCTCCACGATAGTGATAGATATGAGTCTCACCATACCCCAATTGTATTGCTTTGGTATGGTCATGGATAGCAAGGTCATAATCGCCTTTTGCACGAAAAATCTCTCCACGAAGGGAATAGGCATAGGCATCATTTGGTTTTAGCTCTATTGTGTGGGTGTAGTCTGAGAGGGCCCCATCATAATCGCCTGTGTTGCGGTAAGCGTTTCCGCGCTGCTGATACACATCGCTAAGTTCACGCTTCAGCATAGGTTTACGCGTCAGTAGTTGTATTGCTAGGGTATAGTCAGAAATTGCGCTGTCGTAATTGTTTAGTTGATGGTAAGCGCGCCCGCGCTTACAATAGGTTTGGCGATTTTTTGGCTTATTTTCTATCTCTTGGGTTAATTCTTCAACATGATGACGCAATTCTTCAATGTAACCAATATTCATAGAGAATTTCCTTTCTGGGAGTTAGTAAATAAAAGAAGATAAACAAGGATGTGGGAAATTCCCCCGATTTAGAACTGCCTATCATGGCAGTACAAAGGACAAATGTGAGTGTAACAAAGGGAGCGGTCCAGATTGAGAATAGTACGGTTTTCACTATTATTTCCTTATCGGTCGTTGCGTGTTCTAGCGGATAGGTGCTCGTAGAACCGGAATCTATTATCACTGCCGCACACGCAGAAAAGGTAGGTATCTTCTGGTCGTGTGCCTTCAAATGCTTTGATGCGATTCTTGAGTTCTTTAATATTCTCCTCTCGTTTGGTCTCGGCATAAAAAATCAGGCACCGCAACTGTGCCTTTGACCAAAGCAATTTCTCAAAGTCATCCTTAACTTCTTGCCAACTGTTCCACTCGATCTCAACAGCGAGTGGGAGGGATACGGTGATATCATCGCATCGTTTGACCCAGCAGAGATCGAACACCCATTGATGACCGTACCTCGCCCCCGGTGCGTACGCTTCAAATTCGCACCGAATTCCTTCAGCATATAGCCGATCGGTGATTTCCCCTCCCCAACAGCCATCAGGCAATTGGATACGGATTGCTTCTTCTGAAAAATCTTTTAAAATCCCCTTGATTGATTTTATCATTTCCTCAGTTTTGATTGGTTTTGACATCAGATCTCCTTGATCTTTCAGTTACATAGAAACGATCCTTCCGGCAATTTGTCAGGTGTCCACCTAGCTCTTATTCTATTCAGGACTTACGCATTTCAGTAGGGAACAACGATTGTTGTTCCCTATCAACTCCTTATGGAGTTTCTGTTGTATTTGTCCGGTTCATCGGGCGTTGGGAGGATGTCCAGCGGCGATAAATCGCCAAACTACAAGACGTTAAGCATTCAACTGCGTAACTCTTATCTTTCTTATCCCATCCCTAACAAACCGCCGATCACGTCGCCATATTTCGCAATCAATCCCGCGAATACCACCGATACCATTGACATGAGTTTGATGAGGATATTGAGCGATGGACCTGATGTGTCCTTGAAAGGATCGCCAACGGTATCACCGACGACGGTTGCGTTGTGGTTGTCAGAACCTTTACCACCGTATTCCCCGCCTTCAATGTATTTCTTCGCGTTGTCCCACGCGCCACCGGCGTTCGCCATCATCACTGCCAACACGAATCCGGTCGCCAAACCGCCGGCAAGCAATCCGAGAACACCTGCAACGTTGAAGACCAAGCCGACGATCACCGGGACGATAATGGCAATCAGCGATGGAAGAATCATCTCTCTTTGCGCTCCCGCGGTCGAGATTGCAACGCATCGGGCATAGTCCGGTTTTTCTTCACGCTTCATGATGCCGGGTCGCTCGCGGAATTGACGACGCACCTCCTGCACCATTGCGCCAGCGGCACGTCCCACCGCTTTCATCGTTAAAGCGCAGAAGTAAAATGCCATGGCCGCGCCGAGAAATAGGCCGATCAACACTTTCGGGTTCATTAGGGTTACATTATAGTAAGACATGAACTGGGTGATGCTGACCTTGATGGTATCGACCATACCTTCGCCGGGGATGGGCAGTTGAGTCTTGCCCGCCATGTGTTCCAACCCATATCGAACCTCTTCAAGATAGGCAGCGAGGAGAGCGAGGGCGGTCAATGCAGCAGATCCGATGGCGAAGCCTTTCCCGGTTGCTGCGGTCGTATTTCCAAGTGCGTCCAGTTGGTCTGTGCGCTGACGGACATTCGGATCGAGTTCAGACATTTCGGCATTAGCACCTGCGTTGTCTGCGATTGGTCCATACGCGTCGGTTGCCAATGTGATGCCGAGCGTTGCGAGCATACCCACCGCAGCGATACCGACGCCGTAGAGTCCCATCAACGTATCCGTGGCTCCACCCGGCAGATAGAAGCTGACAGCAACGGCAGCGATAACTGTTAGCACAGGAATAGCGGTGGATTCCATGCCCACAGCAATGCCTTCAATGATAACCGTCGCGGGTCCTGTCTCAGATTGCCTGGCGATGGCGCGTGTGGGTTCATAATCGTGGGAGGTAAAGATTTCTGTGACCTTGCCGATAATCAGACCGGCAGCTAGACCCGCCACAATGGCACCCCAAATCTGCCACCTGTTCGGGAGGTCAAGAATCCACAACACAGGAATCGAACAGATAGCGATACCGATTGCACTTCCGTTGATGCCTAGGTTGAGCGAACCCATCAACTGCCGCATCGTGGCACCTTCTTTCGTGCGAACCATGTAAATCCCTAGGATCGAGAGGATTACACCAATCCCCGCAATAATCATCGGTGCTGAGAGATACTTCAATTGGAGCGCGATGTTACCGTGGTCCTTCGCTGCAACTGCTGCGACACCGAGTGCAGCGGTGGCGAGGATTGATCCCGCATAGGACTCGTACAGGTCGGCACCCATACCGGCAACGTCTCCTACATTATCGCCAACACTGTCAGCAATAGCAGCCGGGTTGCGCGGATCATCTTCAGGGATGCCAGCTTCCACTTTTCCTACGAGATCGGCACCGACATCAGCAGCTTTGGTGTAGATACCGCCGCCGACACGGGCAAAGAGTGCTTGAGTGGAGGCACCCATACCGAAACTCAGCATGATTACAGTGATTTGGGGCAGCGGATTTGCGCCCAAGAAGCCCGGAAAAATCTTTGGAAAAAGGTAGTAAAGGATCAGAAACCAACCGGCGATGTCCAATAGTGCGAAACCGACAACCACCAACCCCATCACTGCACCGGCGCGGAAAGCGATTCGCAAGCCTGAGTTGAGACCCTCCATCGCTGCGCATGTTGTGCGAGCCGATGCGTTCGTTGCGGTCTTCATGCCAAGAAAGCCGCAAAGCCCTGAGAAAAATCCGCCTGTCAAAAATGCAAAGGGCACCACCTTGTTTTGGGCGTTCAGCCCGAAAGCCATGATGAGGAAGATAACGCATAACACAACGAAAACTATACCTACCACTTTATACTGCTGTCTCAGATAAGCCCTTGCCCCTTCGCGGACAGATTGAGCGATTTCCTGCATCACCTCTGTCCCTTCACTCTGCCGCATGACCGATTTATAGAAGACAAATGCGAATCCCAAAGCGATCAGTGAACCAATCGGGACAATCCACCACGCGGTGGGTAAGGGTGGGAGAGGTTCTGATTGTGCAAAGGCAGGATTTGCAACTGCCATCCCCACCCACGAAGTGAAAAATATTAAATATCCACGGCTCCTTTCACGGAGCCGTTTGAAAACTGTTTCAAGCATAAAACATCTCCTTTACAAACGTAGGGGACGCAGATTTGCGTTCCCTACAATAGGTTCTTTGGGTACTGGTCAACTTACGTTTCATCAAAATCTTCGCAGTGGAAGCCCCATGCTTTAGCGTGGGGAGGAAACTGCGCTCCTTTTTTAGTTGATTTTGCAGGTAAAATATGGTACACTCCTTTTGTCTTTCGTAGGGGATTTCAACCGTCAGCACCCTTGCTGGCGTCCCCTACACCTCGTTGAAAAGGCATGAAAGACGGAAAGATAATCCCTAATGAAAAAGACTTATGAATATCGTGCGTATCCTACAACCAAGCAACGGACCACCTTTACCGTTTGGTTGGCATTGTTGAGACAACTTTACAACCAAGCCCTTGCATGGCGTATAGAGACCTACAAAAACACCGGCGGGTCGGTAAAGTGGACGACACAAGCGAACGCTTTGCCTGACCTGAAACAAGAATCGACATCGTTTGCCGGTCTCCATAGCGACGTTCTCCAAGATACGATTCGCCGTTTGGATAAAGCATACAAAGCATTCTTTCGCCGTATCAAAACAGGTGGTGAACCGGGTTTCCCACGCTTCAAAGGCGAAGGACGGTATAGGTCGATGACCTTTAGTCACCTGTCTAACAATTTGATTCGCAATGTCCATAGGAAGTTTGCCCGTATAGTTGTCCCGAAAGTCGGACACCCGAAGATTCGATACCATCGCCCGTTGCGCGATGGTAAAATTAAGACGTTGACCCTTTCCAAGAAGGCGTCCGGTTGGCACGCCACAATCGTCGTTGAGGTTCCGGCCCCGATTGAAGTCCCCGTTCAAACGACACTCGGCATTGATGTGGGGCTTAACGCCTTTGTCGTTGATTCGGACGGCGAGCAAATCCCGAACCCCCGCCATTTCCGTAAAGCGGAAAAGAAACTTGCTAGACATCAACAGATACTCGCACGACGTAAGAAAGGAAGCAAACGTAGATCGAAACAACGTGATACTGTTGCCCGTTGCCACGAACACGTTGCGAACCAACGGAAAGACTTTCAGTTTAAGGCGGCACATTCTATCCTTGACCGGTGCGACGAAGTAGCTGTTGAGACCCTCCAAATTAAGAACATGGTCAAGAACCATTACCTCGCTAAGAGCATCTCGGACGCAGGGTGGGGTCGCTTTCGATTGAAGCTGCAAAGCAAGGCTGAAAGTGCCGGCAAGCAGTTTACGAAAGTCAACCCCCACTATACAAGCCAGAAATGCGCCGGGTGCGGTTCGATTGTCAAGAAAGTGCTCTCTGTAAGAGTCCATGATTGTACCGATTGTGGTCTGATTTTAGACAGAGACCATAACGCTGCTATAAACATCAAAAAGGCTGCTGTAGCCTTGCGTGGAGGTGCGGTGGTTACTAACACCCCCGAAGCACCCGAAAGGGACGGAAGCGCGCAACCCAATAAATCCCAAGGGACAAGGCAACAACCCTCACCCTTTAGGGTGGGGTAACTGACTTATACCAAGTACTTTCATCGCTTCTCCAACAATATAGATGGAGCCTGCGACACATATAAGATCTGAGGTCGTGGCAATTGATTGTGCCAACGGTATCGCCTCATGGACGCTTGGGCAGACATGGAGAATCGTCCCGGTTTCTGACCATGCCTGTGCAATCTCTTTGGCAGGCATGACACGAGGGTTATCAAACGCCTGCGTTGCAATAATTTCATCTGCAAACGGACACAAGACCTGACCAATAGCTTGCAGGTCTTTGTCTCGCATCAAGCCCACAACAAGAATCAAACGGCGGTAACGAAAGACCTCACGGATGGCTTTGCACAACGCCTCCGCTGAAGTTGGAGAATGTGCGCCATCCAGCAAAATAACCGGCGATTGTCCGACGACCTGCATCCGTCCCGCCCAACGCACCTCTTTCAAACCGCCATAGATACTGGTTCGGGGAACCGTGTATCCTTCCTGACGTATACGCTCAATACAAGCGATGGCAGTTGCTGCATTAATCGCCTGATGTTCACCGAGCAACGGCAAAAACAGGTCCGGATAAAACGCCGATTGTGCTGTCAGATCAAACGCCTGACCATTGATACTCCAGTCCTTACGCTTCAGGTGAATATCGCGCTCAACCTCATCCATCGGTGCATCCCGATCTGCAGCGACAGTTTCAAACACCGTCCGCGCTTCAGAGAGTTGTGGTGCTAATACGACCGGACGGTTCGGTTTTATAATCTCCGCTTTTTCTTTCGCTATCGCTTCGTGGGTATCTCCAAGTATCGCTGTATGTTCCAAACTAATCGGTGTGATAACGCTCACAAGCGGATCTACCACATTTGTTGCATCTAGCCGCCCGCCAAGTCCTACTTCAATAACCGCAAAATCAACCGCATTGTCCGCAAAGTAGGAAAACGCGAGGGCTGTATAAATCTCAAAAAATGAAACACGCCCAATTGATTCCAATTCCGCCATCGCTTCAATTGACGGTTTGAGCAGGTCAACGTATCCCGCAAATTCCCCTTCTGAAATAAGCCGAGAATTAATGCGGCACCGTTCACGCGGAGTTATCAGGTGGGGTTGTGTAAACAAGCCAGTTTTGTAACCCGCATGAGTCAGGATTGAGGCGATCAGTGCTGCCGTTGACCCTTTCCCTTTGCTGCCGGCGACATGAACCACCTTCAAGCGACGGTGTGGATCCCCCAACCTCGCTAGCAGGCGAGAGATACGTTCAAGGTTATAGAAGCGTGCCTGCCTTGAGAAGTCAGGGCTTTTCTCGGAGTTAATGAATGTATCAATATAGGCGAGAGCGGCTTTGTAATCCAATTTTGGTTCATGTCCATAGATTTAGATCTTCGTAGATTGGAAATTGTCCACAAAGATTGCGAACTTTCTCCCTCACACCCCGCTTGGTTTCCGCGCTTCTGCGTCCTTCAAGGGTTTCCGTTATCAAATCAGCAATCAGCTGCATCTCTCCCTCTTTCATGCCGCGTCCTGATATCATCGGTGTTCCAAGGCGGATACCACTTGTTGTGGTCGCAGATCGTTTATCCGACGGAATGGTATTTTTGTTGACAATGATTCCCGCGTTTTCAAGGTGGTCTGCGGCTTGCCGTCCACTCAACTGCTTGTATGTCGCAGTTAAATCAATCAGCATGAGGTGGTTGTCCGTGCCGCCGCTTACCAAGCGAAATCCGTTGCCTATGAGTGCTTCCGCGAGTGCTTTGGCATTCTTCACAACTTGGCTCTGATACGTTTTGAAGGCAGGCTCCATCGCTTCTTTGAAGGCAACCGCTTTCGCTGCGATTGTGTGCATAAAGGGACCGCCTTGTATGCCCGGAAAGACCGCGCGATCGACCGCTTCTGCCAATTCATCCCGACACATCACAATTGCGCCACGCGGGCCCCGCAAGGTCTTGTGAGTTGTTGTGGTAATCACGTCACAATAAGGCACTGGATCCGGATGTACATCTGCGGCAATCAGTCCGGCGATATGAGCGATGTCTGCCATCAGATACGCGCCGACGGAATCGGCAACTTCTCGCCACCCTGCAAAATCGAACCAGCGTGGATAGGCACTACCGCCCACAATAATTAGCTTGGGTTGATGCGCTTTGGCAAGCTCGGCTATCGTATTGATGTCGATCTGTTCCGTCTCCGGGTCAACACCGTAGGATACTATATTGTAATATTGGCCTGAGAAATTCTGGGGAAGCCCATGACTCAGATGACCGCCGTGATCCAGTCTCATTGACAGGATTGTATCGCCCTGCTCAAGCAGTGCTTGGTACGCTGCCATATTGGCTAAGTTTCCAGCGTGCGGTTGGACGTTGACATGATCAACACCGAAAAGCTGCTTCGCTCGCTCAATCGCGAGGCTTTCCACGCCATCTGCGGCTGCACAACCGTTATAATAACGGGCACCGGGCGTTCCTTCGGCGTATTTACTGGTCAGAACACTCGCCTGCATCTGCATGACCGCCCGACTTACATAATTTTCTGAAGGGATCAGTGTCAAACAATTTTGCAGCCGATCCAGATCTTGAAGCATAATCTGGACAATTTGTGGGTCAGCTTCACTCAATGATCTGTTCATTATGCGGCTATCCTCAATATTTCTATTTCCTCGTCGTATGAAGTAAGTTTTAGAGCTTAGATTTCTGTATTTATTGGTTTCATAAAGCGGCCTTCAAGTGGCTGCACTACTCAACTCGCTTAAGAAATTTTTCTGTTTGAGCTTTGAGGCGCTTATTACCAGCCTGTTCCGCGAGCTCCAGTGCAGTGTTCCAATCTTTCTTTGCCGCCCAATTGCGATCCAGTAAGTAATTCGCAATTCCCCGTCTGAGGTAGGCGAAAGCATAATCGGGTTTGGCTTCGATCGCCTTGTTATAGTCCTGGATGGCGATGAAGTGTTCACCTAGATCACCCCTTATCGTTCCCCGAAAATAGTAGGCGAAAGCAAAATCGCTTTTGAGGTCGATAGCGGTGTCGTAATCTTCGATCGCCTCCTTGTATTGACCCAACGATCGCTTCACAGTTCCCCGGAAGTAGTAGGCAGAGGCGAAATCGGGTTTGAGGTTGATAGCGGCATTATAATCGTCAATGGCAGCTTGATATTGATCTAATCTGTACTTGGCATAGCCCCACTTAAGGTAAGTTTCAGCGGATATGGATTGTTTGCCCTGCCACAAAGGTTTCGTCTTCCCTGACTGAGCGAGCAATTCCTTGAGATCGTTTGATGGAATGGCGAAATTGAGATTCTGGCCATCTTCAAGTGTTATAAGAGAGATCCCAATTACTTCGCCGTTTCCGTTTAGTACGGGTCCTCCGCTGCTTCCGGGAGAGATTAGGGCGGTCATCTGGAACCGTTTTTTGGCATCCCCGTTGTGAAGATTATTGATAGTGTCGTTTGAGGATTTGCCTTCCAACCCTTTGGGATTACCTGCGACGTAGAATGTCTCGCCAATTTTTGCTGTATTGCTATCGCCTAGGGGAAGCGGTTCACCCTCAACCCCCGTAACTTTTAGGATGGCAAGGTCGTTTTTCTCATCAGTTGCGGATATGCCATCGACGGTATATTTCGTGGGGCTACCAGCCAATTTCGCCGTGCCTTTCGATGCTCCTTCAACAATATGAAAGTTGGTTGCAATCTGGCTTTGTCCGACGAAGAAACCGCTGCCAGATCCGAGGATGTTGTCATCCTTATCTGCCATCTCTAAATACACTGTGGCTGCTAACGCTTTTTCGGCAAGCTGTTTATCGGTCTGGGCAGATGCCGCAGCGGTAATGAAAAATAATAGAAGTCCCAAAGCTGTGAAGCATAGTAACGCTTTTCTCGGATTTCTCATAACAGTATCGTTCATCATCTGTCAAGTGATAATATCCATGAAGTAGTTCGCACAACTTGTAATTTCAGGAAGTTCAGATTGTAACACAGATATTAGGTAGTTTCAAGAGAAATCATCGTACAAAGCATCAGTATAAACTTGTGCCTGCGTCTCGTTTTCTCGTTTGAACTTGCCATAGGGTATTCGCTTTTAGCATCTTTCGTCAGTCTATTTTTAAGGTTAGAAATGCGTTGACGGAAAATTCGAGAGGGTTTATAATATTGTGGCAGATTTGGCGAGATCCTTATCGTTGAAGACCGTTGACGATTGTGCGTGTGAGCAGCTTGCTGACACCGATGCAGCGGTCTGCTACAGAAGTGGTATGCCGGACACGCGCAAGAAATACGCCGAGATGGGGGTTACGGTTTTCCTTGAAGGTCCAAGGCGTTAATGTATCGTCGCTTTTGAAAAGGTACTATTTGGTTTGTTATGTTGACTTATTCTCTCGTTAGCAATGTAATCACTGGAGATCGGAGCGCGTTGAGGCAAGGGATGCGCCGCCTCGCCGAAGTTGCCCATAAACATGGCATTCCCATTACATGGGGCGTCGGGGCGACCTCTGCACGGTCCTTCGCTGCAGATTTAACCGAATGGAACGCCTCCCACGGTGACGAAGTAATGCTGATGGTTGACGTTGCACCAATTTGGGGATCGGGAACAGATTCCGACGACTTGAGCCAATCCGCGGAGCATATCGTGACAATGCGCGAAAAGCTGCCGAATTTTATCTCGTCCGAGAGAGATCGGGTCCAAAGGGCAATCGAATGGGCGAATCCTGTTGTTGCAGGAGCGGGGCAGAAAAATCACGTGCTGCTTTACGCCTTAGCACAGGTCGGTTTTGCCGGATTGTGGGGGTATGGTTGGGGCGATGGAGCGGATGAGGGTTGTCCGTTTGGGTGCTTCTTTCCGTCGGTAGATCGGCACAATTTCTGTGGCACCTCCACGAGCCGAGTTGTCGGTATACCACACGCCTCCCTCCTCCCTACCCAGACACCTCTTGGGTCTGAGGAAACGGAGGACACCGATTTTCAAAGCCAAATATTAAACGGAACGGCGCAGCAGGGATTCGATTGTTATGCGGCAAACGCAGAGTGGAATCGTTGGTTGGCTTATATCCAGCGAATTGATGCTGTGGAGGTCGCATCGCTGACATCGGAACAACTCGATCAGTTAGATACATATTTGGCGTACATATGCGAGGCACCGGAGACGCAGATTATGTCGCTTCCCGATGTTGTCCGGGCATGTCAAGAGATCGGCGAACAGACGCAGCCAACCTTTTTGCTCACCGATTCCAAGTCAGAAGGCGAGGATGAAGCATCAACCGCTTCAGACAAATCACTCTTCTCCTATTACGATGCCGAATGTCAGTTGGTCTTTGAAGAAGGCAAGATAGAACCGATTCGGGTGACAAACTACATCTCGCCGCCGGTTAGCTCACGTAACGGTGCGGAGGTCAACCTACCTCAAATTGAACAGTTTCGTCCCTCTCGCTCGCGCAGCCAATTGCGGATGCAGTTTGCCTTGGAATCCACAAAAGCGATGCCGTATGGGTTAGCCGTCTGGGGGAATCACGCTGGACTCACGTTGGCAACCTCAAACGCACAGGAAGTAACGTGGTTAGGCGATCGGTTGTTATTTGTACGGGTCAACCTACAAGTAGGAAAGAACGATGTCGAGGTTGTTTTAACAATCTAATCAAAGGTTTGAAAAAATAGTCATGGATGCCTGCCAAACGGTTAAAGCCTACTTTGACGCACTCATCACAGGAGATACAGATCGGCTCATCAAAATGATGTCTTTGGCTGATCACTATGTGAAGATTGGTACGGAGCCGGATGAGCATATCGAAGGCGGTGAAAACGTGAGGGATTACTATCAACGAATTGTCGCGAATGCAGCAGATATTGCGATTGAATACGAGAATCTTGATATTCAGGAGCGGGAGGATGTGGCGTGGTTCTACACGCGACAGATATGGCGGCTCAAGTGGCTGGGTAATCCCGAAGAGTTGGCAGTGCGGTTGACAGGTGTGCTCGAAAAAGAGGATGGGACATGGAAGTTTGTTCAGATTCACGCCTCGGTCGGCGTTCCTGCATAGCGGCAACGTGGAAAACCGGCGTACTGTCAGACAAATTCTTGGCTGGTACGTTCAATCTCTCAGACTACTTTTTCTGTTAATCAAGGGTGAAGTTTTATGATGGTTTGGGGATTCTAAAAAGGAAATGCTTATGTCTAAAAAAATCTACGCCTACGGAATGGATGGCTTTATCGTTCCGATGATGAAAAAATTTGTTGCTGAAGGGTGTTTGCCGAACTTTGAAAGGATGCTCAAAAATGGTACGGTGAACCAAACCTTTCCGTCCTTCCCTGTCTGGACGCCGACGAATTGGGCGACCCTTTCTACCGGTGCTCACACGGGAACACATGGTGTCACCCGTTGGCGCGTGGAGGTCGCCCCTGGTGAACGGATCGACAGTTTCGATGGACGCGCCCCGAATGCGGAGCGGATCTGGAATGCCTTAGAGCGTGCCGGCAAAACAAGTGTTGCGGTCCACTACCCAGCAGCCCATCCGTCGGGCATCAAATCCGGCTTTGTTGTGGACGGTTTTGGTCACCCCGGACACGCCAGCACCGACTACGAAGTGGCGTCCTGTCAAGCCTACACGACGAGCGATGAGGTCGCTACCGTCGAGATGGACCATGATGGAACGGCTGTGCGTCGGACACAACGCAGCGTTCAACCGATTCCAGCCTTGCGTCCCGCCGTCGGTTGGGAGAACCTTCCACCGAGCCAGTCACCACCCCTTGAGTCCATAATCGAAATCCATGCGCGTCTCGGCGGCGATGTCAACACCTTTCATCTCCTTGTGGTTGACAGTCGTGGGAAAGGATATGATTGTGTACAGATCTGCCGGGAGAAGGATGGGAATACACAAATTGCTGAGACAGTGGTCGGTCAATGGAGCGATTGGGCAATTGCCCCCTTCCAGATCGATGGTCAAAAGCAGGATGCGTCGATTCGGTTTAAGCTGACGGAACTCACGCCCGACGGAAAAAATCTGAAACTCTACCGTTCACAGGTCACCTACGCCAACGGATTCACCTACCCGGATGGCCTCGCAGCGGAGCTAATAGAACGTTTTGGCCCCTATCAGGAGCACGCCTCTATGACACCTTATACGTCGGGCATGGCGGATTTTGATACGGCTCTTGAGGAGTGCGAATATCAAGGACTCTGGTTCGCCGATGTCGCCAACCACATGCTGCATGAGCATGGGTGTTCTTTTTTTATTTGCCATTGGCATCTTTTCGACTATCTGAACCACATCCACCTCAACGATGTAGATCCTGTTTGTCCGGGCTACGACCCAAACAATGCAGACACAGCGATGGACTACTTCCGTCGGGCATATCAGGTCGGTGACCGGGTTTTGGGACGCATCTGGGAGGCTGCCGATGATGAGACTTGCGTCGGTGTCCTCGGTGACCATGGGGCTTACCCCGACATTCGGATTGCCAACATCCGTAAGTTCCTCGTCGATCAGGAGTTCACCGTGCTTAAAGACGGTGCGGAAGGCGTCGAGCGCGATGAGGTCCTGGAGAAGGATATAGATTGGGAAAAGACCCGTGCCTATCTCAAGGATGACAAAGGCTTTGATATCTACATCAATGCTGAAGTGGGACCGGCGTTCGACGTAATTGAGCGTGAACTGCTATTGGCACTCCGCACTTGGGTTGATGAAGGGGTTGGACGTACCCCCATCGCCATTGCGCTGCCGAAACGTGATGCCTACCTCCTCGGTCAGTGGGGTGATCAGTGCGGTGATGTCATCTTTGCATGGGACCACGGCTACGTCAGTGGCTACTACGGTCAGTGGAAAGGGATTGTCGGTGGCGGAGCGGTCGGTGCGCCCGAAGTGTATGGCGCACATCACGGCGGCTTCCTCCCCACCCGAAACGAGGACATCTCCTCTAGCTTTGGAACATTTTTATTGGCTGGACCGGGAATTAAAAAGGGGTATGAGCGTGATTATGATTCACAGGGTTACATCCACGCCGCTGATGTTGTTCCCACATTTTGTCATGTTCTCGGCACCGCTCCACCGGCACAAAGTCAGGGCACCATTGCCTACGATCTGCTTGAAGGAAACGAGATGGCGCGAGAGCGAGATGGAAGCTGAATATGTGTCGAAAATTTATAGGTATTTAGGAATAGGATTTCTTTTGACAATGTACTTGTGATGTGATAACATCTTATCTAAATAATTTTCCTCTTTTTTTTTACCTATCTATTCTTCAAGATTTAACATCTTTGGTTCACCAAATTCTTAGCAGTGGAAGCCCCGTCCTTTAGGGCGGGTAGGAAACTGCACCTCCTTTCTTGATTGATTCAAAGCATTGATTATGAAAAAGACTTATGAATACAGAGCCTATCCAACAGTCAAGCAAGGCAATAAACTGGTCGCATGGCTTGAAATGCTTCGCAACTTGTATAATCAAGCCCTTGCATGGCGTAAGGAAACCTACGAACAGACCGGTCAGTCCGTTAAGAAATCAACGCAAGAAAAAGCCTTAACGCCGTTTCGCCAAGAATCAGACACAGTCGCATCGCTTCATATTGACGTTTTGCAGGATACGATTGACCGATTAGACAGAGCCTACCAAGCGTTTTTTCGCCGTGGGAAGACTGGCGACAAGCCCGGCTTTCCACGCTTCAAAGGTGCCGGTCGGTATCGGTCAATGACGTTTAAGCACTTGGCAAAGCAGTTGGTACGTGCTATCGGCAAGCGAACAGCGCGAGTGGTCGTGCCGAAAATTGGTCATGTCAAAATCCATTACCACCGGCCGTTACCGGACGGGAAAATTAAGACGTTGACGATACGGCGCAAAGCGAGTGGGTGGTATGTATGTATAGTCGTTGAGATTGCAGACCCTGTTGAGCTTCCCGTTGAAACCACAATAGGTATTGACGTTGGGCTTTTGTCGTTTTTAACCACCTCAGATGGTGAGAAAGTCGACAACCCTCGACACTTCCGTCGGTCAGAAAACGACCTTGGTAAAGCGCAACGGATATTGTCCCGTCGTGAAAAAGGCAGTGTCCGCTATGAGAAACAACGGGAGCATGTCGCCAAGATACACGAACATATCAGCAATCAACGTCGCGATTTTCAGGGTAAGACCACTCATTGGTTGTTCTCCCAATGCGAAGAAGTCGCTGTTGAAGACCTGAAAATCAAGAACATGGTAAAGAATAAGCACCTATCTAAGAGCATATCCGACGCTGGCTGGGGCACCTTTCGATTAAGACTTCAGAGCAAAGCTGCAAACGCTGGCAAACAGTTGACGAAAGTTGACCCCAAGCACACCAGTCAGAAATGCTCAGGTTGTGATTCAGTTGTACCGAAATCGTTATCAGAGCGTGTCCATGCCTGTCCCCACTGTAGGTTAGTATTGGATAGAGATTATAATGCTGCGATAAACATTAAAAAGGCGGCTGTAGCCTTGCGTGTCCCGCGTAGCGAGGATCCTCGTGAAACGGGAGAGGTGTGTCGGTAGTCAACGACCCCGAAACCCCCCGTCAGGGGACAGAAGCGCGGAACTCGGTAAGACCCATTGGGCGGACAAACAAGACCCGTCCTTTAGGGCGGGGTAACTGACCTAACTACATTATTAAGGAGGCACTCCCAATGGACACAAAACTTTCCGATGCAATGCCACCCAAATTTTCCAAGGTAGCACTGACATTTGATGATGTTTCATTAATCCCTGGTGAATCAAACATTCTGCCACATGCGGTTGATACAAGCACGCAGCTGACCCGTCGTATTCGTCTCAATATTCCGATTTGCAGTGCCTCAATGGATACTGTTACGGAATCCGAACTTGCAATTGCTCTAGCGCGAGAGGGCGGTATTGGTATAATCCATTACAATTGCTCGATTGAGACGCAGGTGAAGGAAGTTGATCAGGTCAAACGCTCAGAAAGCGGAATGATTATCGATCCGATTACTTTGACTCCCGATAAGAAGGTTCGTGATGCGCTGGAGTTGACAGCACGTTACCGCATCGGTGGTATCCCGATTGTGACCAAAGAAGGTTACCTCGTTGGGTTAATCACCAATCGTGATCTGAAATATGAGGAAGATGCGGATCTGCCTGTGACTGAACTGATGACACCGAGTGAACAGTTGGTCACTGCCTCGCCTGGGATTGAACTGGAGAAAGCGAAACAGATTCTGCACCAAATTCGGAAGGAAAAGCTCCCAATCGTTGATGAGAAGTTTCGCCTGTGTGGGCTTATCACAATCAAAGATATTGACAAGGTAGAGAAATATCCTCTGGCATGTAAGGATAAATCTGGGAGACTGAGAGTTGGCGCAGCGATTAGCCCTTCTTGGGATTTGGAGAAAGTGGGGCTGTTGGTTGATGCAGAGGTTGACGTCTTGTCGATAGATACCGCGCACGGTCATCATCGGAATGTAATGAAGGCAGTGCATCAGGTTAAGGCGGAATTTCCCGATGTGGAACTGATTGCCGGAAATGTTGTAACCGCCGAAGCAACGCGTCAGTTGATTGATGCAGGTGTTGATGCTGTAAAGGTAGGCATGGGACCCGGATCAATTTGTACGACCCGTGTTGTCACAGGAATAGGGATTCCGCAGATTACGGCGGCTTACGATTGTGCGCAAGAGGCGGATAAAGATGGCGTTCCGGTTATCGCTGATGGTGGTATTCGATATTCTGGCGATATTGCGAAGGCGATTGGTGCGGGTGCAAGTTTGGTGATGATAGGGAGTTTGCTTGCAGGTACGGAGGAAAGTCCCGGCGAAACGGTTATCTATCAAGGACGTACATATAAAATCCATAGGGGTATGGGTTCTTTATCCGCTATGCAGGAACGCCGTGGTAGCGAGCGATACTCTCAAAGTAGTGAATCCTTAGCAAAGCTGGTCCCCGAAGGCATCGAAGGACGAGTGCCTTACAAGGGTCGGTTGGGCGATTTTGTCTATCAACTTGTCGGTGGTCTCCGCGCCGCGATGGGGTATTGCGGTACGCCAGACATTGAGTCATTGCGGATTGAAAGCCGGTTTGTTCGGATGCAGAGTAGTGGCTATCGCGAAAGTCATCCGCACGATATTGCGATTACGGAAGAAGCTCCCAATTATAGTGTAATGATGTGAAACCGTGAGTCAGTGTTTGAGAATTCAACGGAAGGCGGATGGCATTTGAGAATGACTTTCCTATAATCAAGGATGATGTTATCAGAATCCTTGCAGACAACTTCATCAACATCGACAAAGATGTGATATGGGCAGATTTGAGTTATGAATACCTTTTCAGAAAAGACATTGATTCACCCTAGCACACATGACTGCAAACCAACCTTATCAGACACAGAGGTGCTTGAGTTTCTAAAAAATGGGTATCTCAGGCTTGAAGGGGTTGTGCCTGATGATATTAACCAGCGTGTTCTGAAGTATTGTGATGCAAATCCTGACCTGCTCTATATGAATGACATCTTATATGAGGAATGGTTTGTTGAGGGGGTGATGAAGAATACTGAAGTTGCAGGTGCTGTGCGGTCATTGTTGGGCAAAGATTTCCATCTGCCCGTCCAGATGGTGAACCATCGTGTTGAATGCCCTATCGCATCAGTGGGGGGTTGGCATATTGATGGGAACTACAACTATACCCATGAGTTAAACTTCCTTCAGGTGTTCTATTATCCACAGGACACACCCATAGAAATGGGACCGACGCAACTTGTACCCGGCACACATCTTGTACGGCAGAAGTCAAGGTTAATGGGGCATTTAGGGAATATCCAGAACACAGTATCAACTGATGCGCCAGCAGGTTCTGTGTTCATCACAATCTATCATATCTGGCATCGTCGCCCGTCATCGACTATAACTGCAACCCGTAACTTGTTGAAGTATTTCTATTGGAGAACCAGTCCACCTAAAAGGGATTGGACGGTTGACCCTAACTTCGATTTTGCCACTGCTGACTATGACAGCCCTGCCTCTAATCTTGTTGAACAATTCCGAAGTGCAGTGAAGGTGGCAGAGACGTTTCTATGGTTATGTGGTAAACATGAGATATTCCAAAACTTAGGGGGCCAGAGCTTTCCATTACCTGTACCCCGAACTGATCTGCCCTATGGGTTTCCTGAAGGGTTGAAAAGGGAGTATCCATCAGAGTAACTGCTATTATACCATGTCAATGTAAAGGGTTTGCCACCCATGAGGCGGCAATTGTAAAAAAATAGTTGTTGCATTAATATTGAAATTGTGCTACTATTCGATTTGAACTTTATTATCGAAAGGAGAACGGCTTTCCAGCAGAGGTTTTCACGCTCAATAATCAAAGCCGCGACAGCGTTCCTATGAGAGTAAATGAAGAAATGTCGTTTTGGGACAGGCTTTATATCCCTGGACTTATTAAGGGTATGCTCACGACACTAAAACATATTCCCAAGAGGAAATTTACTTATCAGTATCCCGAAGATCCACGTAGTGTTGAAGAGCGCAATGACCGCTATCGTGGCCTCCATAAGCTGCCGTTAGACCCGGAAGGCAATGTCAAATGTGTGGCATGTTTTATGTGTGCAACAGCCTGTCCGGCAGATTGTATTACCATTCAAGGTGGTCCCGCGCCCGAAGGCTGGAAAACGAAAGAAGGTTATCAACGCGAAAAATATCCCGAAGTTTTTGAGATCAATATGCTGCGATGCATCTTCTGTGGATACTGTGTTGAAGCGTGTCCGGAGGATGCAATCCAGATGACAGGAATTACACTCCCGCAATACTTTAGAGAAAAACAAAAAGAGGGTGAAGTTCTCGGCGGTTCGCGGAAAGATTTCATCTTTGATCGAGAGATGCTGATAGCTAATAATGATATTCCCGAACAAGGACTTCATCCGGATGCGTAAGTACCCGAACATGAGTTTACTTGGGGTAGTGGCAACCCACTAAGCGCGTGGGCGTAGATTCTACCCGATAGAATGTGCAGAGATTTTTAGTCAGATACTTAAACAGAAAGTACGCACATCTTGGCATGAACTTTTAGGGCAAGGCTTTCCATACCTCTGAGGTACAGTACGGGAAAGAATTGCCCATTTTTTGTTAAATGTATTTAGGAAATGATTTTGGACAAAGACCAACCGAATCAGATTCAAGACCTATCCCTAAACTTTAGTTCAGATTCTCTTTTCGCTTTAACAGATAAGATAAAAGCGAGTGTTGAAGGACGGATCAGTTGGGGTGACACCTTTGGAATGGGACTTGGCACGAAGAATGACAAATACTTGCTCATTTGGACGCCAAAGAAATCGTCCGAAGGGCAAATCCTCCCCGGCTTCGACTCAGAAGACGGTGACCTCACACTCAAAATGAGACCGCGACCCGGTGCTTGGATTTCTTGGATTGACGAAGCCAAAGTTGCGACGGAAGCCAAGGATGACCATGATCGTGTTCGCAGGAGTGTGCAAGAGCTAGAGCGTAACACACGTCAAGTGACGGACTTCGCCGATGGTGTTCTCAAAGATATTACCACCGTGCATCTAGGCAAATCCCTCACGATGTCAGAGATGGTGCAAGAGGTTTTGAAAGTTGAGTTCACAATACCAACCACTGTCAAAACCGGCGGCTATGTCCTCGCGTCATCTCAAGAAACCGCATCCGGATTAGCGAAGGTCGTTATTCCAGAACAGACGAATATTCACGGTGTGCATCTGAACGAGGATGAGCTGATCGATTCAGTTACCAACAGTGACTACGATCGGCTCTTGGTTATTCATCGTACGCACATCAAACACTATCCCGATCTGCTCGACGTTAACTACTGTTTAAGGCTTAGTGAGTATTTCCAGGGTAAACCGACACAGGAAGAGGAGGGGCAGAGCAAATTGCCTCAGCCTGTACAAGGCTTAAAACCGATAGGGATATTTCCAACGGCGGCAGTCTATAATCCATTGTCTCCGGACAGTATCGAATTCGTTGTTACCGCTCTCAATGGTGACTACGATGCGATCCGTGAAGCCGTTACCGCATCCTCTGCGATTATTGATGAGTACGTGTCGCAGGCGAATCAACGTGCACACGAAATCATGACGAATTTCCAAGAGCGTATTGATGGTCGGCTTCAAGCACTCACGCTCCAACCGGGGCAACGGATTTATGAGAGAGTTTGGGATGATCTAGCCATTGACGAGCTGCGAAATCAGCTATTTGAATTCAGCGAATTTTTTGGCAAATATATCGGTGAACACCTAGATGAAGATAAGGTGGAATCTAGGAAAGAATCGCTTAGAAACAGTATTGATTCAATCATCGAAACATGGCAACTTCAGGACTCGCGCCAAACCACTATCAGACACCTCATCCTAGCTGGCTACAAATTGGCGAATCAAGTGTTGGATCAAGCGACTGGACTTTTCTACGATCTTGTATTTGAAAAGGACTTTATTGAGACTGGGCTGCTTCGCACAGTTGAATTAATGGTACTTGAGGAGGGAGAGCTGCTAGATGAAATTCGCTTGCCAAGCTGGACAGACAAAACAGTACGCGACCGAATTTACCGCCTTACGTTGAATCCGGCTACCCATCCCAAACAGATTGAAAGGCTTCGGGACTTATGGATAAAATTGCTAGAGATTGCGAATTTTGCGGACAGGCATCAGCAACAATTTGAATCCATTCTCAAACCGCTGTCTGACGTTCTGTTAATGCCTAAGCATTCTGCTTCTTCAGGGGGGAATACGGGGACACGCAACATCTCGCTCCGAAGAGGGAATACGTTTGAAGGATTTGGAATTTCGGAGAAGATATTTGAAGAGGTCCTGAGTCGCCTCCACGATAATTTCCCTGTGATTAAACGTTGGATTCAGAATACTCCTGAAGAACGGAGCGGACATGAACCCTATTATAGGACATTGTGGACAATACTCACCGAGGGGCTAGTTCGAGAGCATCTTTGCGAAGATTTTCAGCCAATTTTCGACATCAATCTCAGTCTCCCGCTAGAAACGAAGAGGTTGATGGATCTTGTGCTTGGTGGAAAAATTGTTATACGCAATGAGAAAGATTTAAACACCCTGAAACGGAATCTTGACCGTGCCTTACAAGCGAAAATTGGTCGTGGGTTACAGGAAATTAGTACACCTGCTATGCTGCAAATTCATAGCGATACCACCTTGTGTACACTTCGCGAGGAGTTGCTAACATATCAGCAGACGCTTGATAAGCAACTGGCACGCGCAGCGAATCCCAAAGCCTCCAAAAAGCAGGGCAAAGGGAAAAAGGGGCGGAAAAAGGGGCAATCTCCCGAATCCGCTGCAAAAGTGATAGCGGCAATTGAAGAGGAAAAACCGAAGATCGCTGAACTTATAGAGTTCCTGAATTCCTATACCAATGCGCCATTAACGTTGCTGGAGACAGCGATAACTCCGCATGCTCAGCAAATCAATCAGATACGGGAGCATCAGGTACTGAATTTTGACCTGCAATCGCTGCCACCCATTGAAGATACATGGCTGGAGAACGTGAAATCTCCCGATGAGTATCCAAACTTGCGCGCATTCCTGTTTGAAAATAAGTTGCCTATCTCCACCACCGGGCGTGCATTGACAAAGTTGAGAAGGATTTTTCCTGACCCCGCCGATGCGGGGGATGCTTCGGTGAATGTGTTTAATATCGCCGTAGACCTACTCCTAGAGTTAAGAGTTCTCCAAGACGCCGGCTATGAGGGCGATGCGCTGCAACAATATGCAGGCTACATTTCTGAAAAGTTGTGGCGATGGGAACTAACACAGATTACAGAAACAGAGTTGCCAATCCTGATCAAAGAGAAGGTGTTATCCTCGCTAATCTGTTACGAAAAGGAGGTCGAAGTACTCCTAGAATATGTTGAGCGCTACGAGCGGTTATTAGAAACAAAGCTCGCCCCTGAATCTGAGATGAATAAACAGCGCGAATTGCTAGAAGAAAACTTCCAGACGCTGGTTGAAACGCTTTTATGAGCCTGCTTTGAGACGGTTTCAAGCCCCAACTGTTGGATGGTCGCCATTGAGATGAAGATAAGCCTCCTCGGAGGGGGAAGTTGTATTGCTCCTGTTGCATCAACAATTTGTCACTTAAACATCTTCTCTGAAGTCGTTTGGGTAGACGATAAGCCAGTGCCACTCCGCGATACGCTGCAAGATCTAAAACAAGCAGCTGCAATTGGAGGAGTTGACACTGAACTGCGCGTGACTCACGATTGGTCGGCACTGGCAGGTTCACAGATTGTAGTTCTACTTCCCCACGCATCACGCCCTATTCAAGCACAACGCCGATCAAATGCCTTGCTAGCACAACATTTTGCTCGGCACATCAAACGTCATGCACCGAAGGCACGGGTCATTGCCGCAATGCCTTTGGCATGTTCGCTCGCTTCTTACGTTTACCGTGAGCTTGAGGCGGAAGCAAGCCAAGTCATCGGACTTTCTGGCGGGATGGGGTGTGCGTATCTGAAAGCCCAAATTGCCCACCAACTGAGCGTTTCTGTGCAAGATGTCACAGTTCTTGCCATCGGGAATGACGAGACCATCTACCCGCTTCCGCAATATTGTCGTGTGAATGGTATACCGTTGGGGGAGTTATTAGACGCAAGGAAGATCGATGCGTTGACGGAGGCAGTGCAGGATACGCATAAGAAATCTAGCACCATAGATGCGCCATATACGCTGGCTACTTGGATCTCACAGATTGTCACAGCAATTGCCCTAGATAAGAAGCGAATCATGTGCGTCAGCTCCCTGATTCAATCGAGCACGGCGCAAGTTTATCTCAATGTTCCGACCCAAGTTGGTCAGGGTGGAGCGGAATTGACTCTTCAACTCGATTTGACTGACGTTCAGCGGGAACAGTTCACCCAATTGGTAGCAAAGAGCGTTAAAGAACAACGAATATTTTAGCTGACCTGATGCGAGGGGGAAAAAATGAGAGAGATATACCAAAAAGTTATAGAACTAATTGAGTCCGAAGAGATGGGTGCCTATTGTACAGTTGTAGAAACGAAAGGATCTACGCCACAAAAGCCGGGGGCTAAGTTGCTAATTTTGCCAGACCTGCGCAATTTCGGGACGCTCGGCGGCGGCTGCGTGGAAGCGGAGGCACGACGGCAGGCAATCGGGTTGATGCAGGGTGGCGCCCCACGTCTGCTCGATTTTCAGTTAGACAGCGACTACGGGTGGGACGACGGTCTCATTTGCGGTGGGAATATGAAGATTTTCATTGACCTACCCCAAACCAAAGAGGAGTCATTGATATTAACCCGATTGCAGGAACTCTCGGAAGCAAAAATTCCCCTCGTCTCTACTACGGTGGTTCAAAGTGAGGTAGACCATATCCAAGTTGGCGCGAAGATGCTGTTCGCAGCGAATGGCGAAAAGGTCGGTTCGTTAGGAGATACGGCGTTGGAGGCAGCAGTCCAAGATGAACTGATGGAGGTACTAGAGAAGGATGCGCCCGGTGTGTTTCGGTGGCAGGTCGAAGAGTCCTCCGATGGAATCGGAGTCCACGAGAATCGGGATCGGAACGGAGAGGGGGCAGTCTGGGTTTTCATGGATGCGGTGCAGCCACGTCCCACGTTGCTCATTGCCGGCGCAGGACATGTCGGGCAAGCCCTATGCCATCTCGGAAAATGGCTCGGTTTTGACATCGCAATCGTTGATGACCGTACTGATTTCGCCTCTGAAGAACGGCTCCCCGAAGCCGACGAGATCATCATCGGCGATATTGCGGAGGAGTTGCGTAAGTATCCCGTTGACCATCTGACTTACGCCGTCATTGTTACACGGGGACACCAGCACGATGAGGAGGCACTCCACAGCGTCGTTGAGTCAAATGCGCGTTATGTCGGTCTAATTGGCAGCCGTCGGAAGATTAAACTGATCTACGATGATTTGAGAGACGCGGGGATCCCCGAAGAAAGACTAGCAAAAGTGTACGCGCCGATCGGATTGGATATCAACTCCAAAACGGTGCCGGAGATTGCCGTAAGCATCGCTGCGCAACTTATCCAGGTCCGCAATAGTATAAAGCCAGACCTCCACTTTGATGCACAGCCGGCGAGAATGCCCACGATTAAGGTCGGCACGTAACCGTTACGAGGCAGAACGATGGTGACAATTCAGTTAGACGGCGACAAAAGCTACACCGCAAAAGAGGTTACTGAATTCGCGAAACTCGCCCTAGATTTTATCGGGGAACAGGGATCTGATAGCGATCTTCAATACGCTGCAACAGATGTCTATTGGACCTTGCGAAACCTGCTTGACTACGTGAACCGACAGGCGGGTGGAGAGTTTACCCTCAAACGTCTCAGAAAAGGTTCGTGGGGACTTGAGTACAACAAGAAAACATCGGCAAAACGCAAAGCCGATGATGCTGCACACCGAGAGGTTAAACGCACAACGGAATATCTCGAAAAACTAAAAACTCGCCGTTCATCTTGGGAATAAACTGTTAATGGCATCCTGCCCCCGCGCTTAATGCAATCCAACCCCCGTAGGCGGGGCATCCCCGGTCACGGGATCCTCTCGGACTTGCCCCGTCCCTTGCAAGGACATTAATCTCTTCCCCTACTTGAGGATCACCATCTTCCGCGTGGCGGAATACTTACCGGCAGACAGATTATAGAAAAACACACCGCTTGCCACCCGCTCGCCCAATCCGTTTCTCCCGTCCCAGTAAATTGCCTTCGACCGATTCTCGTAAGCCGATGCGATCCGATGCCCAACCTCAAGGGCACGGACAACCCGCCCGCTCAAGTCATAGATGGTCAACGTAACGAAAGCATCCTCCGCCAACCGATACGGTATCCACGTCTCTGGATTAAAGGGGTTCGGGTAGTTTGCGAGTAGTTCCGTCTCTCTTGGCGTCAGGAACACCAAGAGCTGTTCAAGCACTACAAACCCCCGTTTCACGGTTGGATCGCTAACCTCAAGTGCCCTTGCATCAGTTAGCCAACCCTGAACCTCTACCGCTGTAAGTGTCTCAGGTGCTTGTGGCTGCGCTGGAGGTGCGGCTGCTGCCTCCTCAAACATGCCTGCAGCCAATACCAAATCCAGAATACTGACAACCCCATCTCTGTTGACATCCACTGCTAGATTGGTTCCTGCGTTCCCGAGCTCGGACGCAATCAAGATCAGATCCAAGATATTCACGCTGCCGTCGTTGTTGACATCCGCTGTAATCGGTGGTGATTCAGTATCGGAGATAGCGTGAAAAGTGACCGTACTCTCAATTCCAGCGGCAGACGCAGAGACGGTGTTTGTTCCTAGGTTCGGTCCCAGCGTGAGCGTACTCTCTGCTCTACCATTGGAATCGGTGGTTGTGCTTGTTACACTGAGTGTTCCATCGCCTGCGGTAAGGGTAAACGTGACCGAAATCCCTTCAAGCGCCGAACCGTTCTCATCTCGTACTTCAACGACAAATGGGGTCCCCAGGACCATACCGGAGACGCTCGTCTGGTTATCACCTGAAACTTTTGAAAGTCCGGGCGTTATCAAATAAAGCACTTCCTCAATGAGAAAACGTCCTACTTTTTCTACAGCTTGAAATACAGCGAGGTTCTTACCGTTAGAGTCTTTGATGAGCCATAGCGAATGGGCAAATGCCCGTCTCGAGCGAATAACCCCCGGAGCCACTCGAAACCAGAACGATTCTGTGCCATCATAGCCCACCTCATACAATAAGACATTCGCTTGGGTAAGATTGAAGAAGGCAATCTCAGTAAGATTACCAACAGTTCTTGATTCGTTTAGAATTGGAAGCAGACTCGGATCATACGGTCTCAAGTCCACCCAGTTGTCTCCGCCATCGCTGTCTGGGTCTCTGAATTGTCGTTTCAGCTCTTCTAACTCAGGGGGCAATTGAAATGTCGGTAAATCCTGTAGAGAAAACCCCTGAAGATGTGGCAGATGAGTTCGAGCTGTGGGCAGTGTATATTGCCATCCGTCATCGCCATAGACTTCGGCAAGCAATGCCGCGAGCCCTGGATCATACGCTTTCAACGCTTGCCGCGTGTTGCCATTGAAGCTGCTGCTTCCACCCTTGGGGTGAAACCAACCTTGTGTACCTTCAGCCCAGTATTCCCTTCTGTCCGAAGCAGCATAGGTGCCTTGCCACAATCCTTTCTCCATTGCTGCATCATACGCAATCTTGAGACGGCTATCAAACGTTGGGTCAATCGTATTCAATCCGGATAGGTGTATGCTATGTGCAAACCCATGAATCGCAGCGTTGTAGAAATGAGGATGGTCCGGATCAGGAAGCAGATGTTCCTCACTTAACGTGACCGTTGGATGTCCCCGTAGCCCCCCTCCAAAACCACGCATCAAGTATGCAAGAAAATTGGGACGGCCATCGCTGTATTCGGGAATCTGTGTTGGAATCTCGTTGTGGATTATTAAGGAAAAACGTGCCCTGTTTTGTACTAGGGCTTGTAGCACATCTGGACGATGTCCAATCATCTGCTGAATCAGCCATGCAGCTTCCTTTATGGCATAAGGATTGACCTGTGCTGATGCCACAACAGGTAATCCTTCTACGTTAATCCACTGCTGGTAAAGCGGATCCAGTTCAAAAGCATCACGGACAGTAAGCGGAAGCGGAACGGGTTCGGGAATGTTAATTGTCTGATTCTTATCTGGTATTGACACTATTTCGGTTGGAAAAATGGTGGTAATATCGATGGGATATATCTGCGATGTGAAATTTCCATACACATCAATAACACTAAGGATTACTTCATCGCTTTCCACTGTTAATTGGTTTGTGATAAGCTCAGTTGCAATCGTGTCGGTCTCGCCGTTTAATCGTTTACAACTGAGAAACTTGAGTTGTCCTTGATCCTGTTTCCTAATAGTAGCTGGCGTTAGTAGTTGTGCTTGGTGGATGCCATCGGGATCGGTTACCTCAAAGCGGAAACGGATAGCATACGGTGGAGATGCAAGTGGGGGAAGCATCTGAATTGTTGTGGGATTATCAAAGTGAGTTTGAAGTTGATTGGTGTTGAAATAGCGTTGGGCATCTAACCATTCAGCAGCGCATTCGGACAGCTTGTCTGGTTCTCTGCCGAGGGACATGATGTAGGTATCGTTGCGAAAATCGTGTTGTAGTCCGAAAGCATGTCCTAGTTCGTGGGCAGTAGTTTTGAGATTAAAACAGTCTCCAGAGGCGGGGATGAGTACATGGCCTCCACTTGCTCCATGGGAGTCACCTACGCCACACACTTCGTTATAGCCGCGACCCACATGTTCGTTACCGATATCTATCGCAATGAAGTAGATATTCTGTGGTGTGTAAAACTGTTCACGGATTTCGTCCCAGACTTTGCGAAAAGTATTCCGGCGATAGTATGAATCGGTAAACTCCCCGTCTACGTGATGCACCGTTGCCTTTCCAGTCGCATCGGTTTCAAAAGCAAAAGTTTTCCCCCCGAAGCCGTAGCGTTCCATCTCATCGGCGTAAAACTGCTGGGCGTCTTTTATCAAGGTATCTAGTTTTGTGTCTATGTCCTGCTGGGGAGAACGGTCGCTTGGGAGAAAGTAGATTAACCGTACCGTATGTGGTTCGCCGACATTCAAATTCTTTGTGTTGTCAAGATCAACCGTGCGCGGTTCATCAACGTTCAAATTCGTCGTATCGCTAAACTCAACCGCAATCCCTCTGCTTTGGAGGGCGGGAATATGGGTGTTTATGGAGGTGTAGTTGAGGGGGTTTTCTCGCACATTAACCTCGTCTCCACTTCCCAATCCCGTATTGGCTACTAGGGGTGAGAGATCTGTAATGTTGTTACGATCCAGCCGCAGTCTTATCAGTAGGGTCAATCTTGAAAGTACTGAAATGTTCGATATCCTGTTACCTCCAAGCCCTAGTACTCCCAGCTGGATTAAGCCTGAAAGTGCTGAGATGTCTGCGATGTCGTTGTTGTCAAGGAACAGTCCTCTCAGTAGGGTCAATCTTGAAAGTGCTGAGATGTCTGTGATGCGATTGTTGTGAAGACGTAGTGTTATCAAATTGGTTGCAAACTCGAGTCCGGTTAAATCGCTAATGGAAGCGTCTCTCGCGTTAAGCTCCGTCAAGGTTGCCATCTCACCTGCGGTGATGGTGGTACCTGACGCTTTGCCAAGTTCTGCTTCAATGGCAGCACGGAGGTTGGGGTCAGGGATGTTTACAACTTGTGCCGTTACGGGCAGCGAAAAGATAAGGCAAATCAGTAGGAAAAAGGTGAAATAAAGAATTTCTCTTTTCATGAATTTTGATTCCTTTTTAAGACGGGGTATGTGTAAGGGACCTCCTTGCCTTGCTGCGGAGACTGCGACGGTCAAAATACTATAAAATCAGTTGTAAGTCAACGCTTTTTTTAGCACTTGACCGGTGACTATCTGTCGCATGGTAGGGCAGATAACCCTATCTGCCGGCAAAATTGATGCCGACATAGGGCGGGGCAGGATGCCCCGCCTACCGGGTGTGGTGGTTCTGATCTCCATCATTGGTAACTTCTTCGATAAGCGAATTGTAGACACTGAGGAGACTTGGATCGCAAATGTCACAGATGTTGCAGCGATAATCGTTATCGGCATGTTCCCCGAAATACTGACGTACCAACTTGCCCCGGCAGCTGTTTGTTCTTGCATAGAGAATCATCTGGTCGAGTTGATATCGCTTGTTTTGGATATACTGCTTCCCTCCTATCTTCTCCTCAGAGATATTCTCAAACAGTTTGCTCCCGTGATACAATTCAATCAACATCGTATCCTCTGCACCGGTGTATTTTAAATACCCATCGCTTTGCAGGTCGGTCAACTCCTCTATCAATTGGTTTGGATGTAGGTTGTGTTCTTGGCAGAAATCTATGACTCGGATTTTTGGCTGATCTCGTAGGCTGTCTAGTACCCTCGACATACCATTTGAATCCTTAATAAGCTTCACAGATATGCTCGATGGGATGTTATACATCCTTTGGAGGAAGCCAAGTTTTTCGAGATAACTAGTCCCCACCCGAATTTTGCTCTCATCAATTTCGCTTGTTGAAAATCCCGATCCTATCGGGGCGGATTCCATCGCCTGCACTTTGACTAGCCGGAACTTGCCGACCGATGACGAGTCCTCGATCAGTTTTAGCAACTTTAAGAGGTCTGGCTTGTTCGGCGCGCTCTCCTCCATAAAATGTTCCTGTAACCGCCGGTCGCCTGAACAGAAGAACAGGATACACTCTGAATCCTTACCATCCCGCCCCGCGCGTCCTGCTTCCTGATAATAGTGTTCAAGCGAACCCGCAATTGTCCAATGGATAACATATCGGATGTCAGGCTTATCAATCCCCATCCCGAATGCGTTGGTCGCAACCACGATTTCGATCCCCGCCGCTGTATCGTCGAAAAACGCATCTTGTACTCGCGTCCGTTCCGATTCCGCCCTAGCACCATGATAGAAATCCACACGATATCCCTGCTTTTTGAGATGTTCCGCAATCTCCTCAGTCTGCCGCCGAGTGCCGGCATACACAATCCCTTTCCCGGTGAGTTGTTCCAACTGTTTTGTAAGTAACTGATACTTCTCCGGTTCGCCCGGCACCTCACAGACACTAAACTTTAGATTGGGACGCTCTACACTCTGGATTAAGGTATCGCACCTACTGACTTGGAGTTGTTTTACGATGTCCTCCCGCACCTCCGGCGTTGCGGTCGCTGTGAATAGCGCGACTGAATAGGGCTTCACCCCTTGGATAGCAGTCCGAAGTGCGAGATAGTCCGGTCGGAAATCGTGTCCCCACTGAGAGATGCAGTGTGCCTCATCAACCACGAACAGCGAAATCTTATGGGATTTTAAGGTGTTTAGGAATCGACGGCTCCGGAACCGCTCGGGCGACACATACAACAATTTAACTTCACCGTCCACTAATCGTTTCAGTTCCTGTTGATATTCTTCAGGGGTCAAGCTGCTATTCAGTAAGCCTATGGAGTTAATCTCCTTCTCTCGCAAGGTATCTACCTGATCTTTCATCAACGAGATTAACGGCGAAATAATCACCGTAAGCCCCGGTAACATCAGCCCCGGCAACTGATAACAGATGGATTTGCCAAACGCAGTTGGAAACGCGCCGAGCAGACTCTTACCGGATAGAAGTTTCTCAACTACCTCACGCTGCCCTTCACGGAAGTCATCATATCCGAAATGTGCTTTCAACGCTAGGGATGGATCTAAAAGGTTATCTGGGGCATCGTCCTGTATTTTGCTTCCTCGATTAAACAAATTGTCGATTGTTCTATGGATTGCTTCGATAATCAATAAGAGGTTCCTTTCTTCGGACAAACGGATAGTGAATCAGCCAAATACATACCGGAGTGATTAAAATGCCACAAAGTCAGTTAAAAAGCAACGCTTTTTATTTTGGTTCATGTAAAAAGAAAGTGCAAAACGCGAAGTGAAGTGCACCTCCAGACCCCCCTTAATCCCCCCGCCCCGAAGGATCGGGATGCAAGCACAAGCGGGGGGAAAGTAACTCCCCGATAAACTGGGATGCAAGCATCTGTGGCTGCTGTTGCACTCATTCTTTACATGAGCGTTTATTTTTAACACATCTCAATGCGGAATTGGTATAATATCGGAAAACGTCCTACCTACTTGAAGTTCTCAAAAAAAGATTGGAATTTTGACAAATTGGGCTGGGTATGCTATGCTCTTGTCTTGACCTGATAACAGCATTCTCGTTTCAACACGGAGACCCACCTATGGCAACAGATTCGACTGTAACAGTTGAAGATATTGAGGTATTTGCGGACGACCTAAACCCCCAAGCGGCTGCAGAAACGTTTAAGAAGCACGGCGCGCTTGTCGTCCGTGGGTTAATGAAACCGTACATTGATGAAATCCACCGGGACATTGAGGCGGCTGCCGCAGAATCAATCGCTTCACTTGATTCTGCGGAGAAGATTGTGGAGGGCTGGCGAACACCAAACGGTACGCTATTTCTGCCTGCACCATCCGGCTACTCCCGTGATAAACAGATCATGGTCTTGGCAATCAACTACTTTACCAGTGCTGCGTTTTTCCGCTCCGCGCTTGATGAACGTGCGTTGGATATCGTTGAGGCGGTTCTAGGGGAGAATATTGAGGTTTACGGCAATGGACAGTGCCTTTATAAAGAACCGGTCGGCGGGCATCCGAAACATCTGCATCAGGATTCCGCCTACTTTGAACACCGCTACGAGGGCCCTGTGGGGATTCTGAACTATGTGGTGGATACGGATTTGGTAAATGGTGCGCTGCACATCGTCCCCGGCTCACATCGGCTCGGTCAACTCAAACATATTGACACCTTTTCGCATCTCGGCTTAGATGATGATGAGTGGCCCTGGGAGCGAGCACTGCCGATCGTCGGTGAAGCGGGGGACTCCATCTTTTTCCACGTCAAGATGATTCACGGATCCAAGCAGAACCACTCAGACAAGCCGCGCCCGGTGTTCATTAACCGTTACCGACGGGTGGACGATTACGTTGTTATTGGTGGGACCACCACCGCAAATCGCGCAGAGGCGGAGAAACGTGCTGCCGAAGCGAAGAAGACAAATGAACAGCGTGGGTTGATGATTCGCGGCTTCCGTCCCTACACCGAAGGGTAATGGAAAATGAGTCAATCCCTCTAAGAGATTGGGAGTGCATGGTCGCATCGCCTGAATCGGGTTGAGTATGAAATCAATCGATCTCATCCACAACAAAACTGCCCCTGTCGTCGAGAGCCTCGCAAGGCTGGAAGATGTGCGGGCTATCTTCTGTTTCGGTTCGTATGCGATGGGCACGTTTGATGAATACTCGGATCTCGATCTTTTCGTGTTTTGTGAACCTGAGGTTGTTTCGGCGGCGGAGAGGCGGCAAGTCTTAGAGAGCGTTCAAGGTATAAGCCACTTTGAGGAGAGTGACACCGCCGTGGGGTGGGACTCCCAGTGGTCTCCACAAAGCGATTCTTTCCGTGTGAACGAGGATCTGTTTGAAATTTCGTACAACACAATGGACTGGATTAGAACCGTTGTCAGGCGAGTTACACAGGAGGGTGCAATATCTATTCCTGAACAAAAATTCCGCCCTTATACGATGCTTGGGCTTTTGGAAGATGGAATCATTCTGTACGATCCCTGCTCATTCTTAGACGACCTTATCAGTCGCCTCTATCCTTATCCAGCTCAACTCAAGCAGCGGTTGATTTCAGACAGTCTGCATACTCTGAAAGATTGTCACGCGGAACTTAAAGACGGGGTCAAAAGAGGGTTTGGTCTTACATTTTTCCATTTCTTTTTTCACAGAATGCGTGATGCACTTCACATACTTCTGTTCGCTGTTAATGAAAAATATGATCCAGCGGTCAAACGATCTGAGGTTGCGTACGAAAAGTTGAGTCTATTACCTCCCAATTTTCTTGAGAGATACACCAAACTCCTTGAGGGACCCTTCGATAAGAACGGGATGCAGCGAGCTATTCGTGAACTAGAAACCCTTATCACCGAGATTGAGATGCTGATTAACGCATCAACTAATGTAGATGAAGGAGAGAACTATGGGGTTGACTGAAGAGGAACGTTTCCGTTTCGATTTAACCGGTTTTCTGATACGCCCGGCTATCCTTACGCCGGAGGAGATTGCTGCGATTAGAGATCAGATATACCATATCAGGCACGATGCGGAATCATTGCCGCCAGAACATCGCGCTGTGCCGAGTGGTCCGTCGAGTGTGCTGATTGATCATCCGAAGGTCATTGAAGTGCTGCGCGAAATTATCGGTCCCGATATTCGGCTTGAGAATAGCTACTGTGTCTGGCGTCGGAAAGGGGAGGCGCACGGCGATCTTCATGGTGGCGGGCCCCAACAGGCAGACCCCATTTTTGGCTATCGTGTCAGGTATGGACGGATTCATGCGGGGATGGTGCGCGTTGTCTTTGAACTGACCGATGTCGGCAAAGAGGATGGCGGGACCCATTTCATTGTCGGCAGCCACAAAGCGAATTTCCCGATGCACCCGGATCATATGTCGTTGGAACCGGGAAAGCAGAGCCCGTTCTTGATGAGCTACGACTGCCCAGCCGGTAGTGCGGTCTTTTTCACGGAAAACCTTTGTCACGCCGGACCCGTGTGGCAACGGGAAGAACCGCGCGTAACGGTGCTCAACGCTTACGCCCATCTTGCAACCCATTGGCATCGACTGACGATTCCACCTGAAGTGATAGCCGGACTGCCACGAGAAAAACAAGCATATTTCCGTGAACCGTGGATTGCTGATTTCCGTACCCGTCCAGCGACTCACAACACAATGGAACGCTTTGTTGACAACGATGAGTCGTCGGTGAATACCGATCACCGTCCCTGAACCCGAAAAGGTGGATATGGAGGAAGTGATATGGCAATGACCGAAGAGGAACGTTTCCGGTTTGACTTAACCGGTTTTTTAGTCCGTCCGGCGATTTTGACGCCCGATGAAGTTGCTGCAATCGTTGACCAAGCCGACCGGATTCGGCACAATCCTGAGTCCCTGTCGCCGGAGCATCGAGCGATTCCGGGAGGCGCAGCAAGTCTGTTGATCGATCACCCAAAAGTAATTGAGGTGCTGCACGAAATCATCGGTCCCGATGTCCGACTGGAGGCTTGTGGATTAACTTGGCGATTGAAGGGGGAATCGCACGGTGAACTGCACGGTGGTGGACGGGGACAGGGAGATCCCATCTTCGGCTATCGTGTTCAGAATGATCGGATTCACGCGGGGATGGTGCGGGTGGTCTTTGAACTGACCGATGTGAAGAAAGAGGACGGTGCGACCTGCTTCATCGTTGGCAGCCACAAGGCAAACTTCCCGATGCACCCGGATCATATGTCGTGGGAGGACGGGAAAGAGAGCGAGTTTTTGGTGCGCTACGAATGTCCTGCGGGCAGTGCCATCTTTTTTACGGAGAACCTCTGTCATGCGGGACCCATCTGGAAGCGAGATACGCCGCGTGTTGCCATTCTTCATGCGTATGCGCATCTTGCCACCCACTGGCATCGTCTGAAGATTCCACCGGAGGTGATGGCGGGCTTGCCGCGTGAAAAGCAGGTTTATTTCCGTGAACCGTGGGTCGCTGATTTCCGAACATCTCCCGCAACTATTAATACAATTGAACGTTTTATGGGTAACGATGAACCGCCGGTAAATACGGATCATCAACCTTGAAGCGAAACGACATGATGCGCGGACGTGATATAAGGAGATATTGATGCTTACAGATGCAGAAAAAGCCCACCTTGATGAACACGGTTTTGTACTTTTGGAGAATGCTATCACAACCGCTCAAGCGGACGCACTGCGAGAGCGATCGATCGCTCTCGCCGAACAGGAGCGAGAGGTGTTAGGAGAGCATGTGTATCTGGATGACAAGGCGCAACGGGTTTGGAATCTGGTGGACAAAGACGAGTTGTTTGAAAACGCAATCCAGTATCCACGTATGCTCAACGGGATAGAGTATCTACTCGGCGAGGACTGTACGCTCAGTTCGTTCACTGTGAACATTATCGGACCCGGTGCGCCGGATGGAGGGCTTCACATTGATCACCCCTTGAGTGGGATGCCGACGCCCCGTCCGAGTTTTGCCCTTTCTGCCAACAGCGTCTGGTTCCTTGATGATTTTACGCTTGAGAACGGCGCGACCCGTTGTGTCCCCGGCAGTCACCGCCGACTTGAATCCCGTCCTGAACCGGGTGTCAGTTATGACGACGAACTGCAGATTACCGGTCCGAAGGGTTCTGTAATGATTATCAACGGATCCCTGTGGCACGCCTCATCCGCGAACCACACCGATCGCGCTCGCGTCTGCTTGCTCGGTTTCTTCTGTCGCGCTTTTATGAAGCCGCAGCAAGATCAGCAGAAAATCGTTTCTGAGGAGGTTATCGCCCGCGCGACGCCGACGTTGAAGCGGTTGATCGGCTTTGATTCTATGCCGAATACTAATGCGTAAATCCAATGGGGTAGACTTTGATATGAATATCAAAAACTGTTGCTGAAGGCAGCGGTATCGGATTATTTCCTTTATGTTCTTCTCAACGCTGCGACGCAGCCCGAACTCTATATTATCCAGAATTCAGCCGAACAGACGAGCCCGAAAGAAAAGATTGAAGCGCGATATCTGATTTCTTTGAATGAAATTCGGGCAAGAAGGGCGGAGTATTCTAGCAAAAGTCAGGGTTTGTAGTAGCGCAATTTATTGCGCGTCAAGACGAGCGATGAACCGTCTCCGGTCTACGACCGAGAGTCCCAAACCTACTACGAATCATCAGCCAGATGCGTAAATTCTACCTGATGAAAATGATACTAAGAAAAGATTGAGGCAGTGTGGTACTGAATTTCTTTGAATGAAATTCACGGAAAAGGGGTTCTGTGGGAGAAGGGAACAACCAATGCCGGCTAAAGACATCTATCACGACACCGTGAAGAACGCCCTGATCAAGGACGGTTGGACTATTACACATGACCCACTCCGTTTGAAGTGGGGCAATAATCTTTTGTATGTAGATCTGGGCGCAGAGCAACTTTTGACAGCGAAAAAAGAAGATCGAAAAATCGCCATCGAAGTCAAAAGTTTCGTTAGTTACTCCAACATGGCAGACCTCGAAAACGCACTGGGACAATATATCCTGTATCGGAATATTATTGAGGAACTTGAACCCGACCGGACGCTATATCTCGCTGTCCACGAGGAGGTTTTTGCAACCATTTTCGAGGAATCTCTAGGACAGATGCTAATCCGAAAAAATCATCTCAAGCTGCTTATCTTTAGCAAAACCGAGGAGGTGATTGTCAAATGGCACTCGTAGAAAAGTATCGGGAAATTATATTACAAGTCTTTCGTGAGTATACAGGAGTGCCCGTCGCTCACGGAGATTTGGAAGACGAAATCATCGTTGACCGTGAAGCAGACCACTATCTGTGGATGGTTAGAGGATACCAGAAACACAAACGAATTCACGCTTGTGTCGTCCGTATTGATATCATCAATGGAAAGTTGTGGGTTCAACACGACAATACCGAAGGCATCGCGCCAGATTTGGAGCGATACGGTGTTCCCAAAGAGCACATCGTCTTGGGATTCCGTCCCCCAGATGTTCGACAGTACACAGGATACGCAGTTGAGTAGGATACGTAATATGAAATCTAACATCGTTGAAAAATTCAACCAACTGCCACCCGATCTCCATGAAGAGGTGAAGGTTTCAAAGCGAAAAAAGGAACTGAAATTAGATTGGGCTGGTAGCTTAAAAGAATTTCGGGACCAGTATACTGCCCTTGAACTTCAGAAAAAAGCGTTAGGACGGGTGATGAATCGCCTCCGTTCCGAGAGTCCGAGACCTATTACAAACCTTGCCTGATTCATCGGGCTTTGCGAGTTGTATTTGGTGAGGAAGAGAAAACTATGCCAACCGCTTTTGAAGCAATCGATAGATGGATTGACGAGGCACGCACCAAGCTAAAAGATGGCGGGATTCAGGGGGGAGATCTGGATCAGCTCCACCGGATTATCAGCGCAAACCGGGTGCACACGCGACAGTGGCTGCTCTATCTCCATGCGGCGACCCCGGGCATCCGCTCTCAAGTCATCGGGATGGCGTTACACGAACCGATAGAGGGTTCGGTGACAGAGATTGTGACAGCGGAGCAGGATTGGCCCTATAATACGGTACACGACGCAATTCTGGACGGATGGCAGGTCATCCACTTTCCGAATCAGCGGACAGAATTTGATGACCGGGAAATTGACATCTTAGGCTACGAATTTATCCTACAAAAATTGGAGGCTTACAATGGCTGACAAACCGTATCTATTGAGCGACGACGAAATTATCTCTTTTATCATCCATGGTTCGCATATTGTTGAGCCAGATTTTCCCGAAGGCTTCAACGAGTCAATTTACGAGGAACTTGAGGCGTTGGATATCCAGCAGAATAATCCGGGCGATGGAATTCTGGACAAAGTCCCGAAGCTCTATCAGGTCTACGACCATCCCAAGGTGCACGGCGCATTGGCAAGTCTGCTCGGCGAAGATGTTCAGATGAACGGTCACCGCCACTGCCACGTAAATCCGCCCGGTACGCGGAGTCAGACATGGCATCAAGATGGAACTAACAAGCGGCATCATCGCATCCAAACCGTTTTGGCGATGTACTATCCCCAAGATGTCTCTGCAGAATTGGGACCGACGGTGATTATGCCCGGAACACACTTCCGTAATGCCCCGACCGATCGCATGGCGACATACGCCAATTTCCGTGAGCAGATTCCCCTCACCGTCAAGGCGGGGACGGTAGCGATCGCGCACTACGACATCTGGCACGCCGCAGCCGCGAATCGTGGCACGAAGACACGCTACATGCTTAAGTTCCTCTTCAGCCGCGGTAGCGAACCAAAATCGCCAAGTTGGAACCACCATCCGGCGGAGGCTGCCGCCTCGATGCGTCGCTTTTCCTCCGAGCGGGCGTGTGCCTGTTCCCAATCCGATCACTACAAGGAACGCGGGTTGCGTATGGAAATGTGGGATCACCTTATTGGGAAAACTGCGTGATAAAGGAGACCTACCCATGAAACTAAGCTGCTGTGCAGGACTCGCTTCCTTTGTTCCACAAACGGCTGATGCCAAGCAGTTGGACACAGGCTCACTCTACAAAGCGAAGCTGGAGAAAGCACCGGCAACCCTTAAAACCTTGTCAGATGCTGGGTGTGATTTTTTCGAGTTCGGTGTGGGAATGCTCTGCCCTGAATCCCCAAAATCCCTCTTTGAGGGACTCAAGGATCTGGTATCCGATTACCCTCTTCAGGCGGAATGCTTTAATAGCTTTATCCCTGCCGACTTAAAGGTGACAGGACCAGATGTTGACAAGGTCCGGCTAGACAACTACTTGGCTGCTGCTACTGAACGGGCGTCTGAGCTTAACGGTGAGATTATTGTGTTCGGGAGCGGCGACGCGCGTCATGTGCCGGACGGTTTTTCTCGCAAGCGGGCGCACGATCAGATCCTTGAGTTCTTGGAGACTGCCGCGAATTATGCAAGGGAACACGGGCTTGTCATCGCCATAGAACCCCTGAACCGTTCAGAGACAAACGTGATTAACAGTATCGCCGAGGCGGTACTGTTTGCCGATGAACTTAGGCGACCGGAAGTCCAAGTGTTGGTTGACTTTTATCACCAGATGCTTGAAGGTGAGGGGTTCGATGAGATTGTCCACGCGGGGGAGCGGATTGCACATGTGCATGTCGCAGACACCGATCGGCTCTATCCGGGCAGCGGCAAATACGATTATCAGCTTTTTGCCAGAAGCCTTACTGATGCCGGATACAACAAACGGGTCTCTGTGGAATGCAACTTTAGGGATTTTGATAAGGAAGTGCCTCAATCGATTCAGTTTCTGCATGAAGTATTCAACACAGAGGGGTAAGATTCAGGTCTAATAAAGGCTTGAACTCACGTTTGACCTTGATATGGCAGTATTTTACTTGACACCCTTATAGCCGAATGCTATAATCTACCCTATTCTTGAGCAGTATGGTGACGCCCGGGAGCGAGATTGTGATAGAAGTTGATTGACTCAAAACCCGGAGGAATTATCGGTTACAGATTCAGATCTTAGAAGTAAAATCCTTTGGGAAATAATAAGACGAGATGGTGTACTATTTCTCACCAGTATATTGATAGGAACCATCCCGTAATTCTAAAGATATATACCGAGGTAAGGTTACTATGGCTACCATCAAGAATCCATCCGAAAAGACAGATTCAGGAAGTTCCTTTGAAGAAGTGCAGGATCAGGAGAATCTATCTGCACCCTCCTCCGAGCGGATTTCTTACGAGAGAAAGATTCGCGAGCTAACATTCACTATCGAGTCGTTGGAGAGCGAAATTGATGATTTGAGAAGGCGCTTAAACGCTGCACCTTCCGACGATGTTGAAGTTCGCCTCTACGAAATGACCCGCGACTTAATGCACGCACACCGTAGGAATCGGAAGTTGACCAGCACCCTTCAAGAAGCGAAAGAGAAGTTAGAGCAGTTGAAGGAGAAGGTTGAACAACTCAGTGCCCCACCGAATAACTACGGCGTTTACCTTCAATCAAACGATGACGGCACTCTTGACATTGACCTTGGGGGCAAACGGTGGCGCGTCAATGCGGATCCGGAGATTGACACCGATCAGCTCCAAAAAGGTCAAGAGGTCATCGTCAACGGTGTGATGAATGTTGTGAGTGTTAGGGAATTCGAGCGGCAAGGTGAAGTGGTCAAGGTCAAGGAGATGCTTGGCGATAACCGTGTGCTTGTGAATCTACGCGCCGATGAAGAACGGGTTGTGGAAATATCAGATCCGATCAGTAAGGAGGAGGAACTTAAGTTTGGGGATAATGTTATGTTGAACCCGATTACCGGGATGGTTATGGAGAAACTACCCAAACTTGAAGTTGAAGACCTGCTACTCGAAGAAGTGCCAGACATCAAATACTCGGATATTGGTGGGTTGAATGAACAGATTGAGGCGATTCGGGACGCTATTGAAACGCCTTATCTCTATCCTAATGAATACAAAGAGTTCCAGTTAAAGCCTCCGAAAGGTGTGCTGCTCTACGGTCCCCCCGGCTGTGGAAAAACGTTAATCGCCAAGGCAGTCGCCAACAGTTTGGCTGCTAGGGTCAGAGAACAGACAGGTAGAGATGATGTTGAAAGTTATTTTATCAATATCAAGGGCCCAGAGCTACTCAATAAGTATGTTGGCGAAACGGAGCGAAAGATTCGAGAAGTCTTCCAGAAAGCCAAAGACAAATCCAAAGAAGGGGTTCCTGTCATTATCTTCTTTGATGAGATGGACTCGCTTTTCCGATCCAGAGGCATGGGCATTTCGTCCGATATGGAGTCAACAGTTGTGCCCCAATTCCTCGCTGAGATCGACGGTGTCGAAGGGCTCAGAGATGTGGTTGTGATTGGTGCAAGCAACCGCCAAGATCTCCTAGATCCCGCCGTTTTGCGTCCCGGTCGGTTGGACATCAAGATCAAGATCGATCGCCCCGAAGCTGACGGTGCCAAGGACATTTTTGCCATATACCTGACACCTGGCCTGCCGATTGCCTCTTCAGTGTTGGAACAGTTTGATGGCGATCGAGAAAAAGCGGCTGAGTCTCTCGTGGAACGGGCGATTGAGAGGATGTATGCGACCACCGATGAAAACAAATTTATCGAGGTTACTTACAATCGTGGGGAACGTGAGACCCTTTACTTCAAGGATTTTGCAAGTGGTGCGATGATTGAAAACATTGTTGATCGTGTCAAGAAGATGGCAATCAAACGACTGATTGATTCTGAAGGGAAAGAGAAGGGCATTACCTTTGATGACCTTGATATGGCGATCCAAGAAGAATATAAAGAGAACGAAGATCTGCCTAACACCACCAATCCCGACGATTGGGCGAAAATATCGGGACGGAAAGGTGATCGAATCGTCAACATTAAGGCGTTGACCCACGAGCAAGAGCCGAAAAGACGGGATGTGAAAACCGTCAAAGGTGGCGCTTACCTCTAAGACAGATTATGACCGTACCAACGATTATGGGGACCGAAACCGAATATGGCATCTCGGTCAAAAATGCACGAGATCCGGATCCGGTTGCGGCATCAACGCTTGTCGTCAATATCTATAAAGACCGTGGAATCAAGGGGATCATTTGGGACTATGATCAGGAAAGTCCGTTGATGGATGCTAGGGGATTCGTTTCTGAAGGGGAAACGGACATCCCAGATCAGGAGAATAATAGTCTCATCAACGATGTCCTCGCCAATGGCGGACGGTACTATGTCGATCACGCACACCCAGAGTATTGTACCCCAGAATGTACTAATGCGCGCGATCTGGTCAAATATGAGAAGGCGGGGGAACTGATATTAGATTTGAGCCGTCTGGCTGCCCAAGAGCTGTTGCCCACAAATCAAGAGATTCTTATCTATAAGAACAACAGCGATTATAAAGGTCACAGCTACGGTGCCCACGAAAATTATCTGATGTCGCGGAATGTCCCCTTCCAAGATATCGTTGATGGATTAACGCCTTTTCTCGTGACGCGGCAGCCTATCACAGGGAGTGGTAAGGTTGGTGCTGAAAATGGCGCAGCGGAAACAGATTATCAAATCTCCCAGCGTGCAGATTTTTTTGAGACTGAAGTCGGATTGAGCACAATGGTGGCGCGTCCAATTATCAATACGCGGGATGAGCCGCACGCTGATGAGATGTTATACCGTCGGTTGCACGTGATCGTCGGCGATTCCAACATGTCTGAATTTTCCATCTATTTGAAGATGGGAATTACGGCGGTTGTGCTGCAGCTCATCGAGCACGGTGTTGTAGGGGATCAGTTCAGACTCTCTGACCCTGTTTTGGCGATCAAGACGGTATCACGCGATCTTTCCTGTAAAGAACCTGTGGTTTTAGAGGATGGTCGGAAATGGACACCCATTGAGGTTCAGCGCGAATATCTTGAGCTAGCTCACAAGCATATTCCTACAGAAGATTTGTCTGAGGTAGTGCGCGATGTGATGAAGACATGGGAATTTGTTCTCGACCGTCTCGACGAGGATCCGATGAGCCTGGATCGACACCTCGATTGGGTGATTAAGAAACGGCTGATTGATGCGTACCTGCGACGCCACAATTTAGCTCATTCAGATCACCAAGCTCGGATGTTAGACTTGCAATATCACGACATCCGCCCGAATAAGGGACTTTACGCGAGGTTGTTGAAAAATGGACGTGTTGAACGACTCCTCAAACATGAGGAGATTGTTCAAGCGATTAACAATCCACCTGTTGATACACGTGCCTATTTTCGTGGTATGTGTTTACAAAAATATCCCAACGAGATTCACAGCGCGAGCTGGAATTCAATGATTTTTTGTACTGACGACTCTTCTTTAGATAAAATCTTAATGGATCGTCCGCACTTCGGAACGCAGGAGATGACTGGCGATCTGTTGAGAGACTGCACGGCTGCAGAACTGGTTCAAGCCATTCTCACATCCAACCATTAGAAGGAGGGAAGCAACATGCCAGCCGAAAAGCAACAGGAACAAAGAGACAAACGGACTCAGGATACTGAGGAAGTTCAACCGGATCAAGAAGTGGTAGAGCAAGGTGAAGAGATTAAAGAAGATCTCGATCAAATCCTTGATGAAATCGACGAAATCTTGGAAGAAGACTCAGAAGAATTTGTCGAGAATTACATCCAACGAGGAGGAGAGTAGTGGTCTTTAGCGGCTCCGATCATAGAACCTCCGATTTCCTTGAGATGCTGCAAAGGGAACGCCCGGAGCTTCTATCAAGGTTTGGTACAGGGGCTTTTGGTACAACGCCCCTGCCAGACTCACCCGCTGCAAGCTGGAAAGGACAACGCGTGTCAACTCCCAGTTTGATGAATCTTTATGATAACCTGCTTGAAGGCACAACTATATTAGCTACTGTTTATAACGAGGGGGTTATCATCGCCGGGGACCGTCAGGCAACGGCGGGATTTCAAGTGGGGGAACGGCGTATCCAGAAAGTCTATGAGGTAGATACCTATTCGGCTATTGCTATTGCAGGTGTCGCCGGACCAGCGATGGAAATGGCAAAGCTTTTCCAGGTCCAGGTGGAATTCTATGAAAAGATAGAAGGCTCGCCGTTAAGCCTAGATGGCAAAGCCAATTCGCTGTCAAACATGGTCAAATCCAACTTGCCTATGGCGATGCAAGGATTGGTGGTTGTTCCAATTTTCGTGGGCTATGACTTCAAACGAAAACAGGCAAAGATCTTCAAATACGACGCAATAGGGGGGCAATACGAAGAAAGCGAATACTATGCAACCGGATCCGGCGGTAAGGATGCACAAGCGACACTGAAAAAGTTGTATAGCCCCGATATATCCCGCGATGGTGCCTTGCGGTTAGTTGCCGAGGCGCTCTGGGATGCTGCCGATGAAGATGTGGCTACAGGGGGGCCGGATTTTATTCGGGAGATATTCCCAACAATTAAGGTTATTGATTCAACGGGAATCTCAGATATACCGGATGCAGATGTCAAGGAACTCTACACCGAGCTACTTGACAGACTCCGCAATTGAATCCCGATGAAGCAGCTTTGAGGGTTACTGATAACGACATCTGCAATTTGAGGGGGGAGTAGATGCCCGCACCGTATTACGTGTCGCCTGAGCAAATCATGCAGGAAAAAGAGGATTTTGCTCGGAAGGGGATCGAGAAGGCAAAAGAGGTTATTGTTCTAGAATACCGTTATGGTATTCTGATGGTCGCAGAAAATCCGTTGGCGACGGTCTTTAAGATCTCGGAAATCTATGATCGGATCGCACTTGCAGCGACTGGACTTTATCCTGACTACGAAGCCCTACGATATGCCGGGATTCAAGGTGCCGAAATCAAAGGGTTTACTTTCAACCGTGAAGATGTTACGGCGCGATGGCTCGCAAATCAGTATTCGCAGCAGATTGGTGCAATATATAGGCAACCTGATGCGAAGCCGCTTGAAGTGGAAATTCTCCTATGTGAGATCCGCGAAGACTCTTCGTCGAACAACAGAATCTATCATCTGTCTTTTGATGGTACGTTCTGGGAAGACAGTGAATATACCGTCATCGGCGGGAGGGCAGACGAAATCGCAGGCATCCTTGAAAATCAGTATAGCGACGATTTGGATTTGAACGGTGCTGTGAGACTCGCAGCAAGGACCTTTGAAACGATCGAAGCAGAGGTCGACGAAGCAGAGCGATACCAAGTGACGGCTGAGACAATAGAAGCAGCCGTACTCGACGAAACTCGAAATCGGCGCAAATTTAGACGTTTGCTCCCCGATGAACTGAGTGAGATCTTGAGCGCATGAACCGAAGGATCTATGGTCTAGAAAACGAATATGGGATCATCTGCACGTCGGATCGGCGCGGTGGTAAAGCGTTGTCGATCCAAAATGCAGTAATGTATCTTTTTCGGGAGATTATTTCCGGACGGATGTATCCAGATGTTTTTCTGGAGAACGGTGCTCGATTTTATCAGGACATCGGTTGCCACCCCGAATATGCAACGCCCGAATGTGATAACGTGAGCGACCTCGTTAGCCACGATAAAGCCGGCGAGCGGATTATTGATCGACTTTCTGTTGCGGCAGAGCGGAAAATGCAAGCCGACGGATTTCTTGGACGGATTTCGGTTTTCAAGAATAATACCGATACGCCCGGCAACACATACGGCTGTCATGAGAACTATCTGATGGATCGCCGTGTAAGCTTTCGCCAACTCGCTTCGCAACTCATTCCCTTCTTTGTGACGCGCCAAGTTTTCGCCGGGGCAGGAAAAGTCAAATCCACCAACCGGGGCGGATACGCAATCTCCCAACGGGCGCAACATATCCGTGAAGAAATCTCAATTGCAACGACAACGGCACGGGGCATCATCAACACGCGTGACGAGCCGCATGCGGACCGAGAAAAGTATCGGCGACTGCACGTAATCGTCGGTGACTCCAATATGTCGGAGTTCGCTACCTACCTCAAGATCGGTACGACGGCAATCATCTTGCGGATGATCGAGGATAACTTTATCAAGCAGCGTCTTGCGTTACGCGATTCCGTCCGGGCGATTCAGCAGATTTCAGAGGATATCACCTGCACCCGTAAAATCGAATTAGAAAACGGTAAACGGCTTTCAGGCGTCGAGATGCAGTGGGAATACCTTGAATGCGCCAAACAGTATTTCGAGCAGGCAGAATCGGATCCAGTCACCGATCAGATTATGGCGCGGTGGGAATATGTGCTGACCTGTTTGGAAACCGATCCGATGCAGCTTGACCGAGAGCTCGATTGGGTCATCAAGAAGAAATTGATTGAAACCTATGTGGCGAGTCGACAACTCAAGTGGAACTCCGCCAAGGTTCTGATGCTTGACTTACAGTACCACAATATTCGACCGGAGTTAGGATTGTATTACAAGCTCGAAAAAGAGGGGCACGTTGAACGAATTGTCAGCGATGACGCGATTGAGCATGCGATGCACCACCCACCGGAAACCACCCGTGCAAAGTTTCGCGGTCGTTTTGTAAAGCTGGCAAATGAGCGAAAGATTCTGTGCGGTGTTAATTGGAGCTATATCCAGCTTTACGAACCCTACCAAAAACTCTTCCTCTCCACGGATCCCCTACAAGCCGAATATGAAGAAGCCAGCCGGATGATTTATTCGATTTAGTGTGAGATTCGACTTCATAACCGATTGCCACCGCCACCCAAAAGAAGTGATGTCAGCCTACAGAAGGATTATAACCTACCCTAATAAGTTTTCCTCAGATGCGCTGGCAAACTGTTACATTCGTTATGATGCCGCCTGTTGTTAAAAGCTTTCTCGCTATGGAGGTAAGAAAATGACGCCTAGGTATACAGTAAAAATAGGAACAGTGTTTGTACTCATCGCTGGACTCATGTTTGGATGTGGAAGTGCTATCAAGGAACTCGGCTTGGTATTTGACAATCCTGTGGATGCTGGCAGACCAAGTCCCTCTTTTAACGCTGATATTGCCCCCATCCTGGCAAACCGATGTGCCATTGCAAAGTGCCATGTCGTTGATGGTCCTCATGATATTGATCTCCGCACCTATGACAGCGTCATAAAGGGTGGAGACGAAGGGGCTATCGTTATTGCAGGCGATGCAATGGAGAGCGAAATGGTGGAAGAGATTGCGGAGGGCAAGATGCCCCCTGAAGGACCGCCTTTGGATGCAGCCCAGATCCAACTTATCATTGATTGGATTAATGAGGGCGCCAAGAATAATTAAACCGTATAAAAAAGGCTGCCTGTCTATACAACCCTCTGGCAAGTGGAATATGAAGCAGTTAAACGTAGGAATGGTGTTGCTACTCATCATTGGACTGAGTTTGGCTGCGGAGGTGATGATACAGCAACAGACGATGGTCATGACCACGTGCATGCCGAGGAGGGCAACGAATTTGATGATGCTGCCACTAATCTCGGATTGGTATTTGACGACCCGGTGGCTGCTGGCAGACCGATCCCCTCTTTTAGTGCTGATATTTCGCCTATCCTGACAAACCGATGTGCCATTTCAGGTTGCCATGTCGCTGGGGGACCACACGGCGTTGATCTCCGCACGTATGACACCCTCAGTGCGGGAGGGGACAATGGGGCTATCGTTATTGCAGGCGATGTAAGAGAAAGCGAAGTCGTAAAACAGATTGTCCAAGGTAGAATGCCCCCTCCTCCTATCGAACCCTTGGATGCAGCCCAGATTCAACTCATCATTGATTGGATCAATGAAGGTGCTGAGAATAACTAGCCCTTTCGGTATCACAGCAGTGGTTCGCCTAGCTGATGTGCAGGTAGGTTCATTTACAAGTATCCCTCCCTTCGTGGAGGGATTTTCTTTGTTCAATCTCTTGTGTAATCGCATTGTTGAGGAAATGATAATCCTGAGGACGAAGTGACCATGGTTGTATAAATAGTCTCTTACGTATTACTCGTTACGCATTATTCTTTTAAGGAGGTCTTGAATGGCTCAAGATAAACACGTTTACTTCTTTGGCGGCGATCAAACCGACGGCAGCGCGGAGATGAGAAGCCTGCTCGGTGGTAAGGGTGCCAACCTCGCCGAAATGACCAGTTTAGGCATTCCGGTTCCGCCCGGTTTCACAATATCGACGGAAGTTGGTAAGCTATACTATGAAAACAGTAACCAATATCCCGATGGACTTGACGAACAGATTGATGAGAATCTGCGAAAGCTAGAAGCCGCGATGGATGCAAGGTTCGGTGACACCGAAAATCCACTGCTCGTTTCTGTTAGATCCGGAGCTGCGGTTTCGATGCCCGGTATGATGGACACCATCCTCAACCTCGGCTTGAACGACGATGCGGTCAAGGGACTGACTGCAAAATCTGGGAACGAACGTTTCGCCTACGACGCCTATCGCCGATTTGTGCAGATGTTTGGCGATGTCGTGCTTGGTGTCGAACACGAGGCGTTTGAGCATCTCTTGGAAGCGAAGAAAGCAGCCAAAGGCGTCACGCTTGATACGGACTTAGATGCGAACGATCTGGCAGAGTTGGTTTCCGAGTTCAAAACACTCGTCAAAGAGGAAACGGGAGCAAATTTCCCCGATGAACCGCGGCGACAGCTCGACATGGCGCGTGACGCGGTCTTTGAATCGTCAAACAATGAACGGGCGACCATCTACCGTCGATTGAACAACATCTCTGAAGAACTCGGACGGACGGCGGTCAACGTCCAAGCCATGGTTTTTGGGAATATGGGCGAAACGTCGGGAACCGGAGTCGCGTTCACACGAGATCCCTCAACCGGCGAGAACTCGTTTTACGGCGAATTTCTGATGAATGCCCAAGGCGAAGATGTTGTGGCGGGGATTCGTACACCACTCCCCATCGATGAACTTCAGGGGGTCATGCCGGCAGCCTATGAACAGTTGACGGGGATTGGGGACACCCTAGAGGCGCATTACCGCGATATGCAGGATGTCGAGTTCACGATTCAGGACAGGCATCTTTATATGCTCCAAACCCGTAGCGGCAAACGGACCGGTGCGGCTGCCGTGCGCACTGCTGTTGAAATGGTAAGCGAAGGTCTCATTGACAAAGCAACCGCTCTGACCCGCATCCCACCGGACGATCTGGAGCAACTCCTCCACCCGATGATCGATCCTGCGGTAGCGGTGGAGTCGATTGCAAAGGGGCTACCTGCCTCACCCGGCGCTGCTGTGGGTAAAGTGGTCTTCACAGCGGATCGTGCCGAAGAACTCGCGGCTGACGGTGAAAAGGTGATTCTGGTCCGCACTGAAACATCTCCAGAGGATATCGGCGGAATGCACGCCGCAGAAGGCATTTTAACGGCGCGTGGCGGGATGACTTCACACGCTGCGGTTGTCGCGAGGGGTATGGGAAAATGCTGCGTTGCAGGGTGCAGTAATATCATCGTCAATGAAGCATCGAAGGAGTTTCAGGCTGGCGGACTTCGGCTGACAGAGGGAGACTACATCACGCTCAACGGCTCCACCGGCGAGGTGATTGAGGGAGCTGTTCAGTTGATTGACCCTGAACTGAGTGGTGACTTTGGCACACTCATGGAATGGGCGGATGAGTTCCGTAAACTTGGGGTCCGCACAAACGCAGATACCCCAAGCGACTCAAGTACCGCGAGAGAGTTCGGCGCGGAGGGGATCGGTCTCTGCCGTACCGAGCACATGTTCTTTGAAGGAGAGCGGATTGATGCTGTCCGTGAGATGATTCTCGCAAAGGATGAGGTAGGACGCAAGGCAGCACTCGACAAGCTACTTCCTTACCAACGTGAGGACTTCGTCGGCATCTTTGAAGCGATGGACGGCTACCCTGTCACCATTCGGACACTCGATCCACCGCTCCATGAGTTCCTGCCCCATACCGATGAGGATGTCCAGGAGCTTGCGGATAAAATCGGTGTTCCCGCTGAGACATTGTACCAGCAAAGGGAAGCGTTGCACGAATTTAACCCGATGCTGGGGCACCGTGGATGTCGTCTCGGTATTATCTATCCGGAAATCACGGAGATGCAAGCGCGGGCAATCTTTGAGGCGGCTGTCGAGGTCACCAAACGCGGCGTTAAGGCGATCCCTGAGATTATGATCCCCCTAGTTGGGCATGTGCAGGAGCTAGCGCTGCAGCGTGAGGTGGTCGTTGATGCTGCGAAGAAGGTGTTTGAGGAGACTGGCACTGAGGTCGAATACCTTGTCGGGACGATGATCGAATTGCCGAGAGCCGCACTCACCGCGAATGAAATCGCGCAGGAGGCGGATTTTTTCTCCTTCGGGACGAACGATCTTACGCAGACCACCTTCGGGATGAGCCGCGATGATGCCGGCAAATTCTTGGGCGACTATGTGGATGGCGGCATCCTTGAACATGACCCATTCCAAGTGCTGGATCAAAGCGGTGTCGGTCAGTTGGTACAGATCGGCACAAACAGAGGACGCGAAACTCGCGCAGATCTTAAAGTCGGTATCTGCGGTGAACACGGTGGTGAGCCGAGTTCCGTTATCTTCTGCCACGACTCAGGTTTGGACTATGTTTCCTGTTCTCCGTTCCGTGTGCCGGTTGCCCGACTCGCTGCGGCGCAAGCTGCCATCGCTGATGAGTCCTAGATAGGTAAGATAATTCACTCTGTAGGGGCAGGTTTCTAACCTGCCCATCTACAAACCTGTCACTTACGAATCCTCGCATGTTTGTAGTAGCGCGTTTATTGCGCGTTAGATCAATGATGTTACTAGGTGCAGTCCAAACGCTTTCTTCGATAGAAGTTTCACAGGAGAGGATCAATGAAAGTCAAATATTTTCATGATACGGATACTGCCCTAGTTGAGTTCTCAAAGCGTGAAGTGACCGAGACAAAAGAGATTAACGAGAATATTTATATCGATCTGGATGCTTTTGGCAATCTGGTGGCAATGACCATCGAACATGCCCATCAACAGGCAAGTCTGCCGGATCTGTCCTATGAGCAGATAGAAACCCCAAGTGCGGATTTATCGAATTAAAGAATTTGCAGAAACCTACACCATGCCATCCCTTACCCTCAAACCCACCCACAAACCAATCAAAGCCTACCGCGCCGCACTCAAGCAATTCGACCGGCTTGACGTGACGCACGAAACTGCTGTCCGATCGGCATTTCAATCCCTGCTTGAATACTGTGCACGGCAGTTTAACTTGACCCTGGTGCCTGAACATTCGATAACTGTCAATCGAAACAAGCGGATTGTGGTTGATGGTGTATTGATCGACGATTTCCAATTACCTCACGGCTATTGGGAGGCGAAGGATATCCACGACAACCTGCCAATGCAAGTCCAGCGCAAGTTTGCGGCAGGCTACCCCCGCGACAACATCCTTTTCCAAACCCCACAACGCGCCATCCTTTGGCAGAATGGTCAGGAGGTACTTGATGTCGATCTGAATGACCCGATGGAACTGATAGGGGTCCTCGAAACCTTCTTTTCCCACCGTCCGCAAGAATACACCGAATGGGAGGAGGCGGTTTCGCAGTTCAAAAACAAGGTGCCTGCACTTGGAGACAGTTTAGCAACCCTAATCCAAAATGAACGGGCTGCCAACCCCCACTTTACCACCGCGTTTGAGGATTTTTATGCGAAATGTCGCCAATCGATCAATCCCAACCTCTCCGAAGCGGCGGTTGAGGAGATGTTGATCCAGCATCTGTTGACCGAGCGGATTTTCCGAACCGTGTTTAGCAACCCCGATTTCACCGATCGCAATATCATCGCCCGTGAGATCGAGGCCGTTATCAAGACACTCACAGAGCAGGCGTTTAGCCGTGACGATTTTCTCCGTAGCCTGGATCGTTTTTACCTCGCAATTGAACGGGCAGCTGCGACCATCAACGACTTCTCTCAAAAACAGAGTTTCCTCAACACGATCTACGAGCAGTTTTTTCAAGGCTTTTCGGTGGAGGTCGCCGATACGCATGGGGTGGTCTACACGCCGCAGCCGATTGTCGATTTCATGGTGAGAAGCGTGAATCAGATATTAAAGACCGAATTTGGCAATGGACACGGAGAACGGGCAGCCACGAGGGCTGCCCCTACGGTTTCGGATAGAGATGTCCACATTATCGATCCGTTTGTGGGAACTGGCAATTTCATTGTGCGGATGATGCGCGAGATTCGCCCAACCGCGCTTGCGGATAAATACGCAACAGAACTTCACTGCAATGAGGTGATGTTGCTGCCGTACTACATCGCGTCGATGAACATTGAGCATGAATTTTATGAGACAATGGGGACGTATCGTTCCTTTGAGGGCATCTGCCTCGTGGATACATTTGAATTGGCAGAGGACCGACAGTTGCCGCTTTTCGCGCCGGAGAACACCCAGCGTGTTGAGAGCCAAAAGGGTACCCCGATGTTTGTGGTTATCGGCAATCCACCCTATAACGTCGGTCAGGTCAACGAGAACGACAATAACAAAAACCGGAAATACCCAACGATGGATGCGCGGGTTGCGGATACCTATGCGAAAGATTCTGCAGCGACAAATAAAAATAAACTCTCCGATTCCTATGTGAAGGCAATTCGGTGGGCATCGGACCGGATAGGAGAGGAGGGTATTGTCGCCTTTGTGACCAACAACAGCTTTCTTGACGGTGTGGCGTTTGACGGGATGCGGAAACACCTCGCAGACTATTTCGATGCGGTTTACATTCTGGACTTAGGCGGAAATGCCCGGAGGGGATTGAAGGTCTCGGATGCCAATGTGTTCGGGATACGGGTCGGTGTGAGCATCAACCTATTTGTGAAAACCGGACGGGCGATAAATCGCCCTACTATAATCGGGGCAGGGATGCCCCTCCCACACGGGGATAGCCCTGTCTCTGCCCGTATCTTTTACTATCGTACCGATGATCTATGGAGCAAAAAACAGAAATTCGATTTTCTGAATGAACGCAAACACATCGGTAATATAGACTGGCAAACCATTCAACCTGACACACGTTATACATGGCTGACCGAAGGGCTTCACGCCGAATTTGAAACCTTCATCCCGATGGGAACCAAGAAAGCGAAGGCAGCAAAAGGTGAGGCGGTGGATGTGATTTTTAAGATTTATAGCAACGGTGTTAAAACTAATCGCGATGCGTGGGCGTACAACTTCAATCGAAACGTTCTAACTGAAAGCATAAGCGGGATGATTGATACCTACAATGAACAGGTCCTCAAGTGGCAACATCGAGAAAATCAGAACGCAAACGTTGATGATTTTGTGAATTATGATGACGAGAAAATCAAGTGGAGTCGCGACTTAAAGGCGAAGCTGAAACGAGAGCGAACAACCAAATATGCCGCCCACAAGGGGAGAATATCCCTCTATCGGCCATTTACGAAATTGAATCTCTACTTTGACAGAATGATGAACGATGTTGTATATGTCTTTCCCTCCATCTCCCCTACACCGGAAACGGAAAATCGGGTGATTTGTGTTGCTGGTATTGGTAATAGAAAAGGTTTTGGTTGTCTTACAACAAATATGATTCCCGACATAGATCTGGCATTTGAAAAGACCCAATGCTTTCCCTTCTATACCTACGATGAGGATGGGACAAACCGCCGCGAGAACATCACCGATTGGGCGTTAGCACAATTCCGCGCACATTACCGAGACAAGGCAATCACCAAGTGGGACATCTTCCATTACGTCTACGGTCTCCTACATCACCCCAATTATCGAGATCGATATGAAGCCAACCTCAAGCGGGATCTGCCGCGTCTACCGCATGCGCCGGACTTCTGGGGGTTTGCTAAAGCAGGGCAACAGTTAGGGGAAATCCACATCGGCTATGAGGCGGTACCCGAATATGAGCTCGTATTCATCGAAAACCGTGAAGTGCCGCTCGATTGGCGTGTGGAGAAGATGAAGCTGTCCAAAGACAAAACGCAGCTGGTGTACAACGATTTCCTGACCCTCGACGGGATACCCGCGAAGGCGTTTGATTATCAGCTTGGGAATCGGTCTGCGTTGGAATGGGTGATAAACCAGTATTGCATCAAGACGGACAAACGCAGCGGCATCGTCAACGACCCGAACCGTGCAAACGACCCGCAGTATATTGTCAGGCTAATTGGTAAGGTGATTGCGGTCAGTTTGGAAACGGTTGGGATTGTGGAGGAACTGCCAGAGTTGCGGGCACCTTCTCATTAAACCCAAGAAATGAAGAAACGTCTAAGGGAAGGCTTCCAAAACAAAATTAACCGCAGTGCCGAAGAATCCATAGAAACCTGACATTGATCACATCCACATGATAATTTGAAAGGCGATTGCGGTCAGTTTGGCGATTGTGGAAATCTTGTCAAATCTACAAAATTTTCTGGCAACACCCTCGTGGTAAGCAAAGCAAAAACAAACCTATAAAGACAGGAGAAATACGATGAATCGAGCTATCTATACCCCTAGTGGTTACAGGGATTATACTAGAAGTACAATAGATCTAACAGAATATAATTTTGAAAGACGTATAAATGAGTTGCGCCTTAAACTTTCTGTTGAAAAACTGGATGTCTTTGTGTCTCATAAAAGTGATGACACATACATTGCTCAGGAAGTGGCAGAGACACTGGCAAAGTCTGGATTGACGGCATATCTGGATGTTTTGGATTCTAATATTACTGGTGATGGTCCGGAATTGGTGGATTACATAAATACTATCATTGGGTGTTGTGATAGCTTAATCGCCGTAGTTTCTCACAACACTGTTCGTTCTTGGTGGGTTCCTTTGGAAATTGGTATCGCTATGGAAAAAGGGTTACACTTGGGCACGTTCTTAGTCTTAACATCTGTTTACACGAAACGGGATTTCCCATCTTATCTGTGGAAATGGCCTGTTCTAACAGATATGACAGACTTAGAAAATTGGCGCAAAGAGCGTCGAATAACAACTACGACGCAGCAATTCTATGAATCTCTCGATCGAAAATATCCCTATATGTTTCGCCAATGACCCGCGATACATTGTCTAGTTGATTGGAAAGATCATTGCGGTCAATTTGGAGACGGTTGGGATTGTGGAGAGTTTGTCGGAGCGTATTAGATAGATCATAATGTGGTTGGATTTGATATGCTATCGGGTTTCCGGTATCAGAGTTACATTAAAACGTTACTCTGCACTTATTCTGCATTATTCGAGGAGGACTTGAAACATGAATCTTAGGAAGCTATTCAAAGACTTTAAGGTGGAACGCATTGACCTGAAGGTGAATTTGGCGGTTGTGGCAGCCGGAGTATCGTTCAAAAAGACCGACGAAGATACAGATTTGAAGGTTGCTGATGTTGAACTATCGTTTGAAGATGATGACAGAGATGCAGCTTGGGAATTGTATATTGAGATGCTAACTAGAATCACTACTCAGGCATTACCATCCAAAGAGGGAGATGAACAAACAGCCTTGGACAGTGTATATTCGCTTTTTCCTACTACCCGTGAAATTCTACGCCGGCGTGGGCGAAAGATTGTAGCGTTCAGCAAGGTTGCCATACCTGTGCTGAATCAGGTCGTTCGGCCATTTACCGCAAAGTGGCATAAAGAATCCTTGGCCGGTGCTTTCGATTACGAGGCTAAACGAGAGGAATTTCGTGACGACTTGAAAAATTTGCAGGAGATGTTGCAAAACTACAACCGTATATTGGCATATATCGCCGAAGTGGAAGACTTGACAGACCTAGAGAAAACAGAGGAGGATAGGTAAGCAATGCCGGAACAAATCAGGAACGTCTTCATCAGTCATATACACGAGGATGATGCAGGCATCAATCGAATCAAAAGTCTTGCAGGTGAACACGGGATGGCTGTCCGAAACGACTCCGTCACTTCTGACAGTCCCAACTCGGCCGAGGCTGAAAACTACATAAAGTACCAGATACTTGCCCCACGTATAAAGTGGGCAAGTGTGCTCGTTGTCTATGTATCCCCGGATACAAAACACAGTTGGTGGGTGAATTGGGAAATCGAGTACGCACAGAAGCAAGGAAAAAGAATAGTTGGAGTATGGGAACAGGGGGCAAAAGATTGCGAACTACCGAAAGCCCTCGAAGACTATGCCGACGCAGTTGTAGGATGGAACGGGGAGAGCATCATAGACGCTATCAACGGCGAATCCAACGCGTGGCACCAACCTGATGGATCAAGACAGGGGTCTCGTATCATTAAGCGACATTCTTGTTAGGTGTAAGGGGGCTATCGGACCGTGAAACTATATTCATACATAGTGGCAAGAGACTTCGGCTTCGCTCCGAACCCATTCTATGGCTTCTGCACACTAGCAACTTGCAAACCCAAAATTCGCAAGACCGCCTCAGGTGGCGACTGGGTCATTGGCACCGGGTCAAAAACCAAACAACGGAATGGATATCTTGTCTACGCCATGCGTGTGACCGAGACAATTTCGTTTGATGAATACTGGAATGATCCTCGTTTTTTTAACAAACGTCCTGATATGTATGCTAGTCTAAAAAAAGCCTTCGGCGACAACATTTATTATACGGTTCCTGTCTCAAATGAATGGTGCCAGATAGATTCTCATCACAGCCATGGTGATGGAACTCCGAATCATAATAACATGTGCCATGACACACAGGTAGACCGAGTCCTAGTCAGCGATGATTTCATTTACTGGGGGGAAGGCGGACCAAGACTTCCTATGTTTTGCGGGGTTAATTTTTGCTATAATTGGCGGGGGCATAAGTGTAATTTTCTAGAAGATGCTGTTACAGAATTGATTGCTTGGGTTCGCAGTCTCAACGATACGGGCTACTGCGGCCGTCCTCTGGATTGGCCATAGCAGGCACCTCAACCTCTGCTCTAAAGCCGCATACAGTGGCGAGATGAATCATAATTAGGAGGCAACAGTGACACTTGAGGATTTGAAACCTTTACAAGTAAAGGAAATAATTCGTTCAGAGTTTCGTCAACTTCCTGAAACCCGTTGGGTCCAAAATCTTCGACATCCCTCTTACCAATTGCGCCAGCCAATCCCGATCTTAATCGAAAGAGCGGATGATACTGTGACCGCTACCTACGATGATATCGAGCTATGTGGCATGGGTGACAGCGTGAAAGCGGCAGTATCAGACTTGTGTGAAAAAATTGTTGCCCGTTATGAGGAATTGGGGGGAAGTGCTGCAAAATCTCAGGAATATAAGTTCCTCAAACAGATTATTCAGGAGGTTGAACCCCCGGCTTGGCAAGAACTGAAACAACTTTATAAAGAGAGATTGGAAAAAATCCCTTATGTCCAAGAAGGTTACATAAAAATTAATGGCAAGGACGCAGATGTGATAATTGTAATTTCAGAATATTCTGTGGATCGAATTGAGCAGTTAGCTGGAATTGACCTGGAGATAAATCTGAAATTTCGCCCGCTGTATTTTCATGTAGAATATAAACGCTCAGAAAAGGATCTTGAACTGGACGATTTTGACCGTTTTTATTAAACTTTTACCTAGACCCTAGCCTCTCTATATTCCCCGATTCCTTCTAAACTCCCTGTTGAGGAGGGATGAAAACAGGAATTACCCACATGCCAACAGCGGAAGCACATATAGATAAGCAAAACAGAACACAACTTGCCCTTTCCGATCTTCAACAATCTCAAAATAGGCCTCAACATGGTGATTGGATTGTAACGCTCGCTTTCTACAAAGCTTTACACGCCGTTGATGCTTATTTTGCAAAACAGGGGATTGACCGCGAAGGGCACGATAAAAGGCACAAGACAAGAGGTCAACAGGTCCAGAACCATCTTGGACGTATACGCAGAGAGTATTCTGCACTATACATGGCGAGCATACAGGCACGATATGAGGAGGATACTCACGAACCTCAAGAGGTCACAAGGCTAGTCAATCATGCGGTGAGGATTGAAGAGTACATCAAGACACTTCTGGAATCGTCTTAACGCCCCTCTGATTATGTTCAAAAATCGCACAACAGGAACCGAGTTTTTTGACAAGAATCGTTTGATTCAGATGACCGCAGAGTGCGGGGCAAGATGCCCCGCCTACAGTTGGCTGCGTAAGTCCTAAAAATAAAAAAGCCATGTAGAATATTCTACATGGCTTTTTTAATTGCATGAACTTCTTTCAAAATTTGGGAAATCTACCGTCTAGCACGGCGACGGGTGGTTCGGCGTTGAGCCTCCCGGTCTTCATCCTCCACCCTGTTTGTCGTCCGTTGGCGGTGACGTTGTTCCAATTGCCTCCGTAGGCGGTTCCTGCTATCTGCGGATTCAGCCGCTATACGATTCGAGCGAGTGTGCCGGCTTCGGTTGATTGTCCGTTGAGTTGGGGTTCGATCCTGACGTTCACCAACGCGGCGATTCGGAGTTGTCCCTTGGATTGACGTTCGAGCGGGGGCACGTTGAAGGGGCGTCTCATCTGCACGGTAGCTATCATTCGGATTTGGATCGATATTCATTCGATAGCCCAATTCAGACGCATCGCCGTAATATTGACGATACTGAGACAGCTGCCAAGCGTCATAGACGAAACTTGGCGGGAAGCTATCATATCCTCGGTAATACTCATCTTCATAGACCATCCGTTCCTCTTCAAGAGGTACTGTGCGAACGCTGCACCCCGCCAAAAACATGGCTGCAAGTGAAACTACCAGCACAGCGTGAAAATGAAGTTTCATGATAGCCTCCCATTTCGTCAAGATGACAGATTAGTCTTACCACGCAGATCCACGCGGCACCCATAACCATTGCCGCCCTGGATAGAGCCGCGCACGATCGAAATCGTAATCGTCCTGATTTGCTTCGGCAAGTCGGGGCCAAAGTTCGGCATCGTCATATACTTCCGGACGTGAAGCAATTATTGGAAGCGTATCCCCTTCCTTCACGAGGTATCGGCTGACCTTCTCCGGGGAAGCGATTGTAAAGCTAAAGGTGCTGCCCGATGCAAGGGTATTACCAGCAGCGGCGGTGTCTTTGACACCTGATATGTTGACAGTGTACATACGCCCTGACCGATACGGTTCGTTGGGAGTAAACATAATTGTGTTTCCGCTGCCAGAAACAGTGCCAGCGATCTCGCCAGATTGTTGTGTACCCGAATCCGGTGTTGACTCAACGGAAACGGTTAAAGAGCCAGCTGCACTATCGACATCTTCACTGAAGGTGACTGATATAGGAACACTCACACTCAATGAATCTTCATACTCCGATATGACCGTTCCATCTGCAGGACTGACACCCGTGATTGTTGGGGCGGTTGCGTCGGTGTAGGCGAACTGCTGGCTCATTGTGACAGTGCCCTCCGGTTTCGTGTTGCCGTTGTTGGTGACAACAACTGAAACCGATTCGCCTGCCATCCCCGACGGTGTCACTGCCGTAATCTCCATTTTACTGGGGACATTTACGCTGGTAGCATTCTTCCCACCCACTTTTACCGTAACACCATTTTTCATATCGAACTTGTCGCCCGCAATTCGGATGGTTGTCCCACCGGTTTCGGGACCTTCCATTGGGCTGAAGCTTGCCGGTTCAGGGGGCGGATTGCAGCCACTGCATCCGGAGATCCCTGCCAATATAAATGCAAATGCGATAACTGTTGAGATATTTCTGAGTGTTTTCATAGGTCATTCTCCTGAACGTTTGGACTACAATATCAAGTCATTTATTGAAATGCTGGGGGCAGTCAAGACTCAGGCTATCATTCTCATTGAGACGAAGAATCTCGCCGTTGTGAGGACTTTCACTGCGTGGGGGATGACATTGTAGTATGAGCTGAAATTCAAAACTCTTAACACGAAAGATAAATTAGGCAATAACTCCCTCTAGTATACAGATTGATGGGTAATTTGTCAATACTTTTTAGTGTGTTTTGGAATTTCTTACGGAAGTGTATTGATAGTTGTTAATCCTAGTGCTTTAACTAGGTTCTGTTGACATTTCATCGCAATCAGATAGTCGAGAGGCGTGCACAAACACATGGTCCTTTGTAGGGGTTGGGTTTCCCAACCCTTTGGTCATACATCATAGACGATTTTGAACTGCTGTCAATCAACTCAACCCGTATGGTTTGGGGTTTTCAACCCGCGTTGGTCAATGGGCTACGATACCAAGCACTTACCATTGACCTGACACGGTTTCCTCAATTATAGTGAGAATATACGGTTGAATAGTGGATTAGGGAAGAAACCGAGTTTTGAAGAAAAAACTCGGTTTCATGGCAAATCACTTTACCCAAAATGACTTTTCAAACCGGCTCTAAGGTCTTAGGTTTGTAGTAGGGCGATTTATCGCCCGTCTGGACGCGCAATGAATCGCGCTACCACAAACTCAAGTGCGCTAACTCCTATTGTTGTTAAATCCGTGAAAGGAAATCGAACAAGAGCCACGTCACCTCATTCATAGCTCATCGTAGACAGCATCCTCTGGATTATCCCAAACTTGCATAAAGACCGATTCAGAAAGATGAGTCGTGTCGCGAACTGAAACTTCTATATCAGCATCTTCTGTATTTGCAAGCGCAGATAGTATTATACGCCTATCTTTCTGCGGCATTTGTTTAATAGCACTAATAATTTGTTCGATTGTTAAGGTTTGATTCATCTTCAGTCTCCTTTAGCACCATCAGAATATAGGAAAGTCAAAGTAATTATACCATAGTAACCTTTGGTGCTAGTTTAGAGAGCAAATTGTGCAATAGATAAAGGGACAAATCCATCGTCATCAACGGGTAATCCGTCCCATTGCACTAGCAAATTAAACATCGCCATTGTGAAAGCAAGTCGTGTCTTGAAATAGTCCCAACACCGATGCCCGACTTTCTTCAAATGGCAGACGCGGGTCAACATAGATAAAATAGTCTCTATCACCATCCTGTCGTTCCACTGTCCGCGTTTGCAGATACGCAAGTTGTCAGGGAACCAGTCCACTTTGGTAAACCCTTCATCAGCAAAGACAACCATCTGGTCACTGACGCCTTCAACTATGTGTTGGAACTGACTACCATCATAGACATTGGCAGTGTCACACTCCCAATCGACAATCTCCCCCAGATGGTTGACCAATATGCACAGTTTGCCTCCGACAATCCATCGTTGGTTGGATATACCTTTTTTGCCGATTTGTCGCTCAGACCGACCTTCTCGACGGGGGTGAATCAACTCAATACCATAAGTGTCAATCACGCCAATCAGTGACGGGGTTGCCATGAAAATATCGGTCAGATGCCTATGGCTGTTGAAAAGCCGGAACAAGCGAGTCCGTTTTGGTAAATGCGGGAACAACCCGGTGTAATTGCTTTCTATCCACCGATAAAAGGCACGATTGCCTACCCCTTTGAGCGAAAAAAGCAACGCAAGCGTAATAACTTCAGACGGATACAGTTTGGCTTGAGTATGCTTGTGATTTATATTGTCTTGTGTCAGTTTATCATCTACACAACAGAACAAGTCTGTGATAAAATCTATCGTGGTCATGAGTTTCGCTTTCCTCCCGTTAATTGAGATGGTTTGTTACCCCGATTAACGATACTAGTGAGGAAAACGACTCATGACCCATAAATTATACTAGCACCAGTGGTTAGTATGCCATGATACGCCAATATGCCTTAAGTGAATGTTTTTCTGATGCTTTATGATAAGGAACCCCCTTGTTCAGCGCAGAATTACCGTTCTGTCACTTCATGTTAGCGTACGAACCAACGCATAGCATAGTTGCCCTCAATATCTTCAAACGCCAATGTGTAAGGATCGCAGCGTCTGTATACGACCAGCCCGTCCGTTCGCACCATCAGCCAGCCAAAATCCCAACCCCGACTTGTGTATACCAAGGGCACGGCAGGCTTGACACGGATGGTTGGGTGTGTCCCGGCGATAAAAAGCTGCTGCGCTGTATAGTAGTAGCAGGATCCGGTCTGCACAAACATCTCATGGCCTATCGCTGTGGTGGGGTCTTCTGCCAAATCCGCACACAAACCCCGAACCCCGACCTTCACTTCGCAGCCTTGTGAGAAGGCATCGGCTAGGGCGCGGATCGATCCGGACTGGACGGCACCTTCGGCGTCGTGTGAGAGCACTTCGCGCCATTCGTCCCGCACGTAGAAACGATATAGATCGAAATCGTAGATAAAATTCTGGCTCGGTGCATTGGTCTGCCCATCCCAACTATCTTGTGGATGGTATTTTGGCATATCTGTATGGTCGTCAATGTGCAGGGCACTAGGGGCTTGCGTTGTCCCTTGTTCGTCAAGATGGGGGCGGGCAATCGCTTGCTGCCCGTTCTGGTTGTAGAGGAAAAACGACATTGACGCACGGGGACCGAAACCGTCAGGCAGCGAAACGGGCTGACGTAGGCTCATTATGCCCGCTGCCCAAGAATCCTCAAGCAGGTAGGTGATGCCAAATTCGGCAACTTCGCGTATACGCTCGGTGCTGTCAGAGGTAACATCAATGTGCTCATTGTGGATAAATTCGGTGTAGATCCGCAAATCACAGCCACGTCTTACGGCATCGGCGAGGGCTTTTTCGCTGCCCGTCACCTTATGGCGTGCTGTGTTGAGTTCTAGGACACAATTCCATGGTGCCATGGAGGGACTCCTTATCGGTTGGAAATGCCGTTCAATGTTTCTTAATGAGACGCATATCACACACAACGGCTTAAATATTATGTTTAATTTTTGGAGGAATCGTGATACAATTGGGGAAAGTATCGGAGGAAGAGATATGTTTATTCTTAGATTTGATGTTGAAAGTGCGTACGCGCTCCACCCAAGTATTGAATCCGACGAGAACTGGCAAATCTGGCTGGAGGAAACCCTTGCTAGCGTTGAACAGATCACGCGGGTTTTGGGGCGGTATGATGCGCCGGCAACCTTTTGTATCGTGGGAAAAGTGCTCGAAAGAGCAGGCGATGATCTCGCTGGCTTACTGAAAGACAATCCACTGTTCGACATAGCGTCGCATACCTACAGCCACATGGGAATCTCAAGTACCGAACCCGCGGTGCTTCGACAGTTCAGCATAGAGTTGGAGCAGACATCAGATCTCATCGCGCGATATTTTGGGACAGGTCCAATCGGTTTTTGCGCGCCCGGCGGTTTTTACAAAGGACTACAGGGTCATCCAAAGCAGCTCGGTATTCTATCGGAACAGAGATACCAGTTCATTATTACCGATGGTGTGGGACCGCCGGAGCAGCCGATGCCCGCCCCTTTTACCCAGCCGTATTGGTACGTTGAGGATGGATACTCGGAACTGTTTGAAATACCGGTAACTGGCTGGCATTGCAATCTACTGTTCAATACGGGACACCAGAGCGATGGCTGGAAACCTGCCCCCGGATTTGCGGACGGAACAATTCTGGAAACACTGCCTGCAACGGTAGAGGAGGGGTTTCAAGCACGAAAAAAAGAATTTCAGTACGCTATCGAGCATAATCTCGTTTATTCGCCGGCGATGCATCCGTGGTCGGTGTACCGTTTCGATCCGGAGCTAAAGCACATCGAACGGTTGATCGAGATGGCGCGGGAAGAGAACGTGCCAATTGTGAACTGTTATCAACTCTATGAGAAGTATCGGGATTTAGCAGCGGCAGCCTAACGAGGGTGCAGGCGGTTGTGCTGTCACTACCCTCGAAAGAGGCCACTACACTGTTTCACCACTTTTTGTTGTGAGGTGCTATCCATTATGACTACCATTAACACTCCAATTCTCAACGATCAACAGATAGCTGACTTCCATGAGAACGGCTATGCGATTGTTCGCAATGTACTGTCTCCTGAAGAAGTGGATAAATTTCGTCCTATTGTCCAAGAACAAGCGCAATGCAATTCCTACCCGGCTTCGCTGAAGTATCCTGAACCGGGGAAATATACGATCGCCGGCAATAAGATGGCTGAATCAAGCCTTGCCTCCATTGCTGAACATCCGACAGTTGTGAATGCTGTTGAATGCGCGCTCGGTCAGCCAGCGCATCTAACCGCTTTCGTTGCCTACCTGCGGAGTCCGGGCGATCGTGGCTCTGGAGGGCACTGTGACTACAAACGTTGGCGTCCAGTCGGCTCATCCATGAACTGGGTGTTCGCTATCATTCCGCTGACCGATTTCGATGAGGTATATGGTCCCTTTATGGTGTCCCCCGGATCTCATAAGTTGGCTCAGGTTATCGACGAGGACGCGCATATCTTGGATTTCACCCGTCCCGATGCCAAGCAACTCGCGCCCTTTATCGATCCGGAACTCAAGGCAGGCGACTTGCTGATCACAAACCAGCATACGTGGCATAGGGCACCCGCTGGCACGGCTACGGACGACCGTTGCGGGATTTTCCATAAATATTGTGCGGTCAACGCACCTCCGTCCGCAGGCTACTATCCGTACAATTCCGAGGCTCTCGACGCACTGAGCGATGCAGGTAAACGCCTGATCCCTGTCTGTTTCGACAAGCCCATCACGACGACACGCTTGCTCATCGAATGTCCGTCTAGCGGTGAATCGAAATACCTGCTTCTGCACGACGATGAGAACGACCGTTGGGAATTGCCCGGCGGAGAAGGCTGGGAAGAAGAAGAGGGGGTCGGCTGGGACGTCGGTGCACGGATCGCTGCTCTGCAAGATCTCACAAAAACGGGGCTCGAATTGGAGGTTCCGTGGATGTCCTATATTGAGGACGTTGAACAGGAAGACGGTATCTGTCGTGTGTACGGTTACTCCGATTCGTCGTTGGGGGCTAAATCATTCACCAACGGTCACTGCGATTGGTTTACAAAAGACCGTGTGAGACAGATGCTTGGTGATAGCAACTATATCTGTCACGCCATCCACACATGGCACCGTGAGGACATTATTCGAGGCAAAGGCAAAGCGTGTCGCCAGAGTAAAGAGCAGTTCGATTAAATCCGCGCCAGAAGTTTCCGACGTGATCTCACGATACGGGGTGCGAGCCGCTAGCCACTAGACTTAGGGAATAGTGGGTCCGACAACGCCTCCTGATAGGTTTGCCGTCGTCCGGACTGATCACCGCCGAGCCATCGGTATGGCCTCGGATAGAGCGTTAGTGAGCGGTCTTCCAGCGGTAGCTTCAGTGGGACACTGCCCCATAGGGCGGAATACTTCGCAGCAACCGCCGCTTCGAGGGACTGCCGTAGGTCATGCCCGGATATAGCCAGCTCTCCTCCGTTTGACACTACGTCGAGAAAGGACATGATCGACGTTGCCATATAGGTATAGCGGGGATATTGCACCGGTGTGTAGGAAGTTTCCACCCTGATCCGTGCCCCGTTCTGATCGAAGCCGCGGTAGATTTCGGGGGGCGCCCAATCCCATCGAATGAGCGTATCATCAGTCCATACGTCAACGCCTCGGTAAGGGGTCTCTTCGCCGAAAACTGGGCAGATAAGGCCGTTACTCAGCTGAAATTGTCCGTTGATGATCAAACCGTCGTCGTTGTCGCTTTGGAGGGCTGCTTCGGGTGTGCCCCAAGCGATTACCTCGGTGATCTCTGCTTGTGCTAGAAGTCGTAGCACGGCGATATGCTGACACCCACCGCCCGATATCTCGCCGCCCCAGCGGTGGACGCAGGCGCCGCGTAGTTCGCCGTAGTTGCCAGCGCGGAGCCAACCGGCTGCCTCTTGGACCTCCGAAAGCGCGCGCTGGAGGTTGCCGCCAGCAAAGACCACACCGCGCTCCTCACATACATCTACCATTTCATCGACATCTGCCAGACACGCCCCAATCGGTTTGTCGGTGGACACGCCTTTGACACCCGCTTCAGCACTTGCAATCACCGCATCTTTTATGTACTTGCCGGGCAAAACGACAACAGCAATGTCGGGGACAATTTCCCGATACATCGCTTCCGCGTCTGGGTAAAGTGCCTTGATGCCGAAACGTTCACCGACAGCGCGCCGCCGCTCTGGGTTGTGTTCGACAATGGCGACTAACTCGGTATTGGGCAGTGTCTGATACACTTCCGCGTAGTGCTGACCGAGGCGTCCGCAACCAATAATCGCAACGGTATATTTGGGTTCAGCCATGAATGACCCCTCCTTACTGTGTTTCAGTGGAATGCTCTAAAGCCATTATAGCACAATGGCATCAGCAGGTCTACAGAATTTGTCAGTCTGCTCGATCTAACGGGAGCATGGAGGAGGTATAATTACGCATGAGAGATTGCGCTACGCCCCGTCCACTTTTTCATCAAATCTTCGCAGTGGAGATCCCGTTCTTTAGAGCGGGGAGGAAACTGCGCCTCTTTTTTGTTGAATAAACAGTGTGAATCGGATACAATCGCATTGGCTTTCGTGGAAGAGTGCTTACGGAACCAGAAAGTTGAATCGCGATGGTTAAAACATACCAATACCGTATCTATCCGACTACTAAACAACGTAAGAGGCTTGAGACTATTCTTGGAGCCTGTCAAACGCTTTACAACCAAGCTCTCGCTATGCGGAAACAAGCCTACGAAAAGCATGGTGAACCCTTGAGTTACAAGATACAAGCCAATCACCTAACTCCCTTGCGTCAAGAGTCCTGTTTCTGGTCATCTATTCATATTGACGTGCTTCAAGACACCTTACGCCGTCTGGATAAAGCGTATCAAGCGTTCTTTCGACGTGCCAAGGCAGGTCAAGACCCCGGCTTCCCACGCTTTAAGGGTAAGGGACGTTACCGCTCAATGACCTTTAGCCATTTGTCTAAACAACTGATTCGTAATATCCGTAATCGTATGGCTCGGATAGTGGTGCCGAAAATGGGGCATGTTGCTATCCGCTATCACCGTCCACTCCCCAATGGAAAAATCAAGCATTTAACTATCCAACGCAAGGCAAGTGGTTGGTATGCGAATATCACTGTTAAGGTTGCCGAGGTACCCGAGGTTGAAGTTCAAATAACTACCGGTGTTGATGTTGGTCTTGAATCATTTCTGACCACTTCTGACGGTGATAAGGTTCATAACCCCCGCCACTTCCGTGAATCAGAAAAACAACTCAGTAAAGCCCAACGGATACTATCTCGTCGTGATAAGGGAAGCACGCGCTATCAACAACAAAGAGCAATTGTTGCTAAAATACATGAACATATTGCCAACCAACGCCGTGATTTCCACTACAAAACGGCCCATCGGCTGTTTTCACAATGTGAGGAAGTTGCCGTTGAGGACTTGAAAATCCGTAACATGGTGCAAAACCCTCACCTCGCTAAGAGTATTTCTGACGCGGGTTGGGGAAACTTTCAATTGATACTGCAAAGCAAAGCTGCAAACGCTGGCAAACAGTTGAAGAAAGTGAATCCCAAGTATACCTCTCAGAAATGCTCAGGTTGTGATACGCTTGTCAAGAAGTCGCTATCTATTAGAATACACGATTGTCCAGATTGTGGTCTCCAGTTAGACCGTGACCACAACGCTGCAATAAATATCAAAAAGGCTGCTATAGCCTTGCGTGGAGGTGCGGTGGTAGCAAACACCCCCGAAAAACCGGTAACGGAAAGAAGCGCGAAACCCGTAAGCCCCCGTGGACGGTATCACAAGCACCGTCCTTCAGGGCGGGGTAGTTGACTGACCAAAGATGAAATAAATATAAGAAAAGGGTTGACAGCTTTTGGTAACTGCGATAAAATGAAAAAACCTTTTTCACTCAAATATGATTGGACTGCATCAGCCAAAGTCCCCAAGGTTGTGATTTGAGATTGTCATCTAAAAACAGGTTTTGTTGCCTCGATGCCCGGATCAGGGCTCGCTGATGGTGTAATTTCCCACTGAGCCGGGGTAAGCAGCCCACGCTTTAGTGTCGGAGGGGATGTCAAGGGGTGACTTTTATCCAGAGTCTTAATATTTTGGGGCGATAATTGTTCGTCAATCAAAGGAGGAGAAAATGTCGAAGGCCGATGTTGCTTTAACCGCCCATCTGATGCGTCGTGCAGCGTTTGGCACAACGCTAGCAGAGTTAGAGGAGTACGTCAAGAAGGGCTACGAAAATGTTGTTGAAGACTTGGTAGAACCAGAACGTTGCCCGCCTATTGACGAGGATATCTTGGTACGTTACTTCGGTGAATCTGAGGGTGGGTATAGGACGACGTGGATGTATCGTATGATTAATAGTCCACGCCCGCTTGAAGAAAAAATGGCACTGTTCTGGCACCATGTGTTCGCCACGGGTGTTGGGAAAAATCAGCATATGCTCTCTTCTGCCAACCAGATTGATATGTTCCGGCGTGTGGGCCTTTCAAACATGCGTGAGATCCTGCTCGTGCTATCAAAAGATCCAGCGATGATTTTCTGGCTCGACAATAACGATAACCGGAAAGGTGAACCGAATGAGAACTACGGCAGGGAGCTGTTAGAACTGTTCTCAATGGGCGTCGGTAATTACACAGAGGACGATATTAAGGATTGTGCCCGCGCTTTTACCGGATGGACATTCACCCAGCCTCCGCCCTTATACCCACAAGGTTTCTATCCTGCACACTTCGTTTTCATCGAAGAGGAACACGACAATGGTGAAAAGACGTTCTTGGGTCACACAGGCAATTTGAACGGTGATGATATAATCGACATCATCGCGCAGCAGCCTGCCTGTGCGAAGTTTATATCCAGACACCTATACAACTTCTTCGTCGCAGACGAGCCGCAGGTCCCATCTTGGAACGTGACCCCGCCACAAGATCCGGACGCCATTGATACGCTGTCAAACGCTTTCATGGAGTCAGATGGGGATATACGCCATATACTCAGAACGCTCTTTAACTCCAACTTCTTCAAGGAAGCGCAATTCAAAAAGGTTAAGAGTCCTACTGAGCTTGTCACAGGTATCCTGAAGCTGATAGGGGCTTATCAAAAGCCCGAACTGGGCATGGGCAAATATCCGGGAGCCACCGCTTTGATGGGACAGGAGTTATTGAATCCCCCAACTGTAGAAGGTTGGCATACCGGCAAAGAATGGATTGATGGCGGTACGCTTACCGAGCGCATTAACTTCTCCGTTGGTGAACTCAGCGATCCCAGCAAGCCGGGTGTTGAGCAGATTATCAGTCGGCTTAAAGCGAACGGGAGCCCGCTCTCTCCCGATGAGTTTGTGGATAGATGCCTTGAACTGGTCGGTCCGCTGGATGTCGGTGGAACGACGCGCGAGTCCCTGACCCGGTTTGCGGCGTCTCAGGGCGATCTCAACATAGGGTCTGACGATGCTGCGGAAGAGAACAACGCTCGAGTGGTGCGTATGCTGCAGCTGATTGTATCTTCGAGAGAGTATCAATTTGCCTAATCACGGATGAAGTGGGTTTGGCGGATTTTAATCCGTGCAATTGACGATCGGATTTTATATGCTGCAGGGTTGTATACCCTGCGGGGAAGGAGTAAGTCACATGGCTGTCAGTAAGAAAGATCCCGTCCTTGTCGTTGTTGAACTGAAGGGTGGCAACGACTTCATGAACACAATTGTTCCCTATACTGAGGGCGTGTACTACGATTCCCGGCCAGTGGTAGGGCTCACGGCAGAAGAAGTCCTCCCTCTCAACGATACCTTAGCCTGGAATCCAAATGTCGAGCCCCTCAAGGATATGTACGACCAAGGTGAAGTTGCTATTGTGCAAGGCATCGGTTATCCCGACTCTAGCCGTTCCCATTTCCGGGCGATGGATGTATGGCACACCTGCGAACCGATAGAAATCGGCACGGAGGGTTGGGTCGGTAGAGTGATTCGGGAACTTGATCCCAATGGGGAAAACGTCTTAACGGGTGTCTCCTTCGGAAAGGGGCTACCGAGAGCACTCGCCCTCTCCGGCGTACCGGCTACCTCTATTGATAACCTTGACACCTATGGGTTGATGACCGATATTGAGGCTGATCCGCAGCGGCTCCAAGCCCTTGAGATATTCAAGGAGATGTACAGTCCTGCTATCGGCACCGGTATCGTAATGGATTACCTGTCGCAAACGGGTCTCGATGTCATTAAAGGCTCCGACGAGCTGAAGAAAGCCCCAGCGATGTATACGTCTGAAGTTGAGTACGAAAGTAACCCGATTGCCAAGAGCTTGCGGGACGTCGCACGGGTTCACTTTGCCGACCTCGGAACAAGGGTGTTTTACACGCAGCACGGCGGCTACGACCACCATGCAAATGAGGTGCCGTCGCATCCGAAGCTGCTCAAAGAGTTATCGGGGGCGATTCGCGATTTCTTCAAGGATTTGCGCGACCACAACGCCTCTGACGAAGTGGTTATGCTCGTCTTCTCAGAGTTCGGACGACGCATCAGGGACAACGCCAGTGGCACTGACCACGGCACAGGTGGTGGTGCGTTCATCGTTGGCGATCATGTCCAAGGAGGACTATACGCAGAGTATCCATCCCTTGACCCCGCTCGGTGGGCAAACGGCGAAGACCTTGAACATACGATAGATTTCCGTGGCATATACGGAACGGTCCTTGAGCAGTGGATGGGACTTGACCCCACCCCAATCGTAGATGGAACATTTGAACAGATCCATCCTTTTGGTAGCAGATAAGACAAGAGATAGTGGAGCGGTGGACAGTGGTAGATGTGTCAGAACTCTCTGGCTTCCCCGCTCCTTCTCATCACTCGTCACAGATTTCAGGAGGTGAATCATGGGTAGACCGTATGGGCTGCTACGCGCAGGATTCCCATTTTTCAAGACTGTAGGTATGCGGCGACACACCAACTTTCCTGTTGATGTTGCACTTGGACAGGAAAACCGCCTATACATATTGTGTCGAAATGGCGACGCATCGATGATTAGAAAGTACTCCGTGGATGAGGATAACTTGGGTGAAATTGGTGGTGTGGCGACGTGGGGAGTTGCAATTATTGCCGACAGTGAGGAGAATCTTTACATCTCCGACGAAGCGAAGCATTGTATTGCATCGTTCAACTCAGACGGTGAGTCCCTCGGCAGTTGGGGAGAGTATGGAGACGGAGATGGGCAACTCAATGCTCCCGCAGGTATCGCCTTTGACGCTGAAGAAAATATCTACGTCGCCGATAGCATGAATCACAGAGTCCAGAAGCTTACCAAGGACGGCGAGTTTATCTCGAAGTGGGGCAGCTACGGCGATGGAGAAGGCGAATTCAATATGCCTTGGGGCATAACCGTGGATGAGTTGGGAGATGTTTACGTCGTAGATTGGCGCAACGACAGGGTGCAGAAGTTCAATTCCGAGGGCAAGTTTATCTTCGCATTCGGCAAGTCCGGCTGCGAGGATGGCGAGTTCAGCAGACCTACTGATATCGCAGTAGACGAGCACGGCGATATTTACGTGGCTGACTGTGGAAATAATCGCGTACAACTGTTCAATTCGGAACCAAGGTACGTGGAAAAATTCCTAGGAGACGCAACGCTGTCAGAGACCGCGATCGATTATATGATGACAAACGCTAGTCCTAATCGTCTACGGGATATGGCGAATCTTGAGCCACAGAAATTGTTGAGGCGTCCAACATCGGTGACGATCAATGGAGATGGGCTACTGTTTATAGCGGACAATTGCTCCTATCGGGTACAGGTTTATAAGAAGCACGCCATTCCGCTGACGGAGCTAGAGCTCGGTCCCCCGAGGCGGTCACCGACGCTTCATCAAGAGTAGTTTGAGTTTATAGGTTATCTGTTTAGCCCTCAGTCTTAGATTCGACTGAGGGCTTTTTTTTGCGATGGGGCTGCACTAGCCTGTGGAAGATTAATTCAAAAATGTTAAGATTATTTTTTAATTTCCTTTCTCGCAACGCGATTTTAAGTCACGCAAACTGTGAGTTTGCATACCAATACGCACAAACTGATATTTCTCTTTCAAATGCGCCGTTATTTCTGCTCATCTTTGTATGGCCCCACATTTATTTTTATAACCCTATCATTGTCAAAAGTAATCGTCAAAACATTGGGACCGTCAACCGGGCTGTTTCCACAGTCGTAAAACCATGATGACTCCCGAACTCTGTCCGGTGCTCCCAATAGCCTACGGACTTCCGTTTGCAAAAGCCCCTTTGACAAGAAATTAGTTATAGTGTGACAAGGGAGAAAACGCTCGTCCTTCGTTAAATTCCTGAATTTCCGAGTCGCTTCCTCGCGAGCAATATGCGGTTTTAACCGAAACAACACGTAGAGTTCAGATACCTGACCATAAGACTTTGCTTGACGGTATCCTTGGACCAGTTGCGTCACCTGTTCATCTGTTAACTTGATGACCTCGTTGATCGGTTTTCCCGTGATGTGCTTGATGGCTTCCTCATAGCAATGATGGGAGGGGAATTGATAGTAGTTCAGTACATTCCAAGCGCCTTCCCACCCATAGAAACTGTCGGATTCAATAAACCACTTTTTGAGGTCTGGAAGTGCCTTTGGTTCCTTAAAGTAGCCGAGTAGCAAGGCCGCCACTGTTGAACCTCTATCACGCAGTCGGACAAGCATAATATCAACCACCTGAGACCGGTGTTTCTCCAAGAAAAACCGATCATCATTATCGGCCAATAATTCCCGTTCATATTCTTTCGGGGGATCCAGACTAATCTCTAGGGCTTCAGGAACCCCAACGATCATTCCCAATTTGTAATTAAGCAGAAAATTTAACCTTTCTGCTTCAGTCATGTGTCTGTGACCAATCGGATTATCTACAATCTCAAACAATGCGTCCTTGGATTGTCCTTTGTTTCTGGCGACGTTTAAAATTGCTTCAGCAGATTGGTCATTCGCCCCGACTTTCCATAATGCACGGGCGATGTTCCACCGTATGTGATCGTCCTGAACCCGTTTCATCGCTTTCGTCAATGCTGGAGCGGCAGAACTATCACCATGCTTCATCAAGGCTTCAGCTGCTATCTGGCAAATTCGCTCATCTTGAGCGTCGAGAAGCGCGATAAGTTCTTTTTTTGCCGCTGCACTCGTAAAGTTTTCAAAGACTAACCTCACTCTGTAGGAACGTAGCGGTTTCCTTCTTGCTTCTTCAGCTAAAGTTAGAACGACTTTATCCTCTAGCCGAGCAACAGCCTGTACAGTGGGACGCCATATCTCTTCGTTGTCAGAAAAAAGTTTGACCATAAGTTCGGCAACGCTTTCTTGTCTTGTCTCCTGTGCAGCGCAAAGGGAGACTGATATGAGATATACGCAACCGATACGCAACAATTTTACGGCAAAAGCCATGGAAGTTAAATGATGCCTCATTCGTTGTATCCTTCTATGGTTAGAGTTTTCATTTCATAAAGATCGCGACTTCTCCATTCCGCATGTCGCCATTAAAATAACCCCGCTCATGTAAAGAATTAGTGCAACAGAAATCACAGGCACTTACAGCCCGATTTATCAGGGGGTGACTCTCCCCCTGCTTGCGGGGGGATTAAGGGGGGTACGGAGGCGCGTTTATCTTCGCACTTCGCACTTTCTTTTAACATGAGCCAATAACCCAAGTTGCCAGACAGTCTGTAGGTCGAGTTTTCATGATCGACACATATCAGAAATAATCAAATTTACGACACACCTATCGCCTTGATGAGGCTGGTTTACCGATGTTCTATATACCTATCACCCCGCTGGGGCTTTGTAGTTCCGGCAAGTTGAATCTCCCGATTCCATCGGGATTCAAAGCAACCCCGATAGATCGGGATGCAAACCCATGTGCCTACTACTTTTAATGTCTATTTATTTTTAGAATTCACCATATATGCCACTCTCAGTTAAGTATTTTTTATCGCTGTGTTTAGCGGGAAAAGTGCTATAATTGCAATGCCGCATTACTTTGATGGTATCAAATCGAAGATAGGAAGATTAGAAGAAAGGGGGTTGCTCCTGCGCTTCCTTCAGCATTCGGGTGATCGGTTGACTGAGCGTAGATGGTCAAACTCGCTTCGTCATCGAACCGTCCAGCAGGAACGCCGGTCAGCGAGAATGATATGTCTTTAAGAGCGATTATCATCGGCATCGCCTTGGTCATCATACAAACAGCGGTCACGCCGTATAATGACTATTATCTTCAAGGAACGGATATTTCCGGCAGTCATTTCCCTCTGGGGGCACTATTTGCGCTAATTATCCTCACCCTAGGCATTAATCCCATCCTCAAAAAGATAACACCGAAAGCGGAGTTGAATCCCGGTGAATTGATGATCGTGTGGGTGATGCTAGTCGTGACTTCCGCTATTCCTTCCAAAGGCATGATGGGGTATCTGCTTCCCTATCTGGTCGCGCCACGCTATTTCGCTACGCCAGAAAACGAATGGGCTGAGGCACTCTACCCTCACCTTCCAGATTGGCTTGTTGTATGGGACAAACAAGCAGCTTCAGATTTCTACACCGGCGAAGCGTTCGTTCCATGGGCGGTGTGGGCAAAGCCGCTTATCGCTTGGACGATATTTATCATCGTTTTGTATTTTGTCACAATCTGTTTATCGGTTATTCTGCGGAAGCAGTGGGTTGAACACGAACGATTCATATTCCCGCTTGTTGCCGTGTCCGCCGAAATGGTTCAGCGTACACAGCCCAACGCCCTGCTCAGCGGCTTTTTCAAGAACAGAGCGATGTGGATAGGATTCACAATTGCCGCCGCATTTCATCTGCTCAACGGCTTCCATGAATACTTTCCCGCATTTCCTCGCATTCCGAACCGCTACGATCTTTACGGACCATTCACCGAAAGACCGTGGATCGTGATGCGCTGGTGGCCCCAACTCCGCTTGTTCCTCTATTTCTCCGTGATCGGTATCACATATCTTCTCAGCATGGAGGTCTCTTTTAGTTGCTGGTTCTTCTTTCTTTTTTTCAAGGTTCAGTATCTGATCATCAACGGTTTTTCGATCCCGATCAATCCCTGGATCTGTGCACGGGGACAAACCATGGCGGTCTACGTAGTGCTTGTATTGGCTTTCATATACAACAGTCGCTACCATCTAAGGGATATACTGAAAAAGACGTTCTCCGAAAGACACACAGCCAAAGCAATTGACGATTCCAACGAACCGCTCCCTTACAGATGGGCGTTGCTAGGATTGGTTTTTGGATTTCTCCTACTGGGCCTCCTCTGTGCCTACGCCGGGATGACGTTCTGGGTTGCGCTGAGCATTATCGCTCTTTTTCTAATCGTCTCTACCGCCCTGACATGGATGGTCGTCAACGGCGGACTATTGCTCATCCAAGCCCCAATGTACCCCTCCGAATATTTCGAGACTACAGTTGGGACGAGAATCATCGGCGCGAACAGTTGGAGCCTCTTGGGATTCCAACGGGTTATGATGCGCGATTGGGGTGGGATTTTGATGCCGAGTATTCTACACGGATTCAAAGCCGCTGATCCTGTGAAACTCAATCGAAAAAGCCTATCTTGGGCGATAGCACTCGCCATTCTCTTTTCGATAGGCGTTTCCTATGTTGCGTCGCTACCGCTGATTTATGACAAAGGTGCGCTAAACTTACAGCAGGGTCCCTTCGTCAGGTCACCCAGATATTTTAACCATATAGCCTCGGTGATTCAGTATCCAAAGGGAGCAAAATGGGCTGAAATTTACAGCATGCTTGTCGGCACCGGAATTATCTCTTTTCTCCTCGTGATGCGCCATCAATTTATTTGGTGGAAATTGCATCCAATCGGCTATGTGATGGGGGCCGTCTATTCATCGTATTTTCTTTGGGCGTCAATGTTTATCGGTTGGCTTCTGAAGTATTTAATTATGAAAACCGGAGGGGTTGGGAGTTACCGTAAACTCAGACCGTTGTTCATAGGGTTGATTCTCGGTGAATATGGCATCGTCGGTTTGTGGATGGTCGTCGGCATTTTTACAGGGGTGGACTATCGCGGTGCGTTGCCCGGGTGATTTGTTGCCAACCTCAAACGTCAAATGAATCTTCCGAAGGTTTTATCGGGCTTTTCACACCCATACCGTATACATGGGGCGATCTAAGATGATCCCAAGCAGCGACCATCCGCACGCGAAGATATAATCTCCCACAATCAGTCCCAGAAAAAACGGAAGCGATCGGCGATATGCCCGGGCACCGCCACTCCGCAAAATTATCCACTTCAGCGTCGAGGCAAAAACTATCGTAAACCAGTAATCATCGATGCAACGGCTCGTCGCTAACGCATAGCCCGCTGGGTGAAATGGCCACCAGAGTAACGTGCGACGTAAGAAAGTCAAGACAAATGTCAGTAACAGTCCCAAAAGCAAAAAGCCATTGCCAATCCAATCCGGTGAGCGAGGGTGCTGCAACCAGTCGGACAATCGGTTGAAGGCATCCCACCCAACTGCCCTCATCCCACCGGCGCGCGCTTCGGCACCGTAGCGATAGAGAGCCTGCGGAAAAATGATGAATGCTGAAAGGAGTCCCACTCCGGTTGCAAGGATCAGAAACCAAAAGACAGGGCGGCTTGAAAAACCGGTCTGTTCGGCAATCTTGAAACCTTCGAGTTGATGCGGCATCAAGTAGTTTCTCTTGCGATAGCTGAACCACACGAAAAGGGATAAGCCCGAAAGGTTACGGGGACCGAAGCTGCGAGTTCCCAACAAACTCACGAGCGAATCTTGCGGAGAGACCACGTGCATGATATGCTCCGGTACGCCGGATTCAGCGCGGATGCGTGCCATAGCAATGCACATCATCAGAAAAAGGAGGAAGAAGGCGACAACCACCCAAAGCGATAATCCCATCTGTTGTGCAAAAATACCGAGCAGTACGCTGCAAATCACAATACCAAAAACTGCGCCGCGATACCGCAACGGTTCGCGAGAATCGTCTATTCCTGTACCCAAGCAGACTTTTTTGACCACATCCCGCAGATGACGGTTGATAGAGACTAGGCCAATTATGCAGATTCCTAGCACAGCCCCCATTGATTGTTGTCCCAAAAAAGGGTATCCCGGAATATTTGACCACCCGGTGACAGCACCGGTAATCCGTTCAACTTTGCGGAGTATGTAGAAGAACCAGCAGGAGATGGACAGATCCAGTGGCAGCAGATAGGTCATGCCGATCATGAAGAAGCGGAAACGGATGGGGGTCCATCCGATGGCGTTCCACGGTTTTTCTGTGAAATAGTGATCGAGTCGGATACCCCGCACCGGTATATAGGGGACGCTAGGATAGAGGTAGTTTAGCCCGTTGATAATGTCAACAACCGCTGCCACCGCGAAGCCGATCCAGAACAACCGGCTGTGAAACAGTCGGGTTCTGGGGTTGCTCATCGAAAGCGGCAGTTGTATGATCGGATAGGTCAGTTTCTCCTGTTCCGTCCAAGGACGCCGCAGGACGACGGTGATACAGAGCAGCAAGATGGTTATAGTTAACACAAGAAATGTCCAACTGATAGCGGGAATTAACCAGTATTGCCAATAACTCGCCCCGTAAAAATCGACCTCTCCAACGTAAAAATCATGCACGGCTTCTCTGTTGGTTATGATTAGCCATGGCGGCAGATGTCCAGCAAACAGATTTCCCCAATCGTTTTCGGGCGTTGCATACCATGTTATGTGTGGCATAACACCTATCAGCCCAACAAGGCTATCGTAGCCCGCAACTGCGCTCGATGTTGCTAGGATGATGTAAATCACCAATAGATCCTGCTGTGAGAACGCTAACCGAGGGGAGATTCGACGCGCAACCGCGTTATAACCGATGAGCCAAAACAGAATGAAGATTACATTCAACGGGAGTGATACAGCGGTGAAATGCAATCCGGTCCACACCATTTCTGCCACGGCGATCCAGTAGATGTTGGGTGGGATGAGCACAACAGCAAAGACGACAGCTTTCCATGAAATCCCTTGGGTTCGATTGGGACCAAAAGCGTTCGGTTTTCTCTCCTGTTCTCCTGCTTGTGACCGAGAGTCAGAGCGTTTTCCCGCGTTCCAATTTTCCATTGGCACTTCCCTTTTCGCTTGCTCGGCTTAGGGTGCCGTTCAACCGCCGATGCTGCTCTTTAGGACTTGTGCTGCTGATATATTGAAATCAGTGATACGGTGGATCGCTTGTGCCGTGCGAATTGGTCCTTTGATGAGTTCTCACGGACGAAGTACCTAAGTCCTATTTACCTTGCACCGTTTTCAGAGGATCTCGCTGCTTGCACGCTACACGACATTCTAACATACCGTTCCGGTAATCAACATCAAAAATGATTCGCTCAGTCTTGAAACCGTTTCTTTGGGAACGGAATTTGCCCCTCCTTTCTGGTTTACAGGTTTGGTCGGATCTGATATAATATGCTGCATGTATAAGTGTGCCGTAGGTTGATGGATTGTCTGCTTGTCGCAGTCAAGGCGTGCACAGAAGAATAAGCGATAGATCAAGGAGGCATGTATGGACACATCGTGTTTTGATTATTGCTTGACTGAAGATGAACACCGCGAATTTGAACAGAACGGTTTTTTTGTGGTTGAGAACGCTATACCGCCACAGATGGTCAAAGACCTCGCGACTGTAGTAGACCGGCTGGATACCCAATACCGGAGCACGGAGGCGTCGCCAGATCAGAGAGTGCCTGGCACCATAGATCCCAACCGGCCCCCAGCGGAGTTGGTAGGTCCTTACGATCGGCTGAACTTGATGGACTTTGTGGGGAAGGACGAAATTTTTCTGGAACTGCTCGATTGGTATAACACGTTCCCAAAAGTATGGGGTATCTTGGGCTGGAACATCCAACTTTACCACTCCCACATGACGGTCACCCCGCCGGGACCACCTGACGAAGTTGAGGTGAAAAAGCGTTTGGGGTGGCATCAGGATAGTGCGCGCTTGAATCATGAATTGGAGACCATTCCCCAACCGCGCATTTCCCTCAAAGTGGGTTTCTTTCTGACCGATACTACAGAAGAAGGTAGGGGTAATTTCTACGTCCTACCCGGTAGCCAGCTACAGAAAACACCGGACTTTCCCCCAGATGGTGTTTCAAACCCGGAAGAAGCGTTAGCCGTGAGGGTGCCACCGGGTACAGCAGTATTTTTCGATCGGCGGCTCTGGCATTCCGCCAGTCCAAATTATTCCAAGATCCCGCGAAAGGTGCTTTTCTACGGTTACAGCTACCGGTGGTTAAGACCTAGGGACGACATGACCGTGGATCACTTTATGGATCGCTGCGACCCGATTCGACGGCAGTTGCTCGGTGCCAGCACAGGTGGGCACGGCTATACGTCCCCGACCGATGAAGATGTCCCACTGAAGCTTTGGTTGGCGGAGCATCTCGGCGAGGAGGCGGTGGCGGCTTGAGCGTTCATCGCCTTGTATTGACTTTCGGAAGAAGATCCAGCCATCGCTTTATGCCTCGTTCTCCAGATCTTCTTCCGTCATAATTTCTATCCCGTGCCGGCGAAACAACGCCGCTGTGACCCCATCACTATCGGTGAGGTTGCCGGTGAAGGAGCCGTCGTATATCTTTCCACAGCCGCAGGAGGGGCTTTTCGACTTGAGGATGGCGTGAGTCGCACGATGTGCTTGAGCGATTTCTAATGCGCGGTATGCTCCCGCTAGGAACGCCTCGGTTTTGTCTTCGCCGTCTACTGTGATGACTTGTGCCCTACCGTCGAGGACATCCTCTCCATCTCCGCCGACAATCTCGGCAGCGGGTCGAGGGGTCGAAAGTCCACCCATCTGCTCCGGACAGATCTGAATCAGCGAATCTGCTCCAAATCTGTTCGTGACCGCCTCGCTTTTGCTGTCGAGACCGTTATAACGGCACTTTTCACCGATGAGACACGCGCTGATGACGATTTTTTTCATGGTAATTTCTCGACTGAAACCTTGTGCAGCTTTCACCCTGTCCGATTAGATCTCTTTTGGTTCAAGTCTATAGATGTCAAACCAATACACTCAACTAGGCAACCAAATTTTCATTCATCACGGTTCTATCAATGTCGGCGTTTTGCGTGACGGTAATCGCGCCCTGCTGATTGACTGTGGCGACGGTAGCGTGCGTTCAACCCTCGACGCTCTCGGAATTACGACAGTTGATACGGTGCTATTCACGCATCACCACCGCGATCAAGCGTCGGGCATTAGGATAGTAGCCTCAGATGACACGCGCGTTGGGGTTCCAGTGCAGGAACGCCCTTGGTTTGAGTCGGTCGAAACGTTCTGGAACGATCCACAGATGCGCTGGCATCTCTACAACTATCACCCCCACAACCTAATGCTTGCCGAATCGGTGTCTGTGACCGATGCCTATGCCGGGGGTGATTCCATCCAATGGGGAAACGCAAAAATCCGTGTAATGGATACACCCGGTCACACGGACGGGAGTATATCTTACACGATTGAAGTTGATGGACTCTGTTTCGCTTTTTGCGGCGATCTGGTTTACGACGCAGGACAGATCTGGGAATTATACAGCCTCCAAAAAGGGGGAGAGACAACAGATTATCACGGTTTCCTCGGTGATAGGGGACGATTGACCCATAGTCTCAAAAAACTACGGCAACGGTATCCCGAAGTCCTCATCCCTTCACATGGGAAGATTATGCGCGATCCGGTGGGCGCAATTGATGCGCTCCTACAGCGACTTGATACCTGCTACAATAAATATGTCGCCATTTCCGCGCTCCGATACTACTTTCCGAAGCTATTCACTGCGTTTGAAGGCAGTGCTGGGCACATGTCCATCCGCGAAGGCAAAGAAGTGCCGGAATTCTTGCGCCACTACGGAACGACGTGGATGATTATCTCGGAAAGCGGGGAGGCGTTTGTCATGGATTGTGGCAGCCCCGGCATCTTAAAACAGATTCAGCGTCTCAAAGCCAAAGGGGAAATCTCCGACGTGACAGAGCTCTGGATTACCCACTACCACGACGATCATGTGGACACCATCCCTGAATTTCAGGAAAGCTTTCCGTGCACAACGCGAACGGATTCAATCGTGGCTGATATTGTCGAGAACCCGCGCGCCTTCCGTCTCCCCTGCATTTCGCCCGCCGTTGCCCGGATAGATCGCCGCACCCAAGATGGCGATTCGTGGACGTGGAATGAATTTCAGATGACCGCTTACCACTTCCCCGGTCAAACCTACTACCACGGCGGACTGCTCGTCGAGGGGCGAGGTGTCCGTATGTTCTTCGCCGGCGATTCTTTCACTATGGCAGGCATTGATGATTACTGCTCTGGGAATCGCAACCTGCTCGGTGAAGGCGTGGGATATGATCGATGCCTCGCTTGGATCGCTGAACTCGAACCAACCCATATCTTCAACTGCCACGTACCGTGTGCCTTCGCTTTTACGGACGAAGAGATTCGGCAAATGCGCACGAACCTTGCTGAAAGAGAGCGTCTCTATGCCGATCTTTTTCCGTGGGACCATCCCAACTACGGAATGGACGAACATTGGGTACGCCCCTATCCTTACGAGCAAAACGTCACCGCCGGCGAGACAGTGACCTTGCATCTGGTTATTACCAATCACTCCGCACAAGCCCGAATCGCGAGTTGTCGTCCAGTCCTTCCTGAATCGTGGGACATCCACATCCCGGAACAGTCGGTGACCATTCCATCGAAGCAGGACGGACATATCACCTTTTCGATCCCGATTCCGACACACGCTAATGGAACGCAACGCACCGTTATCCCTCTGGACGTTACTTATGATGGACGATCGCTCGGACAGTTCCGCGAGGCGATTTTTGTCTTTCCATCCGATGCCTAATAACCTTTGGTGCTGGTTGGTGAAAATGCCATTTCTACATCGTTCATGAGTGAATGGTTTTCGCGTTTCACGCATCACGTTTCACGCTCCACCTTTCAAAATTCTCCTCGGCGGAATCCGTAGCGGATCTCACCTGTCAAAAACTGCTGTTGCTCCGGTGTCACCCGCTCAAGCAGATCTGCCGGTGGATCGTAGCGTCGCCATGTTTGCATGAATGGTGGTGTGTACCCATAGACCAGTGAGTAACGCGGAGACGCGCCATCTTTAAGCTGAGGACCGGCATGGACCAACGTTTCGCTCAAGATGAGGACATCCCCGGCTTGGGATTGCAGTTGCTTCGCCAACGTCTCGTCCATGAACTCGCGCAGCGTTGTCGTAGGCATATTCAACCGATGACTGCCCGGCACCACCCAAGTGCCCTCGCCCGGACCGTTATCGGTCAGGTAGATGAAGGCTTTGCTAAACATGCAGTGGTAGTGTCCATCCGCCTCAAAACTGCCAAAATTCGGTGCAGTGCCCCGGTGCCAGCCTTCGTCCTTGACATGGGACCCTTGGCTGGAGTTTCCGTTTCCCGTCTCATTTGAATAGTTAATCAGGTATTGATGCTCCTCAAGGCGCACGCCACCGCCGACTACATCCTCAATGATCGGGAGCAGGATTGGGTGCATCGCCGTTTCCAGCAGATGCGGATGATACCAAACACACCGTGAGAGAACCGTAAGCGCCGGGGTTTTCGGATAGCCATCGTGTTTATAGGTGCACCCGTCATCGGCGTCCATCTGATCTGCCAAATCAATGAGATGTTGACATTCCGCTGGACTGAAGATCTCCTTGAGCAGAACGTAGCCGTTTACGTCGTAGAAGTAGCGTTGTACCGGGGTCAATTTTGCGTTGGTTTCCATTTGAATCTACCTCTCCTTAATTCGATTAGCTTGCTCCCTATTTGATAGGAGCTGCGTTTTCGGCGATATATCGCTCGACCTCTTCTTGTTCCACACAGCCCACGAAGGTTCCTCCCGGACCCACATAGTAGAAATTCTCCGCATACTCAAGCCCGTACTCCTGACCCAGTTCTCTGTACGCCTTTAAGCCAAACAGCCTGATGTACGCGCGGTCCGCCGTTTCGTCATCGCCGTCAAGTGCCGGCAGGTGTACCCCCTGTTTTTCGAGTCGCGCCTTGAGTCTTGATCCGCTTGAGCCTGCCGGTCCCTGCGATTTGTTGACGCTCATCGAAGCCACCTTCTCCTCCATATAATCGCTGATGTCCACCGCACGATTGTACGGCTGTCCCTGACGCGCAACCCAATAATACTGCTCTGTCACCGTGTGAGGTGAGACTCCAAGTGCCACCTGTTCGGGATAATCCTTGCCCATGCCAGCCATCCAGCGCGCGGCTTCGACCGCCTGTGCGGTTACATAGTGGTCTGGGTTCTCCTCGCTGTGTCCCCAAGGGTTGAAGGTGAATACAGTGTCAACCTTCAGCATACGAAAAAGAAAAACCAACCGAGCCCGCAGTTCTAACGGAGACGCTTCATCAAGACGGTGGTTCCGGTATCCAAGATTGAAGACCTGTTTGAGTCCCAGCACTTTCGCCAATTCGTCAACCTCGCGCTCATTGCTCAAGATAGTTTCACCGATGCTTGATGTCGGTCCGCACTTCTCATCGTTGGTGGTCTGGATGAGATAGCCTGTGTAACCCTCTGCGATGAATTTGGCGATTGTGCCGCCACAGAAAAGCGGGATGTCGTCCGCATGTGGCTGAACTGCAGCGAGCACCTTGCCCTTATGGGGCTGACCCGTTACGGGTCGCTCGATAACGACATTCCCGAATTCTGTTTCTTTATTCTCTATGGTTGTGGGCATTGTTCTCTCCTCAATGGTACGAGATTGGATAGACAGTTTTTGAGATAACCAGGACTTACGGAGTTGAACGCTCAAAAGCCCTGTAGTTCGGCGATTCATCGCCGCAGGACACAATTTCCAACGCCCGATAAATCGGGCAACTACAGTTAATTCGTAGGCTTGTAGTAGGACGATTTATCGTCCGTCCGACGCGCAATGAATTGCGCTACTACAAACTGAATGAGCAAGTCCTAATAACGAAAGATATATTGACAATGGGATAACACGATGATATATTTTAACGCAAGAAAACAGTGTAACTGCTCAGACCCCCTTCACATACCGCTCCGCTGGAGCGGAGGAGGGAGATCTCGGGTATTCTATAGACATATCGCTCCGCTGGAGCGTTTGGATTCCCCAACATAAACATGAAACCCCTAACAGGGCTTTAGTAGGGCGTAATTTGGTTTTTCTAAGGGCTTGTGGAGGTCTTCTTATGATTAAAAATGGACACCAACTAAAAATATCGCAGCAGCGATTAAGAGAATTCCGACAGGCATTCCTCAAATTGAAAAAACAGCACCCTTGCCCAGAGGATTTCGAGTTTTACTCATTAGGAGTCCGTGAACACATCGGGCAGATTGAACAAGAGATCAAAAACTATCAAAAGGGATAATTGACTTTCACGCTTCCATTCCTTCCCTTTCTTCCTCTCCTTCCTTAATCTTTTCCTTCCGCTTCTTCATAATCCTGCCTGCTGAACCGCGTGAGTATATCGCCAATCTTATCTTGTAGGGCGCGACGTGGGTTCGCGGAACCGAGATAATTACTCACTAGAATCGAGAACGCCACCATTTCCCCATCCGCTGTTACGGTATAGCCAGCAAGTGTTGTGACCCCGCGCAACGTTCCGGTTTTGGCGCGTAAAACCCCTTCCGCTGACATACCCCGCATCCGCCGTGCTAGCGTTCCATCCACCCCTCCAACCGGCAGAGACGCCAGATATTCTGGCATCACCACAAAATTACGGAACATATAGACCAGCAAATCTGTCAGTAGAGAAGCGGTTACTAAATTATAGCGGGATCCCCCCGAACCATCGGCAAGAGTATAATGCCCCGCATCCATCCCAATTTCATCCAGAAATTCGTTAATCGCTAGCAGCCCTTTCTCCCCCGTCCCCGGAGTCCCTTTGATTTCAGCACCGATTGTTTTCAACAGGAGCTCGGCAATCAGATTATCACTCGGCTTGTTCATTTCCCAAAGGATGCGGGATAGCGGCGGGGATACGTGCTGGATAATTTCCACTGCCTCTTCAGGTACTTCACCATAACGGACTGTTCCCTGAAGAGTTACACCCCGCTTTGCGAGCATCTTTCGCAATAGAGTGCCACAGTAGAGTGCCGGGTCAAGTACATCCACGCGTCGGTTCATCTCAGCTTGGCCGATTGCCATCGCCCCATCAATCATTAGGACGTTCTCCTCAACAGATCCACTCTTCCGTTTAAGTTTCACCCGTACTTCTTCCGATGCCGCTACTGTGGTTGCTTCATTGATAATTTGCATATACTGTGTGGGTGGGTCAGGACGGACGGAAACCGGATCGCCAACTTTACTGCCGGGCAAGATACGAACAAGTACACCGTTATGATTAATCGTCAGCGCGCTCAAATGCGAGAAATATCCACCGATAGGACCATCGTCCCACATCCAACCTTTGCCCCGCCGGATAGCGTCAAAATAGGTTTCGTCTACCACAATATCGCCCTGCAAATCTTTCGTATCCATTTCTACCAATCCTTCGATCATCTTCTCCAGATCGTTGCTATCAAACACCGGATCACCGCCCCCTTTGAGATAGATATTCCCCAAGACCCGACTGCCTTCAAGGCGATCCGCATAAAGCGCAGTATGGAAACGGTAGTTTGGACCGAGTTTAACCAGTGCCGTTGCTGCGGTAATCAATTTCATAGTTGAGGCTGGGTGATACAATTTCTCGGCGTCTTTCTCATAAAGCACTTCTCCTGTCTTAATTGAAACAACTTTCATTCCAACATTTGAGGAGGCAATAAGTGGGTCGTTCAGCGTGGCTTCGATTTTTGCCTGCAATCGCTGAACGGCTTCTGACGACTTTGGCGGTGTGGGCGGTGGGGCTTCAATTGTTGAAGACGTTCCGCAACCATATAATAGGATACAATAGAGTAACGCGCAAAGCCAGAAGCAGGTTTTCGATATGGAAGACTTATCTCTGAAGCCTGAAACGTGAAACGTGAAACGTGAATCAGAGCCTTTTGGGTGTCCTATTTTTTTCGTCCGCATTTTCAAACAGCTCCGTTCTGACGCAGGTTTGCAATCGCTTTGTCATTCAGCCCAAGTAGGTTAGTAAGGATCTCGTCGGTGTGTTCTCCGAGCAGCGGTGGCGGCATCCGCATCTGCGTTGGCGTCCCTGATAAATTAAGCGGTGTACCAGCCAATCGCACGGTTTCCGCCGTTGGGTGTGGCATCTCCACCCGCATCCCTCGTGCCAATGTCTGTGGGTCAGCGAACACCTTATCGAGGGAGTTTACCGGTCCCGCAGGAACATCGGCATCAGCGCAGCGTTGCAGCCATTCAGCAACAGGTTTTTGACGGAACAAATCCTCCAGCATCGGAATCAGCACCGCTCGGTGCGCGACACGTTGTGGGTTGGTGGCAAACCGTTCGTCCGCTGCCCACGCGCTTACCCCCGCCGCTGCGCAGAAACGTTCCCACTGTCCATCGTTACCGATGGCAAGGATAAGGTAATTGTCCATTGCCTGAAACGCTTGATACGGAACGATACTGGAATGTGCGTTACCCCAGCGTTCTGGTACGTCGCCTGAGCAGAGATAGTTGCTGCCAACGTTTGCTAACAGCGCAATCTGTGAGTCGAGGAGTGCTATGTCGATATGCTGTCCCTCGCCGGTGCGCCCGCGGGCAAGTAACGCAGCCAAGATGGCGTTGCACGCAAACAGCGCCGAAGCGACATCTACAATCGCTACGCCAACTTTCGTGGGTGCCCCGTCGCGTTCGCCGGTGATGGACATGAAACCGCCGCGTCCTTGAATTAAGAAGTCGTAGCCCGGTAACTCGTGGTCGGGTCCCGTGTGTCCAAATCCGCTGATGGAACAGTAAATCAGACGCGGGTTAATCTCCTTGAGTGCTGCGTAATCTAGACCGCTTGCGTCCAAACCGCCGATACGGAAGTTCTCAATTAACACGTCGCTCTGTGCAGCGAGCTTCCGTGCAATAGCGACGCCCTGTTCGTCCTTGAGATTGAGTGTAAGGCTTTTTTTGTTTCGGTTGCAGCAGAGGTAATACGCCGATTCACCACCGAGGAATGGCGGTCCCCACTGACGGGTTTCATCGCCGACACCGGGACGTTCAACTTTGATGACTTCCGCACCTAAATCGCCCAACATCATAGCGCAGTAAGGACCTGCCAAATGCCGCGACAGGTCAAGAACATGGATGCCGTCCAATGGACTCATGGTCATTATGTATACTTTCCTCCTTGTGCTATCGGGCTACTACTCAAACGGATAAGCTGGCAGCGGTTGTGTCACAGGTTTATCAACCCGGTTACCTAGCGCATACTCCGCCTGAATCAACTGGTGAATTTCCTGCGTTCCCTCATAGATCAACGCCCCACGTGCATTGCGGAAATAGCGTTCTACAGGGTATTCGTCGCTATAACCGCGCGCTCCATGAATCTGTATCGCATCGTCTGCAGCTTGAAAGGCGTTCTGGCAGTTTGTCCACTTGGCGAGACTCACCTCTCGTGTGCATCGCATTCCCTGATTCTTCATCCAGCCGACCTGATAGTAAAGCAGCCTTCCGATGTCACGCCCGGCGACCATGTTGGCGATTTTTTGCTGGACAAGTTGGTGTTTACCGATGGGTTGCCCGAAGGCCTCACGCTTCTTGGCGTAAACCACACTCGCCTCAAGACACGCTTCTATCAAACCGACCGCGCCTGACGCGACCGTGTAGCGTCCGTTGTCCAGCGCACTCATCGCGATCTTGAAGCCATCACCTTCCTCACCGACGCGATTTGCAGCGGGCACACGCACGTCCTGTAAGTTGATGCTGCCCACGTTACCGATGCGACCCCCTAATTTGTGATGGATGCTGGAAGTAGTTACGCCATCAAAGTCGCGTTCAACGATGAATGCAGAGATACCACGATGCTTTGCCGCACGATCTGTGTAGGCAAAAATGAGGAAATGGTCAGCGATATCGGCACAACCGATCCACATTTTCTCACCGTTGAGGAGGTACGTATTGCCATCATGTTGTGCGCTCGTGCTGATACCGGCGACATCGCTGCCCGCGCCCGGCTCGGTCAGCCCAAACGCCCCCAATTTTTCGCCGCGGGCTTGCGGAACAAGATACTGCTGTTTCTGCGTTTCACTTCCCCACTGAAACAACGCCAGTGAGTTAAGCCCAAGGTGGACAGCAATCAGTACGCGGAACGCGCTGTCCGCACGCTCTAGCTCTTCGGAGACGATGCCGAGGCTCAAGTAATCAAAGCCTAACCCGCCGTAACGCCGGGGAATGCAAACCCCTAGCAGACCCTCTGCCCCCATCTTCCGTATGACCTCACGCGGGAGTTGCTGGGCGCGGTCCCAATCGCGGAGGTGTGGCACAAGTTCACGCTGACAGAACTCTCGTGCGGTCTTACGGATAGCATCATGGTCTGCGGTCAATGTGAAGTCCATAATGTGTTGCTCCCAGAAAAAGATTTATTTTGGCTCGATCATCGGTTACAATATACCAGATTTTGACCTTTGGGTAAACTCAAAAAACCGCTCCCTATACAGGGAATATCTCAACACGAGAGGCGGTTTTTTGGAGCGCGTTGACATTTTGATGCTAATTCGGCAAACCCTATAATCATCGAGCAATCTGACAAATGTAGCGCAAACTGTTAATTTACGGGGTGGGATCATCCCGATAAAATCGGGATGGTACAAAAGACCCCTTTTATGAAATCAGCCTTTGAAAAAGAAACTTCTCGATGAGAAACTGAGTTGGGTTTCACTCTATCTGTCTGTAAGCAGATGTTGTTGGACGACCAAGCCTCTGTTGGACTTGATAGGGATTTCCCTTTAACCGTTCAACCCAACCTACGGACTTGTAAAAAATGGTGGCTCATGTAAAGAGGAAGTGCAAAGCACGAGGAGAAACCGAGTTTTGAAGAAAAAACTCGGTTTCGGTGCCAACCACTTCACCAAAATGGTAATTAGAAGGAGAGATTAAATGGCAATTGGATTGGGAGTTATTGGGATGAACCCCACCAATATGGGGTCAACTGCAACGTTATTCAAGGATGTGCCCGATCTCAAATACGAACTCCGGGCGATATGCGCCAAAAGGGCGGATGTCTTAGAGAATTATGCGGCACAGATTGGGGTAGGATTTTGGACAACCGACTATCAAGAGTTGGTTTCGCGTGACGACATTGATGTGGTTGCGGTCTATTCGCCCGACCACCTTCATGCCGAGCACTGTGCTGCCGCAATTGAAGCCGGGAAGCATGTTGTCTGCACGAAACCGATGGTGACCAACCTTGAGGACGCGAAACGACTAGTCGAGCTGGTCTGAGAAAAAGGAGTTAAGTTTCTGGTCGGTCAAACGATGCGCTTTGACCTACAATTCCAGACGATGCGCCGCTTCTTCGATGACGGCGAGCTTGGGGAGATCATGGCAGCAGACGCTTATTATGTCCATGATATGCGCCCTGTTTATGATTTTACCCCTTGGAGACTGCATGATCCACAAGACCTGATGTTCGGTGGCGTGGTACATCCGGTCGATATCTTACGGAGCTTTTTGGGCGATGTCGAAGAGGTACACGCCTACGGTGCAAAAGGGAAACTCACCCCCGAATACCCGATAATGAACAACTTCTTCCTCAATCTGAAATTCGTCGATGGACAGATTGCACGAGCGATGGGGCTGTATGACATTGTCCATCCGCCTATGCCGATGATGCAGGTCTCGATTTACGGCACAGGCGGCACGATGATCGGGGATTTCAGTGACAACAAAGGTGGACAGGTCAAGCTGATCTTGGATAAGATGGCGGCGAAAGAACCGTTGGAGATGACATGCCCACCTGAAGTCGATACGAGCGTTTACGGGCACGGTCAAACCGTCATCCGTTATATGCGGCATTTCCAGAATTGTATCGAAGAAGATCTGGAGCCGTCACCGAATGCGGTTGATGGGGCAAAATCGGTCGCTGTTGGCGTCGCTGCATGGGAATCCATTCGCACAGGGCAGCCGGTGAAGGTGTTCAACGATTTTTAGGACATGTTGACATTATATAAGGGGCGTGCATAATCGTGGCGCAGATTGCCTAATCTGCGATCGGATCGGTTTTAACCCGTAGGTTGGGTTGAACGCGGAATCGTGAAACCCAACAATATCCCCTCTCTGCGGGTCAGGCATCCCCGGTCGCGGGCCTGCCCTCACCCCTGGTCACGGGACGGACTGTCCCCCTGGTCTCGATTCATCGGAGATTCATCGGAGATCCTCTCGGACTTGCCCCGCAACTGCGTAAGTCCTATATCAATGAAGCCCCATCTCCTTGAGATTTCTCAGGCTGATTCCTAGACTCTCAAACGGATCGCGTTGGCAGGTATCCTGTTCGACGATATACCACTCCACATCGGCTTCTTTACAGGCATCAAGGATCGCGGGCCAATTTAGGTTTCCTTCGCCGATCTCTGCAAACAGTTGTGTACGATCGTCCATCGCCATGTCTTTTAGGTGAATGATATCGGCACGTCCTTTCAGCTTTCGGATCCATGCTGCTGGATCGGCACCGCCGTGTTGGATCCAGTATGTATCGAGTTCGCTGTTGAAATATTTTGGATCGCTATCCTCGTACAAAATTTCCAACCCGGTACGCCCGTTGAACCTCTCCAACTCAAAGCTATGGTTGTGGTAGGAGAAGGTTAGCCCGCCCTCCGCAAGTCGTTTGGCAACTTCGGAGGCATCTTTGGCGAACCTTGCATAGCCTTCAGCACTGCGATACTCTTGGGGTAAGCCGCCGATTGCTGCATGTTTGCAGTCCCATAGGTTGTGTTCGTCGATGACCGCTTGGGGTTCGTCGCGCATACGATCATAGTCTGTATGCGTGGCACAGATTGTTAAACCTTCGCCGTCGGTAATCCTTTTCAGTTCGTGTGCATCAATAGTGCCGAGTGCCGAACATTGTACAGCGTCGTAGCCGAGTTGCTTGACCTTCTGCATTGTTGTGGCAATATCGGTTGGGGTGTTTGTGAAATCACGGACCGTATACAGTTGTGCCGCCAATTGTGATGCTGCCATAAATGTATTCCTCCTGAAATGCTTATTATTGGGTTAGGGATAATGTTTTACAGTAGTAGGCATACTCCGTATGCCGTAACCTCCGTCCCATGAACCAATGAACTCTACTAGCAACTTACGTTATTTTAACACAAGTTGCTAGGGCGTGTTGACATTTATGGCAATTATATCCGTAACTCAAAGCACAACATCACTCAATGCAGGTCAGTCGGAGGTGAAAAATATTGAAACCGATTCGACACAGCCCCTTGAACCTAACCACCTTGATTGAAACATCAACCGTTTGCGCCGTGGTAGGGGCAGCCCTTGTGGCTGCCCTTGTGCAGAATGGCTACTTATCCTGTTAATCCTTTAATCCTGAAAATCCTGATTCAGACAACAATCCGCGCCATCTGTTTAATCCGTGATTCAGACAATTTACACAGTTTAACCTGCCAGAAGCTTTGCGCTAGTGGAACACACAGATAGAACAATTGACCCAGCTGCTGGCTATACAGATCCAACACAATAACCCGCTACTTGCCCAATTACCATCGCTCCCGTCGTTGCGAGATTGTTCCGATCTCTGCACCGACGAGGATTCTCGAAACGGAACCCGCCCATCGTTCACAGTGCGTATCGGAAAACTATTCACGAAGCTAAGAGCAAACGCGATATAAAAAATGAACCAATATAGGAGTTACGCACTTCATAGTGTAGTTGCCCGATTCATCGGGCGTCGAAGGGTATGTTTAGACTCTATACCCATCGTAGGCGGGCATCTTGCCCCGCATTGGTGATGAACCATCGAATCACAACACCTCATCGTTCAACTGCGTAAGTCCTACAATATTGCAAACGAGGCATAAAAAAGGGGTATCTTAGGAATCTCCCAAGACACCCCCAATCTGTTTTGAATCCCGATTCGTCAAGATTGACCGTTACGGTTCAGTAGGTACAGCACGGACAGGACCACGACGACGCTTTGGCTTGTCAATTAGGTCGGACGTTTTCCACAAGACTTCCCCTGCCTTATCGCGGATGGTTATACTATTTTCCGATTGCCGAGCCACCAAGGAAATTTTACCTTTCCCCGCTGGATTTTTAATCAATACAGTCGTCCCTAATTGTTCGCTGGCGGATAAGTTGATCATATCTTTCGCCGATTCATTGCGGAGGGTTACAAGATTACCACCCCCTCGTTTGCCGGCACTTAAAATCACCACTCGTTTCCCCTCCGAATTGTAGAGGGCTACACTATTGCCTAATGCCTCAGCGTATAAAGCCACGGCCTTTTTCCCTGTCTTATCGCGGACGATCAGCCTTCTACACTCAATCTCACTAAAGACCCCTTTTTTAAGGGAGTCTTGTGCGATCAGAGGAGGGGAAATAATCACTCCAATCCCCATCCCAATAAGCATAATCATCGCGCCCAATGCAGTGTGGAAACACTTTTGTTTGTGGTTCATCGGATTGCACCTTTCCTACTGTGTATCGGACGCAGCAGCAGCTTTGCGCTCGTGCTCTGCCCGTTCCATCGCCTCTTTTAGTCGTTTCAGATTTTCTTCACACGGCGAACACTCCTCCTCCGCTTCCAGCTCAACTTGTTGGGGAGCGGGGACACCGGGCAATTGATCCGTCGCATACGCAATGAACAATCCCACAATGACCAAAACACAAAATAATCCCCACGTTATCATAAACACTTTCATTGAGAATCCTCCTTTCTCTCTCCGCTGCGGTGCCTTTCCACTTGCTTGGCAACCTCTGGGTCGTTTTCTCTCAGACGACGAAGCCCTTCTTCGGGGCCATACTGCTCTAAAGTATCCATCGCCCGCTCAAACCGCTCTGATGAAAATTGTTCTTTCAGAGAGGCTTCAAGGCCTTCTACGGTGGGAAGATTGGGCACGTCGGTCAATCCCGGTGCCGGTGTTGCTGCGGCATCAGTTTCGGGGTTGGGAATTGCAGGGTGGGCTAAACCATCAGGCACTGGTGGAAATATACTTTGACTTTCCCCCGTGGTTGCGTCAGAAGATTCCGAAGAACTTTCCATGACAGACGACATATCCCACGAAGAAGCAGGCGTATCAGTGTCGGTCACCGAAGCACCCGTTGCCTCGGCACCAGCGACAATACCAGCCGCGTTGTGCTGCACGGACTGCACCCAGTCAAGAGTGGAGTTGCTTTTTGTTCGGAAAACGCCGTCCCAGTCCGCATCAAAACGACCCGCAAGCCATGCAAAATTTCGATCCGCTTGCCGCATAAACTTAGAGTATACCTCCGAACATTGCCTATGTGCTGCGATTGGGTCTGTCAGGTCTACCGGTTCGGCTGCTAAAAATAACTTCGCCATTTCCAAACGCATTTCCTGCTCATAATCCTCCGGTTCCCCGGTGGAGTAAACTTTACGGAATACTGCTGCAAATACTCCCCGATCTACCGCAACCCCCTGTGATTCCCAAACGTCCCACAACTTTCGGAAACTCGGACCATTTTCCATCGTGTCTTTCATCCATTCACGGGACTCCGGTGAATCATAGGCATCAATCCTTTTTTGAATATCGGGTCTTGCTAGTTCCTCTTCGCTCAACATGGAGATGTAATTACTTTTTGCCCGCTGTGAAAGCCTTTCAACTCTTTCGTCTAAAGTGAGCCGTTCATCTGCCTGATTTTCATCGGGATTGTTTTGCGCCTGCCCGGTGTTTCTCCTTTCGGCTATCAACTCGTTGTTGGTAACAAGATCCCTAGCCTTATGCTCCCGTAGAAAAAGCCAAAACGACATACAAACCGCTATTCCTAACAAGACTACACTACACATAAGCACGACTTTTCTAGTCACCTTAGTTTTCATTGTGCTCTGCCTCCTGTAGGTGGTGGCAGCCCTCTTCTTGCTAGGAAGAGAGCTGCGATTGAAAAACAAAGACATCAAAGAAAAACTTGATAATTAGCTGCAACTAAAAGTGCCACACACTGAGGCCGCTATAGAACACACACGATTTACATGATCGTATTGGTCCTCACACCACACACTGGACGGAAACATACCACAAATTTGCTTTGCCACCCAGATAGCGGCACAACAATCGTCTCTTGCCATTTGACAACCCCTTTCCGTTTGTCCCGCCTCCGTTGAAGGTGTAAACATCCCAAAAGTAACTACCAAGAACCCAACGATACAAATCGTTGCTATCAACCGCCTTTTTGTTGCAAACATTGTTAAATCTCCTTGTTACCACCGTTCCAACCTGAAAACAAAAAAGGGCTGCGTCCTCAAATCGCGCAGCCCTTTTTGTTTCCACTTGAAACGAATGGCATCAAAAGGGTATACTATAAAACAATTGTTAGGCATTCACCCTAACAATCACGAAGCGATTCGAGTCCATTTCTCGTTTTGCTTCAGGGGGTTCGAGCTGGCACTCGAATCCCCACCATCATTTATTCTACGCCATTTTCCAGAATTTGTCAACGTCGCAACTGTAAAATACCAGTCACTTTTGGGGGCGTACTGACATAATATGTCGGTACGCCTTAAAATTGGTTGCAAATTGAATGAGAATAGTTTATCAACCTTCCAATTCTGCTCCTACATCCCGAAAAAATTCCGTGATACGCCGTTTGAAGGCCAGCGTCAACACAAGCTGAATCAGTCCCAAAGCGGTCATTACAAACGCGATGAGGATGATCGAGAGCGCAGCCGCCTGCGAGAAGTCGCTATTTTCAACAAAGCCCAGAATCGCCACGGTGATCAGATTCCACTTCGCTCATCGTTCACAGCACGCATCGGAAAACTCTTTACCAAGTTCAGAGCAAACGAGACATAAAAAAGGGTGTATCCTTGGAAATCCAAAGATACACCCCTATTCTGATTCGATTGAGATTGTCGCTACGGTGCCTCCCACCTGATAATACCCACCTGATTGTGGACAGTCACACGACTGGCAACTTCATCGGCGTATAGCTGCACAGCATTGGCAGCATCCGGATTGTAGACCGTTACCCGATTCGCAACTTTACCCGCGGAGAGACGAACCCCGTCTTTCCCCGACGGATTACGGACGATGACACGATTCGCCAAATCACTGGTGCGTAACAGCACCGCAGGCTCCCCTGACTTATCGGCAACAGCGACACTGTTTCCTGTTTCATGGGCGACCAAGAGCAGCGCAGGCGTGCCCGCCGGATTATGGATGACAACGCCATTGCCCAAGGTCTCATCGGTGCGTAAGACAATTACTGGATTGCCAGCCATATCGACCACCGTTAGTCCGGTACACTTGAGATCTCCGAGTACCTCCCCCCTTTGTGCGATCAAGGGAGGTGAAATGACAGTACCGATCGCAATCCCAATAAGCATAATCATCGCGCCCAATGTGGTGTAGAAACACTTTTGTTTGTGGTTCATCGGATTGCACCTTTCCTACTGTGTATCGGACGCAGCAACGGCTTGGGCTTTTCGCTCACGTTCCCACCGTTCCATCGCTTCTTTTAGCCGTTTCGTATTTTCTTCACACGGGGAACACTCCGCCTCCGTTTCTATCTCCGCCTGTTGGGGAACGGACACACCGGGAAAGTTGTCTGTTGCATACGCGATGAACAATCCCACAACCACCAAGAAGCAGAGGGCTATCCACGCTATCATAAACACTTTCATCGGGAGACCTCCCTTGGTCTCGGTACGGACTCTTGGTTACGATGCTGCTCTATCCGCTTGGCAACCTCTGGGTCGTTTTCTTTCAGACGACGAAGCCCTTCTTCGGGGCCATACTGCTCTAAAGTATCCATCGCCCGCTCAAACCGTTCTGATGGAAACTGCGCTTTCAGGGAGGCTTCCATATCGCTCGGTAAGTCGGGGCGTTGAGGCGTGGGGATATCGCGCGGTTGAGAGCTCATGGCTGCATCAATCTCGGCGTCAGTCATGAGCGCGCTTGCTGAACTGTCTGGCGTAGTTGGCATTTCCGTTTCGCTATCGGATGCAGAGTGGCTTTCCATAACGGACGACATATCCCACGACGGTGCTTCCTGCTGTGCTTGAGGGGTATCTACGCGAGTTGTTTCTCCTGCCGCTGCGACAATGCTCTGCGCGTTTTGCTGCACGTCATTCAACCACTCAAAAGCGGGATTGCCTGCCTGTTCACTCAAAGCCGTGGCCCAGGCGTCGCCAAACTGTCCAAGATACCAAGCCGCCCCCTCCTTTGTTTTCACTAACTCGGAGAGAACCTTAGCGCGTTGCAGGCGTGCTGCTTGGGAATCTTGCGGGTTTACCGGTTCGGTGGTAAGAAACAGTTGTGCTGTCTTTACACGCATCTCAGGCTCATAATCCGCAGGTTCTCCGGTGGGATATGTGACGCGGAATACTTTAGAGGAACCCAGATCCAACACAAGTCCTTTGGATTCTAGAAAATCAAGATATTCCTGCGTGATGTTCACTAAATTGGCGGGGTTCTTGAGTTGTCTTTCTAAAAATGCGTCAAACTCTGGCGACTCCATTATTTCAATCAGTTTTTCTGTCTGTGAGTTTGAAGCGCCTGATTCGAGATAGTCAGCCTTAATTAGTCCTGCTATCTGTTGTGCCGCTTTCTCTGCCTCTTCTTTATCCAAGAGTTTATTGCGTCGCGGGGCGTGTTCGGGTGTAGGGTCATTATCGGAGACAGTCGGGTGTTCATGTGTTGAAGGTGAGTCCGCTTTGTGAAGCACAAACCACACGGATAGGCACACCGCTACGCCTATAAATATAGTACTTAACAACGAGAATTGTTTTCCTGATTGTCATAACTCCTCCTATGGTAATCGCTTGGTGCGGCTTCATGTGGATGACTTAGGCCGCACTAGCCCGCACCAAGCTGAATAATCTAACCGCCTCCGCAGGCGGTATAGTGGGCATAACATGCAATCCAGGCGACGCCTCGCGCGGCTAGACACTCTGGGCTACTATTACCGAGGTTGTCGCATATAGTATTTGCTAGACTGCTAAGGGTTCGAGCTGGCACTCGGACCCCCACCATTATTTATTCTACGCCATTTTCCAAAATTTGTCAACGTCGCAACTGTAAAACACCAGTCACTTTTGGGGGCGTACTGACATAATATGTCGGTACGCCTTAAAATTGGTTGCAAATTGAATGAGAATAGTTTATCAACCTTCCAATTCTGCTCCTACATCCCGAAAAAATTCCGTGATACGCCGCTTGAAAACCAGCGTCAACACAAGCTGAATCAGTCCCAAAGCAGCCATTACGAACACAATAAGAATAATCGAGAGCGCAGCAGCCTGCGAGAAGTCGCTGTTTTCAACAAAGCCCAGAATCGCCACGGTGATCAGATTCCACTTCGCTCATCGTTCACAGCACGCATCGAAAAACTATTCACCAAGCTAAGAGCAAGCGAGACATAAAAAAGGGGTATCTTTGGATTTCCAAAGATACCCCCTATTCTGATTCGATTGAGATTGCCCGTTACGGTGCTTCCCACCTGATAATACCCACCTGATTGTGGACAGTCACACGACTGGCAACTTCATCGGCGTATAGCTGTACTGCATTTGCCTCAGTTTTATTGTAGACCGTTACCCGATTCGCAACTTTACCCGCAGATAAACGAACCCCATCTTTCCCCGACGGATTACGGACGATGACACGATTCGCCAAATCACTGGTACGTAACAACACCGCAGGCTCACCTGACCTATCCGTAACAGCGAGACTGTTTCCCTTTTCATCGGCGACAAAGAGAAACGCCGGCGTGCCTTCAGGATTGTAGATGACAATCCCATTGCCTAACGTTTCATCAGTGCGCAAGACAATCACTGGATTGCCAGCCATATCAACCACCGTGAGCGAGGTGCACTTGAGATCTCTTAGAACATCCGCCCTTTGTGCGATCAGCGGAGGACAAATGATTGCCCCGACTCCCATCCCAATCAGCATAGTCAACGCGCCCAATACGGTGTAGAAACACTTCTGTTTGTGATTCATTGGATTTTGTTTTTACTCCTACTGGGTATCGGACGCAGCAACGGCTTTCGCTTTATGCCCACGTTCCCACTGTTCCATTGCCTCTTTTAGCCGTTTCAGATTTTCTTCACACGGCGAACAGTCCTCCTCTGTTTCCAACGCAACCTGTTCGGCAACAGACACACCGGGCAATTGGTCTGTCACATACGCGACCAACAATCCCACAATGACCAAGAAACAGAGTAATCCCCACGTTATCATAAACACTTTCATTTGGAAACTTCCTTTCCTTTACGGTGCTGCTCTATCTGCTTGGCAACCTCTGGGTCGTTTTCCTTGAGACGGCGGAGCCCTTCTTCAGGACCGTACCGTTCCAAAGTATCCATTGCCTGCCCGAACCGCTCTGATGAGAACTGTTCTTTCAGAGAGGCTTCAAGGGCTTCTACAGCAGGGAGCTCGATCGGCGTTTTGGGCACATCGGTCAAGCCCGGTGCCACTGCGGCATCGGTTTCAGGCTTTGGAATTGCGGGACGGGTTAAACCATCAGGCACTGGTGGAAATATACTTTGACTTTCCCCCGTGGTTGCGTCAGAAGATTCCGCAGGACTTTCCATGACAGACGATAAATCCCACGAAGAAGCAGGCTCAGTATCGGTCACCGAAGCACCCGTTACCTCGGCACCAGCGACAATACCAGCCGCATTGTGCTGCACATCGCGTACCCATTCAAGAGTGGGGTTGCTTTCTCTTCGGAGAACGCCGTCCAAGTCGGCATCAAAACGACCCGCAAACCATGCAAAATTTTTATCCCCTTGCCTCATAAACTGAGCGTATACCTCCAAACGTTGCCTATGGACTGCTCTTGGGTCCGTCAGGTCTACCGGTTCGGCTGCTAAAAATAACTTCGCCATTTCCAAACGCATTTCTGGCTCATAATCCTCCGGTTCTCCGGTGGGGAAAACTTCACGGAATAGTGATGCAAATACTCCCCGATCCACCGGAATCCCCTGTGATTCCAAAACGTCCCAAAACTTTCGCCGGAAAAACGTACCACTTTCCATCGTTTCTTTCACCAATTCACGGTACTCCGGTGAATCATAGAGATCAATCCTTTTTTGAATATCGGGTCTTGCCAGTTCCTCTTCGCTCAACGTGGACATGAAATTCTTTTTTGCCATTTGTGTAACTCTTTCAGCTCTTTCTTCTAAAGTTAATGGTTCATCCCCCTGATTTTCATCGGTATTTTTTTTCGTCTGCCAGGTGTTTATCCTTTCAGTTTTCAACTCGCTATTCGTAAGAAAATTCCTAGCCTTATGCTCTCGAAGAAAAAGCCAAAACGACATACAAACAACTATCCCTAACAAGACCACACTACACATAAGCACGACTTTTCTAGTCACCTTAGTTTTCATTGTGCTCTACCTCCTGTAGATGGTGGCAACCCTCTCCTTGCTAGGAAGAGGGCTGCAATCGAAAAACAAACATATCAGGTAGAAAAACTTGACAATTACTAGTTGTCCCAGATAGTGTCAGTGCAAGTAAAAGTGGTACACTCTGCCGCCGCTATAGTACAAAAATAATTAGCCTCGTCGTACGCGACCTGACACGCCACACTGTTCGGCCACTTACTACAAAATTTCTTTGCCCTCCAGATAGCGAAACAACAGTCATATTTTGCGTCTGAACAATTGTGATGTGCCTCCGTTGAAGGGGTAAACATTCCCAAACTGGCTACCAAGAACCCAACGATTAGAACCATAGCCGTCAACCGCCTTTTTGTTCCAAGCATCATTTTTCTCCTCTTTGCCATGTTTCAGTCTGAAAACAGAAAAAGGGCTGCGTCCTCAAATCGCGCAGCCCTTTTTGTTTCCACTTGAAACGAATAGCATCAAAAGGGTATACTATAAAACAATTGTTAGGCATTCACCCTAACAATCACGAAGCGATTCGAGTCCATCTCTCGTTTTGCTTCAGGGGGTTCGAGCTGACACTCGGATCCCCACCATCATTTATTCTACGCCATTTCCCCAAATTTGTCAACGTCGCAACTGTAAAATACCAGTCACTTTTGGGGGCGTACTGACATAATATGTCGGTACGCCTTAAAATTGGTTGCAAATTGAATGAGAATAGTTTATCAACCTTCCAATTCCGCTCCTACATCCCGAAAAAATTCCGTGATACGCCGCTTGAAAGCCAACGTCAACACAAGCTGAATCAATCCCAAAGCAGCCATTACGAACACAATAAGAATAATCGAGAGTGCAGCAGCCTGCGAGAAGTCGCTGTTTTCAACAAAGCCCAGAATCGCCACGGTGATTAAATTCCACCGACCGGAGACAACAAAGATCACTGCACTGATGGCGGTCATACAGCGGACGAAGCTGTAGGCGAGTCCAGCGAAAAACGCCGGTGCGATCAGTGGCAACAGGATTCGGCGAAACGTGGTCAGACTGCCCGCGCCCAAATTGGTCGAAGCCTCCTCCAGCGAGAGGTCTATCTGGTCCAGTGAAGCGGCGGCGGCACGGATCCCCACGGGCATGTTACGGAAGATAAACAGCAGCACAATAATAGCCGCTGTCCCTCTCAACATAAACGGTGGTTGGTTAAAAGCGAGGAGGTAGCCGATGCCAACCACCGTCCCCGGCACGGCAAAACTCAACATAGATGTCACATCCATTAACCTACGCCCCACAAACTGCTTCCGCTTAACCAGAAATGCAATAACCATCCCTAGCAGCCCTGTCAACGGCGTGGCAATCGCCGCAAGCAGGAGGGAGTCCAAGATGTAATCTGCTCCCAGCCGAAAGGCTTCCACGTAGTTGTTCAACGTCAGCGAATAATCAACGCCCCATAACTTGGTAAATGATCCAACCAGTACCAACCCGTAGAAAAGAAGGACACAACCCACCGTTCCCCAGCAGATAGCGATCAGCGGATACTCCATCCGTTTATCACTCGTTTGTACCTCCGTTCCTGATGCCCGTCCCGTCACCGAAACAAAGATTCGTTGACGTAGGAGATAGTGTTGTAAGAAATATACGGCGAGCGAAGGAAGCAGCAGTGCCATCGCCAGCGTTGCGCCGCCGGGAAGGTTATCGTTGCCGGTGATTTGGAGATATGCCTGCACGGAGAGGACGTTGAATCGACCCGCCAAAATAAGCGGATTGCCAAAATCTGCCATCGACTCAATGAACAGCAGCAGCATCGCGTTTAGAATCCCCGGCAACGAAAGCGGGACTGTAACAGTTCGGAAGACCTTCCACCGAGATGCACCCAGATTTGAAGCAGCTTCCTCCAACGCTGGCTCAATGGACGACAACACACCGACCAATACCAGATAGGCAGTGGGGAAGTAGGCGAGCGTTTCAACGATGATCAATCCTGTCAGACCGTAGATGTCAAAGCCTGCTGCGTAGAGATCGATGCCGAGTCCTTCTTGGAGGAGTTTCCGGGTGATTAAGCCGTTTCGACCAAACAGGAGAATCGCGGAAAGCGCGATAACGAAGGGCGGGGAGATAATCGGCAAGAGCGTACTAACTTGGAGGAATCTTTTGAATCGCATAGCCGTCTTTGTGACGGCGTAGGCACAGGCGAATCCGACGGTTGTGCCAAGTAACGCGACACAAATGCCCAAGACGATACTGTTGTAGAGCGGCTGCCGATTGTACGATTTGGCAAACAGCTCCCAGACATACTTCAGCGTGAGCGTCGCGCTATCTTTCGTGATGAAACAGGTTTTGAACACTTGAAACAGCGGAAACACCACGAACAGGAGGAGCAGCACGCTGATAAGAATAACGGCTATCAGGACGGAGGGTTCACGCCAAAAGTGGTTCCAACCAATGAGAGATTTTCGCGGCATCACAAAAAAGAAGCTGCATTAGTGCCAATCAATTGTCTCTAGATCGGGAATTGAGGTCAAAAAGCAGAAATAAAAAAAGCAGGGAATGATCTTCCCTGCTTTTTCTGCTGATTCTTGAGGCAATATATTGCCACCTACATACCACCAGCCTGCACCTTTTCGGCTTCAGCCTGTTGTTTCTTAACATCTGGATTGTCGTTGGGATCTTTATCGGACGTGCCGGCTTCCTGCTCGACATAGAACTTGAAGCCATCCCCATCCTGATCCAGATCATACTGACGGACAATCTGCTCTGCCTCGCGGTAATATTTGCCTTCTTTGTCTAAACTCATATAAGCCTTGAAGCCTCTGTAGGCTTCCTTGAACTCACGGACAGCGCGATAGCAAACGGCTTGCTGATATACCGCTTCATCCCGCCAAGTGGATTCGGGGGCTTTGTCTAACATATCCTGAAAGGAAGCGATTGCACGCTGATACTGCCCATCTTTTTGATACAGGTCGCCAATCCGAAACAGGGCGTCTGCAGCATGGAACTTTTTGTATGACAGATTTTCCGCCAATTTACGGTAAGCAGCAATTGCAGCCGGGTAGTTTCTCATTTTTACCCAACCAGATCCGATGTTCTGGAAATCCTGGGCGATACGGTCCGCGTATCCCGCAACATACAAATCACTTGGGAGTACGTCCCGTCCCGCATTTATGTAGTCGAGTGCTTTCTGGTTTGTATATTTTTTAATGTCAGCCTGATCTTGAGCAATCTCTGTCAGGGTTGTTTCTGTATCCTTCAGCAAGGTTTCCGCATCGGAAGCTTCGTAGGAATCTGGAAACTTCTCAATGACTTTGATATAGGCGGGCCAACCACTTATGTAGTCATAGAGTTCGTAAAAGTAGATATTACCAACTTGAAACTGGGCTTGGGGTGCCAGTTTATGTTCAGGAAACTCTGTGACCACTCGTTCAAACTGCCTAATTGCATCTTCGGCATTGCCAAGCGTTTGGTAAGCCCTTGCCTCCTCGTAAAGCGCGCGTACGGCTTTATCTCTACTATCTTGTGCTTGTTGATTGTACAGCTCTATGTCTTCGGGCGTACTAGCTTCCTTCGCACGCATGGCTAAATCTTTGCTGAGTGGAGCGTGGTTTTGATAAGTACGCCTATTTTCTTTAATCACATCGCGACTTTTACGGATATCAGCAATACCACTCTTTGCGCGACCCCCCAAGTAGCCGGTAGGGGCGAGGTCTACAATGGCTTGATAATGGTCTGTGGCTTTATCCCATTCAAAACGTTTTTTGTAGATCAGCGCTGCTTGAAAATGTGAATAGTGTGCATATTTTCCGGTCGGATCTTGATTGATAATTTCGAGATACCCTGCAAGTGAGGTATCATACAGTTCTTTCCGTTTAGCGATATCTGCTTTCTTATTTTCCGGAGTATCCGCACGAATGTTCATACTTTGAGCTTGCTCAAATTTACGGTCTGCATTTTGAACCTTTACACTTAACGGCATGATGTTCGTACAACCGGTAATCACCGCCGCTATCATTACAAGCGCGATGTAGGGGGCAAGATTTACAAAACAGCGATTCATGGTTAGTCCTCCTAACGTTAACTGGCATTGGTGGATTAGCAGGATTCTCAAGAATCCTGTTTGAAGTTTTGCTTCATTATAATCGTTTTACCAAAAATTGTCAACAACCATTTTGAATGTTTTGGGGAAGTAATCAATATCGTTGGGAGGATCTGACAGTACGGAAGAGAATTTCACTGGTTCAGTTGCGTAGTGAAATTAATGAAAATCTCCCCGGACTGATCGATCTGCGGTACTGTCTTGGGCAAAGTGTTGAATCGGATCCTCTCGACATATCGTTTGGCTTGTTCTTTGAGTCGAACTTCGCCCACTGTTGTTAGAAAGCCGGGCTTCACTCGCGCATCATACACCGTGCCGTCCGGTTTTACCTTGAAGCTGATCTGGACGCCCCCGCCTTGTTTGCCTTGTGTCTGAATAGGCTTTCCCAAGCGATAGCCGCGTCCACTGACCTCACCGGAAATTTCAAACTCGAAGCCAACACCATCGGTAACACTACTTTGCCCGGTATGAGTCACGTTTCCTGTAGACACCTGCCGGGTCAAGCTCTGTCCACGTTCCCCTTTATGCTTCAACCGGTCCGTATCTCGAACGCCTCGACGCGCTGAGGCACCGTAGGGGCCCTCCTCATCGACCCGTGGTTTCTCCCGGACCCTTGGGTTCGTTGCTTCCAAATCGTCAAGCAGCGTCTGATTTCGTCCTTTCGCGGGGGCTGCGCCTAACGCCAAACGATTCGGATCTTGGCTGGTAGTCCGCGCTAGGGCACGGGCGGGTAAGCCGCCCGATGGACCGCCAGGATTTAGATATCGCTGAACATTATGAGCAGATTGGATTGGCGGCAATTCGTTGGGCATTTCAGGCTGGCGAGTCGGAGGAATAGCGATAGCAATTTCTTCTTCAATACGCTTCTGCTCCGATTTATTTATCAGAATGTCTACAGTTATGGCTGTGTCTTCAATCTTTGGCACCGGTTTTGTATAAGCTGCCATAGCTAACACCAGAATCAGGACCAGATGTTCGACGATTGCAATCCCAAAAAAAGTGCTGAGTTTAACTTCACCTCGCGTGTCCATCAGTTTGCCTCCTCTTGGATTAAACGCTGAATATCTTCAAATCCGTCTCGAAACAACTTGTGTTCTTCAGCGATAAGAAAGCGAACCAGAGACATGCCGTGTCTTTCCAACTCTGTTAAAAAGAGCTGCACCTTGCTGTTAAAATAGTAGTACGCAACGTATGTTGGTAGCGCGATCATTAACCCAGCGGCTGTTGTGATTAAGGCTTGTGAGATACCGGCAGCAATCTCACTCGACTGCCCCACCTGTCCTTCCACCTCATAAAGGTTGCCAAATGAGGCAATCATGCCGAGAAATGTGCCGAGTAAGCCTATATATATCGCAACGGCAGACAACATTCCCAAAATATGGAGGTATCGCGTCAATTTCGGTTTTTCGCCATTGATGGATAAACGGATGACCCGTTTAAGCGTTTCCTCATCAGCGTTTCTGTGTTCTATGCCAGCACGAAGAATATTTGTCAAAGGGCCCGGGCGCCTCTCACACATCTGGATTGCGATTTCAGGATTGCCCTGCACAAGTTCATGGTAGATGCTACGGGTCACAAACTGTGATGGGATAACTCGTTCACGACGCAGATGATAAATCCGTTCCATAATAATCGCATGTGCACAGATCGAACAACCAATCAAGGGGATGAGAAGGATCCCGCCTCCACTTAACTGTTCTAATCCTGAGATAATCATCTCAATCGGATTGCCCATGATAGGCCTGTTCTCCTTGCCTGCTAGCGGTCAAAATTTTAACTCAATCCCGAAATCAAAATTACGCTGCGAAAGTTCATACATCTCTAATAGACGATATTCTCCAATCGCAAACGCTCCGCCGACAAAAGCATCAATATAGTTTCCAATTGTTTTGCTTAGTTTGGGTTGCAACAGAAGATAGCCCTTCAATGTTTCATCGGTCATCATATCAGCATATCTGGGACCCTGCAATTCGGCTTTAAGCGCGACATGGAACTCCGATGGGAGGTGATACACCACATCCAGATTGATGCGATCCGCCGCCCTATAAGGAATTTGCTCGCCCATCGTCGGCATTGAAACCTCATGCGTGTACTGAAACCGCAGATCGAGATGGTCAATAATGCGAGCGGAAATAAGCAGATGCCCGCCGTAAATTGATGCCTCAATATTCGTCGGAGTCCATGCAAGCTCTGCTACGGGTTGCACACCAATATTTTCGAGATGTTCCCCTTGAGGGGTTAAGATAACCAAATCATCGATCTGCTTTGCGAAACCGGATATATTCACTTCAAATTTCGCACCGCGATGATGCTTTAATGTAATTTGTGTGTTCCAAGCCTTTTCCGGACGAAGGAGCGGGTTGAGACTGATGTAATCTGTATCGAAGTAAAGTGTCGACAATCGGTGCCGCGCCACTGTCCGAGATCCTTCAAGTTGGATTAACCAATGTTTGTCAAGATGGGTTGTCAACGCGAGAGACGGGTTTAACTGCAAGCTGGTTCTATCTGCGCCCGTTTCAGCCTCAGCCTGTGGAGTTAAGTCTGCCATATCTAACTGCAAGTCTGCTGTATCTTCACCAGTTTCAATGTCAGTCTGTTGAGGTGTATCTGCCATGTTTAACTGTGGGTCTGCCTTGTCCTCGCCAGTTTCAGCGTCGGTTTGTTGAGGGACCTCTGTCCCGTTTAACGGAGAGTCTGCCCTACCTTCATTGCCGGCTCCGACACTGTTGCGAAGACTAACTCCTTCTACGCCTATGCTGCAGACAAAGGGTCCGAATGGCGAGAACTCATCGCGGGCATACAGTCGAACAATTGTACCCCAATTATCTCCGTCGAACCGATTATCTGTCGCGGAAAAATATTCCACATTACCGCCGACGTGAATTGGGTTCAGGAAGGGCCACGAAAGTGCCATATCGAAGTTGAAACGCAGATCCGCCGCTTCAGCCCGCAGGTTGGATCCATCGTGATCAACGCCTAGTAGCACTGTATCAAGATTCAATGTTGACCACGATGTTTCGGAAATCTGCTGTTGCCAATTCAGATCGGAACGGAAAAGCATCAAATCCTTCTGAGGGTTTGATGTTTCCCTATCAATCTCTCCAGATGTAAGTGGCAACCACTCTAGAGCTTTGAGGTTTAGCCCAAGGTCAAGGGAGATCTCACTTAATTCCTGATACTGGTGACTGAATCCGCCACGAATCCCGTCAAGGTTATAATCTCCCCGTTCTTTGGTCCGTGCATTACCAAGTTGCTGTCGGTTCAGGTGGAGGAACCCGTGTGTCTGCTGTGTGCGTCCAGCGAAAAGCACCTGATAGATTAGTGATTCTGGCAAACTTGGATAAGCAGTGAGGTGAACTCTATAGTTCTTCGGTGGCGGGGCGGTGGGCTTAACAGCTTTTTGGGGTGTAGTAGTGGGCGGTAGATTCCAGAGACGTTCTTTGGGATATAGGGCGATGGCGTGAACTAGCTGGGGCACCAACGGGTCGCTAAAACGGCTGCGCGGCTCAAGCACGATTCGGGTGGTATCAATAATCTCTGCGATTACCTCATCTGGCAGATCCGATTCCAACTGTTCTTCCGATGGTTCCAATGTTTGGGCGTAAACTTGTGATAAACTGAGTAGAACGCAAAATGTAAAACATAAAACATGGAAGGTTTTGCGTCGAGCGTATTGCGGATAATGCTTTGTCCATCCTTCTACTCTTCCATTCTTACTCGTTCTTCTTTTGCTCATCCTGCTCACCCAAATTCACTCGAAGAGTTGTTGAAGTTTGTTCGTCGCATAATCGTATAATGCATCCCATTTCTTCCGTTCCCCTGCATCCTCCACTTGTGGAACACTCGATTCATAAAACTCAATCGCATTTTCATATTCATCCTTCGCCTGATGGGTGTATGCTGCTTGGGCTAAGGTCTCACCGGCTTTGGCAAAGGTATCCGCGGCATAAACCGTCGCTTGGAATGCTCTATACGGATCGTGATCCTTGTACAGGTAACGGATACGCAAATAGGTTGTGCCGGCATCTTTATTTTGACCTATCTGTGCGTACGTTTCTGCCAAACGGAGCAATCCATCAATTACAATGTCAACGGAGTATTGCTCCGTACCCTTTTCGCGAATTACATCGTAAGCCTCGATGGCTTGCTGGTATTTCTGTTGAGCACGATAGGTATCCCCCAACGCCAATTGCGCCCACTGCGCTTGTTCCGAATCCGGATAATCGTTTAGGAGGCGATGGTATACCGCAACAGCTTTGTCCAATTCGACCAACTCTCTGTAGCACTCACCAGCGACCAATAAGGCGCGGGGAACGTCAACGCTTTGCGGATATTTTTCAGGTAAGGCAAGCAGTGCCTTCACAGCGTTACCAAGATTGCGACTGGGATTATTTTGATCGTACCAAGCGTAACCGACTTCATACGCTGCAGTAGCTGCAAAGTCACTCCGCGCGTCAACCCTTTCAAATGCCCCAATCGCTTGACGATAGGATCCCAGTGCAATATAGCATTTACCGATGTTGTACTGCGCTAACCACGCCGATGAGGTTTCGGGATATTGGTTAATTGCATTTTGAAATTCGGCAATCGCCCGCTTATAGTCTTTTTTATCGTAGTAGAAGCGACCAATTTGGAGTTGGACATCTGGAGCAAGTTCACGGTTGGGATATTTCTGCATTAGCGTCCGATACGCCTGTATCGTTTTCTCTTTTTGACCTAGATTTTCGTAAGCGGTTGCAATCCCATACTGTGCATCGTCCGCCCACTCACTCTTGGGGTGGTGTTGGATAACCTTTTCATAAGCGGCAATTGCTTCAGGATAATTCTGAAGGTTCAAAAAACTCTCCGCGATGTAGTATTGTGCTTCTGGACGGAGATCGATGGCTTTTTCGGTACCCGCCTCGCGAATAGGGTTGGGATACTTGTCAACCACTCGTTGGTATTCACGAATCGCTTGTGCGTACTTCCCTTGTTTGAAGTGGGCATTGGCGATACCGAAAATAGTTCTTGGGACAAGCTGCGACCCGGGGTGTACCTTGAGCATTTCATTGAAAGCGGTAATTGCTTCGGGATATCTTTCCTGTTTATAAAGCACCCAGCCTGTCTGATACCGTGCGTTGTCACCCCAATTGCTGCCGGGGTAGTTAGAAAGTATCTGTTTAAAAGCCTGAATCCCGTCATCGTACTGTTTGAGATTGACATAAGCGATGCCGATATGGTATTGCGTCTTATCTGCAAGCACACCGTTCGGGTGGTTTGCAAGTACTTCCTTCCAAGCCGATACCGCTGCCTGATAATGTTTTTGCTGCTCGGCACTGTCTTTTGAGAGTGTTGCTTCAGAGAAGTGGGTCCAACCGATTCCATAGCGGCACTTTTCAGCCCACTCAGCCCCGATGGCATCGGGGGCAATCTGTGACTGTTTCTCCAGCAAAGCTTGATATTTTTGGCGCGCCGATTGATAGGCTTGCGGGGTTTGCTCACGCCAATAGGTACTTTCTGCGATAAAGAATTCTGCTCTATAACGCAGGCGACTATTCGGGAAACGCTGAAGCAATTCCTCACAGGCTTGGAGAGTTGCCGAATAATCTTCTAGCTCAAACCGGGCACGCGCTTTCCAAAACAGTGCCTCATCAGTAGGGGCGGTTTCTAAGTGGGTGTCACGGTTTTCGGATAGGAAGCTATCAAAGGCTTGGGAACTTTCTTGATACGCTTGTTGGTTAAAATACGCGAGCCCGAGTTGATAAAGGACATAGGGTCTGAGCGGACTGGAGGGTTGGGCACTCAGCAGCGCATTCAATACCTCAATGGTTTGCGAATAATCTCGCAGTTCAAATGCACTGGTAGCTCTTCCATACAGTGCATCGTCTGTGTATCCCGATTTCGCCCCCACTTTCTTATAGTGAAGAATAGCGGAATTAAACTCTCGTTGCAGACGGAAACATTCGCCTAGACGGAAACGGGCTGCATCGCTAAGTTCAGAACGCCGATTCTCCGCAACCTTTTTGAATTCATTACCTGCTTTGGCATAGTCGCCTTTTAGAAAATGCGCCGTTGCAATTCCATATTGGGCATCATCAACAACTTCACTTTGTGGATAGAGGGTAACAACTTTTTGATATTCATGGATTGCTTCAGGATATTTCTCCTCTTCCAACAAGACTTCGGCAATCCAATATTGCGCTTCCGCGACAACGGGCGATGTTCCGTGTTCACGCAGTAAAAGTTCAAAAGTGTTCTTCGCTTCCCCCATCAATTTCTGCTGAAAATAACACTCACCAAGTCTGAATCGAGCATCTATAGCAAATTGCCGGTGTTCTTCGTCTTTCTGGTAGGTGCCAATGACGTGCTGGTAAGCCTGTTGTGCCTTTACCCAATCGCCAAGGTTGAACAGGGATTCGGCTGCACGATAGGAAGCCTCTGGAATGGCATAGTGGGTGGGATATGTTTCGATAAAGTCCGTTAGGGCGTCGTATGCCTCACCGTATTTTTTAAGCCTGTATAAACTCCAACCCTTCGCGTACAGGGCATCTGATGCTTCGTCTGACTGGGGATATTTAGTGAGGACTTGCTCGTAATATTCGCCGGATTTCTGGTAGAGCCCCAAGTTGTCATAAGACTCGCCGATAAGATAAAGGCTATGGGAGATGACGGGGGCATCGTCTGAACTATCGACAACTTTTTCGTAAGCCTTGATTGCCTCTTCATATCTGCCCTGATGAAACCAAGCCGTTGCCGTGCCGCGAACTGCATCTAAACGCAATGGACTGTCTGGGTAATCAATTTGGAGTTGCTTATAATGCTGGATTGCCTCGTCATATTTCTCAAGCTGCAGCGCACATTCCCCCATGAGGAAACGCGCGTCATCGGCATCTGCACTCTGTGGGTAGTCTTGGATGAATGCTTTAAGCTCATCTTTAGCAATGAAATAGGCACCCTCTTGGAAGAGTTTGTAGGCAAAAACATATTCGTCACGCTCACCTGCAAGCGCGGGGTAAATCGTCAATGTAATGGTTACAATGATAACCAATATTTTGCAAAATAAGGGTGCTGCTTGACGTATCATTGTTGACCTCTGACTGCTCCCAAAGATAAATCTTTGGGGTTCTTAATAGACTTATTGGCAGACATTAGAATCTCCATGCTATTTTCTTGCTTCAACGGGACGTGCCCCGACAACCGAGGTCTTACCATCTCTCCACAAGCGTTTTACGTCTCCGTGTGTCCCATGGCGACGTTTCTCAGGTTTATCGCAGCGTTGAGATCTCTGTCTTGTGTATGACCACACACACTGCAATGGTAGGTTCTATCTGATAGGGATAGGTTACTATCTATCACATGACAAGCTGAACAAGTCTTACTAGATGGGTAGAAGGTATCTGCCTCTACAATCTTTACGCCTATCCGTTCTGCTTTATACTTTAACATGGCAAGCAAACTCGACAACGAAGCGTCTGATAACGCCTTTGCAAGCCTGTGATTTTTTAACATACCTGCAACATTTAGGGACTCAATCCCAATACGACTCGCACCGTTGACGATAGCCGTTGTTGCCTTGTGTTGGGCGTCTTGTCGAATACAAGTGATACGGTAATGTAGTTTAGCAAGTTTCGCTTGGGTCTTATGCCAATTACGACCGCGTTTCTGCCTTCGACTCAACTGACGTTGCAACCGTTTTAGCTTGCGCTCGTAACCCTTTAACGCTTTCGGATTCTCGTAGTACATGCCTTCGGACGTGACCGCCAAGTGCTTGATACCTACGTCCACACCAACGACGGGGTGTTGTTGAATATCAGGTATAGAATCGGCTTTGAATGTATCCACAACAATAGCAGCGAACCACCGGTGTCCACGCTTAGAGATAACGACCTTACAGATAGTGCCAAGGAAGCGAAGGGATTCACATAAGCGGACCCAACCAATTTTGGGTAGTTTTATACGCTGTCCTTCGACTTGGGTTTCTCCTTTGCCTGCAATGGCTTGGTAACTCTGACCATGGAACCGATTCTTGAACTTGGGAAAACGATTCTGACCTAACTGCCAACGACCAATAGCGTCCTTGAGATTATTGTAGATAGCGCATTTCGACACGGTTTGAGACATATCCTTAGCATATATGTACTGATCATATTTAACGGCGTTAAAACGGTGTTGGAGATCTATATGACTGTGCCAATCCCCTTTGGCTAAACCTGCTTTGAAATCGGCTAAAGCATGATTGTAGGCAACACGGGCGTAACCACAATGTTGAGCAAATTGAGTTGCCTGAACGTTGTTCGGATTTAACGCTATCTTATGAGTTTTTAACATTGGGACTGTCTTTCCGTTTATCGTTTCCTATGTCGTAGGGTGTAGGGGACTCTACCAAGCGGTAGAGCGACATGCCCCTACTGAAAGACGAGACAATTATACCATACTTTGCCAAGAAAATCAGACAAAATTACCGTGGTGGACCCAAAGCTAAAGCATTGGGATTGTTGCTAGGGCGTGTTGACATTTATGTAAAACTGTCCGTAATCGTAGGGGCGAGGTCCCCTCGCCCATTGACCAACGTGGATTGGAATCCCCAAACCATACGAGTTAAGTTGATTGTAGGTCGAGATTCATATCTCGACACCGAACCGTTGATTTTGGAAAATCGACTACAGCAGTTCAAAATTGTCTATAATGTGTGACCAAAGGGTTGGGAAACCCAACCCCTACAAAGGACCATGTGGCTGTGCACACCTCTCGATTATCTGATTGCGATGAAATGTCAACAGAACCTAGTTAGCCTTCAGTGTTTCACTGAACTTCCGAATAGCTATTATATCATTGCCTATCACTGTTTTCAAGCCTTTTTGGAGGCTGTTGCTGAACCGTTATAGGAAGCGCGAAGTTCTATCTAGCGAAGGGAATTGCTATGGTCATTTGAAGATATTGATGCGGGGTAGCTTTAGTTAAAACATAACGCTGCTCAACCCAAAACGCCCCGATGCCAAACCTCGACGTCGGGGCGTTTTTCTGCCATTATTCAATCTTGGATCGCCAATATCAATGTCGTGAAGTGGCGATGTCTCATCCCACTTGTCGTTAGAAATGCGGCAACTCCATTCTGTGGGGCATTTCGTCTGATTAGCCAGTTGAATCATTTGATGGATATTTGAGTTACTGTTTCTTCCTGTTGAATCTCTACGTTTCTTCCTGTTGAATTTCTACATTTATTGATTCTTCCGAAGGTTCTTTACGCTTCATGGGCACCACTTTCTCTTCACGCAACGTCCCTTGATCTGTGTAAGGATCATAGCTCTCTACAAAACGTCCATCCCGGAAAAGTGTAACCTCACTGGTCTCCTCACTAATCACAATTGACACCATGACCTCATCAAGCGATGAAGCGTAAATCGCAGCATTGTGTCTTGCACTCCCTTTTTGTAAACGTTCCACTTTGTCGAATACGCGATGGGTTCGCACTCCCTCAACCATGACACGAGATCTAAAGGCAATCCCACTCAGATTGACCAGTATTGCCCCGTCCCGTTCTTCATGTCCAGTAATTTCACCACTTTTGTCCTTTATGATGACCTTTTCTCCCATATAGCTGAATATCTGGTCGATTTTAGAGGAAAAAACCTGTGGAATCTGACTGATCCCCTGATATTGCTCCTCTGCTAGGTGTTCGATTTGACCATCGTGGAATTCTGAGAAATTATCCTCATCCATGCCTCGGCGGTCTATCAGCAATAAGAACAACCCGCGATTTTTTCGCATCTCCCGGTTGTTGCGCGCGAAGCCCTTTGCAAGTGAGTACAGTTTATCAATATACAGATCAATTAGATCTAATCTATCCGCCCAGAGTGCCTCAATCTGCTTTGAGCTCAATCCGAATTCTCTGGTCACACTCTCCATATCTTCCGCAATGCGCCGCTGCAGCTCTTCATGGTCCTGCGCTGTCTGCCGAAGGGTTTCCAATTGGTGATTGAGCGCTGATTTTTCCGCCTGATGACGTGCCTCAAGTTCATCCTTCTCTGTTGTCAGAACTTTGAGCTTTTCCTCAAGTTCTTGGATCTGGCGACGCTGATTTTTTTGCTGATTAAGCAGATGCTGGTGTTGTGCGCGCCCTAAGATCTTAAAGCCAAAAAAGAACATCAATTTCTCCCCTTTGCCGCTTTGAACGTAGCCGAAATCGTCAAAATTCGGGAAATCGAAAGTCAGTCAATGTGTCTCAATAGGAGACGGCCTGAATCCTTCCGATGGAATCTGTTATTTGGTTTAACTCTAGTTGGAGTTTTGGGCACAGCTACTCAAGCCTCATTATTATTGGAATCTAACCGATATTACGTTTTGGCACGCAGAAGTGCCCTACGGAGAGCATATCCTCCAGAAATTAACACCAAAACGAATAAGACCAAAACACCTATATTAATCAACCGACGCCCAAAATTAAGTTCACGTAGTCGCTCTGTCGCTAGTTCATAAGATGCCGACCCTTTTGCCGCCTGCAATTTTACCTGTTCCCAATGAACCTTGGATTCTTCTTGAAGATTAAGTCTATCTGCCAGTTTTGCTGTTACAACAACGTAAGTGATGTTTTGGACGTTTACCTTATTCACTACCTCCGAAAAAGAATCGAAGAGCATTTTGGTAAACTCCGGGGACATCGGTGGAAATTCGACGGTTTCCTCAATACCATTTTGGAATGCGGCAATTGCTTCCTCGTACGCCTTTCGATTGAACTGCATTTGAGCAACTTCAAACCACGTCTTTTTGCTAAGGGTCAAGTTACGCTCGACGGATCCGTGTGGGGCAAGCGTAAAGCTTGCCTCCGCATGGTAGAGTGCATCACTTTCAGCGCGCAGGGTGTACATTTTACCCGATTCCAGCACTCTTTCATCCGATCGACCTGCCTGAGATGTAACGTTAGCTATGTTAGCAAAAAGTTGATACCGTCCATCTGCTTCAAGGTGTAGCGGATTCTGTTCATACGCCGTTCCATCTATCCACACCGCTGCTCCCTCAAGGGGGACGCCATCGGGAGCTTTGACGCTGCCTTGCACGGCGATGGACTCCAGATCCCATGAAAGATTGATCGACTCTCCCTGAACCAGTCCAATTTCTACGGAACGTGCGGGTGGAATTAGGTATCCCGGTTTGCTAACTTCTACGTTGTACGTTCTCCGTTCAAGGTTATCAATAAGACGTTGTGGCGTCTCCCCTACCTCTTGCCCATTGAGGACAACGGATGCCCCATCAGGCACTGTCACAATTTGGAGCATTGGGCTTAATTTTAGGACAATCTTCTCCTGAACCCTTCCTAGCAAGAGCAAAATCCCCTCTGTAAGCCGCAAGGTGCGTTCATCTAAATTTGAGGTAAGGTATGCGTGGAGTTCTTCAATAGAGACTTGCCGATTGTCATCAAGGTCCGTCTCATCAGTTCCTAGTGTTCCCAATAGCGTTTGCACTAACAAATCTTCCGTACTTAAAGTCGCACGCTGAATCGATATAAACCCTCCAGACCCAGGCATCCCACGATTGCCGTAGTAAGCCATTAAATTCCGATCCCTTGTGTAACTGTCAAGAATGATAATTACTTTATTTGGGGATAGTTCACGGAACCAACCGTTTAGTTGACGGTCTTTAAGTGCCTCCTCCAAATTTTCCGGTGTCACTCCGTATGTAAAAAAGAAAATTGAATTCGATCTTCTCGGTTTTGTGACAAAGCCACGAAAGTAGAAGATGAGGCGATCGCCTTGTCTCATTCTACTGCCAAGATCGTCTAAGACAACCTTGATACCCTCGCGGGTGCACTCGCTGCCTTCGATGCGGCGGATGTGATTCGACGGGACTTTTCCGCGCTCTTTCAGTAAATTGACCAATAAATCGAGATTACTTCGAGAACGGGTATCAACGCCAGGGCTCGCAATCAGCCACCAAGTTGTCGCATCAACAGATTGGGCATATAACGGCGAAACCGTGATAAGCGAGACTCCAATGGAAAATACGATAAATACTAAAATTTGTTTCATTATTTACCTCATAGTGTGCGAAGTGAAACGCAAAAGTCGAAAAAAACGGTTTCTCTCTGCGCGTTGCGCTTCGAAGTGAGCATATGTAAATCAAAGATTGACCGACCGAACTCCTTCTTTCTTTCCACATGAGCCCATACGCATTTTTTCAGCTACACCTTCCGGGGATCGAGTTACAAAATTAAGTGTAGCAGCATCTACTAAGGCGTTGCAAGGAAAAATGGAAATTCTCAGACCACCCCAACGTCTTAACTGCATTCCTCATTCAATTCGTTTGAAAGTGGTACTTTTCCTGCCAATGACACCGTTGGAATGAGCTTCCCTATACAGCGTCCCATCTTCAGTCTAAACTTTCGATCTTTAATTCCGTCAAAACTCACTGTCAAATTACCTACAAACGTATGCGATAAAATCAGTGGAAAGAATCTTGCATATCATTTATTTAGTGTAATTACACAGAATTTGCTTCTGTCTGAACGAAACAAATTGATATAAATAACCGATAGGAGATTAGAATGATTCGATGGAGGATATGGTTTGTTTTAGTATGTGCGCTAATCTTTGTTTCTCTCACAGCAATTGCCCAAGAGGAACAAGAAGTCGATCTCTCCCAACCGCTTACCTTGGAACAATGTATTCAACTCGCTGTTGAAAACTCAACCGATATGCGGAATGCCCGTATTAATCTTGCCATTGACGGTTTACGTGTCAAGGACGCACGTGCTCGCTATTATCCAGATCTTTTCCTCGATGGTCGTTACAGTTTTTCAGATACACTTGATTTTGGATTTGAGCGCGAAAATTACGACTTAGGTGTGAGCGCGCAATACACACTCTGGGACAATGGACAAAGAGAGGCAAGTTTCTCGCAGGCAAAGGAGCGACGTAATGCGACAATAGATCGCAACGAACAGACAAAACAGAACCTGATTTTTCAAGTCACGCAGGCATATTATAACGTCCTCAAGGCACAGGAATTGGTAAAGGTTGATCGGGAAATCTTAGCAAGATCGCTGGAGAATACTGATCGAGTGCGGGCTTTTGTTGAGGCGGGAATTCAGATTGAAGCCGATGTTGCAACGGCGCAGGTCAGAGAAGCAAATGACGAATTGAGTCTGCTAAATGATCAGAATGCCCTTGAGATTGCGATGGCAACCTTGCCCCGAATAATGGGCTTGGATCCGGCAACACTCATCACTGTTACCGAAGACATCGACTACCGACTATACAGTCAAAAAGGGAAAATTGAAGTTATAGAGTTATCCGTCGAGGAGGCTATTCAGAGAGCCTTTGAAACTCGTGCTGAATTTAAGGAACTCCAATCCACAATAAATCAATTGGAATGGACTTTGACGCTGGCAAGGTTGGACCGTTGGCCCCAGCTAAATGCGGAATATAATTATGGCGTCAACCTTGATGATTACCTGCATGAACGCGAAAATTTCACAGACTTCCGCAGCTGGGAAGTCAGAACAACGCTAAGTTTTCCAATTTTCGATGGCGGCGTGGCAAAACGGCGCGTTCAGGAGGCGGAGTTATCGCTTGAACAGGTCCGTGAAGATGCAAGCGATCTTGAACGTTCTATCGCATTGGATGTCCGTCAAGCGTACCTAAACTTGAGGCGCGCTGAAAGAGCGGTGGAAATCTCTGACACACAGGTGCGAAATGCGGAGTTAAGCCTCCAGGTGATTAGAGGACGTTTTGAGCAGGAACTCTCCATCCTGCTTGAATTGCTTAATGCCCAAACTGAGTTTGCGCAAGCCTCGACCAATCAGGTTCGATCTTTTTATGATTATAAAATCGCGCAAGTTGCTTTGCAGCGAGCAATGGGAGCTATCCGGTGAATAGAAAACGAACAATTGTTCTTATTATCAGCTTGCTAATTGTGGTACTGGTCGCTGTGGTTGCCTTCGGTGCGACCAAAATATTTAGCAAAAAAGATAAAGATGACGCAGACGAAAAGAAAGAGGTCGTTCGACTCGGTGAATTTATCGTCAAAGTTAGGGAATCTGGCAACCTTGAATCCTTGATCTCCATTGATGTTCGCTCGAATGTCGAAGGGGAAATCGAGGCTCTCTATATCAAAGAGGGCGATTTCGTAGAAAAGGGGCAGCGGCTGCTCAAAATTGATGAGGAGCAGGTTCTCGAACAAAAAAAGCAGGCGGAGGCGAATCGAGATGCGCGGAAAGCACAATTGGAACAGGCGAAACTGCGCATTGAGATGACAAAGAAGCAACAGGAGAGCGAAATCACCCAAGCCCAAAATGCTGTCGAAGTTGCAAAGGCTGCACTTGAGTCGCTGGATGCAAACACACGTCAACGGATTACTGAAGCTGAGACCCAAATTTCTACAACGGAAAACCAGCTTCAGCAGGACAAGATCGCTTTGCGTCAGTCTGACATTGAGTTACAGCAAGCCGAACTCCGGAAGAAGCGAGCTCGGGCGGCAGCAGAATCAGCGAAGGTTGCCTTCGAGACAGCCGAATCCGAATTAAAACGAAATCAGGGACTGTTCGAGAAAAAATTAGTCTCGAAACGCGTACTTGAAGAAGCGGCAGCAGCTCGTGCAAACGCGCTTTCCCAATATGAGACCGCTCAAAACGATGTCGAGTCTCAGATTAATGCGGTTGAATCCCAAGAGGAGACCATCGACGCAAGAAAAAAGGCACTTGAAAACCGTCAGGCAACCCTTCGGCTTCATAAAAAGAATCTGGGTACGATCAAGGAATCGCAGGAGGCGCAAAAAAGACAACTTGACGCAGAGCTAGAAAATGCGAGGACTCGACTTCAACAGATTCTAGAGACAACGGATGATGAGAAACAACTCACCGTTCTCACGGAGGTTGGTGCACAAGCGGTGCTCCTAGAAGCTGACAGCACTCTAACAGCCCAAGAAGAACGTGTCACTTGGACAACCGTTATCGCGCCCATGTCAGGAATAGTTACGCGCCTGAACGTCGAAGAGGGCGAAATTGTCACCTCTGGACGTTCCGCGTTTTCGCAGGGAGCCGCTATCCTGACCGTCGCGGATCTCGCTAGAATGGTTGTCAAAACGCGAATCAACGAAGTAGATATTGCCAAGATTGCACTGGGACAAAAGGTAGAAATCCGCGTTGACGCTTACCGCGATAAAGTCTTTGAAGGTAGGGTCAGCGAAATCGCGCCGAGTGCATACACACCTGACCAAAGAGGCGGGCAACAGGGAGATGGCACAATCACTTTCGAGGTGATGATTGAAGTAATCGGATCACCCGCTGAACTCCTGCCGGGTATGTCAGCGGATGTAGACATTATCGTCATGCAGGATAACAACGTCCTTCAACTCCCCATCGATTCGGTGATCGACTCTGAGGTGTTGACCGTTAAGGTTAATGTACCCTCCAATTCAATAGAGCGTTTCAAATCCGATCAAGAGGTGGAGGTACAGAACCTTATTGGGAAGAAGTTTTCCGGCAAAGTTGGTAAGATTTCGCCGAGCAGCGCGCGTGGCAATGTCGAAATCTTACTTGACGGTTCACCGCGGGGCTTACGGGCGGGACCTACTGAGGTGCACATTTTATTCTCTGAGACGGATAAAATCGAAGGTCTTGAAGCGGAAATCGAGAGCGAAAAGAAATATTTCGTTCTGCTTGATAAAGAGGATTCAAAAGCAGATACCGAGAAGAAAAAGAAAAAGGATAAGAAAGAGGGCGAGAAGGGGACTCGGACTCGTATCGAAATCGGGCAGCGAAATAACACCCATTTTGAACTGATTAGTGGTCTTGTGGAAGGCGATCGTGTCTTTGTACCCTCTATGCAACAACTCACAAAAATAGATTCAAATGGTAAATAGAATAGAGAGGCAACAATGCTAATTGATGTTCGTAACCTGACAAAAGTGTATGAAATGGGAGATGTAAGGGTTCACGCGTTGAGGGGTGTCTCGTTCAATGTCGAAAGCGGTGAGTTTATTGCCATTGTGGGTCCTTCCGGTTCAGGGAAATCCACAATGATGGACATCCTCGGCTGTCTCGCAAAGCCGTCAGAAGGGGAATACTATCTCGAAGAGGAAGAGGTCGGGCAACTGTCGGATAACCGCCTTGCTGAAATTCGCAATCGGAAAGTCGGTTTTGTCTTTCAATCATTCAACCTCTTGCAGCGAACTACCGCGTTGCACAATGTTGAATTGCCGCTCATCTACAGTGGGTTGAGTCGCAAGGAACGGCGACGTAGAGCGTTTGAAGCGTTGGAATCCGTTGGACTCGCGGACCGTGTTCACCATAAGTCGAATGAAATGTCGGGAGGGCAAATTCAGCGCGTAGCAATTGCGCGGGCACTTGTGAACAACCCGTCAATGATCTTCGCTGATGAGCCGACGGGAAATCTGGATACCCGCTCTGGCGGTGAGATCATGGCGATTTTTGATGAGCTAAACGAGGCGGGAAACACGATTATCATGGTCACACACGAACCCGAAATCGCAGCACATTCCCGACGCATCCTCCATATTCGGGACGGATTGATTGAAAGAGATGAACAGATCGGGTGATGAGCGAATTGGCACATACCTCCCGGAAACGAATGAACGTTAACAGCAGCGACTCGGTCACAATCACGACGCCCGCACGACTCCACTTTGCCCTTATTGATCTCAACGGCTCATTGGACAGGATTGACGGGAGCATCGGTCTTACAATCAATGACCCGCATTTTGAAATTATCGCTGAACCGGCAGATCGGATCCAAATTGAATCTATCCAATACGAGGAGCGGGCGCGAGTCATTGTCGAAAAGCTGCGGGTAAAGTACGGCTTTCCGGGCATCCACCTTCAACTCGCCTCCGAAATCCCACCACATTCCGGATTTGGCTCCGGGACACAACTCGCTTTAGGCATCGCCCAAGCGGTGAATACGCTTTACAACCTAAATTTGAACGTAGCAGATTTAGCACAAGCCGTCGGACGCGGCGGGACATCAGGGATTGGCATTACTGCCTTTGAACGGGGCGGGTTTATCCTTGATGGTGGACACCGTTTCCCCGATCAGAAATCCTCTTTTTTACCCTCCTCCGCAGCGGGTAACGTTCCTGCACCGCCGCTTCTCCTCCGTCATCCCTTCCCGGATTGGAAATTGCTCATCGTCATTCCGCGTTGTACGCATATCTCCGGTGAGACAGAAATTCAACTTTTTAAGACCCTCTGTCCTCAACCCAGATCCACCGCCGAACAACTCTCCCACCTCATTCTTCTCAAATTATTGCCTGCGATTTTTGAGAAAGACCGTCAAGCATTTGGGTCCGCAATCAACAATATTCAGACCTTTGGCTGGAAGAAGGTCGAAATTGATGCCCAAGGCGGCATCCTGCAACGGACACTTGACTTTTTACGGGACAACGGTGCAATGGGGGCAGGGGTGAGTAGTTGGGGACCAGCAATCTTCGCTGTTGGGGACGACCTTCCCACCTTAATGGAGGAGACGGAGACATTCCTCCAAACGCTACCGGAAGGTGGAACCTGCTTTATCACGAACGCAAACAACGTTGGCGCGATGGTCACGGCTGCCTAGACTTTGTACTTCCTATCTGACAATCTCAGTTCCAACGCCCGATTGCGTAAAAACCTCCAGCAGAATCGCATGGTTAATACGACCGTCAATAATATGTGTTTTCCAGACTCCGCCCTTGAGCGCAGTCACGCACGCTTCGACTTTCGGTAACATCCCTGAACCAATTATCCCATCGGCAACTAACCCTTCAATTTCAGTAGTTCTTATTCTTGATAGAAGCGAGGATTCATCGTTCAGATCTTGTAGGATGCCGCGTTGATCGGTCAACAGAATCAGTTTTTCTGCATTGAGGGCGGCAGCTATCTCTCCTGCCATGGTATCAGCGTTGACGTTGTACGTGCAATCATCATCTCCCACACCGTTTGGTGCGAGCACCGGGATATAACCTTCCTGATCCAAGGTAAAGAGTACGTCTGGTTTAACACCGACAATCTCTCCGACAAAACCGATATCCAGGGAAGTTGTCTTTCCGTTTTCATCGACGACTTGTGGATAGTGTTTTTGCACGCGGATCAGGTTTGCATCCTTCCCACAAAGCCCAACCGCTTTCCCACCGTGTAGGTTAATCAGTGAGACAATTTCTTTGTTGATTACTCCCGCGAGTACCATTTCAGCGATTTCGACGGTTTCCGCATCGGTGACTCGCAAGCCTTGTACGAACTTCGCCTCTTTGCCGACTCGCCGCATCCATTCGCTAATCCGGTTGCCGCCGCCATGCACGACAACAGGGTTCATGCCGATATACTTCATCAACACAACATCCTGCATCACGCTATGTTTGAGTGGGTCATTCTCCATTGCAGCTCCACCGTATTTAATCACGATGGTTTTTCCCGCGAAAGTCTGAATGTAGGGCAACGCCTCGATTAAAATTTCTGCTTTTTTGACCAGTTCCTCCATTGCCGACCTCCTGTTTTGGGGTTCACTGTCCTATTCTATTGACATTGAGTTATCTCCCTCGATCCTGGGAACATTTTATCACCAAATTCTGCTGCTGTAAAGGGGTGTAGAAAATGAAACGCGTGAGTGACATGCCGCATTCAGCTATTGCCAGCCGATGAGCGTTAAATACCAATTCCAGATTTGGCTTCCCCAAAACAGATCCAACAATGCACCAATTACAAGAAAGGGACCGTAAGGTATTCGACTGCTGCCCCCACTTTTTTTACCAAGGGTGATAAGGACCAATCCGATAATTGAACCGGTGAAAGCGGAAGCCATAATCACAATCAGCAGATGGGGCCACCCTCCCAGAAACAACCCGATTAGGATCATCAATTTGATGTCTCCACCGCCCACTGCCCGCTTGCGAAAGAGAAACGTTCCCACAACTGCAATTAATGCCATTGAGGCACCACCCGCTACTGCTCCGATTAGGTGATCAATCAAATAGCCAGGATTGTGATGGGTCAATGCAATGAGGAGGGTGACTGCCGCGCCGGTAATCAACCCGACAAGGATAATGGCGTTCGGAATGATATACCACCGTGCATCAATCCAAGCGATGGGTATCAACAAACTGATGAATAGGCAACTATGCAAAAGTGCGAGTGTCGGTCCGAACCGATACAGTGAGAACACAAACAGGATACCTGTCGTCAGCTCGACCAGTGGGTAAACCCTTGAGATTTCCGTGCCGCAGTGTCGGCAGCGTCCTCTCAGGAAGAGGTAACTCAGGACTGGGATGTTATCGTAGAAGCGAATCGTCGTCCGACATTCGGGGCAAAAGGAGCGGTGTGGGGAATGAATAGAGAGTCCTTGGGGGAGGCGGTAGACGCACACATTCAAAAAACTGCCGATCGCCAATCCGAGCGCGAAGATAAGGATGGACGTCGCTATCATCGGTACTGCCCTCCTTCTGTGATCGCAATAGCCCAACTGTGCTCATCGCTTTTGACTCCAAACGAATATTTCACAAATCATCCGGACGCTTGATGTTAAATTTTTCCAGTTTTTTATAGAAGTTGCTACGCTCAATTTTCAACTGCTCCGCGGTTCGTTTGATGTTCCAACTGTTTGCGTCAAGGGCATTATGGATGAGATTCGCTTCGGCGTCGTCAACCATTTCCAGCAGGGATTTGTCTGTTTGAAACCGATTTTCTTGGGGGACAGAGACGGTGTCAGGCTGGGGAGCGGTCTTTGGAATTGGCAGGACGTTCTCCACATCAGTCGGTAGGATGACATCTTGATTGACCATAATGAGCAGGCGTTCGACAATATTCTTTAATTCTCGTATGTTGCCGGGCCAATGGTATAGTTGCAGGACCTGAATTGCCGATGGATCGATGACTTTGGGGGCGCGCGCGCTATCCTTATGAAACCGCTCGACGAAATGCCTCACTAGTACCGGCAGATCATCGGTGCGATCACGAAGGGGAGGGACAGTAATCGGGACCACGCTCAGACGATAATAGAGATCCTGCCTGAACCTTCCAGCTTCAATTTCTTGCTCAAGGTTCTTATTCGTTGCAGCGATAATCCGAACATCCACATGCAACGTTTGCGTCCCACCAAGACGTTCCAATTCACCATATTCTAGCACGCGCAGCACTTTCGCCTGTGCCTTCAAGCTCATATCGCCAATCTCATCGAGGAACAGTGCACTTCCATCTGCAATCTCAAATTTTCCCTGTCGTCGTACTGTTGCCCCAGTGAAAGCACCGCGTTCATGTCCGAATAGTTCGCTCTCAATGAGTTCCTCCGGCAATGCTGCGCAGTTGAGTCGGATCAACGGTTTTCGGCTGCGTTGGCTTTGCTGATGAATTGCATTGGCGACTAGTTCTTTGCCGGTGCCATTTTCTCCCGTAATCAGTACACCTAAATCGCTCGATGCCACTTGGCTAACCTGCGATCGGAGGTGCTGCATCACAACGCTCTCCCCAACCATCTCGTCCCGAGTGCCTATCTGTTCCTTCAGTGCCTCATTTTCCTGTGATAGGCGTGAAAGTTCAAGAAATGGCTCAATAGCATACACAATCTCGTCGATGCTAGCGGGTTTCGTCAGGTAACGTCTCGCACCCAACTCCATCGTTTTAACTGCCGTTTCAATCTCTTTCTGCGCGGACATCATCACAACGTTCAACTGTGGTTTGATTTGCCGCAGCCGAGTCAGCGTCTTAACGCCATCTATGCCACCGGGCATCAGGATATCCAGCAGTACCAGATCAACCGCTTTCGACGCGCACAGCTGCAGTGCTTCCTCGCCACTCGAAGCTGTTAGCGTATCGTAGCCTTCCACTTTTAACGCTTGCGCGAGCATCTTCAAAGCATTTTCTTCGTCATCAACAATGAGAATAGTAGCCATAATTTTGCATTTATGAATAAGGTTACATCACCGCGTTTGTAAGTCGGATTTAGCCTCGTCATAGTTGTCATAGACATTCATCTCAGGGCTTTCCCAGTCTTCGGCAAAGGCTGCTAGGCGCGCACGCAAAACTGCCGCCTGCGACTGATCAATGCCGCGTTCCTGTAAATCTACGGAGTTAGATGGCAGAAAGGTTACAATAACGGGGGTGCCATCGCACACATCACGGGGCGTTTGTGAAAATTCAATTTTACCATCGCGATATACGCCTTCAATAGTTGTAAGCATGGTTATTACTCCTAATTCTTCGGTTTCGTTATAGATTCGTGGCTCTGCTGTAGCTTAGTGGTTTCATCGTGCCTGCTGTAGACCTATTCTGAGGCTTTACGTCCGTTTCTCTATCGGCACTAACGATTTTGGTTCAGGACCAATATACTCCGCTCTCGGACGAATCAGTCGATTATCGCTTCGTTGTTCAATGACATGGGCAGCCCAGCCGGTGATTCGTGACATCACGAAGATAGGTGTGAACATCGGCGTGGGAATACCGCACAGATGATAAGCGGAGGCACTATAGAAATCTAGGTTCGGGAACAACTTTTTTTCCCGCCACATCACCTGCTCAATCCGTTCAGAGACTTCATAAGGCAACCTATCTCCGCTCGCTTCGGAGAGTTTCTGTGACCAACCCTTAATAATGTCTGAACGTGGGTCGGAGATTTTGTAGACGCGGTGACCAAAGCCCATGATTAACTGTCTCTGTTCAAGCATATCCAGAATAGCGGTTTCGGCTTCGTCCGGCGTCTGGAATTGTTCAATCAATTCCATCGCGGCTTCGTTTGCACCCCCGTGCAAGGGACCCCGCAACGTTCCGATAGCTCCAACAATAGCGGAATAGAAATCGGATAGGGTGGAAGTTGCAACCCGCGCCGCAAACGTTGATGCGTTAAATTCGTGCTCCGCATAGAGGATTAAGGACACATCAACGGCTCTGCGTTGCAATTCGTCCGGTGGTTTCCCATGCAGCAGGTGGAGAAAGTGGCCAGCGGTGGTTTCATCGTCTGTTTCAACGTCGATTCGTTTCTCGTTTGCGTGAAAATGGTGCCAGTAAAGCAACATTGAACCGAAGCAGGCAGTCAGCCGGTCTGCAATGTGGAGCGGATCACTTTGGTCGTTTTCAGTTTCCATTGTTCCCAAGACTGAACAGCCGGTGCGCAAAACGTCCATCGGATGTGCATCCCCCGGCACCTGCTCCAGCACTATTTTAAGCCCATCCAGCAGACCGCGCAATTCCATCAGCTTTTTCTTGTAGTTATCAAGTTCAGTTTGTGTTGGCAGTTTGCCGTGGATCAGCAGGTAGGCTGTCTCTTCAAAGGTGGCATGTTCTGCTAAATCTTGAATGGAATACCCGCGATAGGTGAGTCCAACACCCTCTTTTCCCACCGTAGCGATTGCGGTTTCACCTGCGATCACGCCGGCTAACCCCCCAGTGTTTTTCGCCTGCATTGGTTTCCTCCTCCTTTGTCAATTTAGTGGGAACTGTTGACGGTTAATCTTTTTCCCGATCCACGTTCAAAAGCTGATCGAGCTTACGTTCATATTCGTGATAGTCTAAGAACTCATACAATTCCGCCCGCGTCTGCATGGTATGGACCACATCTTTTTGTGTTCCCTCACGGCGCAATGTCTGATACACGTTGAGCGCAGCTGCACTCATTGCTCGGAACGCCGATAGCGGATAAAGCACAAGACCGACCCCAGCATCCCTGAGTTCCTCTATCGTATAAAGTGGTGTTTTGCCAAACTCGGTGATATTCGCCAAGATGGGCACGTCAACTGCATTTGCAAACTTTTGGTACTGATCCAGTTCCGTCAAGGCTTCGGCGAAGATCATGTCTGCCCCCGCCTCCGCGTAACGACACGCACGTTCAATGGCACTATCTAACCCCTCGACGGCGGCGGCATCCGTCCGCGCCATCAAGACGAAGTCCGGGTCCGTTTTAGCATCGGCGGCAGCTTTCATCCGATCGACCATCTCCGATGCGCTCACAATTTCCTTGTTCGGACGGTGACCACAACGCTTCGCCTGCACCTGATCTTCGATATGCACACCGGCGGCACCCGCCCGGATCATCTGGCGAATGGTTTTGGCAATCATAAACGCATTTCCCCAACCGGTGTCAGCGTCAACTAGAAGCGGCAGTTCCGTTGTGCTAGTAATGCGACGCACATCTTCCAGAACATCGTTCAACGTGGTCATGCCTATATCTGGAAGGCCGTAGGAAGCATTCGCCACACCCCCGCCCGAAAGATAGATTGACCGGAACCCCACGCGCTCCGCCATCAACGCTGAGTAGGCGTTAATCGTTCCGACGACCTGCAAAGGGTTTTCTCTCGCTAGTGCATCACGTAAACGATGCCCGGCAGAGGATGTATGGCTCATGTCTAACCTCTTTGGCTCATTTTACAAAAAGTACAAAATGCTAGGGCGTGTTGACATCTATGTGAAGTTATCCGCAAGCATAGGGGCGAGGTTTCCTCGCCCATTGCCCAACGCGGATCGGGAGCCTCAAACCATACGTCAATTGTAGGTCAAGATTCATATCTCGACACCCAAACGTCGATTTTGGAAAATCGACCTACAGAAGCCCGAAATCGTTTCTGATGTGTGACCAAAGGGTGGGGTAACCCCGCCCCTACGGTTTCTGTTGCACAATTTCTTAACATGAGCCACTTCTTCTACTCGATCCAGAACGAGAAGAGACGCGCTTGGTGCAGATAGAACTTCAGGCGCACCGGCTTCTCGAATACCAAGTCGTGTGGATATTTCCACCGAATCTTAGCTTTGGTGCTGTCGCCGGTAAACGGCGGTGGTTCCTCTCCCGGAACCCAGAATCCCTCATGCGGCCGTTGTGTCTCTGCATCGACAATCTCACTGTAGATTTCGCCCCAAGTTGCATCCGCATTGATGTAGACATCTTCGCCCTTCAGTTCAAATGGCTTGGTTACAACTGTCCCACATTCACCGCCGTCAATCGACACGAAGCCATCGGGTCTTAGCTTGGCGAGGGTCAACGCGCCTGTGTCTTCAAAGTGTTCGGGTTTGACATTCAGCCGGAACAACTCCTTGGCGCGATTGAACTCCTTATACCGTTCGATGTTTGAGGGCATACGCAGGGCGTTGTAGTAGCACCAGATTTCACCGTCCTCACGCACGATGGGATGCCCCGCCATCAGAAGCTGGCTGCATCCATAATTTTCGCCATCGAACGGTTCAAGTTCGATGAACAACTTACGATCCGCGACCCGTTCCCAGTGATGGAGGTCACGGGAGACTGTCAACTCAATCTGGTTGATACGGGTGTAGTTTGTCGCCGGCGGCGGAACGGCACCGAAAGGATTGAATATGGTCGGGAAACCGATATAAAACCCTTGGTACGGCAGGACCGCCATGTTATAACACTCGGCGATGTAGTCCTCGTCGTCAATGATGGGTGGGGTGATATATGCCGGATCTTCAATAATTTTACGGACTCGGCGACGACGATTCTCTCGGTCAGTTTCGTCGGTGTGGAAAATTAGCTTTGGTTCCGAAAACTCTTGAAAGTCTGAACTGGTAGAGAGCCACACGGAACGTCCCCACTCCGTACTCAACTTGACCATGGCGAGAAACTGGTTCGACTGGTGGTCATGCGTGAACTGGGACTCGTCTTGGCTGGGGATGGGAGGCGTATCAACGAGGGTCCAATTAAATCCATCCGGCGACACGGCAGGAGGACGGTTGTGGGCACCGAACAGTCCTTTGTAGCGGCGTCCGGGATCTGGATCCGTTTCGTCGCGCACAACATGATACGGCCGTCCCGGTCCCTTGTCCTCCGGGTCGAAGGCGATGTTGTTGTCCTTGGAACCGTCCGATTCGTATAGCCCTAGGGAAGGTTTTTCCCAATGCTGACCATCTTCCGAGAACGCGTAGTATGCGTGCTGTCCAAAGTACCACCATTCCCACACTTTCTTCTCCGAATTCCATTGCGGACAAGATCGGCTCTGAACCCCCTGACCGTTGATAACGGCCCCCCATTTCTTTGGGGAGTGTAGGGTACGCGTGATGTTTTTCATGCTTTCCACAGCGAAATCGTCTAGGAAAAGCTGGCGGTGTTCCTTGGGATTTATCATATCGGGGTGCACTGTGTTTCTCCTTTGTTATCACACGGTTCGGTTGTCCGGCGAATATTCACGATTGCCTTCAGGACCCCCGCCAATTGCCCAAGTCCCGCGAAATAGGGACTGTCGCTTCGGCGGCATCGCTGCGACCGTTTCGTGGGTGAGGTTGAGTCGATGCCATTGCGCCCATATCGAGTTGTAACAGTTAAAGACGGCACAACGTGGATTGTCCGGATTGGTCCAGTCGTTCGCTGCGTGAACGAGGCTTTCCGTGAAGATGACCACTGAACCCGGTGGACAACTATAGTCCTCCATTACAGCTCTCATGCTCATCTCCCATGGCGAATCGCTGATGTTTGGACGGTATGGGTCTGGTCCTCCGTAGTTGAAATGGGCTTTGTGCGATCCGCTGAGGAAGGAGGTGCCTCCGCTCCCCGCCTTTACCTCCTCAAGCTCCCACACCACCCGCGTAAGCCCTGCGAATATCTTGCCCCCTGCGACCTGATACCGCATGGCGTTGGCTTGCTGCGGTGGACGCACGACATGCGGCAGCCCTCCATCGCCGCGTTCTGACTTACTCCACCCGGGCGGTCGGACGGTAGTGAAGGAACCTTCGCATCGAAAACCGTAGCAATCGTCTTTCACAAAAGGATCTTCAGACAGAATTTCATTCAAAATACCTACAATTGCCGGATGATCGAGTAGTTTCTGGAGTGCACCTTCATAGCTCTGTCTGGCACCGGCATACACCTCTGCCTTCGTTGCCTCGATCTCATCCTCCGACAGCACGGCGGGCAGGAGGATCCAACCGCGGAGATCTAAAAAGAACTTCTGCTCCGGGGTCATAGGCACCGGCGCATCAGTAGCGGTGACGTGAGCACCTACTGTCTCAGTAGTCTGCGTTGATATCGTCATTTTTCTTATCCTTCCATATAATTTTTTGTGGGTTCTGCGGACTGCGTATGGTTTACCAGTGTTGGGTTTCACCATCGTTCAACCCAACCTACTAAAGCATGAAGCGTCAGTGAAAAGGAGATGGGAGAAGGCATTTCTCCGTTTTCTCGTTTACTCTGAAGTCTATCACCTGAGAAAAATGAAGTCAAGCCAAAAATAGATGGACAAAATTGTAAGCGGATGGGAAAATATGAGCGTGGTGAGATGGCACCTCGTACGGGGGAGGAAGCGATATTAATGAGATTCACCGCTAACGTTCAGAACAAGGAGGGGTTACCGATGTCTTATCGACAGAATCACAGAGTTTTCTGGTTAGGTGGGTTGGTTTTTGCCCTTGTGGCGATTGCAGCAGCCAATATGGAGCGTCAAAATGCCGAAACAGCTGAATCGCAAGGCACGGAGAGCGTTGAGACAGCAAAAGAGGTTCGGATCCGTGGGCATCTAGTGTGCCTCGCAGAAGTGATGTACGATCTGTATCGTGCAGACCTCCCCGCCGATCACGAACACCTATACGGTTTTAAGACAGCGGATGGTGAGTTTTACACGCTGCTACGTACAAATCTATCAGAGGCGTTGTTTGTCGATGAACGCTTGCACCAAAAGACGCTCATCATCATGGGGAGAACTTTTCCAAAAACGCATCTGCTTGAGGCGATTCGACTCCAGTCCGTCCGCGATGGGGTCGTCCACGACCTCTACTACTACTGCGACACCTGTGCGATACGTGCCGCTGCACCGGGGGATTGTGTGTGTTGTCAGGCACCCGTCGAACTGGTCGAAAAGCCGGTCAAACTTGCACCGCTGTCGGATTAACCTTTGTCTTGTTCCGTTCCAAGAGTCTTTGACCTGAAAAACGGATCTACCTGCGACTCCTGCCTCTCAAGTTCGGCGAGTCGGCGGCGGGTGCGCTGCCGGCATCGGATGTACACGATAATAAATACCAACCCAAGACTGCCCCAAAAAAGATACGAATTTGAGAATATCGCTGCCCAATAGTAACGCTGTGAGAGCGAGGCTTGCCATTCCGCGTCGAATGTAGCGAGATCCCAGCCGATTGCCTGTTTATAAGCGGTGTTTAGATCATTCCCCGCGCCAAGCAGATCGATAACCTCCCATAGCTTTTCGACCCCCGCAATTTTTACCAGCCATGCAACCGCATTCAGGCTCTCCGCGTAAGCCAACTGTGCCCCCCTTTCGGCACTGGGAAACCGTTCCGTCAGATCTGCAAGCGGAATAGTCGATCTCGACAGGATATGCTCAAACATGACCTCATGGCGGTGAGGTGCCCACTCTCCGGAGAGGTAGATCGCCACCCCCTCAATAAACCATAAGGGGATGTCTCCGATTGTGGATTTCGTGCGTTGTCCAAAGGCGATGTGCACAATCTCGTGGCGGAGGACTTGGGAGAGTTGAAACTTTTGATCAATGATAACACGCGGGTTTTGAATCACGATACGGCGGCTGAGTGGGAACGCGCAACCGACCGCCCAATCTTGGATGGGGGCATGGGCAGCGGCTTGGAACTGCTCCTGTGTCTTGCACATCCAGATCTCGATCTTACCGATCTCTATCCCATCAATCAGGCGATTGATGTGCGGGTAAAAATCCTCGGCAATATCGGCAATATCTTGGGGGTGGGTCTCGTCGGGTTGGTAGTAGGTCTGGAAGTGATCGCTTTCGAGCATCTCCCATGCTTCTTCAGTCGCGCTATGCAATCCGGTCACACTGAGAGTCAGGAGCATTGGCAAACAGAAACGGAAGAGTGTGCGTAAGGCTTTCCGAATGATTGCGTGCATAGTTTTCCCTGCCTTTTGTGGTGAATGCGTACCTATAGGATACACGCAATCCCAGAGAAGTTGCAAGGAATTTCCATTACCCGACCCGATACTTCTCCACCGCGCCCATATCCAATTCAATCCCCAATCCGGGCGTGGTGGGTACTTCGACGAAACCATCCTTCGGGGTCAATGCGCCGTGGATAAGATCATTCTCACGGACGAAATGGAGGGAATCGCTCGGAATCGTTGCGTTTTTGATAACCGCGTGCACGTGGGTGCCGAAAGCACCCGACACGCCCAAACCAAGTCCGACAACCTGTAGCCACACCGGCAACCCTGCCGCTTCAGCGATGCCAGCGTTCTGCTGCGCGCTCATCGGACTGCCAGCGGTGTTGAACATATCCGCTGCGTCCGCTTTGATGGCATCTATAATCATCTTCGGATCTGCGATGTGGGGAGCGAGGGGAATGCGGGTCTGCTTGCGAAAGTCGCGATAGCTGTCCCAACCGTATTCACGATACGAAAACGGATCTTCAAACGCTTCGATATTGTACTTTTCCAACTCGTGCGCGAGACGAATCGACTGCTCTGGGGTCTCAAAGGTAAAGTTTGGATCGACGATAATCCCATAATCCTCCCCCGCTGCTTCTGTCATGAGTCGGACAGTCTCAACGATGTTCCATGGACGCGCCTTGAGTTTGTGCGTCTTGAAGCCTAACTTGACGCCGACCTCCGCCTCCGCGGCGAACTCCTCTGGCTCCATCGGGCACGACCAGTAACCGACGGGCACCTTCTCCCAGTGCTGTGCGCCCATCAGTTTGTGGGCGGGTACGCCGAGTGCCTTGCCGACAATATCGAAAACTGCTGAACCGAAGGCACCGCCGAGATTTTGCCATTTGAGTTCCATTACGTCTACACCGATCCAACCCTCGATTGCGTCGTCGTATTGCTCTCCTCTTCCACCTTCCCCCAAGCCGTAGATGCCTTCATCTGTGTGGACTTTGATGATCGGGATGGGGCGTTCGATGTAGTCTCCGGGACGGTTTTTCTCGATAGCAGGAATGTGAGGGACCGCTGTGATAAACTGCTCAACTTTTGTAATCTTCATCGTGATTGCCTCATACAGTTTTGAACGAAAGTAAGTGCTCAAAAATTTACGCTATTATCCATCTACCTGAGATAAGGTCTCCCGAAACGCCTTGACGTGCGCGGGACTTGTACCACAACAGCCGCCAATCAGATAAGCCCCCTCCTTGGTTAACTCTGGCAGGTAAGACGACATCTCCTCCGGTGCTTGGGGCCAATATGTCTCCTGATTCTTGTCTAAACGTGCCATACCCGCATTTGGATAAGCCATCAGTCGTTTTGAATTGATACCCTTTTCCTCCATTACTTCGCGCAGCTGCTGGATGCCGTTTATCGCATAGGGCATTCCCGTATGCTCCTCACGCCTTGATTCTGCGCCACAGTTTAATCCTAAGATCTGGACATAATCGAGTAAGTCGTCTCCGTCGGAGAACTCCCCTTCGGCTAGAATCTCGACGAGGGATACAGCGGAATGTCCCCAATCCGTTTTGTATATTATCTTTTTCGTCCGCCGATCCATAGTATACTTATAGGTCATATTTACAGCGATGGGAAGCCCTGTTTTTCTCGCAACGTCAACAGCGATTGCAGCCTCCTTTGCGGAGAACATAGTTTCAATACAAAGAAAGTCCACCCCTTCTTCTGCTAGGGCATTTATTATCCGCTCGTGTGCGTCTTTGACGGCTTCATTCGCAATACCAAAATCAACACCGCCGCTATCGGCTTCGATTGCGCCGGGCGAAGGTCCGACTGAACCTGCAATATATACATCCCTGCCGTTTTTCTCAACGGCTGCTTTCGCGTGTGCGACTGCCTGCCGTGTAATCTTCTCGGCTTCGGATGCTTCTTTTCCCGCCATTTCGAGGTGGAGGGGAGAAGCGACAAATGTGTTCGTTCCGATGGCGTCAGCACCCGCTTCAATGTAAGCCGAATGAATGTCGATGACCGTTTCCGGGTGCAATTCATTTGCGAGTGTGCTGTTTGTCAATGCGATGCCCACAGTAAATAGCTGTGAGCCAAACCCACCGTCATAAATCATTGGGGTGGGGTCTTTCAATCTATCCAAGAATATCTTCATCCAAAATCCTCTGTCGTTTCAAAAATAATTTCATCCTACTTCGGTTCGCTCCTCTCTTGGTCAATCTATCGGATCTAACCTAGGAAATTTCTATCCCGTTGTCCAACGTTCTGGATCGAGACCGAAGCCACGTGCCTCTTCACAAATAGCCGCCCAAGTTGTTTCGTCTATCTCAATACCTTCTACCTGCTTTCGCGCGGCGGTACGGAATTCAGGTTCACCGGGACTCAGAATCTCCTGAAACCCCGGTGCAAGGCGACTCGATTTGACATGCCGAATCAGGTCCTCCACTTCATCGTAGTAGGCGTCGAGACTGGTGAAGTGAGTGATACTATAAACCGTGAAGAGCACACCGTTGCTCACCATTGCGCGCTCACCGGCAGCACACCCTTCGCCACTGAGAGTTCCCCCCAAAAGCTCCACCACAAAGCTAAGACCGTAACCTTTGTATGCCACAACACCGCCCATCGGCAGGATGGCACCTGGCGGATCGGCTCTGAAGTCGTTTGGGTCGGTGGTTGGATTGCCCTGTGAATCAATGAGCCAACCTTCAGGCACCTGCTTGCCTTGATTGATTGCAACGCGGATCTTGCCTTCAGCCACCACGGATGTGGTCATATCAACTAAAATTGGGTCGTCGTCCCGGCGCGGCGCGGAGAACGCGATCGGATTTGTGCTGAGGCGGCCGTCAAGACCACCAAACGGGGCAATCTGATAGCCGAGATTGCCGGCGTTGACAAAAGCGACCCCCAGCATCTCGTTTCGAGCTGCCATCAGGGGATACGCACCAGCCCGCCCAACATGGCTCGTATTTCGCAGTGCGACGGTGCCTGTTCCGTATTGCCGCGCTTTTTCGATTGCGAGGTTCATCGCAAAGGTTGCCCCGACCTGTCCAAGCGCGCTGTGTCCATCTATCACCGCAGCACAGGGACTGTCACTCACAATTTCAGGCTTTGCGGTGGGTTGGAATCTATCATCTCGTATGGCGCGGGCGTATTCGTAGAAACGGATGGCACCGTGAGAATCGTGTCCGAAGAGGTTGGATTCGATCAGGTGATCAACAACCGATCGAGTGTCTTCTGTTGTACAACCGGCGGCTTCAAAGAGGTCGTAGCCGATTTGCCGCAGGGTGTCGGGTTGGAATGTAGGCATGAAAATTCCTTTCTACTATTTTAATCTATGTATTGCTTTTTCATCCGTTGAAGGCAGTGCTTACGACCCCTTTTGTTTCCGAGTCTTATTATCGTGTTCTGCCTCAAGTTCCTGCACAAGTGCGTTCAGAATATCCTCCGGCTCGCCGGGGCGTTCCCGCTTCTCCGTCCATTTCCACTGATCGAGGTAGTCGTCGGTTCCAGCCAAACCTGTTTCCATCGCCGTACGATCAATCTCAATCTGAAAACGTTTGGGCATTTGCCGTGAAATCGGCCTTCTGCCTTCAAAGACCCTGACCTGCGCCGGAATATCTTTCCAATATAGGATTTGATACATTGCCACGGTTCAACCCTCCAATTCCCCTTTCCGATAGGCACGCAGGAATGTTCTACAGAAGCGATCCTTGCCCAGCATCATATCTTCGGTCAGTTGATAGGCTCTTGATGTTCGGTCAACGGAGAGGGCTTTCTGCGGATTGTTGGTCACTGGGTCGATAATCCCGCTATCCGCACCGGCTTCGACCGCGAGAATCATAAAAACATCATTGATGAGACTACGGCACGGCATTTGGAAAGAGACATTGCTGAATCCTCCACTGATATGGATGGCGGGACCGTACTTCTCACGAAGCTGCCGAATGGCTTCAAAAGCATGGTTGCCGTTCTCGGTATCTACCCCAATCGGAAAGAACAACGGATCGATGAAGATATCCTCGGTCGCAATTCCTCTGTCGTTCGCTGCGTCTACCATACGTGAGGCGTTCGCGACTCGCTCTTCGGGGTTCTGGGGCATTCCAGATTCGCTGGCAGCTGTCACCATAACCTTCGTGTTATACTGCTTGGCGAGGTCCAACGCGTCAAGGCGTTCCAGCGATGCGGAGTTGAGTAGTGCCCGCCCGACACTACTATCATACACTTCAAGTCCCGCTGCGATAATTTCGCTGTTCGAGGAATCAATGGACAAGGGGGTATCAGACATCGGTTGGAGGACTTGCACCAACCAGCGCATGGCTTCCTTCTGTTCTTCAAGCCGCCACGAAATTTCATCCACGTTGACATCGAGGAAGTCGGTGCCGGTATCGACCTGCCGTTGGACAATTTTGCGTATATACTCCAGTCCTTCACTAGCGTGGGGTTCTTCACCCGACATCGCTGCCTGAACCGCGATGATGACATGTTTGACGCGTCCCTCCTCATACTCTTGGGACTTCTTAATGGATTCGGGGATGACAAGGTAGCGACGTTTTTTGTTTCTACCCAAATAGCGGACGGATTCGAGTCCATCCGGGTTGTTCGTAACCAGTTTTCCTTTTCGGCGCACCACGCGAGTGGTATGGACATTCTCGCCTATAATGATAAAATCCCGACCGTTTAGTTGCATCTTCACTCCTCATGGTACTGCCCACGGTTGGCACCGGTTTCACCGATTGAAATCCGCATCCAACCGCGTCATCAGTTATCAGATTTTTTCTGGGCGTGATGGTCTCGCTCCAGAAAAGTGTTGCCCCAAGCACTTGTGCCGTTGAGGGCACCGTCCTTGAAAATCGCTGGACCGTCCAGCATCGTTTCTTCTTCACCGTAGGCTTTGAGACGGTCATAAGCTCTTGCCCAGATACAGTCCTTCTCCCCAATTTCACATTTACCCTGACGGGTTCCGCCACACGGTCCGTTGCGCTGGTTTTTCACACACTGGGATTCGGGACATAGATACGCAATATCGGGCAGTGAACAGTCTCCGCAGTCACGACAATCAAAGCCGGTGACCTTAACCGCTTGTTCCAAACCGTGCATGACTTTCTTTACTCCCTCGCTTGCCCCGTCTATTGCCTGAGAAACCCGCTTCCCAATATTGAATCCCCAGCTGCCCTTTTCAAAAACTCGATCGTGCACCGTGCGGTTAATCTTATAGTCCAAGGGTATTTTCTGTTTGGCGGTTTTCAAACCTTCCGCCCGTTTTGAAAAGAGATACTCGCGATTAATCTCAGTTGAACTGATGCCCGTTTCCTGTTCCGGTTCAAAGAAATAAAATTCGTCGGGGTAGTGGAAGCAAATTTCCTTGGCGAAATCCTTCCAATCATCCTCCCCAAAGCGGTCTACTATCTTCAGAATTCGCTCATAATCTGTGTAACGTAGATGACCGCCTAGGTATACACCGCGATAGCCCAATCCCTTAGCGATGGCGCACTGTTTGGCAGCGAATTCCAAGAGGAACGCTTTGCCCTTGTCCTTTGATTTTCCCTCTTTTTCGACTAGGTCAAGCAATTGGTCGGTTACGGTCACGCCGGGGATGTTACCCTTATTGAAGAAACGGGCGGCGGGTCGGCTGAGAACGTAGACGTTACCAATCACTGGGGCATCCAGATCGTGGGTTGCCATATATTTCAACAATTCATCCTGTTTACGTGAGTCGTATCCAATCTGGTTGATGATGAACGCAGCACCATTCTCAATTTTCTTTTTCAGTTTGAAGTACTGGGGCATGACCTCGCGTTCGTAACGTTTATGGTTGTTGACCGCCGCGCCCAATAAGAAATTGGTGCGTTCCAACACCTGCGATCTTCTCCCGGTGCCCACTGTCATACCGGCATTCATGTCAGCGAACATCTTCAGTAATCCCACTGAATCGGTGTCAAAGACGGGACTCGCTTGACCATGATACCCATCGATCGGGTAATCGCCCGACAACGCTAGGATATTATCAAACCCTTCGCTGGCAAGCTGCCATGCCCGGCTCTGAAGCGCGTTGCGGTTCCAGTCTTTGCAAGACAGGTGAATAATCACTTCCTGACCACGAGAGAGGAGATCTCTCCCCAAGGTGTCGGGCCCGATCATGGCGTTGCCGCCCGGGTTGTCGGTAATGCTCAGACCGTGTATACGCGGATTATCTGCCAGTTTTCGCGCCAGTTCCAATACCCGCCCCCCATCGGAATCGGTGATAGTTCCACGCGAGGTTACCACTTCCACACAGGTGAGAAATGTATCTGTTTCCTGAAGCAGATAGCGGAATGAGGGCTTCTGCGAAGCGTCAAAGTTATGGGTTGTTTCGGCGGGGGATGTGCTCATGGCTGTGGGCTCGCTCGACTATATTCAGGTTTGACAACCTTCTGGCTTAACCATATTCTGCAATAAACATCTTCTATCTCGTTCAGTGTTGTTTCCGACACATCTCCATATTCTTGAGATTCTTTTATTGCTTTAGATATGGAGTTGTTGCACTGTTTCAACTCTGAATGCGTTGGATTCACAATGGGCATACGTTTCAGGTAGTTTGCTGAATTATTGGCTGTTGGGTTAATCTGACGAAGCAGTTTAGTTGCAAGTTCCGTGTTTAAGAAGCCGAGAAAATACATCAAGAGTTGTTCATTCTGAGGGAAGATGCCAACAATGCCTTGGTCAAATAATCTACCTTCAAGTAATGTGGCTGTGAGACGTGCTGAAGCAACCATTGGAACACCAATTCCCTCCGAAAAATAGTAGTGGGAATTCTGAAACCGAGCTGGATTTTTCCCCGGTGTTCGATATTCAGAAACGGCATACTTGCTCCAATTAACATACCATTGTGTTTGTCTTACAAAGCGAGCTGCGCCGCCTCGTAATATTGGGATGAAGCAGTTGGGTCCATCAATACCATGAAGTGGTGGTGCTGTGAGGTCGGAAATTTTATCAACTTCCACATCTTCAAAAGATTTTGAGCGCGGTATATCAGCATTGGCGCGGCGTACCCAATGACGGTCATTGCCTGAGTAAAAGCCGGTACGGACGTCAGCCATATCGCCCAAAGTCAAATTGGCTCTGCTACTGAGCGTAATCCCATTGTTTTGTGATGGTTTCACGAATTCCGCACATGGGCGCGACAGGATTTCCTTTTGACTGATATTTGTGATTAAACACCGATTTTTTTGCTCATATCCCAGAGCCAATTCCATCAAAACATTCGCATTGGCGAGGTTCTCAATTATTCTTATTTGATGCGTCCTGTGAGCAAACCGCTTAATTAAAGAGATAATACATAGCCCAGAGTACCCAAAGCTAATTCCTGGAAAGAACTTTGATGGAAATAATACGATTTCCTCAATGGTTGATTCATTCAATAAGGTTCTCCGTAGAAAATCGTGGCGGTGAAGCCATAGAAACGTATCCGGGATGATGAACACCAAACGACCTTCCTTATTTAGCAAACGAAAGCAGTGATAAAGAATTACGCCATAGGTGTCGCGCACATAGAGCCCGGGATATTGCTTTTTAAGAACGGTTCGTTTCTGACGAGATTGATAAGCTCCATACGGCGGATTAGCAATTATGCGGGTGAATTGGGTTTCTGGTTCAAACAAGGGAGAGTGCCCAAGTTCAAGCACATCCTCGTGCACGACCTTGATATTTTGGAATCTCTTATACTTTTCCTTGAGCGTAGCCGATGCTTGGGGTTCAAGTTCAGATGCCCGAATTTGTGAATTTGGGGATAACCGAATGATTCCATCAATTAAGTCACCAACTCCTGCACAGGGTTCCCATATTGAATCCGATTCGGTTGGTTTAAGCCGAGAAACCATGTATGAAACAATATCGGGCGAATCGGTATAATGAGCTTGGAACGTATCTCTATATCGTTGAGGTCTTGGGGTTACCATGTCAAGTATTTAACTAAGTTGTTCTGTTCAAGGGAGTTTAGGAATTGGGGACTTACATCATCCAGCCAAGTAACATTTTCGTGCATCCATACACCTAAATCAAAGCCAGAGTATTCTAACACTTTTGGATAGGTTTCTGCTCCGCAATAAACTTCCCAGAGGTCCGACTTCTTCAGTATTTGAAGGTAGTGATTATTTTCATCTTCAGGTGCTCTCACCAAGAGAAGACACCGATAATCTTCTGGCTCTATGTGCTGGTATATACTAGCAACCAAAAGTAAGCGATTGGTGTTTCCTTTCTCATTTGAGCCGAAACCGCTCTTACAATCGACTACATACCGAATACCTTCAATTGAGAAATGCAGATCCAATTCGAGCTTGATTTCGCCCGATGTAACAAGATGCCAAACTTGGTCATAGTAGTGGAGAAGTTGTTCTTTGTCATCCCTACTGATGTTTAACCGTTGAATAAAATCTCGAACCTCGTTGGTTAATCTTCTCTTGATATCCTCAAATAAAGGGGGGATGAATAAGGTAACATCTTTCCGTATCGGGTAATCAAAGCAAGTTGTGACGAAAGGTTCCCAGAGTTCACCAATTCTGCGAGAAAAAGCCATGTAGTCATAGGACCATACGTCATTCCGACTCTCAAGCATCACTACATTCGTACAGTGCATTAACAGAAGGTTGGCTCGGAGGATGGCGTCCGCTGGCCAATCTTCTCGCCCGGCATTTTGCCGTATAACAGCAGCTAGCTGCTGTTTTTCCTTCGCAAGCGCACGGTTAATTGCTGTCGCTCGTTTCCTAAATTGCCTCTCGCCAAACTCCTGTTTTACCTCGTTAAGATATTCGATGGCTCTGAATCTGAGATAGGAAAGCAGTTCGACTTTACGTGAGTTGAAATTCCTGTCAACTGATATAGGCATCTGCGTTCGTTGTAGCAGTTTTGCGTAACATCCACATTTTGATTAATAATGGCATAATGGATGGTTATCTCATACAAACAGGTCCGCCGGTTTCGGTGGACCGAAACCGAGTTCCACCAACCTTGACACCATTCCTCGGAGTCGAGGACGATCACTGTTGACCATCTCTTCTGGCGGATGCAATGAATAATTCCAGCCTTCGTATAGTCCCTTTATGTAAGCAATCTGTTCGTCTGTTACGGGGTTTGCCATGAAACTGAGGGCGTGCTGTGAGCGTCCGGGAGGACCGCCAAACGCCGCATGCCATAGCGTCTCTGAAAAGATTATGAAATCGCCGGGCTGCGATTCAATGACAACACTGGGAACGTCCGCGCCTGCAACCCCAAACGGCATCGCAGTCGGATCATCCTGCTGAGCGGTCAACGGCTGTATCAGTTTCCTAAATCCTAATTTATGAGATCCCGGAATGAAACGCAGTGCCCCTGTGTCTTTGGTGTTTGGCTCAAGGTAGAATGCGATCTTGATGTGAGGCACCGGTTCCGCGTCAAGTCCCCCGCCATGCCACTGTGTATCGCCGACGTGGAGGTTGCCCTCGGTCGCGTTCAAGATGAAATCAGGTCCGAGGAGGTCTTCACCCAGCGCGTAGATGCGATCGTCTTCAATGAGCCATTGGAGTCGAGGATTCAACTCAAAGAACGGAATCATGGATTGACGCTTTTCTCCGGGAAACGGTTTGCCTTGACGGTTTTCGCACAAAACCGCGTCGGATTCACGACGAATAAGGTCAATCTCCTGCGGCGTAAATAACTTTCGCAGGACAAGAAATCCAAATGTCTCAAAGTGCTGTATTTGTTGAACCGTTAGCATGGTGCCCTCTTTTCCGGTACAGAATTACGGCTGCCGTTGAGCTGCTTTTCACATGCCGTAAAAATAAAGTCAAGAATGCCAAATACCTTGGCAGGGTCAGTTATTGAGTAGGCAAGTGGGTGTTTCGCGAAAATATTTGTCTCCAACTTGCCAAACTCCCAAATAATCCCTGTTGACACAATGCCATACACAGTAACCTGTTCATCCTGATTCAGTTTTTGGCACGCTATCAGCTCTGCTAAACACTGCGCCCACCCTCCCTCAAAATCCTGCTTTTTTGCTTCTACCACTGTTAGGAGTGGACGATCCACCAGCCGATCCGTCACGCCGTCAACCCACGCTGACACAAAGTAGTCCGGTTCCCCATACAACTCATTGTCAACATTCAGAGCGCGATGAGACCATAATTTTAGGGTTTCATGACGCTTCCACACCTGCTGCAAAAACGGAAAAATAAAACTCTCCCTCAAAAACGCTTCACTCTCTTGAATCGCCTGTCTGTCCAACAAGAAATCTAAGTTCTCAATGAACCAGCTAGGAGGTTCAAGCAGCAGGTCAGGTATAAATCGTTCCGGACGAATTTGCAGGGGATATGTTTGAATAACCTGCTCTACACTTTTGAAATCGCTGTATGCCATCTGAATATCCTACGTTCTGCCTACCGTTTTTAGTTTTACCAGACCAACATCTGTTTATCTCATCACACAAATTCCATTGGCATCGGCTTAAATTGGCACCCTTCGACAAACACCTCAAAGAAGTCAGAGGTTGTCTCCAACTCGACATGTTCAATCCCTTTGACTAAACGTTCGATAGCCTCACGTTTCTTGCGTGAGAGAAGGACCTCCTTCGCCCCTTGTACCGCAGCGTTGCCAATCTTGACGATGCGATCCTCGTCTACCGGTGCCAAAAACCCGATCTCAATTGCGTTACGAACATCCACATAATTGGCGAAGCCACCCGCTAAATAGAGCCGACTCACATCCGCCGGATTGATCCCGAACTTTCGCATAACGATGAACTGACCGCAATAATTGGCAGCCTTAGCCTGAGCCAGATTGCTGGCATCTTCGCGGGATAAGGTGATGCCATATTCCGGGATAATCGGTATCTCGCGTGTTTTTCTGTTTCCAAATACACCCATTTCAGTCATCTGTTCGTTGCGACGGAGTTCTGCCAATAGATCGATTAAACCAGAGCCGCAAATCCCTTGGGGTGCAACGCCGCCGATCGTGCTATATTCAACCTTGCCGTCTATCCAACGGACTGACTCGATCGCTTCGTCATAGCCCGGCATCCCGTACTTAATGCCGCCGCCTTCAAAAGCGGGACCCGCCGGGCAGGAAGCGGCAATCAGCCGCCCCGGATGTCCAACCACCACTTCGGTGTTCGTGCCGACATCGACCAGCATGACGGTCTCTTTTTTAGATGCAATGTCGAGTGCCACCAGATCCGCCGCGACATCGGCACCAACATGGCTGCCGATCAACGGCAATCCATACACCCGCGCCTTGGGGTTGGCTCGGATTCCAAGCCGCCGCGTCTTCTCAGTGAGCGAAGTCGTTTCGCGTTCACCGGCGTGATATTGATGTTCGATTGTCGACTGATAAGGTTTTTGACCGATGCTCTGCACATCCAACTTAAAGAAGATGTCCCGCATCGTCGAGTTACCCACCACGACAATTTCATAAATTTCTTGGCGGACAAACCCGAACTCTTTCCCCATCTCCTGAATTTCGTGGTTGAGCGCGTTGATGACCGCCCAGCGCAACTCCCCGCCAAACTCGCCATCATACGAGATACGGTGCATTATATCGCTGCCGCCGAACCGTTGTGGGTTCTCAAAGGAACTGACGTGAACGCTCTCACCGGTCTCCAGATCGACCAAGTCGATGACCACTGTTGTGGTGCCGAGGTCAATTGCCAAACCGTAGATGTGGCCGCGATATTTGTCGACGACCTCATCATCATAGTAAACCATATTTTCGCGGTGGGTCACTAACGGGTCAATTTGAAGGGGGTTTTCGTGTGTGTGGGTAAGGATCTTGGGGGTACGCCGTATCGGTGAGAACGCTATATCGACATCGGCATCCTTAACCACCGCTTGGCAGGCGAGCCGATAATTCTCCCGCAAAAACGACTCGGCTTCGTTCCGTGGACGCAACGCCTCCATCCCCTCTTTAATCTCTACAATACATTCATGGCACTGTCCGGTGCGGAAGCAGGAGGTCGGCACCTGAACTGCAAGTTCATCGGCGTAATCGAAGATGGTCTTCCCGGCCGCAAGCGGCCGCTTTTTGCCGTCATGCGTTACTGTTCCCACCCCGTAGCTATCTTCACTTTCGATGAAAGTCCCTTCAGCAGCTTCGGTTTCCCAAGCGGTCCGATAGTCAATTTTATCGTCCCCACCACACAAGAGCAACTCCTCTTTTGGAGTGCCGCGAACGCTATCCTGCTTACCAACCAAACCCTCGCTAGGCGGTTTTCGCTGGTTTCGGCACCCGAACTTAGCGGTGCATTGATCAAAACGATTTTTGTAAGGGCACCGATACATAGATTGCTCGTTGGCATGGTCCACCATGCTTGAGAACATCTCTGTTATTTTGTCTAAACGCTTCTGATATTCTTCTTTGTCCATTTTCTGATTACCGATGAATCCGCCTTAGTCCTTTGGAGTGAGCGAAGATAAAGCCCGATCGGATTGGATGACCCCTACTCCTCGTCCCAATCCTCGTCCTCTTCGTCAAGGAATTTCTTTGCCAGTGCTACACATTCAAGGGCGTCCTTGCCGTACCCGTCCGCTCCCATATCATCAGCGAACTCTTGGGTCACCGGAGCACCGCCCACCATGATCTTAACCTCTTCCCGGAGATCTTCATCAATAAAGGCTTCGATTGTCTTGCCCATGTTCGGCATCGTTGTGGTCAGCAACGCCGACATTCCGAGTACAGGTGCCTCATATTCCTCCACCGCTTCAATGAACTCCTCGTCCGAAGTGTCCACGCCCAAGTCATGCACGACGAATCCTGCACCCCGCAACATCATGATGCAAAGATTCTTGCCGATGTCGTGAAGATCGCCTTTCACTGTCCCCATAATCACTGTCCCCACAGGGTCGATGCCGGAGGCGGATAGAATGGGTTCAATATACGCCATCCCCGCTTTCATTGCCCGCGCACAGGCGAGGACCTCCGGGACGAAAATAAAATTCTCGCGAAACTTTATGCCAACAATTCCCATCCCTGCGATGAGACCATCATCCATGATTTCCACTGCTTCGGTGCCCGCCTCCAGTGCGGCTTTGGTCATCTCATCCACACCGCCATTGTCTCCGTCAATGAGTGCTGCGGCGATGTCCTGCATCTCAGGGGTAACCTGGGCGAATGTATTAATGGTGCGTTCCCGTTCATCGGGACGCTCAATAAACTCCTCAATCTCGTCTACGATAATTTCATTTTGAATGTCGGTAATTTCTGCCATAGTTTTCTCTTTGAATTTTAGGTAAATTCTCGTAAAAGTTGATGGTTTGTTATTCGTATAAGTCTAATTCAATCAGACGTTGGCGCTCTGCAATACGCTCTTCGTCGTTAAAACGCAGAATCTTTGCTGTCACTCGCGCCTCGGCAGTAAGGGCGCGGATTATCCCTTTCTCTAACTTGAAGTGCCTGTTCCAGTCTTGAGTGCGCGGATTAAAAAATGGGACGAGTGCTCCTGTCTGTGGGTCAAATGAACCCACGTTTGGTCCTTTGTAACGATTGCAGTGCATACAAGAGAGCGCGAGGTTTCTTTCATCCGTGTTACCATCATGCTGACGAGGCACAATGTGATCTGGCTCGTGCTTGTGCAGCGAGAACGATTGGGGTAAAAGACAATATTCGCAGCGATTACCTGCACGCCTTACGACGAATTGACGCACACTTGCTGATAGGTCGGAAGACACTTAAACTCCCTGTTTTAGCTGTGATGTAACTTGTGCCTTGAGCATGATGACAATATGCTCAATTTGTTGCAGTTCATCGAGCTCAAGTTGTTCTGTCTCCGATAACAACCCAGCTTGATTTAATGTGAGTAAACGCTGAAGTCTCTCCTGCGCCCGTTCAGAAACGTGATAGTCAAGTACCTCTTGCGGGACAGGATTTTTTGATAAAAACTGAATTGTTTCGGCTGCGGTGGCTGCCGCCAAGGTCTTGAATCCGATGAGACTCAACTCTATAACGGTTGGAAGCCAAGAGCCAATCGGTTGGATTCGTCTTGCCAATTCATCAGGAACCTGCATTGTTAGCTGAACCATATCTTTCTCCTTGTCAGCATAGAAGTTCTATTGGGATCTTTCTGAAGGAGATGGTTACTCAGTTAGACCACGCACTCAAAATCAAGCTCAATGATGGCACCGGTGAGTAACCCTAGAGTTGTAGGTGTCTGAAAATTCATGCGAAATTTCCCTGTCTGGTTCCTAATTCAACCCCGCATGTTCCTTGTGCCAATCCTGCACCGCCTTGGGGATCTCTTTGAGATTTTCAATGGCGGTTTGTAACGGAATTGCACACTCTGGACCGACAAGCTGAACGCCAGACTCCAGATTCTTGTAGACTTCCCCCCGAACCTCCTCCGGTCCCTTCGAGAAGAGCGTCTCCGGGTTATTAATGTTTCCCACCAGAGAGATTCGTTCCTTAACCACTTCCATAGACTCACCGGGCTGGTTCTTAGAATCGTAATGGAAGGCTGCCATTCCTGTCTGGGCGATGTATTCCATTCTGTCCACTGTCCGCCCACAAATATGGAGAATCAGCGGGATAGGAATCCGATCGACAAACTCAATGTGCAGATCGCGGAGGTAACGCTCATAGTATTCGCCACTGACCAGATCGCCTGTTGCGTGGTCGGGTAGGGTCAGGGCATCTGCTCCCGCTTCAATCTGTGCGACTCCAAACTCTATCGTGGCTTCCTTCATCCTATCCAGTGCGAGTTTTGTTTTGCCCGGATCGTCCAGAGATAGCAATAGAAAAGGCTCCACGCCGAAACAGTGATAGCCGAGAGACCAGGGTCCCATGGTCTTTCCAATAACAGCGACATCATCGCCGTATTCCTTTTTGAGGATCTTAATTGCATCGAGTACACATTTGGTATCTTGATGCGTCAGATAATCTGATGGGAGTTTGATTTCATCGACATCCTCCCAGATCGGTTCGCGCATTTTAACTGTGGGCCAATTGTCCTTCTGCTCCCATTGAATCTTACACCCGAGCGCAGAGGATTCTTGAATAATCGTGAAAACAGGCATGATCGTATCGAAACCTAACTCGGTATACCCGGTAGCGGCTAAACGTGCCATCAATTCAGGCTGCCGGTTCGCTTCCGGGAAAGGTGCGTCCACCAAGTCCATCAACTCTACTGTAGCGACAGACGTTGGGTTACAGATTGGGGTTCTGTCCACGGGTTCTCTCTTCAACGCTGCCAAAACCCGTTCTTTGCCGGTCATTGGTCCGACTGTTTGTTTTTGGGTTCCCATAACTTCCTCCTAATTCTGTTGGCTAGGTGCTGCGAGGACGCCACGTGCGGATGCCATTTCCTGTTCCCGTACAATGGCTCGTACATTCGGGGCACGAACGAGCAGCAAACCGAGCAGCGCATCGTGAGAGTGTCCGCACGGAAACGCAACCTTATCGAGCGTTCCATCCACCTCGTCCATCTCTCCCAGTTTCATTAAACCGCCAGCAATGGTGGAGATGCGTCTGTCAGCGCGTCTGCCCTCGCCATCAGCACCCACTTGGTAAACTCCGTCCCCAAGACTAGTGACAGTGATAGCTAGCCCTGACTTTTTGTCCAGAATCTGCAAGGGACGTGGTTCCACTAAATCGTTCGGGGCGAGTTTGCACGACTCCAGAAAAGTGCGCCTGCAAGCGAGTTGGTGTGCCGCTCCACAGGGAAACCGGAGCAGCCCATCCGTATCCGCAACCATGTTTCCCAAGTGCGTCATCCCCTCGACCACAAACTGGATACGCCCTTGGACCCCTTCCATCTGGCTGTAGGTATACACTAAAAGCAGGGGGCTCTCATCCTGTCCCTGTTGGTATAGGGCGATTGTAATATCGTGGAAATGAGGGTCCATCGGGACCAATTCAATGCGTTTTCCAATGTCGACTGTTTGACCCATGGCAATCTCCTCGCTAGGAATAAATCGAGCCGGTTGGTGGCGGCCCGATTATAATTTTTAGTTCTTAATTTTGCTTGACAACAGAGAAATTTATAAGCATAATAACTAATGGTCTGACCTTTACGGAATAAGTTTAACTCAAAATTGAGGAATTGTAAAGCAAAATTTTCATTATTGTAGCGGAAGTTGCCACTTAACCTCCCAGCGAGTTGATAGGTGTATACAATCCGTGATACCTAATGCGTTATGTGTAAATAGTCATTAGTTCATTTAGCCCCAGCGGGGCGACATGTGTATAGTACACCGGATAAACAAATACCCCAAAGCCCCAGCGGGGCGACATGTGTGCCGTAAATTTGGTTATCTCTGATATGTGTTGATTATGATTGTCTAGGTTCTGTTGACATTTCGTGGTAACCACACCATCAAGCGGGTGCACAGATGCATAATCCTTCGTAGGGGTTGGGTCTCCCAACCCGTTACACGTCAGAGACGATTTCGGGCTGCTGTAGGTCGATTTTCCAAAATCGACGTTTTAGTCGAGATATGAATCTCGACCTACAATCAATTCAACCTGTATGGTTTGAGGGTTCCAACCCGCGTTGGTCAATGGGCGAGGGAACCTCGCCCCTACGATTACAGACAGCTTTACAAATGTCAACACGCCCTAGCAACTTGGATTATTGTACGCTATGAAAACGCAAGAACAAGAAAAATTGGCGATGGAGGAGATGAAGCCTGATACTCACACCTCCGTGAGTGATGGGATTGTAGAGCAGATGGTTGACCTTATTTCCCGGGACGTGCTGAAACCCGGGGACCGGTTGCCTTCTGAGCGGGAATTGTGTAAACGGTTGGGGGTAGGGCGGAGTTCCTTGAGAGAAGCGTTGCGTTCGCTCGCTGTCATGGGGATTATAGACGGACGGGTTGGAGATGGCACCTTTGTCTCTAACAGTAACAAACGGTATTTGGAGAAGACGCTACAGTGGGGATTGCTGCTTGATCGTAAAAAGGTCCAAGACCTCATCGAAACCCGGCTCATGCTAGAATCCCAGACAGCGTTTTTGGCTGCGCAGCGAGTCACAGCGGAGAATATTGAGGCAATCGAGGAAACCTTGCGGGGGATGGAAGCGTCGATCGGACAGCCTGAGAAATACTTGGAGTTCGATTTACAGTTTCACCTGACCATTGCGCGCGCAGCGCAAAATTCGATACTCTACAGCCTTTTGAGCATGATACGGGGGTATCTGCAAGAGTGGATTAAAGGAAGTCTCGTTGAGCCGTCAACGACTCAAACAGAGACGCGGGCGAAATTGTCTTTGCGGGAACACCAGAAAATCCTCCATGCCCTCCGAAAGGGAGACGCAGGTCAGGCGCAGCAGGCGATGACGGAACATATCCTCTCTAGCAGTGTTGACCTTCAGAGGTGATGGTATTATCTTTGACGAATAGTTTTAGACCTGTTATAATTATTTTGCTGCATCAAATGTTTCCGATGATGTAGAACTTAATAAGAATAAACGATAGAGATTCAACTGTTGCAGATAACGGGTTGAGGTAGTTTGAGCGTGTCTGGTTTTTTGGCAAATAAACGACGGAAGTTCAAGCCTCCGAACAAACGCGTCTCGTCCATGCCTTCTCCGAACGACTGCACAAAGCAGTCTCTAGCAAGGTTAGCACCGTTGATGGCTTCCATCACCATCTCGGACTTGCCATGGCCAGCGGGACCGTGCATAATACAGTTCTTGCCCGATGTCAGCGACAAATCAATAATATTCGCAACGTGTTCCGTCTCAATGAAACGCTTATCCAGCGTCTGCCTAACATTGTAACTCATCTTAATAAGGATAGGTTGGACATTTCGGTGAGTTCTTGACGCATTTCAATAATCGGGGTATGATATTAGGGGTTGACCTCTGATTTAGTTGATGGTTAGTTACTGAGACTTAACTAAACTTTAGTCCATGTGGTTGTGGTCTTACTGACCTTAATCCACGTGGTTTTGGCTATTGGCTTCCTTACCCAAGTGGTCTTGGGCTTAGGAATCTCAATCCATTTTGAATTATGGATTCCCATCGCCTCACCTCCTTTTTGGAGGTCAACCCTTCTAATTATACCTTCCTTTCCATTTTATTACGATCAAGAACATTCACTTTATAGTCTTTCCCCCCTTCCAAACCGAGCGCGCGACTTTCACCGCACTCGGCTTTCCGAATCAAAAATGATGAGATTAAACCTTCTTAAAATACGATTCGTCAATGATATTAAATCGCATTCTTTATGGGAGGTTTATTATGACTAAGGTTGTTGTTGTCTTATTGCTGTCTTTATTGTTTCCTGACCCTATATCATCTTCTGCCCCTTATCCTTTTAAGGTAAAGGTTGTTGTTGATGCAGAGGGCGGTATAGGCAAGACTTTAACGGGTTATATTCACCGTGAACTCCGTAAACTCGAAGATGTTGAGATTGATATTGAAGATCCAGAATGGACAATCAGTATCGTCTTGTTGAGTACGAAAAACAAGAGAGGGAATCATACTGGTTATGCCGTGAGTTTTGTTGTAACACGCCATTTGGGTATAACGTATGTACAAGCCAATATTCCCGATATTTCTAAGGGATTAGCATCTGACTTGTGTATTATCGTTCATCATAGTGTTGCGGTTTTTCCAGACATGAAGTCTGTTTATGATGGACTCTCCTCTATTTGTCTTGAGTTTGATGTTGATAGTCTTGAACCTGTTAGACAACAGTTGAAAAAGCGTGTGCCTTGACTTTTTATTCACCTTTGTGTTACACTTCCGATAATCAGGAGGTGCATTATGTTCATCAAGAGTTATAATCAAGATGGGAATGAATATCGTCTTGATCCAAGTGCTATTATCTGTCTGCATAAGCAGAGAGATGTAGATAATAACTACTCTCTTGTTGCCCATCTTACTTGTTTGTCTCATCCTATAACCTTGTTATTGGCTACGTCTGAGCAGGCTGTTGATAAGATGATAGGCGATATTTCAAAGGCGAAAGACGATTTACACCGAAGTTAGCCCTTTTGTGGACTTCATCAGTGTAACGTAGTCAATACTTTTATCAACTAAATCAGCCATTTCTTTTCGTGAATATATGCCGTGAAGTGAGCGATGACACTCTGCATGGACAAGTCTTAGGTTGCCTAACTTATTATCCCCGCCTTCACTGCGTGGCTTCATGTGATGCCGTTCTATTGTTCTTGAACGTACCTGCTCATCTGTTAATAACATATCACAGAACGGGCATCTGCCTGTCTGCCTTTGGAATAGTCTGGTCAATGTGACTGACCCGTAAATACTATCCTTCGCATTCATATATTCCCGTTTCTCCCAATACCCTTTGGCTTGTTCGTCAAAGACCCGCATATCCTTTCTTACCTTGATGAATCGCTTAATTGGCGTTGATGCCATTTTTTGCTAATGGCGTGTTGCTCTTATTATCAAATAAGCGTTTCCCGATGATGTGTCTCTCCTCATAGTTCCTACCATACTTGTGTTGTAACCAATTTCTCGTCATTCTCCAGATTTGATCGTCTATATAATAGAAGACCTTCTTGGATACTACATGACGATAGTAGTTGCCCCAACCAGTCAATATGGGATTGAGTTTTGTGATTATCATCGTTGTGCTGGTTGTGCTGTGAAATATATTTCTAATCTTATCAAGCACGTTTCGCACGTTATTCATCGAGGGTTTAATCAGTAGTTTCTTGTTATCGTACTTCCTGAAGTTAAACCCCAGAAAGTCGAAGCCGTTGCTGATTTCGGTTATGCTTGTCTTTTCATCAGATAGAGTTAATCCTATTTGCTTCTTAAGATATTTCCCTATACCTGCCTTGATAGACTCTGCGTGAATCTCACTGATAGCCGTGATTACAAAGTCATCGGCGTATCTGACTATAGGGTTCATACCTTCTTTGCCATACCTATCCATCACTTCTTTGTCAAGACAGGTTAAAGCTATATTGGCAAGCATAGGGCTAATCACTCCGCCTTGTGGCGTCCCTTCGTCTGAAGGGCTAAGTGATAGGTTCTCCATGATTCCTGCTTGTAGCATTGCCTTGATAATATCCGTGATAGATTTCGGTACGTTCCATTCCTGTAGAGTCGATATAATATGGTTGTGCCTGATGTGGTCAAAGCACCCCTTTATATCGCCTTCGACTATCCATCGCCTTGAGTTTTGCTTGCTCAATTTGACGAATAAATCTGCCGTTGCGTCATGGCATGACCTTCTCGGTCTGAATCCATAACTACAAGGCATAAAATGGTATTCGCAGATAGGTTCTATACTCTGCCTGATTATATCTTGAATAATTCTATCTCGTATCGTAGGAATACCCAGTGGACGCTTATCTCCATTGGGTTTTGGGATATGGACACGCCTAATAGGTCGTGGCTCTGAAGTAATGTCTATCTCATTAACGAGATTAGACATAATTCTATGCCGTTCGGCTCTATCGCTTGGCATTGCTATCCCATCTACGCCTGCCGTGTATCTCCCGCTGTTTATCTGACATATCCGATTCACTGCGAGTATTTTCACGGCTCTTGATTTCTTACTCAAGACATGAGCGTACCATCGGATAAGGTCTTTATCATCACTTGCAACCGCTTTATCCAGTTTCATCTGGATACTTCGGACTCTATTTTCAAACCTCTTAATGCTAAGAGGTGAGAATATATCGTCGAATCCAGTCGTTTGACAGGGAACAAGTCCCCGCTTTTCATCGGTTCTGGCTAAACCCATATTATTCCTTTCTTAAAGCGTCGATTCTGATAATACTTGGATAGGATAATTTTGGTGGGATCGTTTTAGATCGTCAGTTTGACTCCCGTTTGGTATAATAGAAAGGTGCCTGTCTTTCCCATAAACCAAACGGGAGGATATTATGCAAACCAATGTCAAACCGACGATAATCCTTGTAAGTCATTGCGGACATTGCAAGGATATGTCTAAAGAGTTGGTGTCTCTTAGACGTGAGAATGATTCGCTTCGTAGCAAGAATGTGATGTTGGAGAATAACGTAAAACGTCATGCCAAACACCTTAAACGCATTGCTGAATCGAAGCGTCATTTGTACTCTTGATCATTATACGCTTGGCATCTTTTGGTGTCAAGCGTATGATTCACCTATTATCCTATCCTACCTTATCTCTTCACCCTTATCATCTCATCTAATATAATGGAGACAACTTAGGGTTTCTCCTGCTCTCACAATCTACACATACGCATGGTGTAGGTTCTGCCTTTATCCCGAAGGCGTTTGACTTACTAATAAAGGAAGTTTCATGTCCTTTATCATAAACATCTCAACGTGATAGAGATGCTCTTATCCTCGTGATTTATTATCTACAGGCTGACAACTCACAGATTAACCTGCTTAGAAGTGACGGGACATAAACGGCAGTTCAACTTTCGTTTTAACCATGCCATGCTTATCTGACGTGCTGACTTTAAGGGTCTGTGTCCCCTTTGAAGCATTCGCCTTGTCCCTCTGCTCTCCACATACCCGTTTCCAGATACGCAGTTGAGGTGAGATATGCAGTGGTAAGTTCACTGAGTCGGTCGGATTCGCTTGACAGGTGGGAGTCATGAAGGGTATGATTCCGGAGGTAGAATGAAAATGTAGTGGGGGTCGGCGACCTTCCCGAAAGAGGGGTTGTGCCGCCTTGCTACATCTCATTCTACCACGTTGTGAATATAAGCTAACAGGGGAAACCCCGTTAGATTCGGGATATGTCCACAACGTATGAGCGATTTCTCAACTCACGCCTTAATTATATCACTTCTTATCCCATCTGACGATCAAAACTTTCCGACAGTGTATATTGCTACGCAGAAGCGCACTAAAACTCCTTCTCTACTCTATACCACATACCGTACGGCACGGTCAGCCCGTTTATGCAACGAGCGATGCCCGCGGTCGGCTTTGAGCCGACAAATCCCATTTCGCGGGTTGTGAAGTTTATGCTATTTGCCCCTGAACCCTTCAACTATCCAGAACCAAGTGGCTACGACAAGCCTGATAATAGCGTACCCTAGGACTATCGCAATCACGCATACTACCGTAGGGAACATCATGGATAGTATGTCTATTGCAGACCAACCATGCTTGTACTCAGGAACAATGAACGGGAGCAAGATAGAAAATATCGTGAATAACCCCCATAATCCTAAGCATATTGCTATCCATACCCTGAAGATTCCTGTTGTAATCCGCTTTTTCTTCGCGGATTCGGTTTCAGAACACATCTACATATTCTCCTGCGCGTTATTTATGTTCCAGACCTACAATCCAGTGGCGTCTTTGTGGTTACAGCTTGTGAGTTAAAAGGTAAACCCTTAACGGCGTATCGACGACGACAACGAAGGAGGGGCAGACGATGAAACAGAGCAAATTCCCCCGAAATTGGGATGAAAAACGGGTGCAGCAAGTCATCACTCACTACGAGAAACAGACAGAGGATGAAGCCACCGATGAAGACGAAGCTGCCTTCGGAGATGCTGCATCCCAGACAGTTATACAAATCCCCCAAGAATTGCTTCCTATCGTCCGTGAGCTGCTTGCCAAACATTTAGGTTGAGTCGGCACGTGTCAACCGGACTATAGTAAACGCAAGAAATAAGTAGACATTTACCAATAACTCCGACCTTCGCGAAGTTTCCAAAGTCCCCCTGATAAGGGGAATTTAGGGGGTTGGCTGTGCATTGGAAGTGTCTAAGTAATTCTAAAATCTACCATAAATCCGCAAGTTTCCCCGCCATCACAGATTGAGATCAGAGCGCACCAAGTTGCTTTGAATCCCGATTCCATCGGGGCTGTCAATCCGTCTCCCGCCGAAAATAATCCTCAAGCCCACCCATAGGCGTGAATCCCAGCATCCGTTTCGCTTTCTCAACCTTATACTTTCCCTGTGTGAAATAGCTCAGTAGGTCAAAGGATTGGAAGTTGCCGGGAACAGATTCAATCTCTAATGCCAAGCGACAGGCGTGTTGTAGGTCTTCCCACACCACTGTGAAGGGTGGAAAGTCTCCTTGGGCGACATGCTCCGTCGGCTTTGAACCGAGACCGTTAAAGAGGAAGCAGACCGTTTGGATGTCGTATGTTCGCGAGAAAATCTCGCATATCTCCATACTGAGATACTTGGTAATCCCATAATATCCGACGCCCGGTGCTAACGGCGCATCATCAATATCAAATTCGTGATCGTATGCGTTACGGATTAATTGAGGACCGGTGTGAACTATCTTTTTGATCCCGAGTGCGGCGGCGGCTTTCATCACGTGATATGCCCCCTTCGTACTCACCTCAAAACTCACCACCGGATCATCACGAAGGACAGTAAAGTTCATGATGGCATCCATCCCACGGCATGCCTCCAATACATCCGAATATGAGGTTATATCAACATTGATAATCGGTTTTCCGTCTGGATGCGGCACAATATCTGAGAGATATAAATCGTAGTCCTTTTCCAAGTCTGGCGTGACGTAAGGGGCAATATTGCCAGACGCGCCCAGCACAAGCACTTTTTTCATGGCTGAATTCTCCTATGCGTGAACTGCAAGATGCAATATGATTGCGTAGATGGGCTCCTTCATTTGCCTGTATACTCCTTCGCTCTATCCAGATGGAGCGGATGGCTTCAGGTAGAGGCTCTGAAAATCGTGAGTGGGTTGATACCCGATTCCCCGTGCTTGATCGATTAGAAATTTAGGATTGGGGATATCCGCGCAGATATGATAAATCGCCCACCGTTGCGTCCACGAAGCACTATTGCTATTATCACGGTTCAAAACGCAGCGGAACGCACCCGCAGCATCGCGAATATCGAGCCATGCAAGATTTGGCGTTTCCCCCTGCACCGCTTCCTCAAGTACCAACTCTCCCAACCTTAGTCCTGTCGCCGTAACTAGGTGATCCCGCGCAAACTCGCGAGCGGTCAACTCACCCAGATATTTTGTCATCTCCACAATTTCCGGCGATGGTAAAGGTTTCCAGAGTTCGGTGATATATACATCGTCGGGGTAGGCGTTGAAAATAGATAGGGTGCTTGCACAGATAAATTTCTTTATGCCCGCTTCAACTCCTGCGCTGAAGAGGACATGTGTGCCTCGCGTCGCCAAGTCAAGCAGCATCTGTTCGCGTTTTAATTCGTCCGACGGCAGGTCAGTCGGTGGTTCGCCGGTATGAATTAGGGTATCAATTCCCCGAACCGCTTCCCACGAATCGTCGGGATCTAAGATGTTTCCCTGAATAAAATCGCAGCCTTCTGCTACGTCAACCGGTACACTGTCCATGAGGCGGACGCTGTGGTCATCCTTCAGTTCAGTCGCTATCGCCTGTGCCAATTGACTAGATGCACCGGTAATGAGAATATTCATTTGAGTAACCTCCTTCGTATTTTTTTCATCATATCAGAAAGCCTTGAACCTGTCAATTTTTTTCCTTTACGCTGGTGAAAGATGATATAATAATCCACATTGCTACCTTACCCCTGTAGTCGGGGCATCCCCGGTCACGAGATCCTCTCGGACTTGCCCCGATCCATAACCGGAGTAACCTATGTCGCTTCAACAGATTTGTCGTACCTACCAACAAAACATTCAGAGCACCCGTACACAGAGCGATGCAACCGCTGAACTCTCCTTGCAGCCGCATCTCAGGACGTTTTTGGAAAAAACAGCTGAATTTTTAGAACACGAAATCACAGTTATGTCAGAGCCTCGAAGACTGGAGATTGGCAGGCCGGATTTCGTTGTGAAAAGTGGTCTGCTTCCGGTCGGTTATATTGAGGCAGAAGCATACGGCAGGGACCTTGGTGCCCTCACAGGTCATGCACAGACACAAAACAAGCGGTTCATCGAAAACCTCGATAACTTCATCCTTACCAACTTTGTCGAATTTCGGCTGTACGCGGAGGGTCAACGGCGTGCATCGGCACAAATTACGGACGAAAGTACAGCTTCCTTAGGGAACTTGCTCGATCTGTTTCTGAACGCAGATTTGGCGCAAATTGGGAGTCCAGAAGTCCTTGCCAAACACCTCGCACGACGTACTCGCGAACTCCAAACGCAAATCGCAACGACGCTTACCGATGAAGATAGTGGTATCTACCGGATGTTCTCCGCATTTAAGGAACTGCTCTTGACTACGCTGACTCCCAACGACTTCGCAGATATGTACGCGCAAACTCTCGCGTATGGTCTTTTCGCGGCACGATGTACACTTCCCAATGGAACAAACTTCTCACGGCATACTGCCTACGCTGCACTTCCCCCGTCAAACCCATTTTTGCAGCAACTCTTCCACCAAGTCGCCTCCCCAAACCTTGAGGGGAACGTCACCTATATTTTGGACGATATCGCAAACCTCTTGGCAAACGTTCCCACGGAGATGCTCCGCACCGCTTTTGTCGTCCAAGCCCATTTTGAAGATCCCGTTATCCACTTCTACGAAACCTTCCTCGCTGAATATGACCCGCAACGCCGCATTGACCGTGGTGTCTACTATACGCCACCACAGGTTATCTCCTACATCGTCCGCTCTGTTGATGGGCTGCTCAAAACAGAACTGAACAAAACCGATGGACTCGCCGATGATAGTGCGCTTATCCTCGATCCCGCTACAGGTACAGGCGGGTTCCTCTTGGCAGTGTTGAACCATATCAGCGAATACATCACAACTACTTACGGCACAGGGATGTGGAATCGTTACATTAACGATCCACAACTGGTGCAGCGGCTCTTCGGTTTTGAGATTTTGGTCGCGCCGTATACGATTGCACATCTGAAACTGAGCCTATTTCTCCGAGCACAAGGTTGGCACGAAGCGAAACACCTCCGCATTTATCTCACCAATACACTGGAGGAACCGGTAGAGAAGGAACTGTACGCCTTTGCAGAGTTTATCTCCGATGAGGCGAATGCGGCGGTTTCAGTGAAACGGGACGAGCCACTCCTCGTCATCCTCGGCAATCCACCCTATCCCCGCGATTCCGCGAATCCAAGCCGTGATAGCGATGGAGGGTTCACTTTTATCGGGGGATTGATTGAGGATTACAAACAGGTAGATGGGCAGCCGCTTGGTGAAACGAATTCAAAAGCACTTCAGGCAGATTATGTGAAATTTATTCGGTGGGCACAGTGGAGAATTGATAAAAACGGCGAGGGGGTTATCGGCTATATTGTCAACAACAGTTTCCTTGACGGTCCAATCTTTCGCGGGATGCGAAAAAGCCTGTTGGACAGTTTCAACACTATCTACCTGCTCAATTTGCACGGCAGTAGCAGAAAGAGGGAAGCTGCCCCAACAGCACAGAGAGATGAAAACGTGTTTGACATCGTGCAAGGTGTCTCCATCCTGTTGTGCGTCAAGCAATGCGATAATCCTGCCCCCGCTGCGGCTTATTACGCGGATATGTGGGGGAGCCGGGAAGAAAAATATAGAACGTTGTCGGAGACCGATCTTCAAACCACGGTATGGAGCGAGCTTCAACCAACACAGTCTCACTACCTCTTTGTGCCACAAGCACCCGAACGACGTGCAGAATACGAAGCAGGATGGGAGGTTGCCGATATCTTTCAAATAGGCTCGGTTGCGATTGTGACCGGACGGGATAAATTAACACTTCATCGGACTCCTGAAATGGTACGAGAGACGGTAGCCGATTTTATTTCACTTCCTGAAGCCGACGCACGGGAGAAGTACAAATTGGGAAGGGATAGCCGAGATTGGAAGGTCCACCTAGCCCAAGCGGATCTCCGGAATCATCCCGATGTAGAGCAGCACATCGCGCCGATTCACTATCGTCCATTTGACACGCGCTGGACCTACTACACCGGGCGGTCGGCTGGGTTTCACATGACACCACGCCATAATATTATGCGTCATCTACAAAAGAACAACCTCGCTCTCTGCGTCTGTCGCCTCGTTAAAAGTCCCGTATGGCAACATGCCTTAATAACCGACAAAATCACCGAAAATAGTTATGTCTCAAACAGAACAAGCGAATCCGGCCATGTCTTCCCACTCTATCTGTATCCGGATCCGGGGGAAATAGAGATCTTGATGGAACGTTCTCTTAATCTCAAACCGGATTTTCTCAAGGCACTCTCGGAGCGGTTAGGGTTACCCCAAACTGCGCCGTCAGGGCTCCCCCAAGGCACTTCGCCGGAGGAGATTCTCGCCTATATCTACGCAATCTTATACAGTCCTGCCTATCGTGAACGCTACTATGACTTCCTGAAATATGAGTTCCCGCGCATCCCCTTGCCTCAGGATATTGAACACTTCCACAAACTCAGCGCGTTAGGGCAAGAATTGATCGATTGGCATCTTCTGAAAGCGTCGCAATCACAAATAACACTTACCGAGAGTGGGGAGCCACTGCGCCATCGGTTTGAAGGCGAAGGAGAGGGATTTGTCTCACAGATTCAGTATGTAAACGGTGGGGTTTGGATCAATCCGACCCAGCATTTCACAGATGTGCCGGTAGACGTATGGAATTATGAAGTAGGCGCACACCAAGTCTGTGAGAAGTGGCTGAAGGATAGGAAGGGTTCGGCGTTAAGTCATGCTGAAGTCCGGCAATATCGGAATATTTTGATTGCAGTGGTCGAAACACTTCGGCTCATGGAAGAAATTGACGAGATAATTGAAGAGTTTCTTGTCTAATAGGAATTACGCGGTTGAACGTTCAAAACCTCGTAGGGGCAACCCTTGTGGTTGCCCTCAAACATTACCAAACCGTGAATCCACGATTTCGTAGGGAACGCAGATCTGCGTTCCCTACATCCGCTCACTAAATTGTGCTACTGCAAGTTGAAGTGCGTAACTCCTAAAGAGGATTAAAAATAAAAATCGGTGTGATAAATAAAATACCTAATCATGATTGCAGGAGCATTACCTATGAATGTTTATAGATTCAGAAGCATGGAATATCTGTTAGGAGACAAGTACCAAGAACTTGAGAGAAAGACTATCTATTTTGCTAGCCCTGACCAACTAAACGACCCTATGGAAGGCTTCCGAGATATTGTGTGGAGCGGGGATAAAATTGTTTGGACTAATTTTTTCAAGCATTACGTTTACTGCCTGCATGCAACCTATCTTCGACTTCGTATAACTGGCGATTCTGCAGAATTACATGGAATTAACATCCCAATTCAGGGAGAATGGAATTACCTATTATCTCCTAACGGACACAGATTGTTCAATGATGTTTGGGACAGGTTTCTTAGCCTGCCATATATTCGAAAGATTATTGAAGCACTGTCAAACTCAAATCGCAAAATTCGATATACAGAACTCAGATATTATCTTCAAATGATACACACATTCTTTCTCCCAGAAATGATAGAAATATACATTAAACATCACCTTACGCCCGAATCCGAAAGACCTGTGCTACCCGAAGAATTGTCTGTACCAGTAATATTTAAATCGATTCTTACATCGATAAAATTGTTTGACGAAACTCGTACTGAGGAGGAAATTAACGTTGTGTTGCAGCAAATTGCAATGATTCAGTATGGTAGCAGGTTGGGGCGTCAAAAGATTACTCAGCAATACAAGCATCTAATCCCCACTAAAGCATATTGGAACAATCACTGCCTAGTGTTTGATGATTTTCCTATGGTGTATTTGAAAGAAATTGAGAAGTTACTTTGGCCCGAGTGGTACACCGCCTGCTTTACGAAGTATTACCACAACTCCTCCGTATGGGGCCATTATGCAGATAGCCATAAAGGAGTATGCTTGATTTTTGAATCTAACGATTTGGAGTTATATGATGGGGCAGGTAGCAGTGTTAGAAAAATACCGTTATCGGAGATAAAGTATGTAGACAAACCAGCCGAGGTTGACTTTTTTACATCTATTAGCAGGTTGACAGTCAAGGACGTAAAGGACTGGTACACCGATGAGGAAGGTAATACCTCTGAATGCGGCTCCCATATTCCACGTGAGGGCGATATGGATAGTGATGAAATGGTTGATTGGCGAAACAGACAGTGGGCTGCTTTCTACCGCGATATTACTGTTAAAACCGAGGATTGGAAGTATGAGGAGGAATATCGCCTAGTCCTAGAAGATGGCCTGAGTGAGTTCAAGGAGGGAGAGAGCCGCGCACTAAAATATGACTTCAGCTCGTTAAAGGGTATTATCTTTGGGATTAAGACATCCGATGACCACAGATTAAAAATCATCGAAATAATTCAAAAAAAGTGCGAGGAATACAGCCGGACTGATTTCAGGTTTTATCAGGCCAAATATTCCCCAGAGGATGGCGGCATTCGCAAGTATGAGATACCGTTGTTGCAACTTGGCAGAATTGATAGATCTGACGGACAAGCGAATTAATGAGATTTAGGGGTTACGCAGTTGGACAGTCAATAAGTTATAATAGGGGCTATGGATCAACCCCAATGCACAGAATATAATTCTATCAACATTCTAATGGCGACTCGCAGATACTACAACCGATCATCAATGTGTAAAAGAGGCAATTTTCACCGATACTCCTAACGACAACCGTTACAACGCCGCAAAATGAGCTAAGCCGTTCCGGGCTAATGCAGGCTAATTACCTCTGGGAACAGGAAACACATCACCGGCAACGGGTATCTAAGGCAGGGCGCGCCTTGAACGCCGCGTATGACTATCTAAAATCTACAATTTCCTCCCTTAGCCCAAAAGAACGAATCTCGCCGGAAGAAAGGAGAGTTCCTTGCGAAACAGTCAATATCGTCAAATCAAGAGAGTTGCTGTGGTTGGGGCAGGGACAATGGGTGCTCAGATCGCCGCCCATATTGCCAACGTCGGGATTCCGTGCGATCTGTTGGATATTCCGCCCACTGAACTCACCGCCGAGGAACGTGCCAATCACTTGACGCTTGGGGATCCCGCTGTGCGGAATCGGATCGCACAATCGGCTTTGGATCGGATGAAAGGCGCGAAAACTCGATCGCCGTTTTACGTCCCCGACACCGCGGAGTTGATTCGAGTTGGCAACTTTCACGATCACGCAGAATGGCTAGCGGATGCGGACTGGATTATTGAGGCGGTGGTTGAAAATCTTGATGTCAAGAAGCAAGTTCACGGGCGGATTAATCAGCATCGCAGGCGCGGCACATTGGTGAGCTCCAACACCTCCGGCATTTCAATCCGCAACATTGCTGAAGACCTTTCGCAGGATTACCAAGAATGCTTTCTCGGTACACATTTTTTCAATCCACCGCGCTATATGTACCTGATCGAGCTCATTCCAACGGATGCAACCCGCCCGGATCTGGTTGAATTCATCTCCGATTTTGCGGAATACACTCTTGGCAAAGGGATCGTCCGTTGTAAAGATACACCGAACTTTATCGCTAACCGGATTGGCATCTTCTCAGTCCTGCACACCATCCACCTGATGCTTGAGGAGGGATATACGATTGACGAAGTGGATGCGATTACGGGGCCACCGATGGGTCGCCCTCGAAGTGCGACCTTCCGCTTGGGAGACATCATTGGGCTTGACGTTCTCGTGGATGTGGCGAACAACGTCTACCAGAACGCACCTAACGATGAGCGGCGTGAGGTTTTTCGGGTGCCCGATTTTATCTTACAGATGGTCAAAAAGGGATGGCTCGGCGAAAAAACGGGGGGCGGCTTCTATCAAAGGCGTCGTGGCGAAAGCGGCAGTGAAATCTGGACGCTGGACTACAATACGCTTGAATACGTGCCCCGTTCCACCCCCCTATCTCCCCCCGCTAGCGGGGGGATAAAAGGGGGGCTTGATTCGGTTGATGGAGTCAGACGAATTGCTGACGCAGGGGAGCGGCTGAAACGACTCATTGACAGTGATGATCGTGCAGGTCAGTTTGCGTGGAAATGTCTCAGCCATACGACGCGCTATGCAGCGTCACGCATCCCCGAAATCTCGGACGATCTGGAGAGTATTGACAACGTGATGAAGTGGGGGTTCAACTGGGAACTTGGGATTTTTGAGGCGTGGGACGCGATCGGTGTACCGGAATCCGTCGAACGGATGAAAGCGGATGGTCATGCGATCCCGCCTCTCGTTGCAAATCTGCTATATTCAGGGCATACCGCATTTCACAAAACATCGTCCAAAAGTCAGCCCGTGAAATCCAACGCAGACGCAAGCCTCATTGACATGGACGATGGGGTCCTATGCCTTGAATTTCACAGCAAGATGAACGCGATTGATAACCCAAGCATTGAGATGATGTTTGAAGCCCTTGATGAGGTGGAGCGCAATTTTGAAGGGCTCGTCATCGGGAATCACGCGGACAACTTCTCCGTCGGTGCGAATCTTGCCTTGATGCTTGAACGGGCTCGAAACGGGGACTGGGAGGCACTTGAGGCGATGATCTCCGCTTACCAAAGGGCGAACATGAGACTCAGACTTTCCCCCAAGCCGGTGGTCACTGCCCCCACTGGTATGACCTTGGGCGGTGGCTGCGAAATCGCATTCGGGGCTGACCGCATCTGTGCTGCCACTGAAACTTACATCGGTCTGGTCGAGGTAGGTGTTGGGCTTATCCCGGCTGCAGGAGGTGTAAAGGAGATGGCGATCCGCTGCCTAGAGGGTGTTCCGTTAGATACAGACGCAGAACCGTTTCCACACATTAAGCGCGCCTTTGAAACCATCGCCTACGCCAAAGTGTCTGAGAGTGCTGCGGGCGCAAAGATGCTCGGCTATCTCCGTGAGGCGGACACTGTTTCAATCAATCGGATGCATCATCTTCACGATGCCAAGCAGCTGGTACTAACGATGGCAGCGGAAGGGTATCAGGAACCTCAACCGAGGGGGGTATTTGTGCTGGGTGAAGCAGGGCTTGACCGCTTGAGACCAGAGATCGATCTTGCGCGGCGTGCTGGGCAGATCAGCGACCACGATGTGAAGATCCTGAATCAGCTCGCGTATGTCCTTTGTGGTGGGGAGCTTTCCACCCCACAATCCGTATCCGAAGACTATCTTCTTGAACTAGAGCGCGAAGCGTTTCTCAGACTTTGTGGTGAGGAAAAAACACATCAGCGGATCGAGTACACCCTCAAGACAGGGAAACCGCTGAAGAATTAGGTGTGAATAATGAAATTTGGTGAACTTGAACTTTTTGTGGTAAGTGATGGCACGTTCCGGCTAGACGGGGGTGCCATGTTCGGCACGATACCGAAGGTGCTGTGGGAGCGAACCAATCCTGCTGATGACCGCAACCGAATCCTGATGGGACTAAACTGTCTGTTGATTCGGACACCCTCGGAGAATATTCTGGTAGATACCGGACTCGGCAATGCCTATAACGAAAAATTCGCTTTCCTATATGGTGTTGACAAATCGCAGGCAGAGTTGCCGAGAAGCCTCGCAGCAGCGGGGGTACAGGCGGCGGATATCAACAAAGTCATTCTAACGCACCTACATTTCGATCATGTCGGCTGGAATTGCTTTCAAGTCGAAGATTCTCGGAACGGAGAGGGGGATGAAGGATTCAAACCCACATTTCCGAACGCTGTCTACTACATCAATCAAGGTGAATTGGCGTATGCAAAGGAGCCTGACCCGCGCAGCAAACCCAGCTACCTCCCGCACACTTGGGAACCGCTCGAAAGACGGGGACAGGTTGAACTTATCTCCGGGGACGAGGAGGTTGCCCCCGGCGTGACGATACTGTCTGCGCCGGGACATACACCAAACCATCAGATCGTTACGGTAAAATCGGACGAATTGACCGCGTGTTTTCTGGCGGACTTGGTCCCGACACCTTCGCACCTGAAAACGCATTACGTCATGGGATTTGATCTCGACGCTTTGACTGCAATGAAAAACAAGGAACGAGTGTTGAAACAGGCGCAGGCGGAAAACTGGCTACTCATTTTTGAACATTCGTCGGATATCAAAGCGGGCTATTTGACCGAAGACCTGAAGATTGAACCTGTTGAGCTCGCTTCTCTGTAAGGAAAGATGTGATATCCTCGCTATCCAATACGATTTTTGCGAACAGTAGTGTAGGTTGGGTTGAATGTACATCCTTGTCAAGAACAATAATGGTGCCACCTTTCAACAATAGTCCTTAACGGACAGATATAGTGAAACTCAATTACAGTAAAGCGTGATGCGTAAACGCTCAGAAGTTCATTGGTTCATTTAGCCCCAGCGGGGCGATATGTGTATAGCAAACATGGTAAAACCAACCCTAAAGCCCCAGAGGGGCGACATGTGTATAGCAAACATGGTAAAACCAACCCTAAAGCCCCAGAGGGGCGACATGTGTGTAGCTTGGGGTTGATGCACGACCAATCGGGAAAATTGCTTATAGTGGATTCTAAAAATAAAGAGACATTAAAAGTAGTAGGCACACTCCGTGTGCCGTAACTCTGTGCACAAGGTTGCTGACCTCGTTCGTCCACAATGTCTAACTATGGTGAATTAGAGAAATAAGCGGACATTTCCCAAAGTCCCCCTGATAAGGGGGATTTAGGGGGTTATTTGTGGGTACAGATTGCCTAATCTGTACATGTGCATCGGCAGTGTCTAAGTAATTCTATAATCTACCATAATTCTGAAATCTACTATAGTTGAGCAACCTTGATCAGGTGTCTTAGATGTCGAGTATGGAAACTCGACCTACAAGCTACCGAGTAATCTAGGTTAAATTATGAAAGCTTTAGATCAAGAACTAGCCGATACCATTAAAGTATGGCCCATCGCATCAAAAGTCCTATCAACATTTGAAACCGAACAGCAGTATAACAAAGCTGTTGGATGGCTCGATGAATTAATAGATGAGGCAGGCGAAAATGAGGTCCCGCTGATCGAGTCATTGATAGATACACTAGAGCGTGTTGACATTTATGCGAGGCGTGTCCGTAATCGTAGGGGCGAGGTCCCCTCGCCCATTGACCCACGTGGGTTGGACCCCCTAAACCATGCTTGAGTTGATTGTAGGTCGAGATTCATATCTCGACATCGAACCGTCGATTTTCCAAAATCTACCTACAGTGGTTCAAAATCGTTTATGATGTGTGACCAAAGGGTTGGGAGACCCAACCCCTACGAAGGATCATGCGTCTGTGCATCTCCCTTGATTGTCTAATTGCGATGAAATGTCAACAGAACCTAGGAACTTTAATCAAGGACTATGAAGACAGAAATGTCCCTGAACCAGAGGCAGCCCCAGTAGATTGTCTGAAGTTTCTGATGGAGGAACACAATCTAAAGTCCGGCAATTTACCAGAAGTAGGTAACCAAGAAGTTGTTTTAGACATCCTCAGTGGAAAGAAACCGCTTACTGTTAAACAGATCAAAGCACTCAGCGAGAGATTCAATGTCTCTCCGGCGGTTTTTGTTTAATTGTCCTTAATGTCATATAGGGATGCCCACAACTTTTACGGATAGATTCACAGCCGAAAGGAAAAAGTAGAAAATGATAAATAAAAAATACCTTCTCACTGACGACCAGATGCGGTACTTCATTGTTAACGGTTATGTGATCATCAACACAGATCTCCCAGCGAAGTTTCACGATTTCGTTTACGAGCAAACCGACACGGTGTTTGAAAAGGAGGGCAATCCGGGGAATAACCTGTTGCCCAGAATCCCTGAGATTCAAGCGGTTTTCGATGATAAGTGGGTTATCGGTGGACTGACCAGTGTTTTGGGCGAGGATTACTACATGCAGCCCCATCGCCATCCCCACTTTAATCAACCAAAGAGTGAAGGACAGCGGATGCACCAAGATGGTGGCAGACGATGGTCGCATCACACACGGAGATTGTTGGTTTTTTACTATCCACAGGATACGCCTATAGAGCTTGGTCCCACCGGAATCGTTCCGGGGAGTCACTACTATAATACCCCTGATGGTTCAACGGTCAGCGACGAATTCCCGGTCTGTGGCACAGCCGGCACGGTGGCGATTGTGAATTATGATCTTTGGCATCGCGGTATGCCGAATCGTACCGACAAGAACCGTTACATGATGAAATTCCTCTTTGCCCGCATGTCAGAGCCGCAGTCGCCCTCATGGAACAACGAAAAGGCGGAGTGGGATCAGAGCGAGCCGATCGGCAATGGTACGCATCAAAAGATGTTCCAGCACGTTTGGGATTGGCATTATGGAAAGACGAACGGGGATATGCCAAGCAACGGTCGATCGATGGAATCTGTACCGAAGCTTATCGAAGCGATGAGCAGTGATTCGGAGTCGATAGGTCTCGGCACTGCCTATGCACTAAGCGAATTTGGGGAATCAGTGGTGCCTGTGTTGATGGAAGCGTTCGAGGACGAATCCGAGACGGTACGCCGAAATGCGTACTATGCGTTGAATGCGATAGGCGCGCCTGCGGTTGATCCACTCATCGGTTGCTTGAAGCATCTAAATTCGCAGACTCGTGAGACCGCCGCGGAAGCGTTGGGGGATATTGGACTTCCCTCACAAGCCGCCGTTCCGGAATTAGTAGGAGCGTTGGAAGATGAATCGGAGGGGGTTCGTTCCCGTGCGGCGGAAGCGTTAGGGACAGTCAGTCAACAGGAGTCAACAGCCATCCCCGCATTAAGCGCAGCATTGCAGGATGAGGATGAACGGGTTCGGCGGGATATAATCCTTGCATTGGCGCGGATTGGTCATCACGCAGTAGATGCCGTTGATGCGTTGGGAGGGATGTTCTCTGATGAAAACCGGTATGTGCGCGGTGATACGGTTCATGCCTTGTATCGCATCGGCACGCCGGAAGCAAAGGAGATTTTACTTCAATTTCTGATGAGGACTCGGTGGTGCCCCTTGACCAGCCGAGAAAGTACGCATTAAGTGATGGTGCTCACTATCTCTCTGCCATCGGTAGGGAGATACCGTGCCTTTGTCGGTTGGTGGAACGCTCTCACATGGGAGGGGCTGGTTTGGCTGAGAGGTAGGTGAATAGGTCTTGAGAGGGATATTCGTCTGTAGAATTGAATAGTTACCTATCGCAATTTTTGGATTATTTGCCTTTTATCTCTTCCCAGTTCTCGTCGTCTTCTTTTTTATCGCCACCATCATCGCCGCCACCGCGTCTGCCGCCACCTCCACGTCCGCCACCGCCTTCACGTTGGCGTCGAATTGCCTCTAGCTTCCGACGACGTTCTTCCGGTGAGGCAGTACGCAGCCATTCGCGCAATGCGTCGCGTTCCTGATTAGCCCCACGCCGTCCTGCTCTTTGAGCCCGGCGTTCATTACTCGGACGTTCTTCGGAAGCTGTAGAGCCACCGCCTTCACCCGATTTGCCTCCTGAACGACTTGAACCGCTGAGAAACTGTATTGACTCCGCTTTGAGGGTTACAATGGCATCGGATGCTTTGAGGCTCACTTGATTTGCCGCAATGTTTTCGACAATTGTGTCGCCAACCTTCTCCCCTTGGGTTACATAATAGAGTTGGCTGGATTTTCGTTCCATCACGAGGGCTTTTGCAACTGTTCCTCGCGTGCCAATCCATGTGGCGACCAATGCGTATTCAGGATCTCGGTTTGGTCTTTGCCAACCCAGCGGACGGAACAGGTTGTTTTCGATGATAACGCGATAGAAATCTCCACCGCTTTCTCGTTCTTCAGCTTTCTGCCGATCCACGCGCTTTTTATCTCCGTTCCGAGAGTTTTCAACCTGCGCGTATACAGATTGGGAACTGAGGAACAACAAGTTCATAGCACAGCATATCAATAAAACAGTGCACAGATGACGCATTTGAATCTCCTCTCTGGCGCATCGCGTAGAAGTTACGGTTCAATCTTTAGACGCCGAATCCATCTTTTTGTTCAGAAAGATTTTCTGATTCTTTTAGAATTGTCGCAAGCTATCGGTATTATTCAACTCAACCGATCACAAGTTGGAGAGATTCACATCCGAAAGGAAAAAGCAGAAAATGGTAGATAAGACATACCTTCTCACTGACGACCAGATGCGGCACTTCATTGTTAACGGTTATGTGATCGTCAACACAGATCTGCCAGCAAGTTTTCACGATTTCATCTACGAACAGACCGACGCGGTGTTTGAGAAGGAGGGCAATCCGGGGAATAACCTGTTACCCAAAATCCCTGAGATCCAAGCGGTCCTCGATGATAAGCGGGTTATCGGTGGATTGACTAGTGTTTTGGGTGAGGATTACTACATGCAGCCCCACCGCCATGCCCATTTTAATCAACCAAAAAGTGAGGGGCAGCAGATGCACCAAGATAGCGGCAAAGAATGGTCGCATCACACTCGAAGATTGTTGGTTTTCTACTATCCACAGGATACGCCTGTGGAACTCGGACCCACTGCAATCGCTCCGGGAAGCTACTACTATAATACCCCCGATAGCGCAACCGCCAGTAACGAATTCCCGGTCTGTGGCAAAGCCGGCACGGTGGCGATTGTGAATTACGATCTTTGGCACCGCGCCATGCCGAATCGTACCGACAAGAATCGTTACATGATGAAGTTTCTGTTTGCCCGCATGTCAGAGCCGCAGTCGCCCTCATGGAACACCGAAAAGACGGAGTGGGATCAGAGTGAGCTGATTGGTAACGGTACACATCAAAAGATGTTCCAGCACGTTTGGGACTGGCATTATGGGAAGACGAATGGGGATACGCCAAGTAACGGTCAATCAATGGAATCTGTGCCGGAACTGATCGAAGGGTTGGGAAATGGTTCTGAGTCAATAGGCCTCAGCGCTGCTTATGCGTTAAGCGAATTTGGAGAATCAGTGGTGCCTGCGTTGACGGAAGCGTTTGAGAACGAATCCGAGGCGATACGCCGAAATGCGTATTATGCGCTGAGTGCGATGGGCGCGTCTGCGGTTGACCCGCTCATCGGTTGCTTGGGACATCTAAATTCGCAGGTTCGTGAGACCGCCGCGGAGGCGTTGGGGGATATTGGTTCTCCCGCACAAGCCGCTGTTCCGGCATTGGTGGCGGCGTTAGAAGATGAATCGGAGAGGGTTCGTTTCCATGCAGCGGAAGCGTTAGGGACAGTCAGTCAACAGGAGTCAACAGCCATCCCCGCATTAAGCGCAGCACTGCGGGATGAGAACGAACGGGTTCGGCAGGATGCAGCCCTTGCATTGGCGCGGATTGGTCCCCACGCAGCGGATGCCGCTAGTGCGTTGGAAGCGGTGTTTTCTGATGGAAACATGTATGTTCGCGGCGATGCGGTTCATGCCTTGTATCGCATCGGTACGCCGGAAGCACGGGAGATTTTATTTCGCTTTCTGATGAGGACGCGGTGGTGCTCCGTGACCGACCGAGCAAGCAGGTCTTAAGCAACGGTACTCCCTATATTCCGAGAAATAAACCCTGACCTGTTTTGCAACGTCATAGATCTACAATTGCCAAACTTGCAAGATCAAAGGTAGAATATTGTACAAATGAACAACGGGATATAGAACCCTGACTTTAAAGAATCGGCAATTTTTGTAAATTTCTAGGTATTTCTAATATACAAGGGGATAACAATGCAAATCAATTTTCAGAAGGTAATAGATCTCTCTTACACAGTCGATGAAAACAGCCCACGTGAGCTGCCGATTGACCCTGTCAAGATCTACGATACAGCAACAATCGACAAGGACGGCTACTTTGAAAGCCGAGTGGATTTATCCGGACATTGTGCGACGCATATTGATGTGCCTTGCCTGATGTACGCCGAGGGATTCACCGTCGCTGAAATTCCGCAGGACAAATTAACCGGATCTGCGGTGCTGATAGATCTATCGGAAGTGAAGCAGCCGGAAGATGCCGTGACAGCGGAAGACATCGAAAAATGGATCGCTGAAAACGGCGAAATTCCTCCAGACAGCATCGTTTTTATGCGGACCGGCATGGATCGATATGCGTACCAAGATAGTTTCAACCGTCAATGGATCGGGTTCAGCGAAGATGCAGCAAGATTGCTTGTTCAGAAAGAGATCAAGACGATTGGAACGGACGCCTGCAGCATCGACTCGATGGCTGGACATCCGCCGCAGCATGACGGACTACCGCCCGCCCACCTCGTTTTTCTGGGTGCTGGCATCCCGCAGGTCGAAGATCTCTGTAACCTGAGCGAACTGCCGACGCACTTTCACGTGGCGATTGCGCCGCTGAAATTAGCTCGGAGTTCCGGTGCCCCGACGCGCGTCTTTGCATTTGTATGAGTGTAACCGTTCCTCTGAAAACGGTTAAAATAGAGACATGAAAACTCAGAAGATCGGCGTTCAATTGGAAGAAACAGATCGGCGGGCATACAGCGATCAAGGTTTTTGGCTGGGTCCCCAGCTATTTGGCGATACAGCGGTAAAGGAGCTGCGCGATGCGGTCTGCCGCACCATCCGCGGCGAGCGAGATTTCGATTCGATGCACTGGGGGCAGCCACCGAAATTTGATCCACAGAGTCCGAAGTTGGCACATGTGGTCAACGGCTGGTGGGTGAACGCCAAAATCCGCGAGTTGATCCGTTCCAACGAGATTGGTTATTTGGCTTCCCAACTGATGGGGACTCAGGAGGTCCATCTGGTGCACGACCAAGTCCTCTACAAACCGGGAATCGATTCCAAGTCGGAAGAAGTTCTGGATGGCAATGTTGGCTGGCATCAGGATGCTGCTCACTGGACCATGTTCAACTCGACCACCTTCTGCACCGCTTGGATTGCGCTACAGGATACCAATCTTTCCAACGGAAGTATGTGTTTTGTTGCGGGGTCACATAAATGGGGGTTAATCAAAGACGCCGCCGGCTTTGCGAATAAAGACCTACACGCTTCGGAAAAAAGATTTTCTCAAGACGACCGGCGGTGGGTGGAAATCCCTTGCATACTCAAAGCGGGTCAAGTCAGTTTCCACACAGGGCTGACCTTTCACGGTTCCGGTCCCAATCGGACGGATGCGCCGCGCCTCTCGATCGCGCTCAACATGATGCCCGGTGGAACGACCTATAACAAGCATGGCAGGGATAATCTGATTGGTGCCCAACTCGGGCCCTATGTGAAGCACGGGGACCCGTGCACAGATCCCTTCTTCCCAAGAATCTGGTCCCCGAACCGTGCCGATTAACTAGGGCATGTTGACATTTATGTGTCTGTACAACCCCCTTGATTGTCGGGTTGCGATGAAATGCCAACAGCGTTTGTAGGTCGAGATTCACATCTCGACTGTCGATTTTGGAAAATCGATCTACCAGAAACTTTACCTCCTACTTGACGATGACCATTCTACGGGTTTCGGTGTAATCGTCAGTTATCAATGTGTAGAAATAGACACCGCTACTGACGGACTCTCCCTTTTGGTTACGACCATCCCAGTAGACGGCTCGCTCGCGGGTGAGGTGGTATCCGCCCGGCTTGTGTCCGACATTGACTGTTCTGACCAAGCTGCCGGTCACATCGTAGATTTTGACAGTGACTGTAGAGGCTTCGGATAGCTGATACGGAATCCACGTGTCGGGGTTGAACGGGTTGGGGTAGTTGGGCAGGAGCTTGGTCTCTTTGACGTTCCGGTCCACGATGGATAGGTAGTGGCGGAGGAGTTCGATGGCGAGTCGGACACGCGGTGTTTTGTTTGGGATAGCCTCTAACTCGTTCAAGGCGCGCTGTGCCGCGATGACGTCTTTGGCGGTGGAGGGAATAGATTCAATGAGAGCCAGCTGGGAAGGCGCGGCGGCATTTTGGCTCAGATGCTCTACGACGAAGACGAGATCAAAAATATTGACCACACCATCTTTGTTGGTATCCGCCAGTGGATTGCTAGGCGGTTGCTCGTTGAAACTGCTTGCAACAACGATGAGGTCGAGGACATTAATCCGTCCATCGAGGTTGGCGTCGGGGTTGGGCGTAGCGGTGATGTGGAGGTCCGCCCAATGCGCCCAATCACAACCTGTGTCTGCAGCGGGGTCGGTTACCAATTCCAACAGCAGAGGTTGACCGGCAAACGTGGCGAGCGAGATGGTTCCCTCCTTCCACTCAAAGGTATCTGTGAAGGTTTCAAAGTGAGTTTGACCGTTGAGACGGACTTGAAATATGACCCCTTTGCTACATCCCTCTTCTAAACCCATCGAGAAGGAGATGGTTGCCGGTTCTTGGGGTAGAGAAAGGGGGAACTGAAGAATCGTCTGTCCATTTGGTGGGTGGGCGAAGATGGTTTCTTTATAGATATCATCAATAGTTGCTGTCCTATGGTCGCCCGATCCATAATGACTTCCGAGTCGGAATATACCATCAAGTTGAAGTCCTGCGTTAAATTGCGCTTCTCTTAGATTATAAGGTAGGTTAATCTGAGAGAAGGGAGCGAGGAAGATGACAACCGGTTGAGACAGATCCGCCTCAACGGTATAATGCCCGGAACCGATATGGCGGAGTGTCTCGGGTATATTCCCTACCGGTGGGTTGGGAAGGAAAAAACCGACGGTCGTCTGTCGGTCGGACGAAATGGATTCGAGTCGAAAGAGCACCGCGTGATCCGTAACGCGGGTTTCACTGATGTAAACATCGGGAGATAAAGAATTAATGCGAAGTTGGGAAAAATCACGCGGGGCATTGTCGAGAAAATAATACCTGTTCGGATCTAAGCCGAGGAGGCTTGTCTCGTTATAAGCACGCCAGAGGGGAAGACTCCGATGTGTTTGTACTTGTGTAACATCGTAGACGCGCTCATATCCATCATCGTTAGGCAGGATAAGTTCAGCGCCGCTGGGTTTGCGTTGGTGTGTTACGGTTTCACCGGTATGGGTGGTGTATTGAAAGAGGGTATTTGGTCCCCAATCACAGTTTATATTGGGTCTCAAGCCCAACACTTGCCAATGGCGTGCTACAGAGAGTACTTGTTGGATAAGTGGTATATCGAATGCCTCTTTTGCCCATGTCCAAGTGGTCGGCAGATAGCCTTGACTCTCAGCAGTATCAAGATAGAGGCGATAGTCTGGGTCGTTCGTAGAGGGAACTCCAATACCACCATGGGAAAGTGTATAGGGTTCAAAAAGAAATGCACTGATGGGATGGAGCGGTCCCTGGGTGATACCGCGTCGGGTGAAACTCTCGCGGAAGAAGGTAACTTCGTGGAGATGTTCACCGCTGAAAACGACGCCGGGCATCGCTTGCGCTAGCTCCTTGTGTATTAATACATTGCCTTCCGCGCTGGTGATTCCTTCAATTAAGCCGTTTGCATCATTCACGACGTAGTGGGTGGTATCGAGGAAGAAGGCATCGACCTTATATTTGTCCCAGACCGCCTTGAACTCTTGGACGAGTAGATTTCGCCATTTAGAACTGGCTAGGCTAATATGGGCATTGCGCTGTGGGTGGTCTATGTCATCCCACAGCCAGCCCGATAACTCTCCGTTAGGATGCCGATATTGGAATCTCTTAAATTCGGGGTAGAGGGGATGCGAAGGGGAGCAGTTATGAACGTTGACGTGTAGCATGACCCGAAACCCATGTTGTCGGGCGGTTTCAAGGACACCCTCAAACCTTTCGTGTGGGTTGCTGTAGTCCGGATGGTTAACATCGTGTCCCCCCTCGCGCCAGTCTGTCAGATAGAGAAGAGTTTTGGTCGGATCTACCAGTTCGGCTAACAGTTTCAACACTTCTTTATTTAACGTAGAGTGGACAGCAACTAAGCCGATGTCTCCCACCCACGCGGGCATATCTGACAGTCGCCACGGGTCGAACGCTTCCTCCATCCAGTCGCGATGAATCTGTGCGGGGATACACCAATCGCCGGCGTAAGTGTTCAACCGCCAAGTGACAGATTTCGCGGAGGTCAGTGTGTCCCATGGGGCGTGATTGTGGGTTCTGACACCGAGCCCAAAACTGTCGGCGTCGCTCTGATAATTCAGCTCTTTGAATTGAAAAGTTTTGTCTGTCCCTCGGATGTAGAACCCGCCACGTTCGGCTTCGATAATTGCGAGTTGCGCTTCCCAGTAGGTGCTAGGATAACGGAAGTTTCTAGATTTGAACCCAGAGGCGGCGTCAACAATTTGCCGTCTCTCTGAGGGAATGACGAGTCTTACATTGCTGATGTCTAAGTTTTCAATACCCCACTGCATCCCAGAGGCACCGGGCGTATCGGATACGCAGTCCCCACTGATGAGCAGATCCTCGGTATCGGGATCAATACCGACAAGCAGCCTGATTTCGTTCCCACCTCTACGAAATAGCATTTCAACTTGGTCAGGATTCACTTTTTGTATTTCTACTATCCTGGCATCGTACGTCGAAATACCTCTCCTTAACATGCCAGTCCACGCCCTGAAGTCTGGCCTCCGATTGATGTCGAGAGAAAGGGTGTAGGTTTCAGCGGTGAGTTTGTTGTGGAATTGCGCGATCACGCCACGGTCGAATTGGACCTTGTAGGCGTCTGTTTCGACGTGCACAGTCTCACCATCTATGGTAATTTCAGCGAGAGCTGCTTCTAAACAAAAAAGACTGACAATCAAAATTAACATCGCTACAATCAAAGTATACGCTGTGTTTATCATATTTTTTCTCTGTTTCTTTCATTAGGCTGAAATTGTTAAATTACTGCCCCGATAAGATTAGAATTCAAAAGCAGTCCGAATCACGGATTCAGCACGTAGGTTGGGTTGAACGGGAACCGTGAAACCCAACTCTTGATAATCGGTGTAGATTCGATGTGTGGGTTTCACTCTCTCTATCTATAAAACAGTGGTGTTGAGAGACTGAACCGCTATCGTTGTTGATAGTAACTCGCTTTGAACCGTTCAACCCAACCTACAGGTTACTGTTGACATTTATGTGAAGCGGGCCCGTAATTCGCCATCGTAGGGGCGAGGTTTCCTCGCCCAACGGGTTGGGAAACCCAACCCCTACAGGAATCAACCCATTAACAAATTACTTTCACGCCTCACGTTTCACTCGTCCCTCTTAGCCACTCAGTTTTCCCCGTTGCCCTCTCATCATAGGAACTATACCAGCACCTATTGGATCAATTCCGCTTTTATCCCATCAAGCGGTATATCGAGCAAATCTTCTCCCAAGATGATATGCCCGTCAAAAATCTGCCCCGCCTCATACAACAAACGCTCCCGTATGCCAGGGCGTGAAACCTGCTCCGTTAGATGAACCAGCACCAGTGTGCCGACTTGGGCATCACGCGCTGTACGCGCTGCGTCCAGATGCCCTGAACAACAGCCCGTCAATCTGGGATCTGTAACAACCCCATTGATAAAATGACACATGTGCACCAGCACATCGGCACCCGCTGCAAGTTCGGTGAGTTTTGCTGTTGGTGCTGTATCACCCCCAAAGACGATTGAATGCCCGTGTGCCTCTAAGCGGTAGGCGAGACAGGTGAGTTGGGGTTGGCAGTGGACGACTTCTGCGACTTTTATACGCCACTCTGTACATTCCACCACGGTGCCGTCAGCGACCTCGCTCACGGTTGGATTTGGTCGCTTGCGTGGCAGCACGCCGCCACGTTTTTCATAGATGAAATGGCTGCCGGGATGCTCGGTTCTTGCTGCCAAATCCGGTCCAAATACACCGGATTCATCAAAGAGCAGTTGGGGCATCCTTTCCGTGTTTGGAGGTCCGTACACACTTAACTCTGGAATTTTGCCGACACCCTGATCCCAGCGCGACAAGACCAGATAGCTATAATCTACGCAGTGGTCGTAATGTAGATGGGTTAAAAATAGGTGCGTAATATGGGTTGGTGATACGCCTTTCTCCAGTAGCCGCCGCACACAACTGGGACCACAATCAAAGAGAAGTGTCTCCTCGCCTAGGGTGACCAGATAGCTAGAACCCGCACGATGGAGGAGTGGCGTTGGCGTACCGGTTCCGAGAAGAGTTAAACGGATTGACATGTGGAATTGCTCCTCCGAATCAAGGGTATTTGTCTCATTTTCTGGGCGTCAAATTGCTGAATAGACAGTGAATATCATTGCTTTTGATGTTACCATGTTTTATCCTAGCCTTCAACTTCTTTTTTGGACATGAGGAAAGACTATGACTACCATCACTCAACTTTCATCACCCCCTAAACACCATTTCTATGGATACTACGGCATTGAAGCGTGGGATCCATCACTCCGATACCATCTGTCACTCGAAACGGATTTCCACGAACACCGACCGATTGTTGGGGATGTCGCATCGGTAGGGGTGATCGACGGAGAAACCCATGCGTTTATTCCATACGCATCTACCAGTGCCTTCAATCTGCAACAAGGAAGTATGATGCACTGGATTGATGTCGGTTTTGGGGACGAGTTCACGTTTAACGATTGGGAAAACGACGGATTGGTTTCGAGGGCAATCAATCTGCAAACAAGAGAAACCCGAACCATCCACGGTGCAATCGCTGCGCTTTCACCGACTCAACCGGTTGCGCTTGGATTGAATTTTGCCCGCATGGCGCACTGTCGCGCTGTGGTTGGATATGCGAACGAGCTGGATCCGGACAGTTTGCAGCCGCACCCCACAGACGACGGTTTATTCCTGCTGGATTTAAGGGATGGGAGTTCAAATCTGATTTTATCGATCGCTGATGTGATTCGAGAAAATCGGGATGCAAACGTACCTGACGGATTCGCTTGGTTTAACCATGTCCTTTTTAATACTGATGGGACACGGATTCTGTTTTTCTGCCGTATCAGACACGGAGATGGTTTCTTGTCATCGCTCTGGACGGTGAATCCTGATAGTTCAAATTTAGTCTGTCAAATCCCATTTGGAAATAAAGTCTCCCACTTTGATTGGCGAGACGAAAGCACTATCTTAATCTCCAGCGACGTAGCAGAGGAGATGCAGTTTTTAGAGTTTACGGATGGCAAAGGGGATTTTAAGCCATTCGGAGCGGGCATCCTCCCACGGGACGGTCATGCGAGTTTTTCGCCGGACAGAGATTGGATTGTATGTGATGCCTATCCGAAAAACCCGCAACGTCTCGCAGAACTCATGCTGTATGACATCAGACGAGAGAGGAAGATTGGGTTAGGGCAGTTTTATTCAGAGGAAATATTCACAGGCGACATCCGATGTGATTTACATCCACGTTGGTCGTCTGATGGCAGGATGATAACGTTCGATTCAGTGCATGAAGACTCGCGCCAGATTTACCTGATAGATGTGGAGGAGATTGTATCAGCGTGAGAACACATCACCGGTGGATAGAACAGCCTCCAATCTATTAGGACTTACGCAGTTGAACACTCGAAGCCTTGTCCTTCGGCGATTCAATGCCACAGGACACCCTTTCTAACACCCGATGAATCGGGCAACTACAGTAAGAACCTGTTTTAAGAAGCAAGGAATAATCCCACGGTGTTGTGGATTTGTCAATCCACAGCGAGCCGTATCGCAGGGTAGGGGGTGGGTCTGCCAACCCGTTGGGCGAGGGGACCTCACCCCTACGAAACCAAGCCCCTACCATTGACCTGACACGGTTTGCTAAATTATAGTGAGAATCTGCCGTTGAATAGTGGATTACAGAAGAAACCGAGTTTTGAAGAAAAAACTCGGTTTCAGCGCAAATAACGTTACCCAAAATGACTTTTCAAACCGGCTCTAAGGTCTTAGGTTTGTAGTAGGGTGATTTATCGTCCGTCTGGACGCGCAATGAATTGCGCTACTACAAACTCAAGTGCGTAACTCCTAATTTTATTCATTTACATATCTCTGCTATACCTCATTTTTTGTTGACACTTTTTCCGCTGTGGCTATAATGTTGGCAAGTCTAATTTTTCAAGCAAAAGATTCAGCTGCTACGGTGAATTGGCTGCCAAAACTGGATCTAAGCGTAATCTAACAGGTTGTGCTGCAGGCGCAAAATTTTACTCTGATAAGAAGCGGCTTGTCAATTTCACCGGGATACCGGAGGAAAATTATCCGGATTATTTTTCTGTCCTAACCAACAGGAGAAACTATGGAGGAAAAAGAAACAATTGATGAAAACCAAGAGGAAATAGGCACTGTCGAAATTCCACCTCCTACCGGGGTGTTTGGTCAGCCGTGGTCTATGAAGAAACTGCTTGGCTTAATGGCTGTCTTTGGACCCGCTGCAATTGTAGCATCGGTCAGTATCGGCGCCGGCGAAACGATTGTCGTTGTCCGTACAGGTGCTTGGGCACGCTATGACCTCCTATGGCTGGTGCTTATAAGCTGTATCGTCAAAGGTGTTTTTCTTACCTATCTGCTCGGACGTTACACCGCCGTTAGCGGTGAATATCTTGGACATCGCCTAGTAAGGCTACCCGGACCGCGCGGTTGGCTGTTGCTTATGATTATGTTAGTTGAATTAATCGGCGGTCCAATGGCTTGGGTACCGATTGCTAAACCGTGTGCGGATCTATTTCACTTCTTACTCAACGGTGTGCCCCAATCGATCCCTGAACCGATTTGGGAAAACATCTTCACCTCTGCCTTCATTGGTCTCGCTTTGCTACTCAGTCTGAGGATGTCATATAGCAGACTGGAAAAGCAGCAGGTCATCATCTGCTTAATCCTTGTTACTGGAACGATTATCGGAACCCTGATGGTACGTCCGAATCTCTGGCAAGCCTTCATTGGATCCGTAAATGTTGGGCACTTGCCAGCGTTTCCGGAGTGGGCACCTAACGATGCGCGTCAGAATCCGTTGCTGACGATGGCGACAACATTTGCTTACGTTGGTGGCGGGGCGATGGGCTATATCGTCTACGCCAACTGGATTGGACTGCACCGCTGGGGGTTAACAGGACATCAAAATATTGGTGCCATCCGCGACTATGCTTTCAAGCACGATGCGATTGACTATCTGCCCGACGCACCAGAACAGGTCAGCCGATTACGACAACTTGTCGCGCCGTTGCGGTGGGATGCTGGTATGGGCGCAATCGTTCTGTTTATTGTAACAGCGGCATTTATGATATCTGGCGCTGCTGTTTTGTATCCACTGGAAAGCCGATTTGAAGGATGGAGCCTACTCACCGAGCAGGCTCATGTTTGGAGTAATATTCACTCTTCGTTAGTCTGGGTTTACTACATCTGTATTATTGCCGCACTTTGGGGAACCCTACAAGCGGTGCCCGAAGTCCTTACCCGTGTATCGCACGAATTTTTAGAGGCGCTGTGGCCCTCCCGCGAATGGCCCTATTCTAAAATCCAGCGTTTCATCTGTTCCTATTTTTTCGTCTCCACCTTTATTGTCATTTGGGCAGATCTAAAGTTTGATATTCTTACACAAATTGCGGGCACTTTGGGTAACTTTGCGATTTCATTTGTCATGGTTCTCGCGTTGCGCTTAAATTCCAAACTCCCTAGCTCTTATCGGACGCACCGTGTGATGTGGATCGGTGGATTTATATCTGCGTTGATTCAGATTGCTTTTGCAGGGATTAGTATCTGGAGTTTAGGCGGCAAAATCTTCGGTGGTGGGCAGTAGCACATTTTTCAACGATGTGCCGTGGATTTGCCAATCCGTGGCGAGCGGGCCTCTATAGGGGAATCCTCAACGTTTAATGGTAAATAATTCACGACTGACGATGCGCAGGGGGCATTCCTTGCGTACTTTCGAGGCATTCGGCAACCGCAGCTACCGATTGCTTTGGCCCGCGAACTTCCTCGCTTACATCTGCCGGTGGATGCAGCTGACGCTGCTCGGCTGGCTTGTTCTAGAACTGACAGATTCACCCTTTTTGGTGGCTTTGGTCGGTTTTTTCGGGATGCTGCCCCTGCTGATACTTGGCATGGTAGGCGGTGTGTTGGCTGACAGAGTTAATAAACACCGAGTCCTCGTCATGACGCAAGTGGTGAGTTGTGTGGCTGCCTTTGCGATGGTGCTGCTGCTCAAGACAGAGGCGATACGTTTCTGGCACGCCTACGTCGTGATGGGGTGCACCGGCATCGGATGGGCACTGGATATGCCATCCCGACGTTCGGCCATACACGACCTTGTCGGCAGGGCAGGGGTGACCAACGCTATCGCGATGGATTCTGTGGGGATGCAGGGGAGCCGCATGATCGGGCCTGCGTTGGCGGGCGCACTGATAACCACGGTAGATGTTGTGGGAGGATACATCGTTGTCAGCATAATTTACGTTGTGGCGGTCGCCCTAATCGCAGCGGTAAATCTGCCGCCTTCTGACCGGAGTCGTCTTGGGCTATCCAACGTCCTTGGCAACTTGATGGAAGGGTTTCGGTACGTGAGGCGCGACAACGCGCTGCTGACAACGGTACTCGTTACCATCCTTATGAATTTGCTGCTCTTTCCCTACGCGCAAATGATTCCGGTCATCGCTCGTGATGTCCTACAGATTGGTCCTGGACTGATGGGCACCCTCCTAGGGGTTGAAGGGTTGGGCGCACTTGTTGGCGCGATCTGCGTTGCTTCGATAGGGGTTATCCGCTTCCATGGACGGTTGTATATCGGTGGGTCAATGCTTGGGTTGATTATGCTCTTATGCTTCTCGACGGTGCGGTGGTACTACGTCGCCCTTCCAGTTCTATTTGTTCTGGGGTTCGGGACATCAGGCTTTTCAACAATGCAGTCAACCCTTGTGATGCTGCGGGCAAGAGAGGAGATGCGCGGACGGGCACTAGGCGTTATCAGTCTCGCCATCGGTGCCGGTCCGTTGGGGGCACTTATGATAGGCACTATCGCGTCAATGAGCAGCACCCCATTTGCTATCGGAATTGACGCAGTGCTAGGGATTGTGTTGCTTTCGTCGGTGGCATTGCTGATGCCCTCGCTGTGGCGACAACCGATGATTGCAGACGAGCGAGTTCCTAAGGTCGATTGATAGCACAATCCAGGATTATTACCCGAAGGGACGCCTGTACGAAAAGGCGGTTTCTTCGCTAGTGATGAATTCAAGCAGGGACGCTTTGCCCTCCTCGGTGGCTTTCTTAGCGCGTAGAATCGCCGGACCGACGTCTGCGGGATCCGCTACCCGTTCTGCCCAGCCGCCCATAGCTAGTGCCATATCGGCATAGTTCCCGCCAATGTCTCGTGTCCCGTATAGCTCATGAGATCTCGCCATGTGCGTTGTCTCTATCGCCATGGTGGAGTTGTTTAGCACTACGGTAAGGATCGGTATACTATTTCGGGCAGCTGTCTCGAAATCCAGCCCTGTCATCCCAAATGCAGCATCCCCCATGAAGTTGACCACGAATTTGTCGGGCGCAGCCAGTTTTGCCCCAATGTTAAGTCCAAGTCCTGTTCCAAGTCCGTGCGACTTGCCCCAACCTAGGTACGTTCGTGGACCGCCCGATTGATAGAACGGCATAAGTTGGTCACGGGGGCTTCCAGAATCGTGGGTGACGATAGCTTCCGCCGGATCGACATTGTTCATGAACTCCCAGATGACGCGGTAGGGGGTGATGGGAACCTCAGCCGATGTGAGCTTGGGAATCCACTCTTTCAACCACGCTTTCCGAACAGATGCGATCTCTTCCACAACTTTGCTATCGTCTTGGTTGATGTTTGGGCAGAGATCTTTGCAAGCCGCTATGAACTGCCGCAGCACTAGCTTGGCATCCCCAATGAGGGGATAATCAATGTAGTAGTCTTTATCTATGTCTATTGGGTCATTTGTTGCATGGATGAAGACCTTACCTGAAGGAATGGTTGTGGTCATGCTGTGCTTTGTGAAGGATGTACCAATCCCGAATATTACATCGGCTCGACTCAGGAAGTGGTAGACGCAGCCGTTCATAACACTTGATCCGCTTCCTAGAGCTAAGGGGTGCTTTTCGGGGAAGGCACTTTTTCCCGCCAGCGTGGTCATGACGGGCACCTGTAGCAGTTCAGCGAGCTCTACCAACTCCTCAGTTGCGTCGGCGTATAGCACCCCCTGCCCAGCGTGGATGATGGGGGCTTTTGCATTGATCAGCGCGCTAGCTGCAGAAAGGACAGCCTGAGAATCAGCTTTTGAAAGTGTGGCTTTGACGGGTTTGTAACTCTCAAGGACTGATGCGTCTACCTCTGCGTCCGCGATGTCGGTAGGTATCTCAACCATGACGGGGCCCGGCCGCCCCATCTTGAGCCTAGCGAATGCTCGACGCATTGTCTCGCCGATCTGCGAAGCGGTGCTGATCTGCTCGACGGATTTGGTGATGTCTGAAAAGCTGCGCACCGAACTAAAGAGAGGAAATACGCTGTCACGTGCTCTGGGATGACCCAGTGGAAGCAGTAACATGGGCACAGCGTCTGAGTAGGCGGTGGCAACGCCCGCGAAGGCATTTTCGGCACCAGGTCCGTTCTGCATGGCAAACACACCCGGTGGGTTGCCGTTAGTCACCCGCGCGTAACCGTCTGCGATACCGACCCCTACCCGTTCCTGACGGCAGATGATTGGTCGTATACCGACCTCGGCAGTTGACTCGATCAGAGCGGTTGTGGGGTAGGCACTGAGGTACTCAACGCCCTCCTTCTTCATGATATGCGCTATGGCATCAAGAACTTTCACCAAAATCTTCGGCAGGGAAGCCCCGTTCTTTAGGACGGGGCTTCCCTGCCGCCTCCTCTTTTGCTTGAAATTTCCCACAAAATATGCTAATCTGTTTTTTGTAACTTGATGACTTAGGAAAAACGCTCGTTTTTCGCTCCCCTCTTGGCATGATAGCCAAAAGGTGATGTTTGTCTGAGGTTTCGCCCGGAAGGTGAACCTGTGATAGTACCGCTACACGGTGAATCCTTCTAAACGGCTGCTGTGGCCGTCGGTGGCGGGCGTGTAAAGTTACGAGCCGAGACCGAAAACCGTGTGCCTTTTCGGTACATTTATGTGCCGAGGTACATCGCATCCCGATTTATCGGGACAAGCGTAAGTCCCGGGACAGGCAACAAGCCTCGTCCTTCAGGGCGGGGTAGCTGACCAACCATCCTCCTTGAGCATCTTGGTGTTTAATCGTAAAGGAGAGTGAGGCTGTGAGGTGCGGAGATTCTTTTCTCGCTTCCCCGCTCCCTCGCCTCCTTGCATTTTCACTTCCGTATACTCATGCTCAAGCACAGCGGGGATCATCCGTCTTCCAGCGGTGGAAGGTGGGATTGTCTTCACTCCCCGACAGCCGGCTGCGCGTCTCATACCACATATTTGCCCACTCCTCGGGATCATGCAATTCACTCTCCGGATTGGAACGGCTGCGCGCAACGAAGCCTGGAAATGCACTACGCCCGGTTGGCTGACCTGTCGGGTTATAGCGCAGATCAAAGCTCCAGCGGATATTATCGCTGTTGTTCGGCAGCGAGCTATGGCAGTTGAGACGGTGGAAAAACAGTACGCCTCCGCGTTTGAGCGGGATAGGTACGCTATCTGGCTCACGCAGAAATTTGCCCGGAATGTGACGACCAAATCCTCTTGACAGGTCAGTGCTCGTGATGCAGTGCTGAAGCAATCCTTCGCGGTGGCTTTTGGGAATAACTTCGAGACAGCCATTTTCAATGGTAGCATCCCACAAACCGAACCAAACTGTCAGCATATCGGTTTCATCCGCCTCTGGTGTGACAACCCCGGTATCCTGATGCCATGGGGTCGCCCCTATCTGGACACGCCCCGTATCTTCATTGATGGGACAAAGGTGCTCCGGCGGCTTCAGACGCACGTGCTGCACTGGGTTTGAGTAAATTTCGGACCCGATCAACGATTCGATAGCATCGAGAAGTCTCTCGTTGCGCAGCAGGTGGAAAACCTGAGGTCCCACCCACATCGGTGTATCCGGCTGCACATTCTGCTGGGGCAACGAAAAGTCGAAATACTGGGCATGCACCCTGCCAGATTCAGTATAAATTTTCGTCAGTCGATCACCAAACGGCAGGTCATCATACATCGAAGATATCTCACCCTTAGCATATAAATCTTGGGCGAGCTGATCCAAGACACCTGCGTACTCCTCAATGACTGGATCTATATCCTGTTCGGGGTCCAGCACGTCTTCAACGACCAGATACCCCTGTTCCTTAAAGTGTGTCACTTGGGCTTCGGTAAGATGTGCCATCTTGTTACCTTCCTTTGTATAGATTGCGTGCAATTGCTTCCGATAAGACAGATTCGTGGAAGCAAACCGTTCCCATCACAATTATAGCAGAATTCCGAAAAATTAGAAACACAAAAATCAACCCCAGCGAAAAGGCGAAGTTTAAGCGACATTTTGACCGTGTGATAGCATTGACAAAAGGTGTTGACCGGTTTTTTGGATTGTGCTACAATAGCAAATTAAGATGACGGTCAAGTAGCACTTTTTTAGGAAGTTGACCGAACTATAAACAGGAATCATATTTTTTTAGGAAGTTGCTTATGATAGATCAATTTGTTGTATTTGTTCGCAGTATTCTGTCGGACAACTGGTTCGCGTGGTTTTATCAATACCTGTTCGGCGGACTGTTCTTTTTTGGCTCTCTCTGGGTTACGCTCCGTGCCGGTACGGTGTACAAGGGATTGCGTGCTGACCGGTGGATCATCTGGGTGCTCGTCGTTGGCTTCTTCCTATTCGCAGGCATCCACCTGATTTGGATCTTTTCTGTGGAGGGACCCCCCGGCAAGTCAGTTACCCCACCCTAAAGGGTTGGGGCTTGTTGCCCGTTCCCCGGGATTTATTGGGTTCCGCGCTTCTGTCCCTGCTTGAGCAGGGGTTTCGGGGGTGTTAGTTACCACCGCACCTCCACGCAAGGCTACAGCAGCCTTTTTGATGTTGATTGCAGCGTTATGGTCTCTGTCCAAGACCAACCCGCAATGAGGGCAATCGTGAGTCCGAACCGACAACTTCTTTGGTACAACTTCATGACAACCGGAGCATTTCTGACTTGTATGGTGAGGTTTCACCTTGGTAAACTGCTTGCCAGCATTTGCAGCTTTGCTTTGCAGTTTCAACCGAAAACTGCCCCACCCCACGTCGGATATGCTCTTGGCGAGGTAATGGTTCTTAAGCATGTTCTTGATTTTCAGGTCTTCTACAGCCACTTCATCGCAACGTTCAACAATGCGATGCGCCGCCTTAAACTGGAAGTCCTTGCGCTGATTCGCTATCCGTTGATATGTACGGGCGACAATCTCGCGCTGTTTCGCCCGGCGTTTACTTCTTTTCTTACGCCGAGACAATATACGCTGATGTTTGCCGAGTTTCTTTTCAGCTTTACGAAAATGGCGGGGGTTCGGGATACGTTCACCATCAGAATCAACGACAAAGGAGTTCAATCCAACATCCACACCCAACGTGGTATTAACGGGGACTTCCACCGGGGCTGGCACTTCAACGACGATTGTGGCATACCAACCGGACGCCTTCTTGGAGATGGTCAACGTCTTAATTTTGCCGTCGGGTAACGATCGGTGGTATCGAATCTTCAGGTGTCCGACTTTGGGGACAACCACACGGGCATATTTTCTATGGACATTGCAAATCAGTCGCTTTGCCAAGTGGCTGAAAGTCATCGACCGATACCGTCCCCCGCCTTTGAAGCGTGGGAAGCCCGGTTTATCACCCGTTTTGACACGACGGAAGAATGCTTTGTATGCTTTATCCAAACGGCGCATGGCATCTTGGAGAACGTCGCTGTGAAGGCCGGCATAAGCCTCAGATTCTTGCTTTAAATCTGGCAAAGCGTTGGCTTGTGTCGTCCATTTAACTGTTAGCCCGGTGGCTTGGTATGCTTCGATACGCCACGCAAGGGCTTGGTTGTAAACAGAGCGCAGTAATGCTAACCAGAGGGTAAAGAGCTTTCGTTGTTTCGTTGTAGGATAGGCGCGATATTCATAAGTCTTTTTCATGATATTGTCCTTGCCCTTCATATCGGTTTCAGTGGATGTGTGTGGGAGCCCCTAACGGGTGTTAGGACTGAAACGCTCCCACGAAGGACAAGACAATTTTAACATACTCACCATATTTTTCAACTAAAAAAGAAGGCGGGATTCCCTCCCACACACTAAAGTGTGGGGTCTCCAGCCTAAAGAACTCTGATGAGCGATTCACTCCATACACTCGATTACACTGTCATCATTCTCTACTTCGCGGCTATTGTGGCTTGTGGCATCTACTTCGGGCGATATACGAAATCCACAGCAGACTTCTTCTTCGGTGGTCAACGCTTTGTCTGGTGGTTGATCGCTGCGTCATGTATTGCCACCCTCGTTGGGTCCTATAGTTTTATCAACTACTCTGACCTCGGCTATGACAGCGGGCTTGCCAGTATGACGTACTACACGAACGACTGGTTCATCATGCCGCTGTTCCTGCTTGGCTGGTTCCCCATTATCTACTTCAACCGCATAAGTACTATCCCTGAGTATTTTGAACGCCGATTCGATCGACGCACGCGGTTCATGGTACTCATCCTGATCGTACTGTATCTTGTCGGTTATATCGGCATGAACCTGCAGACGATTGCCGTCGTTCTGAACCGTGTCATAGGAATGCCCATAATGGTGGGGGCTGTGATAGTGGCAATCATTTCGCTTGCCTATATGCACAGTGGGGGACAGATGTCGGTGCTCATGACCGATCTGTTCCAGAGCATGATTCTGCTTGTCGCCGGTATTGGCATCTTCCTACTCGGCATCCATCACGTTGGCGGGTGGGATGCGTTTTGGAATGGATTACCGGCGACCCACAAAGTCCCGTTCCCTCAATTCAACGAACCCGCAAACTTTCACTTCATCGGCACGTTCTGGGGCGACGCGCTTTCAGGAACTGTAGCTTTCTTTTTCATCAATCAGGGCATCATTCTGCGCTTCTTGTCGGTCAAGTCCGTCCACGATGGGCGCAAAGCCATGATTGTCATGGTACTTGTTCTGATGCCCGTTGCAGCGATCGTCGTCAGCAATGGGGGTTGGGTTGGCAAAGCGATGGAAACCTACGGTTGGCCCGAAGCTCCAGAAAAGGCGAAAAGCGTCTTTGTAATGGTGATGCAAGTCATCACCCAACCGGGGATATTTGGACTGGTTATCGCGGCACTGCTGGCAGCACTGATGTCCACGCTTGATACGCTTATTAACGCCGTCTCTGCCGTGGGGGTCAATGACATCTGGAAAACCGTTGTACCGGGCAAAGACGACAAATACTATCTCCACGCTGCTCGCTTGGCAGCCGTTGGTGCGACACTGCTGGGTTTGGTGCTCGTTCCCATCTTTGAGCTGGACGATCAGATCTATACAGCTCACTCAAAGTTCTTCACAACGATATTGCCATCGCTGATTGTGGTCCTGCTTATGGGCGTCCTCTGGTCCCGTTTCACATCGGCAGCAGCGTTCTGGGCACTTCTTATAGGCTCGCTGCTTACCCTCGTTACCCATCACAAATCCCTCTATTTTCTGATTGAGCCGCTTGCCCACGGCGTATCCCCCGATAAGGGATACATATACATGCGCGGATTGTTCGGTACGCTTGTCACAGTTGTGCTAGGTGTGGGAATCACCCTTTTTACCAAATCACGACCAAAGGCAGATCTCTCCGGACTCTGTATTGCCACCTTGTCCGAAGGAATGCGTTTGTTTAAGGGCGGTGAACCCAATCGGTCTGAGCCGAAAACCTCCTCCCCTCTCCAGTTTCGTACAGATGCGGTTGACGCCGACCGTGCGCGGCTGCCAGTCGAGTTAATGGACGAACTTTCCATTCAGGAAGGAGACCTCATCTATGTGTCGGATGCCCGTCGATGGCTCGGCGGTTTGCGCTCTGTACATCTGAAAGCCGATGCGCCGCATCAGGAGGCAGGTGTCGTCATTCTGAACGATGACGCAGTCGATCATGCGAACTTCAGCCTTGAGCTGCCCGTCACGGTAGAGAAAATACTCTGAGAAGATGCAAAGTCTTCTCACTCATCGTCCCACCCGTTCAAAAAGTGTCGGTGTCTGGTGCATGTGTTCAATGATTGCTTTTGCCTGTGCTTCGGTGGCTGTGGCAATCGGGGGACGCATGACGTAGGTCTCGGCAAACCCCATCCCGAAAAACACCACCTGATTGCGCGCCATCCAGTGGAGGTCGGGCAGTGTAAGCCCACTTTGTGCGTCCACCTCCAGCATCTTAATCACCTCCAAGTAGTTGTTCTCATCGAGTAGCTCGAACATGCGCTGCCCACGCTTGGGATTGTAAATCCCGGCGAACTCACCTTGGTCGGGAAAGTGGTGGAAGAAGATGTAGTGGGTGAACATACCACCCCCGGTGATACCCATGCGTCCAGAGAACCTGCGGACCAACTCCATCCGATTATCCAATATATAAATATCGTCCTTGATACCGATGAATTGTTCCACTTCGCAAAGTTCTTCAAAACGCTGAACAGGCAGCATTGTCTGGGAGGGAGCGCTCCAAGGGACTGGTAACGCCACCGCCAAGAGAGGAATTTCGGTTTCTTTGGCAACGCCGCGGATATATTCCACGTAGAGCTCACCACAGTGGGAGGGGTTTTGCAGGCAGTGTTCCGGCAGATGCACGAACGCTGCCTGCGCTCCAATCTTCTCGAATGCTTGCACGGTCTGGATCGCTTCGTGCAGTGGACCGCCACCCGTACAGGAGATGAACACCGCGTCATCGCGCACAACATCCATCACTGTGCGCGTTACCTCCACAATTTCTTCAGCCGTAACAAAATCGAGTTGGCTGTAGGTGAAGGTCAAACAAAAGTTTTGGGTATCGTTCTCCAAGTGCCAAGCGACATATTTCGCCAAGCCTGCATGGTCAATCGAATAATCAGCGCGATACAGAATCGGTAAGGGGACCATCTGACGGTGAATCCGATTGCGTACATCGTCGTAGTGACTCATAATTTTCTCCTTATCTCAATTTTTCCCAACTGGTAAGACACGGAACAACCTTGAAATCCGCGGATAAATTGCACGTATGAATTCCAGCCGGTCAATTAGAACAGGAACCGGTATGTCGGGACATTCCAGATAGCCCCACGTAGCGACCAGAATCCGCCGATGACAAATTCACCCAAAATCAACCCCAGAAACAGCGGAATTGCCTTTTGATGCGTTTTGACACCGCCCAGTTTTAGAAGAATTAGTTTCAGCAACCAACTCACAAAAATCGAACCCCAGAACACGTTCATTGACCAGCTGCTGGAGACCGCAAATCCCGCCGGATGAAATACCCACCCGATAAAACGCATCCGCACCACCATCAGAAACAACGTTGTAATTATACCGAAGATTAGTCCACCCATCGCGCCATAGTCCGGTGACAACGGGTGATATAACCACGACTGTAACTTATTGAACGGTCGCCAAGCGTATCCAATAGCACCGGAAAATCTATAGCCGTCGCTGAGGTAAGCCCAAAACGCAACGGGTCCTGTCAATGCAATTGCCACAATCATCCCCCACAACAGGCGTCGGTGACTTGCTCGTGCCCGTTCCATCAGTTTGAATCCTTCGAGTTGATGAGGCATCACATGCCCACGGTAGGCACGGTTGAAGAAGTGGAAAAGTCCGTACATGGTTAATTCATTTGCGCTGAGGGTGCGAGTCCCTAACACTTTGATCAATGTTGTATCCGGTCCTGAAAAATGCAAGTCGTGGACTGGGGATCCTAACTCCGCACGCATCCGTGTAATCGCTGTCGAGATGGCGTAGTAGATGAGGAAAAAGAGGAAGCTGCTCCACAACGCCATCCCCACCTGATGACAGAAAAAGAGAAGTGCCCCAAAAACAAAAATCAGTCCGATTAATGCAGCCCGGTAGCTCATCGGTTCATCTGCCACTTCCCCACGTCCGCCCCTGATGGCAGCGAAAACGACTCGCTTGAGATGATGCCGTGTCATCCAAAGTGCGATCAGAAATAGCCCCAAATATGCACCGGTAGTCTGCTGTTCGATATAAGGAAATTCTGGGATGGAGTGCAAGCCGAGGACATTTGCGAGGATCCGTTCTGCTTTCCAAAACAGGTAGAAAAACCAACAAGCGAATGAGAGATCCAACGGGATTAAGAATCCAAGTCCAACCGCATAGGGAAAAATGGCAACCGGCGTCCAACCTATCGCATTCCACGGCTTGTTTGTGAAAAAAGGACGGAGGTCGTAGAGCCGTCCACCGAGACCGGGGATAATTGGATACAAGAAATGAAGCCCGTTAAGGATATCGAGTCCCGCGCCCAATCCGAATCCGATCCACATCATTCGGTTTGAGAGGAGAGAGGAACGACCATCGGTCATCTGAAGCGGAAGTTGAATGATTGGGTAACTCAGCTTCTCCGCCTCTGTCCACGGTCTACGCACCAAAACGTTAATACAGAGCATCCCAAAGACCAATAGAAAAATGAATCCTGACCAAATGAGGGTGGGGAATATCCATGCTTGCACAACTTGAGGTACGTAGAAACTAGACTCGCCTTCGGCGAAGCCTTTTAGGATCTCCTTGTCTTGGACAGCAAGCCAAGGGGGGATAAATCGCCAGAAGAGTTCCGCCCATTCGTTCTCCGGGCGTGCATACCAGAACGGTCCCACTAAGACCGCCATCAGCACCCGCATCATGTCGAGTCCCGCAATTCCAGAGGAGATCGACAGCATCACATAAACAATCAGCAGTTCGCCCTGATTCAAGGCGGTGTGGGGGGCAATCTGCTTGAGCAGCAGGTTCAGCAGGAGCAGTACGAATAAGATAAAAATGATGTTGAAAAAGAGGGAGACAGTCGTCGAGGTGGCTTCGCCGGAAGCGATCCAGTAGGCGTTGGCAGGGAGAAGCAAGGTGCCGATGAACACGGCTCGCCATCGCGTTCGGCTCGCAGGTTGGGAGTCACGGCTTGGCTGCGGAGGGATCAGATCATCGTGTTTTGCGTTTTTAAGCATTCATACCCCTATTACTAGTTTCCCAGCGTGAATCCAAATCCGCGGCGTTGCGCTTATCCTTTCAATGATAAGTTCCTCATACCAGTTCAGGCAGTCTTACGACGCTGTAGAAACAACAGTCTCAAGCGCGCGGGAATGGCTCAACCTTGCTTCTGATTTTGGATCCAGCCCCAGAACAGGTTATCGCGCTGGTTGCCCGCGTCTAGGTACTCGGCTTTCAAACGTGAAAGTTCATCGTCCTTGTAGTTTGCAATTGGCTGACCGTCGCTATCCAGTCCAATACCGTACTGACCGGCAGCATTGATACCGAAGATGGCGTTTTTCACGGGACCATCGGCAGGTCCCAGCGGTTCCAAATCGTGTTTGTCCTGTAGATCTGCCGGAATCTCGATGCGGCGCAGTGCCTCAATCTGCCATTGCGGTGAGCCTGCCCAGATCGAATCGGTGCCCCACAGCACACGGTTTGACCCTAAGCCCTTGATCAGGATCCCTAACATCGCTGCTGCAAGCCTCGGATGCGTAATCGCCAGCGCGCCGAACGAGAGACCGATGTCGGCATACACATTCGACACCCCGTATTTTTCGGGGATGGCAGCCATCTCGTCAATCCACGGCAAATGTCCAGTCCGTTCAAATGTTTCGCTCACCCCGTGTGCGTCACGCCACATTTTCAAGCCGGCGTGATAAATGTGGAAATTCAGTTGGGGCCAATCTTGGGCAGCCTTTCCGAGGTCATCCAATGTCGCATAGTGCCAGTTTGGGATGCTCTCGTAGTCAATTGGCAGCACCCCCTTGTGGACGCAGATATTTCGGACGCTGTATTTGTGGGCTTTCTCATAGGTCGGGTATGTCAGGTCTTCGTCGTCCATCCGCCACGGTTTGTCGAAGGTAGGCTCAGCACCCAGAACATCGCCAATGGTGTAGCCTTTCCACGAGTCCACCTTGAGTTCTGTGGCAGCGCGCTCCATTGCCTCCAGATACTCTGGAACGCTGGGCCAAATCACGCCGTGTGCTAGCATCCGTCGCGTACCAGACAACCGATTGACCAGATTGCGTGTGGCGACCATCTGATCATCGGACAGCAGTATCTTGTACGGATTGACCGATGGCGACGTGCTGAGCAGCGCAACTGTGGTATCGCTGTCGAAGAACATGTCTTTTAGGTAGTAGTCGAACTTGTAATATTTCAGATCAAGTTCCTGTTCGACCAATTCCGGATTCCAAGGCGTTTTGGATTGGTTGTTGCCGCGGGCGGCGTCGCGTATCCAAAGCTGCCCTTCCCAACTGTAGTTATCGTGAACGTGGTGCGTGTGAACGTCGAAGATAAACTGGTCCTTGGTCTCGTCCTTTCGTGCTTGCGCTGCCTCCGGATCTTCGGCTTCGTTGGTGTCCACGTTGTAGACCTCGCCGTGAACCCGATTCATCGCTATAAACGCGGCAGCCATACCGCTATGGGAACGGAGATAGGTTCGGCGCGGAATTCCTTGACGACTAGCATACAGATTTGCTTCCTCCTGAATCAGTACCTCGACCTGCGCCTGCTGACGGGTTTGCGGGGGCGGGAAACATTCGCCACTAGAAATGACCTGCGTTGGCACAGGGCTTTCCACCTGTTTCTGGTATGCGCGCTGCAGGTGCTGAAGTTGCTGATTGGTGAGCCACATGGACATAGGATTTTTCCGAATGGTTTGGCGTGTTTGTGAAGGTGAAGATTACTATACTGGGAATCGTCAGGTCGAACAAACAGGACAATGGATAATCTGTCCGTTGGCTGGTTCCGGATGTCGCTTATTGTCCAACTTTCCGTCTCGCCCATCCAGTTGGTGCCACATCGTGCACTGTTGCCTGAACGCCGCCTCGGCTGATTCAACATATTGAAAAGAAAAGACGCGGTAATCAGAGCCAAGCCACTGTTTCAGCGTCTCTGAGAGATTACCATCTGTGCGACCGATTAGGGCACGGTAGTGCGCGTATTTTGGCGTATCTTCAATTCGGCGAAGTAGAAAAACAGCGGGACCTGTGTTGTTGATAACAGCGTCAATGACACTGTCTGCCAGTTGAAACGGTCCTTCCATTCTGACATCCTCGGAGGGAGTTTGAGCCTAAATAGGAACCACGCAGTTCAGTTTGTAGTAGCGCAATTTATTGCGCGTCCGGACGGGCGATAAATCACCCGACTACAAGTCCTCATTGCTTTGTGTTGGAGTTATATTTACCCAATCGGAGATCCTTGGTCGAGCGTAGGGAACAACGATCGTTGTTCCCTACGAGCTGCATAGGTTCTAGCCATGAAAAAACTTTATGCGTTCGGCTGTTTTACCTGTAACCGTATCGGGAGAAAGCGCGCCCTCCCCGAAAACTATCGGAAACGTATCGCCCGTAATCACCGAGCGAGTTCCCACATCCATATAGGTCGCACTGAACGCGCGACGGGGTGACGTGGTCGTGTTGACGCCTGAACTGTGCAGCAAAAAGTTGTGTAGCAGAATAGCTTCTCCAGCCTCCGCTTCTAAGTCGATCACATCTTCGTCGCGGGTATATTTGGCTTGGTCCTCCTCTGACGTGAAGTGCCTTTCGTTGAGAATCCCCAGATTATTGCTGCCCGGCGCAATCTGCATACAACCACTACGCACGGTCGCCGCATCGAAGGCAGTCCATACCGTGATGATCGGATTGGTATCAATCTTCCAACCCACCCCGATGTCTTGGTGCCAAACCAGTTCAGTCCCACGTTCGGCGGGTTTGTTCATGAACATGGAGCGAAAAATCGAAACGTCTTCCCCGATGTAGCGGCGGGTGATTTGGTGGATGAGGGGCTTCTGAATATAGGCGAGAAAAAGCGGATCCTGTTCCAGATCATCAATGCGCCGGTAGTTCAGGGTTGCATCTTCGTTCCCTACGGTGCGGGTCATATTGCTCCCAGTATACCGAGGGTCAAGTTGAAAACGCATGTTGTCGTAGCGGATTTTGCCCAGCATAATATCGTCTATGCGCTGTTGGATGGCGGCAAGTTCGTCGGGCGACAAGAGTTTGCCCAGACGCAGGTAACCCTGCTCCATAAACTGTGCGTGATGTCGGTCTTCAAATGAGGAAAGTGTTTCCAATTGCATTACCTTAATCTCCTTATATTTTGTTGATCATAGCTGAATTTCTTGATAGGCGTCTTCGCATGGATTTCCGTCCACAAACAACACCCGCCGGCTCTGTGTCATCCCGATCATTGAATATTCTGTGTGCGAATCCTCTGTTCCACCGTGACGGCAGATACTTGGATGACCGTGATGGCGCAAAATTGCTTTCATGTCCACTAGGCTGTAATTGGACAACTCGGAGAGACTCTGTTCAAGAAAATGCTGCCTTGCTTTGGCGTTGCACTTGCCGCTTTCCGTGCGGCGATCGGCATCGGCAAGCGTCGGAAGTTGGTAGCAGTTGACGCAGTTCATGTGGAGCGCATCTGATTTTGGGTTGCGTACCTGCATCACTGGGCACGGCGCTTCGATGGAACACATCACACCGTCCGTGTCTACGCAGACATGGCTGTACCCCTTACCCCGCGTCGGAAGTTGGGACAAGCGTCGAATAAATTCCGATGTCGTCCGGCTCTGCATCATGCATTCATAAGCCCAAAGCCGTATCGGGACGAAGTCATCGCTTTGTTGGAAGACGCTTCCAACTGAGGAGTGCCCTACCGCTACACCTTCGGCGTTCATGCCATCGGTTGTCGCAACCATGCCGCAGAAGGTAAAGACCGCCGTAGGAATTGCATCGTTTCGGTGGATGACTCGCGCACACGCGGGTCTCCGCTCGTCTTTGGCAAGCCCATCGTTGTTCTTACCCCAAAGCGGTCCGTCCGACCCGCTGTTAAATACGACATTCGTGCAGCCCTCATCGACTACCAATTCATTTGCATACATCGGGAGATTCAGTTGGAAAATGGTGTCAAGGGGGAGGTCGGCACCGGCTGCGGTTCCTTCGATTTCTGCGAGAACCGCCGGCAGATAGGTTTTCAGCGTCTCCAAAAAGCGTGGAAACCGCTGCGCCCAAACGGCTCTGTCAATGTTTGGCGGAAAAAGGGCAAGGTGCTCACGGATTTCCTCACGCAACGCTTCGCCGGTGAGACAGCCAATTTCGCGGGGTGAGCCTGAGACTTCAATGACTTTCATGGTGTCTCCTTAGAGATAAAGCATCGGGACTAAAAAGCCTCGCTTTCTCTGCTGTGATGTACTAGTACGGAGATGGGTGCTGCAGCGCAGAGGGGTACGGACCGTATTCTACAGTAAGTTCTACCTCCTCCACCTTGAGCGGGCTTACTAATCCTTGCGCCCTATTTTCCAAAATGATCTCTAACAGATTCTTCCCCTGTCTCGGCAGAACATCTCTCAGATGAAATTCCAACCGTTGACCGCCGTAAGGGTTGATCTCTGAGCCGTGGGTGCGTAGGCAACTCTCGTCCTTTAGGGACTTATCATTGAGCCGAATATCGAGCCGGTCGGCAGATACAAGGTCGGTGATATTAATCCTGAGACGGATCTGGCGTATCCGTCCCTTAGCACCTGCAATATCATCGGCGACGTAAAACGGAATCGGATGCCGCGTCCCCACATCTGAGGCGGCAATCTCGACCGGCAGCGGCGTCGGGTAATGGGTTTTGTCGTCTTTGGCTTGGCGGTTTCGAGCGACGACGTAGCACTTGTCTCCCTCAGCCACTAGCTCCGGATCGCCAAGTTCAGTCAGCATACTGCGTTCCACCTCCCCTAGGGGCCAACGCATGAACCAAATGTATAAGCCATCAACGCCACGCGCCCAATTGTTTGCCACCGCCGCTCGCATCTGTTCCGGCGTGGGCCATATCCGCTGGGGTGCTCCGGTGAGGGCATCGTGGACATAAGGTTGTAGGATCCCGTAGACCGAGGCATCCGCCCGATGTGCTGTCTCAATCAGCCAGTTGATGGGTATGTCGGGATCGAGAACCATGTAAGCGTAACGCATCGGAACTGCAAAGTCTAGTAGACCACGCTCAAACCACGCCCGCACGTCAAGACCTTGCGCCAGATTCATCTCCTCCGTGGGCAACACACGGACGCCAAGATCGCACGAATCGCCCCGACGGCTTCTGACCATTTCGGCAATCTGTTCGACATATTCTGTCAGGACGGGTATCATGGCGGGAGCATCCTCTTCCCGCAGGATAGGGCTGCCTCCCGGAAACGCAAAATCCAATTCTAGTCCCTCAGCAGGATACTCGGTCGCTAGTTCCTCTAACACGGCAAATTGGTGGTCACGCACTTCTTGATGCGCCAAGCCACGACCGCCGTCTTGTAGTCGGTGCGCCGGATTCATGCCACCATGGGCGGGCATACGCAGGCTAGCGATGAAGTCCAGCCCCTTGTCGTGCGCTCGGTCGGTAAGAACCCGCAATGGGTCCAGTCCTCGGTCAATTAAGCTCTGCATATTGTTCCAGGTGCGCCAGTACGCAGCCTGCTCGAAAGGCTGGATGTCCTCCCCAAAGCGCATACCGATCTTGGATGGATAAAACAGTCCATCCCCCCGCTCAACACCATAGCAGAAGGTATCCACCGCCGTGCCAGCGACTTCATCGACAGGAACCCAAGCGTCCTCCAGCGTCATAGGTGGCTCGAAGACAAACAGGTAGTAGTGGCGTGCGTCATTCATGTAAATAATCCGTTTCTTTCGCATGGGGAAAATTCTCCTTTCGCACAGGATTCGATTGAATACATCTGGAGCAGCGGACGCCCCACAATATGAGGATCAAATCAACGGGTAAAACGGGTAAAAAAACTCCGACAGACAGTACGCAAGGAAGGCGGAAGCACTGAGACACCCCAACCGCTGTGGAATAGATACCATCGTAGCAGAATTTCCCCTCCCTGTCAACGGGAAAGCATAAATATACAAATGGGTAGAGGGTAGTTAAACGTTTCCCTTCTAAATGCGTCAGATTATTGAAGTTGATTGGTTTAATATACTCTTTCAAAAATGTCCAAGAATCAGTAAACGATGGGGTGCTCCCCATCGGAAAGGGATCTTGTTTTTATGGATAGAAATCAAATCCCAACGTCCACCTTGAATCTTTTAGTTTTAGGTGGTTTGGCGATCTTATTTTCCTTATTCTCTGCTCAACTTCCAGTATGTGCGGAAAGCCATGCTGCGGATATTGATGTCAAAGCTATTGTTAAACGAATGGACGAACTCTATCGTAGTGAAACAAGCCAGACAAATATGGAGATGCAGATTGTTACACCGCATTGGGAGAGAGCCTTGGCTTTGGAAGTCTGGACACAGGGGATGGACAGGACCTTCATCTTGATTACATCGCCCAAAAAAGAGAAGGGCGTCGCGACCTTGCGGATTGGGAATGAAATGTGGAACTACCTTCCGAAGACCAACAAGGTGATGAAAGTACCACCATCAATGATGATGGGATCCTGGATGGGTTCTGATTTTACGAATGACGATCTCGTCAAAGAATCGTCAATGCTTGACGATTACACCTACGAATTAATCACACCGGCAGATGCCCAACCTGACCATCTCTACATTCAGTTGCTGCCGAAGGAGGATTCGCCGATTGTTTGGGGCAAACTTATCGTCGCTATCCGAGTAAGCGATCAGATTCCGGTGTGGCAGCATTTCTACGACGAAACAGGACGTCTAACGCGAGTCATGAATTTCAAAGAGATCAAATCGTTTGACGGGAAGACTATACCCTCAGTGATGGAGATGATACCACAGAACAAAGAAGGGCACAAAACCGTTGTACGGTTCGTGGACGCCGCGTTTGACAAAGGTATTGACAAAAAAGTTTTCACCCGCCGAAACCTTCAGAAGCGGAGATAAATCAACTTCTGAGGATTCAATATTTCTAGGAGTTACGCAGTTGACATAAAGTGGCGCAGATTGCCCAATCTGCGATCGGATCACAGGTTAGGCAACCTGTGTCTACGATTGAATTTCCATTGTTATGTGCGTGGTAAACGCAGTACGGTGTTCACTACAACCTGAAGTGCGTAAGTCCTAATTTCATCAATTCAGAGGCTCAGTTACGTTTTACGCATCACGTTTTACGCTATGATGACACTTAAAATTGCATTCCGCAACATCTTCCGTCAAAAACGACGCACAATACTAACTGCACTTGCAATGATCGTCGGGTTTACACTCTCATCCGTGTTCATTGGCTGGTCTGATGGCGCGTATTCCGACATAATCGCGATGTTTACGCAGAACCGCATCGGACATATTCAGGTGCATCGGGATGGCTATCTCGATAAACCGTCGCTCTATAAAACGATGGATGACTACGAGTCGATCGGGGAAACCATCGGGCGCGTAAAAGGGGTGGAAGCGTGGACGCCGCGGGTGTACTCGGCGGGGCTCGGCTCGGTCGGTGAAAAGAGTACCACCGTACAAATCATCGGTATTGATGTGGCGCGTGAGGTCGAAGCGACCCGATTTGATCGGAAAATCATTGATGGGAAGGTAATCTCAGCGCAGCCAGCGCGTGAAGCGGTTTTAGGTAAAGGGCTTGCGAAAAACCTTCCTGCGACGGTTGGTGACGAAATCGTAATTGTCTCGCAGGGCGCCGACGGCTCGATCGCCAACGATTTGTATAAGATTGTTGGGATTGCAGAAAGCGGCGACGACATCACGGATCGGATGGCGTGTTATCTCCACATCAGCGATGCGCAGGAGTTACTTGTGCTTGAAGGACGCTCCCACGAAATTGTTGTGATTGTGTCAAACATCAATCGTGTATTCAAAATTACGAAGGCGATCGAAACCGGTCTTAGTGACTCGACGCTCGATGTTGCTCCTTGGCAGGTGGTTGCCAAGGATTTTTATCGGGCGATGCAGGCGGACAAGCAGGGCGATGCTATCGGACGGATTATCATTATGCTCATCGTCGCTATCGGTGTACTGAATACGGTCCTGATGTCGGTGCTGGAGAGAACTAGCGAATACGGTGTGTTGAAAGCAGTCGGAACGAAACCGGTGCAAATCTTCTGGCTGGTAGTTTGCGAAGTGCTCATCATCGCCGTCGGCAGCATTGTCGTCGGTGCTGTACTCGGGATTGCGGCTAACCATCTGCTATCAATATATGGCATTACCATGCCACAGGAATTGACTTACGGCGGTGTCAAATTTCAAACGATGTACGCCGAAGTCAACGCACGGAGTCTCACCATTCCCGCGATCACCGTCCTTCTATCGGCAGCGATAGTCAGCATATTTCCCGCACTGAAGGCAGCGCGCATTCTGCCGGCTAGGGCAATGCGTGCTCATTGAAGTCGGCAGTCAAGGGACAGAACAGATAATCTTGTCACACATCACATTTCACGGCTCAAAACCATGTGGCTAATCCTCATCAAACTGGCTTGGAGAAATCTTTTTCGGAATAAACGGCGCACCATCATCGCTTCGATAGCGATTGGCATCGGTCTGGCTGCGCTTATCTTTGCCGATGCGTTGTGGATTGGGATGGAGCAGAACATGGTCAAAACTGCGACCGCTTCTTTTCTCGGCGACGGACAGATTCATCGAGAAGGCTTCCGCGACACGCAGGCAGTCGAAATGACGATTAATCAACTTGATGAAGTGGTTGATACTCTCTCTCAGGAAGCGATTGTCGAACGGTTCACACCCCGGACGCTAGCTTTCGGGATGATTACCTCGTCGGCAAATGTCAGCGCGATTAGTCTAGTGGGAGTCCAACCACCGACAGAACGGTTCTTATCCCAGATCGATGATGCGATCGTAGAAGGGGCGTACTTTGAAGGGGACAATAACCGCGATATTGTGGTCGGCGCGAAACTAGCGGAGCTCCTTGAGGTTACGCTTGGCAATCGGGTCGTCGTCACCGTCGCTCAGTCAGAGAGTGGCGATCTGTCACAAGAGATGTTTCGGATTTCAGGAATCTATCATCTCGGTGGTGATGCAATGAGTGGGGGCATGGCGTTTGTGCGGCTGGGAAAAGCCCAAGAGATGCTTGCTATCGGTTCCGGTGTCCATGAAATTGCTATCAAATTTACCGACACAAAATACGGACGGGACAAAAATCTTCCATTTTGGGGGCGGTATTCTCAACATGACAACGAAGCGTTAGGCTGGACGGAAATCCTACCCCAGTTGCAAGCCGTATTCGAGATGTCCAAGTATAGCAAATATATCATGGGGGTTATCCTCTTTGGTGTTGTTGTGTTCGGAATTATCAATACGCTTTTTATGTCGCTGTATGAGCGGATGTTTGAGTTTGGTGTGTTACGCGCTGTCGGCACCCGTTCTTTCGGGATGGCGCGACTAATCCTATTTGAAGCTGGGGCGTTGGCGATTGTGAGTATCGGCCTCGGTGCTATCCTCGGTTTCGTCTTGACAGGGATATTTACAAAGGTCGGTATTGATTATACCGGCATTGAAATGATGGGTGTGACGATACAGGAGCTCATCTACCCCGTCATGACGGTCAAACCGTTCATCTTGTATCCGGTCTGCGTGTTTATCTTTACCATTATTACCGGGCTATATCCGGCTCGATATGCGGCGAAGATAGCCCCGGCAACTGCAATGCGTAGGAGTTTTTAGGTTAGCAAGAACAATAGAAGGAAAGATCTGTTGATAAAAGCAGGGCGTAGGATAATACCGGTTAAGGAAGGTACGTTGTTATGCGTGGTCGTTGTTGTTTCTTGTGGCGTGTGGCAGGGGTCGCGTGTCTGCTGTGGTCGGTTCTCGGTCAATGTGAAGCGGAAGTGGTCGAGATGCCGGACGCGAATCTGGCTGCCGCTGTCCGTGAGAAGTTGGGTTTGTCTGACGCGGAGCCGTTGACGCGGGAGGCAATGTTGGGGTTAACCGATCTGCCAGCGGGGAGTCGTGGAATTGTGGACATCCGGGGTCTGGAGCATGCTGTCAATGCGTGGGGGTTGACGCTGTCGAGTAATCCGATCTCGGACCTGTCGCTGCTTAAGGGGTTGACGCAATTGACGTATCTCGACTTGCGATCCTGTCAAATTTCGGATGTATCACCGCTTAGGGGGCTGGTGATGTTGTCAGTCCTGAGTCTTGAGGCGAATTGGCGGATCGTCGATATCTCGCCGTTGTCAGGGTTGACGCGGTTAACGCTGCTGAAGCTGAATGGGAATCGGATCGTTGACATCAGCGCGTTGTCGGGGTTAACGGCACTGGAGACGTTGTGGTTGGATCGGAACGAGATTGTCGATATCAGCGCGTTGGCAGGGCTAACGCGGTTGGAAACGTTGAGGCTCGATGGCAACTATATTGTCGATTTCAGTCCGCTGGCATCGTTGGAGATTCCGCATCTTTCGATTAATGTGGTCTGTATTTCACCTCGTCCGTCGATTACGGCTCGGTTGGCGAATCGGTCGCTTCCGTCGGTGTTCGCCGCGTGGGGTGGTCTCCGTCCTGTGTCGAATCTGGATCACTTATCCAATGTGGAGAATGTCGCCTTGCACGATTTGTGGTGGAGTCCATCGTTTGGTCTGCAGTGGCGTTTCACGGAACAGGGTGTGCAGTTGATGGGTGATTTGAGTGATGCTCACGCAGAACGCTCGCGGTTTGCGAGTTTAAATCCGAACATGCTGTTCATCCGTCAAATTTCGCTTCGGTCTGCGCAGCTCGGTGAAGCTGGGTTTTACCTAGAAGACTTCCCGTTTTGGCTGCGTGATGCTTCTGGCAATAAAGCGGCTGTCTGGGACGGGTCGTATCTGCTCGATTTTACAGACCCCGGGATGCAGGATATGGTTGTCGAACAAATCGTCGCCGCTGCCAATTGTGGGTTGTATGATGGCGTCTTTTTCGATTATTGGAATGAGTATCAACCGATTCTTGTTAACGGTGACGTGGATAGCCGCGTCGGCTATCGTGGGTATGAAGCGGAGCAAGTGGCGAAGGAGAATATTGTCCGCCGTGCGCGAGAGGCGATCGGGTCGGACTTTTTAATCCTCGGCAACGCGAATCGGACGAAGATTCCGCGCACCGCGCAGTGGATGAATGGCACGTTCATGGAGACGGGTCGGGATCATGATAACGGTTATACGCCGAAGGGGTTGATGCAGATTGAACGGACCTTGCTCTGGGGCGAGGCGCATTTTGCGTATCCGCAGGTGATGTGCTTGGAGGGGTATAATGTTAAGGATGAGCCGCCGGATACGCCCAAGGCGAAGCGGTGGATGCGTCTCTTTACGGCGATGGGGTTGACGCATTCGGATGGGTTGGTACTGTTCCGTACCCATAATGCGATGGGTGCCGATCATCATTGGTATGCGTTCTATGATACGGACCTGGGTCGTCCTGTCGGGGCGATGGCGCAGTTGTATAACGGCGTTGATGGTCTGTTCATCCGCGAGTTCACGAAAGGGTGGGCGGTCTATAATCGGAGTGGTGAGGAGCAGACGATTGCCCTAGAGGAATCGGTCACCGGTGCGTATAGTCGTTTGGTCGGGACGGCGCATCGGCTGGGTGACCTCGATGGCGAGATTTATCTCAAGGCGCCGTCGGTCTGGGATGTCAATGCCGATGGGCGGGTGAACGTGTTAGATCTGGTGCAGGTCGCCAATGCTTTCGGGATAACGAGCCCCGTCAATCCTCGGGCCGATGTCAACGATGATGGGCAGGTGAATATTTTTGATCTCATTATCGTGGCACAGCATTTCGGTGGTGCTGAGGCGCTGTCTTTGGAGTAAAGAAGATATTGGTTTGCGTGGTCGTGATAAAGCGGAAAAATGGACAGTCTTGAGTCTGACGGTCGGTGCGGACCAGATAAGTGACGATGTTAGCCCGGAGGTTTCCAATGGCGGATCGGCTGATGATTTCATCGGTCAGGGTTTCAGGGATCTGGATGGTCATTTGAGCATCCTTTGGTTTTGTCATAAGTTGTAGGAAGATCTATTTTAGGAATTTACCTTTTGTGTGAGGAGCTTAACATTGGCGAATACTGATGTCATTGTCACAGAAAGCATTACAAAGGTGTATGCGGAAAATGACGTGCCCGTCGAAGCCCTTCGGGGAGTTGATTTAACGATTCAATCAGGAGAGTTCACGGCGTTGGTGGGACCGTCTGGATCCGGGAAAACCACACTTCTCAACATCATTTCCGGGCTGGATGCGCCGACAGATGGGAAGGTCTGGCTGTCGGGCAAGGTGCTGTCGGGCATGAGCGGCAATGAACTATCCGATTTTCGCCGGGACAACATCGGCTTCATCTTTCAGGCGTACAACCTCATTCCCGTGCTGACAGTAGAGGAGAATGTGGAATACATTATGCTCTTACAGCGGGTGTCCAAGACGGAACGGCATAGACGGGTTGTCGCAATGCTTGAGGAGGTTGGGCTAGCGGGATTCGCAGACCGGAACCCGCCGCAGCTATCAGGCGGACAGCAGCAGCGTGTCGCCATTGCGCGGGCGATGGTCTCTGAACCTGCGATTATTCTTGCGGATGAGCCGACTGCGAACCTCGATTCGAGAACAGGTGCAGACTTGCTTGATATGATGAACCACCTCAACGCGCAGACGAACATGACGTTCGTATTTTCAACGCATGACCCAATGGTGATGGAGAGAGCGAAACGTTTGATAACGCTCAAGGACGGGCAAGTTGAGAGCGATGAGATGAAATAGCTGAATTCACCACGCAAGGTCTTCAAATGCTGCAGCTTCAAATTCTAAGTCTCTTACGGACGATCTCATAAGGAATTTCTTGGGTACTGTTTCGGGATTTCAAAAGTCGATCCCTCATTTTCGGATCACTCAATAGGTATTCCGTTTCTTTTTCTGCGCTTTCCGATGCGTCCCTGACCATTTCCTCAATGATTTGAGCAACAGTCATCCCCCGTTGTTCTGCCTGAACGGATAACCACTCGTGATCTTCATTGCTGATCTGAATAGGAATTGTCTTCATTTTTAGCCTTTAAGCGGAGACTTCCATACTGTTAGGGAGAGGAAGCTACACTTCTCCTTGAATCGGTTGAATTTTCTCTGAAGATGTGTGCCTATCCATTATACCACAGTCCTGAACCCTATGAACAGGGCTATTTTAAGCACAATGAGTATAGAATATCACGTTCCTGATATTCTGAAAAAATCGTGAGAAAAATCCTTGCACTTACTATCTTCCTGATTATAACCGTGGCCGCCGGATCCACCGACGCTGATTTTCAAATCAGCGGATACTACAAAAACTTTTCCACAGGTTTGCATCCCCCCTTGCCGGACGAACCAATTATCGGTGCGGTGAACAACCGCCTGCGACTTAATCTCGGTTACGCCCCCATTGATACGCTCTCGTTTGACCTTGCCTACGATTTTGCCCCTCGTATTCAAGATCCCTCGCTGTTTTCTGAACCGCCAATTGCAGGCGCTGCGGGTTCACTCCACTATCGCGTTGCGGACTTTGATTCCGCCATCTATCCGGGCAAGGATGATCCGGTAGGTAGTTTCGGTCTCTTTCAGAACCTTGATCGGGCTTCAATCGCGTACGGTGCCGATTTTGGGGACATCACAATTGGTCGTCAAGCCATCGCGTGGGGGAGTGCGCGGGTCGTGAACCCAACGGACGTTGTTGCCCCCTACGCCTACAATCAGTTGGATACGGAGGACCGAATCGGTGTGGATGCAATTCGGGTTCAGATTCCGATTGGTGTGTTGGGAGAGTTTGATACCGGCTATGTTTTCGGAGAGGATTTAGCACTTGAAAAGAGTGCCTTTTTCCTTCGAAGCCAACTGAATGCGGTTGAGACCGACTTTTCAATTATACTGTTGGGATTTCGTGAACACTTGATGACCGGTTTTGACATAGCGCGGGGAATCGGCGGTGCCGGATTCTGGCTTGAAGCGGCTTACGTTTACGCCAACGCATTCAACAACGAAAAGGGGGAAACAGAAAACTATCTCCGTGCGTCAATAGGGCTGGATTACAGTTTTAGTGGGGTGGCTTACGGGTTTATCGAATACCATTTCAGCGGTGCAGGTGCGGGGGAACCGGAGGATTATCTCGACAACTTCGACCGACCGGCTTACACCGATGGAGCAGTCTACCTCATGGGCAGACACTACTTTGGCCCCGGACTCACCTTCCAAATCACGCCGCTCATCTCGTTGGGCGGCGTGGTGCTAGCGAACATCTCTGATCCTTCAGTATTTCCCTCTCTGCAGATTGAGTACAACTTCGCACAGGACATCTATCTCTCCGCCGGTGGGTTCATCGGAATCGGCAAACGTCCCGAAACTGACGACGAAGAAACACAATTCAGATCGGAGTTCGGTGGATATCCAACCCTCTTTTTTTCATCCTTCCGAATCTATTTCTGAACGAAAGGCAGATTTCAAATGAATCAAGTCTGTCTGTTTTTACGCCTCTCCTTGCCAGCGGACGTTTTTGTAGGGTGAAACCAGAGGGGTTTCCGGCGGTGGGGAGACCAGTTCTCCATCTGCCACCCAGCCACAGTCCCGCGATGCCAGTTCCGCGATTAAGTATCCCTTCCACTGGGCGACTTCAGCCTGATATTCCGGATGATCAATCCGGTTATGACACTCTCCTGGATCCTCTTCAAGATTAAAAAACTGCAGCTCATCAATGCGTGGCAACCAGATCAACTTCCGTTTCCCATCGGTAACGTACTGCATCTCCTGTTCATGAGAATAACAGGTGCAATGTTCACCGTGAATGTAGGGACGCCAATTCGGTTCGGCACCCTGTGTTAGCGGGACGACGCTCTGCCCATCAACAGTTTTCGGGATATCGACACCAGCTGCATCTAAGATGGTCGGCATAATGTCACGCAGTTCGACTACCTCATCGGCTACTTTACGGGAGGCTGTGGAACCGCGCGTCGGCGGGGTGACGATGAAGGGAATGCGAGCACTGCCTTCGTAGGCGTAGGTTTTGCGCCATAGGTTATGGTCGCCAAGCATTTCGCCATGGTCGGAGGTAAAGACAAACCATGTATCCGCAAAAGTGTCCTGTTGATGCCGCCGAAACCAGTTCATCAACCGACCAATCTGGGTATCGATAAAAGAGATTTCACCATAGTAGCCAGACCGGGCGCGATGAATTCGTCTGTCCGAATGTTTTCCGCGCCATGCGTTGGGGTCAACTGCGACTTCTGGCCTGTCGTGACAAGTTGCCCAATCGCCGACAGATGGGGGTGGAGTCGTGCCGTTATGATACATCTCAAAATAGGGTGCGGGAGGTACGAAGGGAGAATGTGGTCGAGCGAAGGAGATATTGAGGAAAAAAGGACGTTCCTGGTCCCGTTGGGACAGGAAATGAATCGCACTGTTCATTGTCCATGATGTCGGATGCAGATACTCTTCGGTATGCCAAGAACGTGAAACCCAAGAGTTCCAATCGACACCGTGGTCATCGGGCGTGATGTCGCGCCGTTTTTCTGCCTCGAACCAAGTGCGGTATTCGTCCTTCAGACCGTGGCGCAACATCCGCCCGGATTCGTCGAACTCTTGGCTTTCAAAACCCATCTTGGCGCGTTGCGGGGTGAAGTGACCTTTTCCGACGAGATGTGTCCGATATCCGACGTGCGTCAATTCGCCCGCCAATGTGTGCGGAAAGTCATTGGGAATCGGTCCCTGTCCCCCGCCCATACCGAGGATACCGGTATGCCACTGGTTCATCCCCGTCATAAGCGTTGCCCGCGCCGGAATGCAGGAGGGGGAGGCGGTATAAGCGTGTCGAAACCGGGTGCCACGAGCGGCAAGGTAATCGAGGTTTGGGGTTTCGATGCAGGTGTTGCCATCAGCACCTAGGCAATCACCGCGCATCTGATCTACCATGATGAGAATGATATTGGGACGGTTCATCGAAAAACTCCTTTTATTTTTAATCCGTGTCTTGTCAAGCGGGTGGTTGAATCAATAGAAAAGTGCTGACCGGCACAACAGCGGTCTGCACAGTCCCTTTGGGAAATTTGATGGCTATCCCTTTAGATTGAATCGGCTGTTCCAATATAATCAATCCATTCGTAGATGATGTCAAGAAGATTTTCGATTGTAGGGCACGATTTTGAGCAAATTCTATCGCTGGGACACAGAGCGACGGTTCAACGGATTAGCATGGAATGGATATCGAAGAAATGATACAATAACCGAGGCTATCGCCTGTTTGAGAAATGAATTCAATCATAACCGAAATATTCGCACGAAATTGGGGACAATAAGAAACAAAGGAGGATCATATGACAGACAAAGGAACCGCCTATCTGTTTATTGATGATGCGTTCATAGAAAGCCTTGATGGTGCTACAAAAGGTGTCGTTCCGGCACAGAAGGTGTCCGATCAGCCACTGATTGAAAAGGATGAGCCTTGGGAGGAAGAGTGGCGCATCGGCAGCTACATCAATATCATCTACGACGACGAAGAAAATCTCTTCAAGATGTGGTATGGCGTGGGGCGAGAATTAAGTGGTGCTCGTGGCGAAGAGGCGGACGGACTTGCCTATGCCGTTTCGCAGGACGGCTACCATTGGGAAAAACCTGTCCTTAACCTCGTCGAAGACAATGGTAGCAAAGCGAATAACCTTGTCTTTCCGATGTTCAGGTGGGGTGCGGGGACGGGTGTCATGAAGGACCCCATTGAGTTAGATCCAGCCAAGCGGTACAAAATGCTCTTTATGTTCCAGAGCGCGTCAATGAGATTTGCCGGGATTGTTCAGCCTGTCTGCGTTGCGTATTCACCTGATGGGATTCATTGGAACGTGCCCAAAAACTGGCTTAATCCAGTCATTCCAGAGGGATCAGACACGCAATTGAACGCTTACTGGGATCCAAAGCTCCATAAGTACGTTGTCTACCTTCGAGGTAGGCCGAACGCCCGAATCATCTGTATGTCTGAGAGCGATGATTTTGAAAGCTGGACACCGCGCGAGATTATCGTCCAACCCGACGCACAAGACCCCCCGCAGGACCACGAGTTTTACGGTATGAGTTCGCTGGCGTATCGCGATTTTCGGATCGGATTCCTATCCGTATTCCACACGCTCAACGAGGGCTGGATTGCCCAGAATCAGATTGAACCGTGGATGCCCGAATGGATGAACCAGATGGACGTTCAACTCACGTACTCGAAGGACGGTCGGTCTTGGCATCGTGCGGGTGAGCGTGAGCGGATTTTGGTCTGCGGTCCCCGCGGCAGTTTTGACTCCGGCTGTGTTTATCCGCCACACGCGCCCTTTGTGCGTGGCGAGGAGATCTGGGTCTATTATGGTGGTTCAAACGACCTGCACGGCGAGCCTCCTCGCCACGGCGAGCCGGTCCGTCGGGGGATAAGTCTGGCAAAGATTCAAAAGGACCGGTTGGTCTGTCTAAGAGCGGAGGAGGAAGGCCTTGTGACCACGACACCTCTCAGCATCAAGCCGGATTCGTTGTGGATAAACGCCGATGCTACGGGAGGGGTATTGCAGGTGGAACTAGTAGATCCTTTCGATCGGGCGATCCCTGGCTGCTCCAAAGACGATTGCGTGCCTTTCACCGGCGATGAAACGGAGTATCGGGTGAGATGGAAGGGTGAGGGGGAGACAGCAACGGACACCGGCACCGGCGGTCTTGAGGATAAGATGGTTTCCCAAGCAGCAGGACTCTTCAAAGTCAAGATCTATCTCGACAACGCCGAGCTCTTCGCGCTTTATTCGGATACTGCTTAAATTGTTCCTATGAGTCAGTCAGCGATTGTAACTCAAATTGTTACTTATAGGGTGGGTCGCAGCTTTTAGATCAATGAAAGGCAAAACGAAAAAATCACCGCTCGCAGTGGATTGCCAAATCCACTACACACGTACGAAGATGGCTTGGATATGTCTATCCAAGCGGAGCAGGTTTGATAAGTGCCAGCTTAAGTGATTGTAACTTCCCTGCCTTTTTCGGCTGCCTCGTATAGCGCGTCCATCACCCGCTGCACATCGAGTATTTCACTGAACCGAACAATGGGCAGGCGGTTTTCCAGAACGCTCTGACAGAAGTCTTGATAGATGCTGCCGAACTGGCTTGTCTCGCCGACACAGGGTGTGGCGTCTACAATGCTATCGCCTTCCTCTAGCGCAACTCGCAGAGGTCTTAGACTAGCAGTTCCCCAGTCCCCCAAGATTTCAGCACCACTGGGACGGGAACGCGGGTGCATCATCCAGTTGCTTTCCACCGTCATCGTTGACCCATCTGCAAAGTGTACCAGACCGACATTGAAGTCTTCGATGTCGCAGTCCCCCACCGATCCCTGCCATGTGATGAGTGGGGTTTTCATCCGGCGCACTTTCTGGTAGCTCGCCGCCGAGGCGCGCACCGGTTTGGGATTACCCAACGCCCAGAGGGTCGCGTCGAGCAGATGGACGGTTGTATGGAAAAGCACACCCCCTCCCGCTAGGTGACGCTTGTACATGGTGGGGGTGCCGGGGATGTGCATCACATGTCCGTGCCAGAGCCGCGTATGATAAACATTGCCCAGTTTCCCTTCAGCGAGGAATTGGCGCAACGCTTGCACTTCAGGATCGGAACGGTTCTGCAAGCCCATTGACATTAGTTTGCCGCAACGCCTAGCCGCAGCGACCATCTCCTCCGCTTCGGCGAGATTCATCGCCAATGGTTTGGAGACCAGTACATTGGCACCCGCTTCAAAGGCATCTACCGCCGCGCTCTTGTTGGCTGACGGCGGCAGGGCAAGACTGACGATGTCTAGCGGGTGACGCTTGAGCATCTCCCTATAATTGGTGTAATGATATGGAACGTCAAATTCGACCGCTGCCTCTCGTACCTTATCCGGATTTACGTCTGCGATGGCGATAATCTCTACTTCGGGAATCTCCGCGTAGTTCTGGAGGTGCCCACGTCCATGCGCTCCACAGCCAATTATGCCAACCTTGAGTTGATTCATGTTCTACCTTCCAAAAACGAAGAACTGACTTGAGTATATCAGCGGACAGATCAGAGCGTCCGACGTACTTTCTCAGCGTCACTGAACAGGATCTCACGAACAGCGTTGGTCGCCTTCTCATGAAACTGAACCGCAGCAGGATCCATGTCCTTGGTTGGGCGCGGGGGCTCCTTAAAGTGACCGAACCGATCGGTGCCACGAACAAGTGCTGCGCTATCCCATTCACCGATGGTCTGTTTGGTGCGGGTGGGCATGTAGTGCATCGAAAGACCGATACGCCGATCCGTTGACCGGTTGGGACTCGACGCATGCGCTAGCCGTACATTGTGAAGCGAAATTTCACCCGGCTGTAGTGGCATTGCCACAGCTTTGGCTTCATCAACCTTCACCGCAACCTCCTGCCCACGGGTCAAGAGGTTGTGCTGTTTATACTCATCCGTGTGAGGCAGGAGATCGCCTTTGTGACTGCCCGGTAGAACCCGCATACAACCGGTTTCGAGCGTTGCTGGTGAAAGTGCCAACCATACGCTGACCAAGTTGTCAGTATCAAGCCCCCAATAACGCAGGTCCTGATGCCACGAAACGAAAGTCTCACTGAGCGGTTCCTTGATCCAGAAGAACGTGTTCCAGCAAAGGATATCGGGACCGATTAAATCCTCGACCGCATCAAGAATCTTCTCATAGCGCATTAGACCGTCAACCCATGTGAAAAGCAGATGGGACTTGCTCCGCTGTGCTCCCTCAATGGGGCTGCCTTGAGTAGCTTCAAATTTCTCCAGACGTGCTCGGTTGGCTGCCACCTGTTCGTCGTCTAGTATCCTAACCGGGAAATAGTACCCCTCCCGATTGTATTGTGCGATGGCATTTTCATTCAGAAGTTTCAACATTTGAACCCCCTCTAGAGTCGTTGGCTGCCGGCTAGACTCTCGATCAAACCTGAGTGCCCAATCTTTTGGTAGATGCCGTAAATTCTCTCAACTGCTGTTTCTGCTTACTCGCACGGGTCCAGCGAACAATTCTTCAGGCAGAAAGCTTGTTCTCTCGGTGGCATGCCTGTATTCAAAGCCATCCGCTGTGACGACGCCCATCGCGGTAAAGTATTTGGACTCGCCGCTCGTTCCGCTCTTATTCCCCCCGCTATGACTCCGCAGCCAATCAGGGTCAATGACTTCTTCTCCCTTCCAGATCCCTTGTGTCGCGTTCAGATGACCAAACCGGGCGAGGTCCGATGCACTGATGACGACCCATCCGGGACCGCTGCGGACGGGGTTCCCGTTAATCTCATAGGGTGGGTCGAGATAGGTGTACGAATCTGGAATCGTGGGATACAAATATTTCTGGTCTTTGACATAGCCGCCGGTGAGCCAATCCCATCGCTCTGCCGGAATCCCTATCAGGTCAAAGAGTCGTTCCTGAATAATATTCTTCAGGTCATCCCCCCAGACGTAGGTAAGTGCTTGGCTTAAACGCCAAAATCCAGCACTACTATAGAGACCAACTGTGCCCGGCTCGGCGTGGGAGTAGAGGTCATAGAAAGGGTCACCGCTCCATTTAGACCATTCAGGAACGCCCGGTATAAGGTTCGCTGCCTCAAGTCCGGTAACCTTTTCCCTCCAACGAATCCCCAACTCCATCGGGAACCCTCCGTAGTGAAGGGATTCATGCTTAGATCCAAGGAGATGCTTCCAAGTCAGCTTCTTATGATGACCTTCCGTCAAATACTTGTGTGGGTGGGAAAGCTCACCCTCGCCGGTCCACTGTTTGTTGATCGGCTCGTCGGGATCGATACGTCCATCAGCAACTGCAAAGCCGAGGATCGCCCACATAAAAGCCTTTCCAACGGAGGCGGTTTGATGCCGATAATGTCGATCTCCCCAAGCGTGGATTAAATAACCACCACGGGTAATCACGGCACCGTACTTGTTGTCGGAGTGATCCTCTCCGCCGAAAGATGCTCCCTTGCATTCAATGCCCCCTATAAATGCTCCGAATTTTTCAGGATTAAGCCCCGCTTCCTCTGCTGTGATCTGAGCCCAGTCGTCTTCAGGAAATGTTACCCAATCGGGCAGTTCAATAGTCATCCAATGCCTCCTCCCTCAATAACCCATCAACAAATTGTTTTCACGCTTCACGTTTCACGTTTTATTCTCTGTGTGTGTTGTCTTATTAGCACATCATTTGGCTATTCCCTTGACAGAAAACCTACCTTAGTATATCCTGTTGGCGTTCACAACTCAATTGAAAAAGGAGAAAAGCGGTTGAGTCCTTAAATCTAAATTTTGAGATTTCTGCCGCGCGATTTCTATGAAATTACTTGTCGCTGCACGATGGTCCCAAGAGCGGACCGAAGAAGCACAGAAAACCTTTCCCCAAGTACAGTTCACTGTTGCTGCTAACCAAGATGATATTATGCGCGAAATTGTCGATGCTGAGGCTGTTTTCGGCGCAATCAGTCGGGAAGCATTTCTGGCAGCCAAACAGTTGAAGTGGATCCAAAATACGGGTGCTGGGGTAGAAAGATTGGCGCGAATTCCTGAAATAGCAGAGAGCGATGTTACTGTCACCAACACCCGTGGTTCTCACGCTGCCACGATCGCCGAGCACGGCTTTGGATTGTTGATTAGCCTTACACGTCAATTACCAAGTCTTTTGGACGCACAACGCGAACACAACTGGACACGTCCATTCAGCGGGCCTCAGGTCGGATTGACCGGTTTGACGCTGGGAGTGGTGGGCATGGGCAATATCGGTCGTGCCATTGCCAAGCGTGGTCACGGCTTTGAGATGGAGGTCATTGGAGTTGATATCAACGAAGTACCTAAGCCCGATTTTGTGACTGAACTAAGGTTGTTGGATGGCTTGGATGACCTGATGCAGCGTTCAGATGTCGTGGCAGTCGCAGCCCCTATCACACCGGAAACCGCAGGGATGCTCGGTCCTGAACAGCTTAGACTCATGAAGCCGACAGCCCACCTGATAGTTGTGTCGCGGGGTGGCATTATAGACGAAGATACGCTCATGCAGATGTTGAACGACGGACAACTTGCTGGTGCTGGACTGGACGTTACGGCGATAGAACCGCTGCCCCAAGACAGTCCGCTCTGGGATACGCCGAACTTGCTAATAACCCCACACTGCTCTGGAGGTTCAACCCAAACTGCTGCTGCGGGCAAAGCCATTTTTTACGATAATTTACGGCGATATCTTGCCAAAGAGCCTCTCACGAATCTGGTAGACCTGAAGCGGGGATACTAATCTGAACCTTCAGGAGTAACTAAGAAGAGGTCTTACCGAAAAGCTTCGCCGGGAAATGTGCCCCAAGGGACCGCCTGCGCCTCGCCCTCATAGACCGGCAGGAATGGTTCCGTGATGTGGCGCGTTTGTTCAACCCAGTCAGCCCATTCAGATCTGCTTGTGATGTGGTCGCGGATTAACGCCTTGACTTCGTCGGGCATATCGTCATAGGCGGGCCAATACCAGATCGTTAGCACTGTGCGGCACTGGTCGGTCTGGTTGGCACGGGCGGAATGCAACAGACGCGAATCCCCGATGACAACATCGCCAGCGCGAACTGGTACATTAACCTCACCCTCAACCTGTTGGAAAGCGAGATGATCCATATCGGTTGCACGGATTACTGTGTCATCGTCTCTTGCTCGCATATCGTGCAGCGCGTGACGTTTCAGGTGAGAGCCGGGGATCAAACGTAAACAGCCGTTGTGTATATTCGTGTCGACCAAGTAGTACATCAGGAAGTACTGTTGTGGTTGATTGGTGTAGCTGATAGGGTGATCCCACAACACGCCGTCTTGGTGCCAGTATAACGGTGGGCTATGCGGAGGCTTGCTGATCACAAAGCCGCTCCAGAATTTAGGGGAGTCAAATCCCAATTCGGCGAGAACCGCCATCGCGCCAGGATCAATGAGAATTTCAGTAAAGGTTGGATGGGGGCAATCCCAATAGGGAATAATGCACCCCTGTGAACGGTGCTGCTCAAAGTGTTCCTCATCCTGTTGTGCGATCATCCATTCGCTCATGGTATTTAGCTTTGCTACCATCTCCGGTGCTATCACGTTCTCAAAGATGCAGAAACCATCGCGCATGAGTTGATCTCTTTTCTCCTTAGCGACGATTGGCATGGGTGTTCCTCCTTTCGCGTTAGCAAATTCCATCTGAATCTATTGGGGTTTCATAACGCCTTTCCTAGCGGTCACTCCGTTCGTATGGTAGTTCCAGCCGCGCAGTACCAAATTCTCACTAAACTGATAGATGTCCTCCTTCCGATCCTTGCCGGAAAACATCCTCGCAATAACTACCTTCCTTGGCTTCTCAGAGTGGTTGGACTTTGAACCGTGTACAATAAAGTAATCGAAGAAGGTGACATCACCAGGTTCGGCTTCAATCGATGTGGCACCTTCAAATGGAAATTTTTCATGAAATTCCGGGTCAACCGCCTTTGAACTCTCCAACCGTCCCTGTTTGTGTGATCCGGGATAGACCCTTAGACAGCCTGTTTCTTCCGTCGCTTCGCTGACGTGAATCATTCCGGCGATCATGGTGTTCTGTTGGGTTGGCAGATAACTCCAGTCCTGGTGCATCTTGAAGGGTGTGTCTGCGGTCGTCTTTCGCTTCTCAAAGAGTGTCGAATGATTGAGAACGATATCAGGACCGATGAATTGTTCAGCGATGTCGAGGAACCCATTGTGAAGTAGGGCTGTCAGCCACAGACTAGAATACTGCTGCACATTGCGTGTGGAGATGATACCGTTATGATTTGGATCGTCTTCATTGGGTTTTTCGAGCTGTCGCACCATTCGATCAAACTCGTTCTCAAGTGAGTGGATTTCATCTGCTGAGAAAACGCCCTTTGCCAAGTAGTAGCCGTTCTCATCGAAAAAGGTTTGGATTTTGCTCATGGTCGAAGTCTCCTTGTGGACAAAATCTAAATCCCTAAATTTTCCCCGATTAATAGATTCTTGCGTCCACCTTGGAAGAGTGGTAATATATCCCTGCTGTGACCAGATAGAATACGTCTGAGTCGGGACATAGCGCTAGCACACGCTGACACGGTTAGTCAGATTTTTTTTGGTTCAAAACGCAATTATACATAGGGTGGATCACAAGGTCAAGTGAAAACGGAAAAGCGGTCGGGGTATCAACTGGGGTCAATCGGTCTTACATCCACTCATCCCAAATGGTTTGGATATGTCTATCCAAGCCGAGCGTGAGTAGTAGATAGAACGCAAAACAAAACAGTAAACAGAACATCCAAAATGGATTGGTAACAACTTAGTTTAACGTAAGTTGCTAGATAGCCTGTAGGTCGAGTTTCCATACTCGACCCCTACTAGAAATAACCAAATTTACTACACATGTCGCCCCTCTGGGGCTTTGGGTCGGGCAAGATGCCCAACCTACGGGTGTAGTGCATTTTGATACACATATTGCCCTGTTGGAACTTTAGGGGGCTACTTGAATTAACGCTAGCAACTTGGGTTAGTTTAAGTGGAATCCCTGAAAGGAGAACCGATGAAAGGAATTATTAGGTGCGCCATTGCGTAGCGCATAATCATAGGGGATAGATTCCCCTCAAAAGAACCCGTCCTTTTGAACCTTACCTTAACTGCGTCGCTGGAAACGGCGGGGTGGAAAGCAAAGGGAAAAGGCGAATGCTAAGACCGAAAGTGGATAGGTCGCAAGCACGTCAGGTTAGGACGACAAGGTTAGACCGAAAGGCGAACTGACGATTGAAATCCCGTTATCCTTGATTAGGAAAATCCACAAGTAAAATCCTATAACCAAAATGGTGCATGTCAAGGGATAGAATTCATAATTTTCTATCTAATATGGCAATACTTTCTAATATGGTATTGCTACGGGTCGATGACATCGGGATATAGTCAGAACCTAAACCGTCCGTGATGGGTTATGCGTGAGAGTAATGGAATCCCTAAGTTGCCTCATAACCAATGAGACGATAAGGGAGAGGAGGTTAGTTAGAATATCATTACGATATTTGAGTATAACCAGAGTTATTGCTATGGAGAGAAACCAATGGATTTAACCACAACCGAAGCAAATCAAGTGAATAAACCCACTTGGCAAACGAGTGGAAAGGACACCTTTTCAAAGCCGAACAGAGTTCGCTGTGAGAAGTATGTTCTATCTATCCAGAGGCGACTTGACAAAGCGGTTGCGAATGGTAATAAACCAAGAATCCGATGGTATTCGCACATATTGATGAAGCGGTCAAGAGCAGTAAAGATACTCTCGATATATCAAATCTGTATGATAAATCGAGGGAGACGAACCGCAGGCGTGGACGGGATAGCAATGCCCAACGAGAGAAGTAAGGCAATCCCTAAGATGATGGAACTCTTAGAAAATGCTGACATCGAAAGGAAGCCGATCCGAATCCGAAGGGTAGATATACCAAAACCGAATGGAGATACACGCCCACTCGGAATCCCGACTATAGCAGACCGAATCAATCAAGACATTATCCGACAGACGATTGAACCTATCTGTGAGTATCACTTCTCACATCAAAGTTACGGCTTTCGACCGAAACGAAGTTGTCAAGATGCAATAGAGGACATCTTTAGAAAAATGTGTCGAAAGACATCAAGTCAGTGGATAGTTGAAGGGGACATAAAAGGGTGTTTTAATCATATTAGACACTCACATATCACTGCAACTTTGAAAGATTGGGGAATCGGTGAAACTATTAGGATAGTCATTGACCGAATGCTCAAATCAGGTGTTATGACAGAAGGCGTAACAACGGAAACAACCGAAGGAACGCCACAGGGAGGGGTTATCAGCCCATTACTGGCTAACGTTGCTCTTACCTGCCTCGATGATGAGATGATCAAACCTGACTTCCATAATAGAAATACAAACCCAATAGTCAGATATGCGAACGACTTTGTAATCATTGCCAAAAGCAAGGAACAAGCGGAAGCAATCAAAGGGTATGTATCAACCTTCTTGAAAGAAAAGGTTGGCGTAGAACTGTCGGAAGTAAAGACGAAAATTACCCGTATCAGCAACGGATTCGATTTCTTGGGGTTTAACGTAAGGAAGTATAAGGACAAGTTGCTGATAAAGCCGTCGAAAGAGAACATCATAAGAGTCAAACGGAATCTCAAAGAAAAACTGCGAGAATGCCGAGACTCAAGAGCAGTTGTCGAAAGGCTCAATCCTATAATTATAGGTTGGAGTAACTATTACCGTCATTGTATCGCCAAACACACCTTCAATCAAATAGGTAACGCTTACCTATGGAAAAGGGTGTGGGAATGGACAGGTAAGAAACACCCTACAAGAACCCGTAAGTATAGAGTGGCACACTATTACGACAACTGGACTTTCACGGATAAACCAAGCGGCAAACAAATCCGAAGGATGAATGATATAACAATCCGAAGATTTGTAAAGGTGAAAAAGGGTAAAAGAGTCTATGATGCGGAAGCCAAAGAGTATTGGGAACACAGGGATAAGGTGAAAACCATTGGTAGCATCTTTACCGAAAGCAGATTGGTAAAGAAACTATTCGTGGAACAAAATGGAAAATGCCCATATTGTAAGGAGTCTGTTACACAGACAAACGTGCAATCAAGCAATATCCATATTCACCATATGACACCACGAAGTGAGGGCGGAGAATGGAAGTTAAGCAACCTACGGCTTCTTCACGCAGATTGTCATACCGAACTTCATGGACACATATCCCGACAGGACATGGCAAGATTCATGGGCAACAAGATTGACTACTTGAGGCTCATGAAGTTTAGTAGTCCTGAATAACCATTCATAACTGGGAAAGCCGTGTGCCGTGAAAGTGGCACGCACGGTTTGGAAGCAGGGAAAGATTCGTGAGAATCCTACCTATGCTTACAACCGGTGACGGGGGGCCGGAGGTCTTGAAATTAGCGGAAGTTCCTGCCCCCACCCCTGGACCCACACAACTGTTGATTGACGTAAAAGCAACCGCACTCAATCGAGCGGATACCATGCAGCGACAAGGTAGCTATCCACCCCCGCCCGGCGAATCAGAGCTGCTCGGCTTGGAGCTCGCCGGGGTCGTTGCATCGTGGGGGGATGAAGTGGAAGGCTTTGAGCGAGGTGATCGCGTGTTCGGTCTGGTCGGTGGTGGTGCTTACGCAGAGCAGGCGGTTATCGACTATCGCATGGCAATGCCAATTCCTGACGATTGGAGTTTTGAGAAGGCGGCTGCGGTCACGGAGGTCTTCTTTACCGCCAACGAAACGCTCTTTACCATCGGCGGCTTGCGCGCTGGGGAATCAGTTCTCATTCATGCCGGCGGCAGTGGTGTGGGAACAGCGGGAACGCAGATGGCGTATCAGGCGGGTGCTCGCGTCTTTATCACAGCCGGCTCGGCGGAGAAGATCGAAAGAAGCAAGCAGCTCGGTTGCACGGAGGGCATCAACTATAAGGAACAGGACTTCGCAGCGGAGATCATGCGACTGACAGACGGGGAAGGCGTAGAATTGGTTCAGGACTTCATTGGTGCGCCGTACCTGGAACGCAATCTCTCGATTCTCAAGACGCGAGGTCGCTTGGTTATGGTCGGGTTGATGGGCGGTGCCGCCGCAGAACTTAATCTAGGCCAAATCATGCGGAAACGGTTGCAGGTCTTCGGATCGGTGATGCGTCCGCAGTCGATTGAAGAGAAGATTGGAATTACGCAGCGTTTTGTCGACCGATGGCTCCCCCTGCTCAAAGAAGGAAAAATTCAACCGATTATTGATTGTGTGATGCCCCTATCTCAAGCCCGCGAAGCGCACGAATATATGGAGGCAAATCGGAATTTTGGGAAGATTATTCTGAAGGTGGGTTGACACAGTGAATTGCAGCGTCGAATCAGTGAGGGCGCGACATCTTCCTCAGCCGATGACGCTTCACAGATCGCGCCGGTGAGGCAGAATCGGGGCGGGTCGGTCTCTGTATTCATTGTTCCTGTCGTCCAAAACTGCTTATCGGCTATCAGATCTCTTGCATCGAGAAGGATACGGGTTCTGAGTTTCATTTGATTTCCTCCAGTCTAAAAAGGCTTTACCACGAGTGCTTTTAAGATAAGATGCAGCACGAATATCAGCGTAGGAGTGAGACATAATAGTGCTAAGATTACAAGACATATCCATAACTTTTTGCTCATTTTACCTTCTCTTCCTCCCAGATCGTTCTTTTCGGATTGAAGTGGACGGGCTGCCATTTTGAATTTGAACATTGGTTTCCTTTCTGATTTTATAGATGTCGCATCTCCGTATTTAAGGGCGCTGGGTTGGGATTATACGAACCGTTGCCGAGAATGTCTCAGCCGGCGACAGGACAATTACCCCGGCAGGTATGCCTTTCGCTTCTAAGTTGATAGCGTCTGTCGGACAGGTGTACGGTTCAAAACAGATAGAGGATCGTCCCGGCGGCGCGTAGACAACCAATTCCCTGAATTGGGCGTCCGATTCCAAAATCATGCCGCGTCCTGTATCTCGGTTGTCGATGATACAACGACTGATGCCATCTGTCAGTTCAACATCTGTGAAAACATGATCCAATTCCGTCGTGGCAAACGGTTGCCCATTTCGCAGATCCAACGCACCGGAGGCCGGGAGCGTCTTTCCTGTTGGCACGAGTGCCTCGTCAAGTTCCCAATATTTCGCTACGGGAGCGGTAATCATCGCTTGCATTGCATCCGAGTCAGGAGCGAGAAGTGTGTGAAAATAGGGGTGGATGCCGAACCCCATCGGCATATTGCGTTCACCTGTATTGGTGATTGAAACATCCATTTTCAGACACAGTGTTGGTGTGTCAGTGCACGAATCGGGTGTGCCATTTGTCGGGCTAACTGTGCCTAGGGTATAGGTAATCTGAATCTTAAAAGGAAACGGATATTGCCGACCGACATCTGGAAAATCGCGAGTGTCAAGTGAGCAGACCAGTATCGCGCCATCTTTCCCGGCGATACAACTTTCAACCTGATACGGTTGATTGAGCAGCAGTCCGTGGATAGAGGTTGGGGATTCGGGCGGTTTGTCAAATTGGTAGGTTTCGCCTTCAAACATAAACGTGCCGCCCCGGATGCGGTTTGGGAACGGAAACAGAATCGGATTGCCGTAGGCGGTAGGGCGTTCTTTTAACGTTGCGAGATCCGGCGGCGATTCTATCACATCCATCCATCTATCGCCATCAGCGACCTTGAAAGTGTAGCAGTTATTTCCAAGCTCCGGCACAATTTCAGCAGCGGCAAGCCAATCCGATGGCTTGACACTCGGATTCTCATTAAAGGCTTTAATGTCTGTCGGCGGCGACCCCAAAGGGTTCATGTGGGCACTGAGGTGATAAACTCGAAAATCGTCAACGGTTCTGTAACCTGCTGTATAGCTTAGATGCTCCATAGTGTCACCTGCGTCTGCTTGTATGGGAATCGCGAAGGTAAGAAGGCAGAAGATAAGATGAAACGCTTTCCATTATTCAGGACGCAACATCAACTTTACTCCCTCCCGCTTCTCGAAGAGATCGAATGCCTCCTGCCATTCGGAGATGTGCATCTCATGGGTGATTAACGCCTTCGTAGAAACCATGCCATGTTCCATCAGTTTGAGTGCACGCTCCCATGCGGTTTTTTTCTGCGAGATGAAGCCCGTCACCTGAAGCTCCTTAAAGGCAATCTGTTCAAAATCAATGTTGATCGGATTGCCGAACAAACCCATCTGCGTGTACTTCCCACGCTTGCGAGTCAGTTCGATGCCTAGCGGTGCTGCCGGTGCCGCCCCTGAGCATTCCAAGACAACATCGGCACCGTAGCCGCCGGTACGCGCCTTGATGATTTCCACCGCATCTTCCTTTTCAACATCTATTGTTAGGTCTGCACCGAGTTCAGCCGCACGTTTGAGCCGATTTGCATCAACGGAGGTGCCGCACACAGCGACAATCCCTCCTTCAGCCTTCGCCATTTGCAAACTGAGCAGTCCAATAGTCCCTGGTCCAGTGATCGCGACAAAGTCGCCGGCAGAGACCTTCGTCTGCTCGATTACACCATGAACACAGCAAGCGACCGGTTCTGTCAATGATCCGGAGGTCAAGTCTACGTTGTCAGGCAGCTTGTGTAAGCCGTGTTCGGGAGTGGTGCAATATTTTGCGAACGCGCCGTTATGCCAGTAACCAATAATCTCCCGGTGATTGCACAGATTATAAAATCCTGAACGGCAATAGTCGCACCGTCCACAGATCGAAAAAGTGGGCTCAACGGTCACACGATCTCCGACCATGACGCTGCTAATTTCCGAACCACACTCAATAATCGTACCGCTGAATTCGTGACCGATGACAACCGGCGGACGCATCGGGAGGTTGATGTGATCGTGATGGATGTGCAGATCAGACCCACAAATCCCCGCACTGTGCACCTCAATGAGGACTTCGTTGGCGTTAGGCTTCCGAACATCAACATCACGGAGTTCGGTGAATCCGTCACCGCGCTGATATTTGACGACACCTTTCATCAGGATAACTCCTTTTATGTTTTCCGATAGATCACCGGACAGTGTGTGGGTGTATCGATGAATGCCGTTAACCCTTGTCTGAGATTGTCAACCGGTTTGGACTTTTCCGTGCGTAAATGGACTGCAAAACTCCGCCGTGGTTTCCCTGAGAGATTGGGCCCGCTGCCATGATAGGCGAGGTTATCATGGAAACTAATGCCACCGGGACGAAGAATGGCGGGGACCTCTTCCCAGCCTTCACCATCTGGCACCTCAATTTCTTCGCGCTGCGCTTCGTGGTCTTGTCCATAGAAATCACTGTGGTCGAGCAATCCCCATTTGTGCGAACCGCGAACAAATTTCATGGGACCGGCTGCCGGGGTAACATCGCTGAGTGCAACCCACGCTGTGAGGAGTTCGCTGCCTGCCTCCCACGCTTGCCAGTAGTGGCGGTCTTGATGCCAGCCAATATTCGTGGGCACAATTCCGTCTGGATCCACGGGGGGCTTGTAGAGGAGTTGTACCCACCACACCTGCACCATCTCGGCACCTGTAATCTCAGCTGCCAGTTTTCCGATCGATGACTGACTGACCAACTCCATGATCGCACGGTTCGCAATCTGAGACATCTCTATCTTGCATAACTTCTTGGGATCGTCACCGGGGCTCCAAGCCGACGAACGCGGAGGGGTGCCCGTCTCGTATTCTCCCGCTCGGACCGCATCCATGCCTTCGATGGCACGTTGAATTACTGCTTTATCAATGATCGGCTCTGGGAAAAGGTAGAACCCATCCGCCTCGTATTTCGCACGTGCCTGAGAGGATTTTGGCGTTTGCATCAAGATCTCCTTCCTACTCACGATAAGCGAATTGACTTGAACAATTCGATCTGGGCGGTAATGGCGCGCTCTGTTGGCAGACGCTCGGCACTTGATGCACCGTAGAACCCGACGACTCCGGTTGTGTTGTCAAGGATATACTGGGCATCTTCTGGTTCGGCGATGGGACCGCCGTGACAAATGACCAAAATCTCAGGGTTGACCGACTTCGCTGCATCGTGGATGGCTTGCACCCGTTTGGCGGATTCTTCAAGCGTCAGCGCGGTCTTCGCACCAATACTTCCCTTAGTCGTCAGTCCCATGTGGGCAACGAGGATGTCTGCACCGGCATCTGCCATCTGTTCCGCTTCTGACTCGTTGAAGGCGTAGGGCGTTGTCAACATGCCGAGATTATGGGCGGTGCGGATCATCTCCACCTCTGGTCCATAACCCATCCCCGTCTCTTCCAGATTTTGTCGAAATGTGCTATCAATTAAGCCCACTGTCGGGAAATTTTGTACTCCAGAGAAGCCGATAGCATCGATCTGTTTCAGGAATACGTCCATCAAGCGAAACGGGTCTGTCCCGCAGACGCCTGCAAGTACGGGTATATTTTGAACAACCGGCAGCACTTCGCTTGCCATTTCAACAACGATTTGGTTTGCATCGCCGTAGGGCATCATCCCCGCGAGCGATCCTCGACCCGCCATGCGGAAGCGTCCCGAATTGTAAATCACGATGAGGTCTACGCCACCGGCTTCCTCACACTTGGCAGAGATACCCGTCCCCGCGCCTGCACCGATAATCGGTTTACCCGCCTCAAGGTTTGTCCGCAATCTGCTTAAAATATCCTCACGTTTGAACTTCATTTGCGCCTCCAAATCCATTTAGGGTAAATCGCCTAGCGATCTATCTAGCGAATCCCCTTAAATTAAGCCGTGCGAAGGTTTCAAACTTTCGCACGGATCGATACGCTACACCGGAAAAACCAGTTTCTGATCAAAGAAGACTTGACTCACGGAACGTCGCTGATGAATCCTCAGGATCGCCTCGGCGAGAAGTGGGGCAATGGACAGCACCTTAATTTTACTGCCGATCCGTTTCTCAGAGGGGACGGGAATTGTATTGGTGACAACAACCTCCTGAATTGAAGGGCGATTCAGACGTTGCAAAGCAGGACCAACAAGCACCGGATGCGTAATGCTAAGGTACGCTGGCTTGGCACCCGCTTCGACAATAGCATCCGCCTGTTGATAGATGCTCCCACTTGTTACGAGGTCGTCAATGATAATTGGGGTTTTGTCCAAGACGTCACCGATGATTTCAGTTACGATCTTTACCTCTCTCCCACCAGTCCCGCTTCGCCGTTTGTGCATGATTGCCAACGGCATGCCAAGCATATCGACATACTTATCCGCCAGTTTCGCCCGACCGACATCGGGAGACACGATTACGCCATCTTCAATCTGTTTCTCCCTAAAATAATCTGCTAGTGTCGGCAGGGCTGTCAGATGATCAGCGGGGATATCGAAGAAACCTTGGATCTGTGCGGCGTGCAGATCGACCGAGACAACCCGATTCGCGCCCGCCGTTGTTAGCAGGTTCGCTACTAGTTTCGCACTAATCGGCTCTCGCCCTGTCGATTTGTGGTCTTGTCGTGCATAGCCGAAATAGGGGATAACAGCGGTAATTTGCTGGGCAGAAGCACGTTTCAACGCGTCAATGATGACCAACAATTCCATCAGATTATCGTTGGTCGGTGGGCATGTTGGCTGCACAATATAGATATCAGCCCCCCGGATACTCTCTTCAATTTGGGCGTGGGTTTCATCTCCGGGAAACGTGCTGACTGAAATTTTCCCCGATTCAACCCCTAAAACCGTAGCAATCTCTTTCGCTAATGCCGGGTTGGCGCGCCCAGCAAAAAGCCGGAAATCGTCTCGAACTTTCCCGTTAGTTATTGTGGACATAGCTAAAACCTCCATAAAGCGTAGTGCGTGAAGGATTCGCTAGATAAGACACCACACGATTTACCTAGCGGACTCCAAAATGTAAGGTAAATTGCTGATTTCCCATCACCAGCGATTCGTAATTTCCGGCGGGAAAGCACCGGATTCAATCTCAGCAATCAAGTTTTGCAGTGCGTTCCTCGCCTGATTTGCCAAATCGATCTCTATCCAATTGCGCGCTATAGCGGATTCAAATTCATCTTCATCTTCAACCTGATAGCTGCCATCCGGTGAAACCCACAGATCCAAAAATAAATCGGTTATTTCAAAATGTGTGTTCGTCCGTTTCATCGGTAGGATGATGTCGCAGTAGTATCCTGTGAAGTGGTCTTCGAGGTTATAGATTTTGCCAATGTCATACCAGCAATTGGCGAAGACAAACCAAACTGCCCGGTAGTTATCCCCAAGGACAGTCACGCCATCAATGACGATTGGGCTAGAAGGCTTGATTCGTTGCGTGGTGACAATAATGTCGTCGTCTTCGTAAAGCAGATTTTGTGGAAAGTGGTTTACGCGATCCGGTAGGCGTTTGTAAATCAGCTCAATTGTTTCCATTCGCGATCCACCTCTTTCACATTCCGAATAAATGCCCCCACCTTGACCGGATCTTTTCGCCCGGGACTCGCCTCAACGCGGCTACTGACATCGACGCCATAGGGGCGCACCTGCTTGACAGCTGATGCGACGTTATCAGGATTAAGTCCACCTGCGAGGATAATCTGACCGTACTGTTTCGCCTTTACGGCGAGACGCCAGTCAAACGCCACTCCTGTTCCGCCCATTTCTCCCTTGACATAAGTATCCAGCAGATATCCACTGACACAATAATCGGACAGATGGGAACAACTCGATTCATCTTTAACCCGTACCGCTTTGATGACTCTACGATTGAACGCCTGACAGAATTGAGGGGATTCATCGCCGTGCAACTGTAGCATGTCCAGATAGCATTCATCGGCGGTTGCCTGAATCACCTCCGGATCTGCGTTGACAAACAGTCCAACTGTTGTGATGAAAGGGGGAAGTTGTTCGATAATCTTTGCCGCAGCTTTTGTATCTTTGAGATAGCGTGGTGTACCAGGGACAAAATTGAAACCGAGAGCATCCGCACCCGCATCAATTGACATCAGTGCATCGTCGATGTTGGTAATCCCGCAAATCTTGATCCGAGTCAATTCGTCTCTCTCCCTTCTATCCACTCTACCGGATGACAATCTCAAACGGCATCACCGTTGCTGCAGGTTCATTGGTAAACAGATGCAGCCAGTAAAAACTCGGCAAAGCATGTTCAATTGGTGCCGGCAATGGAAGGTGAGGCGTTATCGGAAGCCGTATGTCCATCTCCATATCCTCTATCAGTGTCTCAAAGAACGTCTTCGGCTTTGGCAGTATGATGAGGTCAATCTCATCGGTGGGATCCAGTGCGATCTGTTTTTTGGCAATTGCGAGTGCGGTATCGAGTCCACCCAGTTCATCGACAAGCCCAATCTCTTTCGCCTGTTTTCCTGTCCAGATCCGTCCCTGTGCGAGTTCGTGAATCGCCGCTTCGGTTTTGTCCCTGCCCTCAGCAGCTTTTCGGACGAAATCCTGATAAATTGTCTCTAACAATTTCTGCAGCCGCTCACGCTCTGTCGGCGTAAAATCTCCATAGTCCGAATAGAGATTCGCATTCTGCCCGCGTGTGATAACCTCTTTTGTCAGCCCGACTTTGTTGTAGAGTCCTTTGAGGTTGAGTTTTCCGCCAAGTACCCCAATCGAGCCGGTGATTGTTCCCGGTTCGGCGACAATCGTGCCCGCAGCCATGGCGATGTAATATCCACCCGATCCGGCAACGTCCGACATTGATACGATGACGGGTTTTTCCTGTTGCGTCAGCAGCACCTCCCGCCAAATGGCATCTGATGCAACCGCAGATCCACCGGGACTATCAACCCGCATTATGACCGCTTGAATGTCACTGTCCTCACGGGCTTCACGGAGTGCCTCTGCCATTACGCCGGGGGTAATGGTTTGCCCCGTTGTGAAAGGACTGGTAGGTGCATCGGACATGATGGGACCGGTAGCGTAAATTAACGCAACCTTCGGTTTGCCCGCCCCGGAGGTAGGCTGCTTTGGCGATGCAAGCATCGAAAAAAGTTTCATGAAACCCGCAAAGCCGGTGAGTTCAGGTGCTTCCGTTGATTTTTTGCCGTATTTCGACACAACTTCGGCTTTTTCCTCCGCACGTTCCTCAATCGATTGCACAAGTTCGTCGTAGTATTGGATTGCATCAACTAGTTTTGCCTGATATGCTTCTTCGGCGGTAAAAGGTCCCTGATCAATGAGATCCGCAGTCAACGCCGCATCAATTTCACCCCGTCCGTTGGCAATCATTTCAACCTGTTGTGCATAAAGGTCATCGAGAATCGCAGTCATTGCCTCTCTCTGGGCTTCCGACATACTATCTCGCATGAACGGCTCAATCGCTGATTTATACTTGCCGACAGCGTACATATCCGCTTTAATGTCTAGTTTATCCAGAAGTCCTCTGTAAAACATCACTTCAGCCCGCAGTCCTGTCAAACCGACCATCCCTGCCGGCATCAACACAATCCGATCCGCGGCGCAGGCGAGCAGATATTCCACATTACCGCCGCTTTCGAGGTAACTGATGACTTCGATCCCGTCGCTTCGGAGTTGAATAATTTTGTCACGGAGTTCCTGTAGTTTCGCCCAACCGATCCCAAGTCCCTCGATCTTCAGTAAGACGCCGGTGACTTCGCCGTCCTTGCGGATTTTGTCGAGCTGTTTTGTTATGCTTCGGAGGGTTTTGATACTTGGCGAAAATACAAATGTGGGTCTGACCTCTGCAAGTGGTCCTTTGATTGATAATTCAACATACTTTCGCGAAGGTATCTGCTGTGCATTTGACGTTTCGTGTGAGGAGTCGGGGGATACTTCCGGTTCAACCGCTTCTTCTTGAGCAAAAGCGGAAGACGAAACTAGGAAGGTGCTGATGACCGTCAGTATACAGAATAGCTTTGTCAGTTTCGGCATGGTGCTATCCTTTCTTATATGATGCGTGAGATTTGAGCGGGTTCATTTTAACAAATCGTGCGGTATGTTTCAACCCCAAATGTATATTTCCCTTGCTTGCTAGCTTGTAGAGAACGCAGATCTGCGTTCTCTACAGTGGACAGAACTCCACCAATCGGCTTGCACTATCAAACCCAGGGGCTCCTACATACTGAACGGCATTGAGATTGATGCTATCTGCATGTGCAAAATGGATGTGACCGCAAAATACGGCAACAAGATTTTCCGCCCTCACAAGGGTACGCGCAAATTCTAAGGTTGGGGGTAGATTTTCTCCCGTGCCCCATCGATCTCGTCCTTCAGGTCCCCAGTCCGGATCAGCGATCAAAATTGGGTTTTCGAAGTGCTCTAATGTTGGCTCCCGTAGCGTTGGCAGACTCAAAGGGATATGGGTGAGCAGCACCGTTGGCATTCCATTTGCCAAATGTGTATCCACAAACGCTGTCTGTTCTTTGTTTACTTGATAAATGGAATCATCGATTAATAAAAATTGGATGCCACCGATTTCATATCGGGCATACGCCGCCTGTCCGTGATGCAGCGGTGCCAGTGCACCCCACCACGCCTCCCGCAATTCCCCTCGTCCCTCCACGCCCGGATAATGCCAATCGTGGTTTCCGGAGGTATACAGCACCGGCACGCCTGCTTTATCAATTGATTTTACGACACTTTCGACACCCGCCTGAGAAGGAAAATGCACTATATCACCTGTCAATGCAACCAGATCCAGAGAACTCTCTTTGGCTTCTTCCATCAGTTGGTCAAAGATCTGTTCTCTCGATTCAAAGCGCTCGCACGCTCCGCTACAAGCCTCTATATGTTCAGCGTCACGGTCGTCAATGAGGGCAATGTGTGAATCGGTGACGTGAAGCATCCGAACCGTTTGATCCAACCCCTCGATGCAAATTGTTGCCGTTTCATCAGTCCATTTGTGTGTTGCTCGCATGATTGTGCTCCTTGTATAATAACCACTGATAGTAGATACTCCGTCCCGATAGATCGAGATTCAAAGTAATGTGCCGTAACCTGCACATACCCGTAGGGCGGGCATCCCCGGTCACGTCCCGATTCTATCGTCCCGAGAATCGGGATCGTGAAACGGAAGGTTCCTCTCGGACTTGCCCGACTCATAGCCCCAGTTGCCTTGAATCCCGATTTATCGGGGTGGGGCGATATGTGTATAGGATATCAAAAACCGAATCCCTAAAACCCCGGCGGGGCGACAGGTAACAACTTCTGTTATTATAATCCAAGTTGCTAGTTGATAAATCGCAAGTTGAACGTCAGCGAAATCCCGATGTATCGGGACGTCAGAAACCAACGCAAGAGTCGGGAATTGGAATTCCCTCCTACATCTTTCGTATTTTGCATTGCGTTCTGTTTATCAACCCTATTATACATCTTTTTATGTCGTTTATCAAATCAGTACTGTAGTATAATTACACCACGACCAAGTTAAAAAATTCCCAAGCATCAAGTTATTTCAGAGAGTCCGTGAAGGAAAAAGGAGGTTAGCCATGCGCGTTGAACTTTTAGCCATTGATTGCCAAAATGACTTCTGTGATCCCGAAGGCGCGCTTTATGTACCGGGCGCAGAAGACGATATGACCCGCTTGGCGACGTTTATCGCTCGGATCAGTAGTCGTCTACACAATATGCACTTCACGCTTGACAGCCATCACACGGTTGATGTCGGGCATCCGATATTTTGGAAAAATCGTGACGGTGAGTCACCGGAACCATTCACCACCATCACGCATGAGGACATCAAAGCTGGAAACTGGCTGCCGTACGATTCGGCGTTTACTCAACGGATGCTGGATTACACGCGGTTGTTGGAAGAAAATAATCGGTATCAACTGACGATTTGGCCCATACACTGCCGGATCGCAACGTGGGGGAGTGGGCTCTATCCTTCTGTGGATCAGGCGGTACGAGACTGGGAGGCATCCCAATTGGGGGTTGTTAATTTTGTGACGAAGGGTTCAAATATCTTCACTGAACACTATAGTGCGGTGAAGGCGGATGTCCCGGATTCGGAAGATTCCGCCACGCAGCTCAATACCGACCTAATCCAGAAACTGGAACAGTGCGATCAGGTGATTATCGCTGGCGAAGCGTTGTCCCACTGCGTCGCAAGTACGGTGCGAGATGTTGCCGCCGAGCTAGGGGCTGAAGGGACGGGGAAGCTGGTTATCCTTGAGGATTGTTCGTCAAATGTCCCCGGCTTTGAATCGCTCGGCGATGCGTTCCTGCACGATATGTCACAACTAGGGGTGACGATTACCAACAGTGCAGACTTCATGCGGTGAATCGTAGCGGGATCAATGAAACCTCCTTACGAAAAGGACGTTTCCAAAGAGTAGGAGGATATTGAGGATGAAACCGAAACGCAAACCCAAGACATTCGCAGGAACGGTTGTCCAAAACTTGACGCGAAAAAAGCAGCTTGAAACTATACGGAAGCAGCTGTTAAAAGGTGCGCAAAAGAGCCAAGATCGCAAAAAGGGATCCTGATTGCTTACATCACGCTTTGACAGCGTCGCAATACTGCCGCAGATTTTCCTTGCCAAGTTTCTCGTAAACCGCTTCTCGCAGCCGATGTTGTTCCAACCCGGAGTCTTCCTGTAGGAATCGCTCGACCTCTTCCGCCTCTCGAAGTTGAAGTGGCAACGATTCCGCATTTAACTGACGTAGAACGAGTCGTGCGCCAAGTGCTGCTGCTTCTCGGATAGACATGGCATCGGTCTTACCCACCGTATCAAACGCTGTGTGTCCAAAACCCCTGCCGGGCGGACGACCAACCGTCGTGATGCTGCCCGTTGGAATACCCTTGAGGAAATAGGGATAGTGGTCGGAGTAACAGCTAGTACCCTGTCCAACAGAGATATCTTGACCCATCTCTTCGGCTGCGTTTCCAATGAAAGGCTCAAAATCCGGCAACCGGTGAAGCTGAATCCCTTTCCGTCCGCCGGGACTACCGGCAGAATCCAAGTTCCAAACAAAGCGGACATGCGTCAAATTGTCACCTAACCCCTGGGCATCGTGATACGCGCCAAATAATCCTACCTCTTCATTGCTCCAAGCGATAAATCGCACAGTGCGAGCCAACCCATCCCCCGCATAAGCCGACAGTACACGCGCCATCTCTGTGACGACCACCATCCCACTGAGCGGATCGTTAGCACCCTGCGTGATGTCGTGTCCATCATAATGACACCCAACAATGATAACCTCTTCGGGATGTGTTGTGCCACGGAGTTCTCCTACAATGTTCCACGCCGTTGTGCGGCGGTACGCATCGGTGGTCTTAATCCTCACACGCACTGCCCCATCTTGCCGAGATAGGCGGTGAAGAAATTCGCCGGTCTCATAGGAGATCCCGATGCCGGGGATAACCGCTTCGTGATTCCAGCCAACGGTGCCGGTGACTTCGCCGTAGCCGGGATAGTGATTCTGAAAGATGAATCCATTTGCATCGTATAAAATGGCGCGGTCATACTTTTCCATACGGTGGATGCCGCCGCTCCGAGAAATGACGATATTCTCTGCAAGATGAACCTTCTCTTTCTCGAAATCTTTCTCAACCCCTTCATCAACGAAAACGAGGTTTCCTTCCACTTCTGTAGCTGGACAGTAAGGCAGTGAGATGCACGGCACTTCACGCACTACAGGACTGAGAATCTCTAAGGTCGCCGCTCCGCGATACCATCCATCGTAGTTGTAGGCATCTTTATGGACGTTAGCCAGCCCATAGGAAGCAAATTTCTCTTCCAGTAGGTCAGCGGCAAGGGCTGCGCCCTCCGTTCCACCGAATCGCGATCCAAAATCGTCACAGAGCGTTGTCAGCAACGCCATCGGTTCAGTTGAGGTGTATATATCCCCAACGATTTTCCGATCTAGTTCGAGATAAGGATTGGTCGTTGGCATATTGTTTTTTTCTCCTTCCAACCCCCGTTGTACTGTGCGGGGGCACCAAGAAATGATCTTTCCGCTTACCCCTTGGTTTCCAATTCTCTCGTTTTCTCAGTTCACATCTGGCATTGCTTCTACCTCTCCGGACATATCCCGCTGCATTGTCGGTCTGATAACCACTGATGGGAGATTAGTCCGTTGTGGGAGACTAGCCATGAGACAAATTGTCGCTGAAGTTTCATCAACATCTACCATTTCGAGGCGAGTGTCGTCGGGCGGGGGAACGGGGCGCTTATCGAGGATAGGTGTGTCAACCTCACCGGGAATGATAACACTTGCCCGAATGCCGGTGTTCCGAAGATCGACATTGAGAAATTCGGTGAAATTGATGACCGCCGCCTTGGCGGGACCGTAAGCTAATCCGCTAAAAGGTCCAGGAGTTACACCAGCCAGAGACGAGACATTAATAATAGTGCCCTGCTTCGCCTTCAGCATAGCGGGGACCACCGCCTGTGTGCAGTAAATCGTGCCAATCAGGTTGGAATCGAAGACGCTGCGAATCTCCTCCGGCGTGATGGTAAGCAGCCGCCGATTTTTGGAACTATGACCGGCGTTGTTCACTAACACATCAATCCGACCAAAGGTGTCGAGGACATCCTTTGCCATCTGATGGACAGCGTCATGGTCAGCCACATCCAGTGAGATGGCTATGGCTGTACCGCCATCGGCAATAATCTCATCTCTGACCACCTCGACCTTTGCTGCTGTCCTACCGGCTAACACGATCTTGGCACCCTGCTGTGCCATCATTATCCCCGCGCCCCGCCCGATACCGCTACCGCCGCCGGTGATGATACAAACTTTGTCTTGTAAACTCATCTGTCACCTCGTGAGTAATTGAATAGTTAGAAGTATTGGCTGTTCAATCATGTTCCTATCATACCTCTTGAAAATTCGGGATGTCAACCAGAATTTCAAGATCACTCAATTGAGGCGTTATCTTCTGTTTTGCCTCCTATTTGTCTATTTCTAACAGATCGAAGATAAACGCATACTCAAAAGCAATTTCCTTCAGGTAGTCGTACCGCCCTGAAGGTCCCCCATGGCCCGCACCCATCTCGGTTTTGAGAAGCAGTTGATTATCCCCTGTTTTCAATGTGCGCAGCTTCGCTGTCCATTTGGCAGGCTCCCAATAATGTACCCGTGGGTCGTTGAGTCCCGCTGTTATCAAGATATGCGGATACTCTTTCGCCTCAATATTGTCATAGGGGGAATACGATTTGATGTAATCGTAAAACTTTTTCTCGTTAGGGTTGCCCCACTCATCATACTCAATGACCGTCAGGGGGATAGAGGCGTCGAGCATGGTGTTGACGACATCAACGAAAGGCACTTTTGCGATAACAATCTCAAAAAGCTCCGGACGCATATTTGTGACTGCGCCCATGAGCAGTCCGCCCGCGCTACCACCTTCAATAACTATCTTGCTGCTCGCAGTATATTTCTCAGCGATTAAGTGCTCGGCACAAGCAATAAAGTCGGTAAAGGTGTTTCTTTTGTGAAGAAGTTTGCCATTCTCATACCACGCTCGCCCCATCTCTTCGCCGCCTCGAATGTGAGCGATAGCGTATCTGAAGCCGCGATCTAACAGGCTCAATCGGTTTGATGAAAAATAGGGTTCGCTGTTGATGCCGTAGGAGCCGTATCCGTATAAAAGCAGTGGACTCCCCCCATCTTTGACCACCCCTTTTTTATAGACCAGCGAGATCGGAATGGGCGTACCGTCAGCCGCTTTGGCAAAAATTCGTTCCGATTCGTAAAGGGACGGGTCGTATCCACCGAGAACTTCGTCCTGTTTCTTTAGTTCACGCGTTCTGGCGTCCATCTCATAATCAAAAACCGACATCGGGGTAACGAGCGAGGCATAATTGAAACGGAGGGTATCCGTATTGAATTCCGGATTCCTCCCTCCCTGGACCGTATAGACGGGCTCAGGGAAATCCACCGGATGCTCTTCGCCTGTGGTGAGGTTGCGAATCCGGATTGTTTGGAGCCCACCCTCTCGTTCAGAAATCACCAGATGATTCCGAAAGGCACTGACGCCGTCCAGCTTTACCGTCTCCCGATGGGGAATGACTTCCTCCCAATTTGCCCTCGACGGATTGTTGACAGAAGCGCGCATCAACTTGAAATTCACCGCATCCGCGTTGGTGACAATGAAGAATTGATCGCCGTGATGCTCAACGGAATACTCCAATTCCGATTGGCGTGGCGAAATGACTCTGAATTCACCTGTGGGTTGATTGGCTTCCAGATAGTGGACTTCAGAAGTATTGATATTCTCCAACTCCATCAGCAGGTAAGCCTTGCTCCTTGTCTTGGAAACGTCGAGGAAAAAAGACTCATCCGCCTCATGGTAGATAAGAGCGTCCGCTGCCGGATCGCTGCCGAGTTGGTGTCTGTAAAGTTTATAGGGACGCTTTGCCGCATCCAGTGTGGTGTAAAAGAGGGTCTGATTATCGTTTGCCCACTCAACGCTGTAGTAGGTGTTTGGAATTTGATCCCCTAACAGCTGACCGGTGTTCAGGTCTTTGACATACAGGGTATAGCTCTCTCCGCCGGTCGTATCGATGGAATACGCCAACAGTTGATGGTTCGGGCTGATTTTATAGACGCCTATTTCTAGGTATTCATGCCCTTCGGCAAGTGCGTTCTGATCTAGGAGTATCTCCTCCTCCGCCTCCAAATTTCCCTTTTTCCGACAATAGATCGGATACTGTTTTCCCTCTTCGGTGCGGGTGTAATAATAGTAGTCGCCTATCTTTTCGGGGACGGAGAGATCGGTTTCTTTGATTTTTCCCAAAAGTTCTTGATACAACTGTTCCTGAAAACCCTCGGTATGCTGCATCATCGCTTGGGTATATTTATTCTCGGCTTTAAGGTATTCGATGACTTCCGTGTTCGATTTTTCCCTGAGCCAAAAATAGTTATCGACACACGCTTCACCGTGCACCGTGTCCACTTTTGGATCAGTTTTCGCGACGGGAGGGGTCAATGCGGCTTCCGATTCAATCGGGGCAGCGGTAGCTAACCAATAAATAATCGGTAACATCTGATATGGATCTCCTTGCGTTGATTGGACGGGGTTCAATCCAAATAGTCCATCTCCGGACGGCGTTCCCAACGAAATTGATCTTTCGGTTTGGTGTGTTCTGCCCAAGCTCGAATAATCTCTAGGTCTGCTCGTTTTTGCTCCATCTTATCGGCAACCGCTTCGGGATTCCAACCTTCCAGCACCTCGGCGGTCAATTGTTCCCGTATCTCCCGACAACTCGCATCCTGCGCTCGATCCGATAGTTCGTCGGGGTCCTCAGCAAGATTAAAAAGCTGCGGTTCTTGACCGTGGTAGTAATTCAGTTTCCACTCATCACGCCGAATCATCCGGTGCAAGCAGTCCTCGTAGGTACAGTATTCAGAGAAGGCGAGATCCTCCCACTCTGTATCGGGCTGACGCACCAGATCGAGCACGTTTCTGCCACGAGCGTTGGGTAGAGGCGGCGCACCGAGGGCTTCCAGCATTGTCGCGTTTAGATCGAGCGAACTGAGAACGCGGTCACACCGGACACCTTCCGGCAAAGCTTCGGGCCAAGAGAGAATCGCCGGCACCTTGACCGAAGCTTCATAGAATGTACGCTTCATCCACAAGCCGTGTTCGCCCATCTGATCCCCGTGATCGGAACTATAGATGATAAGCGTGTTCTCTGCTAGGTCATTCTTTCGGAGAGTTTCGAGAATCTCACCAATCATTATGTCCATCCGTGTCACCAACGCCCAGTATGCCGTCCGTGCACTAAGGATCTCTGCTTCAGGGACATCTATGAGATTTCCCCACTCTCTCCACCACTTGAAGTATGGGTGAAGTGCGTCGGAGTATGGTTCGGGGTGTTTGGGCAGGGTCATCACATCTCGGTAGAGTTCGTAGTCCTCCCGACGTGCCACGTAGGGCGAATGCGGGAGCATGAACCCCACAGAGAGAGAGAACGGTTCCGTTGACAAGCCTGCCCGCTTTTGGACGCCGAGCCGGTCAAGATAATTTACGGTTGCGGCGGTCACATCCTCGTCGTGGACTTGATAGCTGCTTTGACCTGATCCTGATTGTTGCAGGCTGGCGCGCATATTTTTCGGGGCTTCCCCACTACCGGGGTAATTACCACCGTGATCGCCGACTAGACGCTCTGCATAGCCGTGCAGTTGGTCAGGTCCCAACCCGTGCATCCTGCCGATTAGCACCGGATGGTAGTCCGCTGCTCCCATCGCGTGCGCAAGCGTGGGAACGCCGGAATCCAAGATGTGGTTGTTCGTCCAGACCTCGATCTCAGATGGATATCTGCCTGCCAACATTGACATCCGTGAAGGCACACAGACAGGTGACGGGCAGTAAACGTTTGGAAAGAGGACTCCCTTTGCTGCCAAACTATCGAGGTTCGGTGTTTGTACCAGTGGATCGCCGTAACAGCCGATGACAGCGGGGTTGTGCTGGTCGGAGTGGATGTACAAAAGGTTCGGACGTTCTGTATCTATTCTCATCATCTTTATATCCTTTACTTGCCTCAAAGGAGAACATCTGTTTTATACCGGGACACTACCAAATTTTGTCCAACTGACAACAATGCGAGGACAAAAAATTTCACCCAAGGTATATCTGCACCATTGAGATTGAGTGCGGCGGCAATGTAACTGTGAACGGATTAGACGGCACCTCCAATTCCCGTTTCACCAGTTTTACATTTTCTTCATCAAAGTCGTTCATCACCATTGGGTCTTCGCCGGTGATTTCAAACAGGGTGCCATCGCTTTTGAGATTCCCATGTTGATTTTCGATTACGACCGGCAGCGCATCCGTCCGATGCCTGTTGATCAGGTTAACCGAGATGCGTCCAAGATCTGGCTGATAGCTCGCAGAGGCATCAAGGTATGGAACTTTGCCGTGTTGTTCCGTTTCAAAACAGTCCGAATCCCAGTGTGCATCGAGGGCAATCGTTCCATTTTCGAGGGTGTGCAGTTGCAGGGGCCAGAAGATTGTCTGGAAGAACAGCCCTTCTGTGTTTGTGTGGATCGGTGCAATGACATTGACCAACTGCGCCATATTTGCTAACTTGATTGCGTCCGCATGACGGAGGAACGCGTTGAGGAACATCCCGGCTGCTAGGGCATCCTGCAATGTATATCGTTCATGCTGCGGATGCTCAGGATCGTGGCTGTACATCACATTCCATTCATCGAAGGCGATTTTAAGTTTCTTCCCATTTTCCGAATAGTACACGCCAATGTCGATAATCCCACGAGCGGCGCGGATAAATTTCTCAATATGCTCAGATGCGGCCATGTACTCGTAATAACCACCATACCAATCGCCAACGTACATGTGGATAGCGAGGTAATCAGCGATGTCCGCTAGTTTTTCGACCACCACCTGATTCCATTTCATATTGGAGGCATTTTGCTCGAATGAGCCGCAGGCAGCCAGTTCGATATTTTTATCAACCAGTTTCATCACTTTTGCGTATTCGTACGCAAGGGCAGCATATTCCTCCGCTGGCTTGTGTCCAATCTTCCAGTGTCCTGAAACCTCGTTGCCCAGTGCCCAATATTTCACATCATACGGTTCGTCGTGACCGTTTTTCCGACGGAGGTTGGCATAGTAGGTGTCCTCCACCCCATTGCAGTATTCCACCCAATGCTGTGCCTCGTCCATTGTGCCGTTTCCCATATTGACGCAGATATAGGGTTCTGTCCCAACTTCACGGCAAAATTGGATAAACTCGTCTGTCCCGAAGCGGTTCGATTCGACCGTATTCCACGCTAACTCCATCTTCCGTGGACGTTCATCCTTCGGACCGATGCCATCCATCCAGTGATACGCTGAGACAAAGTTCCCACCGGGCCACCGAATGTTCGGCACCTTTAACGACTTGATAGCTGCGAGCACATCCTGCCGAAAGCCCCTCTCGTCCGACAACGGCGAGCCTTCTTCATAGATACCGCCGTAGATACAACGCCGCAGGTGTTCGATGAAATTTCCATAGATGTTTGGATGGATCGCGTCAATCTGCCTGCGTGGGTCAACCAAGATTGTTGCCATGTTCCCTCCCTCTACTACCAGAACCACACTACATACAACGGTGTCTCGATAATCACGCTCAAAATTGACCAGTAACAGCCACTTGCAACATCTCCCAGGATAAGCCCTAGGAAGAAGGGCAAGAAACGCCGGTATAAACGCGCTCCCCCAACCTTGAAGACGATAAACTTAATAGTTCCACATAGGATTAAGGCGAACCAGTAGTGATCCATGGTGCCACCGTTAATACCCATCGCATACCCGACCGGGTGCAGGGGCCACCAGATAAATTTGAGTCGTAGGAGCCCCAGAAACATGGTAAATGCAAATCCCAAACCGATTGCCATGGTGCCAAAAACATCTATCTCACGGGGGAATTGGAACCAACCGGAGAGTTGGTTATAAACCCCCTGTCCCGGACCCAATACCTGTCCGGGAGCGTCTACAGCAATTGAAGCACCGAAATCGTACAAGCAGTAGAGATAAACAAGAAAAGCGATGAAAACGCTGGGGGCAATTCCAAGGAGCATAACCACCATCAGCCGGCGATTGCTGAGTCCGGTGCGTTGAGCAAGCTTGAAGCCTTCAAGTTGGTGGGGCATTGGGTGGCTCCGATTCGATCCGTTGAACCACGAAAAAAGCGAGAACAGTGTCAAGTCGCTCTTGCCGAAGGCAGTCACGCCAGCCACCGATGTCAAGATTGTCTGCGGGTTGACGCCTCCCATATTATGCACGGGCGGACCCATTTCAGCGCGAATGCGTGTAACAGCCGCTGCAATTATCATGTATAGACCAAAAAAGAGTGGGAACACCCATGCGGACATTCCCGCCTGACTGGAAACCACGTAGAGGAGAAGTAGACAAACCAAGATGCCAATAACGGCGGATCGGTAGCGCACCGGTTCTTGCGAATCATCAAGGGGCGTATTCATGCCGATCACCCGCTTCAGAATTTCCCGGAAATGTTTCCGTCCCGCCCAAGCTGCCATTGCGAGAATCGCAAGGAAGGCTCCAACTGCTTGGTTCGGCTGGAAGGGGTAGTAGGGGATTGTATACAAGCCGGCAGCACGGCCGCCGATGAATTGTGCTTTTCTGACCCAGTAGAAGAATGCCATTGAGAAGCTTAAATCGATCGGCAGTAGAAAACACAACCCGATCATGAACAATCGTAAATGAAAATAGGTTGTTCCAATCGCATCCCAAGGTTCGTTGTTCAGCCACAAGGCGAGATCTGCGGTCGGCTCGCGGATAGGTATCAGCGGGACGGATGGATACAGAAAATTGAGTCCGTTGATAATTTCAATTGTCGCTGCGATTCCGAACCCCCACCACATTGCACGGTTCCGAAAGAAACTCATGCCCGGAGCTGTCATATCGAGTGGCAATTGAGCGATTGGATACGGCATCCGCTCGTGCTCGATCCATTGGCGTCGGATTAGGACATTCAGGAAGGCAACCAGAAAAAAGATTAACGTGGCGATTGCTGTCCAACTCAGGATAGGAGCTATCCAGTAGCGCAGATAGCCATCGGTGAAGAAATTCGCGCCGCCTTCGTAAAATGGGCGCGCCATCTCGGTGTGTTCCATGACCAGCCATCTTGGAAGGTGAGGATGGATGAGTTGCTTCCATTCATTTTCAGGTGAGGCGAACCAGAACGCATGGGTGAGCGGCCCCATAAGGCTCATCATGTTATCGTGGGCGATCACCGATGTCGTCGTTGCCATCATAATGTAGATGACGAGTAGTTCTGCCTGAGTCAGTGCATAATTGGGAAAGAACCGGTGGACGCCGGCGTTCACAAGGGCAAGGGTGAAGACGATGAAAATTACATTCATCGGGATGGAAGTTGCGGAGAAGTGGAAGCCGTGCCAGACCATCTCGACCATAGCGATCCAATACGCGTTCACGGGCATCAGGATAAACCCTAATAGCACGGCACGTAAGGTAATCTGCGACTCGGAACGCGGGGCTGGAGATGTTTTCATTGTTCCTCCGGGCTGGGTGCCTGACCACATGGATCGCTCGCTTGATGTGACGGATTTGACGAATCAAGCTGATATATTAAAATTAGCAATCATCCAGAATTATCACGTTAGAGAGTTGAAGGGGGTGAATCATTACGGAGTGCGTCCCTCGTAGCGGAAAGCTCCGAGGGATTGGGATACAAGTTGAGAGGAGAGATGTTCCTAGCGAAACAAGCTACGACTCTGGCGATCATAGATTAGGGAACCGTGACCGCATCAAGAGTAGGTTCTGCGCCAAAGCTTACTTTTTCTCGGATAATGCACACCCCAGATAATTGACAAACAGCGTATGTATGCTGTGCTTCAATGTAATCAGGTCTGTTGTTGAGCGACGGATCTAACCTTGGGATCGCCGCCCTGGATCTCGATAAATGACACGTCCACGTGTTAAATCGTAGGGCGAAAGTTCAACAAGAACTTTGTCTCCCGGCAGAATTCTGATGAAATTCTTCCGCATTCTACCAGAGATGTGCGCTAAGATCTCGTGTTCGTTATCCAATTCAACCCGAAACATGGCATTGGGCAGGGTTTCAGTTACTGTCCCTTGGACTTCGATTTTATCTTCCTTTGCTCGGACTTGAGATTGGACACCATCTCTGGTTTCCTGAGTCTCCTGTTCTGCGCGAACCTCAACCTTATCTTTACGAAAATCACGCTTGTTTTTCTTTTTATTTCTGGCTTTTCCTGTTCCTTGTGCGGGTCCTCTGCCCTGTGCGGGTCCTCTGCCCTGTGCGGGTCCTCTGCCCTGTGCGGGTCCTCTGCCTTGTGAAGGTCCTCTACTTTGTGAAGGTCCTCTACTTTGTGCAGGTCCTCTGCCTTGTGCAGGTCCTCTACTTTGTGTCGGTCTATTTCTACTTGGCGATGTGCTTCTTCCTTGTGTCGGTCTTTTGCCTCTCACTTGTATACATCTCCTCTGTACGGGTTAAAGGGTTATCAAAATCTTCCGATCTATAACTCCGTCATTCATGACGGAGAGTTGTCAATCGTCTTCAAGACTGAAGATCTTGCCTTTTTCGATGACAAGTGTGCGAAGATACTCCGCTGCTGCTTGGAGTTGGGATTGGGCGTTGTCTTCGTCACTGCCCGTCGAAACCAAATCAACAGGCATATACTGATTGTCATCGCGTCGCAAGGCGACATAGGCTTTTAAGTAGACATTTGGGTGTTCACCCATTACCTGTTGCAAAAGCGGCGAAACTTCCGCCTCAAACATATTTACATGAACGCGCAATGTTGCAGTTTTCGCGCTATAGCGTTCAGCAATCAACGGTGCAATATAGGCTTCAAAAATGGACTTCATCTCCCGCGGCGGGCCGGGCATCAGCAGAATCGACGACGAATCTTTCGTAACACGAACGCACGGTGCCCAACCGACCGGATTTTGAAAGACCTCAGCAGCTTCGGGAACGGTTGCCATATTAACCATCGCATCGGTAACATCGTCACGGTTCGTTAAACCCCGTCTCTCCATAAAGGAGGTTAATGTTTCCTCATGTACAACGGGCTGTATCCCGAGGATGTTTGCAACAATCTGCACAGTCATGTCATCGGGAGTTGGTCCAAGTCCCCCGGTTGTGAGGATCAGATCCGTTTTTCTGTGAACTGCATCTTCAATGGCTTCAAACATCTCGTCAAACTCATCTCGAATCATCGTTACACGACGCAGCTGTCCACCTAACTGAAGAATCTGCTGTGCAATCCAATGGGCATTGGTATCTTGGATCTGCCCGAGGGTTAACTCAGTTCCAATTGAAAATAACTCAATTACGGGCGTACGTTCCAACCTAACCTCCTTGCGGTTATTCGCCTATTTATCACAACTTTTGGCCGAGGAATTGAAATGCCCCAACCCCGTGAAAGCTATGGGCAGCTTCAAACACCTCAAGCCCCAACTGATCTTCGGCACCGAAGACACGAAAAATTTCTCGCGCTTGGTCAAACGCAAATCGGGTCGCATCAATTGGGAAGATAGTATCTTCCGTGCCGGATTCGACGAACATTGCCCGCGGGGCAATCAAGCCAGCGATGTCATACATCTCGGCGTACTTGAGAACACCGGGGATATAGTTGTCGATACAGTGGCTGATACTCAAGATGCTGTCGCGGAATGTATTGAAATAGCCGCTGACGACAGCAGCCTTGAACCGCTCATCTATTGCCGCCGAGTAAAAGGTCGTTGTACCGCCGCCGGATATACCCATAACGCCAATGCGGTTCATGTCGATCTCAGAACGTGTTGAAAGGTAGTCGAGAGACCGCATAGCATCGTAAACCCGCCAGCCAATCATCGTCTGTCCGAGCAGAAATGCTGCCCCGGAAGAGGGCTGACACGATGAATTGCCGGCTCCCCGTTGACACGCTACATCATCTCGGCGATGCCCAAATCCGAACTGCTCAATTGCCAATGCGGCGTAACCTCGATCGACACACTGAAGGGCAAAGTCGTTTTGGTACTCACCGTATTCGGTTCGCATTGTGCCATCTTCCTGAATCCCAACGATGTCGTCAACACCACGTCCGTGTCCATGTAGACAAAGGATGGTGGGACCCGGTGCTTCAAAATCTTTAGGCAGCAACAGATAGCCGAAGACGGTCATATTTGGACGGCTTTGAAACCGCACCGTTTCACGGGTATAAGTCGGAAACTCCCTCGTTTCCGTGACTCTGGGCAGCAATTCGCACCTCTCGCCCGGAAAATCGCCGAGCAGTTCAACGAGCTTGGCTCTCAAATTGTGCTGCCACCCCTCCGCTTCCACGCTTGTCGAAGCCTGAAACGCCATCGCACGAGAGGCGTGATTGTACATTTCATGTGAAAAGGCTAATGTATCTAAGTGGTCTTGGAACATCTGAAATTCTCCATTCTAATCCCACAGTCGTGTGCTGAAGTATCGCTCCCCGAGATCATTGAAGACTGTGACGATAATCCCTTCTTTAATTTCTTTGGCGACTTCATAAGCGCCTTGCAGGTATCCTCCGGAAGATTGACCAACAAACCATCCTCGCTTTGCTAGACGGCTGCACATGTCATACGCATGATCGATGGTAGCAGGAATCTTTTTGTCAATGATACTCTCGTCGAGAATCTCCGGGACGATGTCTTCGGGTCTCCCCATCGGCTTGAGTCCCTCAATACCCGGAAATTCATCGGGAACAATACCGCAAACTTGAATATCTGGATTGTGCTCTTTGAGGCGTCGTCCAACGCCGGTAACTGTTCCGCCTGTGCCAACCCCTGCGACAAAGTGGGTGACATGTCCCGCTGTTTGTTTCAGAATTTCTACCCCTGTTGTATCATAATGTGCCCGCCAATTGTTCTCGTTTTTGTACTGGTCGGCAAAGTAATATTTATCGGGTGTTTCTTCATGTCGGCGGTGGACTTCGCGGAGGGCTTCATCGTAGCCAAGGATTGCGTCCGTATAGATGATATTTGCACCGTGCGCTTGAATCCGTTTTTTTCGTTCTTCACTGGCGTTGCTGGGAACGACCAATTCCACTTGGTAGCCTAAGACAGCACTGATCATAGCGTAAGCGATTGCGGCGTTTCCAGAACTCGAATCAAGAACAAACTTGTCACGCGTTAGCTCGCCGGATCGGATAGCTTCGGTCAACATGCGCAGCACAGGCCGATCTTTAATGGAGCCGCCCGGATTGTACATCTCCGCTTTTGCATAGATTTCTACATCAGGCAACTCATCGGCAAATAGGTCTATTTTGACCAGCGGTGTATTTCCGATCTGTTGAAGCAGCGGATAGTCTGAGAGAGAAACGGAGCCGGTCGATTTTTTGCTCATTTAGGATGTTACTTCCTTTTTCTAACGGAGTTTTTTAAGAGATTGCTGTCGAACAGTTTTGAAAAATGACTCGTAATACGCTACATAACTGACTCCGCTTGAGTCAGTCGCTGCTCAATTAACGAGCGAATATAGTCTTTAGCGGCATCTCCGGTCAGTTCACCGCTGAGAATGTCAGTAACTTCAAATTCCGCTAAACGCAGGGTTGGTTTTAACCCATGCAACGGCGGTAGCCAGTCTCGGAATGTGTCGAAAAAGGCACGTTGTGCAGCCCGACCGTTGAGAAACGGAAAATCAGCCGTCTTTCGTCGAAAGCGATCTGTACCTTTCTGAATCGCCATCTCTTGATGTTTGAGGCACAGTTGGAGATACGCGTGGCGATCAAAACCCAGAGCCAAGTCTTCCGAATAAAAACTCAAAGTCGCCTGACGAAATGCGGTAAAATGTTGTAATTCGTCAAATTCAAAGATAAAATTATAAGGCGCGGGGAAATAGGCATCGGGAGTTAAGTATCCATCTGCTTTCGCGGATAAGCCATCCCAATCACCGTCCATTTTCTCAAAGAGGTCAACAATTCTCGGATAGCATTCACCGAAATGGGCTGGGGACGGTTTGTTAATCAGCCAATCGAATTGGGCGCGTCGTTCAGCAGGAACCCCTAACACTTCCTCAACGAGCGCGATGATGCCGATTTCAAGACGCATGTTACGCCACGGTTCCTCCACCACTAATGTTTTGTTGATTGTTCTATCATCTGTTTTTGTAACGCTGCATACAGCGCATCAACGGTCACTTGGAAAGCTGGGACGAAGTGATTGCACACTCCTAATTTTATTTCCATTCTGATTCCTGAACCAAGCGGGTTATCTTAACCTTGCAAAGGTTTGAAATCCTACCGAATCAAAAGCATACCACAAATCGGATCATCTTTCAACTGTAAATTGCGTCAATCAATAATCCTCGCTTTCGATGCTCGCATCAGTTATAATTATATCTGGTTATCAATCCTATTTCAATTGGGGATATATCTCGCGTGAAACGACCATATTGTTAAATAAATCATGATGAGGTAAAGTATACCGGCACCGCCCGTTGAGCGTAGATTCATCCTGATCCACCGGTGTGCTTCAGCACCCGTCAAATACTCCATGAAAGGAAAGAAAATGACAGATCTCCTTAATGATGCCCAGATGCAACAATTTATCACCGACGGTTATATTACTGTCCGAGCCGACTACCCTCCCGAATTTCACCAAGACATCTATCAACAAATTGAGACGATGTTTGAAGGTGAAGGTAACACCGGCAACAATATTCTACCGCGCATCCCCCAGATCCAGAAGGTTTTCGATCATCCAGCGTTAAAGGGTGCTTTGACCAGTCTGCTGGGGGAAGGCTACATCATGAACCCGCACCGACACTGTCACCTCAATCCCCCTGACAGCAAAGGGCAGCAATGGCATAAGGATTGTTATGTCTTCGATCACAATATCCGCCATCCGCGCTTTCAGTGGGTGCTTGCACTCTACTACCCTCAAGATACGACCGAAGACATGGGACCAACAGGTCTGCTGCCCGGCAAGCAATTTCACAAAAAGGTGAGCCATGCCGATCCACAACTAGCGAGTGAGCCCGCAGCCCCCTTATGCGGCGAAGCCGGCACCGTCTCACTCGTTCACTTTGATGCGTGGCACCGGGCAATGCCGAATCACAGTGCGAAGAAACGATACATGCTCAAGTTTCAGTTTGCACGTATGCAGACACCTCAAGCACCTTCATGGGATCACAAGCGGCGTGAGTGGAAAGGCGATGCAAATGATGGAAATCGAGCTACATCGGTAGATGTCTGGAACTGGCTATGCGGAAACCATTCGCCCTCGGAGCCAGATGCGCCGGGAGGTACAGCGTCAGCTTTGGTGGAGGCTTTGGGTGATAAGTCGGAAGCTGTTCGTCTGAACGCCGCCTATACACTGGGGAAAATGGGGAATTCTGTCGTGCCTATGCTAATTGACGCCATGCGGAAGGAAACCCTTGCATCAATTGAGGAAACGACCGCCAAACCCCCTGACAATTTGCACGGCACCAATCCGACCGCCGGCTATGCGGCGCAAGCGTTGTCCGCGATTGGCTCACAAGCAATTCCAATGCTAGTCGAGACATTAGATGATGAACATTGGTGGGTACGCGCAATGGCTGTGGATGTTTTGACGAAGATTGGGCGACCGGTGGGAGATACTGTGCCGGCATTGATGAAACGCGCGAATGATGAACACTGGTGGGTGCGTCGCAATGCGTTTGAGGCATTGGGGACCATTGGATCTTGCGGCTCAGACGCAACATCGTTGCTGGTTGACGCGGTGCGGGATGAAGATTACCGGGTTCGGCGTAACGCTGCCCTCACTCTGGCGAAGCTAGGACAACCCGCAGACGAAGCCATACCTGCATTGGTGGAGATGTTAGAGGACGAGAATCGGTACAATCGTTTTTATGCGGCAAATACGTTGCGACGGATTGACACATCTGCCGCACGGGAGGCGTTGATGAACGTACTTTTTACCGCACGATGGTGTTCCATTACCACGAAGGATAACCAGTATTAGATAACTGAGGGGTGCTCATAAATCCCCCTACCGATAGCAGCAAGGGTTTAAGCAAGATTAAGAAAGAAAAAAGGGCAGGATTTTAAGTGGACAATCGGAGTAGAATATGATAAAATAGTAGTATATAAATAACCCAGCTAGCAAGCTGCAACTTGCTAGCTGGTAAATCTTTGTTGCCTTATGGAAGGTAGGTGAGAACAATGGAGTTATTAGGCTTAATTGTTCCCCTTTCGTCTATTATTATAAAGGGTGTTCAAAAGATCGGCAAGTTTTTTGCCAAACACAAACATCGCAAAAATACTGAACGCATAATCGATGCCATTTATAAAAGCAAACCTACATTTGTTAGGTTGTCCAACGACGAACCTACTACGATTTGGATATTGGGACCGAAATAAAAAAAAGCCGGTAAGATGTTCGCGCATCTTACCGGCATATCAGAAAAGTGAGGACTAAACATGGCTACTACGAAAGATAATATAACTATATCAATGAATATAAGATTGTGGACGGAAAAGACTCACGACAACAGAAGACATACGCCCAAAAATGTTTGGACTAGTGGCAAGGTCGAAGTGAAGCGCAACGACTTTCACGGTATAAAAGCAGGCGTTGCTCAGTTATAGGCTTTTAACCTGATTTTTGTTGTATTCTGTTGAAAAAACAGATCGACAAGTAATTAACAATCTAGTATACTAGTACAACCTTATAGGGAATCAACACCTAGCAGCAATATAGCTGCACCACAGGATAACCCTACAGCGCAACTAGCGCAAAGGAGATTACAATGAACAAAAGGCAGGAAACCTATGGTGCCTCAGCACCAAGAACAAGAGCACAATCGGCTCACACAACACAGAAATCTACCAAGAAACAGAAAGTAAACACAGACAAAGAAGCACTAGAAGCCTGGGAAATGTCCCAATACGCCTTCAAGGAAGTTTGGGACAATGACAAGGATAGCATCTATGACAAACTATGATTCAGGAGATATAGTTATCAGTGAATTTCCATTCACCGACAAATCTGAATCAAAAATACGCCCGGTCCTAATCCTTAGCAACAGTGAATATAATGAGTCACGAAGTAATATAATAGCAGCACAAATCACAAGTCAATACTCATCGTTTGAGGCTTTTTATCTCAAGAACTGGATAGAACTCGGGCTACACGAACCATCAGAAATAACATACAACATCGCAACGATACCACAGAAATTCATAACCCAGAAATGTGGAAGACTCACACAAGGACAACTCACAGAAATCAAAAAACGCATAGCCAAGATAATGAACATAACTAACACCAAATAACGCAACCAACCACAAAAAAGCCCCACGAGACACATCCCACGGGGCTTTTTACATCCTACACGACCTACCAAGCTAAAACCCAAGTTTATCCCACCGTTATCTAAACCCCTCCTGCTAAAATAAGGCGTTTCATCACTCAAGTTTACAAATTCCCTTATCCGTAAGAACCCACGGTCCCCTTTCAGTCACCTGTCTAACGAGTCCTTCAAGTTCAAGTCTATGCAAAATACCAGCAGTAATCGAATAATTATAAACACGCCCACGACTCAAGACAGGAATATCTAGATACCCACTAATATCAGACGGTTTAAGTGGTCCCTGATTATTACACCTTGCCTCAAACATCAACCCCAAGACAGCTTCCTCAAGAGAAGTTAGCCCAGCCTGAGCACGCGATCTACAACGCGACACATTCATTCCCTCACCTCCATTTAAGTTGACAAGAATCTCACTAGATGATAAGATGAAAGACGGTAAGATGAAAAAGGGGACAACTCTAAAGCTATCCCCTTCCCGGTTATTCTATAGGAGTTTTTCAACAACCCATAGAACAACTATCATCCAGGGGCTAATATGGATTCTAACCCCTTTGAAATGGATGTCCATCTCGGAGACTCCTAACACTTGCCTCCTAATCACAGAAGCCCCGGTTATTGTATTAAGGTGCTTATAACACCTTATAACCGGGGTTTTTCTATGACTACTCCAATATTAGCATAGCAATCAATACCCGTCGATCCATTTTGTTATATTTTACTGTTTTTCCCGCACTGCTTAATTAGAGATTTCTCAGGTACCAACCCACCCACGTAAAAAAATCCCACTACAGATCTTTCCTGTTGACCCCCATCAAAATTTATGCTACCATCCCAGCAGATACAAAAACGCCCTCACAGAGGTCTCAACTCCGTGAGGGCGTTCATCATCTAGCACACACAGCTAGATACCGTAAAAAAAGGAGAATATTTATTTACCAGAATAAACCCTTATCTACCCTATGAATTAAGGAGTCCTAAAATGAACCTTTTCACCCAGGACCAGCAAATTTCACCACAGATAATGGAAAAGATTCTTGGATATTCTATGGAACCACTTACTGGCTGGATAGATAACGTAAATAGCATATCATACGATCCAAAAGAAAATACAGTTCTTGGTATAGAACAGGCATGGATTCAAGCAAGAAGAAGAACACGCGATGCTATTTATAAAGGTAATAAAGGTGTGGTTTTCACAGATGAACTTATAGAAGGCTTTTCTAGATTAAGTGTTAGTATTCTTAGATTAACCGGGATACAGGGTGAAGTCTATCGAGATTTAGACATAGAACACATTGTTGCATTAGACATAATAGTGGGTTATCGTGATAAAAATGGGGAAGTCCTGCCTAGAGAGTTACAGGAACTTAGGCGTGAGGAGGTTCCAGTTTTAATTTGCCCTAATTATACTGACAATTCTGACTATTCTTATGAAGCAGATACTGATAGCTATGTACGTCAAGCATGGGCGTACACTTCTGTCGTTACACCAGTATAACCTAATCAAATAAAACAGAACAACTAAACCCGCACAGGAAGGCACCGGCTTAGAAAACTGCCAAACAAGTCAGTGTCTTTCCTATGATTATACTTGTAAGTTGCCTCTGCTATGTAGAGCGGTGCATATTTCCGCGTGTAACGGTGGTGTGTACCATACCACGCCCGTTTAATCCACGTCCAGAACCCCTCAATCGTGTTCGTATGCACGTCAATATCCGTCGTGAGTGGCTCCTCCTCTTTATGCTTGGCAGTGTAGTGAGGCATAATCTCACCAAGCGGATTATACGCGCTAAACCCATCAGTAACTAACTTCACCTCCGATTTCTCCGTAACATCCTCAATAAACTCAGGGATAAGTTCCCCAAGTTTCTTGTCCCTTGGCTTTGTGACACCATCAGCAATCCTAACAACAACCCTACCCTCCCGCTCAATCGCACCAAGGTAGGTCATTTTCTCAACACCACGTTTTGTCCGGAGCTCCTTATCAGGCTGACGCTTCGCCCGTGCACCGACAAAGGTTTCATCCGCTTCAACAATTCCCTTCAATAGCACGTCACGTTCCTGCATCGCCTTGCGAATCCGTTGTGCCATAAACCAAGCCGTCGCCTTGTTCAGTCCAAGGTCCCGCGCTAACTGGTGGCTAGAGATACTTTTCTTAGCATTCAGCAACAACACAATCATAGCAAACCACTTCCGCAAGACAACCCTGGTTTGCTGAAAGATAGTCCCGGACAATACATTAAAACTCGATTTACAGTCGTAGCAGTTCCACCGCCCAACTATGTCATTTTCCTTCTTACGTCCAACATGCTCACTTTCACAGTGTGGACAACACGGGGTATCACCCCAACGTCTCTCCTCAAGATACTTAAAACAAGATTCCTGCGTAGGAAAGGCATCCAATACCTCCATAACAGTCATGATTATAATCTCCAAACTTCGGAGAAAGCACCATAGCAGGTAAGAATAGAAGCGTAGGATAATAGTACACACTCGGATAGTAGTTTCTCTATTCACGTAAGATTTCATTTGGTTGTTTTGGGTTTCCATGAAGTAAAAGGGAGGGACGACCATTTTTCTGTTGACAATAAAATACAACAGATGTTAAGATGATCGTCACTCCTAAACAGTTATAAAGCCGAGCTACGAACTCGGCAACAAAATCTAAAGGGCATGTTTGTGTTTCCAGCACAGATATGCCCTTATTTTTTCTGCCAATATTATAGCAGAAAAACGGCGGAAACTCAATGATAATAAGGGTTTGCGAGCAATTTAATGTTAGAAAAAAGTGACTTATTATGGTAAGATTTAAGGTAGGATTACTACATTGCCGCCAACTACTAAACGGATCTTAGCAAGATAAAGTTTAACAGAATACAACAAAAATCAGGTTAAAAGCCACTAACTGAGCAACGCCTAGATTTCAGCAGTGGGCCAGCCGTGTATAGCGTGAACTTTCCCATCCCTATAAGACGTGAAAGCAATACGTTTACCGTCAGGGGACCATGCGGGAGACGCGTCACTATTGGGATCATTAGTGAGGTTTTGAGGGTTTCTCCCGTCGGTGTCAATCACATAGATTTCAAAAGTGGTCAAAACACCGCCCTTAGGGACGTTCCCATCCCTATTAGACATGAAGGCAATCCGTGTGCCATCGGGCGACCATGAGGGTGCATAGTCCGTATCGGGATGATTGGTGAGGTTTCGCTGATTTTTCCCATCATCGTCCATCACGTAGATTTCATAGTTCCTATCCCTATCAGACACAAAGGCAATCTGTGCCTGTCCCTCAACGTCTACCATCAGCAGCATTAGCCCCAACAGTACAACGATAGCCAAAAGGAAATGTGCGAGATTGTCCCTTCGTTGCATGTGTTATTCCTCCCCTGATCTCAAATCAGTTTACTTTTCTTTTTAGTGGATAGACGTCAACTTGGGTTGGCAACCCCTTTACAATTAGATTCCGAATCTGTCGTCTCGTTCCCGGACTTACGGTTTACCTGCGGGAGCAACTGCAAAAGCAGGAACAAGCCATGCAGGACTAGTCTCACCATTGGGATTATTGGTGAGATTTTGTTGATTTCCCCCATCGGCGTCCATCACGTAGATTTCATAATTTGTAAAGTCCCCAAAGTCGCCCCACCTACCAGACTCGAAGGCAATCCGCTCACCGTCGAGCGACCATGAGGGTTCCCTGTCATCAAAGTCATTATTAGAAAGGTTTAGCTGATTCCTCCCATCGGCATCCATCACGTAGATGTCAAAGTATCGAAAGGGCTCGTCCCTATCAGACGCGAAGGCAATTCGTTTACCGTCTGGAGACCATGAGGGAAACAAGTCAACCTTTAGATTTTCAGTGAGTCTCTGTTGATTCTGCCCATCGGCGTCCATCACGTAAATTTCATAGTTCCCAGTCCTGTCAGACGCGAAGGCAATTCGTTTACCGTCTGGAGACCATGCGGGATCCCAGTCAGTCTTTAGATTTTCAGTGAGTCTCTGTTGATTCTGCCCATCGGCGTCCATCACGTAGATTTCATAGTTCCCATCCCTATTAGACGCGAAGGCAATCCGTCTGCCGTCAGGAGACCATGAGGGAGTCCTGTCATCAAAAAAGGGTCTGTTAGTGAGGCTTTGAGGATTCCCGCCATCGGCGTCCATCACGTAGATTTCAGCTGTGGGCCTACCGTTTATAACGTGGCTATCCACAGACATGAAGGCAATCCGTTCACCGTCGGGCGACCATGAGGGAGACCAGTCATCATTGGGATTATTCGTAAGTCTATGCTGACTCTTCCCATCGACATCCATCACGTAGATTTCATAGTTCCCATCCCTATTAGACGCGAAGGCAATCTGTGCCTGCGCGTCAATGCATACCATCAGCGTTAGCACCAAGACGACAACGCCAGCTAAGATGAAATGTGCAAGATTATCTCTTTGGTGCATCTGTTTTTCCTCCTCTGCTCTCAAAGCGGTTTATTATTCTTTGGAGTGGATACAGGTCAGATTGGGTTGGCAACCCGTTTCCAATTAAAGTGAGGGCGGTGGATAAATATATCTCCTATTATACAGGACTTACGCAAATTTGGCACACGGGGATAGATTTTTAATTTTTAACCTCCTAAATCCCCCTTATCAGGGGGACTTATGAACGCACTGCGTAGGTCCTATTATACAACTATATGAGCAATTTATGCAAGCACCTACAGTGAAGTGTCGGGATTCGGAGATCCCTCCTACAGGAGCATTAAATGCCCCTATCGAAATAAGATATCAAAGAAACAAACTCACTAACATATTCCACTGCGAAACATTATGCACATCCCTTCATTATCAAATATATCAACCAACAACTCAAAATGTCAGCCAAATTTAAGGCGTACTGACATAATATGTCATAACTCCCTAAAAAAATGGTTGAGATTAAATGCAGGAAATTTATACGGAATTGGGTTGAAAAGAATAAAATCCAACACCATTCTATAGAACAGTGATACGTTGAATCCTCGTGCGCTCGTAGGTCGGGATTCATATCTCGATATCCGAATGTCAACCCGTCCTAGTCGGGAAAACTAAATTGCCATCTTGATTTTATTGGAACTGTCCACTATAATGCAGATATATTGACTTTATATTTCTGTGAGGAGATAACGATGGAAAAATTCGCACCGCTGAATCTGACACGAGATGAATTGATTGAATATACCCACGAGTGGGAGGGAGAGCGATTTCCCGACGGTCGTCCGAAGGTTTCGGATGACATTATCGAACGGATGAAAAATGTATCTGTGACCCAAGCGTGGGGCACCCTGCGCGGTAACGGATATCAGTGGCAATATGAAGGTAATTGGAAATGTACACATCCGGACGGTGTACTGGTTGGCAGGGCGTTGACAGCGGTCTACATGCCCCGACGGCCGGTAATGCGAACACTGATGGAGGAGAAGGGGGAGCGGTCTGGCTGTGTCGGAGACCAAATCTCTTGGCCCATCGACATGCTAGTTCAGGGGGATGTCTATGTCGCCGACGTTTTCGGCAAGGTTGAGGAGGGACCCGTCATCGGTGATAATCTTGCAATCGCTATCTACTCAAAATCCGGCAACGGTGTTGTCCACGATGCCGCTGTGCGTGACTTGGACGGTATCAAGGAGATACCCGGCTTTACCAGTTTTGTCAGGGGATGGAGTCCAACTTACGCTTCACCGACAATTATGCTGATGGGGGTCAATACGCCGATACGGATCGGTCAGGCAACGGTCATGCCGGGGGATGTCGTCCTCGGAAAAGAGGATGGCGTTATTTTTATTCCACCACATCTTGCTGAAACGGTCGTGAAAACTTCTGAAATCGTTCATCTGAGAGATCAGTTCGGGAAAACCCGCTTGAGCGAAGGCAAATACACGCCGGGCCAGATCGATACGCGATGGACGGACGATATCGAAAAGGATTTCTCTGGTTGGTTGGAAGACCATATTGACGAACTGCCTGTGCCGAGAGATGCTATCGAAGAATTATTGAAGGAGCGGACGTGGTAGGGTGATTGTAAAGGAAATTGGCGATAATTCCGGTGAGGATTTCAGCAGTTGAATGCTCAAAACCTCGTAGTTCGATGATTCACTACCGCTCTACAGGACTCGTGCTGACCGATGAATCGCGCAACTACACTATATTCGTAGGTTCGTAGTTGGGCGATTTATCGAATACCCGTTGTGTCACACGGTAGTGTGTGGTGAATTGAGCCAGATACTTTAGCACAACGTTGTTGGTCTCTGACGCGCAATGAATTGCGCTACTACAAACTGAGGTGCGCTAACTCCTACCGGTGTAACCGATAGTGCTTCCTGTGCCTTAAAACGACAGGACTTGCGCAAATTTAGCACACGGCGCAAGTTTTTTTGACCCCCTAAATCCCCCTTATCAGGGGGACTTATGAACCAACTGCGTAAGTCCTAAACTATTATTCTAGTTTGAGGCATCCCGAAAAGCGGTGATAATTTCTTGGAGGTGTTTTATATCTGGATCTTCACTCAGGTGAGAATCGGTGAGCAGCGACAAAGCACGTCGGAATCTCGCCTTGGGAGCACCCCATGCCTGTAGGGTGGCTTTGCTTTCCGCTGCCTCCGGTTGCGCTGTTGATTGAAGGAGGCGATAGACAATCGACAGGTAAAAAAGCAGTTGATGGTAATCAACTTGTGCGGCAATCTCCGTTTCCGGCCAGTCCTCCCGATGTCCGGCAACTTGCCCCGCGTATTCCTTGACGACCTCCTGCTCTAACAAACTGGCAAAATTCCCGTTCGCCCGATTTGCCCCCAAGCTGTTGAATGATTGCACTAAACGCCGCTCGCCCCAATCCCAACCGATACTCCCAAAATCAATGAAGGTCGGGGTATTCCCATCAACCACGATATTCCGTGCGTTATAGTCCAAAGTGCCCAACGTCGGCGTTGCGCGATGCAAGCCATTCGACAGGCGTCCCCAAATTGCGTTAAGCGTCCTCGCTTGATCGGAGGGCATCGGCTCTCTCTTCATCCACCCCAAATAGTCGAGTGTTTTTCTCCCTTGATCCAATAGCGTCCCCATCATATCGCGCAGGAACACTGGATAATCGAGAGGGTATATGTAGGGGTTGAGCGCGTGGGCAGTTTTGGCGAATTCCTCCTCCAGTTGACAGAACGCTCGGATGGTGTTCTGAACAATCGGTTTTAGCTCATCAATCGGTGTTTCTTGGGCAAGGTCATCAAGCGTCGTATCTCCACACCATTCCATGAGTAAACAGCTAGCTGAATCTGACCACCAGTAAAGTTCCGGCACACGGCAGCCCGCCTGATGCAATCTCAAAAGGACTGCGATTTCGGTCTGAAATGGCGTAAAGGTAGATTCACCAACCGGTTGGGTTATCAGATGTTGTTTCAGAAGGTAGGCGCGCCCCATCGCCATTAGCCGCCAGACATTGTTTCTTTCGAGCGTGCCGTGTCGGATTGGGCTGCATTTTATCTGATCCGGCGAAATATGGAGGTATGCAGCAATCTGTTCGATTACTTGTGGGGGATCTGGTTGGTTCATGCTAGGGTTCAAACGATACAGATAACTCGATCGCTGTGCTGTAGTAGGCACGCTCCAACGTTCCGTCATTTGCACAACAGTTACGGCATACGGAGCTCCGATGAGATCGGTTCCGTTCCGAGAATCCCGATTTATCGGGAGATTCAAAGCAATATGCCTATTACTTTCAACCTACAAGTACAGGTTGGGAAACCTGTACCCACGAGGGGAGAGGTTCATTAATACAGTTACGGCATACGGAGTATGCCTGCTACTTTAACCGAAGTTGCTCGAGGCATTATAATCAGGACTTACACGAATTTAGCACGAAGCGCGAGATTTTGATTTTTAACCCTCTAAATCCCCCTTATCAGGGGGACTTACAAAGCGATTGAGTAAGTCCTATAATACTATATACATGTCGCCTCGCTGGGGCTTAGATTGTGGTGATTCGCTCGTGCTATACACATTGCGCTCCTCTGGAGTGCAGAGATTGACCCTATTGCTGCTCTATAGACATATCGCTCCTCTGGAGCAAAAGACAGGGCACTTACCTGACAGGCGGGGAGACCTAGTCCTACAAACAGATCAATGGTTCTTGAATACCTAGGTTCTGTTGACAGCTGAAAGTTGAGCCAATATTGATGCATTTGAGGCAGTATTTTGGGAAATCACAACGGTTACCCCTACATTGGGTCAATTCCTCTAGGCGTTGGGTTTCCCAACCCCTTGGGCGAGGGAACCTCGCCCCTACGATAGAGAGTTATCGGCGAATTATGGACATGCCTCGCATAAATGTCAACACGCCCTAGCAGCTTGCGTCATTTTACTCGTCTGTGGCGGTGTATTGCGTTATGCTTTGTGTTTAATAACCTCGATCAGGGAGGGCTTATCCAGCGTCAATGCTTTATCAACTGTCGGTTTGAAATCAGCCTCATCTTCGACGCAAAAACCGACCGTACCGAACGATTCCGCAAACTTGACAAAATCGGGATTGACCAGATCGACGCCCATCCCTGCCCCAAATCGATCAACCTGCGTCCGTTCAATCGAACTGAAGGTGTTATCGTTCATGACGATTGTGACGATCGGTAGATTATATTTCACAGCTGTTGCCAGTTCCGGACTGTTCATCAGGAAACCGCCATCGCCGCAAAGGGCAACCACTCTACGATCTGGATGGGCAACCTGTGCACCAATTGCACCCGGCAACCCAATTCCCATCGCAACGGAAATCCCGGAGAAGATGTACATGCCGGGCCCGTAAACTGTGAAATCTTGGAGGGCAGCATATCCGGTGACACTGACATCAACGCTCAAGATGGAATCGAGGGGCATCGCAGCGCGGAGTTGTTCAATAATCGGTGAACGTTCCGCATAAGCCGCCTGTCTGTGCAATTCGCGCAATCGCTCACCCCAACCGTGGGTACGTTCCTTGAGCTCGGCATTCAGTTGCCGCAAGACGACCTTCGGATTCGCACCGATTCCGACGGCGGCGGGATAGTCCCGATTAATCTCTTCAGGGTCCGCGTCAATGTGTAGCAGCGGTTGATTAATCTCCAGCGACCAATTGCCTGTGTCACGATAGGTAAAGCGTGTGCCGATGGCAATCAGCAGATCAGATTCTTTCAACCCCGCATGTGTAGTGGGATTGTTGAAAACACGCAGTGAGTACGGTGAATCCTCTGGAATCGCACCTTTGCCCTTCGCACTCGTTGCGACAGGCGCGTTGAGCAATCGCGCAAATTCAAGCAGCTCTGCTGTTGCCCGTGTGTGGCAAATCCCGCCGCCCACAAAAATGAATGGACGTTCTGCTTTCTCGATTAGTTCAATAGCCTCATTAATCTCGTCGGGACTTGCTCCCGGTCGCAGCCCTTTATTCATTGATGGAATAGACAGGTTGCTTTGGGCATCAGAGTCGTTCACTTCTGCATGCAACGCATCGGTGGCAAGCTCGATTAAAACTGGTCGAGGTCGTCCTGAGCGTAATGCACCGAAGGCTCGGTTGACAGCACCGGGGATTTCTTGGACACGATGAACGAGCTCTATGTGCTTCGTCATTGGATCGAATGCAGCCTTCTGATCTAAGCCGTGAAACATTTTCCCCGGATCTCTTTTGGCAAGGTGAGAGGGATTTTGTCCGGTGACTAACAGCACTGGCGAACAAGCTGTGTATGCTTCACCGATTCCGATCGCAGCGTTGGCTGCTCCGGGTCCGGGCACGGTCATACATACGCCGACTTCGCCTGTTGTGCGAGCATATCCATCCGCCATGAACGCACAACCTCCCTCATGGCGACCCACATAGTGGCGGATTGTATCCCGATTCTTGTAGAGTGACTCATAAACCGGATCCAAGTGCCCGCCCGGTATACCAAAAATATCTTTAACACCTTGCGCTTTCAAACATTCGACAAAAAGTTCTCCACCTGTCATTAATACACTCCTTTGGATTGATTATTTTAAGTCAAGTTGCTATTTGTCGCCCAACTGGGGCTTTGTTAGTTCATTAAACCAATGCTCTCTATACATTGCGCTCCTCTGGAGCGCGAGAGATGGACGCACTGCCTCCTATAGACATGACGCTCCGCTGGAGCGAAAATGGCTGCACCAATGGTGTTGGGTTTCACGGTTCCCGTTCAACCCAACCTACAACTCAATGCACAGAGGTTACGGCATACGGCGCATGCCTACTACTTTGTGGGAACGTGCGTTAGGATACCACTAAACAGGTTAAGATACAAGCACAAAACTTTGGGAGAGAACACACGGAAGTTCAGCCTGAAACACCGCGTCGTGCAACGATAAATCGCCCCTGTCCGCAATCAAAGGATAACGTTGTGTATGTCTTCCCGTCTGCGTGCCAATGGGATCGTGCATGTTGCTCACCGTTTGTCACATCCCACTCCTCAACGGCTGATTCCCATTGAATTTCAATCAGCGTCTCGATTGACCGCTCGCCACGATTGAACAGATAGAACAGATCCAGATCCGCAGATTCACGGTGTTGAGCGACGATTGCACGCGTTGGTGTATTGTCGGGTTTAGCGTAAATCTGTATGGAAGGCTTAATTTGTTTGCGTAGCAGCCGTTCAAGAGCTGCAACTTTTTCGTTTGTCGTACCCCGTAGGATGGAAGTGCGCCATCGGTAAAGTAATCGTTCAAGTGGGTAGGGATCTAAGCCAATTCGACCGTTGAGCAGGTACGGAACTGGATCCATGGCGATTAATCCGCCTCGCGCCTTGACAAACTGCATCAACACCTCCACCGTTTCCTCCTGAAGTGCTAAACAGGAGGGGAGCAGAACTGATGAATAAGATCCCCCGTTAAGGCGCAATGCGCGAGCGGGTTTATCCACTTCCCCCGTAGCAAACCCTGTCTCGGAGGCGATATCAAAATCGTATCCAAGCTCCCATACCGTCTGACAGAGCCAACTCCACTCTTTCACCAGCCAATTCCATCCTTTTGGATCGGGTTTCGTCCATAAACTGTGAATCGGAGAGAGGATCAGAACCGATCTTTTTGGAAGGCCGATTGATAGAAATTGACTATAGTAATGTGCCTCATTGCCTCCTGATGCAATCTTACTGTTATTATGGTCCCCGTCGCACATCCACGAATTGAATCCCAAAGCACTATCAGCAACAAATCGATTTGAGTGTGAATTAGATCTGCATAGGCTGATCTGCCCTGAACCTTCTAGGGATTCAAAACGGCTCCGTTCCGAGAGCCTTCGACTGGCAATCTGCTTTGCAATTAAAAACGGCTTGGGTTTATCTAGTTTATTGGCGTTGAGGATGGGACGGTCTGCGGCTTTCAGAATGACTCCGATATCGACCTCCAACGCTTTCGATGTTGATGGGAAGTTGACGGCGAATTGTAGATCCCATTGGTGGGAAAAGTCCCTCAACCCTCCGACGCAGACTGTTGTAAACTGTTGGGTCAATCGCTCCCAAAAGAGGCTGCGGATTGTCGCTGAATCGTAGGTTTCATAATGAATTAACGGCAGGTGAGCTAGTAGTTCTGGGGCCAAGGTTTTTCCAAACGCATCGCTCCAAGGAATCGAAGTGGCTGGCACCTTGAGGGGAGAGAGAAACGTCGGGAATTCGCAGCAGAATCCTGCAACGGAATGTTCTATCAGATCGTGAAATTCATGGATATACCTTTCCAACACTTGGTGAGCGAGCGCATCGACACCCTGCGGACTCAATAGATCATACCCCTGCATATCTGTTTGATACAGCCGAAAGATTGTTCTGCCTTTCAGCCGGTCCGCAACGGAGAGATCGCCGTCCACACAACGCTGGATATGATCTGTTATATCGTAGCAGGGGGCGTCCGTGTGTGTTTGTGCGAGGAGGTAAATGCGGTCAAACGTTTGGGAGGTTTGCCTCCACCCGCGAAGGCTGTTCTGAATAGCTGCTTCATCCTCGGCTTGGTGGAACGTATGTTCGACAAAATTGAGCCAGAAGCGGGTTCCAGCCGTCATAGTATCAAGCAAAAGCCACGCGGCTATGCTCTCACGCTTCAACTGCTGGAGTTTTGCGCGATGGGCATCAATCTCTTTTTGGGTGGTGAGGCGAGGGAATGGGAGCAATACTTCTCCTCGAGTTCGCGCAGCTGCTCGGTCTAATACCGATAGCGTGGATTGAGGGAGATTTTCGTGAATCAGCGGCATAGCTAGTGTCCACATTCTTTCTCATCAATAGAAATTTCCTGTTTCGATCGCCCTCAGTGAGTAGGAGCGTAGTTCTCCTGTTTGGGAAGGGGAAGTTAGAAGGGCTTGCATTAGGTATCAGATTCGATGCCGAAAGTGGCAAGTGCATCTGGCAGGGATCGGAAATCGAAAATCGTTTTGTACATCTTCCCGACTTTAATCTCATCCGACGATTCGTTAAACCAGATGCCACGAATTCTCGACTGATTTGCTCCAAGCACATCCTTCTCAAAGCCATCGCCGACCATAACCATGCAACGCCTATCCATCCCAAGATCTTTAACGATGTAGTCGAAGAAGGCCTGTGTAGGCTTACTGTGACCGATACTTTGGAAACAGTACACTTTATCCAATAGTGAACTGAGCCCGACCCGATTCAGTGCCTTCCAAATTGCCGTCTCATTTGAGTCAATTGAATTTGTAGCAAGGGCAAGTGTCCATTGTGTACGAAGTTCGACAAGCACCTCTTTGACGTTGGGAATAGCTTCGACATGGGGCCAAGCAGCCATCGGGCCGCTAAATTTCGGGAAGTCCCGCATCAAGGTATCGCCCCAATCCAACAGGACGCATCGGCTCTCTCTGGCTATCCTTGACATTTCCTGATCTCTCTTGCTGAAATTGATTTCTAAACATTGGATACCGAATTGTCGTCTGAATGATATACAAATGGGAGAACAATTTATCCAAATATATCATCTTGAACACTGGATTGGCGGGTATTCTATCACACGGGGTTTAACGCCGCAATGAAAAAGCGGGTGCCATTTCCTCTTGACAACTCAGAGATAAATCGGGCAAACTACACTGGTGGAAATAATAGTGATGTGATTATGGGCCAACTCAATAATGGAGAAAACCCTAGTAGGAATTAGAATCGTTGACTATCAATTAGCAGAGATAGATTCATACGAATTTGTATCAAAGTGAGAGGGTGAAAAACATGAAATCTCATCAGCGGTTTCTTATCGTCTACATGGTGCTTTTCGTTTTTTCTGTGATATGTGGCTGCGCGATATTAGGGTCGAAAGCAGACAGGTCTGTTACTGGTTTCGAGTATCCTGAGGTGCCCGAGGACTATCCACATAAGGTCTTTTGGCAGAGCCCTGAAGCAGAGCGGGCACATATACCCCCTGAGCATCTTAAAGAACAGGAACTCTTAAGTATGGTTATGGTGAAGTTATGGAGTGAAGGCAACCACGATTTTACCGGCGGAGTTATTGAAAATGGAGCCTTCTATCCACTCTATCCGGATATCGCCTATGTCGAATGGGATCAGTACGAAGAACCGGATGGCACAATATATCGGTACGTTGGTAGCGTTTTGACAGTGGGGCCGAATGATAGTGATAAGATTATGGAACAACTCAATAATGGAAAAACCCCGGAAGGAATCAGAATTGTCGACTATAAATCTGCAGGGATAGATCCACATGAATTCTTATCGAAGTAGTCAAGTTGTGATGAAATAACTCAAAGTTCCGCAGTTCGGTGATTCATCGTTTCAGCATAGATGGTAGATGAATTGGGTAACTATAGTAAGTCCTTAGGTATCGATTCTGTTTCGTAGGGAACAACGATCGTTGTTCCCTACTGAAGTGCGCAACTCCTATCAGAAAAGGAAATTAAATGAAACTGTTAGAAGGGGTATTCACTGCATTCTCAATTTTACACTCAAACAAATTGAGGTCATTTTTGACGATGTTGGGCATTGTGATTGGCATTGCGGGTGTCATTGCGATGATGTCCTTCGGAGCGGGTGCGAAGACACTCCTGATGTGGGAGGTCGAAAAGGTCGGAGGACCGAGCATGTTCGGAGTATATCGACGCGAATGGATTCGTAAGAATGAGAAGTGGATGCGAAATCCAAGCAAGCACTACTTGAAGATGGAGGATGTGCGTGCGATCCAAACTGAGTGTCCGTCCGTTGAGGTGGCAACCCCGGAAGCTGGGGGTAGTGCAACGATTTCGGTTAGAGGGAAACGCAAGTTCTCTCAGATGCAAGCCACCGCTCAAGAGTATCAGATTGCACGCAAGTGGTATAGCGGATATGGCAGATTTTTGTCTGATGATGACCTCAACCTCTGGAGCAAGGTCTGTGTGATTGGTGAGGAGATCTGGAGGGATCTGTTTGCGGAACTGGATCCAATCGGGAGAGAGATAAAAATTAACAATCAACGGTTTACCGTCGTAGGGGTGATGGAGTCTAGAGGCAAGGGGCTCGACACGGAGAATAGTGAAGACAACCAAGTATTTATTCCAATTACCACAGCGCAGACCCATTTTTGGGGGAATGATCGGGTGGGGCATATCCTGATCCGCGCAAAAGACCATCAATCTGTGGATCAAGCGGTGAAGGAGGTCAAGACGGTCTTGAAGCGCAACCATGATGGCGAGGAATTCTTTGAAACATGGGTGATGAAGGAGGAGCTAAAATCTGCGAACCGTATTATCATGGTTATTGAGCTCATCCTTGTCATTATCGCCTCTGTTTCTTTGGTTGTTGGCGGAATTGGTATCTTGAATATCATGCTGGTATCCGTCACTGAGCGCATCCCTGAAATTGGGCTGCGTAAAGCTGTTGGTGCAAAGAGCCGGGATATACGCGCACAGTTTCTTATTGAGTCGGTTATCCTGTGTCTCATAGGTAGTCTTATAGGTATTGCTCTGGGAGCGGCGTTGGGCAGCGGTTTTGCGTGGGCGGTGAGTAAGTTTATGAAGGATGTTATTGAGTGGCCCTCTATCATCACTGCTGAATCGGTGTTGACGGCTGTGTGCGCAGGTGGGGGTGTTGGCGTATTTTTTGGATACTACCCGGCAAGTCGTGCCGCGAAACTCACACCGATTGAAGCACTGAGACATACATAAGGGCGTGAAACGTGAAAAATGAACTAATGAACCAATGTACTCAATCGGTTTCTGTTGCACGATTTCTTAACATGAGCCTCAGGTAAAAATAGCGTTCACAATCAGTCGAAAATCTTGGAGGGCTTCGCTCTGGATAGTTTCGCCGAGACCGAAGTGCCCCAACGACAGGGATTGTTCCTTCGTTAATTGCAGCACCTCGACGGATCGGGATTCACGACTGACCAGCCAGCACTCCTTGACGCCAATCCGCTGGTAATCTGACAGTTTCCCTGACAGCACTTTTTCGGTGTCTGAGGACGAAAGCACTTCGACGACCAAATCTGGTGCAATTTCAAGGATCTGTAGTTCTTCAATCGCATCAAAACCGGTGCCGGAGAGTTTGTCTTTGTGGATAAACAACACATCGGGTTGACGGGTACGCAATGGATGGCGTTGGAGGATAATATCAACTGGCGCATAAAACACTACGCCGAGGTTGTTGGCTTCTATATGTTCTTTAAGTCGGATAAAGATGTTTGCACTCATTCTTTGATGAGCAGGTATCGGGGCAGGGGACAGCATAAATTCTCCATCAATGATTTCATACGGGTGGTTGATTTCAGGCATCAGCAGATAGTCTTCAAAGGAGATTTTCTTTTTCGTGGCTTCGGTTGTGGGCACGGATATTAAGTCCATGAGTTCTTCCTCCTATGTTTGGCGAGTGGATTTATTACAAGCGAAATGGCTCTAGCGACATTGATGGATTTCCTGTTGTAATCAATTCACTGATCAGTGTCCCCGTGATTGGCGCAAGCAGAATACCGTTTTTGAAATGTCCGGTGGCAACAAATACATTGTCGAAGCCGGGCAGCCCTCCAATATATGGACCGCCCTTTGCGTAGGGACGTAACCCCGCCCATGTCTGCACGAAAGATTTCTCGGCGAGGCTTGGCATCAACCCAATGCCGGCCTCGATCATTTGTCGCGTACCTTCCAACGTTGTCCGCTTGTCGTAGCCAACAAATTCGACAGTAGCACCGATCAAGATCTTCCCATCAGACCGTGGCACCAGATAAACACCTAGTCCGTCAATAACGTGCCGCAGGATTGGCGGCATTGCTTCTGCTAATACCATCTGTCCACGTGCCGGTTCCATCGGCAGCGCACCGCCCAGCTGGGCAGCGATCGTCCCTGACCAGCACCCTGATGCAATTACAAATGTGTCCCCGTAAACGCGCTCTCCGTTGATTTCGATCCCTACCACCCGTTCCCCGTCCCGTAGAAATGCAGTCACAGGATTACCGAACAGGAATTCCGTCCCGTACAGTGCTGCTCCTTTTGCTAACGCTCGCACTAGCTTGGGATTTCTGACTTGTGCATCGTGTGGGAAGCGCACCCCGCCGACAATCGATTTGGAAATAGCAGGCTCTAATTCCCAGACCTCTTCAGGTGTGAGTACCTCTGCGGAAAAACCGCGATCCAGTCGCCGTGAAGCCAACCCCGTCAACCCTTGCTTCTCTTCATCGGTGAAGAAAACCGCGATCGATCCAGACCGAATAAACTCAATATCTATCTGCGTTTCCGCTTGCAACGCCTCTGCCAATGCCGGATAGAGTGCCAAGCTCGCACGGCAGAGTTCGGCATAGGGGTCGCGCGTTGATGCGTGAGATGCCAAGATACCCGCACCCGCCCACGACGCCTCTCGCCCAACGTTGTCTGCCTTATCAATAACCAGTGTCTTTACCTGCGCTTTGGCAAGGTTATAAGCGATTGCACAGCCGATTACACCGCCGCCAATAATGATCACATCTGCGTGGAGAGATTCTTTATTCATGATTTCGTTCAGTTGCGTAGAAATGCCTGAAAAATGTAAAAACGTAAGTTATTACTTATAACGCAAGTTGCTAGAGAGCTTGTAGGTCGAATTTCTATACTCGACGACTGCTAGAAGGATTACTGTGCGAGAGTGGTCTTCTCTGAATTTATTGTGCTTTACCCCAATGCGATACACATGTCGCCCCGCTGGAACTTGATATGTGCGTATTCGGTATTTCTATACACATTGCGCTCCTCCCCGATAAGATCGGGATTCAAAGCAACTGGAGCGCAGGGATTGCACTTATCGCTGTTCTATAGACATATCGCTCCTCTGGAGCGAAAGTAGGGTCCTTCAGCTTTAACAGCAAACCGATGGATTTTCAACACTAGCAACTTGCATTAAAATAAATAACTTGGGTCGCTTGACTCGCGGCAACTTGGATTCGCGATGTAGAGCGGCAGGTACGCTCTGTCATGCCGTAATTTGCACAACGGTTATGGCATACGGAGTATGCCTACTACCTTAAACTTCCCCATTTTCCCCGTGGAATTGGGGGCCATGGCATATGGAGCCCCGATAAAATCGGGATTCAAAGCAATATACCTACTACTAGCAACTTGGATTATTTATAAGGAATGTTACAAACTGGGAGAATGAAAACTCAATCGAATCAACGCTGCTCGCAGAGGTTCGCTAGGTAAATCTTCGATTTGCATGCGCTTATCCCAAATGGATTGACAAATCTACTGCCCACGTGTGAGCATGGCTTGGATATGTCTATCCAAGCCGAGCGGGTCTAGTAAATAGGCAAAAAAAATGCTAAAAAAGACACAAAGTTCCCTAATTTCCAGTAGATTGCAACTTGGGTTATAAAATTATGGTGACTATGTCTTGACCTTCGATTATAATAGGTTGAAGATTGAATGTCAAGATCCAAAAAACATCAAACACTACCAACCTCCGTCTCTGTAAAGGATGCAAGAGGGTATATCCGTCATGAGAAAACATAGAACAATCTACTTCAATGATGCTCGTCATTACTACCTATTCGTCTTTGAACCACCGATCCGGTTGGAAGAAGCGTGGTCCGCCGTGGACGAGGTCGCTGGCACAAGCTGCGACACTTTTACCTACGGGGTGTCACGCGCTGATGGACTATTCTACCCGTCCAAAGTCGGCATGCAGTTTGGAGAGGACATCCGTCCCTTTGACAGTGCCCCTTACTGGCGCATCTGGGAAAACATGCAAAGCCTGATAAACCGAGGGATAGATCCGTTGACTCTCCTCATCGACCGGGCGCACGAGAAAGGGATGGACTTTTTCGCTAGCCTACGCATGGGAGGTTACGGTGGTATGGATCCGCAGCACGTGCTAGCAAACGGCGGACGGGGATTCGTCCATCCCGAAGTCCGAGACCATCAGTTTGCCGTGCTAGAAGAACTCGCCACGCAGTATCCTGTAGAAGGGGTGGAGTTGGATTTCGCTGCGGCTCCGGGCGGCAGTCCCTTCTGGCTTAAACCGGAAGACGCACAGGAGTATACTCCGGTGATGACCGATTTCGTCCGGAGTGTCGCTGAGATGGTACGAAGACGACCGGGGGGACCTGGGCAAATTGGTGCACGGATATATCCTACCTTAGAACTGAATCAGAAGACAGGGTTGGATGTACAGACTTGGCTCCGAGAGGGACTCGTTGACTTCGTCGTTCCGATGGTCTATGCGTTTTTTGTCCTTGACGCCAACATGCCAATCGATTGGTTGGTACAGGAGGCACACGAAAACGACATTTCGGTATACGCTATGCTGCAACCCTATTACAGCGAAGAAAATCGTCGATTCTATTCGGTGGAAGATGCCACGCCTGCTATGATGCGGGCAGCTGCTGCTAACTTTTGGGAAAGTGGGGTTGATGGACTCTACTCTTGGTTTCTCCCCTGGCCCCTAGGCGATGCGGAACGCCGCACCCTCACAGAGTTGGGCGACCCAGAATTGATCAAGGAAGGCGACAAACACTATTTTCTGCGCCGGCGTTCCGAGGCGACAGGCAATCACGATTACGAAGCCTTCCTGCCAGTTGAAATCCCATGGGCGGACGCAAAGATACGTTATCAGATCCCCTTTTCCATCGCCGACAACACTCAAAATGACCGGGTACAGAGTGTTCGACTCCGGCTTGGTGTGACTAACCTAGTGACCGCAGACACATTTGAGGTGCTGTTGAACGGACAATCGTTGGCAGAGGAGCGGTGCACACGTACCGTTATCAGATCGCGAGACCCGTACGCAGGTCAGTGGTTAGAATTTCACCTAGAGCATGTACGTCCACAGAAGGGGGCAAATGTGTTAGAGGTTGCATTGAAGGAACGCCCCGCCGGATTTGTGGGTGAAGTGACTGTCGAGGATGTGGAAATCCTCGTTGAATACGGTCCCTATCGGGTGGGATTGCACGGTTGAACCCAATGCTGTCGTGAATCTTTAATAATTTAATGCCCTAAATTTGCTATAGGGTCATTTAATTCTCTCATATTATTGCCCCGATAGATCCCCGATAAATCGTCCGATAAATCGAGACCAGGGGGACAGGCGGGATTCAAAGCAATCTGAATCACGGATAAACACGGATTGACGGATTACACGGATAAAGGACGCCTTCGACGCTTGGCATAAGAAGGCGCAATGAACGTGCTACTACAAACTGCGGGGCAAGTCCGAGAGAATCCCGTGACCGGGGATGCCCCGCCTACCGGGTGGGGATAGAAAACAGCGGGGCAAGTCCGAGAGAATCCCGTGACCGGGGATGCCCCGCCTACCGGGTGGGGACAGCAAACAGTGGGGCATAAGCCAAAACAGAAAACTAAATGCTCTTAAATTTGCTCATGCAAGGCTTGACTTTATTGTCGCAGCATGATAAAATGACCTTGCAATTTTAGAAATCAGGAGGAATACAATTTGCAACAACAGACACGAGGTACAATCGGACAACAGATTGAGCTCCCATTCATGGAATCCGTGAGGATCAGTTTTCAGAGCTTGATGATCCGTTTCGGGCGCTCTGTCATTACGACCGCGGGCATTACGTTAGGGATCGCATTTCTGGTGTCGGTTTTGGTGAACAACGAGGTGAGTGTGGCAATGAAAGAAAGCGGCTCAAAACAGGAGATCACCTCCTTTGAAGAAGAGGAATCGACAGGGATTTCTATGAAGGATAAATGGTTGATTATCATGTCCTTAATTGTCTGCGTCGTAGGAATCGCTAATTCGATGCTGATGGCGGTCACGGAGCGTTTTCAAGAAATCGGCACAATGAAGTGTCTCGGTGCCTTGGACCGCTTCGTCGTGAGGCTATTCCTGTTGGAATCTGGATTCCAAGGGCTCGCGGGTGCGCTCATTGGGGCACTCATCGGTTGTCTTGGATCACTTCTGCTGGGGCTCAAGGATTACGGTTTGGACCTATTCTTTTACTTCCCCCTACTACCGGTGCTGAACGAACAGCCTGCTAGGTTCGGGGTGCTACTAATTATCCTTGCTGGTTGTGTGCTCGGTATGATTCTTGCCGTTATCGGCGCGGCGTTTCCAGCGTGGCGTGCTGCAAAGCTGCCCCCAGCGGAAGCGATGCGGACTGAAGTTTAGGAGGAACGCTAATGGCAGACATCGTCGTAAAAACTGAAAAGGTTGTTAAGGAATACCGTATGGGCACTAACGTGCTCAGGGCACTCGCCGGGATTGATTTGGAAATCTATAGCGGAGAATATATCTCATTGATGGGACCGTCTGGCTCAGGAAAATCAACGCTCTTCAATATGATAGGTGCCTTAGACCTTCCGACCACAGGTAAAGTATTCATTGACGGTCAAGATATGGAGCAGCTCAGCCAGTCCCAGATTGCATGGTTCCGCTGCCACCGGGTCGGTTACATCTTCCAAAGCTACAATCTGCTACACGTCATGACGGCACTCGAAAACGTAACCCTGCCAATGATTTTCGCAGGTCTATCGGCAAGCGAGCGTCGCGACAAAGGTGAGGAACTGCTGGAACGAGTTGGATTAGGGGAACGGGTTCACCATAGACCCGATGAGTTATCTGGTGGACAGAGGCAGCGTGTCGCAATTGCGCGTGCGTTCGCAAATGGTCCAAGTATTATTTTGGCGGATGAACCGACGGCGAACCTCGACACAGTCATCGGGCGAGAAATTATCGATTTAATTAAACAACTTAACGTTGATCAGGGTGTAACCGTCATTTCGGCGACGCACGACTTAAAGATGCTTGATGTTTCTGACCGGATTGTTGATATCCGCGATGGATTGGTCGAACGGATCCGAAATCGGGATGAAATTGAGATTCAGGTTGGCGAAGTTGGAGGGCACTAGACGCAGTGCATTTTCAAGAACTTGACATTTCGCAATTGTCCCGTGATTCCAAAGCACCTGCATGGCTAGAAGTCGGTTCACGGGCAGATGGAGGCGATTGGCGTTTGCCATTTCTTTATGTGATAGGCGCAACCGCTGGTCCCACCTTAGTTGTCCTTGGAGCGGTGCACGGTGACGAATACGAAGGGGTTGAAACTATCCCTGAAGTTTTCCGGCGGGTAGTGCCTAATGCGTTACGTGGTGCATTATTGATGGTGCCAATTTGCAATGTGCCCGCTTATGAATCTGTCCTCCGCAATAGCCCTATTGACGGGCTGAATCTGGCACGTGTTTTCCCCGGCGACCCCAACGGCACTATTACGCAACGGATTGCTCACTGGATCACTCAGCAACTATTCAAGCCCGCCGACTTCGTTATTGACCTGCACAGCGGAGGTGTGACCGCCGAAATCCCATCACTCATTGGCTTCACCCACAGCGACGATGAACTTGGTAGACGCTCACGCGCCGGCGCGCTGGCATTCGGTGCATCGGTGGTCTGGGAGCATCCACCGCCAATGCCGCCCGGTCGGAGTTTGTCAGCAGCCACAGATCTTGGCATACCTGCGATCTATACCGAGGCTGGTGGTGGCGGCCATGCCCACCCATCCGATGTGAGTTGCTTTACCACCGGTGTAATCAACGTGATGAAGCATCTTGATATGCTGGACGGTCAGCCTCAGATTCAACCCGTAACACATCACCTGTCCGGGGATGGAAATATGGACAGTGTCATTTCGACACCTGCCGCTGGCTACTTCCGATCAGACGTAGCCTTGCTAGACGAAGTTAGCCCCGGTCAACGGTTGGGCACCGTGCGCGATCCCTTCGGTGAAGTTGTAGCGGAAATCACAACTGAGAGTGCGGGGGTTGTGATTATGTTGCGACGTATTCATCGCGTCCATGTCGGCGATAACTTGGCTCATGTAACGGGACGTTTAAGCAACTAACTTTTCCTCAAGGTAATCATTGATAAAGCGACTTTTGTTAAAAAATTTTCCTACCTTAAACTTCTGCTACTGTTTTCCTGATAGCTCGAAATTTCAGTACGCTCAATCTGCCACACCTCGGCGAGATAACCGCTGCATAACAACATCGAAACAGAACTTTGCTCAAGGTTCGGGATTCTCCGATATATTCACTCACAAACCTCTAACATATTAGGAATAAAGATGCAAAATACGCTCAATGCGAACACCTTACTATCACCTGTTGAGACACTAACCGCGCCATACGATCGGGAGCGCTTTGAGGACATCGGGCACATGACCTGTATGACGCTGGTGCTGCTTGGTAATTATGCCCAGACGGGGCACTTTGGCGGACCGTTGGCTTACACGCCTTACAATGTCGCGCTCCATTTAGCGGGTCCAGAACTTGGGGGTTTGTGCTACGACTATCGTAACCCCAAGCATCCGTTCTGCGATAAGTTCATGCTCGCCGGCGGGCATAACATTCCCACCGCGTACGCGTTGTGGATGATTATGGGCGAAGCAATGGCGCGGGCGCACACTGCCACAGGAGATCCACGTTACAACGTTGCACCAGAAATTGCCATGTTGCCGATAGATGCACTCGGTTTTCGACGCGGTGCGGGGGCACTAAAGACCTTACTAAAAGAGAACGGCTTGGAAGACCATCCGCTCTTTGCACAAGCGCAATTACGTGGCATCCGGTCACTGGCAGGACATTCCGAAACAACCGATCTGACTAACGATGTCAACGGTGGACCGTCAGGTATTGGTGTCGCAACAGCCGCTGGCAAAGCGGCGTTTTGGAACTTTCTGGACGCTCCTGAATCACTGAAGGTGCTCGCACTTGAGGGCGAATTTGCCATGACCGAGGGACACGCCCAAGAGCTAAAAACGCAGGCACTCGCAATGCAAGTGGGGAAACGTTTGCGTATCCTGCTCTCTTATAATAACGCCGGCATCGATGATACCTTAGTGGGTGGGGTAATCGATTCCAAGTATAAGCAATACGAGCTTCAGGAGCAGTGGACCTCCTACGGATGGAATGTGTTTGCCCTTGAAAACGGCAATGATTATGATCAGGTTCTTGCGGTTCTTAAAACTATGGAAGATTGGGATCCCGAGGACCGACGGCCCATGATCGTTATCGGTAGGACGGTCAAGGGCTATTGGCCCAGTGCAGTGAATGGTAAGATTGAAGGATACGGCGATCAGTTGGTCAGTTACCCAAGCCATCCGTACGGCTTAAAAATGAACGAAGAATACTTCGTTGCCTTAGCCGAGACCTTCGAGCGGCGTTATGGCGTAGAATTTGAGGGCATTCGCAACGGACCTGTAACCGATGAGCGCGAGCGTTTGATACAGTTTAAGACCAACATTGACGTGGTGATGTCGCTGCTCAATCAAGATGGACTGGGAGACTGGCTTGCCAATCGACTCGTCGATATTGGTGATGCAGTCCAGGATGATTTGCCGCTGCGGGTTGATACCAAGCGCGATCCGTTTCTGGATGACCAGCTTCGGGTGGAAAATCTTCCTGTCGAACCACAGACGCTCAACGCGAAGAATCCTGTGTCGGGCGAGGAGCAGGAGGTGGATATTAGCTTGTTCAAGGAACCCGGAGAGGTGGCTGGAACCCGTCGAGGCATTTCAGAAATTATCAAGTGGATGAACTATGTGACAGATAACCGCTTTATTACCCTCGCTGCTGACCTCTCTGAGTCGATCAATGTTGAACATGGTAGTCTTTGGGGACATTACAATCCGATCGCCAATCCAGCAGGCACGCGGTTCAAAGCCCCTATCCAAGAAGCGGGGAACGTGTCAAGTGCTATCGGGTTAGTTGGTCAAAGCGCATCACTCGACCCGGGGAAGTTCGCCGGGGTCTGGGCGTTGAGCGGCACCTACGGAGCTTTTACGCCGCTGATGTACTTGCCCGCCCGCGTGTGGAGCCAGCAGAATCAGGACAGTCCTTTCCGAATGGGTGTTCTTAACATCCTCGCCGGGCATTCAGGGCCAGAAACCGCCGCCGATGCACGGACGCACTTCGGTATTTTTGCACCGCAGGTGTGGAAACTGTTCCCGCGGGGTCAGGCAATCCATGTCAGCTTTTGGGATTACAACGATGTTGCTCCGGGTTATTTCGCCGCTGCTGAGGTTGCCGCTCGCGATCGGCGGGTGGGGGTCATTATCATCGAGGTTGCCCGCCCAGATTTCCCGGTGGCTGACCGCAATACATTTGCAGATAGCGATCTCAAGGCAGCCGCTAAAGGGCTATACGTCATTCGTGATTTTAACCCAGACCAGCCCAAACACGGCTATGTCGTCGTCCAAGGTTCTAACTCTACTGTCAACTTGGTCCAGACTATCCCCCGACTAGAGGAGCAGGGCATAAACGTGAAAATCATCGCGGCTGTAAGTGAAGAGTTGTTCGATCTACAGCCCGATGCCTATCGTCAGTCTGTGTTGCCCGCAGAAGCACGTTACGACCTGATGGTGGTGAGCACAGGAACACAACGCGTGTGGCCAATCAGAAATATCGGACCGTTGACGGACACCTATTCGCTGACATCAGACTGGGATAATCAGTGGCTCACCGGCGGCACCGAACCGGATGTCATAGCGGAAGCACATCTCGACGCGGAATCAATCTTCGCTGGGATTAAGCACTTCGCCAATGAGCGGGAGCAACGTCTATCAAGTCAGCGTGAGCTGCTCACAGCATTAGGTTAGGTTGATAGGAAACCGCAGAGTATCCGCGAATTATGGTGAATTAGAGAAATAAGTAGACATTTTCGCTCCTTCGTGTATGGTAGGCGCTGTTTCCAACTGCGCCTATGCGGTGCGGGGAGAAACCACACCTACCGGGCCTGGGGGCAATGTGGTTCGGTTTGGAGTGTCTCAGTAATTCTAAGATCTACCATAAATAGAAGACTATGATAAACCCCTCCGTCTCATCCCTGATGATGCCAAAGCCTACCCCAATCGGGGCACAACGAAACTTAGACTAGGACGAATCGCTGCTGCCATCGCCAACTTTGATCGCTGGGTTAGGGGATCTGTCAGGGGCGAGACTCACGAAACGGCGTGATAACCTATTCGTCAATTCCTATATAATGAGACATAATATCCTCTAAGTTCTCTTATCGGACATTTCTTTGAACTGAAAGGAAACGAAAAACATGTTAATACTACAAGATGATGATATAAGGGGCAAGGAAGAATTAATCAATGCTATACACGACAAACATAAAAATTGTAAATTACACAATAAGGGTGTAGAGAAGAATGTGATCAGAATAGTACAATCATATAAGCATACATTATGGGGTGAGATATTTGGCAGTTTTGAGCCAATAAGACATATCATGTATATCCCCGCTTTTGAAGAAACCGATATTACCGAAGAAATGAGGGACGCATTTTGGAATAAGGATTGGTCACTCATAACTCAGAGAATGTTGGCAAACTCATTGTATGGCACGTTTATGGGATTACGAAAAATCATTGAAAAAAGAGATCAAAAAAGGACTTCATCAATAACAGTTATAACCCAAAAATTTCAAAATCTATTAAGCCCGCATACAGAAAAGGACGAAAGTATTGAGTCGTTTCTGAAAAATTTAGAAGACACCACAAAAAAATTGATGCGAATGAGAGAAGAAATAATAGACCCAATAGCCGACAAATTTATTGCTCATACAGAAACTAATTTTTTTTCTGAAATAGGCAAAGATATGACAATGTTTAAAGATATTCAAGATTGCATAGCTTTATGTGAATCTTATTATCAAATCATTTACAGTTTTTATTTGAATACATCTTATGGCCTTCATGGTTTAAAACAGCAGATAGCCCATGCTTTATATCCCTTTTTAGACGCATTAAGAGTATCCGAAGAATATCACAAAAATCGTGAGGAAATAATACATATAGCTATTCATGAAAAATGCCTCTCAAAACGACATGAGAAAATTGCCAAACGACTAATGAAAATAATAGAACCTCGCTTATATGAAGGTATGTTATTTGTAGAAGCGAGCGATAAATGAAGAGATGCGGCAAAAAATAGAGGAATTAGGAAAAGGTTTGACGGTTTACATCTCTGAAACTGGAGACAGGTATCATAAGTCTCCTGCTTGTCATCGTTTGCAAGCGGTGCGTGGGCAGAGGCGTGAGCCGAAAGAGGTCTCATTGCTAAGTGTAAAAGAGTGCATGTATCACCCCTGCCCGGCGTGCCGCCCAGATGAAGGGTAGGTTTGAGATGAAAGGAGACTATTTATGGCAGGAAATCAGAATCTACACGCTGCGAATAGAGCAAAGCAGGATGAATTTTACACACAACTCTCAGACATCGAGAAAGAGCTAAAGCATTATAGGAAACATTTTCGCGGCAAGACTGTTTACTGCAATTGCGACGATCCCACCATCAGCAATTTCTTTCGCTACTTTCACCTGAATTTCGAGAAACTTGGACTCAAAAGACTGATCACAACCTGCTACAAAAATCGGCAGACAGACATATTCAGTGGGCACAACATGGAAGCTGCTGCCGGGGTTGAGTATGTCGGCAATGGAAAACAACCCGCCGAATTTCAACTCAAGGAAGATGGCGATTTCAGGAGCGGCGAATGTATTGAGTTGCTTAAACAGGCAGACATTGTGGTTACAAATCCGCCGTTTTCATTGTTCAGGGAGTATATCGCGCAACTGGTCGAATACGACAAAAAATTTGTCGTCATTGGGAGTATGAACGCGATAACATACAAAGAGATATTTCCTCTAATCAAGAGCAGCAGGTTGTGGCTTGGTCATGGTCCAGCTGGCAAAGATATGCTTTTTGATGTGCCGGAAGACTATGCGAGAGAATTGGTTAGAAACAAGAAGGAGGGCAGTGCCTACCGACTGGTGGATGGTGATATCAAAGGCAGATTGGGGAACGCTGTTTGGTTTACCAACCTCGACCATAGGAAACGAAATGAAGAATTAGTTTTGTTCAAACGATATTCACCAGAGGAATACCCTAAATACGATAACTATGATGCTATCAACGTGGAAAAAACGGATCATATTCCAGTGGATTTTGCCGGTCCGATGGGGGTTCCGATTAGTTTTTTAGACAAACATAGTCCCAATCAGTTTGAAATTATCGGTATGGATCGACCTCTCATAACCGAGTTAACAGGCAAGCAGAGTAGATTTAAAATCAAAGGCAAAGAGATTTTTGCGCGCATCGTTATCCGCAACAAGAGGGTACGGCAATGAAAATCGAGTTGTTAGATCTCACGGTGCGAGAGCTTGTCGAGGATTACGACGACGCTGGCGAGAGCGGCGTGACCGGGTATGGCGGCAAATTGGATATACGTCCGCCATTTCAACGGGAGTTTATCTACAACGACAAGGAACGCAACGCCGTCATTGACTCCATCCTGAAAGGATTCCCGTTGAACGTGATGTACTGGTCGGATCGGGAAAACGGAGAATTTGAAATCATTGACGGACAGCAGCGCACAATCTCCATTGCACAGTATGTGGATGGGGATTTCTCGTTCAATAATCAATACTTCCACAATCTCCCATCAGACAAACAAGAATTGATATTGGATTACAAGTTAATGGTCTACGTGTGTACTGGGACCGACAGCGAGAAGTTGAAGTGGTTCGAGACGATCAACATTGCGGGAAAGAAGTTAACCAATCAAGAGTTGCGTAACGCCGTTTATGCCGGAACTTGGTTGTCAGATGCCAAGCGATATTTTAGTCGGAACAGTTGCGCTGCATACCAAATCGGCAATGCCTATGTCAATGGCTCGCCAATCCGACAAGAGTACTTAGAGACAGCGATTAAGTGGATCAGCAGTGACTCGATTGAAGACTATATGGGGAAGCATCAACACGACGAAAACGCGCTGCCCCTGTGGGAGTATTTTCAATCGGTGATCAATTGGGTTGAATCCACTTTCACGAAGACAAGACGAGCCATGAAGGGCGTAGATTGGGGTTCGCTGTACAACGACTTTAAAGATGCGGACCTTGACGCCGATGAGATTGAGCAGGAAACCGCCCACCTTGTATTGGACGATGATGTAGAACGGAAACCGGGTATATACCCATACATTCTGACTCGCGAGGAGAAGCACCTGAACATACGCGCCTTTTCAGAGGGCATGAAGCAAAAGGTCTACGAAAAACAGAAAGGCATTTGTGGCATTTGCGACGACAAATTCACAATCGAAGAGATGGAAGCAGACCACATCACACCCTGGTCCGATGGCGGCAAGACCAACGAGGATAACTGCCAGATGCTTTGTAAAAAGTGCAACCGGGAAAAGTCCGCACAATGAAAATCGGAACGGCATGTGGGGGATTGACAGACACGATTTTTGTAGCTCACTATGAGGGCAATCATGACAAACAAAGAATACGAAGAAGAATTGGCAGTTAGAATAATAACCGACTACCTAAAAGAAGAAAAGAATATCGAAATAAAAAACGTTAGACACCTAACCCAAGCCGGAGAAGATCCGCCCGACTTCTATTTTGAAATAGGAAGCGACAAAATAGGATGCGAAATGACACACTTTGACTTCATTGACGAGCTGTCAAAGGAAGAAGGTAATAATTTAGCAAAGGAAGAAGCCATTAGACGCGAAATAATAGAAAAAATAAAACAAAGCCTACAAGAAACAGGAATCCCGCCATTTATCTGGACTATGAACTTTTCTATAACACAGCCAATAGACATTTCAAAAAATGCAGAAAAGATAGTAAATGCAATCACAACAATGCACAAGGATTCAATCAAACGAAGCAAAATATACATACGGGACAACCCCGAAAAATATTACAGATTATTCATAGACAACGACATATCAAGCATAGAGATTTTATACACAGACTCGCTAGACGGGGTAAATATAGATGAAAAATATCACTGTGGCGCACGGAATATCTCAACGAGACCCTACAAAACAATCAAAGTCGAAGAAATGCAAGATGTCATAGACAAGAAAGACAAAGATATACCGGACTACAAGGAGGACTGCGACCAAAAATGGCTGATAATTACTAACTACGAAACCATAGGCTTCTTCACACTACAAGGCGTAGCCAAAGAAACTCAATACAAACACAACTTCGACAAAATTCTGTATATTCAAATGAGTTGGATTAACCCAAAAATCAGCAAACAAAAGGGGATAGGACCGCTAACCGCCTTATATGCCGTTTGCGAACTAAAGACAGAGTCGCGGGCAAGGTTGAACAACTAAAGGAGGGAACATGGCGAAAGATATTCAATGCAAGGTTAGAAACATAATTAATGAAATAGAGGAAAAAGCCTCCGATGGCAACTACATCTATCGAGGTGAACCTGAGTGGCATGAACAGGTCTCATCAAGTCTTTGGCGTCAATTTCAATGCCGATCAACTTTTGCTTCCTATGATAGAGCTGACTTTGATTACTACACGCTCCAAGGAGCATATCTGAGAGACGCTCGAGAATACGGGGAATGTCACCATCAAGACGATTTTGAGCTTGCGTCTAAACTTCAGCATGTTGGGGGCAACACCAATCTGATTGATTTTACAAAGTGCCCCTTAGTCGCTCTTTTCTTTGCCTGTGACGGGTCTCATAAGAAACCGGGCAGGGTTATTTTGTTTGAACAAACGGACGATAAAAGAAGTAGATATAAAATCAAGGAGCCTCAGCATCCGCCAAATCGTGTTGATGCCCAAAAAAGTATATTTGTTCAACATGACAAGGGTTTTATTGAGGAAGATGATATTGAGGAAATAATATGTATTCGCCCAAGTTTCAAACAGCCGATATTAACGTATCTGAGAGAGAAGGAGTGCATCTACACGCAAACCATCTACAACGACCTTCAGGGCTATATTAAACACCAGAAGATTCATCACGACGCATACAGCGAATACGGCAGGGGCGTTCTTTGTTACACTCACAATAGCAAAGATGCCGGAGTTGATACGGCTATCAAGCATTTTAGCAATGCGATAGAATTCTATCCAGACTTTGTTGAAGCCCATCTCTGGCGCGCTAATCTTTATTTTTGGTGGACAAAAGATTTTGATAAAGCTATCGAAGGTTATACTAAAGTAATAGAGCTTGAGCCGGATAATGTTGACGCCTCTTTCAGGCGCGGGCAGGCATACTCTGAGAAGGGCTGTTTTGCTCGTGCCGAGCAAGACCTTATCAGGGCAATAGAGCTTGGCGAGGGTTTCGCTCATGATTGCCTCTTAAAGGTGCGAGCGAGGTTGAATCAATAAACTGAAAGGGTAATAAAACAATGCTAGTGCAACTTGGAACAGTTCAGTTTAACGTTGTGAGTGATGTGCGCAGAACGACAGTTCGAAGCGACACAATCCGTCTGACCGGCACATTCTGCCCAGAAATAGCGGGGCATGTGGTGGCACAAAGACTCGACGCCTTGCAGTTAATGATGAAGCAGGGGGATCCACAGTTGTTAATATCTCTCGATGGGAGGAGTCAGGGCTATTGGGTTATTGAGGGGGTTGAATCTTATGTTTCGGGGTCGGAAGATGCCTCCCAACAACAGCAGTTTAATATGAAGCTGCGTCGGTATGGAGAAAGACCGCCCGGGGTTGAATCAATAAACTAAAACGTCCGATAACATCAAGTATCGGTATATGGGGTTTCTGAGTTTTGTTACCACGATTATCTGGTTACGATGAAATGTCAACAGAACCTAGCAACTTGCCAGAGTCATTTAATTCTTCGGGCGGGGCAAGATGCCCCGCCTACGGTGTAAGGGACATTTTCCGTCTACCTGCCAAAATCGGTCAAAAAGTAGATTTTAGAATTACTGATACACTTTCAAGGCAGAATCAACCCCCTAAATCCCTCCCCCGATTTTATCGGGATGTACCACTTGTCAGGGGGACTTCGGAAACTTCGAGCGGGGCGGAGTTGTCCGTTCCGAGACCAGGATTGGTAAATGTCTCCTTATTTCTCGTGTTTACTATAAATAGCCCTAGCAACTTGCGTTATTTTAGTGTGCAGCAACTTACCCCGAACAATAAGTAGACTAAATGCCCAATAGACGGCGGGCGTTACCGCCCAAGATCAATCGCTTGGCTTCGTCGGAAATATCAGCGGTGATAATTTTGCCGATCTGGGGGCGTGGGTCCATCAAGGGTGTATCGGAACCAAATAGCACTCGATCGGCACCCGCCTCATTCACCAACTGTTCAATCACACCGGGCGTCCGATAGGTCGAGCATGTTTCGAGATAGACGTTGGGATGCGCCTGTGCGGCAGCAATAGCTTCAGTACGCGGTTCGATAACGTTGCCGGCATGACCAGCGACAAAATTAGCGTTCGGATATTGCGGTGCGATTTCGGATAGATGCCGGGGCCGGCTTAATTCACCGCCATCGGTATGGAAAAGGACTGCCAATCCCCGCTCGTCCGCGAACTCGTAGATCGGATGCCACTGCGGTTGATTAAAGGGCCAAAGGGTATAGGGCGGATAAAGCTTAATGGCGGGAAACTTCAGTTCGTCAATCGCGCGGGCCAATTCTGGTATCATCCGCTCCGGCATCATCGGCGAGACGTAGGCAAAGCCGATAAAGCGATCCGGATGCTGCGCGATAAAATGGGCGGCTTGGTCATTGCTCGCTGTACCGTCGGGATGAAAGATCCCAAACACACAGGATTTGTCAATACCTGCCGAGTCCATCGCGTGGAGCATCAATTTCGGATCATCCTTCATGCCGATCGGATCCCAGCGACCAACATGCCCGTGATAATCAATGACTTGTGTTCCATCAATCATTGTGTTCCTCCTTGTAGAATACGCTCAAGATTCCCAGCACAAATTGACGTGAGTTCAGCATCAGTTAGATTGGTGTGGTGTAGATAGAACAACATCGGTCCCATTGCAAGACGGGAATACCATGAACCGTAGACCAATCGGTCGGCACCGAACTCGTCGCGCAGAGCCTCTATCTCACAGATCGGTTCGTAGCGACTCAACTCCAAGCAGGCCTTCGGTAATGCGGCTAACATCGGGCGTAACCAAAGGGCATGGACATAATGTGCTCCCACCAAGACCGTTACTAGACCTGGGTACGCCTGAAGTGTTGTGACCAACGCATCAGCATCGGCGTCCGGCAGGAGGATCCAGGCCGGAATACGCGCCTCACTGAGCCAAGAGAGCAGCGTATCGTAAGCCCAAGGACGAAAGGGCAAATCCCGTTGCCCGGTATCGAACAACCGTACACAATTGACCCTTCCTTCGGCATGAAGCGATTGAATCTGGGCAAGCGAGTCCGCTGTGGGGATAACCATCCACTGCGGATGGGTGCGTCCATCATCGTCTAGCCACGCTTCAAGGTAGTTGTTGCCTTCAATCGGGCTGACATTGTCAGCGTGTGCGTGGTAAATGAGAGCGCGCTCTACCCCATGCCGATCCATTTCTGCCAGCAACCCCTCCCGATCGCGGTAGGGGGCAGGCTCGTCTAGTAGATCGCCAACCCTCACGTTGGCGTCAAAAACAGGTACTCTCGATTTGAAACTGAGTGATGTCATAACTCCCTCTGGACCCAATCTGGGTATTTTTCATGGAGTATCCGCTTACACGCCTGATACTCCGCTTCCGTGAAACTTTGATACGGTGAGAGCAGGCGCAGCGGCATCTCTTCTAGCCCACCCAACCGTACAATGATTTTGTCGTAGGCACCGTCTATCCGTTCCTTGTCCCACACTGGGCTAAGTATATCCATGCCCATTTTGTGAAAGTCGTGTTGCAACCGAAAAAGTTTTTCGACCTGCTGGATGCGTCCCGCTTCAAAATACTCCCATGTTTTGTGGGGCGTCATTGGTCCAAATGAAGCGAGCAGTGAACATTCTCCGAACATGCAGCCGTGTGGAAAATTCCATTCCCCGAAGAAATGTTGAAGTTCTGACGAGTGGTGCATCAGATCGGCTGCACCGGGCAAGCCTCCGCTCGTCGTCTTTGTTGCCACAAGGTTGGGAATGGCGTCGATTAACCGCCGATATTCGGCACCGCCCAAGACCCGTTTCGCTCGCGGCAGGTTGTAGTGCAAGAACTGGGAATCAGAGAACGTGCCACACAGATCTTTGAAGAAAATTATTAACTCGTCGTCGTTCAATGCACCCCAACTCGGTAGGACAGTTTGGAATGTGCGGAAGCCGACATCGTGTGCGAATCCTACACGCTCAACTATGTTCGCTGTGGACAAGCCAATCGCTCCAACCATTGGGTGGACATCGGGGCCCCGCGTCTCTTCATAGAAGATCTGAATGATCTGCTGAAAACGAGGGATATCGACCGCATGTCCCTCACCGGCAGTGCCAAAGATATACAGGTGGTTGAACCCTGCCTTGAGGGTATGCCGTACCTCCTCTCGAAATAGATCTTCCATCAGATTCTCGTTTTCGTCCCACGGTATTTCACAGGACACCAGAACCGCTTGGGGATAACGTGCCATTTCTTGATCTCCTTCCATCAATTACCGTCGAAACAACCCGCCATATCTTCGAGGAAATCACCAACACTCACCTGCTGATACCGCTCAACAGAGGGGAAATCACTCTGCGTGGGGTGTTCGACCTCACTGTTGGCGTTGGGGAATTCAGCGATGCTCCTCTGAACGAGATCCACCACCTGTTGAGAGGCGCGAATTTCTACGTTGGGAATCGGCGTATTGTAGTGGTAAACCGCTTTAAGCCGAGTTCCGAGCATCTTACGCGCATAAGCGGGGAGTGGAGATTCGTCGGAGCTCAACTTGAAATCGTGCGGCAAGAACAGTCGGTTTATCTGAAAATCGAAAACCTTTTTCAGCATCCCTGTGGCACTTCTCGGTGTTGCAATCCACTTTGAATTGGGCCAAACATCCAGATTTCCCCAACCCGTCCCAATTTGATCAATCGGTAGTCGTTCACCTCGCGTATGGATACCCTCCTCACTTGCGCCAATAAATGCAAAGTGTTGTGGGTAGTCGAAGAAATCGGTTGTACGTGAGCGGAGAACATCGTAGAACGCCGTTGTCAACGCTAGCAGGGCATCTCCGGTGTAGAGCACCCCGTCTTCGAGACAAGGAGAGATAACGCCGACGCGGTCTAGTTCGTGATAGTCCGGGCAGAATCCCTCAAAGTTAACGCTGATGCGCTCATCTTCAGCGAGTCGCCAATATTGAAAGTCTGAAGCTCTTAGTAATTTGCTTGTGTGCATAGTTATGTTGGTTCATTGGTACATTAGAGTTGGGTTTCATTATCGTTCAACTCAACTTCGTTCCGAGAGTCTTCGACCTACGACACTCCTTAAAAGGTAAATAGAAGGGGACAAATCTTTTAGATACGCCCCGGCATCGATTTACCCCGCATCAGCATCGCGTCGTTCTCTCTTTCCGATGGACCCGTATATCGACACTTGGCGCTGACGTAATGCGTCGCGTAGCCTCGCCGCCTCTGATTCGTTCGGTTGGGACGACTACTATGGAGGATGAGACCGTGGTGGAAGCTGCAATCGCCCGCCTTCAGCTCCAATGGACGTTCTTCGGCTAGGCTTCCCTCAACCGACATCTGCTCGTATTCCGCCCATTTCGACTTGTCTGTGATACCAAACTTGTGCGTACCGGGCAGCATCCAGACGCACCCATTCTCGATTGTCGAATCGGTAAGTGCCGCCCAGCAGGTCACCATGTCGGGCGGGTCAATGTGGAATCCGAGCGGCATATCTTGATGGTAGCGTTGTCGCGAGCCGATCCGTGGCGGCTTCATAAAAAGCTGGTCTTGGTAGAGTTTTATGTCGGCACCTAGCAGCGATTCGATAGCGTCCAGAATCTTCGGATTGCGGGCATGGTTCTGAAAACCTTCATCATAGAAGGCAAGATGGCTCATTTTCCGAAGGGAATCGGCGTAGTTCTCCACCTGAGCCTTCCCTGCCATCGCGCCGGGTTCGATCTGGAGTTGTCCTTCCGGGATGTGGGCGGCTTTCCCGCTTGCTACCCATTCAGCATGGGCAAGAAGCGCAGAGACCTCATCGGGGTCAAGCAAATTTTCTACAATGATGAATCCATCTTCCCAGAACTGTTCTACCTGTTCATTAGACAGCTGCATGATATGTTTCCCTTCTTAAACTTAGGATTGAGATTAGTAACTTCCCAAATTGCCTAGGGACTTGTCTCCCGACCATCGGAGCTACGTTGATCAAACGGGGTAGATTCATATAAAAAGAAGTGCAAAGGATTAAAACATCCGCGAATTAACACGAATCCACGCAAATAAAAAAGAAAGACTAAAGGCGGGCAACCACAAGGGTTGCCCCTACAACCTGCCCAAAATCCGAAATGTTCGGGCGGGGAGACCCCGCCCCTACGATTACTGTTGCAAGATTTCTTTACATGAGCGGCGGTGCATTTTATTCGCAGGTAGAGGGGAGTACCTCTCCACGATATTCTAGGCTATCTCCGCCAACAACCGCCCAATCCAAGAGCGTTCCATCGCTGTCGCGGCGTATCAGTGCTGCATCTCCGATGAAGGTGATGTCTCCCAACTGCCGAGGTCCCATTGCCGCTGACGAACAGTAGGTGTCCTCCCGACCATCCGGGAACGTAATACGGATCCAACCGTCACCGGGAGTGCCGAGCGATTCAACCTTGAGAGAGGCTGCTTCGTTGGCTTTCATTGGCAAGAGCACCGTCTGAAAACCAGTAGGTAACATTCCTGTTCGGCGATAGGTCACACAGGGAGCGGGTGTCGGACGGGGACCTCCGCCGCAATACCAGCCTTGAAGGTTCGGTTCGGTGCGCCCTTCGACAATCTCCATCTCAAGACCGTCTGTGACTGCCGGGATGAACGCCAGATTGGGTTGGTCCTGCGTAATCGTTCGCACAGTTTTCGTATTCGGATCGATGTTGACATCGACCGGAATGAGATGAAACAGCTGCTCACAGGTGTGGACACCATCGCCGGTCAGATGATCGGTGATGATCCAATACTCCGGATCACCAACCTTGTGTCCTTTGATGAAAATGACGCTGCGGTGGTGAACCACCGATCTATCAATTTCATCGCTCATCGTCTCCCCGTAACCTTCGGTATAGCAACCCGAAAGGAAATCACAGGTCGCTGTGCTGGACCATCGGTTCGACAGCGGCTGAGTGGTTGTGAACGGTCCCGTTTTGAGCCGAACTTGGCTTTTTCCGTCCACAATGACTGTGTTATGCGCAGCGGACGCAGTAAAGAACTGGTTGAATGGAATATCACGTTCAGTCGTCGCATAGGTGTGGACCCCCAAATCCTCCACTAGCGAACGACCGTAGGCAACAACCTCCACCGCCAACTTCCCTTCGTGCCCGTGCAGGAGCCCCACCGGTCCCACATCAAAAAATAGGTAGTTGGCTTCACAATCCCAACCGCTGCGCATTACGCCAACGCCGCCGTAAGCGTACCACGACGATTTGCGCGGCGGGGGAGTGCCCTGTTCCCCGAAACTAACGATGTATTGCAGGTCAGCCCGATTTTCTGAGTCGGCAATTGCCTCTACATAATCGAAGGCAGAGCCGCGTGTGCTATCGCCAGTCCATACATAGCTGCCGTCCGGTTTAGCGGTATAGGCGAGGAACTCGGCTCGCAATAACACCGGGCGATGCAGATTTTTCAGAAAGTCCCATCCATTCGCTTGCGCCAACGTCAGGGCTTCCAACCCGGCTGCGGAGGCACCGACGACGTAACCGTAGGAGTTCTCTTTGGACGAGCCATCCGGATAGAACGCTCCTTCACCGAAAAACTCCTCTACCTGACCGAAGCCACGTTCACGCCACCGCGCCGCAGCCTTGAATTCCGGCATCCCCACGCCTATCCATGCTAGTCCTAAGCCGTTGAACAGGAGTTGATTGCCCGGGGCACCGGTCACCGCTTCCATTGATACAGCACAACCGCCTGACAGCCAAGATTGAATCGCGCAAAAATCATGGGGCGATAGCCTTTCCCAAGAAAGCATGAAGGGCATCAGTTGCTGATAGTTGCGTGCGAGCTGCATATCGGGAATCCAAATCCACGAACTCCTCCCATCCACATAGCTGACATAGTGGGTCGCAATCTTGACCAGTTTGGCGATATACCGCTCATCATCGGTCAACCAATATGCCTGCGCCAAGGCACGGAGACAGTATTGGTATGGCAGACTCAGTGTCCATCGCCGCCCAACAACGGGAGGTATATGTTCCCAGTTCCAATCGGGACCCAGATCCTGCACACCATCTTCGGGGTGATATGGGATGAAGACCTTGTTATCCAAGAGCATATCAGCCAGATCCAACACGGTATAATCGGACGACTTCATCCCCTCGGTGCGGCTGAAGGTGTAGCCCTTTGCACGGCTGATTAGCCCTTTAACTTTCTCACGGTCTCGCCAAGTGATTAACTCCGGGATGGCGGTCAGGAAATTCCAGCCAGTTGAATTAGTCTCAAAGGAGTGCCCACCCCGATGCTCAGTGTGCCAATCGAGGATTGGTGGCTTGCGTGCGCGGTAGTACGCAAGATAGGCTGTCTCGGCGGCGGGATAATCCCCAACTTCGACCGCTGCCTTGACCGCCTCCAACCCGGGCGCATCCAAGTTCATACGCTTGAACATATCCACGATACTGGACATCGCTCTGTTCCTTTACGCACTGTGCTGCTCTGACAAAAGCCTCCCGTACCCGTCGATCGGATCATGATGTCCCAAGGCTCGCAAACACCCCCAGCACGTCGCTAGGTTACTGGAGATGACAGGCACGTCGAGTTCTGCTTCCAGTCGCGCTAGCACATCAATGGTGCGCAGATTGGTGCAGCTGATAAACATTCCGTCGGCGTCGTTCTGCCATACGCGCCGGGCGAATTCATACGTCTCTTGTGGCGTCACCTTTCCGATGCTAAACGCATCCACGATGCCCATGCCGGCAATGGTCAGGACTTCGATGCCTTCGTCCTCCAAGAATTGTTTTTCCAGCACGTTGAGTTCGTCCGGGTAAGGTGTAGCAACCGCGACGCGCCGAACCCCAAGCGTCCGCAACGCCCCTGCCACGGATCCTGATGTCGTCACTGCTTTTGCCTTTCCTGCCCGTTCTATCCGGTCTCGCAATTCGATTTCACCTTCAACGCCGGCGACAAAACTACTCGCAGTGCAGGCAAAGGCTATCACATCTGCATGTGCACTACCAAGTTCATCGGCGGCACGCTCCACATGTTGAAGCATCGCCTTGGAGTCGTCTACATCTGACCGGGTATTCCGCATCCGCGCCGCATAGACGTTGATGCCCTCTGGAATCATTCGGTTAAATTCTGGTTCGACGACTGTATTAACCGATGGCACTAACAAGCCGATTCGTCCGTTCTGTCCGTACATTTTTACCTCCTCTTATTTATGTTAACCCTCTTGCTTTAATTGCTTTCTAGGTTCGGTTGACGTTTGTGTGAGTTGCGTTTGTAATTCGCCGATAAATGCCTAGTCGTAGTAGCGAGGTTAACACGCCCAATGGGTTGGGAGACCAGTCCCTACGGAACCAACTTTCCGTTTCTCCTATGTCTGTTGTAGGAAACCGATGGAGGAATGAAATAGCCTAACAAAATCTAATGCTTTTTCAAAAAACAGGGATAGTCGTTCTATGACATGTCACCTCGTTGGGGCTTGAGTGTGTGATACCCATATTCTATAAACATGTCGCCCCTCTGGGGCTTTGGTTACTAGGAGATGTCACCTGTCTATAAACATGCCGCCCCTCTGGGGCTATGATGGTACATTGGTACATTGAAGTGTTGGGTTTCACAGTTCCTGCTTAACCCAACCTACGGACTGTCAAATGTCACCCCCCTAAATACCTTTTGGCGATCTTTGCTGCCACTGTCCCAATCTGATAGTAACCGACCGAGATCTGTCCGACATGGGTTAAGATGTCATACGCCTTCCAGCGATCCCAGCCGAACTCTTCCTCCATCCATAAGATTAACCACGCATAAGCCTGAGCGGTCGAATGCTCCATCGGGCAGCCGGTGGCGACGGTCATGATCTCTGTAGGGGATTCGATTCGAGGTCCCGGCAGATTTTTGTCCTTGATTAGATCGACCGTAATCTTTGTCTCAGAAGGCATTTCCAGCCCGGAAGCGGAAAGTTCGCCGTGTCCCATTGCAGCGTGTGCATCGCCTAAATAGAGATATCCACCTGATACAAATACGGGCAGGTAAACGGTATTGCCGGGACAGGTTTCGATGATATCCATATTCCCGCCGTGGGGACCTGCGGGTCCTGTTGTTGGCACGCCGGTATCTGGAGCCGTTCCGATACAACCGAGCATGGGGGTGTAGGGGATGGTAATGTCGTCGCTCCAATAGATCTGCCCGTCACGGATGGGACAGACATGCACACCGTGTGGACAGTCGTCGCCCAACCATTCGGCGAGCTGTCGGGGATCGGAGGTTCGGGTCGCGCATTGACCGATACTCGGTCGAATCTCCTCAATTTTAACCGCTAACGCGTCTCCCGGTTCAGCACCCTCAATCCAGATGGGACCTGTCTGTGGGTTGCCGTAAGGTTTCTTGGTCTTATCTCGCCGATCGGCGTTGGTGCGGATTTGACCCGAAAAGGCGTCTTCTGCTTCCACCAACACGGTTTCGCCCGGCGTGATTCGCAAGCGCGGTTCATTATGCCGACTGAACTCATAGTAAAGTGGACCAAGGGGGAGTTGTTTCATATTATACCTCTTTCGTTTTTGTATTCGTGTAGGTTTTGTAGACTGTTGCTAATTTCATCTCATAAGGATGTGTAGGTCATTCAGAGTATCTTGCGGTTCACCAGAGGCTCCAACCGCCATCCACGACGAGGTTATGTCCGGTAATCCAGTTACCGGCACGTGAGGCGAGCAGGGCAATGGCACCTTTGATATCATCAGCAACCCCTGTGCGTTCAAGTGGGTTGCTCAAGCGACACCGCTCTGCGAGTTCCGGATCTGTCGTCGATTTTGGAATCTGTCCCGGACTGATACAGTTGACGGTGATACTGTACTCACCCAGTTCAGCTGCGAGTGCCCGCGTCAGATTCACTATACCACCTTTCGCTGCCTGATAGGGGGGACCTGAACGATTGAAATCCAATCCTTCGTAGAGGCGTTTGTCGGCGCTCAAGAAGCCGTGGATGGATCCGAGAGTGATGATTGTACCGCTGCGTTGTGGAATCATTACACGGGCTGCCGCTTGTGCACACATATAGGTGCTTTTGACATTCATCTCCCATGTGCGGGTGAACTCATCAATCGAAGCGTTCGGGATATAACTCGTTGTTGCAGCACCGCCGGCGTTGCACACCATTATGTCCAACCGCCCATGCTTCTTGACGACCTCGTCCACAAGTGCGTTGACCTGCGCTTCGTCAGTGACATCGCAGCCAAGTCCGACGCATTTGATGCCCGCTTCCTGTAACTCCGCTGCAACCTGCTCACACAGGGCTCTGCGGCGACTCGCGATAACTGTAGCGGCACCCAGTTCGCCGAGTGCGGTCGTCATTGCGCGTCCTAAGTGCGTTGCACCACCGGTAACGATGGCGACACGATCATGAAGTTCAAACATCTCCTGTATTTTCATTTGGGCAATCCTAACAGGTTTGATTCTCCGATGAAGAAGTTGTTTTTTTAGATTCAAGGTATTTGGAAAAGTGTGCTATAATATTTGCCTCTGGACAAAACGAATATCCTGCCAGTTTGGGAACTCAGTATCTACAAGTCAAATCAGGAGACATTAATTATGATATTAGGAAGTGGTGAATATCGTTACCAAGTCGTTAAAGGTTGGGGACAGGGTCCCGACGGTCACACACTAGGCATTGCTACGGGTGTTGCTGTTGATTCACAGGACAAGGTCTATGTCGTTGACCGTGAGCCGAACCCGGCCATCGTGGTCTACGACCGTGACGGTCACGTTCTCTCATCATGGGGCGAGGATTTCCTCAGCTTACCCCACGAAATTTTTATTGACTCAGAGGATCGTCTCTATATTGCCGACTGTGGCGACCACACAGTGCGCATCTGCACCACAGAGGGTCAGATACTAAAAACGCTTGGGACACCCAATGAGGTAGGCGCCCCCGGCGAGCCATTCAACATGCCGACTCGCGCTGTCGTTGCTCTCTCCGGTGATATTTACGTTTCGGACGGTTACGGTCAGCATCAGATACATCGGTTTTCACCCGATGGAGCCCTGCTAAACACTTGGGGCAAAGAGGGAGCAGCACCGGGGCAGTTCACCCTTCCTCATAATGTTTTCACGGACCGAGAAGACAGGGTGTTGGTCGCTGACAGAGAGACGAATAATCGCATCCAAATTTTTGACCCTGACGGAGGTTTCCTCTCTGAGTGGCCAGGGCGCCTTGGTCCTTGCGGATTATACATTGACGCAGACGATACCGTTTACATCGCCGAGGGCGGTGGCGTCAGCATCTTTGACCGAGACGGAAAGCTGCTTACCTGCTGGAACGTGTTGGGCGGACCCGACGATGTGGCACACGGTGCCCACGGCATCTGGGTAGACCGGCACGGGGACATATATATCGGTGAAGTCGGTGTTGAGAATCTGCTGCATAAGTTTGTTCGTGTATGAGGGGAATGTATGGGCATAGCCATCTCCTCGCGCTCGGCATTTTTACCGATATACTGACTGGATTACCCCCCGAATATATCCGACTGCGTATGCCTGTCCTGCTTTGCCTGCGTCTGTCTGTGGAAACCCCGGCGTGTGATCCATCATAAAGGGTCCGTTAAAGCCTGCATCTCGATAGATCGACATCGCTCGGTGCATGTCTATATCGCCTTCGTCAAGAAAAACCTCTTGGAAACTTGGTAGGCATCCGCGGACATTGCGGAAGTGGACGAAGACAATCTTGTTTTTAGTAGCCATCTCCCGAATCGCTTCATATACATTTACCCCCATTTCGGTGACGCAGCCCTGACAGAACAGCATTCCATTGGAGTCGGATGGAACGATGTCGAAAATCCGCCGGTATTGGTCAAGGGTTGATGCAATCTGCGCTACACCCCCTAACGGTTCAGGGATCGGCGGATCATCCGGGTGCAGTGCCATTCGGACTCCGACTTTGTCAGCCACCGGAATTACTCCTTCGAGGAAATATGTTATATGCTCCCACATCTCCTCCTCCGAGACTGGTGGGTCGTGTGGTTTGGGACGATCCTGTGCAAACTCATCGTAATCAAAGGTACTGTAGGAGGTGCCCCCTCTGCCTTTGGCGGATGTTGTGCGGAAATTCCCCATCGGTTTGAAATTGTATCCTAGCGCCGGGATACCAGCCGCGCTGATGCCTCGAAGCATTGTACACCACGCCTCGATTTTCTCATCTCGATCCGGCAGCCCCAACCCAATTTCATCCCAGCCCGCCATAAAAATGCTGTATAGCTCTAGTCCGTGAGCCTCTGTCTTCGCCTTAGCTGCCTCAAAGAAATCTGTCCTGTCTACCCCATCTCGCAGATCCAGTGAGGGGTCAACGCGGTGCATACCGCGAATATCAAGGCAAAGGCGATCGATTCCAATCGCGTTAAAAAAACTCAGATTCTCATCGTTAAACTGTTCCCAACTGAGTAGATCCTGAATGTACATAAAGTTTTCTCCGATTGCCTCGTAAATTTCTAATGCAGCTATTATACGCCAATCGCTATCCTTGTGCAACGGAAATCTCTGCCTGATTAAGGCTATTTAGTTTTCGGTTTTTCCCTGTCTAAGTAGGAAGTCGGGATTCGGAGATCCCTCTCCGTTCCGAGAGTCTTCGACCTACAGGAGCAAATTTCCCCACCAGCCGATAGGGAGACACTTCGTGGTTATGGAAGCAATTCCAAGACCTGATCCATCTCCGCCTCCGAGTTATAGAAATGTGGCGATAGGCGGACGCCGCCCCGATCCGCCCCGATGACGTTTTCTCGCCTAAGCCGTTCTACCAGATCGGCTGATGTATATCGGTCACTTTCAAACACTACGATACCGGAACGCTCGGATTCTCCTGTTGGTGTCAGCAGCCGGTAGTCCTTTGAGCGGAGCCCTTCGATGAGGCGATCTGTTAGGTCTAAGATCCGCTGCTCAATATTCGGGATTCCAATTTCTAGCAGCAGTTCGATTGCTGCACCGAGTCCATACAAGCCAACGCTGTTATACGACCCCTCCTCAAAGCGCGTAGCAGCCGGTTGAGGGGTGAAATCATAGTTCAGAAAATCCCTCGGATTGACGACACCCGCCCAACCGACGTTTGTGTTGATTAACGCATCCTGTTTCTCCTTTGCACAGTAGAAGATTGCCGCGCCTTCAGGTGCGAGCAGCCACTTATGGCCATCGGCGGCGAGGATGTCAACATTGCAAGCCTTCACGTCCAAGTCAATCGCACCCACACTCTGTATGGCATCCACTACAAACCAGAGTCCTCTTTTTCGGCAGAGTTCACCAATCGCTGCAATATCGTTCCGAAATCCTGATGCAAACTCAACATGGCTGATGGTCACGCATCGTGTCCGTTCGTCAATCGCCGCTTCGATGTCCTCAATATGAATGCGCTTTTCTCGCTCTGGCACCAGCCGCGTTTCCACTCCGAGACGTTTCAGGCTCAACCACGGATACACATTCGCAGGGAATTCTACAGCTGTAGTCACGACGTTGTCGCCCTCACGCCAATCAATCCCGTTTGCAGCGATGATGATGCCTTGTGAGGTGTTCTTCATAAACGCTATCTCATCAACATCACTGTTAATCAGTTTGGCTGCGTTTGCGCGACACGCTTCAGCTGTAGCTTCCCAACGATTGGAATTGACTGCACCGTTATCAGTCGCATCGTCCAAAAAGTGTCCCATCGCCTGATGAACACACACTGGGAGCGGAGCAATTCCTGCGTGATTTAGGTAGATATATTTCTCTGTCACCGGAAACTGTTTTCGCCACTTGCTCCAATCAGTCACATTGTCCTCCAATTTAGTTCTTTGGTAGTCGGCACCCTACACCCTGTGCACCGATCTCTGTTTAGGCATATATCAGTCTCGTGTCAAAAGAAAGTACAAAACGCAAAGAGCGTGAAACGTGAAAACTACGAGCCCAATTTAATACCGGTATAGTCAAGACTATTGCGTAACCTAAGTTGCTAGGTTCTGTTGACATTTCACCGCAACCAGACAATCAAGGGCGTGCACAGACCCATGATACTTCGTAGAGGTTGGGTCTCCCAACCCTTTGTTCACACATCAGAAACGATTTCGGACTGCCAATCTACCCAACCTGTATGGTTGGGGGTTCCCAACCCGCGCTGGTCAATGGGCGAGGTCCCCTCGCCCCTACGATTGCGGACATGCCTCGCATAAATGTCAACACGCCCTAGTTGCCTTATAATACTATATACATGTCGCCCCGCTGGGGCTTTAGGGTTGGTTTTATCCTGTTTTCTATACACATATCGCCCTGCTAGGGCTAATGACGTATAATACGTAATGCGCAAGAAGAAACGGAACGCAGATCTGCGTTCCCTACGAATTAACTTTGCTGGATCGCTAAGATCGAGCAAGATGCTCGACCTACGAGTATGTGTGCAAGTTACGGCATACGAAGTATGCCTAATACTAGCAGCTTGAGTTATTACGTAATGTTTTAGGTATTGCCGATCTTGGAAAATCGACCCACACAAGTCTTTACCCAGTTGGGTTTCACTCAATCTATCTATAAGCGGGTATTGTTAAAAGACACAATCTCTATGGTCCTTGATAAGGCTAGGCCTTTAACCGTTCAACCCAACCTACACGACTAATTCCTCTCTAGGCATATACCATCAATTGTCAAATCAAATCGCTATACGATATAGAAATCAAATCTTCTTCCTTAATTCCAAGCGCGTCCTTCACAAGCTGATGTTCCGCTTGTGCTTCCCCTTCTGTTTGGTCGCGAATCACCGTTTCTAACTCAACAAACTGACCGAGATCTCTTACCTCGTCTAGATGGATGCGCGTGTCGCCAAACATCCACAACTCTCGCTGCTTCTCGACAACACCTTTCACCCCCCAAGCCATCGTCGCGATCTGCATGAAAGCCGTCGGTTCAGAGATATCGCATACCTGATAATTGCTATAACGTGACTCCGCAAGGTCGGAACGCTCGTAGTAGATGAGTTGTGCTTCGTGTGCATTGATTTCCCGCAGCTTCAACCTGCCTTGGGGAACATTAAAATAGGTGTCAAGCTGTTTCATTGTACGACGATGCTCGGCTTGGAGATTGGCAAGACGTTGACGGAGCATATCGAGTGAATCACAATTTGCTTTGAATTCTAGGTTTTTCATTGCTGTTTTAAGAATCTCCTTCTTGCAAAAAAATCGCTTAAAATTGCGTAATTTCAATAGACCGGATTGCTCATCTGGCAAATCGGGTTTCATATTGTAGAGCTATTTATAGTGAATTCTAAAAATAAGTAGACGCTTCTCCAGTAGGGATTGCAGGAGAGCCGTCTTGTGAGAAGGAAACCTTCTAAGTCCGCCTGCAAAATCAGAGGTGTCCGTATCATCGGGGTTGAAAACCCCTCCCACAGTGTCCAAATAATTATGAAATTCACTATAGTTTTCGTTTGTTTCCTATCTGAGTCGTGGATTCGGAGATCCCTCCTACAACAATGGGTCGGGATTTGGAGATCCCTCCTACAGGAGAATTAAATGCCTCTATGTCATGTTGAAAAAGCACTTGACAAAAACGCTAGTAATTTATAAAATCTTCGCAGCATATCATGGAGAACGAGCATGGGAAAATATGTTTGCAGACTTTAGTCAGATCAGGAACATAACCCTTTTAGGTGTGGGTTTAATCGGTGGATCTCTCGGCTTGGCGTTGAAAGCCAAGGGTTTCCGCGGAGAAATCACCGGGCTCGGTAGGCGGATGCAGACGCTCGACATCGCGCTCGAACGCGGTGCGGTTGACAATGCGACCACCGATTTTCACACTGGAATTCACGACGCGGACCTAGTGGTTATTGGAACACCGGTAGATCTCATCCCTGAAATGGTGCAACGTATCGCCGAAATTCGGACATCTGACACCCGACCTTTATTGATCACAGATGTTGGTAGTATTAAAGGTCAAATCATTGAGGAAATCGAGAGTTTCTTAGCCGTTTCTAATCTACACTTTGTTGGATCACACCCGATGGCGGGTTCCGAAAAGACAAGCGTTGTAGCGGCACGTGCAGACCTATTCGATGGTGCAAAATGTATTGTGACCCCGACGGACAATACCCACCCGCAGGCATTGAAACTTGTCACAGACCTTTGGCAATCTGTTGACACACAGGTCTGCCACCTCTCTCCCACCGAACACGACTTACTCATCGCGGGCGCAAGTCACCTGCCACACCTCATCGCTTCCATCTTGACAAATACAGTGGGAGACGTCGGTAATGACACAGCAAACGCGCTCGATTTCGCTGCAACCGGTTTCCGCGATACAACCCGCATTGCTGCGGGTTCTCCACAGCTTTGGCGGGCAATCTTCATACAAAATGCCCACTCACTACTACCGATGATTGATTCGACAATCGAAAACCTCGCTCAATTCAAAACGTTACTAGAAAACCGAGACGATGTTGAAATTGAACGTCTCTTGGCGCATGCAAAGATGTTAAGGGATACATTGGAGGAATGATGAAGGAACGGCTAACGATTGCAATGGATGGTCCCGCTGGCTCAGGAAAAAGCACGATTGCCCAACGTCTCGCCAAAAAGTTGGACTATCTCTATCTAAATTCAGGTTCGATGTATCGTGCGATGACGCTCTTATCCATCCGAGAAGGGGGAGATTCGACGAATGTGCCTATGTTAACCAAATTGGCAAAGAGTTGCCGGATTGATTTCTTAGACAACGGTAAGACTACCCTGTTGAACGGAGAAGATGTGTCGGATTCCCTTCGCACCCCAGAAATTGACCGTGCCATTGTCGATATCGCAAAAGTCCCTGAAGTGCGGCATGAGATGGTGAAACAACAACGTCGGATTGGTGAAAAAGGCGGCATCATCGTTGAAGGACGTGACGTAACGACCGTTGTGTTCCCGGACGCGGACCTGAAGTTTTACATCAACGCCTCCGTTGAGGAGCGTGCGAAACGCCGTTTCGCAGAACAAAAAACAAGAGATATTGAGACAACCTTAGAACAGGTCGAAAAAGAAATTCGCGACCGAGATCAGATGGACGAATCTCGTGAGCATAGTCCGTTGCGCACCGCCGAGGATGCAATTGTCATAGATACAACTAGCATGACCATCAACCAAGCTGTGGACTTCGTTCTAAACCGAGTAGAGGTAGGCTAATGCGACGTACCAATTTCGGATTCTGGACAGATCGGCTCCCATATCGCTGGTCACACCGAATTACTAATTTTGTCTTTAATCTTTTCGGTAAATTGGAATCTCATGGCTATGAGAATATTCCTAAGCAAGGTGGTGCCTTAATCTTATGCAACCATGTGAGCTATTTCGACCCCTTCATCGTTGGCTCCGCGGCGAATCGAGAGCTGCACTTTATGGCAAGACATGATTCTTTTGATATGCCGGTGATAGGCTCTCTGATCGCTGCACACAATGCGTACCCGGTAAAACGTGGCACGGCAGATCGCGCTGCACTCCGACACACCATCTCCCTGCTGAAATCAGGAAATATAGTCCTCATCTTTCCCGAAGGCACACGCAGTGTCGATGGTACGCTGGGCAAACCCCATGGGGGTGTCAGTTTCATCGCTCATAACGCAGGGGTGCCCGCTATTCCCGCTTATCTCAAAGGAACGATACTCCCCCGTAATGCGAAATGGATTCATCCCGCCCAACTTACCGTAACCTTTGGCACCCCCATCGATTTCACAGAGGTGCGACAAATTGAGGACAAACGCGCGCTATACCGGCGGATGGGTGAGCAGATTATGCAGGAAATCGCCAATCTGAGAGACAGACAAACACGCCAGTAAAATGATTCGCCATTCGCTACCGACCGCCAAGAAACTCCTCATTAATCAATCTCGTTTCACACCTTAGAATAACTCAAGTCGAGTTTCCATACTCGACATCCACTAAAAATAACGCAAGTTGCTAGTTGCCTGATAATACTACACACATGTCGCCCCGTCCCGATAAGATCGGGATTCAAAGCAACTGGGGCTTTGGGGTGTGATGATTCGCTCTTGCTATACACATTGCGCTCCTCTGGAGCGCAGGGATTCCCCTATCACCGTTCTATAGACATATCGCTCCTCTGGAGCGAAAGGTATTATACAGCAAGTCACGATTCGGAGATCGCTTGACAGGTTAGGAAACCTGTCCCCACTAGAAACCGTGTATGTTTTGGTGTAGGAGGGAATCCCAAATCCCGACTCTTGCATCGGTTTCTGACGCTTGGTTTATCAACCAGCAACTTAGGTTAGAACAGGACTTCTGCGATGTCATGCAAACCCTTCGGCGCACTCATCACCCACCGTGCTGCACGAATCGCTCCCCGCGCAAGCGGTTCACGGTTTTGACCGCGATGTGTTATTTCAATGCGCTCACCTGTACCGACAAATAGGACTGTGTGATCACCGGCAAGGTCCCCACCTCGAATGGCGTGGATACCGATCTCCTTCTTCGGACGGGCTCCAACAATGCCGTGCCTACCGTACACGCCAACTTCTGAAAGATTTCTATCCAGTGTTTCAGAGAGGACCTCAGCCATCGTTAGGGCAGTCCCACTCGGCGAGTCTACCTTCTGGTTATGGTGTGCTTCAATTACCTCAACGTCGTAGTCGTCCCCAAGCACCTTCGCCACGAGTTGAATCGCTTGCAACATGACATTGATGCCGACGCTCATGTTGGATGCCATCACACACGGGATTTGGGGTGCGAGTGCGTGTACTTGCGCTAGTTCCTCCTCATCATATCCTGTCGTCGCGATGACCATCCGCTTTCCGGCGTCCACAACGTTCTGGAGATGATCAATGGTTGCACTTGGCGATGTGAACTCAATCACAACGTCTCCGTCATCCAAAATTGCAGGCAGATCACTGGTAACAGGCACACCGATTGCCCCAATTCCGGCTACTTCCCCCACATCCTGCCCAAGTTGCGGATGCTCAGAGAATTCGATAGCACCGACAATCTGCATATCTTCCTGTTCTGAAACGCCTTGCGTAATCATCTTACCCATTTTCCCACAGGCGCCATCAATGATAACACGAATCATATCCTTTTCCTTTCTACATCGCCAGAAAACCTTACAAAGGCTTCAAATCCTCGCAAGATTCTCAAAGCTGATAAAGATGAAAACAGAGTTCTCTATTATTTAGTCGTGCTGTTGTAACCAGAGCCGCACATAATGTCGCCGATGTTCTGGATCGGGATAGTCCTCAAATGCGGTGCGGTTGTGCAGTATCCAGCGGTTGTTGGTGAACAGCACCTGTCCGGGTTGTAGGTTGAACTCCACCCTGAAATCCGGACGGCGTAGCAACCCTTCCACAACTTCCAGTGCCTTTTTCTGATCTGCGGTCAGCCTTTTGCCCGCCTGTTCGTACCCGACTTGGATGTAGTAGTGCAGATATCGGAGCGTCAGTTCCCCCCTACTCCATTGAAAAATTGGGAATTGAGATGTCGGAGATTCCCCGGCTTTGAACTGTCCTCGACGATCGAAACAGAACAGCTGGTAGAGGGTTTTAAGGATATCGGGGTGATTTTCCAGCAGCTCATTGTGGAGGGCGTAACCGCTGATAAGTTGGCTTTGTCCGCCAGATTTCGCTGTATGCAGGCAGAGCAGCCCCACAAGGTCGGGCAGCACTTCGCCGAAGGAGTTGTCGTTATGAAACGAACTCTCGGCATTGGTCACTGAAAACCGAGCTCCCTGCGCCACATGTTGACCCGTATCTCGTACATCGTACAGCAGCGTTCCTTCAATATTCTGCACAATCGGGGTGCCGAGGAACTGACCAATCATCCAGTACATTGACAGCGCTTCTTCAACCTGATACTGTTCGATCGGCACCCGTTCGACGATAGCAAAACCACGTCCTGAATCGAGCGCATCAAGCACCGGTTGAAGGCATTCATCGCAGCCATTGGACGAGGCAGACGGACGGGAAATTTCTGTAATAGCTCCGGGATGCCGCTGCGTGTCACGGATGATGCGTTCAAAACTGGAGAGACAATCCTCGGACAGAGAGTAGTACCAAGCTGCAGCGTCATCGACGGTACTCTCCTGCCAAGCGCGCTCGTCGCAAACTCTGTCGGTCAACATCTGGGAGCTATTCATAGTCACGTCTCCTCACCCCAGCTTCGCCTTTATTCACTATCCGCCCAAGCACCCTTCGCCATCATTCCGCCATCAACACAAACGTATTCGCCGGTCATGAAGGACGCCTTGTCACTCGCGAGGAATAGCACGACGTTGGCAATTTCTCTGGGTTGGCCGATCCGTCCCATCGGATGCGCCTTGCCCCATAGTTTTCTGAGGCTCTCCAAGTCGCCTCCCATGAAGTCTACAGCTTCCGCTACCAATGGTGTGTCGATTGTTCCGGGATTGACCGCTAGCACTCGAATATTATCTTCCGCGTACTCTAGGGCGAGTTGACGGGTCAGGGAGAGGGCACCGCCCTTACTAGCCGCGTAGGCAGATACGCCTTGCATCGACTGTAGCCCCTGAACGCTAGCGGTATTGATAATAGCACCGCCTCCACGCTTCTTCATCTCCGGCACACAATACTTGGTCATGAGGAAGAAACTCTTGAGATTGACATCAATGATGCGATCCCACATCTCCTCCGGAAACTCGTGAGCGGGTAGGTAGCTATTCGCAGGTTGGATGCCGACGTTGTTGCAGAGGATGTCCACTCCACCCCATTCTGACACCGCTGTCTCGACAACCCCTTGGCATTCGCTACTGTGGGCAACGTCTGCCCGCAGGAAACGAACAGTCCCCTCCATGTTTGCGGATTCTTCCACGAGTTGGGCTCCTGAATCTTCGTCCAGATCTGCGCAGAGGACGCTAGCACCTTCTTCCGCGAAAGCCCGGCTGATACCGCCGCCGATGCCTCTGGCACCGCCGGTGACGATTACAATTTTGTCTTTGAAGTCTGGCATGATGATATTTCTCCTTTTGTACCCCTGTGAAAGTGTTGAAGATTCGCAGGGCTAGATCGTTATTCAGAATAATTATACACTATAATACAATAGTTCACACAAATTTTTCTTTAATCTCCTGCCGTAATGTGTCATCCACATTCGCACCTGAAGCGACTAGACAGACTGTTTTATTTTCTATAGCATCGCGCATCTTCAATGCCGCGGCTAAGGGAGCGACCCCAGCACCTTCCGGTAAGTGTCCGGTATGATTATAGAAGGCACCCATTGCCTCTTTCAAAACCGCCTCGGAAACCACCCACATCTCATCGACAACCGCTAGCATCAGATCCACCGCCTCTGGAATTGATACCCGTACTGCCATACCGCTGGCAAAGGTGTCGCAGCTTTCGGTGTCCACAGCGTGCCCCGCCTCAAACGACAACGTCATACAGGGTGCCAAATCGGACTGGACACCAATCACACGGATTGATGGGTTGAATTCTTTGAGTGCTGTCCCGATTCCGCCGATTAATGCACCATTCCCAACCGGTACAATAACGACCTCCACGTTAGGGAGTTCCCCAACAATTTCCGACCCGATCGTGGAAGTACCGGCGACGATTTCGGGACAGGAGCCATCCTCAATAAAGACGGTATCGGGTGAAAGTGGACGTTGTTGTAGCAGCTCCTTGGTTTCGTCCAAATCTCGACCAATCATTTCTAATTCCCCGCCAAATTGACGGATCAATTCAAGTTTGCTCTGATCGCAGTTGACTGGCACACCAACGGTGAGCGGAAGGTTGTATTCGCCGCAAGCGAACGCCATGGCAGCACCGTGATTTCCTGTCGAAACGGTGATGATTCTTGACACACTCTTACTGTTCGCAAGTGCATGGGCAAGATTTAGCGCCCCCCGGATCTTGAAAGATCTGACGGGATTTAGGAATTCATACTTGACAAATATATCCGCGTTCAGGGATTCGCTGAACACTTTCTCTTTCGTTAGAGGAGTGGCTTCAACACGCTGAGCGATAACGCGAGCAGCAGCGTTTGTTTCTCCATGGGCGGGACGGAGTTGGATTTTGGACATAATTGATGGTTACCTTTCAGATGTTTGTGTATCACTGCGCTCAACTGGCTCACTAAAAACTAGAGTACCACATCAAATCAAAATGAACTCCCCGCTCAGATTCCAAGGGTTTGGACAGGTTAAATCTGAAAGGCGACTCCTGCCCGAACTGTAAACCCGTGCCGACACTCGTCTTCGGGTCAAAGCGGTACGGCTTGTCAGACATGTTCCAGACCTGTCCTTGATCAAGAAACAGTACGACAAGCGTCTTCAGGTCGTTTAACCACTCCCAGCCGTTTGGATTGGGTATGGGCAGACGGTAGAAATATTCCAAATTGAGTAGGGAGACGTGATCGCCTGCAAACGCATACAGCGGATATCCGCTCAGTGTTCCTCTACCCCCAATAATAAATTGGCGTTGAATCGGTAGTGCACTTGTGGCAGCCCCCAACACCAAGCGTGTGCGGATAACATGGTTCCCTCTTGAGGCGGCATATCGCAGTTGTAACTGAAATCGTGTAAAATCGAAATCGGAACCGACAGCGGGGTTACTATGTTCAACGAACAGGGTATTGTGCCAGCCAAGGTTACTGTTTTGCAAAGGTACAACGACTCCTGTCGAAGATATTTGTGGGGTAGTGTGCACGCCAATGTTTTGCCGGGTGTTTAAATTATATATCAGTGTCACACTCCGCATTTGGCCAGAGGTTATCAGAGGATTTTCTTCCGCCTCCGAGTCTGAACCCCAGTTTCCTAGTTGCCAATCTGTAGTTTTTTCTAGGCTTTGATGTGACTCGGCACGCATCGTCAATCTGAGCGAATGCGTTGGTATTACCGGCTCCCATCGAAACGACGTTTCGATACCTTTGCTCAGATAGTAGTTATGAAATCCGAGCGCCCAGAAAGCATCTGACACACCGCCATAGTGTGGGAAGAGTTCAGGAGCAACGGCAGTTGTAGCACGATGGATTTGAGCGGAGACGCCTATACTTGATAGGTCGGATTGACTCCAAATCATATCCCCACCCACCCGGTAATTGAGATCCTGGTTTCCAAACCCATAGCCGACCTCGCCAAAGAGTTTTGGTAGATACGCTCTAACAGCATTGGGGATGTTCGACATCCAGAGTGGACCTATCTGCCTCCGTTTTCCTGCTTCAAGGTGAGCACCAAGCAGCCAACCGGTAACACGATTAAACTGAACGAGTGGAACCCCATGGAAATAATAATCCGACGAGAGCCTTCTTTCCACAACAGTAATTATTGCAACACGTCTCCTACCGTCATTTTCAAATTGCAGGGAGATTCGACTAAAATAGGGCAGTCCCTTTCTCAAGTTGTCTATCGCTTTTTCGATTTCATCGGGTCCGTTTTCAAACACATCTCGAATCTCAGCCTCACTGATTTGCTGGTTTCCTTGGATCCGGACTTCGTGAATTGGGTCGCCAGCGGCGGTCCAAAGCCCCGTAATTGAGGGGCGGCGTAACCCCTTCGTATCGGGTTGTTCTATGACAATGATCGTTGCGATACGTCTCGTATCGTCGCCCTCAATTTCTACGACGACCCGATTAAAATCGGGCAAGGGTAGGTAGGCAATCGCTTTTACGATATCCTCGGGTCCGTTTTCAAGGCCACTTTGAATATCCGCTTCACTGATTGTTTGGTTGCCTCGAATCCGGACTTCGTGAATTGGTTTACCCTCAGAAGTCCGAAACCGCGTCGGTGAGATTTGTGCCTGTGGGGTTTCATCGGTATGTGTTATTGACGTGGTTGGTAAACCTTCCGAATCCGGTTGCGCTGTGACAATAATTGTTGCGATGCGTTTGTTATCTTCTATATCAATTTGGACTGTTAGGGTCTGAATAGCCGGGAGTTTGCTACGCAAGGTTGCGGTGGCCGCGACGATCTCATTTGGCACCTCTTTAAGCGCCGTTCTAATTTGCGACTCAGCCGTTGTCGGATCCGCTTGAATTTGCACCTCATGAATCGGATCGCCGTCAGGCATCCGAAGCAGGGTTGAAGTGGACGCGGTATTGCTCTGTGCACCGAATATGCTCAGTTCAGGTATGTCAACGCCAACTTGATTTAGATTACCCACGAGTTCGCTGACCTGTTCTGGCGCGAGCCGACCGTCTATATTTACCAGATACAGTGCCCTCCCGCCCGTGTCTCCACTGTGCTGATACACCATCTTGGCGCTTTTGACAATTATAAAGACACCGATAACGGTTTCGCTTTGCGTGAGGGTAAATAGGTGATAGTTTTCGTTTGTTTCTAGCGCACTCCACCCTCGTATTTTCAAGTTCGTTCCGTAATGACCAAGCATCTTGTCAAAATGGCGAGCCTTGTAGGCGCGGAGGTGTAGCTGCTCCAGCGTGTTAAATGGCACCGCAGTGTTGGAATCTGCGTTTTCCATGATCATGGCGATCATACTGCGGTCCAAATCAAACCGGAACTCGACAAAAGGCTCATTGGGATAATCGAAAAGGACACGACCACTTTGTGGCTGTGCGTTCGCCGCGATACCAAGTATGAGGAGTAAGAGGGAGAGAAGCATGAAGTGTCTCATCTAAAATCTCCTGTTGGTGCCATCAGGCAAGTTGTGGGAAAATTGTGTCATTTATAACTGCTATCATGTAATTCGTGAGAAAGCGCACAACAATTCTATCTCTCTTGGTTTTATGCTGTACTCATCGCTATTGCATTTCCTTATTTTGAATCTTTTTCAGCCGATTCTGTAAGCCTATCAATGCCTTCGGAGCGCGTCGTGGCTCCGGGAGATAAATCATTTCGGGTGGAACAATCTGTTCTCTGCCATTCGGTAGCTGATAGAACCATTGCAGGGCAATCTGGTAGGGCTGCCCTTGGAAATAGTGAATTTCGATATGATGCATCCCTGCTGCGAGCTTCAGGCTCCCCTGAACATACCGAGGCAGATGAATCCCGTCATTATCGACGACGAGATTCTGATTGATGTATAGCTTCGAGCCATCATCGGAGTTCAGGGCGAAAATATAAGTGCCCGGGATCTCAATAGCGAGCTTGCCACAAAAGCGAATCGCGAAATTGTCAACGACAGACTCCATCTTTGCCGTTGGAAAGCCCGTTGTATAGTTTCTCGGAGACACATTTAGGGTGTCTGTGACAAAGGTATGGACCGGCGTCAGGTGTTCAAAGGGGGGCATCTGAAAAATCCTCCCAGATGGTGTGAAGCAGCGTTCAAAGAGGTCCACCTGAGGAATAGGCGCGTCGCGGACATAAACAGTCCCAACCAAGCCGTGTCCGGGCATCACGGTTGTATCAAAGATACCAAGCCCTGTAGAAGGACTCGCAAAATTTCCCAACTCCAAGTCATCTACCCCAGCGAGACTTGCAAATCGCTGTCCGATGCCGTTGTCACCCGGTACGCCGTGCCCAGATCCATTTTCCAAACCTGTTCCGCGACCTCTACCGATCCCCACGGCACCACTCCCAGCGACACCTTTGCCGAGATTGCCATTCGACAGTGTGGGGGCACCCGTTTCCGGCAGATCGGCGTGAGTGACCAAGGCAGGGGCGATATCAAGATGCACCGGGGCTTGGGGGGCAGGTCCCCGCACCATATTGGTCAATGAAGCGAGCGAGGGTACTGACGGTTTCGCAGGCTTCGCTTGGGGCGTTTGTCGAATGGGAAGCTGATATTGACGCAATACACGTTGCCGCACCCGTTGAACTGGCTTTACTTCGAGTAGGACCACAGCCGAGCTATCCCTAATCTCATCGGAAGGCTGAACCAGAATAGGAACAACCATAACAGCTAAAATGAGGTGTAATCCAAGAGAGATGAGTAGTGCGCGGTTTGTGTGTTGATGCATTTTATAACCTTAAAAACTATAATACCATGTTGAAATGACTTCAGCCTTCCGCCCAGACTCCAAAGATTTGGAAACGTAAAATCTGAAAATGTAATCTTCCCCAGATTGCCAACCGATGCCGACACTCGTCTTCGGGTCAAAGCGGTACGGTTTCTCAGACGTATTCCAGACTTGACCTTGATCAAGGAACAATACGACAAATGTCTCTTTCAGAATACTCCAATGGTATAGATTCGAGAGGCGGTATAAATATTCTATATTGAACAGGGCGCCGTAGTCGCCCGCAAACTCATAGGGCGGATACCCGTTCAGCGTTCCCGTTCCTCCAAGAACAAATTGGCGTTGAACCGGCAGCGTTCCCGTGGCAGCGCCCAACACCAACCGGGTGCGGATGAGATTGTTACCTCTCGGCACCGCATATCGCAGCTGTAACTGAAATCGTGTAAAATCAAAATCGGAACCGACAACAAGGCTGCTATGTTCGACAAGCAGGCTGTTGCGCCAACCGATGTTACGGTTTCTGCGCGTACTTAAATCATATCGTAACGTAACACTTCGCAACCCGCCGGGGGTTATCGGTGGATTTTCTCGCGCCTTCAATTCTGAAGACCAATTCCCGATGTGCCAATCTATAGTCTTTTGCAGACTCTCATGTGACTCGGCGCGCATCGTCAATTTGAGCGAATGTGTTGGGACCACCGGTTCCCATCGAAGCGACATCTCAACACCTTCAGTCAAATAGTAGTTATGCACCTGAGGCGCGCCCCAAAGGCTAGCCCAAGCAGTGGCCAAACCATCATAGTATGGTAAGAGATTCGGGGCAGTAACATCTGTAGCACGATAAATCTGAGCGGAGAATCCCCGAGTCGAGATGTCAGGTTCACCCCAGATTATATCCCCACCCACCCGGTAATTGAGAATCCGATTTCCAAACCCGTAGCCGACATCCCCAGACAGTTTTGAAAGATGCTCACTAACCGAACTGGGGATGTACCACCTCCAGAGGGGTCCCATCTGCCTCCGCTTTCCCACTTCAAGGCGAGCAGCAGGTAACAATCCGGTGACGCGGTTAAATTGAACAAGTGGCGTCGCATGGAGATAGTAGTCGGAAGAGAGCGTTTTTTCCGTAACGGTGACTGTCGCAACACGTTTCGTACTATCACCCTCAATCTGTAGGCTGACTCGACTAAAATAGGGCAATGTCTCCTTCAAAGTATCAATCGCTTTTCCGATGTCCTCCGGTGCGTCGTCAAGAACAGCTCGAATCTCTGCCTCGGCGACTTTCTGATTTCCTTGAATCTGGACTTCGTGAATCGGTTTGCCCTCGGCAGTCCGAAACCGTGTTGGGGTGACTTGTTCCTGTGTGATTTCATCGGGGGACGCCATTGACGCGGTTGGCAAACTGCCTGTATCTGATTGCGTTGCAACGATAATCGTTGCGATGCGTTTGCGACCTTCCGTATCAATCCGAACCGTTAGCGTCTGAGTATCCGGGAGTCTGCTACGCAAGGTTGCCATAGCCGCGATGAGTTCATCGGGACCCTCCTCAAGCATCGCTTTAATTTGCGGCTCAGCGATTTCCTGATTCGCTTGAATTCGCACCTCATGAATTGGGTCGCCCTCGGGCGTCCGAAGCACAGTTGAAGGTGACACAGGGGCAGACCGTGCGCCAAAGGCGTTCAGTTCAGGTATCTCAATGCCGAGTGCACTGAGATTGCCCACGAGTTCGCTGACCTGTTTTGGCGCGAACTGACCGTCCATGTTTATCAGATACATCTCCTCTCCGCTTTTGACAGCCGCAAAGATACCGATAACGGTCTCGTTTTGCGTGAGGGTGTATAGGTGAAAGTTCGTGCTTTTCTCGAACGCACTCCACCCCCGTGCTTTCAAGTTCGTTCCGTAATACCAAAGTATCTTGTCAAAATGGCTAGCCTTGTAGGCGCGCAGGCGCAGGTGCTCCAGCGTGCCAAATAGCGGGGCAGTATCGGAGTCTACCTCTTCCATAACAAGGGCGACCATACTGCGGTCCAAATCGAATCGAAACTCGACAAAATGCTCATCGGGATAATCGAAAGGGACACGACCGTTTTGTGGCTGTGCGTTCGCCGTGCCACTAAGTATGAGGAGTGAGAGGGAGAGAAGCATGAAGTGTCTCATCTAAAATCTCCTGTTGGTGCCATCAGGCAAGTCAGCAGAAAAAAGGTGAACACACCCAATGCCTCTCTTTCCCAACTCGTCCTCTACATTGCGATTCGCTGGCTTCAGCCATTGAAAGCGATGCGAAGGATACATTGGATCTGTAAAGGGCATCAGTTATTCAAAAGCTGTTTCGCCCTTTCATATACCTCTTGGGCTGTCCCATACGAGATAGCTGCGGCTTTTGCTGCAGCAACCAAGTGGCGAAAACGGAGCGGAGGGCGGGTTGTTTGGAACTCTTCAACCGTTGCCTGATGATGCTTCAACGCGTGCATCTCTGTCGCGTTATCCCGGCAGACGATTTCGGTGAGGCGGGTGATTAATGCTTGCGACTCATGTCCCAATTCTCCATACCTTGCCGTTAGCGTTGCTGCTCCGTCAACGTTATTGGCAGCGATGGCTTCCTCAATGGCAGACAATAGTTGGCTCTGACCTTGTTGGGGAATTGCAGCTACAGCATCGGGAGAGGGGTAGGGTCCGGCATCAATACGCTCTTTCGCATTTCTGACCTCAGGGCCCGAATTCCATAGCAGGAGGGCTAATATCTTGTTCTCTTTGCAGATACCGTTGACCCGCAGGACATGACGTCTCGCATTGACGCCGGTGTGCATGTGGACATCCATCGGATTACTGGTATCCAAGCGCAAGAAAAGGTCTGAAGCAGCGAACGACAGTGCTTCACCGGCTCCCTCTAAGGAAAGCCCGTCGGCAAGTGCCTTGGCGGTCGTTTCAGGGATGTCAGCGAAGGCGCAGTCATTCAACCCTGCACGCAATTGAACGATAGCCTCGGTTTCATCGGCTCCCGTCGTTTGACGAAGCGGGATTGAAAGCAGTTGATATTTCTCAATCAACTCGGTAATTTCTTGCACAGGTTTCGCTGAAGGTGGTTGTGAGATATAGCGTACGGGACCACGGGTGAGTACCTGAAGGTGCTCCCAATCGAGCCATTCGAGTACCCGCCACGTATAGATCGGGTAGATGAACTTATGATCATCCATCTGATTCTTTAGGGTGGCAACCGTCAGAAGCACATCCAGCGCTTCTTCGTGCGGCACGTTCTGAACAAGCCAAAGAAAGTAATGGTCAGCGTCATTGACAGAACCGCGCCGCACTGCATCAAAGAACGCTTGTTTGGTCTCCTCAACGCCACCGGCATCAAGCGGCTGAAATGCTGGCAACAGATAGGGACCCATCGAGGGATGATGGATGTGCTTATTGGATAAAGCGACGTTTTGCACCACGGGTAGAAAGCGATTGTCCCCAGAAAGCCTTGAGGCTATCTCTTTCACCGCATGTATCCCAGAGACGGGATGCATGTGTCCGCCGTGATGGCCCCACTGCCCGTTCGCAAAGAAAGGCATCTCCGATGAACGGACGACCGCTAGCGCAGAGGCGGCACACATTTCCTTAATCGAAACCCCAGCGTGGAGTTTTTCTATCGTCTTTTCCACAATGTCTTCAGGCGCGGTTTCCTCTACAAATTGCACCTGAGGTTCTATAGTATCGGGATATTGGACACTCGTGTACATGACAGACCTCCTTTTGGAGTTCTAGATGGGACGATTCACACTGTACGATTTCCAATACGTTCACTTGGAATTGAGACACTATAGATGTTATCACGATGCAGAATGGAAGGCAATAGAAATATGTGAGCCAAGATCTCCAGCCCGGTTAAGACAGACCACCACCTACCCAGAGCGCGGTGAGTTGAATGGGATTTTTACACATTACAAGTACTATTCTTCTTCGCTTAGGATGCCACTTACAATGAGACCGGTCATAAGGATTGTGTATGACCCCCAGAAAACAGTGCCAAACACCTTCCCATTCCTAACTTTCCGATCGCGATAGCCTGCTAAGAACCCTTTTTGATAAGAGTCCGACTCAGTTTCGATTATTTTCTGCATCGCAGATGGAACATCTTTCGGTGAGGAGTTAAAAGATCCCTCTGTTTTTGCAAAGGCGATACCCGTTTTATAGCCGCGATCAAATTCCTCGGTGTCGACGGAATATCGGGTGGTAAAAAAGTCGTAGGAGGTGCTTGAAGCACATCCAGAGATAACCAAAATACAACAGAAGAGTGCACCGATCTGTTGGAATTTCATGTTTCCCTCCTATTTTATGCTAGTGAAAATATGAATAGATCTACTCAACTAATGAAGCCTTACGGAATAGAGTGCAAGGTGGTTGAATGACTATGGCGAATAATAAATCCGCCACACCCCATTTTCTTTGCGAATTTTATTAAGTTGGTCCGGCATTTTCGGCATCTCTGGTATTCCTAACCCCGATGCCCCCGGTATCTCCGGTGACGATATTCTTACTTGGAAGTGGAGTTCATCGCCGACATACTCACTACTCACAACCTCTGCCGAACTAAGCATCTGTTTAAGTATCGGTAGCATCCCCTCTTTTACTGTCTGAATCAGATCTTCTACCATCTCATCCGCCTTCTCTGCCGGCAACATATCATGAACGACGCCATAATACATATCTTCCATTTCTTTTGGTAACTCTCCCTCTATGACAGGTAACATATCACTTTCAAACGCTTCCTTCGCAGCCCCTATCATTAACGAGCTAATTCCCTCAACGTTAAGACTTCTTAACGCTTTCAAATAAGCGTTCATCACATCTTCAGCAGACCGACCCTCGTCGTCCAATAACGTAGAGATTTCGGCAAAGAACTCCTGATTCGCTTCTGTTTCAAACTCTGCGTCTATCACTAATTGTGCCGTATCTGCTTCTTGGGGTTGACCCAAGAAATCATCGTTCGATTCCATCTCTGCTTCGGTAATTTGTGCCTGATTGTCCCGGCTATCTGTATCTTGAGTGGAATCCGTTTGGGCAGCCAATCCTTCGGGGTTGTTTTGTGGGCGTTCAGTGCCGTCCTCCCACGGCAACAAATATACGCGCTCCTCGACTATGGGCGCATTCATCTGACGGACACCGACGAAGCCGATAAAAATCAGCGCAATCAGCGCTGCTACTCCAACCGTTACTTTAGGCACCGTTCCAACTTTCATGACAGTTAGACCTCCTGAATAAATTTTCTTTAGCATCGTTGCAGGAGAAACGAAGATGCCGGTCAGAAGGTATTGCAACCGTTTAGTGAGTTGCCGCTTGGCACGCGACAGCCGAAACGCAATGGCGTTGTATGATAGCCCGTGCGTACTTATCAGTTCGTCGTAGCTTGCGCCGTCAAGGTAATACGCGCGGGCAATTTCCCTATCTTTTTCCGAGAGCGTCTCCATCGCGCGGCGAATTAATTCCCTCTGCTCCTGCCGTATTAATCGCTCATCAGAGGAATCTTCTGTTTGAAGTATCTGTTCACTCACTTCGTCAATGGGAACGGTATCGATTCGCTGTTTTCTCAGCCAACTTCGTGCGCGATTTCGCGCAATCTCCCCTAACCAATTTTTGAACTTTGCCATCTCCTGATACTGCGCCAAACCACGATAGGCGTTGAGAAAGGTGTCTTGCACAACTTCCTCAGCATCGTGTGGATTGTTCACAATTCTGATAACAATCGCATAGACGAAGGGATAATATACCCGTATCAGGTCAACAAATGCACCTTCGTCCCCAGATTGGGCGCGGCAAATGAGTGTGTTGTCGTTAGCCATGGCACGTTGTTCCTCCCTTGCATTCTATTATTAACGCCGTTCTGCGAATTTTTTTAGCACTTTTTTGCATCAAGAAATATTTTACCATATTTTTCAGACTCTAAAATAAAAAAGGCGAATGGATTGAACCATTCGCCTAATAGAGTCCTTTGGGATTGAGTTGCCGGTTACTTTAACGTCTCACTCCTCAGAGTCATAGATTTGCCATACTCCATCCACTTTTCGCATCTTAACAAGTCTCTCCACGCTCTCTGGTAGCTTTGGCATCTCCACTCTCCCCGGCACCTGCGGTATCTCGGGTAATTTTGGCATTGGGATTCTTAATCGGAAGTGGAATTCATCACCAACATGTTCACTGCTCACAACCTCTGCCTGACCATACGTTTGTTTAAATGTCGGGCGCATCATCTTCTTTGCCGTTTGAAGCATGTCAGCTACCATCTCATCTGCCTTCTCTGCTGGCAAGATATCATGAATTACGCTATAATACATATCTACCATATCTTTTGGCAACTCTCCATCTAAGATAGGTAACATTCCACTTTCAAACTCTTGCTTGGCAGCTCCTGTCACTAATGAGCGTATTCCTTCAGCGTCAAGACTTCTTAACGCTTCCACATAAGCGTTCATTACCTCCTCAGCAGTTCGACCTTCGTCGTCTAATAGCACAGATATATCGGCAAAGAGGTCCTGATTTGCATCTATCTCAGATTCTGTGTCTGCTGCGAATTGTGTCGCATCCGTTTCTTGCGAGCGACTGAAGAGATCATCAGCCGGCTCCATCTCTACTGTGACAGTCTGTGACTGATTATCCCTGCTTTCTACATCCTGAGTGGAATCAGTAGCGGCAGCTAACCCTTCAGAGTTGTTTTGAGGACGGGGAGTTCCATCCTCCCACGGCGACAAATATACGCGCTCCTCAACTGTGGGTGCAGTCATCTGACGGACACCAATGAAACTGACAAAAATCAACACAATCAATACTACTATCCCAACCGTTATTTTAGGAGCTGTTCCAACTTTCATGGCAGTTAGACCTCCTGAGTAAATTTTTTTTAGTGTCACCGCAGGAGAAACGAATATACCAGTGAGAAGATATTGCAACCGTTTGGTCAGTTGCCGTTTGGCACGTGACAACCGAAACGCAATTGCATTGTATGACAGCCCGTGTGTACTTATCAGTTCGTCGTAGCTCGCACCTTCCAGATAATAGGCATGGGCAATCTCTCTGTCTTTCTGTGGAAGCGTTTCCATTGTTCGGCGAATCAGCTCTCGCTGTTCCTGCCGTATCAGTCGCTCATCAGAAGAATCTTCCGTTTGAAGCATCTGTTCGCTTACTTCGTCAATGGATACGGTATTGCCCCTCTGTTTTCGGAGCCAGTTTCGCCCACAATTTTGTGCAATCTCCCCCAACCAGCTTTTGAATTTGGTTGCATCCTCAAGCTGTGTCAACCCTCGATAGACATTGAGGAAGGTGTCTTGTACCACCTCCTCTGCGTCATGGGAATTTTTCACAATCCTAAAAACAATCGCATAGACGAAGGAATAGTGTTCCCGCATTAGGTCAGCAAAAGCCTCTTCATCCCCAGTTTGGGCACGATGGATGAGTGTGTTGTCCTTAGCCATGGCTCCTAATTTCTCCCTTACACTTTATAGTAAGACACAGTTCCGAGATATTTTTTAGCACTTTTTTGCATTGAGACGTGAATTTTTGCTTTTGGTTGGTTGGGGTTGGACTAGACAAGTTGAGGATGCATTGGGCCACAAGAAGTTTGTGGTCAAGAAAAAAAGCCGACCCATGATAAGTCGGCTTTTGTATTAACCTTTGGTGCTAGGGCGTGTTGACATTTCATCGTAATCAGATAATCGAGAGGCGTGCACAGACGCATGCCCCTTTGTAGGGGTTGGGTTTCCCAACCCTTTGGTCACACATCATAGTCCGTTCCGAGACCAGGGACGATTTTGAACTTCTGTAGGTCGATTTTCCAAAATCGACGTTTCGGTGTCGAGATATGAACATAGACCTACAATCAACTCAACCCGTATGGTTTGGGCGTTCCAACTCGCGTTGGTCAATGGGCGAGGAAACCTCGCCCCTACGATTATGGACAGTTTTACATAAATGTCAACAGAACCTAGTTAGTGAGAAAGTCGTTTCCACATTGTTCAAGTTGAAAATCCCGATTTATCGGGGAGTTCATTGGTTCATTGATTCTTCTTACGTTCCACCCTTCGGATACACATGTCGCCCCTCTGGGGCTTTCGGATATTTGTTTATAGGTGTACTATAGACCTGTCGCCCCTCTGGGGCTAAATGAACTGATGATTTTCACGTATCGCGTTATCAACAGCTACAAACTAGCCCCATTGGTTATTACATAGCGTACTATTTAGGACTTACGCACATTGAACAAAAAATCGACATATTTTGCTGAAAAGTCGTTATTGGGTTGCATTTAACCCCCTAAATCCCCCTTATCAGGAGGACTTTAAGAGAAAATGCGTAAGTCCTATATTGAAAGGCGTTACGCTGTTGCACCGTGTTTTCGGAGGATTTCAGCGATTTCCGTGTGCCCTCGTTTCTCTGCCCAAGCGAGTGGGGTTGCCCACGGTACACCCGCCAGATTCGGGTCTGCACCACGATCAAGCAGAAACTCAGCCAGATCTTTGTTACCAAACCGTGCAGCCCAACCGAGCGGGGTTGATTTTAGCTTATCTTCCATCGCATTGATGTCAGCACCGTGATTGAGCAGCATACGGGCAAACTCGACGACCTCTTCTGCTGTATGTCCATAAGTTATAGGATTACAACTCCTGCCAGCCAAGTGATGAAGGATCGTGAAGTTGAACCGCTCATCCCGTGGATTTCTGAGATTTGGGTTTACTCCGTATTCAAGTAGCTTATCTAAATTGACGATGTAGTTGCGACGGTCAAATCCATCGTTGTTGATTTTCAGATCGCCCAATCGCCAACCGCGCACCGATTGCTCCAACAAATTAAACCACTTGGCATCATCATACTGCGGATTATCACGTAGTCCGATCGCGACTACATCAATATTGCCCGCCAGAATCGCGCTCCACAGCATTTCCTTGCGCTCCGAGGCGTCCCGATGAAGAATCTCCGCAATCGCAGGAAGATTGTTTGTCAGACAGTAGCTCAACAGATCGGCGACTGCGCCGTGCTGAAACATTAGATTTGCAACGTGCTTGTGTCCAGATTGATACGCCCAGCAGACGGCGTTACCGGAGGCGTAGACCGCCGTGTTTGGGCTTGCCCCACGTTCCAGGAGCAATTTCACTACATCGTAATGCCCACGACTCGCCGCCAACCAGAGTGGATGTCCCCACTGTTTCACCTGCTCACCAGCAACATCAATCTCAAACGGCGAATCTGGGTCGGTTCCGGCATCAATTAACAGTTGGACGACTTGCGTATGCCCCTGAAAACAAGCGACGACCAGCGGGTTGTCATAGTCTCCCCAAAACGGCTCCTTGCTTTTGCAGAGCTGTGTCTTATCATCACAGGTGTCGATAAACCGCTTCACGCCTTCGACATCGCCGACACCGCAAGCAACCCAGAGGTCATACTCCGCGCCACGTGCGAGCAAGGCACCCGCAAGGATGGCGTAGGTTTTGTACATCTCATCCGGCACCTTCCAACTGTGTGCGAGGCAGTGGTGAATCGGACGACTTCCGTCCGCTGCACGATGGTCAACATCGGCACCTTGGTCTAGCAACTCAAGGACAAGCGATAAATCGCCCCGGTCAATCGCTTTGAAAAGCGCGGTTTTTCCACCTTTATCGGTTGCATTGATAAGCTCTGCATCCTCGTTGAACAACGAGCGGATACCTTCAATATCGCCGTCCGCCGCAGCACGGGTTATGGCTTCACCTTTCGGCGTCGTCCCCCGTTGTTCGTTGAGCCATCTTTCAATGGCTTCAATAACAGAGGTATGACCCCGGTCTTTCGCCATTGTCAACGCACTAGTGGCTTCACGGTGGGGATATATTCCCTTGAGCGGATCCGCGCCCGCTTCTAGTAACACATGCACGATTTCGGCGCACCCTTCCTCCGCTGCGAGATGAATGGGCTGGTGCTCATTATTTGAAGCGATGTCTTGGGTTGCTAATTCCGGCTTGACGGCGAGGATCTCCTGAACCCGTTGCAGGTCGCCCGCCTGCGCCGCATTGCAGATGCCGACTGCATTGACAAACGAATCGTCACGTGAGGGCGCGTTTTCATGGAGTGTCTCTTTTAACATAATAATCATCCTTTCAGACTGTAAGGTTGCTTTTAGTTTCTTTCTTGAGGCACGGAGGCGGTTATCGACTGTTGTCACCGGCACCTCTAGGAAGTCCGCAATCTGTTTCTGTGAAAAACCGCTGATATAGAAGAGCGTTGTGACTTGACGCTGGTTCTCCGGCAATGCGGAGACCGCAGCCAACACGAGGGATTTTGTCTCCTGTTCTTCAATCTCCTCCCCTGGATCTCTCCCCCCCGAAGGTATATCGACCATCGTCTCTAGGGGCATGAGTTCATCGCGTTTCCCGCGTGTCAAACGATTACAGTGTTTGAAAATAATACGTCGGAACCAGCCCGGAAACGCAATGGGACCATAGACCCTTGAAAGAATCGGATATGCCTCGATGAATGCCTCTTGTACGGCATCTTCAGCCAGATGGAAATCTCCTAAGATGGAGTAGGCGTAACCCACTGCCATATCTTGGAACTGTTGGACAATCCTACCGTAGGCATCCAGATCCCCGGCTTGTGCACGACTGATAAGTGATTCTAGCTCTTCCATATCAACCCCTTTTTCTATTGATAGGTTTCGCTATAATAATCCCAATTCACTAAGACAATCCGTGTAAAAAAACAGGATTTATTTTATCATTTCGTTACTTTTTTGTAAACGCCAAAGAAAAGCCAACGAAGACCCCTTCAAACGAGGTTGGCTTTTTCGTAATATTTCCTATCGTGAGAACTTTCCCTTTTTTTGTTGCAGTAAAAAACCGATTCTGATATAATGCGGTTTAATTTTAGAGAGGAAAGTAGGGTATTCATCTGCCCTGTCAGGGGCGGGATGTGTAAAAGGAGGTAATACACTTGGCTAAGAAAGTCATTCATACAACAATTAATGGAGAGGCACACACACACGAAGTTGAGCCACGGCTGCTTTTGGTTCACTACATCCGAGATGTTGTTGGTTTGACCGGCTCACACGTTGGTTGTGAAACAAGTCTGTGTGGTGCTTGTACGGTTTCAATCAACGGACAAGCAGTTAAATCGTGTACGATGCTGGCGGTCCAAGCGGATGGCGCGGAAATTACAACCATCGAAGGCTTGGCGCGAAATGGAGATCTTCACGCCATCCAAGAGGGGTTCTGGGAACGTCACGGCTTGCAGTGTGGTTTCTGTACTCCCGGAATGATTATGGCAGCCCATCAACTGCTGGAGCGGAACCCCAACCCAACAGAAGACGAGATTCGGCACGGGTTGGAAGGCAATCTTTGCCGCTGCACCGGTTATCAGCATATTGTTGAGGCGGTCCAATACGCTGCGGAGAAGATGCAGGGCTAACAAGCAGGATACAGGACGCAAATAGGAGGATCGATACTATGGCAACAATAGCGGCACCGACTCGAATGATAGGCGCCCCGATTAAACGACGCGAGGATCCACGATTAATCCAAGGGTTATCCCATTATGTCGACGACATTAAGTTGGTGGGCACCCTTCACTGTGCCTTCTTGCGCAGCGACTATGCACATGCAGTCATCAACAGCATTGATACATCAGCAGCGAAAGAGTTGCCCGGCGTCGTTACGGTGATTACCGCCGAAGACCTAGGAGAGGTCGGGGGCATCCCTTGTGGCGCGGAAATTCCAGACCTGAAGGTTCCAGATCACCCCGCGCTTGCAGTAGGACGTGTGCGGTTCGTTGGGGAAGCAGTCGCTGCGGTTGTGGCGACGGATGCGTATATTGCTAGAGATGCGCTGGACCTTATTGAAGTTGATTATGAAGAGCTGCCCACTGTCACTGATCTTGATAAAGCAGTCGAGGCAGACTCGCCGTTGATTTATGACGACTTTGGCGACAACATCGGCTTCACAATGCCGTTAGAGGCAGGGGATGTCGATGCTGCTTTCGCGGAAGCAGACCATGTGGTATCTCAGCGTTTCGTCAATCAACGTTTGGTTCCGAATGCGATGGAAACGCGTGGGGTATTAGCTGAATACCTACCGGGCGAAGGCACCCTTACCGTCTGGTCATCAACGCAGGTTCCACACATTCTTAAAACGCAGTTGTCTCTTATCGTCAACGTGCCGGAACAGAAAGTGCGCGTCATCGCCCCAGAAGTTGGTGGCGGCTTCGGCAGCAAGTTGAATGTTTACCCCGAAGAGGTCGTTGTTTCGTATTTGGCGATACAATTACGTAAACCGGTGAAATGGACGGAGAAGCGGACTGAGAACTTCACAACAACAATCCATGGCAGAGACCAAGTCAACTATGTAGATGTCGCGGTCAATAACGATGGGACAATCACGGGGATTCGTGCGAAAATCCTCGCCGACCTTGGTGCGTCCTATCAGCTGCTCACCCCGCTGATTCCCACATTGACGAACCTGATGATTGTCGGCTGTTACAAGATTCCGAATGTCCAGATCGAGCTGGTTGGCGTCTTAACGAACAAGATGGCGACAGATGCGTATCGCGGTGCGGGACGCCCCGAAGCGACCTACATCATTGAGCGCATGGTTGATCTGGCAGCGTCGGCGGTAGGAATGGATACGAAAGATATTCGGTTCAAAAACTTCCCGCAGCCGACTGAATTCCCGCTTGAAATCCCAACTGGAATTGTCTACGACAGTGGCAACTACCAAGAAAGCTTTAACAAGGCATTGGGAATTGTCGACTATGATGGACTACGAAACCAGCAGGCACAACTCCGTCAGCAGGGTAGATACATGGGAATTGGTATCTCCACCTATGCAGAGATTTGTGGTATGGGACCTTCCATAGCGATGCCCGCCGGCGGTTGGGAAAGCAGCACCGTCCGGGTCGAACCGACCGGAAAGATTACGGTGTTGACTGGTGTTTCGCCACACGGTCAGGGCCAAGAGACCACCTTTGCCCAGTTAATCGCCGATGAGTTTGGAGTCGATATTGATGATATCGTAGTCATCCACGGCGACACGGGAAGGCAGCCCTACGGTATCGGCACCTTTGGCAGTCGAGCAACGGCTGTCGGGGGAACGGCGATGGTTATCGCTGCGGGTCAGGTGAAGGAAAAGATGGCAAAGTTCGCAGCCCACCTGATGGAAGCCAACGCCGATGACCTTGTCTTTGGAGACGGACAGATCTTCGTCGAAGGTTCACCGGATCAAGCGATTGATTTCGCGGCGATTGCCCTAGAAGCACACGTCGCCAAGAATCTACCGCCCGACACGACGCCTGGCCTCGAAGCAACGCATTTCTTTGAACCATCGAACTTCACCTATCCATTCGGTGCCCACATCGCAGTGGTCGAGGTTGACTCCGATACAGGTGAGATTGATATTCAGCGATATGTATGCGTTGACGATATCGGCAATATCATCAATCCCTTAGTTGTTGCGGGACAGGTACATGGTGGCATTGCACAAGGTTTGGGGCAGGCACTTTACGAAGGCGCAGTCTACGATGAGAGCGGGCAGCTTTTGACCGGCTCATTGATGGATTATGCCGTTCCCAAGGCGACACAGGTGCCCCACTTTGAAACAGACCATACGGTGACTCCTTCACCTGTAAATCCAATGGGTGTCAAGGGGGTTGGTGAAGCCGGAACGATTGGCTCAACGCCGTGTATGGTCAACGCTGTCGTGGACGCCTTATCACCGTTTGGGGTGAAGGATATTGAGATGCCGTTGACGCCGAACCGTGTGTGGCAGGCAATCCAAGATGCAAAGGGTTAAGATAATTTTCCGTCCCCCCCTCTGTCCCCCCGCTAGCGGGGGGAGAAAGGGGGGTGGAAAGTTATGCTCAAGTGAAGGAAGGAGGATGTAAAGAATGATTCCGGGAAGTTTTGAATACTTTGCACCGACAGCACTTGATGAAGCGTTGTCGCTCTTGCAGGAACATGGGGACGATGCGAAGGTGCTCGCTGGTGGACATAGCTTGATCCCAACGATGAAATTACGTTTAGCTGAACCGGCGGTCATCATTGATATTGGACGCATCGGCGGCTTGAAAGGGATCTCTGAGTCTGGTGGAAAATTGGTTATCGGTGCGCTGACGACGCATCATGAATTGGAGAGTTCCGATCTGGTTCAGCAGCGGGTGCCGCTGCTTACGCAGACCGCTGCCGAAATTGGCGATGTGCAGGTACGCAATAAGGGTACAATTGGCGGAAGCATTGCACATGCCGATCCGGCTGCAGATTGGCCCGCGGCGATTCTCGCGCTTGATGCTGACATCCAAATCGCTGGTCCCAATGGCGAGCGAACTGTCAAAGCAACCGATTTCTTCCAAGGACTGTACGAGACAGACCTCGGAGACGACGAAATCCTTACGGCAGTCCATGTGTCGATTCCAGATGCTAACACGACAGGGACATATCTGAAGCTGCACCAAGTGGCATCAGGATTTGCCCTTGCGGGGGTGGCTGTCGTCTTGACGAAATCCGGAGACACTTGCCAAAGCGTCGCTGTCGGTATTACTGGTGTTTCGGATGCCCCATATCGGGCGTCGGGCGTCGAGTCTGCGCTGACAGGGGCGGCACTGACCGCTGAGAATATCGCTGCCGCTGCTGAGAGCGCGGTTGACGGGATAACTGCGTTGGAGGATATCCACGCAAGTCAGGCGTATCGCGAAAACCTGGCGCAGGTCTACACCCGTCGGGCGATTGAGAGCGCTGCATCGTAGCTAGTACAAATAATGCATCAAACGTAAAACGTTAAGAACTCGTGCCTTGCGTTTTACGTTTGATGCCTGACTACAAAATCATAAGATAACCTAAGTTGCTACTTTATTAGAAACGGGATATTCTGTATGTTTTTTTGGTATCGCGCACTGTGTCCTATTTATTAGTTTTGCCCGGCTTGGATCGACATATCCAAGCCGTTTTTGTGTATGTACTTAGTACCTTTCGCTCGGTTGGCAACATATCCCATAAGCCAAACATTGTCAAAATAGTAGGAGATTTTGATGAAATTCACATTTTGCATTTTACTCTCAATCATTGTGTGCCATGCCTCTTCACTTATAGCGCAGGAGGCAGAGGAAGATACAACCCCAGTCGTTGAACTAGAAGAGATCGTCACCATTGGCACGCGGGTTCCTGACCGAAGTCGGCTTGACTCCCCCGTGCCGATTGATGTCATCAGCGAAGACGAAATTCGCAAGACTGGGCATACTGAAGTAGGACGTGTCTTGCAGACGTTAGCCCCATCATTCAACTTTTCAAGCTCCTCAATCAGCGATGGCACGGATGCGTTACGGCCCGCAACACTCAGAGGCTTAGGACCGGATCAGGTACTTGTACTCGTCAATGGGAAACGGCGTCACGGTAGTGCATTAATTCACGTCAATACCTCCGTTGGGCGTGGCACGGCGGGGGTGGACATGAACGCAATCCCTGCAAGTGCTATTAAGCGAATCGAAGTTCTGCGCGACGGTGCCTCGGCACAGTATGGCTCGGATGCGCTAGCAGGTGTCATCAACATCGTGCTCAAGGATGACTACAAAGGCGGGTTCCGATCTTCCTACGGCTCCACCTATGCAGGCGACGGGGAAACATTCGCATTAAGCGCTAACAAGGGTTTTAAATTCGGAGAAGATGGTGTCCTTCATGGGGCGTTTGAATATCGAGATAGACAGCCGACAAATCGTGCAGGCTTGACTGGGGTGATTCAGTATCCCACTACCGAAGTTGGGGAGGGTTCACCCGTCCAAATAACGGAAGACCCCGGCAACAAAGAACACAATTTTGATCGCCAAAATTTCCGTCTTGGGGATGCGGAATCTCGTCAAATCGCCCTTGCCCTGAACATGGATAAGCCTATTGATAGCATGTTAAGCTTGCCTACTGATAGCATCTGGAACGATGCAATTTTTTACAGTTTCCTTGATTTCTCAAACCGTCAAAACACAAGTGCGGGGTTCTACCGAAGAGCCAATCAACTCGACCGCAACCCGGAAGGGTCTGCCTACCCTGATGGCTTCCTCCCGCTGATTAACACAGACGTACTCGATTACTCCATTGGAGTTGGTCTCAAGCGGACTTTCTCCAGCGGTTTATTGATGGATGCAAGTGTGGTCACGGGTGGTAATACTTTTGCGTTCAACATCAGTAATTCGCACAACGCCTCGCTCGTCGCTGCGGAGGGAGCTAGCCCATCATCCGCGGATGCGGGTGACCTACGACTTTTTCTTAACACGGTGGGACTCGATTTCTCACTTCCAATGAACTGGGGAAACGTAGCAGCGGGCGGTGGATTTCGTAACGACATCTACCAAATCCGGGCTGGTGAAAAAGTCTCCTATCATGATTATGATGGACCTGGTGGTGCGGCGGGTGCCATCCAAGTTTTCCCCGGATTCCAACCTTCAAATGAGGTAGATGAACTCCGAACTGCCGTTGCGTTCTACACCGACGTTGAAGTTCGTCCAATCAAGACAGTGCTTATCAACCCAGCAGCTCGCATCGAAAACTACAGTGACTTTGGATCCACAGTTAATGGGAAATTGGCATTGCGCTATGAACCGATTGAAATACTTGCCCTACGAGGTTCAGCGAGTACAGGGTTTCGCGCCCCTTCGATGCAGCAACTTTACTTCAACAACGTCAGCACACAATTCACTAATACAGCTGATGGCAGGACAATAGTTCAAGAGATTGGCACGTTCCGAAACGACAGCGACATCGCTAAAGCAGTTGGTATCCCTGAGTTGACAGAAGAGACTGCGCTCAATGTCACAGCGGGGTTCATTTTTCAACCGTTGAATCGGTTGACACTTACAACCGACTTCTATCGTGTCACCATAAGTGACCGTATTGTCATCAGTGGACGGTTGGCAAGCGGCAATGAAGAGATTCCATCAGAAATTAGAAAGAGTCTTGAAGATTCGGGTGTTGGGGGCGCACAGTTCTTTATGAACGCTGCGGATACCCAAACACAAGGTATAGATGTTGTCGCCGCCTACGCGTATCCAGTATTCGAGCAGGGAACACTCACATTTAGCTTCGCTGCGAACTACACAGAAACAGATATTACTGACATAAACCTCCCCGCAAACCTTCCAGATTCGCTGTTCACCGAGCAAGATCGCTCCATTATTGAGACATGGCAGCCGAAAGACCGGGTTTCGATGTCAACCCGATATTCGGACGACACTATTGCTGTGGACTACTCCGTGCATCGGTACGGTGCGTACACCGTGATTGATGGCAGTAGAAGCCAAACCTACACGCCTAAATATCTGACTGATATTCAATTGAGCTATGGATTGGGTGAATATGGCAAAATCAAAATAGGTGCGAATAACCTATTCAATGTCACCCCTGATAAAAATCTCATCGGTCAATCCCGAGGTGGGAAGATCGTGGATGCTTGGGGAAATATCGTGGTTGATTCGCCGGGCGCATTCACCTATTCGCGGCGCTCTGCGCCGTTTGGCTTTAATGGTGGGCATTACTATATCGGTTGGGAGCAGACGTTTTAACGCCTTAACAATAAAGTTGAGTAATCTATTTGTTTTTCCTGAATTAAGCCCTGCTGTCCAAGCGTTAAATCAGCACCTACTATAAAAGGAGACCCCGGATGATTCAGAAGATTCACAAGATCGCCCTTGTCACCGATGATGTCGAAGGGTCAGTCAAATTTTATACCGAAACACTTGGATTGGAAGTTATTGAACGATTTCCGGTCGAGGATGATGAAGACTATGTTTTTCTGAAAGCCGGCGACATGATCCTAGAACTGATGCCCAAAAAATCAATGGAAGCAGAAGAAGGCTTCCACCATATCTCCTTCAGGGTTGACAGCGTGGATGCAAGCACCCAAGATCTGAAGGATAAGGGTGCACCAATCGAGAAAGAACCTTTCGACGCGGGTGCCGGCGGTATTCGTCTGGCGTTCTTCAAAGGTCCGAATGAGATGCTTTTGCAGCTGTTTGAGCGGGATGCAGAAGAAGGGAAATAATGGCTTCGTTATCCATACCGCGCCGCCGCTTGGGGCGAACAGAATTGAGTATCCCTGTCGTTCCATTTGGGACGCTAGGGTTCAGCAATCAGTTTGGGTTCGTTTCCGATGAAGACGCTATTACCCTCATCAAACACGCCATCAGCCTCGGAGTCAATCACTTCGACGGTGCACGCTGCTATGGGGATTCAATGCGTAAGCTGGCACTGGCTATGCAGGAGATTCCTCGTGAGGATGTTATTATCACCGGGCGGGTCTGTTGTCATTCTGGAGCAGAATGGGGCGGATACGGCGAGGGAACACCGGATTATTCCGCCGAGCGCGCAGTTGCGGATATTGAAGATCAATTGCAGTCGCTGGACATCGGCTATTTCGATGGAGTGCTTATCCATGACCCTGCCCAAATTGACCCAACACTTGAAAAGGGCGGAACGCTAGAAGGCATCCTCCGATGTAAAGCCCATGGACTGACCAAGTTCGCTGGGTACGGCATGGGACCGCACGATTTCCACCTAAAAGCAATCGCAACCGGCGATGTTGATTTCATCTTGACCTTCAACAACTATAACCTGATCCGTCAGACTATTGCAGAGACAATCCTACCCGCCGCCACTGAAGCAGATGTTGGGGTGATGAACGGTTGGTCAATTCTGCGTGGCTTGCTCACAGGAATCAACCTTGACGCGGAAACAGCCAAGGAACAATGGAAGGATAGCCCCGATCTTGAACCCGCGCGGGCAAGGTGGCGGTGGTGCATGGAAAAGGGAATAGACATGCTCCAGTTGGCTATCCAATTCTGTTTACGAGAAAAGCGGATCCACGGAAATAACATCGGTTCATTGAACCTTGAACAGTTAGAGGCAAATGTGCGAGCCGCAAGCACCCCTCTGCCTGACGAGATTTGGGCAGAATATGATGCACGTTTTGGGAATAATATAACCACATAACAGGAACCTTCACGAAGGTCAAACCTAAGAAGATTGGAGAAGCTATCATGGCGAAATATCAAGTTGGCGTGATTGGATGTAGAGGCATTGGCGTCAGACATACCTCTGGTTTGGTAGGGCTGCCCAATGCGGAGTTGGCTGCCGGTTGTGATATATTGGAGCCTACACTCGCAGAGTTCAAGGAGCAGTGGAAGGACCATTGGTCAGACATCGGACTCTACACGGATCACCAAGAGATGTTAGCGAAGGAAAACTTAGACATTGTTACAGTGGCAACTTCTGATCACCGACATGCAGATCTGGTGGTCAACGCCGCTAACGCAGGCGCCAAGGGGATTTTCTGCGAGAAGCCAATGGCGACCAATCTGGCTGATGCTGACCGTATGCTTGAAGCGGTTGAACGCAACGGCACAATTCTGTCTATCGACCACACCCGACGATGGCAACCGCTATGGCGGCATACGAAGGAAGAAATCGTTGGAGCCGGCGAGATTGGGGAGGTGAAGTATATCATCGGCACACTGAACGGGGGTCGTGCCATGCTATTCCGTAACGGCACCCACCTCATTGATGCGATCTGCTACTATGCAGATTCTGACCCGGAGTGGGTCATTGCGGAATTGGAAGCGGGGTACGAAGACTACTGGGAATATCGAGGAGATGGTGGACACGAACCCAAGACAGAACCTGCCGCGAGCGGTTACATCCATTTCGCAAACGGTGTCCGTGGATACTATGCAGGTGGCTCCAAGGATACGCCCGCCCCGAACTTTCGCCTTGAGATTGTCGGCACAGAAGGCTATGTCCTTATAGATAACGAGAAAGCGAGCCTCGAAAAGGACGGCACCTCTCACCCCATAACGCCACCTGAATGGGAGATCGAGGGGATACCCGCAGGCGTCCAAGAACTGGTGCGTATAGTCGCTGAAGGCGGAGAATCCTCGTCATCGGGTAGAGACGGGCACAGGGTTGTGGAGATTATGATCGGTTTCTTGGAATCCCAACGCCGGGATAACGGAAAGGTCACAATACCCGGACCACGTTAACGCTAAAGTATTGGGCGACATTGAGATAACTTAAGTTGCCATTTATAGGGTAAGCACTGACTTGGCTAAATGAGAACTGAAGCAAGAAAATTACCGCTCGCAGCGGATTGACAAATCCACTGCACATACACAGAAACGGCTTGGATATGTCTATCCAAGCCGAGCGGATTTGATAATCCGATAGATAGCAACTTAGGTTAAGATATAGCAGGGGGAATAATGGCAGAACTAGAAACCCGACGGATGGGACGCACTGAGATGCGACCCAAGTCACTCGGTTTGGGTGCTGCTTGGTTGGCTCAAGGATCTGAAGGCGAAACGATTGAAGCGATCCACCGTGCAATTGAGTTAGGAATTGACTATGTGGATACTTACCCGCGCCATGCAGAAGGACGCTGGGGCAAAGCACTTACCGGTGGTCTGCGGGAGAAAATCTATCTGCAAGCCAAGGTCAGTCCTCCGGGTCCAGATAAAGACTACTCCGGCGAGACGACACGTCAGAGTGTGGAGAACAGTCTCAAGCAACTCAGGACCGATTACTTGGATTCGGTCCTTATCCACGATCCGATCACGATCGAAGATCCCTTGGGACCGGGTCGTGCGCTGGACGAGTTACTGAAAATGAAGGAGGAGGGGCTTGTTCGACATATCGGCCTCGGCGTCCGTCAACACGAGTTTCATCGGGTCGCGATTGAGACCGGCCACATTGAAGTCGTCCTCACATTTCTGGACTACAATCTGCTCGATCAGTCCGTTGCCCAAACAACGCTGCCGTTAGCCCGTGAATACGATGTGGGCATCATTCTCGCAAGCCCGCTCGGTATGGGATCGTTGACCGGCGTGGAGCCGGATATGGAAACGGATCGGCGTCGTTACCCCGGATCCATGCCGAAGGCACACATGATGTGGGAATGGTGCCAAGAGCGCGGCGTAAATATCCGCCACCTCGCGATGCAATTTTGTTTGGCTGCTCCTGTAGACGGTATTGTGATGGTGGGTCCCGCTAATAAAGTGCAGGTTGAGGAAGCATACGAAGCGGCAACCGCAAATGTCCCCATCGAAATTTGGCGTGACTTCGAGGCTGACTTCGGTGTCTGTCCCGCGAATTTAGAAGATCGAACAACCCAATGAGCGGAATTGGATTACATTGAAACGATCTTCCGCATCCGTTCAGCGAGATCAACCTGAGCGGCATGGTCACCGCCAACTTCGTGGATGACAGGACCGTCGTATCCAATTGCGCGGAGTTCATGAACCACAGTGTGCCAGTCGGTATCACCATCAAGCAGATTGACGAATTGATGCGCCTGTCGGTCAAAGTCCTTAAAATGAACGCGGCAAATCCGAGATCCTAATTCGCGAATCCAGTGTTCAGGATAGCCGTAAGCCATCATATTCGCGGTGTCAAGGTAGACCCCTACCCATTCGCTTCCAACTTCATCGACAAAGTCGCGCATCTCTTTCGGACTCAGTAGAAATTTGTTCCACACATTTTCGAGCCCAATCGCGGCTTTGTTGTGGGCAGCAATTGGAGCGGCTTCCTTCAGAATACCGATCAGGTTATCCCAGACCGACTGATAGGTGTCGGAAACGGTAAGCTGTCCGGGGTGCAAGAGGATTCCGCCCACACCGAGTATGCCTGCGATTTCGAGGTTGCGGACGAGGGATTTGACACCGCTCTCCCGCTCCTCTGCGTCCGGGCTGAGTAGATTTCCACGGTCTGCATAGCTAGCGATGACGCTGCCAATTTCAACTCCCGCCTCCTTGCACTTCGCACCGACACCCTCAATTTCGGATGTGCTCATGTCCGCATTCAGATCTTTTCCGTCTCGGAACGTCAACTCCACTGCTTCATAGCCCGCATCCTGACAGAGGTTGAGTGTGTCGTCTAGCGACATTGCCCCAAGAATAATTTGTGTTACACCGATTTTCATGTTCGCCTCCAGTTTGTAGTGGGTAACAACGATCGTTGTTCCCTGCGGCTCAATAATGATCTGGTCCCCAGAAAATGACTTCCTGTTTCGGAAACAGAATTGACAATAGGGCTGCGATTTCCGTCTTCACCGCAATCCCCTGTTGATCCAAGGTCGGTTCAAGTTGCGCCCAACTTGATTCACCGAGCAGTGCCCGCCAAAAGAGGTGCCCCGGCAACGCCAGACGAATCGCCCTTTCATCCGGGTCAAAGGTTTGAAGCGTCCCATTGTCGAGCAGGCGCAACCCCGCCTCTTGATCGTTCACGGCAAAGCAGATTGAGACAGGGGGGAATCTCTGATTCGCTGCATTAAGTCGGGCTTGTAGTTCAGGTAGAAGTTGTTGAAGCAAAGCGGGGAGATTTACAGGATATAGCATCATAGCAGAATTGCCGGTTAAGAAGGTGTCTCCCGCTGTCCCTTCAACAATCAAATCGACCATTGGGTGTCGATGGGGAATATCGCCGTGGAGTTCCTCCACTCCCTCTCGTTCACAGATCTGAAGCAGATAGCTCACCAACGCTGTTAAGGCTTGCGGTTGTGCTCGGTTATATGCAACTTCGAGGATGTTCGCGCTTTTTTCGCCCACCTGAAAGTTGAGGTAGCCTCCAAGCCTGTCCCCATGTCGAGCGACGACCGTCGGCAAGATCTCTCGTAGCCGTGCGGGACCGCTATTCCAATAGGACTGTGTGCGCACAAGTGATCCGCTCTGCTGGGCGTTGTGCTTATCGTAAAGGGCGATGGCTGGCTTCAGATCTCGCCCTTCGTCGAAAGGCTCAACGTGCCACTCTGTTTCTCCCAAACCAATGTTTCGCCTCCGAGTCACTCGAAAGCCTGCTAACGGCACACTTGCCCACCCCAACTTCCGATAAAATGCGCACGGAATAGCCGAAAAGAGTACCCCAACGTCATAGCCAACCGTCCGCATGTAGGCAATTGTATCCTTCATCAACGCTGTGGCATAACCAGCCCCTTGATGGTCGAGGTGTGTACCTACGCCCCCAATTCCCCCCATAGGTATGGCGATAGAGCCAATCCGCATTTCGCGTTCCCAGACCCGGAGGGTTGAAACAATTTGTCCGTTCACGACCACAACGCGAGATTGGTCGTATCGGTAACTTGGATCAGTGTGAACATATGTCTGGTATCGCTCATGCCCATCCGGTCGAAAAACCCGGCATTGCAAGTCAATCATTTCCGCTAATTCTGATTCACGGACGCCACGAATTTCCATGGATTCCTCCAAATAATTTCTATCACTATAAATTGACTCCTTAAACGAGAGTTCATCAGACAACGCTTCAAAATTGACCGGAATTTTCTAGTTGGAGGCGGCAAAAGATAGGCTCACCATCATCTATACAACAAGGCTGATATTTGAGCGTCGCTTAGTCAAGACCGCCACAATGGAGATTGCAATGACAATCCCGAAAGCCCAAAACAGGATTTTGATTGTACCAGTAGCTTCATCCCCAAGATAGGAGTACAAAATCGTTGCAGGCAGTTGCCCAATTCCTGTGGCGAGCCAGAATCCGAGAAATCTCATGCCGGTCAGCCCCGATCCGTAGCTAATTACATCGAATGAGATAATAGGGACTAAGCGCGCAATGAGCACCGCATGTTTGCCGTAGCGTTCAAAAAATCGATCAGAAGCAGCAAGAGCAGATTCGCTGGTCAGTTTGACGACGGCGGGGCGGCCAAAGTATCGAGCGATAAAAAAACAGAGGGCAGCACCCAGCATCGCACTGCTCCACGACAATGCAGCACCCCACCATACGCCGAATAGCAGCCCGTTAGCGAAGGTAATCAGGAAAGCGGGCAACGGCGCGGCAACACTCTGGAGTATCATGAGGAACGCGGAAACTGCTGGAGCCAAGGGACCGTAAGCGGCGATGTATTCCCGCATCGCCTGTGGATCTCTGAAGAGCTTGAAGATGCTCATGAGCCAATCGTGGAAGGGAGGGACAGCAAAAAACAGAAGGAGGAATACAGCTGCGGCGAGGAGTAATATTTTGGCTTTGATGGTGTTCAGTGGATTCACAATTCCTCGTGCTCTTCCTCATCACTGTAGGGTTCCTCCGCCCCGATAAGATCGGAATTCAAAGCAACTGGCAAAGGGATCACATCTTCTGTGCTGACAGATATGGAAAGCGTATCACCGACATTTTTACCGTGTGTTCTTGGATTGTACAGCACCGCTTTCGCTGTTAATTCATCGGCGAGTGCTAGGTGATATTCCTCGATACGTCCCAGATAGGTCGCGTTGAGAACCTTCGCGCTAAGTTGGTTTGGCCCCCCTTCAGCAATCTCTTCGTCGAAGCGGATTGACTCTGGACGGATGCAGCAAGTCACCGCTTCGCCGTTTGTGAAATCGTGATAGATCGTCGTTGAGTGCAACACGCCGATTTCGGTTTCAATCTCGGCAGTTCCATTGGACAATGATTGAATCTTACCACTGATAAAATTGGTTTCGCCAATAAAACTAGCGACAAACGGATTGGTAGGGAACCGATAGATTTCACGGGGGGTACCGACCTGGATGATTGAGCCATCTTTCATGACTGCCATCCGGTCTGCGAGGTGGATAGCTTCTTGCTGATCGTGTGTCACATAAACGGCGGTTGCGCCGGCTTGTGAATGGATCCGCTTAATTTCTTGACGCATTTCGAGCCGCAGCTTCGCGTCGAGGTTGCTTAACGGCTCATCAAGGAGCAATACATCCGGTTCCACGACGAGGGCACGTGCCAAGGCTATCCGCTGCTGCTGTCCACCGGAGAGCTTGTTGACGGGTCGGTCGGCGTACTCAGGCATCTGCACCACTTCCAAGACTTCGTGGACTCTCGCTTTTCGGATATCCTTATCAATCTTGCGAAGTGACAGTCCATATTCGACATTCTCAAAGACAGTCATGTGGGGCCAAAGCGCGTAATTCTGGAATACCATCCCAGTATTCCGTTTATGCGGTGGCACTCGGCTCATCTTCCGATCACCAAACATTAATTCCCCGCTATCCGGTTCGTAGAACCCCGCGAGAATGCGCAGGCAGGTGGTCTTTCCACAACCCGATGGACCGAGCAGAAAAAACAGTTCACCTTTCCGAATTTCAAGGCTGACGTCATTCACAGCGATTGTGGTATCAAAGGCTTTTACGATATGATCTAAACGGACTTCAACGGACAATGGTCAACTTCCTCCCGTTTGTTGATGTCACAAGCTAGCAGTTTTCTCAATGCCCACCATCAAACTCTGACCGAATCAAGCTCCCAATTCGGATGAATCGAATACCGTTGATAATCTTCCAAACCTCCCAAGGTCTTTTCTGATTGAACGCGTCGTAAGACCAATAGACCATGAAGGCTTGCCCCTTAATATCGTTCACAGACACGGTCCCCCATGTTCGGCTGTCGCTGCTTTGGTCCCGATTATCTCCCATTGCAAAAACATACCCCTCTGGTACTTCAAACGGTCTACCATCTGGAAATTTCATGCGGAACTGATTCCGCGAGAGCTTATAAGGCGCGAAAGCATTGTCATTGGGTAGATGGTACGGCTTGCGGAAGGGTGGGAAATCGTACCGATGGCCGATGGCATGGGACACATGTTTTGTATAGGCGCTATCTTCGACTGCTGCCCCGTTGACGTAGAGCGTGTCCCCCTTTGTCTCAATCGTGTCGCCTCCAACTGCGACGATGCGTTTGATAAAATTCTTGGTTCGCTCGTGCGGGGGAACGAATACAAATACATCTCCTTTTGCAGGTTTATGGAAGTCAAAGAGTTTAACTTTCGTTCCCGGAATGTTGATGCCATAGATAAATTTGCAGACAAGGATGCGATCGCCAACAAGCAAGGTTTCTTCCATAGAACCGGACGGAATTTTGAACGCCTCAACAACAAAGGGACGAATAAATCCAAAGACAAGCACGAAAGCCACCACGATAACTTGAAAGTATTCCCATACCACGGTTTGTTGGAATCTCTGCCATCGTGAAGGTACTTCTTCGTGTGTGTCTGCCGACGTTTCATTCATAAGTGTGTAACCTCCAATATAAAATACAGATTTTACTCATCGATCGATAGGATTGCCATAAATGCTTCCTGTGGCACCTCAACATTCCCAATCTGTTTCATCCGTTTTTTGCCCTCCTTTTGCTTTTCGAGCAGCTTCCGCTTGCGGGTGACGTCACCGCCATAAAGTTTTGCTGTCACGTTCTTCCGTAAAGCACGGACGGTTTCACGCGCAATCACTTTATGCCCGATTGCCGCTTGGATGGGTACGGTAAACATCTGCTGTGGAATAACTTCTCTCAATTTTTCTACCAACGCGTTTCCTCGACCGTAAGCCATGTCACGGTGAACGATCGTTGAGAGGGCATCAACCGGTTTTTCGTTGAGCAAAATGTCCAGTTTCACGAGATCTGCGGGTTTGTACTCACCAATTTCGTATTCAAGCGAACCGTAGCCGCGCGTCAATGATTTGAGTTTGTCGTAGAAATCAAGGAGAATTTCGCCCAAGGGCAGATCGTAACTGATTTGCACCCGGGTTGCATCGAGCTGATCCATGCGGATGAAGATGCCCCGTCGCTTTTGACACAAATCCATCACATTTCCGATGTAGTCTCGCGGCACAATAATATCAGCGGTGATGTGAGGTTCCGCAATGTAATCGATCTGATCAACAGGAGGCATCTTCGCAGGATTATCGACTTCAACGCACTCACCATCTCGTTGGATGATACGGTACTTAACGCTCGGTGAGGTGCGGACAAGGGATAGGTCAAATTCGCGTTCCAACCGTTCTTGGATAATCTCCATGTGCAGCAGTCCTAGGAAACCACACCGAAAGCCAAATCCAAGCGCGACAGAAACTTCAGGCTCAAATCTGAAAGAATCATCGTTGAGTTTAAGCCTTTCGAGCGCCTCTCTCAACGCCCCGACCTCGCTGGTGTCCGCTGGATATAGCCCGCAAAAAACAAGCGGCTTCATTTCGCGGTAGCCGGGCAGAGGTGCTGATGTTGGTTTTGTGTGGTCGGTAATCGTTTCACCGATCTTCGCGTCTGCTATATCTCGAACCCCGGCAACCACATAACCGACTGAACCGGTTGATAGCCCCTCAACTGGTTTCATGTGTGGCAGGAAAACGCCTACCTCCTCGACTTCGTAAGCGCTGCTCGCTGCCATCAAACGGATTTTGTCGCCTATCTTCACATTTCCATCAAAAACGCGCACATACATGACGACGCCCCGATAGCTGTTGTACACCGAATCAATGACTAGTGCCTTTAGAGGATCACCGATATCTCCTTTTGGCGGAGGGATTCGATCAACAATTGCTTCCAATATCTCCTGTGTACCGATATTTTCTTTTGCACTCACTAAAACCGCTTCGTCTGCGGGGATGCCGACAACTTCTTCTATCTGTCGTTTGACCTCGTCAGGACGCGCTGTCGGGAGATCGATTTTGTTGATAACGGGAATAACCTCAAGGCCGTGGTCAATTGCGAGATAAGCATTTGCTAGCGTCTGTGCCTCTACACCTTGGGCGGCATCTACAATTAAAATGGCTCCCTCACACGCTGCGAGGCTCCGCGACACTTCGTAAGTGAAATCAACGTGCCCAGGGGTGTCAATCAGGTTCAGCTCGTAGAGATCCCCATCCGTAGCGCGATAATCAAGTTTCACAACGGTCGCTTTAATGGTGATACCACGCTCGCGCTCAAGATCCATCAGGTCCAAAACCTGCTCGCGCATCTCACGAGGTGTCAACGTGCCGGTGTATTCCAAAAGGCGATCGCTGAGTGTGCTTTTGCCGTGGTCTATATGTCCTAAAATGCAGTAGTTTCGTATCTTTTGTTGGTTATTCATTGATTGTTGGTAGTTGCAATCCTTATTAGGAGTTACGCACTTCAGCTTGCAGTAGCGCAATTTAGTGAGCGGACGTAGGGAACGCAGATCTGCGTTCCCTACGAAATCGTGGATTCACGGTTTGGTAATGTTTGAGGGCAACCACAAGTTGAGCGTAGCGAAATCCCGCCTGTCCCGATTTATCGGGGATCTATCGGGGGGTTGCCCCTACGAGGCTTTGAACGTTCAACTGCGTAAGTCCTACCTTATGTTAAAAGATATGGTCTTTGTTTTTGACGACTGAGTGCGTGATTGCGTTGAATCCATGTTAATTCTTAAATCTATGTTTCGTGCTTAACGGACCACGTTTCACGTAGTTCTATGGGATTTCTTGCAGTATTGTCCTCGCTGCCTCGCGTGGATTACCTGCTGCTGTGATGGGGCGTCCAACGACGATGTAATCTGCCCCGGCATTGATTGCTTCGCCCGGTGTCATGACACGTTGTTGATCGTTTGAAGCCGCCCATGCCGGACGGACGCCCGGTGTAACAATCAGAAAATCGTTGCCGCAAACCTTCCGAATTAACTCAATCTCCAATGGTGAGGCGACCACGCCCTCCAACCCCGCTTTCTGGGATAGTTCTGCAAGATAAGCCACCTGATCTTTCAGCTTGCGTTGTGTCCCAAAATCACGCTGGAAATTCGCCTCATCAACGCTTGTGAGGATGGTTACCCCCAAAAGTGTTGGCTTCGGAATACTGAGTTCGGACGCTTGTTTTTCTGCGGCTTCCCCTGCGGCACGCATCATTTCCAATCCGCCTGAAGCGTGCATGTTGATGATATTGGCACCAATTTTTGTCGCAGATGCAACTGCGCCGGCGACAGTATTAGGAATGTCGTGAAATTTGAGATCGAGAAAGATGTTTTTCTTTGCTTCGTGTAGCAGCTTAACGGAAGCGGGACCGACAGCAGTGAAGAGTTGTTTGCCAATCTTGAACCATTTGACATCATCGGAAAGTGTGGTAACCAGTCGGTTTGCGGTTGCTAAGTTTTTGACGTCTAAAGCGACGATGAGTTGATTTTGGGGCATATTAGATCCTTGTATCCATTCCATCTGTGGTGTTAGGAGGCTTTTTCATGCACAACCCTACACCGGTTTCAATGGTGGTCTACGCGAGGTTCGATAGGCAGGGCACGAAATTCGCGGATGAGTGCGGCGAGTTCTGTAGCGGCAGCGGTGAAAAACCGTTCGCCTTTTTCCACTGTACCGAGAGTCGCGTCGCCGATGACCCCTGTCTCTGAGATGCGTGACCAATGATCCATCATCCGTAGCGGTGCACTGCCCTTGCCGCGTACCGTGCCACGCCAATAGTAGCGGGACACTGGAACCTTCACTTCATGGGTAGCTTTGTCCATCTGCACTGCCGTATCGTTGAGATAGCGGTAGACCGATGTTTCAATCTCGTCCGCGTGGGACAGTACATCTGACTCAACAATCTCATCAACCGAAACGCCTGCCCCCGCGTTGAGCATGCCGCAGTGTGCCTCAGTTTCGATCACTGTTCGGCGCGCTGCCAATTCCAAGATAGGGACGTTGGAGCCGTGACCGTTGACGATAAGGATCTTGCGAAAACCGTGGTGGGCAACACTCTTGGTAATATCGACAACAAAGTTCAGCAAATGGTCATCACGGATGGTGATAGTGCCGGGGAAATCCATGTGATGGTCTTCAAAGCCGTAAGCGAGTTCGGGCAAAAGCAGTACTTCGTCGGGGATTTGTTGCGCAGCCGCATCACAGATGCTGCTGACCACGAAGGTGTCCACGTCCAAGGGAAGGTGATGGCCATGGTCTTCGGTGGAGCCTACAGGCAGAACAACGACGGGTTGTTTTTCGACCAAATCCCTGATTTCGAGCCAAGTGTAGTGGTCGTAGCGGTAGGGAAGTCTGGGTCCAATCATAGTATCTCCTTTACACTGCGCGTAAGATGTCCCCGAACATCAACTGCGATTAAATATAGAAAGTGGTCAATTGTGTATAATGACTAATTAACCTAAGTTGCTAGGTTCTGTTGGCATTTCATCGCAATTAGACAATCAAGGGCGTACACAGGCCCATGATCCTTCTAGGGGTTGGGTTCCCCAACCCATTGAGCGAGGGGACCTCGCCCCTACAATTACGGACACGCCTCGCATAAATGTCAACACGCCCTAGAGAGTTTGTAAGTCGAGCTTCGATACTTGACAGCTACTAGAAATAACCAAATCTACCAAGATAACGCAAGTTGCACCTGTCGCCCCGCTGGGGCTTTAGAGTTGGTTCTAATATGTTTGCTATACACCTATCGCCCCGCTGGGGCTATGTTGATTCATCGGTGCAATTAATGAACTTTTGAATGAATGAACTCTTGAACTCAATGGGTGTAGAGGACGGAGGTTACCGCATACGGAGCCCCGATAAGATCGGGATTCAGAGCAATATGCCTACTACTAGCAGCTTGCGTTAATTAGGTACTACGCAACTACTTACTAATCTCAACAAGCCATGCGATGTGGTTTAAGTCATGAAACATAACATCAGCCTCGGCAATCCCACACGCTTTAAGGTTCGATAAGAGGCTTTCCTCGGTCCATCTGGCAGACCAGAAATTTTCCGCAGTCGCTACAAATCGCCCGCCTCTGGGCGTTACTACATGCTGATCGGTATGCTCGTAGAAATCGATCTGGGCTTCTTCTGCTTCCGGTACATCCTTGTAGACCGTTAAGAACATCAACCCACCCGGTTTCAGTGCTCGATAAAAGTTCGAGAATATAGCGATAAAACTCGGATTCCGATCGAGGTATGCATCCGTATAAAGACTTAGGTCTGTTGACGGTTCTCGAAAATTGCCGGGGGTAAAGTATAAACACCAGACGAGGTCATAGAAATTGTCTGGCAATTTGACTTGGGTGGCATCGCCTAAAAAGAGCTCAGTGTTGTTTAATCCCTCCTCACGCCATCTGTCTTGAGCAATTTTTCCAATATGAGTTGATATCTCAAAGCCGTGATAAAGGTGACAGGTGGGCGCGAAGATTGAGCCATGGTAGCCTGTGCCGCAACCGACATCTGCAATCGCGTAGGGCTGTCCCCGGAATCTTTCAATCAGTATTTCATCTTGCCGTTCTCGCGCCTCTTTTATTGGTTCCGGAATGTAAGCTGATTCCAAAGACCTAAGAACCGCTCTATCTTCAGATTCGCGTAAACTGTTACTCATATCGCGATTCCTGAAAGGCAACTTTCTCATACAGTTCTCGTTGCCTATCACCCTTTTCTTAAAATCAGCAAAAATTCAGATTTCATTCCATCTGGATTTTTATTCTTCCGAGTGCCAAATAGCTGTCTATTCTTTATCCGATCTTCATACAGGTTCTCAAAGAAATATCCGTTGTCCATAAAATATTCCATCAAGATCTGCCAGATTTCAACCTTTATTCCATCAATCAACGGATTTCCGATGAAAATGCAGGCGGTTCCGTTCGTTTTCAACTGATTCATTGCATTCTCAAGCGCATTGATGGTATGGCAAAAATACGAATCCAGTAATTTAACGAGATCAGCCCGTGTGAGTTCCGTCCTTATTTTTTCCAGTGTTGGGGTCTGAATCAGCCTATCCGCCTTCCGATACGGTATTTCAAGTCTGGATAACTTTCTTATCTCTTCATCGTTATACCCCAACCAAAACAGTTCCATTTTGACTGTTCGCATATATTCTTGGGCTTGTAGATAAGGCGGTGATGTGATTAAGGCATCAAATTCCCGATGCAACGAAAAATATGACGAATCCACCCCACCCTTAAACCCAACACAGTTATTGTGACGGTTCGTAAGTGTTGCAAAGTCATTCAGATTTCGTAAGGTTTCTAATGAATGCCCCCTAATCATCTTTTGTAATTTTTCAGTCCAATCCGTCTGCAGCAGTTCCTCGATATATTTTAGCTTACTTTTAGACCTGAAAAGTTTAGGGGTTCTATGTTCCGCATAAGAGAAGTGCTTGCTCACTTTCAACAGCGTTGATTCTATGATTGCAGTATATGTGTTGCGTTCACTGTTTTTGATAAGTCCCCAATACCTACTAAGCACCTCCAGCATTTCAGGCGGATACCAGTACGTTAGATTTGACCACGCTGGGGTGAAGTGATTGCTACTTTCTTCTAAGCCATCTAACATCTGACTGAGACTGTCTTCACACAATCGTTCTTTTTCAGTACGCACCTTAAGTGGAATCATATAATCCAAAAGCGGATTTAGATCCAGCAGAAACGCATTTCGTTTGCATATATAAGCCTCAACGCCCACGGTTCCTGAACCCGCAAACGGATCAACAACCCAATCACCTTCCTTTGTGAACGACTTCAGCGCGTATCTGACAACATGGGGAATAAATTTAGCGGGATAATAAAAAATTGCGTGTGTCAGATAGCCTGTATCTTTGATTTCAGGAATTAGCTCCCGAAATGAAATCAACTTAATTCGCTCATCGGTTTCATCGTCTTTAGAAGTATCCGCCACATTGTTTGCAGAGAAGGGAGCCAGTTGTTCTGTTATAACCTTATTTTTCATGGTGCGCCTTATTGGGATTATGTCACCTTCGCTACAACAACTGTTATATCGTCTTCCGGCTCGGTATTTTCAATAAACCCACGAACATCGTCTATCATTTGATCAATATTTTCTATTGATGAAAGGTCGCCTTGTGCAGCGCGTTGGATACTCCTTTCGAGTCGGTTGTAGCCGTAAACCCTCCCGTTGGGGTTGACTGCCTCCGGAAGTCCATCGGTGTAAAAAATGAGCAGATCTCCTTCGCACAGATCGAGCATTTCATCTGTATAATCCGATTTCTGGGACACACCGAGTGGGTAGCTTTCGGCAGTTAATTCGTCGATAGTACCTGTGCTTCTACAATAGTGATAAATTTCGGGATGACCTGCTTTTGACCACTGCATCCGCTTTTCATCCAGATCAATGATAGCAACACAACAGGTAATAAAAGGTGTGCGTTTGGGTTGTTGGCAGAGCGACTGATTGAGTGCGGAGAGCATTGCACCGGGTGCCCCTTCTTTGACGGCGAATTCAAGCATCCCGGAGAACATCACAGCAGGGATTGCTGCGGACATATCGTGCCCAGCCACATCGGCGATGACGATTGCAAGTTTTCTCTGATCGGTATCCATCCACAGGTAGTTGTAATAATCCCCACCGACGCGGTTCGCTGCGAGGCAACGCCCTGCCAAATCGAGTCCACTAATATCAGGCGATTCGGGTAACAATCCCATCTGCATGCTCTGAGCAGTTTGAATCTCTTGCGCCATGAGTTCCTTACCGAGCATTTCAGAGACCACACGATTCCCCACAGCCAGCGCGACGAGAAGAATAATAATAGTAGCGACCGCCGATACTCCCATAAGCCACCGGGCCTGCTGCTGTAAGGGCGCGTGAGCTGCGTCGAGGGGACTGTACGTTAATGCGGTCCACACCTCACCGCGGGACCAGCCCACAAGGACTTTTTCGTCCTCCGTCTCCCCGATAGCGAACCCATTCTTACTCGCCCGGTTCTTCCAAACCTCTTTGTTATCAGGAAGCACGACGCGAGATGTTTCTTCTAGGATCCCTGCTTGATCTGTCTCAGTCGCTGCAACGATGAAACCGTATCGATTAAGCAGTTCATAATGCCGCGCAGTCCCGTGCCCCCCACCTCCACCAATTAGATTCTGGATATTTTCCACACTGTAGACCACCTTCATAATGCCCACAGTTTCATCGTCAGCCGCTTTGACACTCATGTTAATATCGACGGAAAAAACACCCGCACTTTCATCATAGGCAATATCTCCGATATGTTCGCCTTTCTCTTTCGCCGCCGCCCACCATTTTTCACCGAATGGCGGATCATCTCCCGGTCCTTGATCGAAATCACTTGTTTTGTCCGTAGCAGCGACAACGTATCCACGCAGGTCGGTCAGAAAGATTTCCTTGAACTGATCCGGATTCGTCTGCTGGAGGTTCTTAAGAAACTGTGCCCCGGGAGTTGAGGTTAATCCGTCACGGTTCCATTCCTCAAATAATTGATCGTAACTTTTCTTTTGAGCTCCGGTCACCGTGTTCACCAAAACTTTTCGATTCTCAAAACTGGTCCAATTCTCGACCAAAAGGCGGATGTTCTCCATCTCGCGGTCAATCTTATTCATTGCCTCAATCGCGAAGTCTCGCTCGATAGTGCCGACGACTTCGTTCAATGTCTTCTGGCTTGAATAGAAAGCGAGGATCGAGGCGGAAAACAGCGGAGATAATCCGATTAAAAGGAACATAATAACAATCTGGCTTTTTAAGGTTCTACCTTCATTACGCATCAACATAAGATACTCCGAAAGTTGACATACTCTCCGCCCTAAAGGACAGGGATTCTTGTGTCCTTCAGTAACGGTAATTGCGCTATCAACAAGAACAGCCATCCGAAGATGGTCTTATGTCCTCTCCTTCGAGGGTTGATGCCCCAACCCTGTAGATGTTAATTGCAGCACTTCTATCACGGTCATGGATAGTACCGCAATCGTTACACTGCCACGTTCTATCACGCAGATTCAACGTTTCATTCACAGCACCACAGACCGAACAGGTCTTAGATGAAGGATACCATTTATCAATGAACTTGAGTTTGACACCCTTTCGGGCAGCAATGTATTTCAACTTTACAACGAAATCGGCAAACCCCAAATCACTGACTTTGCGCCCCCAAAGGCTTTTCATGCCTTGAAGATTCAAATCCTCAAGCCGTATTTCGTCGTATGCGTCAGTCAGTTGGTGTGCAAGTTTCCAGTGGAAATCCTCACGTTGCCTTTCAATCTTACGGTGCTGTCGTGCTAAGTCAAGCCGTGCCCGTTCACGGTTATTTGACCTTTTCTTAGTTCGGGAGTGGTTACGATTGGCTTTCTTGATAGTGTTGAGGCTTCGCTTGAAAAACAGAGGTGAGTCTATATCATGTCCGTTATGACCGGTGAGATACCGTTTAAGACCGAAATCAAGTTCCGCATAGCGAGAATCCCGATAAATCGGGACCTGCGATTTTACCCGTCATGACTCGATTCAGGTCAGGTTCTACATAGTCTGTTAGGATGGTGATATAGACATCACCAACGGAATCCCGTTTGATAGTACAACGTTTCGGATTGCCGAACACATCACGGGACTTGAAGTACTGGTAGATATACTTACCAATACGAATCTTGTTACCGGGTAGGAGTTGCCAACCCGCTTGTAAGAGGGTGAACGATTTGTATTTACGACGAGCCTTGAAACGGGGACGACCCCATTTCTTGCCTTTTGCACGGGCTTCAAACATTGCCTTGTACCCTTTATCTATCCGCGCTGCCACGTCCTGTATCGCTTGGCTCGGCAACGGATTCCAATGGGAAAACTTGGCAAGCCGTTTCAGTTTAGAGATGTGATTGATTAACCTAAACTTGCTGATATACTTGCCGTAGATTGAATAGTAACGACGCTGAAGCGCGACACAATGATTCCAGACAGAAGCGTGACCCTCTATCGTCTTGTGCAACTCACCATTGCCGTGATTAGAATACAGTTTGAACTTGTAGATCTTCATTATGGTCAGCTTTCCAACTTTCATATCCGCTTCAATGGACTGTGAGGGCCCCTACCGTGCGGTAGGGTTGAAGCGCCCTCACGAAAGCCAAAAGAAGTATACCATTTTTTACCTACAAAATCAACCTTTTTTGACTCACTAACGGGGTTTGCCGTTCTGTATCCCCACCCTAAAGGACGGGGTTTTAGAACGGAAGACTTTGATAAAAAAGATGATATTTTCCGTTTTTCTTTTTGACACCTAAAACGATGTTGCGTAAAATATAACAACATGATAACAAAATAGGGTCAAAATCACAAATAAAAAATTGACCGAGTTCATAATAAAATTAGGAGAGATTTTTATGAAAATTCTCGTTACCGGCATATCTGGCAGAATTGGTGCCAATCTTGCCAAAGCGCTCATTGATGAAGGGCATGAAGTACGGGGCTTGGTTTGGGAAAAGGATTTGCGGTTGGACAAGTTTGAAGGGCTTCCGGTTGAATTGGTTGAGGGAAGTTTAGTTAATCCTGCTGATGTGAGCAAAGTGGTCCGCGGGGTAGAAGCGATTTGTCATCTTGGGGCGGCATTCCAAGGCGGCGGTCCCTTCTCCAACGAAGACTACTTCGAGATCAATGCACGCGGCACCTTCAACATGCTGGAGGCTGCCCGTGAAAACGCGGATAATTTGAAACACTTCTTCTTTGCAAGCACCGATGCGACCTACGAGAAATACCTCCCCGGTGGTCTGTCAGAGCCGATCCGCGAAGATGAGATGCCTCAGAAGCCGGGCGGGTGGTATGCGCTCTCAAAGGTGCTTGGCGAAGAGATGTGTCGTGGGTATTATCGGAGCTACCGGCTGCCGATCTCGATTTTCCGTTTTGCCTTCGTGGTCGCTGGCGACGAGCTCTTAAATTTTTCGCAGCTCCGTCTTGATCATTGGCAGAATGCCTACGCAGGCAGAACCACAGGCACCGCCGCCGAGACCCGCCGACAATTAATGGGGTTCGGGAACGCCGGAGAACGCTTGCTCATCGCGCGAGATGAAAACGGAAGATCCTACAAAAAACATATCGCAGATGTCCGCGACATCGTACTCGGTTTCTTAACCGCACTCGGTAAACCGGAGGCAATCGGAGAAACTTTTCAACTTGCTGGACCGAAGCCTTTTACATGGGAGGAAACGGTGCCCTATCTGGCGCAGAAATTGGGCGTAGATTACGTTGATGTTCGGTTGACAGACAACACGCCGACCTATTATGAATTTGATCTCGCCAAAGGTGCGCAGCTTATTGGTTACCGACCACAGTTTGATATCTTCAAGATGATTGATTCCGCCATTGAATTTCGGCAGGGTGCTGCCTCCGATGTGATTCCTACGCAAATTGCCTCAGCGTAGGTGAATTGAAATCGGAGTGGCACTAACAACAGGTCGATATTAATCCGATGCGATGAGACGGGCTTGTGCACTTGTTAGGATTTCGCAGATCAGTTCATCATAAGAGATTCCCGCCGCGGCTGCTTGTGCCGGTAGATCGCTGAGGTCAGTCAACCCCGGTAGTGTATTAATCTCCATCACGTAAGGTTGTCCGTCGGTATCGACTAGCATATCTACTCTTGAGACCCCCCAACAACCGACCGCTTGGTGCGTCCTAAGCGCGATTTCCTGTACCTGCTCGGTCAGCGAATCAGATAATCTTGCAGGAATAATAAACTCTGTCATGCCCTCGGTATACTTCGCCTCGTAGTCGTAAAATTCGCGTTTAGGAACTAGCTCAAGTATGGGCAGAGCTCGGAGGTTTTCTTCGATTCCTAGCAACCCAACAGTGACTTCCTGTCCTTGGATATATCGTTCAAAAAAGATTTCCCCGAACTGATGTTGGGTTTTATGGGCGATTCGCCTGACCTCTGGCAGCTCAGAAATAATCGATACTCCAATGCTTGACCCCTCCGACGCAGGTTTAAGCACAAGCGGCAATCCCAAACGATCTATTGCCTCCTCACATTGCAGATCTAAACTTTGGTTCGGGTCAACCACGAGGTAATCCGGCGTTGGGATGTTCAGCGTAGATAGCACCCGCTTGGCCACGACCTTATTCATTGCCAACGCACTTGCGAGCACCCCGGAGCCTGTGTAGCTAAAGTCAAATGCTTCTAAAACACCTTGAATCGTTCCATCCTCGCAACCTTTGCCGTGTACCCCCAGAAATGCGATTTCAATCGAGTCAGCTCGCATCCGCTCCACCCAATCAAGGTCAATTGGATCAATTGTCACTACATCTGCGCCAAGCCGTTGAAGTGCGGCGACAATTCGCGCTCCGGATCGCAATGACACCTGTCTTTCACCCGATTTCCCACCCATCAGCACCGCAATTCGTTTTTCGAGCAACTGTTCTCTCTCCATCTCAAAAATCTCCTTTGTCGTCATTGAAAATCAAATAGATATATCGTGCATGAGTCATGCCCGATATATCTATTTGGCGTTCTGATTTTGGGTCGTTGGCTTTCAGGGTTCAGGTCGTTTCGCTGTCTCCTCGAAGTAAGCTGCGTTCGGATTGTCAATCCAATCGCAACCCCACCCCAGTTCTTTCAGCCTGCTTTGAACAATCGGCAACGTCGCCCGCAATTCTTTTACCGTCACCCAGTCACGCCAGTGACGGTCAGTCGGCGGGTTGAGAAAGTCCCCAATGCCATTGACCGCCCGTTGAATCGAGGGATATACTGTTGCGCCCATTTGTGTCCGTTTAGCTGCTTCGACCAGCCATTTGCTGTAGGGAAACGGCCGCTTGTCAGCGACGCAGCAAATTTTGCAGAGAGACTCGATAACATTGCCAGCTGCAACAAACGCCATTTCCACTTGCTTCCGAGCTGCCATAGCCAAGGGACCGCGCTGCGAGTAATAATACTTGCCGAACAGCCACTTGAGCTTACTCTCCGCGACGGCTGGTGGATATAGGCGATAGTGATGCTTCAGTTCTTCTGCGGTATTTGAACAACCGTAGAGGGTCTGCGAGGTGGCAATAATCCACATCATCTCATTTGGCCATGTCTCCAACCACGCCCGTAGGTCACCTTCGTCAAAAAATGACCAGTGGGCTTCATAATCGCCTCGGTCAACGAAGAGTTGCTGGCTTCGTTCATAAATTCTTCGATCTTCATCGGAAAGGCACCGCTTATCACCAATGATACACAGGTCAAGATCTGACCATTCATCGGCGAAGTTAGCGGCGCGACTCCCAACCAACATGAGGACTGCACGTTCACCCATTCGTTGGCAAAAATCTGTGGCTCGATCAATGAACTGTTGGTCTTCTGGACTGAAATGGATTTCTTCCCTCACGGCAGACATCTCCATTTTTGCCCTTTTGTCGGGAAGCATGTGTTCAATCTGACACAGATTACTAGTACTCTGTCAGGCAAATTATGGTTGTGTATATTGATTGAGAGCAAACAATAAGATTAGGACTTACGCAGTTGCATGCCCAAAGCCTCGTTGTTCGATGATGCATTAACACACAACACGGCTCGTAACGCCCGATGAATCCCCGATTATCGGGATTAAGAAACGGGCAATTACAGTAAATCGGTAGGTTTGTAGTGGGGCGATTAATCGCCCGTGGTAACGCGCAATGAATTGCGCTACTACAAACTGAAGTGCGTAACTCCTAACATATATAATAATTGCAAAACTTATCTGATTGAGTACTAGGTTCTGTTGACATTTGGGTGTCGAGATATGAATCTCGACCTACAGGATACCTGCCGGTATTACACCAAGCGAGAGAATAGGCAGGTTACGGCATACGGAGCCCCGATGAATCGGGATTCAAAGCAATATGCCTATTATCTTCAACCTACGGTACGATCACAGGTTGGGAAACCTGTGGCTACGAGGGACTTTGGTACAGGTAAATCCGAGAGGATCTCGTGACCGGGGATGACCGACCTACGGCTGTGGTGTTGGGTTTCACTGTATCTATCTATAAGCAGATGTTGTTGAAGAACGTGGTTTCTTTTGCCGTTGAGAGGGATTCCTTTAACCGTTCAACCCAACCTACGTACTGTCAAATGTCAACGCGCCCTAGCCACACTGCCCTAGTGATCTCTGAAAACAGGTATCCTTAAGTGATAACGTCAGATGCTTGGAAGGAGTTTCGCAAAACAGATGGTTGAATCAAGTACAAGACCGATAGAAACAACTCCAAAAATCTGATTAGCCCTCAACCAAATCAACCTTAATCGACAATTCCTCCAGCTGTTCGTCGGCGACTTCAGAAGGCGCTCCGGTAAGCAGACATAACCCGCTCTGCGTCTTCGGAAACGCGATGACTTCACGGATATTTTCTTCGCCGGTCATCAGCATAACAATACGGTCTAGCCCGGGTGCGATTCCTGCGTGTGGCGGTGTGCCGTATTGCAGCGCTTCGATAAAATAACCGAATCGTTGTTCTGCCTCTTCAGGTTTGATTTTTAAGATCTCAAGAACTTTCTGTTGAATCTCTTGTTGATGGATTCGGACGCTACCACTACAGATCTCGATGCCGTTGATAATCAGATCATAGTGCAGCGACTGGGCTTTGCCTGGATCGGTGTCTAACAGTGGAATGCTCTCATCTGTTGGTGAGGTGAAGAGGTGATGGAACGGTTCATATCGATTATTCTCTTCGTCCCAATCGAACAGTGGGTAATCCACAACCCATAGGAAGTTGAACTGGTTTTCATCAATTAGATTGAGTTTGTGCCCAAGATGGAGTCGGAGATTGCACAGAGCGTCCGCAACAATTTTTGGTCTATCAGCGACAAATACCAATAGATCGCCCGGCTTTGCGCCCATCCGCTGGCTGATCGCTTTGAGAGTATCTTCGCTGAAAAATTTGACGATGCTCGATTCAAACGCACCTGCCTCTGTTACCTTAATCCACGCTAACCCCTTTGCTCTATAGATGGCGACAAACTCTGTGAGATCATCAATCTCCCTGCGCGAAAGCGCTGCTCCACCGGGAACAGCCAATCCTTTTACCTGCCCATCGTTTGCCAAGGCACCCGTAAACACCTTGAAATCGCAGTCTGCCACCAGATCCGAGAGATCGGAGAGTTCCATTCCGAAGCGAGTGTCCGGTTTATCGTTCCCAAATCGTGCCATCGATTCAGCATAAGGTATGCGTGGAAACGGTGTTGGCACAGGAATATCAGCCGCTTCCTCAAACATCCGTTTCATCAGTCCTTCTGTGACTTCAAGTACGTCGTCCACGGTCGCAAACGACATTTCGAGATCAAGTTGCGTAAACTCAAGCTGCCTATCTGCACGGGTGTCTTCGTCGCGGAAGCATCGTGGAATCTGGAAGTAACGATCCACGCCGCTCATCATCAAAATCTGCTTGAACTGTTGTGGTGATTGCGGAAGCGCGTAGAATTCGCCGGGATTATGTCGGCTTGGCACGAGCACGTCGCGCGCACCTTCGGGGGTGCTGTTCATCAGGATAGGTGTTTCGATTTCAAGGAAGCCGTGCTCGTCCATATATTTCCGGGCAGCAAGCGCGGTCTTGTGCCGTACTTGTAATATTTTCTGCATTTTCGGACGGCGGAGGTCAACGTAACGATGCTGGAGGCGAACCTCTTCGGCTGTATCAATGTCGTCTTCAACAGCGAATGGTGGCGTTTTTGCCACATTTAAGATTTCCAACTCATCCGTCGCCAGTTCGATCTCGCCGGTACGGAGGTTGGGGTTGACCAAGCCCTCTCCACGCTCCCGTACCTTTCCGCTGACACTTAACACAAATTCGCTGCGAATCTCGTGTGCAGCACGGTGCGCTTCGGGGTCGATCATCGGGTCAAAGACGACCTGCGTGAGTCCTGTCCGGTCGCGCAGGTCTACAAAAATGACGCCTCCATGATCCCGGCGGCGGGATACCCAACCGGTGAGTCGCACCGATTTACCGGCATCGGCAAGCCGTAGTTCTCCGCAGTAATGTGTCCTTTTCATTTCAGGCATTGCTTTGATTCTCTCCTTCGATTTATAAAAAGTACGATTTCAACCTTCAAGGTGATACACTTGACTGATCATATTCTAGGTACTGTTGACATTTGGGTGTCGAGATATGAATCTCGACCTACAAGCTAGTAAAAAATAATGCGTAGCGTAAGAAGAAACGGCACGCAGATCTGCGTGCCCTACGAATTGTCCTCGTTGATGCAGGTTTGGGGTCGGGTAAGTCCGAGAGGATCTCGTGACCGGAGATGCCCGACCTACACTACTGTCAAATCTAGCTGTCCACCTTTTCGCGCAGCATTTCCGCTAACTGCGGGAACGCAACCGATTCCTGATCGCCGCTCCCCATATCTCGCACCGTCGCAGCCTCATTACTGATCTCATCTTCGCCAATCATGATGACATACCGTGCGTTCAACTTGTTTGCAGTCCTCATCTGTGCGCGCAAACCACGCCCTTTGAACTCAAGGTCAGTTCTGACGCCATTCTCACGAAGATCTTGCGCCAACTGTAGAGCTATAGGCATCGCTGCGTCCCCTAACACCGTGACGTAGACATCTACTGGTGCAGAGGTTGGCACCTTAACTTTCTGGGCGTCCAAGGCAATGATGATTCGATCCATACCGAGTGCGAATCCGATGCCGGGTGTCGGTGCGCCCCCGATTTCTTCCGCCAGATAGTCATACCGACCACCACCGCCGATTGCGTTTTGTGCACCCAACCCGCCCGCTGTGAATTCAAAGGCGGTGCGAGAGTAGTAATCTAACCCTCTAACAACGTATGGATCTTCGTGATAGTCAATTTCAAGTTGATCCAGATAGCGTTTCACCACCTCGAAGTTCTCGCGGCAGGCGTCACACAGGTAGTTAGATAGAAGCGGAGCGTTAGTAACAACGGCACGACAACCGCTCTCTTTGCAATCCAAGATTCGCATCGGATTTCGTTCGTGACGCGCATAACATTTTCCACACAGTTCGTCAAGATGCGCCTTCGCATACGCTGTCAGATCTTCAACATACTTTGGACGACAGGCGGGATCGCCGATGCTGTTGAGGTGCAAAGTAAAATCTTTGATGCCGAGTGTCGAGAAGAATTGATTTCCTGCTGCGATAATCTCTGCGTCGATTGCGGGCGAGTCCGCCCCAAACGCTTCAATGCCAACCTGCCAAAATTCTCGATACCGCCCCGCCTGCGGACGGTCATAGCGGAACATCTGACCGATATAGTAAAATTTTAAGATGCTGGCACCATCCATCAAACGATTCTGGAGCATAGCACGCACCACCGATGCGGTGCCCTCTGGCCGCAATGAGACGCTTCGGTTGCCCCTGTCATTGAAGGTGTACATCTCCTTTTCAACGATGTCAGTGGTATCGCCGACCCCACGCACGAAAAGGTCTGTGCTTTCAAAAATTGGCGTACGGATTTCCTGATACCCGTAAGTGCCAAAAACAGACCGCGCGACCCCCTCGACCCATTGCCATGTCTGAACTTCTGAAGGGAGGATGTCTCTCGTCCCTTTTGGTGATTGAATCTGCATTTTCTATCAATTGCCCCTTTGTCAAATGTGAATAAGTCTCTAACATTTTTATGGCAATAAGTCGCTACCGATCTCCTCTGTGTTCTTCCCATTCTCTAAAAAATAATTCGTAATACGCAATGCGTAAAAAAACTGTATCTACGAAATGACAATGGTTGTGCAGATAAGCCCTTACGTATTATTCCTTTGAAAAACAGCAGACACAAAAAAGAAAAATCCACAATGACTTATTGCGATTTTTTTTATAGCCTCTGAGTGTTCTTTCGTTGCGCTTTTAGGTGAGCATACGATTATCAAAATAGTATGGTTACTTCTTTAACCGCAATCGTTCGCTTTTCTTCGAGTTATCCTGATGTTTTTTGTCCAGTTACTGGTCGCGATTTGGAAATCGCTCCTACTTCTGTATTGCTATTGCTGCTTGGATTTGACGGCGCTGCTCTTGCAAATATGGATCTCTCGGCGCGAGACGCATTGCTGCATCGACCGATTTCAACGCCTCATCATATCTGCCTTGTGCAAGGTATACTTTTGCCAAATCGCTGTGCGGCATAGGTTCATTCGGTGCGAGTCGCATCGCAGCTTTGAAAGCATCAACTGCACCCCCAAACTCACTTTTATCCGTATAGATAACCCCCAGCAGGTTATACACACGCCAAGAATTTGCATCCGCCGCCAACGCTTTCTGCGCGTATTGGAGGGCTTCGGGGAGCATCTTCTTATGAAAATGGTAAATCGATGCCATTGCACCGAAAATGATAGCGGGGAGATTCGGGTCTAATTTTTCAAGTCTATGATACGTGCGTAATGCTTCATCGTACCGTTCTTGACGTTCATATATCGGTCCGAGCAATGAATAAAGCTCTGGGCGATTCGGATCATATTTGAGTGCCTCTTCAAAGGCGTTCGCCGCCTTCGCTAGTTCACCTTGAAGTTCATAGGTGATGCCCAGTTCAACCTGTTTTTGGACATCGCGTGGATTACTTTGTAGTGCCTGCTTAAGAACCTTTTCGGTCTGTTTAAGTTCCTGTTGATAATCTTTGTTTGCCAATGCTACCGCAGCCCCAAGATTGTACCGAATCGTATTATCGTACGGATTAATGGCTAACGCCTGATTCAATACACCAACAGCCTTCTCATATTCCCCCTTGGCATATTCAATCTGTCCTTCGATCAGCTTCTGCGTGGCATCAAAGTAGAGATCGATTCGCTTTCGCACCTCGATCTTGTCGCTCATGGTGCGACCATAATTTGCCAAATAGGGGGTGGAGCGTTCATGGTATTTCGCTAGCCCCGCAATGTTTTTATGAGTTGTGTTCACCAGTGCGCGGGGCTGGAAAAATTCCAACTGTGGGTGATTGTCTGTATGGATTGGACCATTGCCGGCATACGCTCGGACCGCCTTCTCGCCCATCATGAACGAATCGAGGAGTGACATACCATCGAGGTCATCGGCTGCGAGTGCCTCGTGAATCCGCGGCATCTGTGTCCTCTCCATAAGACGCTTATAATTTATCTTGAGCGGTTCTGGCGTACCGATCAGGATGGCAAAGTCTGGCGTGTATTTATACCATATTGTTGCGTTTGGAAACACCTCAATAAAGGTTCTCACAATCATCTTGAGGTGTGTTTCTGGCAGCCGATCGAGCGGTATCCACTGGCATATTATACCATCTTCTGTGAGAATACGCTTGCACCACCGGTAGAAATCTGCGGCGTAAAGATTAGAACCCCTTGAACTCGCAAGCGGGTGCGTCGCACCTATAGAAATCACATCGTATCGTTTTGGCGCCATCAACAGATAATTTCGCTCATCATTAACCGTGTGATTGAACAAGGAGCTGTCAAGGACGTTATGGTTTACGTCGGAGAAGTATTTTCGTGCCGTTTCGATGAGTCCCTTCGGTTTTTCGACGGCGTCCACGCGCACATTGTGCTGCGTCATGGCATGAGACGTAATTCCCATCCCAAATCCGAGGATAAGCCCACGTTCAGGGTTCGGATGCAGCAGTAGCGGCAGATGGGCGATGATACGATGCGATACAGATCCTCGACGGGAAGCGTCGACGATTTCGTCATTGTCAACATAAACCCGACGGATACCTTGGTCATCCATAAACGTAGCGATATTCACATCAACAGTTTCGGTATGCTCGGCTAGTGTATCGTTTATGTGTTGCGTCCAAAAGGTTCCATTCTTCAAAAAGGGAGGCGAATTCCCCCATAGCAACACCATCAACCCAACTCCGCCGGTTAGGATGGCACCACCAATCGCTGTGCCGCTGAAAAGCTGTGATTTCTCTGTATTCCGAAGAATTAAAACACATCCCCCCACCGTATTCAACCCGGCGGTCAAGAGAAGGCTCGAACGGACTCCAATCAGTGGAATTAGAATAAATCCCGCACACAGCGATCCGAGGAGTGCGCCGATTGTGCTGAAAGGATGGACTGCTGATTGTGATTTGGTAGCAGCGCATATTTGTCTGCCCAACGGAAAACTAGCCCCGATCAGGATAGTGGGAATAATCATCAGGATAAAACCAGCAACAAATTCCCAGATGCGCCCAACCCCGAAGGCAGCTTGCAATCCCCTGCTAATCTCATACAGGTTTCCGAAAGCCGGTATCAGGGCAACAACGGATAGCCCTACTCCAATCTGCACCAATCCAAAAAGGTTTATGAACGGCTTAACCCGACGTGTGATTGCTGCAAATAGAAAACTGCCAACGGCAATACCGAGCAGTAAAGCGGTCAATGTGACCGAGAAAGCATAACCCGGGTTGCCGAGAAAGGAGGTCAGAATTCGCGTCCAGAGGACAGCATAAGCCATCGCACAGAAACCTGAAGCGGCAAATGTCCATAACAGCGGACGCCACATTCCTTCTCGTGGGGATATTCCCGATTCGTCGTTTACGTCCTGCTGCAAGTCCACAGAAGTTTCAGGCCAAGAGCGGTCTAAACCGAAAGCGACCCCTGCCAGAATCAAGTTAATCGCCACCCCCAAATAGACTGAGTTCTGAACCCCTAGAAGCTGGAAGAGGAAGAACCCAGCGACGATACAGCCGAGGCTCGCACCAAGCATATTGATTGTGAAAACGCGATCCGCTCTGAATCCTGCACATCTTTCCTTGGCGGATCTACTGAGAAGGATAACTGCCACTCCCATCAACATTGACGGAATCAACAGGACGACAAATGACAGAACAAACCGAATCCACGAAAGGGGATAGAACTCGGCACCCAGTCCGCGATAGATGAGAACACAGATAGCGTTGAGAATATCCAACAGAGTCGGGAAGATGAGTGCAAAGATACCGAGCCCCACTCCGAGAAAAGCATACAGGCGCAATGGACGCTTTTCTCCATCTGCTAAACGCCTGAAGTAGAAGCTGCCAAGTCCCATGCCCCCTACCAACGCACTCAACACTGTGCTCACAGCAAACACTGGACTCCCGAAAAACAGGGTTAGCTGGCGTGCCCAGATCACTTCGTAGAGCACACCACACGCACATGAGAAAACAATGACTAGCCCAAGAATCGGTTTGATATTACGCACGGTTCCGCTCCTCAAAATAGGCCCAAAATCGGTATGCTGGACCAACTGAAGCAATAACAAATTAGGACTTACTCAGTTGAATGTTCAAACCCTCGTAGTTCGGTGACTCATTACCGGACAATACGACTCACCACGCCCGATGAATCCCCGATTTATCGGGACAGGCGGGCAACTACAATTAGTCCCACAGTAGTAGGTAGGCTCCGCTGTCCCGTAATTTGCACAATGGTTACGGCATACGGCGTATGCCTACTACCTTAAAGACGCGCAATGAATTGCGCTACTACAAACTCGAGTGCGTAAGTCCTACAAATGTAAGTTGCTGTCTTAGATGCACGACTCTACTTATGCTCATAGCGATCTTGCGGATAATAGCCGATTGCCAAACGTCCATGGTCGAGGTCGTACAGGGGCCAGTTACTATCCGAGACACCGAATACAATTTCAAATTTCAAATCCGGGTGTGTAATCGCTTGCTCGAACACGCGTACTGCGTCGCCATGACCGAGGTGATGGGGGTGTTCAGGCAGCGGTCTGTTGCGGTTAAAGTTTCCGATCCGGACTGCGACGCACTCCATGTCGTACCGGGTCGCATAAGAATATCCCATCGCCTCGCCGAACACCTTGCTAACCGTATAGTTACCAACCGGCTTGGTTGGCATGTCAATCGTCCGCTTGATGCTTTTCGGATAGGGACCAAGCACCCCAGCACGGCTAGCGTACGCAATCCGTTTCACACCGTTCAGGCGCGAGGCTTCAAACATGTTGTAGGTGCCGATGAAATTGCTTTGCAGGGCTGCTTCCCATTCACTGTCCGTCCCGGTAAGGTGGATGACAGCGTCCATGCCCTCTGTAGCTCTGAGCATGGTGTCGAAATCTGCCACATCATCTTCGATTGTGTCTTCGAGGTCAGGCATCGGCAGGCGGTCAAGCCCGCGAATCGTGTGTCGATCTTTCATGCCTTTCACAAGTGTTGAACCAACGGCACCGGCGGCACCGGTAATAAGGACTTTCATTCTTTCTCTCCTATTTCTATTCTATGAACGAACCTTCCCGCTCCACCCGCTCATAGATACGATTAAATTCTGATGAACCATCGTCTTCCCATTTCTCGAAGTTAATTCCCCGAATCGCCCCTTCCTCACGACCCGTCAACCCGGCAACATCCATACCACGCGAGGAGTAAATCTTGTGCCCGCCGGGCAAGGAAAGAATACCGATGATTCTGCCCGTTGTTAATGGCGTCCCGGAAGCGAATCGAGCAATGGCATCTTCGTCCACCTCAACACCTAGTCCGGGGGCTTCAGGCACAGGGGAAAATCCTTCAATCACCGGAATACGTTCGGTTGTTATGTCCTCTGCATACTGGTCGTCGAGGTTTATGGTGTGGGCAGTCGCAGTCGGAAGGACAGCAGCTTGATGCAGGGTCAATGCTTTCATCAGGGTGCCCCCGCTCTGTTGGATGAGTGTTTGGATGTTTGCCTGTCCGTACGCAAATCCTTTCATCAAAGTGGTGCCGATTTCGCCACCGATCATATAGATGTCCGCGCACCCTTGGATGATTTCTTGAATGCCGCCAAGTTGCGGAACGTGCATGATAAGCGGGATGCGCGTCTTTTCACGTAGTCTGCGCCAGCCATCAATATCCGTCCAAGGCAGTGGGTCTTCGATGTAGCCGACGATTGGATGGTTTTTCTCCAATTCGTTGATGATGGGAAGAACAACCGCCAATCTCCGGTTGTGGTTGAAGTCCCAGTGAATCTTAAAGCCGGGTGGTGCAACCTCTTCGGCAAGACGGGTCTGCTCAATGACATCGTACAATGCGCTGGAGTGCATTTTAAAGATGGTATAGCCTTGGGAAGCGGCACGTAGGATTTCGTCTCGGAAAACTTCCGGCGGACACGGCCGAGTCCACGCTGCCACAGACACGGCATTTCGTACCTTTTGCCCCATCAGCTTGTAAGCCGGCACCTCAAGATGTTTCCCCATCACATCATAGAGTGCCATACCCAATGCCATATTAAAATTGTTATGGAGAAAGTCAAACGGGCTGCGACCGATGAGGGGGTCAAGAATCGACTGTGGGATTGGGTCGGGATAGTCTTCACCATCGCCATATCCAACCAGCCCGTTATCTGTGTGGACTTTGACAACTAGGTGTTCGTCAATGTTGCCCATGCGGACACGACCGTGGTGATCGCTGTAGCGTTCCGCGAGGGGCATAACAATTGGGATACATTCAATATCGGTGATTTTCATGATAGTCTCCTGTTAGAAAATGGAAAAGATAGCTCCTGCTATGTTAGTCTATCGTCAGTGTAACTGTATCCTGTTTGGCGATTTCCTTAACATCGGTATAAAATGCAGGTTCAGTCAACTCTAGTGTCTCCGGCGACAGTCTCACGAGTACCTCCTCGGGAACCGGATTCGTGTCCCCCGACGCATCCTGAAAGTACTGGGTTTTGTACCGTAGGATTAGGAAGCGCCGATCTCGATCAGTTGGCTTCCAGACCAATACCCCATGCGTGAGCAGTTCCGAAATCAGCACCACATCGCCGGCACGAGGTGTAATATTTTTTATGGCTGGATGCAGCTCAGGATCGGGGTCATCAAGATCCGGAAAAAACAGTCCTTCCGGCCGCTCAAATTCGCTCTTGTGAGAGCCCGGAATTACCACCAAGCCACCATCGCCGGGAAACACATCCGTGAAATAGAAGAAAGCCACAAGATCATTGGCAAAAACCTGCCCATCCTTAACCTCATAGCGCCGGGTGATCCAACCGAGGTCTTCCCGAGCGCAATGGAAGGGGGTTAGCTGGCACTTTTCGTGTGTATTGATAGCGAGGGTCCCGCGGTTCAGACGGGGTTTTTCGTCGGTCAGTTCTTTGATGAGGGGCCAGGTCACTGGATGGAGCGTCAAAGCCTCCAATGCTTTATCGAACGAAAAGCCGTACGAAAAACCCTCTCCGTTTCTGTCAATGCCGGGCGGCAACTGATCCGCCGGCGTCTGACGGCATCGCTCGATGGCTGCTTGGGTATTTCGCAGTTCTTCAGGGCTGAGAACGTTTCTCAGGTGAAGGTAACCTGTTACATCAAAGAGATACTTCTGTTTGGGCGTCATTGAGAGTTTCCCCTCCTCAAGAGAGATGGACGATGTCCTGTTTAACGATTTCTTTGGTATGTTGGAACTCCGCCGATGCGACCAGCTCGAGTGTCTCTGGCGATAAGCGGTCCAGAATTGGCTGCGGGAGCACATGCGTCCCCATGTATTGCGGTTTGTATCGCAGGACCAGTATACGGCGATCCCGATCCGTTGGTCTCCATCGCAAGACACCGTGGGTGAGCAGCTCGGATATAATCACAACATCGCCCGCCCGTGCGGTGATATTTGTAAATATCGGATCCGGTTCCGGATCGATTCCATCTCCTTCGTCGAGTGTCAACAGATCCTTTGGACGTTGGAACTCGCTTTTGTGAGAGCCGGGAATCACAATCAATCCACCGTCGCCGGGGTAGACATCTGTAAAATAGAAAAAGGCGACAAAGTCATCACAATAGATCTGTCCATCTTTGACCTTATAAAGGGTGCTAAACCAGCCGAAATCGTCGCGGGCGCAATGCAGTCCACCCGGGTTTGTCCGTGCCCGCTCGCCCTCTTTCCAATCGGTGTGTTGCTCTCGCTTGAGCGATCCTCTGGCAAAACGTGGTTTGTCAAGGGTCAACTCCTTGACAATGGGCCACGTAGCTGGATGGAGGGTCAAGGCTTCGAGACACTTATCAAACGCAAAACCGTGTTGATGAAGATCTCTGATCTCAAACCCAGGGGGCAGTTCATCCTCCGGGGTTTGGATATATCGGTCAATCGCTTCTTGGGTTTCTAGCAACGTATCGCCCGTAAGCGCATTTTCTAAGTGTAAATAGCCGGTGACATCAAACAGGTATCTCTGTTCAGGTGTCATTACTGGAAACCTCCGTTGATTCTATTTATCAGGATTTTCTGTATACCTGCGTTAATTTCGTTCCAAATTGTATGGCAGGTTAGGCAACCTGCCCCACGTAACTCCCCAATAGTGGATTTTGTTACCATTTACAGGGGAGGGCAAAACGGGGCACTCGCCCAACATTTTTACTACCGGAATGCGCACAGAAGACGTGGTAGAAGAGCACATCGCCGCGTTTGGGTGTTAACTCCACATAGTCTCCTAACTCTTCACGGCTGTATTCCTGATTGAGGACCCACATATATTCATACCGATCCGGATCGCTCCGTGCCAGTGCCTCAATTTTGTAGCGAGACCGGGGCCAGACGACCGTACCACCACCACGAGGTTCTACGTCGGCCAGATATGTGAGGGTGGCAACACGAAAGGCGGGGGGAAACGTCTTGTGCCCATGCTCTTTAATTGCATGGTCAATATGAGATCCTGGCGGCGCCCATTCACCGGTTTGCGGGAAGATATTGATGGGCCTTACGCCCTCCGGTGGACGGTAAACGTCGGGAGCCATATCGCCTTCGCCAAGTTGTGCAGCAGCAGTCAGGAATTGTGGTGTATAGACAGCAAGGACATCAGGATCGTCGCAAGTCTGGGGAGGCTGCACATTCTCCCAAGATTCCGGGTTATCGGGTTGAAGCTCCATCCATCGCCACATTGCTGCTTCCGCCCGTTCTGCGATAACCTCCGGGATTAACCCTGATATCAGCAGGTAATTGTCTTCGCAATACCGCTGGGTCTGCTGACGTGAGAGAACTGGTTTGAGCACCATGTAAGTTTCCTTTCAGTCGCAAGCCGCTATGACATTCGTTGTATCTTGTACTTTCATAGTTTATGGTTGCTGCTCGCAGCGTCATACATCTCAACGAGTTAATCACACACAGCGATGGCACACAACAGGTTAAATTCGTATGGCTTCTGACTTGGCTTCATAGTCCAAATACCTTCTCTGTAAAGAGGAATTGTCTTTATTCCTCGATTTCGCCTAAAACTTTGGAAGCACTACTTTCGGGGACAATATTCGTAACATTACCAAGATGGGATAAAAGTGCCTTATACAGCCTTACGAGATGCACCTGATCTCCGAACATTTTACAAGGCTCATCACGACCACGTATATGCACCTGCAATGCCCATCTGCCATCATCCTCACCGACGACCTCAACCGAAATAATGTCCTCCGTTCGAACTGCTATAGACAAATCATCGATTTGAACAAAACCCATTTTACATTTCCTTTCAATCGCAGCTTTTTTCTTGACACATAACATCGAAACGCTATAGACTTACAATAAACTATTACAATCGTTCTTCTTACGAGATAACCCATGAAAGGCACGCTGATTATCATTGTTTTATTCCTTGTCGTTTCCCCGGTATTAGGTGAATTGACAAAGGAAGATTTACAGGCTATCGAAACTATAATTGAAAAATCAGAGGCACGCACAAAAGAATATATTGATTCTAAGTACAATCAAGTAACCACTAAAATTGATGAGATGGACAAGCGTTTGACCGTTCAAATTGATGGAGTGGACAAAAGACTTGTCGATATGAGTTCCTTTTTAATTGGATAGATGGCACTCATAGCAGTCGCAATTGGTGTTCCTGCTTGGATTTGGAACAAATCACAGCAAAGCAATAACAGACCAGCACCTAGAGAGAATCAAACAGATAAGCATGTGCCACTGAACGATTCCAAATTCGGTTCTGACACCCCTGTCGATTAACTTCCCTTCTATATGACTATCGTTTTGAATCCATCAACCCATCCCCTCTTAGATAATCTAAGAAGTCCTGTAGCAAGGTGTTTAGTAGCCAACGTGGCGTTGGCATGTCCACGTTGTCCTGTGCATTGACCACCCACCTCATACAGAGATAGCCAGTGCCCAACTTGAACAGATGCAATCGGAAATCGCACATTAAGCATCACTGTTCAAACTTGCCAGCAATGTTTCCACCAACTTCTCCGCAAACGCATCGTCATTGATGTGATTGTCCATCTCGATCAGCGTAACGTTGTCCCCAAGATTCGCCTTCAGGTTCTCGATCCATGCGGTCTCCGCTTCCGCTGAGTAGAATGGTTGTCCTTCTTGATCAATTGCTGAGACGCCCTGTTTTGGAATGATCACTGTCGTGGGTCCCTTGGCTTGGCTTAACTTCTGTCCCATGATTTTGCCCAATTCGGCGTTTTCTGCAACAGTCGTCCGCATCAGTGTTACTGTTGGGTTGTGCTGGTAGAATATCCGATCCTTGAACTGCTCTGGCACCGTGTCGGGAGGTCCGAAATTGACCATATCCAACGCGCCCGGCGCAACTACCTGCGGCACACCGAGGTCCCCTGCTGCCTCTAAACGGTCTGGTCCCGCGCTCAAAACCCCACCGACTAGTTCATCGGCAAGTTCCGTTGTCGTCGCATCAAGGACACCAACGATAAATCCGCCTTTGACCAGATCTTCCATCGCCCGTCCACCTGCTCCGGTGGCGTGGAAGACAAGGACTTCGTAGCCGGCGTCCTCAAGGAGTTCACGCGCTTTCGTCACACACGGTGTGGTTACACCGAACATCGTGGCACCGATCAATGGTTTATCCTCTGCCGCTGGCACTTCCGCGTTGACCATGCCTACGATTGCGCCGGCTGCATTTGCCAAGATTTGCCGGGAGAGGCTGTTGATGCCCGCGATGTCCACAACGGAATACATCATCGAAACATCCTTCGTGTCCACATAGGGGCTTGTATCGCCGGAAGCCAAGGTTGAAACCATGATTTTCGGCACACCAACAGGGACCGCACGCATCGCTGTTGTCCCGATTGTGGTCCCGGCTGAACCGCCGAGCGAGATTACACCGTCAATTTTTCCATCGCTCTGCAATTGCGCGATAATCTTCGCTGCGCCTTCCGCCATCGCTGCCACAGCTACGCCACGGTCACCTCCGTCCTGAAGCACTCGTAGTGACGTGCCTCCTGCTTCTGCAACCTCACCGGCGGAGACATCCGGTTCAAAGTATGGTTCTCCCAGAATCCCTGTGTTAACAACGCACGTCGAAGTGCCGCTCGCCTCGATTCGTTCTTTGATAAACTGAAATTCTATGCCTTTAGTGTCCAATGTTCCAACGATGCCAACTGTCTTTGCCATTGATGTTCTCCTCCATTTGAAGTAATTTGTCCAATGCCGATATTGCAGCGTAGTCGCATCATATCATATCATCTGTTAGCGGGCAATAAAAAAGTGATAGGAGAATTGCATCTGTTATAGAGATTAGACAGTTGAGAAATCAGCACTTGGAGTTAGCCGCTGCCGTGCGTACCCTCGATGAAATCGGGGTTTCTAATCCCGATCCGATCACAGGTTAGGAAACCTGTGGCTACGAGTATGTTTTTATTATCGTATGCCAAAGTCCTACACAATTTTACATGCGATTGCCTTGAAAAAAATGAGAGATGCAGGGAATTGATCTATCTTTACACCCACGTTTCACGCGTCACGCATCGTTCCGGTCTGCGTATCTCCACCGTATTTCTTGTTGACATCGGTTAGCGAGCACGTATAATGGTTACGTCCTCTTGTGGTAACGGTTAAAGTTTGGACTGGAGTGAAAACTGGGAAGATGAGCGATTACAGAAAATCATGCCTTTCACAGGGAAGGAGCAGGTCAAATGAAACTGGGCATTAACACATTTTTCATCATGAAGTTCGGGTTTGAAGCGGGCCTCAAATTTTGTCAAGAGCTTGGGGTGAAGGCAGTCGAGGTGGATGCAACCGAATCCGATATTAAGCGGTACTGCGATGTGGATACGTTGGTGGCAAACGAAGGGGAACGTCACCGCTGGGTTGATACTTACGCCAGTTACGGTCTTGAGATCTACTCATTCGCTGCACACGGTGCGCCGCTGTCCCCGGACAAAGAGGTTGCTGCGGAGTATTCGCGTCAATTTCGGCAGGCTTGCACGCTGATGGAAAAGATTGGCGTCCCCCGTTTGGTCGTAGTCGCTGGGGTGCCGGAGGGAGCGGAGGGGGACAAATCTCCGAACTGGATTGTCAACACCGACAAGGAAGGCTTTCCTGAAGCACTCGAATGGCAGTGGGAGAAAAGGTTGATTCCGTACTGGAAAGAGCATGGACAGATCGCTGCGGATCACGGCGTGACGTTGTGCTTTGAGATGCAAATTCTCGATATGATTCATACACCGGCGAAACTGATGCGGTTGCGTGATGAAATCGGTCCTGTTGTCGCCTGCAACTTCGATATCTCGCACATGTGGATACAGAGTATCGACCCCCTTGCAGCGATGCACTATCTCGGCGATCTCATCCAAAATGTCCATCTCAAGGACACACTTATCCACGAACCCAACGCCCGGCTCCACGGTCTGTTTGACTCAACGGATTCAATCTACCCCGAACAGCGCGGTTGGTCATTTACGCTGCCCGGCTGGGGACACGATGATCAGACTTGGCGCGAGGTCATCACAACGCTGCGCCTTTTGGGATACGAAGGCATCCTCTCGCTTGAGATGGAGAGTGAGTTCATCGAAATTGAGGAGGGCTTGAAAAAGACAGCGGCATTTATCAAACCGATGGTGCTGGAGCAGCCGAAGGGTCCATCGTGGTGGCAAGCTGAGGAACTCCATGAACGTTGGAAGGCAGAGCAATCCTAAACCGCTTTCTGCTGATTCAGAAACGTTTCCAAGGACGAAGTCATGGATAGAGATGTGTGGACACAGGTAATCGTCGTCGGTGCTGGCAACGCTGCCCTTTCGGCAGCCGTAGCGGCACGAGAACGCGGGGCAGATGTCGTCGTTCTAGAGAAGGCACCACGCCAACACAGAGGTGGAAACAGCGCGCTGACTGTGCATACGCGGTTTCCTTATGATGGCATGGAGGAGTTGACGCCGCTGCTGTCCGATACACCCTCGGCAGATCTCCGTCGTATGGCTGACCGGATCGGCAGGTACACTCGCGCTGACTACTACGACGATATTATGACCGTAACGGAGGGCAAGAGCGACCCGGAACTCGCGGAGGTTTTGGTCACTCAGGCTGCCCCGGCTGTTCGGTGGATGAGTTCCTACGGGCATACTTGGGTTCCAACCTACGCCAACCCGGTTTCTGCCAATGTGGTATCATTCAACGGTGGCGGTTATGGACTCCAAGAACAGTGGTTCGGGATGGCTGAGAAGCTAGGCGTATCTGTGTATTACAATACCAGCGCAATAGATTTGCTTCAGGATTCCCAAGGCAGGGTGACGGGGGTGCGGGCAAAAGCGTCGCAGAGTTATTGTAACTTCCACAGCAGGACGGTGGTCTTAGCTTGTGGCAGCTTTGAATCCAACCCGAAAATGCGCGCCCAGCACCTCGGGCCTGACTGGGAGCAGGTCAAGCTGCGGGGTGTCCCCTACAACACCGGCGATGGACTCACTATGGCGATGGGGAGCGGGGCATTGCCCTATGGGAGTTGGTCGAGTTGCCACGCCTCACCTCAAGACCTGAATCGTCCGCCCTTCGATGTTCCGGGATCCGATATCAGAGGCGATTTTTGGAGTCGCTATTCCTATCCCTTCGGGATTATGGTCAATCTCAACGGGCAGCGATTCATAGACGAGGGCGAAACTTGGCGGGGACTCACCTATGCAAAGATTGGGAGAGCCATTCTCGCCCAACCGCAAGGCATAGCGTTCCAGATTTTTGACCGCAAGCATCGACAGTTGGAGGTTATCCGGGGATACGAGAAAGCCACCGGCTTCAAGGCAAACACCCTAGAAAATCTGGCAAAACAGTTGGGCATCTTAGACATTGCGGCATTCGCCCACACTGTGCGCGACTTTAACGCCGCTGTCCAGCAAGGTGAATTTAACCCATTTCGACTTGACGGGAAAAACGCTATCGGTATCAGCCCATCTCGAAACAACTGGGCACTCCCTATAGACACGCCGCCCTTTGAGGGCTTTCCGGTGGTATGTGGAATGACTTTCACCTTTGGCGGTCTGCGCGTTACGCCTGAAGCGCGGGTGGTCCACACCATGGGCGACTCCATCCCCGGGCTCTACGCTGCCGGCGAGATGGTGGGCGGACTGTGGCATGGAAATTACCCCTCCGGGGCGGGGATGATGGCTGGCACGGTTTTTGGCCGTATCTCTGGAACCAGTGCTGCCGAGGAAGCACTTCAGATGGATGAATGAACAAAACATATTATATCGTCGCGCTGGAACTTATTGCAAGGTTGTCCATCTGCCCGGATCCGACGCGCTAAAGGGCCAACCAGAGCCGCCAACGACGTGGTATTCGTCCTTCTTTCCACAGAGCCAGTAGAACATCTCTGCCACCCGCAACACCGATTGCCACTTCCGTGTCGCACCAGAAAAATAAGGGTTGGTATACGAGTAGTCAGCACCGACGAAATCAAAGTCGGGGTCCTCAACCCAGTCCCGTCTGGGTGGAACCGTGCGCCAAAACTCCCACTTCAGTAGGTTGCGCGTCGACTGATCAATCTTTTCGGATTGTCGGTGCCAAATCGAATAGGCGGTAAAAAATACCGAACCTGCCGGTGCGACCGTTGCCGCTTGACCCGCCAAATGACCGAAGTGATCCAGCTCCTCCCGCGCTATGGGTACGATGTGAGACCCCGGCAAAAACAGGGTCGGTCCCATCTCTTTGGTGTTTGACTGGGGGATATAGAAAACCTGCAACAGATTGCACAACCGCTCAAATCCAGAACCGCCGTCAACATGCCACTGTTTTGCTGGCATTGGTCCAACGAGGCGATGGTTTGCCATCCAGTCCGGCAGTTGGAAATTCTCTCCGAGAAGCGACCGCGCTGCGCCTGCGACCTCCGGATGCAACAACACCTCCTTGATGTACCGCTTATCTTTGACCAATTCATTCGGGGTGGCGCCTTCTTGGTCCAGATATTCGGACACCCATCGGTTGGTTGCATCTGGGATTACTCTTTCAACCATGTGAAAGCCCGTTTTACAGAAGTCGAGGACTGCTTGATCTGTCATTGTTGGCTTAATGTCGCTTGCTGCACGTTGTATCTCAAGTGTCATTTGATTTACTCCCATTTTTCGAGAATGAATTCACAGGTGATATGTGTGTCTTGGGTGTGACCGACCGGCAACTGTGCCGGAAACCGGATAACTCGCCAGCCTTCGTTGATAGCGTCTAGAACGGTTTTGTAGGGCCAATCGGCATAATCGAATGGGCCATCGGAAACCGCTCCATCCTTGACCATCAGCATCCCAATCACTTCAGAAGTTACCGCGGTGGTCGCGGTTTGCAAATACAGCAAATGCTGCTGTTTGGCACCGCCTGTCGTTATCGCTGAACCCAAATCACGCAGATGGGCTTCGGTTAATTTACCTTGTTTCAACTGCTCGATACATTCTTCCAAGAGTTGCATGGCATTGGTGCCCATGGTAGGATTCCTCCCGCATCAAGTTAAAATCGACATCGCTGATAAAACACAGAGGGCGGACGTTCTCAGCAATAGATATTTTCTTGGACGTTCTTTCTCCGCTTGGGTTCAATCGGATTCGACAATTTCTTGACTTTCGGATGGGGTCATGGCAAAATAGGATAATCAAAGGAACTTCGGCGACTTCTAAGTTCGCAACGGCGATTGGAGGAAAAGATGTCAGGGGAAGATACCGCGAAACGCATTTATGATGAGGCAATTGTGATAGACGCACTGAATGTCAGCAACTGGAAAAGCCCCGCCGTGTATCAAAGTTTGCATACCGGCGGAATCACGGCTATCAATGCAACCAGCGCCGTGTGGGAAAACTATCCGCAGGCGATGGACAATATAGCAGCATGGCTGCATCGGTTCAGAGAATACAGTGATATTTTGATTCCTGTCAAGACATCAGATGACATCCTTCAAGCCAAACAGGAGGGAAAGGTGGGTATCATACTGGGGTGGCAAAACGCTTCTCCTATTGAGAACGACCTCTCTCGCCTTGACCTCTTTCATGCTCTCGGCGTTCGCATTATCCAAATTACCTACAACGAACGGAACTTACTTGGCAATGGATGCTATGAGCGCAGGGACGAAGGACTGACTAATTTCGGTGTGGACGCCATCAAGGAGATGAACCGTTTGGGTATCCTGATCGATCTGTCCCACGTCGGTGACCGCACAACGCTGGAGGCGATCGAATTATCGGAGAAGCCGGTGGCGATTACCCACGCCAATGCCCGCGCCTTTGTCAACCATGTGCGGAATAAAACTGATGAGGCACTCTTGCGACTCGTTGAAAAAGGTGGTGTCATCGGCGCGAATGCGTTCCCCGCTTTCTTTGAAAACACATTTGACGCAACGCTTACGGACTATGTAGACGCCATTGATGACCTTGTGCAGCGTGTGGGAATCGACCATGTCGGAATTGGTACGGACTATACCCAAGATCAACCCAAAGTGTTCTTCGACTGGATCTTCTCCCAGCAAGGAACGAAATATCAAGAACGCCCCATCGTTTATCCGGATCCGCTGATCCACCCCGAAGGTATGGAGACGCCCGACAAGTTGCCGAACCTTGCGCGGGAGTTGCTCAACCGTGGATACGACGAGGCAGATATAGCCAAAATTTTGGGTGGCAATTGGCTCCGCCTTTTTCGGTAGGTGTGGCAGGCATAGCCCCGCTCAACGGAGATCGCCCGTTCTTCCACCGCTTTCTCACACGAATCATCTATGAATAAATGTTTTGGCAAAGGAGTAGACCATGCCCTCAATTGAAATTCTTGATACGGGTTGGATAGATAGACGCGATTCAGCGTTTCCACAAGCTGTGCAATTGCCTAATGGCGACATCCTCTGTTCATTTAATGTCGGTGGCGGTCCGAATGTCCACGGCGGCACGGATTGGGCTCGCTCCACCGATGGCGGCGTAACTTGGAGGCTGGAAGGCACCATTTTGCCGCTGACGACAAACCCTGACGCAACCAGCGCGCTCAAGCTCTCAGGCTCCGCCGATGGTAAGACAGTTTTCGCCTACGGGTCACGTAGCTATCGTCTACCTGAAGAAAAATTTGGTGAGGGACGGAATGAACCGGTGCTCTGCCGCTCCACTGACGGTGGGCGCACATGGTCAGTTCCCCACGTCGTGCCTATGCCGGCAGATTGCCCATTGGAGATTTCACACGGGGTGCTGCCGCTCGCTTCTGGTCGTCTCTTGGCACCGGCGGCGATCCTTCCGTCCCAAGAGCGGCTGGGCGAGCAGGTCTTGTTAGCTATCTCCGACGATGGTGGACAGACTTGGCGACACAGTGTGGCATTCCAAGACCCCAATGGGAAACATGGTTACTTTGAACAGAAGTTTGCGGAGATTGCCCCGGACCTTGTGATGGGTGTCTGCTGGACTGTGACGCTGGGCGACGTTGTCGATCAACCGGATAGTTTTGCACTTTCGGGCGATGGCGGGGTAACTTGGGGACCGCCGCATTCGACAGGTATCCAAGGGCAGACGATGACTCCCATCCCACTCGGCGATGACCGGCTGCTGGTACTCTACAATCGGCGTTACGGAGAACAGGCTATCGTGATGTGTCTGGTGACGTTTACGGACGAAACATGGACTCTCCACTACGAGGATATATTGTACGACGCAGGAACAACGCGTCAGCGACCGGAGGATATAGATTCCGGTGTGGAGGAATTGTATAGCTTCATGTTTGGTTTCCCGACGGCAATTCGGTTGCAGGATGGGACGTATCTGGCAACGCATTGGTGTCAGGAGGACGGTCCCTTCGGCGTCCGGTGGACTAAACTACGAGTTGACTGGTGAGCCAAGCAGCAGAAACTATAGTGGACCTTAGAATTAATGAGACACTCCAAACCGGTGCGGTTAGGATACCGCCCCTACCGTTCTCCCGTTTGGTAGGCACTGTTTCCAGCAGTGCCTATGCAGTGCGGTTGGAAACCGCACCTACCGGCCCCGATAAATCGGGATCGAAACCGAGGGGCGAAAGTGTCTATCTGTTTTTAGATTTCACCATAAAAAAGATTCGCTTGGTAAACGTAAGGAACGCAGATCTGCGTTCCCTACGAAACCTCTTCGAGGATTGCCCCTTCGATCCCACGGTGGTTATCAGGATAATGGTGCCAATAGACGACCAGAACCCGTCCATCGTTGAGCTCCACCGACCAAGGATAACCACAGTCCGCACTCCGCCCATTCTGTTCTATCACAAACTCAGGCGCGGTATCCAAATCGCTTCCTTCTGGGTCTAACACGCTACCGACGCAGCCGCGTTGTCCCTCCCACCGAGTGCCTACCGTAAGGAAAATGCGTCCATCTCTCAATCCAAGCATGTGCCCCGGACTGCCGTGAACCATGGTTGGACGCCACGGCGACCATGTCTCTCCGTCATCGTCAGAGTAAACTAGCACGAGGAGACGACCAACGAACGACGGATCGTCTATGAAGGGACCTTCAAACCCCTGATCCCGAACAATGTCGGGTCCCAACCGCCCCGGATGACAACGAAACAGCACCAAGATCCGACCACTCGGCGTCCTGTGAATCGTCGGTTCGCTGAAATGGGCAACCGGATCCTCTGCAATCCGTCCGCCGTATTCCCACGTCTCCCCCATGTCCTTCGACACACGCATCATGCCGAAGTAGCGGAACTCGCCGGTGGTGAGGTCGGTTGCCTTGCTCGGCATCAGTAATCGTCCATCCGGCATTACCAACAAGCCGCTCCGACTGACCCCTGAGTGCTGCGCGGGGTGTCCCCAAACCGCGTCGGGCAGCGGCGGAAAGCGTTTGGGAGCACTCCAAGTATGCCCATCGTCGCGTGACCGTACCCAGAACGGTTTACCATGTTGTACGACCCAGCTCCCTCCATGTTCTACCGCATCTTCCGCAGGAACCAACTCAGTACAAGAGGAGTGTAGAAAGATACTGCCGTCCGGAAGGGTGTGGACGCCGCGATCCATGACTCCTCCGTGGGGATCAACGGTTACAAGGTGCGGTCCGCTCCACGTCTGTCCTTCGTCTTCGGACCGGCAAGCCTGCACATTGAATAGCGGGTGTTCATGATGGGAATAGCCCAGATGGGTTGCTCTCTGGAATGTTACGAATAGATTACCGGAGGGGGTACGTGTCACAGTGGGGCTAAGGGCATACATACCTGATTCGTGATATATCGTCATGCGGTCTACAACTTGCCAACTCATGGTGATCTCCTTCACATCGAGTCTCAATCATTCGTCGAGAATATAGTGAGAACTTACGCGGTTGAATGCCTCAATGCCTTGTAATAGCGATTCATCCTCCAATTCGTAGGGACTAACGATCGCTAGGTTCTGTTGACATTTATGTGAGTTGCGTTTGTAATTCGCTGATAAATACATAGTCGTAGTCGCGAGGGTAACTCGACCAAGGGGTTGGGAGACCCAACCCCTACAGATTCAACTTTCCGTTTCTCCCGTGTCTGTTGTAGGAAACCGATGGTGAAATGAAATAACCTAGCAAAATCTAACAGAATCTAATACTTTTTCAAAACACAGGGGGCTAGTCGTTCTGTGACATGTCGCCTCGTTGGGGATTGGGTGTGTGATATCCATATTCTATAAACATGTCGCCCCTCTGGGGCTTTGGTTACTAGGAGATGTCACTCGTCTATAAACATGCCGCCCCTCTGGGGCTATGATGGTACATGGGCACATTGAAGTGTTGGGTTTCACAGTTCCTGCTCAACCCAACCCACGGACTGCCAAATGTCAACACCCCCTAGTCCCTACATACGGCTGCTCCCTGACACCTTTGTTCCCTTCTATGGATCGGGTAGGTAGGGAACGCAGATCTGCGTTCCCTACAATTTGAAGTACGTATGTTATAGATACAAATAACCGCTCTTTATTATCTCGCTGCCCACACAACACCGCGCTGTGGGAACAGGATGCTTTTCTGTCTCTCGATAGTGTCAAATGGGTGAACACCGTATTTTTCGCTGTACTCTTGGTGCATATTCTCTTCGTAACCCGTGATTTCGGTCAACGGCAGATCAATCGGTTTTCCTCCGTTCCGTGCAGACTCACGGATCGCAATCAGAATCTCTTGGTCTGTGCGTCCGTTGGCCGCACCATATTCCGGTTCAACCCCTTCAACAATCGCTCGGTAGATACTGTGCAATTCCGTACCCCGTGCAACATCGTCCGCATCCGCCAGTCCAAACGTTTTTAGCGAATTGTCCCAGATCACTGGCGGATCGGTGTCAACGCGAGCATGATCCACCACCGACACACCATCCACCTCCGTCGTGATCGTCTGAATCGGATAGGTCTCCGTCCCCGCCCCTCGGTAGAGCAGCAACTCGTTACCGATAATTGCCCCCTCCGTGCCATCGATCTCCCAGTAGTTGCCACGTCGTCGTGTTGGCAGTTCGTATACAAGAGAGACGCCGTTCTCAAATTCGACGACACCAACCTCCCATGAAGTACCACCAATCTCTTTAGCGTGCCCGACAACGCGCACCGCTTCACTTTGCACAAGCGTCCGAATGGCATTCATGCCGTGATAGGATCCGGAAGCGTACCAGAGATGTGCGTGTGTGATCTCGCCAATCAGTCCCGCGTCGACAATTTGCCGTTTGAGCCGTTCATGGGGCCAACGCCAAACATTTTCCGCGACCTCCAGCTTAACACCATATCGCGCGGCGGCATTGATCATCTGGTCCGCACAGGGGAGGGTTGTTGAAATGGGCGTCTCTGTGATGACATGGACGCCATGTGACGCTGCAACCTCTGTGATGACATGGTGTCCGTCGGGAGGCACCGTGATGAGGATCAGGTCTGGCGACTCCGCTTCAATCAGCGATTCAACGTCTGTATAGCCAGAAACCGACATCCGTTGAGCGACCTCCGTGGCGCGCTCCCTGTCAATGTCACAAACGCCAACCAATTGATAAATCGGTTCTAACTTTGGGATGGTGCTCAGGTGTGTTCCCGCTCTGCCTCCCGTGCCAATTACAGCTATTTTTAATTTTTTCATGATTGACTCCTTGGAACAACTTTGGCAATCTACAAATAATGTGTAAAAGATTTAAGCGTCAAACAGGCAAACGATTCTAGTAGGTCGAGATTCACATCTCGACGCAAGAATGTCGATTTTGGAAAATCGACCTACAATACAGCCAGCCTTTAGGAAATCTCCCTTCAAAACCTCAATTCTGCCGAGATAAAATCCGATGCAAAGTCAGGTTCATAGATGCGGGCATAGTCGATTCGGATCCACCGCCAATCGAATCCCAATCCCAACGTCCACCACTGATCCGATCGTCCACTCCGTACACGAATCAAGCGGTGTGCTTTCCACTCGATACCGTAGTAGAGCCCTGTTTCATTTAGGGGTCCTCGTGGCACCACAAGGTCAATAGCGAACAGTAGGCTTTCCCACTGATATGCAGTGCCGAGCGTTAGCCAGCGAATCCCACGCTCGCTCGGAAGATTGGTCGCAACCAGTCCGAATTTGAGATTGGAACGCGGCTTGACGAGCAGGGCAAGATCGTAGGACGGGGAGTGGCCAAAAAATTGGTAATAATCGCTTGGGTGCTTACGTTTGAATTTCAGACTCGCGCCAACTGCGACATGCGGATGAATCTGGCGTGCGAGTGAATAGTAGTTGAAATCCGGTGTCCCGGACTCGACACCAAGTGCGATTTTGTTTCCCCAGAATAGACCGTATCCACGATAGGCGTATCCGATCCCTTTCGGATCGAAACCGTAGTCCGATCGATCGTGGAACTTATTGACGCCAAAAAGCTTAACCCCCTGCCACTGAATCAACCCGGCGGGATTCCAGAAGCCTGCTGTGGCGTCATCAGCAACAGCAGTAAACGCGTTGCCCATACCCAAAGCCCGTGCTCCAACGTAGAGTGGACGTGCTTCTTCAAATGGAAACGCCGCAGGGAAAGCAGGGGACGCAGCGAGGAATAACCCAATGAGCGTGAAACGTGAAACGTGAAACGTAAGGCGTAAAGCATAACACATTGAACCCTTGAACTCCATCGTTTCTGAATCCCTGTCTTTATTGCTCCTTTAGATGGGAACGCGATATTGACAGATCCGCTGCTCCCAGCACATCTTCGACGGTAATTTCCTCCATACTTTCACAAGCGATTATTGTGTGCGGGTGCCAATTTGGTCCCCACTGCCGCGGGTTCGACGCACCAAATAACGCAATTGTTGGGGTTTTGACCGCTGTGCTCATGTGCATTGGACCTGTATCGTTGCTGATATAGAGGCGACATTTTTGGAGCATCGCCCCGAGCTGCATCGGTGTTATTCCCGTGAGTATAATCGGCGAGCAGGACATCAGATCCGCGACCTCGTGAGGCAGCGACCCTTCTGCATCTCCGGCGGTGATAAAAATTTGGGCATCGTACTTCTGATGCAATCGGTCCCCCACCTGTGCAAACCCCGCTTTTGACCAGCGACGGGACTCAGACCCCGATCCAGGGTTCAACCCAATTAGGGGTCGATCCGAAGGAACGCCAATGTCCGCGAGAAAATCGTCCGCCCATTCCTGTGATGCTGCATTCACAAACATCTCAGGTTCCTCGTTATCAAGATCAATTCCAATGCGACGCACAACGTCAAGATATCTAGCGGTCTCGTGTTGATCAATGTTATTGGGTACAGCAACATGCAGCAAGCGTCCCTTGCCAGAGTTGGTTTCAAAACCGATCCGAAATGGGATACGTGCGAGAAATGTGTGCAACACAAGGCGAAACGTCGGTTGGAGGATTACTACCATCTGGAATGACCTTTTCGCCATCTCATAAATTAGTTTGGGAATCGACACGCTGTAAGTAATCACCTCATCCAGATTCGGGTTTTCGGAAACGAGTTCTTCGCGCCCCGGGGCGACCATGTAAGCGATGTATGCCTCCGGAAAACGTTTCCGCAACGCCCGTATCACAGGGGTCGTCAGGAGCGTCTCACCGAGCGGTCCCATGCGCAGAATCAGGATACGTCGAATCTGATCGAGATCGAATTGCGTTCTAGGTTGTTTCTTCATTTTAGGACTTACGTCCTTCCGGGGTTTGCTGGGGCGTATATGTAGCGTGTGTCCGTAGTTCGCCGACGAGGATCTAATCGTAGGGGCGAGGTTCCCTCGCCCAACGGGTTGGGGAACCCAACCCCTACAAGTCGCTGCTAGTACTCAATCAGATAAGTTTGGGGATTTTGATATTTGTATGGTATCATGGTATTGACCCCTATTGTTTCTGATTCAACTCACTATCAACGAATGGAGTATACGATGCCAGCTTACAAATATCAAGTCGCCTTATCCCCCGTTCAACAGAAGGAGCTGAAAGCCCTCTGCGGACGGGGAGCAATCTCTGCGAGAAAGTTAGCTCGCGCCCGTATCCTGATTTTGGCAGACCAAAACCGCCCCCAAGGCGCGATGACTGACCATCAGATCCATGAAGTGCTCGATGTCAGTCAAACGACGATTATCCGGGTACGAAAAAAGTTTGTGACCGGTGGATTAGAGACGGCTCTTGAGGAGCTATCTCGTTGTGGTAGACCGCTGAAGTTCGATGGCTACCAACGCGCTCAAATCACCGCCTTAGCTTGCAGCGCCCCGCCAGAAGGACACAGCCAGTGGTCGCTGCGGTTATTAGCGGACCAATTAGTGGAGTTAGATGTCGTTGAGGCTATCTCCTATGAAACAGTGGGAGTCATCTTAAAAAAAACCAATTGAAGCCTCACCTGAAAAAGCAGTGGTGTATCGGGGAGATGACGCCTGAGTTCTTGTGGCGGATGGAAACTCTCTTGCATCTATATCAACTCCCTTATGACCCGATGTATCCGGTGGTCTGTATTGATGAAAGACCTTGCCAGTTAATTGATGACGTCATTGCACCGATACCGATGAAATCGGATAAACCCAAGCGAGAAGATTATCATTACAAACGCAACGGGGTAGCGAGCCTGTTCATCGCCTTTGAACCCCTAACCGGTCAACGTATCGTGGAGGTGCGCGCCCAGCGAACCAAAGTTGATTATGCACACTTTTTGAACAAGACCGCTCAACATTACCCTAACGCCACCAAGATTCGGTTAGTTCAGGATAATCTCAACACCCATAATCCGTCGGCATTCTATCAAACATTTGACGGCAATCAAGCCTTTGAATTGACCCAAAGGTTTGAGATGTGTTATACCCCAAAAAGCGCGTCCTGGTTGAATATGGTCGAGATTGAGTTGTCTGTACTTTCAAAACAGTGCCTGTCTCGGCGGATTGGTCAGGTGTCGGAGTTACAACGACAAGTCAACGCTTGGGCGGAACCACGAAATCGAAAAAAAGTCCGTGTCAACTGGCAGTTTACTCTCAATCACGCACGACATAAATTCAAACGATTTTATCCTAACACACAAGCATGATTTATATGACAGAGTACTAGGTTCTACATTTTATAAATTGCAACTGTTTTTGTCAAGGGTTCAAAAGTAAAGACGAGAGGCCGCATCAGTGTTCACCCATTCCTTAAAGCACAAAGTGGCATGAGTAAAAATTGATTTCGGAGAATTTGACGTGATACCCTGTAACTCCAGTGATGAATCCCGAAAGCAAAAACCGGAGTCTCATGTCGTCAATCAAGACACCTTTTTTAGAACGATGTTCCGAGATTGACATGGATTTTTCCCTCCAAAGCGGATCGTCCTTCCGCAAGTCCGTAGTCCATCCGTAGCAGCCCTCCTTTTGATTCAAGCCGCATACCGAATCCGCAACCGACGCGGAGCGGGTCGAAGACGGTGGGTTGATCTACTTGAGTCACTGCCCCCAAATCGGTGAATACAAAAAACTGTGATGTGCGTCCCACCAACAGCCGGTATTCGATGTTCGCATAGACGCGGCGGGGCCCAAAAAACCAATCTTCGTCGTAACCGCGCAAGGTGTTTGCCCCACCAAGATAAAAGAGTTCCGTCGGCGGGATGTTATCTCCCCACGCCGCCGCACCGTGCAAACCGATCGCTATTACCTGTCGACGCCATGTAGGGAAGTAACCCCGCAGATCGACCCACAGTTTGCGCAGCCTGAAATCTCCGCGTGAAAACTCAAACGCCACACCGTCAAGACGTCCGCGGGTTGGATTCAGAAAGTAATCTCTGCTATCGCGGGTCAGCCCTAAAGTCACACCGTATTTCACACCGCTTTGCGCTGATGGGTCTGTCACATCTATAATCGGTGAGGGTATGGACGGAGAGGTGGCAGGGAGCGGAGTATCGCCTGTAGGAAACCCGATCTGTTTGTAAGAGAACCCCAGTGAACCTTCAAACAGACGTCGGAAACGGGCGCCAACGGTTACTGATGCGGCATTCTCATCTGACTCAGCATCGGTAAACTGGTTTCTCTGTTTCAGCTGCGAGTATTCGACGCCGACTTTGACCGGCTTTCCAAACGCCCACGGTTCAGCGTAACCTATCCTTAACGTCCGGAGTAAACCAGATTTCCACAGGAAATTTGCACCCCGCCCTGTCCCCAAAAGATTGGTCTCTGTTGCCTCAATCACGCCTGTCAGTTGTGGTGCGCCTTCAAACTCCGTAGTTGGTGGGGCATAGCCGATGACACCGCTGAACCTGCCAGTCCGCGCCTCCGTCACCTTCGCATTGAAAACGATCTCCGCTGGCGTCTTACCCTCCTCAAGCAGGGATGGACTGACTTCGTAAAAGTAGCCGAGGTTCACTAAGCGGTGGAAACTCTGATCGATTTCGCGCTGATCAAAAATGTCGCCTGCTTGAACGGGCAACTCGCGGAGGACCACTTCAGGTTTTGTCTTCTGTAGACCAGTCAGTTTCACCTCCCCAATCCGGACCTGAACCCCTTCACGAATCTGCAAGCGAAGGTCAACTTTCCCCTGCTCCTCTGACAGATGGAAGTCGGTCGGCTCGATTTCTACCTTGGGATAGCCGCGCTCGCTGTATAGAGCTAAGAGCTTGTCGATTCCTCGTTCAAAAGCGGTTTGGCTGAAAGGCGTCCCTTTCCGCAAACCGAGCGTACGACGGAAGGCACCGGTCGAAAGCAGATGATTCCCTTCTATCGCGATCTCGCCTGTGCGAGCCCGTGTCCCCTCGTGAACGTGGAGGCGAATTTGCACCTGATCGGGGGGGATGGTCGTAACTTCCGGTTCGATTGAAGCGAATACAAATCCGCTTTCGCGGTATTTTTCCAGCGCCCGATTGAGTCCGGCGGTCATTTCCACTGGAAGGTAGGGCTGTCCTGCATCCATATCGATCAGCTTGGACAGCTGTTTCCGATTTAGGTGTTCAATCCCGTCAAAGGTAATCTGGCGAATCAGGTAGGGTTTTTCGGTGTTGTCGGGGGAACGGGGAGCGTACTGCTCTGAATCGCTAATTGCGAGCGGTAACAGGAATAGATAGAGGGAAATGTGAAACGCGAAGAAAATGCGGCGAAATGGAATCATAACGACCTACCTTCCCCGTAGGCGGGGCACCTTGCCCCGTGATTAATGGCATCCAACCCCCGTAGGCGGGGCATCTTGCCCCGCATCGCCTATGGGCGATCACAGGTTAGGAAACCTGTGGCTACGATATTTACATGCAATAGCCCTGCCTCCGTGGGTGGGGCATCCTGCCCCGCCTCCTACTTCAAAATAACCATCTTGCGGGTGGCGGAATAATCGCCTGCTGTCAGGGTATAAAAGTATACACCGCTTGCCACTTGTTCGCCAAGACTGTTTCTTCCATCCCAGTAGATTGCCTCCGACTCACTCTCGTAGACCGCCGCAATCCGATGCCCAACATTGAGGGTACGGACGCGATGACCACTCAAGTCATAGATGGTCAGGGTTACGAAAGCATCCTCCGCCAACCGATACGGTATCCACGTCTCTAGACGGAACGGATTCGGGTAGTTCTGTAATAGTTCCGTCTCCCATAGTACCTGGTAGGTCACCAGTGATCCCAACTCAATCCGGCCCCGCAAGACATCTTCAGCGGTTACGGTATGCCGTACCGGCTGCACACGAATTGACACATCCGGGAATTGCGCGGAGATTTCAAGGATATCCCCAATCATAGCCAGCCGTCCCGCCTTCACATCAACAACGGTTACTTGATAGCCAACTCCCCTGATAAGATTGGTTCCGTTCCGAGAATCCCGATTTATCGGGAGATTCAAAGCAACCTTATCCAGGGGGGAAAGGTTCTCATTTCCTATGACGGTGGGGAACGCTCTGCCGGTTGAGAGATTCTTGACAATCACATGGAAGCCTTCTCTGTCCACATGGGTACCTTCGCCGACAATCGAACCTTTCAACACCAAAATAGGAGTCGCATCTTCTACCTCAATCCCAGGGATTGGCGGTGGGAGGACGGTAGCCATCTCCGAAGTGTTATACCACGCACCGCCGGAGAGAGGGACCGTTGTTGGCTCCCGAGCGGTTAAGATAAAGGATTGGCCCCCATCAATGAGAGTATCACCGGCAGTGCCCATTTGTTCACCTATGCTCGCTCGGTTGACTACCTTGACCCGCCCGTTATCCAAAACGGTAATAGCAGAAACATTGCCTTCAATCCCTCCGAGCGTGAACAAGTCGCTGACACGGCCTATGCTTAAATCTCTCAACGGCATTCCTACCAAGTTCATCCCCGGGTGCAACGTTATCACACTGCTCCCGTTGGTGCCCCATGCGTTGCCGGTTAGACGCAGGGACACCGGGTAGTTCATAAAGGCGATGATACCTGTGTCATCGGTCAACGCCTTATCAACGATTGTACCTCGACTCGATTTCCCCAGATAGCTATGCCAACGTTGCGTTGTGGGGTGATAAGTGGTGAGGAGGTTAACGGTGTCAGCTCCACCGAGAACATCGTAGAGGTCGGCTATAGATTCGATGGTCTTTGCCACCCCGTCAACGGTTGTCACCTCCAGAGGAACGTGAATCCAGCTAACGTCTGCTGGCACAGACAAAAGGTATTGGGTGGGAAGGTTATCAGAGACCGCGTGAAAGGTGACCGATCCCGCAATTCCAGCGGCAGACACAGAGACAGTATTTGTTCCCAGATTTGGCCCCAGCGCGAGGGTACTTTGTGCCCTGCCGTTTTCATCGGTTTTGGTGCTTATGGTGCTGAGGCCTCCACCGCCCGCGGTAATGGTAAATGTGACTGCTACCCCCTTAAACGCAGACCCCCTCTCATCCTGCACCTCAACGACATAAGGGTTCGACAGTAGTGTAAAGGATGTCCCTTTCTGGCGATCGCCTGAAATTTTCAGAAGGGCGGGATGGGCACGGTTGTCAAATTCAACCGTAACTCCCTTGCTTTGAAGGGCGGGAATATGGGTGTGGATGGATAGGTAGCTGAGGGGGTTCCCTCTTGTATCAACCGTGTCCCCACTCCCCAATCCGGTATTTACCACTAGGGGCGATATATCCGATACCGAGTTGTTCCCAAGATTTAACCCTGTCAGCTGTGTCAATCCCCCCAACGCAGATATATCCGAAAGGGAGTTGCCCTCAAGGTTCAGCGTTCTGAGAGTGTGTGCATGTTCAAGACCGGTGAGGTCTGTTATCCGGTGATTGGGTATATCAAGTTCCCTTAAATTTAACATCGTGTGCGTCGTGATTGACCCACCAATCTGATGCTGCACTGCCGCTGCCAAATTGGCATCCGGTATGGACACAACTTCGGAAGGCGGCAGCAGGGAGGGAACATCGATCGGATAACTCTCGTTCCGTGAGAAATTTCCGTTCATATCAATAACCTGAAGATATACAGACTTACTTCTCGGTGTTAATTCGGTGGTGACAAATTCAACGGTGCTGCTTGTGCCGTTTAATCGCTTACAAGCCAGGAAGCCGCCTAGGACGAAAAGTTCCACTTCTGGTGTGTGTAACTGTGCTTGCTGGAGCCCATCGAGGTCGGCCACCTCAAAACGGAGGCGAATCCCATTCGGTGGAAAGGCGAGGCTTGGTGGAAGCATCTGAACTGTTGTATTGAATACACTGTGATTGTACTGTTTAGTGTTGAAGTAACGATGGACCTCCAACGATTCGGCAGCGCAGAAAGAGGTGATCATCGGGTCTGAAGTGTACGAAGTCGAGATCCAATTGCCATTTGCGCGGTTATCATGAGATAGTCCAAAGGCGTGCCCGAGTTCATGGGCAGTCACACTAACATTAAAACAACCACCGGAAGCGGGTATAAGCGCCCTTCCTGCATCAGAGTACTCGCCTCCTCGACCACACCATTGGTTATCAATCAACTCAGTACTTACATGTAGCGCGCAAAGATAGACATTCTTTGACATGTCAAACTGTTCATTGATTTCGTCGAAGACTACCCAGGATGGATTCTGGTAATACGCATCGTTGAACTTTCCGTTCACATGATGCACAACCGCCTTTCCCGTCGCATCGGTTTCAATCCGAAAGGTTTTTCTGCCGAACCCGTGGTTTTCCATCTGATTCGCGAAAAATTGCTGTGTATCCTTTATCAACGCGTCCATCTTTGTGTCTATGTCTGGTTGGGGTTGGCGGTCGCTTGGGAGGAAGTAGATCATCCGCACGGTGTAGGGTTCGCCGACGTTCACATGCGTCCTGTCATTAAACTCGACTGTAACCCCTCTGCTTTGGAGGGTTGGGATGTGCGTATGGATGGGTAGGGATAGGTAACTCAGGGGATTTCCCCGCACATCAACCGTGTCTCCCTGCCCCAATCCTGTGTTTGCGACTAAGGGCGAGATATCTGAGATGTTGTTGTAGGAAAGATATAGTACTGTCAGGTTGGTTAAGCCTGCCACCGCCGATATATCCGAGATATTGTTACTCCAAAGCGACAGCCATGTCAGGTGGGTTGCAAACTCAAGCCCGGTCAGAACCCTAATGTTGGATTCACTCGCGTCAAGGCCGGTCAAAGTTGCCATCTCAGCCACGGTGATTGTGGCACCCGACGCTCTGCCCAGAGTAGCCTCAATCGCAGCACGGAGGTTGGCGTCGGGGATGTCCACGATTCGCGTCCCAACGTTTCCAGGGTCGCTGGCGTCAGTCGGGCCGGTTCCTCGGTCACCCCCCGCAGTACCGCCGCTATCAATACCGACGAACATGCTCCAAGCGCCCCCGCGCTCACTGACCTTCACCATCAAAAGGTTATCGCCCGCTAGCAAGTCCACTCGAAACGCATCTTGGAAATCGGAAGCACCTCGATCCACAGGATTGTTATGGACGACTTCTCCATTGAGCCAGACTTTGATAGCGTCATCACTGCCAACTCGCATCATCGCATCTCTCCGGACTGTGTCGGATTCAAGCGTAAACAGCGCGTAGGACGAATGGTCGTCCACGTTGCCAGCTGCTAAGCCAATCCTATTGATACAATCGTTGATGTTATCGCTGCCGGTAGCAGAAATCTGTCCGAGCGTCCATACGAAATTCCCAACCCTGTCGCCTTCGTTTGCGCCGTTTGCTGCGACATCTGCTTCGGTGACGGCACCGCCACTAGCAACAGCGAGTGAATCCACATTTATCGAATTCGCTCCGCCTTGGCCGGGTGCAGTTGGGGCAATCAGCCAGAGCCAAGGGCCTGTGATTTTTGCTTGGGCATGGGCGATAGGCGTCATCACGAAAAGGGTCATCAGACATGATAGCCCTATCGAGAATAGTTTCCTATACATACCTCAATTGTCTCCTTTATCCAAAGTGATGTAGGTTGGGTTGAACGGTTAAAAACAAATCCCTACATAGGGGCAACTCCGGACGCCGTTAGAGCCTTCCGATTTTTACGGCGACGAGGATTCATGGGTTCGTTTGGTTTTCGTTCCTCAAACCACGAAACCGGAACCTTGTGGTTGCCCTTCAACAACTGTAGGAGAGGCATCCTGCCTCAATAATCGGGAAAGGGATTTCCCTCCCACTGTATGAGGGAACCCCGCGGCGATCGAAAATACTAAAAATCAGGTCAAAAATCAATCCCTTTTTCGTCAACCGGTGTGAACCCCAAGACGGTCTTCCGGTTTTCACCGGCACCTTGTTGCAAAAACGTGGCTTTCACCGGCATTCCAATCTTTATCGTTTCAGGACGAAGCGTGTCAACGCCTTCAATCCGTGCGACCACCCGCGGTCCCTCCACTAACTCAACCGCCCCCGAACAGTATGGGTTGTTCCTGTCATATCCCTCCGCAATCATCACGGGGGGGCCAATCGAAATACAAGTAAAGGCGACAAGCCTGCCTTCTCCCTTTGTTTCCACCCACTCCATCTCTGAACCGTGGCATTTAGTACAGATGGCGCGTGGTGGCACAAAAAGGGAACCGCACCCGACGCACCGAGCCCCCATCAGTTTATCTTCGTCCAGAAACCGCTCAAACTGGTAATCACTTATCGGTCTGTCCGCCACGGCTATCTCCTTTCCAGAATGGTGAATGTGCAGGTGCCGCCGGTTCCGCCCAAATTGTGAGCGGCACCGATACGCAGGTCTTCGATCGGCACGCCTCTGTCCCCCGCCTTGTGCCTCAACTGCTCCCATACCTCTATTAACTGTGCCGCGCCCGTTGCACCGACCGGATGCCCCTTACACTTGAGCCCTCCCGACGTGTTAATCGGCTTCTCGCCATCTAATCTTGTTAAACCGTCCGCCACCGCTTTGTAACCTTCTCCCGGCTTAAAAAAACCGAGGTCTTCAATATGCAGGAGTTCCGCAATCGAGAAGCAATCGTGGACCTCTGCAAACTGAACATCCGCCGGCGTCAACCCGGACATTTCGTAAGCCTCTTTGGCGGCGTGTCGTGTCGCTTCAAAGTATGTCAGATCATCGGCGGCATTAAGCCCCCGTCCGCTTGCCTGACCAATGCCAGCGACATATAACGGGTCATCAGTAAAGTGCTTGGCAATCTCCTCCCCAACCAGCAGGATACACGCCGCACCGTCGCTGATTGGACAGCAATCAAAAAGGTGCATGGGCCAAGCAATCGCAGGATTGGCGATCGGGTCACGCAGAAAATCCTTCTCATCGCTCCAATCTGGCACCGCGCCCCCTTTCGCCTTCGCCCGTTTGATTTTTGACCGCATAATATCGCGAATTGTCGCTTGATACTGTGCTTTCGGGTTCAGGGGTGCGTTGTCGTGGCTCTTTATGGTGATATCCATCAGGTGTTCGCGGGAAGCACCATATCTCTCAAAATATGCCGTAGCGATCGCCCCAAAAACCCCTGGGAATGTAAAACCTGCTTTTCGTTCGTAAGGAATCGCCGCCAGAGCCAAGCCCTCGGCGACTGTCTCGGTGCTCCCTTTCGACATATCCTCAACGCCACCGACCAAGACCACATCGTAGAAGCCGGAGGCGATAGCAAAAACGCCCTCCCGAAAAGCGAGTGCACTTGAAGCACAAGCACCCTCAATCCGTGTGGCGGGTTTGGGAATAAGGCCAAGGGAATCCGAAAGAATTGCGCCCCAATGCGACTGATGCGCGAAAAAGTCGTTTGTGAAGTTGCCAATGTAGAGCGCATCGATGTCATTGGGATCGAGTCCTTTGTCCACAGAGGCACTCATTCCGACGAAGGCTTCGGCGAACAGATCCTTTGAGTCCCGATCCTTGAACATATTGAACGCTGACATCCCTGCACCGACCATTGCGACGCCCCGTCCCAACTTTCGTTTCTTACTCATGTCACTCTCCTTTTTATGTCATTATAGTCGAAGTTACTATAGTAGATTTCAGAATTAATTAGACACTGTAGATGAGCGAGGTCAGCAACCTTGTGCACAGAGTTACGGCACACGGAGTGTGCCTACTACTTTTAATGTCTATTTATTTTTAGAATCCACTATAGTTGAATATCCATGGAATTTGCAATCAAGTTACCACAGGACAATTACAATTTTATCGGGGGGCAGGTTTCTTAACCTCGATTTCATCGAGGACAGACTCTGCGAAAATATCAATTTGAGAAACGATCACAGGTTGGAAACCTGTGGCTACTATCTATTTTACTAGGTTCTGTTGACATTTCATCGCAATTAGACAATCAAGGGAGATGCACAGACGCATGATCCTTCGTAGGGGTTGGGTCTCCCAACCCTTTGGTCACACATCATAAACGATTTTGAACCACTGTAGGTAGATTTTGGAAAATCGACGGTTCGATGTCGAGATATGAATCTCGACCTACAATCAACTCAAGCATGGTTTAGGGGGTCCAACCCACGTGGGTCAATGGGCGAGGGGACCTCGCCCCTACGATTACGGACACGCCTCGCATAAATGTCAACACGCCCTAGCAACTTCCGCTATTATATGACTTGGCTTGCTTTCCCTTCCCAATACTTTGCTCTCAACTCCCGCTTGACGATTTTTCCGTAGTTATTCTTGGGCAACTCCTCCACAAAATCGATTGATTTCGGTCTTTTGTAACGGGCGATATGGTCTGTGCAAAAATCGATCAGTTCCGTCTCTGTGACCTTTTTCTCAGGCATAAGCGAGACGACTGCTTTTATCGACTCACCCCACACCGGATCTGGAACGCCGATAACAGCAACCTCCCGAACCGCGGGGTGCTGGACAATGACTTCCTCGATTTCGCGGGGATAGACGTTTTCTCCTCCACTGATAATCAGGTCCTTTGACCGATCCATCAGAAACAGGTAGCCAGATTCATCAATGTAACCCATATCTCCGGTATGCAGCCAGCCATTCCGCAAAGTTTCGGCGGTGGCTTCGGCATCTCGCCAATAGCCTCGCATCACCAGATCCGAGCGTGTAACGATTTCTCCCATCTCGCCGGGCGGGAGTTCGTTGTCATCGGCATCGACAATCTTCACCTCGACATTGGTGCGTGGGCTGCCCGCTGATGCTAGTCGTTTCATCTGATCAGGATCCCCGTCGAGGATGTGATCATCGTGGGAGAGGTACGTGATGGTCATGGGGGATTCTGCCTGTCCGTACAGTTGGACAAGACAGGGTCCCAATTTCTCCATCGCTTGCATCAGATCTTCGACCAACATTGGCGCACCGCCGTAGTTTAACGCCTTCAATGAACTGTGATCGTATTCGTCCACCGCCGGGCTGTCTATCAACAGTTTGATCATGGTCGGCGCAGCGAACATATTTGTTACACGGTACGTCTCGATTGTTTTTAACACTTGCTCTGGATCAAAGGATTTTGCCTCTAAAATGACGTTAGCCGCTGCCTTGCCAATGTTGGGCAGCGCATAGCATCCGCTCCCGTGCGATAAAGGAGCGGCGTGGAGAGCCACATCGTTGGAACCAAATCCCGGACACATGTCAGCGTAGAAGTTCATCGTCATGCCGAGTAGGTTCCGGTGTGTCAACATTGCACCCTTGGGCTGACCTGTCGTCCCGGAGGTATAAAAGAGCCATGCCACGTCATCGGGTGCGACATCCGCATCTTCAAATTGATCCGATTCTGCGGATAGCACGGTTTCGTAATCCAAAAACGGCTCTCGTGCTTCGGGCACACTGATAATACAACTGACTTGTGGAATATCGTCACGGATGTCGATGATTGCCTCGCTGAATTCAGGCGAAATAATCACTACTTTGGCTTCGGAATGGTTGATGATAAAGGCAAACTCTCTAGGGTGTAACCGGAAATTAATAGGTATAGTACCGCAACCTGCCTTGAAGCAAGCAAACATTGACTCCAACATTTCAGGGCAGTTATACATCAGCACCGCCACGTTATCCCCTTGCTGGACGCCAAGCTTGTTAAGCCCATTTGCCAGACGGTTGGCCCGCACGTTAAATTCGGCATACGTCAATTCCTTTGATCCGTATGCAATCGCGAGGTTTTCGGGAAAAGTTCGAGCAGATTTTGTCAGTAGTTGACCGATATTCATGGCTCACTCCGTCAATTTTTGCAATCAATTGTCCGGCCATCCCTTATCGTAAGGGACGAAGCATCAATCGTCACGCACCACTTCTAGCACAGATTCCACGGTCACCTCATCGCGAGAGGCTTTGACCTCAATTTTATCTGTATTCGCCTGATTAAAAATTCTAACAACGACCACATCTCCTCCAATCTGACATCGGATAGTGCTCCCATCCACTAGTACGGAATCTGGATTCCATACAAGCTCTAGGCGTTTGGCGTAAGCTGCCAAAGTAGCGAGGATTGTTGCTTCGGCGGTGCCTTCCTCAAGGAGGGTAGTGCGCCCAACGTGTGCTGCCTCATTTGCTGCACCTGCTAAACGGTCCTGCTCCGATTCATGCCTCCTCTGACTTTCCCGTTTTTCATTGCGTAACACCATATAGAAAATTGCTCCCAACAGAATGACAAATCCGGCTGTAATGAACAGCACAGTCAGCCGCGCTTCTTCTTTGCGGAGATCATCACGGTGATGTGGGTAAAACGCATCGTGTGAGTGCGCCCAATATGCCGAGAGCGTTAAACAGATCAGCGTTGCAAGCCCAATAGCAAAACATAATTTTTTGGTCATCAAGTTGACTCCTCTGTGTACCCCTATCATCGGAGGAAAAGATAAGAATAGGGCGAATTTCAGTATATCATACTATGGCAAAAATAATCAATTGCAATATGTTGGACTGTCGGGCTATTTAGTTTTCGGTTTTTCTTTCTGTCTGAGTAGGAAGTCGGGATTCGGAAATCCCTCTCCGTTCCGATCCCCGATAAGATCGGAACAGGCCCGATTCTCGTGGACTCCGCATTATAGGAGAGCTGCCTTGTGGGAGGGAAACCTTCTAAGTCCGCCTGCGAAATCAGAGGTGTCCGTATAATCGGGGTTGAAAACCCCTCCCACAGCGTCCAAATAATTATGAATCAACTATAAATATCCCTAGCTGGACTGCGTATGCACTCCATTATGTGTAAAGGGATAAATACGCTGTTGAAAGCCCTTGAGAGATATGCTATACTAACCGTACGGCCTTTTATCTACGGCGCAGCAGTCCACTGGTTTGTCGCCATGTCGATGGATGTTCTCGCACTCGCATGGAAATGAGAAGAAATAATGAAAGTTGTCACCGCACAAGAGATGCGTCAAATAGATCAGCAGACCATCGAGCAAATCGGTATTCCCGGTGCTGTGTTGATGGAACATGCGGGGACCGCGGTTGTCCGAACCATCAGCCAACACTTCCCTGAATGCCGGCGTATCGCAGTTATCGTCGGCAAAGGGAACAACGGTGGTGATGGATTGGTCGTTGCCAGACAACTCGCGCTCGCCGGTCAACCGATCCAGATTTTCCTCGTTTCGTCTCCAGAGAGCTTTGCAGGTGATGCGTTGACCAACTTACAAATTGCACAAAATCTGGATCTGCCGATCACGCCGATTCTTTCGGAAGACGCGTTAAAAGGGGCGGAAAGCCAAATTGCATCAGCCGATCTGATCGTCGATTCCATTTTCGGCACTGGATTGCGCGGTGGCGTACACGACTTTATTGGGGATGTCATTGAGTGTATCAATGAAACAGGACGTCCGGTGATTGCTATCGATCTCCCCTCTGGGTTGGCAGCGGATACTGGTCTCGCAGAAGGGGCGTGCATTCAAGCGACCTACACCGTTACCATGGGGCTTCCCAAGCGAGGAAATCTTATCCATCCAGGGGCAACCTTCACAGGCAAACTTGAGGTTGCTGACATCGGTTTCCCATCAAGTGTTATTGACGCCCAAAGCATTCAGATTAACTGGACACAACCGTCTGATGCGGCGCAGCTCTTACCACCGCGCTCAACACATTCGCACAAAGGCACCTATGGGCGTGTCTTTGTCGTTGCTGCTTCCACCGGCATGACCGGTGCCGCAGCCTTGACGAGTGCAGGGGCGTTGCGCGTCGGGGCGGGCTTGGTGACACTTGGAGCCCCAAAAAGCCTCAACCCGATTTTGGAGGTGAAACTCACCGAAGTGATGACGCTACCCTTGCCCGAAACAGCGGAGGGATCTCTGGCGTTGGAAGCAAAATCGCACATTATCGAGGCTGTCGAGCGGACCAAATCGGTTCTTGCGATTGGTCCTGGGCTTTCACAGCATCCTGAAACCGTTCAACTCGTTCACAGCCTAGTCCGCGAAACCGATATCCCAACAGTCATCGATGCCGATGGGATAAACGCCCTCTCAAAATCGAAAGATATACTCTCATCCCTATCGCCTCAAACGGTGCTCACACCCCATCCGGGCGAAATGGCGAGACTCATCGGTAGAACTGTCGAAGCGTTGGAACGCGATCGGATTGGAATCGCCCAACGATTTGCGGAGACACATAACGTTACGCTTGCTCTCAAAGGGGCCCCGACGGTCGTTGCACGCGGCACTGGAGAGGTGTGGATTAATTCAACCGGAAATGCCGGGATGGCAACGGGCGGCATGGGCGACGTATTGACGGGGCTCATTGCGGGGTTGATGGCGCAAAAAGTGCCCGCCTTCGATGCCGCCGTGCTGGGCGTCTACCTCCACGGACTTGCAGGGGACATCGTCGCCGAATCGATCGGAATGCACGGCTTAATGGCGGACGATGTATTGAATAACGTTCCCGAAGCGATAAAACTGTGCGGTGCACAGTCTCAAGCGTGAAAGCGTGAAATCTACCGGCGAAAGCCTTAAATCTAAAAAAGAAAGGATCAGCTATGAAAATTATCATCCATCGTTTGAGTGAAGAACAAATCGCAGCCGCTCGCGCAATCGCCCCTGATGTCGATTTCGTGACACCGACAACGGACGAGGACCTACAGCGAGAGATTGAGGATGCGGACGCCATTTTTGGTGGCGCAACGCCCGAACAGATCCGTCGCGCCAAAAAACTTCGTTGGATTCAGACCGGAGGTGTTGGCGTTGAAGGGCTCAGATTTCCTGAACTAATCAACAGCGATATCGTTCTTGCAAACGCCCGCGGTACAACCGCGGTCAACATCGCCGAGCATGTTATGGCACTTATCCTTGCCTTCACACGAACGCTCAATATTACGATTAAGCGGCAGATGGAGAAGGTGTGGGAAAGCCGTGCGAATATGCCGGTGCTTGAAATTGCCGGGGAAACAATCGGCATCCTCGGTCTCGGTAGTATCGGGCTACAGGTCGCCAAGCGTGCAACCGCTTTTGACATGCGCGTCCTCGCGGTCGATCCGACGCAGACGCACAAGCCTGATTACGTTGAGTCGCTCTGGAGGACCGATAGGCTGCATGACATGCTAAGTCAATCGGATTGGGTTGCCATCTGCTGTCCGCTAACGGTCGAAACAGAGGGTATCATGGGCGCAGCTGAATTTCGTGCGATGAAGCCAACGGCGTTCCTGATTAACATTGCGAGGGGAAAAATTGTTAATCAAGCCGAATTGGTTGAAGCTCTACGAGCTAACGAGCTTGCCGGGGCTGGACTTGATGCTTTGGATCCTGAACCACTCCCGCAGGATAGCCCGCTATGGGAAATGGAGAATGTTATCGTCACACCGCATCACGCCGGTCAGTCCCCGAAAGCACCCAATCGCGTTTTTGAACTCTTCTGCGAAAATCTCAAGCGTTTCGTCGCCGGTGAACCGTTGATCAATGTGGTTGATAAAACACGGTGGTACTAAGACACACAAGCTGAGAGGGAGAGCCCTCCGAGATGCAAAATGAAACATTACTAACAATTGCGATCACTACCGGCGATCCGGCTGGCATCGGTCCTGAAGTTGTCCTCAAGGCATTGGCAGATCGGGAGTTGTTAAACATCGCTCGCTGGGTGGTCATCGGCGATGCAGCCATCCTAAGCATGGTGGGAAAGCAGATTGGTCTGAAGCCCCCGGACTGTATCGTCCAAGATGGGAGATTTGCACAGTGGCCTGGTTCTAGAACCGCACAGGTGTGCTTGCTAGATGTACACCAACTTGAACCTTCCCAGTTCACTGTAGGCAAACTCAGTGCTGCCTGCGGCAGTGCCGCCCTTGAATATGTCCGTACGGCAACGCAGCTCTGCCTTGATGGTCAGGCAGATGCTATGGTCACCGCCCCTTTGAATAAAGAAGCGGTGTCCTTAACCGGACAAGGTTTCACGGGCCATACAGAATTTATCGCTGATTTATCCAAGGCAGCAGAGTCACGGATGTTGCTCGTCAATGATCATCTCCGGGTCATTCACGTCTCGACCCACTGCTCACTGCGGAATGCTTGTGAGTTAGACACCCCTAGAATCCTGCGTACCATTCAACTCGGCAACGAAGCACTTCAATCGCTTGGCTTCGCCCAACCGCGAATCGCTGTGTGTGGTCTCAATCCGCACGCCGGCGAAAATGGTTTGTTTGGGAGCGAAGATCTCGAATTAATCGTCCCTGCGATCCAAGCCGCTCAGAATATGGGGATGATATGCGAGGGACCGTTCCCTGCCGACACTATTTTTATAAAGGCGGTCAGGGGTGCATACGATCTAGTGGTAGCGATGTACCATGATCAAGGGCATGTGCCTATGAAGCTGCTGGACTTTGAACACACCATCAACGTCTCCTTAGGGCTTCCCATTATTCGGACGTCCGTCGATCACGGCACAGCGTTCGACATCGCGGGGAAAAATCGGGCGGATCCTAGCAGTTTGAAGGCAGCAATGAAGTTAGCGGTTACGATGTCCCTGAATCGACACAAAAGTAGTAGCGGTTCTGTTTAATCATACTGTTACGGTAAGAAAGGGTAGGACACATGAAACCGTTAAAACCGATGCTATTTCGATACCTACTCCTGATCTTGATACCTTCAATCGTAACATCTACGATTGCGGAGGGGAACGAACAATGGCGGGAAGCTATTGGAAAAGATTATCGCAAAGTTCTCAAAGAGAAGAAACCCGATAAACAGGTCCAAAAGCATCGAGACTTAGTCAATAAATGGAAAGAGGAAGGACATCTTGAAGCCCTAATCTCCCTTTATGAAACCGATGCAGAGACAGAACGCGCCAACTCAGGTCTACACTACGGTCTGGGCTACGCTTACGCCAACCAAGGGAGAATAGATACGACGCAAACCGATGCCCTTTTTGAAAAGGCTGCGAACCAATTTGAGCGGACTATCTCGCTTGACCCAACCCTGTCGCAGGCACATTTCAGTCTCGGTGCGATCTATCAAGAACAGAATAAGTTAGACCTCGCAGCCCAAGCGATGGAGGCGTGCTTGAAATTGAATCCCAAGTATTATCCTGCCCACCATCGGCTTGGTGAAATCCAACTCCAACAGGATAACCCCGAAGCTGCGCTTGAGTCATTTCGGGCGGCGCAGAAAATGAACTCAAAATGGGTGCGTCCTTACTACGGCATCGGATTGGCTCATTTCAAACTTGGGAGCTATAACGCTGCCAGAGAAGCACTTGAGGAAGCAATTTCCCGAGATCCTAAATTTGCCCCCGCCCATTTCAAACTTGGTAAAACCCTCGCAAAAGAAGGCTTTTTCAACGAGGCATGGGAGGAATATGAGGCAGGACAGAAATACGAACCTTATACCGCGGAAAATCTGTATGAACTCGGCACGATTTTCGTCCAAAAAGGGAACCAAGAGGGTGCAATCGACATATTTCGGCGTATTATTGACAGTATAGACTCAACACACACTGCCGCCCTCCTCCAACTTGCTGAACTTTATTACGCAACAGGGGAGGAAGGGATTGCAATTGAGCACTATAAGCGAGCAATTGAAGCGGGTGTCCCTCTCACGGACTACTTTATGGAGCAGCTAGCTCCTTATCATGCTGGATTGATGGGGCGGAACGAGGCGAAGTCCATCCTCAAGCGATTTTTAGCGGTCATTCCTGATGATCCACGGGCACCGTTCTACTTCGCTCAAATCGAGGCTGACGCGGGCAACTTGACCACTGCTACCCAATACTATGAAAAGACCATTACCTTGATTGGCTCTGATGAAACCAATCTGGATATCGAATTCGCACCGGAACACCTGCTGGACACTTATAGATTTCTAGGAGATGCTTACTACGAACAGGAAAATCAGGAGAAGGCACGAGCAGCCTATAAACGCACAATTGAATTGGATCCGGGACTGGAACGGTATTTCTTCAATCAGGGCAAATCCGCCTTCGATGCCGAGCAATTTGATCTGGCAATTGAGTCTTTCAGCAAGTTCCTTCTTATCTTTCCGGAAGACATCGAAGCGACGTATCTGCTCGGACGCAGCCACGAAGCATCAGGGGAGGTAGAAAATGCGTTGCGATTTTATGCGCGAGTCCTTGAACTTGATGCGAACCATACTGATGTCTTAATGCGTTCGGCGCAAATCTATAAGGGGCAGAATGACCCGCAAAACGCGTTGGCGATGTTGATGAAGTTAATCGCAATTGAGCCGACGAATGTTGAGGCATACTATCTTTCAGGCATATTGTACGTTGAATTAGGACGCTCTGAGGAAGCACTTGATGCCTTTTTGGCAACTACTCGTCTCAATCCGGATCACCTTGATGCCCATCATCAAATCGCGTCTTTGTATGAACAGCAAGGGGATATCGACAGCCTGATTGAACGATATGAAACAATAATCAGACTCGATTCATCTAAGGCAGATCCGTTCCTTCGCCTTGGCGCGCTATATCTTCGGCGAGGCGATAAAGATAACGTCATCCGCGTGTATGAACCCGGTCTGGAGATCGAACCGAATCATCCGCAAGCGCAGTACAATCTCGCGGTGATTTTTGAAGAACGCGAGGACAACGAAAAAGCGATTAAGCACTTCAAACTTGCGAACCGATATGACGACGGTCACTTTGATTGGCATTTCCGCTATGCCCATTTGCTAGACCGTTATGCCGCAACGCTGGCAGATTACGATACCTATGCGGCGATGGCGGTTGAGGAATACAACAAGACCATTGATCTAAAAAACGACTATGTACCAGCTTATCTCTATCGCGGGTTGATCACTCGTCGCTACAAACAGATTGGCGACACGCTCTACCGATACGGTCAGATCGCGGAGGATTTCAAAAGGGTAATTGTCATCGAACCCGACAATTCTGATGCACACTACTACCTCGGCATGACGTACGTAGATCTAGATCAACGGCAAGAAGCTAAAGAGATACTTCTGAAGACTCTCCAATTCAAAAAAAAGTACAAAGGGGTATATCTTGAACTTGGGCTGATTGCAGAATGGGAGGGGAATCATGACAACGCAATTGCTCACTTTGAAAAAGAACTTGAAATTGACCCGGAATCCGTCAGAGCCTATCAACGGCTTGGCGATCTTTACAGCAGTTATAGCACGGATTTTGGGCGTGCCAAAGAAACATTGAAGAAAGCCTTAGAGCTGCAGCCGAACCATGTGTCAACGCTGCTTAACTACGCAAGCACACTTTATTATCTGGATCAGCTCGGCGCAGCGACAGAACAGTTTGAATTGGTGATTCAGATAAATCCCAAGGATTTGACGGCAAACTATAATCTTGCCTTGATGTATGAATACACCGGCAAAACGCAGCAAGCAATTAATCGATGGAAAAAATTCCTTGAACTGAACCCACCCGCCGAATGGAAAGAAGATGCTGAACAACACTTACGACAACTTCAACCGTAAACGGGGAGGGACTGCTCGTTTTATCGGGATGCTGCTGTGTTTTCTAAATGAGTTTATTATGGTAGATTTTAGAATTACTTAGACACTTCCAATGCACAACCAACCCCCTAAGTCCCCCTTATCAGGGGGACTTTGGAAACTTCGCTAGGGTCGGAGTTATTGGTAAATGTCTACTTATTTCTCTAGTTCACCATAGTACATTCGTTCATTAATGAACCAGTAAACCAAAAACCCTTTTTTTCGCTGTCATACCCACAACGGGTAGGTGAATAGCGATGAGATATGGAGGGAACAATTCATGTCGAAATTACAGATTGCCTTAATCGGCTGCGGTGGACGTGGTCTAGGGCATGTACGGGTTCTCCAAGAATTTGATGATGTAGAAATGGCCGCTGTTTGTGATCCGATCGAGGCGGCGCGAAATGCTGCGGGCGATGAGTTCAGCATAGCAGGACGTTATGCCAGCGTAGATGAAATGCTAGACGCCGAGTCGCTAGATGCGGTGTTCGTCGCAACGCCAGCACACCTCAACGGGCAGGCAGCGTTGCCTTGTCTAGAACGCGGTGTCAATACCCTGATGGAGAAACCACCGGGAATGAGTGTCGCAGAAACCACCGCTTTGCGCGATGCCGCTGCCCGTACAGGTGCTAAAGGCATGGTCGGCTGGAACCGTCGTTTCCACCCTATCATCGTCAAAGCGCGAGAGATGGTCGAAGCGCGAGGTTCCGTGACGCAGCTTGTCGGGGAATTCCACAAAAGTGTAACTGGATTCATAAAATCAGGACGCTTCCCCGAACATCTGATGGATAACCTGTTTCTCGAAACACCGATACACGCGCTCGACATCGTTCGCGCCATGGCAGGGGCAGAGGTCGAGGAGGTGCATAGCGTCGTGCGCCGCACAATCTCCGATTACAAAGATGTCCACGCCGCGCTTATCCTGTTCGAGAACGGTTGTGTTGCCCATCTTGCCGCAAACTATACCACAGACGCTCGCCTCGAACGTTATGAGATTCACGGACGGAACATCTCCGCCTATCTCGAAGGGGTGTCGCAGGGAACTGTTTTCTGTGATGGTCAGCAACACCAGTTGAGCGGCGGAGGTACGAGTGGTACAGAGGAACAGAACCGATACTTCCTCGATTGTATCAAAGCAGACCGCCCCGTTTCACTTCCCGCAGCGAATCTGGATGAGGCGATTAAGACAATGCAGTTGGCGGAGGCAATTTTGTCGGGATTGCGTTCTTAGTCAAGAGGAAGAACACGCAGACTCATCCTGACTTGTCAAAAAGGCGACAAATCGAGATTACGTTAAGAGAGGATTTATTAATGGGACTTACCCAAGCACAGGTCGAAGCCTTTCATCAAAACGGCTATCTGGTTGTGGAAGATGCGTTAAGTGATGAAGATCTGAATCCGTTGATTGCGGACTTTGAGGAATTGATTGATACCATCGCCGACGCGCTATACGCCGAAGGGAAAATAAGAGAACGTCATAAAACTCAACCTTTCGAGCGACGTATCGCTTGGTTGACCAAAGAGGCAGGCGATCCCCTACAGGGACAGGTGTCCTTTCCGGTGAATCTTCGGCGTCCAATCTTCAACTTCCTGCATAACGCGAATCTACTAGATACCCTTGAATCAATTGTTGGTCCAGAAATTTACTGCAACCCAACGCACCATGTGCGGCCAAAATTGCCTGAACCCCTGATGGGCGAAGGGTTTGATAATTGGATACAACAGTCGCCGTTCCATCAGGATGCTGCTGTGCTGATGCCGGAGGCGGACGATACACTCATTGTGACGACGTGGATTCCTCTTGTAGACGCAACCGAAGAAAATGGAACCATACACCTCTATCCGGGGCTACATCGTGGCGAGATTCGGAGGCATGTGCGGTGCCCCTATGGCTGGACAATCGCCCCAGAGGTAATGCCCGAAGGTGAGCCGGTGAGGATACCGGTGAAGAAAGGCGGAGTAATTTTTATCCACTGCCGAACCCCACACGGTTCAATTCCGAACCTGTCAGATGTGGTTCGCTGGAGTTTAGACCTCCGCTGGCACGATGCGCGGAAACCGGGCGGGAGGCCGCAGCCCGGTATTCAGGTACGCAGCAAGGAACAACCGGAACGCGTGACGCGAGATCATCAAGCTTGGATAGATGCTTGGGAGGCGGCAAAGACGGACTCAACACCGAAAAAGATGTATCGTTGGGAAGAATAGAGAAGCAAAGTCAGGGAAGACACTGGAGATTCTCGGATTCACAAAACGGTATCAATAAGAAAGTGACAGCGTCTTGTGTTTTGCCCTATTTGTCGTACTATCCCGTAATCGATAATCGAAAGGGATTCAAATTTCACGTAAAGGAGAGATTTAATGAGCCAATCGTGGGTACGTAGTGATAATGCAGTTCTCGCCACGCTGCAAGATGTCGTGGCGATTGAGAGTATAAACGCCAGTCTGCCCGGTGGGGAACGCGGCGAAATTGGCATGGTTGAGTATCTTGCCGATTTCTTCGATGCTGTGGATATTCCCTACGAAACGGACGAAGTGTTACCGGGGCGAAGCAATATTATCGCCACACTGGAAGGCGAAAACCCAGACCGCGTGTTACTGTTTGAATGTCACATGGACACCGCCTCTGTCAGTGTTATGACCATTCCACCTTATGAGCCGCATATCCGCGACGGCTTACTCTATGGGCGAGGCGCGTGCGACACTAAAGCTGGTGGTGTCGCCATGATACACGCGATGAAGCGTTTCAAGGACGCGGGAGTTAAACCTCCGTGCACTATCAAATACGCCGGTGCTGTAGATGAAGAGTATAGTTTTAAGGGCGCGTTACGATTGGCGCAAACTATTAAGGCAGAGGCAGCGGTCATCTCTGAGCCAACCGAGTTGGAGGTTATCCGTGCACATAAGGGGTTGGCACGTTTCCATATCGTCGTCAAAGGGGTCGCTGCACATAGCGCCAAGCCGTATCTTGGTATAAACGCCATTTCAAAAATGACCCGACTGATTCGCGCGATTGAGGACGAAATCGCACCGGCCTATGACTCAGTGAGCCATCCACTCACAGGCAGCCCAACGCTTAATATCGGCGTCATCTCCGGAGGCGTGCAGGTCAACTTCGTGCCCGACGAATGTATTATTGATATAGACCGCCGTGTCATCCCCGGCGAAACACCGGAGGAAGCTCTTGTACCGTTTCAAGAAAGGTTAGCGCGTGCACAAGCCGCCGATCCGGATTTAGATGTTACGATGCAGACGCCGTATCTCATGGATAATCCGATGGAAACCCCTGAAAAGGCACACATCGTGCAGGTTGCTGTCGGTGCATGCGAATCCGTGATCGGGAAATCAAAGATAACAGGTGTTCCCTACGGCACCGACGCCAGCAAGTTCACCTCTGTTGGTATTCCGTCTATTGTCTTTGGTCCCGGCAGTATTGATCAGGCACATGCAGCAGTTGAGTGGGTTGAGTGTGAGCAGGTCTTGAAAGCGGTTGATATCTATCATCAGATGATGACACAGTTTTAAGGCTCACTCTCTTTTCTGTCAACCTTAAAAAAAGGGCGACCACAAGAGTTGCCCCTACTGCAGCTGCTCATCGCTAGCTAACTCCCGTACCGCTGCCTTAACGGCTTCCTCAACCTCTGGTGCAAATGGTGCACTCTGCCGCCAACGTTTGTAAGCGTTCGGTTCGTAACCGCCCTCAATCAGGGCTTGCGCAGTCGGCACGTAGGTCTGGCATCCTTGAGTGTAACCGAGCGTGAACGTCCGATCTGCTCCTAGCAGTGACTGGGCGTACAACCCGTACTCTAAGAAGAACTCGCCTGAGAAAGTTATCCAGCGGACATCGCCGATGTCCCACCGCGAGAAGGTATATTCCACCGCTGTTGGGACACGATCCTCTGCCTCTTCCAGCCGAATCTGTTGCACCCACTGACGCATCGCAAGTTGATAGCCAGCATGGTACAATGATTGTCTCGCTTTTTCTTCGTCGCTCGTCTGCGCGGATTTGACTGCTTGCGCTGCGGTTTCATCAAGTGTCTGACGTGATGGCGGCTTATCAAGCGGAAGTGGACGGCGTAGGCGTCGGGTCCGAATTGCATCCACCGAAATTGGTTCACATATCTTTAAGGCGTTATCCACCGCATCGGCTAGCAGGCTTCCGCAGTACATCGCATCAAGAGGAGTGCCTTTCCTAAATCTGCCATCTCCGTCCGAAAGGTTTGGGCGTACATTCCCGAACATACCGGGCAGATACAGCGCGACGGATTGCCGATGCCGCGCTTCCAACGCCAATTGGGTTTGTCCCGGATAATCCCCTGAGACCCCTGGTCCCAACAGAATCGTTGGATGGCAACAATAACTGAAGAACACACCTGCCAACGAACCATCTACGCGATGACACGCAACGATTGGCACGCTTTTATCGACCACTCCATCCGGATTTGGGCCTGAGACACAGGTTCCTTCTGAGGTTATCCTCCTGCGATTCACATTAAAATCACAACTCGATTTTCCAAACAAGAGCGTAGCAGGCTCCATGCGGGATAGCAGGTCTTTTGCTAGTTCGCCCACGCGATCGCACAGACCATCGAAATAGGGACTAAACCCGCCGAAAAGGTCAATTGGACACAAGATTGGCGCGGAGTGGCTGTGGCTGCCTGTGATTAGCACCCGGTTAGGCGGAATGCCGGTTGCGTCACCAATCACGTCCTCAAGTACCGAGATCTCCGCGACACCAAATCCCAATGTGTCTACTGCAAGGACAAGTACAGGAGTATCGGAAGCCCGGATAATCCCGATTCGGGCATAGACATCGTCCATAACCCCTGAAGGTATGCCAAAAAAGAAATCTGGATAAACGCCGTTAATTGGGGGAGTTATCGAAACCTTTCCAAAAGCTGCCTCAATATGGTTGAGATGTTCCACTTGCATTCTATCTCCGATTAACCGAGAGTAATATGATTAAGACTGGAATAGTCTCCTCTGTGCACTGATTAAAATCGATCTGTCCGCCACATGAACAGTTCACCCGCTGGGAAAAGTGCGTCAAGCAAAGCAACTTCGCGAATCTGCAAGCTGTTAGAAAAAACAACCTGCTCAGCACTCATATTCCCAAATAGCAGCTTCAGTAATTGTATTTGACTGACCAACAGGTTTATCTCCGGCGACTCGCTGTTCTTTGCAATACTGATTTCTCCATCCCGGATGATTAACGTCCGTTCGTCGGCTTCGTAGCAGATGCGAATAGTACCGGTCCACGCAGAAAAATCTGAATCTCTGAGTCGTGCTTCCAACAACGGCTTAATCTTGGTCAATAACGATTCAAAGTTGGTTATCAGAACCATTATATTGCTTCGCTCACGTCCTCGAACGGAGCACCCCATCGTCTCAAATATCTTGCGGCTCGTTGATGGCGCTGGCGCGTTGATTTCCTTAACACCTTCTGCTTTCGCACAACGGAAGAAGTGGCAGAATAACGCAATCATCGCCCCCTCCGCATCTGGTAGATAGCCGAATTCGCCGATTTCCCACCGTTCAACTTGCAGATAGGCAACAGTTGTTTCGCCCCGTTTAGCAATCCAGTACAGCGACGGATCGTATGACTTCCACTTGGGTCGGTTCACCCAGTATTCAGAGTTTTTGACAAACGTTCCTGTTCGATTGGCGTTAAACTGATCGTAAATCGCTCGCAACGCTGGCAAATCTCGATTCGGTTCACACAACTCGATAATCTCATCAGCGGGTGCTTCCCCAAACGTTGCAGGTAGGGTCACGTCCATGCTGTACGTCGGATGCATGACCCAACCCGCTCTAGCGTAGTGCGAATGGATGCCTGTAGACAGCATCGAGAGATCGTAACCCGCCGTTTGCATATACCGGACACTATCCCGCAGCACTCCCGATGAATACCCAGCACGGCGATGCGGTGGATCTGTGCCAACGCTGCCGACCGCCGCCAACCGCACGACACAATTCCCAATACGCATGGGACGGTCAAAGACCTGTACAACGCTAGCAGCCTTCCCGTCCACAAAGCAGGCGCGCGTGTTATTGAGGTCAAACCATGGATCTTGTTTGACGATGTTTGTAAAGCGATATCGCCTATCCCCTGAGTCCCCAAACGCATGAAGGCTGCATTCAATTGTGTCGTCAAGTTCAGTTTCGTTGCGCGGGGCACGATATTCAACGTTCATACACCTCTCCAAATACAGATAGAGACGTAAATCTAAGATGATTTATTCATAATCGCCGCAACCCAACTACCGTTTCAAAATGATATGTCATTGGAAATAGATCCACGAGATCCAAAGAATAAACTTCATAGCTCGCACTGAGTTTGGATAAATCACGGGCGAGCGTTGTGGGATTGCAGGAGATGTATAGGATGTGTTTCGGTGTGATTCGCTCAAGGGCTTCCAGATCTTCCGACCAGCATCCGCCTCGCGGCGGATCGAGAAGGACCAGATCCGCTGTGACGCTGCGCAGCTTGGCGAGATGCCCAACGCGGAAGTTTGCATTTGTGATGCCGTTAGTCCTAGCATTACTTGTCCCAAGCGTAACTGCTTCTGCTTGGAGATCAAGTCCAAAGGCAGCTTTCGCAGTTTGGGCGACTGGCAATGTAAATGTACCAACGCCACAGTGTGCATCAATAGCGACCGTCGGCGGGGTTACTCGGAGGTGCTGCCGAACAATTCCGATAAGCTGTTCTAGCCCGGCAAGGTTGTTCTGGAAGAAGGTTTCGGGACCTATTTCAAAGGATAGCCCATTTGCGGTTTCGGATAGTGTCCGTTTGCCTGCAAGCCATACTGGTGTTCCTCGTTCCCCACTTTGGATATAGATCGAGTGGATTACCGGATAATTCCCCAAGTCTTTGTCAGCAAATTTAAGACGTGGCTTGTACCTCTTTGGAAAAATCAGAATTAACATGACCTCGCCGGTTGTGGCAGAAGCTCGCAGTGTCAACTCATTGACCCGAAAGCACCGGAGGCTTTTTATCAGATCAACAACCTGTGACAAAGCCCTGTTAATTGTGGGGAGCGCGATTCCGCACTGGTCAATCGGGAGCACGTCATGGCTCCCTTCCAGTTTGAACCCGAATTCAACCTGAGGTCGAACAGCGGTAACAGCTAAACGGATGTGATTCCGATAGGCAAGCGGTTGAGGGGTAGGATGGCGCGTTATATCAGGTAGAGATGATAGCCCTCCAATTCGATTCAGTGCCTCAATAAGCACTTGCGCTTTCGCATCGAGTTGGGCATCCACGTTGATATGTTGCCATTGACAGCCGCCACAGCCTGCATCAAAGTAGGGACACGGCGGTGGGCAACGATCTGGAGAAGGAGAGATGACATCGCTGATTCGGGCGTGTAGATGCCGTTTCTTCACTTCAGTAATCTCGACTTGCGCGGTTTCGCCCGGTCCGCCCCGGTGGACAAATGTGACAATCCCGTTAATCCGACCGACAGCGGATGCAGAATAGGTCAAATCGGTCAACTGAATTTCGTATCGGTCACCAATATCGGGTTTTATCATAGCAGTTGATCTCACAGTCAGGGTGTGGCAGAGATAGCTTCTCCGCGGTGCTGCTTCACACAGTTTATACTCACAGATTTTTCAAACGAATTGCTTGGGATTTACCTATTCCTAGTTTTTCGCAGCTACCACCCAACGAATTCCCTGATCGACCAGCTTACGATACCCCGGATTGCCGTAAGCAAGTCCGTCGTGTCCAAGTTGGATGTATACGATTTGGGAATTACTGTATTGATGGGTCCAACCAATCACGGGCGCGCTCTCCGGGTGTTCTGCCTTGAGAAGGGCATGCACATCGGGATTGGCGTCGAAATTGCCGTACGTTTCATCTTCAATCTCGAAATCCTGCATCCCTCTCGTTACCGGATGATCGGAATCGGCAATCTGGATGGTGTATTGGACGTTGTGCTTCACTGTGCCTTTGCCTTCCTTCCAAACCCCGCCGACGATTCGGTTGAACTCCTCCCATTCTTGGAACGAAATCAGTGCGTGATGCAGATAGACAATCGGTTTACCACGATTTAGCAGTTTAAGATATGCCGCCTGCTGGTCAGCGGTAATTTCCTGCCACATATCGTAGAAGACAAGCGCATCGTAATTCTTTGTCGCTTCAATGTTCAAATATTCAAACGCATCTGGGAAGACAACAGTATCGTAACTGAAATTCTCAAAACTATCGAACATCTCCCAAAATGGTTTCTGCTCGAAACCGTGCCCACCGGTAATCACTAAAGCGTGGATATTTGCATCTGTTGCCATGGCTTACCTCCTGTTTTTCATAAAAGTTAAATTGAAGGAACTAGTCGTGTTGACATTTTGGTGTCGCCAATTCGGAAAACCCCTGAACCTCTGATCGCTTGCGCTTCACATTTCCCCATTCTATATACATGCCGCCCCTCTGGGACTTTAGGGTTTGTACCGTTGCGTGCGCTATATACATATCACCCCTCTGGGGCTATGGGTCGGGCAAGATACTCGACCTATGGGGATTAGCCCCAATAGATTAGGAGGTAGGTCTATATTCATATCTCGACACCGAAATGTCGATTTTAGAAAACCGACCTACAATAGGGCAACCATAAACTGAATGTAGGGGCAGGCTTCTTAGTTTCCGATGCTTCATCGGGGGCTTGTACCTGCTCAAAATATAGACTGTCGGAACGGAGATTGATTCAATTTGTCAAAAGAACCTAACAATATATAGGGTATCATCCCGGTGGCATAAATTGAAATAGAAATTTTCTAAGAAACCAGAAACCGGGTTCTCCAAAAAAAATAGGTCTCTGCGCACAATTCTTTCATCTGCACAAAATTTGTGCAGTTTTGTTTGTATTCTACCTCTGCTTGTGTTAAAATCTGTAATGTGTAAACGCTTTTGAATCTTTCTACAATCCTCGAAACTCCTTAACTCCGTTCAGCAAAAGAAGAATCTGATGACAAAGAGACGATTTTTCAATCTCGCCCTTCTGCTTGTTTCCACTCTACTTTTTCAATCAAACCTCCTCGCCCAAGACCATACCCAATGGGGTTTACCCGACGGTGCCAAAGCGCGCCTCGGTAAAGGGCGAATCCTTGATATAGCACATTCACCGGATGGCACCCAGCTTGCCGTGGCAAGTACCATCGGTATCTGGCTCTATGATATACATGCCGGAACCGAAGTCACTCTGCTTACGGGGCATACGAATTGGGTGCTTTCCGTGACTTTCTCTCCGGACGGCAAAACACTTGCCAGTGGAAGTATGGACGAGACAATACGGTTGTGGGAAACTTCCACCGCGCAGCATAAAGCAACCCTCAATGGACATGGCCATGACGTGAGTTCTGTAACGTTTTCCCCAGATGGTAAAACGCTTGCTAGTAGTGGTGGTTATGACGGAACGATTCGGTTGTGGGATATGGAGACTGGAAAAATCAAGATAACTCTTGAAGGACATGGTCATGATGTCAGTTCCATGGCGTTTTCGCCAGATGGCAAAACGCTTGCTAGTGGGAGTTGGGACGAAATGATTCGGTTGTGGAACGCTGACACCGGCGAACACCAGCAAACTCTCTTTGGGCATAAGGGAGCCGTCTATTCTGTCAACTTCTCCCCCGATGGAAAGACACTCGTCAGTGGCAGCGAAGACGATACGATTCTATTGTGGGAGGTCGCAACAGGAAAAACCAAAATGACCCTTACAGGACATACAGATTCTGTCTTCTCCGCGGCGTTTCTGCCGGATGGACAGACACTTGCCAGTGCGAGTTGGGACAATACCATTCGGTTTTGGGAGATCGCAACCGGAACAGTCAAGATGACTCTTGAAGGACATACGGATCGGGGCACTGCTGTGGCATTTTCCCCTGATGGCAAAACGCTTGCCAGCAGTAGTGGGCATGACGGAACGGTTCGGTTATGGGATATGGAGACTGGAAAAATCAAGACCACTCTTGAAGGACATACGCATGATGTGCAGTCAGTGGTGTTCTCCCCGGAGGGTAGTACGCTAGCAAGTAGAAGTCAGGATTCCATGATTTGGTTGGGGGAAGCTAACACCGGAAAACATAAGGCAACCCTTTTGATCTCCACAATCCGGTTGTGGAACCCCAATACCGGAAAAAATAAAGCAACCCTTGAGGAGCATGTAACTCGCTTTCCTTGCGTAGTGTTCTCTCCAGATGGCAAGACACTTGCAAGCGGTAGTGATGACCACACAATTCGGCTGTGGAACGCTGACACCGGAGAAAACAAAAACACCCTTGAAGGGCATACGGACTGGGGCACTGCTGTGGCGTTTTCACCAGATGGCAAAACGCTTGCTAGCGGCAGTGATGACTACACAATTCGATTGTGGAATGCTGATACCGGGGAACACAAAGCAACTCTTGAGGGACATACAGATCAGATCAGTTCCGTGATATTTTCCCCAGATGGTAAAACGCTTGCCAGTGCGAGTTGGGACCATACGATTCGATTGTGGAACGTTGATACCGGGGAACACAGAGCAACTCTTGAGGGACATACAGATCGGGTCACTTGTGTAGTCTTCTTCCCAAAGGGTGATACGCTAGCAAGTACAAGTCAGGACCATACGATTCAGTTGTGGGATGTCAACACCGGAACACATAAGGCAACCCTTTCCGGTGAGACGGATTGGGTCACTCTTTTGGTGTGCGCTCCGGATGGCAAAACGCTTGCCGGTGGAGGGTACGGACACACAATTGGCTTGTGGGACGCTGACACCGGAGAGCTCAAGGCGACCTTTGATGGACACACAGATCATGTCTTTACCGTGGCATATTCCCCCGATGGGAAAACCCTTGCGAGCGGAAGTTGGGATCATACAATTGCCTTGTGGGATACTGACACCGGGGGGTACAAAGGGACCTTAGAGGGGCATACCGCTTGCGTCCATTCTGTTGCGTTTTCGCCCGATGGAACGACGCTTGCCAGTGGGAGTGAAGACGGGACAATCCTACTCTGGCAGCTCATATCCCCTACAGCAGACCCCACCGAGTGAACCCATCACAAAAGATGCGTTTCTGCTTCACTCAATCTGCTCCGCACTCCGTGCCTTAAAACGCGCTGCTTGGTTCACGAGATGTATCAACTCATCGCTCCCCTCATCTTGGATTTGAGGTAGGATGCCTTCAATGACTTGATGCACAGTCTTCAAGCTGCCTTCCTGCGCCCAGAAGCTATCCCGCAGTATTTCGGCAAATTCCGCGATGCCAGCGGCTAACTGAAACTCTGGAGACGCATCTTCAAACGTATCTTCAAGTTCTGCAGCAAAGATATCTTTGCTGACTTCCGTGACTTGACGGGTGTCCGGATCTTCGTGTCGTATAAAAACGGTTGCGAGTTGTCCCACCACACCCTCATGGAGTTTAATCTCGTAGAGTGCCGTCACGCTGTGTCCTGAACCAATTTCCCCGCCATCCACATTGTCGTCCCGGAAATCTTCATGATCGAGGCGACGGTTTTCATAACCGAGCAGGCGAAAACGACTGACGACCCGTGGGTTGAAATCGAGCTGCACCTTAGCATCTCTGGCAATAACCTGTAACGTGCCGGTCAGGTTCTCCACAAAGATCCGTCTTGCTTCGCCGAGAGTATCGACATAAGCGTAGCTGCCATTTCCCTTGTTAGCGAGCTGTTCCATCAGGATATCGTTGAAATTGCCCATGCCAAAACCGATCGTCGTCAATGTTATCCCTTCATTAACGTGGGCACGAACCTCTCTGAGAATTGCATTGGGACCGGTTTGTCCGACATTGGCAACGCCATCCGAACAAAGTATTACCCGGTTGATGCTACCAAACCGCACATTCTTTAAGGCGAGATCATAGCCCATGCGAAGCCCTTCCTCGGCATTCGTCGCGCCCTCCGGTACAAGAGAATCAATTGCCCTCAAGATTCTCCCGCGCTCTTCAACACCCGTGTGCGGGAGTAGGACCTGTGCACGAGAACCGTAAATAACGATGCCTATCTCGTCGCCGGGTCGAAGCTGATCAACAAGAAGCCTCAACGATCGTTTAACCAATTCCAACCGATTTTCCATCGCCATTGAACCGGAGACATCAATCACAAAGGTCAATATAGCGTCTTTCCGATCCTCGGTTGAAACAACCCGCCCTTGGATGCCGATTCGCAGCAATTGAAGCCGTTTCCCTTCACCAAATTTGGAGGGGGCACCTTCAATATGGATTGCGAATGCCTCATGCAACGGCGGTTCATAATTGTAATCAAAGGCGTTGATAAATTCTTCGACGCGCACCGCCTCCGGCGGAGGAAGGAAACCATCTTGGAGGTAGCGTCGCGTGACGGAATAGGAGGCGGTATCCACATCCATACCGAACGTTGAAAAGTGGTCGTCCTCCGTATCAATAAAGGGATTGGTGCCATAGTCCTTAAAGAATACATCGTCGAAGGCTGCACCGTTTGGAGGATTCAATCCCGAAGGGAAAGAGCTAGCCGGTGGAGGACCGTAGCCGTACTCATCAGCAGCCTCAGAGTAAGAATCGTCATCATCGTCATCATCGTCACCACCACCACAGCCCGTGTAGATTAGGACCATTAGACCGCACGCTGCCAAGACTATCAGTAATTTTCCCAGAGATATTAATTTTGCTTTCATTTGAAGTAGTCTCCTTTCCTTTTCAAGACACCTGAGCGTAAGAGCTAACTCACCATATTACTAAAGACTTGCATTAGGATTACCCAAGTTGCTAGACAGTCTGTAGGTCGAGTTATCATAATCGACACATATCAGAAATAATTAAACTTACGAAACACCTGTCGCCCCGCTGGGACTTGGGTCAATAGGTTTACCGATGTTCTATATACCTATCACCCCACTGGGGCTTTGTAGTTCCAGCAAGTTGAAAATTTCGATTTATCGGGTCCCGCGAAGCGAGGATACTCGACAAGTCCCGATGAATCGGGATGCTCGGAACGGCATCAGGAGATATCCGACCTACGGGTATAGGGTATTGACTTTTATCGCGCCGCACCTAACTAGCCACTTGCATTAGAATTAGTTAGCCATTTCATCGGAATTATTCAGTTTATTTTACTCATCACTGTAACACCCGTTGGGTAGCAGCCAAATTATACTTGACAGATATACACACAGAACATAATATGTAGTCACCTCAAAACGAGGCCGGTAGAGGTACGTTGTGGAAATGAATACCTGATTCTTCAGTAAGGATAATATTAATGTCTAAAAAATTAGATAGTCAGAAGCACTCGCAGGTGCAATACGCTTCCCCTACAATAGTAAACCATATCAGAGAACCTGCCCCATCGTTGAGTTCAACAGCTGTTCTAAATCGCGGACTTTGCGTTCATGATTGGTACCTCATGCCAGAGTCGTATTCGGATCCATTGATTGTTGAAGCTATTGAACGCTTCGGCGTTGGCATTGGTGATACTATTTTGGATCCATTTTCAGGAACTGGAACTACTGTTGTGAGCGCAGTATTGAATGGCATAAACGGGATTGGCTTAGAAGTAAATCCTTTCCTCTGTTTTGCTTCAGATGTTAAACTCGACTGGACTGTAAATCTTAGAGATTTTGGTGTAACGCTTACCCATCTTCTTGATGAAGCACAGATGCTATTGAAAAGCCTCTCAAAGGAACCTGGCCTTTTTTCACCGGCCACACCCTCCAGTGTAGCAGAAAAATCCCAAACAATTCTATCAGAGGCAGATGAACCGAATATGCCTCGACTTTATAAATGGATGACTCAAGTAGTGGTGCAAAAGATACTGATACTCCGGTATTTGATAGAAACAATTGTACCAGAGCATATCCGTCCACATTTCTTGTTGGCCCTGGCTGCCATTCTTCGACCCGCTTCCAACATGAAGCTAACACCCCATGCCTTCGGATCTAATAAACAGAAAGCGGATGCCCCAGTTTATGACCTGTTTGCCCAGAAGATTTCCAAAATATATACAGATTTGAAACACATACAATCGAGCAACAACCAAATCGGCAGAGGGCAGATCTTCCACTGTGATGCAAGATCTGCAAATAACATACGCAATAACATACCGCTTGTCTCCCTAGTAATTACATCACCACCGTACCTGAACAACCTTGACTACACAATGCAGACGCGAATGGAACTATTTTTCCTGAAGTTTGTGAATAGTATGGAGGAACTACGCAATCTCAGGAAAAGGATGGTAACCTGTGATGCAAAAGCAATGTACAAAGACGTAAAAGATTCCGACGAAGTCAAAGATGTTCAAAGTATTCAGAAAATTGCAGCATGCTTGAAAGAGGTTCACCGTGGAAAGAATTGGGGTTGGGATTACGCTTTCATGACGACGCAATATTTTGGAGGTATGTTTAAAGTGCTTAAAGCGGTAAAACCTATTCTTAAACCCCGCGCACGTTTTGTGCTGGTTGTTGGAGAATCTGCTCACAGTGGAGTCAAAGTGCCAGTCCCTGATCTTTTAGCTGAATTAGGAGAAAAAGCGGGATACAAAGCTGAGGCAATCAATGTACTGCGCTACCGCCGGAGTTCTTCTCACAATTTTGAACTTTGTGAATCTGAGGTGATTTTACAAAAGAAATAACCACCGTTCATTAGGTATAGTCATCAGTTGAGGATTCACGCACAATCTTTGGGGCAATCTGTGCAAGCCCATCAGAAAACGGAGCGGATAAAGTGAAAGTAGATTCTCGGTCCTGGATTTTTTGTTCAATCACTTCCAACAGTCTGTCAGTTTCAGGCAGTTCCATCGGCTCCAGAATTTTTGCAAAACTTTCCTTTGTACCTCCATATATCTCCTTCAGTTTAAGTTGAAACTTTTCCTGTTTCCCACCCATTTCCATTCCATAAACATAAAACAAAATTGGCATATCAGAGGGCGGATTTTTTGACGCAGTTAGAGGAATCTTATGCAGATCAATCTTCGTTGTTGTCTGCATGTAGTGATACAATACATCCTGTACTGCCCAAACCATTCGCTTACTCCACTTTTCACAGGCATACGCCTTTGCTAGCGCCTGTACCGTCATCCTGCTTATCACTTGCCTAAAATTAATTCCATATTTGAGTTGTCGCTCTGTTTTTCCTCCTTGGAGTATATCATGGAAGGATTGCAATATATCTCCCGTCCTCGTTGTGCTGCAAGCCATCACTTCAAGGACAATAAAATCTACAACTGCTTTTGCTGTAGTATCATACAGAGCCAGAATATAGTCAATTCGTCCCATTGATAAACTGACCTCAGGGAGAACGATAATTTCATTGTTCTCTCGCATTTCCAAAACGCGACTTGCGTCTAGAAAAACACGCCTATCCTGAACAAATCGGATGGGACAAATTACATGGGGTTGCGGTTCCGATATCCCTCTACCGCGATGCCAAACACTACACGCCCCAAAGGGAATACTCGAATCATAGTTGCGGTGTTGGCTTGGTTTGACGCACCGTGCACTGAGAAAAGGGCATTCGTATTCCCGCCTTACTCTCAATGCTTCCTCGGAACTCGCCTCAGAGGCATAACCAAAAATTTCAGAAACCTTGCGCTCGTAGCTATTTTGGGCAGTCATTTTCTTAGTTCCTCACTTAAAAGAGATCCTGCAATTATGACGGTAAACTCCCCTCGTGGCGACGTTTCTTGGAATTTCTCGATCGCTTCAGTCACCTTGCCCCGAAAGACTTCCTCAAATTTTTTCGTCAACTCACGCGCAACGGAAACCTGCCGATCCCCGAATACCTCTAGAACATCTTGTAGAAACACAATTATCCGATGCGGCGATTCATAGAAGATGAGGGTGCGCCTCTCCTCACGCAGCTCTGTGAGTTGGCGTTTCCGTCTTCCTGATTTTGGTGAAAGGAAACCTTCAAAGGTGAAATTGTGCAGCGGCAATCCTGCAACGGAAGCTGCTGCGATGCACGCTGAAGGACCGGGAATCGGAACGATAAGGATATCCGCTTCGATGCACTGGATTAGCAGCCGATATCCGGGATCCGATATTGTCGGTGTGCCGGCATCGGATACCAACGCGATTGACTCTCCCGCTTTCAGCCGCGCAACTAGCTTTTCGCCCTTCTGGATCTGGTTCCCCTCAAAATAGCTGGTGGTCGGCGTACCAATCTCGTAGTGGGCAAGCAAGCGGCGTGTGTGGCGGGTGTCCTCAGCAGCGATTAGATTAACCTCTTTGAGCATCCGCAACGCTCGGAGTGTGATGTCTTCCAGATTGCCGATTGGTGTGCTCACAATGTATAGGACACCCTCTGTTGGATTAACATCGGTGGGTTGTGACATTTTCATTTAATAGTCCGCAAAAGAACCGTCGTCTTCGTGCCAGAACATCCCCCGTAACTGGAAGGTATCGTCCCGAAATGCTTCGATGGCTTCATCTTCCATATCCACACCCAGTCCCGGTTCCGTCGGCAGCTCGATAAACCCGTCCTTCAGGGTCAGCGGTTTATTGAATAGCCCCTGCCCACGATTGTGACCGCCCTCGCAGATTAGTAGGTTGGGTATGGTCGCCATCACATGCACCGACGCTGCTACTCCGATGGGTCCGGCTGCGTTGTGCGGGGCAATCGCCATGTTGTGGGCTTCTGCCATCGTCGCAATCTTTTTCAGTTCCATTATTCCGCCGGAGTGTCGAATATCGGGCTGCAAAATGGCACACATCTCGCGCTCGATCACCTCCCGGAAACTCCATCGTGTCAAGTGGCGTTCCCCTGTCGCAATCGGCACCGTGGTTGACCGTGACAACGCTAACAGTGGCTCGTTGTTCTCCGGATGGCACGGCTCTTCGGCAAATAGCGGACGTAGCGGTTCCAACTCTTTCACGAAGATCGTCGCCATAGTTGGACTGAACCGCCGATGGAGATCGACGCCGATATCGACTTCATCGCCCACCGCTTCGCGCACCGCTGCCACCCGCGCTACCATTGTATCAATCGCTTTTGGTGTGTCCACAAAGCGCACAGGTCCCTGTGAACCGCCCATCTTTACAGCACTAAAGCCTTTCTCAACAGCAGCCTTCGCGTTCTCCGCACACTCTTGAGGCGTCGCGCCACCTGAAGCCGTGTACACACGGATACGCCTACGCACTGAGCCGCCTAGCAGTTTCCATACCGGCAGCCCCACCGCTTTGCCGAACACATCCCACATCGCCATCTCGATCCCACTCAGCGCACCGACCAGCACCGGCATACTCCGGCTGTAACTGGATCGGAACATCGCCTGCCAGTGGTCTTCGATCTGCAAGGGGTCTTTGCCCACGAGATACTCTGCCATATCGTCCACCGCTTGCGCGACAGGACGCCAATGTGAGTAGTTCATCGGTTCACCGAAGCCGACCAAGCCTTCGTCGGTGAACATTTTCAGGACCATGGCGCGTCCTCGTATCGGGATCGTTTCAAAACCTGTTATCTTCATAGTGTTCTCCTGTGTATTGCTAAGATTGAATGGAAAAAACCTTTCCTACATGATAATACATCGGGGATGTGGTGTCAATGGTGGAAAGGACAAAGATAGAACGGACAAAACCCAAGGTTAAATCGTCCTCAATTTTTAATTGAAAGATTCCCCTCAATCGGGTATAATATTGTGTGAGTCAAGCAGATATATTTCAACGTCATATCCTTGAAAGTAACCCTTCCCCATCTATCTTCAAAAAACCCTCAAAAATGGTTCACCATACTAGTTATATACAGCCAAAGCACCATAGAATTTGTAAAGAAAATTGATTTGGGACGGATGATACGAATACCGCACTGAAACACCAAGCTAGACAAGTTATAAGACATAATGTTGAAAGTTTTCAGAGACACCTTACTATTGAAACTTTGATAGGAGTGGAAAATCAATGGGAATACTTGAATTAATTGCTCTTATGGGCTCGGGTGCCTCCATCTATAGCAGAATTGATGCCACTCGAAAGCATTTCATAAACAGTACAGCAGAGGCTCTCTTTAAGAAATGTCTTGTCGATACAGTAAAGCAAAGTGCACCAGCCCTCGCCCATCTAACTGAGACACGGGATCCGGAAACAGTCAGGGTAGATATCAACATGCTTGATGATGTTATCAATTCACTCAGCAATATTGATATAACTGAGCTAACGTCACTAGGGGAAGAGGAAAAACTTGCAGAAATCACTGCTCTCTTTCAGGAATGTATTATCCTGCCCAATCACCAATTGACTGCTGAAGAATTAGCACACAAAATCCAACCTGTTCTTAAAAAGACCATTGCTAATTTCTACGGACGATTGACACGTAATCAAGAAGCATTTAATCAGAGTATGCTCGAAATCATGAAAGCACACTCGAAAAATCAAGAGCGTTCAATTGAATACCTCCAATCAAACCTTGATCTAACTCAAAAATTGAGTTCGCAATTCACTGACTTAAATGAACACCTCAATATAGGTATCTCCGATGCAGTTACAACCGCAATTGAAACAGAACACCAAGCTGAAATTGACAATGCACGAGATTTACTCAAGAAAGGTAGACCTAGGTCCGCTCTCGACTCATTAGAAAACCTGAAGTGCCGGATCTGGACAAGCACTTCACCGATTGCCAAGTTCCGTATTTTGACAAATATGGCAAAAGCTCAGTCCATGTTCAACAAAGAACGTGATGCGGGTATGTTGCTGCTCGAAGCATTTCAATATAATCCTAAAGACGAAATCGCACTTTCTAATCGTGCTTCCGCTCATTTCTTACTAGGAGAAACCGAAGAGACTGAGACCTATGTGCAAAAGACATTAGAACAGAATCCGGCTAATGCAAATGCCTACGCTATTCTCGTTGAGATGTCTACCAATGAAGAAACACTTGAAGAGGTCATTGCTAAAGTTCCCCAATATTTACGAGAAACCCCGCAAATTGCTCATGCAATCAGCGAGATTGCTAGACAACGTCGGAATTTAGAAGAAGCGAGGAAGTGGTGTGAAATCACGGTTGAGGATGAACTAGAAGACATACCTGATTTCAAAGCCGCTTTGGCAACCATCTTGGTTGAGCAAGTATTGGAGGATCGCCTTGCTGCGTGTACGGAACAACTTAATGATTCTGAAAAAGAACAATTGAAGCGAGCAATTGGACTTTTCACCGAGGCATGGAACTGCATTATTGAGACTGAACTACGCACCTCTAGAATAGATTGGATTATCAACAGGGGCACGGCATATTTCCATCTTGGTGAAGTAAAGGCAGCAATAAAGGACCTCAATACCGCTTTAGAAATCGAGCCATTACATCCCGTTCTGCTAAAAAATAGGGCGATACTAGCCTTTAAGGAGGGAAACAACACAAGTGCCATTGAATTTCTGGAGACAATCGAGTCCCTGTCGGAAACCCCTGAAGTTCCAATCATACTTGCCAATATCCTACTAGTGGATAAACGCTTTGATAAAGCTATCACGATACTCAATGATTTTCTCACGACAGACCCGCCTTCGGAACTACGAGAAAATGCAAATCATTTGCTCGTTAGCATTTATATTGCTGCTGAACGTATCGAGGAAGCAAAACAAATTGTTACAGCCATGCACGACTCGTCTCCAACAAGCGTGTTGAACCTCGTTAACGCAGCTCGGATTTCCAAAGCCACTGGAGCAAACGATGACGCACTCTCCCTGCTCAAAGAAGCATACGACCATGCTAAAAATAGCGATACATTTGAAGAAATTGTGGAATTGGCAGATGAACTCTGTATTTATGGACAATTTGAAAAAGCTGCCACGCTTTATGAAAAGGTTACCGATACGAACCTAAACTCTCAATTAACACAACGTTTGCTCAATAGCTACTATTTCTCGGGCGAAAGAAAAAAGACACTTGAAATTTGTCAAGTCCTTCGTGAGAAATATGGTGTGCTTAAACACATATCCGAGATGGAGTTCTTGATTTACAACGAAATCGGCGATATGGATCAAACTCAAGCAGTGGGTAAATTGTATATAGACGCATTTCCAGATGATATTGAGATGCAAATCCATCTTGCTGTAATTTACTCCAGGTCCAATAGGCTTGAGGACATCGAGCGTCTGTTAGACAGATCTTTCGATCTGAAAAATCTTTCTCTACGATCCTGCTTTGACCTTGCCCATTTGTATCGGATCAGATCGAAACCGGAGACAGCGTTGGACATCATGTACGAAACTCGAAGAACATATTATGATAATTCCGAGGCTCACCTGAAATACGTTGGTTTGTTCTATACAGTCTCAGAGGAAATGGGCGAGTTGCTACAACCCACCCAAGTTCAACTCGGAACAGCAGTATGCCTTGACCGTACCGATGAAACCCACCGGTATATCATCGAAAAACGTCAAGAGGCAGAGCGCAGACACAATGAACTTGATGAAAATCATCGCTTAGCTCAACGGTTGCTTGGTAAACATGTAGGCGACGATATACATCTGCAGCAAAATACCAATATTAGAAAAGTTGTTGATATCAGAAGTAAATATGTTTACGCGCTCCAAGAAAGCCTTCGTAAGTTTCCTGAACTGTTTCCAGACACTCCAGGATTATGTTCAATAAAACTAGACGATTCTCATGAGGCAGATGATTCAGAGAAATTTCAGCCCCTGTTCGACCTTCTGGACCAGCAGCACGAAGCCTCTCTTCGGATTGAATCAGCCTATAAAGAAAACCCACTCCCAATTGGTGTTTTTAACGACTTGACAGGGGGCAATGTTTTAGATACGTGGAGTCTCCTCATGAGTAAGCCTGACTTGGGTGTTAGGTGTAGTATAGGAAATCCTGAAGAGCGGGCTCAAGCTCTCGCTTTGTTTGGAGATCCCCAACCCAAACTTGTCGTGGATCTTATCTCACTTCTAACCCTACACCGTCTAGGAGCTTCGGATGCTGTTGTTAGGGCTTTTGGCAAACTTAGTATCGCGCAGTCGACCATTGATGAACTTCAGCAAATCATTGATGATAGAAAAGGGATGTGGTTGAAACGAGAAGGGATGGGGGTTGGAAAGCAAGGCAACCAGTATGTAAAAGCTGCCATAAACCCCGAAGAAATTAAGCAAGGAGTAGAATATCTAGAAGACGTTCTTAAATGGACCAGAGAAAATTGTGAAGTCTACCCATGCACCGCTGCGCTAGAAATCAACCAATTACGCAAGCAAGAACTTGATGCTCTGCTTCAACCACTTTTTATTGATACCCTCCTAATCGCAAGCGAGCCGGGGCATCTGCTCCTTTCGGACGATGAACCGCTCAAATCTTACGCAAAGGCAGCTCTCAATCAACACGCGGGAACAAACTTCCGCATTGATGGTGTTTGGACACAGGTTGTATTGGAACATTGCGTTAATAATAATTTCCTTGATAAGGCGGAGTACGATAAAATGACGATTAAATTGGTCTGTTCTCACTACTATCACACGGTTTTCAATGCGGACTTGCTAATTGAAGCAGCGGAACAATCAGATTGGCGGCCTGTCGAACCTTACAATAGTTTAGTGCAGGCCCTTGGAGGTCAAAGAGCAAGCCTGTCATCGGCATTAAACGTGGCGGTTGATTTCCTCTATCAACTCTGGCTAGAACCGATTCTACCCCACCAACGTGAATATTTGGCATCAGCCTTGTTGGACGGGCTTACCTCCGGACAGAGTCCTCGGGATGTATTGGGGCAACTTGCAAATTGGATCCAGACTTACGAGAAATTTATACTAGTTCCCCTCGCTGAACAAGACATTATCTCACTGATTCAAGCATACGCACGAACTCGTTCCTTTTGAGCTTGACAAGTGAGTTTTAGACTGATGTCAAAAAAGGATTGGGATCGCTATGTTGGCGCAATCTAAACAAAACCCTGTATCTCTCGTAACATTGACCAACAGTTTCTAACCGCACTCCAAAGAACACCTGAAATCACCAAAATCAAGCCTTCCCGGATTGGGCCAATCCGCGATTCAGACAATGCAGAAATCACTTCCCACAGCAAAACCCTTGACAAATTTACGATTCCATGCCATAATCCCTATGAAGTCTCAAGCAATTAATCCCGATTGACACAGACTGCATCCCTATCACCGCCACGTTTCAAAATTGACCCCACCCCAACTGAATCAGGAGGAATGAAAATGAGTACCGATCAATCAGCAGCGAAACCCTATCGTGCCACAGCGTTTGCCGATTCAAAGCCTGAACTTTCGGCACCCGGAGCCACACCCGAACGGTTGGAACACCTGAAGGAACACGGCTTCCTCATCATCAACGACTTTGTTGATAGCCCGTGGATTCCGATTCTGCGTGAAGCGGGTCGTCGTTTGACGGAGGCGTGCGCCCCTGCCAACGGTTACAGCAAGATCGACTGTTCAAAAGCCTACGTGCACCGCACAGGCGAGGATGAGCCGTGGGCGATTCGGGGACTCATCCATCCGGCTTTCAAGGAGCCTAGCTTTGCCGAGTTTCACGGGTCTCCAGAGTTCCTTAACTTCGTTTCCTCTTGGTGTAATGGGCTTGGACCCGAAGATATGGTGCTGAGTGGAATGCTGCTGTGGTCCAACCCCCACTTGCGCGAGAACGGACCGAGTTGGCACCGAGATGTTACATGGTGGGGCACCGGAGCGGGCTACTTTGCACAGCGCGAGGTACGAGGGGAAGGTCCTGAAGCGTATTCCGAGGAGGTCGAAAGAATCCGCTGGAAAGAGATCCAAGAAAACAATGAGAAGTCTATAGAACGGAACGGCGTGAGCATGTTCTTGGCACTGGTGGACGACGAATGCCACGAACTGATACCGGGTAGCCATAACCGATGGCGCACGCCGTATGAGCACGATGTGCTCCTGCCACAGGCGATGAAGGATCAGGGCGTGCCACATACACCGAGTTGGAACGGCAAGGATCCGTTGCCGGGTCAAGTAGCGATCCGACTCAAGCCGGGGGAAGCACTCATCCGTAATGGTGCCACGATTCACACAGGGCACGCTGTCCCTGAACGGGAACGGAACACGCTGTCAATCGGTTGGTCGAAGTGGTCGGGCGAGTCCACCGGGGAGCCATCGGTGGCGGACGTGCGAAGCGCGTGGCAGCTCGATCCCGCCGTGCGCGAAGCCTTGCCGCACGAGTGGATGAAGACCGCTTGGGACCGTTGGGCGGTAACACAGAAGTTGGGAGATACGCTTGAGGATCGGTATCCGGGGTTTGACATCAATCGGATTAAAGCCGGGGAGGTTATCGGTTGGCGCACTGAGTTGGAACGCCAAGCTGCGGCGGCAGGCGAAGCGTGGGAACCTTTCCAAACCGCGAAATAAAAACTCAGAAATGTAATCTCAACAGTTGCCTCCACGTTTTATCTGTTGATGGAGGAAAACACATTATGAAAGTTCTCATTAGCGGCTCAAGGGGTCTTATTGGATCGGCGCTGATTTCCGCGCTCACCAATGCGGGAGATGATGTCGTCCGGTTGGTCAGGTCCGCACCGAGATCGGATGGATCGGAAGTCTACTGGGATCCAGAATCAGACCGTATTGATACCGTCGGTCTGGAAGGAATGGATGCGGTGGTGCATCTCGCCGGGGAGAATATCGGTTCAGGCAGATGGACTCGCAACAAAAAAGCGCGGATCTTTGACAGCCGAGTCAAGGGGACCCGGTTACTCTGCGAATCGCTCGCGAATCTCAACCACCCGCCGCAGGTACTGGTATGCGCATCGGCTATCGGTTACTACGGCAGTCGTGGCACAGAAGTCATGAATGAGGGAAGTGCGTCGGGGACGGGTTTCTTGGCGGATGTGTGCAGAGAATGGGAGATTGCAACCGAATTCGTAGGCCACGCAGAAATCCGCGTTGTAAACCTCCGAATGGGCATCGTCCTAAGTCTGGCAGGGGGACCATTGGAAAAGATGCTGCCTCCCTTCAAAATGGGAGTTGGGGGGATATTGGGTAAAGGGCGGCAGTATATGAGTTGGATCGCACTGGACGACGCAGTCGGTGCTATCTATCACACGCTGGTCACGGATAGTTTGCAGGGACCGGTGAACAACGTAGCTCCCTATCCGGTCACCAACCGTGAGTTCACGAAAGCACTCGGACGCGTTCTGAGGCGTCCAACCCTGTTTCCTTTGCCGAGTTTCGGGCTTCGCATCATGTTCGGTAGGGAGATGGCGAATGAACTTTTTCTTTCGAGCACCCGTGTGGAGCCTGCCCGTCTCTTGGAAACCGGCTATGCGTTTCAGTATCCCGGACTTGAGGACGCATTGCGGCATGTCTTAGGGTAACGCTGAACGTGAAACGTGATGCGTGAAACGTAAGAGTAATATGTAAGAAGAAATGGCACGCAGATCTGCGTGCCCTACGAATTAAGTTCGGTGCTATCTCCTACTTTGAGATGGGTCATCCTTACCACCACCGACCGCCATGATTGCTGATGTTTGTTGCTGCGTATGGACAAGGTTATAAAAAATCCCCTTCCGATCCATCAGTTCCTCGTGTGTCCCGACCTCCGCAACCTTACCGTCATCCAATACAATTAGCCGATCCGCGTTGCGCAGGGTGGAGAGCCTGTGTGCAATCGCAAAGGTTGTTCGCCCTTTGACTAGCCGGGCGATGGCTGCTTGAATCTTTTTCTCTGTGGCACTGTCAAGGGAGGAGGTCGCTTCGTCGAGGATCAGGATCTTCGGGTCGTGCAGAATCGCCCGTGCGATGGCGATCCGCTGCTTTTCGCCGCCGGAGAGCTGCCCCCCGCGCTCACCCACCTTCGTGTCATACCCGTCCGGTTTGATGGAGATGAATTCATGCGCTTCTGCTGCAATCGCTGCGTTGATGATTTCATCCAAGGTCGCTCCCGGCTTACCGTAACCGATGTTTTCGGCGATTGTGCCGTCGAAGAGGAAAATATCTTGATGGACCATGCCGATATGGCGGCGTAGATCTTCCAAACGAATCTTCCGTATATCCACGCCATCGATATTTATGCTGCCACGATTCACATCGTAGAACCGACAAATCAGGTTGATCATGGTGCTTTTTCCCACCCCAGATTTGCCCACCAATCCGATCATCTCGCCCGGTTTCACATCAAGGTTAATCTCGTTGAGAACTGGTTTGCCCGGATCATAGCCGAATGTAGCATCCTTGAAAGCCACCCGCCCTTCCATTTGGGGCATGGGGGTCGCCTCTGGATCCTCAGATAACTCAGACCGCGTATCAAGAATCTCGAAAATCCGTTCGGCACCGGCGAATGCACGGGATATAAAGTTATTGATTTGACTGAAGAACTGCAAAGGGCGATAGAGTTGCCAGAGATAACGAGTAAATGCCAAGAGTATGCCGTATGTTAGCTCCTCGCGTAAAATCTGCATTCCGCCAAAGTACCAGATGAAGAACATCCCGAAACCGAGGAGGAAATTCATGACAGCGAAAAAGATGTGCCAGTTTCGTTCACCGGTAACACTCACAGCCCACAGTTCCTCGTTCCGCGTATTGAAGCGCATCGCCTCTCGGTCTTCCTGCGCGAAGGCTTTTACGACACGGATGCCGGAGATAGACTCATTGAGATGCGAAGATAGCCGTGACCATTTAGCATGCCAACGGGGCCAGATACGCCGCATGCGTCCCCAGATCAACACACCTCCGAACACAATGAACGGCACCGGGATTAGCGCACAGATGGTCAATCTCCAACTCAGGGAGAGACACACTACGAGCGTACCTATCAACATCAGTGCATTACTCAACATGAAGGGTATGCCGAAAAGCAAAAACATCTCCAACCGATCTGCATCGTTGGTAAATCTGGATATTAGGCTACCTACCTGTCGCTTGCCGTAGAATCGCAGCGGCATATACTGCACGTGCTGAAAGAGCTGCGCCCGGATATCTTTACTGGTTTCGCTGGAAATATCGGCTCTCATGAAGCCACCGATAATCTCAAACAGGAGAGTTGACAGCATGATGCCTAAAAAGCCCAGTACGGGCAGTATCAGCATTCCAAAGCCTTCTCTCAGTGTGAGAACAGTGCCTATTAGCGGTGTGAGCACATCGTCGATTATATATAGAACAATAAGCGGTGGAATTAGGTTGAGTAAAGGGCTTGTCACCGCAAAGGTCATGAGGAGGATGACCTTGCCCCTGTACGGAGCCAAGTAACTAATAATTCGCTTCAGTGTATCCCATTTTTTCACGCAAGCCGGGCAGATACCGTCTTTCTCCGGCAGCAACCGTCCGCACGAGTCACACCGAGACCGTTCCATCTCCGTCAGTAGCGTAGGGGCTTCCCCCTTGGTGAGTTGCTTGATAGCTTCAGCGACCTCAGCAAACTTGGGGATCAACGAGTTGGAGTAGTATAGGTAGGTGGGTTCACCCTCTCCGTGTTCCACCTCCAGACGCCCGGCACCGACCAACTCCTCGATCTTCGTTTCTGTGATGACTTTGAGCGGCACCTCCACAACGCCATCGGTTCCCTCTGTAGGGATAACGAGCAAGCGTTCGTCGGTTACCACGAGCCACTGTTCGCCAAAAGAGCCGTCGTTGATTAGATCTGTAGCAACCTGAATGCGCGCTTCTTCTTCCGGAGGTTTTATATTTTGAAGCTTGGTGTCTATCTCAGGAGGCAGTGTTTCGAGAAACGGTTTCATCCTTGTATGCAGTCTCCCCTGGGGTGAAAGGTACTGTGTGACACGCAGAAGGTTGAATCCCAATTCTTCACATCTAAAGATAATCGAGAAACCCGAGCTCCCGCTCCCGATCAATCCAGCGTTGGCGTTTTTTGCTGCCCTCATGATTGGCAGCCCAGTGGCTCATGATGTTGTGGTGGGTCGAAAATGGCAGCCCAGAATTATTCGGCTCTTTCACACTGCTGGAGGCTCGCTTGCGAGTTGCGGCTTCCTCTTCAGGACCTTCAGGATTCTTATAGTAAACCACTGTACACATCCGGCGATCAACCGCACCACCCCAACTCGCATGCCAACAACGCACGTCAAAGGCAACCACATCGCCCGGCTCTGATTCACAGATGTAAGCTGGGACATCGCAAATTTCAAGCTGGTAGCTGTCTAGATTGTTTCGCAGCGAACTGTGTAGCGGATTCTTGTGCGACCCTGGAATCAGTCGCAATGCGCCGGTGTCTGCCCCGACCGGCTCAAGGTAGTAAGCGAATTTGACACCGTAGCAATCTTCGGTCGGATCCACATAGTGGTCGGGATGCCAGCGCGTATGACCAACATAGCGATTGGCATCGGAAACGATACCGAGGGCATCTTCACCATACAGCTGCTCTGTCGGTTCACAAAAGCGCGGATCCTCAAGTAACCCGGCGAAGAATGGGGTCTCAGGTCCCATTGTCCGTACCCAATGCCTGTATGTGCCATCAAACGGATCGTGGCGGTAGGCGGAGGTTAAAGTGTGTTCAAATTCGGCGTTGATGGTTTTCATCTCCTCCGGGCTGAACAACTGCCGGAAGATCAGGAATCCGAAGGTGTTGAAGTGATTCACCTGTTGTTCTGTAAGCATAGTATATCTCCTGTGTCGAGGGATTTGGACTACTGTTCAGATCTGAAACGAAAAGAGATTTACCTCCTCCGAATGCTCGCGGTTTTTGTCCATGACATGCACCGGCAACATCTATTAACCCGTCGGTTCAGGTGGAGGCACGTCCAGATAGCCCAATTCCCCCATCCGATCTATCCAGTGCTGACGCTTGGGATTCTTTCGAGGATTTTCGAGCCAATGTGGATGGTATTCGGGTCCGGGTGTATCAAAGGTATTCCGAGCGAGAGTCGCTCGGAGTTGGACATTTGCTGTCGCCGCTTTTCGGGTCGCTTCCTCCTCTGCAGGGGTGTGGGGATTCTTGTCGAAGATAATAGAGGCCATCCGTCGATCTGTCGAACCACCCCAACTGGCATGCCAAAGATGAAAGTCGAAGGCGACCACATCCCCCGGCTCCGTCTCACAGATGTAGGCTGGAACATCACAGACATTGTGCATAGATTCGCCTATATTCCGGTGGACTTCATCATGGAAGGGCCTCCGATGCGAACCCGGAATGAACCGTAGCGCACCGTCGTTCGCTCGCAAAGGTTGCAGGTAAAAAGCAAATTTGAAACCGTGTACATGGAAGTCAGCGGCATCGGGGTGCCAGTGCGTATTGTTCACAAAACTACCGGCATTGCAAGAGAGTCCAATGGCATCTTCCCCATAAAGTTGCTCCGCTGTACCGCAGATGCGGGGGTCCTCCGGCAACCCAGCTAGAAAGGGTGTCTCGGGTCCCAAATTGGGCCAACTCATATATGCAGGACCATCATCGGGTGACGTATACCGTTTCGTAGATGAGAGTCTCAACTCAATCTCAGCGTTGATGGTTTTCAGTTCATCCGGATTGAACAACTGCCGGAAAATTAGGAATCCGAAGGTATTAAAGTGGCTAATCTGTTGCTCTGTGAGCATGATGCGCCTCCTGTATCGAAAGGTTTTTACTTTTCTTCTTCGCTTCGCTTGTCGAGATAACGTTTCAGAACCAGCACTGCAACTTCAAAACGTTGGCTCAACTCAAACCACAATATTCGCCAGTCGGTTGGGCACAACGATGAACTTCCTCACCGTTTTGCCTCCAATATGCTTTTGAATGCGCTCATCTGCAAGGACAGCTGTCTCAACATCCTCATTACTTGAATCCACAGGAAGTTGGATTCGGCTGCGTAGTTTTCCGTTGACTTGGACGACGATGGTAACTTCCTCACGCTTGAGTACTTCCGGATCGTGGGTGGGCCAAGGTGCATGTGCGATTAATTCGGTTTCCCCGAACCGCTCCCAAATCTCCTCAGCGATGTGTGGCGCGTAGGGAGCAAGTAGTCGTAAGAACGTCTTCATCGTTTCTTTCGGCACCGTTGTCGCCTGTGTCGCAACGTTGACAAACACCATCATATGGCTGATAGCAGTGTTCATTTTGTCGATCGATTCTGTATCCTCAGTAACATCCTTGATAGCCTGGTTTATCGCCTTCCACAACTCCAGATCACTATCAACAGGTGCATCGGTCAGCTTACCGCTCGGCTCGCCGGTGTCCTCGTCAACCGCCAAACGCCACACCCGCTGCAGGAATCGATAAACACCTTCCACGCCGCGCGTCTGCCACGGTGCACTGACGCTCAAGGGCCCGATAAACAGTTCATAGAGACGTAGGGCGTCCGCCCCATACTGATCGATGACCTCCTCCGGCGTTACGACATTGAAGCGAGATTTTGACATCTTTTCAATCTGTGTGCTCACCTGCACTCCGGACGCCTTGACGAACCATTCTCCATCCCGCTCCTCTACCTCACTTGGCAAGTAATATTTACCGTTATCATCCTGATAAGAATAGGCGAGGATCATGCCTTGATTGAAGAGTTTTTGGAATGGCTCCTTTGTAGAGACAAGACCACAATCATATAGCACCTTGTGCCAAAAACGGGCGTAGAGCAGGTGTAGGACAGCGTGTTCTGCACCGCCGACATAAAGATCAACAGGCATCCAATAGTGCTCTGCTTCGGCAGACCACGCTTCGGTTGCGTTGTGAGCGTCCATATATCGCAGATAATACCAACAAGATCCCGCCCACTGGGGCATTGTATTTGTTTCCCGCACCCCTTTCCGTCCGTCCGGCAGTGTGATCATCAACCAGTCATCCGAGGCGCGGGCAAGGGGTGGTTTGCCATCGGGGGTCGGCTTATACTCATCAATAGGCGGTAATTCCACCGGAAGTTCGCTCTCAGGTACGGACATAATCGTACCATCTTCCAGCTGCACAGTTGGAAATGGTTCTCCCCAATAACGTTGACGCGAGAACAGCCAATCGCGCAAACGGTACTGTACTTGCGCTTTCCCTTTCCCTTTACTTTCAAGCCATTCAGTCATCCGTTCCTTTGAATCTTGAATATTAAGCCCATTCAGGAAACCGCTATTAATCGATGGGCCATCGCCGAGGTAAGGTTCGTCCCCGAAATCACTCGGCGGCTGCACCGTGCGAACGATTAGCAGATCAAATGTTTTAGCAAACTCCCAGTCGCGATCATCCTCAGCGGGAACTGCCATAATCGCCCCCGTGCCATAACCCATCAGCACGTAATCGGCAACCCAAATTGGAACCGCTTTGTCATTAGCTGGATTAATCGCGTAAGCGCCCGTAAAAACACCAGTTTTTTCCTTAGCGAGATCTGTTCGTTGCAGATCGGTTTTGTTGCTTGCCTCGTCAACGTAAGCCTGCACAGCAGACCTATGCTCATCGGTTGTGAATTGTTCAACCAACGGATGCTCCGGTGCAAAGACGCAGTACGTTGCGCCAAACAGCGTATCCGGTCGCGTTGTGAAAACGGTAAATGAAGCGTCCGTATCCTTAATCGCAAAATCTACGTCCACTCCCTCCGATTTCCCAATCCAATTCCGCTGCATCTCCTTGATGCCTTCGGGCCAATCCACGTCTTCAATATCCTCTAGGAGCCGATCGGCATACGCAGTAATCTTCAGCATCCATTGTCGCATCAACCGGCGTTCAACGGGATCGCCGGTTTCGACGTACTTTCCATCCTTGACCTCTTCATTAGAAAGAACTGTCCCCAGTGCCGGACACCAGTTGACAGGCACATTGGCGAGGTATGCTAACCCTTTCTCATAGAGTTTGAGGAAAATCCACTGTGTCCATTTGTAGTAATCAGGTGACGAAGTGCTTATCTCTCTATCCCAATCATAGGAGAAACCGATCTGTTTAATCTGCTTCCGAAATTTGTCGATGTTACGTCGTGTGACGATAGCGGGATGAATATTCTCCCGATCGGCAGTACGTTCTATGGTTAGTCCAAACGAATCCCAACCCATTGGGTGCAACACATTATAGCCCTGCATACGTCTCATACGTGCCAGCACATCGGTAGCTGTATAGCCTTCGGGGTGTCCAATATGGAGCCCTGCGCCGGAGGTGTAAGGAAACATATCAAGGATATAATATTTCGGTTTTCCTTCCCACGCTTTGGGGTCGTCAGGTGTACGAAACGCCTTACGTTCCTCCCAAATGTTTTGCCACTTTGGTTCAATGGCTGCAGGGTCATAGGTATGTCTTTGCATCTAAAATCTCCTCAAGTTGTCTTATTAGGATAGGACTTACGTACTTCAACTCTAAAAGTAGATGGGGACGCAGATTTCGCAGATTTTCACAGATAAAAATAGGACTTACACACTTCCGTAGTGAACAACGATCGTTGTTCACTACAGGCTCTAATATGGAACCTCTACTATAGTTGCCCGACGAACCGATCGCAGGCGGGGCATCCTACCCTGCTCAATCACCGAACTACAGGGATTTGACATTCAACTGCGTAACTCCTAACTTGTATTACTTTTCCATTTTACATCTTCGGGCCGCTGCTCATTTAATAATTAAGGAACCAAGCCTAAGGTTTCACATCTCTCGCACAACGAAACCCCATGTCCAGCTCCAAGTAGTTAGGTGTGGCCCAGTTGCGCACGGCAACTCTCACCCACTGTGACAAGTGGTTCCAGGACCCACCACGCCACACACGACGACTTTTAACACTTGTGGAGTTATTTATAATTTTTATTATGCTTTCGCCTGATATTGGATTCCGACGCGGTGACACTGCATAGAAGTCCGAATCCCACGCATCAAGGCACCATTCCCGTACATTGCCTGACATGTCATACAAACCATAGCCGTTGGGTTCATACTTTCCCACTGGTGTTGTCCTAGGCTTACCTCTATTTGATTTATTGTAGTTTGTGTTGCTGTCATCAATTGTATTGCCCCATGGGTATTTCTTCCCGATCAAACCACCTCGTGCTGCTTTTTCCCATTCTGCCTCTGTTGGTAGTCGCTTACCTGCCCATTGAGCATACGCCATCGCTGCATACCAACTTACACAGACAACAGGATGATCGGGTTTCCCTTTTGGATAGTTACTTCCGTTCCAGAACCATAAATAGTGACCATTGCGATATTCCCTAGGAATGCGATCTTTGCGCCACTGCGGGTTGGCATCAATGAATGCCTTGTATTGAGCATTGGTGACTTCGTATTTGTCAATATAGAATTCATCAAGGTAAACGGTATGCACCGGTTGTTCATCCTCGTACGCCTCTGAATCGTTGCTTCCCATCTGAAATTCGCCTGCCGGAATTCGGACCATTTCTGGCCAAAAAATAGTCTGTGTTACCCCTGAAGTGTCTGGAAGTTTCACCAAACGGACATTCCAGTTTTTTAATTCCCCTCGTTTAAAAGATAGCCTCCACAAGCGGCTTGTGTATCCGGCGAGTGCTAGTCCGACGGACACATATTTTTCTCCACTTTTGCCTGTGTTAATTTCATAGTTTTCGAGTGGTGTTTTTCCTACTCGTATACCATCGATATAAACATCAGCACCGCTCGGTGTGCTAGCTATGGTTAGCGTTGCTTCCGACTGAGTTAACCGCACCGGTAAAGGGGCATTTCTGGTAGGTGTCTGTGTTGTCTGGCCAATGTCCTTCATCTTCCGTTGATCAATTGGGCGGAATGTCGTTTTACTGAAAAGTGTGTGTGTCTTACTGCGCGTAGCATCAAAAACTTCCGACCATGAAAGGAACCTATCCTGATTCGTATCCGTCTCAGCGGTAAAACTCCCAATAAGTGAGACGGTGAAATAGCCGCCTATTTCATCGTTTCCCCAGGCATATTTTCCTGGTGATGCGGCGGTGATATCGAGCAATCCACTGTGTTCGAGAAACAGATTTTTCGTATATCGCCGTTCTCTTGACTGAACTTTGGTGTAGACGCGTGCGATCGGGGGTGGCGTTTGAACCCAGTTGCTACATGTGTCGGTAATCAGCATCTTTAGACGTCCCGACTTTTGTTCCAATTGATTGCGGAGTCCATTGCGTGCGACAAAATCATTAGTCACCTCCGGGTCAAAGTTAAGGATGTGTGTGCTGACCGCATCCATACTGCCGTGTCCGCTGTAGTAGATGAGGATTGTATCCTCACCGTTGGGGCTCAAATCATTAAGCCATTGGACAACTTGCTTGGCACTGATAATTCCCTGCTTCTGTTCAGTGATATTGGTTGCGTGGGCGTTGAATAGTGTCAGGTGAGTTATTTTCCCGATTGTCTCTGTCTCGGACTTCATGACAGTCATGTAGACTTCACAGTCTTTTGAAACCTGTCTTAGCAAGGTTTGCATGCTACTTTCATTCTTCTCAACACTTGATCGAATATTTCTATCGTTTCCAAGAATAATGAGGAGCGCGTGAACCTTTTGTGCATCCGCAGAAAAGGTTGTACCACATACAGCAATAAACGTTAGAATCAATAGAATGGTTGATGTATACAGATATCGTTTTACCGCCATAGATTGCTCCTAATACCAAGTTCGCAATATCCGCGTCATTTTTCTGGGTCTTATAAGACCTCAGCACCAGTTTTCCCAACTATCGTTTGCTGCTATTACTTAGCTGGCGTTGGAAGGGAATGCCTGAAAGGTTTTTGTGTTTCCTGCTTTTTGATTTCTTCCGCATCCTGATATATCGGCAGTGGAGGATTTACCTCTTTTTTCTCTTTGAAAAGTTTTTCTGTTTTCTGCTGACTGGTTTTGAATACCTCTTGCCACGTGAGAAACTCATCCTTATTCGTGTCTGATTCGCTAGTGATGCTCTGCTGAACGAGCACATAAGTGAATAACCCTCCAATATCGCGGTTACTCCAAGCGCGTTGATCAGGTTGTGCAGCAGTGATGTCAAGAGTTCCAGTGTGCTGGAGAAAGAGATTTTCGATGTAGGGTTTTCTCCGTTCGCGAACATCCGTCGCCAAGGGGATGTATTTTGCTGCTGGGTCGTCTAAAGGGGCGGTACCTACGCGATTACTACAGGTATCTGTAATCAACATCCTCAAGCGGCCCTGTTTTTGTTCCAATTGCTTGCACAACGCCGCGCGACGGATTTCATCGCCGGTTTGTTTGTTAAAGCTGAGGATGTGCTCATCGTCAGGGTCTCGCATATTCCCGTGCCCATTGTAGTAGATGAAAATTGTATCATCCTGGCCTGTGCGCAGATTCTTGAGCCAATCTGTGACCTGATCCCCTTTGATAAGCCCTTGTGTTACTTCCTTGATGTCAGTTGTATTTCCATCAGAAAGTTTCCCGGTGGTAACCTTACCAGTGAACTGATCCACGGATTCCATTTCGGTGAAATTGACATTAGCGTGTTGTGAAACTTGCATCAGCAGCACTTGCATGTGGTTTCTATTCCGCTCTACGCTTGAGCGAATATCTTCATCATCCCCTAACAAAATTAGAAGTGCATGGATCCGGGGGTTTCCTACGTTGCTAACATTGGTTCCACGTTCATATATGAGATTGAGAGTGTGGTCTGCCTGCTGATAGTTGCTATCTTGTGCTTTAATAACAACCTTATTCTTTCCTTCCTGCAAACTCATTTTCAGGTCAAACGAGAGGAGTCTTCCATTGGATTCTTGCAACTGCTGAGCAGCATCAGGATCTTTCTGAGAATCATAGACGTGCTCACCGTTGCGCGTAACCCGCACGACATACAACCCCCTGTCATCACTGGTCACAACTCGCAGCGGAAAACTTGAAGAGTCGGCTGTTTTTGTATTAGGTGCCGCTTTTGTATCAGGTGAAAAGTCTGGGAGCAAGATTGTAGGACGATTATCCACCACCGGGCGTGGTGTTTGAGGTTGTTCTGCTTCCCGCGTGGGCGTTTCCGTTGTTGTCACGATACCTTCCGTATGAATGTTATATGCTAAGGCCCGTTCTACACTGGGGAAATCCTTGTGTGTAACCTTAACAGTAACCGGCAATTGACCGGCGGGAACTGCACGGGGAATAGTGAAGGCGAACCGCTCAGGATTCGATGTGTAATTTGGTGCAAGTCGTCCAATTGGTCTGTCAGGTTTGTCAATTCGGATACGGGCATCAGCCACGGATACCCGCATTTGAGCGTTCAGTGCATCAAGTTTTCCCTTATTGGTAACTCTTACTTCAAATTCCACTTTTTCGCCTTGTTGAATTTGGCCATCGCCATTTGCATCTGTGACAAGACGTTCAACAATTTCCAAATGCGGTTCAATGTGTTTCACGGGATAGTTCTCTGTTTGTGAAAGATCGTTGAATTCCGCTTGGGAAAACCGAACATTCAGCGAAAGTTGGGAGGCTTTGAACGTTCTCGGTAGCGTCACAGTGAACGGTTGCGGTTGAAGATATCCATCGGCTTCAATAATTCCGAGATTTACAGTAGACGGTGCAATTGTGGCATTCCGCGCCGAAAGTTTTAGAAGAACATCTCTGGCTCTTAATTTTCCGGTATTACGGGGTGTAATTGTAAAGGCAGCAGAAGCTCCATTAGTGATGCTCGTTGGTGGCGAAATGTGGTACGCCAAAGTCGGACGTTGTGTACTCATCGGGAGCACATCTGTTTTTTCTGCTGAGTCTGCTCCCCGTACCTCTGTCACGCGAAGTTTGTAATCCAACGTTTCCGCCGCAAAGGTGCGCGGAATGCGGAACCGCAGAACACCTTTGACTATTTGATTAGGACGAATAGTGCCAATAGATGCAGATCTTACCTGGACCTCAAGTCCGTAATTGAGACTAACCAGTTCTAATTTGGTGCCAAGGGCATCACCAGCACCCCCGTTTTTGATGAACACGTTGAGTTCAATTGTCTCATCATTTTCCGGGATGCCATTGCCGTTGCCGACCGCGTTACCGAGAGTCTTGTCGTTGGCTTCAACAACAGTAATCGTTAAATGAGGCGGTTTAAGTTCTGCAACCTGGATACGGAGTTGTTTCTTTTGGGCATCATACCCGCGTTTTTCCTTTGCCTCCACCAAGATGTCCGCTATACCGCTAACTGCCTGGAGGTTCGTCGTAATTGGAATGTTTACTGTTCTTTGGTCCTTTGACTCAATTTTTCCCAATGTTCGGGTTTTTGCAAATTGTATATGGGGGTTATCTGAACTGATATGCAGTTGAACATCAATCCCCGGGCCCTCGCCTCTATTTTTGATGTTAACCTCTATATTACCTTTCCGTTCCCCAGCATCAAGAATCTTGTTTGGAATAAAATCGCCTTGGTCTGAGAACGCAACCTCGGTCACCAAATCCGCAGGCTTCTCCCGGCGAAGACGTTGCTGTTCAAGAAAGGCCTGGAATGAATCACTTGATCGACCAATTATAAAAGACTCTTGCTGCTCGCGCCCATCAAAGTTAGTAGAAGCATCAATTCTGATGGAATCTGCACGTAAGAGAGGTTCTAAGTTCAAAATGTTATCGATTAATTTATCTGATGGAATAGTAAATTCTCCGTCGGAGTTAGTACGGTACGTATCTCGATAACCGAATAACGGAAGAGATAGCGTAAAAGGATAGTTTGGAATCAATTCTGGTGTCCCGGGAACTGTCGTGCCTGAAGGTGTCCATGGCGTATATTCCTTTGTTTTATAATGTATACCTTGTTGGCGATGGCTTGCGGTTCGCAAACCTGAAAGTAAAAGTATATCTCCCAACCAGTAAAATATCCCACCCGTTAAAGCAATCGTTGGCAACGGACTCTCACTCTCTAATAGTTGAGGATATTTCCGATCTATCCAATGAGATAAACCATACAAGACCCCTGTTTCAGCAAGCCACACGGCATATCCCCAGTATCCATAGGTCTCGTTAACTTCCACTTCCAGAAGAGACCTGCGTTCAATCGGGTATTGAGGTAGATATTGCAAACGGAAACCAAGCCCATCACGAACAGGGTAAAATCCAATTTGCACATTCTTTCTGGCTATGCTTTTAGACTGCCGCGTTTCTGTTTCTATAACATGTGTGATCCCTGTACGTTTTTTTGTCGCAGTTTTGACCGTAACTAATGTTCCACAACCTGGCAAACTACTTACCATAAGTCCAACAGCAACCAGAAAAACAGGCCAATTTAATTTTTTTATCATAATTCCCCTCTGAATTTTAGCGGCAACTAAGCTTATAAGGCACATATCGCAGTGTTTAGTGCTTTGTCAAGTCATAAATGATTGGTATATCGGGCGGGGAAACCCGCCCCTAGGAACCATCTATCAGTTTAGATGTGACAAAGCACTAGAGATATATATGCATTCCGACAGTTGTTACGAGTAATAAAGCTATAGTAAATAATCGTTTAGTTTTCGTGACTTTCTCCGAAATAGTTTGAGGTTTATTCCTATGGACATTAATCATTTGAAGAGAAAGGCTCCGCAATAGGAATTCGCACGTCCTTTAATCCGACTTTGCGAGATCCTTGAATCGGCTTCTTGTCAATTATCTTTGGAAGTAAGAAATGATCCTCAAGAATCACAGCATCCATTGTAAATGTCCATTTTCCATCTTGATAGAAACTGAGCATCACAGGACGGTTGCCCCACCCGCTATCAGGTTCTGCGCGTCTGCCCAACACCAATCCTGCAGGAATAGTATCGCCAAGTTTTTTGCGGAGGGTCTCGTTGAAAATGTTAACCGCAACAGTTTCTGAATTTTCATCAACTTCTTCTGTAACTTCGGCAAAGTACATATAGCCTCCATCCTTAACGTAAACAGTGTCCCCCTTTCCGTAATCAGGCGGAATCACAAAAGGAGAGCCAAAGTTTGGCGGTTCTGGAAGTTTCGTTTCGCGTAGTTCAATGGTCTGACTTGCTACTGCCCAATCCGAAGGTTTTATCTGATGAAGATAACTCAAGATTTTCTCTTCAATTTCCAATCGTTTTGGATTAGGAACCGACTGGAAGCTGCTATCTTCTGCTGGGAAAAAATTGGCGATCGTTTTGCTGTCAGTAGCATGGCGCAACGCAATAACTTTAAGCCGCTCAACGCCTGGTGGGCCGGATAGGCGGAAGTCAAAATCAGATTGTGGATTTGGCAAGGCGTAATTTGTACCTGCTTTGATTAAGTTTTCCTGCTGATAGACGTTCGGAAAAAGTAAGGTCAACTTATCTGTGCTATCCCAGTTAAGTATTACGATATGCGCGGCACCCGTAACGAGTACGCGCAAGGTTACATAATCGTTTAACTGATAATTTGGACTGTCAGTGTTAAGAAAAACGGTAAAATTGCGTTCAGGGTTCGTCAGAGTCCATAGCCTACTCTCTATTCCAGGTGTTGGTGGCACCAAAGGATTGGACAACGCATAAGAAGTGGGGGTTTGACTTGCACTTCCTTGTTCTCGTAGAAGTTCCTTGAGAGATTCTGACAATGTAGGATAGGCGCGTTGAAAGCGATCCACAGTCGTTTGCTGGATTACCGCAAAGATTTCCTGCCATGCCATGAAACTATCTCCGTTACTGTCCACATCTAAACCTGACAGGTGGTTAATTGCATGAAGCAGTGTGTCTGTAAATAGGCCTCCTGTTTGTTCGTCAGCCCAACCGTACTCGTCGGCACTCGCGCTGCTTAAGTGCAAGAAACCTTCGTGTTCCATAAACAGATGCCTAATCTTAGCCTGCTTACTGAATATAGAGGTTTCATCAGGGTTAGGAATCGGCGTTGACTTTAAAAGACCTTTGCATCGATCAGTAATCAGAATCTTGAGTTGGGCATTACTCACATCTTGTACTTTCTGAGCAAAATCAGATTGGCGGAATTCTCCATCTTGTAGGTACACAAACGCGTCCTGTTCTTTTTTTGTCCGTGGTGTTGCGCTTCCAAATCCACTGAAGTAGACAAAAACGACATCATTATCACTTGACTTAATTTCTTCTAGCCATGTCATAACGTAGTTTTTTCTTGCTTCATTGCGCGAACTAAGGAGGATCCGTTTTTGCAGACGAAAATCCGTTTCATGTTCGATCGTTGTGAGTAGGCTTTCTACATTTTCTTGGTTGGCTGCCATAGCTGTTTCCAAGACTCGGATCGGCATCCATAATTACCAACAAAGCATGGACGGTTTGGGAACTCGCGTTAATTGGCATTGCCATTAGTGCAAAAAGTAATACTATCCAGATGAGTCTATAAGGAGCAGCCCATAACGTTCTGGCACTTTGGCAGCATTGCAGATATTTCATGATTTATGTTCCTTTCTCCCAAAATGGGTATAGGAAAAATAAGGCGAGAATATCAGTTAAAGATACACCCCTATTGACTGCGCAAGATTATTGTAGTGCTCGCTTCTGCCCAATCAGCCGGATTCAATTTCAGTAACTCTTTCAGGATCTTTGTCTCTGCTTTATCTCGGGGCACAACTTCGGCATGGCTTCGGAAAGGGCTACTATCCTCGCGCGGGATATTCTCCATAGCGGTTTTAAGGGCTTGACTTGCAAACCTTTTGCGAACGGCAATCAGTTTAAATCGTTCCCTGCCTACCGGTCCGGGAAGGATAAAGTCAAAACCATCTTCCTGCGTTGGAAACGTGTGTGTTTGGCCGCCCCTGACGAAGTTAGCCGACTCATACTGATTCGGAAGCAACACGGTAAGTTTGCCAGTTTTGTCCCAGTTTAACACCGTAATATAACAACTCTCTTTCGCTTTCATCCGTAAAGTAAGATAGTCATCAATCCGATATGTGGACTTATCTGTCTGGAGTTCCACATTAAATCTGGCGCGTGGATTGCGTAATTCCCAGAGACTGTCAGCAGCGTCTCTGCGTTCCTCTGGTGGTTGAACCTTCATGCGTTTAGGAAGCGAATATGCCCTTGGCGTCTGACTTTTAATGCCAAGTTTTTGCATATCTTGCTTCGTGCTTTGTGGGAGGAGAGGATACACTCGTTCAAATAGTTCTTCGGTAACGTCTCTAGTCAGTTCAAAAACCTCCTGCCACGCCACAAATCCATCACGGTCAGCGTCCGATCTGTCAGAGATTAATTCCATCAGAGCTATGGTGAAAAAACTGCCTAACTCCAGGTGGCTCCAACTGTACTGACCTTCAGAAGCTGCGTTGAGATGCAAAAATCCTTCGTGCTGTCCAAACAGATGTCTGATGTGGCGTTTGCTAACGGTTTCCACAGCATAACTTGAAGTTACTATTGGCAGGCGCGGAGCATTGCTACAAGCATCGGTGATGAGCATCTTCAGGCGACAATCCACCTTTGCCATAGCATCAGCAAGTTTATATCGAAACAACTGCCCATCCGTGAGATTGAGATACGTCTTTCTATAACTATTGCTCACCATACCGCCATGGCCAGCGTAGTAGACAAACACCACATCGTCACGGGCAGGCTTAACTCTCTGGATCCAGTCTAAAACTGTCCGTCCTCGTGTCGCGTTGCGAGAACTGAAATATACGTTTTTTTTCACAGTATAGACGCGACTAACCGATGTGAGCATTCGCTCAACTTTATACTGATCAACCTTCATGGCCCGGCCAATGCTTGGATCGGCATCCATAATAATGAGTAAGGCATGGACAGTTTGCGCCTCCGCGGGAGAGACGATCGAAATACTGATTGTTAACAAAAATAGGGTTAAAATTGTAAGTTGAATTCTTGTAGAATGCATTATTGATCCTCCTTTTTGGGTTGGAAAGTTGGAATTCGCACCTTATTTAAGGATATTTTACGTTCACTATTGACAGATTCGGGAAGCAAATAGTGATCTTCAAACACTGTTGCATCTTTGGAAAGGATCCACGTTTTCCCATCGAAGTATTGCAGTAAGACTTTTTGCGTCCCCCAACCGTTCTCAGGTTTTTCGCGCTTGGTAACAACCGCGTTGATGGAGATTTTATCTCCCAACTTTTTACGAATTTCCTTAGTAAAGAACCGAACCGAAATCTCGGCATTATTTAGTTGTGTGTCCTTCGTAACTTCGGCGAAATACCTATAATCACCATCCTCTATCAGGAGAATTTCCCCCCGTGTATAGAGGTATTTTCCTTCCTCATCAGGTGAAAGGTATCTACCGATACCGTCAATACTCGGCATCGCGGGGACTTCGCTCGGACGGTACACAACATGAAAGTAAGATCTCCCGGATACATTATCTCGGTTTATATCGTCGGCTAATGGATACCCAGTTACTTCAAGTAGATAGTTATCATCGTCAGGAATTCCGAACTGCATCCGTTTTTCAGGAGTATAGTCTCGCGTTCCGCCTGCTTCTCGGATGAGTCCTGTGAGAAGTTTGCGTTGCTTTTCAGAGTCAAAATCTAAGGTTGCCCAATAAAAGTTAACTGCGTCTCCGATCTGATGTTTACTCTGAAGTGATGGGCACCCGGGTAAATCTTGACTGGCATTGACCCATTCTGCCCAGGTTGCGTAATTCTTCTCGTTCAAGGCGCGAACCTCCTCTGGTCGATCGCCGAACCACTTTGTCCAAAGATAGATTTGATGTTGCTGAGAGCGATAGCCGGATGTGATAAGCATTGGATGCTTGAATATTGCCTGAAGTTCGTTGAGTAGATCAACGAGTTCAGGGCGGATACGGATATCGCGAGACACACCGTAGAGGCGTGTATCTTCCGAAAAGCGATATCGCCCTAATTCACCGGCATTGATAATCACATCGTCCCGAAGAGGTAATGGATGGAAAAACATCTGTGGAACAATCGTCGGTAATTCCTTATTTGCCGAATCTGTGTGTGCACAGCTGCTAAATGGTAGATGTAGGCAAAACAGCACCGTCAAAACCGAAATGGCTAGTCGTGTGCAATGGCACATTGAAACATTTGTTGTCAAAAGATAAGCCTCCTTTCCTTGTTCGCTCATGTTAAGAAATCGTGCAACTTGGGATGAGCAGATGTAATTGGGTAGAAAACTATTTGCATCATATTTACGCTTGGAGCAGCTCTACACTCACACCGTCAGGGGCATTAAGATAGGCAATGCTGCCGCCCCAAGTGCTCCCAATTGAGTCATGAGGTTCAATGGAGAAGGTAGCTCCCTTTTCTTTGAGACCATCACAGAATTCGGTGAGGTCTCCATGTACGCGGAAGGCAAAATGATCCATGCCCCACTCATTGTGGCTGGCAAAATCTCCAAAAGATTCTATACTGTTTGTCCTGTCCGGATTCTCGCCCGGTCTCCGTCCACGGATAAGGATGGTTATCCCCTCGAAAACAACGGCAATTTGAGGGGCACCACGCAGCTCATACGCCTCGGTGATTTCGCCTCCCAGCATATTCACATACCAAGCAGCAGACGCCTGCGGGTCCTTACTGATGATGTGAATGTGCTCAAAAACGAAGCTAGCATTAGCCATAACAGTTTTCCTTTCCTGCCCCTCCTGCTCTCAATGCAATTGGGACGTTCACAAGCACTCATTCGCTCGGATTGGGTTGAAAGGGTTACGTGAGGTTTCTGACCGAACGGTCAGCGATTGCTTTCTCGCCCAAGTGCTCCCGCATCCACTCACGAAGCGGAACATCTTCGTCCTTCGGCGTCGTTAGGCCTAGGTTACCAGTTTTCGATCCGAGCAACTGACGCTGAATCGGATCACATCGATCCATGTAGTGAGAGATGGTCATCTCATCCCTTGGATGGAACCATCGGAGGCTGTATCCGACGAACAGCACCTTTCGCGTAATATCCGAGAAATTCCACCCACCAGCGTGCCAAATCCGACGATCAAAAATAACGGCGGTGCCAGCAGGAACACGAACTTCAAGTGCCTCTGGTGGATTTGAAACGCCATCGGCGGGGTATTCAACCTCATCTTTCAAATGGCTGCCGGGGATAACGCTAAAGTTACCGCGTCCTCCTCCGGAAACATCGGTCAGGAAATAACCCACCTTGACGGAAATGCGCGGTGCGGGTATCGTCTCAATGTCCAAATTCACGCGCCCACTGTCCTGATGCCAGTGCAGACGCTTCTTTGAGGGGCGATCTTCCAACAGCACCGGCGGCGTGACCGTGATATGCGTGTGGTATAGATGGATGTTCCAACCGAGGATGCCCCACACTTTGGGAAGGGTCCTGTGCCAATCAATCAGCTCCAAAAATCGATCGTGTTTCCCTATAAAGTCCACGCCGGCCTTCACGCTGTCTACCGCTTCGATAAGGTCCTCGACCATTGAGGGTGGCAGGGCATTCTCGATTACAACGAATCCGTCTCGTTCAAACTTGGTACGTTCTGCCTCTGTCAAGCAGTGTTCCAAACATGCAGTAACCATGATTAACCTCCTTATTTTATTGGTACAACAAGGGCGAATCACTGAGCATGGTTGCGTCCAAATGTCACTGAAGGCGCACCAACAATACGGGCGTAATTATCGGTAACAGTCTCTTCGCCCAAATGCTCCTTGATCCAGAAACGAAGGGGCACGTCCTCGTCTGAGGGCGATGAGGTGCTCATGGCACGTGTCTTCGCACCGAGCAGTTGTTTGCGGATTGGATCTGAACGCTCCATAACATGTTCAACCGTTCGTTCATCTCTCGGATGGATCCAGCGATGGCTATAACCGACGAACAAGACCTTTCGCGTTATGTCGGATAAGTTCCAGCCCCGCGCGTGAAAGAGCCGCCGATCGAAAATGACAGCCGTCCCTGCTGACCCTCGAATCTCTATCGCCTCCTCCGGATCCGAAATCCCATCGGTAGGTAACTCAATCTCTCTTTTGAGATGACTTCCCGGAATCACACTAAAGTTGCCGTGTCCTCCCTTCGTAAGATCTGTCAAGAAGTAACCCACCTTCACAGAGATACGCGGCTGTGGTCCCGGCTCGATATCGGCGTTGATGCGGTCACTGTCCTGATGCCACCCCCGCCGGTGCTGTGTACGTTTCTGCTCCTCATCCTCCTGAGGCGTGACGATGATTTGTGTGTAGTACGAGTGGATGTTCCAACCGAGAATTCCCCACACTTTGGGGAAGGTTCGGTGCCAGTCAATCAGTTCTAAGAGTAGATCGTCTTTCCCCAAGAAGTCGTCGCCAGGTCCAAGCCGGTCTACCGCTTTGATGAGCCCCTCAACCATTGGAGCCGGTAGGGCATTATCAACCACAATGAATCCGTCCCGCTCAAATTGGGTGTGTTCTTCCTCTGTCAGAAGGTGCTGTAAGCATTCGGCCTCCATAGTAATCTCCTCACAAATATATCACAACGTAATAAGAGACGTTCTCTGACGTTCTAGGTTTTACTCTTGACGATTCAACTACAGTCTCTGTGTCAAGCCGAAGGTCAAAGCCATATTGAATCACCGGCTCCAATTCTCATCTTTGATATCTTTCCACATCGGCAGCTTCGACAAGATCTTCACTAAGGGAAACGTTCAATTTCTCCGCGCACTCTTGAAGTTGACGATAGATGGTATCGGGAACGTTAATGCCGTTGGCGAGTCGCTGAGATCGGGAACGATATTCAAAGTCACCCGGAACCAGCACTTCGTCAAAGCCGGGTGCCGGCGGTATGGACTTAATGCCATCGAGAAACGCACGGACTCCCTGCTGATATGGCTCCAACGGCGTAAATGCGTTGATGTTGACGACCTGCATCAACGTGCTGCTCCCCATGGAAGCACTCTCAATATCAAACGTGCCAGACAAGCCAGCGAGCAACGACACAAGGAGGGAAAACGCGTATCCTTTATGCGCACCAAACGTTAACAGAGATCCACCATCGCTAAAATCGGCGGTTTTGACGCTGGGATTGCCGTGCTTATCCACAATAGAACCTTCGGGCAGATCCACTCCCATGCTTGCAGCAACGGAGACTTTACCGGCGGCAATCACACTCGTGGCAAAATCGATGATAAACGGACTATCGTCCCCGGTTGGCACACCTACTGCGATCGGGTTGGTGCCCAACGCTCCTCGCGCACCTCCGAAAGGCACGGTGCCGCCTCTGTCCCTCGCACCCCCGCCATAAGTGATGATGCCGATACATCCTGCCCGTGCTGCTGCCTCCGCATACTCACCGAGTCGTCCGATATGTCCGGTGTTGACAAAACTCACAGCGCAGTTATCCGCCTTCTTTGCCTTCTCAATTGCCCGCTCCATTGCCCGTCGAGCGGTGTAGTGTCCAAAACCGCTCCTCCCATCAATACGGAAAGTATTGGCGGTTTCGTTGGACGTCTCCGGTTCGGCGGCAGGCTGAATCCCACCATCTGAGATGCTGCCCAGATAGTCGGGGAGGCGGAGCACACCGTGCGAGTCGTGCCCGGCGAGATTGGCGTTGGTTAAGATTTCTGCGACATCCTCAGCGATGTGATGCGGCGTATCCGCCGCCATAAGTAGTTGCCGCATCACTGCATGCAGATGGCTTGCGTTGAAACAGTGCATTTCTGCCATAGTTTTGATTCCTTCTCCGTTATCACGTAAGGAGATTAAACTGCGTCAGTTCTGGCAAATATCATACACAAGAATCCAGCACCTGTCAACACCCAAAATGCTAGAAGCGTGAAACGTGATGTGTGAAACGTGAAAACTGCTAGTTCATCGGCTCATCAGTACATTGGTTCATTAGAACCTGTTTTAAAAAGCAAGAAATTATCCCCAAGTGCTGTGGATTTGTCAATCCACAGCGAGCCGCATTGGGAGGTAGCGGTTGGGTCTCCCAACCTGTTGGGCGAGGGGACCTCGCCCCTACGAAACCAAGCCCCCCGATAAATCGGGATGCAAGCACCTACCATTGACCTGACACGGTTTGCTGAATATAGTGGTAATATACCGTTGAATCGTGTACGTCCATCTGGATTGGGGCAGAAACCGAGTTTTGAAGAAAAAACTCGGTTTCAGGACAAATAACTTTACCCAAAATGGCTTTTCAAACAGGCTCTTAATGAACTAGTGAACTAATGTACTAAATCGACTTCTGTTGTATGATTTTTTAACATGAACCATGTTAGAGAACTGAACAAGATGTTGAAACCGCATTCACGTTGTAACCTGTTATCAATTCTCGATTTTTGTTCTAAATCTCTCGCAGTTTTGATATAATTTTTAGTGTGACTATGTCCTTCACAACTGCGCCCAAGATTTTGAAACCGTTGGAGACTTCTTATGAATGCACTAAATGGAATGGCACTTAACGGATTAACCATCAGCCACGATCATATTGAGGCAATCAACCGGCAGCGTCGAATCATCTTCCAAGACGATGTGTTGGCTAACGATGTGTTCAGGACTGAAGAGGTTGGGACAGAACGGCTAGATAAGATTATCGACTTCTACATGAGTCGCCTTGATGAACAACCCAACCAGATCGACAGCATTTGGTTTGAATGGGGGGAAGGGAACACGGCGGTTTGGCCCAGTGAGCTGTTGCCCTGCACGGAGAACGTCTTTCCGAGATGGTGGGAAGCCGGCATTGATCCGGTGGAGGTCCTCTTGAGCGAGGCAAAGAAGCGCGATCGAGAGGTTTTCTTTTCGTACCGTATCAACGGATCGGACAACGATGACCTGTTCGATCCGCCTCGTCCGTTTGATCAGCCTATTCCGTTAAAAGCCGAACATCCCGACTGGCTAATCCGCAAATGGCATCCCTACTGGAATTTTTCCTTTCAGGGGGTTCGTGATCTGAAGCTGAATGTCGTGCGGGAAGTGGCGGAGATGTACGACTTCGACGGCATCCAGATCGATTTCGCACGCATCCCGGTGCTGTTCCCGGAGGAGCAATGGTTGCACCGTGATACACTGACCGATTTCATGCGCGATATACGCACCACGTTGCTTGACATTGAGGAGAAACGTGGGCGACCACTGATGCTGGCAGCCCGTGTACCGGAAGACATCATGGGATGCCACTTTGACGGCATGGACGTGGAAACTTGGGCACAAGATTTTCTGGTTGATATCCTCGTCATTGGCACACGCACAGCGAACGCGGACATCGGTGCTTTTCGCCATATCGTCAAGGACACCCCCATCAAGCTCTACCCAAGCTTTGACGACCATCACTCCACCGATGGGTATAGGGAGCCGGACTTAGAAGTCTGGCGAGGAGCCTGCGCCAACTGGTGGCGTCAAAATCCTGACGGTATGCACACTTTCAATTTAATGGTGTCCTCCCCGCAATCGGCACAAAATCTGGGTCTCAGTCCCTCCCCCAGGTGGGAAACCCAACGCAAAATCTTCAGCGAAATCGGCAGTTCCGACACGCTGGAAGGGGTGGACAAAGTATTTTTCGTTGAACGACGCGGAGGCGGACACGCTGAACATGTCGTGCCATCGCCGGCGAACTGGCACACCCCTAGGCACATGTATTTCCAGACCAATATGCTGGCAGCTTTGCCTGCAGCGTTGGCGGATGACGGTGGGGAGGACACGCTGCTCACCCTGAACGTGGCAGATGATGTGAACGCCGCGTCGGCAGAAATTGATCAGATAACGCTGCAAATCGCTATCTCTGATGAAGCCGGTGAGGCTTTGTCTGCGGAAGAAAGACTTGAGGAGATTGGAGCACGGGTTGAAGTCAGACTGAACAATATATTGCTCGACACCCCTCATACTGAGACAGTAGAGACCTCAAAGGGAGATTCCTTCGAGAACTGGCTGATTTTCACTGTACCAGCGCGTTATCTTGCGGTGGGTGCCAACCTCGTGGGCGTAAGACTGAACCAACGACTACCCGCTGTTTTTGGTCGTATCCAGATTGAAAAACTCGAACTACATGTGCGCTACAAGTAGTTGCCCTACCGGAGACAGCTATCGTAGCAACATTCAAATAGGCAGGTGACCAACCAAGGTTGAGTAGCAAAGCGAAACTTAAAAAATTTTCACATACAGATTGGCAGATGAGGGATTTATGACTACAATTGAATTACTTGCGCGCCGTGAACGACTGCTGGGCACCGGGACGCCGCTTTTTTACCAAGAGGCGGTAAACATCGTGCGTGGAGAAGGGGTGTGGCTGTTTGACCCCAATGGGCGTCGCTACCTTGATATGTACAACAATGTGCCTTGTGTGGGGCACTGCCATCCGCACGTGGTCGAGGCAATGTACCGCCAAGCGAGCACGCTCAACGTCCACAGCCGCTATCTGCACGAAGGCGTCCTTGACTACGCCGAACGCCTGACCAATCTCCACGCGGAGGAGTTGGCGAGTGTTGTGTTTACCTGCACAGGAACGGAAGCCAACGAAGTTGCTATGAGTATGGCTCGCATTGCAACCGGCGGACGGGGAATTATCTGCACCGATGCTGCGTACCACGGCAATAGTGTAGAGGTTGGCAAACTCACACGCGCTAGAGATGGAGATCCTGAGATTCGCGCTATCCCGTATCCGCAGCGTTACCGTCCGTTGCGAGAAGGCGTGTCCGAATCCGAACTGACCGATCTCTACCTCTCGGAAGTCCGTACAGCGATTGATAGTTTTGCTGCTAATGATGTCCCCTTTGCGGGCATGTTGGTTTGCCCCATCCTCGCCAATGAGGGTTTGCCGGACATCCCGAACGGTTTTATGCCGCAGGCTGCCGAAATCGTTCGCGATGCTGGCGGTTTGTTCATCGCTGACGAAGTGCAGGCAGGCTTCTGCCGAACTGGTAAGTGGTGGGGTTACGAGGTGATGGACTTCGTTCCGGACATTGTTACGATGGGCAAGCCGATGGGAAACGGGCTGCCTCTGGCTGGGACAGTTGCGAGAACGGAACTGGTAGACGCTTTCCGGGAGCGTAAACGTTACTTCAACACCTTTGCCTCCAGTCCACTACAAGCAGCGGTGGGGATGGCGGTGATAGAGGTAATCGAAACCGAAAACTTACGGCAGAACGTCGCCAATGTCGGCGACTACCTGCGCGCTGAACTGACCAAGCTTCAACCGCACTGCCCGCCTATGGCAGAGGTTCGCGGACACGGTTTGTTCATTGGAATGGAGTGGGTGAGTGATCATGATGCCAAAACCCCTGACCGCGAGGGTGCCACGGCATTCGTCAATTGCCTGAAGGACAAGGGTTTCCTCATCGGAAGTGCTGGGGCACTGGGCAATGTTCTCAAGATTCGTCCGCCGTTGGTGTTTTCCCGTGAACACGCAGATCTGTTCCTCACCGCGTTTGGAGAAATCGTGGAGGATATCTATGGCACCGGTTCTTGACCGCACTACTTTGCGGGCAATCGCCGAGCGGGCGTTGGACGAGTGGGACATCTGCGCCGCGCAGCTAGAGCTGATCTCCATCTCTGAAAACACCGTATTTCGCCTTGATACCAATACCGGTGAAACCTATGCTCTTCGTATCCACCGACCCGGCTATCATACTCTCGCGGAACTGAACTCCGAGCAACAGTGGACAGCTGCATTGAAGCGGGCAGGCATAGGTGTGCCGTTACCACGATTGACGCGTGACGGCCATGGCTATGCAACGGTTCCTGTGCCCGGATCGACGGAGACCCGACACGTCGGAATCGTCGAATGGTTTGAAGGAGTAACGCTTTCGAGCATCATGGCACAGGCACCTGATATGCAGACCTTGGCGTTGCACTTTGACCAACTGGGACGCATCGCCGCCAAAATCCACAATCAGGCAGTCGGTTGGCAGATTCCGGAGGGCTTTCAACGACACGCCTTTGATGCTGACGGCTTGATGGGCGAAGCACCCTTCTGGGGGCCCTTCTGGGTTCTACCAGAACTGAAGGTGGCAGAGCGGGATCATATTCTCAATGCCCGTCGCGTCATCCATCGCACCTTGTCCGATTACGGCAAAGAGGAAGGAACCTATAGCTTAATCCATGCGGATCTGCATCCCCATAACCTGCTTGTCAACGGCGACCAGTTGCACGTGATCGACTTTGATGATTCTGGTTTTGGCTGGCACCAGTACGAAATTGCCGTCGCGCTCGATGCCTATCGGAAGCCCCCTCATTTTGAGGTAGCCCGCGACGCACTAATTGCAGGCTACCGATCAGAACGCCCCCTCTCCGACGCGGCTATTGAGTTACTGCCTATGTTTCTGTTAATCCGGTCGCTGGCGCTGCTGGGCTGGCTTCATGAGCGGACCGAGCACAATAGGGGCAATCGGGTGCGGAATCTGATTCAGTCCGCCTGTAGGCAAGCGGAAATACTGGGGATGTAGCACCAATTCAAAGGGCACAGCTGGTATCTATGGTTGGTAAGGTTTTCCAGTGCGACGTAATTCTTTGGTTATCGCTAATTGGCAGGTCAGGTAGCCGCCCATGTAGCCGGTGGCGAATCCGGGGCGCGCATCCGCTATCGTACCAACAATCATATTGGCGTATTCCACACTGGTGTCGTAACGATCGACAATCAGTGCCACCATTTCGGTCCAAGCGGATCTGAGCACCTCCGCCCAGCTGTCTCCTATGGCACTGGTGAGGTACTCCTCGGCACTTTCGACTACACGGGTGGTTTCCACCACAGGACTACTGTTGGGAAAACCGGGGGAGCGGTCAACCTTGAGGGTGATGGCTGAGTCAATTTCGACTCCAGCGCCGGTCAATTCACCGTCTCCCATACGGGCATGGACATCGCCGAGGGAGAGGAAACCGCCGGGCTTCTGGGCGCGAATATGTACTGTGCTGCCGGGCTGGATGGCGTTGAAATCCATATTGCCGCCGTGGTCTAACCCACTGGGAGCCCACGATGCGAGCTGAACAACCCCGATCATCGGTCTCACCGGCACAACGAAGTCGGGCGGAAAATGGATGAGTCCATCGCGCACCGGGGCTACACAGCGCCAATTGCCCCAATTGGGACCGCCATTGCGATAGAAGCCGTAGGGTGCCACCTCCATGTCGATAATCTCAATGGATACCCACTCGTCCGGCTGAATGCCTTTAATCTCGAAGGGACCACCGGGACGAGAATTGCGCTGATGGCTTTGGCCAGAGGTTATCATCCCTGCCTTGGTCTCGCCGGCAGCTTCATAGTCGTTGTCTGCTCCGCCCACAGTTTCGATGATAACGGTTTCTCCTAGTTCAAGTACACCCCGGACCTGTCCAATTTCGGGATCATCGGGACCACTGTAACAGGGAGTTCGGTTAAAACGACGCATAACATCTTCTCCTTTTATATGTTATACTGCTTTTGGTTAGCAATACTATTTTGACACTGTTTTGTCATATTTCGGATTAGCGAGGAAACACAATGACCCTCACAATTAGGAAACTGGAAGAACATATCGGGGCAGAAGTTCGAGGCGTTGACATCACCTCGCCCATTGATGCCGAGACATTTGAACAACTTCGCCATGCGCTTTGCGAATACGCGGTGCTCGTATTCCATGATCAGGACATCACCGACAAACAACATGTTGCTTTTAGTAAAGGGTTTGGCCCAATCGAACTGACAATGGCAAACGACCCCATCGGGGACGGAGGACCCATCGGGACCATTTCCAACCTCGATGAAAACAGCGAAATCATTCCGCCGGAGGATCCGCGGACGCTTTATACTGTCGCCAACACACTCTGGCACTCCGATGGCTCATTCAAGCGCGTGCCCTTGCGCGGCTCGCTGCTCTCTGCGAAGATCATACCGCCCGCAGGTGGCGAAACCGAATTTGCCAGTCTCACCGCCGCCTATGAGGCTCTACCCAAGCAGAAGAAGGCGGACATAGAGGAACTGATTGCCGAGCATAGCATTGCACACTCACGGACGCAGATTGCTCCGAACCTGATGGACGAAGCGTTCCAGAAAGACACGCCTCCGGTCAATCAACGCTTGGTGCGTACCCTCCCCGAAACAGGAAAGAAGGCACTTCTCGTCGGTTCATACACCACCCGCGTTCACGGCTTGCCAATCGAGGAGGGCAAAACCTTGTTGAAGGAGCTGCTCGAATGGTCAACACAGCCGCAGTTTGTGTACCGCCACACATGGCGGGTGAACGACCTCGTTGTGTATGATAACCGCTGCTGTTTGCACCGGGGACGGGCTTGGGATCGCGGAAAGTACAAGCGCGTTCTTCACCGCACAACTTTAGCCGGGGACGGTCCCACCGTCTAATAAAGTCAGACCAAAGTAGCATCTCGCGTAGAACGTTGCGGCATAATTTGAATCTCGGAGCGTACAATCTGATTGCCATCCTCCTGATAGGCGTCAAACGTTCCCTCCTGATAGACGATTCGGAAACGGTCGTCGGCTAACGCTTGGAGATTACTGTAGCCTGAAGTTTGACCTTCATAGAGCACTAAAGGCTTTGACCATTGGCGTCCTGCCCCATCCCAACTTACCATGATATGCACATATCTCCGGGTGCCGTAGCTGCACACCAAGACACCGTTTTTCAGCAGCAGCACTTGAGGACAAACGCCGGGGAGAGAAAGCTTGCGCGGGGGACTCCAAGTCAGTCCGCTATCAGATGACCGTACCTCCACCATTGGCCGAGATGGTTGTGTCCCACACCGAATCAAGGCAAGGAGCTCTCCGGAGGGCAGTAGCACCAACCCTGGTTCACGCCGCTCGCCGACAGTGTTATCCGCGCACACATTTGCAAGCCACTCAAAGCTTTGTCCACCGTCTATAGATTGGACAACCCCAGAAATCGTATTTCCCTCACGACTGTAAGTGGGCCATAGCAATCGTCCATCGGACATCTCAACTACGTGTCCCCAAAGTGAAATTAGTTGACTGCCCAAGCTGAAAGGCAGGTTACCGACCTGCGCATCATGTCGGGTCCAGGTCGCTCCCTCGTCCTGTGAACGCAGAATAATCGCCGTGCCTTCAAGCGTACTGCTGGAGGACTGGTAAAGTTTTGCCATTCGGCAGCGGTAACTGATAAGACTGCCATTCTTCAAACGCGTAACAAAGAACTGACGCAGCAAAGGCTCGACATACATTCCCAGCCATGGAAGCCATGTGAGTCCTCTATCTCTTGATTGGAGACACTGGACACGATTGCCGGGACCGAACCTTGACTCCAAGTGTGGACCTTCCCGGTAGGTCATGTACCAGTTCCCGCTATCGGACTCGTATAAAAAGGGAAAGTGTAACTGCTCGTCCGGGATACCGTACAGTCCTGGATTTGATAGCAGCACATCGCGTCTGACTAGCTCAATCGCCCCTTCCGCACCGTTCATCGGCACCCCTTCCAACCTCGTATCTTTGACCTTAGTCTAGAAAAGCACAAGATCTATTTTACCCATTTTCCCCGTCCTCGTCAATAAAAATCTCGGACTGATTAGGGGAATCGCATCTGCTATAGGAACTGGCAGTTGATCAATCAGAAGGTTGGGCTAATCCTCATCGTAATGCAGGTTTCCTAACCCCGATTTCATCGAGGGTAGGCTCTGTGCCTACGAATAGTGTTAGCTGGATACTTTCCCCAAGTCCAATTTGGGGCTTGACAAGAAAGTCGTTTTCCTGTATTTTCTACGCTAGCGTTTAGGATTTTAACAGTTCGCACACGACATATAAAAAAACATCTGGAGGTATACAACATGGTCTTTGGCACAGGTAAATATAGATACACAGTCGCAGAAAACTGGGAGAAAACGCCCGACGGTTGGAAGTGGGGTTGGATTCCAGCGGTGGCAACCGATTCGCAGGATCGGGTTTTTGTTTATTCGCGTAGTGAAAATCCGTTAGCGGTTTTCGATCGGGACGGCAGTTTCTTGGAGACATGGGGTAACGGGGTTCTCCCGCCCGAAGCAGCGCACGGCATCTACATTGACGACGACGACAATGTGTATTGCACCGACAATGACAACCATTGTGTCTTCAAATTCAATCGAAATAGCGAACTAACGATGACGCTGGGTACGCCCGGCGAGGCGGCGGCGGACGGCGATCCATTTCATTCTCCAACCGATCTGGCAATTGCCTCCACCGGCGAGTTGTTCATCTCAGACGGCTACGGCAACGCACGCGTGCACAAGTATTCGCCCGATGGGGAATTGTTGTTATCGTGGGGGGAACGCGGTACAGGACCTGGTCAGTTCGCTTTGTCACACTGTGTCAGGATAGACAGAGAAGACCGTGTTTGGATCTGCGACCGTTCAAACAATCGTCTCCAGATCTTCGATACTGACGGGAATTACTTGACCGAATGGAGTGATGTGCCAGAGCCGAATACAATCTATTTCGACCCCAACGATGATGTAGTTTATGTCGCTGGGTTAGACCATGAGTTCCTCATCTATACGTTAGATGGCGATCTGATTACGCGATGGGGCGGTGCAGAATCGAGTGAAGTACCGGGTGAGTTTCTCGGCGGTGCACACGGTCTCTGGATGGATTCGCACGGTGATCTCTATACGGGCGAAGTAATGTTGGGTGAACGCGCTCGGATGCAGAAGTTCATCCGTCAAACCTAAGAAGGTACGGACAATCGCTTGAGCACAGGCGGAATTGAGGGAGAAACTGCTATGAGTACGATGAAAGCAGCAATTTATACCGGTATAGAACAGATAGGTATCCAAGAGGTCGAGAAAAAGTCTCCTGCACCGGGGTATGTTACCATCGACACCAAGTGCACGGGCATCTGTGGCAGCGATCTCCATAGCTATTTTGGCCACTGGGATCAATCCGACACTCTCGCCGCGGGGCACGAGACGTGCGGGATTGTTGTTGAACTTGGGGAAGGCGTTACGACACTCCAACCGGGCGATAAGGTCACTATTGAATGTTTCTCACACTGTGGGAATTGCGTCTACTGTCGGAAGGGTCACTATAACCACTGTCTAGAACGCAAATGGGTTTCGCAAAATACACACGGCGGCTTTTCGGAATATACCACCGCTCACGCTTCGGGGCTTTTCAAGCTGCCGGAGAGCATGAGTTTCGAGGAAGGGGCTTTGGTGGAACCGCTCGCAGTTTCCTACCGTGCCATAGGACAGGCGCGGGCAACCTATCAAGACAGCGTTGCAATTATTGGCGGCGGAACCATCGGACAATTCGCCTTGGCAGCGGCGGTAGCGGCAGGTGTCAAGGAAACTTTAATCACCGTCAAATATGATCAGCAAGCCGAACTCGCAAAGGATTTGGGGGCTGACCATGTGGTGCACATCGGCGAGACAGATCCCAATGAGTATGTGAAGGACATCACCGGCGGACTTGGGATGGACGCTGTGATTGAAACCGTCGGCGGTGGACACAACTTCGACGCTGCGATGGCTATGGTCAGGAGTTGTGGGATTGTCGTCCTTGTCGCGGGGTATTACGAACCGCTGAAGGTAAATTTGGGGCGTATCGTCGGGTCGGAGGCGATTGTCACCGGTTCCAACTGTTACGGCTACACTGGCATGGACACTGATTTTGATGCAGCCATCGAACTCATGGCATCGGGCAAAGTTGATGCGACAAAACTGGTAACCCATCGGCTCCCGCTGATGGAGGTTGCTGAAGCCTTCAGGATCTCCGCCGATAAGCGTTCCGGCGCAGTCAAAGTGCACCTGTGCCAATGACGTGAAACGTGATGCGTGAAACGTGAGAGGAAATTGCGATAATGCTTCTCGAGCTCATCCCGATGACAGTCCGTATGTCAGCACCATTGGCTTTAGCGGCACTCGGCGGTGTCTACTCGGAACGATCTGGCGTGGTGAACATCGGACTCGAAGGCATGATGCTTATGGGAGCATTTGGCTATGTGCTTGGAACACACGCCTCTGCTTCCCCATGGATCGGATTAATTATCGGTATCGCTTGCGGCGGCGGGATGGGACTACTCCACGCACTCGCCTCTATTACGTTTCGCGCAGACCAGATTGTTAGCGGCGTATCAATCAACCTCTTAGCAATCGGTATCACGGAGTTTCTTGGACGCACCGCAACCTCTCGACGGGTAGAGGGTTTGAGCCATTGGGATTTGCCGCTGATCGGATCGTATTCGTTCGTTGTGTACCTGACACTTATCCTTGTGATTATTAGTCAGATTGCCCTGTTCAGGACAGTGTGGGGGCTCCGCTTATGTGCAGCAGGTGAGTCCACTGAAGCGTTGGATGCCCTTGGGCTAAGTCGGTCAAGGCAGCAATATATCGGTGTAGTAATTAGCGGCATCCTTGCTGCGACCGGTGGGTGCTTTTTGGCATCTGAAGCACACTACTTCACAAAGGGAATGACCGCCGGGCGTGGATATGTTGCGCTAGCAGCAGTTATTTTTGGAAAATGGAAACCCCTCGGAGCCGGTGCCGCCTGCCTGCTGTTCGGATTCGCAAGTGCCTTGGAACTAGCCAACCGTTGGCACATCCCACCTCAATTATTAAACAGCCTTCCCTATCTACTCACCATGATTGTACTTGTCGGCGTCATCGGCAAAGCGAATCCGCCGGCGAGTTTGGGCAAACAACACTGATCGTAGCAGGCGATTTACCTTCAGCATCGAGCGTGGCGTCGAAAGGTGTGCATTTTAAGGCAAAAGGAGGTCTGAAGATCGTTATGACACGAAAATCACCCGTTTTCCCCCTGTTTATTGTCAAGGTGATAACCTTGTTGATTTTGCTTTCACTTGCTGATCCCGCTTTCTGTGCGCGACGCGGATTTATAGTCGGCTTTACTATGGGTTACTTCTCAAAAAGTGGGCTGATACTCGGTTACGGCTTGACGGACAAAATCTCAATTGAAGCCCATCTTGGCGCGAACGCTTGTGCCACCGCTGCTTGGAGCACGACGTGGGGTATCTCTGTGAAATATCGACCCATTACCGATAACGAGAAGTTCTATCTCCTAGCTGGTTGGTCAAAAATTTTCGATGAATCACGGAGCCGCCGCTATTACAGGAGAGACGACGAAGGGAATAGATATATGACGGTAGGTTACAGCAGTGGATTAAACTTGGGACTCGGACGCGAGTTTAGCATCAATCAGGAAGTAGGTCTCGCCAAAAACCTCTTTTTGGGGGTAGAAGGTGGGCTTTACCTAGCACTGAAGGACGAGAACTGGCGAATTACATTCAAGGACGGACAGGAGGTCATCTCCAAAGAAGAAGAGAGGTTTTTTTTGGCGTAAATCTCCGTTCTTTCACACGGGTCCGATCTTCTATTCCAAACGGGAGTGATTTATAAGATCTCGGTTTTACTCTTTAATCAAACCAGTATGAAATCAAAAAAGGAGGCTTTTAATGTCACGATTTTTCAAGTTTCACTGCGGTCTTAAAGGGCGTATAAACCGGCTCGCTTTCTTTATTTGGATGGCGATATACTATGGAATCGCCACTATTTTTGCCCTTATTTTGGAGTTTGTTGGCTTCACAGAGGAGAGTTTGAACCACATAGGGGGCATAATAATTTTAGTGATATTTGTGCCTGTTTATCTATTATGGGGTTGGATGAGCATTGCTAACACAGTCAAACGGCTACACGATATGAATTTAAGTGGCTGGTGGGTTTTCGCGCCGGCGTTGGTTTCTGTCCCATTCATTGTGATTAGTGGATTCACCTCTTCTTCGACGCTTTCGATACTGAGTCTTCTCGGCTTAGCATTGATTCTCTTAGTTACGATCGTCGTCCTTTATTTCATAAAGGGGACAGAAGGTGAAAATCGCTTTGGCTCAGATCCGAGAGAAAGACCCGTGTTTAGCGTGCTGTTAGGCACCGATGCCTGATTAGATCAAGCAGGGACTGTTTTTTTATTCGACCCGTATCCGGTTCGATGTCCAGATGCGTGGCGATTGTCAAGCCTTTATCAATACTATTAAGCCCGGCAAGGTTGATGCCTTTTTGGAGCGCGAACTGTGCTAGGCCGCCCCGCAAGCTCGCAGAACGACAACTGAGGCTAAAGGTCTGATCGCTTTCGGGTTGAGATGTCGTGTATCTGTGTCCGTATCGGTCAAGTCGAGCGCGACCGTCCCCGCCCGCCGCAAGGCGCAGACATCTACGTGAGCCAACGGGACATTGTCCAGATTATCGAGCGGTGCATCAATGCGGATGATAACTTACGATTTGAGATTTTCTACGGTATGTCAAACAACGATTTACGTTGGGTAGATATTGAAAACGCTCGTCGAAAGGTGGGATATGCGCCGCAGGACCGGGCAGAGGATAACCATGATTACGACGGAAATTAGTATCTGCTTGATGGCTGACCTCACTACTCCAGAGACTTACGAGCGCGGCTTAAACGATTGTGCAGTGCCTGTCTCGACATCCCCAAAAGCTGGGCGGCAATGGTCTGGTTTCCGTCGGAACGCTTGAGTGCTTCCGCAATCAACAGCTGTTCAGCATCTTTCAAGGGAGGCAATTGATCCAAAGTCGGTAGTACATCTGTGAACGGAAGCGAATTTTCTCGACCATTCTCCGCATTGTCCACTTGACTAGGGAGATCTCGGTGACCAATTTTAGTTTTGAATGATTTCGTGGAAAGCACCCCACGCTTATGTCTGCTGATGGCATCAAAAATCATGCTCTCAAGCTCTCTGATATTTCCGGGGAAGTGATACACCCCAAGCAGTGTAAAGAATTCTGCAGGGACCATCGGCTTATTCTTATCGAGTTGCCTTGCTGCTTTGTCGAGAAAGTGTTCGACTAGTAGGGGCAAGTCATCCCGTCGGTCACGAAGCGGTGGCACGTGAATATGATGTGTTTGGAGCCGATAGTACAGATCTCTGCGAAATGTTTCCGCTTTCATTAAGGCATCAATATCTCTATTCGTGGCAACGATAATTCTAGCATCGGTCAATTTCGGGACATCCTCGCCCAACGAATAGTACTTCCCCTCCTGCAAAAGGCGCAGCAACTTGACCTGCGATTCTATATTGAGATCTCCTATCTCATCCAGAAACAGTGTCCCCCCGGACGCCTGCTCAACCAATCCGTCACGCGCTGCATCTGCCCCAGTAAAAGCACCCTTTTTATGCCCGAAGAGGGTATCTGCAAATAGGTGGTCATCTAAACCCGCCACATTGACCGTAACCAGTTCACCGGTTCGTCCACTGAGCTGGTGAAGGGCTTGGGCGACTAACTCTTTACCCACACCGGTCTCTCCAGTAATCAGCACTGGCAGCGCATTTTCGGCGATTGCCTCAATATATTGGAAAATAGATCGCATAACAGGGTTTTGGGTGATAATTTCGGCAAACACATCGGGCTGCTCTAGTTTGTCGGAAAGCAGGTAGTCCTTGAGGCGTGTGTTCTCATCGCGTAACTCTCTGACCTCTACCGCCCGCCGGACTGTCGTTACTAGACGCACCTTGTCCACAGGTTTCACCAAGTAATCGAAAGTCCCTTCCTTCATACAGTCAACGGCTGTTTTGACTTCATTGACCGCCGTGATGATGATGACTGGGATGTCTGGAAAATCCCGCACAATCGTTGGGAGTAGATCCCAGCCAGATAGATGGGGCATCAGCATATCCAACACAACGACGGAAAAGTCGCCTTCAGAGAGAATAGACATTACATCACGGCTATCTTGGCATTGTATAACATTATCAATGCCCTCCGAATTCAGACTTAAACTAGCACTGAATAGGAACTGTGCTTCGTCATCTACTAGTAAAACAGGGAGGGCAGGAAAAGTGGTTGGATTCATGCGCTCATCTCGATTCTAAAAGTAAGGCTGATTTCAGTCGTTGATTTCCCATTTGGCAAAGGATTATATCCTTACTAGTACTCAATCAGATAAGTTTGGGGATTTTGATATTTGTATGGTATCATGGTATTGACCCCTATTGTTTCTGATTCAACTCACTATCAACGAATGGAGTATACGATGCCAGCTTACAAATATCAAGTCGCCTTATCCCCCGTTCAACAGAAGGAGCTGAAAGCCCTCTGCGGACGGGGAGCAATCTCTGCGAGAAAGTTAGCTCGCGCCCGTATCCTGATTTTGGCAGACCAAAACCGCCCCCAAGGCGCGATGACTGACCATCAGATCCATGAAGTGCTCGATGTCAGTCAAACGACGATTATCCGGGTACGAAAAAAGTTTGTGACCGGTGGATTAGAGACGGCTCTTGAGGAGCTATCTCGTTGTGGTAGACCGCTGAAGTTCGATGGCTACCAACGCGCTCAAATCACCGCCTTAGCTTGCAGCGCCCCGCCAGAAGGACACAGCCAGTGGTCGCTGCGGTTATTAGCGGACCAATTAGTGGAGTTAGATGTCGTTGAGGCTATCTCCTATGAAACAGTGGGAGTCATCTTAAAAAAAACCAATTGAAGCCTCACCTGAAAAAGCAGTGGTGTATCGGGGAGATGACGCCTGAGTTCTTGTGGCGGATGGAAACTCTCTTGCATCTATATCAACTCCCTTATGACCCGATGTATCCGGTGGTCTGTATTGATGAAAGACCTTGCCAGTTAATTGATGACGTCATTGCACCGATACCGATGAAATCGGATAAACCCAAGCGAGAAGATTATCATTACAAACGCAACGGGGTAGCGAGCCTGTTCATCGCCTTTGAACCCCTAACCGGTCAACGTATCGTGGAGGTGCGCGCCCAGCGAACCAAAGTTGATTATGCACACTTTTTGAACAAGACCGCTCAACATTACCCTAACGCCACCAAGATTCGGTTAGTTCAGGATAATCTCAACACCCATAATCCGTCGGCATTCTATCAAACATTTGACGGCAATCAAGCCTTTGAATTGACCCAAAGGTTTGAGATGTGTTATACCCCAAAAAGCGCGTCCTGGTTGAATATGGTCGAGATTGAGTTGTCTGTACTTTCAAAACAGTGCCTGTCTCGGCGGATTGGTCAGGTGTCGGAGTTACAACGACAAGTCAACGCTTGGGCGGAACCACGAAATCGAAAAAAAGTCCGTGTCAACTGGCAGTTTACTCTCAATCACGCACGACATAAATTCAAACGATTTTATCCTAACACACAAGCATGATTTATATGACAGAGTACTAGGTTCTGTTGACATTTCATCGTAATCAGATAATCGAGAGGTGTGCGTAGACACGTGGTCCTTTGTAGGGGTTGGGTCTCCCAACCCTTTGGTCACACATCATAGACGATTTTGAATCTCTGTAGGTCGATTTTCCAAAATCGACGGTTGGGTGTCGAGATATGAATCTCGACCTACAATCAACTCAACCCGTATGGCCGCGTTGGTCAATGGGCGAGGTCCCCTCGCCCCTACGATTACGGGCATGCCTCGCATAAATGTCAACACGCCCTAGGTTCTGTTGACATTTCATCGTAATCAGATAATCGAGAGGTGTGCGTAGACACGTGGTCCTTCGTAGGGGTTGGGTCTCCCAACCCTTTGTTCACACATCAGAAACGATTTCGGACTGCCAATCTACCCAACCTGTATGGTTGGGGGTTCCCAACCCGCGCTGGTCAATGGGCGAGGTCCCCTCGCCCCTACGATTACGGACAGTTTTACATAAATGTCAACACGCCCTAACTATGGTGAATTCTAAAAATAAATAGACACTTTCACCCCCCGGTAGGGGCGGTTTCCTAACCGCACCGCATCGGCACAGTTGGAAACAGTGCCTACCAAACGGGAGAACGGTAGGGGCGGTTTCCTAACCGCACTGGTTTGGAGTGTCTCATTAATTCTAAGATCCACTATAAATGAACGCATGAACAAACTGTTCTCACGTTTCACTCTCGCTCTTTGACCCTGAGAGCGTATCAACAGTTGCAAATTCCGATTTCGTTGTCTTGACCTTCGTCGGGACAAACGAAACCGTGAATCCACGATTGTGTAAGGTTTCTCGAAAACAGAAACCAACACAATCGGGACTAGCACCATTGGTTAGTATATCACAACAAAGTGTAATTACAATACCGAAAGTTTCATTGATAGGGTCATTTAATTCTTCGGGCGGGGCAAGATGCCCCGCCTACCGGGTGGGGATAGAACGTGCTACTACGAACAGCGGGGCATGAGCCAAAACAGAAAACTAAATGCCCCTATTGTTTTGGAATAAGGTATTGCACAAATTGCTCAAATAGTTCATAATAAGAGATATATTTATGCACACCCCTCACTTAACTTTTGGTTAAAAGGAGGACAAAAATGATTTATGCACTGCGGTATTTATATTTTAGTGCGATTGCCACAACAGTTTTACTGTTGGGTAGTTGTGATGATGAGATGGAAGAGATAATTAATAGCCGACCTACTATTGATCGCGTAATTGTGCTGCAGAAGGTCAAAGCCGGTGAAAAGATCAAATTGGAGGTAGTTGCCCATGACGCAGATGGCGACAGGTTGACCTATAACTGGGAAGTCAGCGAGGGGACGGTGGATGCAGTCGGGGTATGGACTGTCCCTGCGGATGCGACGAGTGCTATTGTCTTTGTTCATGTGAACGATGGTGTAAACTCAGCGGTTACAAGTTCCAAAATCAGTGTCGAGATTGTTGCCCCTCCAGACCCTTCAAAGCCTATTGTGCCGGAGGGGATGGTGCTGATTCCCGCAGGCGAGTTTCAGATGGGGAGCACCGACCCGGAGGCTCAAAAAGATGAACAGCCGGTGCACACCGTCTACGTCGATGCGTTCTTTATGGACAAACACGAGGTGACCAATTTAGAGTATCAGAAGTTCCTGCTTGCCAATCCCCACTGGCAAAGAAATCAGATTGATAGCAAGTTTCACGATGGGGAATACTTGAAACTCTGGAGCGGAAAGCGTGGAAGTGAGAAACCCAAGGGGAAGGCGGACCACCCGGTTGTGTATGTGAGTTGGTATGCGGCGATGGCATACGCCGGTTGGGTGGGGAAGCGACTACCCACGGAGGCGGAGTGGGAGCATGCCGCACGGGACGGGTTGTCGGGTAAAAAATATTCGTGGGGCGATGACTTTGATAGCGACAAGGCGAACTTCGGCAATATTGTTGGGGATACGACGGCGGTGGGTAAGTATCCGCCGAACGGTTACGGTCTGTATGACATGACGGGCAATGTGTACGAGTGGTGTCTTGATGAGTACAATAAAGATTTCTATTTTGCTTCACCGCGTGAGAATCCGCTATCTGGTGCGAATAGTGTGGATTGGATTATAAACAATTTCACAAGTATTAAACCAAATCGCGTGTTGCGCGGCGGTTCGTGGAACTCTGATCCGATATACCTGCGCGTCGCTTTTCGCCGCTGGAATAAACCCTCGTTTACGAGCGAAAACTTCGGTTTTCGTTGTGCGAAGTCTCAGTAACCCCTTGAATCTTTAATTCTTTACAGATTGGAGCTTTAGCCCGTAAAGCCCAAAGATTTATCTTTGGGATATAAGCCGGGCGTCAACAGTTGGATAGAGACCGCAATGCGGCACTCAATATCCATAGGGTGAGGGCATCCACCCTCTCAGGAGAAGTTGTAAGTCCTGATTCGTCAGGCCAACTTCGTTGATAGAGCAATTCGATTCCTAAAGGACAAGTGAGAATCCCAATCCTTTAGGTTTGGGAGTATGTCAACCCTTTTATCCGCGTTAATTGCCTGAATCACGGATTAAACAATAGTTCTTTTGGCTGCCTGTCGTACCCAAGGGGCAGCTTTAACCGTCCCTTATGTAAACGCTTCTGTCCTCAAAACAGTTTTCAATGCGGTATATTATTGACAATGCCCAATGCCTCTGCTACAATTAGGTTTTGTGGGTAAAGTGAGCCATGCTTGTCTGATTTGCCCACGGGTGGATAATTATGAGAAACAGACGTACACAATCCCGGATTCTTGCCCTTCAGATGCTGTATCAGGCGGAAATTACGAAAGATTCAATTCGTCTCGTCCAAGAGTGTTTCTGGAACACAAACGCTGCACCGGAGACCGTTAAAAACTTCGCAAACTTGCTAGCAGAAGGCGCGACGAAACATCTCGCCACGATTGATCCGGCGATCCGCTCGGCAGCGACCCACTGGAAAATCGATCGTATGCCAGTTGTTGACCGATGCCTGCTGCGGAGCACCACTTATGAACTGCTTTACCTCATTGATATTCCGCCTGCCGTTTCAATCAATGAAGCCATTGAATTGGCAAAGAAATACAGCACCGAAGATTCTCCACAGTTTATCAACGCGGTTTTGGATAAAATCAAAGACGTAGGAACCGAAGCGGTTAGTCTAGAAGATTTACGAACAAGCGGGGGTGAATAGTTGGCAATATTTCGCAAGGCATTTTGGGGACTGATTTTAAGTCTCCTGATATATCCCCTTGCCAATGCACACAAGGAAGTTGAATTTATCCGGGAGTTTGGAGGAAAAGGCGAGGGAGAGGGCGAATTCGCAAAGAAAATGTCTTTCGCATTCGATCGGGATGGCGGGATTTATATCGCGGACACCGAGAATCTGCGCATCCAAAAACTTGATCCCGATGGACGCTTCCTGTTTGAGATTCGGGGAACCGACCCCGATAAGTTTCTTTTCAGCAACCCGATGGACATCGCCGTTGGGATGGACGGGACAATTTATGTCGTGGATTGGATCACTGTGCAGGTTGCTTTGAATCCCGATCCTATCGGGATGGACGACACAGAATCCCCACGCATCTTCAACTATGCTCCTTGTGTTCATCAATTTGATCCGGAAGGGAATTTCGTTGCGAGTTATCCGCTGCAAGATTTAAGCAAACGGATCGGGACCCTTGAAGCCGCTGCACCGGCACTTGACGCTGAAGGAAACTACGCACTCATCATCCCACAGGGGGATACACAGAGATCCTTGCTGTTGACGGTTGATGTTGAGGGGCGTATCTACGTCTTCGATGATGGCTATATTTATAAATTAGACGCAGACGGCAATCCTACGGGGACCTTTACCACATCCCAACCCAGTGCCGGGCAGTTGAGCAAAGCTGTGGATATGACGGTCGATCGTGAGGGAAACCTCTACGTCGTAGATGAGGCAGCGCATCGTGTCCTGAAATATGACAGGGATGGAAAATTTTTAATTTCATTTGGCGAGTACGGGGATCGTGCCGGGCAGTTTATATCGCCTTTCCATCTCATCGCACTGGACGACGGAACCGTTCTCGTCGCGGATCAAGCCAAGTATAAAAAGGATTACGCCTCCGATTTACCCCGACAGCAATACCATCCATTTCAGTTTGGGCATGTCCCGTACCGCATCTTTCGCACCCGTGTACGACGGGTTCAGCGATTTTACGCTGACGGGGATTACGCCGAGAAGATTTTGATCCGTTTCCAGCGTGAGAATGAACAGCAAGCGCACCTGAATCTCAAAGCCATCGACTACACCGGTAATCTCTATTTCGTCGACAATGAAACCTTGAAGTTTAGGGTGTTCGCCCCCACCTCTTCGCTGATATCTTCTGCGTTTCAAGCAGAGACAAAGCTGCGATACATTTATGACTTTGAGGATATCAAGATAGACAATCAGGATGATCTAGATTCCAACCTTGGAACGAAAGCAGATTTTGATGAACGAATTAGATGGAATCAGATCGGGGCGGAAGTCTCTTTGACCTATGACATAAACGAAGATCTGCAATTCTCCATTTCCAACGGTCTGACCTACTTGAGGTTGATCGATACCAGTTTTTTCCGAACACCCGATTTTGAGGATTTCCGGGGCGCGTTCAATCAAGACGATGAAACCACCGAAACATCATGGGAAGACCAAATTCAGATTGACTTTACACTGATTCAGAATCATAATCCCTACAGCTATCGGGAGGCGGGAGCGTTTGCTTACCTCAATGTGACCCGAGACAATTTCATCAACAAGGCACTCGATCCACAAAACGATCGACTTTTAGACTTCAGGGTACGGATTTCTAGCTGGGGTGCGGGGATGCGTTACGACCTCGGCAGGGCATTTCAACTTCAGTTTATGGTGGCTCACTCCAACGGCTATAACGAATATACTTATATTGATGAAACAAGCGTTCTGTATGCGACCGGCTTTCTACAAATCGTCGGCACCGTCGCGCTCTTGAGTATTGATGGTGTGTTTTGATGAAATCTTGGAGAAGAGGATTGGAAGGAGAGTAACCGCTGGCGCGGTTGGCATTTTTCACATCGTTGTGGGGATTGCGCTGCGATGGGTGGGAGTAATCTTTCACAGTTATGTTGAAGCGATGTAATCTTAGTGTTCAGTCATCTCTCGTCATCTCTGTGCAAAACAGAATGGCTCGTTTATTCTTTGGGAGGTTTTCTATTACTTCCAATAACAAATACGGATACAAGACCTACGACTCCCGCTGTACCAATGAACCCACCAGGAATCGGAGCTCCATTTAGGGCTGCGTATACCCCGGTAACTATAGCGATAGCACCAATAAAAAAACCGAGCATTTGACCGATATGTACTTCACGATTGGCAAAAGATAATTCTTTCTTTTCCATCCATTGTCTGTGTTCGCTTTGGTTTTCCGCCATTTTAAGAATTCTATCTGCTGATCCCGGCAGGGTTTCTTCATACTGTTTCATCATAGAAGGCGGGGGAATGGGACCAGCGAATTCTTGATAAACCGCTACCAATAATTTTTCTAATTCTTCCCTGCTCTCAGGAATTGCCACAGATTTTTGAGGTTCATCATCGGGTTTGGGTTGAGGCGCTGTCGATTGGTTAGTCATCTAGTCTCGCCCTATCTTTGATGGTATCCTTGTAACGTGACACAAATGACTCCATGGCCTGTGACATATCGTTTCCTATAGCAATCCAGTCAGATTTCAGGGCATCATAGTCAGAAGGGGCTTTATGCTCATCAGAAGAATTGCGATATCGGTTGGAACTTCGAGTCCCGAATAGGTCAACTACGCTGCCTATTCCCGCTATTATATTACCTTTGTTGAACATTTTTTCCTCAATTTGTGGTAAGATAAGATGTGTTTAGATGGGGCATTTCGGAGCATAATAGTATATCAAAACGTATTTTTTGTCAACCTATTTTACGGTGTTCTTGGGTAAAACCTTATAATTCGTCCCCCGAGCTGCTATTTCATCTTTTAACGAACGGCCTTCTTTTGGAGGAACAAACCAATCATGAAAAAAAACCAAGCATGGCCCCCCGTCGAGGGCGATTTAACAGACATACTCAAAAAATATCCGCAACCGCTTATGGCACTTGCAGCCGGTGAGACACCAGCCGTCCTCCTGCGGCAAGCTTATAACCCCAACCACTGCGCGGGGCTTATACAGCGATTCTATGAGCGCGGACTGATGTACGATCCACACAAAACAGGAGACGGGAAACCCCATCGTGTGGACATCGGCACCAGCTTGGGACGGTACAATTCCGACCGCGAGACTTTCTTTGCCCATTCCGCCGAGACTCATGCGCTGTTCAAGATCTTGTTCGATGGGTACGATGACCCGGTGAAGACCATGTACGAAGCCCTGTCACAACTCGCACCGAACAAGAATGTGATGACAGCACGGGAACCGGATGGTAGCGTCTACGGTCCCGCCATCTTCCGTATCTACCACGACGGGTTGGGACACGGACCCCACTACGATTCCGTCGCCAAGCGATCGAAGTTGTTCAATTATGCCGTTTCCCGATTTCAACATCAATTCGCTGGTGTGCTCTGCTTCCAAAACTCTAGCGATACGGGTGAGAGCGGTGAACCCTTTCTCTACAACTGTACTTGGTCGGATGCCGTGCAGGAAGCACGCGAGAAAGACGCCTTCCGGGAATATGTCGCAGAACACAGCATCGCCCGCACACAAGTCCAGCTAGAGCCAGGTGATCTCTACTTCTTCTATTCTGAAAACCTTCACGAAGTGCCTTTTGTCGTAGGCGATCGACCGCGGGCTGTATTGGCGATTTTCTTTGCTATGTCCCCGGACGATGACGAGATTTTTGTTTGGTCATAACCGACTTTCAATCAAATATTTATTGGACGTTTTTAGACTGCTCCCATTTGATAAGGAGGAACCCATGCAAGAGACCATTACCCACGAACAAGAGATTACTATCCCCGAAATCGATCCCAACGAAGTCATTGACTTCATGAACATTGACGAGACAGACTTCAGTTCATTCACTATGTCACAGCGCGTCCGCCATTTCGAGGTAGAAGGCTATGTCGTGCTGCCTGACATGTTAGATGCGGAACTCATCGCGAAACTCAAAGCGGAACTTACTGATACCCCCATGGTCCCGAAACCCTATAGCGAGTACCAAACCACCGCATCCATACAACCGCAATGGTTCAGCCGCACGACAGCGGAGCTAATTGGGCATCCGCCGACGATTGAGTTTCTCTCAGCACTGATGGGACCTGACATCGTATTCACGCGCGGCTTCTTTCAGCGCACGAATCCCGGCTCCCCCGGAATCTCGGTGCACACCGATGGTCAACCCCACGGCTCCTCGATCTTCGACTACGAAGGCAGTTCCCCGCGGTTACTGCGAATTCTCTACTACCTTGACGATCTTACCCCAAAACGCGCACCGTTTCGGCTTATTCCACGGAGCCATCTCTCCTTTCACGCGCACGCAAGTCCTTACGTGCGCTACAAGTCTCACCCGGAAGAACTCACCCTGTGTTTGAAAGCCGGATCAGCAGTCGTCATTCCAAGCACTATGTTCCATGCCACGCACCCGAATACAGACAGTTCACCAAGAGAGTTGATCCAGTTCGGTTATCGACCAGCTTGGGCGGGACCGATCCAACCGATGAAGGAATGGGATCCTGAACTGGTCGCCGCCGCACCGGAGCAAGCCAAGCCGTTCCTGCAGAGCCTTAATACTACCGGAGGTACTTGGGGACTGGAACATAAGCCAAAGGGAATGACAACCGACGCACCCGGAATCAATCCGAGTCGTTGGGGCTATTGAGCAAAAAAGCAGCAGGTGAGCAGGTAAGAAGAGGAGAAAGTGGGAAAAGTAGTAGCTTCTCACTTTCTTACCTTCACCCTTTCCCACTTTCAGTTTTTCCTAACGGCTGAGGAAGGAAACAGATGAAAATCACGCAGCTGGAACGCACCGTTGTCTGTGTGCCATTTCTGCCCGGAATTCTGCCACCGCCCGAATACGAGGAGTTCAGCGAATCTTATCCCACACCACTTGGGGAAAGAAGACAGGATGTATTGCGTATTCACACGGACGAAGGAATCACCGGGCTCGGCATGAGCGGGCCCTATTTCGGGGACCGTGAGGAGCAGCCCCCAGATTTAATCGGAGTGAATCCGCTCGACTTTGAACCGCGTAATCTAGGGGGCGGTGGATACAATATTGCCCTGCTGGATCTAATCGGTAAAGCAACCGGTTTGCCATTGTATCGTATCTTCGGTGGCAAATTCCAAGATCGTGTGCTCGTTGATTACTGGATCGGACGGATGGGACCGGAGGCGTCCGCAGCCGCTGCCAAACGAGCATCCGAATTGGGCTTTCACGGCATCAAGATCAAATGTACCATAGACGACGGAAATGTGGCAGACCGAGTCCACGCCATGCACGAAGCTGCGCCCTCACTGTGCATTGTCCTAGATCCCGGCCACCGATTTCACACCGTAGATCAGGCGTTGGCGTTGGCACGTGAAATCGAAGCGTACGATATTATCTTTGAAGACCCAATCCTCAAGGATAACATAGAAGATTATCGGCGGCTCAAGGAAGGGACATCAATTATCATTGCGCCCCATCTACAGAATCCGCGTCAGGTAATTGAAATGGTATACCTGGAGGCTGTGGACGGGATTAATGTCGCACCTTCGGACTGGGGCTTCTTGGACATGGCACGGATTGCGGATGCCGCCGGTATTCCTGTGTGGCAAGCCTCCAATGTTGACCTTGGCATCTTCGATGTTTTTCGTCTCCACGCTTCCGCTGCAACTCCAAACTGCACCTTGGGCAGCGATCTATGTGGCAACTTCGTCCACGAGCACAGCCTGCTTGCCGAGCCTCTGGTTCAAGATGGATATGCGGTAGTACCGGACAAGCCGGGGTTGGGCATCGAGCTAGACGAGGATGCAGTACAACGGTATGCAGTGCGTCCATAGATTTCAGGGAGGAGCGAATCGTGGTTCAACAAATCATGGTTCCCATGCGCGACGGCGTCAAGCTTCGGACGAAAATCGCAAAGTCCACCCCTGACCGCTCGTCCGTCATCCTTATACGGGGATACGACACCGACTCCTGGATCGATGTTGATCGGTTTGTGCGTGCTGGATATATTTGCGTCAGTCAAGCCACCCGCGGGCACATCGGCTCCGAAGGCGCGCACGGCATGGACAACCGGTTTTTTGACGATGCCCAAGACGGGTACGACGCCCTCACCTGGGTTAGCCAGCAGTCGTGGTGCAACGGAAACATCGCGATGTACGGCAGTTCCTACTACGGTGCCACGCAATGGCTAGTTGCACCGACGGTTCACCCAAACCTCAAAGCGATTATTCCACAAAATGTCAACCCTGACCCTTGGCAGCGGATGTACCGCGACCACGGCGCGATTCAACTCGCCCACACTGCCCGCCGTATCTACGATTATAACGCAGAGGGCAGGGGGAAAGTGGCACGTTTCGGCTGGTGGAACTGGTATCGACACCTCCCACTCATCACCCTCGACACCGTAGCCGGCACCCCGCCCAACAAACTCTACAACGACTATATTACCCATTCCATCTACGACGATTTCTGGAAGGCAATCGGCACACGGGACAAACTCCACAATATTCGGATTCCCGTGTATCTGATGGGTGGGTGGTACGACAATTACCCCGGCGCAACCCTCGACTATTTCGAGAAGCTGACAAAACTCGGCGCGACGGATGAGATTCGCGTCGCTATCAGTCCCACAACACACACCCGCCACATGGTAGTAGGAGATCGAGATTTCGGCGAAAACGCGAGGAAAGACGAAATTGGCTTGGCGATTCGATGGCTGGATGCGGTTCTCAAAGGCGAAGATAACGGCATCCGAAATGACTCGAAGGTCAAAATTTTCGTCATGGGTATAAATCAGTGGCGAGATGAACAGGAATGGCCCCTAGCGCGGACCAGATTCACCCCGTACTACCTCCACGCCGGCGGAACAAAAGACGGGGGACTGAGTCCAGATGTCCCCGAAGGTAGACCTTCAACCGCCTATGTCTACGATCCGGATACCCCTGTCCCGACACTCGGAGGAAACCACTCAGCACCACACATGCCCGGCATCATCCGAGCGGGACCCGTCGATCAGCGAGCGAACGAAATACGGAAAGATGTCCTAGTCTTCACGAGCGAACTGCTGATGGAGGATCTGGAAGTAACCGGTCCAATTGTCGTAAAACTTTACGCCGCGTCCACCGCACAGGATACGGACTTCATCGCCCGGTTGATCGACGTTTACCCGGACGGTCGAGCCTATAACCTCACCGAGGGGGTCATTCGCGCCCGGTTCCGTGAGTCGATTTGGGAGCCGCCGTGCCTTTTGACGCCGGGAAAAGTTGAGGAGTACACCATCGATCTGATGGCGACTGCCAACGTCTTTAAGAAAGGACACCGCATCCGCGTCCATATTACGAGCAGCAACTTTCCGATGTGGGATCGAAACCCCAATACGGGAGATGAGCAGGGAATGTCTGCGAAAGTCATCACCGCCGAACAGACCATTTACCACAACCGGAAATATCCCTCTCACATCATGCTGCCAATTATTCCACAGACAGGTATCGGATAACCCGAATTGTCATCTAAGGGGAGAGTCAGTCATGCAGTTGGCTGTACCGCTTCCGGCATAATGGAAATTAATAACCCCAATTCGTATAGCCCAAGTGAAGGAGGGTTCACCGGATGAATTCATCTACACCTATTCGCGCTGCTGTAATCGGTCTAGGTCGCGCCGGCTGGAATATCCACGTCCGCACAATGCAAGCACGCGAAGACTTTGATGTAGTTGCTGTTGCCGACCCTGACCCTGACCGCCAACAACAAGCACAGGAAGAAACTGGCGCGCAGCCGTTCGACGACTTGGCTTCCCTACTAAAGGGCTGCGACGCTGAATTTATCGTTGTCGCGACCGCATCGGCAGACCACGCGAACCACTCGATTACTGCACTTGAAACAGGGCGACACGTCTTGGCTGAAAAGCCGATGGCGACCGCTTTGGAAGACGCAGACCGTATGCTCGTCGCCGCCGAGAATGCAGGTAAGATTCTGACTGTCCATCAGAGTCGTCGTTGGGGTGAAGATTTTGTCTTTATCCAGCAAATGTTGAAGGACAAACGCTTAGGGCATGTCTTCTTCATCCGTTCAGGTGGTTACGGTTATCGTCGTCGCAATGACTGGCAGACATTGCGGAAATACGGCGGCGGACTGCTCAACAACAACGGCGTACACGTCGTTGATCAGTGTGTCCTCCTCATGGAATCGCCCATCGTGGAGGTCTTCGGAGACCTTCAGCAAATCCTCCAGCCGGGCGATACAGAAGACCACTTGAAAGTGGTAATGCGGGGCGAGAATGGTCGGGTGATTGATCTGGAACTCACAAGTGCCTGTGCGGCATCCCTGCCTGCGTGGACGCTCATGGGGACACGCGGCACGCTGACCGTTACAGGTGGGGGAACGGCTGTGTTGCAATACGTGAAAGACGACCTGTCGCCACTGGAAGCGATTGACAGACCTCTGGCAACTGGTCGCAAATATGGCATCGAGGGCGGCGATGAGATTGAATTCGAGACAGTGGAACTGGAAGCCAAAGCGGTTCCCGGTCCATCGTTTTACGACCAGCTTTACGACGCCATTCGCAACGGTGGGGCCCCGCCGGTTGATCCGGCAACCTCGCGTGAAACAATTCGTGTAATGTCCGAAGCGCGAAAAGGGACACGGTTCCCAGACTGACTATGTTGTCAAATCGGTCTGGCCCCTACTAACCTCCAATTGATACCCACGGACTCGAAAGGAAACTATCATGCCACAACCACGCATCATGTTTTACCACGATGGACGCCATCCGCTCATCTATATGTACGAGCCGCCGATGCAGAAAGAGGAGTACGAGGCAGCGGTCGACGAGTTGGCCGGTACACCCGTGGACGCGCTGATGTTCTGCCTAGGGGATGGACGCACTGTCCTGCACGATACGAAGGTCGGCGAACTCTGGGGACACAATGTCGAAAAATGGCCCCATCTCGTCTTTCGTCGAGCCCATCAAAACGCCAAACACCTGATCGAGTCGGGAACCGATCCGTTACGCATCGTCTGTGACCGTGCCCATGCGAAGGGGATGCTGATCTATCCTACGCTTCTGGTGCAGCAAGGACGGGGTCCCCGCGACCAAGACGTGCGCTGCTCCAACTTCCGTTTTGACAATCCACACTTGGAGATTGGTGCGCGTGGAGATCTGGATGCCGATTTCCCCGGAATCACCTGCCTCGATTTCAAACACGAAGAGGTACGCGAGGAACGATTCGCGCTCATCGAAGAAACCCTGAACAACTATCCGATTGATGGCTTTGAACTGCAACTCAACTACACACCATATTACTTTCACCCGGACGAAGTCGAAGCCGGGCGCGAGATTATGACCGCGTGGGTTCGGCGGGTCTGTGAAGCCGTCAAGCGGAGCGGCGCAAGGCGCGAATTAGCGATTCGTATCCCCGCCAGTCTCGAAGGATGTCTGGGAGTAGGCATGGATGTACGTGATTGGATGCAACAGGGGATCGTGGATGTCGTTATCGGGCAGACGTTTTCGGGTCCGGAATTGGTGGATTCGACAGTTGACTTCTGTCCGCTGGTCGAAGCAGCCAAAGGAACGAACTGTCGGGTTCACGCCGCCATTCAGAGCCATGTAGATTCTGACCGTTTGGGAGAAGCCTCCATTGAAATGGTTCGTGCCACCGCTTGTAACTACTGGGCGCAGGGGGTCCATGGACTCTACCTAGCCCACTGGTTCGGCAATTGGCCCTATCAGGCAGATTTTTACGAAAAGCTGCGGGAGTTGCCCCACCCGGAGGTGATGGCATCTAAGGACAAATACTATTACGTTCCCACAGAGACGGGACGCTATCCAAAACCCCCTACGGAACCCGGTATCGCCATGTCACTGCCCGCTGCATTGGCGGTGGACCGTCCCACTGAGGTGAAATTTAAGATCAGCGACGACCTGCCACGCTGGCACCAAGTTGGGCGCATCCACGAAGTCCTCCTCCGCCTACGAATCATGAACACGACAGAACTCGATAGCCTCCGCTTCCGATTGAATGGGGTAGACTTGCCAGATGAACTGCTACGCAAAATCAACGAGATGTACCGGATGACCGCGCCGCGCTACCGCACCGGATCGGGCTATTGGTTTATCTACCGACTGGACGAAGCGCATTGGCCCCAACGCGGCGACAACACGCTCGAAGTCACGCTGCTGAAACGCGATCCGGACATAATCCCTGAGAGCTATATCCGCGATGTGGAGTTGGAGGTCAAGTACCTGATGGGCAAACATTTTCATCGGGGTCAGGATGCGGATCTGGGACCCTACGAATATTCTGGAATTTAATTTTCGCTTATGTTAAGAAATCACGCAACAGAAACCGAGTTTTTTCTTCAAAACTCGGTTTCTCTTAACGCGTTGCACTTTCTTTTTACATGAACCAAAATAAAAAGACACTTGCACCCCTCGGTTTCGATCCCGATTTATCGGGGCCGGTAGGTGCGGTTTCCTAACCGCACCGGGTTGGAGTGCCCCATTAATTCTAAGATCCACTATAGTTTGCAATAAGGAGAAATTACATGCCTCAAGCCAGCCCTTTAGCCTTGGGAACAGCCAAACAACTCCTCTTCGACGATGCCCTCATTGAAGCTAAAGAGGGATTCACCACCACCATGAACCCCGCCATGCGGTCCAATACGCCGGTTCTGACATCGGAAAAATCGTGGGAACGACACGGATGCAGTTGTCCCACGGTGATGCTCGACGAAGGCATCTACAAGATGTGGTACACCGCCAACGGCGAGGACGGAGTGGCGCGGGAGTGTTACGCCACATCTACGGACGGAATTCACTGGGAACGACCTAACTTGGGGCTGATCGACTACCAAGGCTCCCGCAACAATAACATCATCCCTCTCAGACATGAGACCATCTTCAAAGATCCATCTGCCGAACCCGAACGGCGCTTCAAATCCATTTCTGGCGGCGGGAAGTATGATTATGTAGCGGTATATGGGGGCGGCGCCCGGTTCCGGTACGACGAAAGTCCGCCAGAGACATGGCATTACGGCAGTGTCGCAGGTGCGTATTCGCCTGACGGAATCCATTGGACGGCTTGCGAAAAGCTGCTTATGCCGTGGTATACGGATACGAGAAATGTGGCTTTCTGGGATGAGCGCATTCAGAAATATGTGGCGTATGTCCGCTGGAACGAATACCTGCGAGTAGAGGACGGGGCACAGCGCGGGTCTTTTGATTACCGCGCTATCGCCCGTGCAGAAAGCGCAGACTACGAGAACTTTCCCGTACCGGAAAAGATCTTGGAACCTGATTTCGACGACCCCGAAGATGCAGACATGTGGGGCGGTGGGTTATACGACACGGCAGCGGTAAAGTATCCGTTTGCGGACGACGCGTACTTCATCTTCACCGCCGCTTACTACCACACCACCGATGCACTCGACATACAGCTTGCGACCAGCCATGACGGAATCAATTTCACACGATGGCGCGAACCCTTTGTGAGGCTCGGTCCTACCGGTGCTTTCGACTCAATGATGATCTATATGGGGGTCGGTATGTTACCCATGCCGACTGGTCGAGCATCCTCGCCACGCGGGATCGGCGACGAACTTTGGATGTATTACGGTGGTTTTGACCAACCCCACGACAAGGTCACCGGCGAAGATTACTGCCCAGCTATCGGGTGCGCTCGCCTACGGCTCGATGGTTTTGTCTCCCAAGACGCCGCCGGACAGGAGGGTTGGCTGACCACACTTCCCTTTACTTGCGAAGGGAATCACCTAGAGGTAAATATGGATGGCAGTGCTAGAGGCTGGCTCAAGGTCGAAATCTTGGACGAAGGGATGCAGCCCTTGAAGGGTTTCACGGAGGCGGAGGCAGACCGTCTCGGTGGAAGTAGTACATCCCAGACAGTAACGTGGGGCGGTAGACAAGACCTTTCAGCACTGAAAGGACAAACGGTGCGCCTGCGATTCGTGGGACAATCAGTAAAGTTGTATGCGTTCCAACTCCAATAACAGAAGGGACTCAGTCCAAATGAAAGGGCAACTTTCTTCAGCACATATTGATGCGATAAACCGACGTCGGCGGGTGATTGTCAATTTTGACGTTATTTCTGCGGACGGCGCAAGGTTCGCCACAAAAGAGATCGAGCGGTTGGTCGAGTGGAAGTTTATGTTCGCCGATGAACCGGGGACGCATATCGACAGCATCTACTGGAGTTGGGGTGAGGGGCATCAAGCACCTTATCCGAGCGACGTTCTACCACTCTACGATTCGCCCGGATTCAAAAAGTGGGCGGACGACGGTATCAACATCGTGCAGGTGTTCCTTGAGGCATCGAAGCAGCGGGGCATAGAATCGTTCTTTTCCTACCGGATCAACGGCTCGGACAACGACTTGGGTCCCGTCGCAGAGATCCCGATGAAGGAGGCACACCCCGACTGGCTTATCCACACTTGGAACGCCAACGGTTATTGGAACTTCGCGGTTGAGGGTGTCCACGAATACAAGTTGCGTATTCTCCGCGAGGCAGCGGAGAATTACGACTTCGACGGTATCGAACTGGACTTTGCGAGGGTCTGCCCCGTTCTGCCACCGGGACATCAGTGGGAGTACCGCGATAGGCTCACCGATTTCATACGAGCGACACGAGCGATGCTGCTAGAAGTTGCACGCAAGCGTGGGCGTCCATTTCTGCTTGCGGCACGGATACCTGAAAACTTGGAGGGATGTCATTTCGATGGCATCGATCCTGAAACGTGGGCAAAGGAGGAACTGATGGATATCTTCGTCATGGGGTGTCGATCGTTCGATGTGGACATCCCAGCGTTCCGTAGGATTACGGAGGGGACAAACATCAAACTCTATCCGTGCATCGACGACCATCACGCATCAGACGGCTATCAGTGGCCCCCAATTGAAGTGATGCGGGGCGTGGCGGCGAATTGGTATCTACTGGGCGCAGATGGCATCCAAACCTTTAACTTCGCGCACGCAACGCCAGAGGAAACAGATCGCCTCCTTGGTCAGATGTACTTAGAGAAGGGCTGGGGTACGCATCGTCAGGCATATCAAGAAATCGGTGACTCGGATGCCCTTAAACACAAGAACAAGGTCTTCGTTGTGCAGCGTCGCGGTGGTGGGCACGGTACTACCGTCATACCCAACCCGGAGGATTGGAGCACGCCACGATTCATGTACTTCAATACAAATATGTTCGGGCAGCTGCCCACGCCGTTAGATAACGAGGGTAAAGTGGATACCCTCTTAACAATCGCTGTCGCAGATGATGTGGCTGCAGAGGTAGATCGCGTCAATCGAATTACGCTCCGGTTACTGCTGTCCGATCCGGAGGCGGAAAATCTGCCAGACGACGACCGGTTGCAGCCGGTCACAGTGGCGACCATCGGTCACCCAGACACCCTTCAGAACATTCCAGCGGCTAAAGGGATCGAAGATCAGATTGAAGTGCGGGTCAACAATATCCTGCTAGGGACACCAATGGTTGAGGAAGGTTGGCTCGTGTTTGCGGTACAGCCCAAGTTTCTAGCGGTCGGCGATAATCTGGTCGGTGTGCGAGTGACCGGATGTGGGAGGGGCATCCCTGCCCCGATGCGCTCCACTGAAGTCCGGCATCAAATTCTGATTGAGAAACTTGAGGTACACATTGAATACCGCTAGTGCGTGTTAATCAACTCCTACAAAACCAGAAAACGAGAAGGCGGGATAAATGATAATCGAAAACCAAAACTACATGATCCGTTCGGGAAACTCAAACAATATTTATTGGGAGCAGGGGATTTATCCAGACTGGACAGCCCTCAGCGCGTTCCGCCACTTCCCTGACCAACAGATAGGGACAGGCGTTGAACCACACTATCACGATAATGACGAATTGTGGTTATTCACCGCCGGACGCGGCGAGGTGTGGCTAAACGATCAGTGCTTCGAGATTACCCCCAATACGCTGGTCTACACACCAATGGGCGTTGAGCATCGGTTTCAGATGTTTACCGGCTACGAGAACAACGCCATCGTGACGCGCCTTGAGCGACAGAAACGACCAACACATATCCTAGTTGAGGAATCAGGACCACCGATCCTGACTGTTCCGGGGTTCATCGTTCCCGGCAAAAGCAACACCGGTCCCATCCCGAACCGTGGGTCGCGTTGTCCGTTAAGCGAGTGGCGAGTGGCCACATTCGACCCCGGTGAAGGAATTGACGAAGTGCCCTTGACCTGCAATGAGCATTGGTTGGTTGTCGGTGGGACGATCAATCTGACCGTTGATGGATTGGAACTTGAGCTATCGGGCGAAGATTTGGCGATGCTCAAAGCGGGGGCTGTGAGAAGGATTAGTTCGGCTGAAGGTGCTCGCGTTATTCTAGCTCGCGAATAGAATAATCGGAGTTGCTATCCGTCGAAAATCCATTGGTTTCCCGTTAAAGTTGATGTGCTCTGTCTTTCGCTCCAGAGGAGCAATATGTCTATAGAATGCCTACACCCTTGATACCCGCGCCCCAGAGGAGCGCAATGTATAGGTTTCATCAGTTCAATTGACCAACGAACTAATGCACCGATGAATGACAGAAAGTCCCAACAGCGCAACAAGCGTTAAAGTGGAAAGAGAGGAACCAACGTCTTTGTCTTGGCTCACTTTCTCACCTACCCCCGTTCTTCTGACTCCCCCATCTCCACTTCACTCAGTTTGCCAAGGAAAAATGGCACGCCGAAAAAGAGCAGGCTCACCGTCATCGGGCTTAACTCCACCGCGCCCCGACGTTTCGGGTCATCGCTCCAATCCTGATCGTCGATAAGTCGCCGAAGCACTGACCGCCCAATCTCCAGATATTTCGGCTCTCCCGTCAACTGATACGCGTATGCAAGATGTCGGCAGATGACACCGCCATAACGCTGTTGCACGGCAAATTCAGCGTTAAGGGGATCTGGACAGCCGCAAAACCAGTCCACGGCACGACGATAAACTTCCGCAACATCATCCCGTCCAGTCATCCGGTGGAGCAGCTCCAACCCAATCATCAGATAGTGGGTCTGATAGCCCTTCTGTTCTTCCATCGGTAACACGCGGATGGGAGGCTCCGAGTTTGGGGAGGGTATCTCCTTAAAGGTGCCACTTCTCAATTCCCAAAATTCCTCATTGGTGAAAGGTGGAGCAGTTCCCATCTCCACCGCCAACGTCGTCCCTTCTGTCGCCATGCCGTAGGGACCTTGGTTCGGTAGCCTGTCCGGTGTCGAGACCTGAAATCGCTTGTGCCAACTGCCGTCCTCGTTCTGTCCCCTTGCAATTACGTCGTAGACCACTGCGGCTCGTTCCTTGAACCGCGATTCGCCGGTGATTTCGTAAAGGTAAAGCAATCCACGAAGCACATTAGCGATACTTCGCAAACTGAAACTGTAGGTTGGGTCCTCCGACCATCGGTAGCGCAAGAAAAATTCCCCTGCCTCCTGAAGCACCTCATAAGTCCGCAGATCGCCTGTCAGATAGTAGTAATCTATCCAGTTGTCCACAAAAGTGTGCGACGCACAAGGCTCATCGCCGAAATGATCTGTGCTGTGCCGGAAGCAGCCCCCGACCATGTAAGGACGGAACGGATGGAAATGGCATGTATCTACGTCAGCCGAGTGTCGCGTCATAGATTCACCCAACTGAAAATAATCCGCTCTGCCCGTGCGCAGATACTGAATCCATACACCGTGCCGCGGGTCCCATTCACTGTTGCACCAGCCCCATCTGCCATAGAACCGCCAATCGTTTGCCTCTTGCTCCCACGCGACAAGCGCGTCCCCCCAATCGAAAAATCCGTACCAGCGACCGAGTTGGATGTTCCGGATCAGCCAGTCTAGGAAACCGGTCATCATCCGCTCGGATTCAGGGAATTGTTTGGGGTCAACCGGAGCAAACCCGCCGGTCACCTCGCATTTTGCCCCCCATTCCGGATCAACGGCGACGTGGGGCGGCGTTAGCAGCCCTCGCAGCCGGTCAGGAATGTCATCTCTTTCCGAGGCTTTGTAGAAACAGACGAAAAATTCGCTCGTTTTCGCCGTGCCGGTGCCGTCCGCATAGACCCCTTCGCCCTCTCCCCACGACATCTCTTCTGCGTATCGCTTGAAACTGAGCCGTTTACCATCCAAATCTTTCCAGAGAAAAACATCGATTCCTTCTCCAGTTCCTGCCACCCGCAACGCCTTGGGATACTCTTCGGGCATATAGCGCAAGCCGACACCCACCCCCACATGGTCGTCCTCAATGGTCATCCATCCCTCGGTCCGTTCACCTTCGCCGATGGTTCGCCGCTGCCCCGCGCGTTGCTGTTCAAGCCGGAATTGATTATCGGATCGTTGACCCAGCAAAATTGATTCGTCGGGACTGAGATTTCCATCGGTCGGTCGCAACGATGCTGCCCGAAAGCGCGCGGTGCTTTTCAAGGAAACCGGCACCCGTAGGGCAATCTCCTCCACCTCAGTTTCTCTTGGGTTACACGCCACCACCACAGTATGAAGTATACGGAGGTGGGTTTGTCCGGCATAGGCGTAAATCCGCGTGACGATCCGAAACGGTCGGTATCCCGCATAGTGGTGGAAAGGGATATCCGCCTCAAATGCCCCACTGCACTTGATGACCACCCGCAGTGGACCCACCTCCTCCAGTTCTACGGTGTACTCATCCTTTGCAAGGGAAGCCAGACAGTCGCCGCCCATCCCGTAGATATAACGTTTTCCCTGTGCGTCATTAAACGATTCACAGATGCGCACCCACGCCTCACCCCCAGAAGGGACATCCTCGCTGACGACTTCGCACTCCGGTAAGAATCTACCCTCCGCATCCACATCTCCCAATTCAGCAGATTCAATCAACGAAAACTGCCGGCGATTGACAACAAATCGCAGCGGTCCCGTACAGACGATAATGCAGTCATCGCTTTCTTCGATTTGGATCGTCCCATTTGACGGAATTGATGCAGGTTTTTGACCATAGCAGAAGGCATAATCGGCTCGCCCTTCGGCTGGCACGTCCGCTGAGAAATCGGTTAGTACCCACTTCAGACTCCCGTCCTCCCATCGACCCAGTGTCCGAAACTGCGCCGATACCGGCTGACCGTCACCGTCTTCGACCCAAACCGAATCGAGATTGTGCAATGCACCTTTTGGCAACGGAACGCCTTGCGTGATGGGCACGTTTTGATGGTGCTCGCATCCCGATTCATCGGGGGGAATCCCCCTTGTCGCTGAAAGACTGAGACGAACTTTATACGTCATCGTTTGACTCCTATACCTCACCTATTTTCACCGATTGTAAAGCACTGTTTCCAATATAGATGGAAGTTATTCTAGAGGCAACTCATAGCATGCCGCCTCCCTATCGTTTCTCACAAGCAGATATTGACCAGCGAGTGCGGGGTTATTCCACGTTTTGCTCGCCAGCATAGGGAAACGCGCAAGTTCTCTGCTCTCGTTCGGATTGACTTCAACCAAGAGGACATCGCCAGACTCTGCACTTACAAGCAGTAGACCGTTCTCATCCCTGATTTCATCGGGATCATCAACCAATATTACCTGACCATGCCCGTAGCGACCACGTTTCCACTTGCGTTGCCCATCGGCAAGGTCAAGACACACAAGCACACCATCGTCTAACCCGTAGATGTACCCGTCTCGGTGAATGACGTTTGTGAATTTCGCTTTGAGTCGAGGCGTCTCCCACACGAGCGTAGCTTTCAATTGATAATCTGCATCGTGCGCGATTTGGAACAGCTTGCAGCCGATGCCGTAGCCACTTGAAACGAAAAGGTGGTCGTCCGGCAGCGGCACCGGTTGGGAAATGCACTCGGTGGTATTGGGCCAAGGGTGCTGCCAGAGGATTTGCCCTCCGTTGGGGTCATGGGCAGCCACGCTTCCATAATTAAAAATAAGGATCTGAGGCACACCTGCAAGGGTTGTAATCAGCGGCGAGCTATACCCCGCCGGACTGCTACCGTCCCGCCAGATTCGCTCACCCGTATCCTTATGATAGACGACCAAAGACTTGCCTGCTCCACCCCCCGCGCTCACCACCACAAGGTCATCCAAGACGAGCGGCGACCCGCTTATTCCCCACGATGCGATCTCAGCATCGTTATCATAGAGGATATCCTCCGACCAAATCCGCTCCCCGGTTGCTAAGTCCAGACAATTAAGGATGCCTGTCGCGCCTAGTGTGTATACCCTATCTCCTACGATTGTCGGCGTTGCGCGGGGACCAACACCGGCAGGCGTCGCTTCATACCTATCGTGATCGCTATGACTCCATTGCTCTCGACCGGACTTCAGATCGTAACAGACAACCGTTTCATATTCGCCGCGCTGCTCTTGGGTAACCGCCGAACTTCCGGCGACAGCGAAAGCCGACCAACCCGCACCGATGGGTTGTCGCCACAAAAGCTGCGGTGGACGCTTTGACCAATCCCGCGCTAATTTTATCCCCTGAACAGTTCCATTACGATGCGGTCCAAGAAACTGCGGATAATCCGTCCCCCCCTTAATCCCCCCGCCTGCGGGGGGAAAAGGGGGGGCGGTTGAATCTCTCCCCATCAAAGACTCAGCAACACTCCCACCCCAACGCCATTCCAGCAGTGGGACTAAGTCCCCACTAAATCCCTTTACGCGAAACAGAGCGACCGAAAGGAGAAGAATCAGAACAACCGCCCCAAACGCAAGTAGCCGGACTTTCCACCTCAGCCGTGAGAAAAAGAGCAGCCACAGCAGTATCAACAGAAACGAAAGCATCAAGACCAATACTGTATGAAGAACCCGCCATTGTCGCTGTGGTGCATCCAGACTCCAAAGCAATATAATTACCAGAATGGTTAAGACAACGATGATAGCGGCGGGCAACCAGCGGATACGAGATTTGTTATGGAGTGTCGGCATTTTTATGATGGTTCATATCAAAAGAAAATGCAAAATGCGAAGAGAAACCGAGTTTTTTCTTCAAAACTCGGTTTCTTTGCACTATTTCTTAACATGAGCCTCTATGGTTTGAGGTGAGTTACTCTGCTAGGAGACTCCAAATAGAGAGGTAGGGTTCAACGATCGTTGAACCGTAGGGGGAGGGCAATCCCTCTACCGAACCCCACTTTCATTTTTTAGCGCGGAGAGAGGCGCGTAGTTGTGTCGTCCCTTCGATGTCAACCTCTCCATCATTTTCCACAATCAGGACGCTATACGCTTCTTCCGCAGTTTCCCTGTCATAGTAGCCACGTTTAACATCCTGTAGGACTAATTCCGGTGGACGATCTATAGGGTTACCATACCCCCCACCTCCCGGTGTCTCCAGTCGCAGGATATCACCCGCTAGCATAGGAATCCCCTCATCTTTGCTGATGTGAGGCGGATTGTATTCCTCCCCTTGGAGAAAGAAGGTGTGTTTTGCCGGTTTTGCGGATGTTCCCCCCAAAATCCCGAAAGGAGCGAAACGTCCACGTTCTCCAAGCATCGAAGCACTCGCCTCACCCCGCCGAATCTGAAATTCAAAGATCACGCCGAGACCACCCCGACGCATACCCGCCCCTCCCGACCCTTCCCGTATGGCATACCGGGTAAAGAGAACGGGGTAACGAGATTCAAAGATTTCTAAGGCTTGGGTTCGGGCAAGGGCAATAGTTGGATTGCCGTTAATAAGCCCATCGGTCAGGTAATTGCCGCCGTATCCACCGCCGATGAAAGAATAGAAGACGTAATATCCCTTCTCTGGGTCTTCGCCTCCCACAGAGAGGTTCGTCACTGTCCCCATCGGGGCGGCGTAGCTCTTGTCGGGAATTGCCTGACTGAGTGCCCCCAACACCACATCAATGATACGCTGACAGACCTCGGAGGCGCATCCGGACACGGGACGTGGCAGTTGGGCGTTGATAAAAGTTGTAGTGGGCAGATTAAAGGAAAAGGGAGCGAAACACCCCGCGTTAATAGGAACATCAGGAAAGATATGCTTAAAGCCGATATAGACCCCGGCGATAGTGGTGCTGAGGACGCTGTTGAGCGGTCCCTTACAGGGCGGGCTGCTTTTGGAGAAGTCGATATGGACATCGCTCCCCTTCACCTCCATCTCCATGTGGATGGTGAGTGGCTTCCATTCTACACCGTCGCTGTCAATATAGTCTTCAAATGTGTAGACCCCGTCCGGAATGGTCTCAATATGACTTCGCATCAACTGTTCTGAACGCTCACTCAACTCTGCTATAGCATCGAAGACCGTCTCCTCCCCATAGCGGTCAAGCAGCCGGGTCAACCGTTCAGCACCAAGATTGAGGGCGGTCACCTGCGCGATAATATCGCCTTGCCGTTCATCTGGCACCCGCACGTTGTGCAGGATAATGTCAAGCACCTCTCTGTTCAGTTTCCCCTTGTCCAAAATCCGGATCGGCGGAAGGCGAAGCCCTTCCTGATAAATCTCCGTGGCTTTGCTTGAGAATCCACCGGGCACCCGCCCCCCGATGTCGGGCCAATGTCCGCTATTGGCAAGGAAGGCGGTCAGTTTCCCTTTATAGAAAACAGGTTTGACCATCTTCACATCCATTAAGTGCGTACCGCCTAAGTAGGGATCGTTCACGATGTAGATATCGCCCGGCTCAATGTTCTCAATCCGCTCAATCACCGAGCGGGTGGTAAACTCCATGACGTAGATGAAACTCGGCAATCCACGCGGGCCCTGCATAATAACCTCGCCGTTGGTTTTGTCGTAAATACCGCTAGCTCGGTCAAAACCGTCGGAGATTACCGGTGAGAACGCCATCCGTTCAAGGGTGGCATCCATCTCGTCCGCAATCTGCTCTAAGCTGCCACGGATCACGGCGAGGGTTATCGGATCTATTTTCATATTCACTGACCTCTCAAAAGACAAGAAACGCAAGGATGCCAAGATGCAAAAGCATCCGCGAATCCACACGAATCTGCACAAAGTTTTTTGGTAGGACTTGCGCAGCCAACTGCAGACGGAGCATCCCCAGTCACGGGCCTGCTCTCGATTTATCGGAGATCTTCTCGGACTTGCCCCGCACCAACTGTGCTGAAATGCGTAAGCCCTACTCCTATTATAAGAAGGTGAAAAAGATGAATTCTACTACAGAATTGTTACGTGCAATGGAAAACAAACTCTCTAATACGAGTGCTCTGGAATCATTACGTGCATCAGCAAATAAGTCCTCCAGCAGATACCGCAAGGGTTAAGCGTTTGTTGGGCCGGTAACTGTCTTTACAAGAGATTTTGGCACTGTTAGAGGAACTGTAAAAGACAGTCGAATTTCCTGACTTACCATCAGAAAAGCCTGACTTTTAATGAGTTGGGCTTTTTTGCGCCTAAGATATATGGAGTGAAGTTCTTGATGGTAATATCGCTGGCTTCAAACGCAATATCCGGTAACCTAATTTATCGGACGTTTTACCGGGGTGGTGCCCTGATGGAAGTTGTCTTATTCGTTCAGGTTTTTAACTCGCCCTCGCACAAAACTCGCTTTTAATGTAATTCCAAGAACTAGCACTAAACTAAGTCCAAATAGTGCGATAACTGTCCAAGCCAATATGGGCTTATCGCTCACGAAGTAAATCCCAAGAGGCACCAATGAGATTTTAATTGTTTTAGACAACAGCACCACTATAGCTGCAACGAAATATATCCAGAACATCCAAACCCGAAGTGTATGGGCGCTTAGTTTTTTTCCGCCTGCTTTGACTCTTATTCTTCTGAATTCATCCTGACCCCTGAATCGCTTAAGACCGATCGTTCCAAATGTTTCTTCTAGCTTATAAATTATTGAGTGTCTTATTTTAGATTTAGTCTCCATGATTTGGCATGAGATGCCCCAGAATGTCATTAACATTATTCCTCCCATAGGTGCCAACAGTGCAATCACCCCGTTCGTCCCGCCGCTCTGCACATAGGGCGCACCCAACACAGCAATAGAGAGTGGGAGGATAATGCTTGTAAATCTATGGAGCAGACTATTTTCATGCTTCCAACTTGCGGTTTGCTCTTTGTAGGCTTCTATTAACAATTCATTGTAATTATTTGGCATCTTTATCCTCCTCGCTAATATGTTGGCGCAACACTTTCAATTCAGACTTTATATCACGCCTGATAGCAAGGATTATGGGTATGAGGTCTATTTTCATCTTCCCTGTGAAGTTATTCGTTGTGCAGTATTCTTTAATACCTCATGTAAGATTGAGTTTTCAATACCATACTTTTTGGCATTATGTTCAATGCTAAAATTTATGTCATCACCTGCTGCCCACCAATCGCAAAACATTTCTACAATATCTATCAAGTCCATATCCTTGATGCCAGTGGTATAAAATTCTGGATGGTGCCTATTTCCTTCACGGTGTAACTTAATAATATCCTTGAATTCTTCACAATGTTTATCATATTCAGGAGTTCCCCAATCTATTTTCTTATCAATTTTATCCCAATGTGCTTCATAGCCTCTATGAATTTCAGCATCACTCAATTTTGATTCATCATGAATAACAGCTCGATTCATTAGCTCATTACATACAATTCGTATCCGTGTTCCGACTTTTTGCATGTGTTTCTCAATAGCTTCTATGAAGCCGACCTGTCTTTCATTAAAACGTTTCATATTATCTCCTTAATGTTATTACTGAAATTACGCTCTACAGCGTTCGGTTCACGCACCATTCAATATCCCTTCGTCCGTTCCATCGCTCTACCTGAATTCTATATGTTTCAGTCAGCATATCTTTTTCGTCTGGCATAATTATACACTTATTCTTTGGGGCACAGCAGGAGATTAAACAGTCTCACCTTTTCTCTCGGTCCATTCACGGACGCACTCCAGCAGCTGTGGATGTAATACCCCATTCGTCGCTAAGATTCCACAACCGGGGGGCAATTCTTTCCCTTTGGAGAAATCAAGGGGATGTCCATCGGCGTCCGTGACTACACCCCCAGCCTCCTCCACTACTATGATCCCAGCGGCGTAATCCCAAATGGTCTCCCGGTAATCCTCCTTCCCCGGTTTCAAAAGGTTCATATAGACGGACGCCTCGCCCCGTGCGAGCACTCCATGCTTCGCTTGACCGATTATCTCTATCGGTTCCGTGGTGAGACTCATTTGTTGAGCGATCTGTCTGTGAGCCTCAACATCGCTATGGCTAGACTCAACAGTATCCACCAAACGGCGTGTGGTCTGGGAGACATGAATCTGCTCCGAGAACTCCCCATCCAACGAAAGCATCCACGCACCTTTCCCTCTCTCTGCAACGAAAAGGCAACCCAGTGGTGACTGCGGGGCATCCCATTTCTGGCGTAGATTCGGGCATCCCAGTACGCCGAGTTTTACCTCCCCATTGACAATCAATGCCAGCGCAATGGAGTATGCACCGCTTACTCCTCTTCCCAAAAACTCCTTCGTGCCATCAATCGGGTCCAGCGTCCAAAAGCGTTTTTCCACTTCTCCACCACCCCGATCTATCAAATCACAGACCGTCTGGGTTGAAAACGATCCTTCGGTAAACCGATTAACATATTCGGTCACCCGCGGCATCAGTTGAGGATTTTCCCGCAACTCCTGAGAATCTTCTTCAGCAACAATGGTATCTTTTGGAAATGCTGCATCAATGGCTTGACAGATTAAAGCCTGGGCGCCAAAATCTGCCACAGTTACGGGAGTTCGATCTTCTTTCTCGACTGCATCCTCCTTCACTATATCAGCCTCTACTTGTTGACACAGGGGAATAGCTTTCAATACCGCGCTGATGGCAATCTGTTTCTCTGATGTCTGTTCAGAATTCATAACGGTTTCCCTTTAGCCAAGTTCAATTGGGTTGCTCAAGCAATCGACAGCACGAAATTATATCATACGTTCATCCCTAGCAATTCCATCAAGTGTGTCATGGTTTTGTTTCCCTTTTTTCGGTTGCACGGCGGGCACAACAGTTGTAGGTTACTATCAACATCAGCCCCACCTTTGGAGCGGGGGTTGATGTGGTCAACTTCAAAAATATCTATCGGCAACTCTCTGCCCACACTTTTGCCGTCAAGACAAGGGGCGGCACATCTGCCTTTCTGTTTGTCATACAATATCTGCTTGATATTGGGGCTTCTAATTGGGACATTTGGCTCCGTGCGTTTTGGGGGACTTTTGCGGTGTGTTACAGTGGGCAATGTCGCGCTCCCGATATTATCGGGATTCCGAGCAACTTTCAAAAGGGCGTCGTTATAGATTTCTTTGTGTAACCGCTCAATCACAAGGTCGCGGGCTTTTTCTTCAATGTCAATCCCTATCCAACCCCGATTTAGCTTCTCTGCCGCGATACAGGTCGTGGCACACCCACAGAAGGGGTCTAACACTATATCACCCGGATTGCTACTGGCTTTGATGATTCGCTCTAATAAAGCAAGGGGCTTCTGCGTCGGATAGCCGGTGCGCTCTTTTGATGAACCGTTTATTTTAGGAATATCCCACACATCATCAACAGGCTTGCCGTATGCCATTGCTTCTTCAAGGTATCTTCTCACCCTTGTTCCACCGCCTCCATCAGACAATACATATTTTCTCCCTGCGTCGTCAGTATGTACTTTCTGCTTTCTAACACAAACATACTCTTCCTCTGACTCCCAATCCAAAGCATAAGAATTGAACTTATGATTGGCAGAATTGCCGTGGAGCAGGATAGTATCATGCCGACTCGAAAAAGTCTTTTTTAATCGGGCATTCCAGCCCGAGTAATGCCAGACAATCTCATTCCTGAAATTCTGCTTTCCAAACAGAGAATCCATAACGATTTTCAGATAGTGACTTGCCGTCGGGTCGCAGTGGAGGTAGATGCTGCCTGTTGGCTTGAGTAGCCGTTTCATCTCTATCAGTCGTATCGCCATGTAGGTGAGGTATGCTTGCATACTCTCCCCACTGATATATCCCGCTGCGGTGATTGCTGCCCAGAGTGCCTTGTTCTCCGTCTCAAGGGTTTCTACCCACTCCTTTTTGATGTCGTCAAGACTCCATGTATCCGAAAATGCGGCACCGGCGGCTTGACTCCCTATCGGGGCAGCGTAGTTACGTTTTGAGTTGAACGGCGGGTCGAGATAGATTAAGTCTATCGTTTCACTGTTGATGCCACGCATTACTTGAAGGTTGTCATGGGTGAATAACGTTCGATTTTTCACGTTAAGGGCGGTCATCAAGGCTCTCCCTTTTGGGGCTGATTCGGCGTTTAGGAAGCTTCACTCAAAGCACGAATGTGGAAAGGAATCTCCGGGCATTTATAAAGATCAGGCTAAAAGCGGTTTTAGACCGTTTCTTCCTGCCCGTTCATGCCCGGTTGTAACATTTCCGTTTTTAACGTTTTCGTTTGCAACATTTCGATAGAGGGTTGAGGGAGTATCCCTTCGTTCAACGCTTGTGCAATCTCATCGTTTGAATCGCTGTTAAGTTTTTCAAATGTGTTCAGCAACTTCACATATTCGTGAAGGTCTTTGATAGTACGAAGCGGCTGAATGTTTGCTTTTTTGATGAGTCCGTGGAGGAGACTAGCGGTCCTGAGGGCGGTCTGTGCCATGTGCGATCTCAATTCAGCGAGAAACTCTTGCTGGCATTCATCAAAGAGGTTTCCCCACTTTGCGCGGTTGAATTTGGCGTTATGGGGATTAAAGGTGCGTATCATTTCGCGTAGCTCGTTCCGGTTTTGGTGGACATTCTTTAGAATACTTGTCTTTTGCATCTCTTCAATCGAATCCAAAACTTGTGGTGTCGATCGGAAACGAGCGAATTCTTTTATAACAAAAGTCGGGAGACCTGGGAAATTCTCCGGATTGAGTGGTTTGTCGAACTTTTTGTTTGACATTGGGGACTCCTTTCTGTAATTTATCCGATTGTTAGTATCTGTTAGGCAAAACCTAACAACCAAAAGTGGCTCATGTAAAAAGAAAGTGCAAAGCGCGAAGAGAAACCGAGTTTTCAAGAAAAAACTCGGTTTCTGTGCCACTTTACCCTAAAGTAACTTTTCAAACAGGTTCTTAACGTTATTGGCGATAGCCGTTCTTATCCCAAGTAGATACCGCGCCGTTGCCGTACTCGTTGACGCTCATTGCTGCACGGTTTTTGCCCTGCTTGTTAAAAACATCAATGCGCCCGCCGTGTTCAGTGACTTCCATTTCTGCCGCCTTTTCTCCTTCCTTGTCTTTCACGACAATGTTGGCGTAGTCGCCATTTGTGGACATAGCGGCCGTTCCGCCCGTGCCAAACAAGAGTACTGCCCCGCTTCCTAGCGATGCATGCAACCCGTCCTTGCCATACACCCCCACGTGCCCCCCGCTTTCAAAGCCGCGTATCTGTACTGCTTTTTCAGAACCACTGTCCTTTTTCAAAACAGTTACGTGTCCTCCGAGTTCATCGAAGTCCATAATTATCCTGCCCTTTCCGTCTTTACCATGCACGGTAACGTGTCCGCTGTGTTCTCTAGTGGATAACTTAACTGCCGTTTCCCCTTCCTTATCGTAGACGGTTACCGCCCCACCGTGTTCACCGGAGCTCATGGATGTACTGAATTCCCCCTCACTAAACTTAGTATAGACTATTCCGCCGACGTATGGCAATCCGTGTAACAGCACCACTGCTTTTTCGTCTCTGTCGTAGACGAACACAGAATTGGCGAAGCTATTAGTTCTTAATTCCATAGTTTTCTTTCCTGCTCTGTTGCGGATATATAATGAACTGTCCTTATCTTTAGTTTGTTCAGCTTGTAAGGTGAACAAAGGCAGCCCCGTCTCAGAAACAAAGGTTAGCTGCTCGCATGTTATCTCGCCGTTACTTTGTGCGATTAAGGGCGGGGAGGTGCTGTTTCCTATCCACATTCCGATTAGCATGATGAAAGCACCGAGAATTGTATAGCGTATTTTCTGTTTGTGATTCATTGTTGTGTGTCCTTTTGTAAGGGTATTAGGAGGATTGGGTTTGTTGGAGAACGGTCCGGTGTTTTGTCTAGCTGCAAAGTTTTCCTCAATAGCCTTATACTCTGCACGAGTGAATGCTTACCGGATGTAACCATGCCAGTGGCTGATGCCACAAGGCAAATTAACGTCAACGGTTGATTGACGATTGTTATCTGTATTATAACAACTGATACTACCGGATGTCAAACAGAAATTGTTCAGCGGATTGTCGATTCGGGTGCAGATTACCTGTTGGCATTGAAGCCAATTAAGGGCAGCTCCGCGTCCCACAGGGACAAGGTAATTATACCATTTTTTGTATGTCACATTAAAGAATAACAGGCTAAGGTAGGGTTATTTAGTGGAAGAATGTGCATACTTATTGTCTGAATCGCGGATTAAGCGGATAACACAGATGGCGCGGATTATTGTCTGAGTCACAAGTTGCCGGGATTAGAGCACTCGAATTGGCACAAATGGCGTGGATTTTCCTTAATCGGGTTGTGCTAGGAGACCCAGTTTTGAAGTCCGAGAGAATCCGGTGACCGCGGAAAAACGCGGTTTCTTTTTGCGGTTTGTTTCAAGATGAATAGTCTTTTCGTTACTTCAAAGGATTGCCGTTCTTGTCCCAAGTGTTTACTACACCGTTGCCATTTTCATCAACAGACATCACGGCACGGCGTTCCCCTTGACTAAAAACACTAACGCAGCCGCCATATTTAGTCTCCTCTAATCTAGCAAACACCGTGGGCCATAAACCTTTCACATCAACAAAACCGCGGTCATCGTAGGCGTACATCACTACACGCGTATGTCCAGACAGGTTACTGACAACAACCTCTCCGCCATGGTCAGTGGAGCGTATAACTGCCGAGGGTTCTCCGTTGTTGCCCTCCAGCCAAACGGTTCCCCCGTATTCACCGACGCTCAACTCTGCTACTCCCTTTCCTTCCTTGCCACGCACAGTAACGATTCCGCCGAAAAGACCTGAGCGAATCCTAACTAGCGTTTCACCGTTTTCATCAACAACCTCTATCCCCTTACACTGAATCGTGTGAAACACCGCATCTGTAGGCTGAGACTGAGCGACGACACCAACAGGAATAAATAATCCCACGAGCATCGTTATAAATGCACCGAAACACCCACCAATCACCGCGTACAACACCTCTTTACTTTTCATTGTGCCCCCTCCACAGATTGGGATTATGTCTGCTAAATTGGAATAACGCAGGTTGCTAGTGTTTATTTATGGTAGATTATAGAATTACTTAGACACTGCCGATGCACATGTACAGATTAGGAAATCTGTACCCACAAACAACCCCCTAAATCCCCTTATCAGGGGGACTTTGGGAAATGTCCACTTATTTTTCTAATTCACCATAAATAAGAAGGCACCCCCAGACCGGGCACCCCTTCCACAATGTCAACGGTCTCCAAACTGACTGTGATGACCTTCCCAATCAATCTGACGATATACCGCGGGCCGTCCTCGCGGTTCGGTCCCGAGAATTGCTGAGGCAGCTTGTATCGCTTTGGACAGTAATGCTTAACTTTATGGTGTTGGCTAACGTAAGCGATATCCGTTCTTATCCCAAGTGGATACCGCGCCGTTGCCGTACTCGTTGACGCTCATTGCTGCACGGTTTTTGCCCTGCTTGTTAAAAACATCAATGCGCCCGCCGTGTTCAGTGGTGCCTAATTTAACTGCTTGATACTCCCTATAATTTAAAAAATCGTCAACTACTTTGGGTGCTTTTTTGTAGACAGTCACTTTGTTTCCACGTTTACTGCTGACTAAGCTAATTGCTGAGGCGGAGTTGCGTGTTGTCCTGCCGTTGAAGCTGATTGATGTCGGCGTGTTGTTGGAGATATATATGCCGTTGCTTTCTGAGGTAATTTCCCGTTCTCTTGGGGAAGCTTCGGCGTACCAAGCTGCGTTCTTCATCCGGGCTTCTAATCTCACCGCTGCCTCATCTTCGTTGTTGAAGATACGCACGTAGTTTTCATCAATGCCGAATCCACTACCAGTGCTGCTTGCCAAGCTTACCGCTACCTTACCTTCATGGTTGAAGACAAACACAGAGTTCCTAAGCGATGCGGAACGTAATCCCACCCCTTCCTTCCCGTTGGGGTTGAGGAGAAACAACTCGCTCAATGTGGAGCTACCGCTTAATCTCATCAATTCTGTGGCTACAGGGACTCTGTTGTTCGAGTGAATAACGTTGGGTTTGAAAATAGATAACCTATCGGGTTCAAAAATTAACCTATTGGGTTCAGAAATAGATGACCCATTGACTGTTTCTAGATAGAACAAAGGCTTGCCGGTCTCATCGACAAAGGTTAGTTTCTGGCATGTTATCTCGCCATCGTTTTGTGCGGTGACAGGGGATGAGGTGAGGTTGTCAATCGACATTCCGATTAACATGATGACTGCACCTAGAATGATATAGCCTATCTTCTGCCCCGATGGAATCGGGATTTTCAACTTGTGATTCATGTGTTTTCTCTTTCCGTTTTTGGGTGTGTTAGGAGGATTGTGTTTTTTTAGGGAAAGGTCTCAGCGTTTCGTCTAGCTGCAAAGTTTTCCTAAATCGCCTTATACTCTGTACGAGTGAATACTTCCCAGATCTGATGATGTCAGTGGATGGCGCTACGTGGCAAATTAACGTCCAACGATTGGTTGACATTTGTTATTTAGATTATAACAACTGATACTATCGGATGTCAAACACAAATTGTTTAGCAGATTGTGGATTGGGATGCAAATTACCTATTGGCAGTGAAGCAAATTAAGGGCAAGCTAAGGGGTACTCATAATCGTTGTCAGAATCAGGATTTTCGGGATTTAAGGATTATCAGGATTAGAAAACTCAATTGACCCAGATGATGGGGACCTCATTTAACGGGCCGTGCTAAGAAACCGAGTTTTGAAGAAAAAACTCGGTTTTCAACAGCACTGCGGGGAATTCGAGTGTTTCTCGCAATAGCAACAGCAAAATGTTAACAGACCCTAACCTTTTACTAACTCATTTAGCGATAAACCGCTTGAATCATCGATCGGATATAACCCACGGCAAAGGCTCTCCCTGCCCATTGCGTGTTCTCCTGCGGAAAGCTAGGCGTGTGGTCCATCATGAAGGGACCTTCAAATCCTACCTCTCGATAGGTCTGCATCGCCTCATACATATCCACATCCCCTTCATCTACAAAGACCTCTTGGAAACTCTTGGGAGTGCCTCGAATGTTGCGAAAGTGGACGTAAGCAATTTTGTTCTGTGAACCGATACGGCGGATGGCAGCAGGCACATCCTCCCCCATTTCACGAACACAGCCCTGACAAAATAGCATGGCGTTCATCTCGCTAGGGACGGTGTTGAACGTGCGTTCAAAATGGTCGAGGGTCGAGAGAATTCGGGCTGCGCCGCCAAGCGGTTCAGGAATGGGTGGGTCGTCCGGATGGATGGCAAGTTTAACGCCTGCTTCCTCAGCCACCGGAACAATACGAGTAAGGAAATAGCGTAAGTTCTCCAGCAGTTGCTCTTCGGAGATATGCTTTTCGGGAACGTCCGCGGGATCTTCCATGAACTCATCGTAATCGAAGGTACTATAGCGGACACCGCCGCGCCCAATCGCTGAGGTGGTACGGAAATTCCCGATGGGTTTGAAGTTATAACCCAAGGTTCGGATCCCTGCGGCACCGAGGTTCCGAATCATTGTGCACCACGCATCGATCTTTTGATCTCGATCCGGCAAGGCAAGCGAAATCTCATCCCAACAATTCATACCTACATTATCCAACTTCATCCCGTGGGAATCAACTCGCCGACTCATCTCCTTCCAGAAGTCTGCACGATCTACCCCATCCTTGAGATCCGGTGGTGGTCCATTAATCGTAACATAATCCACGCCGATGGCTTTGAATATGCTCAAATGTTCATCGTCTATGTGAGTCCAAGGCAGCTGTTCTTGAATTAACATCGTGAGTGTCTCCATCCTTCAAATCAGGTTCCGGTTGATTTTATTTTGTTTTCTGGTCTTCCCGCTTTCATCTATTAAACCTCCCAGCGCGTCGCCACCGAGTGTGTTACGCCATCCGCTAACGTGATGTAATACGCGGTCAGAATGCTGCCATCGGACAGTTGGGTAGAGATCGGATAACCGACATCGGCACCCCCGCGCTCCGTATCGGATCGGAATTCACTGGGCGTTCCACCGTCGTCCCGCAGAACAGTGACGTTATCCATATCCCACGTAACCCCGCCATCGTGACTCAGGACAGCACGCACCCCCATCGGTTCACGGCGATATCCAAACGAACAGAGTACCCGTCCGTCTCGGAGCTTCAACAGGTGCGGCGGATATCCCCAGATAGGTGTCCGCAACGGTTGCGACCACGTCCGTCCACCATCATCCGACCAAGTCTCCAATAAGTAGCTGCCCTCTGTTCGCGTATGGGCGAGGACACAGCCGGGGGAAACTTCCAGAAGTGACGTCTCATTACCGTTCACCCCTGTTACATAAGAGCCCATCGTCAACCAACGCCACGTCTCTCCTCCGTCCGCTGACCGCCAGATGTAGGTTCGCCACTGAGCATCGGAGTCGGAGCCGTAGACAGGGACAAGGATCGTTCCGTCCGCCAGCCACGCTGAACGCGGAAACGCTGTGAGATGATCAACGCCGGGCACCGTCCATTCACCCCGTTCCCATGTCTTTCCCTTGTCGGTCGAACGCTGGACGAACAACCTGTTGCTACCTACCAAAATTGCGTCCTTGTCGTTTGGGTGCGGACGCACAGTTAATCCTTGTGCCTCGGCGTCCGCCTGTTGCTCTGCTGGACAAGCCCGCCAACCTACTGTACCGGCACAGAGATACGTCCCGTCCGGCATCACGGCGGCAAATCGGTCATATTTCTCACGCGGCGATGTCCCGGGCCAGTTGTCAGGAAGTGTCGGATCATCGGTCTGCTGCCACGTTTCCCCTTCGTCCTCCGACAGCAGCACCAACCAATCACCAACCGCGTAATGGTCATGGAACGGTGCGACCGGAATGCCGACCGTCAATCGCCCGTCAGGAAGATGGGTTAGGACAGGAAAGGCACCGTAAAACCCCTTCCGTTTGTAGAGAATTGTATGGTTCATTGCATCACCCCTATTTTTCAACCCCGGCTTCGTTGTCTTGTTGGCATAGCGAACCCCTACCAATCATTCAACGTGATAACTCCCTTACGTTTTTCTAAAACCGCTTCATACAACCGCATCGACTTCAAACAATCGTTGATGCTCGATATCGGCTCACGATTTTCACGGATAGCGTTGACGAACTCCGTCAAGCTGTGTCCGTCACCGGTCAATTCGCCGTTGCGTTGGTCGCTGAAGTTATCCGTAAAGACATTTTGGGAGTCGGCGTAGTGAGCAATCTCCCACAGCCCATCAAGGGCGATGTATTCCCCCTGACCCGTAATTTCAATCCGATCATAGTTACGTCCCCAGAGGCGTTGGCTATTCAGTTGGAGGTTTCCGACCGCACCGCTCTCAAATTCGACTGCAACTGCGAAAGATCCTTGCCCATCCACCTCATTGTGGAACACAGCGATCTCCTTCGCCGGACCCGCGATATACTGTGCAAGATCGAAATGGTGGATAGCAAAATCCAAGAGATACCATTGCACCGTCGGATAGCTGCCGCTACAGAATGAGCAGAAAAGTTGCGTCAATTGACCAAAGGACTCCTGCGCCATAATCTCTTTAGCACGGCTGACACCCAAGCTAAACCGCCGCTGAAAGTTGATCATCAGCGTCTTGCCGGTCTGATCAACGGTCTCCGCAAGTTCAACGGCATCTGCCAAAGATGGGGCAGGTGGCTTGGGCACAAAGACGTGATAGCCCGCTTCCAAGGCTTCGCGGACGAGGGATTGACGTGGATCGGGTCTCATAGAGATGATGAGTGCCTCAAGATCCTCCTGTTCCCACATTTTATGGTGATCTGTGTACCAACGCCCCGTGCCAAACTTCCCCGCGGCATCCTTCGCCTTTGCTTCATCCATGTCACAAACCGCTTGCAGCGCAACGGGGGCAAGGTGCAACGCCGGGTAGATAGTATGTCTGGCAAAGCCGCCAGCACCGATAAATCCAATACGAAGTGGTTCCATAGGTTCTTTCTCTCCTAATAACAAAGACAGTGTGAAAACGAGAGAACCCACCGCAAAGGCGCGGAGAGCGCAGAGAAAAACAGCTGGTGAGAAAAAGCAATGACAGGAAACAAAGACAATCGTATACTACCGTTGTTTTTTCACTTGCCCGCTTTTAGTTTTTCGCTCTGTGCGCTCTGTGTCTCTGCGATTGATTTTAGTGGCTCATCTAAAAAGAAAGTGCAAAGCGCGAAGAGAAACCGAGTTTTTTCTTGAAAACTCGGTTTCTGTTGCACGATTTCTTAACATGAGCCATTTTAGTTTGCTTTCTCGTCTTGTTGGTTTATTTATAGAAATCAATCCCACGGCAGCGGAACACCAAGCCGCTCACTCGCTTCACGGGCTGACTCCTGCTCCATCTCGCCGTAGCGGATGCCATCACGACGGTGCGTCTCAAATCTCTCTACTTCAATCCCGCCGGGCAGCAGCGCACGATCATAGCCGGGCATCGGTTCAAATGTCTCCCGCACATCCCGAACCATCCGATCGGTTTCAGCGCGGAAGACAGCCTCAGGCACAACAGCGTCCACATGGATGGCGAGAACCATACCTCCCAACCGTGCTCCGCCGGGCCAACGTTCGCTAACCCCCTCATCATCGGGGAGCGTGTATCCTGTCAATCCGCCGCCCAAGAGCCCCGCGACCGCAGTATAACCCATGCTCTTGAAAAAGGCAGCTGGAATGAGAGAAAGGAGTGCGTCATACTCCTCCCCGCGCTGATAGTCCGCCATGATACTGGTCGCTACGTCAAGCACCACAGACGGTTCATCCCCACCAGGTATCGCAAAGCAGAGGGGAGGATTGCCAAAGTAACCGAGCTGCGGTTTGGGATCGCTGCCAGCAGCATTGCCCAGATTCTGATAGCCCTGAACGGAGAAACCGATACAGCCCGCCTCCATGCACATCCGCGTGTAGTGTCCTGCGGAGCCGTAGTGTCCGATATGGCGCACAAGCCCCATGCCCAACCCTACCTCCTTCGCTTTGGTGATTGCCCCCTCAGTTGCATTGACCATTGGGAGGTAGCCGAGCGTTCCATCGCCGTCCAGAACGGCAGCCGTCGGCGTTTCGTGAACAAGGCGGATATTGGGTTGGGGATTCATATCGCCGTTTTCAAAGCCGCTACAGTAACCATTGACTGTCCGCGTACCGTGACTCCGTACCCCACGCATGTCTGAGTTGACGAGCAGGCGACTGATTAACGCTGCGTGGTCATGAGACAACCCAGCCTTCTCAAAACAGGCGGTACTAAAGGCGAGGAGGCGGTCCTCCTGCACACTCACAAAAGTTTCTGGGGGTCGATTCATTGAATACTCCTTGTAATACAAACCTGCTCGGCTTGGATAGACATATCCAAGCCATGCCGATAGGTATATGCAGTGGATTTGTCAATCCACTGCGAGCGGTGATTGATTCAACTTAGCTTGCATTTTTCTAGCTTGCAATGTTTCCTATTAGTGGCAACTTACGTTATAATAATTACAGTAAACATAATGCCATAATCTCCGTTTACAGGAACGCAATCAGTAAAATGGGAATAATGTTTCATGGTCAAGCCTCAAGTGCTCTCAACATAGCTCTTACATAAGCCACTGCATAGGCTGAAGCCGCCCGCTGCTCTGCATCACCAATATAGTTCGGTAGGTGATCAATCTGTAAGCCACCGTCAAACCCAATCTCCTTTAGGGTCTGAAGGATCTTGAACATATTCATGTCGCCATCGTCAAGGGCGACCTCCATATATCCGCCCGTCGGGATCGTTCCCTGCACGTTGCGGAAATGGGTGTGGAAGATTTTGCCTTTCTTTCCAAAATGGCGGATGTTCTCGGAGATGTCCACGCCCGACTCGTAGCAGGTGCCGATGCAATAGAGCAAGCCACTGTGATCGCTTGGCACGGCGTCGAGGATGGCAGCCCACCGTTTCGGTGAAAATTCGGTCTCCGGCAGCGGTGGATCCGATGGGTGGATAATAAGCTTTACATCGAATTTTTCAGCGAGTGGAACAAGCCGTTGATACATCTGCACGCAACGTTCCCAATGCTTTTCGACAGAAAACGGTTCAAGCGGCTTCTCTGCGATACTCTGTTTCATCCGTTCGACATCAAATCCACCGAATGTATAATCGCCTCGGAGGAGTTTGGTATATCCGCCCCGGTATCCCGGATTCGCATCTCGATGTTCCGGGGTTTGTGCTAGATGCACGGGCATCGACATAAAGGAGATCCCGACTTGACCAAAAATCTCCAGTGACTTACACAGATTATCGAGTTCCTCTTCGCCGCCCGGTTTGCCTGTCAGAAATTTTTGCGGCTCGGCGGGTGCGACGCGGTAGATGTTAAGTCCAGCGGCGTTGACTCTCTCTTTTAACTTTGTCAGTTGTTCTAAATCTGGATAGCCCTGTTCCACCAATCCAGGGATGCTTTCGGCGTTATGAATATCAAATCCGTCAGCACCAATCTGTGCGGCAAACTGGATATATTCGTCCGAAAGGTCACGTTGTCTCATTAAGACTTTCATAGATCTAGCCTCCTTCTAACAGAGAATAGCAGAATTCATTCGGGAGAACAAGGCAAAAGCGTCCCGCTAATCAAGCGAATTGTGCAAGTGTCCACCGTCCGTGAAATTGATAAACCCATATAGTTTACGTTCAAAAATGGCTTGATTTTTCGTTTCATATCAAATATACTAGTTATCAGAAACAGAAGGGCAGCGGAAAGCAGTGTAAAAAAGCCCGCCTGCCCAAATCATAAGGAGACTAAAATGAAACTGAAGATGTTGTTCCTACTGGTTCTGGCTGCGGTGATATGCTGCATAGCATGGGCAGTTCAGAGCCAAGAAAGCAAAGATCAGCAAGTCCAGCCGATGTACGGTGGATTCCTTATAGACGGCTACGATTTTAAGAACGATAATAGCCCCAAGGGAACTATCGTATACGATGAAGCGGCAAACGAATTTCGGGGAACCTATAAAGGGTTGAAAATGCCCAAGGGCCGCCGTGCGATTTTCGCGTGGTTACACGATACAGTGAATCAAAAGACCGAATATCTGGGCCCAGTCGGTTGGCTGAAAGTGAATACCGGTGGAAAACAGAAGGGCACATTCCAAATCAAGGTTCCCGATAAATTCAAGGGTGGGAACTTTGGTAGCTATGAAATCATCGGGTTTACCGCGGAGAAAACATCATCCCTGAAAAATGGAACGCAGGTTGTGGAGGTTCCAAAAGAGCCTTCCGGCAGCGATATTCTTGCTAAACTAAAACCTGCCTTTTACCTATACGCTGCACTTCCTGGGGCGGATACAGAGTTGGCATATTGTGGTCACGGACTCGATTTCTTTTTTGCCAAAGACCTAGAAAATCAACTTTGCTACGACTGACTGTGCGGTCAACCGTATTCGGCCTGTAAGGCCGCAGGAATGAACTCGCACTAGTGAATTGCAGCAAAAGTTTTTCGCTCATGTTAAGAAATCGTGTAACAGAAACCGAGTTTTTTCTTGAAAACTCGGTTTCTCTTTGTGCTTTATTTTTAATCCGCAGTTTAGAGTTGTCTACTGCATTGGCGAAAAAGGTGCGGGAAGCAGGATCTTGCTCTCCTGTGTTATCGGTCTAACAGAGCCTTTGGGGGGCCAGACTCCCTGCTCCCGTGTCTCCGCCCGTATCCGCAGACGCTCCTCAAAACTCCTATACGCCCATAGGTGGATAAAATTGTTGAGTCCACCGAATTCTGAGTACCAGCAGCCCGCCAACGGCGAGAACTTCTCGCGCTCGGTGACGGCGGCCCCCCATGCCTCCAACACTTGTGGCATCCCCTCCGCAGGATAGGTGTATATCCGCATCTCATATATGGGTCCGATCTCTCTGTCGCTCAAGGGTGTCATAAATGGGGTTGGCAGAAAAATCTCAGATACCATTGACGCAATGAGATCGCTCGTATCGGGGGGCCATATTGGATTCGGTCCCGCCTCCGCAGCACGTCGGATTTCAGCCCGCTGTTCAAGGCTCTCATAGGGCCAAATAGCGACCATCTGATTCAACGGTCCCGCTTCAGTGTACCAATGCCCACCGAGTTTCGATAATTCTTGACGCACCGGCAGCTTCTCGCCGAAGCGTTCCCAATATTCTTGAAGCTGACCCACTTTTAGGTTGTAGGTTCGTATTTCATAAATCACAGTTTTATTCCCCATCAGTTAAGTTTTGTTTGTGGATAAAGCCTTCCAAAGGTCTATAATCTGAGGAAGGTCAAAATGTATCTAATGTACGTATATTACATGAGTTAATCTATTTTGTAAACACAAAAATCCTTGAGAGCGTACCAGAATTGACGACACAACTGACTCAACTGAAGTCCGCCATATCGCGCTTTATTTTTCGTTTATGGGCTATAATTCTGGTGCTAATTGTAAGTGCCAATTTCGCGGAGGCGCAGCGGAATTCCACCAGCGTCAGTGATACGTTGAGCAGCAAAGCCGATGAGGGGTTCGCCCGCGCGCTTGAACCGATGACATTTCAGTTCCCACGCGATCACGGGGCACATCCGGAGTATCAAATCGAGTGGTGGTATTATACCGGCAACCTACGCACCGACGATGGGAAGGCTTTCGGTTATCAGTTGACCTTTTTCCGCTTTGCACTGACGCCCCAAATGCCGGAACGGATTTCACATTTCGCCACGAACCAAGTTTACATGGGACATTTTGCCGTTACGGACGCAGCGAACGATGAGTATTTCTGCTTTGAGCGTAGGAGTCGGGGGGCGGGTGGATTGGCAGGAGCAACGGGAGATCCAACCTACAAAGTCTGGCTGGAAGACTGGTCTGCTACAGAGGTGGAGCCGGGCGTGATGCGTCTGCACGTCCCTTCAACCTCCGATTCTCTCGAGGCGGAACCGCAGCTTGGACTATCACTCAACCTACGACAGACGCGTCCACCGATACTGCACGGAGACCGAGGCTTGAGCCAAAAGGGTCCTGAGTCAGGAAATGCGACCTATTACTATAGTCTCGTTGGGTTGGACACAACCGGCGAGGTCACAATTAACGGCAAAGCGGTAGGTGTCAACGGGATTAGTTGGATGGATCATGAGTTCGGCACCAGTTTCCTCGGCGAGGGATTCGTGGGCTGGGACTGGTTCAGCTTACAGTTGGAAGATGGCACCACACTGATGCTGTACTGCCTGCGCCGGTCAGACCAATCGTGCGATCCGCAGACGTTTGAAGGTACTTTGGTACATCCCGACAGTCGGCAGTCGCGCCTCGGGACGACAGACTTTACATTGACCCCTACCCGTCAGTGGACAAGCCCGGAAAGCGGTGCTACCTATCCCTCCGGCTGGCAAATAACCTTTCCAGAATTAAAGATCGCCCTTCAGGTTGAACCACTCATCCCGGACCAAGAGTTTCGCGCGAGCTTCACGTATTGGGAGGGTGCTGTGCGAGTGCGTGGACAGATCGATGGTGCGGCGGTCAATGGTCGTGGGTACGTCGAATTGACGGGCTATGAGGCGGACTGACACCTTGATAACAACTGAAAATAAATAGTACGATTCGAGATGTACACACACATCAACAAAAAGGGATTGAAAGGCTACAGAATCTGGCTATGACACGCTAGCAAGAAGTTATCCCATAAGTATCGAGTCTAGAGTAAAGAACTTGACTCCGATGAAATACAAGAACGTTGGGCAAATGTACAGAATGAAGTTAAGAAATGCGAGGCGAAAGCCCAAATTTTGTATATTCTTCACCATCCAGCTTTTAGCAGTAATTTCTACTGGGTAAAATGACTGGTGTTGAGGTCTGTACGAAATGCCTGCTAAGACGAGAAGCACTACCTTGAAAATATTTTGAAAATAGGGTATTATTTAATTAACCGATTGGGAAAGACATAATAACAAAGAAGCAACCGAAATCTATACGCACGTTAGTCTATATATGCAATTGAGAGAGGAACGGAACTTTGGTATTTCAAACCGCAACTATAGGACACTTACGTTCGCTCTTCGCAGAGGGGCCCGATCCGGTCTTCCTGCTTGGTGCAGGTGCTTCTGTTAAATCAGGTGTCCCTCTTGCTAACGAAATGGTTGAAAAAATAGCAAAATGGGGATACTGTAAGGAGAATAGCTGTTCCACTGAAGATCCGAGCGTCCGGCGGAGTGACTGGTACCAGTGGCTAGAAAACCAAGACTGGTATCAACAAAATTGGGAGCAAGCGGATAATTATCCTTCCGCCGTAGAGAACATTCTTCAACCACGCGAAGCGCGGAAAGAATTCTTCTTGGAGATTCTGAATACACAGGTGCAACCGAGCAAAGGGTACGAGTGCATGGTAGAACTTATGGGGCGGAAATTCGTTCGCACCGTACTCACCACGAACTTTGATACAATTTTGTTGGACTTGTGCAAAGTGAACCGTCGCCTTCATCATGTTGATGTTATCCAAACAGCGTCTGACTTCATAACAATATCAACGAGTCCTCAACGACCGCAACTGATCTACTTGCATGGTTCTGTCCAACATTACACTGACAAAAACACTCTCGCCGAAATAAATAAGGAACTCAACGGAACTCTTGTTTCAAAATTAATGCCGCTTTTGAGCGATCACCCATTGATTGTCATGGGGTATCGAGGTGCTGAATCCTCTGTGATGCAACATCTTCTCATCAATCATACAGAAATCGCAGATAACTATCGAAATGGGATCTATTGGTGCGATCGAAATTACGACGAAGGAGGTCCTAACGGTTTGGCTCCGTTCGTACATGAACTTGCTAGTCAGATTCATAGCAACTTTCAAGTCGTCCCCATTGATGGATTTGATAACGTGATGGAGATGCTGAAAGATTATGTTCTACATCAACAACTTGATTCTGCTCATATTCAAATAACAACAGATTCCGAAGAATCAACTATTCGTTCCTATGACTTGCAACCGATCAAAGCATCCAGCCTAGATGATTTTGAATGGCCGACTATGATCGTTCGGCTCTCACAATACTGCGAAAGAACAGGTATCCCGGTACCGCCAATTAGGAACAATGATTGGATTATTCAACTGCTGCGTGATCAAGAACTCACTTCACATACGGAAGAGGGGAATATTTTCCCAACGGTAGGTGGCTGCTTACTCTTTGCCAAGAACCCGCAGTCCCATATCCAATCCGCTCAAGTCATCGTGCGTGTAAAAGGAAATCCAGAATGGCTGGAAAGAGTTTTTGGTGATACAGGAAACGATGACGAAATAATCGGTAATCAAATGGAACGGATAATCGAGGGAAACCTTTGGAGTCAACGCGACATGATATTTGATATTCTTTCTCTCGTCAACCAACCTTTTCTTCTGAAGGATGAAGTCTCAATAACCGTACAACCATACTCCCCCGGAGCATTAAGAGAAATAGTTGTCAACGCGCTTGTTCACCGTGACTACACACAAACCAAGCCAATTATTATTGAGATTGAGCAGACCTATATTCGTGTGCGTAATCCGGGGGGACTTGTACCAGACGTTGTAAATCAGGTGGGAAGTCAACCTAGTGAGGAGATAAAAATCGCATTTGAAAACCAAATCAAAAGCGGCGTAAGTGGAATTAAAGGCTATCGGAATCCTATTGTGGCAGATCTGTTCTATGGTGCCGGGGTGATGGAGAAAGAAGGATCTGGGCTGTCAGACGTATGGCGCAGCTGCACTGAAAACAGAAATGAGGTTAAGTTCGGACCTATTTACAACAATACCGCTTTTGAGATAACAATCCACAGCCGCCCAGAAGTTGTTGATGAAGTTACAAAAACTGCCTATCATCGTAATTTCATCCGGTATGCAAGCAATATTCTAGAGGTCGTTAAGTTTCCTGATGTCATCCGGTACGCTGGAACTGATGCGCGAAAACCACAAGAAGTATTGGAAAATGCAGGGATAGATTGGGTACCACCATTTATCCTCCATGAAGGGATGCTTTTCACCTTCCATGATCTTTCAAAACTCGCCAACTCACTTTATAACCAGATCAATGTTAATGACACAAAAAATGTGACTGTTGAAGAATTTATCGCTAATTATGGAGAAGAGCGTTTCGTCTGGTTACTTAATGAATGTTTCTACAGGCATCTTAAAGCAAAAGATCTCTGGATAGACAGATACCGTAAGCGGGTATATTTCCCTCGAACCGATGATGGACCGCGGACAATCGAGTACCAAGCTCGCGTACGTCGGGCAACCCGAACAGTAGTAAAGCGGAAAAATCGTTATTGGGAACATAAGTCTTTCCGGTTCCGGTTTGAACGTTTTGCAGATGCTTGGACGCTTGTTATACTTCCGAGCTATGTTTTCACAACCGATGGGCGGGGCAATCTTTTGGAAGGAAATTTAGTTAATAGACTTTCCACGACTCGCCAAAGTCGAGACTATAACAACGTAGTTCATAACGACCTTGTGTTTTGGTCATGGGTTCTTTCTGGTGGACAACAAAGTACCTTCACGCTCAATATCAACCCAACTGGTGCTCAGGAAAGTTCAAATTCATTAAATGAGGTTCACAACGGGAGCAGCCCTCAAATTTTTATCAAGGCAAATCTGTTGACAACTGTCGACCAAGATGTGGAGCCAGATAGTGCTTTACATTACAGACAAATTGAAAATTTGGAGTCAAACCGATTGGCACAGTTAGAATCGGAATTTTCGCAGGAAATTTCGCAGTTAGAAGAGGTAGAAAATGTCGATTCAGATTGAACTCACCCAATTACCGCATCCACATATTGAGTTTGGTTCCCCTGGCACCTTTAACGATCCGAAAACAGGACTTACTGAAGCGGGTCCCTTTGACCTCCGTTTTGGTGCCGCTCACAAAACACAGATACGGATAGGTTTAGTTGGAACTGCCGAGATGGTCAAGAAGGGAAAGCGGTGGTTGGAACAGTGTAACACTAAGATTCCGTCTGAGATTAAGGGTTCCACACAGTATATGGACTTTCCTGGATTTAAATCTGCTTTCCACGCTTCACTTGTGTTCAGCCAGCACTGGATGATAGAAATTAACGATGATCAGCTTCAAGTCGCGCTAACAAAAAATCCAAAGGTCCGCTTTGAGGAGGTATTGAATCTTTATACATATGGGATAGAGAGGCTAGCTGATAAGACTAGCCTCCTCCCTGACATTGTTATATGTTGTTTGCCAGACGCTGTAGTCCGAAAATGCTGGAGTATCTCAAAATCTTTAACTTATAGGCAGCGGAGACTCATCAAGGAACGGGAAAAAGAACGTGAGCGGGGGCAACTGCTTTTGCCATTTGAGAATTTGGATATTGAGGAAACTGAGGAGGATCTTTTGAATCGAGATTTCAGACGTGCTTTGAAAGCCCGTGCAATGAGATTTCGGCTGCCAATTCAAATTGGGACCAATAACTTGTTTGAAGATCTCTCCACCAATCAGGATTCCGCAATGCGAGCGTGGAACATGAGTGTAGGGCTCTATTATAAAGCTGGGGGAATACCGTGGCGATTTAAGGCAAACGGACCAGAAACATGCTTTGTGGGTATCAGCTTTCATCACCTACGAACTCCCCAACACCATCTCGTTTACTCAAGTTTAGCACAAGCATTTTCAACTAGCGGAGATGGGTTTGCGCTCCGAGGTGATAGCATTCCTTGGGATAAAAGGCAGGGCCGTGATGTTCATCTAACGGTAGACCAAGCTTCCAATCTCGCTCGTCGTGTTCTTCAAGAATACAGCAAAAGTACGGGCGGGAATCCACAACGAGTGGTACTTCATAAAACATCTATATTTAACCAAAGCGAACAGGAAGGTTTCCATCGTGCTTTTCATGATGTTCCCATAGTTGAACTAATTAACGTCAGGCAGACTCAGTTTCGGCTCTTAAAATATGGAGCATATCCACCGAGAAGAGGAACCCTCTGTACGGTGAATAAGGCAGCCACATACTTATTTGTCACAGGTTACATCCCTGAATGGGGAACATATCCTGGGCCCCACGTTCCCGTTCCCATTGAACTCATGAGCGATAACGAGGTTGACATGTATCGTGTTGCCTCGGATATCTTGGGTCTTGCTCGCATGAATTGGAATACTGCAAGCATCAGCAGTGGCCTTCCGGTGACCCTCTTTTTTTCGAGACGAGTTGGCGGCATCATGGCTGAAGTAGGAGAAGACCAGCACCCTCTTCCATCTTTTCGTTATTATATGTAAAATCAACGTAATCACTTCAACCTGCCAAGAATCTTGAATCTTCCAATCCTCTCTCCTAAAACCGATAGAATGCGCGAGCGTTCTCTGCCATGATGTTCCGCTTCAACTTTGGGGGAAGGTTTGTCGGCAGGGTGCGATCAGGAGAGTCAAAGTCCCAATGGGGATAATCCGTAGCAAACATCAGCTTTTCATCCGCGTTGATATGCCCAAGCAACTGTTGGAAGTATTCCGGTTTTGGCGGTTCCTCGATCGGCTGTGTCGTCATCCAGAAATGCTCACGGATATACTCTGAAGGCAATCGTTTGAGATAAGGCACCTCATCGCGCAGCTTCTTCCACGCACGGTCAAGCCGCCACATCAACGGTGGAAGCCAAGCGAAGCCCCCCTCGATTAAAGCCACCTTCAACGTGGGAAAATGCTCAAAAACACCCTCGCAAACCAGACTAGTCACCTGCGTCTGAAACGCCTGCGTCATGCCAGCGTGGTCTTCAATGTAGTGAGACGGTTTACCGACAGCGGTAATCGGACCCACACCGACGCCGGTGAAGTGAATCGCAATCGGCAGATCATGGCGCACAGCAGCCTCGTACATCTGCCAGTATTTACGTCGTCCCAACGGTTCCATTGTGCGAGCAAGGAGTAATATTTGGACAAATCTCGAATCTTTGGCGAGTCGATCAATCTCCTGCGATGCCAACTTGCCGTCGTCGCAGGCAACTATCATCGACGCCCGCAGCCGGGGTTCTGGATCCAGCCACTCATCGACCTGCCAATCATTGACCGCCCGTGCAAACGCCGCAGCGTACTCCAAATTGGGCATCTCGCAGACGGGTGTCAAACAGTTCAAGATGCTATATTCAATGTCCCACAAATCGAGCAACTGTTCCCGCAGGAAGTCTAAATCCGAGCCCGGCCTATGACCGGATGGGGTCCAAGCATCGTAACGCGCACCGTAGGGCATACCACGCGGGACATACTCCCCGACACGGTCAGGCGCCCCCAACATCTGATGATGCCGACGCCAACGTTCGGAGAGGTACGGATACAACACCGTCTCTGAAGACAGCGTATTATGCACATCACAATCAATAACCGGCAACCCCCGCCGTTTTCGTCTCATCTCGTCTGGCTTTAATGTCTTCATCTCTTCCATCTTTATCTACTCCTTACATCTCCACCGCTTTGCCCGTCGCCGCTGATTCAAAAATGGCATCAATAGTCCGCATCTGGTTGATGCTGTTTTCTGGTGGTATTCGATGCGGTTGACCCGTTTCAAGGCAGTCACACAGGTGGGCAAGTTGATTCGTGAATTGATGGATCGGTTCAAAGTTGATGAGTTCCGTTCCATCAGGGGTACGGTGTTCTAAGTCCACAGACCGATTCTCGTTGTTCCAAGCAATTTCTATTCGGAGCATTCCTCCGCTCCCACAGATCTCAACGTACTGTGCACTCGCTGTATTGAAGCCAACAGAAATCTGTGCTGTACGGTCATCCGGAAAGACCAGCAGTATGTACATAGCGTCGTCAACCTCTAAGCCCGGCTGCGAGGAAGCAAAAACCCGAACCGGATCCGCGCCAAAGATAAAGCGCGCATGATGGATGCAGTAACAGGCGAGGTCATAGACGCTGCCGCCGCCTTTCGCCTTGTTGAAACGCCAGTTATCCTCCGGCTTTCGCGCTTCAGGACCGGCCCCTCTGCCGCCTGAGCAGAACGTACTGCGAAGTGTCAGCACGTCGCCGATCGCGCCCGAATCCGCCAATTCCTTCGCCTTGAGGTGCATCGGGTGATGACGGAACTTGAAAGCTTCGGCGAGAAGGATACTGTTTTCTTGCGCCGCAGCGACCATCTGCCTTGCTTCAGCCGCGTTATTGGTAAACGGCTTTTCGCACAGGATGGCTCGTACTTTTCGGGATTTGGCAATCTGAATCCCCGTTTCGGCGTGGACTGCACCCCAGTTACAAAGGATGGCGATATCCAAGTTTGCATCTTCAAGCATGTCGTCCAATTTGAGGTATCGGTTAGGAACGCCAAACTGGTTGCCGTAACTATCTAATGCGTCCTGCGAAACGTCGCAGATAGCGGTAAGGTCAGCACCGTCAAGTGCTTGGCAGGCGGTGCCGTGCGCCCGTGCAATTCCACCACTTCCAACGAGACCCACGCGGTAAGTCTTTGAATAATTTGACATAATTACACCTCAGTGTGTTGGTTCTAAATGTATGTGAAAACGGAATGTTATAACGGTTGCCCCTTCCTTAGTCCCATGTGATTATTCGGAATCATGCGGTTCCACCTTTTCAAACTTTCCATCCATTGTTTTCCGAGTCAAAATGATAAGATCGTAGGTGCGGTATGTGCCCTGTGTGACAGAGGCACTGTCAGAGACCAGGATATCTTCAATACCGTCGCCATTAAAGTCAGCGCGTGCCATTTCTGTCAAATTTTGCCTCATCCCGTCTTGTTCGCAGCTCAACCCGTTTTGATCCCTGTCTGTTACCTTGAGCAGTCCCTTCTCCAACTGATCTTGATATGTCACGTTCTCAATATTATACCCATATGCCTGCTCAAAATCAGTCACGACAGGAAACAACGAAAGGGGAATCAATTTTAGATCGAATACCCCCTCTTTGGAAGTTGGGATGAAACTCTGCTGTGGAATCGTGGCTATCTCAAGTAAGTTAAGCGTTTCGCACGGATATTTGAACCATGATGCCATTGAGATGTCGTAAGTTGACGAAGGGTAGTAGCCATCCTCAAGTGCAGCATCATATTCTCTACACGTACGCACATGGATTTTTTTGTCGTGTCTGCTCTTTGTTTTTCTGCTCCTTGTCAGTGTTACGCCATCCGTTTTGTTACCACCCATATCAATAGGCAGATCTCGAAGGGTTTTAATATCGGCTTTGGTGATGGAGGTCACTTCGGTGCCGTCGGCGAATTTTATACTCCTGACCAGTTCAAAGGTGAGCTCTTCCGGCTCCACGGGGGGTGCACTTGCAGGTGCCGGAATTTTTTCGGTCATCATGACAACGCACCCGTTTGGTCCCCCGATGGGCATTTCACTTGCAGATGCCGGAGTTTTTTCGGTCACCTTCGCCTTGCTATTCGGATCCGTTTCAGTCTGCTGCGATGACGACTCATTATTTTTCTCACAGCCTAGGACAAAAACCGCACAAAATGCCACAAATAAGAAACCAATTCTCAAACATAAGCACCTCTGCCTAAGTCCCATGATACTACTCCTTTTTGTTTCACGGTTGAAGTTAATCTCTACCCATTGAACGATACGGGTCAATAAAGCGATTGTCCACATCCTTACGTCGTGGTGGAGGCAAGGCCTCCACTTTGCTGCGCAACCCTGCAAGTGCTTCGGCATAGGCAGGGTTGTCAATCAGATTGTTGCATTCATCGGGATCGCTCGACAGATCGAATAACTGCTCGGGCCAACCGGCACCATTATCGAAGCGGAAATACTTCAGACTATCCTGCTTGATCATTACAGACGGACCGTTATGGACCCGCCAAAGCTCGCTGTAGACCGTGTTATGCCAATCATCAGCGTGACTTTCGATAAGCGGCACCAGTGAGCGTCCGTCAAGTTCGTTAGGAGTTGGAATGTCAACCAGATCGCACAGCGTCGGAAACAGGTCTACTAAGGATACATTTTGGTCAATGACCTGCGGCTCACGCCCAAACCGTTTCGGATGCCATATAGAGAACGGCACACGTGCCGACGCCTCAAAAAAACTCTGTTTTTCCCACAACCCTTTCGTGCCGAGCATCTCGCCGTGGTCAGACAAGAAAACGACGATGAAGTCATCGAGAACGTTGAGGTGTTCGAGTTTCTCGATGACGCGACCAAATTGCTGATCCATCCAGTCGATCATGCCGTAGTAAGCAGCGGTGGCACGGTGCGCTTGGCGATGGGTTACGTCCTCACCGAAGCGAACCTTGAAAAAGTCGTTACACTCAAATTTATCGTTCGGCTCCTCAATAATCGGCTCGACACGCTGCATGTAATAGGTAAACAGATCAAGCGGGCATTGATACGGGTAGTGTGGACACCACAGACTCATCGCCATGCACAGTGGATTCGGCTTGTACCGGTCGTAGGAGGCGTCCACGAAATACTCCTCAAGGAACAGCAACGCGCCGTCTACCGCGTACTGGTCGTGTAGCATCCAGTATCCCATTCCGGGTTGAGCGTCACGAATCTCTTGGATGACCTTGTTCTGTTTTGAACCGGTGCCCGGCTCTCGTTGAATTTGGGCGGTGTGTTCATCATCAACAGCTGGGTAAGGGTAGCCGTTATCACCCACGATGTCCCGACCAACCCGTTCCTGCCAACCGTGCATCACATCTTTACCGACGAAGTGCATCTTTCCTGCCGCGCATGAGTAGTATCCATAGTTGCCCAGATGCCCCGGAATGGTTCGGACCTCGGTAGGCATAGGATCGCCGAAGTTGAGGCTGCCACAGTTACGTGGATACAGTCCAGAGATAAAGCTCTGCCGTGCCGGTACGCAGATGGGCGAGGGCGTGTACGCATTGCGAAAGTAAACCCCCTCGTTGATAAATCGATCCAACGTGGGAGTGCGTATCTGCTGGTCGCCTTCAATCGGCAAAACATCAGGACGATGCTCGTCGTTGATTAGTAGCAGGACATGGGGTTTTTGTTGGGACATGCCGCTCCCTATTAATAAGGTTGAAAATGCAGCACTCTGATCGGTTCGCTACATGCAGATATCAAGCGCGTTTACGCCGCCAAAATCCGCTCGTATACGCGCATACGTTCTCCTTCTGTCTCCTCTGGATCCACCAGTTTGAGCCATACCGCCTGATCTTTTCGCTCGCCGCTGAGTTGATGGACAGCACCCGCCTGATCCGGGCGCGGACCGCTCCAGATGACTTCCCCATCTTGCAGATAGATAAATGAACCGGCGTGACGATCTACTAACCGTTCTTGATTATCCCGATAAAACAAAGCCTGCTGAGACGCTGTTTGACGCAGTCTTGCGATTTTTTCGCTGGGATCCGTTTCCTCTGAGTCAAACTCAGCAAGCGGAGGTTGTAGCTCTCCCATGTCAAAGTCGATCTCCTCCAGATTCACGGTCCCAAAGCCGTGCTCCGCAGCCACTGCAATCGGGCTTCGATCGCGGCGGTAGGGTGGATTGGGCCAATCGAGGCGCGGATCGGTGCCCATCAGGTAAGTGCCGCAAGCATCCGTGGCAATCACATGATCGCCGGCAATCAACGCATCACAGATACGCCCATCTCCTCCCCACTCCCGTCTCGCTTGTCCCGTCAAACCGTCAATGATATTGAGACAAGGTTGGGTAATCAGGCCAAGGTCAGGCAGGACGTATGACAGCCGGATGACATGATGAAAGTAGGTTCTCGTCCGACCATGGGGCTGTGTCGGCGGCAAACCAAAAAGATTTTTCAGACACAGTGTGATCCCCATAAAGGCGTGGTTTTTCATCTTAGCGATGGAGACAAAGGCATCCGCTTCGCCAATCGAAGCAGAGAGTTGGTATTCGGAGAACATCACACCGCCGCCGGGAACCTTGTACTGCGTAAAGGGCGGATCGCCGGCTTCAATATAAGGAATATCAAACTCCTCAAAGATTGGGCGCATATTAAAATCGTCGCCGGGACGCTGCCCTGCCGGGACCATGCTAGTATCAAGCACAAAGATATGTGCGTCAGTACGCTCCCGCAGCAAACGGAGCGATGCACGGAGAACATCGTCGTCAACCAACTCCTGCCGTCGTCCTCCAATGCGACGAATATTATCCGTACGCATCTGCATGTTCACCTTGATACCAATTTTACGGGCTTTTTCGATCTTCTCCCATGAGCGTGTCAAGGGAGCAGTAATCGTCTTGAGTCTTTCGTAAATCTCCTCTTGGGAGGCTTTGTGGCTGCAGTGAATCGCACGAACTTTGTACGCTTTCTCTTCGGACATATTGGAATCTCCTATTTGATAGTGGATTGTGGGCCCTTGTGATACAGATCTACGAAATTATCCCTTCTTCCTTCATGCTGATATAGCAGCCATCCCCGATAATAACATGATCCGTCACAGAAATCTGGAGCAATTTCCCCGCCTCGACGAATTGGCGTGTCGCATGAATATCCTCTGGGCTTGGTGCAGGATCACCGGATGGATGGTTATGAACAAGGATAATTGATGCCGCCGCTGCCTCTATCGCAAACCGAAAAACTTCACGGGGATGGATGAGGCTTGCATTTAAGCTCCCCTCGAAGATACGACGCTGCTTGGTTACATTGTTTTTTGTGTCGAGGCAGAGGACATGAAGTTCTTCTTTTTGCAGATCCCGCATCGAGGGCATCACAATTCGGGCAACATCGGCGGGAGAACCAATCTGCGGTTTTTCTTCCAGAAACGCCGCCATCCGCCGTCCCAATTCAAAAGCTGCCATCAGTTGGCTTGCTTTCACTTTGCCCATCCCTTTGATACCTTCTGCAATCTGTATCTCGTTATCATCTGCCAATTGCTTCAAGTTGCCGTCGTACTTCTGAAGCAGCTGCTCTGCGACTTGCACAGCTGTTGCGGTTCCCGTTCCGGTGCGAATGATAATTGCAATTATGGTGAATGAGACAAATAAGTGGACATTTGCCAAAGTCCCCCTGATAAGGGGGATTTAGGGGGTTGTTTGTGGGTACAGATTGCCTAATCCGTACATGTGCATCGGCAGTGTCTAAGTAATTCTATAATCTACCATAGTTCCGATGTCTTGAGCTCCTGTGGACCAGATTTGAAAAGCCTTTCGAGCGGACGCTCATCTTCAGGAAGGTCTTTTATTCGGGGCCGGTATTCTTTCGTTTCCATCATCACATCCTTAATAGCGATCTGTAGTGTCCTATCTTCATTAAATGAAAAATTGTAAGGCAGATTATACCAAAATCAAGAGAGGAAGACAATAATTATAAACAATTGATTCAGCTTTTTCGTCAGAAATTTCCCACGTCTAAGCAATATTCCCATGAGGATTTGCTGCTTTTTGTGTTGATGTTTGCCTACTGATATGATAGAATACAAACGCACTTATACGATGAGCTATTTGATAGGCACCATACTTTTGCCAGCTAACACTTTCTCATTTCTCGCCCATTCCTCGATGTGCCTTGGGTGTCCAGGCTCTAGCCGGTCTGACGCAGCTCTCTTTCCAGCGACTGTTACAATCTCACGAAGCCTGTTAATTCAAGAAAATGTTAGCAACTGAACTTTTAAGGGAAATTTTCCCGCGCTTCTCCTACGGCAAAAGAAATTAATTCTGAGATACCATCCAATACGACTGAATATCCTGTTTGAGGAGGGTTTAATGCGTAACCAGAACGATAGAAGGCCACCTGAGACGATACCAGAAGAAGATTTCCTACTATTTGACGACGACATTGAGGACGAAATTGAAGACGAGGATCAGGTGGGCACCCCTCGTTCCCTGATGTTAGTGGACCGACTCATTTATGCGACCCACGAGAACGATCGCCGGCGACCACTGCTGTTTCAACTTCGGCGGATGATTGTGGAAGATGAAATGACCTTTCAGGAGGCGAGAGAAGCCATCGTTGAAATGCAGGAGACAATCGAAAAGTTGACTTCTCCTGCAAATCGGATCGGAACGCTAGTGGGAATGCCGAAAAAAGAGGTCGCCCATGTAATCATTGGCGGGTCCGAATACTATGCGAATATTGACCCACAACTGGACGCCGCAGCACTGAAGATCGGTTTTAGCGTGCTTCTTAATGATGCTTATGTCATTGTCGGTGAGTTGGGATATAACACCTCTGGATCAATTGCGAAAATCGTTGATTTGATGCCTGACGGTCGGCTGCGCGTTGGCGGTGAACCTGCCGGATTGCAATCGATCATTTTACAACGTTCGACCGATTTAGCCAATGCGAAACTTAAAGTCGGCGACGAAATCCGCATGGACCCGAACTCCAAAGTAGCACTAGAACGCTTAGAAGTACAAGAAGCACAGGATTACTATCTCGAAGCCGTGCCAGACCTTCCATGGTCGAAAGTGGGTGGACTGGACGAGACTATTCAGCTTATCAAAGATACCATCGAACTTCCGATTTTACACCCGGACCTCTTCGATACGTTTCAATACGCGCCCCCGAAAGGTTTCCTCTTGCACGGTCCGCCGGGATGTGGGAAAACACTCATCGGGAAAGCAACAGCGCATAATTTGACGCAACGGTTGAGCGAAGAGGAAGGGGCTGAGGTGGAAGGATGCTTCCTACACATCAAGGGACCCGAAATCTTGAATATGTGGCTCGGCGAGTCGGAACGTAAAGTTCGTGAAATCTTTCAGATAGCACGTGAGAAGAGTAAAGAAGGTTATCTGCCCTTCATATTCATTGATGAAGCCGAATCGATCTTAGGGACGCGCCGTTCATTCCGTTCCCATAACATTTCCAACACTGTCGTCCCGATGTTCTGCGCCGAAATGGATGGGATTGAATCCTTACAAGATGTCGTAATCATCCTTGCAACGAACCGTCCTGATCTCATCGATCCTGCAATCTTGCGCCCCGGGCGAATTGATCGGAAGATTAAAGTCATCCGTCCCGATAAAGAAGCATCGAAGGCGATTTTCCGCATTTATCTCACACCAGATTTACCGCTCCACCCAGAAATCCTTGATGCTCACAACGGCGATACGGAAGCAGCAGCTTCTCACCTTATTGATCAGGTCTGCGATGAACTGTTCCAGCGAGATGAAAGTAACAAGTTTTTAGAGGTTGCCCTGCGAAGTGGTCGCCGTGATATTATGTATCGTGGCGATCTATGTAGTGGTGCTATTGTCGATTCCATTGTTCAACGCGCAAAAGAGTTCGCAATCAAACGTGCGATAGAAGGCACCGAGGACGCAGTTGGGATTCGGGTTGAAGACCTGTTGGAAGGCGCATTGGCGGAATACCGCGAGAACGACATCTTCCCCCCGACAGACAGCATTGAAGATTGGCTTAAGCTGCTCGATTATGATTCGGAGAACGTTGTCAAAGTAACCCCAATCCGTCCAGAGAAATCAACTCGTAGAAAAGCTGCGAGTAGTGTGATTTAGGATGAAGCGTTTATGCAAAGACTTTTTGGAATCGAAACTGAATACGGAATCACGCTAGAGTCAGAGGAGCACGTTGATCCCGTCAACCAATCTGTCGAATTGATTAAGAGCTATCGGCAGGCTGATTTTCGACCAATGTGGGATTATAGCGGCGAAGATCCGTTCCAAGACGAGCGTGGATTCCGCGCAAAAACTTTACAAGAACACCCCGACGAGCAGGAACATCAGGAAGCTGACCGTCAGCGAAATCTGTCCTATGTCGAAATCAAGAGCGATCTGATTCTGACAAATGGTGCCCGCTTATACAACGACCATGCCCATCCCGAATATTCCACTCCAGAATGCCGCAGCCTTTTTCAATTGGTAGCCCACGATAAAGCAGGAGAGCGGATACTGCAGCAGTGTGCGGTCAGGCGAAGTGAAAAATTGGGCAAACGTGTCCTGCTGTACAAAAACAACACCGACTTTCATGGGCACAGTTACGGCTGCCACGACAATTACCTAATGTCACGGGCTATTCCCTTTGATGACCTCAAAGCGAGTATCATGCCATTTTTTGTGACACGACAGATTTTTGCCGGGACGGGGAAGGTAGGAATCGAAACCGAATCAGGATTGACCTCCGCCGGCTTTTTCCAGATTGCACAACGATCCGATTTTTTCCATGTCGAGGTCAGCGTTGATACCATGCACAACCGCCCAATTGTGAATACACGCGATGAACCCCACGCCGATCCAGCAAAATACCGCCGGCTACACGGTATCGTTGGCGACGCCAATATGTCAGAGTATGCAACGGCACTCAAGATCGGTACAACTGCACTCGTTATCGATCTTATTGAACAGAAACGCGTCCCCGATTGGTTTATCTTGCAAGACCCACTCCACGCGATTAAAGAAATCTCCCGCGATCAGACTTATCAATGGCGATTTAAATTAGCCAACGGTAAGAGCATCTCCGCAATTGATTTGCAGCGAGAATATCTCGCGTTAGCCCAAAAGTACCTCAACCCACAAAGTGGTGATACTGACTGGGTCCTCGCCGAATGGGAATCTACTCTGAATGCACTTGAAAAGGATCCGATGGATCTCACAGATCGATTGGATTGGGTCGCCAAGAAGTGGCTGCTGGAAGCGTTCATCGACGAAGAGAAACTCACGTGGGATGACCCGTGGCTACAGAGCCTCGACCTCGAATATCATAACATCGATCAAGAGGCAGGGTTATATTATGAACTTGAAACAAGTGGATTGATGCGGCGCCTCGTTACCGATCAGCAGATTGAAAACGCCATCTACAATCCACCCGCTGATACCCGTGCATATTTTCGAGGCAAATCATTGGACAAATTCCGTCCACAAATCAAATCGATCCAATGGGATAACGTCACATTTAATATAAAGGGCAAAAAAACCGTCTCAGTGAGCATGAACCAACTCGCGGATGCAGAGATGGCAGAAAAATACAATCGCATCCTCGATCAGGCACAGTCGGTTGAAGCGTTAGTTAAAAATTTAAAACTTAGTAAGTAAACACCTAAACCTATTCCCTTATAGGAGGCTATTACCATGACAGCACAGCATTTGATTTATCTACGCGATCGGATTCAAAGACCGGTGAAACCGGTGGGTCCAAGCGACGGCGGGGACGATGATGGTCCCAAACGTCCAGATGTTACCAGACCGGATACGAGAAATTTGGTTAGGCGGATGCGGCGCGTCGATAAAGACCAATCCAGGCGTTATCGCCAAAGAACAGGTGAATAAGCCCATGACCAATTACAAGGGGGATTTCCTCGACCTCTTGAAGACGCACGATTGCCAGATTCAACTGGATCTGCCCGCAACGTCCGCAAATGGGGTTTCGCCCCCCATCCAAGAAATAGAAGGCACCACCGTCCTTGCTGTGCGCTATAAGGATGGTGTCCTCATCGGCGGAGACCGGCGGGCAACGGCGGGTAACGTTGTTATGTACGATCGCGCGGAAAAGCTGCTGCAGATTGACGAACACTCTGTCCTTGCGATCGCAGGTTCCCCTGCAATGGCTTATGAAATGGCGCGAGTCCTCGAACATTCGTTCCAATATTTCCGCCGAAGCCAACTTCAAGAGTTGAGCCTCGAAGGCAAACTGCGTACACTTTCCCGCCTAATCCGTGAAAATTTGCCCATGACGCTGCAAGGCATTGGGGGCGTGATACCAATCTACGCCCTCTACGATTTGCAAAGCGGCGATGAAAATGGCGGCAAAATCTTCTTTTACGACGCGCTCGGCGCACATTTTGAGAGCACTGATTTTGCGACATCCGGATCCGGCTCTGTGTGGATTCGTGGGATTTTGTTATATCAGAACCGTTGGGGCGATAAACCACTTGCCGACATGGATGAACAGGAAGTTACCGTTACCGTTTTGCGCCTACTCGATGCAGCTGCAGAATATGACTCAGCGACAAGTGGCTATAACCCGAAATCAAATATTTATCCAACCGTAAAAACAATTACGAAGGACGGAATTCAAGATCTCTCTGTCGAAAGACTCCAAGAGATTTATGCTGAATCTGTAGAAACAACTTATGCTAGATGAACCTTATCGGTGGCTTGAAGCCGTTAATAACCGACGCGACTATATTGAAGACCAACTTCGCGGCGGGAGTCCCGTCGTCGGGCTCAGATATGATGATGGGATTTTACTTGTGACCATTGGACGCGGACAGCGTAAAATCTTTGAAGTGCATGACCGGATTGTACTCTCAGCTATAGGGCATAGTGCCGATGTTGAACGGCTGCGCATGACAGCAACTGACACCGCATCCGTACAAGGTTTTCAAAGTTCGATTGATGATGTAACTCTCCATCGTCTGACAAATTTCGTGCTTGGACCCACTATCAAACAATCCTTTGAAGCCATCTTTGGCTCCGCCTACATCATTAAAATGCTATTGGCAGAACTTGATGTACGTGGTGAAGGGGGTCAATTTATCGCCCTGAACTACGATGGTACAGTACAATCAAATCAAGACAGAGAAGTTATCGGTGGCACCCACGAAGCCGAAACGGCGATGCAGAATTACCTATCCGCCGCTGACGCGTCCGAGTCTTCGCTCACCGCTGCCTTACAGTTAGCTCTGGAAACTTGGGTGGTCGGTTGGGAATTGGGTTTGCAACAAACGGATGCCGTTTCAGATGAGGCGACAAACGAAGGTTCGGAATTGACGATGGACAAGGACCGACTGCACGAAGTTCTTCGAGATGAACTGAAATCGGGAGAGATTGAAGGGGCGGTATTGGAAACTTCGCGTCGAAGCAATAACAAGTTCCGTCTTCTGAACTCGGATGAGATTGATGCAGCAATTGCAGACTGGCTTTAATACGACACTCATGTTAAGAAATTGTGTAACAGAAACCGAGTTTTTTCTTCAAAACTCGGTTTCTCTTTGTGCCTTGCACTTTCCTTATAAGCCTAACACGAATATGGACAAACTCCATGAGGTTTCAGAAAATAATTCGGTAATTCTATATTTCCCCCAGGCCTGGTAGGTGTGGTTTCCAACCGCACCGGACATCGCTCGGAAATTACCGAATTAATATTTTAATCTTCATCCAGTTTGTCCTTGAGGCAAAATAGTGAGCAGACGTATTTTTGGTATCGAAACTGAATTTGGATGTATGGCAGACTCGGATGGCTCCCTAGGCTCTTCCGAAGGAACCGCCGCACTCGTGAGGGACTATATTTTTCACGAGTTGAAACTCGGTATGTCGGATATGCACTACCGAGATTGGGGAGAACCGCCCGGCAATGGCGGTTTTCTGTTCAACGGCGGGAGGCTTTACATTGATATGGGGCATCTTGAGTATGCTACGCCAGAGTGTGTCAGTCTTTTCGATCTGATCGCTTATGACAGGGCCATCGAGCAGCTGATCATCACGATTCTCGACGATGTTGGCTTGAAGGACGATATCTCCTTCTTCAAAAACAACATCGATCATTTTACAGGCGCGACCTTCGGCTGTCATGAAAACTATCAACTCCGGCGCGACGTCCCCTTCTACAAGGTCGTTATTCCTACGCTGCTGCCGTTCTTTGTCACGCGCCAGATCTATGCGGGTGCCGGCCGCGTTGGCGGGCATGAAGAGATTCTCGAATTTGGGGATTCCCACCATCAGCGCGACGATTTCGTCGGCTACCAAATCTCTCAACGTGCCGATCACATTGTCACGGAGATTTACGAGTGGATACAGTTCAGCCGGGCAATTATCAACACACGGGATGAACCCCTCGGCGACTATACCAAATATCGACGTCTCCATCTACTCGTCGGCGATTCAAATATGTCCGAATTTGCAGCGGCTTTGAAGGTTGGAACAACCTCCCTGATACTGGATCTTCTTGAGGCAGGGCATCGTCCCCGCGATATGAGCTTAGTGAATCCAGTGCACGCTATTAAAGAGGTCTCACGTGATCAGACCTTCCAGTGGATTGTCGAGCTCGAGTCAGGCGGCACCATATCAGCAATAGACCTGCAACGTGAATACCTCAGTCTCGCACAGAAAATCCTGAAAGGTAGAGATACAGATACGGATTGGGTGTTGACCGAATGGGAATCAGTTTTGGACGACTTGGAAGCAGATCCGGAGCGTTTAATCGATCGCGTTGATTGGGCAACGAAGAAATGGCTGCTTGAGGCTTTTATGGAAGAGGAGGGACTGGATTGGACCGACCCGTGGATTGAGAGTCTCGACCTTGAGTACCACCACCTCAACCGAGAGAAGGGATTGTATTACGAACTTGAGCGCGAAGGACATGTGAGACGGGTAACGACAGATGAACAGGTTGAAGCGGCGATCCGGAATGCACCCGAAAACACAAGAGCAAAAGCCCGTTCCCATGTAATGCGTTATTTGTCCCAACACCGCCTGCCCTGTATCATTGATTGGAATCAGATCTATTTTTCGCACGAAGAGCCCTTTGAGATGAAAGATCCCTTCGATACCTACGATGCAGAAGTCGAAGACCTGTTGAAGCGGTTAAGCCAGCAACCCCGTCCGGCTTCAAGACCGCAGCGCATCCGGTTAAGACGAGAGTGAGACAAGGAGATGCCAAAAACTTCAGGATAAGAAAGAAAATCGCAGTTTGATATTTTGCTGTCGCGAGTTCAGGAAATGTTGTAATCATTGTGTGCTTGCCAAAGACCGAAACTGTGTGAAAATAGCCGACAAATAAAAATTAGGGAACCTGTCAAACATTCCCCAAATGTCTTTTCTCTGTGATGAGCCCTCCTAATATTAGGAGTGTCTTCCCCGCAAAAGCTTGGTGCCTGTAATAGAAGATTAATCTCCTTCGTTGCGGGTGCCAAGTTTTTTTTTATCAGTCAAACAAAGTGGAGTTTAAGAACCTGTTTGAAAAGTCATTTTGGGTAAAATTATTTGCCATGAAACCGAGTTTTTTCCCTGGTCTCGGAACGGACTTCAAAACTCGGTTTCTTCCCTAATCCACTATTCAACAGCACATTCTCGCTATAATTTAGGAAACCGTGTCAGATCAATGGTAGGGGCGAGGTCCCCTCGCTCGACGGGTTGGGAGACCCAACCCCTACCCTGCTATACGGCTCGCTGTCGATTGACAAATCCACAGCACCGTGGGATCATTCCCTGCTTCTTAAAACAGGTTCTTAGAAAAAACGCAGGCGGGTAGACGGACTTGTATTAAACGTCCGATAAAGAGAGGACATTATCATCACCTTTGTGGTTCAAGCCGTGGAACAAATAATAATAGGAGTTACGCACTTCAGTTTGTAGTTGCCCGCTTGTCCCGATAAATCGGGGATTCATCGGGCATTGAGATGAATCGCCGAACTACAGATTCTCCCCCGCTTGTCCGAGAGGATCCCGTGACCGGGGCGGGGGAGTTAGAGGGGGTCGGAACGGAGACTCTGAGCGTTCAACTGCGTAAGTCCTAAATAGGAGTGTGATAAGATGTTAGATTTCTTAGTTGTAATTTTTTTCAGTATTGGCGTTGCAACTACGTGTATTATTATTGGTGCTATCATTGGCAATTTTCTTGGCAAAATTCTAAGTAGATGAAAGGGAATAGATATAAATGGACCCTTCTGCATGGTCGCCGTCGCATTTGCTGATTGCAATCCTCACACTGCTTACGATTATTGGGCAAGTTGTACTTATATGGAAAGAGGAGATAAATCTATGAAGGCGAATGAAGCGAATTTACTGACATTGTTGAACGGCACGAAACAATTTATACTGCCGATTTATCAACGTCGATACAGTTGGGAAAAGAAGCATTGTCAGCAGCTATGGGACGACATAGTGCGTATCGGGGAAAATGAAGACCTCCCTTATCATTTCTTCGGATCGATTGTATCTAGGTCGGAAGGAACGGCTACGACGCCGCAATTTTTTGTCATTGACGGTCAACAGCGGTTGACGACGTTTTCGCTGTTGCTCTCTGCGCTCGGCAGAGCCATTGAAGTCAACGATGTTGAAATCGGCACAGACAAGGAAAAAATAGAGGACTATTATCTGTTCAACCCCCGTGAAGGGGGTGAATTTCGCTACAAACTGCTACTCACCAAGCACGACGAGGATACTTTGATTCAGTTGTTAGAGGGCGGAGAGGTTTCCGATAATGACTCACTGCTGGTGAAAAACTACAAATTTTTTACAAGTAAACTCAAACCCGACAATCTTGAAACAGTCTATAAAGGGATTCAGAAGCTACAAATTGTGGACATCGTGCTTTACTCTGATGCTGATAATCCGCAGCTGATCTTTGAGAGCCTTAACTCCAAAGGACTCGAACTGTCGCAAGCGGATCTTATACGCAACTACGTGCTTATGGGGCAGGAACGTGATGTCCAGAAAAGACTGTATGATACTTACTGGTATCCGATGGAGGAAAGATTTGGTGTAGAACACTCAAAGCGATTTGATCTCTTCATCAGAGACTATCTTACGTTGAAGACGGGGCAGATTCCAAAGAAAAGAGAGGTTTACGAGAGTTTCAAAAGGTATATGCCTGACGCAAGACAGCCTCAAGCGTTAGAGGAAACTATCGACGAGATTACACACTACTCGGCACACTACGTCCGCATCGCACTGCCCTTGGAGACTGATCCGGAGTTTCGTGCTTGTCTTGAGGACATCCATGCCCTTAATGTTGAGGTCGCCTATCCGATTTTACTTGGCATCTACGAAGGCTATACACAAGGGCAAATCGAAAAGGCGGAAGTGATCGAAATCTTTCGGTTAATCGAAAGCTATGTCTTCCGTCGTGTGATTTGTAACTTGTCAACAGCTAGTATGGGCACCAACTTTGCCTTAATTGCAAGCGCAATGAACAAGATTTTAGCATCAACAGCAAGTGAAACGCGCCCCAGCTACCTTTTTCTTAGTGATCTGAGCATTATGTTCTCGATTCTGGGCGGTGTGCATCGTTTTCCGTCGGATGACGAGTTCAAACGAGACTTTCTCACTAAACAGGTCTACGACTTACGCATTTGCAAGTATCTGCTAGGTAAGCTGGAGAATGATGGGTGCAAAGAACCGAGAAGTGTTGGAAACTTCACAATTGAGCGTGTGATGCCCGAAAAGCTGACTGAAGAATGGGAAGCGGAGTTAGGTGAGGATTGGATAAATACCCATGAAACGTACCTTGGCACAATTGGCAACCTCACGCTTACCGGATACAATTCGGAGTTAAGCAATCATTCCTTTAAGGAGAAACGGGATCGCGAACCTAGTGGTTTTCGCGCTAGTCCGTTGTGCTTGAATCAGAGCCTTGCCGAAGCGGAGCAATGGGATGCCGCTGCTATCATAAAAAGGGCAAAAATGCTCTCGGAAAAGGCTAGTAAAATCTGGTCATGCCCCTCAGACCCCTTCTTCAAGACAGGACCGCGCTCACAATAGATTTGATATACTCAGGGAATCACAAGGAGTAGATATAAATGGACTTTTCTGCATGGTCGCCGTCACATCTGATTGTGGCTGGGCTCGCGTTCGCAACGATTATCGGTCAAACGAAGGAATAGCTGGATTACTAGAGGGATGGGATATAGACGAAGTGGAGTAATATCCGATAATTGACTTTATAGGATATAAGTGAAATGAAGGGAGCGATTGATGTATAAAGACCTTTTGGGAAGGGATCGAGAGTATATAGAAGCACAAGTAAGTGATATAATTTCAGACAAATTTGAACAACGCATCGTGTGTAAAAATCGTGAAAATCATTTGATTACATTCCATTTTATCGAAAATGAAGTCGATCAAATCACCTTCATGTACCCTGAAGAAGTCAGTCCAGAACAAGTCATCGAAGAAATAGGATATGAGTTTTCTAAATGCTTCAAAATGACTGAAACAGATTATAGAATAAGGACGCCTACTGGCACAATGGTAATAAACATATATAATACGCCCGCAGGAACAGGGGCAAGCCTCTCTAATCTTAGCAAAAGTTTAATAAGATGGGACAAATGTCCGGTAAGTAGCATTATGGGATATTACTGGGCTTGTCATCTATCACCTATTTTAGGAGGAAACACCATGGAATATGAACGTCTACAACATCATATTAAAGAACTTGGCAAATCATTGATGCAGAGCTCGGCTAATATAATGAGGAATATGAAGGATAACGACTCCCCTGCGATTCTACGCGAGAGTTGCACAGATGAATGGGCAACAGCGGTAGCAAAAGCAATGGACTTCATAGACTTCACAGAAGATTCGCTTGATAATGGTGAGAAGGAAGCATTCTACAGATTAGTCAATAACAAAAGAAACCTCTTTCCCCGAAAAACGGACTGAAAGATCGTAAATGACGGGGTTTCCCCGCCGCAGGGTATGCGGTAGATGAATAGGAAAATAAGTCCATGAAGAAGAAGATACGCACAGGACTCATCAGAACTTGGATGCTGTTATGTGCAATCTGGGCGGCATTCATCATATACCAAGAACTCACAACCCCTTATCCCACAGGTATTGCTATGATAGTGCTGATTATGGGTGTAGTGCTGGGTGGCGGGATTCTTGTCATCTGGATACTTACAGAAGTTATCCACTGGATAATAAGGGGATTCAGAGACAGGTAATTACCGGATATTCTTCCAGAAGGGAGGAGATATAAATGGATTTTTCAGCATGGTCGCCGTCACATCTGATTGTGGCTGGGCTCGCGTTCGCAACGATTATCGGTCAAACGATAGCGGTCTTAGCGCGACTGAAAACAACAACCGAACGGTTGGAAAAGCATGTCGAAAAGCAAGGTGAGTCGTTCGTTCATGCCTTAGAACGGTTTGAGGATCGGGTGGATAAGCGTTTCGTCGAAGTGAATCAGCGTATAGATCAAGTGCGAACTGAAATCGGTGATGTCCGCACGGAGATGAATCAACGCTTATCTGATATGACGGGTGAAATCAGCAAGTTGAACCAGAACCACATCGACCACCTGTCCCACCACGAATCATGAGCAGTAAACCTATTTGGGGCAGAGTAATGACAATTACCAAACATTAACGCTGATTCTGCTTTGCCCCCGGCAGAACAGGGGTGAACTTTAGGGGACTGGAGAAAGCGATGAATCATAAACAGAAGTTGGGATATACGGGACTGGGCGCGTTGATTATGTTGGTCGGGATTGGAGTGGGATCTATCGTTTCACCGCCATTAAATGCACAAAGGAATGGTGTGTTTGGTAAGATTCAGTGCACTGGGCTAACGGTGGTTGATAAGCATGGCAAACCTGCTATATACTTAGAATCGCGTGAAGGGGGAAATGGTATAACGCTGATCGATAAGGCAGGGAATTTGGCAGTGAGCTTATCGGCTAATCGTGCTCATGATAAGTATCTTGCTTTTCATGGTGTTAATGTATACAATCAGGCAGGTAAAAATGGAATTGCCTTAACATCAAACGATTTGGGTAATACGGTGCAGGTTTGGTACGGTGATAATAATGGGATTGTGTTAGATACGAACGCTCTTACGGGGAATGGTGTAGGTGTCTATGATCAAAAGAGCAATCTCGTGCTGATACTGCGAGCTGGGGGCGTGCTTCCCAATGGTGTGTTTGTCCGTGATAAGGCGGGGAATATCGTGAGGGAATTACGGGCTGATTAACTTATAGAGGTTTTCACATGAACGAATTAGTTACACAGCAACCGGCAACGTGTCGGGCGTATCTGGGAATGTAATAAAGGGGGCAAAGCCCCATACCTCCCTTATGGCGAAACTAAAGAGATGGGGATTGGAAAGGAGAATATCATGGGTAGCTTGGAAAACAAAGTTATGCTAGACATGAAATGTTATTTTGGTGAGATTGAACGCGCGATACTGCATCTTGAAAGTCAGTGTATAAATCCAAAAGCAACGAAAGAAGTTAGAACGTAAGATGGCACAGTGAGAAAATATCCAATAATTACCATTATCGGATATTCTCACTACCTGCCCACACTTTTACCAAAAATAGGATGTAGATTCCATGCGAGTTTGACGCTTGGAAATAGGGGCAGTAAATGCAAAAAAATGTTCGATAATAATCCTGTAGTTCGTGGTGGGGTAAGGTGTATCAAGGTTGGTTCAATCTATCAGATGCCAACAAAATCTGGTCTAAATCGAGAAAAGAAACGTTCGTTTTTATTCGTGACAAAGTGAAATCCATCTGAATCAGCCAAAGGGGGATGTTAAAAGCATCGCTTTTTTTATTCCCTCAAACCAGCTATGGAACCCTCAAATGCAAGAACAAAACCCATTCAAATCCGGCTACGTCAGCATCATCGGCGAGCCAAACGTCGGCAAATCAACACTGCTGAATGCGCTGATGGGGGAGAAAATCGCAATCGTTACTCCGAAGCCGCAAACAACCCGTAACCGGATCACAGGGATTCTCACAACCGATTCGTATCAAATCATCTTCCTAGACACGCCCGGTGTGCTTACCCCCAAATATCGTTTGCACGACCAGATGGTCAAAGCCGCATATACCGCAATCACAGACGCAGACATTGTGCTTTATATGATTGACGCAAGCCGGCTAAACTCCGGCATTGAGGCAAAAATCCTTGACCAACTTAAAAAGGCAGCGCAGCAAGTCATACTTGTAATTAACAAAATCGACCTGACACTCAATCCCGCACTTTTGCCAATTATTGCCAGCTATCAGGAAAAGTTCCCCTTCCTCGAAATCATTCCCATCTCAGCAACAACAGGCGACGGAGTGCTTCAACTTCGCGAGTCCATTATCAAACATATCCCTGAAGGTCCCCTCTACTTTCCTTCCGACCAACTCAGTGACTTGCCGGAACGCTTCTTCATCTCGGAAACGATACGGGAGAAGATTTTCCTCAGAACCAGTCAGGAGATCCCCTACGCCTCCAGCGTCGTGGTTGAAGAATTCAAAGAACGTCCAAACGGAAAAATCTATATCAGTGCGATGCTTTATGTCGAACGACAATCGCAGAAAGGCATCCTAGTTGGGAAAGGTGGCCAAACAATCAAACGGATTGGTCAACTCGCCCGCACAGAGATTGAGCGGTTCTTGGAAACAACCGTATTTTTAGATTTACGTGTATCCGTCAAAGCAGATTGGCGACGCGATGAGCGAAAATTGAAGGATATGGGCTATCTATAAAAAAAGTAAAAAAATGTTGTTAAAAATCGAAAAAAAGCCTTGATCTCACGTTGATTTTTTGATAGACTATAGTCCTACCCAAATTGTCCCCCAGCCTCTATCATGGCAGAGGGCGACAAGCCCCCAAATAATCTTCGATTATGGTATTACAAATTACAGAGAAAGAGCGATTTTAGTAGTCCCTACCTAGACATCTTTGTAACGTTTGAATGCGGATTTAATATCAGGGAAAATATTCAATTTCCAATCGTAGGACAATAGCAATGAACCACTCGAATGGCAGCAGCGACGATCGCCTTTCCCAACCTCTAGTATCACAGCCAGCCGAATTACCAACGAGCATACCAACCTCTGCGCAGCGTTTACCTGCCAACTCAGGACTGAATCCAACGTTAACTTTTGATCGATTCGTCGTTGGGCAAAGCAATCAAGACGCGTTTGATGCAGCAAAAAGCATGACGAATGGGGTTGGAGAGATGGAGGGGGTATTAATTATACATGGGGGGGTCGGACTCGGTAAAACCCACCTGTTACATGCAATTGGCAACCAATTCCGTCAGGGGCATCTGAATCGCACGGTGTACTGCTCTTCAGCAGAGAGATTTATGCGTGAATGGCTTCGGTCCATTGCCACTCCTCAGAAAGCTGCCGCATTGCGGCAACAGTATAAGCATATAGATCTGTTGTTAATTGACGACATTCAATTTTTATCACCAGAACAAAAAATTCAGGAAGAGCTTTTCCATCTACTTAACTGCTTAAATGAACGAGGTCAACGGCTTGTATTCACCTGTGATTGTTTGCCACAATTCCTGAAGGAGTTTTGGGACTCGCCCGATAGCCTCGCGCAGAGGCACACCGTCGAAATTTGTGCACCGGAGTTTGACTTGCGGGTTTCAATTCTGAAGCACAAATTAAAAGAACGTGACTCTGGACCCGTGCCTTTGAAAGTGCTCCGTTATTTGGCAAAGCATCTGACACAACACATCCGTCAGCTGGAAGGCGCGCTCAACCGATTAATGGCAGAGGTGCGTTTGGGTACACCGCTGACCCTTCAGGCCGCTCATCATGTGCTAGAGAACAAAACCCCGGATCAACCTCCACCCGACACAATCACGCTGGAACATATTCAGGAAACTGTTGCCAAGTATTTCCATCTGACCTTATCAGACCTATGCTCTCGAAAGCGGGAAAGACGGTTTGTACTCCCTCGACAAGTCGGCATGTACCTTGCCCGTCAATTGACCTCCCTCTCATTGAAAGAGATCCATCAAGGGTTTGGACAAAGCCGAACAACAGTCGTGCGAAGCTGCCTACGAATCGAAACACTACTCAAGGAAGACCTCGTGCTGAGTCAGTCTATTGAAGCACTGACAGCCGAGCTGACCTGTCCTCAACACCTACGCCAAGACTGAGGATTAACTAAATCTATCCTGCATACCTACCGAGCCGCAGATACTCACCCACGCGCTATCTACAACAAAGTCAGTCCACCTCACCCTCGTTCAATCACCGGCAGCACGATGTGGGAGGGTCTCATTTCATCGTGCATGACTGTGTTAATAGCGACCTGTCCGGCAGCCTCGTTGTGAATAGATCCACCGGTGTTGAGATTACGATCAAACCGAGGAAAACAACTACTCGTAATCGACACACGAACCCGATGGCCCGGCAGGAAAACGTTGCTTGTTGCCCACATATCAATCTCATATCCGTACACCTTACCAACTTCTAACAACTCAGGCTGCTCAAAAGAATCCCTATATCGTGCTCGAAGGATCCCGTCGCATAACAGTCGTGAGTAGCCGTCCGGGTGCACGTCGGTGAGCCGCACAACCCAATCAGTATCCGGCGCAGAGGACAGTCCATATATCACTGCCTTCACAGGACCGGTGACATCGAGTTCTTCCGTTAGCGGCTCACTAGTAAAGGTAAGACACAATTCCTCAACCTCACACTGGTCATAAACGCCACCGGGTATATTTAATGTGTTGCCCCCTTGAGTAGGAACGGGCTGGAGTGGATCGTACACAAAACTGTCCGGATTTTCACTCCCTTCGGGGGGCGTTGGCGATAGTGTTCCATCATTTAATGATTTGATAGAGCTGCTCTGTCCACCGTGCAGATAATAGTTCGTGTATTGTGTGTCGGGCAGGGGCCAATCGGCTTCATCACGCCACTCATTACGACCCATCATGAAAATGCGTACCGGTGGTGCATCCATAATCCCCGTGTCAATGCCCTTGAGCCAGTAATCGAACCAAGGGAGACGCAGTTCGTTGAAATCCTTAGCTGCATCAACTCCGAAATCAAACTCGCCAGCAAACTGGGCGTTGATGTTCCCAGGACCATGCACCCAAGGTCCAACAATCAGTTTTTGGCTCTGGCGCGCTTTCTCTGTACGACCACGTTGCTTGATGCCCATATAGTGCTTGAGCGTCCCCGCCAAGAAGATGTCAAACCACCCCCCTAGGTGGTACATAGGCACCTCTATCTGATCGTGGAATTTATCCATGTTGAAGGCGTCCCAATACCCATCATCCGTTGGATGTTGAAGCCAATCGTTGAACCAATCGCTCAAACCCTCAAAGAACGAGCACGGATACAGCGGAAGTCGCGCATACCAGCTATCCATCTCTTCCTGAACCCTTTCAAGTCTGCCCTTTTGTCGATTAAATTCCTCCCCCTCCGCGAGGTGTGCGAGATTAGCCAACGTCACGCCATGCGCCCAAGCCATGTTGAACCCCAACTCAAACGCACCACTTCGGTACACCCATTCCTGATAGTAGTCTGCAGAAGATTCTCGGACAAACATCGCCCGTAAGTGGGGCGGACGACTGAGCGCGTTTCTGTACTGAGTGGCTCCAGAATAAGAACCGCCAATCGTCCCTACTTTGCCGTCAGACCACGATTGCGCCGCCGCCCACTCAACGGTATCATAGCCATCGCGGTTTACCCCCGCGCCATCGTCCCGAAATGGGTAAAAGTCACCGTCAGAAGCGAACCTGCCGCGCACATCTTGGATAATGACAGCATACCCTCTCTGTGCGAAGAATTGGGGGGATCCCACCCCATTTTCGGATCCACCCTCCTTGTTATACGGTGTGCGCTCTATGAGTACAGGAAACTTGCCATCTACATTGGGACGGGTGATGTTAGCACGAAGCACCGTGCCGTCCCGCATGGCAACTTCTTGATTCTTTTCATGAACTGTCTGATACTGAGGTTTTGATAATACTGATTCTTTAATCATGGTTTCTCCTTTGGGTAATTACCGCGTCACCAATCCACCAGAAACAACTATAGTCTCACCTGTCATCTCGGAAGCATCTGGACCTGCCAGAAAAGCCACAACGTTGGCAATGTTTTGCGGCTGCTGAAGCCGACCGAGCGGAATAGAGTCACGACGACGCTCCATAAACTCGCCGGGGGGCAGCCCCATCTGCTGAACCCCTATCAGGTCATCAAGTGTCCAGTTAAAAGCGGTCTCCACAATGCCGGGGGCAATAGCATTGACCGTAACCCCGTGCTCCGCAAGGTTGGCGGCAGCCACTTTGGTGAGATTAATGATTGCTGCCTTGCTCGCTGCATAGGGCGGCGAATAGGTCATCCCCCCAGCGATCCCAGCCACTGAAGCAATGTTGATAATCGTGCCGCTTTTTTGTGCTATCATCAGTTTTGCTGCTTCTTGCATATAAAAATACGGACCCTTGAGGTTCAGATTGAGCGTCCAGTCCCACGTCTCTTCCGTAACATCTGGAAACGGCTGCGTCCGTATGCCTCCCGCGTTGTTGACCATGATATCAATACGTCCGTACCGCTCGATGGCAGCCTGAATAAAGGGCGGGGCATCCGCCGCTGTGGCGGCATCGAAGATTCCTGTAGCGATGGTGGCACTGGTCGCTTTGAGGTCACTTTCCAGTTTCTCTAGCAGATCTGCTCTGATGTCGCTGGCGAAAATTGACGCTCCCTCCCGCGCCAACCGCAAGACAGTCTCCCTGCCGATCCCCTGACCCGCACCGGTGATGGCTGCTACCTTGCCGGCAAGTCGGCGGGAAGATTCTAGTGTAGATTCAGACGATTGATTCTGTTCTTGCATCTTTTCTGTCTCCTCTGCCACTGTTTGTACCCGCTCGACTTGGATAGACATATCCAAGTCATATTCGTGTATGTGCAGTGGATTTGCCAATCCACTGCGAGCGGCAATGAACCCAATTTAGTTCCGATTCTCTCAGTTTGCGACGTTTCCTATAAGTAGCAACTGAGGTTATTGCATACCCATAAAGCATCACTTCACTGTCATCAGAGATTCTCGCTGATGTGCTGCCGAATCCTCTCCTGCGTCTTTTTTGTCATGAGTTTGAACCCTTCAAGCCTATCTTCATTAAGTGCTTGGCTAAGAGAGGCAAGGCTATCAATACCAAGTTCATCGTACAACGCCTTTGCGGTCTTGATGCCGAGTCCGGGCAGCGCTGTCAACTCCAGCACAGTTTTCGGGGTGTGCTCAGCGAATTCCTCCAGCTTCGTGCATGTACCCGTCTCAATAAACTCACCGATAATCTCAGCAATTGTATCACCGACGCCGGAGATTGTCGACAAACGTCCTTCTCGATGCAGCTCCTCTATCGATTCCGGGTGGCGCGAAATAGTGTAGGCTAACCTTGAATATCGTGTGGCATGAGATTCCTCGTAGCCGCCGATGACCAGGATCTCGTGGAGTTGCTGGAGTTTTTTCGCAATTTCATCATTACGTCGCCAACGGGGACGACCTTTTGCATCGGTATATGATGTATCACCTTTTGGATCCATAACAGATTTGCCCCCAAATTCATGAAATTTTCGAGGAAACGCTAGAGATCGGATTTGAGCTCCCAGATTTGAACTGTCGAATCGAAAAGCCCAACCGCCATATATCTCCCGTTATGAGAAAACGCCAGAGACTCAATTCCGGTATCAACTCTCAGTGCAAACACCTCTTCATCTTTCTTAATATTAGAGAGTATTAGTACTCCCGATTCATCGCCCAGCGCGATGTATTTACCATCTAATGCAAACGTGACGGCACGCGCCCAATACGCCTCCAAGTTGTCTATAATACATAGCTGTTCTCTTGTACTTCTCTCCCACACACGAATTCCCGCCCGCGCCTCTATTTGACTATCGACAGCCAACATTGAGGCGTCAGGAGAAAGATGCACATTCCAAACACCCAAGATGATACCCGTATCAATCAGATCCGCCGGGGTATCTTGCTGAATATCCCACACCTCAATATTCGTGCGATGCCCTTCTCCATCTCGGTACATGCCCTCCGCCGCCGCAACGTACCCCCCATCGTGGGAAATGGCCAAACCGTTTCTTACCGGCTCAACCGTGTTCAGGCGTTTTAGCAGCCGCCTTTGGTCTACGTCCCAGATTTCTATCTGCTTGTCCCCACGCGACAGTGCCACGAATTTCCCGTTTGCGGATAGACTCCCGTTTTCAAATGCACCGTTGGTCAGAATTATCTCCTGATTAGTGTTCAGAGCGAGAAGCATAACATCATCGTTCTCTTTTTTTACCAAGAGCAGATCGCGAGTCGATGAGTGTGCAAATAGGTCTTTGGTTGTAGTAATATGTTTTTCTTCGCGGGTTTCCAAATCCCACTGCACTACGCTCCCATTCACCAACTTGGAGATGATTTTGGTGTCATCCAAACTGAAGACAATGCGCCGAGAAACACGAGGCAACATACGATCGCCCGGCGGATTCTGGCTCACACCGAAGTGAAATGAGAGCCGGGGAACTATCATTTCGTCCTGTTGCGCACTTACAGTGGAAGCTAGAAAACCAGCGGCGAAAAGCAGAAACAATAATTTAAATTTGTTCACAACGTACCTCCGGCTGCCGAATCATAAACACCCTATCGAAGCAGTTGGAGGATTTCCTCCTGCCTCTGGTGTCGTTCTGCTTGGTCGAGAGGCGTTTCTCTTTTTGCGGTTTTAATCGTTTTATCCGCTCCCCCAGCAAGCAGGGTTTCAACCATCTCTTTATCGCCCCGAACTGCAGCGACATGCAGCGGTGTCTCTCCCCAAAATGTTCCGAAATTCAACTCGGAGGGACCGTCGTGTTTCGTTCGGTGATTGACATCGGCACCGTGTTGGATGAGCAACCTAACAGCATCAGTCTGACCGTTGTCCGCCGCATGATGCAGCGCCGTCTCGCCGCCGCGCGGCATGGCGTGGTCAATCTCCGCACCTGCGTCAAGCAGATAGGGGATAGATGCAACATCTCCGGTGAAGGCGGCAAATGTCAAAAGTGTCCCTTCACTAAAGTCATCGTGATTGATGTTCCCACCTTTGCTTAATAGGTATTTCACAACATCTATATGGCCATCGAAGTATGCCCACAAAAACGGCGTGATGTGATGCTCATTGACAGCATTGACATCGGCACCGCTTTCGACAAGCTGCTGAACCCGATCAAGATTTCCACTCTTAGCTGCCTCAAATAGCGCGTCCTTGAGGTCTTGTGTCTGATTCATAATTGCCTCTCCCCATTATGGTGAATTCTAAAAATAAATAGACACTTTCGCCCACCCGGTAGGTGCGGTTTCCTAACCGCACCGGTTTGGAGTGTCTCATTAATTCTAAGATCCACTATAAATCAAAACTGACAATAAACTTAACAAAGAACACGACAGTGAAAGATGCTGTTGCGAATTGTTCGTGCTTTCCCAACCGTTTGTGCCATTTTTATTCGTCCTTTCCACACCTAATATGTTACATTTATGCACAACTCTATAGAATAACTCAAGCTACTACATAAAGACCCAATGGAGCAACTAGGTGCATAGGGTCATTTATGGTGAATGAGACAAATAAGCGGACATTTGCCAAAGTCCCCCTCTTTCCCCCTGATAAGGGCGCTAGGGGGTTACGGATTTAGGCGGTTGTTTGTAGGTACAGATTGCCTAATCTGTACATGGGCATTGGCACTGTATAAGTAATTCTAAAATTTACCATAGTTTTACTGTGGGAGGGATTTCCAAATCCCGATAGCGCGATCTCCCGGTTGCAGCTTTTCAAGCAAAATGGTTAAAAAGCCGAAAACTGAATAGCCCTAACTAGGTGCATAGTAATTCCGAATTTCCACTTACGCATTACGTATTACGTTTTATATACCATGTTATCGAAAATTCACCAAACTGCAATCCAATACTATCGCCGCCCAAGCGATTGTTTTGATCTGGCTATCTACCTCGGTTTTCTTCTTTTCGCCCTTATCCTTCCGTTTGGCTATGCAACACCAATCTTGAACGCGAGTCTACTGCTCGTACTGTTTGGGTGGGTAGGGCGTATCTGTCACGAACGTCAATTTGAATGGAAAAAAACACCGCTGGACATCCCGATTGCTGTCTTTCTTCTCCTTGGGCTTATCGCTTCACTCTTTGCACCGCATCCAACAACAAGTAGTCTGGGATATTTCTGGAAACTGTTCCGAGCCGTGTTACTATTTTATGCGGTCATTCACAGTCGGTTGGGTGATCGTTGGCGTCACCTTGTCATCGCCTTTGTGTTTGCCGGAGGTTTCTCCGCTATCCTCGGTCTATATTACTACGCAGTCGGCACACACATGGGCACTGCCTATATGTTCGATGTGGAAGCAAAGTTAGAAAGTCATTTCAGTGACGCAGCACAGCGTAATGAGGGAGTTAAGGTCTCGGAAGATTTGCGGAGGACTTATGAGAAAAACGGCAGACGACTCTCCCAAAATGCGATTATTTTGCCCTCGAAAAAATACGGCGACTGGTTGATAGTGGATAAGAACCAGAACCGCAAATACGCTGTCAGGAAAAGCGAGGGACAACTCAAAGTTTACATGATTGAACCTCGACTCGCCGGCACCTTCAAGATGCCTAACGACTTGGGGGCTTACCTCGTACTCGTGCTACCGATAGCGATAGGCTATTTTGTTGCAAGTCTCGGACTCTCGGAACGGAGCCGCCGCGCACCCCAAAATTGGAAGTTCATCGCCGTTTTAGGAATCTGCTTATGCGCGATGGGTGCTAATCTTGTCCTCACACTTACGCGGGCCGCATGGATTGGGGTGTTTGCTGCAACGCTTTATATCGCAATCTACTTTCAGCGGAAACTACTTTGGGGATTGCTAGCCATCGCACTCCTATCCCCCTTCTTGATGCCCCAAGCCGTCAAGGATCGCTTTGAGATTACGCGCCAACGTCCATCAGGCTTTATGAGCGAGCGTCCCCTATGGTGGAAAACGTCCGCCCAACTGATAGCAAAGTATCCTATCACCGGCATCGGGTTGGGAAGGTTTCGCCATGAATATCAACTACATGCACCGGCAGCAATCCATCACAAACCGTATCACGCCCATAACATCTACCTGCACATCGCTGTTGAACAGGGGATTCCATCGCTAATCCTGTTTTTAGCTATACTTTTTCTCATCTTCCGTCGGCTTTTTGCCCTACGCAAAAAGGACGATTTCTGGTGTTCCGGTCTGTTTATCGGAGGCAGCGGTTTCCTGATTTCCGCCCTTGTTTATGGGCTCGCAGATCAGATTCTCCATCAACGACCATTGCTGATTTTCTGGTTTCTTATTGGGTTGGTCTTTTATGTCTCGGATCTTGACAACAGTAGGGAACGCAGATCTGCGTTCCCTACACAAGTTGACACCCATCTATCCGACATAAAATAGGGAATAACCTACACGAGAATAGGTCTCTCAATCTGAAACACGGATAATTTTCCCCTTCGCTTCCACTTCGGTTATGTTATCATACCTCCGAGTAGATGTATAGAAAAAATTAGTTGACATAGCGACTCAAAGATATATAATGGAAACGTATGATATGAGGTTACTGTAAAGAAAAAATCGGGAGCAGTCCATGGAAAAAAACGCCAAGATAACAACCTTACTGAATCAACCGGTGCAGCCATTAGGTCTGGCTGGCAATCCAAATATGGAGGAAGGCTGTGTCACCGCAGCGTATGATGCGGGTGTCAATTACTTCTTCTTCTACAACCAGTCATATCCAATACTTATCAACGAACTGAAATCCGTGCTACGCGATAATCGAGAGCCGATAGTTGTGGCAACGGGGAGCGAATCCCGTAACCTCAAAACGTTGCGTGCCTACCTCGATCAGGTGCATCGCCAACTGGAGGTAGACACAGTAGATATCTTCTACGCAGAGTATGTCGCTCCTGGGGATGACATGGAGACGCTGCTGGGCGCGGGAGGGGTGTTTGACGAACTCCACCGGTGGAAAGCGGAGGGACGCATCCGTTACGTCGGTGCCACAACACACAACCGACCAATGGCAGTAGAACTCATTGAGAGCGGCAACATTGATGTGCTTATGCACCGCTATAACATGGCGCATCGAGGCGCAGAAAAGCAGGTGCTCCCTACGGCACTCAATGCTGGGGTTCCGGTCGTCGCTTTTACGTGCACACGGTGGGGATCGTTGCTCACGGGTCATCAAGATTGGGACGGCCCCGTGCCAACCGCCGCAGATTGCTATCAATACGTTCTGCACCATCCCGCCGTCCACATCGCATTAACTGCGCCAACAACACCGGCACAATTGAAGGAAAACCTGCCCGCCTTGAAAGGCACAGAGAAACCGCCGCAAAGCCTGCCACTTTGGGAGGAGTACGGTAAACTGGTATATGGCGATGGAACCGACGCTTTTGAAACACAGTGGCCGTAGTGTTCATGGCAAAACGTACAAAGAATTGTCAAATCGAAATCAATTTCCAAACAAAACAACCAATAGCTAAGGAGTGGACACAGTGACAGAAGAACAAAAATATCTATTTGACCTGCAAGGCTACATCGTCTTAGAAGATGTGGTGCCTAAATCTGTGGTAGAAGCGTGCAACAAGGCATTAGATCCCTTGGAAGATATGCCGCCAGAGGACTATCCACCGCCGCTCTGCCTCGGCACACCCAAGACAGAACAGGAACTTTACATCTCCAATATTCTCGAAACTGGTCCAGTTTTTAATCCACTGATTGACCTTTCCGAAGTGTTGGATGTTATTGAAGGCGTGACCGGCGGTCCATACCGACTCAACCATACCTACACAATCTACCGGTGGGGTGGCGGTTACACAGGGCTGCACATGAACGGCACCCCTATCATCCCCAAATGTCAGTACCATTGCCGCAACGGTCAAATGGTTTCGACGCTGACCAAAGCTGTGTTTCCGTTGCTGGATTGCGATGTCGAGGACGGCTGCTTCGCTGTCATTCCGGGGGCTCACAAGAGTAACTTTACCAGACCCTGGGGCAATCATCCCGACGAAAATCCGGTGTTGACGCCCATCCCCGCCAAGGCGGGCGACGCTATTATTTTCACCGAGGCCTTAACACACGGTTCGGTTGTGAACACCTCGAAACGTCCACGCCGAACCCTTTACTACTGCTACAGTATCGGCTACATGCCCGATTGGGGCGGTCAGAGTTTGATCTTTAGTGACCACGTCATGGATAGCCTGTCTGAGGCACAACGCGAGATTCTTCGACTGAAATAGGGTATCAGAGAGGGTGATTTTTGTAGGAGAGAGCGAATGTCTAATGTTGTTCCAAAGGACATCCGACCGGCGTTCCCGGTACATGTCCCAAAAGACGCGGTGCGTTCAAAACTATTAGAGCTGCTGGGATTGGACGAGATCCCCAAAGAGGTTGACTTCACGGAGGGAACAACCCAAGAAGAGGAGGACATCCGCGTCACGCAGTTGACATACGCAAACTCGCTCGGCAAAACAGTTCCGGGGATTCTCATGACGCCGCTCAATGCGTCGAGTCAAAAACTGCCCGGCGTGGTTTGCGTACCCGGAACAGGTGGCTCCGCCCAAAAGATTGCCCATCAACGATTTTATCTGGAGGAAAACCCACCCGGCATGTTGATTGGTTGGGCGCGTGAATTGGCACGACGCGGCTTCGCAACGTTGGCGATTTCGCCCAAAGGGAGCGTTACCCGACGCCCTAGCATAGAACACTGGAATCTTGAAGGTAAACTCCTCACGCCTTATGGACGCCCACAGATGGGAATCCTCGTCGAAGAAACGCTGAGGGCAGCGCGTATCCTTGCAGCAAGCGATAGGGTTGATTCTGATAGCATCGGGATTACCGGCATGTCTCTCGGTGGGAATGCGACGTGGTATGCGATGGCAGCTGCGCCTTGGATTCGGGCGGGTGCGCCAATCTGTGGAGGCGTGGGACGCATGGCAAGTCTGATCCACACAGGGGACATCGAACGCCACAGTGCCTACTTCTTCATCCCCCACATGCTCCGCTACTTTGATCACCCGGAGGTTGTCGCTGCGTGTATGCCGCCACGTCCGTTTATGATGGTGGCACCTACCCAAGACGAGGACATGCCCCGTGAGGGGGTAGATGACCTAATTCAGGTTGTGGGGCAGATCTACGCGTCATTGGGACACCCGGAGCGATTCAAGGTCTATCAGCCGGAGGGCAACCATCGCTTTCTCCCTGAATACTTTGAGTGGATGGTCGAATGGTTCCACCGATTCCTGACAGATGAGCCCGTTTGATCCGGATAGGACTGACGCACTTCAGCGTAGGGGCGGGTCTCCCCGCCCGTGTAAGCAATTCAATCCCTGTTTGGACAGCCAATGAATCGTTCTACTACAAATCCCGATTTCGTTAGCACAACGGCTTAATTGGGCCCTACCGGCTGTCAGAATGAGCGTGACATTGTGAGCGAAGCAGTTGGTCCGAGCTTAAAGGCATCGCCTTCGTCGGACAATGTTCGCCGGTGAAACGGAAGCATTACGGACAAGCGCGTAGACACTCCGTATGCGGTGTTGAGCGTTGCACCAAGCAATCCGGCGTTGAGCACCAGACCAGAGTTAATATCCCGCTCATTGTCCCAATGAGCGTAGGATTGGTAAAATCCTAGATACGTGGTGTGGAACGTAAGCCAATCGAACAGGTGATATTTTACTTCTGCGGTCGAGGTTACTTCCATAGACCCACGATAGGTTTTGCTATTTTCATAGAATGGAAATTGCCCTCTGATAGAAGCGCTCATCGAAAAATCACCGAAAAGTGGTGTGCCGTAATGTACTTCAGCTAATGGATTGAGCGTACCCGTCCCAAACTGGATATGAAGATGCTTGAGTCCAGCATCTCCTAGCCTGAAGGGATCGTCTTCCGTTTTGCCTATCGGAATACTAGTTCCAAGCGATGCAATAAAGCGGTCACCGCCACGCAAGATACCAAGTCTTGTGTGCGAAAACCGCAGGCTAAAATCGGAAAGTCCACGATACGTTTCATCGCGGTGGTGGATATTTTGGTTTGCCAGTATCGCCTGTTTTTCAGCAGGAGACGCAGATTCAATTTCCTCAACGTTTGCGTCTTGGCTCTTGATTGCGTAAGGAATACTAAGCATAACTTTCCAGCTATCAGCCATGCTATATTGGACACCAAAATCCACACGCAGAAAATCAAGAGAGACAAGGTGTCGGTGCAGGGGTGCCTGGATAACTTGCCGAGTCGGGGAAAGTCCCTTTGTCTCTAAATGTCCGCCCTCCGAATCAAAACCTCTTAGGACATCAAGCGATAACCTAAACTTACCTATATCTTCTGAAGTCGAACCGACTTCACTTATCCCGCTACGCGGAATTGCGGGATTACTTCAAGCACCTCACGACTCCTGACCGAATGCAATCGGTAGGAGATGGAAAAAAACAAGTAAAAGTGTGGCTAAAAGGAGCGTCGTTTTTATCATTTACCTCAAGTAATTATCTATGAACAGAAATAGGGCGATAGACTGAGACTATTGACTTAAAACCAAAGGTTGGCAAAGCCTCAGAAATATAGAAATTAGATATGAGAAAATTGGAAAGGTGAATGCGGTGGTGCGCGAAGGAAAATCTGGCAGGCAGGAAAAGGTTCGTATTTTGGCAGCAGCGTAGCCATCACGCCTCATCTTCTTCACAATCACAGCATGAGGCTTTACCTTGTGCCTTTTCAAACGCCTCTTTTCCTTCCTTTCCTGAAAAATAGGCAATTCCCAAAGCAGCTATGCTATCTAAGTAGCCTATGTGCGTCAATTCGTAAATGAAACTTGATGCTAATAGGACAAACGACATATAAAGACACACTTTTGTGCATTTCGCATCAGCAATGATGGGTTGAGAATCTAACTGTTTTCCAACCTTCATCTTCAAAACGATTAGAATCCACATGGTAACAATTGAAATCGCTGAAATGACAATCCCCCAGAAGGTTGTTTTAGGTTGATGCCCCTGAACGATATTGAAAACCGCAGTAACAACCAGTCCCACCGTTAGAAGATAAAAACAGCTGCCCGTAATACGCAGCGCAGTGATTTCAAATCTATCCCTTGATACATCTGGAAAACGGCGGATTCGAGTAATCATATGGGCGATACCGATTGCCGAAATTACCTCAATAAAACTGTCTACCCCGAAACCGAAAAGTGCAAGCGTTTCGTCTTGAAATCCTAGCAAGGTTGAAACTGTCCCTTCTAGGAAATTATAACCGATCGTAAACGCGGTCAACCATAACGCCCGCCTAAATGCTCGCATTTCTATGTCTTCACTCGCTACCTTCTGTGTTAGCAACATTTAGATATTTCTCCTATTATGGTGAGTTCTACAATTACTTAGAACCTGTTTTAAAAAGAAAAAGTCTCCTCAAGAGTTAATGTTTACGTTCAATCATTGGAGCAGTAAATACCACCCCAATGAAAGGCATAAACATGACCCGAACAAACTATCCCACGGATTTGACCGATGCCCAGTGGGACAAACTGTTACCCTATCTGCCAAAACCTTCACCGGTAGGTAGACCTCTCAAATGGGAGATGCGCGTAATCATCAACGCTATTTTTTATATAGTCAAGTCAGGGTGCCAATGGCGAATGCTCCCTCATCCGATGCCACCATGGCAAACGGTCTATTCCCATTTCAGAAAATGGAAAACTGATGGCACATGGCTTATGATTCATCAATCACTTCACGAACAAACCCGTTGTGATATTGGCAAAGTACCTTCATCGACAGTAGATATCATTGACAGCCAATCCGTCAAAACGACTGAACTGGCAGATATTAGAGGCTTTGATGCACATAAGAAAGTTAAAAGTCGTAAACGCCATATAGTCACCGATACAATTGGCATTCCATTGCGGGTGAAGGTCACTGATGCAAATATCAGTGACCTTCACCCGCAATAGAGTTATTAACAGAAATCTTTATCAAATGACTTTTAAAACAGGCTCTTAGAATGAACGTGACATTGTGAGCGAAACGGTTGTTCCGAGTTCAAAAGCGTCACCTTCATTGGACAGTGTTCGCTGATGAAGTGGAAACATTACGGAAAAGCGCACTGGTATGCCATATCCAGCGTTGAGCGTTGCACCAAACAATCCGGAGCTGAGAACTAGACCTGAGTTAACATCTTGCTCGCCGTCCCAATAAGCGTAGGATTGATAAAACCTGAGATAGGTGGCGTGAAACACAAGCCAATCTAACAGGCGATATTTCACTTCTGCTGTCGAGGTCAGTTCTACAGACCCGCGATAGGTTTTCTTGTTTTCATAGAACGGAAATTGCCCCCTGATAGAGGCATTTAGTGAAAAATCGCCAAAGAGTGGGGTTCCGTAATGTAATTCAGCCAATGGATTGAACGTTCCCGTTCCAAACTGGATATGAAGATGTTCCAGTCCAGCATCACCCAACGCGAAGGGATCTTCTTCTGTTTTTCCTATTGGAACGCTGCTTCCGAGTGATGCAACCAAATAGTCACTGTCACGCAAGATGTCAGGCATTCTGTGAGAAAAGAGAAGACTAAAATCGGAAAACCCGCGATAGGTTTCGTCGCGGTGGTGGATATTCTGGTTTACCAATATCGCCGCGCGCTCACCGGGAGACGCGGGTTCAATCTCCTCAACGCTTGCGTCTTGATTTTTAATTGCGTAAGGGATACTCAGCATAACCTTCCAGTTGTTAGCTATGCTATACTGAACGCCCAAATCCAGACGAAGAACATCAAGGGAGACATGATGTCGGTGCAACGGTGATTTGACTACTTGTCGAGTTGGGGAAAGTCCCTTCGTCTCCAAATGTCCACCCTCAGAGTCAAATCCTCTCAATACGTTAAGGGAGAATTGAAATTTACCTGTGTCTTCTGAAGTCAAACCGACTTCACCTATTCCGCTACGCGGAATTGTGGGATTACTTCAAGCAGCGCACGACTCTTGCCCCAATGCAAACGGTAAAAGATGGAAAAAACCGAGTAAGAGTGTGGTTAAAAGGACTGTCGTTTTCATGATTCACCTCAAGTCTAAAATGAGTAGAAATAGAGCGATAAACTGAGACCACTGACTTAGAACTAAAAGTTGGCAAAGCCTCAGAAACCGTGAAAATTAAATATGAGAAAATTGGAGAGGTGAATGAGGTGGGGCGCGAGGGGAAATCTGATAGACAGGAAAATATTCGTAGAGATTTAGGAATGGATGAGGTCGTAGAACCGTTTCATGAGAAGCAAAGAGCACAAAAGGAGAGGGAAGCACAACGGCTAGCGAAAATGCTGTGCGAAGTAGGTGACTCAAATCCAAATCAGATTTGTTTGGGAGGGTGAGTTCCAATCCAATGAAGCAACAGTTTCCAACTTGAGGGTTTTGCTGTTGAGGTGCATCGGAATTTCCTTCTTCTCTGCCACTTGTAGGGGTGCAGCACGCGGCTTTGTTTCCCGATGCAACTTGTTTCGTGTCCCAACGAAATTCGGATGGAGGCGTCTCTCTCTGGCGGTGTTGTGAACCCTCTTTAGTTGGCGTCGAATCCGAGAGAGAACGTTCATAATTCCCCTGCATCAGGATTGGACAGAGGATATAGATTGAAAAGCAACTGAGGAAAAGGACAGATACGATTGGCTTAATTTTCATTTCTGATTTGGCTCTACGAGGGTGTTGTTAAAAAAACCAAGCAAGATTATACGGAATCGCTTTCTTTAGAAGGAGACGCATTTTATACAGTGATGGTTTAGAACCTGTTTGAAAAATCCAAGTTAATCTCTGAAAATTATCATTTTACGAGTAAATGCCCTCAAAAAATGGTAAAAAATGACCGTCTCACCTACTTTTAAAACAGGCTCTGAGGGGTGTGCATACGTAGATACCTTGGTTATAATCGCATAATTTGAGCAGATTAATCCTATTAGCTGTGTATACACATTGCGCTCCGCTGAAGCGCGGGCATTGGCTGTATCGACATTCTATAGACATATCGCTCCGCTGGAGCGAAGATATCGGTCGGGTCGTGGGGATTTTTGCGTATTTGGTTTGCTGAAGATACAATAGTTCGGTGGCTGCTTTGTTTGCTTATCCGTGTTTTCTGCGTAATCTGCTGAATCCGTGATTCAGACAATAATTATGCACACCCCTCTATTAGCTCACTTGTGACAATTCATTTTGCCAATTTCCTGTCATCAACAATCCGATTTTGGACAGATCGTCCCGAAACTCCGTTGCTTCAGTCAATCCACCTCTATACATGACAAAGATCCGGTCACTCATCGCCAAGACCTCATCAAGTTCTGTTGAGATTAGCAGAACAGCGCGTTGCTTCCGACGTTGTTCAAGAAACTGCTGATGTGTGTAGTCAGCAGCACCGATGTCCAGCCCACGGGTCGGATTCACAGCCAGTAACAGGTCTGGCTCCTGTGAAAGTTCCCGCGCGATAACAACCTTCTGCTGATTTCCCCCAGATAACGACCCCGCCGGTGCGTGGGTGTGGGTCGTTCGCACATCATAACTTTGGATGAGTTCCTCGCTATCAGCATCAATCCGTTTAAGATCTAAAAACGCCTGCCAACCCTTCAAAAGTTTTGACCGATACCCCTTGAGTCGATGAACGTTGAGAATCAGATTCTCCGCGATTGTAAAACTCAAGATGAGCCCGGCGGTCTGTCGATCTTCGGGGATATAGCCATATCCCAATTGGCGACTTTTACTCGTCGGAAGATTGGTGATTGATTGTCCCTTAAAACGGATGGCACCACTCTGAGACCTGCGGAGTCCTACAATCGCCTCGGCAAGCTCAATCTGTCCATTGCCATCAATGCCAGCGATCCCCACGATCTCACCCGCGCAAACATCAAACGAAGGACCATCAACTACCCGACGACCATCATGGTCTGTAACGGTTAAATCACGGATTTCAAGAATTGAAGGACCGTGGGTTTGGGCACTCCGCTGAATTTCCGGAAACTCATACCCGACCATCTGTTTTGCCAAATGGGTGGGAGAGGTGTCAGCGACCTTCGTCGTGGCAACACTCTTGCCATGACGTAACACAGTAATCCGATCGCTAATCTCCATCACCTCCTTCAGCTTATGGCTAATGAAGATAATGGAATGCCCATCCGATTTGAGACGACGGAGGATGGCGAACAGTTCCGTAATCTCTTGTGGGGATAGGACTGCGGTCGGCTCATCAAGGATAAGGATTCGCGCCTCTGCTGAAAGTGCCTTGAGGATCTCAACCCGTTGCTGAAGCCCGACCGAAAGCTGCCAAACCTTCATCTGCGGTGAGATGGATAGACCGTAACGGTTGGAAAGCTGCTGGACATTTTCCTCCGCTTCGTTTCGTCGAAACCGAAATTTGTAACGTTCAGAAGTGAGGGCAATATTTTCAGCCACGCTCAACGAAGGCACAAGCATAAAGTGCTGATGCACCATGCCTAACCCCAAGCTAATCGCCGTTTTTGGTGAATCAACAACGCTCGGCTTTCCGTCGATCAGAATCTTCCCAGCATCGGGCTGATACAAGCCGTAGATCAGATTCATCAACGTAGACTTGCCCGCCCCGTTTTCACCGAGTAAGGTGTGAATCTCTCCCTGTTCCAACGCAAAGTCCACGCTGTCCACAGCGAGATTGTTCCCGAATGCTTTGGTAACGCCGTGCAGTTCAAGTGCGAGTGATGCCAACGGCTAAATTTCCCTTCATTCAGCGTCCGAGTGCTGCTCGGCGGAAATATCGCTTCTGTCGCGATGCTCTAGTTCACACGATACGCTTCCACAACCTGCGCCTCCAATTCCACGCCTAGACCTGGAGCATCGGTCAGGTGCAATTCCCCGTCGTGGAAACTCATGCTGTGATTAACTAGGTCTTGCGCCAGCGGAGACGGAGCGCGCGTAAATTCGGTCATCGGCTTTTCGGAAGAGGCAGCCCATTGGGCAGAAGCGGCGAGTAGGACACCGGTCCCAAAGGCATGAGGGACGACCCACGCACCGGTATCTTGTGCCAAAGCGGCAATCTGCTTACCCCCGGTAACGCCTCCAACTCGCCCCAGATCGGGCTGCACCACCTGTATCCGGCCATCTCTGAGCAAATTCTCGTACTCCTCGATTAACGTCACCGCCTCGCCGGCGGCAATCGGTATCGACGAGGATTCGGAGAGTGTCCTGTATCCTACCGTGTCGTAGGGATTCAATGGCTCTTCAAGCCAGAAAACATCGTATTTCTGAAACCGCTCGACGCGCTCCAGTGCTGCCCCCACATCCCAAGCGCGACCGGCATCTACCATCAGGTCTATTTCAGATCCCAGTGCGTCACGGGCGGCGGCAACCAACGCCTCGTCCAAGTCCGGGTCTGGTCCCATCGGTGCCCAACCATATTTCACTGCCCGGTATCCTTGTTCCAAAAACCCCCGCGCAGACACCGCTATCAACTCTGGACGTTCGGGCCAGAGAACACTAGCATAGCACGGTATTGCGTCAACCGGAGTCTCACTAAGTAACGCACGGACGGGCTTGTCCATAGCCTTACCACGGAGATCCCACAGTGCCATATCGATCCCGCTCATCGCCTGTCGGGTAACGCCACCGGGGCCGTACCAAGCTGTGCCTTCGATCATTGCCCGTGACACGGCGTCTATATCTTCCGCGTCCATGCCCATGACAATGGAAGCCAAGCCGTGCCGAAAAGGCGCGGAGCGCGGGGCCTCAATAACCGACCGGGCGACATACGAGCAGGAGACCACTTCTCCTAACCCGGTGAGTCCGGCGTCGGTGTGCACTCGCACAATGAGACAGTCTTGGGTACCGTCGGCGATTTCTTGAACAACAGGCAAGCGAAGATGCAACGCTTCAATTTCGGTAATTTTCATAGGCAGAACCTGTTTGTTTCTACCGTTTCTTCTTCAGGTAGTGACGTGCATTCCGTCACTACCCGCACCCGTAGATAGACTTCTAAAATTTCACGCGGGGTGCCTTAAACTTACCGGCGAGAATATCCTGACGAATCTTCTCAACTTTGGCACGGAGATCTTCAGGGATGCGATCCTTCAGTTTCGGGTTGTAAACCAGTTTCACAGTCTCATTAAGCGACATCCCCATCCACATCACTTGGGGTTCAAATTTGCCTGTCTGTACCAACTCAGCGACGTATACAAAGGCTTTGGTATCGATGGCAGCACTGGCAAGTATTGCGTCGGGCGCAATATCGTTCTGATCGAGATTTGAACCGAAAGCGTAAACGTCCTTACCCGCTTTGCGACTCTCTTCGACAGCATGAAAAACGCCACGCCCGGCAGCATCCGCATTGTGGAAGATAAAATCAACCCCCTCCGTAATTTGGGACAACGCCAACTCTTTTGCTTTCCCAATGTTTTCCCAATCTCCGACGTAGGAACTGGATACTTTAATATCTGGATTGACAGATTTCGCCCCTTCCTCAAGGGCGTGAAAAGTGCTGTTGATCGGTGGGATGTTCATGCCGCCGATAAGCCCAATCTTGCCCGTTTGGCTCATTGTGCCGGCAATGACCCCTAGCAGATATGTCACCTCCTCCAGCTCAAAAACAATTGATGCCACGTTATCCAAAACTGTGTTGCCAGAGGTTGTGATAAACACCGTATCCGGGAAGTCAGGCGCGACAGATTTTGCGGCTTCTTGATACTCAAATCCGTGCCCGAAAACCAAACCGAACCCCTTACTCGCATAGAATCGGAAATGTTCCTCCCACTGCGATGGGGCTTTGCTCTCGACATGGCTGACCTCAAACCCCAACTCCTTTTCAATCCGCTTGAGTCCTTCATAAGCTAACGCGTTCCACCCCGCATCGCTAATTGAACCGGGCGTCAACAACGCAACCTTGAACTTCGCTGCATCGGCCGTACTGCCAGTGAATCCAAACAACAAAACAAGTAAACTACAAATAATCCAACTGCCTTTATTCATAAAAACACCTCAATATAGAATTCACGAAAATTGTCCGTGTACAGGACAACATTCATTGTCCGCCATTCAATCTAAATCGGTTGAAATTATATGGATGCCCGAATGGACTGTCAACCGTATTTTAACGTAAGTTGCTAGGGCGTGTTGACATTTTGATGCTGCTAATGCCGATTTATTGGCATCCTTGACGCTTCGGGATCGGCAAACTCGGTGAACATCGGTCAATCTGTCAAATGTCGTGCAAACTGTATGAAGATTAATTTATTCATTCGGTAATTTCGGAGTGATGTCGGGTGCGGTTTGAAACCGCACCTACCGGGCCTGGGGAAATATAGAATTACTGAATTATTTTCTGAAACCTCATTTTAGTTTGTGGGGTGGGATCACAATCTAACAGATCGTGGTACAAAAGCTCAACCGAACCTACACCCCTTAACGATGTTGAGCCCTTTCCCAGCCCCATCATCAATTCTGTGTATTCAAATCCTCCTCTGCAAGTTGCACGAGCTGCTTGTAATCAACAACTTTTATCTTTCCACCATTTTGCTCGGTCAGTAACACAAGCCAATGGTTTGTAGTTGAACCTTGTAAGTCAATTTCAAGCGCAACCACGTATATACTCGCGCGATTCACATTTTTCGCCTTAACGGCTTTAAGAATTTCTTCCGACTCTGTCTGAGTTTCTTTCTGACTTTCTTTGTAAATGTCTAATCCGATGCCGCTTTTCCGAATGTAGTATACCTGATTGCCATCGGTTATCCGCCACTGAAGATCTGGATCCTCAACCGAAATCAAGATATCTTGCGAAAGCCAAATTTCGTTATTTTCAAAAGCCTGCCTCACCACTGAGACACTGTTTTTGTTTAAATCATTCTGAAGCTTCACGTCCGCGCGAAACAGGAAGTCTTCTGTACCCGGTTTGGCTGCGGGAAAACCGTCGGTGACCAATACAATAATTGACGGGTTCGTTTCAAGGGCTTTTTCAATCGCTTCAAGGATATTCGTTCCTTGATTCTCTGCAATACTTTCAGGTGTGAACCGATCCAGATACTTCGACGCTGTTTCTATATTCTTCTTTGTTGCCGGTGCCAGTCTGCGCTTCCCCAGTTTGGCAGTCGCCGCAAAGGTGATGATATTGAAAGAGTCATCCTCATCAAGTGAAGACAACGCTTCCTTGATCGCCTCAATTGCCAATTCCAGTTTTCTGAGACCAACCACCTGCATACTTGCCGAAACATCAAGGCAGAAGACGACCTGTTTGGGTCCCTCGGCTTCCTCAATGAAATCAATGATACCCAGTTTGTCTTTCGGTATTTTCCCCAACTTTTTCAACCTGCCCGGCGATCCGCCTCCGCCAATCAATCCGTCTTTTGAGTTTCCCAACGAATCAACCATATCAAGACCACTGCGTTGTCCACGCACTCGCACTCGTCCCGTTACTTTGCCCTGACCGTCCGCCCGAAGTGAAACCGGTCGTCCAATATCTGACCTTTCAGATTCCTTCAAGTCTACATCTGTCATTACGTCTGGCAGCTTCTCAGTGAGTGGTGCTGTCGTCACGTCGAGATTCTCGCGCACAACCCGTTGGCTAAGGCGGGCAACTTCCGTCAGTTTGTTGCGTGAGGATTCAAGGAGTTTTTCTTTCGATCTGAGAGCCAAATTCTCGTCAGGCTTACGAGCCTCCATCTTCAACGGAGGTTTAGTTTTGATTGTTTTCACCTCAGGCCTCGGCGGCTCTTTCACCCACTCCACCCAGATATGGTCACTATTTTTGACCACTTCGCTACGAGGAGTTAGGACGTAGACAATTCCAATAATCAGATGCAAAATCAGAGCGACCATTATCGCCGACCGCCGCCGAATTTTGTTAAATTCCGTATATCCTTGACGCATTTGTCCATCCCTCCCATCAATACACGCGAAGATTATCACATCGTCGAGCCACGGTATTAGAATCAACGATTAGATCTGAATCCGTTCCCACCGGTTGCTGCGAAAACGGAGGAAATAGGTTATACCCGCCAAAATGATATAGATTGTTGCACCACACCACGCGCCAGGCACCCCATACCCCAACCAAAATGCCAAACCGTATGCCAGCGGTAGAAAGAGCAGCCACGCATATCCAATACTAACACACATTGTGAAAAAGGTATCGCCGGCCCCCTTGAGTGCACCTGATGCGCAGATGCCAAACCCGTCGGAGAGCTGAAAAAGTGCTGCAAAAAACAGAATCCGCGTTCCGAGACGGATAACCTCCGCATCCGGCGAAACCAGCGAGATAAGAAACTCCGGCACTGCAAAAAACGTAATGGCAACGAAAAAGGTATACACAACCCCCAACTTTATCGCCGTGTAGCCGCTCCGGCGGGCATAATGGAGTTGACCGGATCCGATGTAGTGTCCAACCAGCGTCGTTGCTGCCATTGAAAATCCATACAAAGGCATAAACGATGTAGAAATCAAAGTGACCCCAGCATTATTCGCTGCAAGTGCTATATCCCCCATACGCCCAACTAGGGCGACAAACACCGTAAAACTCCCCATATCCATCAAATTGTGAACGCCCATCGGCAAACCAATCCGCAGCATACGGCGGAGGTCACGGAAATCAATCCGGGAATGGGATCGGGTTTGGAACGCCCGGTCCGACCTCCGTGAGAGGAAAACAGCGAGATAGCAAGCCGCTGCAACCACACCCGCAATCAACGTAGCAACTGCAGCACCAACCACCTCAAGCCGGGGACAACCAAATTTTCCAAAGATCAGCAGATAGTCAAGGAGTAGGTTAACCAGATTTGCGATAATCTCAATCCGCATCGGTGTTTTCGTATCGCCGATGCCCCGTAGAAAACTGCCTATCCCAAAAGAGATGAAGATAGTAATGCCGCCGTATAACCGAATTTGCGTGTAAATGCCCGCCAGACGTTGAACCTCTGGAGACGGTTTCATCAAGGCAAATGCAGGGACTGTGAATTGGTTAATCAACAGTATAACGAGATACGATCCGAGCGCGAGATAAATTCCTTGCCACGCCGCAACGGTGATACCCCGTCGGTCTCCAGCCCCATACCGCTGTGCAACAAAGGTGTTAACACTGCCTAAAAATCCCTGAAAAAAGGAGAATAGCGTCCACGTCAATATCCCTGCCAATCCGACAGCCGCTAACTCTGTCGCGCCCAAGCGTCCGACCATCGCAGCATCCACAAACATCATCGCTGTGCGCGATAACATCGTGATGACGATCGGATATGCTAACAGCCAGACCTCCCGGTAACCACCGGGCCCTGCTATCCCTCCTTTTACACCCTGAATCTCTACGTTTTGTTGCAATCCAGTCTCCTAGGACTATTCCGTTTGGGCTCATATTAAGAAATCGTGCGACAGAAACCGAGTTTTTTCTTCAAAACTCGGTTTCTCTCTCCGTTCTGCACTGTCTTTTTTTGGGCCCTGTAGGTTGGGCTTCCTAGCCCGACCATACCAATGAACTAATGAACCCATGAACTAATTCACGCTCTTATTTTGCGATGCGATTGCCTCTGTCTTCTCTTCAAACGAACGGACCCACCGGTCCCCTTTAGGCGTCAATTCGTAGTAGGTATGGTTGCGATGTTTGATCCATTTTCCCTTGACAATGTTCTTGCGATACTGAATCATCCGTCTCTCCACACGCTTCAAGCCACCCAACTCGCGCAACTTCCGGTGGCGTTTCTGAGTTTCCTCAAGGGGTAGACCGAGCATCTCCGAAACAACAATCGAATAGTCCAGTCCAAATTCCTGATGGTGTTTCAGGATAAGGTAATCCACCTCATCAAGTCCAAGACTCTCGGAACGGAGCCGATCAAATGTCGGATCTTCTGTTTCTATATTGGAGGGCGTTTCCGCTGCGCGGATTTCACCCCATGTCACTTCAAGGAGTCGTTCAAGGCGCAGGTGCTGCACGGAAGCACAATCGGACCGGTGGACAGCAACCGTGCCATCCTCCTTAAAATATCCGATGATACCCTCCCCTGCCTCTGGCGAACAACATTGAGCGAGCTTATAGGTGAGTTCTTGCTGCATTGCGCGCCTCTTCGCTTTGAAAAGTCATTTTGGGTAAAGTTACTTGCCATGAAACCGAGTTTTTTCTTCAAAACTCGGTTTCTTCCGTAATCCACTATTCAACGGTACATTCTCACTATAATTTAGGAAACCGTGTCAGGTCAATGGTAGGGGCTTGGTTTCGTAGGGGCGAGGTCCCCTCGCCCAACGGGTTGGGAGACCCAACCCCTACCCTGCGATACGGCTCACTGTCGATTAACAAATTCACAGCACCGTGGAATCATTTCTTGCTTCTTAAAACAGGTTCTTAGGTTGCAACTTAGGTTTATATCCGCTTGGCCCTATAGATTCACGCCTTCAATTCGCCCACATAACGACGAACTTTTGTCGCTGCCGTGACGATATCTGCCATATCTTCCTCAGTCCCCATCAGAACGCTCTGACCGAGTGCCAAACCGTTTTTACACAACTTCTCCGTCTCTGAACAGGAAACGTTTGAATAGTCAGGCTTCGCACTCAGGAGCTCCGATTCCATAAACGATTCTCGGTACATCGGCGTCGTGTACCAATGCCCCATTGGAACCCCCTCCGCACGCATCGCCTTGATGAACGTTTCGCGGGAGATATCCTCAAACTCCTCTGAATCGAAAATCGCCTTATAACCGTGACAACCGCCGCGGGTTGCGCGTGAATCGAGCGGCACCACCTTGATACCGGGGATCTCCCCTAGCCCTCGATCCAGAGAGCGCATGTTTGCATTACGGAGATTCACCTCACCATCCAACCGCTCAAGCCGTGAGAGGAGCAATCCACCCTGCCACTCCGTCATCCGGAAATTCCCGCCGAACGGCTCCGCCTCAAACTCAGACTCAGAGGGAGCGCGTCCGCAGTTATGAATCGACCATGCACGCTCGTACAGTTTCCGATCGTTCGTCAGAACAATACCGCCCTCACCCGCGCAAAGGTTCTTGGAGGATTGAAAGCTAAAGCAACCGAGATGCCCCCAACCGCCAACCCCTCTGTCCCGCCATTCTGCACCGTGTGCTTGGGCGCAGTCTTCAACCACAACGAGGTTATTCCGTTCAGCAACCTCTAAAATCCCATCCATATCGGCAGGATAGCCCGCAATATGAACCGGCAGGACAGCTTTGGTTTTCGGTGTGATCGCCGCCTCGATTTTTGACGGGTCAATGTTAAAACCGTCGGGGAGCGTATCCACAAACACCGGCGTGCCATTCGCCATCAGAATTGAAACCACTGTTGCTTGGAAAGTGTACGGCGTTGTGATAACCTCGTTGCCAAGCCCAACACCCGCAGCCTTGAGCGCGACGTATAACGCCGTCGTGCCGCTATTCACGCAGATGCCATATTTCGCACCTTGAAATTGAGCGAAACGCTCCTCAAACTCAGGAACCTTTGACCCGTTGGTGCCCCACACCCCGCTCCGATAGATCTCCTCAAAGGTTTTGAGATCGTTATCGTCAAAGGTGGGCCAAGAGGGATACGATTCGGTCCGAACAGGTGTACCGCCGTTGATCGCTAAATTTGCCATTTTCGTCTCCTTAATCATTTGACGGAAACCGAGTTTTTTCTTCAAAACTCGGTTTCTCTTCGCGCTTTGTATTTTCCTTTTACATGAGAACCAGAGTTGACATTTGACAGCACGTATGACATCACGTAGGTTGGGTTGAACGGTAATAGCGAATCCCTATCAATGACAGTAGGATCTACCCTTTTCAACAACACCCTTTTATAGATAGATAGAACGAAACCCAACACCAAAACCATAGGTCAGGAGCCTACCCGATTGAATACCGGCGGGTAGCTTGTAGGTCGAGATTCATATCTCGACATCCAAATGTTAACAGAATCTTAGGTATTGAAAATACGTAGGTTTTCTGTTAAAACTGAAGAACTTTGCCTTTCGCTTCAGTTGCTTTGAATCCCAATCCTATCGGGGAGGAGCGCAATGGATAGGGTTCAGCAGTTCGATCGACCAATGCTAGTGAACCAACAAAGCCCCAGCGGGGCGGTATGTGTATAGAATACCAGCAACCCGAATCCTCTAAAGCCCCAGCGGGGCGACAGGTATGCCGAGAGGGTTCGTCGGTAAAACAGGTTTCACTCTAAGGAACTCCACCGCAAGAGTAGATAAAACAGATTGACTAATATTAAGAAATCGTGCAACAGAAACCGAGTTTTGCGTTTTCTTTTTGCATGAACCAGAGCTTTTTGGAGTGTAAGTGGTCATCCCAAAATCGTCGTTTCAGGCGTCGGAATAAGTTGTAATCATCACGGCTATAATCCCAGAGCAGCTGGATATCCGCTTGCCCTGTCGAAAAGGTCCGGATATACAAATCAGTCCCAATCACTTGATAAGAGAAAGGATCTGCGTTCCAAGGCTTTTGCAACCCATACCCCCACTGCTTCAACAACTCAAGTGCTTTGTCCGCATTCCGAATACGAAAATACGGCTGATTTTTTCTTGCCATAATAATCATCTCCTCATAACGCAAAGCATGGAAAACTCTTGTCACACATCATCCTTTATGAATCAAAGCTCCAGTCCGCTCAAGTAGTCCGCAATCCGTTTCGGTTGTCCGTCAACGGATGTCTCCATCGCCGCAATCACTAACGCGAAACTCTTGATGTTATCCTCAATTCGCGTGGCAGAGGGTTTACCGCCATCAAGCCAGTTGATAAATTCGTCGAACAGATGCTCATGACCGAAGCGGGAGATTTCTGGTGCTTCGTATAGCTCCGGCTCCTGACCGACCCGATGAACCGTAACCTCAGCTTCACCAGCGGTTTCGACACAGCCCTCCTCAAACTCTGCGCGATAATGTTCATTATGCCAACAGTTGACGATGCCCGCAGCAGAGCTATTCCCCTCGTAACAGGTATGCACCCCATTGTCCATCTGCATCAGGTATAGCCCACTCGAAAAGTGCTTAAAACTGGACCACTCAGGATTCCACCCGAACCCGATCAGCGTCTCGCAGTCACCGCCGGAGAGGAACCGCAGCATATCGAGATGGTGGACAGAACCCTCAAAGAGCAGACTGAAATCCATATCGTGCCGCCACGCCTTCCCCCACGATTGATACTGGCGATAGTCACAGGCATACCGCCCCACGATATGCTGAAGTCGCCCTAACCGTCCCTCATCCCGAATCCTAATCAACTCCTGCTTGTTCCTCGCATAACGGTAGTTCTGGATAATCGCACACGGCATCCCAGTTTTCTGGGAAGTCGCCACCATCGCCTTCGCTGCTTCGAGCGTATCCGCGATCGGCTTTTCGCAGATCACCGGCATTCCGTTCTCCATCGCAGCGATCGCTGCGAGGCTATGGAACGGCGGCGGTGTCGCAACGCCGCAGAAGTCCGCTTTGACCGTCGCACACGCCTCGTTGAAGTCCGTGAACAACTGATTTTCGCTGAGACCGAGTGCTTCTCCCTGCTCCGCCAGCACGTCCGGCAGCACATCCACCAACCCAATAATTTTGATTCGATCGCCGAAGTTATCGACAAAGTTTCGGATCCAGCCGCCTGCCATCCCGCTGCCACCAATCATCAAACATGTCTTTTGTGCCATCTAATACCTCCGTAACTAGGGTAATCTGAGTTGCCATCTATTGAATAAAGTTGCAGTGCTCAACCTTTCGCTCCAGCGGAGCGATATGTCTATAGAAAAATGCTGGTACTTTCTTCCGCTCCAGCGGAGCGGTATGTGGAGAAACTCTGGACAGTCGCATCCCTTTCTGAACGTTTTGCGTGAACGATATTTTTCTCAGTTTAGGAGCAACTTGCGCCAAGACCTGATACTGTATACGCAACTCAAGGAATAACTAATGAATCTCCCTGCAAAATCAACTGTCCATCCTTGATCAATCTCTCTACTACTTTGTCAACCCCTTGTTGTATATTCGCGGTGGCTCGCCTGATACCGAAAAGTTTGCAAACCTCACGGGCTAAATCGTCTCGCTCAATCCCAAATGCGTCCGATATGGCCTGCTTGATGGCGGCCTCCATCTCTTCAGGTGCGATAAGTTCTATCTTTCGTAGAGCGTCGGGCAGTCCCTCCCGATCCCGCGCAGTAACCTCCTCCTGCTCCGTCCAATAGAGAAATTGCCCCCTAATCTGAACACTGTCAGAACGCGCTGCTTGCTTTGCCGCGGTTTGGACCTTGTTTCGGATGAGACGACCTCTTTTACCTACCCCCACAGCGGTTGCAATACGTCTCGCCACTTCGTCGAGATGCACCGGACTCTCAATTTTAACAACACCCTGAATCCAGTTTGCCATGGTAGACGATGGAACTTCATGCAAATGTAGCCCATCGGTAGAAATAGACAGTTCAGCGAGTTCGTACTTTTCAGCGAGGGAATTTTCCTGTGTTTCCGGTGCTGGCTGGACAATTATTGTGGGATCGGGTACTTCCTCGGTCCCATTGGAATCAAGAATGTCGCTTTCGGGAGGAGACTCAGGTGAAGGAGGAACATCTACCTTAGCTGCCTCAATCGCTTCGGCGACCTTTCCGAGTTCCCCGTCTGGATTTCTAAACCAATCGGTACTCCAAATGCGATGGATACGCCAACCCAGACCTTCAAGCACCTGCTTGCCGAAGTCGATCACGGTCACGCGCTGATTGTGCACTATGGTAGGTCGCACCATCACACTCAATACCCAACAGATAACGTCCCGGACGTTCTGGATCTTTAACAGCGAGATCAATGAAATATCCAGCTGAACCGATTTGATGTTCAATCTGGAAACCAAGTTTACGCAGGGCATCTGCGACCTCTTCCTCAAACGGGGAGTCCGCCTCTCGGCCAGTCGGCATTGCAATGTCGGATTTGCCTGTCTCTGCATATTCGAGATAACGTTTAAGTGCCGCAATACCATGGGGACTGGTAGGACTCAAAGCGATATCATCGCCTTTCAGATTGGTAAACACTTCGCAACGCCGCCGTGCTCGTGTAATCAATACATTTAATCGCCTCTCCCCACCATCTTTGTTGAGAGGCCCAAAGTTCATTGTGAGGCGTCCATCGGCATCCCGTCCGTAACCGATGCTAATAAAAATAACATCGCGTTCATCGCCTTGGACGTTCTCCAGATTTTTGACGAAAAATGGTTCTTCAGGATGCGCGTTGAAAAACGTTTGTTCACACAATGGATCTTCTCTCCGTAGGATTTCAAGTTCATTCTGAACCGCCTCCATCTGAGCTGTACTGAATGTAGAGACACCGAGCGTCAATTGGGGGCGTTTACGAGCATGTTCCATTACCTGTTCCGCGACGATCCGGGCTTCTTTCTTGTTGCTGCCACTTCCTCCGCGGTCGTAAGCCGTATCTGCTAGGTAATGATAAATTAGCCCAACCTCCTCCTTTGCGGCATCAGGACTTGGGAAGAGTTGGAGCTTATTGTCGTAGAATTCAATGTTGGACACAGTAATTAGCGATTCGTGTCGGCTGCGATAGTGCCAACGTAACATACGCTTCGGCGCATTCTGGGCACTAAACAATCCCAAAATGCTCTCCATATCGCCCGCTAGATTTTCTTCCGTATCTTCATCTTCACTATCATCAGCTATGTGCTTATCAAAAAAGCGGGTCGGTGGAAGTTGACGGTTATCTCCAACAACGACAGTTTGTCCGCCCCGAATTATTGCTCCGAAAGCATCAACTGGCTTAACTTGACTTGCTTCGTCAAATACCACCCAATCGAAATCAACACTGTCCGGCGGTAAGAATGTTGCTACTGAGAGCGGACTCATCATGAATATCGGCTTAATCGCTTGTATAGCATTTCCTGCCCTATCCATAAGCTGACGAATTGGCAGATGCCGTCGCTTTTTTTCAAATTCACGCCTGAGCAACCCTAACTGTCCACTAGACGCTCTGTGCTGAGGCAAACGTTTTCGGTGTTCGTATGCAACTTTAGCCTTATTGTATTCAAGTGAGCGGCAGTCTAATTCTCTAAACCGTTCAACAACATGTTGATGGGTGTCGCTAGCAAAACTCGCAAGGATTGGGTGCTCTCGCATCACCGTATCAACTCGGGCATTGTACCAAGCCTGTTTAAGTACGTCCGATAGAAACTGACTTGCTTCTGACCAAACATTTGCAACCTTCACAATTTCAGCGAAGTCGCTGTCCTCTAGCGCGTCCACCAAGTGATTATAGGTGACAATATCTTGGAGTCTCTCCGCTTCTCGTTCCCAACACTCAAGAATTTGTATCTGCTGTGTGAGTGAACACGCTTTCAGTCCATCACGCCCCGTTTCGTCAAGTTGAATCTTTTCGGTGACAGCCTGAAGGAGATGTGGATGGTTAGTTTGGTGTTCCTCAACCGTTGAAACTAGCGCCTGAAGTGTTTCTAAATCGGGGTTTGCTGCGAGATATGCAGCCAATGCCTCTGGCAATTCACCATTTGCCACCGATTCGTGTAATGCTGAAAGATACCCGACAATTTCTTGCAATTGAGGCCAATTCGAGGATTCTCCGTGCCAATGTGTGCCGAATAACCGTTGTCCGAGCTCCTGTATATCTTCAAGATGGGGCAGCTTACGTCGTGCTTCGAGAATCGCATCAACGATACGGAGTTGTGTTTCTTGGGTTTTGGGTAATGGTTGCGTGCATAAGCCTGTAAGTTCACCATAGGCGCGTCGATATCTGCCCAAAAGAAAACGCCACCATTTGCCTCCATAGGCTGCCAGCATCTGCCGAATCTCCAGCACGTTTTGCTTCCACGCTTCAGGAATAAGGATGCTGTCATGTTCACTATGAAGCTCACTCAACCGTTCTCCCGCGCTTAACCCCACCTCCAAATCGTTACAGCGTGTCTGCCATTCGGTTGACTGCACGTTGACACCTACTAAGTTCGGTGCATCTAATGCACACCGTGCCGCACGCATCAAGTTGTCGACCACTTCACAGGTACTCGGTACCGGGAGATTGAGGTGTTGCGCAAGTTGTTCGGATGAATCCTTGAGTGCTATGACCGTTTCTCTCGCTTGGGCTGCTGCCCGTTCCAGTAACTCTCTGTCAGTTGGAAGAAAGAACCGACAACGACTGCCCCAAAACGGATGATTGATCGGTATCCCCATTCCCCTTAGATGTGCCTGTAATTTTTCTGTTTGCTCCAATCCCTCCCTAAATTCAGATACCAAATGTTGGAATTGATGTAGATCTAAAGGCGGAAGTTCCACTCCGGAAAGGCGACGTTTCACCGCTAAAAGTTCCCCATACGCCTGATAAACTGTGATCCCACTTTCGCCAATGGGCGTGTTGACCGCCTGACAGTAACTGTTTAAGTCATCACGGTTATTGAGCAGTAACCTCACTTCCGCTTCAAGGGCTGTTGTCTGTGGCTCGTCGAGTTCTAGGATTCGTTTCAGTTCATCAACTACTGCCTTTTTGTTCATCTTATGACTATGCAGTTCCAGACAAGCACCTCCGAGCCCTACCTTGTCCAGATTGCGTTTGACGACTTCCAAAGCCGCCATCTTTTCTGCTACAAACAGCACCCGCTTCCCCTTTGAGATGGCTTCTGCAATTAGGTTGGTAATGGTTTGGGATTTTCCGGTGCCCGGCGGTCCTTGGATAACAAGATTTCGTCCTTGACTCACATCATGAATAGCCAATGCCTGCGAACTATCCGCATCAACAACATGATGGGTCTCCGTGGGATTGAGGTGTTCATCAATTTGAGCATCATCAGGAATGGCTGATCCTGGTTCCTGAAATCCAATTGTTGTCAGCAGTGATTGCAATACGGGATGCTGAGATAGGGAATCGTTGGGCCAGTTTACCATATCTAAATCATGATACATCAAGAACTTAGCAAACGAAAAAAAACCAAGCGTAATAGCAGACTCATCAACCATCCATCGAGTTTCATGGCAAATTGCAGAATTCACTTTTTGATAATAGCTCTGAATGTTGGATTGCTCAAGATCATCCGCATCTGGAAGGTCTGGGAATTGGATGCCAAATTCAGATTTTAATTTCTCCTGAAGGGAGAGATTTGTCCCGATATCCTCCTCTGTATAGTGAATACGGAAACTGGCTTGGACACTAGCACGATCAATTTCCACTGGAATCAGGATGAGCGGAGCGTGACGCAATATATCACTCGATTCGGATTCATACCATTGGAGCAGACCGAGCGCGAGGTAGAGTGTAGTCACCCCCTGTTCTTCGATAGCTGTCCGCGCTGTATAGTAGGTGTTAAGCAAACGCTTTCGAAATTCCGTTGGTGAATAATCTGTTTGAAGCTTGTTATCGGTATGTCGAGCAGGATCGGTCTCCACTTCATCATCTTCAAACAGTTGTAAGTTGTCATCTTCTTCAGATTCAGGCTTTGGCAGGAATGACATAGCCTTACCCTCTTGCACAAGGATGCGATAAACATCTGGAGGAGATTCATCAACAATCTCAACTCCTCGCGCCCTAGACAACCTGTAGTTAATGAGGGGGTTGCGTAAACTCTGATCAAGCAGCTCCGCCCGAGCTGTGTCTAATTTTGTTTGTATAGAATTCATTTCATTCATAGACTATATATTGATGTTATGACCCGGATGGATCACGATTGATGCTTCCCTTCAGAAGAGAATACATCCTTTCGGCCCAGCCCTTCGGCGAGTAGCGAAATAACCAATGCGTTCAGACTAACACCCTCATGTTCGGGATGATGATCCCGGCGCAGGAATTTCATCCCCATGTGCGCTTGCTGTCTCTATCCAACATCGTACCGCATCCTTACCGTTTTCTACCGCTTCTTGGATTGTCTCCCCATCGGACATACAACCCGGTAGATCAGGATATTCAATCAAATACCCACCGCCCTCTGCTTCCGGCAATACACTCGTAATAAATGGATACTCAAGTGCCCTCATGCTTCACCTCTCCAAGGTGAAAACCTGTAGGGAATAACGATCGTTATTCCCTACGACGACCCTTTTACAAGCATCGTTTATAGTGGATTTAACAATTAACGATACATATTGACAATATCCTCAATCGGCTTATCCGCATTGTATGAACGGAGCCGCTTTATATTTGCAAACTGATGTTCAACAGGATTATAATCCGGCGAATAAGGTGGCAAGTATAACAACGACGCGCCACAGCCTTGTATCAATGCTTGGGTTTGCTCGGTTTTGTGAATCCGTGCATTATCCATAATCACGACACTCTTGGCGTCTAAATGTGGAGATAACTCTTCATCAAGCCATGTATTAAAGCTTTGTGCATTACAACTGCCCGATAATAACTTTGGGGCAATCAACTTATTATTCAATTGCGCCACTATCAAAGTCATGGTGCGGGTTTTTTGGCTCGGTATCAATCCCTGGACACATTGTCCCCGGGGGGCATAGCCATAACTTCTGAAGGTTTCATCTGCAAAACCGGTCTCATCGAGGTAAACTAACGTTTTGCCTGATGCTTTTTCCGTTGCGAGTTGCTTCTGATAGGCTTTACGTTTTTCTGGACATTGCTCCCTATATCCAATCGTTTTTTTTTCGCGTGTAGCCGAGTCTTTTTAAGCCATAGGCGACACAGGCAGGTGAAACCCCAAAGTGTTTAGCACGTTCTTTAAGGGTTTGGTCGGGGTGTACCTTGACATGTTCAGCGAGGGCTGTTGGGTCAAGCAGTCTCGGTTTTCGGGGACCCGGTTTTCCACACCTCAGTGGGTCTGGGGCATTGAGCCATCGGTAAATCGCAGTCCGACCGACGCTGAAGCGTTTTGTCGCTTCTGTTTTACTGCCACCATTTTCTATGAATTGAAGGACGCGTGTGCGTAAATCTGATGAATGTGCCATAATTTCAACAGGATAACATACATCTGAAAAATTGTCCCTTTATTTCTTGGGTTTACTATAGTTCACAGCAGCAGCGTTTTGAGAGACTCAATCAACCCATCGGGCGGATCAAACGGAAGCTCAACAGGCTCGTGCGTCAATGCACTGTGATAGATCCCCAAGATCGCATTAAACTCCGCAAGCGACTGCGCCAAGTGAGTCGGATGCACCTTTTCGTCATCATCCAGCCAATCAAACATCGCCTCGGTGAGACCCGCCTGCCCCAAGAGATCCTGCTCACCGTAATCGTGTTCCCCACGACTATAGCCGTCCGTCGACGTATTGCGCTCCCAACCGAACATCCACCAATGGATAAACCCGCGCTTCCCAAAAACGCGTACCCGTTTATGCAGGAACACCGATTCGTGATCGCTAATTTCCGGCGAGCCTTTTGTGCCAAACGTGACCAACGCCCGAACCCCGTTGGCATACGTGATCGACGCTGTCGCATGGTCGGGCGACGGTTGAGCAGAATCCAGATGCTCACCCCCTGAAACCTGACCGAAAACCTTGACCGGACGCGAATTGTCGATGTAGGAGGAGACCAGTTGCAGCACATGGGGTCCCTGATCAATCGGCGTTGAACGAGCACTAGCATCAATAAAGTCAAGGTCCCCAATCGATCCGGCGGAGACATCAGCCTTCAGTTTCAGATTCGGCGGATGAAAATTGAGCTGCGTGTTCACCGCGAATTTGGTCTTGGTATTCTGGCATAATTCGCTCAGTTGACGCCAATCCTCCCCCATCACCGCAATCGGCTTTTCGACAACCGCAGCAGGCACCTCATGTTCCGATGCAATGTTCATCAGCGGGTAGCGGATCAGTTGGTTCGTCCCCCGCAGCACCGGCGCAGTCACGATATGAAGTAGGTCAGGACGTTCCCTATCCAACATTTCATGGATGTCCGTGTACCGTTTCTCGATCCCAAAGTCATCGCCGAAACTATTGAGCAGTTCCTCGTTCATATCACACAGCGCGACAATTTCACCGCGCTTGATATACTGGTATGCGTGCGCATGGGCACGCGCCCGTCCGCCACACCCTAAAAATGCACATTTATACATCATAAACCTCCATAAATTAAGATTTGAAATAGGATCAGGTTAATGCGACCTACCGGGAGAACGCGGCGGTTCTCCCGACGAAGGTATTCAATCTTCCCAAGCGTCCAGCCCCAAAAGTCTACGCCCTAGCGGGGTCAATTCCGCTGTCTCGCCATGGAAGTGTTCCTTCTCCTGCTCCTCCTTGCCCAATCCTGTCAGCCGTTCTCGCCAGCCGGTGATCCGTTTCTGACGGGCTTCCTCGTTATTCTCCTTCGGTGCCGGCGACATCGTGATATACTGCACGATTCGAGGCCGATCGCTGCCGTTTGGACTGCTACCGTGTGGAAGGGCACTGTGCCAAATAACCAAATCCCCAGCTTTCCCTGCAACCGGCACAGCATCGGCATCTCTCTCCTTGATAAGTTGTCGTGGATCTGCATCTTCGGGCAGATCGTTGAGCCAATCCTCCAGTTTCCGGTGGAAGCCCGGTATACAGGTAAATGCCCCTTGATTGCCAGGTGTATCGGTCAGGTACAACACCCCTTGCACCTTGAGCCTAACCGGCATATCCAACGACATATCCCAGTGAAGGTAGGGACCCGGGAATTTATAATCCGGTCGTTCCGGCGGGTTCAGGCTGCCGCGATCAAAGCTGACCCAAAGTTTCTCCGTATCCCAAATCTCGGAGAAAGCTTGGTGGATTCGAGGATATTGCCGATTGCTCCACAACGCTTGATGCTGATAAATTTCGACCATAATGCCGCGTCGGGGCGGGTCTGGATACCAAGTCGCTGGGTCATCTGTATCCATTTCAAGGAAATCCCAGATGGCACGCTCGGCTGCCTTGCAGTTTTCCGGGGGCACCGCGTCGTGAAGGACAACGTAACCGTTCTCTTCCCAAAAATCTATATCTGCTGCACTTAAAACTGGCATATCTTTCTCCTTGTTAATTTGATTCAAGGACTCGGAACCCAAGCCCCATTTGAAATCTATAGACCTTACACAGTTAAATGTCTCCGCCCATGTTAAGAAATAGCACAACAGAAACCGAGTTTTTTCTTCAAAACTCGGTTTCTCTTTCCGCTTTGCACCGTCTTTTTTTAAGTCCCGTAGGTTGGGTTTCCTAGCTCCGCCACACCAATGAACAAATGGTTGTCACGTTTCATATCCCGGTATTGTTCAAACCCTACGTCCTCCGGATCTGATCGCCTTTAGGTCTTGGAATGTGCTGCCAATAGCCCTCACTGTCGTCTCCACGACAGACGATACCCGAACCGTGCTTCGCATCCATCCCACGCACGTCCGGCGGGAAATAGCGCAGGGTAAGACCGCAACGCCGACGATTTGAGTTATTCGGCTCCGACCCATGTAGCAACAGATCTGTATGAAGCGAAATCTGACCCGCCTTCATCTCAAAAGCAACAGGCGTCTCTCCATAATCTTCTGCCTGATGCACCGACTGGCCGAGGACGTTATTCTCCTCTACTGTGCTGTGCTCGAAGGGAATTTGTGCGTGTAGATGGGATCCGGGGATAACCTTCATTGCACTATTTTCTTCATCTGCATCATCAATCGCCAACCAAACCGTAACCACTTTACTGGGGGTCAGGGGCCAATAGGAGGCATCTTGATGCCAAGTAACCTGTTTCGTATCGCCCGGCTCCTTACAGAAATAGTGAGTCATCGTACAGATCAGGTCTTCGCCGAGTAGATCTTGTACATAATTAAGGATGCGGTCGTCCATCGCCAAATCGTAAATCCCACGGCAGGTGGAGTGCCAACCATTAATTGAATAACTGTTCAAGCCAGCTGCCTTCGCCATCCCCATCATCCGATCGAAATACGATCGGTTTGCCGTCACCTCTTCCTCCGTAAATACATCTACCGGAAAAATGTAGCCTTTTTCATTAAATTGGCGAATCTGTTCGGCTGTCAGTTTTTGAGGATTTTCATTCTCAACCGGAAAGAACTTGAGTTCTCGCTTCATATCCGGCAGCGCATCCATAATCGGCATTGTCGATTTCTCCTGTTCCGATTGTCCATTTATTACCCCGGTAATCCACACCCATCAAACATGCTGACAGGGCGCAAAGACAGGAATTATGACCTGATACAAAACCTTCCGAAGATTTCAACCCAATCAGTGATAAAACCGGATTAGTGTCTCCGTCCCTCTCCTCTCAGCGAGATGCTCCACCATTCAGACCCATCTCTTCAAGGCTGTCTGCTGTCAAGAGACGAACCCCTAGTCGATCCAGTTCTTCATCCGCGGTCATCCCCTGAATTTGATCCGTTACAGATTGAGGGAGCTCCCCAAACTTTGCCATAAGCTGCCGGATTAGAAGGTCTCGCTTCCCTTGCTTGAAGCCTTGTTGGAACCCCAACAGGAATCCCAATTGGAATCCTAGATGAAATCTTTTCGGGAGGTCTTCCTTAACCCAATCGGCGATAAAATCAGATTCGCGCATCTGTTTCACCTCCTCTGTTTTGCTCCCCTATCAGCGAGACTGTCCGCCGTTTAGCCCCATCTCTTCAAGGCTTTCTGCCGTCAAGAGGCGTACCCCTAGCTGATCTAGTTCAGCCTCCGCGGTCATTCCCTGAATTTGATCCGTTACGGATTGAGGGAGCTCCCCAAATTTGGCAACAAGTAATTGGATTAGGAACAACCGTTTTCCTTGCTGGAGTCCTTGTTGACGTTCTTGTTGACGTGCTTGTTCCAGTCCTTGCTGGATCCCCTCCTCAATCCAATCAGTGATAAAACCAGATTCGCGCATCTGCTCCACCTCCTCTCCAAAAAATTCCCATAACCAATCAAGTTCAAAATAGCGGGACGCAATCATCACCGCTGTCGCTAATGAATCCGCCCGTTTCTGCGGATGGGTTTCCTGTAAAATTAGTTCCCTTTCTTGATGCAGCACCGCTTCCGTCTTCTCCGTCTCCAACATAATCAACAACGGAGCAAACTCCCTTAACTCTCCAGAACGGATACGGTCTGTATAATCCCACAGCTTTAAAATCGGATAGGTGAACCGGTGGATGACCCATTCCCCGATTTGGACGACATATTCGCTAGGCGGGTCTGACTCCCGCCGCTCTAGATATAAAACGATAGTGATTGTCGGCTTCTGATGCTGGTCCGTTAGCCCACCAGAAAAAGTAAAAACATTGCGAGGATAATCGGTCCTGTGTTAAGAAGTTGAAATTCAAAGTGGAGCAAATATTCCTCACCTTCAACCTGAAGTCTATGGAGAAAGTCAGCGCGTCGATCTGGCAGGGTGATTTCGACATTTTCCAATGTCCCGACCAGTTGGAAAGCAGTATCGGGAAAAGCGAGTTTCAGAAACGATTCCGCATAATGCCGTCCCAAGATTTTCATAACGCGGTCAAAAAGATTGATCTGCCTTGATGCCACTATAAGATACCCCCCAACAGAAACCGAGTTTTTTCTTGAAAACTCGGTTTCTGTTCGTGTTTTGCACTTTCTTTTTACATGAGCCTTTCAGGATATACCTCCAACGCTTGGAACCACTTCTTGAGTTGTGGAACACGCTCGGTGGATGGGGTAGAAACTTCAAGGGGACGACCGCGTGTGTCCACCACCAAACCGACCACGCCTCCTTCGACCTCCGCTTCAACCGGCTGACCGCGCCCCGCTCCCATGTCGAGGCGACGCTCAGGTTGGATTGTTACCCGTGCTTTTTCCCCGACACCCAGCGGATAGAGACGCAATTCGCCAAACGGCACAGTTTCCGTCAGCTCGCCCGTAATCGTAACGCCCACATCGCCGGGGGAGGCAACCCCAACCGGCGCGATGCAAGTGCCTAAATGGATGAGGCAATCGCGTTCAAAGACCTGCGTTGCCGCTGCTTCGTTGACTTGAGCAAGCACACCGAGTTGGGGCATCATAAAAATGCTATCGACAGCGAGGTGAGTCACTCCCTCCGGCTGGAACGCGTCTATCATCATCAACATCGCCTGATTCCGGCGTGGTGCGTGAGAAAGCACGCCCCCGCTTCCGACAATCAGATCTAATGACAACATATCCACAAGCGTCGCACCGGTCTCGGATTGGGCGAACGCTTCAGAGATGGTGCGCTGCTGCTGTACCCCACGCAGTTCGACCGCAAGCTGCTTGTGCTGATCAAACGCCAATCGCAACGCTTCACGCGCAATCGCCCCCTCAATAATCAGTTCCTCTAACACCTGCGGAATCGTCGTAGGTCTTATCATTTTGTTCTTGATCCGATTCCCAAGATCGCTGACATCAATATCAAAGGGCACCCACCGCAAAACATTCTCCATCCCCGCCTCCGCGAGGACGTTGGAGATACTGTAACTCATCCCCAGATTCGCGCTCACCGTGCGGTTAAAAATCGCTTCGCCCTCCTGATTTTTGAAGACGGAGAACACATCCGTTGTTGCCCCTCCGATGTCCACGCCGACCACCTCAATGTTTTGCCGCGCGGCGATCGTTTGCATAATTGCGCCGACAGCACCGGGCGTTGGCATAATCGGCGCATCGGTCCAGGAGATCAACTTTCTGTAGCCGGGGGCGTGCGCCATGACATGCTCTAGAAACTGATCTTGAATCTTCAGACGGGTCGGCATCAGATTTTCGCGCTCTAACACGGGACGCAGGTTATCGACCACCTCTAACGCCATTTTATCGCCAAGCCGTTCACCGACGATCTCGCTCGCATCCTTGTTTCCGGCATAGATTACCGGCAATTCATAAGTCACCCCCAAACGGGGTTTGGGATTTGCCGCCTCAATGATTTCTGCTAACTCCACAACGTGGGAGGTTGTCCCCCCGTCAATGCCGCCGGAAAGGAGCACCATATCTGGACGAAGGTGTCGGATGCGCTCAATCTTCTCGTGAGGGAGTCGCTTGTCGTTGGCAGCGATTACATCCATGACAATCGCACCCGCGCCCAGCGCTGCACGTTCCGCGCTCTCGGCGGTTAGGTTCCGCACTACACCCGCGACCATCATCTGTAAACCACCGCCCGCACTACTCGTCGAGATATAGAGATCTGTGCCTTCATTCCCCTGTTGCGGCTTGATGATCTGCCCGTCCTTCAACAGCCTGCGTCCAGCGAGTTCCTCGACCTCCGTAATCGCGTTGATTACCCCGGCGGTGACATCCTCCACCGGCGCCTCAACCGTCGTCGGAGCCTCCCCACGAACCACAAGATGGTATTCGTCTCCCCGTTTCTCGATCAAGATAGCTTTCGTGGTGGTACTGCCACAATCTGTCGCAAGGATCGAGCGTATCTCCTGTGCCTGATCCGACATATTATTTCTTCTCCTCTGCGTCTAATTTCTCAATAAGTTGAGTCAATAATTCAACATTTGCATCCTTTTCAATTATCAAGGCAAATTTCTGGTATTCGGCGGTGTTAAAAATTGAACTCACAAAAGGGTTGAACGCAATAAGCATTTGACTACCGATAAAGTTGAGAGGTTTACAAGTCTCAAGGAATAAAATCGCGGGCACGGTCAGGCGGCGTTTCACAATCTCCGTTGCAACCTTTGTGAGGAGTGTTTCCTGCTCATCTTCGGGAATTTCATCAAGGGTCAATGGTTGGGATATTTGCATCTTTTCTCAATATATTTAGGAGTTACCCGCTTCCGTTTGTAGTAGCGCAATTCATCGCGCGTCAGATACCAACGACGCCGCGCTAAAGTATCTAGCTCAATTCACCAAACACTACCGCACCACACAACGGGTATTCGATAAAGCACTCGACTACAAACCTACCGATTAACTGTAGTTGCCCGCCTGTCCCGATAAATCGGGGATTCATCGGGCGTTCAAAATTGTATCCTGCGGCGATGAATCGCTGAACTACAACTGGTTTTCCCCCGCTTGTCCGAGAGGATCCCGTGACCGGGGCGGGGGAGTTAGAGGGGGTCGGAACGGAGACTTTGAGCATTCAACCACGTAAGTCCTAATATTATCAAAGTCCCGGTTAAGTTAAGTACGTTGCAACTCAACCCGTCCATCCGTTTTCAGTCCTGAACAAGTGCCAAGAGCATCTGATCGTCATCTACATCGCCTCCCACAATCCGGTCAACGATTCCACAAATCCGCAGCCGAATACCCAATTGGGCTGCCAACCCCGCCACAGCATTCGACGACGCAACACCTTCGGCAACGCTCTTTCGTTCACCCAAGATCTTATCCAACGTTTCTCCCTGCCCCAAAGCATAGCCCAAAGACATATTGCGTGAAGTGTGACTGTTACAAGTGAGGATTAGGTCACCAAGACCGCATAATCCCATCGCTGTTTCAGGTTTGCCACCCTTCGCAATACACAGTTGGCTTATCTCCGCCAAACCTTCGGTGATTAATGCGGCTTTCGCACTTTCTCCGAGCCCTTTACCTTCAACAATACCACAAGCGATGGCAATAACATTTTTCATAGCACCACAGATCTGGGGACCTATCACATCGTCGGAATGATGGACGCCGAATTTAGGGTGCACGACCAACTGCGCTAGTTCTCGCCCAAGGGCTGCGTCACCACATGCAAGCGTCACCGATCCAGGCAGCCCCTTTGCCACCTCAATCGCGAACGTTGGTCCGCTGAGTATCGCCACCGGATTGGGCAAATACTCCGCCACAACTTCGCTCATCAACTTCAGGCTGTCCTGTTCTATTCCCTTGCTGCAAATAACTATAGGGAGAGAATCGTCCAAACCGGCTGAAGCCAGACCCTCACAGGTACTCCCCACATATTGGGCGGGTGCTACCATTAACAGTGCATCCTGTGCTAACATTGCCTCCAAATCGTTGACCGCATGGACAGTGTCGGGCAGCTTGATACCGGGAAGGAACATCTCGTTTTCCTGCCGTCCGTTGATAGATGCCACAACCTCCGGCTCTCGTGCCCATAAGGTAACGTCGCAGCCAGCACGCGCCGCCGTAATCGCAAGTGCTGTCCCCCACGCACCGGCACCCACAACTCCAATCCTTTTCATAGCTGCCTCCGCCTTCTTCTTGTCAACCCTGATCGATAAATCGAATACTGCTACCCCCGAAAATTTACTGCAAATCTTGCAGCAAACGTTTCCAACTCTGACGTTCACGGTCGGGATCAACAATCGGCTTTAGTCGTTCGCACCACGTTTTGAGTATGCTGTAAAATGCGGCGTCCGTCTCAACACGTATGAGCAGATCCGTCAACGCCTGTGTATCTCCCACCGGAAAGTAGCCCGGATAATCCTCTCCTAAGAGACCGATCGAGCCAGATATGCACGAGGAAATAACGGGGACAGAACACGCAATCGCTTCCGAAACCGCATTCGCCCCTCCCTCCATCTGCGATGTCAACACAAGCACTCGACTCCGTGCGAGAATGCGGAGTGCCCGCCAGCGTGGGAGTTCGCCCAACCAACGGTAACGCGGGTTGGTGGACGCTTCGGTGTCTGCCTCTGTTTTCATGTCGTCGGTGAGTGCACCCCCAACATGCACCACCTGAATCCGGGATGACGGGGGCAGTTGTCGGGCTGCCATCGCAGTACGAAATGGATCCTTCACGGGTCGTAGATGCCCTAATACGCATAACTCGAAAACGTTCTTTTTTGGAGAAAATTTTCCCGGTGGTGCTGTTATCGATTGATAGATTATCCACGCTTTGTCACGCAGATGTTCTGAGAGTTCTTCAATGCCTGCGGGCTGCAACAGAATGAAACGATCCGCCATCTCCAGAGATTCTTGGGCTGACGCGTCCGTATGAATATCACCGTAGAGATCTGTTCCGGTCAGGGCGAGGATGAGGGGCAGCTCTGGATGTTCGTGGCGGAAACGCACAATAGAGGCGTGGCTGCGACGGGCATGGAGCGCGACCAACACGTCGCACCGCTCCCCTTGATACTCCTCCGCAATAATGACACGGTGCTCTAGTTCTCGTAAGATGCGAGCCCACCGAAGGGCAGTCACACGGTTACCCTTTCGGGAGTATGTTGGGGCAGGGGTAATTAAGCAGATTTTCATAATTCATACCTAAGTTGCTAGTTGCTAAACCCGCTCGGCTTGGATAGACATATCCAAGCCATACTCGCACGTGGACGTGGATTTGTCAATCCACTTTGAGCAGTGATTTTCTCGCTTTGGTTCTCATGCACCCGAGTTGCTAGGTTCTGTTGACATTTAATAAATTGAACCGATTATGATGCACCCCGATTTGTCGGGAGGTTCAAAGCAACTTGAGACTTTTGTAGGTCGATTTTCCAAAATCGACAGGCTTGTGTCGAGATGTGAATCTCGACCTACAGGTTGGGCGCAACGAAATCCCAATCTGTCAGGACTGGGATCCATATCCGTAAGTCGGGCATCTTGCCCGACCCATAGCCCCAGCGGGGCGATATGTGTATAGCAACTCCGAATCCCTACACACCCAAGCCCCAGCGGGGCGACATGTATATAAGGGATGACCTGATAGTTACAGTGGTTGCCGAATTAGCAACAGCAAAATGTCAACACGCTCTAGCTATTGGAAATTGAGGATTTGGCATCTTGTTTCGTACTTTGCTTTTTTTCGTCTATTTACCAAACCCGCTCGGCTTGGATAGACATATCCGAGCCGTTTCTGTGCATGTGCAGGGATTTGTCGATCCACTGCGAGTTGTGTAGACTCAATTTAGCTTCCATTCCCCCGGTTTGTAACGCTCCTCATAAGTAGCAACCTGCGTTCATTCATACAAAAACAAGATGATTCGGTTCAACAAAGGGTTTCACATTTCCGACAATCTGCGCTGTTGTCACACCGCCATTGTGTAAAGCCGCCAACAGCGATTCGCTCTGAGGGGCAGGCACAGACATCAGCAATCCACCGCTGGTCTGTGGATCAACGAAAATTTCCTCATGCCAATCAGGAAGTGATTTCTCAAAATATGTGGAATCTTCAATCAATGCTCGATTGGCGGCGTTGACACCTGTCCGCACCCCTTTTTGGTACATTTCCAGTGCCTCGCGCATAATAGGCACATCGTCGGCACGAATTTCCAAAGTCACGTTTGACCCTTCTGCCATTTCCAAGGCATGACCGCCCAATCCGAATCCGGTGATGTCCGTTACCGCATGGATGTCAAAGTCAGCCATAACCGCCGCCGCCTGCTTGTTGAGCGTCGTGATAAACTGTAGACACTCTTCTAACGCTTGGTCTGACACCCAATTTTTCAGGTTGGCGTTAAAAAGTACGCCACTGCCGATCGGTTTGGTCAAGATCAGGACATCCCCCGGTTCTGCACCGACGTTTCGCCAATATTTTTCCGGATGCACAATCCCAGTGACCGACAGCCCAAACTTGGGTTCCTCATCATCGGTCGTATGCCCCCCCGCCAAGACTGCGCCGGATTCAGTGATTTTACTCAACGCACCTTCGACAATTCCGTGCAGGATTTCTGGACCCAATTTATCCGCCGGAAACCCCACCAAATTCAGACAGGTCACAGGTTTTCCGCCCATCGCATAAATATCGCTGATTGAATTGGCTGCAGCAATCTGACCGAACAGGTATGGATCATCCACCGGCGGCGTGATAAAGTCGGCGGTCGTAACCAGTGCCATCTCGTCGTTGAGACGGTAAATGCCAGCGTCGTCGCTAGTTTCAAACCCAACGAGCAGATTCGGGTCATTTTTCTTCGGCAGCTTTGCCAGAAGTTCTCCCAGTCCAACTGGACTGACCTTCGCCGCTCACCCACACGTTTTCGCCAGACTTGTTAGGGTATGTTTTCGTGAAAATTTATTTAGGTTCATCCTATCGCTCCCAACTTTTCTAACCTTCTACATAAACACCAGAAACCGAGTTTTTTCTTGAAAACTCGGTTTCTCGTCGTACTTTACACTTTCTTTTTACATGAGTCAACTCGGTTTCTCTAATTTCGTATAACGCGATTATGCCATCGCGGCTTTCGCTTGCGCCAACGCCTCGGATTCCGCATCTGCGCGGGTCGCAGCCGTAGACCGAGCAATGACGGCACCGGGACTCACATTGTCCACAGTGCAGATATACGCATCACCAAGTTGGTAAGATCTGATCCGAACCGTCCATTTTCCAATGAATTCGGTTCGGGTTTGATGATTTTTAGGGGTTTGCGCCATGTCCTTCCTCCTTCAAAAGCTCCAATCGAACTTGTATTCATGTCTTTCAATTTGAGTACCGACTTCTTCACCCTTTAGCTTTAGTTTGACGATTTCTTCAGTTTTGACATAGACAGGCATCAGCGTTTGTACATCTGTAACAAGCTCTACGATTAATGATTTTTCTCCCTGATCGACCAGATCCACCGGAACTTCATCGGGGTTGCGCCCCGCTGTGGTTTCAAATTCGCGTAAAGCCGCTATGGCTGCTTTTAATAGGGCTTCCCCTCCAATAACTCCATCTAATTTCAGGTGAGTTTTTCCGGGGTAATTCAAGCTTTCACCCAAATTCTTAATAGTTACAGATTGAGCAACCGTCACTCCAAGAAAGGTAGACTCTTGTTCACCATCTCGCGCCTCGCCTCTGGCCAAATCGAGACCAATCCAATATCCGACCCATTGTTGCCAGTAACTAGCAGCGGCGGCCTCCATTGTTGCCGCCAACTCTGGTGACTTGAGAGCCTTGGTAAGTTGGGCTCTTACCGCTTCATCTTCCTCTAGTTGTAATAGTTCTTCAATAACTGCTTCCATTCCCATAACTTCAAGGAGATTTCCCGCTCTGTCTATTTTGAAACTTGGAATTAGCTTTGTTATTGCCAGGGCTGGGGCTAAAACCTTTTGCATAACGGCTGATTCTAGATCAAATCCTTCAAATTCAAGAAATTCAAAGTCGGTGAACTTAACCTTTGCACCGCCATTTGGCATCCTGGATATTTTCAGGACATATCGAGTCTTCGCTGTTTTGCCTTTCTTGAAAGCGGTGTCGGTAACTTGCACCCGACCTGGTATTGGCCAATTAAACTTAAAAGCCTCCGCTGCTTTTGTTGTATTGGGAGTAAGCAGAGTAGCTAAGAACAAAAGAAAAGTGAATGCGCTCGCTGCAATCAAACGACTTCTCATCAAAATCTTCGCAGTGGAAACCCCATGCTTTAGCGTGGGGTTTCCACCGCGCCTCTTTTTTGTTGTTTTTGTAATCTACCCTACACTTTTTAGGCAGATTTGTGGTAAAATAACACTTGTAACTTGATGACTTAGGTTAAACGCTCGTTTAACACTGCCCTCTCACTTCAATGTGAAAGGTGTGGTTTGTCTGAGGTTTCACCCGGAATGTGAAGCGATGATAGCACCGCTACATCGTGAATCCTTCTAAACGGTTGCTTCGACCGTGCGGTGGCGGGTGTGTAAAGTTACGAGCCAGAACCGCATAACCGCGTTATCTCTTATCCCGATAAGATCGGGAAAGATAGCGTCACGGGTAGATTTTCAGATGTTCACTAGTGAACATCGTGTAAAAATCTGCCCAAGCGTAAGTCCCGTTGGGCAGGTCACAAGTTTCTTAATCCCGACTTGTCGGGGCCTCGCCCTTCAGGGCGGGGTAGTTGACGATTACGTTCTCCTTGTACATACTTTGCGTTGCAAGAAATTGCACTTTCTTGGTAGGTCGGACGAGTAAAACATGTTCGATTCTCGGACGAACACTGCCAGCTTGTTCCGTGCCTTGATGGGACGAGCTAGCAGCACGTTCTACTAGATGCCTCTGCTTACGCATCAAAAAGCGCAATTTTCCCCGATGCTAGATATACCTTGTCTGTTTTCTCCAGTTTAGCCCCACACCCTTCTAGCCGTTTCAACAACCACCGATAACTTACGCTTCTGATCTTCCCCTGTAATGCGATTGCCGACAATCGAAGTTGAAAAGCCACATTGCGGGCTCAATGCAAGCCGTTCTAGCGGCACAAATTGGCTGGCTTCCTTGATACGCACAGTGAGTGCTTCCGGCGTCTCTCTGCGCGGCGTTTTCGTCGTGACCAACCCTAGCACGGCAACCTTGTCATCGGGAATCTCCCTCAACGGTTCAAATGAACCGGAGCGTTCATCGTCGTATTCAAGCAGCAGACGCTGGGCATGGATGCCCTCGAAAATCGGTTTGGCAATAAGGTCATAACCCCCTTCGATCAACCACCGGCTGCCCTGATTGCCGCGTCAGAGGTGAAAGCCAAAAGTCACCTCCGGAAAATCGCCGATCACAGCGTTGTCCATCTTGATACCTCGGTCCAGCCACTGATTGAGCGTCCAACCTTGCCCTTCGTAGAAGGTTCTCGTCTTGGGATCGAGCAGCAACGGATAATGGGGGGCATCAAGTTGAATGTAGGTTGCGCCCAATCGAACCAACTCAGCGACCTCGCCCCGCATAATATCAACGACATCCGCAAGAAAACTGTCAAGCGTAGGATAAGCGGGCAGGGAGTATTCTGACGACCAGAAATTTATCCACAGACTGGGACTGGGCAACGTGATCTTCGGTATACGAGTCGTCCGCGCTCGCAGGTAGGTGAACTCCTCCGCCGAGAGGTAACGCTTGCGATTGAGTTTGCTGACAACACCCAAGTTTTTGGGGCGTTCTATATTTAAACTCCCCGCAGCTCCGTCGCCGCACCAATCACCCCAGAGAAACGCATCAAGATCATATTCGCCAAAACCTGCGACCGCTTCCGTCATCTGACTCTGGAAGGATAACCGGCGCATCTCCCCATCAGTAACGACCTCCAAACCCACCGCTTCCTGAAGCGCGACTGCTTTGTCAACCGCCTGATTCTCGATGGCTTTGAACGCCGCTTGCGTCATTCTGCCCGCGGCAGCCTCGCTTCTTGCTTTGAGAAGTTCAGGCGGACGGAGCAAGCTTCCAACGACATCGGTATGTGCCGCGATCATGCGGATCCCTCGCAATAATGGTCGGGTTGATGTCGCACGGTTCTCAATGCCAGTCCCGTTTTACGCGCCCTCGGCAAGTTTGACACCAATCTCATCCCGACTTAGTTTTTCCCGATGGGTAGGGAGGTCAATCCCATACAGACGGGCGGCATTTTCACCCAAGACCTTGCGCTTGGCTTCTGACGTAAGGTCAACCCCATATTCTTCTTTGATATCGTCGGGCAACTCAAGCGCGATAAACTTCTCAATCAACCACTTGGGCGTCCAGATCGCATAGTCGCTGCCGAAAATCATCTTATCCTCGCCCAACCAAAACAGGAGATTGGCGATTATCTCGGCGAAATATTTCGGACGTGAGTGGATGAACGCCATCGCCACCGACATGCCGGCATAGACGTTCTTTTCCTGAGTGGCGATCCAGCAGAAGTCGTCTAACCGTGGCAGTCCGATGTGCTCAATGATAAAGTTGAGATTGGGAAAGTCGGTCGCGGCATAATCTACATCGGCGACATCAAAGGCATCGCGATTGAGAGGATAAACCGTTGGTCCCTTGTGAACGTGGATGTTTTTGACCCCAAGTTCCTCGGCAAGCTCAAAATACTTGTAAGCCCACGGATCATTCAGCCGCCAGCCTTTCGAGCCGTTTCGCCATTCGGCGGTGTAGAGCTTGAGCCCCTGAATTGGGTACTCCTCCACCATCTGCCGGAACGCATCCAGTCCCTCCTCCTCCGCTCTGGGATCAAAGGAACCGCAGAGAATAAAACGGTCGGGGTACTTCGCTTTGATCGCGTTGTTCTGTTGATGGGTGTTAAATCCATTCTTGTAAAACTCGTAAAGATACGTTGAGTTGAGGATGGCAATGTCGACGTATCCCTCCGAAAAGAGATCGTTAATCAGCGTCTCTTCACCGTATTGGCAATACTTTTCAAAGGACCAGACATATTCCTCCGGACTGAGGGCGGTATGAAAATCATAGAAACATCGGATCCAGCCTTCGCCATACTCGTTACGCCAGTTTTCCGGGTTGGCATCCCAAAAGTGCATATGTCCGTCAACAACAAAAATCTCGTGCCCATTTTCTTTATACATTGTAAGGCTCCTTGTATACTTAACGGCATTTATGACTTACGAAACCTTTGAAAGGTTAGCTCAGTTTTTGCCTTTCCGTGCTGCCAACACAGCGGTACAGAATGACCCGTTGGCTTGCAGTGCGACACGCACGGTGCGTGCACGTATCAGATACTTCTCTAACTGTTCGGCAGTTACCTCCCTACCGCGCAAATCAATTATCAAAGGCGCGGTGGGCGAGCAATCAAGGTCCATTTCCGATCGACGCTGGAAATATTGACGGGCGACTTCAGCCTTCCCAACATCACAAATCCGACCATCGTTACGCCGAATCCGATAAGATTCGTCCTCAAAATAGACATCGCCAATGCGTCGGATAGCGATTTCCTCGAATGATAAACCCGCATTTTTCAAGTTCTGCAACAGACGCTCTTGACGCCTGATATACCCTTTGCGAAGAAAAAGATCGCTGAGTTGACACAGGTTTTCAGATGCTTCATCCGGAAAAGCCTCCAAGAAGGATTTGCCAGCGTTCACACTCGCCTCGATTGTCTTCGAGGCGAAATGATCTTTCAAACGAACCGTGACGTTGTGGAGTCCCCTAACCGTCAAAAGTTCACGGCGGGTATCCTCAGCCATCATGTAGGAGAAGTTGGGTGCACACCAATAGGTTGGAAGGTGCAGTTCGATTGTCAGATGACCGCTTTCGGCTTCAATTGACTTGACGAAACCGAGTTTGAGAATAGACTCATCAAGTTCAGGATCAAGCACCTTCTCTAGCCGTTTGAAGATGACTTCTCGATCCAAAGTATCAGGAAGCGATAACCGTACATCATCGTACATTTTTTTCTCCACTTACGCGGTGCTGGACTCTCATCAATTTGTGTGTAACAAGGGACTAAGAGCCTGTTTGAAAAGTCATTTTGGGTAAAGTTATTTGTCCTGAACCCGAGTTTTTTTCCTGGTCTCGGAACGGACTTCAAAACTCGGTTTCTGCCCCAATCTAGATGGACGTACACGATTCAACGGTATATTACCACTATATTCAGCAAACCGTGTCAGGTCAATGGTAGGTGCTCCGTTCCGAGAGTTTTCAACTTGCATCCCGATTTATCGGGGGGCTTGGTTTCGTAGGGGCGAGGTCCCCTCGCCCAACAGGTTGGGAGACCCAACCACTACCTCCCAATGCGGCTCGCTGTGGATTGACAAATCCACAGCACTTGGGAATAATTTCTTGCTTTTTAAAACAGGTTCTAAGAACCTGTTTTAAAAGTCATTTGATACGGTTTCGCATCAAGTAAATGGAAGCAATATAGACCATAGCCTCAGCGGTTTCAGCGGAGCGTTCATAGTCCAAAGTCAATCGGCGAAACCAACCGAACCAAGAAAAGGTGCGCTCCACAATCCAACGCAATGGGACGACCACAAATCCCGATTGCCTAAGAGATGGAGCGATGTCCAATTGACACTGATGCGTCAAATATAACCATTCGCCTAATTCTCCGCGATAGCCAGCATCGGCACAGACTAACTGAATCGTTATCTGCCAACTAAAGACCTCGTTTAGTAACTCTATTGCGACTCGATTATCACTGACATTGGCATCAGTGACCTTGACTCCCAATGGAATGCCAATTGTATCAGTGACTATATGGCGTTTACGACCTTTGATTTTCTTATGCGCATTAAACCCTCTACTATCTGCCAGTTCGGTCGTCTTGACCGATTGGCTGTCAATGATAGCCACTGTAGGTGACGGGGATTTGCCAATATCACTACGGGTTTGCTCGTGAAGTGCTTGATGAATCATAACCCATGTGCCTAAAGTTTTCCACTTTCTGAAGTGGGAATAGACCGTTTGCCACGGTGGCATCTGATGCGGCAACATTCGCCACTGACACCCTGATTTGACTACGTAAAAAATAGCGTTGATAATTGAGCGCATCTCCCATTTGAGAGGTCTACCTATGGGTGAAGGTTCTGGCAAATAGGGGAACAGTTTGTCCCACTGGGCATCGGTCAGATCAGTAGGATACTTTGGTATAGTCATGTTTATGCCTTTCATTAGGTCAGTATTTTACTGCTCCAATGGTTTAACATAAACATTAACTTTTGAGTAGCAGTTTTCTTTTTCAAACAGGTTCTAAGGAACAATAACTCCGCGACCCACAATCTGACGATTTTTGAAGTCGGTGATAGCAGTGTTAATGTCACCCAGCGAGTACTCTTGTGCACGCATGTTGACGCGACCTTCAGCGTTAAGCTCCATTAACTCGACCAACTCCGTGTAGTTACCAACGAGGCTGCCGACAATTGCAATCTCATTAATAATCATGTGAACGGTGGGGACTTCAATTTTGCCGCCGTAGCCGACGATGAAGTGAGTCCCACCTTGACGCAGCATCTGCCAGCAGAGTTGTTCTGCGCCGAGCTCTCCCACAAAATCAATGACAGCGTGGGCACCGCCTCCGGTGAGGTCTTTCAACTCTTCAACGACATCGGGACCGCCATCAAGCACATGGTGAGCCCCCAAATCTTTAGCCAACTTTCGGGCAGCTTCACTCCGGTCAACAGCAATGGTGCGAGTGCCGCACAACTCATGCAAACACTGAAGGGAAATGTGTCCCAACCCACCCACACCGAGGATAACACAATAACTGCCCGGGTTCAGTATCTTGGCAGCTCGTTTGGCTACCCGGTAGGCAGTGATGCCGGCATCTGCCATGGGAGCTACATTCACCGGCAACACATTCTCGTTAAGTCTGATCAACGCCCGCTCGTTAGTCAGGAAATACTCGGCAAAACCACCGTTGGTGCTCAGTCCCGGAAATATGTTATTCTCGCAGTACATATCTTCGCCCCGGCGGCAGCCAGCACAGATGCCACATGACCGCAAAGGATGGCAGATAACAGCATCACCGGGCTTCACCGATTTCACACCAGTACCGACCTCCTCAACCCAACCTGCGTTTTCGTGTCCCATGATGTAGGGCAACAACGCACCTTCCGTATCCATCACGTCCCGCCATACCCCTTCGATGATGTGCAGATCGGTCCGGCACAAACCTGCAGCACCAACGCGCACAATCACGTCTTCGGGATCGTTGATGGTTGGCTCAGGTACGGTTTCAATTTTAAGTTCGACATTCATCTCTTTGTCATACGAATATAGTTGAGCGGCTTTCATGTTGATGCCCTCCTTTCCAGACTCCGAATTAGGGCGTGTTGATATTTGACAACACCATGCCGTGTTTTAATAAAAATATGGTGAATTCTAAAAATAAATAGACACTTTCGCCCACCCGGTAGCTGCGGTTTCCAACCGCACCGCGGTTTGGCGTGTCTCATTAATTCTAAGATCCACTATATAAAGCCTTATGCCGTCTCATAACTTATCTTCTACAAGTTATCGGACATATTTTTTGCTTATTGAGATTAGCGGGATACGCACTATGACTGGATCTTGTTTTGGGGATTTTCCAAAAATGGCTTAAAATGTCTGATAATATAATTTATAGGATATTTTTATTCTATCGCTCCCAATGTAAAGGTATTATTGAGCAATCTATACTGGAACCCATTTCTGGTTGATTCTGAGACACTGGTAATAGTCCGCGATAGCCTGCTCATAATCGTCTATTGCCCAGTAGGAGTCTCCCCTGTGAGCATAAAGCCTTGCCCAATGCGGGTTAATCTCAATCCCTTGATTAAAGTCAAGGATAGCCCGGGCATAATCCTCTGCTTCGTAAAAAGCAACACCTCTAGCGTTGTAAGTGTCAGCGTCTTGAGGGTCAAGTTCAAGGGATTTAGTGAAGTATACAATGGCTTGGTCATTATCAGGTCCCCCTAGATACTCTTTCCCTGTTTGTTTGTTATCGATCGCAGACGCTACGGGAGTGTGGCTTACGATATTTTTAACTATCTCCTCGTCAGGATGGTTCATTATCGGTAAATCTCCCGTGGCGTTCCAAAGAAGCCAACAAAGTTGTTGACCTATTTGGCTTTGCCTGTTGTGGCAATAAGGGTGTTCGTTGATAAACTCTAGCAGATTCGTCCTCAGTTCTTTACCCGTTATTTTGATATGGCAGCTTCTACATAAAGCCAAGCCGTTAGAATCCAAGTTTGTATATTCTGGAAATACGTTTACAGGCATAATATGGTGTGCTTCGAGTTTAACCGCATCGTTATCAGATCCACATCGACAACAAGTATACTCATCGCGTCTTTTTATCTTTTTCGCCCACTGGGGATTTCGGTTCTGCATTGACAATCCTCTTTTCGTGCCCATCTATCTTTCAGATCTGTTGCGCCTCAGCATAATTCCTTGTTCATGTGTTTGAAGGTATACCACCTCTCCCTTTTCTGGTAATGTCCTATAAGGCTCATTATCGGACGTTTTCAGATGTGTTGTGGACTGCCAAGTGAGTCTATGATCTTTTGTAATTTCTCGGATAATGTTGAATCCTTAACCTTTTTTAGATTTTTCAAGATGATGCCTAGATCATGTTGATGGCTACGGGAGTAACCCCGTCCCTCAATTTCTGTTCTTATCTGATCAAGAGCCTCTCCGTAATCAGCCTGATGTGCAAGCACCAAATCAAGATAAAGCTCCAAGAAGGCTTTACGGGTCTCACAGTTCATTGGTTACTCCTTTCCCTGAAGTTTCGCCACAAGACTGGCGTGGGGACGTGCGGCTTTTATCACTTCACGATTCGTGGCGCGTCAGGTGGTCAATGTGGTTCTGGTTCATCTTGCTGATTTCGGTTGTTATATCAGACAAGCGTTGATTCATTTCAGATCGGACACCGCTGATTTCTTGCCGGACTTCTCCGATTTGTTGATTCACTTCCACAAATCGTTTGTCCATTCGTTCTGCGAGGCGTTCGATGGCATGAAAGAAAATCTCACCTTGTTCTTTGAGTACCAGACGAAAATCTTCGCCTTGCTTGTCCAGTTTCTTGTCGTTTTGCTTGGTGCGGTAGAAATACACGGCGACCTGACCGATAAATACCGCGACTGCGAAAAAGACCAAAGTCGTGTGGCTTGGCGACCATGCTGAAAAGTCCATTTCAATTTCGTCCTTTCTGTGGTAAAAACGGTGTCTTTCACCCTGTATCATCAAACTCATCATCGTTTCCTGCAAGCCATTGATTGAGCTTGTCTGCTAGGGATAGCAGTAACATGAGCAATACACTCAGTCCAATAAGTGCCATCCATATAAAAGCACTTATTATTATCCCCCAAGCAGCATGTGTCATTGTAAAGTGTTCAAACAGGACAGCAATCGATACAAACGCTATCGCAGCCAAAGGCACCACTAGAACAGTTGCTCGAATATAAGTTGCTATAAGTCCCTTTTCTAATTTAGATAAAGGTAAGCGGTTTACTATTTTCATTGGATTATCTCCTTATCAGAAAAGTCCGATAAGAAAACTTATCAACCGTTCCATGTTAATGAAGTTTGATATTTCTTTTTTACTCTGTAATTTTCAATGTAATCGCTAAGGAAATCTAAAGCCTCCTTTTTCACCGGGGAAAGGCGAAAACAAGTTTTCCCTCTGATAACCATTATCAACGTTCAAAGATCCTCAGTTCCATCATCAATCCTGCCAATTTTGAGTCCTGTAAATCCAGTCTACGAACACCTCTCAATGAGATGTACATGACTATATTTTTATAAATTCTTCGCCCGGGATGATGCGTTCATGTTAGCATACCCATTATTCAAATGCAAGCAAAAAGGCGGAACGCTGCGAACGCTCATCACTCCCATCAGGCAGAACGCTCAGACCAACATCCTCGCTCAACAAATTTTGGTATAGGGTTTAAGACACGATTATGTTATACTTTAACAGTAGGGTTGGATAGAAACGGATCGGTTACTTCAACATTTAGGAGCCTATTACGTCCAAAGGATCAGGAATTTCGGTAGGCGTTTTCGCTCCTGTTCTCGACTCGTTCACCGAGTTGAGATAGGCCCAAAGACGATTTGACACGCCACCGGGGTTCGGGCTTTCCGAGTTTCTAGGAGTATTACGACATTTCAAGGAGAAAAAATCAAATGAAAGGGACATACCAACATATATTCCGAGCGACGACGCTTGCTTTTGCACTCATAATATTACTCATCGGCTGTAAGCAAGAGGTGACCCGCAAAGCGGATTGGGAAGCCAATTTCACAGACCTGCACTTCGCAGATGCCGAACGCGGATGGATCGTCGGCGAACAAGGACTCATCATCCACACGAACGATGGTGGAAAAACGTGGGAACGCCAAGAAGTTGGAACAGAAGGTGATTTTAAGGCGGTCTATTTCACCAATCCCCGCTACGGTTGGGCGGTTGGTGACCGGGGTTTAATCGCTACCACAGATGACGGCGGACGCCACTGGCATCTCCAAGAAAGCGGCACCTTAGCAATGCTCAGGGATGTCCACTTTGCAAACTCCGATGAGGGGTGGATCGTCGGAGAGGATGCCGACGTACTATACACGAAGAACGGCGGCAAAACGTGGGAACGGTATGAATACATCAGCGAGTTTCCACTCAGCGGTGTCTGGTTTGTTACTAAACGCCGCGGTTGGACTGTCGGCGCAAACGATCGGATTCTCCTCACAGAGGATGGCGGCAAAACGTGGAATCAACAAACTAACCGCTACGAGGGCGAACGCGACCGGATGATCAACGACAACAAGCGGGTCTTCTTCATCAGCAAAAACGAAGGTTGGCTTGTCGGTACTGATGGCTCGATCTTCCACACGATAAACGGCGGGGCCGAATGGATGCGTCAAGACAGCCGCATCCCACTGATTAACGGACATGTCCGAGACACCGTCAACAGTATCCATTTCATAGATAATAAACGCGGCGTAGCGGTCGCTGACATCGGTTTCATCACGTTCACAGAGGACGGCGGTGACAACTGGCGATTACTGGAGAGCGGCACCGAAAACAATCTGACAGGAATTCAATTTACCACCCCAAACGAGGCGTGGGCGGTAGGCTGGCAAGGTACAATCATGCACTCAGAGGACGGTGGGGAGACGTGGACGATAGCCAGCGGCACTACCGCCAACAACCTTGAGGAGATACAGTTTGCTGATGGGAATCGGGCAATCGCGGTCGGCGAAAAAGGTACTATCGCCGTGACTCAAGACGGTGGAGAAACGTGGACTGAGGTTCAAACAGACATCTGGGACAATATCCGAAGCCTCTATTTTGTCTCCGACCTAGAGGGTTGGGCAGTCGGTGACCGTGGCATGATTGTCCACACCTCCGATGGCGGACAAAGTTGGGAAACTCAAAAAAGCGGGTGGTGGTACTCACTCCAGGGAACCTATTTCGTCAGTCCGAAAAAAGGTTGGGTAGTTGGCGATCTCGGAACAGTTCTGCATACCGCTGACGGCGGGGAATCATGGGTGCAGCAGACGCCGGGCGAATTTCACATGCTCAAAGAGGTGTTCTTTCTCAACGATAAGGAAGGTTGGTCGGTCGGTTGGCCCGGCATTGTCATCCACACAGCCAACGGTGGGATGACATGGACGCAACAAAAAACACCTACCTACAACGAATTGTACGCGCTCTACTTTATCGACAACAAAACCGGCTGGGTGACCGCGCAGTTTGGAGAAATCTTGCACACCAAAGATGGCGGAAAAACGTGGAAATTCCAACGCAGCGGTACGGAGGCAAATCTGAATAAGGTCTACTTCGCCGACGCAAAGCACGGTCTCATTGTAGGGGATGACGGCGTTATCCTGACCACCACCAACGGTGGAGCGAAATGGGAGAAGCAGGAGAGCGATACGGAGAACGACCTTTACGGATTCGCCCTTTCGCCGGAAGGGATGGTCGCTGTCGGCAAAGGTGGGATTGCAATGCGTTACTCTGTTGACGCGGAAGAACTGCCAGCCGAACTTCCGCCTCTGGCAGAACGAACGGAAGCTACCGAAGTTATCGAGGAACCATCGATCGTCGAGGAGGTCACCTATCATTGGGAAATCGTCCGTCAGGCAACTTGGCAGACCGATTTCGCCGATACCTATTTTCATCGGACAGCGGATGAGCCAGCCACTTTACGCGGGTGGTCGGTCGGATCCAGCGGCGCGATTGCACACACGACGGATGGCGGCAAAACGTGGGTGCCCCAACACAGCGGCGTGAAGGATGATTTACGCCGCATCACTTTTGTCGACGAAGATCACGGATGGATCGCCGGAAGTGGTGTGCTGCTTCGTACAGAAAACGGCGGACAAACGTGGCAGGTCATCAAAAAGGTGGTGCAAAACTTCCGTAGGATCAGTGCCATGCAGTTTCTCAACACGAAAGAGGGTTGGCTCGGTGCGGATCAGGGACAAACGCTCCATACGACGGACGGCGGCGTAACGTGGAAACTCCAGAAAACCGGGACAACGAACCGACCAATTACAGCACTCCATTTCGTCAATAGCACCGAAGGGTGGGCAATTACCCCTCAACGGGTCGAAGGAGGGCTGATTCTGCATACCGTCAACGGTGGGGATTACTGGGAGATTCAGGGCAAGACCCATCAACCCGCTGCCGCAGTCCGTTTCGCCGATGCGAAGTCGGGTTGGATTGTGGGCAGGGATGGCAGGTCTTTCATCACGCAGGATGGCGGTGTAACGTGGCAACAACTCCTCCCGGAAACGATGGTGGAAGGACTTCGTCGGATCAAGTTCCGTGACCATCAACGTGCTTGGGGAATCGATCGCACTGGGGCTATCCTCGTGACAAGCGACCAAGGCGAAAATTGGCTGCCGACCTATGTAGGACTTGAGACAGCGGCAGAACTAATCGCCCAAAGTAAACAAGCAGACATGGAGGCAGAAGCGGATAACGCTCAGGAGTCACAGCCAACGATCGCCAATCCGCTGGACGACAATTTTACCGACATCTTTCAGAGGGACTTGAGCGAGCAGCAATCGCGTGCAGGGCGTTTCACACCTGAAGGCGAAATTGAAGCTGATGCTGAAGATACCACCACAATACAAACAGACACACAGACAGAAGACCGAGAAAGACCGAGAGCCCGCCGCCATCGGGGTCTTCGTCAATCTGGTCTGCCAATCACAAATGTGCATTTCGTCGGCGATCAACACGCGTGGGCAGTTGGAGACGCAGGACACATCTACCACACCGAAAATGGTGGACAAACGTGGGAACGTCAACTCGGCGAGCAACTCGATGACTTCCGCGATATCCTATTTCTAGATGGCAGACACGGTTGGATCACCGGAGATAACGGCATACTACTGGAAACTCAGGATGGCGGACAAACCTGGACCCACCTACAAAGTGGAACAGGACAGACCCTTGTCGGCGTTCATTTTGCCGATGTGTCGGGATTAAACTCCGAAGACACAACCCGATGGGGCTGGTCAATGCGGCGTGACGGCACTGTGCTGTACACAACCAACGGTGTGAAGTGGTCGGCAGGACAAACCCCGACATATCCAGGACTATTTGAGGAGGACCCGCCGTTACCCTTTGCCATAAACGACGTCGCGTTTGGCAATTTCTCCGAAGGCTGGGCAGTCGGCAGGGAAGGACAGGTTATCCACAACCAAGACGGAGGCCCTATCTGGACGCCCCAACGCACCTCCACAGGGAAAGACCTCGAAAGGGTTGAGATGGAATTTGCGCCGCTCGGTTGGGCGGTGGGGCATAGCGGCATTATCCAGCGAACAATCAACGGCGGCGGATATTGGAAACATCATGAAACCGACACCGGTTATAACCTGTATGGGGTGTCATTCATCACAAAACGGAAGGGATGGGCAGTCGGCGATTACGGCATCATCCTCCGCACGACGGGGGGCGGATTTAAGTGGGAAGCCTTGTCGAGCGGCGTTACTGAAGTGCTCTACGGCGTCCTCGCGTTATCGGATCAGGAGATCTACGCCGTTGGTGCGTCCGGCGCAATCCTCCGTTCAGTCGATGGCGGCACAACATGGGAGCGAGAACACACAGATATCTCCAATAACCTGTATACTATCATCCGTGCCCCAAACGACGATACGCTATGGGTGATCGGTCAGTGGGGCGTTGTCCTCCGACGCAAGAGCGATCCTGGGAAGATGTCAATGCGGTAACGTAACCTATAAGCCCAAGTTAGTCCGAGCTATCCAACAGCAAAACCGTTCATAAAATCACTCAAGATGTCACCTAAAGCCCCAGCGGGGCGATATGTGTATAGAATATCAGAAAGCCAACTCTAAAGCCCCAGAGGGGCGACAGGTGTGTCGCATAGGATTGACGCTCGATAGATCGAGAAAACCAATGCTCGTAACACCGCAACCCTGATAGATAATCTTAGGGCAATTTGGCTATTTCTAGTAGGTGTCAAGTATGGAAACTCACCTACAGGCTACCTAGCAACTTGGGTTAAAATCGAACAATTACCTTAATTTGGAAGTTGTCAGAATGCGATCAAAGTATAGATCAAGCAAAGCCCTCGTCGTTTCTTTCACCTTACACGCTATCGTTGGTGTCATAGGTTTCTTCTTCTGGACCAGCAACCAGTTTGTCGCGCATCAAGACTCTATCAACGCAGTATTGATGAAGGTCGAAGAACCGAAAACGAAACGGAGGAATCGTCCTAAACGCCCGCAAGTACAGAGACAGAAAACCACTGTACAGACCAACCAGCCGGCACTGAAGATTTTGACAAGCAACGCACCCGCCACAGAGCGAGGGGTTGTTTCAGCAGCGGAGCCGACACAGTTTAGCCTCGGTCCAATGAATCTGGGTGACAATGTGGGATTATCAACGGGCAGCATTGGGCCGCAAGCAATGCCACAGATGGAACGGGTGATAACAAATCCTATTAAAAAAGTTGATACGGAGGAACGTCCCAAAAGCCGACTGGTCAAATTTATTGAAAGGCAGGAAGGACCCCAGCGGATCATCTACTGTGTCGATCTCTCGTCAAGCATGATCGGCTTGGCACCGCGAAAGCTGAAGCGAATCCTCTCCATCATGTCGAATTCGTTGGAATTTCTCGAACCGCACGATCAATTCAACGTCTGCACCTTCAGCGAAGAGGTCCAATTTTATCAACCCAACTTCCTCCCTGTCAGCGATGCAGACATTGCCGATACCGTTGCCTATCTTGAGGGTGCAAAGCCTGTGAAAAGTGAGCGCTATTCAGACAAAGATATGCTTGAGGCATTACAAGAGACGCACAACAAGGGACCCACAATCGTCGTGTTATTTAGCGATGGCATCCTGACTTCGGGTATTCCTGACCTAAAAGCCATCGAGCAGCAAGCGACAACCGATATCCGAATCTTCACAATGGCGATTGATATGGCGGAAGATTTTCCCGGCGCCGTATTGCTAGGCATGTTGGCAACAGGTAGCGAAGGCGAGTTCTGGCTCGTTAGACGTTAGCGTTGGATATCTTGCCTAGAACAACCCAAGTTGCTAGGGCGTGTTGACATTTGTAAAGCTGTCTGTAATCGTAGGGGCGAGGTCCCCTCGCCCATTGATCAACGCGGGTTGGAACCCCCCAAACCATACAGGTTGAATTGATTGTAGATTGTAGGTCGAGATTCATATCTCGACACGAAAACCGTCGATTTTGGAAAATCGACCTACAGAAGCCCGAAACCGTCTCAGACGTGTGGCCAAAGGGTTGGGAGACCCAACCCCTACGAAGAACCGTGTGTCTGTGCACACCTCCCAATTATCTCGTTGCAATGAAATGTCAACAGAATCTAGTGAACTAATGAGCCAATGAACAAACAAAGCCCCAGCGGGGCGATATGTATATAGAATATCAGAAGACCAATCCTTAAAGCCCCAGAGGGGCGACATGTGTATAGAATACGTGAAACCTCATAGGTAAATAGTCAGAGTCGTGATTCGGAGGGTCTTCCGCTGCAATATTTTTTTGTAGGAGGGAATTCCAATTCCCGACCATCGCGTCAATTGCTGACGATTGGTCTATCGACTAGGAACTTGCGTTAAGTAGAATAGAGGAATCGTTATGAGTGCACAGAAAAAAGCGCGATTGGGATTTATCGGAGCGGGCTGGTGGGCGACCAGCAATCACATGCCCGTTTTTGCGGGGCGCGAGGATGTCGAGTTGGTAGGTGTCTGCCGTCTAGGGAAAGAAGAATTACGGCAGGTGCAAGAGGCGTTCGGGTTTGCGTACGCGACTGAAGATTATCATGACCTGCTTGATAAGTGTGAATTGGATGGTGTGGTTGTGGCTTCACCCCATACTCTCCACTATGAACACGCCCGCGCCACGCTTGAAAAGGGTTTACACGTTATGTGTGAGAAACCCCTGACCACCCGTGCTGAACATGCACGAGAGTTGGTACGGTTGGGGGGCGAAAAGGGTGTCCAACTACTGGTGCCCTACGGCTGGCATCACAAGCCATTCATCCAACACGCCAAGCGACTCATGGACGACGGCGGAATCGGCACAATAGAGTATGTGCTGTGTCACATGGCTTCACCGATTCGTGGACTGCTCAGTGGCGAAGGTATGGACGTGGCGGAGGTGAGCGGACAGTCGGAGGGGACAATGTTCAACCCAGATCCTGCCACATGGGCGGATCCTCAAGTCGCGGGAGGCGGTTATGGTCATGGGCAAATTTCGCATTCGGCGGGGTTGATGTTCTGGCTGTCGGGTTTACGATCAGAGACCGTCTTCAGCATGATGACCGCACCGGGGGCGCAGGTAGACCTGTATGATGCGATTACAACCCGCTTCACAAGCGGTGCGATTGGCACGGTCAGCGGTACAGGCACGGTGCCGACCCACCGACCGTTTCAGGTAGACATCCGTTTCTTTGGCACTGAAGGAATGCTGCTCCTAGATGCTGAACGCGCCCGCATGGAGTTGCGGCGGCACAACGGGACTGACGAGGTTGCCGACGTTGCACCAGATGGAGGTGCCTATGAGTGCGACGGTCCTCCCAATAACTTCGTGGACCTGATTCTCGGAACAACCGATATGAATTGGTCGCCGGGAGAAGCCGCTATGCGAGGGGTAGAGCTACTCGACGCAGCCTATCGCTCCACAGCCTCCGGCGCAACAGAAACAGTATAATCCAAATCGCTGCCTATTGAAAATCCATCGGCTTCCCCGTAGGAGCAGGGTTTCCCCACCTGTTAAGACTTCTGCCTTTCGCTCCAGAGGAGCGATATGTCTATAGAAAACCGATACTTCTGATACCTGCGCTCCAGAGGAGCGCAATGTGTATAGTAGAGCATGCCTAGCCCAAATACCCTAAAACTCCAGCGGGGGGACAGGTGGTAATCTGCGTTAGTACAATCTCATTTTCCTGCGAGTTCTTTAGCGCGAAGCGCGGAGCTGCCTAGAACTTCTGGATTCACCACCGATTCGGGCATCTGTCCCGTCAGCACCCTTGCGACCTCTGACGCTGCAGTTTTCTGGGCATCGTATGTTGATTCTACGGAGAGGAATGCAACGTGCGGTGTTAAAATGACGTTTTCCAGCGTGAGGAGCGGCTCATCGGGGGGCGCGGGTTCCTGCGGCAAGACATCCTGACCCGCCCCAGCAATCCAATCCTCGCTCAATGCCTTGTAGAGCGCGACCGTATCAATGATACCCCCTCGCGCGGTGTTGATGAGATAGGCGGTCGGCTTCATCTGACGAAGCTCGGCTTCACCAATCAAGTTTTGCGTTTCGGGCGTCAACGGCGTGTGAACCGAGATGAAATCAGATTTTGCAAGAAGTTCGGGGAGTTCAGCTTTCGCCGCACCGTGCGCTTGAATGGCTTCCGATGTGAGATACTGATCAAAGACGATAACCTCCAACCCAAAGGCTTGTGCCTTCGGCGCGATTGCCTGCCCAATCCTACCAAATCCGATAACCCCTAACGTCTGCCCACGGATGCGACGCATCGGGGGGCCTACATCCCGATTCCAACTATTGATATGCTTATGGAACAGAGGAATCTTTCGAGCGCACGCCAGCAGCAATGCCATGGCGTGGTCGGTGACCTCATCAATGCAGTAAGCCGGGACGTTAGTAACAACGATACCCGCAGCCGTTGCCTCCTTTAGCGCAACATTGTCAAACCCGACCCCGTACCGAGCGATGGCTTGACATCGCTGTGCAACCGCTATGATATCGCTGGTTATCGACTGCCTATCAGTAAGTATCCCGTCAACTTCAGGGGCTAAGGCGAGCAGTTCGCCCTCCGTTTTTGTCTCAGCGACGATCAGCTCCGCGCCTATCTCTCCGAAGACCTCCCGTTCCGGCTCTATAGACCACGGGGCATCGGCTATCAAAATTTTGTATTGGGCAGCCATCGTGGACTTCCTTTCCGTATACAACTCCTAATCTCAATTACAAATCTAAATCCTCAATCAAAACAGCGATAATCACAACTGCGCCTGTTCCCGTGCATGGTACGAACTCCGGACGAGCGGTCCCGATTCCACATGCCGAAATCCCATCTCCATGCCGGCTATTTTCAGTTCTTCAAACTCCTCCGGGGTATAATACCGCTGAATCGGCAGGTGCCTTGATGTTGGTGAAAGATACTGTCCAACTGTCAAAAGATCACAATTCGTATCGCGGATGTCCTGCATCGTTTCCAGCAATTCTTCGGTACTCTCCCCTAAGCCCGCCATCAAACCCGACTTGGTCAGTATCGTCCCGTCCATCTCTTTGCCGAGGCGCAATAGGTCTAAGGTTCGCTGATATTTGGCTTGTGGACGAGTCCTACGATACAGGCGCGGCACCGTCTCCGTATTATGATTGAGAACATCGGGTTTTGCTTCGACAACCACAGCAAGCGCGTCCCAATTCCCTTCAAGGTCTGGGATCAGCACCTCAACGGTGCAGCCGGGGCTATGCCGACGGGACTCATGGATACATTCCGCAAAAATGCTGGCACCACCATCGGGAAGCTCGTCGCGGTTGACGGAAGTGATGACCACATGCTTCAATTTCAGATGCCCCACAGCCTCGCCGAGCCGACGGGGCTCATCGAAATCCACACCCTCCGGTTTTCCTTTGGTGACCGCACAAAACATACACCGACGGGTACAAACATCGCCCAAGATCATAAAGGTAGCAGATCGGCTCTCCCAACACTCACCGATATTTGGACACTGTGCCTCCTCACAAACGGTGTGCAGCTCAAGGTCGCGCATCAACCGCTTCAGCTCAGTATAGTTGGGTCCCGATGGAACCCGTGCGCGAATCCACGGCGGGTGGCGGCGAGTGGGAGAGTATTGAACGGATTTCTTACCGGTCACACATGAACTACCGTTGCTGTTTTCTTCATATAACCGGAGTGATTTAATCATTTGCACCTATCCCTTTCCAATGCTACCGTCTGCCTGCTAGCCCGGAGTCTTTGAGATAGTTGTAGAGATCGCTATCCGTCGTCAAAATCAGCTTGGTATTTGAGCTAATTGTTGTACGGTAGGTTTCCAGCGTTTGAAGGAACGCGTAAAACTCCGGATCTTTGCCGTGTGATTGTGCGTAAATCTGAATCGCTTGCGCGTCGGCATCACCTTTAAGCTGCTCCGCCGTTTTGTAGGCTTCAGACTGAATGCGCTCCAACTCCTTCTGTTTTTGTCCCATGATATCTGCTGCCTCACCTTGACCTTCTGACCGGTACTTGGCGGCAATCCGATCCCGTTCCGAAATCATTCGGGCAAAGACCTGCCGACGGACTGTGTCTACATAGTTGATTCGCTTAATCCGCACATCAATTAGCTCAATTCCCCAGTCTTGGGGGGTGCTCTGTTGAGCCTTTTCAAGGATCATATTCGCAATTTTATCCCGCCCCACCGAAATGCTCTCCAGCGGTTCGCTATCATCGCTCCCTTCGTCTTGGTCCAACTCCCCCAGATTGAGATCCAGAATACGGTCTGAGTTGCGCACAACTTCGATTAGCAGCTGACCCGTCACCAAATCACGGGCAGCCGAATCGATGATATCATCTAAGCGAGATTGAGCAAGCGCTTCTGGGCTTACACCACGGAATCTTTCGTAAAATGCAAGGGTATTTATAATGCGCCAACGTGCAGTGGTATCTAACCAGATAAACCGCTTATCCTTAGTCGTAATCTCGTTGGGAGCACCGTCCCATTCGAGGATCCGTTTCTCCATACGCTGGACTTTCTGGATGAACGGCGTCTTTATCTTCAACCCGGCTTCATTCGTTGTTTTGATGGCTTCACCAAATTGGGTAATCACCACCTGTTCACCTTCACGAACCGTGTAGAGTACATTTGAGGCTAAGGGAATAGCGATGATGAGGACAACGATTATCGATATCAGTGTTTTGGGGTTCATCGTGGATATCCTTTCGTGAGATGAATATTGCTATTTATCAAGTTGTAAAATTGGAAGTGGGGCACTCGACTCACCGTCAATGACATAGATTTCTTTGACTGTGGGCAGCACCGCGTTCATCGCTTCTAGATAGAGCCTGCGACGGGTCACCGCCTTGGCATTTTGATACTCTTGTCGGATCGCGTTGAATCGGTCAGCATCTCCTCTAGCCTCGTTGACGCGTTTGAGTGCGTATCCCTCTGCCTCTAGAATCTGTTGCCGTGCAACACCTTTAGCTTTCGGGACCGATTCGTTATAATCCGTCCGCGCTTCATTAATTAGCTTCTCCTTCTCCTGCTTTGCCTCATTGACAGCATTGAAAGAGGGCTTTACTGTTTCCGGAGGGTTGACATCTTGTAGGGTAACGTTCACAAGGAGTAAACCGGTGTTGTACCGATCGAGCAACTCTTGGAGGCGTTGTTTCACTTCGGCGGCAATCTCGATACGTCCAACGGTCAATACTTCTGTGACGGTACGGTCGCCTACAACAGTCCGCATAACCGCTTCGGAGAGGTCACGCAAGGAGCGGGTTGCATCGCGGATGGCAAACAGGAACTTTCGCGGATCACTAATCTGATATTGAGCCACCCACTCCACATCAGCGATGTTGAGGTCTCCGGTCAACAGAAGCGATTCGTCGGAATAATCTCTGGGGTCATATTGGGTACGAACCCCTGCGCGAAGCGTACGAAAACCAAATTCCTCTTTGAATATCCTTTCGACAGGAACACCGATGACTTGGTCAATGCCGAATGGTAGCTTGAAGCGTAAGCCGGGATGGGTCGTTTCGATATACTTGCCAAACCTTAGTACCAAAGCCACTTCATCCGCTTCGACGGTGTACATACTAGTCAAAGATACAGCGATAGCAAGCAAAATAACAATCACCAAAATAATACGTTTAGGGGTGATGAGCCGAAAATACGGCTGCATCTCATCCCACGGTTGTCCTTGCACGGTTGTTACTCCTTTCTATTTCTCTATTTATAGCCAAGTTGCTATGTATTGAAAATCCGTAGGGGCGAGGTTCCCTCGCCCATCAACGACTCCACCTTTCGCTCCAGTTTTGAATCCCGATCCTATCGGGGAGGAGCGCAATGTAGGGTTCACAGCTCAATAACCAATAAACCACATAAGCTCCAGTTACTCTGAATCCCGATCGCAGCATCGGGACGGGGCGACATGTGGCAGCACGCTACAATAAGAACAGCGAAATCCCAATATTCGTGTGTCTTTCTCCTCCCCCAATCGGTTCAATGAAATTTTGGATAACATAATCACCGGTTATCAGCAACCCCATCCTCTGTCCGAAGGCGTCACCTTGCAGCACAAGTTCCAAAAAGCTAACGGTTCGGTTCAAATTCCGTTGTGAATCTTTGTGGTCCCGCCACGTCAAAAATTGTGCGCCGGCACTCAACTGTAACTGAGCCGCAACCTGATGGGTCAAAGTCAAAATATAGGCGTTTCGGATGGTATCAAAGGCAGTCCGTTTATCAAACGGAAAAGTATAGCCGATGTTACGATCGCTCCGAAACGACGGGGAAATGGTAAGGTCTTCACGAACTTTATAGTCGTAGCGGATCTGGTTAATCAAGGCAGTATCAATAACCCGCTGACGGCTGTGGAACAACGTATCCCGCTGGTATTTGAATTTGCTGCGAATTGTAAGATTCTTGATATCTTGGTAATCGACAATCATTGTGAAAATATTGCCGAGATACCTTTGACGCACCAAATCATCCTCGATTATATCGCCTGTACTGCGGATCACAACATCGTCCGGAATAATATCGTGAGATCGGCGAAAGGTGTAACGAAAGAGGATCGTCCCAAAATGGGGAATCGACTTCGGTGCGTAAGATAGGATATTATACCATCCTCTCGCGCTCTTGTGTTGAAGAATGAGATGTTTCTCATAATATCCGGGCAGTACCGAGAGCCCTTCCACGAACGGCAATTCAACCTTGAGGTAGGTGTGGTGCCCAGAAGAGCCCTCGTCGTAATCGTAACGGTAGTTCGGTTTATCGTCGTCTTCAAGGTTGTCCGGCTGACCGTTGTTGTTGAAGTCGATTGATTCGCGGTTGAGACCTAAGCGAAAACTCGGCGGATCCGCGAAGAACAGCAAAAAATCGTCATCCCAGTCCTTAACCCGATCGCCGTCCAGATCATCCTTTGTGTTCCCCGAAATTAAAATCTCCGGTTCGCGGGAGTCTGCATAGGGATCGTCATCGTCGTTATCATCTATGAAATTCCTTGCGGTATAAAAGGGGGCAATCCGTGTAACCTCGCTGCGCCAAGTCACCGGTCCGAAGTTCCGATTTACATCAATGAACCATGCGCCGGTTGTGTGGTGCGCCCGCTTGCCACTGAGGAGCGGATACTGTTTCGTTTGCACATACCACGCACGTTCAGCCTCAATCGAAAATCCGAGCAGCGTCGTTTGGAGGTCAAATCCCATCGTCGCCTCATCGGTTAATTCGCCATATTCAAACCGATGTACCCTCCGATTCGATTCGTCCTTAACATTGCCCGGCGCACTTAACTCAACCTGAAAATCCTGATTGTTCGTTGAAAGTTCAACTTGGTAGTCGTTGGCGACATCAACCTCAAACCGCACACTGTTGATCTCCTGCGGACTGAACAGGAAGAATCGATAGGTAAACGTCCCCTCACCATCCACCCAGCGTGAGTTTCCGTCCCGCATACTGCCATTCGGGAACAGCAGCACACCGGGCAGCTCCCTGCCGCCGATGATGTCGTATTCCAAGGCATCGTCAATAAATACGCGGACACGAAAGACCTTTGCGCCACCGGGGTTCTCCGGCGAGGCATCGCTGAAACGTAGGTACAATTCCGGCGGCGGATTGGCGATTGTGACACCCCGAAACGGATTGGTCGTGCGGGTGAGATCGTAGTTGGTAAAAAAACGATTCACATAGTTAAACCCGACTCTGGGTAACGGCACGGTAAACTCTGGCAACGCCCCCAATCGAACACCGTGGGCACCGAGATTTGCTTCCGCACGTAAACCCGCCATGAACCAGTCGGATTGACTCACAATATCCTTGTTCTCAATCGGTTTGACCCGATCCCCGGATAGCGCGAAGGTGTTGTTCGTTACCCGCCCCACAAACGCAGACACCCTACCGCCTGCCTTCGGAACCGTTATATTCCAGCGGGCTGCATCAAAGAGCTCCTTATTGAGCGTGAAACTCGAAAATTTGGTCGGAAAGTTACCGACGGTCAACTGATGGAGCACATTCTCGCCCGGGATATTGAAGGTGAAAAAGTTCCGGTTGCTCGTCTTACTGCGAAATTCCGAGTCACGACGCAGGAGCGAATCCCCGCCCAATACACCAAAATTCGCTTGGAGTGTATACAATTCCTTCCCACTCTTATCGAAGACAGGGTTTCCCAACGGATCCGTATGTTGGGCAAATGCAGGTCGCAACAGACACGCCCACGCTATCAGCAAAATCGCTGAAACGTGAAGGGGTTCAATGTGAGTCCGGGGCATTTCGGTGAATGGCACTTTTGGCATTGTCTGTCGTACCACGTTACAGCCTCCTTTTCAGTCAGACAGTATAGAACATTACAAGGAAGCGTGTCAAGGATTAAGCAGGGACTATCGGCTTACAGATGTATCAATATTATATAATATACAGCATATAATTCATAAATTGGCTCTATAACTTGCCAAATTGCGAAAAATGAGATATAATTTATGGGATAAATGTGACTTATAGTCGATAGAAGTTTGCTGCCAGATTTGATAAACTTGTTAGTATGAACAAGTTTGACGCAATTCTGGATTTCCTCGGAGAAAAAATACGAGAGCTCCGGAGAGAAAAGAGACTCTCTCAGGAAGAGTTTGCTTTCCAATGCAACCTTGACCGAACTTATATTAGCGATGTTGAACGAGGAAAGCGGAACATTAGTATCATCAACCTGCATAATATTGCCGATGTGCTTGATGTTCCATTATCTAAACTTTTTGAGGATTTTTCTTCGACTGAATTATCAAGTATTGACCAAGATTTATCGCGTTATAAAATCAGAGCAAATTTCTCTACTTTCTGTGGTTTCACTGTTACATCTAATGATATTGCCTATGCAGCGGTAATGACTTCAAATCAGCTACAGGCACTGCCATTCACACTTTTTCAGAGTATTGATTTGAAAGCACTTAGTGGTATAGTTGGCGCATTTTTTGGTAGCCACCTCTCAAAAAAAGTTGGAGCTATACTCAATCCAATAGAAAAAGGGCACCCTGATATAATCCCACGTTCAGGCCAGAACGCGAGCGAAGCGCAACTACGGAACTATCCTGATGGCCTTGAAATCAAATCCACAGTTGGAAACGTTGCAAAAGGGAGCAACTTGCAAGCAGGCGAAGAAAGGTTATCGGTGCTCACCGGTTTAACATGGCAAGCACATCATCAAGAAGTAAAGCGGCTTTTAGGACTAGTCATCGATTTTGGAGGGCGGGTTTACGATGGTAGGCATTTCCCAATTATAACTGCGGCATTTTATACTGACAATCTAAAAACAGAGAATTGGGGGCAGATAAGTGGAACTACAGGGAGAAACACAAAAGTTACAGGTCTGCGAGCATCTGGAAAGAGAAAGATGGGAGCAGGATGGACTGTAATTCTTGATCAACAAGAATATCAGCAGAAATATGAAAACTTATTGTCATTTCAGGTAGAAGATGGCAATAATTGAACAAATCGAGTCCGCGTTTTATAAAATTCTGGCAGATCAAAGCCCACTGATAAAGACAATGTTTTACTACTACGGTCGAAAAAAACAAATAGTCAAGTACTATCCCGATCCAAATTTTGATAGTATCATCGAGCCCTTTGCGGGTTCAGCAGCATACTCATTGCATGGAGATAATTGGAAAAAGAACGTCATTTTAATAGAGAAGGATAAAAGAGTAGCCAGCTTATGGGAATGGTTAATTGCGAAAGCTACACCCGAAGAAATATTAAGAATGCCAGATTTGAAGATTGGAGAAAAGAGTTCTGAGTTTCTACATATTATACATGCTGCAACCAAGATGGCTTTTCACTATCGGACGATTAAAATCACTCCAGTTTTGGCAAGGAATTGGAGTATAAGTAAGCAGTATATAGCGAATAATCTATTTAAGGTAAAGCACTGGCGAATCATTTGCGGGGACTATACCGAAGCTCCGGATATTGAAGCAACATGGTTTATTGATCCACCTTACAGAAAAGAGTCTGGAAAAGGTTATAGATATGGAAGTGATCGGCTTGACTATAAGAATCTAGCTGAATGGGCACTAAAGAGAAAAGGGGAAATCATCTGTTGTGAAGGTGAATACGGAAATTATTTGCCTTTTCAACCCTTGAAAGACTCAAAGGGCATCGCTGGAAAAATAAGTAAAGAAGTGATTTTTTACAAGTCTCCTATAAAGGAAAGTCAACTCACTCTTTTTAGGTTCTGTTGACATTTTATTGCAACCAGATAATCACGGCAGTGAAACCCTACAAGTCAAATAGCAAGCCTTCCGACTTTCCACATCAACATTGATAGATTCCACAACAGATTCTGAAGTTTTTGATTTCAATCTCAGTAATTCTCACGCTTTGCCCTCAATGATACGGATCGGTTTTACACTATCCAGAAAGAAAAGGTTCCGCCGGACCGGATGCGTTCTTTCATACAATCGCTCGAAGATCTCTTGTAATGCAGACATTTTATCTCCCCGAATTTCTTCAAGGTGCGGCAACCGCTCATCCAACAACGGCTTGAAGAACTGTTTTTCCCCTTGATGAAGTTCTTCACGTAGATAGGATTCATAAACCAGTCCGTCAATGATTCGCTCAAAATACCCGAGCATCACAGCATCGCGGGCGTGTGCCAAATCCCTACCACTCGTCGTCGGCTGCCCCTGAAGATAGATAAGGTAATCAACGATTTTGCCAATCACTGCTTTCTGCGTTGACGTGAGATCGGGAATCGGGATTTCTTGCATATAGCGGCTACGCGCCTGAAGATAATCGCCCGTCAGCTGGTTTGAAGTCTGCGAATAGAACCACTCCACAACGCGGGAATTGAGGAGACCACACAACCACGTTTCCTCAGTCGGGATAAGGTAGCATGTATCCCCACAGTAAAAACCATCCGTATCAACGGCAAAGGTTTGGTGGTCATAGCTATTTGGACAAACCAATTTCGTTTGCGCAAAGTGCTCGGCACCGCTTTTGGCAACTGGTAGCTCATACCATTTCTGTTTACCCGCCCTTTTGCTCAAGACGGATCTATATTTTTCCAAGTGTTTTCGGATGGCGGGATAACGGTCTATCTCTATCCGACGATAGCTAAAAATTAACCATGTGTCCCCGATAGATCGGGATTTATCAACCGGTCTCGCTACCTGCCAGCGTCTGATGTCTCGTCCGTGCAAAAACGGCTCCAAAATATCAGCGGATGCAGGGTGCTCCGCAATGAGTTGCTCTCGCGTCGCACTGTCTACAACAAAGGCTTCTTGCCTGCCGATCTTGAGTCCGAAAGTGGGGCGCGTCTGAATGTACTGCGACAAAGGTGTGCCTGCGTCGCGAAGTTTCGTAAGCAGATTCAATACATCGGACGATTCAAGAGGTGTGCCGTCGGAGCTCAAGAATTTCTCCGTCTTGGGGTAACGACTCCGTCGCCGTTGCGTCAGCATCGCAGCGATTTCTTCGGGCAATTTAACACGATTCGCTCGCTCATACGCCTCAACGCTTTTGTAGTCATTACGAAATGAAGCGACGATATCCACGCCCAAGTCTCTAGCATTCGTCAGATCCGCTCTCGCTTTATCCCACTCTGCTAGGTGCAACCACACTCGACCGCGATTGTTATAGGCTATGCCATGATTGGGGTTGAGGTTTATCACTCTAGTATAACCTGCAACGGCTTCATCAAACTCGCCTTTAGCGTAGTAAGCTAGTCCGCGATTGTTATAGGCATCAGCATCGTTGGATTTCAAGTCTATCACTTTGGTAAAATCTCCGATAGCACGGTCATAATCGCCCTTTACTCCGTAAGCCAACCCGCGATTGTAATAGGCATCAACATAACCGGGTTTCAAGCTTATAGCTTTGGTATGGTCTCCGATTGCGCGGTCATATTCCCCTTTGTCTTTATAAGTATTGCCACGATTGTTGTAGGCATCGGCATAATCGCGTTTCAGTTCTATTGCTGTGTTAAAATCCTCAATAGCCCGGTCAAAATCGCCTTTGTTTTTGTAAGCAATGCCACGATTGTTATAGGCCCCGGCATCATCTAGTTTTAGTTTTATCACCTTATTATAATCTATGATGGCCCGGTCAAAATCGCCTGTTTTGTCGTAGGCAATACCACGATGATTATATACCTCAACATAGCTAGGTTTTAGTTTTATCGTCGTGCTATAGTCTTCGATGGCACGGTCATAATCACCTTTATGTATATAAACACTAGCGCGATTGTTATAGGCATCGGCATAATCGGATTTCAGGTCTATCGCCATGTTCAAGGCACCGATGGCACGGTCATAATCACCTTTTTTAATGTAAGCACTACCGTAATTGTAATAAGCCCCGGCATAATCAGGCTTCAGGTTTATAACTTTAGCAAAGTCTTTAATGGCACGGTCATAATCACCTTTTTTGTCATAAGCAATACCACGATGGGTATAAGTGTCCGCATAATTAGGCTTCAGGCCTATCGCTTTGGTGTAGTCTTCAATAGCGCGGTTAAAATCGCCTTTTTTGTCGTACGCAAGCCCGCGATTGTTATAGGCAGCATAATTGGGTTTCAAATCTATGACCGTGTTAAAGTCTTCAATAGCATGGTCAAGGTTGCCTTTTTCGACATAAGTCACGCCGCGATTGTTATAGGCACCAGCATTATTCGGATTGAGTCCAATTCCATGTGAGTAGCGTTCTATCGCCTTGTCCATCTGCCCAAGCATCATGAAAACGTTACCTTGTTGGAACGCCAATTCAGCGCGTAGTTCTTTTTCAGATGTCCCGGACGACGAATCCACGTGAGCTTGCATTTCTTCAACAGTTTTTCGGATGCCAGCCACCACATTTTGCCAACCCTTGCTCTCAGGCTGCCATTCGTTAATTGGCTTGCCTTTGTCTGGAAAAGCCTGAAAGTCGCTGAGTTGATGATACTGCCAATCACAATCTTCAAGGATTATCGGGATAATTCTTATGTCGGAACTTATCGCTTCTGCCAATTCTTTATTACAGTTTTCAGACGCAAGACTCGCAGCAGACACGAGATAGAGGAGTATATCCGAATCAGCAAGGTGCTTGAAAATATCTTCACGCCACTTGGTGCCCCCGGTCATTTCGGCATCGTGCCAAGTCACTAGCTCGCTTCGTTGCTGCATCACCGAAAGGCGCGTTATTAGTTCATCCTTAGCCGTTGTATTTTTATGTGCGTAAGTAATGAATCCTTTTAGTGGTTTGCCCATCCTCTTTCCCCTGCCTGCATCTATATCTGTCGAATTTTACATTCTCAGGGTTTTTGGATGTCTCCGTTCTTATCCTGCATATCCTTCAATCCTGAAAATCCTGATTCAGACCATTTCCACACTCTCCACAATCCCAGTTTCCTCGTGCTACAGATTCGAAAATCCGCGTTATCCGCTTCATCCGTTTAATCCGTGATTCAGACAATTGCCGCTCACTCCACAATTCCAATCCCCTGCTTGGGCAAAGTCGCTTGTAGCTAAACGCTTATCGCCGCTAGGCGACGTAGCCGAGGCGGTTTACCGGATTCACAGACAACAATCAGCGGGGGCGTCCAATCAATCTCTGTGTTGAGGAGAACTTGCAAGTCAGCAATTACCTCCGAGGACGGACGATTTCCCGGACGCAAATGGATGATTCCGGTAATGGTTTGCTCCTCATGAACTGCCAGCGTCCCGAAATCGGAATCGTGCGTCAACACAAATCGGTTCATCGCATGCGCCTCACGCAGGATGTCTCGGTCTTCATATCTGTTCCAGCTTTCTTCACGTCCAGCCACCACATCAACCCCTTGTGCTCGCAAAAACTGAATGACGGAAACTGCGATATTTATGTCAGCGACAAGCGGAGGTAGCATTATTAAGCTCTATCACGGGTGGTTGGGAGATCGATTATCACTCCATTGCGGAATGCCCACGAAGGATACGTGCGCCCCGCAGCATACGCCCGCACCGCTTGGATGTTTTCCTCATTCAACTCCGGATAGTCTGCGATAATCTCTGTCTTAGACATGCCACTAGCAAGCAGCCCCAACACATGCTCCACACTAAGGCGAGTCCCTTCGATAATCGGTTTGCCATCAAGAATTTCTGGATTGACGACAATTTTAGCCATCATTGCACCTTCCTTGAGAGGTTTTTAGTTTCGATTTCCACTGCTTTTGTCAATTTGCCAACATTCATGCCTGCGGTAGTGTTAGCATGGCGATGACGTCTTCGGGTAGCTGAACGCCATTTCTCCGTTCAAAACTCTCAATACTTTCGTAGTCATTACAAAACGCAGTAATGATATTTATCCCCATGTCTCTGGCAACAGTGAGGTCTGATTTGGCTCTTTCCCATTCTCTCAGGCGTAACCACGCCACGCCGCGATTGTAATAGGCCGGGGCAAGTTCAGGATTCAGTCCTATTGCCGGGTTATAGTCTTTGATGGCACGAATTACAGCGAGCTTAGAACTCGGCGAGTCCGGTCGGAGCGTCAAACCGTCAACTTCGTCTTTGACTCCGTAAGCCCTACCGCGATTGTTATAGGCAATGGCATAATCGGGATTCAGCTCTATCGCTTTGGTGAAATCTACAATGGCAGACTCATACTCCTTTTTTAAGTGGTACGCAACCCCGCGATTGTTATAGGCTATGGCATAGTCAGGATTCAGCTCTATCGCTTTGGTGAAGTCTGCGATGGCAGAATCATATTCCTCTTTTAAGTAGTATGCCCCACCACGATCGTTATAGGCTACGGCATAGTCAGGATTCAGCTCTATCGCTTTGGTATAGTCTTCAATGGCCCGGTCATACTCCCCCTTATCGCGGTAATCAGCACCACGATTATTATAAGCCTGAACAAAATTGGGATTGAGTTGTATCGCTTTGGTATAATCTGCGATGGCACGGTCAAAATCGCCTTTTTCACTGTAAACCACCCCGCGATTGTTATAGACATTGGCATCATTGGGATTGAGTTGTATTATTTTGTTAAAATCTTCAATAGCGCGGTCAAAATCGCCTTTGTTGAAATAAGCAGTCCCGCGATTGTAGTAGGCACCCACAAGGCGTAACTCTAATTGTATTGCAGTGTTATAGTTTTCAATGGCGCGGTCAAAATCGCCTTTGTTGAGGTAAGCAATCCCGCGGTTGTTATAGGCCTCAGCATAATTAGGTTTGCGTTTTATCGCCGTGTTATGGTCTGCGATGGCACGGTCAAAAGCACCCTTTTTGTCGTAGGCAACCCCACGATTGGTATATGGCTCGGCATAATCAGGGTTAAGTTCTATTGCTTTGTTGTAGTCTTCAATGGCATGGTCAAGCTCGTGTTTTTTGTCGTAAGCAGCACCGCGATTGTTATATGACTCGGCATAATTAGGTTTGCGTTTTATCGCCGTGTTAAAATCTTCAATAGCACGGTCAAAATCGCCTTTTTCGCGGTAAACAATCCCACGATTGTTATATGACTCAGCATAATCGGGATTGAGTTTTATCGCCGTGTTATGGTCTGCGATGGCACGGTCAAAAGCACCCTTTAGCCCGTAAACAACGCCACGATTGTTATAGGCTTTGGCATAATCGGGATTGAGTTGTATTGCCATGTTAAGGTTTTGGATGGCACGGTCAAAAGCACCCTTTTTGCCGTAAGCCACTCCGCGATTATTATAGACTTCGACAAAATCCGGTTTTAGTTCTATCGCTTTGCTAAAAGTCGCAATTGCCCTGTCCTGATCCCCGTTTTCGCTGTAAGCGATGCCACGGGCGTTATGTGTCTCGGCGTCATCAGATGTCGGAGTTATTGCTTTGATAGCGTTTTTAATATCCCTGTTAGGTCCACTTTTATAAGCGTAATCAAAACTAACGGGAACTGGGGCCATTTCTAGCATAACTTCTTCTCCTTTACGATACGGATTTCCCTTGGTGCCATAATAATCTTTCGGTGCCCGGGTGTCAGCCGAATTTCACAGAACAGATGACAAACGCATCCTATTTGACGCAGGAAACTATTTGGAAGCAGTGAAGTTGGGTTAAAATAAACATTCCAATTATTCGGTTTGCGGATTTTCTGCGGATTCCAGTGTTTCAGACAGTGGACCAATACGTTCTTTGAGTTTGCAAGCCAACTGACCATCTTTCTGAACTTGGGCGAGAACTATCTGCTGATAGTCATTTTTACCGTGGCACTTGAGAGCTTTCGCGATAGTTGCAAGAGCATCGCTCTTATGCACCGGATAACGGGCAACAAGTTGATCTAAATCTTCCTCTTCGATGAGTTTATTGAAATGGTTAAGTTCTTCAGAATAGAATTGTGAATCAATAGGAATGCTGATTGATTGAAGCGGGTTATCCCTAATTGACTCCCAATCCGGAACTTTTGACACAACGAGATTTTGTATTTTACGTTCGCACATCCGCGCTGCCATATCCTTCGCATGACCTTTCAGAGCATCAACCGCCTTTTGCCTAGCCGATTCAATGAGTGCATTTTTGTCTTCATTACGGAGCCCTGCTTGCTGTTTAGCGACAGCAGCAATAGCATCCGAGCAGTAATAGAGAGCTTCAACCGAGTACACCTCTAAAGCGAATACACCCTTTTCGGCGAGTTCCTCCACGTCCTCGTCCGTCCGGTTATCTCGGTCAATGAGACCAAATACCTCCACATGTACGGGGTGGATTCCTTGAGATCCTCGCCACCCAAGCACCGCTTTTTGGACATCTTCACAACTCTCCTTTGGAACCACAGAAAACTCGGGAAAGAGAACAGTGTAGAGCGAAAAATCTGGACCGCCAAGCTTGCCTTCCACGAAGAGAATCTTTTTTCTAGATCCAAGGATTGCGAGTTTAAGGTCTTCCGGGAGTTCAGCATTTGGTTCCAAGACATCAGCCTCCCAAGCAACGCACCGGTTGCCACGCCACTGACAAGATCGGAGCATGAGAACTTGTGACCCTAGGTTGGCGACAGGCAGCGCTATTTCGTGAGTTGCGATAACAAATGCACAATCTTCTCTTCTCCGGGCAAACAACGCCGAGAGAAATGGCTGGATAATGGATCGGTGGAGATGTCTTTCGGGTTCGTCAATTAGGAACACTGTTCCAGGTTCAGCCGTGATAACATGTGCTGCGATGATCATTGCGTTCCGCTCGCCATCCGACATCTCTGCAATGCTGAAGAGCTCCCCTTGCGAATGTCTTGCAAGTAAATCCTGGTCGTTGGAGTTTTCAACCGTAACTGTTAGCCTACCAAGAGCAAGCAATTCATTCATCTGATCAAACGGCGATGGTGATTCGGCAGAAATACCTTGCGCTTTAGTGAGATTTTGATTGTCTACATAGCGAGCAATATCGCGGGCACGGGTGTTCTCTTTAGCAACCAAGTCAAATAGGACAGCAGATAAGCCCTGCTGCGCCCTGTACTCTTTCCAGCGAGCTTCATCGTTTTTGTTATGATCCCGCATGTATCTCTCATGCTCTCGACGATTCGCAGGTGTGAAATCGATGCTTCCTGAACTTAACCATGTTTGTCGATGCGCAGTTATTCGCTTAACCTTCTTGCCACTATTTTCCGAAACAAATCGCTGTATCAATGCCGATTTGCCAGAACCGTTAGCTCCTACAATGAATAATTGATCCCCGTTTTTTAGTTTTAGTTTTATTGAATCTGGATCGTCTGGTATCTTCGGGATCTGTAATCTTATGTCTATCATTAAAAATTTCTTTCCTTCTGTCCTTTAGTGTGGTGTATTGTTGACAACAAAATTCTGGTATTGACAAGCTTTTTGGACGCATCCGTTTTTATCCCGCTTATCCTTCAATCCTGCCTGTCCCGATCTATCGGGGAAAATCCTGATTCAGACAAATTCCTAATCCAAACCGAAATCAAAAACCGCCCCATCCTCCTTCGTTTCCTCCTGAGTCTCATCTTGACTCGGCACCGCCCCTTCAGCCGCGGGAGTTTGTTCAGGAGTAGGCTCCAGTCTAGGCGCAATGGCCCCAAGAATAGTAAGCAACACAATCAGCACAACGGACAGACAGGTGACCGTGAGCGCGACCGGACGTTTCAGCAGGGAAGTCCGTCCCTTCTTATCCAAAAAGGGAAGGAACAGGAGCAGAATAAACCCAACGGTGGGAATGACAAAAGTGCCAACCACCTCAAGGGGTCCCTCAAAATACTTGAGCAACTGGAACAAAAACAGAAAATACCACTCCGGGCGTGGGTCGAAACTGGCATCGGTCGGGTCGGCAAGCTCTTCGAGAGGCACAGGAATAAAGATCGCCATCGCAGCGAGAATAGCGAATAGAATAAGGATTGCAACCGCATCCTCAAAAAGCTGATCCGGATAAAAGGGTTTACCCGATCGCATATCTTCGGGGGCATTTTTAGGTGTTCCCGCAGAACCGTAATAGCGCACGAAAAACAGATGTACGCCGACCAGCCCAAAAGCGAGCCACGGCAGCCAGATCGTGTGCAAGGCATAAAAACGGGTGAGGGTAACAGCACCGATCTCATCCCCACCCCGGAGAACCTTCCCGACAAAATCCCCTAGCACGGGGGCGGTGCCGGCAATTTTAACACCGACCACAGTTGCCCAGTACGCCTTCTGATCCCACGGCAGCAGGTAGCCTGTGAAACCGAACCCCAACACAATCAGGAGCATAAAGACCCCGGTCACCCACGTCAGCTCTCTTGGGGGTTTATAAGAGGCATAAACCACAACGCGCAGCAGATGCAAAAACACGACGATCACCATCGCGCTAGCACCCCAATGGTGCAACCCGCGCACAAAGCCGCCGAAAACTACCTCCTTGCTGATGTAATTCACAGCGTCATAAGCGTGATCAGGCGAGGGTGAGTAGTAAAACGCTAAAAACGCCCCAGTAACGGCTTGAAGAATCAGCAGGAAGGCTGCCATGCTCCCCAGAGAGAAAAGCCAGTTGATATGCTTCGGCAGCGGCTTTTTGATATGGTCTTCCACATCCCTGAAAGGCAATCGATCCGCCAAAAATGCTCCTATTCGATTTTTCATCGGTGTGACCCCTCCTCGAAAATGCGCTTGGCTAAACTTTGGTCAACCCTTGTGTAAATTATACAACCGGAGCCACCAAAACTCAACACCAAAACCGAATCCTTTGTATTGACAACCTCTGAAACCTGTCATACAATGCGTACAAATTCCGGGCTGGTTCAAAATCCTGTTGACGATTTTCTGACCGTTCAAACCAAACTCACGCGAAAATAACCATCCCCAAATCCTAATTCATTTCATCACGGAGGTGTTACTATGCCAGCTAAAAAGATTGTGTGTCTCGGCGGTGGAAGCCTCTATTTCCGCCGTGCAATACCAGATTTACTGTTGAGTCAAGATCTGGGCGATTCGGAGCTCGTCCTCTATGACATTGACAACGAAAAAGTTGAAAGAATGGCGGCAATGGCGAGGCGTTTAGCCGAAGTAGCAGGAACGAGATTCAAAATTCGTCCCACGGTTGACCTTGCAGACGCCGTTGACGGTGCAGATTTCGCTATCTCTTCGATCGGCGGGAGCGGTGCCGAAATTACGCGGAATGTTTACAACTCGTATTTCCACAACGCCGATATCCGCATCCCAGAAAAATACGGCATTTCTCAGGTTATCGGCGACACCTGCGGACCCGCAGGGATGATGATGGCGCTACGGTCGATTCCCGCTTATATCAACATCTGTCAAGAGATGGAGAGGCGTTGCCCCAACGCTATCATGTTTAACCACTCAAATCCCATGGCGACGCTACTACACGCGATGCACAAGCATACCGATGTGAACGTCATCGGCATCTGCCACGGAGTGCAAGCGGGAATCGCGTACGCGGCAGAGATTCTCGGTGTTCCACCGACGGAGTTGGATTGCATGTGGGTCGGGACAAATCACTACTTCTGGTTCACCCGCGTCCTACACAAGGGAGAAGACCTGTATTCAGAACTGATGCGCCGTGTAGCCGAACGCCAAGCACCTAAAGGGCGAGTCCTCAGTGCGAGGTTATCGCAAATTTACGGGTATCACATCGTTTATCCATCTGACGATCACATTATAGAATTTTACCCTTTTCTGACGCAGGTGCAGGGCGGACCGAAAAATTTACCTTACGGTATGTACGAGAGCCTTCTGGGACACGGATACGAAACCGGAAAACCGACCGCAGCACCTGCTGAACCGGAAATCCGCACCGAATTCTTTAAGGAATATCAGGCACTTCTCGACGAAATCCAACTCCCTGACGTACAGGACAACTCGATTACCAGCGAAGGCATCGCAAGCCTCATCAGTGCCATTGCGAATGGTCGTCGTGAGATTTATATTGTCAACGTCGCCAACCAAGGCGCAATCGCTAACCTTCCCACAACGGCTGAAGTCGAATTGGAGGGTGTAACCGATTCTGGGGGCGTGCGTGCAATACAGATGGGTGAGGTGCCGCCGGTGCTCAAAGGTATTCTGGAGAAACGGTTTGTGTGGCACGAATTGGTCGCCGATGCCGCAGTCAAGGGAGACCGAAACCTCGCACTTCAGGCACTACTTATCGATGAAATGGCAATCCTGCCCGATAAAGCGGAAGCGATGCTTGATGAGTTACTCCTTGCGTCAAAAGAACTGCTTCCCCAGTTTTTCTCCTAAGATAGTAGTAGGCATACTCCGTATGCCGTAACGGTCATACAAGTTACAGCACGGCATCCAAGCGAAATCCACTTGTTAGACTTCGTATCACGTGCTATAATCCGCCGTCGAAAGCATTCCTAGCGAGAGATAAGAGGCTAACTTAAAATGAAAATTACAGAAATAGAAACCATTGCATTGACAGATCCGGGCAAAGCGGACGAAACCCTAGTGCGCGTACACACCGATGAGGGCATCACAGGGATCGGGCAGGCGGAATCTCCGTCACTGGTGATTGACGCCATCATCCGCACCGACGGCGGCTTACAGGGACTTCTGCACGGCGAAGATCCGCTCCAAGTTGAACGGCTCTGGCAGAAGATGTACTCCGCTACCGGCTTATTCGGGAGGCGTGGCGTCACGATCGCCGCCATCGGTGCGGTGGAGACTGCACTCTGGGATATTGCTGGCAAAGCACTCGGTAAACCGGTCTGCGAACTGATCTGGCACGCCTGCTGCACCGTGCGGGAAACCGGCGAAATCAAGAAGAAGGTGATGCCTTACGCAACCGTCTATCCACCGGGAGAGGATGTAGAGGAGATTGTCGAACGTTTTACGCTAGCAAAGGACCGGAACTTCCACGCAATGAAACTGGAAGAGTGGCCCGGCGGGTTCGGGCATGTCAACGTACAGCGCGATGCTGAGATTGTGGGAGCTGTCCGCGAGACCATTGGTGAAGACAGAGAGATCCTTATTGATGTGCAGAACTGCTGGTACGAGGTGGGACAAGCCATCGCCTCGATCCGTGCGATTGAGGAGTATCGTCCGTTTTTCATTGAGGCACCCCTGCCAGCAGACAATCTCGCAGGGTACGCTCGGTTGGCAGATGCGGTAGATACCCGAATCGCTGTAGGCGATTGGGGCTTCACCACACGGTTTGAGTTTGAGGATATTATGGAGAAAGGACGAGTGGATGTAGTCCAGCCTAGCTCAGTCCGCTCAGGCGGGATTCGAGAGATAGCGCGGATTGCAGAGGCAGCCTATCGTAGGGGATTGATTTGTGTGCCACATGCGTGGTGTCATGCCGTCGGAGTGGCGGCGGAAATCCACCTCGCTGCGGTGCTCCCGAACATGCTGTATTTCGAGACGCCCATCGCATTCCCAGATTCGCCAATCATCTCCGAGCTGCTGACGCCGACGGTAGAGGTGGATGTGGACGGATTTATCGAAGTGCCTGACCGTCCGGGATTGGGATTTGAGTTGAATGAAGACGTGGTAAAACACTTTAGGGTCGCACCCCATTAAAGTGGTAGGCATACTCCGTATGCCGTAACCCCAAGAGTTCATTAGTTCAAAAGTTCATTAATTTGAACCGATGAACCAACATAGCCCCAGCGGGGCGATATGTGTATAGCAACGTTGAGAACCTACACACCCAAGCCCCAGCGGGGCGACATGTGTAACTTGAGTTACAGCAATTGACGTACTCCCACACCCTAAAGGGTGAGGATTCTTATGTCCCATCCCGATAGGGTGCTTAATTGTGCGGTCAAACACGACTGCGAACCGAAGTCCGTCTTACATATCGCTAACGCAATGGACAACGCCCTGCCCACTGCCCTCACGGGCAACTTTGACGAGACGGACATACCACAACACGCTCCCGTCGGAGAGTGGGAAAACCATTGCTAATAGTTTTCAAGGGTGAGTCCGTTTCTGGTGGGGATTATACCATTTTTCACCTGCAATTTCAACTTTTTTGACTAACTAACGGGGTTTGCCGTTCTGTATCCCCGCCATAAATGACGGGGTTTTAGAACGGAATATTCTGATAAATATGGACTTTTCGAGAATAGTGCGTAAGCATGACAGGTTATGCAATTACGCATTACGTATCACGTAGTATTTCCTCCGTCTAACAAACACAAAATCAGTGACGATTTATTCCCGAAAGAAAAGACAATGCCAGAAAGAACAGTAGACATGAGAAGCGACACCGTCACCTTGCCCACGCAAGAGATGAAGGAAGCCATGATAGAGGCAACCCTCGGAGATGACGGCTACGGAGAGGATGCCACCGTCAATAGACTCCAAGAGCTGGCTGCAGAAAAACTCGGAATGGAAGCGGGACTTTATGTTCCTAGTGGAACAATGGGCAACGCCTGCGCGTTATTCGCTCACACCCGTTCAGGGGACGATGTCTTTTTCGAGGAACGCGCCCATCTGTTTGCTGGGGTGCGAGGCGAATTTGCCGTCCTCAATGGGGTGAAACCACACCCAATGCAGGCAGAATTCGGGGTGATTCAACCCGAACAGTTGGAAGCGATCATCAATTCGGAGGACGTTTCTCAGCCGTGCCTGCTGTGTATTGAGAACACCCACAACGGAAGCGGTGGATCCGCGTGGACACCCGCAGAGGTAGAAGCAATTTCCACAGCAGCTAGAACGCACGGATTGAAAATCCACATGGATGGTGCTCGGATTTTTAATGCAGTCGTGGCACATGGGGTAGATGTGAAGGACTACACCCGGCACATTGATTCGGTAATGTTCTGCGTATCAAAAGGACTGAGTGCGCCGGTGGGATCGCTACTGTGTGGCAGCCGTTCATTTATCGACGAAGCTGATACTGTGCGTAAACGCTTGGGCGGCGGTATGCGGCAAGCCGGCATCATTGCAGCAGCGGGGATTGTTGCGCTGGAGAAGATGGTGAATCGACTGGCGGAAGACCACGAAACCGCCCGCCTGCTCTGTGCAGGGTTGGAGGCAATTGAAGGGATAAAAATCCAACGCCCCCCCACACCTACCAGCTTTGCTATGGTGAACGTTGAGGGATTGGGGTGGTATTCAGAATCGCTCATTGAAAAGTGGAAGGCCTGTGGTATTCTCGCGAACCCTCGCCCTCCTGCTGGGGCGCGCCTAGTTGCCCATCGGCACATCACACACGACGATGTAACTTATGTGGTGGATGCCACACGCCAATTGGTCGAGAGGGAATAGGTTACGTCCAACAGCATGAACAGAGCCTTCACCTCTTATTTCCATGTCCTGCGTGGCTTCAACCGCGATGTGCGCCTGTACCTCATCACCACAATGCTAATCGGGCTTACTGTTGATGGCGGGATCTACACCGTTTTATTCAACCTATACCTGCTGCGGCTGGGATATGGCCCCGAATTTGTCGGCTTGATCAACGGGGCTGGGATGCTAGTCTTTGCCCTCATTTGCCTGCCCGCCGGAACGTTCGGTAGCCGTTGGGGTAATCGTCGTATGATGATTGTCGGGTTGAGCCTGCTCGTGATAGGTTGCGGGTTGTTACCATTTGCTGAATCACGTGCAGAGAATTGGCAGGCTGGGTGGTTGTTTATAATTTGGTGCCTCGCCTTCACCGGTTTTGCTATGTACTTTGTCAACACCGCCCCGTTTGCGATGAAGATCGCTCATCAGCGAGAACGCAGCCACGTCTTCTCGGTGCAAGCAGCACTCTGGTCGTTGGCTGGATTTGCCGGGAGTTTGGTCGGTGGTTTCCTGCCAAGCATCTTTGCCATATATCTTGGCGTTTCGCTTGACCAAGCCGCACCTTACCGATACTCGTTGTTGGCTGCGAGTCTGTTATTGATTCCTTCGGTTCTGGCAATCGCAGCAACCCGTGAGGGGCCTACCCAACCCATAAAAGAGAGACCAGTTAAAGGGGAAGCGTCCCCCGTCCGGTTGATCGCATTCTTGACGTTGATTCGGCTCCTCGTGGTAACCGGCGTGGGCACACTCTTTACCTTCTTTAACGTCTACATGGATGCCGGCTTGCACATCTCTACGGTTCATATCGGCGTGCTATCTGCCATCGGTAGGCTACTCTCCATACCGACAGCGTTGATTGTACCCCTGTTGACAGCACGGTGGGGCAACGGTCACACCGCTGCGTGGGCATCGCTGGGAACTGCCATCGGCATGTTGCCGCTGATCCTTATCTCTCACTGGAGTGCCGCCGGACTCGGTTTCATTGGGGCACTTGCCCTAACTTCGATTCGGTATCCGGCCTTCCTCGTCTACACAATGGAGGTGGTGTCGCCAGCCCGGCGGGGAACGATGTCCGGTGCCGGTGAGATGGCATCGGGGTTGAGTTTCTCAGCCATGGCACTAGGAGGTGGTTACATCATCAAGGCATTCGGCTACCGCAGCTTTTTCCTGACAGGCGCGAGCCTAACCGTCATCGGTACACTCAGTTTCTTGATACATCTCCGCCTGCAACGGCGGTAGTACACCGTTGGTATCACTCCGGTAAACTTACACAGGGGTTGAGAGTAGTTTATCTGCGGTTACATAGAATTCGGTTAATCTGGTATCATTCATCAGCGATCCGATACATCTCCCATATCACTTCACGGATGTCTGGTGCATCGGCGAGGTAGCGGTTTTCTGCCTGTTCCTTGATAGTTTGAGGGATACCATGCAGTGCTTCGGCAATGGGACCAGCAATAGCACCGAGGGTATCGGAATCGCCTCCCAAAGAGATGGCATTGCGCACCGCATCTTCAAAACTGTCGGATTCCAGCGCGCATGTAATCGCCTGAGGCACCGTGTCTTGGCAGGTCTCATTGAAGAAGTAATTGGGCCGGATGTCGTCTACTGTCTGGGTCAAGTCATAGCCATATTCGGCGGTGATAGTCTCCCGGATGACCGTTACATTCTCGCCTTGATACGCGATCCAGATAGCGTGCGTTGTTGCCCTCGCACCTTTGATACCTTCGGAGTGATTGTGGGTGATGGCGGTTACTTTGTCGGAAGCGGCAAGTGCTGCCCCCAAGTCGCTCCGGTTTAGGAACGCCGCCGGTGAAACACGCATCGCTGCACCGTTTCCGTAACTATCGTAGGGCGTGGGTTCGTCGAAATAAATCCAGTTTCCAAACATTCCCCCGTAGCCGCGTCCCGGATAACGACGACACCATTCCTGCATTGTCTCCGCGGGTGGGAGGTCGTGCAGTAGAATGTCAGCGACACCCACAGTGCAAACCGTATCATCCGTGAATTCGCATCCGTGACCAAAGAAAGTAAAATCCTTGGTTTTGATTCGATCCCATTCGTAGATAGAACCAGCAATGTCACCAATAATTGCGCCTAGCATATTTCCTCCGTGCGGCATAATTTCTTCCAGAAAAATTGGACATAATACGATATTGATTTATCAAAAAATTTGTCCGTGAGCATTATAAGAGTATAGCAGAATTTGACTGCATATACACGCCAAATCAGCGACAAGTCGACTTTTTGTTTCTCCCTTTTGGAGGTTGTGGTATAATAGAATCCTTGTTTCAGTTTTAGTAAGTATCTAAGCATAGCGTCGAGATATGAATCTCGACCGACTAAAAAGAGAAACCCGATGCAAGTTGCTTTGAATCCCGATAAAATCGGGACGGTTCAACTCGCCGACAGCATTACCAAACTCGGTCCCCAATTCCGGGGAACCGTGCTCGTTGCCGGTTCCCACGGCGGCAGCTACTGCGGATATCTGGCTGCACTCGCGGGCTTGCGCGGTGTGATTTTCAATGACGCCGGAGTTGGACTGGACAGCGCAGGCATCGGCGCACTCGATTATCTACAGCGGCTAGGGATGGCTGCCGCAACGGTTGCCCATGCATCGGCACGCATCGGCGACGGTGCTGACATGCTCACACGCGGGCAGATCAGCCACTGCAACGCAACCGCCAAAGCCCTCGGCTGTGCGGTGGACCAACCTTGCAGAGAAGCGGCAGAAGCCATGCAGCGTGGTAAGGCGTTTGAAGGCGACGCACCTGCCTACGAGGAAACACGCAAACTGCTGCGCGAAGTGCCGGTGAAGGTGATCGCCTGCGACTCAGCATCACTCGTCAAGCCCGACGATGCCGATACGGTAATCATTACAGGTTCGCACGGCGGGAGACTTGCCGGACGCCCCAGTTATGGGCTTGCAGTTCAGGCGCGCGGGGCAGTGTTCAACGATGCCGGCGTCGGGGTGGATATGGCTGGGACTCAGCGTCTCGAAATCCTCGACAAGGTCACCACTCCGGCGGTCACAGTTGACGCCATGACCGCCCGTATCGGTGATGCGCGCTCCGCATGGGAAAGCGGAATCATCTCACACATCAACACACAAGCTGCCAAACGTGGCGTCACCGTTGGCATGACAGTGCCAACCTTTGTAAAATTGCTCACTTCGTAACTGAGGGCAAGGAGGATCTATGTCTTCATTTCGACAGATGAACGGCGGACAAGCACTCGCCGAAATGCTCAAGTGCCACAACCCCGCCCCGATGTTCGGTATGGCTGGATTCCAGCTATTGCCCTTCTACGACGCAGTGCGCGAGTTGGGGCTTAAACATACACTAATCAACGACGAGCGGTGCGGTGTATTCGCCGCCGACGCATGGGCGCGGGTAACCGGACGCCCCGGCATCTGCGATGCCACGCTCGGCCCGGGAGCCACAAATTTAGTCACGGGGCTCGTCGAATCGTTGAACGCAGGGGTGCCCCTCATCACCATCGTTGGCAACAGCAACCGTGCCCATTCTTGGAAAAACATGACACAGGAAGCGCGTCAGTCGGAGATCCTCGCCCCGTCGGTCAAAGCGTTGATCCGGATCGAAGATGGACTTCGCATCCCCGAACTGGTACGACGCGCCTACGCCGTCGCCACCTCCGGACGACCGGGTCCGGTTGTTCTGGATGTCCCTGAAGACGTGGCACACGGAGAATTCGACTACCCAAGCGACGAGTTCTATGCCGATCCAGAAACCATCTGTATCCCAGCCCAGCGTCCCCGTCCGGGGCGCGAAGCCGTTGCAGGAGCTGCAGCGCAGTTCCGCTACTCCAAGCGACCAATTATACTCGCGGGGGGTGGTATCCATCTCTCAGGAGCCTATGAAGCACTGCTCAAGTTCGCCGAAGATTTCAGTGTTCCGATTGCCCAGACATTGAGCGGAAAAGGTGCTATTCCGTGTACACACCCGCTGAGTGTGGGTTTGTTCGGTCGCTGGTCACGGATTGCCAACGACCTGATTGAATCCTCAGATTGCATCCTCGCAGTCGGCTGCAAGATGGGCGAGATTGCCACCAAACGCTATGCTCTAATGCCGCGAGGTGTCCCGTTCATCCATCTCGATATTGTAGCAGAGGAGATTGGACGCACGACACCCACGGAAGTCGCACTCTGGGGGGATGCCGCCGAGGGACTGCTCGACCTCCACGCCAGTCTATCTGACGACGCCAAAGCTCTACAGACTCAACACGCCGTCTACCTGACGGAAATCGCAGAGCGGATGACAGTTTGGCAGGCAGAGGCAGAACCCCGCTATGCCTCCGAGGAGCGTCCAATTCACATGGCACGATTGGTTCGCGAACTGCAAGGTGTCATGCCCGATGATGGGATTCTCGTCGTTGATGGCGGATTTGCCGCCCATTGGACCGGACTGCTCTACGATTCAAACCGCGCGGGGCGTTCCTACATCGCAAATCGGGGGTTCGCCTCCATCGGCTACGGACTGCCGGGAACTATTGGTGCGCAACTTGCTGCACAAGATTCACCGGTGGTCGGTCTTACCGGCGATGCCGGATTCAACATGATGCTCGGAGAACTTGAAACGGCTCGACGCTTGGGACTCGGTTTCACCCTTGCCATCGTGAACAACGCCGCTTCCGGTTACGTCAAAGCCCTTCAGCACAGTCTGTACGGCGGACGCTATCAATCAAGTGATCTGAGCGAAACCCATTATGCAAACGTGGCTCGTGAACTTGGGTGCCACGGTATTCGCGTATCAGAGCCATCTAAACTGGGGGCAGCGTTCGCCGAAGGTATTGCTGCACGTGATATACCCACCATCATTGACGTGATTGTGACTCGCGATCCAGCAAAAATGTTGCCCGGTGTTGATAGCCGGACAGCACCAGTACAAAAGGGCGATAGACCCGCATAATTAGGAGGGCTGACATGCAGGCGATGGGCAGATTGCTAGTGACTTTGGTAGCCCCGGTGTTCGTCCTAGTGGGACTACACTGTGGCATCGTCATGCCGGATATCGACCAACGGACCAACCTGCTACTCCATCGCTCGATTATCACGCACAGTCCGCTGATTCCCCTCATACTGTTGTTCCTCGCATTAAGAATCGGCTTGGGATTATACGCCTTTGCGATGGGCGTTAGCATCGGTTTCGCCGTTCACCACGCCTTTGATCTATTTCCGAAGGGCTGGACGGGGGCTGCCCTGATAAGCATTCCCTTCTATGACTATACACCGTGGCTATTCTCATGGATATGGATTGCGTTTACCACGCTTGCTTGTGCGTACCTTGCAGCTCGGTTAGTGCAAGGGCAGTTGGATAGGATATGGTATCTCCTCGGATTTATCTATATTTTTATATTGACCGTGCCAAAAGAAGGTGCTTGGTTGGGTCCTGTCGTTGCTCTCATAATTGCTGTCATTGTGCTAGGGCGCACAGTGCTGTTTCGACGGGCAAAGGCTGAAACTTGAGGCGATAGACGTGGTTTTTGGGAGGAAATAAAAATGACGCTTACAACAGAGAAACAGCTTGAGATGCTACGCTCGATGCAGACCATCCGTCGCTTCGAGGAACGGGCATCAGATGACTATCAGGCAGGTGCCATCTACGGCGTCGTGCACTGCTACATCGGTGAGGAAGCGGTCGCCGTGGGAGTGTGCTCGGCGTTGAACAGGGACGACCAGATCATCAGCACCCACCGCGGTCACGGGCACTGTCTCGCCAAGGGTGCCGATCTGAATCGGATGATGGCTGAATTGTACGGCAGACAAACCGGCTACTGCAAAGGCAAAGGTGGCTCCATGCACATCGCCGACTTTAGCATCGGTATGTTGGGAGCCAACGGTATTGTCGCCGGTGGCATCCCCATTGTAACCGGTGCAGGTCTAGCTGCCCAACTCGAAGGTAAGGGACGTGTCGCCGTATCCTTCTTTGGGGACGGTGCCTCAAATGCGGGGCCCTTCCACGAGTCAATCAACATCGCCGCAACGTGGAAGCTGCCGATGCTCTACGTCTGTGAGAACAATCTTTATTCCGCCGGCACCATCGCAGCAGAAACCTTAGCTCTCAGTGACGTAGCAGCCCGCGCCGCCGGTTACGGTATTCCGGGGGTGGTCGTCGATGGCAACAATGTGATGGAAGTCTATGAGGCCGCCGAAGCCGCGGTCAACCGTGCGCGTGCGGGTCAAGGTCCCAGCCTCATCGAATGCAAGACCTATCGCTGGCGCGGACATACCGAAAGACCGGGGCAAGAGGACCCACGTCCGCAGGAAGAAATCGAAGAATGGCAGCAGCGAGACCCCATCAGCCGCTTTGCCACAAGCCTGATGGAGCACGGGCTTCTGACCGAGGAAGCGTGGCAAAAAATGGACGCTGAAATCCTCGCAGCAATTGAGGATGCGGTCAAATTTTCCGAGGAAAGCCCATTTCCAGATCCGGAAGCGGCAGTCGAAGACATCTTTGCTGAATCCTAACCCACTTTTATCATGAATTCAGAAACCGAGTTTTTTCTTCAAAACTCGGTTTCTGTTCGTGCTTTGCACTTTCTTAGGAGTTACGCACTTCAGATTGTAGTTGCCCGATTCATCGGGCATTGAGATGAATCGCCGAACTACAGATTCTCCCCCGCTTGTCCGAGAGGATCCCGTGACCGGGGCGGGGGAGTTAGAGGGGGTCGGAACGGGGACTCTGAACGTTCAACTGCGTAAGTCCTATTTCTTTTAACATAAGCCACCACTTTTTTCTTGAATTACATGTATCTTGACCGGACTCAACCTCCCACTTCTATCATGAATTCAGAGACGGACAAAACAACAGACTATGTCACACAGGAATCACCTATCATCTTCTTTGACGGTGTGTGCGGTATGTGCAACCGGTTTGTGGACCTGATCCTGAAGATTGACAGCAAAGGGGTCTTCAGGTTCGCGCCAATTCAAGGGGAGACTGCCAAGCAAATGCTACCACCACTCTCCGAGGCACCTCAAGATTGGTCTATGTTTTATTTAGATAAGCGGGGAATTCACAAAGAGTCAGATGCTTTTCTGGAGGTATATCGACATTTGGGAGGGGCATGGTGGCTCTTGAGTCTGCTGCGCCTTGTTCCACGAGGTATTCGGGATTTCGTTTATCGAACCGTCGCTCGAAATCGATACCAATGGTTCGGACGGAGAGATGCCTGTCGGATTCCAAGTCCCGAAGAGAGATGCCGTTTTCTTCCATGAAACCTTTTCATTCCTGATCGAAAATTATGGGGCAACCTACTATGCAAACAATCTCTTATGCACAAGCCGGAATGGACGCGCTCATCGAGGAGATGCAGCGAGATGCAACCACATTTCACCTCGCAACTAGTGCTCCGGACGAACTGGTCAATGAATTCGGATCCGAACGAGTGCGTGCCACACCTATCGCCGAAGGTGCTTTTACAGGCATCGCCATCGGCGCAGCAGGATCAGGCTATCGACCGATCATCAACTGGGGCATGATAACATTTTCCTTCGTCGCCATGGACCAAATTGTGAATCAAGCGGCGAAAATCCACTACATGTTTGGGGGCCAAGCGAAGTTTCCCATCACATTTCGTGCCTCGGTTGGAGGCGGCAGGCGGGTCGCCGCCCAACACTCCCAGAGTCCATATTCAATGTTTATGAATCTTGCGGGATTAAAGATGATATTGCCCTCGACACCTTACGATATGAAGGGGCTGCTCAAATCTGCCGTCCGCGACGACAACCCCGTCATCTCTTTTGAATCCAACCGACTCATGGGCGTTGAGGGTGAGGTGCCGGAGGAGGACTACACTGTGCCATTGGGGGTCGCTGATACCAAACGGGAAGGCAGCGATATCACGTTAGTGGCACTAGCTTGGCTGGTGCACGAAGGGCTCGCTGCAGCCGAAATACTTGAGAAAGAGGGCGTTTCCGTCGAAGTCATCGATCCACGTTCCCTCGTACCTCTGGATGAGGCAGCAATTCGCGCCTCTGTGCAGAAAACTGGCAGGCTGGTCATCGCTGATGAGGCAGGACCCACCGCAGGAGCATCCGCAGAGATTGTGACTGTGGTCACTGAGGATAGGGAGACCTTTGCAAAGCTAAAAGCACCGCCCAAGCGCGTCTGTGCATTGCACGTACCGATACCGTATAGCCCCGGACTCGAAGACCATGTATTCCCGGATCGGGATAACATCGTTGCAGGTATAAGGGAAGTTCTTGACGCCGGGTAAATTTCTTGGATCATGTTAAGAAATCGTGCAACAGAAACCGTAGGGAACAACGATCGTTGTTCCTTACTGACTGTATCAATAAATCAATGAACTAATGGTTTTCACGTTTCACGTCCCGATAGATCGGGATCCTCGGAACGGGACATCACGTTTCACGCTTTTTGCGTTTTGCACCCTCTTTTGACAGCCATTTAGGAAATCCCAAGCATTTATGCTTGGGTCTAAAGGGTTAATTTTTTTTGTGTTTTTGTGTGAAAAAATGGTATAATTGTCTTGTCTTTCAGTGGGAGAATGTCGCACCGTCGCTTGGCGGTGTCTCCCACACCCTACGACATAGGAATCGAAAGACAGAAAGACAATCCCGTGTTAAAAACTCATAAAATCGCTTTAGATCCAAATAACGTCCAAGCGACACAGTTCGCTTAACATTAAAGCAACGACGGCAATCGCTAATAGTGCAGAGCGGATAGGCATCGAATCGCTGAACGTATCAGGAATGCTAAAGAATCATAGACTTGCAAAAGCAGTGTCGGATGCAAGCCTATCAACGTTCCTCACGTTTTTGAAGGACAAAGCTGATAGTATCGGTGTAAAGATAGTTGAAGCCAATCGGTTTTTCCCGTCGAGTAAAACCTGTTCAGCGTGTGGTGTAGTGAACAGCGACCTATCCTTGTCCGATAGGACGTATCATTGCAGTGGTTGTGGTCACACCCAAGACAGGGACCTAAATGCTGCTATCAATCTCAAAAACCTCGCCGTGGGACACACGGAGAGTATAAACGCTTGTGGAGATTCTGTAAGACCTCAGCAGTTGAGGCACGAATCGTCGAATCAAGAAGATAGCACAGAGCAACTACTACTGTTCAGTCTATCATAAGAATCCTAAGCCTTCAGGTTTGGGAGAAGTCAAATAACTCAAGTGAGGAAAAAGAAATGCTATGAACACCAACCCTATTGTCATCGGCATGATCGGTGCTGGCTTTTCCGCAACATTTCACGTCCATAATTATCGGCTTGTCCCTGGCCTCGACATCCAGATCAAGGGGGTCACCGCTAGGAGCCAAGAGAGTGCTAGTGCCTTTGCCGAAGAACACAATCTGGAAACAGTTTATCCTACAGTGGAAGCTCTTTTTGCGGACGAAGAAGTAACTATCGTTGATCTCTGTGTTCCCAATTATCTGCACTATCCGTTAACCGTTCAGGCAGCCGAAGCCGGCAAACACATTATCTGCGAAAAACCGCTGACAGGTTATTTTGGTGATGGTGGGGAGACGCTTGTGGGACGCGAGACACCCCGACGCAAGATGTTTGAAGCCGCACTAAAGGCAGCCGATGAAATGGTGGACGTTGTTAAACGCAACGGCGTGACGTTCTGTTACGGGGAGAACTGGGTGCACGCACCAAGCGTACAGAAGGCAAACGACATCCTCGCGCAGAGTGACAACACTATCCTCCGTATCATCGCTGAAGAGTCGCACAGCGGATCTCATTCTGAGTACGCGAAGGAATGGCGATACTCCGGGGGCGGTGCCCTTTTCAACAAGGGCTGTCATCCCGTTGGTGGGACTCTCTACCTGAAATACAGCGAAGGACAGCGAAAGTACGGAAAACCCATCAAACCCAAGAGCGTTGTCGCAGAGGTCGCAAACCTGACACATATTGAAAGTTTTGTCAATGAGGACGAGAAATGGATCAAAGAAGGTTGGAAAGATTGTGAGGATTGGGGATCGATGATCATTACGTTTGACGACGACACCATCGCGCAGATTACCGCGTCAGATATTGTGCTTGGTGGTATCCAAAACGTTATGACGGTCTATTCAAGCAAAGCTGTGGTGCAGTGCAACATCAACCCGAACACGGGGATGTTGACATACACACCGAGCGATCATGTTTTGGGTGATACCTACATTCGGGAGAAGGTAGAGACCCGCGCTGGTTGGCAACTGACCAATCCCGATGAGGATTGGATGAACGGTTTCCCACACGAACTCTCTGACTTCTGTCAAGCGATCGCTTATGGACGACCGCCCAAAAGCACAGTGGAGTTGGGACGGGACATCCTCGCTGTGTGCTACGGAGCTTATATTGCGGCGGAAACCGGTGAGCGTGTTGACCTCTCTGAATGGATGTAAAAGGTTCGTTGGGACTGAAGCGGTGCCCGACAATACCTATGTAATCTAACCTGATAACAAACAATCAATCACTTTGCGAGGAACCATCCCATGAAATACATCGTAAAAACCAACGAGATGCCGTGGCAGCCTAAGTTCTTTCCCGGTGAGGAAAAACAGTATGGCGACTTCAAACCACTGTGGCAAGAACACGCCGCAGAACAGTTTGAAGTGCGGTTGACACGGATTCCGCCCGGCGAGACAAATACGAAATACCATACCCATACCAAAGAGGAGGAGTGGTTCTACGTGCTGAGTGGTTCATGCCATATCCATATTGAAGGGGAGTGGTATCACATTGAACAAGGTGATTCTGTCTTTAAGCCGACTGGCGCGTACCACATCTTTAGAAACTTCGGGACAGAACCTTGCGAACTGATCATGCTGGGGACCAATGTGGAGGGCAACGAGGTTCATCGCTTGCCGGAGCCGGAACCACCCGAAACGAAATAGATTACTTTCCTAAGTAGCAGTGTCTTCCCTGAAGCGAAATGCGGTTTCTTTGGTAAACCCTGTGGAGGTAATCGTCGGGCACAGATGCTTTTCAATGTGCTCGACTATCAGATCAGTTCCGCGAAAGTGACTAAACTCAGGAGATACGGGTTGAAAGAATGAATCCGTCAGGTCGCGGCATAGTACCACGTTTTTCCCATGGTAGACCATCTGCCGTAGCCCAAATGGTCGTCCAGAAACGCAGATATTGGTGTGGACGCCCATCAAAATTATATTGTCGATACCACGTTCCCGCATTAGATTATAAACCTCTTGACCGTCGTCGCTGATTACATCCTCGGAGGCGATTTCGATGGTTTCGATTTGCCGGATCCAAGGTACTTCCCCACCCTTCCATTGTCGAATTCCCTTATCGTCGGCGATCCAACCAAGACACGGCTCGATACAGCCGCACCCACCACTCAGTATGAAAGGTAGTGGTTCCCCTTCACGTTCAGGATCCCAATAGTTCCACTTGATTTCCACCGGAGATTCGGCAAATGGTGCTTCAATGGCGCGACGGCGTTGCGGCGTTTCATCATAAAACGGCATCGTGCCGCTTGGTGCATGAATGACAAACACGCCGGCCTCCCGCGCTGCTGACACCATTCGGTTCATCGTTGGGACCATCTCCGCGACACGTTGAGCAGCAGATTTACACGTATGGTCATTCCACATGTCACAGATAATGAGCCCCGTTTGTCGCGGATCCCAGTGGACGGTTTGATGAACCTCCTGAAACGCACCTGTATCCCGATCCTTCCGTCTGCCACGCTGTTCTAGCAAGAGATTTTCCTGTTTTCGGCTTGTCATTGTTTTTACCTATCAGTCATGATTCGCGCAAAGGGGAAGGCTGGAAAGAATCCATTGCTTCCATCCTTCCTCCGAAATAGAAAATTGATTTCCGAGAACTATGGTGAAGTCTATAAATAAGTAGACATTTACCAGTAAATGTGACATTAACAAGACCGCTAATTCCCCCCTGATAAGGGGGGTAGGGGGGTTAAGTGCTCATCTGTAATGTATAAGTAATTCTAAAATCTACCATAGTTACAGCCCACGACTACTCTTCAAACGCCGAATCAAACGCACGAGCGGATGGCTCAAAGTCGTAGCTTTTGACTTGGGCACAAGCTTCCCGTGCTCCATGTTCCCGATCCATGCCGCTGTCCTCCCATTCGATGGAGAGCGGTCCATCATACTCAATGTTATTGAGCGCGCGGATGATTTCTTCAAAATCGATGTTGCCGCGACCAATCGATCGGAAATCCCAATACCGCCGGGCATCGCCAAAATCAAGATGTCCACCAAAGACACCAGAGAGGCGCGGTGTTGACGACCACCACACATCCTTCATGTGGGCATGGTAGATGCGATCGCTGAACCGTTCAATGAATGCAACGTAATCGACACCTTGATAGCCAAGATGGCTTGGATCGTAGTTGAACCCAAACGTTTCACGTCCATTGACTGCTTCGATGGCGCGCTCCGAACTCACGATGTCGAAGGCAATCTCGGTCGGATGGACTTCAAGCCCGAACTTAATCCCGACCTCATCAAAGGTGTCAAAAATTGGATTCCAACGATTGGCGAAGTCCTCAAAGCCTGCGTCGATTTGAGCTGGGTCGTTGGGGGGGAAAGAATAGAGCAGGTGCCAAATGCTGCTGCCCGTAAATCCGTTGACGACGCTCACACCGAGTTTTGCTGCAGCGCGAGCAGTCTTTTTCATCTCTTCGGCAGCACGTCCACGAACCCCTTCAGGATCGCCATCACCCCAGATAGCGGGTGACAGGATGGCTTCATGTCGGCTATCAATATTGTCACAAACCGCCTGTCCGACAAGGTGATTACTAATTGACCAGACCTTCAGCCCGTATTTTGCTAAGAGGTCATGTCGTCCTTGGCAATAACCATCGTCTTCGAGGGCTTTATCAACTTCAAAGTGGTCTCCCCAACATGCCAATTCCAGTCCATCATATCCCCAATCACTCGCTTTTTGTGCCAGCTCTTCAAGTGATAAGTCTGCCCACTGCCCCGTAAATAGTGTTACAGGTCTCGCCATCTTATTCCTCCTTGTATGAAGTCGTAAAAAATAAGGGATTGGTTAATAAGGAATTCGCCAACCCCAAAGGATGATAGGCTTTACATTTCGCTTTATACCGGTGGTGTATAGCTTGCGTCTACCCAACCCCGTTTATTTCCGCTTTCCACCGCTTTGTGGATGAAGTGAACGCCTCGCGCTCCATCCTGCACCGTTGGAAAATCTGTGTCAAACGCATCTGGCGTTTCGCCGGTGAGCTTTGCAGCAAGCGTGCGTGCAGCGTTGACATAAACATTCGCAAATGCTTCTATGAATGCTTCCGGATGCCCAAAGGGTAGTCGTGAGTTGTGCGCTGCAATTGGGGCGACGTAGTCGTTGCCACGCTTATACACATGCTCAGGACCATCTGGAAAACGAACATAGAGATAATTCGGATTTTCCTGATGCCATTCGAGCGAAGCCGCCGTACCATAGACACGGATACGAAGATTATTCTCTTCACCGACTGAGATCTGCGAGGCGTACAGCACTCCCCGTGCGCCGCCTTTATAGTGGACTAGGATATTCCCATCATCTTCTAACTGTCTCCCCTCAACGAAAGTGGTCAAGTCCGCACAGATCTCCTCTAATTCTAAGCCAGTAATGTAGTGAGCGAGATTTTCTGCATGTGATCCAATGTCCCCGATGCAGGATGAAACCCCCGCTTGGCTTGGGTCTGTCCGCCAAACTGCCTGCTTTGCACCTTCTCCCTCCAAAAACGTTGCGAGCCATCCCTGTGGATATTCGACAACAATTTTCCGAACCGATCCGAGCAGTCCCTGTGATATCAACTCACGGGCTTGCTTCACCATCGGATAGCCTGTATAGTTATGCGTCAAGGCAAAGACCGCATCGTGCTGCTTCACTAACCCGCAAAGTGCTTCCGCATCTTCTAGCGTCGTTGTCATCGGTTTATCACAAACGACATGAAATCCTGCTTCGATGAATGTCTTAGCGACCTCAAAATGAACGTGGTTTGGCGTCACAATGGACACGAAGTCGATACGCTCCCTTTCTGGCAAGGCACTCTCTTTTTCCGCCATCTCCTGATATGAGTCGTATACACGATTAGGGTCAAGTAACAACTCAGCCCCCTGTTGCTGCGATTTTTCAGGTGATGCAGAGAACGCTCCAGCGACAAGGTCGATTTCCCCGTCGAGTGCTGCAGCCTTTCGATGAACCGCTCCTATGAATGCGTCTGGACCACCGCCGACCATTCCATAACGTATTTTTCTTCCAAGTGGCATATAATTAACTCCTGCGATTTCAAAGTGCTGAACCCGCCTTGAAAATCCGCGGATTGCAAACACGGATTATAGCACGATTGACGGTTGTTGTCAAAGCGATTCAGATCCAGGTGGGAATTTGTAACCAACCCTTGCACCACAAGGGCAAAAGATGTTAAACTGGCTTTACTATCATCCATATAGGAATTACGCACTTCATACGGAGTTCGGCAAACCGCGAAAGGAGAAGTTGTATGGCATTACGCGTGGCAGTTATTGGGATGCGGGGGATTGGAAACACACACGCCAACGTCTATCATGAACACGCAGCGACATCATTGGTTGCTGTATGCGATATGGTCAAGGAGCGTGCGGACGAATCGGCGCAACGGCTTGGAGTCAAGGCATATTACAGCGTTCCATCGCTCTTGGAAAACGAATCGCTTGATGCCGTCAGCGTTGCGACAGGGGGCTTTGAAAACGGCGGTGCTCATTTTGAACCGACGATGCAGGCACTTGAGGCGGGGCTTCATGTGCTATGCGAAAAGCCGCTATCGAATGATGTCGCTCGTGCGCGGGAGATGGTCAACAAGGCGAGGGAGAAGAACGTCTGTTTGGGAACAAATCTCAATCACCGCTTCACACCGTTAGCGATGCAAGCGAAGGAGTGGGTGACGAACGGTAAGCTAGGGGATCTGCTCTTCATCAACATGGCGCTGTGGATCGAAAATCCGAATGAGACCTCCCCGTTCTTCCATTTCAGAGCCTTGCACCCGCACTCACTCGACGTGATGATGTACTTCTGTGGTGAGGTGGAGAAGGTACACGCGTTTGCGATACGTGCGCCGGGACGGCAGAATTGGAGCAATGCTTCAATTAACCTCAAATTTAAGAACGGTGTAGTTGGGCACCTCAGCGGTAGCTATGATGCAGGACGTCTGAATGAGCGGTGTGAGGTTGCGGGAACGAATGGACAGTTTGTCCTTGATGGGGTGTTCGAGAAGCTAACTTTCTTCCCTCGACAAGGTGATGAGGTCGAGGAGTATTTCAACCCGCCACCGGGAACAGAGGGACACATGGATTCGTTCACGGATACCTTCCCAACACGGATTGGTGCGTGGATTCAACAGCTTGTGGATGGGGTTTCACCCGATGAAATTGATGCTTCTGGTGCCGCGGGACTTGCGGCGCAGGAAATCATTGAGGCGGCGATTAAATCGTTTCAGACCGATACGGTTGTGCTCCTATAACCATTGACTGGGCAGCTTTACCTAAACTGTAAATTCTAGCTTGCTCTCTTCTCCTGCACGCATCGCTGCGTAATGTTCCTCGAAATTCAGCATCTCAAATAGACTCACACCTGCTGCCATCTGCTCTAGCATCAGATCTTCCTTCCGCTGGATCTCCTCGGCAATTGGAATTGCTGCCGACAGTTCATCAATAGACCCAACAATAAGCCCATCATCATCGCCGAAGATAATATCCCCCGGATTCACAATAACGCCGCCGCAGGTAATCGGGATTTGCGTCTCGAAGATCTTAGCGGTTGTGCCCGCTATCGGGTTGAAGGATCGTGCGTAGTAGGGTACATCCAAAGTTCGGATCGTTTTGGTATCGCGGCAGGGACCATCTATGACGATACCCGCTAACCCTTTCCGCGCTGCCTCTGTTGGAAACAGCTCACCCGCTACCGCACGACGACTCCCCCGAGTATCAATCACAAGCACATCCCCCGGCTCGGCATCCCGCAACCCTTTGATTACCGTGAGAAAGTCTTCATGGCAGGTCACGGTGTGTGCCCGCCCAACAAGTTTGAGTCCAGTTCGGATAGGACGGATGGCGGGGTCGATAACCCTTAACTCTGTAACCGTGGGATCGACAGCTCGCCCCGCCTTATTACCATCGCATACGCAGGCGGTATCGAGTGCTAACAGACGCTGCTTAATCTCTTCAAAATTCATTACAGTCTTTGCAGTGGAGACCCCATGAAATACCAATCGCTGGGTATCTCTGAGGAGAGAACTGCATCTCCTTTCTTTTCCTTGTGTCTACATACTCGGCTGCTGTTGTTCTTCAGACTTAGGGGGCATTTATGGTGAATTCCAAAAATGTAGTGAATTCTAAAAATAAATAGACACTTTCGCCCCTCGGTTTCGATCCCGATTTATCGGGGCCGGTAGGTGCGGTTTCCAACCGCACCGGATATGCACAGTTGGAAACAGTGCCTACCAAACGTATCTCGTTTTCTGGTTTTCCCGTTTTCTCTGATTAGACACCACACCGGTTTGGAGTGTCTCATTAATTCTAAGATCTACTATAGTTCTCCTGTAGGAGGGATCTCCGAATCCCGACTTCCTATTCAGACAGGGGAAAAACCGAAAACTAAATAACCCTATTCAGACTCTTTTTTAGTTCGATTTGAGCCAATTTTATGATATACTAAAACTGATTGATAAATGGAAGAAGTTGTGTTTAACTTGAAACCTATGGCAGCAGAACTCCAATGACAATCGCTAAAGGAGGTGCGAGCAATGTCAGTTGATCGTTTGCTTGATATCTTGGTGACAGCACCTAGCTATCGAATCTGGCAGCGGAAAGCAAAAGGACAGATCCTTTACTATCTGCCCACATCAAAACTCTACCCAAGACTCTACAACGTATCTTTGGGACTTGGCATCGTTTTTTCTACCTGCGCTATACTTACCCAAATCATGTTGGTGATAAAGAACGGCTGGACATCTTTATCGCAGATGCTGTTAATGCCAGGGTTAATATTTCCCCTGTTTTTTCTGTTCTCCGTAGGCCATTTTGTAATCACAGAAGCGGGCCTCTACTACCAAGGACGCTTTATAGAGTGGAAAAACCTACACGGCTTCCAATGGAAAGAGGAAGGGGAATATAAACTCGGTTTGGGCAAAGAAGCGTATATCCTCGGCTTAAATGTGCTAGGTGACAGCTTCCCACAGTGGCTTGAGCGGTACAAGTTTCAACGGGATCAACGCGAAGACATTGATAAGCTGTTGTCCCAATACCTCCCGAAAGCAGCTTGAGATGCTGTATTGGTACATCAAGAAATTGGGCGAAGGTTTGAATAGGTCTTCCGAGCGTATTGTGGAAACAGTTCATCGTGGATCTCGACGCATTGCCAAAGATGGACCCTCCGCTTCTCATCGGCGGTATCGAGTATGGTCGGATAGTACATACTTGCCCCGGTGTCGACGTTGTAGCCACCGGGTGAATGAATGCTCAAGTACTTGCGCAAGGTTTCTAGGTCTGGCTCGGTTGTGCAGTGGCGGGTCAGGTTCATTGTGAACATCCGACGCCGTGTGCCACCGCCGAAGGACGCATGATAGGTGTCGTGATTAAAGATAACCAGATCCCCCGGATTCGTTTCCAACGCAACGCTACCGGGAAACTCCTGTGGCGGAACGCCGAAAAGTTCTTCGGATTGGTTCGGATTTATCTTTTCCGCTCTCACAAAATGCTCCGGACGCTGGCTGCCGGGGATCACTCGCAGACAACCGGTATCGGCTGTCAGTGAATCGAGGTAGAATGCAATCTTGCAGGAAAAGAGTTGTCCCCAATTACCATCTGGGTGCCAACCCGTATCGCCCGCATAATAATTACCGTCACCGCTGGCGTAGTTGAAATCCTCACCCAAAACCCCACCTGCAACACCTAGAACACGCGGATCATCTAGCAATGAGCAAAGTCTTGGACGATGCTCGATAGGTCCCCCGAACATGGTTCGCTTTGAGCCATCGTGCGCCTTACCTTCACCGAAGTTTTGGATCGAGAAATCAAATTCTTCGATAATCCAGGCAACCTCGTCGGACGAGAAGAGGTTGGGAAATGCTAGGTAACCAAAAGTGTTAAAAAAATTGACCTGCTGCTCGGTGAGTTTCATAGAATCCCTCCAGAGTATGAAGTCGGTTGGTTTATGCGCGCTTTGCCTGTTCTGGGAAAGGTCTCCGAATATCGTAACGTCCCTCCGTCAGCTCAGGGAAAACCCCCTCCTCCATCAGCAGTTCAAGCGGCGATTCGCTGGTTTCGAGCGGCATCGTGACCACATTTTTGATCCGCAACGATTCGTAGATGGCCATCATGATTTCCATCGTATACCGTGCCTGTCGTCCCGTGCTTCGATGTCCAGCAATTTTTCCCTCCATCCAATCAATTAGTTCTTGGTACTGATCGATCGGCTCCGGGCGCGGTTGAATTTCCTGCCAACCGCTCGCTTGATTGTTCTGAAGCAGTACAGTCCCATCCTCTCCCATTTTGATTTGTCCATCTGTGCCGGAGACTATCGCTGCCGAGACTGTGGGTTCGGGCAGGTCGCTTTCGTAGATACCGCGCGCTCCGCCTTCAAAGCAGATCAATCCCATACACAAATCTTCACATCGTGTACGACGTTCCCATCGGTTAGTAGTGCGAGAAACTTGACCAATCACCCAGAGCGTTTCTGGATCCGACAGATGGTATCGCATCCCGTCGATGGCATGTGTGCCGATATTGAGCAAACCTGCATTCGGCTTCGACCTCCGATGGAGCAGCGTTGGTTGTCCGATCGCACCGTCTTGGACAAGCCTCCGAATCTCGGTATTTGCCGGGCTGAAACGTCCGTTATGCCCGATGACTAGCTTGGCACCATGCTCATCACATGCTGCAATCATAGCATCCACTTCCCCTAGGGATGCCGCCATCGGTTTTTCGCCGATGATGCCTTTGACTCCCGCCTTTGCCGCAGCAATCGTAATCTCAGCGCGGACTCCCTGCCACGTCGTGATGCTTACAATATCGAGTGCTTCCTTTTCTAACATCTGGTTGTAGTCGGTATACACAGCGGGAATAGAGAACTCATCGGAAAGGCGTTTCGCCGATTCCGTGTTCACATCCATTACTGCAACCAATTCGGTTGCAGGATTTTGGGTGTAAGCGTTTGAGTGAGCGCGTCCCATCCCACCACAACCAATAATACCAGTGCGATAAGTTTTAGCCATTGGTTCACCTCATTTTTCAGTGATTGTTTGTTAGGATTTTTCCAAGAAAATGTCTGCTTTCTCTATCTAGATGGCGGATACCATCCTTCCAAAGACGAGTCAGTCTATCCAAAGCGGTTCAGTCGGAATTTGTCGATCGGATAATCCGTTTTGCCGTCAGTCGCGAGTTCAGCGAGGATCTTACCGACGATGGTTGAAAACTTGAAGCCGTGTCCTGAGAATCCTGCCCCGACAAAGATGTTTGAATTCAGCGGATGATGCCCGATAAGAAAATCGTGGTCAGGCGTAAGCGTATACATACAGGTCGAACCTTCTACGAAGGAAGGGTTGACTCCGGGCATAATTGTTTCGAGCCATTGCTCCAGCGCATTCTGTACGTTCAGGTCTAGCCTCCGATCAACCGTTTCAGGAGTGGTCACGGGTCCATGCCCGTCATCAGCTACCTTGATTCCGGGACCGTAGTGGGGAAAGCCGTAGTAGTGTAGGTCGTAGTCTGCGTAGACGGGCAGGCGGTCTGGTTGGTACAACGCCCCTCCGTCTTGCGGCTGAAAGTAAAATTTCTGTTGTCGTGTTACCTGAAGTGGCAGCGAGAGGTCTTTGAGCAGCTGCGAAGCCCACGGCCCGGGGGCAACGATAAGCCTTTTGCAACGATAACTGCCTGCCGATGTTTCAACTTCAGGATGTTCTTTGGTGATATCAATATGATGGACACTCACCCCGCTGTGAACTGTTGCTCCGAAACGCTCGGCTTGTGATACATGCGTCCGAACACAACGGCTTGCGTTAAGGAAACCTGAGTCCGGTGTGTAGCAGGCAACGGTGTCTGCCGGGAGTTGAAGTGCTGGAAATCGGGCGGTAACTTCTTCAGCTGTCAACACCTCGTGTACCGTTTTCGTTTCCTGCATGACACGGATATTTTCATCCAATCGTTCGTTCCCCGGTTTGGCAAAGGCTAACATACCGTTGGGCGTAAGCAGTTGCTCACCGGAAAGCGTCTCTAATTCCTGCCACAGTGGAAGGGCAGCTTTCACTAAGGTTACGTATACGGCGTCGTTATAGAAGGCTCGAAATGCCCTTGAATGACCGTGAGAACTGCCGTGCGTATGACCAACAGAATATTGATCTATACCAATCGGTGCCGCTCCTTGACGAGCGAGGTGATATAGGGCAGCACTCCCCATCCCTCCCAACCCCACAACCAGAATGCCCGCATCTTGGTGCATTTTTTAACCCTCTTTTTCCTTACCTGTTCTATTGACCGACTTAATCAGTGCCGTAGACGCGCATCGCATTTTCTCCGAGGATCATCACCTGTTCATCGGGTGAGAGCGACTGTGTGTGTAGTTTTGCTAGCTTTACCAGTTGTGGATAGTTTAAGTGACGCAGCAGTCCCGGCAAATCCGTGCCCCATAAGATTTTCGATGGGCCGATGCGTTCAAGCGCGAGATGGAGATATCGCTCCGCAGTTGGATAAGGAAAATCCTCGTCCGGCAGATAGGCTGGCAAAGCGGCGGTATCAAACCACACATTGGGCAGCTGTCCGAGGTCAATCTGCTCCTGCCATAAGTTCCAGCGTTCCACATCCGTTTCTGCCGACGGATTTGGCTGCCCCAGATGTGCGATAACGATTCGCAGATCCGGATGTCCCTGTGCAATAGCACGCACAGCACCGGTCTGATAAGAGCGACTGCCTATAGCCCCTAAATCGAGGGTCAGCACCAATCTACGACGTTCAAGTTCGTCCCAGAGCCAAGCGATGTTGGGCATATCGAGTCTAGCATTGGGGTGCAAGCCACACAGTCCCGTCGCCTCAGAGCATTCTAGTTTGACCACCCGAAAACCCGAAGACGCCGTAAGAGTCTCAAATTCTTGGCGATTGTTTGTTCCCCATGGATCGAAATACGCTGCGCCGACGAGGCGATCCGGATAGCGGTTCAGTGCCTCAAGCACATACAAATTACATTCCCCATAAAACGGTCCTTGGAGTAACACCGCCTTGTCAACACCTGCCCAATCCATATTTGCCAGAAGCATTTCAGGCGTGAATACGGTTTTTTCGTTGTACGGTGGCAACAGTTGGGTTTCCTCATCACCGACAGCAATGCGGCCATAGCCCAATCCACGGCTGAGACCCCTCCCCGTTGCGCCGCGGACTTCCGGAAAGATGTGGGAATGCGCGTCAATAATCATGGGCAAGCCTATCCTTACTTTTATCAAAATCTTCCGTTCTAAAACCCCGTCCTTTAGGGTGGGGATACAGAACGGCACACCCCGTTAGTGAGTCAAAAAAGGTTGATTTTGTAGGTAAAAAATGGTACAATTCTTTCGTCTTTCGTGGGAGAGTTTCACGCCACCGCACGGTGGTGTCTCCCACATCCTTTGAAACAGGATATGAAAGACAGAAAGACAGTCCCATGAAAACGTACAAGTTCAAACTGTATTCTAATCACGGCAATGGTGAGTTGCACAAGACGATAGAGGGCCACGCTTCTGTCTGGAATCATTGTGTCGCGCTTCAGCGTCAGTACTATTCAATCTACGGCAAGTATATCAGCAAGTTTAGGTTAATCAATCACATCTCTAAACTGAAACGGCTTGCCAAGTTTGCCCATTGGAATCAGTTGCCGAGCCAATCGATACAGGACGTGGCAGCACGGATAGATAAAGGCTACCAGGCAATGTTTGAAGCGAGAGCCAAGGGTAAGAAATGGGGTAGACCCCGTTTCAAGGCTCGTCGTAAATACAAATCGTTCACCCTCTTACAAGCGGGTTGGCAACTCCTGCCCGGTAACAAGATTCGTATTGGTAAGTATATCTACCAATACTTCAAGTCCCGTGATGTGTTTAGCAATCCGAAACGTTGTACTATCAAACGGGATTCCGTTGGTGATGTCTATATCACCCTCCTAACAGACTATGTAGAACCTGACCTGAATCGAGTCATGACGGGTAAAATCGCAGGTCCCGATTTATCGGGATTCTCGCTATGCGGAACTTGATTTCGGTCTTAAACGGTATCTGACCGGTCATAACGGACATGATATAGATTCGCCTGAGTTTTTCAAACGCAGTCTCAATGCTATTAAACGTGCCAATCGTAACCATTCACGGAAACACAAAGGGTCAAAGAACCGAGAACGGGCACGGCTGAACTTGGCACGGAAGCACCGTAAGATTGAACGGCACCGAGAGGATTTCCACTGGAAGTTGGCACACCAATTGACCGACGCATACGATGAGATACGCCTTGAGGATTTGAATCTGCAAGGGATGAAAGTCCTTTGGGGACGCAAAGTCAGTGATTTATCCTTTGCAGACTTCGTTGTAAAACTGAAATACATTGCAGCGAAAAAGGGTGTCAAACTCAAGTTCATTGATAAATGGTATCCCTCATCTAAGACGTGCTCGGCTTGTGGTGCTGTTAATGAAACGTTGAATCTGCGCGATAGAAACTGGCAGTGTAACAGTTGCGGTGCTATCCTTGACCGTGATAGAAATGCTGCAATTAACATTTACAGGGTTGGGGCATCAACCCTCGAAGGAGAGGATATAAGAGGCGGTTCGCCGTCCAATCCTTGTTGATAGCGCAATTACCGTTACTGAAGGACACAACAATCTCCGTCCTTTAGGGCGGAGAGTATGTCAATCCAGATTGGCGTGTCTCGTAAACATCAACTCCGTCGTTTTCCCCGTTTTCTCCATCAGCAGGAGGACGATCGCATCCAATGTCAGCAGGAGGCTCTGTTCAAACAGAGATCCCATCGGTTGCACTGAACGGAAACCGAGTTCTCTGTCAATCTTTGGTGAAGGGGCAGGGATGGTGAGAACCACCGCTGCCAGTTTGCCAATTGGTGAGTTTTCATCAATGGTGATGAGGCAGATGGTTGCACCGATTGCATCGGCTTTGTTGGCACCGACCACCAAGCTACTGGTTGAACCCGAACCAGAGCCAATCAGTAGCACATCTTTCTCTGTGATGCTAGGGGTTACGGTCTCTCCTACGACATAAGCATCAAAGCCCATGTGCATCAAGCGCATGGCAAAACTCTTCATCGCCAAACCAGATCTGCCTGCACCAGCGACGAAGACAGTTTCGGCATCTATGATCGCATCAGCCAATTTTCCCGCCGAATCGTTGCAGACATGCCCCACGGTTGTACCCAGTTCGTCAAGGATCTGGCTGATATATGCCTGTATATTCACCGATTTCCCTTCTTTAAACCAGCAATTCTTTGATTTGGAGAGCCGCTCGACGGGGTTCTGGATGGTTTGTGATGAAACCGCCCACAATGACAACCGCCGGATGATAGGCAAGAATGTCTGGCAAGATCTTCGGATTTATCCCGCCCGCCACCGCCATCTGCGCCCGCTTCAGAGCGGATTGAACGAGTTGAATTTCTCGCAGGGGATCCATACCGTGGTCTTGGAGATCAAAGGCTGTATGGACGCAGCAGTAGTCTGGAGCAATGGCATCAATCTGATCTATGCGCGCTCGAACATCACTGACCGCTATCAGGTCTATCATTACCTTCTTATTGAGGGTACGGGCTTGGTTCACAGCGCGGCCAATCGTAACGTCATGCGCCACTCCAAGCACTGTCACAATATCTGCCCCCGCTTCAAATCCAATGCTTGCCTCAATATCGCCGGCATCCATGATTTTGAGATCCGCTAGCACCTCAAGCTGAGGATAGGCACTCTTGATCTCCGTAACAATCTTTACCCCTTCTTTCATGAGCAGAGGTGTGCCAACCTCGACAATATCCACGAGATCACTAACTTTCTCAAGGATGCGTTTGGCTTCCTGACTATTGCTTGAGTCCAAAGCGAGTTGCAATTTCATATTATCATGCCTATTGCTTCAGTCTGTATACTACCCTCCGGCATCTTATCACGGATAGGATTCACTGTCAAAGCAAAAACAGGTTGTGTTAGAGCTATTTAGTTTGCGGTTTTCTGTTTGTTTGAGTCGGGATTCGGAAATCCCTCCCATAGGAGAGCGAAATGCCCCTAAGCACCGCTCGCAGTGGATTGCCAAATCCACTGCAAACCTGCACCGATGGCTTGGATATGGTTATCCAAGTTGCTTTGAATCCCGATCTTATCGGGGGCTTGGACTCCCGGCGAAGTCGGAGCCGAGCGGTATTGATAAACAGAACACCATGCAAAACATGAAACTGGAAAACTATAGTAAACGCAAGAAATAAATAGACATTACTATACTTTGGACAATTTCTATCTGCTTCATGTTTTGTTTTTAAGTATTTGCTGATTTTTCATTCAGTTTCTTCCGGAAACGTAACTCACAGAGAAAGAATTTCAGGTACAAGCAAAAGCAGCCCCAGCGGGGCGGAATGTGTATAGATACATTGAGAACAAACTGCCTTTAGCCCCAGCGGGGCGATATATGTATCAATAAACCGATTTTGTACCACAATCTGCTAGATTGTGATCCCAGTCCGCAAACTAACAGTTCGCGCTACTTATGGCAGCTTACCTCCCGATGAATCGGGACGGAGTGCTGTGTGCCCTATCCCTGCCAACAAGTTCCTAGTCTCGCTCGTTAATGTTGTGCAGAAAGATACAAACAGGCATAAAAAAAACGCCTCGGTTGCCCGAGGCGCTCGCATCTTGAACGGATCAATTAAAATTGACCTTCTGCCGGTGCCTGCCGCTTAGGTAAGATCACCCGATCGTCTTCTACCAGTCCACCCTTGATAGTGACATCGGTCTCGTTCTGCTCGCCCACCTCAATAGAAACTCGTTTTCCTTTTGAGGCAGCGTTCCCTATTTCAATGATGCCTGCTGAATCAAGCATGACGAACTTATCTTTCGTGATTTTAATATCTGTCGAAATCCCGTCCGCCTTCTGCTTACCATTCACAAAAAGTGTGAAGGTGCGTTCACCATCACGCAAGCCTCGCTGTGAGCTATCAAGACTGATTGTCAATTGGTCCCCACTGATGCTGGTTACCTTTCCGTTGAAACCCTTTCCAGTTAAAGTTTTGAGTTCAATTTCTTGGTCTGTTTTGAAAGCATCTACATCAGCACCGACTTTCGCCGTGGCGATTGCCGATGTTTCCTCTTGGACTGCATCTATCGGCAGCATCAAGACATCTTTCTCCTCGTAGGTAATAACATCGACATCGGCACTCATGCCGGGACGCAGCTCAGAGGGTGAGCCGACCACCTCAACCATCACCTCGAAGGTGATAATGTTATCTCGTTCCTCGCCACTCGGAGAGATTTCGGCGACGCGACCCTCGTATATCTTGTCCTTATATGCGTCAGCTTTGATGTTTGCCTTCTGATTCATCCTGAGTCGTTCCATATCGACTTCGTTGATGTAGGTCTTGACCACCATTTTTGATAGATCTGCAATTGTCATCAACGGTGGACTCTGCGAGAATGCCGAGCGCCCGGAGGTCACAATCTCACCCTCTTCAATTTCGAGGAGGGTCACAGTGCCAGCCATCGGTGCCTTGATGGTTGTCCATTCCAAAAATTCCTGTTGGTTCTTCAGGCTACTCCGACGTCGCAGGAGATTCGCTTGCGCGCTCACCTCCCCTTGTTCAGTGATGGTTTTTTCGTTTTCGAGGGTATCTTCAATCTCCGCAAGGCGGGTTTGGGCAATTTGCAGTTGGAGGTTTTTCTCCTCCTCCGCCGCCTTTCGCATTTCACGGAGTTCCTTCAAATTCAGATCTTGATACGTCTTGGTGAGTTCACGGTTTTCGATTGCACTTTTTCTCGTAGCGATAGTTTTATCTTGAGAATTGACGGTTTGCTGCTGAGATTCTAATCGCTTTTCAGCTGTCTTATATTGCGATTCTGCATTCGCATATCTCGATTCCGCCTCCTCGAGGGACTTCTTAGAAACCAGTTTCTTCTCAAACAGTTCTTGGTTCCGATTCCTTTCAGATAGGGCATTATCTCGCTCCACTTTGACGGACTCAAGTTCTGTTTCAAGCTCTGCGAGCCTTATTCCTGCCCGGTTGAGTTCGATCTCCGCCTGCTCCAGCGCAATTTTATCTTGATCCAACTGGTTCAGCGTCGTTTGGATGTCCGTTTCAGCCGAAGTAATCTGTGTTTGTGAAGTTGCTAAGGTTGTCCTTAAATTCGATCTGACAATTTTGACATTATCCTCGGCTTGTTGGCGGGAGCTATTAAGCTCTTCAGTTTTCAACATAATGTTGAGTTCCGCTTGCCTGAGTTGTGCCCTAGCAGTATTAACATCGGCTTCAGCCTGCTTCTTTTCTTCCACGTACTGTTCCGGATCTATCTCCAGCAATACCTGATCCTTCTCAACATAGGCCCCATCATTCACATACAGTTTAACGATTTCGCCCGCAACGTTTGCCTTAACTTCTACATCAATGAGTGCTTCGAGATTTCCTGTCGCGCTAATTAACTTCTGGAAATCTCCAATTCTGACCACTTCAATCCGTTTATCAGCTGCGTCCTCTTTTTCCCCACGCCCTTTAATCCATTCGCATGACATGAGGGTTGTCGCTAAAATAAGGATCGCGGCAGCTCCTATAATCTTTTTCACTATTTGATCACTCCTTTGTTGATAATTGAAACTTAGATGTAACACCTTATGTGACCTTAACCACGAGTGTCTTTGAAAGTTTATCACCCAGCCGCTGCTTTTTCTCTCCTAAGATAAAGATACAATCAATCACGCTAAATATCGGTAGTGACAGATTGCGAAGAGCAGATTGCCACAAATTGCAAGGTAACCCACTCTTTGAATCAACGACTTGTGCTTTCACGAGTCGTTTACCAAGGCTCCGTCCGTTTAGGGCATCTTGAAAAAGTAAATACAGTAACGCAATGGAAGCAGCAACCCAGATCACAATATTGGTGCCTTCTAGACCGATGCGCGTCCACGCACCAAACGGAATAGCGACGATGGCAGCGCAGACCAAGCTGTCTAGTAGCTGTCCCCAAAATCTTCCAGCAAGGGGGGCAAGTTTAAATTCTTCTCCGCCAATCTTGAGGTTTTCATCTCCGGGCACCTCTCTCAACGCTTCTATCGGCATTAAGATTGCCGCTCTGTAGGCGGGATACAATCCGAAGATAACCCCAATGCTCACAGAGACACCCATGGCGATAATCATGGTAGAGTAGGAAATGACCGAGGGCCAATTGCTGCCTTCCCACACAAATTTGGCGATTAACATGGCACTACCTTTCCCCAGAAAAATACCTAGAATCGCACCCAAGATACCGCCCGTTATACTCAAGACCAACGCCTCAATCAGAAACTGCGTCAAAATGTCGCGCCGCTTTGCCCCAAGCGCCTTGCGCAGACCGATCTCCTTTGTTCGTTCTGTGACTGAGACCAGCATGATATTCATGATACCGATTCCTGCCACAAAAAGCGCAATCAGCGCGATCCCACCCATTAAGGCTTTCATCGTATTCCCGATCTTTTCAGCGGTTGCCAGTTCCTCCTGTGCTGTCCAGTACTGATACTCCTCCCCCGAATTGTTGTGCAGCCTTCCCAAGATGTGCTTCGCTTCGTCTTTCGCGATTTCAACCTCATCAAGGCTTGTTGCTTCCACACGGATCCGCTCGACCTCCTTCCGCCCGGTAAAGCGCTGTTGAAAGGTTGTGAGGGGAATGATAAAACGCTCATCCCAACCTTCGGTATCCATCGCGTCGCCTTTCTCTTCCATCACACCGATCACCGTCAAGCGCACGTCATATCGGGGTCCCCAACTCGTCGTCCGTGTCGCCTTCATCTCTTTGCCGACTGGATCCTCACCTTTGAAGACTTCATCGTAGATTTTATAGCCGATAACAGTGACCGTGCTCGCTCTTTCAACCTCTTCCTCGGTGAAGAAGCGTCCCATGACCGGATACCAATTGTGCGATCGATCATACCCCCCAGTCCCTGCAATCACCCTAGAGTTCCTACTGGCTCCCTCATGATATACATTCCAGCCGGGCATGTCATCTTCACCGACCGCATGAACAACGCCTCTCCCTTTTTCCATAATTTCGTATATATCTTGGGTTTCTAGGTGTTCTGCACGGTTTCTACGCCAGCGTCTCAGGGTACGTCCCGCCCTTCTGCTGAATGTTCCCGATTGCCGATCCCAATCGTCCCGAGTAATCTCAATCATGGTCAATCCACCGGTGCGTTCTATTTCACCTAATACCAACGCGCGTGAGCCGTCACCGACTGAAACCATGCTCACCACCGCACCGACACCGATGGCGATGCCTAGGATAGTCAATCCAGAACGGAGTGGATTACGCCGTAAGCTGGCAAGTCCAACCATAATACATTCGATGAGATTCATGCGATCTTCTCCTTTGATTTGTTCGGTTGTTCGCCGGTTCCTTACAATTTACAAACGGTTCTATTCTGTCCTCAACGCTTCAATGGGTGACAGTTGTGCCGCTTTTACCGCAGGATAGACGCCGAAGACAATACCGATAAGTGCCGAAGAGGCAACCGAGATAACAATCCACTCTGTGGAAATGACAGCGGGCCACTCCGGGACAACCTTAACAATCTTTACCGCAATATTCGCCATACCGTAACCTGCACCAACACCCAATCCAATTCCAAGCAATCCACCAACACTACACATCACCACTGCTTCGACTAGAAACTGAAGGAGGATATCTCGTCGCTTGGCACCAATCGCCTTTCGTAACCCGATTTCTCGTGTGCGTTCCGTAACGGAAACCAACATCATATTCATAATACCAATCCCGCCGACAAGCAGCGAGAATCCCGCAATGCTGCCCAGCGTGATTTTGATAACCCAACTAATTTTATTCAGCTGCTCCATACTCTCATTCAAAACCCAAATGTGAAAAAAATCGTCTTGGTTGCGATGTTGTTTTCTCATCACCGCTTTGACCTCTTCTTGGGCTTTGCCAATTAAATCTATGTGTTTTGCCTTGACAGTTAGCATCGTGACGTGGTCATTTCCGGTAAATCTCTCTTGTGCAGTTGTCAATGGGACAAACAGAATGTTATCGAGGTTCCAGCCGAAACGAAGACTTCTTCCGCGCGTCTGCATCACACCTACCACCGTGAATCGTACCATCACTCTTTTTCGTTCTTCCCGTTTGATTTCCCAATCGGCGCTACGTGCGACCTTGATTTCTTTGCCGATGGGATCATCGTCACCAAACAGTTCGGTTGCCAGTTCGGATCCAATGACACAGACTTTTTGTCGATCGTTAAATTCAGTTTCCGTAAAGAAACGTCCTCGTCCCACCTCCCAATTCATCCCAATCGGAAAGTGCGGATCAACGCCGTTATACCCGGTACGGCTTTCAGCACCATCTGCGGCTTGAACGAGAACTCCACCCCAGCGCGGAATGCGTGGTATCACCAATTCAACGGAAGGGCACTCCGCTTCAATCGCTACGACATCATCGTACTTTAGAAACTCGCTGCTACGATTGCGGACCCATTGTCCCTTTTTTTTAATCCAACCACCGCGCCACATACTAAATTGACTCGCACCTCCCAGCTTATCCGCATCTTGAAGTACAAGCGTTTTTGCTCCATCCCCTATAGCAATCATTGCAAGTACTGAAGCGACCCCAACGATAATCCCAAGCATCGTCAAAAGGGAACGCATCTTGTTTATACCAATAGCTCTGAACCCAATTGAAAATCCTTCACTGAGTTTCAATATCTTCCCTCCTCTCGTGTTAATGCCATTCTCAACGCTTCCATAAGTGAGGATGGCGGATTTCTATTTTCAATTTAATCCACACGTTTAGGAATTCTTCACTCAGTTCCAAATTTCCTTTTCTCCTCTCTATTCAGTCCGCAATGCTTCGATAGGCGAAAGTTGTGCCGCTTTTAACGCGGGGTAGACACCGAAGACAATACCAATAAGTGCCGAAAAAGCAACCGAGATAATCATCCATTCTGTCGAGACAACAGCGGGCCACTCCGGAACAATTTTAACAATGTTTACCGCAACATTTGCCATCCCGTGCCCGGCAGCAACACCCAACCCAATACCTATAACGCCACCAACACTGCACATTGCAATTGCTTCAATTAAGAATTGGAAAAGGATGTCCCGTCGTTTGGCACCAACCGCTTTGCGTAAGCCGATCTCTCGGGTGCGTTCCGTTACAGAGACCAACATCATGTTCATGATGCCGATGCCGCCCACAAGCAGCGAAAATCCGGCGATAACACCGAGCACGATTTTGATAACCTTGCTAATCTTGAACAGTTGCTCCATACCCGCCCTCATCTCCCAAACATTAAAGAAGTTGTCCTGATTGCGGTGCCGTTTTCGTATCACCTCTGTGACCTCTTCCTTGGCTTGGTTAATCAATTCGACGCTTTTTGCTTGGACGGAAATCATTGTCACCCGGTCGTTGCCGGTGAACCGTTCCTGAACCGTTGTCAACGGGAGGAGAACCCGGTCATCCAGATTCCACCCGAAACGGAGGCTTCGTCCACGAGGCTCCATCACACCCACAACGGTGAACCGTTCCATGCTTCTGTCTTGGCTACGTTGTTGCCAGCGACGGCGCCTGTTGCCGGAGCCGCGCGCGATTTTGATTGTTTTGCCAACCGGATCCTGCCCCTGAAAAAGCTCGTTTGCCACATCCGATCCGAGGGCACAGACTTTAGCCCGATCTGTAACATCGTCCTCTGTGATAAAGCGTCCGCTTGCAGGTTCCCAGTTCATTCCGATTTGGTAGAAAGAGGTAACTCCTTCATACCCTGTCCGTTTCTCAGCACCGCCTTCCGCTTGGACAAGCACTCCACGCCACTGTGGAATGCGAGGGATGACTCCCTCGACGGAAGGACACTCGGCTTCAATCGCCAGCACATCTCCATACTCAAAGTATTCGTTGCTGCGATTCGGCACCCAACGATTGCCTTTACGGATATGGCCGCTCCGATACAGCGTGACTTGATTGGCACCACCAATCTTTTGGGCATCCTGAAGCACAATTAGCTTGGCTCCATCGCCGATAGCAATCATCGCTAACACGGAGGCGATACCAATGACAATTCCGAGCATCGTCAAGAGTGACCGCATTTTATTCGCGTGAATCGCTGTAAATCCAACTGAAAATCCTTCGCCAATTCTCATTTCTGCTCCTCCCCTATTTGTGCTGAATTCCGTCCCAATACTTGGACGAAACCGCATGAGATTGGTTTAGGTGTTTGGTGATAGACAAACGACATCCGGCTCTGAAGTGTTTGGTGGATTAGATTGGTAGAAATTGTCTTGACAATTTGGACAATCACTGATAATATATACTTCCCAAATTTGGTTTACCCAAATTACCTATAAATTGCGAGGTTACTCAGAATGCCACTTATCTATCTTGAGGATATCTTGGAACAGGGCGGTAACAAGTATTTGGCTGTGAATATCGCAGCGAAACGGGCACGTGAAATCAATGCTGAAAATAGCCTGCCTATGTTGGTTGCTAATGCTGAAAAGCCTGTAACGGCTGCAATTGATGAACTTAAATTAGGACGGATTGCCCACGAGGAATCGGATAAACCGGAAGAACCTTTGGAAGAGTCTCCATTCGTTTCCGTAGATGGCGAGGAAGACGAGGAGGTAGAGACGTCGGAAGAATTGCAGCCAACCGAAGAAGTCTATGATGAGGACGATGTGACAGATCCGGATGAGGCGGAAGAAGGGCTGTAAGTTAATTATCCGGTGAAGTTGAAGGCTGTCACGCTGCGCGAAAGCATCTCTTAAAAAATAGTCACCGCTATGTTGGTTTCATGGGTTCACACGGGGAAGGAATGGGACTGTTTCATTCTCGTGTGAACCCTTTTTTATTTCCCAAGAAATACCGCTTCGCTGTTGATCCAAACCTGCAAACATGCTAAAATAACGCAAGCGGTAGGAGCGATCTCCGAATCGCGATTTGGACTATAATAATGCAAAGTAGGTATAGGGATTGTAGGGAACAACGATCGTTGTTCCCTACCATGCAGCAGATAGATATCCTTTCGCTTCAGAGGAGCGATATGTCTATAGTATGCTTTGAATCCCAATCCTATCGGGGCGGGGCGACATGCTATGTAGCATTATAACGCAACTAGCAACTTAGGTTAAAATAGAAACGCATCATTTCAAACTTCAATTTTGGAGGGACAACATGGCATTAGGAGAGGGCGACTATAAATATGAATTAGTTGACGGATGGCCAAAACTGCCGGAGGGTTGGGTTTTCTCTATGGTATCGGATGCAGCAATCGATTCCAAGGGACGAATCTTTGCCTTTACCCGCGGTATACATCCGGTTGTTGTTTTTGACAAAGAGGGGAACTTCGTTACCTCGTGGGGATATGGAGATTTCGGTGTTTCTCCGCATCTGATAAGCCAATCACACGGAATCTTCATCGGTCCTGACGATGAAGTTTACCTGACCGATGCGTGGCAGCATATCGTGCGCCGTTACACGCTGCTCGGTGACTTCGAGCGCGAGTGGGGAACACGCGGGGTCGCTGGCGTGACATACCATAAACGCGAGTATAATATGCCCACCGGTGTGGCACTCGGTCCAGAAGGGGAGATCTACGTCTCGGATGGATACGGCAATCGCCTCGTTCATAAATATTCCAAAGAGGGTGAGCACCTTCTAGCATGGGGCGAAGCGGGCAGCGGTCCGGGTGAATTCGCAGTGGTCCATAATATCGGGTGTGATAAAACGGGGCGCGTCATCGTCTGTGACCGTGAGAACAATCGTATCCAGATCTTCGATCCCGATGGAAAACACATGGAAACATGGACGGATGTAGTTGCCCCCGGCGATGTGTGGATAACTGATGACAATATGATTTATGTGGTTGAGCAGGGGGCGGGCTCACGTGTCAGCGTCTGGACCCCGGAAGGAGAGCGGTTGAGTCGGTTCTCCGGCGCGGAAAACAACGGTATCATCCAGTCTGCACATGGACTTTGCGTTGATGACGAAGGCAGCATCTACGTTGCTGAAATCGGCGAGCCGGGCCGCGGACAGCGGTTTCAGAAGTTTGTCCGTGTCTAAATAAAATCGCTTATGTAGGAGTTACGCAGTTGACATAAAGTGGCGCAGATTGCCCAATCTGCGATCGGATGACATAAAGTGGCGCAGATTGCCCAATCTGCGATCGGCTACGATTGAATTTCCATTGTTATGTGCGTGGTAAACGCAGTACGGTGTTCACTACAACCTGAAGTGCGTAAGTCCTATTATGTTAAAAAAATCGTAGGGACGGGATTACCCCGTCCCTATTTGTTTAGTCCGGTTGCACAGGTCGTGTCCGATCCTGTGGGATCAGTGGACGGCTACCGTTGGGAGTTACAAGGAATGATCTCTCAATGTGTAGCGACCCAACGCCCGGCATCGAAATCATCGCTTCCAGATTGAGAACCATATCCAACTCAAGCGGTAGATCTGATGGGACATCCACGCAATCATCATGAATCCGATGCCCATTATCTGCGACGATAATCGGGTAATCGCGGACCTCCAAACCCAACCCATGTCCATGAGGCGATGAGGCTGTGATGCCGTGTGCGTTGAGTGTTTTCCACATGGCAGCTTGGGCGGCAGACGCCTTTGCACCCGGCGTCATTGCTTCCACTCCTGCCTCAACACATTCCCGCAATGCTCTATGCCTGTCAATCAGCGTCGCCGACGGTTCGCGCATAGTTAATGTTGTGCCGCTGTCGGAGAAACAACCTTCATAAATGCAGCCAAAATCTACATAGAGTATATCGTCGTCGGTCAAGATGTAGTTTGGCTCCGTGGCAAGCCCTAAGCCGCGAACACCGAACGCAAAGTGATCGAAATCTGCGCCATCCTTGGCGATCTGCTGCCGATAGTGTTGGACGACATCGGCGATTGGCTGTCCCGGTCGAGCGAGTGCGAGTGCTTCCATCGCTGCTGTCTCGCTGATTTCCGCTGAATGGATCAATCGTGACAGTTCATCTTCAGTCTTGACCATCCGAACAAGACGGATAAGGTTTGAGCAATCCTTGATCTGCGCATTCGGCAACCCCGCCTCGATTGCTTCTTTTGCTCTTGGTGATAACCCCTCCATCTCGATTCCGATTTGAGCGTCAGTCAACCCTCGGCCCTTGAGAACACTCAAGAGCGCATCGGTTGATGTGGCATTGTCTTGTGGTCTATGGAGTATATCAAAGATGCGTTGCTCCGCATCGGACAACGCCGGCAGCGGCAGCGAATCATCCAACCCGTGGTCACCGAAGATATGCACGTCTCGCACCCACAAATCGGAGGCGTTCACTGCAAACGTCGGACTCGCCACAAGCGCAGGTTCCCCCTCTAATGGAAAGATTGCATAAGCGGCGGTCGGATCGGGATCGCTTGGCGCGCCCGGCACCATCATATACGCCTTGAACAGCGGATCAATCCAGCACCGATAATCCGAAAAATAGGTAATATTGACCGGTGAGGTTGCTACCAAAACATCCACACCGCAGCGGCGCATATACTCCTGTGCGCGGGTTTTGTTGAAAAGCACAGTGTTGCTCCTTTGCCCTAACGTCGGATTTTGTTAGGGCGTGTTGACATTTGGCAGCACGTAGGTTGGGCTGAACGGAAACCGTGAAACCCAACACTTAATCTAGTATAGGTTGGATACCAACCTGTAGGGGTTGGGTTTCCCAACCCGCTGGGCGAGGGAACCTCGCCCCTACAATGGGATACTTATCGGCGAATTGTGGATACGCCTCACATCAGTGTTAACAGAACCTAGCATCTTTTAGAATTTCAAGCCTAGGCTCACGCGATGTGCCCGTTGCAGATACCCAAAGTCAGCGAACGCATAATCTAGGGACAGCATTGTTGCGGCAAATTTCATGTGGATACCCAATCCGAGCGTCAGCCCCTCTTCATCATCACTACTGTCGGGACCCAAGCGCAATTTATAACCTCCACGAATCGCCGCCATCTGTCTGTACCAATATTCTAATCCGAGGTTTAGTCGTTCACTGTTGTCGTTCGGATGGTTAGCGTCAAGTGCGACGGTGAGGAGGTTATCCCCACTATCAAGCAGATCGTAGGCGATGCCGAGCCGGAAGTTGGACGGCAGCGGAAACTCTACGGTTTCTAGTTCAGCCTTTCGCGTCGGATTCGTCGTGTCCGGATACGGGCGATAGTCCGCATTTCTGGAATCCCCCGCTTCTTCAGCACCGGTCACAAGGTCAGGACCGCTGAAGCGCATCTCGGGACCGAAGTTCGAGAAACACATCCCGATGCGTAAACTTCTCCAACCTGTGTGGTATAAAGTCCCAACGTCAATAGCAACCCCTGTAGCACTTTCCCTATGGATCTGCTGATGGATGTATTTGGCGTTGATGCCGAAGGAGAGATTGGCCCCCGACTCTTTTTCGTAGAGTTGTCTGGAATAAGCCACCGACACCGCCGCATCCCATGCGGAGTACCACAGCCCCGTCCCGTCTGGCTTTGCAAGCGTTGTGATTTCCGTATCGGGGACGTTGAGGAATGTAACACTCGCGCCCAAGGTGCCTACCTTTTCCACCGGCGTGGCGAATGCGAGATAGTTGTATCGGGTATCGGCAAGCCATATTGTATGTGTGTCTGAAAAGCTAGTCTGTTTGAGTTGACTTAACCCGGCTGGATTCCAGTAGATGCTGGTGGCATCGTTGGCAAGTCCGCCGAACGCACCCCCCAAACTGTCCACCCGCGCCCCCGGTCCAATTTTCAGAAACTGTGCGCCGGCAGTCCCGACATTGGTGGTCGCATCACTTGGAACTGTCCATAAAAGCGTAACGATAACCAAGAGACTAGAAACTGTTGAGGCGAATCGCCACATTGCTTGATTCTTAAAAATAGTGTTGTGCATGTGCTTACCCTAGTTTATCCCCTTTTATCGAATGATCGCAAACCGACCGATCTTATTCCCGATAACATCATTGCTGTCATCACGTGCTTCAACGTGATAGATATAGACTCCACTCACAAGAGCTTGATTATAGAGATTAAGAAGGTCAAATGTCTCCGTGCCACCCTTGTCACCCTGTGCCAAACGCTCATCTGCGTTGAACGGTGCGAAACTCTCGTGCTCGATCTCCCGCACCAATTCACCCACCAACGTATAAATCCGAATGGTACACCGCGGCGGCAGGTGCGTGAAGAAGATCTTGTCCGTCCCTTCAGCAGTCACAGCCCTATTCGTGATGAAGTAGGGATTTGGCACAACACGGATACGTTCTAAATCTGCTTTGATGTCTTCAGGGGCGAGCGACGCATCTTGTGTCGTCAACAGAAATTCGTCGTCATCCCGCGGCGCACTGATACCCCCCATCTCAACCATGAATACATCCCCAGCGGAGATTTCATGGTTGGGATCTTTTATGTAGACGTACGCCCCCCGAATGTAAATCCGAAAAAAGTCCGGTGTGGCTTCTCGGTTGTATGTGTCAACCCAACCTGCCCCTAGGATTGCGTATCCCTCGGCGCGTTGGTCGTTGAATGGAATCTCCTCGCCCGTATCTTCGTCCACCACCCTGACGTGTGTATCGTCAATGAATGTGATCGAGTACCTATGCGGGCGGTAATACGTTGTCCAGAAGATATTGGGCCAAGTGTTCTCCCCGGCACCGGGAGATTGAATGTCCACCGTCCACCCCGGAACGGAGCCTGCGGTCAGTTCGACGCTGTTGATTGGGTTTTCGTCTGGACTCCCGTAAGTCACATCAACCCCCGTTATCTTTAGGATAATTCCATCAAACATCGGTGAGAGCACCTCAACAGCCTCGCCGTGTTCAGGGTCATACCAATCAAAAAGTTGCTGCTCCACCACCGTTTGATCTGTCCTCATGTTGATAATCTCGTAAGTGGGCGGTTGATAGCCGGGGCCTGTGATATACGCACCGGGTCCTGTCTGTGTCGCACCCTGCCAGACGATTTTATATTGATCTCCCGTCACCTTGTTTGGTGCGAGCACCATCGGCTCAACAGTGACAATTCCTACTCCTTGCCCCGCCACATCAGCAGTTGCCTCCCGATATCCAGCGGGCTGGGCGCGTGGGACAACGTGGAGCATCGTCTCAATTTGGCTACTCTCCATTGAGATAAGCCCAGCTTTCGGATTGCCCCTATCGAATGAGGTGACCGCATAGGTGTATTGAAGTCCGTTGGTCAATCCTTCGTCGGTGTAGAAATTCTTGATACCTGCATCTTCACCGAGTGCCTGCGAAGGCGTGGAAACAACGCGAAAAATATCGCCCGCCACAGGGGGACCTGAAGCACCGTCCGTAATTATTAGATACAAACCCCCGAAGTAGATTAACGCACCTGAGCGATAGGTCCCGTCGGGATAAGGTGCTCCTGTGTTCGGATCCATCACAACATATCCCTCACCGTTTGCTGGGAATTCGGGATTATGCGCCATAACCTCCCACAGCGTCGTATTAATTATCTTGAAGGTGGTACTGGAATCGAATTGGATTGAGTAGACGGCATTTTTGAAAAAGTCAGCAAAAAACGGTTCATCGCCCTCGCTTGCAATGGTAGCGTCTGACTGCTTACCGACATGCGCGACCGTGAAGAAATTACCGGTTGCACTCGGTTTGTCAAACTCCATTAGCATCGTCCAATCTTCCACAGGGTTGCCGGTATCTGGATCGTAGGAGGCATCTCGACGGTAGACTCTATAACCCTCAAAAATTTTCTCCGGATCGGTGGGATCAACATATTCTTCGATGCTTTTACCTGCCCAACGTCCTTCACTTTCCCAGATGAGCGTTACCTGTCTATCGGCGGGATACGCGCTTACCAGCGGGGACGGCGGCGGGGCGGGTGCAACGTAGGCATCATCATACAACTTCTGCGCCCAGTCCGCAGCGGCTTGTAAACCGGCAAGTCCCTCACCGATAGCCACCGCTGTTACAAAGGTGAACTCCTGTCCGGGAGCGAGCGATTCCACAGGTCCGTAGGACTGAACAAAACGTTGGTCATCGTAGTTTGCGGGGAGTGGGTCAACACCGGGGACACTGATATAAGCGTACATCTCCGCATCGGTCGTTGGATCAGTATTTATGGTAATCCGTTTGTGCGCTGTAAAAGGAATTTTTGCCCCAGCATCCTGTGGGTTATCCCCCACATACGCATCCAATACTCGCAAACCGATGTACCCGGGAGCGGACGCGTTGGAGAACCCGTAAGAGAGGTAACGGTTCGGGTGCGCTTCAGGGTTAAGAGCGTCAGGCGTCTCATCCAACGCAATAAAGTCATCAGCCGAGTAGCTTGCTGTACCTGTCTCATTGCTCGATACATCTACGTCATACCGGAACGCCATAAACACATCTTCAAGCATTTCACCGCCAACGTTTTTGACCTTGTATTCTAGAATAAAAAAATCGTAGAGCGGTGCATAACTCCACTGAAAACCGTTGACCTCAATTTCTAAGCCGAGGATCAATCCCTGATTCGCATCCGGGTTCGTATCGCTGCATTTGAACATGATCGCTTGGCTTGTCGGCGTTCCTTTTGTGGTCATACCGGGCTTATTGGAAATCACTTCAGGCACATCGTCGGTGGGCCAAATTTCGCTTGACCTGCCATCTGATGTAGAGACGCCAATCTCTCCACCTTTCTTGGCACCGATCCAGATATCTCCTTCATAGATGTAGGAATCGTTTGTGCCCGCGGGCCACCACCCTGAAGGGTTTGCGGTTGGGTTGCTGGGGTAGCCGACGACAGCGGTGTTAAAGACCGCAGACGACAGATTGCCTACATCCAGTGCCTTCCAATCCACGGCAGCTATCACCGGCAAGATTGCTATGATCAGTAGCCCAGAGGTGAGGGCTGCTAGTAGGGGCAGTGATACGCGTCTGCCCGGTTTCGTGTGTTTCATTTTTCCTCCTAAAAAAACAAGATAAGGGGTCCTACCTTACAATATTAGGACTTACGCAGCGCGTTCATAAGTCCCCCCTGATAAGGGGGATTTAGGGGGTTAAAAATTAAAAAATCTATCCCCGTGTGCCAAATTTGCGTAAGTCCTGCTTTAGTGAAAATTCTCGAAGATATTTCGGGCGAATAACAGGCTAACGGCGAAGATAACCATAAAAACTCCCATAACCAGGAGGAAAACACAGGTAATCATATTTGTAGGTACAGACGATATGCGGAAGTGCTCGTTCATCTCATTAGCAATTTCTTTAAGCACAGAACCGTGTGCACGCTGTTTAATCTTGATAAAACCCGTTCCCATCCACCCTTGAACAGACACTTGTAGGTCGGCTTCAATAGATGTAAGCCGGATTAAAGAAAGACTCTCTTCGTAGGGCAATTGTAGCTTTTGGAGCACCTCAATTAATGCCTCACGAAATGACGTATCTGTAACAGCGTATGCGCTGTAACCCCTCATTTGATAGCACATCATTAGAAGTATAAACCCAAACATAAGAGGGTTCAGCCAATTTATCAAATTGAAACCGTTGGGTAACCGCAATAAGAGCGACTGTAAGATTGTTGGAATGAAAACAGCAAACATAATCGAAAGGAACCATCTCTGTGAGATCACGAAGGGGCGCTTAGTCAAAATGCCACGAAGCCCAATGACCAGAAAGAAGATTGCCGCAATCCCAAACACAATTGGAAACACTACATCGTATAAATGGAGCTCCATGTTCGTTTCCTCCTAGTGAAAAAGTGAAGCGGTTTCGTCGTGTTTCACCTTTTGCGTCGTTGGTGCTTTAGGGTGGTGATGGTTTTGATAATTATGATTTCACAAATCGTCACATCAAATTATAGATTCAATGTGTGTCGTAAAGCGATGTCAACTTTTGCCATTGGTATCGAGCCAACGACACGGTAGATTGCCGATTCAGCAACTGTAGCAAGGTTGTCAGTCACGACTACCGAATCCATCAATAATCCCGATTGTTGTCCTTCGGGTGTGGAAAGTAAAATGGCGACACGACTGGGATGATTTGCACGGAACATCCTGCTAGTAACCATTGCCACGATTACTTGCGGTAAGGCTGTTTGAAGATTGTCAGCTTGAACGATTAACGCTGGACGCGGCTTGGCTGTACGCAAGTTAGAACTCGGAAAGAGCACTAAGATTACATCACCGCGTTTGTAACTTGGCTTTGGCATCATCATAGTTGTCATAAACATTCATCTCAGGGCTTTCCCAGTCTTCAGCGAAGGCTGCCAAACGTGCCCGTATATCTGCCGCCTGCGCTTCATCAATACCATATTTCTCTAAATTTATAGCATTGGATGGCAGAAAGGTTACGATGACGGGCGTACCCTCACACATATCACTGGGTGTTTCCGAGAGTTCAACCTTACCGTCGCGATAAATACCTTCAATAGTTGTAGTTGCGGTCATCTCTCCTTACTCCTCTCTTTCAATACAGACCGTAAAGCTTCATTAACAGCCTTCTCGTTGGGGAAAGCGGCGGCAACATCTGGCGCAAGCCGGACAATGTTTGTACCGGCAGCATATTGCTCTGCATATTTTCCACGAATCCCATTTTTCAGAGATGTTTCGTCGTACTCGGGACGTAATTCACCATTAGGTACGGTTCTGTCAGTCATTATTGGTTGTCTTGTTCTATTTTCCTTGTTAAGAATAAAGGCGAATGTGTTGCTTGCAGCGTTCCTTAAGATACTAGCCCGGCTGATACTGCTGAAATCTCCCTCCACATCTCAATCGCAGAGGAAGTTCGATCGCTGACATGCCGCCGCAATGCTCGGACAATAGCCGCCGCATATTTCGATGATAACCCTTCGGCGAGCTCTCTCGGACGACCGGCAATAATTTCGTCTTTCGTAAAATCTAGTGTTTGGTACAGTAAGCCTACATGATATATATCAGTATGTGTTCCTATCGCACCGAATTGTTCAGGTTTTAGGTGCTCTGGGGGCAACATCCATGGAGCAAGAATAGTATTGAAGAGACGAATATCTCCTGCGAGGCGGCTAATCCCTAAATCGCCGATCTTGAATCTCCAAACAGGGTCCTTGTCTGGAACCATTGCGTCTTTCTGTAGAGATACAAAAACATTTCCTGCATGCAAGTCCTTGTGAACATATCCATAATCGTGGATGTACTGGAGCCCATTAAGAATGTCTCGACTGACATACGGTAACCAAAGTTCACCGTTGGTGCTGGGGTCTTCGATCAAAACCTTCAACGTGAATGCACACTTCTCGACAATCAGGTAGAACGTATCTCGATATTCAAACGCTTGATGGATAAAGGTAACTTGCGGGTGCCGAAGCTGTTGAAGATTTTTAAGTTCATGAATCCATTCCTCTCTTACTGTCTCATACGGACGATTCCGTGGCAAAAGCACTTTGGCGGCTAGCTCGTTTCCCCATTCGTCGCGACAGTCAAAAACAGCCCCGAACGCTCCCTTCCCGATTTGTTCGCCGATGTAGTACTGCACACCTTTATATTCAATCGCTTCATTGGTGCTTGGAGGCACAAACTTCCGAGGAACTGGTGGTAAGATTCTTTGGCTGTGTGTCATTCTATAGTATTACCTCCTAACAATCAAACTCAACAGGCATGATAATTCCGATTCGTTGTTCGCGATCCGTGTGGGAGATAATGAGCAAGCGTCTTTACGTTGATTCACCAATCGTGATATACCGGGATTCATCATCCGAGTAATCTGGATTGGAAAATGTAAGGGACAATAGGGCACCAAACACAGTTGATGCTTCATGAAAAGATACATTATGCTTGGTAAGATTACTTGCTGCTTTGTTAGGATGCCATTCAAATTCCATGTTGTTGACTTGAAAAACCCACTTCCCTCTAAAAATCCAGACTCGCGCCAATCATAACCAACCGTGGCGAATTCCACGAGAGCGGAGTGGAATGCTTTCTGGCGGTAAGCGGGAGGCCATATCGGTCATAAGTCACCGGATCAAGCAAATCATATAGATTTCTCGTGTTGAAGATATTCCGAATATCCGCAAAGAGGGTATACGTTACCCCACCAACCCGGCTCCGCTTGCTAAGCAGCACGTCAACATTGTAAGTTGGCGGATACCGCTTTGAGTTCACGTCAGGTTTAATCGGCGCGCTCGGATTTGGCGTGTAGGGCAAGCCACTGCCGTATCGACCAATCAGGTTGACGGCACTATCGAGGGGCAATTGAATGTCCAACGTTCCTGAGACAACGTGCCGCTGATCCCAATCTAGGGGGTGGCTTTCAGTCACTTCGGGCTGTGCCCGATAATAGGTCAGGTAGCCCAAATTTCGACTGGAGCCTTTTCCCTTTGCAACGGAATAGGTATAACTGAGCATCCCAGAAACTGGACTATTCCCCGTGCGCCACTTGCGAACCGTCAACTCGAAGCCTTGAACCCGTCCGTAGATGTCGTTGATGAAATAGCTGTAATCGTTGGTGATGTCAACATGCACACTACTCACAAGTTTGTCAATATCCTTGGTAAACCTGGTGATGTCAGCCGTTAAGTCATCGGTGAACTGTTGTGCCACTCCGACCTCATAAGCGATAGTTTTCTCCGGGTCCAAGTCAGGATTCCCTCGTCTGCGGATGGCACCCCGCATATCAAAGTTGAGATTTTCGTAGAGATCATCGCCCCGCGGAATCTGGTAGTAATGTCCATACGTGAAGTGCAGCTTCGCCCGATCCGTTACCGGGAACGAAATGCCGAGGCGTGGGGAAAGCATCTGTTTGGCAGAAGCATCAACCGGATCCTTGATGATGGGCAGTCCAACTGTATAGACGCTTTTATCTAACTTGATGGTTCCATCAGGATTGAGTTCAAGCGGATCCAACGGATCTGCGGGTGAGGCCCCGTCTGGATTGTACAGATCATACCGCAACCCCGCATTGACAATCATCCCTGCATACTCCATCTTGTCTTGTAGGTATGCGCTCAGGGAGCTAGGTGCTACATCATAGTACTCCATGTAGAGGTTTGAGCTTCCCCAATTGGTTGTACCGAGATTATAGATATCTTGTGCCGTAAAGCCAACACCTGTCTGGATCTGATGATTTTCCGTGACTTGGCTGGCAAAATCCGCTTTCACTATTGATGTCGTCGAATTGCGATCCGTCCAAGAATTATCATCGCCTGCAATGTAGTAGGTTGTATCGTTGTACGCCTGTTGGGTTGGATTTCTAATTCTTCCTTCTGCTTGGTTCTCCTCAAACGATTTTTCAGGATCCCAAGCATTTTCATCAAACGTTTTGTTTAATGGATCCCACACTTTCTCCGGTTGATGACTCTCAAAAGAGCGATGGAATTGCCCAAGCGTCAACGTGTAGAAGGTGCCAGAATTGAGATTATGTGAGAGTTGCACGGAAAGGCCCCGTCCATCCCTGTTCCCGACCGGAATCGCGCTGGGTAAGAAGCGCAGGCTACCGCCATAGGAGGTAGATTCCCGCTGATCGAAGAGCCCGCTTGCCGTGAGTTTGATTTGGGGTGTCACTTCAAACTTGAGTTTACCCTGAAAGGTGTATCCCGTCCCATCATTATTGGGCAGATAACTTTCGTCTTGTCGCAACTGGCTAGCGAACGCGAAAGTCAAACGATTCCCCCATATTGGTCCATTGAGCGCGAATTCCCCAATATGGCTTGGGCTCAGATCATACTCTTTCGTATCGTTGAATAGTCCACTGTACTGCTCCAAATCCACAATGTAGCCATCTAACAGCGTCACCTGTTTCTGCTCATAGTCAATAACTGTGCCATCGGTGTCTCGATAGGGTTGGCGTGCCATTATGACTTCGCCTGCGGCATCCACTTGAGGCTCACCTGTGGTAGGGTCGATAACAGGCAGCAGCGGGTTTTCCGCCCTATCCGCATATACACCGGGGGCAATCTCCGTGAAAACGACCTGTGCATCGCCCTCTCGATTTGCCAACTCTTCAACCGTAGTAGCCCCCCCTCGATAGGGAGTTTGATAATCGTAGGGTTTACCAAGGAAGATTCCTCGGAAAGGTTCAAGTGCCACCGGTCGGAAGCTGTTGTCTGGATCGAACCACGGACCGTATAACGGATCGCCGTGGTGTGTTGCCCATTGGCCAACTCGATACCGGATGCGACCAGAAAACTTTTGGCTGCCGGCTTTCGTGATGAGATTAATCACACCGGATTGTGCGTTACCGTGTTCTGCATTGAATCCACCTGTGATGACCTCCATCTGTTCAAGCGCGTTGGTGCTGATATTTATACCTAAACTGCTGCCAATGGGATCATTGACCGGGAGACCGTCAATCAGATATTTAATCTCCATTGAACGACCACCGCGAATATGGAGTGCGCCGGATGCGTTATTCACTGCCACACCCGCCTGCGTTTGGAGGATCCCATTCACGGTATCGCGGGGCATGGCGGCAATATCCTCCGCTTCAATAATCCGTGTTGTTTGCGTAACATCTCGCTTAATTAGCGGCTTGACAGCCCTTACCGTTACCTCTTCGAGCGTGACAACGTCGGCAGCCTTTAGGGCGAAGTCTAAGGTTGTGGTAAGTCCAGCGAACACCTTCGCGCCCGCCACAGTCTCCGTGCCGTAGCCAGCAAGTTCCGTCTTCACATCATAACCGCCCGGTGGGATATTGATGAGGACATAATAGCCCGTGTCGTTTGTCGTTGTGGTGCTGCTTGTCCCCACCATTGTTACTGTGACATCCGCCAGCGGTGCTTTCGTCGCCTCAGCGGTGACTACACCTGAAATCTTCCCGGTGATAGCAGCGGAAGCGTCCCAAATACCTACCAACGCTACGAAAGCCACAATGAGCAGAAAGAACTGTCGTTTGGTTAAAGTTGTTTCTTTCATTTTGTAGTAATCTAACCCCCTTTGATCTCCCTTGTCGCAGGGAGAACGTCTTTTGCGTGGTTGCTCATTTTCTTACCATTCTACCTATTACAACCCAAGTTGCTAGGTGCGATTCTAAGTAACAATGTATAATGTCGGTTAGATTCCGACTTAGTGAACTTACCACTGCAAACCTTACCTTAACTGCATTGCTGGAAACGGCAATGTGGGAAGCAAAGGGAAAAGGCGAACAACTCGGCGTGAATGCAGGCACGCTAAGACGTTGCGTCCGGTTACAATGATATGGCTAAATGAAAATTGAACTGATGGAAGCCTCGTTATTGGGAAATAGGTGAATCTGCGTGAGCGTGTCTACCCATGCACGCTATATTAACAGCCTGTGGCTAAAAAGCGTGTGTCGTGTAAGGTAACTCTAGCATTTACCTTATGTAAGTCGTTGACATCGGGGTAAAGTCAGGGTCTAAGTTGTTGGTGATGTATACATTGTGAGATTAGAATAGTCCCTAAGTCCCCCCGATTCATCGGGGAGATAAGGGAGAGGAGGACAGTAAGCCTGTCCAAGTCAGAATACTAAAAATGAAATATAACAGATTCAGGGAAAATGAGCGCAAATCATGTTTACATACGGCGACTCCTCCCCAACGTTCTGATATTCCATGAGTAAGTAGGGTTGAGATTATTTTTTGGGATAAATAATAGAGTCAGCCAGCCTAAAACTCGTAATTCCATAAGGTGTTATTATCCTTTATAAGATAATCAGTAACTGACGGTGAAAGCCGTGTGCGGTGAAAGTCGCACGCACGGTTTGGAAGGGGGGAAAGACTCGTGAGAGTCCTACCTATCCTTACTTATTGAAAATCCCTCGGTTCTCTTTTTGACTACTTTCGTTCTCTGTCAATGACGTTTTTTGCTGTGATTGCCTTATTTTTAAGGTCAAGACATTTTGTGCAAATGAAATTTTCCTTTTGTTTTGAGGTGACATCTATTTGTTTGGGACTGTGTAGATGTAGGCTTTTAGTCGGAATGTCGTCTTTTCCAATAGGTTTCCCATTCTTCGTGAGGGTCAAAGTCAACTCCTTGCCTTACCCAAGTTACTTTTCGGCGTAGGGTGTCTGGATGTTCTTTTAACATCGAAAAGGCTTCTTTTGAGAGTGGGATTCCTCTATTATTTGTCCCTGTTAATCTCGCTAGATAACCGGAATCGCCAAGAGTGTTGTGGGTTTCGATCTGAACAGAAAGCGGAATATAGAAGATGCTATCGGCAGTTTTGTTCCAATGTATTGTAATCCACAGGAAATCCGACTTTGGATAATATGTGGCAATTTCTTCTTCAACTCTTTGATTATCAGATGTCCAGTGAACTTTGATTGCGGTGCGAGAGTTTCCTGTTACTGTCTTGATTGCTAAATCTTCTCCGCATAGAGTAACATCAAAGTTTCTCTCGTTAGTTTTTGACGGTAATATCACCTCATCACCACCAAACATAAACCTGAAATATCCAATAATAACCTGTTCACGGAGAAGCCCCTGTGCAGAATTGCTTGGCAGTTGTTTCTCGACGACTTCAAAAGCCTCTGATAATCCCAAAGTAAAATGAGAAAGTTTTTCTGGGTCATTCAGTAGGTCTATTATGCACTGATTCATTTGGCGACTCCTCAACAAAAGATTGCTCATAGTATAATCTGTAATATGCAACATCAATGTATTCTTGAGATATATCGTATCCGACCCATTGACGGCTGTTTTTCTCTGCTGCGATAGCGGTTGTTTCGCTTCCCATAAATGGGTCTAAGACAACATCACCCTCGAATGAATGGAGTTCAATCAGGCGTGTAGGTAGTTCTAGTGGAAACGGTGCGGGGTGTCCTACTTTCTTGGCAGATTCGGCAGGTATATCCCAAACACTTTTCGTGGATTCCATGAAATTGTACTGCCATCGGAAATTTGGGCCACAATCTCAACCAAGATTGTGATACAATGCCAATCCAATTGAAAGGAACTATCCGATGGCAGTACAGACACCACAGAGGCAGAGTGAATTACTACGACCCAAAACCCCGGCGGGGCGACAGGTGGCAACCTGCACTCATACATATTAGTCAAATAGTCTCTTTTGAGAGGTGTATCGTTCTATCCTGTCATTTGCAAGTTCAACATATTTTTCATCAATATCGTAACCAATATAACTCCTGCCTGACTTGAGTGCTGCCACACAAGCTGTACCACTTCCACAAAATGGATCTAAAACAACATCGTTTTTGAATGTGTATAGCTGAATCAACCGATGCGGCAGTTCTTCAGGAAATGGAGCAGGATGTCCAATACTTCTGGCGGATACTGCTGGAAATGTCCAGACGCTTTTCGTCCATTCTAGGAATTCTTCTTTTCTGATAGAATTCTCTTTCCGATTGCGCCTCCTTGAAAATGATTCTTTAGAAAAAACTAAGATATATTCGTGAATATCCCTCAGAACAGGATTCGCCGCAGACAGCCAGCTCCCCCAAGCTGTTGAAGGACTAGCACTTGATGCTTTATTCCAGATGATTTCTCCCCGCATATAATAGCCAATTTCTAACATATCTTCGATGATATAGCTGTGTAATGGAATATAGGGCTTGCGCCCTAGATTTGCAACGTTAATACAAGCACGTCCACCCGTCACCAATTTTTTATGGGTTTCGGTAAACACGCTCCTAAGCAGTTCTCTGTACTCACCTAGGGACAAATCCTGATCGTATTCTTTCTTCACATTATATGGCGGAGAAGTCACCATTAAATGGATACTTGAATCCGGTATCTCCGACATATTTTCACTTGATTTGCAATAGATTTGATTGAGAATTTCATTGTCAATTGGATTCTCTATGAATTCAACTTTTCCCGACGGTTTCTTACCAGCATACAGTTTGCTATTATAAAACTCACTGGAATCATGGTTTATTCTTCCAGGAGCTCCAAATGTGCTTGTCTTTGTGCCACTTTTTCGTGGGTTGGGCTTGGGTTTACTCATTTTCTTCAGACTCCAATAATTTGAGAAATTTCTCCGCTTTCTGTTCGTAGGTTGACTCTCGATCTGCGATCTCAATAAGTCTACCGAGTTCTTCCTTACTTTTCATGCTAGAGAAAAAATTGAGTTTCATCGAAAGCAGTTCACCTAAAGACTCCTTAAGAAATTCATAAGAATCAAATCTGATGAATCCTTCCTTTTTCGTAGTCTTTATAGAATCTTCTCCATCAAGAGGGTTCGGATTGATTGAAAAAAATCCCTGCACAACCCCCGATATTTTCAAATGGTCAACTTTACTCAAATAGCTATCTGTGATGGGAGTATTACCAAATACAATGATAGGAATTGCAGATGCCTTGGGGCTTGATAGTCTGATATTAATTGCTTTACCAATTGCTTTTAACATGGAATCCGATCTTAAAAGCCCCGGTTGCCCTTGATGCGTTCTATAATCTCCCAAGCATATCAATCGGTTACCTTGTAATTCCCAATTCCATACCACGGACATTTTCACTTCAAAAATCATCAAAATATCTTCTGGGGCAAGTGTCCTGCTGTCCTTTCTTGCAATAACAACATCCGCCGGAGATCTAGCGGATAATCCTAACTCTTCACATATCACACCCTGAACTGCAAAAAGATTCTCGTTTTTTATACAATTTTCTAATAATTCTCTTGTCCATGTTTCAGTAAAATTGCCGATAAGGGCATTCCTGCTTTGTAGGGTTGATTTTTGTCCCTGATAATTTTTCGGCCAATAGGCAACGTATCTATTATTATTAGTCACATAAAAAAGCTGTTGAGGTGATGCAAAATTGTTGGTTGCTTTTCGAAAAAAATCCTGTTCCACTGCCTGATTCCATAAATCCATTTCTTATTCCTCCTAACATTGGCCACTTCTTAATGTAGTTACGTCGAATTGAGCCATCAGCCGCGCGACGGCTCTGTCATCGTCTTTCTGAGTTCCCGATGTAATCCAGCGAGATGGGTGTCGTTCTCCATCACCTGCTCCAAATGAACCATCCGATCGGGTCCTGCGGTACGGATCATCGCTTCGCCGTGGATGTGATCGATCCAGAACCGTGCTTCTTTACCGAACATGTCACGCAATTCCCCAAGTCGCCCCTCGGGGTAACGACAGCAAAAGTTCATTGTGTACATCCGTCGTCGCTCAGCGCCCCCAAACGCAGCGTGCTTGAGGTTTTGGTTGAAGACCACAATATCGCCGGGATTCGTCTCCAGAATGAGTGCCGGGACTTCAGGCCCGGACATCCCCCAAATCTGTCCGCTCTCACGGATATCGCGTTCAATCGTGTCGGCATAAGGCTCGCCAACGCGATGGCTGCCGGGGATCACACGAAGTGCACCCGTATCACGGGTGAGCGGATCGAGGTAGAAAGGGATCTTGATATCCATCAGCCGGTTTCCGTTGTATCCGTCGGAGTGCCAACGGGTGTCACTGGCGTAGAGATTCCCGTCGCCGCTTGTATAGTTAAAGTCATCACCACAAATGCTGGCGGCGATGTCGTGGATGCGCGGATCGTCCAGTAAGGAACTGAGGTACTCGCTGAGATCCGGGAACGGGCAGATGCAAGAACGATTCACCCCGTCGTGCAACGCGCCGTTGTGTCCGCCACCGTGGGCATCCCAGACAGCTTCAAACTCGTCAATAATCTTATCAGCGCAGTCAGCCAATAATCCCGGGAAGGACAGGAACCCAAACGTATCAAAGAATGCCATCTGTTGGCCGTTAAGTCGTGTTGACCCCATTGTTGCGTCTCCAATCTCTATTGGCGCGTGTTAAGAAATCGTGCAACAGTGACCGTAGGGAACAACGATCGTTGTTCCTTACAGCCAAAAACTCGGTTTCTCTTAGCGTTTTGCACTTTCTTTTTCTATCGGAACTCTGTCGACAGCATAACCTCAGCCAAGACCAATTGAGCCATCAACCACGTGACGGCTCTGTCATCGTCTTTCTGAGTTCGCTGTGTAATTCAGCGAGGTGGGTGTCATTTTCCATCACCTGCTCCAAGTGTACCATCCGCTCGGGTCCTGCGGTACGGATCATCGCTTCGCCGTGGATGCGGTCAATCCAGAACCGCGCCTCGTTGCCCAGTTTATCACGCAGCTCCCCAAGTCGTTCTTCGGGGTAGCGGCGGCAGAAGTTCATCGTGTACATCCGGCGCTGCTCAGAACCGCCAAACGCAGCGTGCTTGAGGTTGTGGTTGAAAACGACAATATCGCCGGGATTCGTCTCCAAAATAAGTGCCGGGACTTCAGGCCCGGACATCCCCCAGATCTGCCCACTCTCGCGGATATCGCGTTCAATCGTGTCGGCATAAGGCTCACCAACGCGGTGGCTACCGGGAATGATACGGAGTGCGCCGGTGTCGCGGGTCAGTGGATCGAGGTAGAAAGCGATTTTGATACTCATAGGCCTGTTGCTATCGTAGCCATCGGAGTGCCAACGGGTGTCACCGGCATAGAAATTGCCATCGCCGCTTGTATAGTTAAAGTCATCACCACAGATGCCGGCGGCGATGTCGTGAATGCGCGGGTCATCCAGTATAGAGCTGAGGTAATCGCTGCGATCCGGGAACGGGAAAATGCAAGAACGATTTACCCCATCGTGCAGTGCGCCGTGGTGTCCGCCACCGTGGGAAGCCCAGATAGCTTCAAACTCTTCAATAATCTTATCGGCACAGTCAGCCAACAATCCCGGAAAGGACAGAAAACCAAACGTATCAAAGAATGCCATCTGCTGGTCGTTGAGTCGTGTTGATGTCATTGTCGAGTCTCCAATTTGGTGGATGCAGCGTCCGTTCAACGTTCTGCGTTTCCTCAATAGCGTGACCGTCGAGGAATTGTTAAAAATCTATACGGTAGCGACGCTTAATCCGATCGCTCTTTTGGTATAGATGATAGAATTTCCGGGGAACCTCCACGGTTTCAACAAACCTGGCTCCCACAATTTCGCATGTTCTCCTCGAAGCTATATTGTCGGGATTACACGTAATCCAGATCGGATTAATCCCATGACAGAGTGCGAGAGGCAAGATGAGTTGGCAGCTTCTCGCGGCGTATCGATTCCCTCTGTACGCTGGCGTAACATTGTAACCGATATGTCCTGCGTATTTTTCGAGGTTCTCATCGTTCCCAATCCTCAACGAGATATTCCCCATATTCGTATTTTGACCGACAGGCCTCATTGTAAACTCATAAGCAGGGACATATCCCCTTGAGGAATCCGCGAGATGCTTTTCAACCAAAATGAGCTCCAGATCGCCATCGACTAATCGTCCGGGAGGTAAGAATCTAAAGGCATTGTCATCATTCATTGTAGACCGCCTATTACGCTATTACACCTGTAGCGGAATCTCCTCGTCTTCTCGCAATACGCCGAACAACTCCAGTCGTCACTTTAATACCCAAAATTAGTGACTTCTCTGCTACCTGCACGTTTCACATTTTACCTCTTATCAGAATATTCCGTTCTAAAACCCCGTCTTTCAAGCGTCTTCGTCCCGATTTATCGGGGGCGGGGATACAGAACGGCAAAAACTGTTAGTTAGTCAAAAACGGTTGAAATTGCAGGTGAAATATGGTATACTTTTCTTGGCTTTCGCGGGAGAGTTTCACCCCTATCGCATGATAGGGTCTCCCGCTTCCTCGTGAAACAGGATATGAAAGCTAGAAAGCTGACCATAATGCAAACTTACAAGTTCAAACTGTATTCTAATCACGGTAATCGTGAATTGCATAAGACCATAGACGGACACGCTTCTGTCTGGAATCATTGCGTTGCCCTCCAGCGACGTTATTATGCAATTTATGGCAAATATATCAGCAAGTTTAGATTGATAAATCACATATCTAAGCTCAAACAATTGCCTCGATTTTCTCATTGGAATCAACTTCCGAGCCAGGCGATTCAAGACGTGGTAGCCCGTATCGACAAAGGCTACAAGGCAATGTTTGAAGCGAGAGCGCGAGGTAAAGCGTGGGGTAGACCGCGTTTCAAGCCTCGACGCAAATACAAGTCATTCACATTACTTCAAGCGGGTTGGGAATTGCTTAACAGTAACAAGATTCGTATTGGCAAGTGTGTCTACCAATACTTTAAGTCCCGTGATATATTTGGCAATCCGAAACGTTGCACAATCAAACGGGACACTATCGGCGATATATATATCTGTGTGCTGACAGACTATGAAGATAGAGACCTCAATCGAGTCATGACGGGTAAAATCGCAGGCTTCGATTTCGGTCTTAAACGGTATCTCACCGGGTCAAATGGACATGATATAGAATCGCCACAGTTTTTCAAGCGGAGTATCAACGCTGTCAAACGTGCCAATCGTAACCATTCTCGAAAAAAGAAGCGGAGTCGTAATAGAGAACGGGCTCGATTGGACTTAGCACGGAAGCACCGCAAAATAGCGAACCAACGAGAGGATTTCCACTGGAAGTTGGCACACCAACTGACTGATGAATACGACGAGATACGACTTGAGGATTTGAACCTTAAAGGCATGAAAGCCCTTTGGGGACGCAAAGTCAGTGATTTAGGCTTTGCCGATTTTGTCAAAAAGTTGGTGTATGTTGCACAAAAGAAGGGTGTAAAAATCACGTTCATTGATAAGTGGTATCCTTCGAGTAAAACCTGCTCAGTTTGCGGTGCTGTCAATGAAGCGTTGAACTTGCGTGATAGAAACTGGCGTTGTAACGATTGTGGTACGGTGCATGACCGAGACCGCAACGCTGCAATTAACATCTTTCGGGTTGGGGCATCAACCGATGAAGGAGAGGTTGTAAGCCCATCTTCGGATGGCTAACCTTGTTGATAGCACAATTCACGCGCCTGAAGGACAAAAGAATCCACGGACTTTAGGGCGGGGAGTATGTCAAGAATTTCCCTCTCCCACGAGCTCCTCGCCCATACGCTTCAGCCCGGCAGTCAGTCCACCATCGACGATGAGGTTTGTCCCTGTGACGAAAGATGCTTGATCTGACGCCAGAAATAGCGCAGCCGCAGCGATTTCTTCGGGTTTGCCAACCCGCTTGAGCGGATACCATTTCGACAGACGGTTAAAGAGGTCCGGATCTTTTTCAAGCACTGCCGTCCACGCAGGTGTTTGAATTGACCCCGGGCAGATTGAATTGGCGCGGACGCCATGTTCTCCGTAACGGACAGCGATGTTTTGCGTCAGCGAAATAACTCCCGCTTTGGCAGCACTGTACGCCTCCTCGCCGAGTCCGAGTAGCCCGTTCACGGATGCAATGTTGACAATCGCCCCATTGCCCTGATCAATCATGTGCGGCAATACAGTTTTACAACAGAGGAAAGCACTTGACAAGCAGCCGCTGATATTTCTATTCCACAGCTCCTCGTCAACGGTGAGAATGTCGTCTCCATCACAAAAGTAGGCATTGTTCACCAAAATATCAACGCCACCGTATGCATCAGCCGTCTGAGAAACCATTGCTTCGACCTCGGCAGCCGCTGTTACGTCGGTATGTACAAACTGAGCAGTTCCATCCTCGCTCTCAATTGCCGTAACGGTTTCCATTCCGGCGTCGTCGTTAATGTCTGCCACTACGATGCGGGCTCCTTCGGCGGCGAATCGGCAGGCAGTCGCACGACCTATACCCGATCCAGCCCCTGTTATAATTGCCGTTCGATTGACCAATTGCACAGTTTCTACTCCTTCCTACTGTATAGTTGAGCACGACTGAACGTGAAATCTTACAACCCTTCCTGCTCGCTGAGTCGCTGCAACAGTTTGCAATAGGCTTTCTGCCCCTGTTCAAAGCTGCTAATCCGGAAAAATTCGTCCGGAGCGTGCGCATTTTCATCTTCTAAAGCGAAGGCGAAGGTCACTGTATAGACACCCAATTTATCTAGGAGCAGGCGGCATACCGGAAGGGTGCCACCGAGTCGGGTGAAGTACGGCGTTTTTCCGTACACCTCCTCAAGCACTTCGTAGGCAGCTTGATTCCCCGGATGATCGTCCGGTATTCGGTATGCCGGGGACGGTGCAGCCTTTGGAGAGGTTGCTATCTCTACCCCCGGAGGCGTATGTTTTTCGATATGTGTACCGAGTTGTTCCAAGATTTTGTTCGGATTCTGATCGGGCACAAGGCGGCAGGTGATTTTGGCGTGGGCTTCACTCGGAATGACAGTTTTGCTGCCCTCCCCTTGAAAACCGCCCCAAATTCCGTTCAACTCAAGTGTCGGGCGGACCCATGCCCGTTCAAGTGCCGTATAACCGGGCTCGCCAAACAGGTGATTCACGCCGAGTTGTTCCTTATATTCTGTCTCGTCGTGACCGATAGCAGCAATCTGATCCCGATCCGCAGCGGAGAGTGGGATGACATCGTCGTAGAATCCCTCAACCAAGACATCGCCCGCTGGACTGCGCATAGAATCCAAGAGACGCACCAAGGCGTGGATCGGGTTTTGGACGGTGCCGCCATAGATGCCGGAGTGCAGGTCTACATTGGGACCCTTCACATCAATCTGTAGTGCACACAGTCCCTTGAATCCAACGAGCAGTGAGGGTTGGTCTTCGCGCCACTGTAATCCATCGGCACTGACCACCAAATCGCAAGCCAACAATTCTTGATGGGTATCTATAAAGCTTGGGAGATGGCCGCTACCGATCTCCTCCTCACCCTCAAATAAGAATTTCAGGTTGACCGGCAAGCTTCCCTCTGTCTTGAGCATCGCTTCGGTAGCGAGGATGGGGATGAGCATGTTTCCTTTATCATCCGAGGAACCGCGTGCGTACACCTTCCCTTCCCGCACAACTGGCTCAAAGGGCGGGCTAGACCAAAGATCCACCGGATCAACAGGCTGCGTATCAAAGTGACCATAGATCAAGATAGTCGGCTTGTCGGGGGCGTGCAGCCATTCGCCGTAGACCACCGGAGGCCCACTAGTTGGTAGGATACGTACCTCCTCAATATCGGCGGCGTTCATGCGGTCCGAAACCCATTCGGCTGCCCGTTGAATATCACCGGCGTGCTCAGACAGTGCGGAGATGCTCGGAATCCGTATAAAGTCCAGCATTTCGTCCAAGAACCGAGACTTGTTGTTTTCCAGATAATTTTCCCAATTCGCCATAGATTTTTCTATTTCTCCCTTTTTTCTGTGGCTCATGTTACGAAATTGTGCAACAAAAACCGAATTTTTGTCAAAAACCTAGATCTCTTTGCGTTTCAGTTTTTTTCATGAACCCGTAGGTCGGACTTTCTAGCTCGACTGCATCAATGAACCAATGAACAGATGGTTTTCACGTTTCACGTCCCGATAGATCGGGATCCTCGGAACGGGACGTCACGTTTCACGCTTCGGTGCTTACTTAGCACCCTCAGCCACAAGGGTCAGTTCCTCTTTGCCATCAAGTCCGGCGGCGACTGGAAAAGACTTCCGCCCCGGCGTCCCGTTGCGTGGTACATAACGGACTTGCGGCGAGAAGTATGCGTAAAGTGCGGTGTTCCTTGGGTTCGGCGATCGATTCGGTCCGGAACCGTGTGCCATGAGGCTGTGGAAAAACAGCGCACTCCCCGCAGACAAGGGAACATCGATCTGTTCTGAAAAATCGAGATCTTCGTGATCTGTCAAGGATTCATCTTGCTTACGAGCGATATGTCCCCAAGATTGAAGCCCCCATTTGTGGCTCTGCGGGATTACCTTAAAGCAGCCGTTTTCAGGCGCAGCGTCGTTGAGTGCAATGCTCACTGTTACCAGCATCGGTGGCTCCATGGGCCAATACGCAGAATCTTGATGGATGCCGTGTGCGGAACCGTGGAACGCCGGCTTGAACATTAGGGTGCTTCTGAACAGCAGCAGATCGTGACCAATGAGGTTTTGCACAACTTGGATCAGCTTCGGATGGACTGAAAGTCGCCGAAATACCTCCGAATATTGACGGGTATTTTCAGCCTTTCTTAGTACCGGAAGCCTATCGTCCGCAACATCGCGGGATGCCAACACCTGCGACTCATCTTTCGCGTAGGGCTCGCGTTGAAAGTGACCATTTTCGCCCTGCGCTTCAAGTTCGGCAGCAAATTTGTGCAGACGCCGAATTTCCACCTGACATTCCGCCAATTCTTCAGGCGATAGCAGGTTCTCTACAACGAGGTAGCCCTCTTCTTCAAAGAAGGTTTTCTGTTCTTGCAGGATCATATCAATCTCCTTGACCGTTTGAGGTTCATTATCGACGGTGTGATGCGCCACCTACAATCTCGGCAAGTCGTTTCACAAGGTGCGCGTTAAAATTGTAGGGAGTACCGTATCCGTGTGCCTCTTGGAATTTTCGGCAGATGAACAGATGGCAGCCATCGCAATCGGCTTCGATAATTAGTGGGCGTCCAGAGGGCTCGCGTAAGAGATCAACAACACCAATCTCAAACCCGATCAGGTCCGCCAAACGCAGGGCGAGCGATACCATCTTCTCATCAAGGGGTTGTAAAAATTTGTAACGCGCTCCTGTTGCAACGTTGATAATTGACTTTTCAGCTGTATCAACGCCCTCCTTCACGCGCACTGTACCCATAACGACGCTACCCCCGACGACATACATGCGATAGACGCGGTCGTTGGTTTGTGCTGTCGTGCCGATGAACCGTTGCACATAGTAAGGCGGTGCAAGCACGAGCGTCTGATCGAGGAGGCGGTTGCGTGCCCCAAAAGCGACCTGATAGATCTGATCTCGCCGCCGTGTCGTTATCGTTCCTCCCTCACGCCGTAAGATCCGATGTCCCACACCGCCACATGAGTTTGTCGATTTCAATAGAGCGATCCCGTAACGGTCCAACATCTCCACTACTGCATCGGGGGTCTGAGAAATGACCGTTTCAGGTGTCGGCAGGTTGTTTTCGACCATAAGCCGAGAGGTCGCGATTTTATCAATGGCGATCTCCTGCGCTCGTATCGAATTAATAACCAACCGTTCTGCTTCAAGTTGTTTCAACGTATCCTGTTCGTCGCAGGGTAGCACATAAACCAGATCTACATCCGTCTGATTGAGCGTTGCCGTTGTCAGTCGATAACTTTGTCCGCCGATAAGTCTGATTTCATGCTCAAGCCCCCGAACCAGATCTTCTAATAAAAACCAGTAAGCGGGCTCGTAGAGCAAGCCAATTTTCATAACGAATCGAGCGCACGTTTTTGGAGTTCAGCAAACTTCTCAGCACACGCAGCGCGCGCTGCCTGCAACCCCTCCAAATCGCGCTTGCCGGTCTTCAGGAAATCAAGCACATAGCCTTCGGCTTCCATATATTCAGCGCACAGACGGGCAACGCTGCCGGCAATATGATTCGGAATCGTTGTCACACCGTTGCAATCCCCATGTATCAAGTCCCCAGGATACACCGTGATCCCGCCGACATGCACCGGGACGTTTATGTCGGTAATTTGGTGGTAGCCGTGAGAGCAGATGGTACCGTCCGTGAAGGCGGGGAAATCGATCTCCCTTACTTGGTCCAAATCTCGTCCGGTGCCACTTGTGATGAGCCCTGCGCAACCGAAGGTCTGATAGGTCATGCACATCACTTCGCCAAATGTCGCCGCCGCAGACGGGACATCGAGATCTTGGAAGACAACAACGCGGGGTTCAGGAATTGAATCCAGTTGTGCAAGTTGTCCAGCCATACCGGCGTAGGTATCCCCCTCACGTGGCGGATTACCAGTAGAAAGCGTCGCTGTTGTTGCATAGCCGACCATCGGTGGCATTTCGGGGAAACAGGCTTGGATACGGGCATCCATATAGCCGGTGTTGCGCGGCTGTACATCAAACAGTTCGATAACGTTACAAATTGTGGGCGTATCTGCGCCCTTAAGAAGTTCTAACTCTTCAGATGAAATTGTTTGGACTGGATTCATAGTTCCCCCCCTTAGGGCTATTGTTAAAATACGGAGTACAAATTCCATCGGAATTTGCGGAAATTGATTATAACACGATTTAATTACGAAGGTATATATTTTTTTTAGGAGTTACGCGCTTGAGTTTGTAGTAGCGCAATTCATTGCGCGTCCAGACGGGCGATAAATCGCCCTACTACAAATCTAAGATCTTAGAGCCGGTTTGAAAAGTCATTTTGGGTAAAGTGATTTGCCATGAAACCGAGTTTTTTTTCTTCAAGACTCGGTTTCTTCCGTAATTCACTATTCAACCGTATATTCTCACTATAATTGAGGAAACCGTGTCAGGTCAATGGTAAGCACTTGGTTTCGTAGGGGCGAGGTCCCCTCGCCCAACGGGTTGGGAGACCCAACCCCTACCCTGCAATATGACTCGCTGTGGATTGACAAATCCACGGCACCGTGGGATCATTCCTTGCTTCTTAAAACAGGTTTTTATTGTAGTTGCCCGCCTGTCCCGATAAATCGGGGATTCATCGGGCATCGAGATGAATCGCCGAACTACGGGTTCTCCCCTGCTTGTCCGAGAGGATCCCGTGACCGGGGCGGGGGAGTTAGAGGGGGTGCGGTTCAACGCAGCACAAGACTTTGAACGTTCAACTGCGTAAGTCCTAATTTGGTGGTTTACGGCTTGATTCAACCGAAAAAATGAACTAATGAACTAGTGCATCAATGAACAAATGGTTTTCACGAATCACGTTTCACGCCCTTAGCATTTTGCACTTTCTTTTTATATGAACCTATATTTCTATCTCTCAAAGGGGTGAAACGTTTGTTTCTTTTAGAAACATCTGTTTCTTCCGCCCCGGACCTTGAGTTTGAAGGGGTTTGCGAGGTGTCTACCCCAAAATTGGCTTTCCATCCGTTTCACCCCTTTCTGTCCCTTTACCCAGCTCCGTTCCATACAACTGATGACATCTACATAGGGTTAACGTAACTCTGCGAAGCGCGCAAAGGAGGCAATGAGGAAGCGAGACAGAGCCGTTTCTCGCGTACTTATCTCCAATGCGGCACGGGACTAAAAAGCCTCATGCATTCCCCTCACACATTTTGGCAGACATTTTGCATATAACGTAACAGATGCAATTGAGAAGAATAGATTGAAAAACAGAAACAGGAAGGAGAAACTATGTTAAGTCCAGCCATTCAGGAAGCATTGAACAAACAGATTAACCATGAATTTTACTCCTCCTACTTTTATCTTTCGGTGTCAGGCTATTTTGAGTCGCTTAATTTGCAAGGTTTCTCGCATTGGATGCGGTTGCAAAGTCAGGAAGAGAGAGAACACGGGATGAGGTTGTTAGACCATCTCCACGATAGGAACGGACATGCGACCTTTGAAGCGATTGCTCAACCGCCTATAGAGTTTCAGTCCCCGGTAGAAGCCTTCCAGCAGGCTTTGCAGCATGAGGACTATGTAACGCAGACTATCAATCGGTTCTACGAGTTGGCGCTGCAAGAGAAGGACTACGCAATGCAGGTCGAGTTACAGTGGTTTATTTCAGAGCAGGTCGAAGAGGAAAAGCAAGCCCGTCAGATACTGGATCAGCTGAAAATGCTTGGCGATCAGGGGACGGCTCTGTACCTGTTGGACAAGGAATTAGGCGAACGCGAGAACGACGACTAAACGTGAAGTCGGTGTTTTTTCAAGCTAGGAACTATCAGGCAACACAGGGAGAATTATGGAGACTTTAACACAAGCTCTCAGTCAGGAACCACTTCTTGGTACGAGAATTGGTGAAGTTTATAAAGCGGAGTCCTATAAGATCGAGGCGCAATTTGAGACATGCGAACGACACAATGAGTGTACGCCTGTAGAGTCCAACCTCAATCCCGCTGTCCAACCGAGTTCTTTGCCTGTAACGGTCTATATGGAAAACATGGCAAAAGAACATATCCTCGTTGTTGATGACGAACAAAACATGCGTAACACCCTCGCATTCATTCTGGAAACAGCGAGTTATCAGGTTACGACCGCAGCAGAGGGTCGAGCGGCTTTGGAGGGGATATTGGCGGCACGAGAGAGCGATCGTCCGGTAGATCTGCTCATCACGGATATTCGGCTACCCGGTTTAACTGGACTTCAATTGATTGATGAACTGAATTACCTGAAAATAAAAATCCCTGTTTTGGTCATCACTGCGTATGGGGACCGGTCGCTGCTTCTTGAACTGATGCGCACCGGTTGTGGGGACTACCTTGACAAACCCTTTGATTACAAAGAGCTTGTCAGGCGTGTTGATTCACTCATGGAAAAAAGATGAGCTGGGTGAGAGACATCAATAATAAAAATAAGGAGGAAATTGATATGCTTTGGGGTGAAGCGTCTTTAAGGCTCAAACTCAACGGTTTTGAGGATGGATTAAACCACACAATAGATCGACTAACCTATGAGATCCTTCAGGAGTATCGCGAAGGGGTTGATGTTGCACATCAGTTGATAGAACCCCCAATGTGGGGAACCTTTGATGATACAGGGATTCCATTTTTCAGTCCGAGGCATGAACCGGACGAAATTGCATAGATAAACGTGGTTTTAACGTCTATTGTGACTTTAGAACAAAGACAGAGCGACTAAATAGTAAAGTCGAACATCAGTTAGGAGTTACGCACTTCAGATTGTAGTTCGGCGATTCATCGGGCATCGAGATGAATCGCCGAACTACGGATTCTCCCCCGCTTGTCCGAGAGGATCCCGTGACCGGGGCGGGGGAGTTAGAGGGGGTCGGAACGGAGACTCTGAGCGTTCAACTGCGTAAGTCCTAAAAAGTATTAAAAGAAATCGACGCAAAGCCTAATACAATCTAGATGCTGTATCTATCGCGTACCAACATTACATGAAGGAGGGAAATACCATGGCAGTCATTACCGTTTCCAGAGAATACCACAGTCGCGGCACACAGATTGCCCGGCAAGTTGCCCAAGACTTGGGATATAACTGTTTTGATAAGAATATTCTTACCGAGGTGGCACGCGCCGCCAATACAACCGCCAAACAGATCAGCCACTATGACGAGAAGTGCGAGAATGGGTTGAAGGGCTTCCTCAAGAAACTCTTTGTCCCGGAGTTCTCACGATACCTTGATTTTCCTTACTACTACTACCCATCCGAATTTCTGATGGATAGCTATCCTGTTGAGAGGGATGCAGCCTTTGAGGAAGATCTGATTCCGACCGAGACGGAGGTATTGGGATTCTTCCAGCATGTCATCGAAAAGCTGTGGAAACTGGACAATGTTGTCATTGTCGGACGTGGCGGCCAGATGATTCTCGCTGATAGACCAAATACACTTCACGTACGCTTCGTCGCGCCTGTTGCGGAACGTATCGAACGGGTCATGGATGAACAAGGGATTGTTTACCCCTTAGCTGAGAGAGAGATTGAAGCTGTCGATAAACAACACGCTCAATATATCGGACATTGCTATGATGCCGATTGGGCGGATGCGAAGCACTATGACCTCGTATTAAATACCGGATCAATGAGCGACGAACAGGCGGCAAAAATCATCATCGCCGCTATCCGTAGTCAGGAAGCTGAAGCGCAAGGTGGTAAAGGCGTGGAGACATGGAAGGAGACGAATCCAAGCACACTTCCCTCTTTTATCTCCCACACTCCTCCGAGCATACTCCGGGATCATCCAAGACATTGGGGTTAACGGTGTGGGCTAATGCTTTAGTTAATCCTATTGGGGGGAGGTAACTATGGCAGCCTATCAAAACCTGTTCATGTTTGTCGCCGGTTTTACCCTCATTGCGTTGGCTTCAAAACAGATTGGACAGCTTTTCGCCAGATTTAAACTCCCCTTGATTAGTGGCTTTCTTCTTACCGGCATAATCGCAGGGCCCTTTATATTCGACTTCATTTCAGTAGAGGCGACCGAGCGGTTACGCTTTGTGGATGAACTCTCCTTGGCATTTATTGCCTTTGTCGCTGGAAGTGAACTGTACTTGAAGGAGCTGAGAAGCCGATTCAAGAGTATTAAATTGGTAAGTATTAGCATTGTCGCTAGCACTTTTATTCTGGGAAGTTTGACTGTTTTTGTGTTGGCTGACTTTATACCGTTTATGCGGGAACTTCCAGTTCCAAGCCGAATTGCCATCGCTATTCTCGCCGGTGCGATTTTAGTCGCGCGGTCTCCATCCTCCGCCGTTGCCATTATAAAGGAACTCCGTGCCAAGGGCCCGTTTACGCAAACGGTCATGGGCGTTACTGTCGTTATGGATGTCCTTGTCATTATCCTGTTCTCTGTCAATTCCTCTATCGCGGATGCACTCTTAACCGGTCTCCGGTTTAATCTGACTTTCATCATTTTGCTATTTGTCGAGTTGACGGCGGCAGTGGCAAGTGGGTATGTCGTTGGAAAAATTTTACAACGAATTCTGTCAAGCCGAATCAATCATACCGTAAAGATAGGTGGCATCTTACTGACGGGCTATGCGGTGTTTGCCGTATTCGCTGGGATTCGCCATTTCACCCATGACAGGTTGCCCTTTGAAGTGTTTGTAGAGCCCTTACTCGTTTGTATGATTGGGAGTTTCTGGCTGATTAACAGAACCGACTTTCGCGATGAGTTCCTGAAAATACTCCACGAAGTTGGACCGCTGATTTATATTGCCTTTTTCACACTGACCGGTGCTTCACTCACTTTGGATATTTTGGCAGACATTTGGCCAATTACGTTACTGTTGGTTGCGGTCCGTTTGGGGGGAATATTCATCGGTTCTTTTACCGGCGGCGTGTTGGCTGGAGACCCGATGACCTACAACAAAGTCAGTTGGATGGCTTATATCACGCAAGCTGGCGTGGGATTGGGACTGGCTAAAGAGGTCGGAGGGACATTTCCGGCGTGGGGGCCGGCTTTCGCCACGCTGATGATTTCCATCATCGTGGTAAATCAGGTTGTCGGACCTGCCTTTTTTAAGGGGGCACTCGTTTGGCTAAAAGAGGCGCGTCCTCGTGCCAAGAAATCCGAGCCGGATCAGATACACAGCGCCATCATCTTTGGGACTGACAGCCAATCATTGGCACTCGCTCGGCAGTTGCGAGCGCATAACTGGGAGGTAAAGGTCGCATACAGGCAAACGGGCGAGATAAAAAATGTGGCAAGTTCGTATTTTGACGTTCAGCCGATGCCCGGTTTTTCGTTGAACGAACTACAAGCGTTTGGCGTAGGCGAAGCCGGTGCCGTTGTCACGATGCTTTCTGACGAAGATAATTACCGTATCTGTGAACTCGCCTATGAGCATTTTGGAACGGATAACCTCGTTGTGCGGTTGAACGATTTAGCCAATTATGATCGTTTCCGTGAACTGGGTGCCTTTACTGTCAGACCTTCTACCGCAATCATTAGTCTACTGGACCATTTCGTGCGGGCGCCATCATCAGTTTCACTGCTACTTGGGATGGAAGAGAACCACGATATTATCGATTTGGAGGTTCGTAATCCCAATCTGGCGGGTATGGCGGTGCGAGATTTGCACTTGCCATCGGATGCATTAATCCTGTCAGTTCGCCGCGCTGGGCATATTATAATCACACACGGTTATACAGATCTACAAATTGGTGATTGGGTGACGGTCGTTGGCTCACTAGATAGCCTGGAAGCGTTGGAGTTGCGATTTGATGAACACTTACCATCGTCCCGCACCACCTATCCCCTACGACGCGACTTGGCTCTCGAAAAGGATGCAGCAGGGTAAAACCCCATGAAGGAAAAGCTGAAAGTAAATCCGTCCAAGGTTTCGGTTTCGTTCTTTAAGCAACGTAACGGTGCGACTGGCGGCACCCGATATGTCGCTGGAGATTATCTGGGGCAATCAACCACGCGCCATTGCCAATACCCAAGCAGGAAATCAGTCATCTCTCCAGCTATTGTAAAAACTCTATTGGATTTAGTATACGAACCAGTCATTATCGGTGCGTTTATCATCGCGGTTTGTATCGTTGGTAGTGTTTATGTTTTGAGTCAATGGTACTACGCGGATTTTGATCCTGAGCCGATTCCCACGGAAATTCCTGTATCAAAGTTGACAGAATCTCCCGCGCTGTTGGTTAGCATGGATCTTTCGAGGCTATCGTCTTCAGATGCCGAATCGGATTGGGAAGCTGCGACGGCGGCTAAACCCACCCAAACGGAATCGGAAACGGAGCCGTATGAACTCACACCGGAGGATGAAGCACTTCTCCTAGAGCATTTCGCCGAAACTTTGCCAGATCCTCCGCGTGAATCTCCACATGGGTTGGGTCCCTATCCCGATATTCCGCCGGATTATCCACGGCAAAACGTGTGGGAACGGCTTGAGCGATCGTATTACAATGGTTATGCCAACATCAGCCATGAACTTATTAATCGAGTCCTCATCAAGTATTGGAATCAAGGAAAAAAAACTGGCGCCGGTGTCCATAGTGGAGCTAACGGTAGGGTATACCCACTCTTCAAAGATACCGTCTACGTTAAATGGTCCGAGGTGGAACTTGAGGATGGAAGCCGGGAGACATATTTGGGAAGTTACCTTTGCCATGGCTCTCTGGCAGACTATGAGGAGTCGGTAGAGAAAGGCACTCAACCGAGTTGGATGAAAGTCGTTCTCTATGAAGATGGAGGAGTTGACCCGTATTCGTTTCTCGATTTGCCTTGAACTGTTTCTCTGAGATTATTCCGTTGAGACTCCGGCATTGAATAGTTTTCAGCTGCTTAAAATTACCACTACTGTCTTATGCACCATTGACAAATAAAATCTCTATCGAAAGAAGGTGAATTAGCTGTGACTTTAGCAGAAACCTTTGATTTATGCCAAGACATTGAATTGAGGCATGCAAAGCTATACGCGACGCTATCTGTCCGATTGGGCGATGTTGATGAACGAGTCGCTCGATTTTGGCAGGAAATGAGCGCAGAGGAATGGCAACACCATCTCCTTGTTAGTTTTGGACGCTCGCTCTGTGCCCAGACTTTCGGACTAGATGTACCTGCCCCTCAGTTTGCTGATTTATCTATCGAACGGATTAACGAGACATTGAGTGAATACGAAGAGCGTGTGCGTGCAAAGCAGGTTACTCTCAACGACGCATTTGAGATCGCCATTGCACTTGAAACCGGTGAGTCTGATGCAATCTATGCGGAGTTGGTTTCGACCATCAAGGACGCAATTTATCAGAGCGATCGACCTTATCTTTTGAACCGTATCTCCCAGATGGAAAAGGATATGCACGATCACGTGAATCATCTAATTGATGCCGCCAAAAGGTTTTCTATTAATCCAGATCTGGTGCGAAAAGCATACCGCTTGACAGATCCCGATACCTCTCCATTAAATTAACACGTTCCACCCAACCGCATTGGTTCATTAATGAACTGCTGAACCAATGTACTTTTGAACACCCCATCAAACAATCTCGTCCTCACCGTTTTCCGTCAACTCCAGAAAAATGTCCTCTAAACTCAGATCCATCGCTGTATGGCTCTGACGTAGCTCGTCCATCGTTCCCACCGCAACTAGTTTGCCGCCATTAATGATACCAATCCGATCACACACCCGCTCTGCAATCTCAAGAATGTGCGTGGTCATGAACACCGTACACCCTCGGTCACAGCACGCACGTAAGAGTTCCTTTGCGATACGAGCACTTTTGGGATCAAGACCGCTTGTCGGTTCATCGAGAAACAGGACACGCGGTTCATGTACCAACACCCCTATCAAAAGGATCTTCTTCTGCATACCGTAGGAATAGCTTTTGATCAGTGCGTCTCCGGTATCAGTGAGGTCAAACGCTTCCAGCAATTCTTCCATCCGCCGCTCTGACCGTTTCGGGTCAATTTCATAGAGATCTGCAATAAAGCGGACAAACTGCCTCCCCGTCAATGTCTCGTAGAGGTGTGGCGTATCGGGCATCAATCCCGTTATCGCTTTCACCTGCGATGTCTCCGCCCGAACATCATAGCCGCAAACCGTCGCTGTGCCGGATGTTGGACGGATTAAGCCGGTTAGCATGTTGATGGTTGTGGTCTTTCCAGCACCGTTGGGACCTAAGAAGCCGAACAGTTCGCCTGATTCGACCTGCATGGTCAGGCTATCCACGGCGGCGAGTTTGCCGAAACGTTTGGTCAAATCTTTTGTTGTAATCATTTCTGAAGAAAGGGACTCCGAAGTCGTTGTTAGTTCCACGTTTTACACTTCGCGTATTATATCACACCACCAAAGAAATTCAACGGAAATGGGGTTGACAGAAGCTACTCGCAATGCTATCCTATCTACACAAACTACACAGATTTCTTGAACCCACAGGAGGTTTACAATGGCACACACAGTTTTACTCGACCCAATCGCTCCAAACGACGTATCCGACAAATTTCTCGCACCGCGCCTTGACAACCTCAACGGTAAGGTGATGGGCTTGCTGAACATCAGCAAAAACGGCAGCGACATCTTCCTTGACCGTGTCGAAGAACTCATGCGTGAGCATTTTGACCTCGTAGATGTCGTTCGCGTAACAAAACCAACCTTTGGGCGTCCCGCACCGCAAGAGGTAATCACGGAACTCGCCGATCGGTGCGACTTCGTGGTTGAAGGGCTCGCGGACTGAGGTTCCTGTATATCGTGCAGTGTGCACGACGGAACCGCTTTAGAAGAACGTGGCATCCCCAGCGTATCGATCTGCTCGGATGTGTTTTTCGCTGCCGGAGAAGTTCAAGCAAAATCACTCGGTTATCGCGATTTCCATCCGACTACCGTTGACCATCCAATCCAAAGCCTCACACCCGATCAAATCCGTGGTCGTGCGGATGGTATCGTTGAAAAAATTACTGCCGTACTGACGAAATCTGCGTAAGAGCAAACCATTTCTGACAGAGACGGGGCAAGGAGTGTGCACATCCATGAACGTCATCTTTATAATGAACGATACCTTTCGCAGGGACCACTTGGGGTGTTACGGCAACACTTGGATTCAGACACCCAATCTGGATGGGTTTGCCCAACACGCAGCTGTGTTTGAACAGTTCTATGCCGCTTCCTATCCGACAGTGCCCAACCGGTGGGACTTAGCGACTGGACGTTTCGGCTTCCCGTTTCGTGGGTGGCAGCCCCTTAGTCCTGGGGATGTGACTTGGGGGCAGATCCTGTCCGCAAACAGTGTGCATACCCAAATGATCTGGGATACCCCAATGCTTGCGATGCACGATTATAACTACACGCGTGGTTTTGGGGGACTCAGTTTTGTGCATAGCCAAAAGGGCGATCCATGGATAACTGATCCCACTCTCGACATTCAACTGCGGGCACAACCTCATAAAATCCGCAACATCTCCGGCCTACAAAACTATCTCCGCAATCACGCTGCCCGCCAATTTGATCGCGAATTCTGCATTGGACGTGGGATGTCGGAGGCGATGGATTGGCTGGAGACCAACTACAACCAAGAGTCGTTTTTCCTCTATATTGATATGTGGGATCCCCATGAGCCGTTCGACTGCCCTTGGTACGACTACGAACTATACGCCGACCCCGATTACGACGGCGGTCAGATGTTGTATCCGGAGTATGGTCGCCCGACATATATGACTGAGGCGGAGGCGGCACATCTTCGTGCACTCTACGCCGGCAACGTTACGCTGACAGATCGGTGGGTGGGTGCATTTCTGGATATGGCAGAACGGTTGGGACTCTTCAAAAACACGCTCATCGTCTGGGCTTCTGACCACGGACACCTATTCGGAGACCACGACCTGCAAGGCAAACCGGGGGCGGAGCTTGGCAAGCTATACGAGGCTACTGTCCGAATTCCCCTCTTGGTTCATCACCCCGAAGGATTGGGAGCAGGCGAGCGGGTTCACGGTATTGTCCAACCTCCTGATATCTTACCTTCAGTCTTGGATTTCCTTGGAATCTCGGCACCATCGCACATCCAAGGGACTTCCATCCTACCTCTGATGACAGGGGACGCCGCAAAGATACACGATTACGCCTTTTCAAGCCGATTCCCGCCCAGCGCGGGGACGACCGGCTATACGCCGGTGGAGGGTGCCACTTTCGACGGTTGGGTCGGCTCTGACCGAAACGTTGAACCCAGCACCATCACCGATGACGAGTGGACTTACCTGTGTGCACCGCAAGGGATGCCTTCCGAACTTTATAACCTGAAAACTGATCCCGACCAGAAACGTAACATCGTTGATGTCCATCCCGATGTGGCTGAACGGATGCACAGTGCTTGGATTGAGTTTCTGACGAATCACGGTGCCCCCGAAACCCGCATTCGCCCCTTCCAAGATGCAAACGTTGAGGTTCACACGCCGACGAGCGGGACGGTGTACGCCTTCCGAGATGATCAGGGTCAATGGATCGCTTTCCCCACTGAGGGACAGGCGCGACGTTCTGCGTATCAAGACGATGCGCCGGGACCGAAGCGGGAGATTCAAAAGATAACCTTCGGCGATCTACTCGCTGACAATCCGAAAAATCTGATTCATCTGTATGGTCAGTATTATTGGGCGCAAGACCTAGCTTGATAATCTCTCACGTCGTTGAAAAACAGGGAGCTACTAAACCGTGGCGGAACTACAAACCTTAGAGAACACATCAATTGAGATAGTTCGCAAGATTGAGCGAGCAAATATTCAGCATGCTCTGTTTGATTTCGATGGGACGATTTCGATAGTTCGGGACGGTTGGCAGAGTGTCATGGTGCCCATGATGGTTGACGTGCTGCTCAAGGAAACGCAGACCGATGAAACGCCGGAGGAGTTAGAACGGGTTGTTGTTGAATTTGTGGATAATCTGACCGGCAAACAGACCATTTATCAGATGATGCAATTGTGCGAAGAGATTGAGAAACGGGGTGGAGTTCCAAAACAACCGTTGGAATACAAAGATCTGTATAACAGCCTGCTCCTGCCAACTGTGGATGAGCGTATCGCCAAGTTGGAAAGGGGAGAGATTGACGCCGCAGATCTGCGTGTGCCGATGTCGCTTGAGTTCCTCCAGTCTTTGCAAAAACGTGGTGTGAAACGTTACCTCGCTAGCGGCACCGATGTTGAATTTGTTCGGCATGAGGCAGAGTTGCTGGGTGCTGCCTCCTACTTTGACGGAGGGATCTTCGGGGCATTGCGGGAATATCAAAACTTCTCGAAGGAGATGGTGATTCAGCAAATCCTCGATGACTTCAACCTGACCGGAAGCCAGCTTCTAGTGGTTGGTGACGGTTCGGTGGAGATCGAAAATGCGAAGGCGGTCGGCGCAATCGCCGTGGGCGTGACATCCGTGGAGAACAACCGGTACCAGATGAACGCGGACAAACGGGGCAGGCTGCTCCAGGCCGGTGCGGATATTCTGATTCCCGACTTTCAGGACGGGGATCGGCTATTGACCTATCTTTTCGACGAGGGTCCGTAGAAAATGAGCAAGCGTTGTCTACTCCCTCATTTGGGGGCGCATTGCTGCGCGATAACATTTGCCGTTTCCCGTGCGACGATAATCTCCTCATCTGCTGGCACGACGAGGATCTTCGCCCGGCTATCGGCGGCGGAGATTTCGCCTTCGCCGGTGTGACTTTCATTCCTTTCTGGATCTAACAAGATACCCTGCCATTCCAAGCCATCGCAGATTGCCGCACGTGCGGTTGAACTCTTTTCGCCGATCCCACCGGTGAATGCAATCACATCCACCCCACCGAGCGCGGCGATGTAGGCACCGATGTGCTTCTTGACTTGATAAAAGAAGGTGTCCATCGCTAGTCGCGCATTATCGTTGCCTTCCATTGCTGCTGCTTCGACATCGCGCAAATCGCCGCTGACGCCTGAGATTCCTCGCAACCCCGATTCCTCGATCAGTTGGCGACGAATTTCTTCTGTATCCCACCCCTCCGCATCCATCAAGTAAAGCACCGCAAACGGGTCCAGATCGCCGCTTCGGAACGATTGGATGGGACCGTATTGCGGCGAAACCCCCATCGTCGTGTCAATTGACCGACCGTTGCGGATAGCGCACAACGATGAGCTCCCACCAAGATGACAGGAAATAATCCGCAGATTCGCTGGTGGATCGCCGAGCAGTTGGGGGCCCCGCTCTGAGATGTAGCGATGTGATGCGCCGTGGAAGCCGTAGCGACGGATATGATGTTTCTCAACCCACTCTCGCGGGACGCCAAATTCAGAGGCATAGTCGGGCATCGTTTGGTGGAACCATGTCTCAAAAACGGCTACCAATGGTGTGCTCGGAAGTCGCTCCTGAAAGGCGCGGATTGAGGCGATGTAAGCGGGATTGTGGGTAGGGGCGAATGGAATATCGGCTTCGAGAGCGTCGATTACTTCGTCTGTTATCAACGCGGAACGCCAAATCCCTCTGGCGAGAATGGTCTTAAAACCTATCCCCACGAGGTCGCTGAGATCCGCCATTACCCCTGTTTCGGACGATGTGATCAGATCTATCGCGTGTACAATCGCAGCATTATGGTTTGGCGCGTCGATTTCGCCACTCATAGTCGGTTTGCCGGGAACGGCGTGTGTGAACGGAGATGGAGAATTGCCGACCCGCTCAACGCCGCCTGTGACTAGCGACGCTGATGTTTCGACATCAATAATTTGGTATTTGAATGAAGTGCTGCCAACATTGGCGCAGAGTATAAGCATAATAGATGTTGTGTTCCTCTGTCCAACTGCTCGCAAAGACAACCACGAGCCGTTGGGGGTTGCCTCCACTAAAGGATCGCAATAGGTAATTTTGGGCTTGGAAAAAAGTTGAAAAAGTGTTCTAATCCCTTGTGAATACTGAGTTTTTGTTTGACATTTTTTGTAAAAAAAGTGCTATAATATAGCTAACGTAAGTTGCCACTTTAATCAGCCAAGTGTCAGAGATAGGAAACGACATGGATTTCATAGTATGTCCAAGCAGCCTTCCCGTATAAATTGCACAGAAACGAGTCATAGCATGGGTTTCCCCATTTTTTATCTTTATCAAATTCCCCAGAAAACTATGAAAACTATGAAAATTTCGAGAATTTTTTAACGGTGTTTTTCAACTAGGGCGTGTTGACATTTATGTGAACCGTGTTCATGATTCGGTGATAAGTACCCAATCGTAGGGGGTAGGGTCCCCCCGCGCTACAATGTAGTTGCGCGATTCATCGGGTCCTAGTTCGTAGTTGTGCCATTGATTGCTTGCTCCGCTACTAGAGCTCCTTGTAGGAGGGGCTTCCTAGCCCCGATATGGGCTGCCATCCCCTACATTTTGTGGATTTTGATAACAATTCTCCCAAATCGTCTCAAGGTGTATCTGATGGGAAATGTCAACAGAACCTAGGGCGTGTTGACATTTATGTAAAACTGTCCGTAATCGTAGGGGCGGGGTCCCCTCGCCCATTGACCAACGTGGGTTGGAACCCCCAAACCATACGGGTTGAGTTGATTGTAGGTCTATATTCATATCTCGACACCGAGACGTCGATTTTGGAAAATCGACCTACAGCAGTTCAAAATCGTCCCTGGTCTCGGAACGGACTATGATGTGTGACCAAAGGGTTGGGGAACCCAACCCCTACAAAGGGCCATGCGTCTGTGCACACCTCTCGATTATCTGATTGCGATGAAATGTCAACAGAACCTAGCAACTTGCGTTATTATAGTAAAATTCACCAGAAAAAAGCAACTCCCAAATTACAGGAGCATATTCTGATGGATTTATCAGAATATTCCGTTCTAAAACCCCGTCATTCATGGCGGGGATACAGAACGGCAAAAACTGTTAGTTAGTCAAACAAGGTTGATTTTGCAGGTAACATAAGGTATAGTTGCCTTGTCTTTCGTGGGAGTTTCTCACCCCTATCGCACGATAGGGGCTCCCACATCTCGTGAGAAGGAGATGAAAGACGGAAAGGCACTCCACAATGAAAACGTACAAGTTCAAGTTGTATTCCAATCATGGCCACGATGAATTGCACAAGACGATAGATGGACACGCTGATATGTGGAATCACTGTGTCGCGCTTCAGCGTCGGTACTATTCCATCTATGGCAAGTATATCAGCAAGTTCAGATTAATCAACCATATATCTAAACTGAAACGAACCCAACGCTTTGCCCATTGGAATCAACTTCCAAGCCAAGCAATTCAAGACGTGGTCTCCCGTATTGACAAAGGCTATAAGGCAATGTTTGAAGCCCGTGCTAAAGGCAAGCCGTGGGGGAGACCACGTTTTAAGCCTCGACGCAAATACAAGTCATTTACACTGCTTCAAGCGGGTTGGGAATTGCTTAACAGTAACAAGATTCGTATTGGCAAGTGTGTCTACCAATACTTTAAGTCCCGTGATATATTTGGCAATCCGAAACGTTGCACAATCAAACGGGACAGTATCGGCGATATATATATCTGTGTGCTGACAGACTATGAAGATGGAGACCTCAATCGAGTCATGACGGGTAAAATCGCAGGCTTCGATTTTGGTCTGAAGCGGTATCTCACCGGGTCAAATGGACATGATATAGACTCGCCACAGTTTTTCAAACGGAGTATCAACGCTGTCAAACGTGCCAATCGTAGCCATTGTCGAAAGAAGAAACGGAGTCGTAATAGAGAACGGGCTCGATTGGACTTAGCGCGGAAGCACCGCAAAATAGCGAACCAACGAGAGGATTTCCACTGGAAACTTGCATACCAACTGACTGATGAATACGACGAGATACGCCTTGAGGATTTGAACCTTAAAGGCATGAAAGCCCTGTGGGGACGTAAGGTCAGTGATTTAGGCTTTGCCGATTTTGTCAAAAAGTTGGTGTATGCTGCACAAAAGAAGGGTGTTAAAATCACGTTCATTGATAAGTGGTATCCTTCGAGTAAAACCTGCTCAGTTTGCGGTGCTGTCAATGAAGCGTTGAACTTGCGTGATAGAAACTGGCGTTGTAACGATTGTGGTACGGTGCATGACCGAGACCGTAACGCTGCAATTAACATCTTTCGGGTTGGGGCATCAACCCATGAAGGAGAGGTTGTAAGCCCATCTTCGGATGGCTAACCTTGTTGATAGCACAATTCACGCGCCTGAAGGACAAAAGAATCCACGGACTTTAGGGCGGGGAGTATGTCAATGTTTGTCTAGCCACCAATTATCGCACAATTTAGACTTGAATCAAAAGACAGCATGGTATGGACAGCATCATCACGACGAAACAGGTTACACGCTTTGGTATGTGGCTGAGGCGTACTACAAGCATAACTACCGTGAGACCGACATCTTTTAGTTTTTGAAGGAGGCTCATGTAAAAAGAAAGTGCAAAGCGCAAGGAGAAACCGAGTTTTTTGTTGAAAACTCGGTTCCTGTCGCACGATTTCTTAACATCAGCCTTGAAGGAATACATATGACACAAGATATAGCAAATACACATTGTCCTGAATACATTGATACTATTAAACAAGGAAACTGTATTAAGTTAATGTCCGAAATGCCGAATGAATGCGTCGACCTCGTCATAACGGATCCACCCTTTGCTATCGACTTCAAAGCCACTCGACATAACTACAACCGAACAGGGAATAGAGTTCTGCAAGGCTACAATGAAATCGAAGCAAACGATTATCTCACATTCACGCTTGAATGGCTTTCTGCTGCGACGAGAGTGTTAAAAGATTCTGGCAGCATGTATATCTTTTCCGGTTGGAATTGCCTAAAAGACCTCTTAATAGCTATTGATCAATGCGATCTTACTACAGTCAATCACCTGATTTGGAAATACCAGTTTGGTGTCGTTACCAAGCGTAAGTATGTAACCTCTCACTATCACTGTCTTTTCTTGTGCAAAAACGACAGGAAACGGAAGTTTTATCCCTATCGCCGATTTGATAAAGCTGCCAAGACTGAAAGCGGCGGATCTGCACACTATAAAGACAAAGAAGATGTCTGGGAAATTAAGAGAGAATATTGGCAAGGCGCAGTCAAAACGCCAACTAAATTGCCAGCTGAACTCATTGAGAAAATTCTTGATTATTCCAGCCAAAAAGGGGATGTTGTTTTGGATCCATTTTTAGGTTCTGGACAAGTTGCTGTAGTGAGCAAAATGAAGAAAAGGCATTACATAGGATTCGAGATTGTTCCTGCATATTGTAAGTTAGCACGTGACCGTATTGAATCAGGAAAATATCTAATTCAGAAAACAGAAGAGGAGCCTGTTTGGGATTTATTCACAACAGAGGTATAATTTGATCATCTTAAACCAAAAAATAGTTGATACAATTGAACAATTACAACTCGTCTCTCAAAACATGTCAAAGATTTGGGATGGCAGAAGTTCCATCCTTGAGATGAAGGATGGTGGTTCAAAAGATTGGAAGCAGATGGAATGGATGGGTTTTTACTTTGAATTTCTATGTCAAACCCATTTTGATGGCATAATTGATATGCCCGGTAAGAAATATAGGAACACGACATTTGACGCGTTTTGTGAAATTTCTTGGGACTTTAAGGCACATGCAGCTAATACAACGAGACACGATGTTATTACAAATGATGTGGAAGCGATAAAGAGCACACTCGACGATTACGGCTACTATGGAATAATTCTCGCGATCGGTGAAGTTGAATACAACGATGAACAACGAACTTTCAAAAAATGGCATGACGAGCTGAAAGGGAGAATTAGCAAATATGAAATAAATAGAATCAATAGGGGGGCAATGTCAAGACGACGTAAGACAGAATTTATTTTATCGGAAATCCATTTTATTTGTCTGAACATCCAAACGCTCGATCAATGTAGTAGTATATACCAGCAGGGTAGAAATTCTAACGGCAGACCAAGACCTCCAAAATTCAACCTAAATGTCCAGAAAATTCCTGATTCTGCGCTGGCTGCTACTGTGGAGTTCTAAGTCCAAAACTACTTATTACGCAAAGAATTAAGGAATCGGATGTCTCCAATCCCTATTTTTGGGACGTTTGCTGCAAAAAACTACGCGCCCAAATTCTCATACCACTTGACGTTCCCTGTGCTCAAACCCCCTGCGACGATGTCCACTCGTCCGTCGTCGTTCAGGTCAAGCACGTGCATGTTACCGACTCCCAAGCCACCGTCGCCGATAAGTTCTTTCGTCCACCGGTTTTGATCAAGGTTTTCAGGACGATAGAGTTGAAGGCTCCAGCCCTCACCGTTATACCCGGAGATAATCTCCACCCGACCATCGCCATCGACATCAATTCCGTGCAGCGAGTGTCCACGATTCAGCGTGTCATCGATCTGGTGCCGTGTCCATTTGCCTGTCCGCAAATCGCCCGACGCTTTGTACCACGATAGTGTGTTCCCGTGCCATGGTTCAATGGATAAGATTTCGTTGACCCCATCTCCATCCAAATCGACTGTAAAAACCTCACTACTTTCTTGGTCACTAATCACCCATCGGTTCCACTCACCTGCTAACGGGTCCGATGGGGGTTCGAGCCAAATGACCCCGTCCCTGCAGCCAATCAGAATATCGAGCCTGCCATCCCCATCCACATCGCCAATACTCAACCCGTGATTGAGATGCAGCTCACCGTCAATTAAGCGGCGTTCCCACGGTCCATTGACTGGATCATTTGGAAACGGGTAACACCAAAGACTGCCCGGATCGTACCAATCATCTAACCCGCCTTCAGGTCCCTGAATTGATGCGGCGAACAGCAGGGGTTGACCATCGCCGTTGATATCAGCAACCGCGATACGGTGCAGGTATGGGATATCTTCGATGAAGTGACTTTTCCACTGCCCACCATCCGTGGGGGCTTCGAGCCAATGTAGATATTCGATGAGAGAACGGTCGCCTCGATTAAACGCGCTCCCAACAAACAGATCCGGCACGCCATTTCCTGTCAGATCCTGGGCGGCGATGGTAATATTGCCGGGGTGCTGATCTGAGATTAGATGTCTTTTCCAATCAGGTGCTTCGTACCAGACAATGACGGACTCACCAGTCGAGCCCATGACGATATCCTTCTTTCCGTCGCCGTTCATATCGGCGACTTCCAGTCCATAAACGCTTCTGATTGTGTCATCAACAAGATGTTCTTTGAATTGCATGATTTTCACCTAAAATTTTGGGGACGAGAACTCTCTATCATCAGGCATACTGAGCCCTTCCATCATAACTCGCGTATACCGATTGAACTTGCTGTAGAAGCGGCGAACTTCCGGGTCGGGGTGATCTCGCCACAGATTCGGCGGCATCAGCGTCACTTCGCTCAGGGAACGGCGATTAGGATGCCCATAGTAGACCTGAATTGTGCGGCGCACCTTATCAGTATTCCGTAGCGTGACACCATGCAAGGTGGCGCAGTTGAAAAGGATTGCTGAACCTGCTGTGCCATGAAAATGGAGAATACCACCGCGTTCAAGGTGTGCGTCTTTGTCGTCGAGGATTGCTCCACCGGCAGGCTCCGGACTGATAGAAAAACAGTGGGTAGTCTCGTTTACATCGTTCAGGTAGTAGATAACCTGTGGATAATCGAGATTCAGGGGATGTTCGGGCCAATAGCCACGATCTCTGTGCCACCCTGTGTCATGTGCTTCATCCTCGCTACCACGGTGGCGTACAGCGAGTTCCTCAAAGCAGATGGGTCCACCCATCAATTTGCCGATAAGCGGGAGTAGCCTTTCATGGCTGATGGTCATTTCAAAGGCAGGCTCAGTCAACAGGAGATTGCAGTTGTAGTTGGGTGAGGTCCCAGAAAACCACATGAAAGGGTTTGTTTCCCGATCTCGGTCGATGGCGTCATTAAGGGTGTCGACTTCATCGGGCGAAAGTAGATCTGGAAGAATAACATAACCGTGGGCTTTGAAGCATTGGATCTGTGCTTCAATGTCGTCCGGATCCGCGATGACGGGGTCAACGAGTTTGGGCATAGTTTTTATACCTCCGATGTTCGGTTGTGAGTTACAATTTTCTGTTTGATGCAGAGGGCTGGTGCCCAACGCCTTCTGCCTTCCTATGGCTAGATGGGCTTTTTGCGCTTGACACGCGCCAACTTTTCCACTACCCTTAATGCAGATTGATGGCGCAAGCCGACTGGAACTGGATCTACCGGTATTATATCACAGAACTTCTGAAGTGAGTGTTAATTTTTTTATCTACAGAACTTACGCAGTTGATATAAAGTATCATCCTCATTTGACTTTGTAGCATGTTTGAATCCCGATCTTATCAAGATAACGAACCTGTAATAGTGGGTACAGGTTTCCTAACCTGTACTCGTGTCGCAGAACCTGCCCACAATGAAGTCGAGGTTTCGCTACGCTCAATCTAAGTCCTATTTTATCTGCGGAAATCTGCGCCCATATCTACTTTTAGAATGAAGTGTAGTAGCGCAATTCATTGCGTGTTCGGACGGGCGATAAATCGCCCTACTATCAACCTAAGCCTGATTGTAGTTGCCTGATTCATCAGGCCTCGGGGTGCGACGATAAATCGTCGAATGACGAGGCTTTGAGCGTTCAACTGCGTAAGTCCTAAAGAGTATAGTAACGAATCATTTATGTGCGGAACGGTTTACAAGAGCTAAGGAGATTTAAACAATGGACAAAGTCAACGTTTGTCTAGTCGGCACAGGCTGGACAGGTACGAACCATTTTAACGGTTACAAAGCGATTCCTGAGAAAGCGACTGTTGCCGCTGTGGTAGCACATTCTGACGCTTCAAAGGCGAAAGCGGAAACGTGGGGTGTTCCGAAAATCTATCCTTCATTCGACGAAGCGTTGAGGGATGACGAAATTGACGCATTTAACCTGTGCACACCGCACTACCTTCACGCAGAACAACTGCTTGCGTGCTTGCAGGCAGGGAAGCACGTCCTTGGTGAGACGCCTGCGTGCCTTACCATTGAGGAGTGCCGGGCACTTCGCATCGCCATGTTTGAGCATCCGAACCAGAAAGCTGCCACGGGGCATATCTGCCGCTCTTGGCCCACCTTTGCACACGCGAAAGAGGTTGTCTCCGGCGGGAGCCTCGGCGATGTGTTCTACCTTTCGTCTAACTACGCACATAAGGCAGATCCGGACGAATATCCAAGCCGTCTGACATGGGGACGTAGCCCACGGTCACAGGTGCGGTTGGGTATCGCCTATCACTCCGTAGACCTGTTGCGCTGGGTTGCTGGCGACATTGAGGAGGTATCCGGCGATTATACGGAACATGCGCGACTCGCAATCCTAAAATTCAAGAATGGTGCGATGGGCAAAGTATTTACCAGCGCAGCGGTGGTGCGTCCATACATTATGTCGCTTTCCGTCTATGGGCACGAAGGGACAATTGTCTGTTGGTGGGAGAAAGAGGTGCTGCACGGCTATCTGCACAAATCAGCCGAATGGAATCCAGAGCGATTGACAACGACACCGCTACACGGTCGTGGCTCCCCTGAATGGGCATACGAGATGGAGAACTTTGTGGATAGCGTTTTGCAAGATACACCTCTGGCTTGTCCGTTGTCGGAAGGGGTTGCAACGGTTGAAACCTGTTTAGCCATTGAAGCAGCGATGACACATAATGCTAAAGTTAAAGTGGGCACTTAAATACATAGGACTTACGCACCTGAGTTTGTAGTAGCGTAATTCATTGCGCGTCGAAGGGCATTTTCAGAAGCCACACCCATCGTAGGCGGGCATCCTGCCCCGCATTGGTGATAAAACATCAAATTACAACACCTCATCGTTCAGCTGCGTAAATTCTAATACAATTACATGAGGTTCACATAAAAAGAAAGTGCAACTCCCGATTCATCGAGGATTCCTCCTACGCGGAACGCGAAGAGAAACCGAGTTTTTCCGAAAAAACTCGGTTTCTGTTGCACGATTTCTTAACATGAGCCTTACATAAAATAAAGCCGATAAAATCCCAAATAATGAAAACCTCATCATTAACAAAATGGATTTTTATCTTCCTATCTCTGATCTGGATTCAAAGCACAATCGCCGCAGAAACACTCCCTCAATTCGTCGATATTACACGGGAGGCAGGGATCGATTTCGTCCACAACACCGGTGCGTTTGGCGAAAAATATCTTCCCGAAGAGATAGCTTCTGGCTGTGCGTTTATTGACTACGATAACGATGGATGGCAGGATATTCTGTTAGTGAACGGTAAAGATTGGGGTGGACATCCAACCGGAAGAAGGCAAACGATGGGGCTCTATCGGAACAACCAAGACGGAACGTTCACAGATGTCACAGAAACTGCCGGGCTTGCCGTGGCGTTGTACGGACTCGGCGTTGCCGTTGCTGACTACGATAACGATGGTGATGCGGATCTGTATATAAGCTGCTTGGGGGCTGACCGGTTATTCCAGAATCAGGGAGATGGAACCTTTGTTGATGCAACAGAACCGGCGGGAATTGATAACCCCGGTTTAGGAACTAGCTGCGCTTGGCTGGATTACGATAGAGACGGCAACCTCGATCTTTTTGTCGCCAATTACGTGGAATGGACCCCTGAGACCAATCTTTTCTGCACGTTGGACGGTGTGAATCAGTCGTACTGCGGTCCCAGATCGTATCAAGGGCAAGCGAGCAAGCTATTCAGAAATCGTGGGAATGGGACGTTCACCGATGTTTCGCGGATTGCCCTGATCGAAGACTCGACTAGCAAATCGCTCGGTATCTGCGTGTTTGACTACAACGAAGATGGTTTTCCCGACATCTTCGAGGCGAATGACACACAACCGAATAAGCTCTATCAGAACAACGGGGACGGGACCTTTATCGAAAGAGGGATGCTCGCCGGCATCGCTTACGATGAAAGAGGCGTCGCGCGGGGGGCGATGGGAATTGACGCTGGGGACTATGATGGCAATGGTCGGGAAAGCCTTGTAATCGGTAATTTCTCCAATGAGATGATGAATCTTTATCATAACGAAGGGGAGTTTTTTATTGATGATGCCCCTATCGCCAACATCGGATATTCTAGCTTGCTAACGTTGACATTCGGCTGCTTCTTCTTTGATTTCGACCTAGATGGAAAACTCGATATTTTCGCAGCCAATGGTCACATTGAAAACGACATCAACGCCGTGCAGAGTGAAGTAACTTATGCACAACCGCCACATCTGTTCCGCAACATCGGTAACGGTCAGTTTGAAGACGTTGCGCCAAAAGTTGGCTCAGATCTCCAAAAACCGATCGTCGGACGCGGAGCGGCGTACGGGGACATCGATAATGATGGCGATTGGGATGTACTGGTGAATACTTCCAATGCGGCAGTCCGTCTATACCGTAACGATGGTGGGAATCGAAACAATTGGATTAAGCTGAAACTGATCGGGACCAAGAGCAATCGCAGTGGAATCGGCGCGAAGATTACCGTACAGTCCAAATCTGGCGCACAGACGCGCACGCTGAAAAGTGGGGCAAGCTACTGTTCGCAGAGCGAGCTCACGGCTATCTTTGGAGTTGGAGACGACCCCCAAATTGATTCAATTACGGTCCAGTGGGACAGTGGGGACGCCGATCGGCTTGTTGACGTGAAACCGAATCAGTCCCTTACGGTTATTCAAACTCCCCACGAACCGTCAACGCACTTGCCACAGAAATAAAATCTCGTCCCTCTTCGACCCGATCGTTATTGTAGCTCAAGCCGAGAGTCATATCAGCAGTGAGGCGTTCGCTCAACCTGTATCCAACCCGCAGAGACGTTTCATATCGCTCAGACCGCTCCTCCCGATTCGCTCCGAATCGTTCGCGACGGATAACCGTTGAGAGAGTGTTACTGAGGTCTAAGTCGTGCTCGAGGGGAATCTTGCCGATAAAGGGAAGGCGGATTCCGCCTTCTATTCGCACCCGGTAATCAATACTAACGTTAGGTGTAACGATGAACGAAGCCGTATCAATCCCACTTCGTTCTCCATCACGTTGTGTGAGGCGGATACCAAATGCAGTTGTTGTCGTCTCTTCCCATTTATGACTCCAACTAACCGAGGGTTCGTGGGCAGTGCTCTGGCCAATCTGGGTACTGATGTTGCTCTGATCTCGTAGCGTATAACCGTATCTCAACTGAAGGCTTGATGTGTTTTTTGAGTTGAAAATCTTGATATCCCCTTCGTAGCGTACGGACTCAGATCTGGAGGATGTGCTTGATGACTTGGTGAAGTTGTTGCTGAGATCAATGTTGCCGCCAAGTGATGCCCAACTCCACGGATCAACCGATGTACGAAAACTGTAGCGCGTCCCTTGGCGCGATTGGGTACGTTCTTCAGCCTCATCTGGCAGTTGTAAAATATCCGCAATCCGCATACCCGGATCCAGCCCTCGTAGAGAATCTTGATTGTTGAGACTCACGTTCGCATTCAATCCAAGGCTTTCGATGCTACGTTGAAAGATGCCCGCTTTCTTTTCTTCTTCCGTACTCTCCCGTTCTTTCAGCTTCCGCGCTAGTTCTGCCTTATCACGACGAATCCAGTCCCCGCGTTGATCCTCTGCTTCTTCAATTATTTCGGAATCAATGCCCATCCGTTCAAGCCGTTCAAGTTCTCGTTGACGCTTTGTCTCAAGGCGTGTCTCTTCCTCAAAGCTGTCAAATTTAGAGGGTGGTTCAGATGTTGGGCTACTCTGTTCCTTATTCTCCTCTTCCCCTTCCTTTGCTGCCTCCTGCTCACCCTCTTCTTCGGGAGGTGTTTCAGGTTCCGGTTCTTGGAACAACCAACCGAACCACGCCCGTGGACGGACATTGAGCCCTAAGCTGACATTCGCGCTGATCCGGGCATCTTTTCGATCGCCGAACCAGTTCTCGTTCAGGCTGACTCGGTTATTAATCGTTGGACGGATGCCTAGCAAATCCCGATTCAAACGCGGATTCAGAGCAAGTCGGTGTTCTCGTTCCGCAATGGTGAATATAGGAACTGCTGCCGGTTCTTCTGTCTCCTCCACCATTGTTGTTGTGGCTGTCGATTGCGCGAAACTGCTGAAACTACGTCCACCTTGATCGTTTGGATCCTGTTTTTCAAGTGTGCGGCGAACCTCATACTGCGGATTCAGGCTAAAACTCTCAAACGGACTGATGTCGATCGAAATGCTGCCGCTATCCACTTTTTCATCTCGGTTACGTCCATAGTAGCTGCCAAACGAAGAAGTGCTGCTACTATGAGTGTCTGTCGCTGTCAATGGATCGGTTTCAACATCTTCGTGGTGATACTGAGCGTCTACCCCAAAAAATGAGCCGAGGTCGAACTGGAAAGAACCGGTATAGAGATCGCTAAGTTCTGTGCCTTGGCGTTCATTCCAAAAATCTTGGCGATTGAGCGAGAATCCCAATACTGGAAGTGGACGCAAATTCAAACGTGCCGAAAAATCTCGACTCTTTGTTTTGCTCTTTCCACTTTGGAAGGAGCTAAAAGATCCACGCTGGCTTTCTGTCTCAGATTCATCCTCTCGGATAGAGTAGCGAACGGGGAGCCAAGAGAAGAGGGTGAGTTCGGTATTGATATTGAAATCGTTGCTAGTCGTGCTATATCCCAGATCCTGTCGACGTTGACGCCCTGTATCGCCGGCAGAATTCTCAAAGTCTTTGTCTTGCCTTGCATATCCACCATCCACCTTGATCAGATTGCCAAGTTTAACGTTCATGTTGGCGCGCCGGGCCCAACCTGAACGTACCAGCGGATTGCTTAGATGAATTTCGTTGACCCACACTTCCCCACCAATCTCCTGTTCGGTGTCATTGCGGATGCCGATTAGGATGCCTCCGACATTCTTTATCGAAAGTTGGGAGCTGTTTGTACCCCGCACAACAAGACCATCCGGATGCCCATCCGGTCCGTCGGCATCTACCTCTTGCTCAGTTGATAGGTCCGTGGAAGTTGTTGGATCCAGTTGGTCAATTTGACCTGTCTGCGGTATAACACCACCTAGATCGGTTAGTGCGCTGGCATCGGGATATTCATTGCGTTTCAGATCGCTCAACTCGATTTCAATCAGTTTCCAGCCGTCAAAATCAATTACGCGCGTGTATTCGTAAAATTCCCTCAAATTTTCAAAGACATTGATATCTTCCTCTTGGTCCTGCGAGTCCTCAAAGGGACCTGCAGAACGATAGGTAGACCGAAATCCGGTGCGGATGCTCGGTGCAAGGCGTAACACAAATGTCGTCTCGCTTCTGTCGCCGTAAATCCACAGTCTGAGCGTATCATGTTTCGAAAAATCTTGCCCTTCGCCGTGCTGGAGCCCGCGCAGTACCCGTGATGTCACGCCGAAGGATTCCGGCAGAAGTGCATAATTCAACGTCAGTGTTTGTTCGCGCTGCTGTCGTTGTTGGTAGCCGTATGTCGATTCTGTAAAGGGGTGTAACTTTTTGAAATTGTCTTCATCCTTAATCTGTTCATAAGCAGCCTGATAATCGTTAAAGTTGAAGTTGTCTTTGGTGCCAACGGTAAACCGCTCTGCTGCATCGTTGGTAATTGCATCGTTCCGTGTTACTACGCCGCGCTCCCACTGCACCCCGACCACCTCAATTGACGCCCACTCAAATTTGCCTGTGACAGCTCCGGCTCTGTTTTTCTGTAACCAAAAACGCAGATGTTGAATAAACCCAAGGTTCGGTAGACGGTTACCTTCAGCTGTAGCTGCGTTAAGGGGGATGCTTAGAAATGTCCAGCCGTTTGGATGTTGCCGTTTTAACCACTCTTCAGGGATATCGTTAAGCGGAATTTTGATTTCGAGGTAGGCATCGATAGTGTCTAGAACGCCATCTCCGTTAAGATCTTCCGTATCCAAAACCGTGTTGTTGGGACCAACTTTCGTCGGTTGAAACCCAGCACTATACTCCCATCCGACATCCTCGCCTGTGTCCAACGAGCCATTTGCACGGAATTTTTGGGAAGCAGGTAGGTTTTCCAAATCAAGGTCTAACGCATCAACCTTTCCATCCCCGTTGATATCTTCCAACTCCGGTGGCAGATCCTCGGTATCCAGTCGTCTATCCAAGTCACTATCCTCGTTCACGACACCCAGATCGATATGCAACGTCACATCCGAGTCACCGCGCACCCGAAACCAAATTTCGAGGAATTGGCGTTCTGAAAAATCCTCTCCAGAGGAAGACAGACCATACGAAAAGCCGCCCCACTCCTCGATGACATCTGTCAGATCGTAACCAACCTCCATGATAAGGCGTTCTTCCGTCGAGTTTGCCAGCGGATTGATCACCGATGCAGGCACCTCACGATTGCGCATATAGTTACCGACAGCTTGGGATTCATTGCGGTCCCTCGCTAGAACACGAAAAAGTGCGCGATTATCCAAGGTCACTCCTTCTGCGACAGGTAGGCTGCTCACACGCCAATGGTGTTTGAACGTGGGGGTGTTCGACGCCTCTCGTGCCCCTTCCATGCTATCAATCAGGGCAAGTCCAACACTGTTTGGATTATTGTGGGAGAACGCTGTTTCCCCGCTGAAATTTATTGATAACGGAAAATTACGCATTGCGACAAGCGGTAGCGGGTTCAACAGCCATGCTAAATTGAAATCCCTTCCAAAGGTGGTGTTGAAGTTGACAGCCTGCAATCGACTCGGCGCACCATTGACGTCGGGGATACGAGACGGTTTTTGTCCGGTATTCAGGATGTAACCCGTTGCAAAGCTAAATCCTTTTGTGAATGTAGGATTGAAATAGCTGCTGCCACCGGCACGCAATCCTCGCCTAGATCGACCGCCTAAACTTGAGTATCCGCCAGAACCACCCCCAAAACCACCCCCAAAACCGCGAGATCCACCGCCACCAAATCGACCGCCACCAGATCGACCACCAAATCCACCGGAGGAGCCTCGTCCGAAGGGACTATCTTCAGTGTCAGACCAATCGTCCGTTTCCGGACGATCAATCCTACCGATAAGCCGTTCAAACCGATCCAACTTCTGCTCTTTCTTCTCTGTTTTCGGTTTGGGAATATAGGAATATTCCAGCCATAATCCGGCAACCGTTTGTTGCAGCGATCCACCGAATGGAGTTCTCTCAAATTCAACCACGATTTGGTCGAACTCATCAAGCTCAGTAAAAAAGCGAATGCTTCCTACCTCATAGATCATTGTATAATCAACATCGCGCTGCAGCAGCTGTCCATTGAGTCTCACCTTCTCGCTGTTTGGAATAACAAACAGCCCAACGTTATACGTCTCCGATTGAAAAGAATAATCTACGATGATCGTGTAAGCCGCATCGGCCGTCCTTGGGTTTTCGAGGTAGATTGCTTCGTTACTCAATTGTTCGCGAAATTGGTAGTAAGGACTTGTGGGATCATCGATGACAAAGGGACGCAAATCAGGAAACGTCAGGATGCCTCGGTCAAAGTCGATAAACTCCGGATCAACGATACCATCTCCATTTTGATCTAGCCCAAAGATCTGAATATACGGAATTTCTTCGCTCCCTGTATCGAATGATTCGCCACTCCCCTGACGCACAATGGTGATCCGGTAATCCCGTGGACTAATATTCCGGTTGCCGAGGCTATACACGCGCCGCGATTCCGTGCCTCGCAGACTTTTTCCTTTGATGGTAACATAGCCGATCTCCTCACCCTCTTCATCGACCGTACCATCGCCGTTCTCATCCTCAAAGACATTCCCCGGATTTCCAATCACACCACCGCCCTCGCCGAGATATTCATAAGCGACGACAATCTCGTAGCTGGCAGAAATCCGCGTTAAGAACTCGATTTCACCGGTTTCGTAATTGATATTATAATCCTGACCTGCTTGCTGGAGATTGAAGTAACCACGCCCCGTCCGCACGCCGCCCTGATTATTGCTTGCGACGTTATCGTCGATATAGATCTCCTCGCTACCGCGCTGAATTGGGCGATAGGAATCGTGGAGGAGTTCATCTTCACCGAGATGAATAAGGTAAAAACGTTCTTTAACATAATTTGCATCGGGAATTGGGAGACCTCTGCCACCGGCCGCACGTCGCGATTGTCCACCGAAACGGCGTATATCAGAGATACCTTTGCTGCGGGAGCCGAATGCCGTCAACTTTGCGCCACCAAGTTGGGCGACCGCCTCAAGTCCAAACAGATTGCGATTGACGTTCAGGAAGCGGGCATTGGGCAGATTGAGTGTCAGGTCACCAAAAGAGAGAGTTTTGAGGATACTTTTTTCCGTCCCTTCATACCAAACGCGGATTTTCTGCTCCTTTGCACCGCCGTATCCACCACTATAACCGCTGCTATAACCACCGTAACCGCCGCCATAGCCGCCGCCATAGCCGCCGCCATAGCCGCCGCCACCGCCGGAGTCGCTATAGTCAACCTCAACATGAGTATGTTCTCCGACCCGCCCGTGCAAGCCTACTTGGAGGGTTTGCCGAATATTTATCCCCGTGTCGCGAGGCACGCCAGAACTACCACTTCCAAAACCGCTACCGTATCCGCCGCCATAGCCACCGCCATATCCCCCTCCGAAACCGCCACCATATCCACCGCCATACCCTCCACCGAAATTGCTACCAAAGCTATCGTAGGTGTAGGAGGAGGTCAACCCGAGATCCAGCCCGGAGCCAAAACTACCCCCTCCATAGCTGCCGCCATAACGGTTGATATCGCCTTCGCCAAAATAGTGTGTTTGGTGTAGTTCAACTGTTACCGATTTATGACCCGTGATTTGGAGGTTAGACTGGAGGGGGAGCGCAATGCCCTTCTCCTTCTCTTCCCGTTTTCCCTCGCGTAAATTATCAAGTTCACGGAGATCGAGGAGAAAAGGTGGATTCTTCCACCGGCGCAACGACTCGTAGTACGGTGTCAACATCTCTAGACGGATGTCCTGCTCTTCTGTTTCTTCATCTGCCGGGGGCGGCTGGGTTTTCAACGGATCTGTATCCGAATCTGCTGGAGTTGTCCAGAAATCCTGTACCTTCGATTCTTCGGTAAGTTCGGTTGGGGGGTCCGTTTTTTCCGTATCGAGTGCTAGGGTGCGGCGTTTCATGTAGTATTCCGTCAGCGATACGTCTTTGAGAACAGGTTCAGCGTGAGCAGTGGGGGGATGTAACGAGGCAAAGATGAGTGCGAGGATGAAGAAGGAAGGCGGACGAAAAATTTTTGTACCGATCAAATTCAATGCGTATCTCCATCGGATCTGGGATCGGATAAGTCGTTCGCCAATTCGGCAAATCGCCGAAAGATATCTGCCTACTCCATAAGGAATTTAAATACACGGCAGGTCTCTTTCATAACAGCTTACCCAGATTTGGAGATAAACGCAGAAAGGAGAGGGCTAGTTTACAAAAAAACCCTTTGGCTGAAGAAGTAGGTTAATTCTTCTGTGCAGTTGGTGGGTACAGTAAAACAAATAGTATGCAATAAATAATGTGTACTATACTTTGTACAATTTCTATCTGTTTCATGTTTTGTTTTCAAGTATTTGCTGATTTTTCATTGAGTTTCTTACGGGAACGTAACTCACAGGAAAAGGATTTCAGGTACAAGCAAGAGCAGCCCCAGCGGGGCGGAATGTCTATAGATACATTGCGAACAAACTGTCTTTAGCCCCAGTTGCTTTGAATCCCGATATATCGGGGCGGGGCGATATATGTATCAATAAACCGATATTGATGTCAAAAGGGTTTCAATGAATTAGGAGTTACGCACTTCAGTTTGTAGTAGCGCGTTCATTGCGCGTCTTTAAGGTAGTAGGCATACGCCGTATGCCGTAACCACTGTACAAGCTACGGTACAGCGGTGCCTACCTACTACTGTGTAGGATTAATTGTAGTTGCCCGATTCATCGGGCGTCGTGAGTCGTATTGTCCGGTAATGAGACACCGAACTACAGGGGTTGAACGTTCAACTGCGTAAGTCCTATAGACATTAAAAGTAGTAGGAGTTACGCACTTCAGATTGTAGTAGCGCGTTCATTGCGCGTCTTTAAGGTAGTAGGCATACGCCGTATGCCGTAACCCTTGTACAAACTGCGGTACAGCGGAGACTACCTACTATCGTATAGGATTAATTGTAGTTGCCCGATTCATCGGGCGTCGTGAGTCGTATTATCCGGTAATGAGACACCAAACTACAGGGGTTGAACGTTCAACCGCGTAAGTCCCAAGTAGTATACTATACTTCGTACAATTTCTATCTGTTTCATGTTTTGTTTTCAAGCATTTTCTGATTTTTCATTGAGTTTCTTCCGGGAAGGTAACTCGCAGAAAAAGGATTTCAGGTACAAGCAATAGCAGCCCCAGCGGGGCGAAAGGTGTATAGATGCATTGAGAACAAACTGTCTTTAGCCCCAGCGGGGCGATATATGTATCAATAAACCGATATTGATATCAAAAGGGTTTCAATGAATATAGACTATTGCTCAACAACTCTAAAAATTGTACTAACTTTAGTAAGTAGTATAGTAAACTGGAAGAATTTATGTCAACATAATCTAGGACGGGTCACCCCTTACGTATTACTTATTACTCGTTATTTTCTACAAGGTGCCTTTGGTTGAAAGTACACCGCTGACACGATCATCAATACTTGTGGAAATATCAAGTGCTTTTGCAACCGCCTTGAAAATTGCTTCAATGATATGGTGGCGATTGGTTCCGTAAGGGACATTGATGTGCAACGTTGTTCCGCTATGGTTGACAAACCCGTGGAAAAATTCCTCAGCAAGCTCTACATCAAAGGTGCCAACCTGTCCATGATTGAGGGGTGTTTGGTAGTGAAGGTAGGAGCGGCCGCAGAGATCCAGATCAACTTGTGCAAGTGCCTCATACATCGGAACAGTGAAACTACCAAATCGACGCATTCCTGCTTTGTCTCCGACTGCGTTCATCAAAGCCTCCCCTAAGCAGATGCCCACATCTTCAACGGTATGGTGTGCATCAACGTGAAGGTCGCCGGTAGCATTTACTTCGAGATCAAAGAATCCGTGTTTGGCAAAGAGTTCAAGTAGGTGATCCAGAAACCCCACGCCGGTATTGATACTGGACTCCCCTGAACCATCGATATTGAGTTTAAGCGTAATTTGCGTCTCCCGCGTTTCGCGGACAACTTCAGCTTTGCGTTTCACGCCGTTTTCGTGGCAGTTGCCACGCCTCCTTCCAAATGAATGAAGCGTGAAACGTGACGGGAAGATAGGAAGCAAACCGACGAGGAAGCGAGTGTTTTTTTCACACACTTGCTCACTCGCCCCCCGTTCCCTCATTTCCACGCTTACTCATCACATCTCACGGTTCGAGTGCTTTCCGAAAATCGTCACCATGTGTCTTCCACCAATCGAAAAGGATTGAAATATCGGTGCCGATGCAGAAATGACGTACCCCCATATCAAGGTAGGATTTTGCTGCATCCACGGTATTGACCTCGGCGCGCGGCGGTACACCCATCTTTATGGCAGTTTCAAACACCTTGCGCTCGGCATCTTGAATTTCGGGTGATCCCCGTTCGCCGGCTTTGCCAATATTCATCGAGTAGTCGGATCCGCCCCACTGGATCATGTCGACCCCATCAATCGAAAGAACTTCCTCTAGGTTGTCAACAGTGCCCGCCTTCTCGATCATAATTACAACGACGACATCCCTAATAGCCTCAACATATTTTTGGGAGCCTCCGTACCCCATGTATGCGAAACGGCGAGTTGCAACACCGTAGGAGCCGCCATCTTCAGGGGTATCCGGGCGTGAAATACGCACACATTCCTTAACATCTTCTACTGTATGGCAGTCGGCGAACAACACGCTCTGGAATCCGGAGCCAATTGCACGTTGTGCAATAAAGCCGCGCGGTTCCTGGTCAACCTTGATCATGCTGGACATGCCGTATAAATCTGCCGCCCGTCCCAAGTTATCGAGATCGTGCAGATCGAAGGGACCATATTCTGCCACAAATTCAACATAGTCGTACAGTCCTGTGTGCCCAATCGCTTCGATTAAGGAGGGCCAAGTGCTATGGATGTGAGTGCCAAGCGTCGGTTTCCCCGCGTTCAACAACTCTCGTAGTTTGTTAGGTCGCATATAAGTTACCTCCAATATTCAGGTTTGGAATTTTCGCCCCACAGGCACGCAACTTTGTGAGGCGTAGATGTCATCATAGAAAAACAGGTATCCGCAGATACCCGATGGATAGGGATTTCCGCCCCGCGTCCGGTTGCACACGATCGGATTAGGGAACCTCTTTATCTCCGTCTTCAGCTATTTGCACATTTATATACTTCTGCCTAGGTTTCGGAAGGCTGTACCAATTCTAGCAATCGATCAATGATATCAAGGCTTGATATCCCGTCAGCTTCGGCGTTGAAATTCGTGAGAATGCGGTGTCGCAGCACCGGTTTCGCAACGGCGCGTATGTCGTCATAAGAAACATGATAGCGACCATGCGTAATAGCCCTTGCTTTCGCTCCTAGCACAAGATATTGCGAGGCTCTGGGACCTGCGCCCCAATTGACCCAATCCTTGATAAAATCTGGCGCGTCCGGCGCATTTGGACGCGAGCGATGACTTAATGCAACCGCGTAATCAACGATTGATTCCGCGATTGGAACCTTCCGGACAAGCTGCTGCAGGCGCAGAATCTCTTCGCTTGTGATGACAGCATCTAACTGTGGTTCGTATGCGGAGGTCGTTGTCATAACGATCTGTTTTTCATCGGCGGGATCGGGATAGTCAAGGTAGATGTTGAACATGAACCGATCCAGTTGCGCCTCAGGCAGCGGATATGTTCCTTCCTGTTCAATTGGATTCTGCGTTGCTAAAACAAAAAAGGGGCGGTCAAGTTCATAGGTTGTGCCACCCGCGGAAACTTTGTACTCCTGCATGGCTTGCAACAGTGCCGCTTGCGTTTTGGGTGGCGTACGATTAATCTCGTCCGCTAGCACGATATTGGCAAAAACGGGGCCCTTGATAAAGCGAAAGAATCGCCTACCGGTTTCCACATCATCCTGAATGATGTCAGTGCCGATGATGTCCGAAGGCATCAGATCCGGCGTGAATTGGATACGACTGAAATGAAGGTCTAAAATTTGAGCCAAACTGTTGATGAGTAGGGTCTTTGCCAGCCCCGGTACTCCTACGAGTAAGCAGTGTCCTTGCGAAAAAAGCGCGATCAACAATTCATCAATAACCGCTTGTTGACCAACGATTCGTTTCTTGAGTTCATTCAAAATTGATTCTCGCGCATCTTTCAGAAATTCTGCGGCTTCTATATCTGCGTCTGGCACATCAACGGAATTGGTGTCGTTCAACTGTTTATTCTCCATGGATTTGCTGATTTATTACAGTTGGGTTCTAAGCGAGCTCCACACAGGGGTACTCCATTTGAGGGGCTACCCCGTTCTGCAATGTACACTCTACATTTGTCTATAAGTGTAGCCTATTTTATCACACGGCGTCAAGGATTGCTTTTTAAATCAGCGAAGGAACACAGAAATTGGGGTATTGCAGTTGAAAGATAAAGTGAGGGGATGTTTAGCGTTTTTGGGGGGCTTGGGATCAGATGGAAATGTAAAGGGGAAGTGGGTGGGAGGGGAAGCGATCACCAAGGCTTACTTAAAACAGGTTCAACAGTTTTCAGAACACGTTTTAAGGGGACCAAGATGATCGCTGTGACTACTTATTATTAAACAGCGTCTCTGAGCCCTTTTCCAGCTTTGAAGGCGGGAACCTTCTTCGCTCCAATTTTGATCGTGGCTCCCGTTTGGGGATTTCGACCTTCACGGGCGGCTCTCTCCCTGACTTCAAAAGTACCAAATCCGATTAGCCCAACAGACTTGCCGCTGGCTAAAGAACCTTTGATACAATCGATAACGGCGTCGACGGCCTCATTTGCCCCTGCTTTGCTCAATCCTGCCGCTTCAGCAACGGCGTCGACAATGTCCTGCTTAGTAACGTCAGCCATATTATCCTCCTAATAGATGAAAAAAACTTAAAAATTATACTAAAAAACTGAGCCAATTATACTACACATACATTAGCCTGTCAAGCGAAAAAGACAGTGGTAATGGGGGTCTTGGCGTTTTTTCGCAATTTCTTTGTGTGCCATTGGGTTCAGCAACCCAATATCTTGTGGTATATCCTGTTTAACAAACGAGGGCTTCCTTCGTTCGGTTTCGTTAAATTTGCCTAGTAGCAAAGTATATTGAGCAATTAAAGCGGAGTTGCTAGGTTCTGTTGACATTTCATCGTAATCAGATAGTCGAGAGGTGTGCACAAACATACGGTACTTTGTAGGGGTTGGGTTTCCCAACCCTTTGGTCATACATTATAGACGGTTTTGAGGTTCTGTAGGTCGATTTTCCAAAATCGACGTTTCGGTGTCGAGATATGAATCTCGACCTACAATCAACTTAACCCGTATGGTTTGGGGTTTCCAACCCGCGTTGGTCAATGGGCGAGGGGACCTCGCCCCTACGATTATGGACAGTTTTACATAAATGTCAACACGCTCTAACAACAACCAATTTTCCGCTCGCCCGGTTAGATAACAAACATCCCCATAAATTCATTCACCGGCGTGGCTTCCAGTCGTTTTCGATCTAGGCAAAGTTCCATAATTGCCCCCACCTGTTTCGCCGGAAAACGGGTCGCTAGGTTATTGGCAAACTTTTCCTCCAGCAACGGAATCCCTTCCGCACGGCGACGACGATGCCCAATCGGGTATTCGACCTCAACCTTTTCAGTGATTGAACCATCCTTGAAACGGATTTGGAGCGCATTGGCGATTGAGCGTTTATCCGGATCGAGATAGTCTTTGCTGTACTGTGGATTCTCTATAACAGTCATCTTTTCACGCAAGGTGTCAATGCGCGGATCAGCCGCAACCTCATCTTCATAGTGGTCGGCGGTGAGTATTCCATGGATCAGTCCAATCGCTGCCATGTATTGGAGGCAATGATCGCGATCAGCGGGGTTGTGCAGCTGTCCCGTTTTTGAAATAATACGAATCGCGGATTCATGTGTTGTGATTGCAATCTCGTCGATCTCATTCAAGCGGTCTCTCACTTCCTCATGCAGCTGGAAAGCACATTCCACGGCTGTCTGGGCGTGAAATTCCGCTGGGAACGCAGTCTTGAACAGAACATTCTCCATGACGTAAGCCCCATAAGGCTGCCGACGGACGAATGGCTTCCCTTTGAACTGTACATCGTAAAAGCCCCACCCTTCAGTAGACAGTACGGACGGATAGCCCATTTCCCCCTTCATTGCTATCAATGCTAACCATACTGCGCGACTCGTTGCGTCGCCCGCCGCCCACGATTTCCGTGAACCGGTGTTCGGCGCATGCCGATAGACCCGTAGGCTCCCTCCGTCAGCAAAGGCATTGGAAACGGCATTGATAATCTCTTCCTCTCTGCCCCCCAGTATCCCCGTCACAACCGCAGTTGATGCAATTTTCACAAAGTGTACATGATCTAATCCAACACGGTTCAAGCTGTTTTCCAGCGCGAGGACACCCTGAATTTCGTGCGCTTTGATCATCGCGGTAAGGAGGTCGCGCACTAAAAGTGGCGGGCTGCCGTCTGCCAGATTCCTGCGACTCAAGTAATCCCCGGTTGCGAGGATGCCGCCCAGATTGTCGGACGGATGACCCCACTCTGCCGCGAGCCATGTGTCATTGTAGTCCAGCCAACGAATCAGACAGCCAATGTTATAGGCTGCCTGTACCGGGTCTAATTCAAATTGCGTCCCCGGAACACGGGCACCGTGTGGAACATGCGTACCGGGAACCGTTGGTCCCAGATGCTTCGTACATTCGGGATAGCGTAATGCCAGCAACGCGCAACCGAGCGAGTCCATCAAACAGTGGCGTGCGGTCTCATAAGCGAGGTCGCTGTCAATAACCTCCTGTGCGATGTACGCAGCGATGTCAACAAGTATCGGATCAGGATCAGGTCGAGTGCTCGAGATGTGTGATGCCATAAAAAAACACCTCTTTTCTTACAAATTTATGGTGAACTAGAGAAATAAATAGACATCTACAATAGCTCCGACCCTAGCGAAGTTTCCAAAGTCCCCCTGATAAGGGGGATTTAGGGGGTTGGCTGTGCATTGGGAGGGTCTAAGTAATTCTAAAATCTACCATAATTGTATCTTTTCTGGATTTTTAATGCGAATTACCCCGTTTGTTGCGTAGGGAGACCATTATTTTAATACCATGTTCCCCCATTCAAGTAAATCATATAGACCTGCTGATGTGTCAGGACACCGTACACCATCCAGAGTCCACCCATTATGAAATCCCCCAAAATCAAGCCGAAGAAGAATGGGATGGCGCGTTGATACCCCCTAACTTTGCCATACTTCAGAATGACCGCTTTCAACGCCCAACTGATGAAAAAGGTGAACCAGAAATAGTCGATCGAGGAACTGACGGCGAGCGGATAGCCGGCAGGATGAAGGGGCCACCAAAAGAAGCGCATCCGCAAAACGAACAGAATCGCGGTCAATATCATCCCGCTCCCCATAAACGCCATGCGCAGCGAATCGGCGGGCATCGGATGATACAGCCAGTTTTCCAAACGCCGGAAGGCGGTATTGGAGACCCAAATCTTAAAGAACGACACCCGTGCAGTTGCCCCGTCGCGGTACATCATGTCCAGATTTGTCCACATCCCGACAATGAGTGCGACAGCAGATCCAAGCATCATCGCCCAAACCAGTCGGCGACTGTTGATGTGGGCAACTTCAGCCATCTTGAGTGACTCAAACTGACCCGGATTTACATGCGAACGATAGCTCCGGTTGAACCACTGATAGAAGCTCATCACAGTCAGGTTGCGACCGCCCCAAGCTAGTGTTCCGAAACAGGTCACCATCACGTCCGAGGGGTTATTCGATATTCTGTGCGGTGCCCCAAATTCCGCCCGCAGACGGGTGATCACAATGGCGATGGCAAAATAGAGGACGAAGAAGATTGGAATGGCGACCATTGACATGCCAGCCTGAGCCGAGAAGATAGCCATAAACAGAAATCCACCCGCTAATCCAATCAGTGCTGTTCGATACCGCATCGGCTCATCTGCGTCAACCGATGAGGTCGCAGAAAATGCGGTCCGAAATACAAAAGCCAAATGCTTCCGCGTCATCCATACCGCAATGAAGAATAGGCAGAACCAGGCACCGCCGGATTGTTCATGAAAGTACGGGAAGCCGGGGAGATGCGTAAGTCCCAAGTAACTGACCAACACACGGATTAGTTGGCGCAGCACATAGAAGAACCAACAGGTAAAGGAGAGATCGAGTGGCAGGAAGAATCCGAGTCCAATCATGAACGGATAGAAAGAGAGCCGCGTACCTGCTATCGCGCTCCACGGCTTTTCGGCGAAGTGTTGACCGATGGAGGTCAACTTGGGATGGAGATATGGAACGGCTGGAAAAAGGACGTGCAACCCGTTCATGAGATCTAAGGCGGCGGGGATCGCGAAGCCGAGCCATAGAAAACCGTTCCGAAGGAAACGTGATGACTGCACCATTGCTACCGGCAGTTGGATAATTGGAAACGCCAGTCGTTCCGTTTGCACCCACTGCCGACGCACTAGGGTATTCATGCAGTGGAGCATATATAACAACACCAGTGTGAACACTGTCCAGACCAATATGGGCCTCACCCAGGCCTTAAGGTGCTTTGCTTTGTAAAGTGTCGAATCGCCTTCGTAGTATTCGGCGAGTATGTCGTTGGGGGTGTTGGCGGTGAACCAAGGGGGGATATAATGGAAAAAGAGCTCTTTCCACTCATTTTCTGGCGAAGCGAATTGGTACGGGTGAAGGAAGAATGCGAACAGGTCCTGCAACATCCCATACGATGCGATCGAAGTCGAAACCACGAGCATCGAATAGATGGTAAGCAGCTCCCCAGGGGATAAACAGATCCGCTGCCACACCTTTGACAGGCAGTTGTTAAAAACGACAAGGCAGAACAGAATAAAAATAGGGTAGATGAATATCGGCAGGGCGGTTGCCTCCGCACGGTACTTCATCTCCACAAGTGTCACCCAATAAACGTTGACGGGGACTAAAAATAGACCAATCTGTATTGCGCGCGCCGTCGCGCCGTCATATTTCCTGCGTTCAGAGGTCTCTTGCAATTAACACTCCATTGTCCTCAAACCAATTTTTGGTGTTCTACTACTACATTCATGATAATCCCCATTGCCGAATGAGTGTAGCATCAAGTACATCTGTTGTCAAGAAGGGTTGAAGGATTACGCCAATCTATGGTACTATAGCCCACGATTTGATCTGAAATTGACCTTAAAGCCCGCGCCCAGAAAGTGAGGCGAAAAATGGCATCCGTCCAAAACAATTCCGGTTCCTATCTCACCGCAGCGCGTGAACTCGCGCCCCGTATTGCGGCAGCAGCCGACGATATCGATCGCGAACGAGAACTACCTGAGAAACTTTTCACGGAGCTTGCGGACAAGGGATTCTTCCGCCTGCTCGTGCCGCGTTCCCTCGGCGGTGGGGAGATCGATTATCTGGAACATCTTTCCATCGTCCAGACCTTCGCTGAGGTTGACGGTAGCACCGCTTGGTGTATCAATCAAAACAACGTCTTTGCGACGGTTTCTGCCAAAATGCCTGAGCCGTCAGCGCGAGAGATTTGGGATAATCCGCGGGCGGTGGTCGCAAACGGTCCTCCGACAAACGCCTCTGCTGTTCCGGTCAGTGGGGGTTACCATCTCACAGGTCGGTGGAATTTTAGCAGTGGATGCCGTCACGCAACTTGGATGGCAGCGGTTGCCCCCGTCAAAGATCCTTCGAGAGATAAGAGGGAGGATCGGCTGCTAATCATGCCGAAAGAACAGGTGACCCTCGTAGATGTTTGGCAGGTCAACGGGCTTCGTGGCACTGGAACTTTCAGCTTTGAAGTCGAGGATGTCTTTGTCCCCGACAAACGGACGTTCAACCCCTCCGATACCCCACATGAGGAGGGACCACTATATGTGATGCCGATGTTGCTGCTGTTTGCGTCGGGATTTGCGTGCACGGCACTTGGTGTCGCTCGGACAGCACTAGATGCCGCGGTTGAGTTAGCGGGTGGGAAGCGTCCACGCTTGGACCGAAATCTGTTGCGAGATAAACCCATCGTCCAACGAGAGATCGGCCGAGCTGAGGCAATCTGGGGATCAGCGCGCGCGTTTCTGCTCGAAACTGCAACCGCAGCGTGGGAGAGTGCTTGTCAAGTTCATGCCCTGACGCTTGAGGAACGTATCCGATTGCGATTAGCTTCGACCCACGCCATCCGCATGGCAGCAGCGGCGGTTGATATTGCCTATGAGGTATGCGGTTCAGACTCCATTTTTGAGAATAAGCCGATTCAGCGCCGGTTTCAAGACGCGCATGTTATCACGCAGCAGATTCAGGGACGTATGGCGCACTACGACACGGCGGGTCAGTTTTTCTTAGGTCTGGAGCCGGAGGGCATGTTCTAGCGATAGTGGACAGCGACTTTGCGAATTGCCCCGACGATGTCCGCAATATCCGCATCGGTAAAGCTTGGGAGCATACTGAGATTGACGCCTCGACGCATCAGGGCTTCGCCATACGGACATGCGGCTAGCCGGTAGTCGATCGGCTTTTCCCGTTCATAGTCGAATGGGAAGCGGGTGCGACCGTAGCAGTCCGGTTCAGCGAGAAACGGGTTGCGGTAAAGAGGACCTTCCTTCCCCGATCCGATGTATGGTCCCCCCAGCGGGATGCCCTCTCTGCTCACTGCTTCAGCAAACTCCCCGGCGGAGCAGTTGAGCCGGTCGGTATCGATCGTAAAACCCAAGACCCAGTAGGTGTGGCGGTCGCCCGGCCTAACCCGCTGGGGCGTAATCTCCTCAATGTCGGCAAGCCCCTTGATAATCTGCTCGGCAGCACGAATCTTGTTCGTAATGTAGCCATCAACCTTCTTGAGTTGTGTGAGCAACACCGCCGCAATCAGGTCGTTGATCTTATAGTTCGGTGCTAGGAAGTAGTTTGCATAAGGCAGCCCTTCATACGGTCCGTTGGCGCGAGGCAGCGCGGCGTCAGCAAAGAGAACACCACGCCCCCAGAGTCCCTCATCATTGGTTAGGACGATACCACCCATGCCCGCCGAGAGGTGTTTTCCGCCAAAGCTAAAGCCGTTGATATCGCCAAGTGTGCCGACAACCTGACCTTGATATTCCGCAAAGTGAGCCTGGCAACAGTCCTCGATCAAGAAAAGTTGGTGACGTTGTGCAATCTCTCGTAGTTCGTCCATGTTGCAAGGATTGCCGAACAGATGCACGGCGATAATCGCCCGCGTCCGTGGTGTAATCTTTGCCTCAACGTCTTTCGGGTCAAGGGTGAAAGTGTCGTCAATGTCGGCGAATACGGGAACGCAGTTGTGTAATAGCGCACCGATGAAGCTACCGCCAGCGGTCCAGGGCGAAACGATAATCTCGTCGCCGGGATCAGGATTAATCGCCCCAATACAGACGTGCATCGCCGCCGTCCCGGAGGTGACTGAGATAGCGTGTTTGACACCATGCCTAACAGCAAACTCACGCTCAAACTGGGCAACTCGCGGTCCCTTACCGGGGTTGCCTGAACGAATGACTTCGGCGAGTGCTGCAATGTCGTCATCACCAAAATCGTGAGATGGTCCAAACGGTTGTGTACGCACCGGGGTTCCACCATTAATGGCTAAACGCTCATTCATGCGATGTCCCTCCTTTCTTACCGTGCTGTTGTTATACCCTCAAACGTATTAGCGACCAATATCAAATCCAATACATTAACCGATCCGTCACCATTAATATCTGCCTGTAGCGGATTAAGACGTATTGCCCCAATGTTTTGACCAACAAGCGTTAGATCCAGAATATTAACAATCCCATCACCATTGACATCTCCGTTTAACCCATACCGATGTTGCCAGTCCCCCGCCATTGCGAGCAGTTTTTGGGTTTCCACATATTCTGGTCGCAACAATTGCTTCACATCCCAAGCATTAAGGGTTGGCATAACGCCCCAGACTTCATTAAAATTCTGAATCTTTTGATGAAGGACTGAATCTTGATCAGGGTTTACAGGTGCATAGCTGATGGCGTGTGTAAACGGCGAGAACAGAAACGAACTAATCGGATGCGACTCAATCGTTTCCGTAAGGATCGGACGTTGCGCGAAACTCTCAAGGGCAAACGTCCCTTCGTGAAGCCGCTCTCCAGCAAAAATCGCACCCGGCATCGCTTCTGCGAACTCCTTGTGCAGTAACGCACCGCCTTGTGCCGAATTGAGTCCGTCAATCAATCCGTTAGCATCGTTTATCGCATAGAAACTCGTATCCAGAAAGAAACCATCAATATCGTATGCATCCCATACATCCTTGAATTCATTGACAAGTATCTCTCTAAACGCTGAACTTGCAGGATTTATAGAGGCATTACGGTGCGGATGGTTTGTATCCCAAAGCCAACCGAGCAGTTCCCCGGTCCACGTATCTCGATATTGGTACTGCATGAATTCTGGATACAGCGGACTTTGGGGAGAAAAACCGTGCATGTCGGCATACAGAATAACCCGAAACCCGTGCCGTTTTGCTACTTCAACAAAGTTTTGCAATTCTGGCATCGGCTCATAAATAGGAAAATGGTTCAGTGGGTGTATTGACCATTCCTGTCCTACCGCCCATTCCTTCGCCATCACTACTGTTTTTGTCGGGTCAACTTTCGTTGCGAGCGCGTCAAGGAACTCGGTATACGTTAAGTCAATACTTGATCGCGCACTACCAACAAATAACGTAATATCTTCAACCCACTCGGTCTTCTCCGATAACCGTTTGGCATTGAACGCCTGTTTCATCCAGTCCCGATATTTTCGAGCCGGGACACGCCAATCGCCGCGATATGTATTGAATCGCCACATCTGCGATGTCCCCGTTGTATGTGAATCGAAAGGGGCTTGGTTGTGCGTTCCGAAGTTAAGGGCAACGCCATCGCCCTCTTGGTCGTAGATGAACTGCTTGAACTGGAAGGTGTTGTCTGTGTTTCTAACGTAGAACCCGCCATTTTCACCTTGAACAATAGCGAGTTGCGCTTCCCAACCCCTACCACTGAAGGGATAGGGAAATAATCGGTAATTGGTAGGCGTCGTCGCATCAATAATCCGTCCACCGTCTACCGGAGCGATGACCTCAAGATTCTGAATGTCCAAATAGCCACAGCCCCACTGCATCCCGACAACACCGGGTGTAGCGGATACACCTTCCATATCAATGAGCAGATCGTCGGTCATCGGATCGATTGCAATAGTGAGATTAACGTCAGTCCCCTTCTGACGAAAGAGGAGTTCCGCTTTGAGATGGTTAATCTGTTTCGTAGAAATTAACGTCGCTCGACGTGTGGATATATTTTCGTCCCGCCAAAAATAGCGATGCCGTAATAACCCTGTCCATCCCCGTCTCCCCTCACCGGGGGACAGGGTATAAGTCGTGTCGGTATGCTTGTTGTGGATATAGGTTATAACGCCCTTGTCAAACTCGACAGCATAGCTGTCGGTTTCGACATGAACCGTTTCGCTATCTATAGTAATATCAGCGGACGCCACATAAAAATAAAATAAATTGAAACCGCTGATCAAAACTACCGCAATTAACGTCCCGACTTGTCGGGAGATAGAAGCTTGCATCTGTCTAATCCTTTTCGTCGGAGATTTGCGAGACTGTGGATCTCCCATTTCGAGGATCCCGACAAGTCGGGACCGATCCTATCGGGACGTGAAACGTGAAAACCATTTGTTCATTGGCTTATTAGTTCATTGGTGCCCGACCTATGGGACTCATACAAAAAAAGTGTAAAACGCTAAGAGAAACCGAGTTTTTTCTTGAAAACTCGGTTTCTGTTGCACGGTTTCTTAATATGAGCCAGACATATTACACATGAAAGACATACAAATCTCGATTCTGCATCGGCAAATCGACCCACCGACCGCCCTGCCGATGACTCTCCGCCACGGTGATGCACGCCTCTGTGATTGGGTGTGTGACCTCAATGTTGCCCAGCGACGGGCGTCCCGACTCGTATGCGTCCACCAAGTCCTCTAGGCAAGAGACGACTGTGCTGACCGGACTCTCTTCTGGAAATGACTCTCCTTCCCATTGCAGGGGCCAACCGTCGGTGTTATTCCCCTTCCGGAAAGTCACCGCTGCACCGTCCCACATCGATCGGATAGTGCCTTCCGTCCCGACGATCTCATACTCTCGTCCCCCATTCGGCACCGACCACGCTTCGATACCGTTGGCGAAAACGAGGTGAAAAATTCCCTGCGGATCTTCCTCAAGCCGGTTGCCCTTAACCTCTATATCTCTGGGCAGCAGGTCTCCCCGTACCGCTGCGATTTCTGGATCGCCCAACAGGTAGGAGACAGTGTCCATCCAGTGGATGTGCACGTGCATCAGGCTAGCAGCTCCGTAAACCACCGCCGATTGAGGTTCACCGATGTCTCCTCGCGCAATCATCTCGCGTATCCGCTTGTACCGCCCGCTGAACCGCCTCAATACACCGGTGTTGAACGGTATGCCGTGTTTGCGGCAGGCTTCAAGGACCTCATCAGCCTTCTGCACAGAACAAGAGATCGCCTTTTCCACAAAGAGCATCGACACACCGGCGTTCGCTGCATAAACTGCCATATCTGCGTGTGCATCGTCCCGAAAGGCGGTTGATGGCGCACGATTGCCCGGTTTGGGCAAACCGGTCGCTGTCGTACACACCGCCACCAGATCCGGCTGCTCCTTCTCAATCATCTCTTGGTAGTCCTCATAAACCGTTTCTATGCCCCATTTCTCTTGGAATGCTGTCCGCCGTTCTGGAATCGTCTCTGCCCCTGCCACCACTTGAAGCCGTTCACTCACATGGGACGCCGACGCAATCGACTGATCAAGTGTACTGCCCATGCGCCCTAGCCCCGCAATCGCCACTCGGTAGGTCTTCATTGTATCCTCCTCCACATATAAACCATAGAAACCGAGTTTTTTCTTGAAAACTCGGTTTCTCTTCGCGCCTCGCACTTCCTTTTTACATGAGCCAATGTGCAAAAGCTTTACACGGTATATTTTGCTCGCTCGGATGTTATCACAAATGCGGGTGGGACGCTATGAAAAACTGAGAGACTCCATTACTATATTCTGTTGACATTTGCCAGCCCGTAGGTTGGGCATCCCCGGTCACGGGATCCTCTCGGACTTGCCCGACCTATAGCCCCAGCGGGGTGATATGTATATAGAATATCGGCAAACCAATTCCCCCCAAACCCCAGTTGCTTTGAATCCCGATTTATCGGGGCGGGGCGACATGTGTCACATTGGGTTATGTACACGATAGATCGAGAAAATAACTCGACCTACAGGCTATCTAGCAACTTGCATTAATTATAGGACTTACGCATTCGGTTTGTAGTAGCGCAATTCATTGCGCGTCGGACGGGCGATAAATCGCCTCCGTTCCGAGAGTCCGAGACTTACTACAAGCCTACGAATTGAATGTAGTTGCCCGCCTGTCCCGATAAATCGGGGATTCATCGAGCGTTGGAAATTGTTGAATCGCCGAACTACAGGGCTTTTGAGCGTTCAACTGCGTAAATCCTGAATTAGTAAGAAGAAAATGATGTCCGGACTTTACTCTTGACTCGATGTATAGGGCGTGATACAGTAATTTCGTTTTTCCTCGCATTATTTCATTGAAATCATTTATAGTAAACGCAAGAAATTAAGTATACATTTACCAATAACTTCGACCTTCGCGAAGTTTCCAAAGTCCCCCTGATAAGGGGGATTTAGGGGGTTGGCTGTGCATTGGAAGTGTCTAAGTAATTCTAAAACCTACCATAGATAGTCATGCTCCATAAACGTGAGCAAAAAGGAATTGAGAAATGAGTCGAATATCATACATCACGCCCAAAAACTTTACCGAAGCGCAACAGCGTCTTTTCAAAAGTATCACCGGCGGCAAGCGTGGCGAGGGGCGGGCTCCCGAGGATCTCCTCAACGCAGAAGGAGGGATGAGCGGTCCGTTCAACGCATGGCTCAAAAGCCCCGTGTTAGGCGAGGCAGCACAACGGGTCGGTGAGGCTGTCCGTTTTGAAAGTGCGCTCCCACCTCAACTGCGAGAACTTGCAATCTTAGTGGTTGCTGCCAAATGGAAGGCGCAATATGAGTGGTGGGCGCATGAGAAAATCGCAAGACGGGAAGGGTTGGACGAAGCGGTAATAGAAAGCGTCAAGGCGGAGACACTCCCAGATTTCTCCAATCCAACCGAGTTGGTAGTCTATAACTTTGCCCGTGAATTACTCAACGAACATCGCGTGTCAGACCATCTATACAATGATGCGGTTGAACTGCTCGGTGAAGCGATGGTTGCGGAGCTAGTAATCCTGCTCGGTTACTATACTTTAGTGTCAATGACACTGAATGTATTCGAGGTGCCCGTGCCCACCGGTGAGGATGCGCCATTCGTTGGTACTGAGATGAGGAAAGGTCGCACGAACCCCTAATAACCTTTGATGATAGTTGGTGAGAATATTGAGATCGTTATAGTGAATTCTAGTGCGCCGTGTAAATAGTGATTAAGAGTGTCCCGATAATCGGGACTGGGATTGTCGGAATATCCCATACGCACCTATCTTAGGTAGGCACGTCAAAAGTGCTGAAACGGGGAAACCCGATGCCGAACTTAGCATGATAGGAAAAGGTGATTGATACTGAAATATCCTAAGTTAGATGGTCATCAGCGTAAGATGTGCATGAGCAAAGCTGTATTGCTTGAAGCCCAAGTCCTCATGGCTTTACACTTGGCGATAACGTATGGATTCGCTGGAAACAGCGACAGCAGTGAGGTAGTGGCTCACAACTGATTGAAAGCACGTTATATCGGGGAATATAGACCGATTTTAGAATTCGTTACTATATCCGACCTCCTCGACATGCCCTCTAACGAGGGATTAAAGGGATAAAAGGGACTCTAAACACATCTATTGTTTGAATCATTGGAAACACGGGATTGGCTAAGTTGGACGCTTGGTAGGTTCATCCTAACAGACGCCCAATAGGTCAACGGAGTCGCCATATTACCCTAAGTATGGAGTCAAAAAAGGCTTTATGCAGTGTTTAACACCTATCCTCAAGAGATAAGTTATCAGTAATGATAACGAAACTCAACAGGGAGAAGGGGGAAGGGCGACAGGTTAGGTAACTTGAAGTGTGAAATTAGGGATATGAACATATCTCGTTTTAAGGTTTCATAGATTAAAGTCTCCTAACTGGAGAGCCGTGTGATGTGAAAGCATCACGCACGGTTCGGAGAGGGGGATACGGATTCCGTGTTATGCGGAACACTCGGTCTCTACTCTACAAAATAAAGAGACATTAAAAGTAGTAGGCACATTGCTTTGAATCCCGATTTATCGGGGCACCGTGTGCCGTAACGCTGTGTGCAATGTTACAGACCTCACTCGTCCACAGTGTCTAATCAATTCTAAAATCTACCATAGTTCATTCAAGGGAATAATACCTAATGCGTAAAATTTTCTCCCTTACGTATTACTTATTACGCATTATACTTCACGTGACCGTATCAATAGTTGCAAACCCATTATGGTAGATTATAGAATTACTTAGACACTGCCGATGCACATGTACAGATTAGGAAATCTGTACCCACAAACAACCCCCTAAATCCCCCTTATCAGGGGGACTTTGGGAAATGTCCACTTATTTGTCTAATTCACCATAGTTAAAAGGGCTGGAGTAGACAAAAGGAGATCGAATATGGGACTCAGTGGTAAAATTGCAATCGTCGTTGGTGCCGGTCAGACGCCGGGGGAAACCATCGGCAATGGTAGAGCTACCGCGATCCGTTTCGCAAAGGAAGGGGCGCGGGTGCTCCTCGTTGACAAGCGACCCGAATCCGCAGAGGATACCGCCCAGATGATAAAAGCAGTTGACGGTAAAGCCTCAGTTTTTGGTGCGGACATAACCGTTGAAGCGGATTGTCAGATGATTGTCGAAGACTGTGTTGCTCGCTACGGGCGGATAGATGTTTTGCATAATAACGTTGGGATCGCAGCGGGCGATGCCGACACGGTTGACGTGACTGAAGCAAATTGGGAACTATTGATGGACATCAACCTCAAAGGCATGTTCCTCACAATCAAGCATGTCCTGCCGGTGATGCGATTCCAAGGGTCGGGGGTCATTATCAATATCTCTTCGACAGCGTCCCTCTGCACGCGACCGACCATGCTCGCGTACAAAACCAGCAAGGCTGCAATCAATGCGATGACACAAAACCTCGCCATCGAAAATGCGGAATACGGGGTGCGCGTGAATGCGATTTTGCCCGGTTTGATGGATACACCCATGGCGATTGAACGGCGGGTAGCAGAGCAAGGAGTGAGCCGAGAAGTTATACGTCAGGAGCGGGACGAAGATGTACCGCTCTGCCAAAAGATGGGCACCGGCTGGGATGTCGCGGCTGCGGCTGCGTTCCTCGCGTCCGATGATGCGCGGTACATCACAGGGGTACTTCTGCCCGTTGACGGCGGCTTGAGTGCGCGGGTTGGGTGAGACGGAGGTGTTTTCGACAACCCTTAACCTCAAACCCACACACAATCTGTGCTACCATCGGAAATTTAGACCAAATGACATCATCAATTTATAACTGTGAAAGCCGTGTGCGGTGAAAATCGCATGCGCGGCTTGGGTGGCGGACACAGACATGAAGATTCTATTAGCATTGATTGTGCTTACTATTGGTTGTGGTGTATCACCAAGAACCCAATTTCCAAGATACTACTACGGCATGGATATAATCACTTTTGAAGCGACTTATCCAAACATTGAAACTTTCCCTAAAGAAAGTCCTTCATGTGGCGAAGTAGTGAACGGCATTTCTCATAGTTGGCGTAGATACATATTGCCAGACAAGAGAGTTATGCAAGCTAATCTTAGGAATGGTAAAATCGTTGAGATATACGTAAGACAACCAAAGTGAATCATCAAAACCATGTCTGTCCCTATCCACACAAGGGAGATGTTGAGATGTACTGTCCCGAATGGAACTAACCCCAAACCTTCCTTCCCCGCTTTTATCCTGAAAATCCTTGAATCCAGTAAATCCTGATTCAGACAATCTCCCAATCTTTTCAACCCTCCCCTAATTTTCACTTGACCTGTATTCCCTTCAGTGCTATGATAAAAACACAATACGTGATGCATGAATCGTGAAGCGTGATAGGCAAGAATCTTTCACGTTTCATCATCTCGAAACGGTATCCAATCTACAAAATAGAATGAGGAGATATAATAAATGAGTACAAAAGTTGCTATCGTTACAGGAGCGGGTTCTAATATTGGTCAACGAACCGTACTTGCGCTGCTAGGCGAAGGATATTCCGTTACGCTAGCTGGACGACGGGCGGAAGCGTTAGAGGACACGGCTGCGCAAGCGGGAGAAGCACGCTCACGAACACTACTTGTGCCCACAGATGTAACAGATCCCGCCTCCATTAAAGCCTTGTTCGCCAAGACAAAGGAGACCTTTGGCAGGCTCGACCTACTGTTTAATAATGCGGGCGTCGGCGCGCCGAGTGTCCCCTTAGAAGACCTAACCTATGAGCAGTGGAAAACGGTTGTGGACACCAACCTGACAGGTTCATTCCTCTGTACACAGGAAGCGTTCAAGATTATGAAAGACCAAGACCCAAGAGGGGGACGCATCATCAATAACGGTTCTGTATCGGCGCATGTGCCGCGCGTCAACTCCGCGCCCTATTCTTCCACCAAACACGCGCTGACCGGGCTAACGAAGGCGACATCGCTTGACGGACGAAAGTACGATATCGCGTGTGGACAAATTGACATCGGCAATGCGTCAATTGACGCCGAGCAGAGAAGCGATACCGGCAGCCTCCAACCGGATGGATCTCTCATGGTCGAGCCACGAATGGACACAGATGATATCGCGCGTTCTGTCGTGTTCATGGCGAGCCTACCACTGGATGCAAACGTGCTGTTCATAACCGTTATGGCGACGAAGATGCCCTATGTTGGGCGTGCGTAACTGTTTGAACGAAGCGGTCTGGATGTGCTCCTTCACATTGAGCGATCCTATCCAAACTTACATTCGTAGGTCGGGCATCTTGCCCGACCCATAGCCCCAGCGGGGCGGCATGTTTATAGAACGCGATCTATACTAATGACCAAAGCCCCAGCGGGGCGACATGTGTTAAAACAGAAGGGGAGAAAAAGCAAGAAATGTTAATCTTTGCTCACTTTCGTTCTTCACCCAACGGGGCGACATGTGCGGCCACGTCTAACGATGGAGACAGTTCATAATGGCTGACGAACAACAGATCCAGGGGTGGTTGGACAAGCTACGCGCCGGTACGCTAGCGGAAGTAGACCTCCAACAGGCATTGGAGCGTCTAAGTGACGGAACTTCGGACGGCGACCCGTCTAGGCATCAACGATTGCTGTATCTGAACACCGGCAACACCGGCGTTGACTCGCAAGTCCTTGGAATGTCGCTGGTAGAGAACGGTCAGATCCTCGAAGGACCGGACGATGTGGACGAATGGCCCTACAACTCCGTACTCGAAGCGATGAACGATGGCTGGCGGGTGATCAAGTTCCCGGAGATGGCACTGATGCTTCAAGAAGACAAGACCTTTGGCCTTGGCTGCGAATTTATCCTCGAAAAATTAACCTGAAACCACGATCGTTTGTAGGGAACGCAGATGCCGTTCCGCACAGAAGGAGTTTTTTGATGAACCCAACGACAATGTCCCCGGTTGAACAAATCGGAATCCCGCATAGCGAGATCACGATAGGAGAGACCTACGATTGTGAGGCGACGCTGAACGATCAAGAGGTACTTGAATTTTGCCGCAAGGGGTATCTGGTACTCGAAGGTGTGGTCGAAGATGAAGTCAATCATCGTATGATGGACTTTGTGGACGAACACCCTGAGCATCAACCGCTTGAACTGCTGACCGAAGACTGGTTTGTTGATGGCGTGTTTAAAAATCCACAAGCGGCGGGTGCTGTCAGATCGTTGCTCGGCAAAGACTTCAAGCTGCCTCAGACGCTATGTAATCACCGCGCCCCGTGTCCGGCACCGCCCCAGGGGTGGCATCGTGATGGCGGATCGATTTACACCCCGCGCTTAGACTACCTACAAGTATTCTATTACCCACAGGACACGCCGAAAGAGGCGGGCCCCACCGAGGTTATCCCCGGCTCCCACTTTCTTCGTACCAAAGCCAACTACATGGCGCACTTACGCAGTGTGAAACTCTCCGTACCGACTACCGCACCGGCAGGCTCTATCTTCATCACCATCTATTCGATATGGCACCGCAAGGGTCGGAGCACCATCAACGGCTTCCGCAACCTGTTCAAATACAACTACTGGCGGACAACCGAACCGCGCCGTGACTGGATAATTGACCCCGGTTTTGACTTTTCTTGGCCCTCTTTCAACAGCGGACCCCACTTCGAGCAGTTTAAGGGTGACATCGCTGCGGCTGAAATGTTCAGCTGGTTGTCCGGCGAAGACTATCAACACACCGGCGGTCAGTGCTGGCCCTGCGGAGCCCCCATCAAGCCACCGGGGTGTGACCAAGAGGGGTTGCCGAACGGACTGCGCCGATATTCGGAGGCACGGGTATGAATATCGGGTTCGTCGGTATTGGACGCATGGGACGCTTCATGGCACGAAACCTTGCCAAAGGCGGTCACACCCTGACGGTGTTTGATACGCAGAAGGAGGCAGCCGAAGAATTGCTGTCGCAGGTTGCTTTGAATCTCCCGATAAATCGGGATTCTCGGAACGGAACGGATTCTATCGGGGGCGCATCGTGGGCGGATAGCCCAGGGGCCGTAGCGGCGGCGAGCCAAGTCGTGTTCACAGCACTGCCACGTCCCCAAGATGTGGAGGCGGCTGCGCTCGGAGATTCCGGCATCCTCAGCGGTGCCGAACAGGGTGTGGCGTACTTTGACCTGAGCACCACCGATCCAGATACCATCCACCGGATAGCCGCCGCCGCAAAGTCCAAAGGCGTCCATGTGTTAGATGCCCCGGTCAGCGGTGGTGTCAGCGGTGCCGAGCAGGCAACACTGTGTATCATGGTCGGCGGGAATCAGTCAGTCTATACGTCTTACAAATCCGTCCTTGACCTCATCGGGGAGAAAGTCATGTACTGCGGTGAGCAGGGCATGGGAGCAGTCTGCAAAATTGTCAACAACCTCATCAATCTTGGCAACTACGTTTTAGTGTCAGAAGCACTGACGTTGGGGCTCAAAGCCGGTGCCCAAACAGAAGTGATGTTTGAGGCGATCTCTCACAGTTCCGGCAATACCGAGTGTATGCAGGAATTTCCGGGGAGTCTGTTTCAAGGAAATTTTGAGCCGGGCTTTAAGTTGGACTTGGGTGCGAAAGATGTTGGATTAGCGACAGAACTGGGGCGTCAGCTGCGTCTGCCGATGGAACTCGCCAACATCATCGAACAACGTTTTACCGAAGCGCGAAATCGGGGTTGGGGAGAGCTTGCATCGGTCTCGGTGGCACGACTCCAAGAAGAACGGGCAGATGTAAAGATTCGCATGTAACCGTTCGGATCTGTTTGTCGGCCATTGAAGTGGCTCGGTGCGCGGCGCAAAACGGCAGCCGGGCAATTCTCTTGATATTACTAAGTTGCTAGTAGTAGGCATATTGCTCCGAATCCCGATCTTATCGGGGCTCCGTATGCCGTAACCCGCACCGCACCCGTAGGGCGGGCATCCCCGGTCACGGGCCTGCTCCCGATTCATCGGAGATCCTCTCGGACTTGCCCGACTCATAGCCCCAGCGGGGCGACATGTGTATAGCCAACGTGGTAAAACCAATCCTAAAGCCCCAGCGGGGCGACATGTGTATCAAAACACACCATCGCCGTATGTCGTGCATCTTTTCCTCCAACAATCCAACGTGGCGCAGAGCCTGCCCTCGGTGAAATCGGGGTTTCCTAACCTGCGAAGACCATTTACTAGCAACTACGGGCTATCTAGCAACTTGTGCTAATATCCCAAAAAACTTGAATGATACGAGGTGAACTATGAAGGTTGGTACATTTATGATGCCACTGCATCCGCCAGAAAAGGATCGGACGCAGACGTTTGAAGAGGACGTAGAATGTGTCATTTGGGCAGATGAACTGGGATTCAGCGAAGCTTGGGTTGGGCAGCACCATACCGCAGGGTGGGAACCGATTCCTTCCAACGATGTCTTCATCGCCCACATGTTGCCGCAGACGAAAAATATTCGCCTAGGCACCGGCGTAACTATCATCACCCAACACCATCCCGCCAACGTCGCCGTCAGGCTCGCTTATCTCGACCACCTCGCGAAAGGCAGACTCAACGTCGGTTTTGGACAGGGCGGCGTTCCGACCGATTGGGCGTTGTTCGATCTACCCGACCCACGGACGCAGGGACTGATGACCCTCGAAGCGATGGACATCGTCCTCAAGCTCTGGCAAGAGGATGGACCTTTCGAGTTCAAGGGAGATTACTGGAACGTCAAGCTCGACGAAAAAGTGCCCGAACTCGGATTGGGTCAGATTCTGCAACCGTATCAGAAACCACACCCGCCAATCGCAATGAGTATCGTCAGGGAAGAATCTATGGCCGCCACGACAGGCGGACGGCGGGGATTCATTCCAATCAGCATCAACATGGCACCAGCTCACAAGGTCAAACGACAGTGGGAACTTTATTGTGAAGGTGCTCTCGAAGCCGGGCGCGAACCTGACCGCTCAGAATGGCGCATCTCCCGCAGCATATTCGTTGGAGAATCGGATGCGGAGGCGCGGGAACATGCGCTGAACGGTGCATTTGCCGCCTCACTTGTCTACCTACGCGGTATGCTCACGCTTGCTCGAATGCAAGACCTGCTGAAATGGGATCCGGAGATGCCGGACGAAGCGATTGATGCCGAATATATCATCGACAACATCGCCATTGTCGGTAGCGTTGACACAGTCACGCGAAAGCTGCAGGACCTCTACGATCTCACCGGCGGTTTCGGCACGTTGTTGATGATTGGTCACGACTGGGACGACAAAGCGAAGATGCGTCGGTCAATGGAACTGATGGCGAAGGAGGTCATCCCTCAACTACCGTGAAGGATGTTTGAAGGGACGTTCACCCTCCTGCTCACGGAGAACCGCACATGGCTGACTTTATTGCCGATCGCGGCTTCAGTGCCATGCCGATCTATGTGACCGACCTAGGACGCTGTCAACCCGCAGACCGGCTCTCTCCCAACGGTGGATTCCGTCGCTGGCACACCATTCCATATCAGGCTGAAGGTTTCTCCGGCGTCATGTTAAAGGCGGGGCCAGAGACCCGTGCGCCGGATCGCGTTTGAACGCCTCATAAAGATCTGCCACACCTGCCTCTGTCGCATCCCCATCGTGAGCCAAGATTCGTATTCCGAGATCCAATTCCTCACCCCGATTCAAAATCCCCTTCTCTCTCATAAATGGGTTCACCAACATCGTCCCGTAGTCGAAACAGAACCATTCGATGCCGGCGGCGGAGGCGTGGGGAATAACGGTTATACCTGCTTTTTGATTGCCCACTGCGGGGCCCGATATATCAACCCAATCTGCAAGTTGGTTGCAGACCTCTTGCTGACCTGCCCTACCTTTCGAATCAATTAGCTTGCCACCGTTGGTGGGACGCAGCTCATCCGCCATCCGAATCGTAAAGTAGGCGTGGCGTGTAGTACCGATGGTGACATCCCAGTCGGTTGGTCTCAGTTGGGACCGGACGTCGATAATGTTAGCAACCTCCCCCGGATGGATGTCGATAGTCCGCGTTTCCTCAGCCAATACTCGACGACCAATGTCCGCCGGCGCACCCCACTCTTCAGGACCCTGCCACTGGATGGTCTGCACAACTCGGAGATGATTCTCGGAAATCTCCTCACTGTCAACCCCCACGACCCAAATTCTACCCGGCGCGCGCCCTTGGAAGATATTGTTGACATAGAAGTTATATGTTGCCTCCTCTGTTAACGTGGAAATCGCCGGAGACAGTGGCGGCAGCTGGACAAAAAAGACATCGGCACTGACGGTGATTGAATTGTGGTGTGGGTGGTCTACTGGGCTTTCCGAAGTCAAGGATACACCAGCAGGGGAGTATACCGGGAACAGATAACACCGGTGAATGCCTTGCGTCAAATCGGTTATCGCTCGTCCCTTCCACCGTATCTTGACGCTTATAAACCGGGGCGCAATTGACTTGGGTTCGGGACGTTGATGTATATCAACGTGAAAATGCTCCATTTTTTATCCTCTCTGTTTTCGGTTGCGTTTCCTTGCTCAACTGCTCACTATCTACTCAGGTGGAATTTCTACCGTCTGACCGGTCTTGGACGATTCAACCGCAGCATTGGTAATCCGGATAGAGTTCAGGTTATCCCGCCCGGAAACTTGGGGTTCGACACCTGCTGCGAGTGCACGCTGCATATCTCCCATTGTACCACCCCACGCGTCAGGAAACCAGCTGCCGTGGATGTTAAACACCTGTCGCTGATCAGGATCCTCTTTGAACGAGATAGTCAGTTCCGTCCGTCCATCTCGGAGGGGGCCATATCGCGCAATCGAAGCGGAGGCGTCTGTGCCATCAATATGCCACAGATACGGGCTATGGTGGAGTGCCGGTGCGATGTTGTTGAAATGCAACGTTGACATCAGGTCAGCCGGTTCATATTCGCAAAGGATTGAGTAGATCATCGGATCTATCGCGTTCTGACCGGGGACGCGGGTGGTTGTCGTTTTCACCCATCGGGGTGTCCGACCGGTAAAGTAACGGGAGAGATCGACGTAATGAATCCCGTTATCTATAATGGTTAAGTCAGGAGTCGTCAGCCATGTGGAATCAATACCATCTTGAAACTGGCGGTGGACGTGCAGAACGCTGTATAGGTGACCGAGGCAGCCGCGATCAATCAGTACCTTCATCGCAGTGTGATACGGTGCCCAGCGCGCTTGCTGGTTGATCATCAGTGTGATGCCGGCATCCTCACATATCTCCACAATACGTTCCGCTTCCGCTAATGTCGGTGCCAACGGCTTTTGAGAGAGAATATGTTTACCGGCGGGTGCCAGTTGTTCCACCGCCGCCAAGCGATCCTCTGGGCGCACCGCAAGATCGATAATATCGATATCATGCCGGTCGATCACCGCTTCAATATCGGTCGTCCAGAAGGGGATACTGTATTCTTCAGCAACCGTTCGCGCTTTCTCCTCAATAACGTCGCAAGCTGCAACAACGCGGTATCCGAACTTGCGATAGGCGGGGAGATGCGTGTTCCGGGCGATGTTCCCGCAGCCAACCATGGCGATCCCGTAGCGTTGCACAATCTCCTGTGGTGGTGCCGATGGGAGATAATCGTCTGGGTGTAGTTCAATCTGTTTCATAACTAAGCCTCCGTGCCGTTAAAAATTCCCCTTTTGGAACGAGGTATGGTAAAATCTCGATAGGTCGGGGTTAAGGTGACCCCGTGTGTGACAGGAGTGCACATTCACATTTCACAGTTTTCCAAAAATGTGCGTGCTGCTTCCAGTGCCTCCTCCGGTGTGCGGATCTCTCCCTCAAACTGGAGGTCTTCAACATGCTGCAGAATGCGTCCAATTCTGACACCGGGCATCACCCCAAATGTTTGTAAGATATCGTTGCCGGTGATTAATCTGCCTCGCTCCATAATCGGACCAATTTCGTTATAATAAAAATCCGCAATCTGCTTCAGTGCTGCTTCCACTATTGGTGGTGCATTAGTCCGGCGTATGTTCTTTCCAGATGATCGAATATTCGCGTAGGATATCAAAAGAATTCCTAACCAGTCATCTCCCGCGCGTCTTAGGAAAGAAGTCATTGACCGACGCGCTATCTGACCGTTGCCATCCATCGAGTCCATCAGGTACAGGCGATTTCCCACAAGGCAGCGCATCAACTGTGTGACTTTCCTGCCGAGCCGCAAGCGATTAGTTGCTTGAACAGTTGTTTCTGTCCCGCCCCGATAAGATCGGGATTCAAAGCAACTTTTGCGCAGTAGCAAAGCTAACTTAACAATCTGTCGTCGGGGTAGATCGTGTGTCAGTTGTTCATGCAGATACGACTCAATTTGTGGACGGTACGGTTGTAGTGTATCCGGTATCGGTTTTGCCTCAAACATCTCGAGGGCACGCAGGCGACGATCAAGTGCGTCCTGATACAGTCCACGTACCTTCTCAATTTCTGGAAGAATTTGCGAGAGCAGCCGCGTTTCGTCCATGCGGCGCAAATAAGCGGTCGCGTTTTTAACATTTAATATTTTAATCAACTCATCGCGGATACGTTCGGGCGAAACCTGTGGCAACCGATTTTTGTGCTGACGAATGAGATCGGTTGTCGCTTCAGGGATTTCAAATCCTAACTGCGCTGAAAAACGATACACTCTCAGCATCCGAAGCGGATCATCGATCACCACCCCTTCGCTTGGAAAGCGCAACGTTCGCTCTTCAAGGTCCGAGAAACCATCACACGGGTTAATCAGATTCACCTCCGGTTTCGTCAAGAGTGATGAAAGATCTAGTGCCATCGCGTTGATTGTCAGATCACGCAGGCGCAAATCCGCATCCAAAGTCTCGGCACGAAATCCGGCAAAATCTAAGGTGAGCCGCGTTTCTCTGATGACAATCCGTGCGGTCGGTGGCTGTTCTTCCAGTTTTACAAACGCCTCGTCGATTTTATCCGCAAAGGCTTTGGCAAAAGCAATCGCATCGTCAGCAAGCGCGAAATCAAGATCTGTGATAGACTGATTAAGCAGCAAGGCTCGGACGGAACCGCCGACGAGGTAGAGTTGAACCCCTCGCGTTTCTGCGAACGCATGAAGTTGACGGATTAGCTGTGGCTGCGGTAGATTTTGACGGAGCGGTACACTTGAAATAGATTGCATCTTATTAGTATTTCAATATTGGACGATTAACTACAATTTTAATTTGCCAAAAACTGGTGATCGTTGGTATCATGGTGCACAACCGTTAGAATTATAATAATTTGTAAGTGATTTTTTCCGGAACAATTACCTGCATTGTTGGTGAATTAAAATAGATGGTATCTTCACATTCAAAGTTGAGCGATAATATATAGACTAAGATCTTCATAATTTACTATAAGGCGTTTTCCTGTCCTATCCTGTTTAGAAAGGAAAAATATTAGGAGTATAAAGGCGAACAGTGAACTCATGGGCTAGACGGTAAATTCTCCACCTACAAACCGAATTACGTTTTGTGCCATGGACTCATGAACCAGTCCTGTTTGGAAAGGACACACAGTGCAAGAACGAAAGCAAGTAACCAAAGACTTACCACGGATTCGCGTCAACTCCCGTCTCTCAAAAACATGGATACAAGGGCAAGAAATCGGACGGCAAGCAATCAGGCACTTACCAATATTTAATGTACGGTACGCTGTTCAGCGCACTGCGCATCGACGGCGAAGCTTAAAAGCACTGACCATCACACTGATACTGCACCTTATCGGTGTCTTTTTGCTGTTACACTATATCCATCCCCCTCGGATTGAGGAAGATGCAATCATAGTCGAGTGGGTCGAACTGCCTAAAGCACCCCGTTCCTTGGTCAAGCCTCGCCAAATTACTCCACAGGTCAAAGCCGTAAGTTCCGGCGCAGCCGCCAGCACTCAGGTACGGGTGAAAGCCCCGGTTCTGTCGGCAACCAATACCCACGACCCACTGCCGTTAGAAACCGATACGTCCCCAAACCTGTCTGTTACCGACGAATTTCTAACACCGAAACGCGGTGATACGGGAACCTTTCTTCCTGAATCCTCGACAGAACGCGGAGTTGACCGGGGTAGCTATACCCGTTCGGGTGGTGGAAGAGATGCGGGTGGTTCAACTATAAGAGGCGCGACTGGAAAAGGGAAGGGAGACGCATCCTCAGGCTCAGATTTAGTGCTTGCTCCAGATAAAGCACTCGGGTTGTCAGATGAAAACCTAGTTCCTGAAGATCAATTGGGCGCAATTCTGGAGGGAGAAGGTATGGACATTCGCGGGCATATTCGCCTAGTTCGACTTAAACACTCCCTTTCTGACTGGTGGCAAGATCCAAGTGCGATACCAAGTTTTGCGAAGTGGCTCGAAGAAAATACCCAACTCCGCGTCGATATGAAATATGCAGGAGGCGCGCTTCATTTTACAGATCCGCGTATCCTTAATGCGCCGATGGTTATCATGACAGGGCACGACAAGGACATGACCGTTGGACGCAATCTCGCCACACCGGATCGGAAAAAAGCAACGCTAGCTCCACACTTTACCTCGGAGGAACGGGCAGCACTGCGGAGATATGTGGTTGAGCGAGGCGGAATGCTATTTTACGACGACTGCGGGTTCAACGGATTACTCGCTGCAACCGTTGCTAATGAGTTATATAAAATCTTTCCCGAATATCCCCTCCAGAACCTGATGCACACCCATGAAATCTATAGCATCTACTACGATCTCCCCCTGCCTCCGACAGGTGGTGATGTTTTCTGGAAGTCTGAAAACCATCCGAAACCGTCGAAGTTCAAATACCAAAAAGGTGTTACTATTAACAATCGGCTTGGTGTCCTCTATAACCGCAAAGACTATTTGTGCGCGATGGAGACAGTGGAGATCCCAAGCCGAACCATGTTGCGGATGCGTTGCTCGAAAGACGTACATCGCTTCATGACAAATCTGCTCATTTATACGATGAAGTACGGAGGGAATACGGATCGGTCGGGGTATAGACGGTAGTCATCATCGCCAGAAAACCTCGATCTCCAGTTCGTCCGCGAGTGCTGCCAGCGATTTCAGGTGCGTCGGATGCAGCGGGATGCCGTTACGCAACGCATCTTGCTGGTGCAGCCATTCCAGTTCGCCGGGGAGATAGATTCGCTCAACGCCTTCAGCGCGTGGAGCGTTGCGGACGGTGCGGATCTCCGTATCCACCGCTTCCGTAAATTCGTTTAACGGACAGAAGTTACTGACCTTAAGCGCGAAAAAGAAATGCCCCCGTCTTGCCAGATCAGGCGGTGTCTCCGGTGTCCGATTGCAGGCAGCGGGTCCCCCCGTCATCACGCCGCTGAGGATACTCATCACAATCGCTAAACCGTGCCCTTTATACCCGCCAAAGGGCAGCATCCCGCTCGCTTGAGTCGGATCTTGCGTTGGCACCCCGTCCGCGTCCAACACATAGCCGGGCGGCAGTTGTTTCCCCTCCATTGCATACGTTCCGACATGTCCCCACGCAATCTGCCCTACCGCCATGTCCAACACAATCGGCAGCTCTGCTTTGGTCGGTATTGCGTAGCCAACAGGGTGGTTGCCGAGCAGTCCCGACATCCCGCCATGCGGTACAACACTTGCCCCACCCGTTTTGGTGGTGCTGAAGCCGATCATCCCCTTTGGTAACGCCATCATTGCAAAACACGCCGCTGCGCCGTAATGGTTACTATTGCGGACCGCAACCGATGCAAACCCCGTAGTCTCAGCTTTTTCAATCGCCATATTCATCGCGTATATACCGGCGACATGCCCAAGGCTATTATCCGCATCAACGAGCGCGGTGCTCGGCGCATCTGTCAGGATCTGCGGCGTGGGCTTCGGATTAATCTCGCCGTTGAGGATGCCGCGTACATAGCCGGGCAGGGCACGCGTCCCGTGCGAAAACACACCCCGCTCATCGGTCTCAACCTGCATCCCGGCAACGGCATCAGCCTCCGCTTTAGGAACGCCAGCGCGTTGATAGAGGGCACTTGTAAACTGGCGAAAGGGTTCAGATTCAATTCGGATATTGTTGTTCTGTTGACTCATATCTTCTCCTTAACCCAGAAGGGATAATAGGAGGGGTGAAAATATCCTAATGCCTTCCGCGCTTGCCGGAATTGCTGCGAAGGGTCCGGCGTTAAGTATATCAGGCTTCGGGTCAAAGGTATCCAATTGACTCGCGCCATCGTTCATGAATAGGACGATGCAATGTTTGGCACGGGCCGCAATTCCCCCTAGCTGCGTCCACGCCGATGATTGCAGATGTTGCATCGAAATAAGTCCCAAAAAACTGCCGACTCCCAATTTGAGAAAATTGTGTCTTGAAACACTAAGTTCTCGATTAACATCTTTGGAGATTTGCACTACCAGATCGTTGAGGTTCTGAACCATGTTTTTCAGTTCAGTTGTTTCCGGATTGGCTTCCATGATAGGTGATTCTCCTTCTACCTCTATTTGATTCAGCAGATTGATGTGTCGCATCGCACATCTAATGATTCAGCGCAAATTCGGCGGAATTGAGTAATGCCCAGTAGAGATCTTCGTACGCGAGTGCCTCGTTGCGATACAGGCTTGACCGCAGGTATCGGTCGAAATAGGTCCTGTCTGAAGTCCGCGGATAGCGCGAAAGGGTCGTGAGGTAAATCTGATCGAGTCGCGCCCGCTTGGTGCGATATTTTTTGAGGATATAGTGGAGGAGACCACCTCGTTCTTTGTGAGATCCACTATCATTGACCAGCGATCCATTAATCATCATCAAAGCTTGCGGAACCGTACCGTTGAATGCCTCAACTTCCTCCATCTCGCCGTTATCAATCAGGAAGAGAAACCGTTCCAAATAGCGGCGTTTCATATTTTCCAATTGGCCACGATCTCGCCGCTTTTGAAGTCGCTCAAAACCGGTTGATTCTAGCATTGAATAGAAAAACTGTTCCGCCGTCAACGGCTTAACGTAGGCGTGTGAATAATAAAAGTCGTCATATTGATTGCTTTTATTCGTTTCAGAGGTGCGTTGGTAGGCTTTGGTGTTAAGGATGGTTCGCATGAAGTATCGGAGATCATATCCATGAATCATAAAATCTTTCGCCAACCAATTAAGCAATTTAGGATTGGACGGTGGATACTCTTCCCCAAATCCGTCTAACGGTTCTACAAATCCTCTCCCCATAAAGTGCGCCCAGATCCGATTGACAATGGCATGGCAGAAATACGGATTATCCTTAGCGGTCATCCACTCACTCAAGGCGTAACGCTGTCTAGTCGCTGGTGTTGTGCACTGTTTGCCGTCGAGGAAACTTGGTGGAATAGGTTCATGAGTCTCCGGCATATAGACCGAGCCCTTCGGCAAATTTTTTAAGATACGTTCCGCGACACGCTCGTCACTATCCTCGTCCATTTCAAAGATCTCTTCAAGGCGGATGTTGGCAAAAAACGCCGCCAACCCGTAGAAGTCCTCCTGATACCACGCTTCAGTTTTGTGGTCATGACATTGGGCGCACTGCATCGGCAATCCAAGGAACAACCGGGAGGTGTGAGCCGCGAGATCAACCGGCGAGAGATCATAGCGTAGCAGATAGTTCGTTGCACCATTTTCTTCCACACTGCCTTCTGCTGCAATCAAGGCTGTGACAAATTGATTGTAAGGCATGTTTTGTGAGAGGCTCTCGCGTATCCACCCCTCCAATCCTAAGCGTTGTTCCCTGTTATTGTCATCTCGACCGATGAGCCAATTGGACCACAGTCGCGTCCAATAGTCGAGATAGAGTTCGCTGCTAATTAGTTCATCAATCTTTTTTTCACGTTTATTCTTAGAACCATCTTTGAGGAAATTGACAACCGCTTCTACGGTGGGAATTTGTCCAGTCAGGTCCAGATGTACACGCCGCAAAAATTCAGCGTCACCGGATTGTTTCGATGGTTTAATCTCTTCTTCTCTCAACCGGGCATCAATATGTCGATCCAGATGCTTCGTGCTAGACCGAATACGTCCCTCAACGCCAGGGCTGACGTCCCACAGCATGATACTCACACAAATGAGGATTAGTAGACCTTTTAGTAAATTGTTCCGTGTATTAGATAAAGCTTTCATCATCTTTGCACACTCCTTTCCAATACTGGTTTTCATGCAGCACTGTATCGGTGAGAATTCTTTATTCCAGTCAAGACAAATTTTAACACATTACCGCAGTATAATTCAACGATAATGCCCAAGCAGTACAGGTTAAGGCGTGTTGACATTTGTGGCATAATAGTAATATGTCCACATTCACCTTTCATATGACTCGTCGGTATATGGGATTTCTGAGTTTCGTTGCCACAATTATTTGGTTACGATGAAATGTCAACAGAACCTAGCTATTAAATCACATTGTCCCTTAAAGCCCCAGCGGGGCGACATGTGTAGTCTTAGATGTCGAGTATAGAAACTCGACCTACGGGCTATCCAGCAGCTTGCGTTAGTTGTAAATGATGATTGTGATAAAACGAAAGAGTAATATAAATTATTTCAGGATCACCATTTTCCGCATTGCAGAAAAATCCTCTGTTTGCAGCTGGTAGAAATAGACGCCGCTTCCCACCGACTCGCCCAAGTTGTTGCGTCCATCCCAATAAGCGGCTTTTGTCCTATCCGTGTAGTAGCCTGCCATCTGATGTCCTAAATCCAATCGTCGCACCAACGTGCCTGTTGTGTCATAAATGTTAAGCGTCATATCGGCATCATGGGCGAGTTGATACGGAATCCATGTCTCCGGGTTGAATGGATTGGGATAGTTTGCGAGTAGGGTAGTTTTGCTGGGTAGGGAGCGCAGATCTGCGCTCCCTACGGTCAAGAACAATCGTTTGAGATTAGCGATACCTTGCCGAAAGGTATCTGATCCGTCGTCTGCGGCGTATGCCATATCAATCCAACTTTGGATCGTTGTGAAATCCAGGATCGATAGGTGCCACCACATCCCTGTACCTGGTGCTAAGGGAGTTATTGATTCGCCTAAGTGTTGGGAAACGGCGATGAGGTCAAAAATACTGACCGTCCCATCGCCATCTACATCCGTTTGCGGATTGGCTTGACTCAGATTTTGGCCCACCAGAATCAAATCCAAGATGTTCACCAGTTTATCCCTATTGACATCATAACGGGGTTTGAAGTTGAACGGATAAGCCGCAATCTCGTAGGGTATGTCGTCTCTATCAACCGAACCGAGTTCGAGATTATGCAGTTTTATTTGCCCTTCTCCAGCTGCCTTTGCTTCAAAGGTTACTGAAAGTAGTACCCCTGTTCCGATGATATCATGAATACCAAGAAACGCCGCACTGATGGCGGTGATTTTGCCGTTGACGTTATCAATGTCACCTGCCAAAAAGAGAGTTTGTCCACCTTCCTTTGAAAGAAAATCGCCTTCACTGACGGAAACCGCTGAAAGCACCTCAGAGTTAAACTCAATATCGAGTTGCCAACCGGCTAAATCAACTACATCTTCGATGATAAGATCAAGCGTAAAAGTGTCCCCAACGCTGACAGGGTTGATAGTAGGCAAGAAGAGTGTTGTTCGATAAACTGTGACACCTCTGTTCCGGAGTGCGGGAATATGTGTGTTGATTGAGGTATCACTCAAAGGGTTTCCAAACAGGAAAATCGTATCCCCAGTCCCAACCCCGTGTTTGCTACGAGAGGCGATAAATCGGAGATGGAGTTACTGCTAAGGTACAACGTTTCCAGTTTGGTTAATCCTGCAAGTGGCGATATATCTGATATGGAGGTACGGAGAAGATGCAATGTTTGCAGTTCGGTTAACCCTGCAAGCGGTGATATATCTGATATGGGGTTATTGCCAAGTTTCAGATAGGCCAAGTTGGTTAATCCTGCAAGTGGCGAGAGGTCCGGAATGGAGTTGCTGTCAATATTCAGAGATTCGAGTTTGGTTAATCCTGCAAGCAGTAAAATGTCTGATATTCTATTGTCGTAAAGATGCAAGCCTCTGAGGTTGGTTAATCCTGTAAGTGGCGATAGATCTGAGATCGAGTTAGCCCCAAGATACAGGGTATAGAGACGGGTTAATCCTACAAGAGGTGAGAGGTCTCGTATGAAACCATGGGCAATGTGCAAATATTCTAAGTTGATTGCAAACTCAAGACCTGTCAAATCGCCTATATTGGAATCTCGTATACGAAGCCTTTTTAACGTTGTCATTTCAGGTGCCGTGATTGTATCACCCGACGACTTACCGAGCTCAGTCTCAATGAGTCCTCGTAGAATCAAATCGGGAATTTCTACAACTTGTGCCGTTGCGCTCAACGGTAGAATGAGGCATATCAATAGAAAAATGGTGAAACGAAGAAGTTGTTTGTTCATAGATTCTCCCCTTTATGGGAATTGAAACCTTCAAAAGTTTAATGCAAATCGAGATGATCCGCTATAAATCAAAGATCTACCGAACGGATTTCCGAACCACACGAAAGCCGAATGTATAACACGCGATGTAGTGCCGAAAACGGGCAGCAGTGCGAACGCTGCACGCGCTCCGTTGCCCTCGATACCACGAGCCGCCACGCACCACATAATATTCACCGTTATCAGGACCTTGAGGATTACGAGATGGGGCATGGTGGTAGTAGTCCGTCGCAAACCAGTCGTGGCACCACTCCCAAACATTGGCAGCGCAATCCATAATCCCGTAAGGCGATGCGCCCTCCGGGTAGTTCCCGACAGACGTTGTACCTTTTCCGGCAATATTGCATTTAGCTTCATCAAATCCATTACCCCATGGCCAAAAGCGTCCATCACATCCTCGCGCGGCTTTCTCCCACTGCGCCTCGGTTGGCAAACCGACTTCTATGCCCGTTTCCCGACTGAACCATTCACAGTACGCGAGGGCATCCTTGCGCGTTACGCACACAACGGGGTGGTCAAGCTTTTCCTCAAGTGGTGCTTCTCGCAGCTTATACCAGATGGATTTGCCGAGACCATCTAGCTCGCGCTCCGTCCGATAGCCGGTCTCATCGACAAACGCCTTGAACTGCCGGTTGGTCACCGTGTATTTCGCAATGGTGTATTCAGAAAGATAGACCTGTCGTTGTGGCTGCTCACGCGCAAGCCACTCATCAGGAAATTCGGAATCAAGTTCCTTGATGCGGTGGTCCTGCGATGCCTCCGACCCCATGATGAACTCGCCAGCGGGGATGGTGACCCATTCCATTTCGTCCGGTTTTGTGATTATACGTTCCTGCATTGTATTTCCTTCAAAAGCGATGGTTGTTTCGCTCTTCCAAAAGTTGGCTTACTAAACCGTCTTTACTTCATATCATGAATATCATAATTTCTTTTATTTGATTTCGGGCACATCATCCATAGCCATTAAAAGATAGGCGTCTTTTATATTTTCTTCCAATTCCTCAAGGGTTTCCCCCTGCGTCATTATTTCCGGGTGTTCAAGGAGCTTTCCTAACCAAAATTTGTCCGATTTCCAGTAGAGCATTGTCATTTTAGGTTTCATGGTTGCATCTCCGATTTATAACATTGTGTCTGTTGGGATGTAAGCAATTTGGATCATGGCATTGCTGTGATGCAAATTGCCTATGATTCAGTTAGCATTTGACTCTCACTTTTTTCGTGTTTGCGAGTCGTAAATCAGAAATTCAATAATCGGTTCGGCGGTTTTCGGCGTCAAGCCCGACCCCGCTTTTCGCATCATTTTGTAGACATATTTGCGCCACGCCTCCCCAGTAAATTCTGAGTTAATTGGACGAGCAAGCGTGTGGCAGCGACTACATTTTTGCTCAAACAACTTGTAATTTTCCTGCATCTCCGATGGGTAGGTGGACACATCGATGAAGTTGGTCCCCTTGTCCGCTGGATAAATTTTTGGGGTTGCTAGTGGCATCCTGACCAGTAAAACAGTTATAATTATCATTAAACCAATTACCAATATCACTGAAATCCAAACGACGGGTTGACGCATCTATCAGCTCTCCTAAGAGTCTCAATTGGGTATACTCTAATACGTCCTTTCAGTTTCTGTCAATCCTTTTTTCTTACAGCGGAAATGTGCATAGATCCTATATCAATTTACTATTTCCAATACAAGCAGGTCAGTGGTCACGAGGGAATCGTCGGACGATTGTCTGAAGCCGAAATTGTGAATCTGCTACCCCGTGTCGTCGAGGTTGCGACGCCGGAGATCTACCCACCGGGGAGTATTGTTTGGCATAGGGACGAACTGACGTCCGAAGAAATTGAGCGGTGCCGGTGGATGACCTTTCTGACGCAGATCGACACGCTCGTTTGGGAGGATGGGACGATCAATCGAGACCATCGGGTGGCGGAGGCCCTGCGGAAAAACTACGATGCCTTTTGTGCCTTCGTTGAATCTGGGACGCATCAGCCAGTGATTACGCTCAATAAAGACTGGGTTGCCACAATTGCTCCACAGGCGTTCGATTACCAATCTCCGGCGAGACAGTCTCCGTACCTAATTCGTGCGATGCTAAATCTCAGTTACAACGCGGCACCCATTGGCAGTGTGCTAGATCCGATGGGCGGCTACGGGCAGACACTTTTCGAGTGCGTGTTAAGAGGGGTGGATGGTGCGACGTTAGAGATCTCTCCCACAGCATCAAAGCGGAGTGCCGAGAATCTCCGAAAACTCTTGCATCGCCTTGGGAGGCATTTTGAGGAATCCCACGACGGGACGCGCCATCTTTTTGTAACGCACGAATTTCCCCCAAACCGGTATCAGATCATCAACGGCGATACACGGGAAGCCCATCGGTATCTACCTAACCAGCAATTCGATAGTTTAATCACGGACTTCCCTTACGGTGTCCGTGCCGGCAGCCGAAACGAGAAACTTACGCCAATTCCATTAGATGAGCTGTTGGACGCTGCCCTGCCAAGTTGGAAACGTCTACTCAAGCCGAACGGGACGGTTGTGATAGCTTATAACTTGAACACATTGCCACGCGAAACGGTGCTCGATCTAATTCGGAAACACGGGTTTCGCCAGCGTTTCACCGATGCTAACCTACGGGCGCGGATCTCTCGTAAGATTCATCGGGATATTATAGCGTTTGAAAAGGCTTGAAATAATCTTAGAAGGGAACGCAGATCTGCGTTCCCTACCCAACGGGTTCACCGATAATCAGGCACCGGCACAACCTCGCCATCCCTTTCAGCAGATAAGTGTGCGCAAATCCCCGGCGCAGTATAATCCATCGATTCGTAAACATCAATTGGCGGCTTCGTATCGTTCAGGATAGCTTCGATGAACCCGTCAACAATTCTGCTCTCAGCGACTCCATGCCCGCTGTCATCGCTTGTGAAGGGGGTCATCTCTCGGTCGGGAGCGATTCCCCGGAAGTATCCACTCACTATCTCCTTATATTGGCGTTTGCTTTCTAACGCACCCTTTGTGCCGTAGACGACATACCAATGAAATGCCGGGTAGCGTTCAATCGAGAAGCCACACAGAACCTTGACCGCCGCACCGCTCTCCATCTGAAATAGTCCAACCTCAAGGTCAATTACGTCGAGGTCAGGGGCGATATTAGAGCCGGTATTTAACCCCGTTGCTGCGATGCACCGGTCTTCCATTATAAAAATTAGGGGTCCGAGGCTATGTGTGCAGTATTGAATCGGTGGCATCTTGGCGCGCCATGTCAACGTCCCGTCTCCACGCCGCATCATCCCTCGGCAGTCGTGAATATATTCGGCTTCGGCGTAGATGATCTTTCCGAGTTCGCCGGCGCGGATCTGTTTCTTCCATGCGAGGTGCATATCGCTATAGCAACAGTTCTCAGCGAGCATATATTTCATGCCGGTCTTTTCGACAGCGTGGACTACCGCCTCACACTCCGAAAGTGTGTATGCCGCTGGCACTTCACACAGGACATGCGTTCCAGTTTCCAATGCGGCGATTGTGTGTTCGGCGTGTTGCGGCATCTCTGTGCAGATGACGGCTATATCCAGACCGTGTCTCAGAAATTCGTCATAATTCGTGTATCTTGACGCATCGACCGGACAGTCAGCCGCCTCCAATCGAGACGTATCTGCATCGCACACCGCAACCACCTCCGCTTGCGTCTGCTCTGAGAAGCGGTCTAGGTAGACGCGCCCACGTCCTAACCCCACAACACCAACTTTTAGCTCCATCAATTTCCTCCTAAGAACCCATGTATCCCATTTCAATGACTGTGCAAAATATGATACGCCGCAATCCCCAACGAAACATGAACGTTCATCGAAGCCCCCTTGCCATACATTGGAATATAGATTGTCATATCGCAGGCGGCGAGGGTGCGCTTCGTCACGCCGTGGTCCTCGTGCCCGACGATGAGGCAGAGTTTATCAGGATATTCGGTTTGATTATACGGCATAGATGCTGCGGTTATCTCTAACGCACAACTAACATAGCCCTGTGCTTTCAGGTCTAAAATTGCGTCCGCTGCCTGTTCCACGTACCTCCACTTCACCCGCCGATCCTTTCCCCGTCCAACCTTGCGAATCAACGGATGCGGTGGGCGTGCACTAATCCCCGTCAAAATGAGTTTACGCACACCGGCTGCATCTGCAATCCGGAACGCAGATCCAACGTTGACCGGATCTTCGACATCCTGCAGTATAAAGATGAGCTCTCTGTCCGGACGCTCTGCACCTTTGAGAAAATCCTTGAGTGGTTTGCCACGTAGCTGTTTCAACGTTTAATCTCCGTTATCCAATACTTCCGGTCGCTCTCTGTCTTTACCTGCAATGTAAAGGACGATCAAAGTCACAACTATTGCGATCCCCATCCATAAAACCCCCCACACAATGGTCGGAATGTACGGTGTTACCTCTTCGTGGAGCATACGGGCATCGGATCGAAGATGGGAACGGTCTAAAATATCGCTCTTGATGTCGAGAATCGCATAAAGACAACTGGTCAAACCGATCACACGCAACAGCCACCCATTGATTGATTCTGGAAGGAATCTGCCTACAAGAATCAGTACTCCACCGAACCCAACGCCGAATAGAAAACCGAAAAGGTTTCGCAGATAAAAAAACGAAATAAGGATCATGCCCAACCCGATAACAGCACTGATGAGTTTGCCCAAGTGAGTCCGTGCTACAAGAATCAGAATTAGTCCACCCCACATTAGGCTCCCAAGATAGCCTGCGGTGAGCGTCCAGAAACGCGAGCCTCCTGCCGTGATTGCATGTCCACCTTCTTGCTGAACAATCTGAATTTCTTTGATACTACCCCCCGTTGCGAGTGCTGCTAGGCCGTGACTGACTTCGTGCATAAAAACAACAAAAATCTTGAGCGGGTCAACAACCCCCGTATTCCACAGAAACGTGATGACGATGAAAATACCAATCAGGCGAATGTCTAACCGTTTAAGGAATTTTATTATCATGTCTACTTTCGCTAGCTTTTAGTTGATATTCCGGGAAGGATGTGCTATATTTGCCAAGTATTCGCATCAATGCCTTCAAGCCTCAGATGGAGTTAGGGTAACGGATGCATCGCGGATTTGTCAAGCTGTTTTAAGTCCCAATCTCATCGGTGAAGGATTTTAGCGAATGCTTGAATGCCCCCACGGGGAAACGATGCGAAACTGAACTGGAGAGCAGGATAATGGGAAATACCTTTGGTCATCTCTTTCGGATAACAACATGGGGCGAATCGCACGGCGGGGCGATTGGTGTCGTGATCGACGGGTGTCCGCCGCAACTTAACATTGATATCAATACCATTCAGGCAGAACTGGACCGGCGGCGACCGGGACAGAGCCATCTCACAACCTCGCGTCAGGAGGAAGATCAGGTGGAGATTTTGTCCGGCGTTTTCGAGGGACAGACGCTTGGATCGCCGATCTCAATGTTGGTGTGGAACAAAGATGCGAAACCCTCCGCCTACGAACACCTTAAGGATGTGTATCGACCGTCTCACGCCGACTTCACCTACCAGCAGAAGTTCGGTCTCCGTAACTGGCAAGGCGGCGGCAGAGCAAGTGCCCGTGAGACAATCGGACGGGTGGCAGCGGGCGCGATCGCAAAGCAGATTTTACGCGAACAGTGTGGGACGGAGACCCTCGCCTACGTCAAGCAGGTCCACACAATCCAAGCAGAGGTTGATTCGGATAGTGTGACGCTTGATGAGATTGAATCCAGCCTCGTCCGATGTCCAGACCCGAAAGCCAGTGAGAAGATGGCAGAATGTATTGATCAGGCGAGACGGGATGGCGACTCCCTCGGCGGGATCATCGAATCGGTGTCACGGAACGTTCCCGTCGGACTTGGTGAACCTGTGTTTGACAAGCTCAAGGCAGATTTGGCGAAGGCGATGATGTCCCTCCCGGCGACGATGGGCTTCCAGATCGGTTCCGGCTTTAGCGGTGTGGTCGGCACAGGTTCGCAGCACAACGACCCCTTTTACAGCGATCACGGGCGTGTCCGCACCCGGACGAACAATTCCGGAGGGACGCAGGGCGGTATCTCAAACGGCGAAAACATCCTTTTTCAGGTCGCTTTCAAGCCGACAGCCACCATCCGCAAGGAACAGGAAACGGTGGATCTCCACGGGGAGGCTGTCACGCTATCAGCGCATGGACGACATGATCCGTGCGTTTTGCCCCGTGCGCCTGCCATTGTCGAAGCGATGACCGCGCTGGTATTGGTGGATCATTTTCTGCGACAACGTGCAAAAATTCTGGATTGATAAACCTTTGAACCGATTGTTTTCACGTTTCGCGTCCCGATAGATCAGGATCCTCGGGACGGGACATCACGTTTCACGCTTTTTACGTTTTGCACTCTCTTTTAACATAAGCTAAGTCAGAAACTTAACTAGTAACGGAGGTTCGCAATTGAAAGAATCAACTACGAAGTCCTCTATGCTACGCATCCAAGACCATATATCTGGTGTAAGGAGGCGTGTAACTTGGTTTTGCACCGCCTTGATGAACCGCGCCATCACACATGACAACTCGAAATATTCAGAAAAAGAGTTAAACGCACACATTTCTATGGCTGACGAGATGGATGGGATAAAATATGGAACAGACGCATATTATGCCATAAAGAGGAAATATGAATCCCTATCTGCCGAACACTTTGCCAATAACCGCCACCACCCCGAACATCACCCCAACGGCCTTGATGACATGAACCTCGTGGATGTCATCGAGATGCTATGCGATTGGTTAACGGGTTCAGAAAACACAGGAACGCCAGTGAAGCGGAGCCTTGAAATCAACGAGAAGCGTTACAATGTCAGCCCACAACTTATGAATCTGTTAAGAAACACAATACGCGATTTTGACTTAGAAAGGGGTTGAAAATTTTGCAGAATGACGAAGGTAAATTGAGTGATAGTGATGAACACAAATTGTTAGAACTATATAAAGAATTGGGCTCTGACTTTCGCCATTTCGATCGGCACGCCTATATACTCAATTTCCAAATGCTCCCCGCTCTTGTTATCGGCTTGTTGATGTTATATGGGCGAGTAAAAAAGTTGTGGGTGGTAGAATTTGAGTCTGATTATGTGTATATGATAGTTTGGATTGGGTGTCTCCTAATATCCGTCATGTGGATAATTGGGGTGAGTCGTTTTGCACAAGTGTTTCATATACATGCGAAAACAAGACAGGACTGTGAGTACCTATTGGGATTAAATGGGCACAGGAAGATTGAACACATGGATGACCAATCAAAATTCCCAAAATTTCCCCACTATAAAATCCGTTTAATTGGTTTTTTGTTGTATTTCTGGCTCCTTTTGCTCCGTTGCCCTTTTTTCCATTACCCTATTTTAGATTTTACCGATTGGAGTGTTCATAACCATTACTTACTCGTGTTGAGTATTATTCTATCAAGTGTCGTAACCGGCTTGGTTTGGTTGGGCCATTTTTATAAGACATTGGATAGAGATTATGGAAGCCCATTATCAAGAAAATCAGATAAACCGGGGCAATAGCATGAAATATCCGATAATTTTCCTTACCGGATTCTTCCACGCTAATCATAGATCGGAGATAGCCAAACAGATCTCAGATATACGAATCGAGCTCCGCCAATCATGAGAGGTAAATCTATTTTGGACAGAGTAAAAGCAATTACCAAACATTAACAGACTGGAGTATAGATGATGAACGAATTAGTAACACAGCACAAAGAGACTCAGCTGGGTATCAACACAGAAACGAAAGAATTGCTACAGTCAAGTATTGCAGATAGCACATTGGAACGATTTGGCAAGATACATCACCGAATTATAAATCTCCTGCCGAGAATCTTGGCTAACGAACGAAGAGGACCCAACGATGAGTATTTACGAGGAATTAGGCGTCCGCACCCTAATCAATGCAGCGGGAACCGTCACCCGGTACGGTGGCTCCCTGATGGCGCCCGAAGTATTGGACAGTATGCGCGGTGCATCTCAACAGTTCTGTTTTTTAGATGAAGTGCAGAAGAAAGTCGGCGAAAGGATTGCTGCCATGCTTGAGGTAGAGGCAGCGTATGTGACATCAAGTGCTGCCTGCGGATTAGTGCTAACCACCGCTGCCTGTATGGCTGGGACGGATCCCGCCAAGATTACACAACTGCCAGATACAACTGGGATGAAACATGAGGTCATCATCCAAAAGATACATCGAATTGCGTATGACCAAGCGATTCGTTTGGCTGGGGGGACGCTGATTGAAATTGATGATCAGGGGACACCGCCAACTGAAGAGATGCGCCGTGCCATCAATGAGAACACTGCCGCTATCTTCTTCATGGCAACGGTCATGAACCACCCCGCCTCTGTACCGCTGGAGGAGGTTGTATCAACGGCAAGGGCAGCGTCCGTGCCAGTAATTGTGGACGCCGCGTCGGAATGTCCACCGGTTTCGACCTTGAAGCGTTTCTGGGAGGCGGGTGCCGATCTAGTTATCTTCAGTGGCGGCAAGAGTATCATGGGACCCCAATCCACCGGGCTGGTCATTGGTCGTAAGGATCTCATTGCAGGGTGCGCTGCCAACGGCGTCCCATTCGCCACCGTGGGGCGTCCGATGAAGGTGAGCCGGGAAGAAATGGTCGGGTTTATGAAGGCACTGGAACTCTATTTGGCGAGAGATCACGAAGCTGATACCGCTCGGTGGACGGCTCAACTGAACTACATCGAAGCAGCGTTACAGGGAATTCCGAATATAACTACGGGCCGCCTCATTAAGTCGGAGACATATACGGTGCCGATGCTTTACATCCGCCCAGAAGCGGATGCTAACTTCACGCGATCGATGATAGCGGACGCACTAGAGGCAGGCGAACCGCCTATTGTCGTTGGTCAACACTTCACTGAAGACAGCGTTACAATCAATCCCCATAACCTACAACCGGGGCAGGAACAGACTGTGGCAGAACAGTGTAGAGCAGTGCTGACTCAGATCGGCTAAATCCCTATTCCGATTTGAACATGCCAAATGCGAACGCCTCCGGCAGTGTATCAAAAATGATGTTACCCGCATCATCCGTTGCGAGGTAGTTTCCCATATACTCTGACCACCGCTCTAGCGCAGGATCTTCGCGGCTCTTGAGCCAATCCGCTTCGGATGGTGCAACCGCGTGCAAGAATAGGCGATCTCCTAAGAGATAGATTGACATACTCACACTGTTGTCTGCCATACTTTTTGCGATTTCGGGCCAAAGGTTATCGTGGGCTTCTTTGTATCCCTCGTAACTTCCGGGCTTTAGCTGCATAGATAAACCGATTGAATACATTTTATTCTCCTTTTTGTAAATTGTAGGGAACGCAGATCTGCGTTCCTATGTCAGTTAGCCAGCGACCGGACAAAGTCTCGAAACAGAATCGTCTCTGACAAATTATCACACGCGTTGCAGTTCTCCCATTCCGTCCAGACATACTCAACTCCGAACCAACCACCGTATCCATTCGCCTGCGCGACTTCCAAAATCCGCTTGAAGTCGATTGTGTTATTGGCAAAGGTCTCTTGCAATCGCTCATTGCGAGCACCTCTTACATGGAAGTGACTTGCGTATTTGACCAGCGGCTCCACAACCGCGTCCGGCAAGCCGATCCGTGTAAAGTGCGCGTAGTCTAAGGTCAGCGTCAAGCCGGGGACACGCTGCAACAATTTCTCAGCCGGTTCCGGCTCCGGGACAATAGAGCCAATGTGGGCTTCGACACCGTAGACGATGCCGTGTGCCTTGGCTTGATCGACTCGCCAGTTCAGTTCGTCAACCGCGCGAGTAAAGGAGTCATCGTAGGACTCTGTCTCGAAGTGTGCACCGGGCAATCCGGTTACATGCTCGCATTCACACTCGGCGGCGTAATCAAGCGCTTTGATGAACCAATCACGAGCCTTCTCCCGATGCGATGCTTCAGGGTGGTTAACAGCGTAGGGCTTGAAATCTAGCCCCACTTGAAGAAATATATCGGCAGCCTCAAGCCCCCAAGTATCTAATCTATTTTTCAGCCGTCGTGCAGATTGAGTAACGTTCTCGAACTCGCGGGAGGGAAAAAGATGGGAGCGTTCCTCGAACAGGCCGATATCTACACCTTTGAACTCCAGCATAGCGATGAGTTGAAGAACTTTCTCATGAGGTAACAGCGGAAAAGTAAAGTCGGCACAAGCAAGTTTGAGTGTCATGATGGCTCCATAAATTTCGTTTGTCCCACAGTTTCCCACTCAGCGGGTGTGATATAGGCTCCATCTACCACCAATGATGTGCCGGTGACGCCGGCGGAGTCCTCGCAGGAGAGGTAGCGTACTGCTCTAGCGATGTCCATTGGTGTGATGGCGACGCCTGTGGGTACACGGCTGAGGCGGTTCGCAAGCGTGGCTTCTGGGTCGGGTGTGGTGCTCAGGTGGTAGCGCAACATTGGCGTGTCGGTGATTCCGGGACAGACACAGTTGCAACGCAGCCCATCGGCGGCATAGTCAAGTGCGATAGATCTGCTCAATCCGAGTACAGCGTGCTTGGAAGTGATATAAGCCGGCGTTTGGGCTTGTCCGATGAAGCTGCCCACCGAACCGATGTTCACCATATAGCTGCGTTGGTTCTTGCACAGGTGAGGGTGTCCATGTTTGATAGAGAAGAAGATCGATTTGACATTGACGCCCATCAACTGGTCCCACTCCTCCTCCGAGTACTCGTGCAGAGATACAACGTGGACAACCCCGGCGCAATTAACCATGATCTGCAAGCCACCGAAGCGTGCAACCGTTTTCTCGATCGATTGGCGTACCTCATCCTCACGCGCAACGTCGCATTCGTGGAAGATTGCCTCGCCGCCATTAGCGGTAATACCTTCGACAACTTTCTGACCGCGCTCGGTTTGTATGTCTGCGATAGCAACCTTTGCCCCCTCCTCTGCAAAGAGTTGGGCGGTGGCTTCACCCATACCCGAAGCACCGCCGCTGATCCAAGCAATTTGTCCTTCCAATTGTTTCGGGTCCATAAGCTCTCCCATGTTTACGAATCAAAGTGTAGCGAAAATATGTGAAAAATCAATTCCTGTCCAATTCCTATCAGAACCATTTGGGTTTTCTTGGTGCCCCCATACATAACTCGTGGCTTCGGGGAGCCATTCTTATAACTGTGCGTCCCTATTTCCCTCCGACAGGGGCGCGAACTGCTTCTGAAACAGATCGTGGTATACACCACCATGTTGAAGCAGCTCCGCGTGGGTGCCAGTTTCAACGAGTCTTCCATCACTCAGAACGAGGATCCTATTAGCATTCAAAACCGTTGAGAGCCGATGGGCAATCACGAAACTGGTTCTGTTTTTCATAAGTTGTGTGAGGGCTTGCTGGACTAAACCTTCGGATTCCGCATCAAGGGACGATGTTGCCTCATCCAAAATCAGAATCTTCGGATTTCTTATCAGTACACGAGCAATCGCAATCCGCTGCTGTTCCCCGCCAGATAATCGAATACCTCTCTCACCGACCTTGCTTTGATATTGGTCCGGGAATTTCATAATGAAGTCGTGTGCATTTGCCAACTTTGCGGCGGTGGCGACTTCTTCGTGTGACACAGTTTCCGGATCAGCTGCACCCAAACGGATGTTGTATTCCACAGTGTCTGCAAACAGGTACGGGTCTTGAAAAACGATGCCTATGTGTGTACGCAACGATTGAATCTGCATCTCCTTGATAGGTACGGAGTCTATCAAAATTTCGCCACTTTGATATTCGTAGAACCGTGGAATCAGGTTAATTAAAGTGCTTTTCCCCGCGCCGCTGGGACCAACGATTGCAACCGTCTCGCCGGGATCCGCTTGGAAACTCACCTCCTTCAAAACAGGTTGGTTTTCACTATATCCAAAGGAGACATTGGAAAATCGGAGGCTTCCATCAATTTGTTCTATGGGTTTTCCATCTTGGGATTCTTCATCGTGTTCATCAAAAAACCCGAACACTCGACGAGCGGCAACCAATATTGATGGAATGCCGAGATGGAGTCTCACGAGTACATTCACGGGCTGATACACACTGCTAAACCACCGGGTGATTGCAAAGAGTTCACCAATCGTGATAACGTCTCGCAGGACATACCTTCCCCCGACCAGAAATACCAAAGCAGCGCCTATCCAGAATAAGAGGATAGCAACATTCCCTACCTGCCGGATTGTTGCCTGTTTGAGATTGATAGCTACCAGTCGTGAAAGCGACTGATGGAGGTTTTTTAAGTCGTAGAATTCCTTTCCTAATCCCTTGAGCTCGCGGGAACCGGCGATGCTTTCTTGTAAGTTGCCTGATAACGAAGCCTTCTGTTCCTGAACTTCCTCTCCAATTCGTCGAAGCGGTTTATCTAAGAAGATGGGAATAAGGATATTCGCGGCAACAAGAAACAAGCTAAAAAGGCACAATTGCCAGCTAATGGCTGTAATGATGCTGAGGGTAACAACCAGCATTATGCCGTTTATGATATAGTCACCGGCGAACGCACGAAACCCTTCAACTGCCTTTGGCGTATCCGATGTGAATGTCGCCATCACTTGACCAGTTTGCTGAGTATCGTAGAATCGAAACCCTAACTTGCGCAAGTGATGGTAAGCATCAAGTTGGATATCCTTGGAACCATTTTCGGCGACCTTTGCTGGAAAGTAGATAACTCCGAGTGCAAAAAAGTACATACCGACTGCTGTTAGAATGTAGAGTCCACATGTCGGCAGAAGCATTTCAGCGTTTCGAGCGATGAAAACATCGTCTATCAGAATCTTCTCAATCCATGGGAGCGCTAGATTGCCGCCTGAGTAGCCTAGCGAACAAAGAATAAAAAGCACCTGAAAGTGCCAATAGGGTTTAAGATATGACAGAAGCCTCAACATGTCTTTCATAGTTATTTCTCCACTGGTGTAAGTATGCGCTGCCGAATTTCACATAATTATAAATGGATATTAACTATTGTAACACGACATGGATCTGAGGACAAGAGAAAATTTGACTGACGATTTGAGGTTGAACGTATGTAAACGTAAATTTACCAAACGACTCTTCAGCTTATCCGCGTCCAACGTAGGGCATCTTCGTTGCCATGATGGTCATAAACAGCACATTTGCATCCAATGGAAGACTCGCCATGTGCACCACCGCACGTGCAACATCATCCACGTCCATTCTTGGCTCAACCGCGACACTTCCATCTGCTTGTGGAACACCCACTTCCATTCTGTCCGTTCTTTCAGTTGCTGCATTGCCGATGTCGATTTGACCACACGCGATATCGTACTTACGTCCATCAAGGGAGGTCGCCTTGGTGAGTCCTGTCAGTCCATGCTTAGTGGAAGTATAGGGTGCGGAATTGACCCGTGGAGTGTGCGCTGATATGGAACCGTTATTGATGATGCGCCCCCCTCTGGGATCTTGGTCCTTCATAATCTTGAACGCTTCCTGTGTACAGAGGAATGCGCCGGTTAGGTTGGTATCTGCGACCATCTTCCATTGCTCGTAGGTCAACTCCTCCATCGGTACAGGTGGTGTGCCGGTGCCGGCATTATTAAACAGTAGGTCAAGCCTACCAAAGGTCTCCTTCGTTTGGGCAAACAGGTTTTGGATGGAGGCGTGACCTGTCACGTCTGTTGATACAACTAGGACTCGTGAACTATCTGCTCCCGTCTCCTTGGCGGTCGTCTCCAAAGCCTCTACACGACGGCCCGCTAGAACGACGGAATAGCCCTCCTGTGACAGAGCGATCGACGTTTGCCTACCAATCCCAGAACCTGCTCCCGTTACGATAGCAACCTTCGTAGTTGCACTCATCTATAAATATCTCCTCACAATACATCTATAATAAAAAGAACGAAGCGGGAAATTTGCCCCACCATTTTTTCACGCATAACGCTGTTGAATAGATCATCGAAACCTGATACAATAAACGCAATTTACTATATCATTGCCGATAAACAACGTCAAGTGCAAAAATGGTAGATAGTAGGGGCATTTAGTTCTCCTGTAGGAGGGATCTCCGAATCCCGACATATCGCTAAGACAGGGAGAAAACCGAAAACTATAGTGAGTTCTAAAAATAAGTAGACATGTATCAATAACTCCAACCTTCGCGCAGTCTTAAAAGTCCCCCTGATAAGGGGGATTTAGGGGGTTGGTTGTGCATTGGGAGCGTCTAAATAATTCTAAAATCTACTATAAATAACCCTATAATCAGACAGTCTCTCACTATTAGGAGCATCGTGTTATGAAGTATTTTTCGGTGGAGGATTCAGACATATCCGTTCCGAACGACTGGCTGGATGACCCTGTTCGGCTTTTGAAAGTTAGCTGGAAGGGCAAACCTGTCACCGGCTTCAACCAGTCTTCTCGCCGCTGCTACGTCTATCCGGTGATGACACCATCAGGGGTTGCTGTTACGAACGAAAGACCGACCAGCGACCACCCCTTCCACCAGTCAATCACTGTTGGAAACGACTACTTCTTTACGTACCAGACATCTGCGGTTGGACGGTTTGAGGATCCCGGTATGTGCTTCTACACCAACTCGCCCGACATGCGCGGAAGGGGAGAGGGGCGCATTGTGGCGATGACGCACAACGAATGCACGGAGTTGAACGAGGGTCATCTGGAGTTCATCGTGAGGATGCAATGGCAGGGACCTGAACAGGGATATGCCCCGAAATATCGCCGCGTTGTTGCCGAAGAGATGCGTACCATCAGCGTCTTTCCGGGCGAGGTTGCCAACATCCTTGACGTGCGCTCACAGCTAAGACCGACGGAGTGGGATATCCGCCTAGGCCCATCACGGCACGGATATTTCACGATTCGGATGGCCGACCATCTAAGGGTTGTAGACCGGAATGGTGTGAAACAGGGGGGCAGCATTGTGGATTCTGAAGGCAGGCGAGACGACGATGTCGGTTGGCAACACGCAGATTGGATTGACTACTACGGAACGGACGCCCAAGGGCGCACCGCTGGCGTTGCGGTCTTTCAGTTTCCCTCAATGGGTAATGTGGCATGGTATGCGGGGGATTATGGATCCATCCGAGTCAACCCATTTCGCAAGGGAGCCACTTATGTCTCGCGTGGGGAAGAGGTGGACTTAGCCATTCGGGTAGTTGCCCACGATGGAGCCCCTTATGAGGCGGGTATTCCAGATATGTACGAGTCCTTTAGGCGGGAAACTGAATAATTTCAGAAAGGAAGGTTGAGCCATGTCGGATGTATCTGTCTCATCCCAACCAGCGGTTGGAACACCGCGCATAGATGACCGCGAATGGAGTCAACTCACGCTCGGTCAACGCATCCAGCAACTTGAGGTCGAAGGCTACGTGGTTATCCCCGATCTGCTTGACGCTGACCACATTGCGCGCCTCAAAGCACAGGCATCGCAGTTTGAAACAACCCACGTAGACTACAGTGTCCACCAACGGGGGAAGTCGAGCATCCAGTTCGCCGGTGGTACAATCTCCGAGTTGATTGCGTATCCACCGATGATCGAGTTCCTCAAGGAGTTATGCGGCGATCAAGTCATTTTGATGTCCTACGATTACTCCCGATCCGAACCGGGGCATCCCGGCATCAGTCTGCACTGTGACGGTCAACCTTGGGGATCCCGGATCTTCAGCGCGGAGTACACCTGTCCGAAAATTATCCGTGTCCTCTACTACCTAGACGACCTGATCCCCGAAGTTTCGCCTTTCCGCGTGGTGCCGCGATCCCATTTGAGTTTCCATAACGAGGCAAACCCCTACCTACGCTATGCAGAACACCCTGAAGAGATAATGGTGACATGCAAGGCAGGTGCTGCGGTGCTATTCAACAACTATGTATTCCACGGCAACTATCCAAACGTTGGGACCTACCCACGGGAGGCGCTGCAGCTCTCCTACCGACCAACTTGGGCAGGACCCGCCGGCGAGGTGGAGCCTTGGGACAAAGACGAGGTTGCTAAACTCTCCCCAGCCGTCCGCGAGTTGATGGGTGACCGCAACGCTCGCATCTGGATATACGAGGGTGGCAACAAACCGCCCAATATGCCGCACGAAGCCCCCGGCATGAACCCAAGTCGGTGGGAGCGCGAGTAATACAGCGCGTAGCTGCTTAACCCCGATTTATCGGGATTTCGTTACACTCAAGCTGCCATAATCAGGGAGCTTACCCACTCCTGATGCGGATTCAGAATTTTGTAGGTCGTGCCGGCGGGAATGTGAATCATATCGCCTTCAGTTATCTCCTGTTCTGCACCGTCACTCTGGAGCACACCGCGGTTCTTTACCACATAGTAGACCTGCTCAATATCTGTGTGACACCGTTCAATTGATTCGTTACCGGGCTGCACAGATTCGCGAGCGATGAATTGCATCCCCTTCAGACAACCATTATCACTATCGTCTTCAGGTTCTAGTTGATACCAGCGTACCGCACCGGCACCGTCCCCCTGCGGCGGTGTCTGGGTCCAATTGCGGATGGTGAATTGACCACCATTGCTCGCCACACCCATACTGATGACATGATGCTCCAGCCATTCTTCATTCATGGTGTTGAACATCTGGTGATGGATGCCGGACGGCAGGTAAATCGCATCACCATCTTCTACAGGATAACGGTTATCCTCGAACAGCACTTCTCCCTTCCCGCTCAGGATGTAATAGACCTGTTCCAAACTTTCATGTTTGTGAAAATCGGATGTCTTGCGTCCTTGGAGCGCGTGTCGGGCAAAGCCGCCCAACCGGTCCAGACGATGCCGATCATCGTCACCGCCTTCCTTTATTGAGCGTAGACAGCCCCAATGTACCGCGCTTAAATGAGAGATGTTAGGCTGGACATCGCGCCAATTTTTTATATAAGCCATTTTTTCCTCCTTGTGAGTGATTGATGGTTTGTAGGTAAGATATAGGACTTACGCAGTTGAACCCTCAAAGCATTGTAGTTCGGTGATTTATCACCACTGCGTAACTCCTACCGGTATTATTTCCCCACAAACGCCTTAAACAGTCCTACATACAACGCAAGCACCTTCTCCGGATCCGGTCCCTGATACGCACATTCATTCGAGACGTAGCCGTCAAATCCGATACGTTGAAGCCAGTCGAACATTTGACGGTAAAGTTCAAAGGTTTCCGGGACTTCAGCAGCGTGGGTATGCACCGCTGTGATGTGCGACGCAACCTGTGAAAAGAGCGGTTCAATACTTCCCCCCTCGCAACCGAAGAATTGTGAGTTGAATACAAAACCGACGTTGGACAGATTGACACCTTCAATAACCTCCATCGCTGGGACGGGATCTATGAAAGATCCGTGCATTTCGATGGATACCGTGATACCCTTCGGCTGGGCATACTCCCCAAGTTCCTTCAGCGCATCGGTGACATACCCGACAACGGTATCGCGGGTGTCATCGTCGAACCGGTCACCGAGGACGCGGACGTGGTCACAACCCATGAAGTCCGTCATCTCTATGACGCGCTTGACGCGGCGCACACTTTCGGCACGATCCGCGGTATCCGGCGAATGGAAATTTTGGCAACTTGTCAACGATGAAATCACCACCCCACTGGCATCAACCTCGTCTTTGAGCCGACTCCACTGATCTTCGGGCGTGTCCCACTCGAAACCGTGTTTCTGCTTGTAATCCATCAATAACTCAACGCCGTGATATCCTGTATCTTCAGCGATCTTGAGTATTTTGCTCAGTTCCCAATCTTGACAGGTCTGATATGTGTTCAGCGACCATCTCATAACAATTCCTCCAAATTTGAATTTGCAGCAGAGTGTAACACATGCAAGGCATCAGGTCAACTATAGAAGTCTCTATTCTCCCACACTCCTTAATTCCTCAATCAACCACGACATATCCTCCGGCATTGGGGCTGAAAACGTCAGTCGCTGCTCCGTCTCCGGATGGACGAACCCAAGCGTATGGGCGTGTAGTGCTTGGCGATTAAGTGCCACAAGTGCTTCTTTGACAGCAGTGGAAGGGGCATCGTGGACGGCGCGAGCGTAGCCACCCCCGTAGACATGATCGCCGGCAACGGGATGTCCGATATAGCTGAGATGGACGCGGATCTGGTGAATGCGTCCCGTTTCCAATGTTAGTTTGAGGAGAGAAAACCGGTCATAGCGTTCGAGTAGGTGATAGTGAGTGACCGCATGACGACCACTGGTCCCTGTTACGCTCATCTTCCGCTTATCTCTCGGACTTCGGATGATACGGGCATTGATGGCTCCCGTTTCGTTAGAGGGGACACCGCAAACCACAGCGTAGTAGTGGCGTGTCGTGGTGTGTGCCTCAAACTGAGCCGAAAGGTGCCGATGTGCGTGATCTGTCTTAGCGGCGACAATCACACCGGAGGTATCCTTGTCGAGGCGATGCACGATGCCGGGGCGTTGAACGCCGCCGATACCGGGGAGAGTTTCACAGTGGTTAAGCAGTGCATTGACCAGCGTGCCAGATTGGGCATCACCGGCGGGATGGACGGTCATACCAGCCGGCTTATTCACGACAACCAGAGCGGAGTCCTCATATAAGATATCTAGCGGGATAGGTTCAGGTTCAATTGTCTGAAGGGGACGCGGGTCGGGAAGTGTGAGAGAAATCTGATCGCCGGTTCGGAGTTTGTAGCCGGGCTTGGACGGTTTGCCGTTTACAGTTATAGCACCTTCTCGAATCAGTTTTTGAATGTATGTTCGGGACAGGGAAAAGAAGGGCGACACATCCGTCTCTGTCTCCACCTGCTCTGGGAGCTGTGCTTCGATAAAGCGGTCAAGCCTAACATCGTTTGGAGGGAGGTCCGTGTTAGACGCACCTTCCCTGAAAGGGGCAAAGTGGAAAACTTGAGACTTTGACATGATGCAGTACAGTAAATATAGTAGTAGGCATACTCCGTATGCCGTAACCTCTTAAAGCCCCAGAGGGGCGATATGTGTATAGCACATCGGCAAACTTGCGTCAAAAAATGTGAATGGCGCGATCGTGAGCTGCTTCAGCAGACTCCATAACGGCTTCGGCGAGGGTTGGGTGTGCGTGAATTGTGTGCGCCAAATCGGCAACCGACGCCTCCATACGGATAGCAACGACGGCTTCATGGATCAGGTCTGAAGCGTGTGCGCCAAGGATATGGACGCCGAGAATATCGCCAAATTCTTGGTCTGAGATAACCTTGACGAATCCATCTGTCTCACGCATTCCCAACGCCTTACCGCTTGCTGCGTAAGGGAATCGTCCAACCTTGACCGCGTAACCTTCTTCCTCGGCTTGCGCCTCCGTCATACCGCATCTGGCAATTTCGGGAATTGTGAAAACGCACCACGGTATAGTGCTGTAATCCATCTCCGCTTCCCCGCCCATGCAGTTTTGCGCAGCGACAATCCCCTCCGCCGATGCAACATGTGCCAACAGATACCGGCTCGCCACATCGCCGACTGCATAGATGCCCGGCACATTGGTTTCCATCCGTTCATTGACAACAATCTTGCCTCTATCCGTACGAACGCCGACAGTTTCCAACCCAATTCCTTCCGAGTTGAAACTCCTGCCGATAGAAATCAACATCTTTTCCGCGCTGAAACTTTCGCCGGATTCCAGCGTTGCGGTTACACCGGATTCCGATTTATCCACACCCGTTACGTTGACGTCTGTCTTGATTTCGATGCCTTTCCGTCTCATCAAAAGACGGAGCTGCCGGACAATTTGCGTGTCTTCCGTAGCGAGAATCGTCGGTAACAATTCAAGGATAGTGATATCGCAGCCCAATCCGTTGAAGATCGAGGCAAACTCACAACCGGCGACACCACCGCCGACAATGATGATACTCTTAGGAAGGTCCGTCAATTCCAGAATCCCCGTCGTCGTCAGCACCTGCTGTTCATCGATCTCAAAGAGAGGAATATTCGCGGGCTCAGAACCGGTGGCGATGATAATCTGGTTTGCGTCAATCTGCTCCTGTGTGCCATCCGCTTTCGTCGCTTCTATCCTATCCTTCGCGGTGAGGACGCCGGTTCCGTTGATTGTGTCAACCCCGTTCCTTTTGAGTAACTGCGCGATGCCGCCGGTTAGCTTTTTGACGGTGGCATTCTTGTGTCCTAACACCTGCGAATAATCAATCTCCGCGCCGCTAATTTTGACGCCGAATCCCTCTGCCTCCCGAACCTGTGTGGCGAAGTGTGCCACCGAAAACAGCGTTTTAGTCGGGATACACCCCCGGTTCAGACAAGTGCCTCCCCATTCCCCTTTTTCGATTAAGCAGACTTTGCCCCCTAACTGAGCAGCCTTGATCGCCGCAACATAACCGCCCGGTCCCCCTCCAATTATAGCAACATCATAAGCAGACATTCACACCTCCCATAGGTGAAGAAATTCAAAGATTAAATTCCTATATCACAGTTGCCAATTGCTCCCAGATCTCCTCCGGCACCGGCGTGGTTGCCGCAGCAAAATTTTGTTCAACCTCCGCTGCGTCTTTAGACCCTGTTAGACTCATATGGATAAGCGGTTGACGCAGACAGAATTGGATCGCTAAATTGAGCAGATTCTGACTGTTTTCTGTCGCCCACTGCCAAAGTCGATGCGCTTGTTCTCCCTCCGGTGGTCGATCGGTCACGTCCGGTTCAACGCCGGAGAGCAATCCCATCGCGATGGGGCTGCCGTTGATAACCCCAATATCATGTTTTGCTGCAAAGGGCAGCAAGTTCTCAGCAGCAGTTTGACTAAGCAGCGTGTAATCGAGGAAAGTCAGGATCACATCCACAACGCCGGCTTCGATGGCGATACGGTGAAACTCGTGTTCACGGACGCCTAGCCCAATAAAGCGTAGCATCCCTTCTTCGCGCATCCGCTGAAGTTCCTCAAACGCCCCACCCTTTGCAATCACAGGGTCCATGCTGTCCGGATCATGAACGAGGCACACATCCAGATAGTCTGTACCCAGCAAACGAAGGCTATTTTCAACGCTTCTGCGCGTTGTTGATGCCGAAAAATCGCCACGCCATTCCGGGTGCGTCCCTATTTTTGTCGCCAAGTAGATCTTCTCACGCCAACCGCCAGCCAACGCGAGCCCGATCCGTCTTTCGCTTTCGCAGGCACCATACAGTGGTGCTGTGTCGAGGTAGTTCATTCCCAATTCGATTGCCCGGTGCACCGCCTCAATCGCTTCATCATCTGATACATTGTCGCGCCCAACACCTGCACCACCCATACTAAGTCCGGTTACTTCTAAACCTGTGCGTCCCAACCGACGGCGAGGCAGTACTGCACCTTGGTTTGTCATAGTTACTCCTTATCGATTACAGTTCTCGGTGTAAATGGCCACGACGCGCCTCCGGGGGAATGACACTGACCCACTGAATCCCTTTTACGGTGTCGTCGGGAATATGTCCATGCTCCACCCCTTTAGGAGTTACGACCAAATCGCCCGGTCCAATCTGATACGATTGACTTGTGCCATCAGAGGTGCGTAAGGTAACAGTCGTTGTGCCTTCCGTGAAGTACCAATACTCATCGAAATCATGATAGTGTAATTCTGTTGGCTGATCTTTGGATACCGCAAAGTGACCAATGCTTCCCATATCCACTGGAGCGAGGAGAGGCTTAACCTCTTCTCCGACGCGCTCTCCATCACTGAGTCTGACCACATAGATGTCTGTTTTCATGGCTATCTCCTCTGGCTCTCTGACTGTTTTGTTTCCGCTTAATCTCGATTGGTTATCAAAATTTTCCGTTCTAAAACCCCGTCCTTTAGGGTGGGGATACAGAACGGCACACCCCGTTAGTGAGTCAAAAAAGGTTGATTTTGTAGGTAAAAAATGGTATAATTCTTTCGTCTTTCGTCTTTCGTCTTTCGTCTTTCGTGGGAGAGTTTCACGCCACCGCACGGTGGTGTCTCCCACATCCTTTGAAACAGGATATGAAAGACAGAAAGACAGTCCCATGAAAACGTACAAGTTCGAACTGTATTCTAATCACGGCAATGGTGAGTTGCACAAGACGATAGAGGGCCACGCTTCTGTCTGGAATCATAGTGTCGCGCTTCAGCGTCGTTACTATTCAATCTACGGCAAGTATATCAGCAAGTTTAGGCTAATTAATCACATATCTAAACTCAAGCGATTGCCTCGTTTTTCCCATTGGAATCAGTTGCCGAGCCAGTCGATACAGGACGTAGCAGCACGGATAGATAAAGGCTACAAGGCAATGTTTGAAGCGAGAGCCAAGGGTAAGAAATGGGGTCGTCCCCGTTTCAAGGCTCGTCGTAAATACAAATCGTTCACCCTGTTACAAGCGGGTTGGCAACTCCTGCCCGGTAACAAGATTCGTATTGGTAAGTATATCTACCAGTACTTCAAGTCCCGTGATGTGTTTGGCAATCCGAAACGTTGTACTATCAAACGGGATTCCGTTGGTGATGTCTATATCACCATCCTAACAGACTATGTAGAACCTGATCTTAATCGAGTCATGACGGGTAAAATCGCAGGTCCCGATTTATCGGGATTCTCGCTATGCGGAACTTGATTTCGGTCTTAAACGGTATCTGACAGGTCATAACGGACACGATATAGAATCATCTTTGTTTTTCAAACGCAGTCTCAATGCTATCAAACGTGCCAATCGTAACCATTCACGGAAACACAAAGGGTCAAAGAACCGAGAACGGGCAAGGCTTGACTTAGCACGCAAACACCGTAAGATTGAGCGACAACGGGAGGATTTCCACTGGAAACTTGCACACCAACTGACCGACGCATACGACGAGATACGGCTCGAAGATTTGAACCTTAAAGGCATGAAAGTCCTTTGGGGACGCAAAGTCAGTGATTTAGCCTTTGCAGACTTCGTTGTAAAACTGAAATACATTGCAGCGAAAAAGGGTGTCAAACTCAAGTTCATTGATAAATGGTATCCCTCATCTAAGACCTGCTCGGCTTGTGGTGCTGTTAATGAAACGTTGAATCTGCGCGATAGAAACTGGCAGTGTAACAGTTGCGGTGCTATTCATGACCGTGATAGAAATGCTGCAATTAACATTTACAGGGTTGGGGCATCAACCCTCGAAGGAGAGGATATAAGAGGTGGTTCGCCGTCCAATCCTTGTTGATAGCGCAATTACCGTTACTGAAGGACACAAGAATCTCCGTCCTTTAGGGCGGGGAGTATGTCAAGGTTTCTGAAACGATTTGTCCCATCAAACCTATAGCGAGGATGTTATCACAAATTGAGCGGAGAATGCTATCAAAAAACGGTAGAGTTTACACACTGCAGCCACCTGAAACTGATACATCTATTACCACCTGTAAAATTGGCCCCAAATATGATACAATAAAGATGCCGACAAACCCTATCACTGTATCACAATTTTAATTATGAAACTAAAAATCCCTAAATTTTTCAGAGGTTCAAAGCAGAAAATCACAGTCCCATCGGTTCTTGAGGAAGCGCAGCCCATAGAGCAACCGCATCCATTTGATCCAGATGAAATCCGATATTGTCCGCAGCGTCCTTTCCCTCCCTATCGACATGTGCCGGGGACCACGCCGCATCCGATCAGAGATCCACAAGGGCATAGCTACGGCTTGGAGGACGACGATAACCCGGTTGCCCTGCCTAGGGATTGGCGTCAAACTGAGGATTATCTGTACGGAGTCGATCTCTATAATTTCGCCTACTGGTGGGAAGCCCATGAGGCATGGGAGGGGCTTTGGAATAAAACAGAGGACGATTGTCGGCTGTTTCTGCAGGGATTAATTCAAATTTCGGCGGCACTGATTAAATATCACATGCGGCAACTTCGTGGACTGCAAAGCCTTTCAACCAATGGACGCAACAAACTACATCAAGTGCTAACCAATCTTGACGATCCGACAGGGATGTACATGGGTATGAATCTCCCCGAATTCCTAGCCTGCCTTGATACATTTTGCGATCCGTTCTTTTCCGATACGGTCTCGGAGCAAACCTACTCTCACGTGACGGTGAAACCGCTTATTCACCTGCATCTCTAGACTTTAGTTGAAGTTAAAAGTGAGTCACTTTTAACTTCTTGCAGCATCTCGCGTGTCATGTTATAATTATACAAACTAGATGATAATATAAATCAAATCTCAACTAAACGCTGCGCTCAATTAAATCAACAAACATGAGGAGGATTCATGGTTCGATATAGAAAACATACATTGCCTATCGCAATTTTAGGGGCTGCTGTCATCATCGCGCTCTTTCTCGTTCCGCTAGGACAGAAAACCGCGCTAAGTGATCGCGATGGTAGGAACAGTCTCATGTTGCAGAAGGCTTTAATAGAGGCCATTAGAAAGGCAGATGTTCATTACTACGAAGACGTCGATCAACAGGAGATGTTTGAAGGGGCGATTAAGGGCGCGCTTTCTGCTCTGGACGATCCCTATTCTTTCTACCTGCCGCCGGTGGATCAGAAACGCGAAGAGGAGAATCTTTACCATGCAAAATTTGGCGGACTGGGTATTCGGATTTATAAGGATAAAGGTTTTATAAAAATTGCTCGGCCCCTGCCCAATACCCCAGCAATGCGAGCGGGACTGCAAGCCGGTGATTACATAACCAAGGTCGATGGAGAACCGATTCATATCAGTCTAGGCGGGCAAACGCTTGAAGAAGTCGTTGATATTTTAAGAGGATTAATTGGCACAGAGGTCACCGTTACGGTGCAGCGACGAGGACATTCGGATCCATTTGATGTGACATTAATCCGTGAGGAAATTAAAATCACTAGCGTTGAGCAAGCGATGCTAGAGGACGGAATCGGTTATATAAAAATTGAGAGCTTCACCGGCAGAACCGTTGAAGAGTTCAAGAAGGCACTAAACACCTTACTTGACGCTGAAGACGGAGCGATGACGGCACTGATTCTGGATCTCCGACACAATTCGGGAGGATTGCTTCAAGCTGCCTACGACGTGGCTGACGCCTTTATCTCTAGGGGAAATATTGTGTCAACACAAGGACGACTTAATAGATACAACCAAGAGTTTCCAGCAAGGCCTGAAACACTTTGTCCAGCCGAGATTGAGCTAGTTGTGCTTGTGAATGAGTATAGCGCGAGCGGTTCTGAAATTGTCGCAGGCGCCATCAAGGATTCCAAGCGGGGAGCCATCCTCGGCAAGAAAACTTTCGGCAAAGGTGTTGTTCAGCAACGGTTTCCTTTGAACAGCTTAGACAAAAAAGGCGCAGTATCACTCACAATCTCGACTTATTACACACCGAGCGGTGTCTCGATTAATGAAACCGGGATTGAGCCAAACGTTGAGGTCGAGATGAGCAAACTTGATGAAGTAACAGCGGCGATGCGGTTGTATGCGAGGAAATATGTCAAAACGTTTGTCGAGGAGTGGATCGAACGAACAGAGAAAGAGATGGGGGAAACTCCCAAAGATTTCTCTCAGTTGGAGGCAGACCTTCCAGAGTTAATGACAACGCTTGCAGAACACAATATCATACTTGATATGGAGATTGTCAGGAACGAGGCGAATGCCTTCTTCAACAGAAATGTCGGTCTTGATCCATTGATCGATTTCGTCAATGACAACCAGTTACTAGACGCAATCCAACTTATCAAAACGGGTGGAGTTGAAGCAGTCCTCGCATCATCTACAACGGTGGACCTCTAAAACCCTAAATCTGCTTTCGATTATCTCTTGTTATCGTTTACTACTAACCCAAGTTGCTAGAGCGTGTTGACATTCTTGGGCGTGTCCGTGATTCAAGGCATGGCAGTGCTTGATACCAATGTGTACCCAATCGTAGGAACCTAGCGTAGGGGCGAGGTTGCCTCGCCCAACAGGTTGGCAGACCCAGCCCCTGTACATTCAATAGGTGTCCAGACGGTTTCTCTTATCGGAACGGAGACGTATTGTTCCTCAGTAGCCCCAGCGGGGCGACCTGTCTGGGTCATAGCGACCGTATATAGTGAACCTGTCGAGCAATTTCGACAAAGCCCATCTTGGGATAGAATGCCGTTCCAATCTGATTCTGGTCCAGCGTCTCAATCCGTGCGTAAAGCATCCCTTCCTCTTTGAGATATACCAATGCTGTCTCAATCAATTCTGTTCCCAACCCTCGCTGTTGGAAGTTTGGGTGCACAGACAGGTTTGGGATACCGCCAATTTTTGTCCGATGATTGACATAGGCGGTGATATAACCTGCCACCTCTTCGTCAATCTCTGCGACGAACACACCGTCCGCATTTGCTTCTACATCATCGTTAATGTGCGGCATCTTGCGCTGTGTCCAATCGAGTTCATTGATAATACCGAACTTGTCTTCGATATTCTTATCGATTGAAACTCCCTCGAAACAAATTGCGGTGATTTGCCGTAGCGTTTCAAGATCTGATGGTTGATATTTCCTTATCACGGTTTCTCCTTCCTGCGAATTGCCGCTAGGGCTGCGCCCGTAATGGTGATTTCGGTGACTTTCTCTCTCCAAGCTGCAACACAATAATCGGGAATTCGTGCGGTGTTCAACAGCCAATCGGGTTCTCGACGTTATGTCCTATTTCCAAAGCGCGCCAGAAATCAGTCGTTTCAGATATTCGATTTCATGGGCCGCTGTCTCGTAGGGTGGGTGATGGCTGCCATGTTCGATAGAAATATAGCCATCAAAACCCTTATCCTTCAATATCCGTGCAAACTCCGTAAAATCCTCATCCCCGGTATCCAGAAATGTTAGATTGGGCCAATTTCCAATCCAATTGTGCGCATGAACGTGAACAACATGGGGACCCAACTGCGCCGCTGTCTCGAAAACCGACTCGCCTAACAGGGGTGTCTGGATGTTCACCGTCAGATTTTCCATACCTACATCGGCTAACAGCTTGAGCGTGGTTGGACTGGTGTCTGTCAGGTTCGGTCCCGAATGGATAACCTGATGGGTTTCGAGCGGAAACACGATGCCGTGCGGCATACCCATCTCACAGATCCGTTGTAATCCGTTCACGCAGGCATCCCACTGCTCCGCTGTGGCATCGGCACTGCCGACATTGCCGGTGTACGTGCGGATGAAGGGACCTCCCAACTGAATCGCATACTCGATATATCGCTCTGCATCCCGGATACTCTGCTCCCATGTCTCCGAACTTGTGGTGAAGTCAAAATATGGGCAGATCTGGACAATTTCGAGGTGGTGTGCGTCTACTATCCCTTTAAGCCACTTTAGATCTGCGTTCGGGAGGTACTGTTCCCAAAACTCCAACCCGTCGTATCCCATCTGCGCCAACTGCGGGATGGCTTGTTCAATATCCTGCTGCGTATTGCCAAAGGCATTCGTGCAAAACGATGCTTTCATCAAAATCTTCGCAGTGGAAACCCGATGCTTTAGCGTGGGGAGGAAACTGCGCTCCTTTTTTGGTTGATTTTGCAGGTAAAATATGGTATACTTTTTTTGTCTTTCGTAGGGGATTTCAACCGTCAGCACCCTTGCTGGCGTCCCCTACACCTCGTTGAAAAGGCATGAAAGACGGGAAGATAATCCCTAATGAAAAAGACTTATGAATATCGTGCGTATCCTACAACCAAGCAACGGACCACCTTTACCGTTTGGTTGGCATTGTTGAGACAACTTTACAACCAAGCCCTTGCATGGCGTATAGAGACGTACAAAAACACCGGCGAGTCGGTAAAGTGGACGACACAAGCGAACGCTTTGCCTGACCTGAAACAAGAATCGACATCGTTTGCCGGTCTCCATAGCGACGTTCTCCAAGATACGATTCGCCGTTTGGATAAAGCATACAAAGCATTCTTTCGTCGTATCAAAACAGGTGGTGAACCGGGGTTCCCACGCTTCAAAGGCGAAGGACGGTATAGGTCGATGACCTTTAGTCACCTGTCTAACAATTTGATTCGCAATGTCCATAGGAAGTTTGCCCGTATAGTTGTCCCGAAAGTCGGACACCTGAAGATTCGATACCATCGACCGTTGCCCGATGGTAAAATTAAGACGTTGACCCTCTCCAAGAAGGCGTCCGGTTGGCACGCCACAATCGTCGTTGAGGTTCCGGACCCGATTGAAGTCCCCGTTCAAACGACACTCGGCATTGATGTGGGGCTTAACGCCTTTGTCGTTGATTCGGACGGCGAACAAATCCCGAACCCCCGCCATTTCCGTAAGGCGGAAAAGAAACTTGCTAGACATCAACAGATACTCGCACGCCGTAAGAAAGGAAGCAAACGTAGATCCAAACAACGTGATACTGTTGCCCGTTGCCACGAACACGTTGCGAACCAACGGAAAGACTTTCAGTTTAAGGCGGCACATTCTATCCTTGAACGGTGCGACGAAGTAGCTGTTGAGACCCTCCAAATTAAGAACATGGTCAAGAACCATTACCTCGCTAAGAGCATCTCGGACGCAGGGTGGGGTCTCTTTCGATTGAAGCTGCAAAGCAAGGCTGAAAGTGCCGGCAAGCAGTTTACGAAAGTCAAACCCCACTATACAAGCCAGAAATGCGCCGGGTGCGGTTCGATTGTCAAGAAAGTGCTATCTGCAAGAGTCCATGATTGTACCGATTGTGGTCTGATTTTAGACAGAGACCATAACGCTGCAATAAACATCAAAAAGGCTGCTGTAGCCTTGCGTGGAGGTGCGGTGGTTACTAACACCCCCGAAGCACCCGAAAGGGACGGAAGCGCGCAACCCAATAAATCCCAAGGGACAAGGCAACAAGCCTCACCCTTTAGGGTGGGGTAACTGACTTTTATGTGCCCGACTTTTCGCTTGCAACAGTTTTCCTATGTTACCTGCCACTGTAGATTGTGGAGCTGCCGATGTGTGTCTCCCCGACACCGAATCTGATTCGCTCCTACGCTGATACCCAAATTGAGATGCCGAGGAGGGAGCGAAATCACTGGACGCTGTTGATGGCTCCTCTGTTAGGGCTGCTTTCTTTTGCCTCAAGCGTGAAAGTGTTAGCGATGATGCGTGGTTCTCTCGGCGGCGAAGTGACTTTAATTGTGCTTTGAGTTCCGCAAGATAGCCGCTCGCAATGCTGAAACGACGCAGGATCATCTCAAAGACGAATAGAATCAGGCTTACTATCAACAGAGTAAACGAGAGCGGTTTCAGATGTTCAATCGCTGTCCCGCGGTATTGAGCAATCTGTTTCGGTGATGGCTCAAAAATTCCGTTGGTTCGACTGGCAAGTTCATTGAGCAACCGACGATTCGTCTCAAATTCGGCAAACTCTGTGGGGTAGGAGAGAACAAGGTTCTCATAAGCAGTGCTTTCGACCTGCCCATCTCGGTTTTTTTGGACAGTGGCAAGATACGATCCGCGCTCTCGCACGGGGAATTCTCCCGAATATTGCGTCGGTGTCACGCGACGCAGTTCAACTACCTCTCCCCCGGCGTTGGGACGGGCGATACGCGCATCGAATGTGATTCCGTGCGTTGCTATGGTTGATGCCGTATCTATGAGTAGCTCGCCCCTACCGTTTTGGTGGGTTGCGTTCAAATCAAAATCGGCTGCTTCGTCTGTTGATGGTAACACCCAATTAACAATCTGTCCCCAAAATTTCCCAAAATTCTCCCACTCAATCCAAGCCGCTCCCCAACCCGGCTTCATATCAGAGGTAAAGGCTACAGATCTACCAAGCCCGTAATTCCACCCAGCGAGGATTGGGTGGTCTTCATGGGAGCGGATATAGGTTTGTGCGAGTTCCTTTTCTGAGGTGGCAATGTAGCCGTAGAGTTTTGGTACATGATCAATCCCCGCTAATACTGGATAATTTCCATCATTAATGATTGGCTGAAATGGCTCTTGAACGGTATACTTCTGGGTCTGACGTACTTCGTCAGCCATGATCTTGGGCAGCTCGCTGATGTTCCGAACATCTCGGTATCCGCCCCCGCCCGCTTCGGCAATTGATTTCATCAGCTCTCGATCCGCGTCACCAATGGCGATAGTCGAGAGGGTCATCTTATCCGCTGTAATCCGTTTCGCCAGTGGAATAAAATCGCCTTCCGATTTGCCGTCTGACAGGAGCAGAATATGTTTCTGTTTCGCATCAACCGTTTGGAGTCGTTCATAAGCCCTTTCCAGTGCGGGATACATCTTCGTGCCACTGCCGGGACGCAACTTTCCAACTTCACGGAGTATCTCGTCGTGTGCGGTTGTCGGTGGGCGATCCATCCTGATTTTCGCGGCGAAGGCTATCACCCCGACGCGGTCTTCATCATCGAGCGCACGAATGGAGGCACGCACCCCCTCAAGTGCCAACTGGATTTTCTGATCCGGACCGATATAGTTTGCCATACTTCCAGAGGCATCAACAACAAGCATCAACGCAAGGGATTCTTTTTTCTGCCGAGGCGTCATCTCAAGGGGGGACACCTGCTCTAACGGTGTGTCATGATACCCGCCCCTGCCGAAAGCGCGGTCCCCGCCAATTACGACCAATCCTCTCCCCAGATCGCGAACGTAGCTTGCGATGTGCTCCATCTGAAGGGTGGAAAGTTCATCGGCGGAGACATTGCTTAAAATTATGGCATCGCTGTTTTGGAGCGCGACAAGATCGGTCGGAAATTCGGAGGGGGAGAGGACTTCAACTGCCAGACCGTTCATCTCAAGGACGGTCTTCAATGCTTCTGCCTGTCCGGCATCTCCTTCAATATACAGGATATGTGGCGTTCCATAAACACGGGTGACGCCATACCCTGTGTTGTTTTCGGGATTATCGCCGGTGGAGTTATCGACGGAGAGCTCGATTCGATACTTATAGACATTTTCCTCAGAGATTTGTTGCGGAAAGTCAATTGGCTGTCTCCCTCGTTTCAAGGCTCTCATTTGAGGTTCAGTTACGGGAGTGTCGTTGCGGTAAAGTCTGACTTGAACCTCTGTATCTGTTGTTGTTTCGACAATTGCACGGACCGGGAAAGTTTCGCCCGCCCGTACCTGCGATGGGGTTTCCAGCGTTCTCACCCAAACTTCATATTCCCGCTCGGACGACAGTGGAAGCGCGAAAACCTCAATTTCACTCGCCCGGACGAGGTCAAGTAAATCCGTCACCTCACCGACGTTTTGGATGCCATCACTCAACAACACCAACCGCTTTTCTCCTACCTGCTCGCCGGTCGGTAGGTTCAGCCCCAGTTGAATTGCTCCCGCGAGATTGGTCGCCGTTCGATCAATTTCTGCACCAGATAAAATCTCTTCTGTTAAATGAGGCTGCGCTGCTTTTCGCTGATTCAGCACGCTCACCGCAGCTCCCCCTGCGAACAGAATGACGCTGAATAGGTCGGTGGGCTTGAGTGCGTCGAGAGCTGTGTTAATCTGTTCTATTCCTGCTTTCTGCTGTATAGTTAGAACGCTGTCAGACACATCGAGGAGGAACACGACAGAGAGAATATCTTCTTGGCCTTTCTGCTGCAAACCGACTAATGCCAAGATGAGGCAGAGCACCGCACCAAGGCGCAGTAGGAGGGTCCCAACCTTCCGCCACCGCGCTGCTTCAATGCGCGTATAACGGTTAATAATTAGCAAGATTGGGATGATACCGAGAAAGAAAAAAAACAGGGGATTACTAATCTGGAACATAAATGTCACAAAGTCCTAAACTGTCTAGGCCAGAAAGACTCTAGCTCCGCTAAAAAGGTCATATCTTCTTTTCGTGTTGGGTGACTGATAGTAAGCGAACGGGCGTGTAAAGCCAACGCTTTCTGTCCAAATTTGATCTTAGAACCGTACCGAAAATCGCCGATCACCGGATAACCACGATGTGAAAATTGTACACGAATCTGGTGATGCCTACCTGTTGCAAGTTCAATCTCAACCCAAGACACACCTTTGTGATACCGAAGCCGACGGAAGGATAACTCCGCACGTTGACCGCCATCTCCTCTGACTATATGACTTGTCATGCCGTGGCGATGAATCTGATCTACCAACGTCCCGTTGGTCGGAGTTTTGCCTTCGACAAGTGCCCAATAAATTTTTCGGACATCTCCTACCCGAAACTGCTCAGACAACCGCTTCGCCGCTTTGGAGGTCAGCGCGAGCACAACGACGCCCGATGTCGGTCGGTCAAGGCGATGGACAAGGCCTATATAAACATTGCCGGGCTTGTTGAACTTATCTTTTATATATTCCCGGGCATAATCCAAAAGTGACGTATCGCCGGTGCGATCGCCTTGTACCAACATGCCCGCCGGTTTACGGACGACGAGGAGATGATTATCGGTGTGAAGGACTTTCAACGTTTCCAATATACATTAATCCTTACATTTCTGATCGCGATTCAGTAATGACCTGCTTTAACCGTTTTTTTAAGGCTTCTAAGTTCGTCTTAACTTCGAGTTCAATTTCTAACACAACAAACTGCGTTGCTGCTGCAAAGGCTTCCAGTTTCTGCGAATCCTTCTCGGTTGTCACAATCAGATCTGCCCCAACTTCACCTGCCCTCGCGTTAATATCCTTGAGGTCTGCCAACGAGTAGCGATGATGGTCGGGAAACGCGAGAAGTTCCACAGCCTTCGGTTCAAACTGGCGAAGCGTTCCAGCAAAGGCTTCAGGGTTACCGATTCCACATACCGCAAGGATGTGCTGCCCTTTTAACAGTTCTAGCGCACATTCTTCACCGGTACTCAGTTGATACAACCTTGTGGGTTGGTGACAGGTCTGGAAAACCTGTTTCCCTCTTACAAACCGCTCAAAGTTGACAGGCTCTGCCGCAAGGTCTGTTCTCGTCAGCAAGAGAATATCTGTTCGTCTCAAAGCAGTTTTCGGTTCGCGTAGCGTTCCTGCTGGGAGCAGTTTTCCTGTGCCAAAGGGCTGAGTGCTGTCAATTGTGAGGAGGTCCAGATCCCGTGCCAACTGTCGCCGCTGAAAGCCATCGTCCAAGATAAGTACGCCTTCCGTGTGCCCCCAAACCCGAATCACTGCAAGCCCCGCAGCATAGCGATCGCTCCCAACCACGATGGAAACGCCCGGCAGCTTGCGGGCTATCATCCCAGCCTCATCGCCACTCTCTGTCACAGGCGTCAAAATCTGTTTTCCATCGGATACAACCGAGATCGAATGATGACCTGCTCGCTTGTAACCGCGTAGGAGTACCCCGACCTGAAATCCTTCGCTTTGTAGATACTTTGCTATCCAAATGACCGCAGGCGTTTTGCCTGTACCGCCGGCAACGATATTTCCGACGCTAATCACCGTACAAGGAAGTTGTTTCTGTTTGAGAATCCTACAATCGTGGAGCCAACCACGCGTCTTGAGGACCACGGCGTAGATATAACTCAGTGGAGTCAGCAAGCCGATCAGGAGGGACGGAATAATCCCCGTCGTTCTGCCCGTAATGATAGCGTACAGATAATCCTTCATGGGTGATTTTGTTTGATAAGCTCAACAATCTTATCACGGTTTGTTTCTATCAGTTCCCGCTGTTCTGGCCAAAATATCGTCGGGAGGGCTCCGATTGGATGCCACGCAAGTTCGTAGTGGTGTTCGACATCGGTTGGAGTCCCCTCTACCTGTTCTGTAACAAAGAGGAAATAGTAGGTTGTAATCCAACAGACTTTATCATACGAGAGGCGTTCTCGAGTGCCGAGTTCTTCAATCAGTTCTAGCGAGGATAAGCCTGCCTCCTCTTCGATTTCCCTGCGAGCCGCCTCTTCTAAACTTTCGCCGGGTTCAACACCACCCTTTGGCAAAACACGCTCTGTCAAGCCAAGTTCCCCGACAAGAGCCACATAGATTTGTCCATCTTCTATCCGTGCAACGATACCACCCGCAGATGTCCGATCACTAACGCCGGCCGGGCGTTTGTACCAACTTTCATCAATCATTCAATTCTCCTCATTGGATATGGTTCAGTATCAACTGAGCGGTTCGCTTCGCTGCGCCGGGTTCCCCCAACTGCTCATACACCCAGCGCAAGCCTTCTTGCTGCATTTCTCGCTTTTCGGGGTTCTGCAGCAGCTCAAGGGCAATGGGCATGATACGCTCTACTGTCACTTGGTCCTGGAGTAGTTCTGGAACAATTTCGCGCCCTGCGATGACATTGGGCAACCCGCTGAGTTCCAGTTTAACAAGTTTTCTGAGGATATGCCATGATAACCTTGACATCTTGTAAACCACAATCATCGGTGTGCCTAAGCACGCTGCTTCGAGGGTCGCCGTCCCCGATGCAACTAGCATCAAATCTGATGCCCGCATGGCTTCATATACCCTTTCCTTCATGACGCTGATCAACGGCATCTCTGGTAACGTCGCCGAATTGATACCGGGCGCAAGTGGAAGAACAAATTGGCAATCTGGTACAGCCTGATGGATCTGGTCTACGACCTCCAACATCACCGGCAGGAGCCGCTCCACTTCTCGGCGGCGGCTGCCCGGCATTAGCCCAAGCACAGGATAATCTTCCTTCAAACCGATTGCACGACGGGCTTCCGCACAACTCAGATCGGTTCGGGCAAAGTCCAACAACGGATGTCCGACAAACTCGACATTTGCCCCAGCCTTCCGGTAAAATTCCGCTGCAAATGGGAAGATTGAAGCGACAGCAGTTGTCGTTTTGGCGATCTTTTTCGCACGGTTCGGACGCCATGCCCAAGCCTTGGGGGGAATGTAGTAGATGACCGGAATTCCCAGACCATGTGCGAAACGTGCCAAAGGCATGTTGAAATCGCCGAAATCGACCAATACTACAGCGTCGGGACGCCTCGCACGAATCAGATCTTTGAGGTGTTTACGTTTTTTCAAGAAAGCGGGGATGGCGGTAAACACTTCACCGATTCCCATCACCGCAGAGTCGCGGATATGATAGATGAGTTCAACCCCCGCTTCCGCCATCAGATCGCCTCCCATGCCAAATAGTGCTAAATCGGGGGCGATTTCTTTGAGTTCAGCAGCCACACGGGAGGCTTGGAGATCACCGGACGGTTCACCGGCGATAATCATAATTGTTGGCATGGTATTGAATGATGCGTGAGCGGGGTAATGGGTTAATCATGTTCTTCGTAAATTACTACTCCTCCCCAGTGGTTTGGGTCAAATATTCACCGATAACTTCCTCCGGTATCTCCTGCCTGCCACCGGTATTGCCAAGAACCACAGGGGTATATTGAATCGGTGCCGGTGCCTGTGGGATTGTTTCAACCGTCAGCAGATATTCCCCAAGTTCCAGTTCCTGAATCATCACGGGACTAGATGCCAACCGCTTAAATTGGCTATCGAAAAGTTTGGCGTCCAGCTCATCACTCTCCGTGCGGATGCCAACGCCGACCTTTCCCTTCACTGTCACACTAAACGTGAAAACTTGGATCTCACCGGGGCGAATTAACCGGGGACTGTCAGATGCGGTATCGAGCGGCTTCGGAAAAACCTTCAACAAGCGGATATTCCCCGTCTGCGTTGTGCCTTCCAATGGGCGTGTCCAGAGTTGATAATCCCCCTGCGGTAGAAAATAACGAAGCTGCCGACCTTTGTTGCTGCTACCAATGCTTGTAGTCACTACCTTTTGATCCGCTAGCAGTGCCGTTACCCCCGGTCCATCTGCATCAGCGGTGATGTAAGCAGGCCTCTCCAAACCGAACATCCAGCGTTGAGATCGATGTTCTAGCGTTGCCAGTCCCTCGGAGAGACCTTTCACCCTGCGAGGTCTCTTGCCCATAAAAGCCAAATCTTTCTCCTGCGGGTTGGCTTCCCAGACCTTGACGTAGCCGGGTCCGTATGAGAGTCCAAGTATCCCCTCTGCCCGGCTTGTGCCGTTCCGAGCATCCTCGCAAAGCGGGACTTGAAAACGTTCGCCTTCACGGATGATCCCATTGGTCCCTAATAGGCGACCCCTCACCGCATCCCCGGCTACAAAGAGTTCTTTCTGGTCTTTTACCTCCTCTATCAACAACGACACGGTGCCTGATTCGGCGAAAACACCTTCAAAGCCCTGTTTTGAGTCAAAGGCCTGCACGGTCTCTGCAATTTCTCTCTTCCTTTCGATGCGGAATAACCCCGCTTCGTCGCCCCGGTTGACGATGAATAGTTCCCCACCGGGGACAGTGATCGATTCCTGAATATTGCTGTGGGCGGCAACGAGTGCCCGTGCATGTTTCCCATCCCAAACGAACGCGACCAACCCCCCGGTGAGCAATAGCTCATAAGTCTGACTGGATTTATCTAGTACAAAGGCCTTGGCACTGCCGGGCTTGATTGGTCCCTCGTATGAGCGCACTTGACCAAACTGCATCCGTTCTTCCATCCGAAAAGTGTGTGTGCTAAGATGGACCTTCTCTGTCTCAACTGTTTCGTGCGTTTGCCAGATTTTAGCGCGATATTTGCCTTTGCTCGGAACCGCTGCGGCGGTTTTCGATGGCGCCATCTCCATCCCGTGCCAGTGAAATTTTGATCCAAACTGACCGCCAGAGGTATAAGTCATCGCGCCAATCTGCCCCCCGATGGAATTCACTTCCAGCAACAAGGGGCCATCATTTCCGTTTTCCAGATCGAAGGCGAACGGCAATTGCCCCAACTCAACCGTTTTAACCGTCCCGGTTGACAGCACAAAGGGTTCAAGGGTAAGGTGTTGGGTTTTCTCATACGGGTTCAAAATGAGCCAGCCTCGCCCATCATTCATCACCACCGGTGCATCCATCACAGTTTCAAAAGGTCGCTCTAGCGTAGACGAGAACTGCAGCGGCGCACCGGTGCTCTCGTGTGCCCAATAACTGCTCTGATCAGCATCGGTTAATTCTAATGCGATTGGTTCGGCGTATGGAGGCCACAGGAGTTCTGTCTGTCCACGCAAAACGGAAACCGGCTTGATCGTGAGGGGAGCGACATCTAACGTCACTTCCCCCGCAAAATCCCCCAATCCCCACAGCAAAATCTGATAGGAGGTCTCTGCTTGTAAAGGGATATAGAACGCCGAGTCCTGATCGTCATCAATTGTTCCCTCATACAGTGTGTGTGTGCCCTTCAGCAAAGCAACACCCAATTCGCCTACCCCATTTTCTGTCGGGAGTTGGGAGGCGTTTACGGTAACACCTAGAAGGGAACTCGCGTTATCAACCCTGAAGGGAATAGCTAACACTTTTTCCTCAAGATTTTCCTCCACTGTAAACGGTGGGAAACCGTGTTCGAGGAGAGCGTGCTGCTCGCGGAACTCCATGAAGACGTGAACGATGTCGTAAGTGCGTCCAACAGGGACCAATTTCAGGAGATAACGTCCGGCAGCCAATCGCTGGGAAATACGGAAATTCCAATCGTTCGGCATGTCGTCATTCTGTGCCAAAAGCCGCGCCCCGGTTTCATCCCATAGGCTAGCCTTCACATCGGTTGGACCAAAGCTAAAGAGATCGACGATTCCGGGTTCTCCCAGACGGACGGTTAGATCGGTTGGGAGATCAACAGGTTGTCGCAAGCCGGGGATAAGCTGCGACGTTCCCATCCGTAGGGTGTAGGGCAGCAGATTATTTTCCTTAGCACTTTTCACCGCAATTTGGTACTGCCCCGGTTGGAGCGTATCCTGCCACGCGCTACCCCCTGTTATTATCCTTCCGTCACTTGCCTCCCCACGAAGGCGAATCACTCCCTCCATGCTACCGCTTAGGTTGATTGCCACATCAACGGGTGCCGTGATTTCTGTTGTGAATATGTCCGGCGGTCTGCCCTCCTCTTCCCGCCACATCATTTTAATCGTTTCGTTGAAGGGGATAGGATGGGGGCCCTTTCCGACGCGTTCCTGTTTCTCAGCTATTAGCGTCAAGGCGGTAATTCGTGTAGATTCGACCGGCAATGGCAGAGAATAGTAATAATAGACCCCCGGCTCGAAATGTCGGAGCACCACTCTCCCGCTCCCGGGCTTGGTCAGGAGCCACTCCGCTTCATCCTCTAAACGATAGGCGAAATCCTTACCCAAGCCAAGGGTTTGCAGACGGTATCGCCCCGGTTCGTCGATTGTCAGTGTGTATCGGAGAGCAGCGTCCGGTTCTAAGCGCGCTTTTTTGACCGATCCAGCGGTAAGCTCCCCTTGGGGGTTGAGAGGTGTCCGACGTAGATGAATTCCTGCCCGTCCACGAGATTGTCCCTGTGTTTGCACGGTAATCTGATACACACCGGGCCTGAGATACTGCTGCACCAAGGCGTTACGTCCGATGCCGTTCTGCTTGGCGGTAAACAGTTGCGTGATAAGTGCAGTCCGTACCGTCAACTGGGTTGCCAAACGCCCGCTCGTCTCCAAACGGTAAAGGCTCGGTTCCTCCACGATAAGGGTAAAATGCTGCTTTTGATTGCGATTAAAATCAACATACAGCGGTTTCTGTTCGGTGAGCTGCGGAAATGGCTTGGGTTGCTTTAACCGAGTCTTTAGCTCCCCAAGCGTCAATTCCGAAGTTGACTTGGGGGGAATCGTCTGTAAAGTAAAGAGTGTTGTCTCTGTCCCTGAGTTTTTTAGGTCAAATAGATAGAAACCGGTGGGTAGGATTGTATCAACGGCTATCGCCGGCCACCGGGCGGTATCCGTAGTCAAAAGGAAAGGGGTTTCTTTGTCCCTTTCAATGACAAGGGTGGACCGCTGTCCTATATTAATATAGATTGGAACCGATTGTCCTGGGTTAAGAATCACGGGCAGGGGATCGCCTAAACCCATCGGCAACGAGCGGACAATTATCCCCGTGGCGACATTGTGCCGATGATTTAGCCGGAGCGTGTATTGCCCGCGATATTGAGGCAGGGTGACTTGGGGCAACAATAGACTTTGTTTGCGGAAGGGAGAGTCCGTCTGCAAGTCATCTGCACTCCTATCCTTTTGGCGTAGAATGAATGAGAGAATCCCTTTGGACTCGTCAGGTTGAATCGTGAGTTTATAGAAGCCTTGGGTCAGTTCTAGGGCCTTTCCCGGCGACTGAAATGGCGGAGATCGATAGTTTCTGGGGCGGCTCACCATAAAGGGTTCTATCCGGTAACGTCCCCTTGCCCCAGATGCCTCATCCTCCTCAATCACATAGGTCCCGGCATCCTCCAACTTGAGGAACAGACTAGTGTCGCCCAACAGATTGAATTTCCCGGTGACCAAGGGCGTCTTGAATCCAACAGGCAACACCTGTGAACCCACCGGTGTCTTCTGCTCCGGGTGGCTCAGAATCCCCGTAACATCAATAGTGTCTTGCCCCTCAGCCGAATGCAGGGAGGAAATCCAGTGGTTTCCACTTCCTATTGAAAACTCGCGCTTATTGAGAAAATGGGTCAGAATGACTCGGTCGCCGGGGTTTCCCTGAACGGTGACCCATTTGTCCCGCCTCTGCTCGCTTGTCTGCACAACCGCCCAAGGGTTGCGGGATTCCTTTGTGATGGCTGCTCGCTCTCTGCCACCATGACGGCTCCCCTTATCCTCCCACCGCTTCACCGATAACGTTGTCGCTTTTTTATCCGCTCGCGAAATCTGGAAGAAGTTAGTGTTCGCCGGTGCCACGTAAGCCTCCCGACCGAAAGGGGAAAGCGTAATAATCTGCTTGCCACTCGATCCCAATCGGCGGTATCCCATACGCAGAGAGAAAGGGTGTGCCCCCGAGTCGTCAGCCCACGCCGGTGCCGCACCACCATAAAATGTCAGCCGGTATATCCCCGGATTGAGATCGTGATAAAATTCCGCATAGCCCATCGGTTGACCGTTGACCGGCTCATAGGTTGAGAAGCGAGGTTTTATATCCTCAAGCCAAACCCCATCACGCCACAGACGGCAATCTTTGAGGTTTCGCCCGATTGCTTCAAGCCGCAGGATCCGCCGTCTTTTAAGATGCAGCCAGAAGGACTGCTGTTGCAGATCTTCTAGCGAACTGTTTTCGATTTGATAAGCGTCGAGTGAGAGGAGTTTGTCGGGCGAATCGATTTCTACGAACGGGTGCACAGCCAGCTTCAGTGTGCCCACGCCTTCTTCGTGAGACCGCGATCGAATTTTATAAATACCCTTATCCAGTAGCAGATCGAGCCGCCCATCCTGTTCACCAGCACTCCCCGCTGCAGCGAAAGGTCCCGCCATCCGATCTACAATTTCGAGCTTCGTGCCTTGATCGCTTTGGGCTTGTAAACTATAACGCCCCGGAACGCTAATATGGAGCAGCGTTTCGTTCATTCCATGGGCATCAAATTCGGTTTGCTCCAGACGCGGCAATTCCCCTTGTCCAAAAACCGAAGTGGAAAGGGTTATACCAACAAAAACGAGCCACAGTGTTCTTCTCCAAGTTTTCCTTAGCATATCGTTTCTCCAATTGATTGTGAGTGGTATAACGTAAGTTGCCATTTATTCCAGAGAAACCTTAGAAGCAATTCTTGTGCCTACCCTTCAAAGATCGTGAGCAAAAAGAACGGTATTGATAAGTTTACCACATTCTTTTCTATCTTTGCACTCTAGTTTTAACTTGAGTCGATTAGTTTTATTTTTGGGGAGGAGTGGTTACAGGCTAAAATTAACCGCTGAGATGCAGAGGACACAGAGATACTCTGATTGCTTCACGTTAAATCAAGCAATAATAACAGACGGCTTGGCGGAAAAGTAGGTTTGCTTGGTGTGCTTAAAAGGTAGGTATAGAAGGACGGGATTGTCGTTTTGCTGACAGCAAAATGCCGGCAAAGAGTGGTTACTGGGAACATCAGGAGGAAAGGAATGTTGAGGAGATTCTATTCAGAAATTGTAGAGGTAATACCGTGAGGAAGCGAGCCCTGCTTGCGCTGTTCAATATATTTCTATCTACAGATTTCCGATTTTCCGTTTACCGCTTTTTCAACGCGCCCCACGTCATCGCTAATTTCCCTTTCGGGTGTACAGCGACCTCTTTTCCATCAATGGTGATGTCGTAGTCGATGAGTTCAAACTTAACATTGCTGCTGTTTAGAGCTTGCACTAAACCGACATCCGGAGCAAGCCACATGGTGCTGCTTGTTGAAGGAAGTGTAGCGAGGGCTGGCGATAATTGAGTTTGAAGCTGCTGCTCAATTTTCAAACAGTCTCGAAATGTTCCCGCCGGCACGGTGACATCTTCGATAGCGACAACCTTGGCGGTGTTAGTCGCCTTTATTGTTATTTGAATTCCAAGAAGCGAGGCTGTCGCTTCGCCGGACACAATCCATTCTGAATTCACCTCAATTGGGACGGGGAGGAAGGTTTGGGGTGGGGAATAGTCGATTGTAATTTCACCGAGAATTTCAACTGATGCAATGGCACGGAATATTAGAACTCCGTCCGGTGTGGTCTTAATAAAAAACTTATTGGGATTGCTATTGGTCGGATTTGAAACGGGATATGTCCCATCCGAAATGACCTTCACCAATTCAGTGCCGATGGTTTCGGGACCCTCAATTGTGACTACCCGCTCATCGAATCCGTCGGTGCTGTGTAAAACCCAAGTATTCCCGAAGTCATCTGGATAGTAGCTCTGTGCGTAACTGTCTGAAGCCGAGCCCCACGCGATTGCAATTGATAAAAGACTAATAAAACAGTAACGATAACCGGCTGTGAGAAATTCATTTTTCATGATATATAATCTTTTCCACGTTTCAACTGTAGAAATCCACCCCCGGTTACACCTTCTCGCTCTCGTTGCTCATGGGCTTACTTGCATATTTATGTGTTGGCGGGGGATTTCAATTCTTTGCCCAGGGCGAATGAGGTTTGGGTTCTTCAGTTTGTTATAGGTTAGTAAAGTACGCAAATCAAGGTTGTGTGTTCTTGAAATTTTCCAGAGGGTATCCCCCTTGTGCACATAGTAGACCTCCACTGAACCCGCGGAGGTACTCTCAGGAGACAAGGAGAGTTGTGATGGTTCGCTGGATCCCTCGGTTTTCGTTTCGCTGAATTGACTTTCGTATGATATCGCTTCAGTTTCTTGTTCACTATAAGTAACAGTATTTGGTTCCAATAAATTTGTGAGATCTATTTGTGTGAGTTCTGTTGGTGTGAGTTCTTCTAACTGTGTTCTTGCGGTTGCTGCATCATCGCGCAATTTAGTTAATAATACCAAATTTAACACAAAAATTACAGCGGTCCATATTAACAACTGTTTGCGAGCGTACATGAGACCCTCCCTTGAGCGAATAGAATATTGAGTATAAATAAAACAACGTCAACAACTATGCGACCGATTCATAAAATTTATGACTGAGAGGCTTGAAAACAACACTAGCTCTTAATTTGAAAAAAAATTGTGTATTGAGTCTATCTCATTCGATTTAACAATTCCACCGCTGCATCGGCGATCTGTTCGCCGCAGCCGGGACGAAAACGGGAGGAATTGGATTCATACCCACCCTGTTTGTAGGCAATCTCGACCGGAATATAGCCGATACTTCCGTTGGTCATGCTCATAACGAACAGGTTTTCCCGTCGCGCTCGGTTCACGATGTCAAAGCCGATCTCGACGAAAATCTCACCCGGCAGTCCGATGAAATCAATGGATCCAACCGCTATACATTGGAGGTCAATCTCCTCGGTTGTTTTTTCGTCAATTGCTTCTTTCAGTTCTAGGGAGTGTTTTTGGTGCACCACCCGTATCTTCACCTCGTCCGAAGTTTCGATCCATTGCAAGACCTTTATTGCCTCGCCCCCGATGGTTCTGCCAATCATACGCGGATACTCGCCTTCACGCTGGATAGGAACAATATTGCCTGCACAGCCCAATCCAAACAAACATGTTCCACCCTCCCCTGTCTCGACTACCTCCATTGCATACCCCGGATAGTCCGCGCTAATTGTGTACATCCGATCTGTTGTGGTAACGGGGTGGCAAGCGAAATGGATAAGAGAAGCCGCTAGTTCCCCCGTTACGCTATCAACGCGGAGGACTCTCACCGTCGAATCATAGGGACCGAACGTCAGACCTGAATCGGGATCGGGGAGACGAAAGTTGGTTTGTGCACTCCCGTCTGGGCGAATCGTGTGCCGATTATAGCTGACCTGATCCGCGATCCCCTGTCCGGCGCCAACCCGTGCCGGTTGAAGCCGCTGTTGAGCAAGTTGCGTGAGCGTCGTGAGCTGCTGTGCAAGCATGTCGGCGTAAACGCGATTCTTGGGATTATCAGGGGAGGTGGAGCGTGATGCACGGACTTCAGGACCGAAATGCGTGTGGGAGCAACTGACCATCACGTTGCCCGCCGGAATCCCTGTAGTCTCCTCAATTGTTTGGCGAACATGATCGACAAATATCGCTTCTACACCAATCAAATCATTGGTGATGATCGCAGCTTGTGTATCCCCATCGTCAAATACGATGGCTTTCGCGTAGAGCGCGTCGGCGATTGTTTCGCTGCCGCTGTCTCGCCCCGCATATCCTGCCATGTCGCAGCCGAGCGGCGGCGTGATGTCAATCTTCGCAGCACCAACTTTTAAGTTTCCCATACTCAATCCTCATCTGCCGCTGCAATTTTAATTAGAACACCGCTCACAATCAAGAAAGCGAGTGCACGCAAAACTACATGGAGTTGAATGCCGAGCTGAGGAATCCACCTTCCGATTGGGAACGCGAGGACAGCGATTAAGAAAATATATCCCGCCAACCGGTTCCAGCCACCAATGAGTGAGAGACCGTAACATAAGGCGGTGAGCGCAGCAAAGAAGGTTCCGGTCATCAGTAGTGCTTCCGCAAACTCTTCCGATACTTGGTAAATCGCCATTGCATGGGTTGGGTGATTGGCGTGCAACTCACCCAAGGTGCGAAGCGGGGCGGTTTGAGAGAGGTGCCCAACCATCTCTAAGACCAGCCACATCGCCGCAAAACCGAGTCCAAGGTAGCTGCGCGCTGTCACGTTGGTGCTGAGTGACACAAACAACGCGATGACCGTCGGCACGATCAGGATGAGACTTACGACGCTTAATCCATGCGTCACTCCCACCAACTTCAACGCCGGTGTCCCCAGAGCAGCATCTTGGAGACGCACCACGACTATATAACTTGATACAAGCATCAACACGCCGCTCAGAAAACCAGCGACGCCGCCGATTAGATACAGTCCAACAGGTTTATTGTTCATGGGAAATCCTCCTTGTTCAGATAAGGATCCGCTGTGTAACCCCCGTTGTCCGAGCAGATGGGGGAAATAGAATAACCTAAGTTGCTAGTTGTCAAACCCGCTCGGCTTGGATAGACATATCCAAGCCATCTTTGCCTGTGTGCAGTGGATTTGGCAATCCACTGCGAACGGTGATTGATTTGATTTAGGTCCCATTCTTCCGGTTTGCAGTGTTCCCTTACTAGGGCGTGTTGACATTTGGCAGTACGTAGGTTGGATTGAACGGGGAACCGTGAAACCCAACAATATCCTCTCTCTGTGGGTCGGGCATCTTGCCCAACCTTAAAAGCCCCAGAGGGGCGACAGGTGTGGCGTAAAGTTGGTTATTTCTGATAAGTTCGGGTATGAAGACTCGACCTACAGGTTGTCTAGCAACTTGCGTTATTGTAACACAAGTTGTCATAAAGTAGTAGGCATATTGCTTTGAATCTCCCGATAAATCGGGATTCTCGGAACGGAACCGATTTCATCGGGTTTGGTTGGCAGCACTACGGCACACGGCGTGTGCCTACTACTTTTAACGTCTATCACCCTGTCAGGGTTAAATGAACCAATGAACTTCCTAGGACTAACTGTCCTATCCGGGAATCGCTCATGTCGAGCCTGTGTCACAGGCTGCGGCTTTCCCATTTCCGATCGATGCAAAGCTGGAAAAAACCTTCATCGGCTTTTCCGCACCACAATCAGGGCATACAAGTTCACTGTTATCCGCATTAATCGATTGTAGGATCTCAAATTTGGACTGGCATGTCTTGCATTGATACTCATAAATTGGCATTGTTTTTCCTCCGAATAGGTTAGGTTATAGATTTTATTTCATCGTTTCCGCTAACGCCTTTGCCTGCTCCACCTTCTCACGGATTAAATCGCAGCCGCCCTGCCAGAAATCGGGCGAAGCGATGTCAATCCCCATGTCAGTGACCAATTGGCTGGGCGTCGCAGAGCAACCGGCACTCAACAGATCGAAGTAGCGAGGCACGAACGACTCGCCATCACGTTGGTACTGGGCATAGAGCGACAGCACCAGCAACTCGCCGAAGGAATAGGCATAAACGTAAAACGACAGTTGGAAAACGTGTGGGATATAGAGCCACCACCACTGATGGTCTTCACCCAACGTTAGCGAGTCTCCAAACATCTCCTGCATCATCCGCTGCCAGAGTTCACAGTAGGCTTCTGTCGTCTGTTCGCCCTTTTCGCGGCGCAGACGGTGTGCCTCCTGCTCAAAACGATACATGGCGATCTGACGAAATACGGTAGCAAAGATGTCTTCGATTTTACCACACAGCAGTGCCAACCGCTCCTCCGCCGATTCTAGCGTGGACTGCAACCGGTCGAACACCAACATCTCTCCGAAGGTGCTCGCGGTCTCCGCTAGTGGCAAGACAGGGTGATAGTTGAGCAAGTTCTGCTTGCTAGCGAGTACATCATGAATACCGTGTCCTAACTCATGTGCCAGCGTCATCACATCGCGCGGTTTACCGGTGTAGTTCATAAAAACGTAGGGGTGCAGGTCAGGCGTGACCCCCGCACAATATGCACCACCTCGTTTGCCCGCACGGAGTTCAGCGTCAATCCAGCGTTTACTAAAGAACGGTTCTGTTATTTCCGCCAACTGCGGTGAAAACCGACCGAAGGCATCCATCACCATGCCTTGTGCCTCATCGAACGGGATGTTACCGCGATCGCCGAGCAGTGGGGCGTACCGATCGTAGTGCGTCAACTCATCCAACCCCAACAACTCCCGCTTGAGGCGATAATAATCGGCGGCGATATCGTAGTTGTTCACGCACACATCCGACACAGTGTTGACCACCGCCTCGTCCACCTCGTTGTTGAGGTGCCGCGATGCTTCAGGCGACGAGTGCCCGCGCAAACCGTCCAGAATCTGCTTTTCGTGGAGGAGTGTATTGAAGATGAAAGTCAATACATGTGCATCCTGCTTGAGTGTATCAGTCAAGGCAGCAGCAGCGGCTTTGCGCGTTTCGCGATCTGGGTTGTAAAAGTTCACCAACAACTCGCTTTGAGTCAGTTCTTCGTCGCCCATGCGGAAGGTTTGACGCGACGTAATTTCGGTAAACAGTCGTCCAAAAGCGCGTCCCCGCGTGTTTGCTGTCTCCTCCAAAATCTTCTCTTCTGCTTCGCTCAAATGGTGTGCTGCTAGTGCCCGTTCATGTTCAAGATAGTGCCGGTAAGGTGCGAGTTGCGGATCCTCGATGATTTGATCGAAAGTTTCCTGCGGGATCTTGCCGATTTCAAGGTCGAAGAAAATCAGATGGGTTGCCGCTGCTGAACCGATCTCACGTGTTCTCTGTAACAACGCACCCCGTTGGGCGTCCGCAGTATCCGTCGAGAACAGCAGATTGGCGTAAGACCCTGGCTTGTACTGCACCGTCATCAAGGCTTCATAATCGTTGAGCGCGCTACATAACAGATCCGCTGTCACATCTGTTGAGGCGATGCGTCCCTTGTACTTCTCCTCAAACTTTGCCGCCTGATCTGCCATCGAATTTAAGTCAGTGTCTAACTGTGAATCGTCAACGCCATCGTAAAGATCCGACAAATCCCATGTCGGTAAACCGTTTGTATTTTCAGTGCTCACGATGTGCTCCTCAATAATACTATTTTATTCAAAATCGATTCAATGCTTCCCCGTTAACGGGACAAAACTAACCGGCATCACTTGCCTTGTCATAATTGAACCCGATTCTGTTTTTTGTACAAGTGTCAGGCTCTGCACCCGGAAACGCCCACCAACCGGAATGCACAATTGCCCACCCGGTTTCAGCTGATGTATTAACATCGGTGGAATATGATCCGGTGCAGCGGTGACAATAATCGCATCATAAGGCGCGTGCTCCTCCCAACCGAAGTAACCATCACCGATTTTCACTGTCACGTTTTTATAGCCGAGCCGCTTCAGCCGCTTCTCTGCACTCTCACCAAGTTCCTTGATAATTTCGATCGTATAGACATGATCGACCAACTCCGCTAACACCGCCGCTTGATACCCCGAACCGGTGCCCACTTCAAGGACTTTGTACTCTTTTTTAGGATCAAGCATTTCTGTCATATACGCAACGATATACGGTTGCGAAATTGTCTGATCATATCCAATCGGCAGTGGCATATCAATATATGCGCGGGATTTCAGATGGGCAGGGACAAATTCATGACGAAGTACGCGTCGCATCGCTTCTAAAACAGACCTGTTTTTGATGCCGATTCGACCATCGGTGATACTCTCTGCGTCGATCTGGCGTTTGACCATCCACTCGCGATCGCTATCGTAGTCACCGACGCTGTGTGAGGGGATAGCGACTAATAGGAGAAATGTGGCGAGAATAAAAAAACACTGTTTCATGATGTACCTCCTTTGTTTATTGAAAATGCGCGCTTTGCCAATTCTTACCAGAGAGACTAGGGTGTGATCTCCTGATCCATCCGGAGGTGGACGCACCCACCGATAAGATAGATCCCAACTGCCAGAAGAATCACGACATTAAAGCCGAACGCAATCGCAAGACAGGTCGCCAGAATCGCGCTTACCACAGACGCATAACCGTTGATACCCCACGCCCAGGCGATAAGATGTGGCTGATGTTTTTGTAACCGGTCTATACCCAATGGGAAGGGCATTCCCATGAAAAACGCTAAGGGTGCAATCAATCCAATTGATACGGTAATTTTCAGAAGGTCGGAACTCGCGAGAAAAAGGTGAAAAATCGGGGGCAGCAGTTGCAGGTAAACGAGCGCGATGACCGATAACATGCCGACAGCAACGACGATCGGACGCCGCCCCAGTTTCTCAATCGTTCTCAACTTCAGTGAGAAAAGGCTGCCGAGACCCGCAAAGAGGAGGAACGCACTGAGCACAACCGCAACCGCATACGTCGGATTCGCAAGCAACAGGAGAAACTTTTGGATAAACGACATCTCAATAAACATAAATCCAGCACCCAAACTCAGAAAGTAAATGAATACCTGCCAATTGGTGAAACGCGAGTCGTGAGTGATGGATGAAGTGGCTTCCCGCTTCAAGAAAAAGAGTGGTATCAGAATCAAGACTAGCCCTACTAACACTGCTTGGATCAGCGTTGCAATCAGGAGTAGATATCCCCATTCGATGAACGGGATGGCACTTCTGCCAACCGTCCGAACCATCTGAATCAGTGAATCAAAACGCAAGAATTGAAAGAAATATGGGCGATTATCAGTTGTAGGGCGGATATTGAAGGGATACCCTTCGTAAAATTGTTTCCGATCGTTGGACAGAATCGCTTGCGCAGCCCGAAAGAAAATCGGCTCCGCCAATTGGTTGTAGCGGTTGGCTTCTACCTCCGGCATCTGGGGATAGTACGCCAAATCGAAAGAACGCTCACGGCAAAAATTCTGAATCGCCGCTCGGTCAGCTGTGTCGAAGGTCCCCTTTTTTATGAGCAACGTGCCGGTCCGCCAGCCGCGGATCATCGCCACCTGTTGAGCGGGAACCGCGCCATCACTCTGTTCCAACGCCTCAACTGCTGTTGCGAACAACCGAATCATGTCACGCGGTGGGATTTTCAGCCAGCGCGTAATCGAAATAATACCCCCAGGCGTCAGATGTTGATACAGGTCTGTGAACGCCTCAACGGTGTAAAGATAGCTCTCGCTCAGGGCGTGAGTACCTGCAGCAGATGCACTCACGGAATCGAGCAGTGCGATCTGGATGAGATCGTACCGCTTCGTTGTTGCTCTCACAAATCCACGTGCCTCTGCGACGTGAACCTGCACCGGATAGGGTGAATCTGGCGCGTAAATGTGCCCGGCGAAATCTTTGTGTTCTTTCGCCACTAGCTCAAGTACTTGTGGGTTTAGCTCCACCGCATCAACCGATACCGCGCCGTGATACAGTGCGTTGAGAACATCCCCACCGCCACCGGCACCCAAGACCAGCACATGGGGCGGCTCAATCAGGTGATATGCCACCGCCGACGTTGTATCCCCAAGATAACCCAACTTTGATAAGTCACCTCTGAAATCGGTTATCGCTGTCATTCCATCGGCGTCGGTGAATATGCCCAACTGTGGCTGTACCGGGTGCTGCGCGTTTAAGCTCAACCCCGGCACCGCACGGATTAATCCACTACGAACCACATGCAGCGCGCCAAAGGGGCTATGCCGCTCATTCAGAATTTGTGCATCCGGGAAGTTGAGCGTACTACTCAACCCTTTGTAGGGTGAGATCTTGATTGAAACAGGGTTGAACAAAAGGTAGCCGATAAACGCAGCAGCAAGTCCAGTTATCGGGACAATTCGCCGCCACTTCCGCGTTTTCCAACTTTCCCAGTTAGCAATCAGTGCCGCACAAAACCCAACTGCTGAGATGAGCGTCAGGTTTTGTGCCGGGGGAATCAGGTACATCGTAACAATGATGCCTAATGCCCCAATACCGGAACCGAAAAGATCGAAAAAATAGAGACGGTTGACATTTCCCGCAAATCGGAGCAACGCCAGACCAATGCAGGCTGCCCCGAAGAAAAACGGGAGCGACAGAATAAGGTACAGCGCGAAAAGCGACAGTGCCTGACTCGGCTGCCAAACCAGCATCAGTGGATTGAACGGTACATATTGATGCACTACGAAACACCCAACGACGCTGATCGAATAGAGCAATCCACAAATCGTGTAAGTGTTGTGAAAGCGTCGGGCTACTTCGTCGGATTTCCACCGATTCCCCATCAACCAACGTTGCGTAAGCGAAATCGCTGTCCCACTCGCACCAAATCCAAGCAGTGCGAGGCTGATAATCATGTGCGCGAAATGATGCCATTGCGCTATTGAAAATAATCGTACCAGCGTAATCTCATAAGCGATGATTGAACCGGCTAGCAGAGCAACAGAGAGGAAATAGAGGCGCATCGTCACATGGATTTACCTACGGCATTTCTCGGAGGAGTTGTTTGGTTACTACCTCAAATCGCGCACGTGTCGCATGCTGTAGTTGGGGAAACCAGAGATCCGGATCCGGTGGCTTGCCTGTCCACTCTGCTGACCCGTTATACAATAGATAGACATCCCACGCTGTCTCTTTTAAGTGGAGCACATCCTTCCAAAGATCGCCAGCGGCTTTGTTACTATCCCAATAATGTGTAAATCTTTCGTGGGTAAACTCATTAGCGCGTCTCTCTGCCGAGACTCGATTATCGCTATTAAGGATCGGTTGCCAAATAAGGTAAGCCCGCAGCCGTTCATCCCCAACCCTTTCAAACAGTTTTATTATTTCGGAGACCCCCCGACGGCATTTCGGTCAGCCGGGAGAAAGCAGAGCGACTACGCGAACATAACCTGTGTCTGCTTGGAACTGATGCATCAACTGATCTATATGCACGAGCTCCGTCACAGGCTGCCGATCGCTCCTGAAAACATCTTTCTTCTTTTCGGCAGTCTCACTCATCTGATTAATCAGGGGCTTACGCTCCTCTTGGTCTAGCGCACCCAGCAGCGTGTATTGCCACGCCATCGGAATGAACACCTCCATCTGTTGCATGAGCGTGAGTCCATCAAGCGTCCCCCACCGTTCCGCAACAACCCCATCGGCGATCCGAAAGATGTCGAATCCTGACACTGTCACCTGCTTGTTAGTTGGGTCAACCCCCATAAAGCTATTCTTATGGGTGCCCCGCATGGTGGTACGAGTCACCACCTGATCTCCGTTGACAATCATCTGCTCAACTGTGAAATGCAGGTCAGGAAAGGCGAAGCGTAACGCTCTTACGGTCTGTTTGAAACCTTCTATGCCAGATTTACCCCCTAGACCGATTGGGTTATGATCGATATATTCGGCGGCAATTAGCGTATCTAATTGATCTAGTGTTCCCGTATTAAAGACCTCCTCGTAGATGCGAGAGACGGTCGAGTAGGTACGAGCGATGGTCGCTCGGTTTGCTGCTGCTCCGGTGTCCTGCGCCTCCGCAGTTGAAACCTCAATCAACTGGCAAGCACCGATTAGGAGTGCTCCCACTATCAAGAGGTAGGTCAGTTTTGTTACTGTTAGAGATTGTTTCATATTTGAACTCCTATCTATTTTGATTCTGATTGATTTTGTCATCAGATTCTTCAATTATACCAATTCGATTGGCAATGTCAATGACAAAATGTGAACTCCACTTCCTTTTTCTATAAGTTCCCTAGGTCAGGCTTCCTAGCCCGACTGAATTAATGAACTAATGATTTTCAGTTTCACGGTCTCCGCATACAGTTAATCCCGCCCTGTAGGGGTGTTTAGCTCTTCTGTAGGAGGGATCTCCGAATCCCGACCTCTCACTCGTAGGCACAGGTTTCCTAACCTGTGATCTCCGCGGGTTCAGACAGGGAGAAAACCGAAAACTATGGTAGATGATAGAATTACTGATACATTTGAATAATATCCTCAATAGACATTTCTGTTTGATATTGTTGGATTCGCTTTATATTAGCAAAATCGTGTTCAATCGGATTATAATCCGGGGAATAAGGGGGTAAAAACATCAGACTCGCCCCTGAAGCCTCTATTAACTGTCGGGTCTTTGGCGTTTTGTGAAGTCGTGCATTATCAAGGATTACCACGTGTTTTGAAGTCAAGCGTGGACATAACTGCTCGGCTAACCAATCATTGAAATCGTAGGCTTTGCAACTCCCTTCAAATAACCGTGCCGCAGTGAAGGTATCTTCAAAACGTGCGGCAATAAGTGTGGTGGTCCGAGTGCGTTGGCTGGATATAAGGTCAAACACGGGTGTGCCTATAGGCGCATAGCCATACCGTCTATAACCGTCGTCTCGAAAGCCACTCTCGTCGGCATAAACTACGGATTTACCAGCGACTTTGACTTGTTCAAGTTGTTGACGATACACTTGTCGTTTTTCATCACACCGCTCCTTATAACCGAGCGTCTTTTTTTTCGCGTGTATCCTAGCCGTTTCAGGCTATATCCTATACAGAAGGTCGACACCCCAAAATGAACAGCACGTTCTTTGAGGGTCTGGTCTGGAAAATCAGCAATATGTTGTTTCAGCGCATCATAATCAATAGATCGGGGCCCTCGGGGACCGGGTCTTTGATAAGCGAATGGATCTGGGGCGTTTAGCCACTTATAGATAGTGGTTCGTCCGACGTTAAACCGTTTAGCGGCTTCTGTTTTGCTGCCGCCGGCTTGTATGAAATCAAGGACGCGTTTGCGTAAATCGGGTGAATATCTCATAATGCTTATATCGTAACACATTTCTAAATAACGTTCACTTATTTATATTATCTACCATAAATAGCCCTATCCAGTCCCGGAATTTCCTTGACTTGCCTGACCCCCCATCGCTATAATCTGCATATCTCACGCGTGCCGTATAATAGGATAGGCACGCTTTACGCAATCCCACCCCAATCACACAAGGAGTTGCCGAATGAAAATACTGGAAACAATCCCAATGCTTTAGCGTTGGGTCAAAAGGCGTAATTTTAGTTGATTTTCACGGTAAAATGTGTAATACTTGTTTCGTCTTTCGGTGGGAGAGTTGCACACCGTCGCATGGCGGTGTCTCCCACATCCTCTGCAACAGGAATCGAAAGGCGGAAAGACAATCCAATGTTAAAAACTCACAAAATCGCTTTAGATCCAAACAACGTTCAGGCAACCCAATTTGCTCAACATTGTGGTTATGCCCGTGTTGCCTACAATCATGTCCTTGCAGATTTTAAGGATGGTTTAGACAATGACGAATGGCGTAGCCATATAGAGTTAAACAAACGCTTTAATGCTATAAAGCGTGATACTTATGAATGGTGCAGTCAACTCAATCAACGTGCTGCTCATAATGCGATTTACTTCAACTTCCAAGATGCTATCAAGCATTGGAAGTCAGGTCAGAGTCTATTTCCCAAGTTCAAGAAGCGTTCTAAAGGACAGAGTTTCCAAGCAGACGCAGGCAGAGGCACAACTATTATCGAAGGACAGCGTATAAAATTACCCAAAATCGGTTGGGTTCGCATGTTTCAAAAACTTCGACACCTCGGCACTATCGTCAAAGTGGTAATATGCAAGACAGCACACCGTTGGTTCGCTTCTATTACTGTTGATACATTCCATAACGATACTGTACATGATATTCGACATCACCCCATCGTTGGTGTAGATGTAGGCATCAAGCACTTGGCAGTCACCTCCGAAGGCATTTACTACGAGAATCCTAAAGCCTTAAAGCGATACGAGCGCAAGTTAAAACGTCTTAGTCGCCAACTCAGCCGTCGTAAAAAAGGGAGCCGAAATTGGCGTAAGACAAAAGTTAAACTTGCTAAGTTGCACTACCGAATTACGTGTATCCGACAAGACGTTCAGCATAAAGCAACAACGGCTATCGTCAACGGTGCGAGTCGTATCGGTATTGAGTCGCTTAACGTTGCTGGCATGTTAAAGAATCATCAACTAGCAAAGACGTTATCGGACGCTTCATTGTCAAGTTTCTTGGCAATGCTAAAATACAAGGCAGAGCGGATAGGTGTTAAGATCGTAGAAGCAGATACATTCTATCCATCCAGTAAGACTTGCTCGGCTTGTGGTGCTAAAGATAGTAGCTTGTCCTTGTCAGATAGAACCTATCATTGCAGCGAATGCGGTCATACACAAAACAGAGATCTTAACGCTGCAATAAACCTAAGAAACGTCGCCATGGGACACACGGAGACGCAAAACGTTTGTGGAGATTCGGTAAGACTCTGACTTTCAGAGCACGTATCGTCGAAGCAGGAAGATAGCATGGAGATAATACAATGTCTACCAATCAGTCTATTAAGAATTCCAATGTTTCAACATTGGGAGCAGTCAACACTATTGTCATCTGCTGTGATACGCTTCGAGCAGACGTGGTAGATCACACTTGGGAAGATCATGTTGATACCCCCCACCTGGATCAGTTGCGGGAAAACAGCGCGGTGTTCAATAACGCTTGGGGCGAAGGCGAGCCAACCATCCCGATGCGACGTGGCTTCTTTACAGGCATGCGATCCTACCCGTGGCGCTTCCATATTGATGACCGTGGCTCAGTCCCAAACATATACGGTTGGCACGCTATTCCTACGGCACAGACGACACTAGCGGAGCATCTACTACTCAACGGTGTGGCAACAGGGTTGGTCAGCGATGTCTATCACATGTTCAAGCCGACGATGAATTTTACACGTGGCTTTATGAGTTACGACTACATTCGTGGACAGGAATCGGATCGGGTGCGCAGTGGACCCCTCTCCTCGATCAATATGAAACCTTACCTGCCCGACGAAATCGCCAATCCGACAGACCGCCCCGGTATCGCACAATACCTGCTGAACATGCAGGATCGACGAGGGGAGGAGGATTACCTTGCCCCGCGTGTCTTTCGCAGTGCGGCGCGGTGGATACAGGACAACTCCGAAAATCAACCTTTCTTCCTCTGGATCGATAGCTTCACACCCCACGAATGCTGGGATCCGCCGATGCACTTCGCCGATCGCTATTTCAAAGCAGAGGGCGTTAAGGATTATATCTATCCGCAAATGGTGCAGCAGTATAAGACTTTAACGGAAGATGAGATACGCCGCACGAAAGCCCTCTACTACGGCTATGTTACCTTTGTCGATAAGTGGATCGGCCACCTGCTGAGTGTCCTCACCGACCTGAGTCTGTGGGATGACACGGTAATCTGCTTTGTCTCGGATCACGGCACCGAGCTAATGGACCATACACAGTTCGGGAAGACCGCAGACGCGATGTACCCTTATAACTGTCGGCTTAATTTCTGGATTCGCCACCCGGATCCCGCATACCACGGCAAGACGATCGACGCTTACGCTCAGAATATCGATCTGATGCCGACAATCCTTTCCATCTTTGGGGTTGAGAGCGAAGCGGTTGATGGCTATGATCTTCTGCCCGTCATGTCTGGTTCACAACAGGGGCAGCGCGATCATGTCATCACCGGTTGGGCTTCGACCGCTGGAGTTCGCACGCCCGAATGGCTCCTGATGCTTGAAACGGTGGGCGCAGATGCCAATCCACGCCTATTCCATTCAGTCAGCGATCCGAAGGAGGAGCATAATGTCGCTGCTGCCCACCCCGAAGTTGTCAGTCATTTGCAAGGGAAACTAGAAGATCTAATCGGTGGTTCGCTGCCGACCACCTACACCCATCAGCCGACGGCAGAGCATAACGCGACATTCGCCCAGTGGGCACAGAGCAATTTGATACGATGACAACCTGTAGGTCGAGATTCACATCTCGACGATCTTCCTGATGACAACCCTGTAGGTCGAGATTCACATCTCGACGATCTTCCTGATGACAACCCTGTAGGTCGAGATTCACATCTCGACAATCTTCCTGATGACAACCCTGTAGGTCGAGATTCACATCTCGATGATCTTTCCCATGAAAACTCTCAATCTCAAACCAACCCACAAACCGGTCAAAGCCTACTACGAATCCCTACAACGTTTCGAGTCAATCGGCGTCTCCCACGAAACCGCTGTCCGCTCGGCGTTCCAAACCCTACTTGAACACTGCGGGAAGCAATTTAGCTGGATCCTCGTGCCTGAGCACTCAATGAGGGGGGTTAAAAACAGGCGGATTATCGTTGATGGCGCATTGATCGACAACTTCCAACTACCCCACGGCTATTGGGAGGCAAAAGATATCCACGACGACCTGCCAGCCGAAGTGCTACACAAATTTGCGGCAGGCTACCCCCGCGACAACATCCTCTTCCAAACTCCACACCGCGCCATCCTTTGGCAGAACAATCAGCCGACACTTGATGCCGACCTGACCGACCCGACGCAGCTGATACGTACCCTTGAAACCTTCTTTTCCCACCGTCCGCAAGAATACACCGAATGGGAGGAGGCGGTTGCACAGTTCAAAGACAGGGTGCCCGCACTTGGGAACGGTTTGGCAGAACTGATCGAAAAGGAACGGGGGGCGAATCGGGAGTTTACCACCGCCTTTGCTGCCTTCCATGAAAAATGCCGTCAATCGATCAACCCCAACCTCTCCGAAGCTGCTGTCGAGGAGATGCTGATTCAGCATCTATTGACCGAGCGAATTTTCCGAACCGTCTTTAGCAACTCCGAATTCACCCGCCGCAACGTTATCGCCCGCGAAATTGAAATCGTCATCACCGCGCTAATGTCTCACGCTTTCAGCCGGGAGGATTTTCTGCGTAGCCTTGACCCCTTTTACGTCGCAATCGAACGCACCGCTGCGACCATCGACGACTTCTCCCAAAAACAGAGTTTCCTCAACACAGTCTACGAGCAGTTTTTTCAGGGCTTTTCGGTGGAGGTCGCCGATACGCACGGAGTGGTCTACACACCGCAGCCGATTGTCGATTTCATGGTGAGAAGTGTCGAGGAGATTCTAGGGACCGAATTCAATCGATCGCTCTCCGATTCTGGTGTTCACATCATTGACCCATTTGTAGGGACAGGCAATTTTATCGTGCGGACAATGCGTGAAATTCGACCAACCGCACTTGAGGAGAAATACACGACTGAACTCCATTGCAACGAGGTGATGCTGCTGCCGTACTACATCGCGTCAATGAACATTGAGCATGAGTTTTACGAGGCGACAGGAGATTATCATCCCTTTGAGGGGATCTGCCTTGTTGATACGTTTGATCTGGCGGAAGATCGACAGTTGTCGCTGTTCGCCCTTGACAATACCCGCCGTGTTGAAGCCCAGAAGGAGACGCCAATGTTTGTCGTTATCGGCAATCCGCCTTACAACGTTGGTCAAGTCAACGAGAACGACAACAACAAGAATCGGAAATATCCAACGATGGATGCACAGGTGAAGGATACCTATGCGAAAGACTCCATAGCGACCAATAAAAACGCATTGGCAGATCCGTATGTGAAGGCGATTCAGTGGGCATCGGACCGTATTGGAAATGAAGGGGTTATTGCCTTTGTAACGAACAACAGTTTTCTTGATAATGTGGCGTTTGATGGGATGCGGAAACACCTCGCGGACGATTTTGATGTGATTTACATTCTGGATCTGAGTGGGAACGTCCGCAAGAACCCAAAACTCTCGGGCACAACGCACAACGTCTTTGGAATTCAGGTCGGTGTGAGCATCAATTTCTTCGTCAAGACGCGCAACAATGCAAATTCCCAAGCCGAAATCTTCTATGCCCGTGTTGATGAGTTTTGGCGTAAAGAGGACAAATATCGCTATCTCGATTCAAATCAGCATTACCGCAACATCGAATGGAAGTCTATAACACCTGACCGGCGATACACATGGTTGACAGAAGGGCTCCACGCTGAATTTGAGACCTTTATCCCAATAGGAACTAAGGAAGCGAAAGCGGAGAAAGGTGAGGCAGTGGATGTGATTTTCAAACACTATAGTCGGGGGATCGAAACCTGTCGTGATGCTTGGGCTTATAACTTCAATCGAAATGCCCTCACCGAGAACATGAGCGGGATGATTGATACCTACAATGAGCAGGTGTTCAAGTGGGAACAGCGAGCCAATCGTGATGTGAACGTTGATGATTTTGTGGTTTATGACGATAAGAAAATTAGTTGGAGTTCAAGCTTAAAACAGAAGCTCAAAGGTAGACAATTCGCAGAATTTAGAGACACAAAAATCCGACAATCTCTCTATCGCCCGTTTACGAAATCGAACCTCTACTTTGACCAAGTGATGAATCATAGAGTAGGCATGTTTCCGTCTTGCTTCCCGATGCCTGAAACCGAAATGGAGAATCGTGTGATTTGTGTCAGCGGCCTTGGAAGCAATAAACCTTTTCACACTTTGATGAGTTCGCTGATTCCATCGCTTGACATACTTGAAAAGACTCAATGTTTCCCCTTTTACACCTACGACAAAGAGGGGACAAACCGCCGGGAAAACATCACCGATTGGGCGTTGGAACGATTCCAGAAACATTACCGAGACGAGTCCATCGGCAAATGGGACATCTTTCATTGCGTCTATGCATTCCTGCATCACCCTGGCTATCGGGGGCGGTATCAGGCAAACCTCAAGCGGGATCTTCCACGCCTACTATATACCCCCGATTTTTGGGACTTTGCCAAAGCAGGACAACGGTTAGGGGAAATCCACATCGGCTATGAGGAGGTGCTCGAATATCCGCTACGTTTCATCGAAAACCGTGAAGTGCCGGTCGATTGGCGCGTGGAGAAGATGAAGCTGTCTAAAGACAAAACGCAACTCGTGTACAACGATTTCCTGACGCTAGAGGGGATACCTGCAAAGGCGTTTGACTATCGGCTTGGGAATCGGTCAGCGTTGGAATGGGTGATTGATCAGTATCGCGTCAAGACGGACAAACGCAGCAGCATCGTCAATGACCCGAACCGTCCGGACGATCCGCGGTACATCGTCAAACTGGTTGGGAAAGTGATTGCGGTTAGTCTGGAGACGGTGGAGATTGTGGAGGGGTTGCCCGATCTGGGAGTGCCTTCTCATTAAACACAGCATATAAGGGAAACGTCTTAGCTGAGGTATTTATTCATTTAAACTCAGGTATTTCAAATTGATCGAATTGCATAGATTTTCTATCTTAAACCTCACTCATTTCTGTCTAAAGGATGGGGGTAAGTATAAAGCCTAACAGACACCGCTGACGTTGATTAGCCTATACTACATTTTGGAATAAATGGGGTTACGAGCAAATCGCTTGTAACCCCATTTTTTTCGATTGACTGTCATTCATTCATGAGGTAGAATACAATCAGTTAATTAGTTGATAAGAGGCGGTCATACCATTCCACTTTGGGGGACGATTCTAACCGTCATATTGAGTGGGACAATTGCTTTTGTTTTACTTATTACCTTCATCAGAGGTATCCCGACAAGGGAAGATATTGAATCTATGAGGAATGACATACAATTACTCATAAATAGGATGGACAGTCTTACAGAGCGAATGGATAAATTTACAGAACGATTCGAGAGGCATCTTGACTTCCACGCACACAAACGAGAATCCGAATGACTAAATTAGAACCCTGCAAATGAAAAGGGGACTGAAAGTGATTAGGAGGTAAATCATGAGTATGGAATATCATGCAAAGATCCAACGCATGAGAAATGCACCAAAAATAGCATTTGTCAAAACTATCTCTATTTCAGTTGATAATAACAATATACTTGAAAGACAAGTTACTGACCATCAGATATACATACCTGAAGTTGACTTGTTAAATGCTGCCTATCAACTGCTAATTGATAAAACTGGCAGAACATGGGAGTATTATAATACTGGTAGACCTATGTTTAGAAGTGGTAAACGCCAAACATATATGTTTCATGACTCAGAAAATAAGACAGGTGTAATAACGATAGAATATATGCCGATGCCTGATTATGAATTCTATGAGCATTATGAAAAAGAACAGATTACTGATAAAATCAATATACCTGAGTCTTAACACATCCCTGCAGGAAATCCCAAAACACATCGGGGTTATTCCTATTGTTATACTTAAAACACGCCTCCGCGACATATAGGGGCGTGTTTTTCTTTCGGTAGTGATGATGAACACCATGCCAAGAGCGTTTGAGTATCACCCAAAAACTTTCGATTGTATTCGTAAACAGACCTGGACTAAAAAGAAAGGAAAATATAATGCAGATAGCATTTCATGAATTCATGGAAAAGGTTCAGGCAGCAATAGGATACTCTCGACGGGCAGGGGGACTGCTTATAACAACCGAGGGGGGATTTATCTATCGTGGCGAACCTGAGTGCTATCCTGAAGTGTCTTCCAGTCTTTGGAGAAAATACGAGGAATGCCATTATTACAAGGCACACCATTCTTACGATGATTTTGACATGGAAAGCCTTCAAAAAGAGCTCATAAATGCTGCTAAAGAGCATATTCCGACTTTAGCTAATAATCGTGTAACCATTCCCGTTAGCTCTGTAGAGACTGATCATAAAAGTCGTGTAACAGTAGCACAGTCAGCGTCCGTAACTTGGAACATGCTTGAAGAACAACGCGATCTTGAAATACTTACTGATATACAACACTACGGAGGCGAAACCAATCTGATTGATTTCACACATGACTATTTAATTGCCCTCTTCTTCGCCTGTGATGGTTCATTTGACGAAGATGGCAGGATCATTACTCTAGATGCTAAGAACAACAAAGTGAAGCAATGCCTCAAAGAACCTTCAAATCCTCAAAACCGAATCATAGCCCAGAAGAGCATATTTGTTGAACCATCAAAAGGGTTTATTGAAAAAAATCTATCTCCCAAGATGAGTATAGTTCCGAAGGAGGATAAACATTATATCTTAAAAGGACTGGAAATCTTTCATAATATCTCTGCAAAGACTATTTATAATGATCTTCATGGATTTATCACACATCAAAAAGCGCATCAAGAACCCTGTGGAGTCCATGACGCTTTTCACAGAGGCCTCAATCATCATCTCAAAGCGGAGAAAAAAAAGAAGAAAAAGAAAAAAAACAAACATTATGATAAAGCATTGATGTTTTACGACCAAGCATTAGCCTATAACTCAACCTATCATCAAGCTCGTAACAAGAAAGGATTTATACACCTCAAACGAGATGAGCTGGACGAGGCAAAACAATGCTTTGAACGCGCACTCAGTTACTCTCATAATACAAAACCGCCTGAAAAGGTTATAGCAGAGAGTTATCGCGGTTTAGGACGAGTTGAGGATGGCAAAGGTGCCCTAGATGGAGCCATTTTCAATTACAACGTTGCCATAGAAAAACACCCCAAGTATTATGAAGCTTATATGGATCGATCGGCAGCCTACTTCAAAAAAGGCGATCAAGAAAACGCTCTGACGGATTGGCTCGAAGTACAATCCTTCAGGTGTTACCCTGATTTTGAGAAGCAATATGGCGTTAAACTCCCCGGGCGTCGGAAGATTAGAGCATTTACAATTTTTGGAAGGAGAATCTGGGTCAAAACATGGAGGGAAATGGCGGAATGGGCCTGTTACTGGTTCATATTCTATGTAGGCCAAGTCCAACCAGACATAGAAGAAAGAGTATTGAGCTATCCTCGTTTCTCAGAACGACCTGAGAATTTTCGTGCAGGACAGCATATGCATGTTTGGAATACCAATCTCTATGTAGAAACCTACGGAGATTCTCGTACTTTACAAAAATTTGTAACACGACTTATAACCGACTTTGGATACCATGAAGATAGCATAACCTTTGAGATATTCGTAGATGAAGTAATAGAGGAGTGCTCATAATTATTATCTGAATGGTGGTGGCAGTGACCCACATTGCGCTCCTCTGGAGCGCGAGGCTTGGGTGCATCGGGATTCTACAGACATTGCGCTCCGCTGGAGCGGAAAACTAAACAAACCAACGATACTGTCTAGTCGATGGACTTATGAGGTTGTAGACTCTGCTCCTGAGAGTGTAGAAGCATTTCTACTTTATTATCCATAGTATTAAGTTCAGCAGAGAACTGCCCTAGCTTTTTTCCATGATACGTGAGAATCGCATACGGCGCGGTAATAACAACAGCGATGAACGCAAGCAACGCAAATATCATATTCTGCTGATGGTCAAGCCGCCTATTCACTTCTTCAATCTTGGTATTCATTATCTGAAATTTAAGATCGACATATTCTCTCACACGCTTTTCGGAAGCGGTTACTTCTTCTTTAACAACGGATCTTATAGTTCCTATATCTTCCTTCGTAAGTTCTGAGAAAGCAGAGAGAGGTAGCATTAGCAAAGCGATAAGCAAAAGTCTCGGTATCACGGTTTTCCCCTTGATATGTAGGTGATGTTTAACAATGGGCTCATGGGCGACACAATAATACTATCACAATTATGCGAAAACTACAACTATAGTAAAGTTTAGAATTAATTGGACACTCTGTACCGGCGAGGTTAGGCAACCGCACCTACCGGGGATGGGACTATCCGGGCTATCACCCCGGTAGGTGCGGTTTCTAACCGCACCGCATCCCGACGAGTCCCCGATTACATCGGGACAGGCGGGACAGGACATGGGGAGCGAAAGTGTCTATCTGTTTTGTAGAGTAGAGACCGAGTGTTCCACAATGAAGTGGAATCCGTATCCCCCTCTCCGAACCGTGCGTGAGACTTTCACCTCACACGGCTCTCTAATTAGGATATTTAATCGCCAACATAAGACCACTGAATCATTCGATTCCTTTACTTTGGTTTTCAATATCATAACCTGTCGCCCTTCCCCCTTCTCCCTGTTGAGTTTCGTTATCATTACTGATAACTTATATCTTGAGCAAAGGTGTGATTCACACTGTACCGAGCCTTTTTTTTGACTCGATACTTAGGGTAATATGGCGACTCCGTTGACCTATTGGGTGTCTATTAGGTTAAACCTAACAAACGTCCAACTTAGCCAATCCCGTGTTTCCAATGATTCAAAGATTCGATGTGTTTAGAGTCCCTTTTGTCCCTTTAATCCCTCGTATGAGGGCATGTCGAGGAGGTCGGATATAGTAACGAATTCTAAAATCGGTCTATATTCCCCGATATAACGTGCCTTCAATCAGTTGTGAGCCACTACCTCACTACCGTCGCTGTTTCCAACGAATCCATACGTTATCGCCAAGTGTAAAGCCATGAGGACTTGGGCTTCAAGCAATACAGCCTTGCTCATGCACATCTTACGCTGATGACCATCTAACTTAGGATATTTCAGTATCAATCACCTTCTCCTATCATGCTATGTTCGGCATCGGGTTTCCCCGTTTCAGCACTTTTGCCGTGCCTACCTAAGATAGGTGCGTATGGGATATTCCGACAATCCCAGTCCCGATTATCAGGACACTCTTAATCACCGTTTACACGGCGCACTAGAATCCACTATAAATGCCCCTAGCGTGAAATATAGAAAACAATTATGAGATGTAAAGCACGAACCCCTTTTATTTTTCGATGTCTCAGAAACGCCGTTGAAAACAGTCCATACTGTTCCGAGCATCAAAATTACCCACCGAGCGGTTGGCGGTACGGCTTACTGACGCTTTCGAGGATTGTGACCGGAGTTGCTGGAGCTGCGGTCGCAGTTATCGGTTTCGCCTGCCTGAGAAACTGCCCGAACAAAGATTTGAAGGATAGCGAAGGGCAGCTGAACGGGCAGCCGCCATTCGATTACGCTGTGCTGTGTATGGCGATTTACGAGGCGAAGGAGAAACTTTACATCTCCGCAGAAACGGGTAGATCCACGATCTTTATGACGCCAGCGGGGAGTAACGATGTCTATTTTTCCCGAATAACAGAGCCGCCCGACTGGATGCAGCTCTCCGCCCCTTCACGTCGGTATCAACTCCCTGACGAGCTACAGGGCGCAACATTTGAGGATACTAACACAGGCTTTCGTGCGATGTTATATCAGTCAAAGGACGCACAGGAGATTGTCGTTGTTTATCGGGGCGTAAGGAGAACCAATATTATCCGGGACAGCCAGACATGCCTCGCTCAAGGGTTAGGGTTTGGTGCAGCAGCATATCGACAGGCTATCGAACTTGCCAAAGCGGTTGTGGAAGCGTATGGGGATAAAGTATTTTTCACAGGTCATTCCATGGGCGGCGGTCTGGCAGCTGCTGCGAGCCTCGTAGCGAATCGACCGGCGGTGACTTTTAATAGTGCAGGTGTCCATCCCGCCACTCTTGAGGGATTTGGCTTGGACGACGCGACGGTTGACGAAAGACTGAAATCGATTGTGAACTACTATGTGCCGGGCGAATGGCTATCCACCCTGCAAGGTCCCTGTTTCGTCAAGAGTGCCGCCGGTATACATATTCCATTGCCAGATGTCGGGGGTCGAGTTTCTGTAAATGCAGTACCTCCCAGAAACAAAGGACGGGGCAAACATTCAATCACGTTAATTATTGCCACGTTGTACGATCTCACCCAGTCCTCGCAGCTTGTGAAGTAATTGTTTTTGGCTCATATTAAGAAATAGTGCAAAGAAACCGAGTTTTTTCTTCAAAACTCGGTTTCTCTTCGCATTTTGCACCTTCTTTTGATATGCACCTTGTTTTTTTATCCGTGTGGATTGGCGTGGATTCGCGGATGGCTTGCTCTTTTCACGTTTCGTTCCTCATTCCCCCGTATTCGCAATGGCATCTAGATAATCCTTAACCCGCTGTCGATACCGCATAGGAATCCCATCCCTTTCCATTGCCTCTGCGTAAGCCTGTTTTGCGTTGAGATAGGCTTCTCGGTGTGACATATAAGTGGGTTCCTTCTCACCGCTTGGCGTCTCTTGCGTCGAGGCTGTCGAGAAATCCTCCGAATCCGATGTGGCTCCTCTCAGTTGTAGTGCTTCCGTAGGTTGCGATTCTGAAGGCATAGCGTCAACCTGTGTTCCTCGCGCTTCTCCTGTCCCAGATTCCTCGCCCGGTCCCCCATCGCTACCCGCTACCCCGCCTGTTTTACGCGCCATTTCGATACCCGCCAATCCTATATTTTTTCGGCTTGCCTTAATCTCCTCCAAAATATCTTCCATCTGTGCCATGTTTTTTGCCTGCTGGTCAATCGCTAGCAATGAACGCGCAATTTTCGCTAGCGTCTCAGGACTGACTCCCTCTGCTCCAATCTCGTTCAATTGATCCACAAGGTTCTTGGCAGCGGGGTTGCCCCCAAGCCGTTCAGCAAGTTGCCTGAGTAGCGCGTCCAATTCCGCCCGCTGCGCCTCTGTCAGTCCGTCCATCTGATCCGCTAGTTCCTGTAATTCTGAAGCAATCTCCTCTGTATCCGTTCCACTGAGTAGGTTGGAGTTTTCGCTCAGTTTGGAGATGGATTCGACCGCCTGATCCAACCCATTTTCCGCTAGTTGGCTTTTCCGCGCCTGCACATCTTCACGGAGCTTGCTGAGTTTCTCTTGAGCGGCTGGCACACCGGTGCCCTTATTTCGCAATGCTTTGACGGTCTCCTCAACCTGTTTGGAGAGTTCTGTCTTGTCGAGATCACTAACCGCCCCTTCAAGCCTTGCTGCAGCGTTATGAATAGCCGTATGTTCTGAGGGGTTCGGGGGAGGGACGATTTCGTACATGCGCGGGATGAAGAACGAAAGCCCAACTAGCAACATGGGAATGGGCAGCCATTTGAGGGTCCGTGGGACCGTGTAGGAGACCACAGCGGCAGGGAGGATCCCTTGGGCTGTCCGTGCAGCATCACCAATCTGCAAAATAGCAAAATCACCCGTTCCCCGCCGATCCATTGCCTCAAGGGCAGTGCCGAGACGCTCTTTCAGGCTGAGGCGTTGGTCCACAAAGTGCGCCACTGCAAACGGATCTATCTTCCGCATCAAGTTTAAGCCAACTGCAATAGTGCTTGCAATGACGATCGGCAGGGCAATTGCAAATCCAATCGGTATCGGCAACGGGAAAAATCGGCTGGCTACAAGCAATACCCCAGCGATGAGAAGTCCCCAGAGGTTAAATGTAGCTAGATTCTGGAAGACACCCTCAATCCGCATTCGACGTTGGATGGCGGATAATTTATTCTGGATAATTTGTTCAGGTTTATTTTGTATTAGGTTTCGCATCGGTTTAGTGTATTAACCCTGCTCGGCTTGGATAGACATATCCAAGTCTTAGACTCTCGGAACGGAGCCATCTTCGTACGTGTGCAGTGGATTTGTCAATCCACTGTGAGTGATGATTTTCTCTCTTTCGTTCTCATTCACCCAAATTGTGGCTTGCCCTATAACCAGCAACTTGTGTTATTGTATAAGACGAACTAACTGGCAAAATCGTTCATAGAGAGATCTGAAATTTTCTCCTAGCAACAAGAACCAATCGCCTCAAATAAACCTATGGGATAAGCACATCGTCGCAGAGAACGATAGCTTTGCCCCGATTTACGAAAACATTTGAACAAAGGATGTATTCAACGTGAGAACGAATCAACAAATCGAAAACTTAGCCCATCACGTTTCACGCATCACGCTTCACGTCATATTTCTCATTGTGATGCTTGTTGGTGGGGGCATTGGGTGTTCAGGAGATCAAGTTCCCAAGCCTGGTCGCTGGGAAATTGTTCGGCGTGCAGATTGGGAAGCACGATTCTACGATGTATTCTTCATTGACGAGCACACCGGGTGGACGGTCGGCAATAACGCAGGAAGCACATTCGCGGAAGAGCTCGACAGCGCGATCGCCCACACAACGGATGGCGGGGTGACATGGCATCCACAACAGAGTGGCGTTTACCATCCGTTGCGAGCGGTGCGATTTGTGGATAACCAAACCGGCTGGTGCGTCGGCGAAAATGGTATTATCCTGCACACAGAAAATGGTGGGGAGACGTGGGAACAGCAAGTAAAGGCTACATATAATAACCTGTTCGATCTCCACTTTGTCTCAGCCCAAGAGGGTTGGATTGTCGGCGATTTCGGGACAGTGTTATACACGAAGGATGGCGGGCAGACGTGGGTGAATCGGTCAGAAGGGATTGGTGACAACTCGCTGAGGGGTGTATTTTTCCTCAATTCCCGTCAAGGCTGGACCGTTAGCCACCAAGGCAACGCCTATTATACACGCGATGGAGGGAAACGCTGGACTTACCAGAAAACGAATGTCCGCTACGAGTTGTCCGATGTCCACTTTGTCGATGAGAATCGTGGCTGGATCGTCGGGGACAAGCGCACGGTGCTTGCCACACAGGATGGCGGTAGAAATTGGGAGTATCTAACGCGAGGCTCAAATAAACGCCATGAAGAACACTACGGTCAGCAGATAAGAACCGGGGATGAACCGCTACACACCTTCCTTCTGTACGCGCTCCACTTCACCGATACCGAAAATGGCTGGATTGTTGGCGACTTGGGCACCATCTTGCACACCAACGATGGCGGGAAGACGTGGAAGCATCAGCGGGGTGGCGCGACACAATTGGTCGGAGCGGATGTCGTTCTGCTAGGTGTTCATTTTGTCAATTCTCAACTCGGTTGGACCGTCGGGGAGTTCGGGACGATCTGGCACACCAAGAACAGTGGTAAAACGTGGGAGCTTCAATCCGCACCCAGCTATCTGCTCACAGACCTCCATTTTATCAGTGATAAAGTTGGATATGCAGTGGGTGACCGTGGGGAGGTCCTTCGCACGGACGACGGTGGGTTGCACTGGCAGTCGCAAGATAGTGGAACGATGGAATGCTTCGGATCAACACACTTTATCAACGACAAGGTTGGCTGGAGCGTTGCGGAATGGGGGACAATTGTCCACACCACCGACGGTGGCAAAACGTGGTTACAGCAAGAGGCTAATACGGAAAGTGATCTCCTTGGTGTTTCCTTCGTTGATTCACAGCACGGATGGGCGATCGGTCACAGCGGGGAGATTTTGCACACCGCGGACGGCGGCAAAACGTGGCAGAAACAGCGCAGCGGTGTCAACCGTCATCTCTTTGGTGTCCACTTCATCGACACTCAAACCGGCTGGGTTGTGGGACAGGGCGGTGTGATTCTTAATACCCGGAACGGTGGTCAAAAGTGGGATTTGCAAGCCCAACTCGGAGAGGTATGGCTGTCAGGGGTTTACTTTACAGACCATCTAAACGGCTGGGTCGTTGGGATTGATGGGTTGGTTATCCACACAGCCGATGGAGGACGCACATGGAAACGCCAAAAAAGCTACGTGGAAAGTTTCCTAAATAGTGTCTTCTTCCTCAATGCCAACCTCGGCTGGGCAGTCGGCGGTGAAGGCACGGTTATCCGTACCCTTGATGGCGGCGAGAACTGGCGTCCGCAAAGGTGCGAAAGCTACTATAACCTGAACTCGATTTATATGGCGGACGCTGAAACTGGCTGGATTGTCGGCGATCTTGGGGTAATGTTGAGATATGTCGTTGATGATTAGGTAACGACAAGCCCATGTAATTATGATGAATTCTAAAAATAAATAGGCACTTTCGCCCCCCGGTAGGTGCGGTTTCCTAACCGCACCGGTTTGGAGTGTCTCATTAATTCTAAGATCCACTATAGTACATAGGTTGGGTTGAGCGGGAACCGTGAAACCCAACACCCAATTCTGTAGGAGTAGTGTAGGAGGGAATTCCGATTCCCGATTATTACTTTCGCTCCAGCGGAGCGATATGTCTATAGAACGGTGATATATCCAATCTCTGCGCTCCAGAGGAGTGCTATATGTATAGCAAAGTAGAACCTAGTCCAAATACTACAGCCCTAGCGGAGCGACATGTGGCAGCTCGCGTTATCTTAACGCAAGTTACGTAAGTAGTAGGCATACGGGTTGTAGGGAACAACGATCGTTGTTCCCTACGATGCAGTAGATAGAGGTCCTTTCGCTCCAATTTTGAATCCCGCCTGTCCCGATTTATCGGGGATCCTATCGGGGCGGAGCGCGATGTGTATAGGGTTCAGCAGTCCAATGAACCAATGAACTCTTGAACAATGTAGCAACGACTCCTCACCGGCTAGTGCCAAAAAGTTACTAAACAACCGCCGATAATCCTCCATCAATATTGATCGCTGTCCCCGTTATGTACGAAGCCCGATCCGAGACAAGGAAAGCGACGAGATCACCGACTTCAGTCGGTTCACCCAAGCGACCGAGCGGATGCTCCGCGCCCCTTGCTTCCCAATACTCCTCGATCGTGCCGGGCGAACCATCCGCCTTCCAAGACCGTTCACCCTGCGCGCTCTTGATTGAGGTCAAGCAGACCGTGTTGACAAGGATCTTGTCGGCGAGTAACTCTTTGGACAGTGCTTTTGTCATCGCAATGCCCGCCGCCCGACTGACAGAGGTTGGAACAGAGCCCGCGTCCGGCTGTTTACCACCGGGGTGGGTGACGTTGATGATGCGTCCACCACCCGTTGGTCTCATGTGAGGGATAGCCAACCGTGCACAGCGCACCGCTCCCATCAGCTTGAGATCGAGATCCTCGTACCATTCCGCATCAGTTACCTGTTCAAAATTGCCACCCGCGGACTTCCCGGCATTGTTGACCAAAATATCAATATTTCCGAACTTATCAACCGTTTGGTTGATGAAAATTTCGAGTGTTCCGGCGATTGTCACGTCAGCGGCAACGGCGAGCACTTCACCACCCGTTGCGTCCCTAATCTCCTGCGCCGCCTCTTCTAAAACATCCTCACGACGAGCGCAGATCGCTACCTTCGCGCCCTCTGCGCAGAGTCGTTGGGCGATGCCCTTGCCAATGCCTTCACTGCCGCCTGTGATGACAGCAACCTTTCCTGTTAATCCCAAATCCATGATAAACCTCCTATAATTGAGTTAGGGGTTCGCTCGGTAAATCCTCTGATTTATGTACGCTCACCCCGATGTATATCAGTTGTGACTTTTCTCGTAAATGTTAGCCCAGAGCGGAATCGTTGCGGTTGACGGCGGCAAGCACCGGTGCGCGTCGCACGCCTGATAGCGAACATTTATGTTCAACGGAAACGCTTTTTCGATTGTTTCACCCGGCTTCAGCTTCAATTTCATCTCGATTGTGGCGTCTTCTTCATAGATGGAAATTGGAGCCTCCCTCCAATCTGCGTGGAACGGCTTCCCCTTGGGGTATGTGACCGACAAGATTTCTACGGAAGCATCAGGGCTGACAGACACAGTTGTAGGAATCAACAGATCCCACGAAGAGGGATTGGCGTTGATATGCCACCCTTCAGCGAGTTCAAGCTGTACCTCCACATCAAAGGCGTTTCCGGGGAAGATAGCCCCTTTTGAGGGTATGGAGGCTGCAAGTGCCAACAGTTCGTGCTCTGAAGGTAAGGCCCGTGGGGCTTTCGGTAGTCCGAAGAGGTTAATCGCGCTTCTCCCCTCCGTGTTCAAACCGAATTGGGTTGACTCCTCTTGGGGTCCCGCCCCGACTTTGGTCCAGTCCGTCGAAAGATAACGATTGGTGGCAAAAAGCATGTGCATAAAAGCACCGGGCGACTGTTCCATCATGCCCGCGAAGTTCTGAAGCGTTTTTTCCGCCTTATCCAGATAATCCTTTTCGTCAAGGTGCTGTGCGAGGATGAGTAGGTTATTAGCTGCTACCGCATTCCCCGATGGGAGAGCGGAGTCGTAAGGATTCTTGGTGCGCACAACCAGATGTTTTTGGTTGGCAAGCGTGAAGTAAAAGCCGCCATTTTTGTCATCCCAAAATAGCTGGTTCATTGTGTCGGTTAAGGACTTTGCTTCATTCAACCAACTTTTCTCACCCGTTGCCTGATGTAGACCCAACAAGCCGCGAACGAGAAAGGCATAATCATCAAGGTAGCCGTTGTATTTGGCGACACCATCCCTGTAGGTCCGCATCAGTTGTCCATCGGCCGTTCGGAGGTGTTTCAGGTTAAATAGGGCAGCTTTCTCCGCCACATCACGATACCGTTTATCGCCGAGAACTTCGTAGCCGTAGGCAAACGCATCAATCATTAACCCGTTCCAGCTTACGATTACTTTTGTATCGAGCAGGGGTTGTTTCCGTTTCTCTCGCGTCGTGAGTAGTTTCGCTTTGAGCGGTTCAAGTTGGCTGTGGAGGTCCTCCTCCGACTTTTTGAGCGATTTTGCGACACTTGAAGTTGGGGCAGGAAGGTAGAGGATATTGGTCCCGCCTTCAAAATTAGCCTCCTTGTCCACCCCGTAAACCTGCATGAACAACTTGGCATCCTTTTTCCCAAGGACCTCTTGAATCTGTTCTTTTGTCCAGAGGTAGGATTTGCCCTCCTCCGCATCCACTTCCGCATCGAGTGCCGAATAGAAACCGCCTTCCGCAGATGTCATCTCTCGCGAAACGAACCCGAAAATCTCCTCGGCTACCCGTTGGTAGAGTGGGTTTTTCGTGAGTTGATAGGTTTGCAGGTAGACTTTCACGAGTAGGGCGTTGTCATACAGCATTTTCTCAAAGTGCGGTACAAGCCATTTGGCATCAACCGAGTAACGATGGAAACCGCCGCCAATCTGATCATACATCCCGCCGTACGCCATCTTGTCAAGGGTGTTCGTGACCATCTCAAGGGTCGATTTGGAAGGTTCACGTTGATACTCGCTCAACAACAGTTCCAAATTCGTGGGGCTAGGAAACTTTGGCGCACCACCGAAGCCACCGTATGTAGCATCGTACCTCGATTGAAGGGCTTTCACCGCCGCCGAAATTAGCTTCCTATCCAGCGGCGTTTTCCCGGCGGGAGCCGGAATGGCAGCCGTCGCCTGTACGATGACTTCCGTTATCTTCTCTGCCTGTGCAATGACATCTGCTTGTTGATTCATCCACACCTCATGAAGTGCGTTCAAGACTCTCGGAAAACCGGGACGACCCCGACTATCCTCCGGTGGGAAGTAGGTCCCTCCGAAAAAGGGAAGAAGGTCAGGCGTTAAAAAAACAGAGTTGGGCCAACCGCCAGATCCCGTCATGATCTGGGTAGCGGTCATATAAATCTCATCTATATCTGGGCGTTCTTCCCTGTCCACCTTGATGTTAATAAACAAGGTATTCATCAGATTGGCTATCTCTGGATCTGAGAACACCTTCCGTTCCATAACGTGACACCAGTAGCAGGTAGAGTACCCCACAGAAAGGAAAATCGGTTTGTTCTCAGCCTTCGCCCGGTCCAACGCCTCAGGTCCCCAAGGATACCAGTCAACTGGGTTGTGGGCATGCAGAAGCAGGTAAGGGCTCGTTTCACCGATGAGGTCATTCGTCCACTTCCATGTTCCATCGGGGTTCTTGAGAGCTGCTTCGTGTGGATGCGAATCCTCAGCAGCATAGACCGTGCCCCCAAAACTGCTCGCAATGATGCAGAAATATGTGAATAGACAGATAAGCAGATGAATGAGTGGGTTGATGGCGGAACGTAAGTTCAATCGCATACCAACGTCTCCTTATTTTTAACCCCAGTCGCTAGTAGTAGGTATATTGCTTTGAATCCCAATCTGAGGCTCCCTATGCCTTAACCATCGCTCTCGTAGCCACAGATTTCCTAATCTGTGATCGGGGCATACCTGCCGCCAATATAACCGGGGTAGGCTAACCTGCTATTACTTCGGAGCATATAACTGCACACACCGGTTCGTAGTAGCGCAATTCATTGCGCGTTACTTTTTGTCCAATTCCGAGTGGAAAATGGGGATTTTTTCCATTTTCACTGACTTGGGAGCACAGTGCAGTTCCGTAGGTTGGGTTGAATGGTTAAATACGAATTTCCATCAATTACGATCGAGATTCTGCCTTTCGATAGCAGCCGCTGATAGATGGATACAGTGAAACCCAACAATACACTGAAGTACTCTACCCTTCGCTCCAGAGGAGCGATATGTCTATAGAATGTTGATATCTCTGATGCTCGCGCTCCAGAGGAGTGCTATATGTATCACCATATTCGTCTATACAGGGGGGTTCTTTCGTTTGCTGTCTGTTGCGTCTTCAAAGATCAAGGATTGAACCATCAACATCGAAGGCGTCCCATTTCCCGCGTGACGAATCCCCTGAAAGCGAGCGGATATAATCTTCGTTCAACGAAACGCCCCAACCCGGTCCCTGCGGCACTTGCAGATGTCCATCGACCGGCTTTTCTTCAAATCCAACTATGAGGTTCTTCCGTTCCGGATTGTTCCCATTGGGAACTTCTTGAATAAGGAAGTTTGGCACGACGGTATCTAAGTGCAGGCAAATCACCGTTGATAGAGGACTCAGCGGATTGTGAGGTGCGATCGTGGCGAAAAAGGCGTCTGCCATCGCCGCGATTTTGAACGCTTCCATAATACCGCCGCAGGTACAGATATCCGGTTGAACGACATCCACAGCACCTTTGACAAGATACTCTCGGAAGGAGTAGCGCGTATAGAGTCGCTCACCGGTGGCGATTGGAACCCCTGCATTCCGACGCAGCGTTGCCATCGCATCAACCGATTCTGGGAGCACCGCCTCCTCGAAAAAGAGGATGCCGTAAGGTTCAATCCGTTTTGCCATCTCCATTGCGTTGACGGGGTTCAGGCGGCCATGTCCATCAATTGCGATCGGGACCTCGTCACCGACCGCTTCGCGAACCGCTTTGACTATTGCTTCAACTTTTTTACCGTGAGCGAGATTAAAGGCAGGTCCCGTCGGATCAAATGGCGTGAATTTCAGTCCGCCCCAACCATTTTCAATGCGTTTTACAGCCGCCTCCGCCCAAGATTCTGGTGTGCCCCCACCAATCCAGCAGTAAACCTTCATCTTGTGCCGGTACATACCGCCTAGCAACTCGTACACCGGGACGTTCAAGGCTTTACCTTTGATGTCCCAAAGTGCGTGCTCAATGCCGGACAGCGCACCGATGAGCACGGGACCGCCTCGCCAGAAAGCGTTGCGATAAATCATCTGCCAGATTTTCTCAACCTGAAATGGGTCTTCGCCGATCAGTACATTTTCAACATCTCGCAATGCACCTACCAATGCGCCCTCTTTCCCAGAACAGGACGCTTCACCGATGCCGATGATACCTTCATCGGTGTGCAGCTTGACGTAAATATACGCCCGTCCCTGAAACGGCGCGGGGAGAATTTCGAGTTGTGTAATCTTCATATCGTTTCAATCCTTTGAAGGTTCCAGCCATAAAATTAAATTAACTCAAGTTGTCACCTAAAGCCCCAGCGGGGCGATATGTATATAGCAAGCACAATGAAACCAACTCTCAAGCCCCAGCGGGGCGACATGTGTATAGAATTTTGCTTTGACAATTTTTCCAGAAATCAGTATGATATGACAAGGTGTCCCTGCTGCAATGGGACGATTGGAATAAGCATTCGGTTAACAAAAAGACAAACGGAGGTTTCAAATGGCATCAAAGCAAGCAGAATATGCGATAGGTTCTCGAATTCTGAGTGAGTATTTGGGTTCACTGTTCCTCGTCATGGCGGCGATCGCGCCAATTATCCTTTTCAATCAAGTACTAGGAGCCGAGATCAATCTGACGATTTTGGCTGGTGGTCTTGCCATTGGGTTTATTCTTTTCGCTCTCGTTGAGATATTTGGTCCCATCAGCGGTGCACATTTCAACCCTGCGGTAAGCCTCGCAATGGCACTTGGAGGTAAAATCGGTTGGAAACAGGCGTTAATCTATATTTTAGCACAGGTCGCCGGTGGATTTACAGGAACAATCTTTTCGCATCTGATGTTCTATCACAAAATTCCCGAACTGATCACTGTTTCTGAAGTAGCCCGTCCGGGAGGGAACTATTTTTCGGAGATTCTATGCACCTTTATTCTTGTTCTTGCAATTCTCCTTTTGGTGCACAACCAATCGGATAAGCTCTCCTTGGTAGTTGGCATGTTAGTTGGAGGACAGCTGATCACGACATCAAGCACCATGTTCGCCAATCCACAAGTTACCTTTGCGCGGATATTTACCTACTCAGCAGCGGGTGTAATGCCCGTTGATGGAGCGATATTTATCCTGATGCAGGTTATCGGTGCAGTGCTCGCCGTGCTGGTCTTCAAAGCGGTGACGCAGAGGCGAGGCGAAGGATAACAAATTTCTACTGCTTTAACTATCAGGTGCCTCCGGGGGCCAAGGATCTAATGTTGATCCGCTGGGTTCCGGTCCCGTTGGGCGAATCGGCAGCTGCTCGTAAGAACGATAAGAGAGATCTGCCAAGTGTGGTGTTTCTAAGCGGATATGTCCCTGATACCTTGAACGCATCGCCGCGTCCAAAACACCGGTCGTCAACAGCGTCCGTTCAACGGGATATTGAGGAACCCCTGTGAGGAACATCTCTTCGATGTTCAGGCTGAGATAGCTAAAATGTGCATGGGGACCCCCGCCTTGTAGACGGAACTGAGAGCCTTGAATCTCGCCGTCGATCTGTCCCGCGTAGGCGAACTGGCTGATATAGCCGTTCAGCATCAATACCGCTGACCTAAACCCATCACTGTGCTCAAGCAGAAAAACGGCAGGGTTCTCGCAATGATCTTCGGGCTTTCCCTCTGGTTTATCAGGGATTGGCGCGCACGCAGCGGTCGCCAATTCGGGAGACCAACGTCCCTCCGCTCCCGCCTGCCAGACCGCATCTCCCTCCAAGCATTGGACGGCAACCACACCAGATTCCCCACCGGTGCGCCGCTCGATCATGCACTGTAGCGTCTCTAAGGCGTGGAAACCGTAGGACTCGATGCCGCCATAGCCTATCCCGATTGCTGCCTCTAATGGCGTGTCGAGATCGTACTCAAGAAACGGATTTCGCCAGCAGGTCGGCAAGGATGAACCCGCCATAAAGGGGACATTGAGTGCCTTAGCACGGTCATACATCCATTTGGCATCCGTCCAGTTATACGATAGATGCTTGTCGCAGAAGACGGGGACTGAATGCCCACTTGATGCGAAGACACCGCAGATCTGCTCGAACAAGTAACGGCGCGGATACATGTGCTGCTCAAGTTCATTGTACGGATAATCGCCATGCTCGCCGATCAGGAGGGCACCATCAACAGCGAGATCCTTCCCACCAAGTGTCAGTGCCTGACGAATGCTCTGATAGATCGGGATGTTGTGCGATTCGGCAAGCCCGCGTCCGATGTCCCGTGGATCGGTCTGATCCAGATAGATCGAAACCGAATCGACACGCGGTGCCTGAAGCCCCTCATCGGTCGGGAATCCCTTCATATATTTCGTGGCAATCACGTCTGCGTGGGAGAGCGGAAAGTATGTGGTGATGATGGCTGCTATCTTTTTACGATCGGACATTACAGTGCTCCTTTATTCAAAAGTGAAATGTTAGATTTACATGAATAACATGGAATAATGTGCTATAATATCGCACAAACCGACATCATCAGGGGAGGCTAACATGGACAAGGATACTCTGCAAATCGTAATTATGGTTGCCGGCTTTGCTATTACAATTATCACCTTTCTCTTGAAATTTCCGAGTCGAGATGAGATGAATCAACGGTTCGATAATATGAATAGGCGATTCGATGATATGAATAGGCGGTTCGATGATATGAATCAGAGGATCACTGATATGAACCAACAATTCAATGAAAGGATTGTTGATCTGAACCAACGATTCAATGAAAGGGTTGTTGATCTGAACCAACGGTTCGACGATATGAATCAGAGGCTCACCGATTTGAGTACAGATGTGAGAAACATCTATCACATACTCATACAGGGGAAACTGGGAGAATCAGAGAAAGACGATTAATCTCCTTCCGAATCCTCCTCCGCTTCGTTACCTTATGCTCTGCTGCTGAGAGGTGATAGAAGTAAATCTCACTTGTTACACCCTAACCAGTACCATCCCACTCCTCCCAATAGATCGATTCGCGCGGAGAGAAACCGTAGGTGCTTGCATCCCGATTTATCGGGGGGCGGGGTTACCCCGCCCGTAGTTGCCAAAAACTCGGTTTCTGTTGCATGACTTCTGTGCATGAGCGGAAATGCTTTTATCAGCCTTGAACAACAGGATTCCTCAAAACACCAATCTTCTCAATTTCGACCTCGACGACATCCCCATCAACCAATTTCTGATCGGGGTGTCCAACACCTGCGGGTGTGCCTGTTGAGATAATATCGCCCGGTTCAAGCGTGACCAGCGTTGAGGTAAATTCCACGATTTCCGCGCAGTTAAAGATCATGTGTCCCGTATTGGCATCTTGCTTGGTTTCGCCGTTGACGCGACAGGCGATACGCAGACTGTTCGGATCCGGGATTTCATCCGTTGTTGTCAGACATGGACCAACTGGCGCAAAAGTATCGTACCACTTGCCATTGAGCCAATCAAACCATTCATCACCATCTCGATCTACGCGGCTGTCCTTCACCTTTAGCTCACGTTCGGAAACGTCGTTGACCGCAGTGTATCCCGCGACGTAATCGTAGGCTTCATCAGCCGAGATGAATTTCCCGCGTTTGCCAATGACAATACCAATCTCAGCTTCCCAGTCGGTAAAGACGCCGTTGGGAGGAATGATAATCGGCTCTTCGTGGGCAACTATGGTAGTGGTCGGCGGTTTCATGAAAACGCGTGGCGTTGTCTCCATCCGGCTCAATGCGACGCCGCCACCTTCCTCAATATGCGAGGCATAGTTCCCTGCGAGCAGCAATAGCTTCTTCGGATTAGGAATCGGTGACAGGAGCGGATCTGTACTCCAAACCGCTTTCTCTGGATTTTCTGCCGCCACGTTGATTGCATGTGTCGCAGCATCAAACGCCCTCTGTCCACCTTCAAGAAATGCGATCATACCACTCAAGAGTGCAGGCAATGCGTCATCTGTAACTGCCGCTTGATAGGTGGCTTGCAGGTCCAAGACCTTATCATCAATTGAGGCCCCCAGTTTGGGACCATCGGAACTCTGGAAACTTACTAATTTCATAGGATCTCCTTTGATTGTTTTTGCGGATTGAGGCTATCTATAAATTCAATTACAAAGCCAAAACGCACCTTCGCAGCAGAAGTACGTGTAGATCGGTTGAAATTCGGTTTACTTCTTTCTGTTCTCCTCAAGCCAATCAACCGCGAAGTCTACTATCGCTCGCTGTGGCATTAGTTGGCACTTTGCAAGCCCAACCTTGCCACGATGCACCTCTCGCCCTGCATCACTTTGGGGGAAGTCCTCACCGATCTGCTCAAAATCTGAACTATCCAGATCTATATCTTCAAAAGTAGTCCATCTCCTTGAACCCGCTGCCGAGATTGGGGCACCCTCCTGAATGGTACACTTGGTTGGAAAGGTGGCACGATATTCTGCAAGGTGCATAGACGTATTGCTATTATGACCCACGCCGAGGAGAAGAACGAAACCGCCCAAATCATAGATTCTGGCAAGCGGCGAACCCTCGCCCAGCCCAAACTCCAATGAGTGGTTATCTGTAATATGCGACGCTTGATGCCCATACGCACAGAACGAGTGGTGTGGATGCGCGCTACGCAGGACACCTTTCTGCTTTCGGAATGTTTCTGCAATAATCCCCATTGACCGCGTAGGCGTCAGATCCGGCTGGTAAGCAGGCATTGTCGCACGTATGACCGGCCACCACGATTCAGGTACAGGTGGATTTTTCCACTGGCTCGGTTCGGTCAGATCAGTCGAGTGGGTGGGCATAACAAGTGTACCAGTTTTACCCAAAACCTCCTGAAGTGCAATGATGACCGCTACCGTTCCGCCACACACCCAACCCATCGCGCTCAAGGATGAATGAGCCAGCAATACCATTCCCGATCTGATGCCAAGTGCTCTGAAATCAGCCTGCAACGAGTCGATCGTAGCGGGGACTTCTGTTTTTTGGACAACCTTACCTTCACCCATCTGATTTATATCCGAAACCTAAATTGACCCATACAGAAGACATCTGAGATGTTGAATAGGGAGCAATCTGCGCTATTGTGACGAGAGGGATTATAGCAGATTCGCTAATTCAAGTCAACGACAATATAGTTGCAAAGAAACGGCGACTTTTGTATAATAAACTCACTTGAATATAAACCTATATCATACAAGGAGGAAACGCATGAAACTAAATAACGGAATCCAACTGACATGGCTCGGACACTCAACTTTTAAGATTGAATTCGAGGGACAGACCTTTCTAATAGACCCGTGGGTAGCCAGCAATCCAGTGTGTCTAGATGCCCTTAAAACATTTGACAAACTCGATGCCATCCTCATCACACACGGGCACGCCGATCACATCGGCGATGCTGTTGACCTTGCGAAGCAACACTTACCGACCGTCGTGGGGATGGTCGAAATCAGCAATTGGCTCGGAGGTAAAGGCGTCGAAAACGCGATCGGGATGAACAAGGGGGGCACTGTTTCCATTAATGGGCTTAACGCAACGATGGTAACAGCCAACCATAGCAGCAGCTTCACAGAAGAAGATGGCACCATCGTCTATCTCGGTGAGCCTGCGGGGTTTATCCTCGAATTCTCAAATGGGTATAAAATTTACCACGCGGGTGATACAAATGTGTTTGGCGATATGCGGATCATCGGTGAAATCTATCAGCCGGATCTCGCCCTCTTGCCGATTGGTGACCACTTCACGATGGGGCCCCGTGAGGCGGCTTATGCGGCGCAGTTGCTCAATGTACCTGCTATTGTTCCGATGCATTATGGGACATTTCCGCTCCTGACCGGAACGCCGGACGCACTCCGCGAGCTAACCAAAGACCAAGCGGTTGAAATCGTCGAACTCCAGCTAGGCGAAACTTTGGATTAAAATAGGATGTGTAATTTGCAAGATAAGGCAAGTTACTAGGTTCTGTTGACATTTCATCGTAACCAGATAATCGAGAGGTGTGCACAGACACTTGGTCCTTCGTAGGGGTTGGGTTTCCCAACCCTTTGGTCACACATCATAAGACGGTTTTGAGGTTCTGTAGGTCGATTTTCCAAAATCGACGTTTCGGTGTCGAGATATGAATCTCGACCTACAATCAACTCAACCCGCGTTGGTCAATGGGCGAGGGGACCTCGCCCCTACGATTATGGACAGTTTTACGTAAATGTCAACACGCCCTAGCCATTGAAAATCCAGCGGTTTCTTCGTAGGGGTGGGGTCTCCCCGCCCATCAAGTAAGTCTTTCGCTCCAGCGGAGCGATATGTCTATAGTATTCCGATGCGTCCAATCCCCGCGTTCCAGAGGAGCGCAATGTGTAAACATATCTAATCGAAATGCTGAAGCCCCAGTGGGGCGACAGGTGGCAACTTGAGTTAAGATAAACGGTTACATCTTAATTTGCCAATTTTAATAGGAGATCTAAAAATGAGAATTTCTTATGCTCGACGTGAAGAGATGGAAGAAATCAGCAGTGTCCATGCCGGGGCAAAGTCAATTCTATTCAAGAGCCTTTTTGGGAGCGATGATTTTGGAACTCCATGGCGGTTTATTCATAGCGCGATTCTTCTGCCCGGCGGTGGCATCGGTCACCATCGGCACGACACCGCTGAGGAGGTCTTCGTCACCGTTGACAACGCAGCCCAATTTACGCACAACGGTCGCACAGCGGAGATTGTCGGCGGCGCAGCTGTGCCGTTGCGTCAAGGGGAATCCCACGCCATCTACAACCACACCGACAAAGAGACGCGATGGTTCAATTTCAATGTTGCAGCAATCGGCGTACCCCCGGATTCGACCGATTTCGGTGATGACCGCGCCAATGCACCTTTGGAGTCGGTAGATCGACTGCCTGTTGCCAGACTGGATTGCAATCTGCTAACCTACAGCCAGTCGCACGAAGGTAAAGGCGAAATCGGTGCTCGGACGCTATGGGAACATCAGGATTTCCGCAATAACTGGGGCTTCGTCAGTCATGCTTTGTTACCACCCGGCACTTCCGTCGGCTATCATCGACACGACCGGATTGAGGAGGCTTATATTGTCCTAAATGGTAGTGGTCGAATGACTGTTGATGATGAAACAGAGGAGGTCTACGAAGGTGCGGCGATTCCGAATCGGCTTGGGGGATCTCACGGAATCTATAATCACACGCAGGAAGACCTTGAGATGCTTGTGGTCGCTGTATGCCTTGAGCGCGGCAAGACTGACGCAACCAATTTCGGGGATGATTTGACAACGCGGTAGCATAATAGACGGAGAAGTATCAGGATTTACGGGATAGGAGTAAGGACAATTGTGTAGATTGAAATCTGTCAAATCTTTTAATCAACAGAAAATTCTAAGATCCCTTTTTCTTATCCTGTTCAACTGCTCTAGCCTCTGTCTCGGCATCTTGGAGGCGGCAGAAGCTAAATCTCTCCCCGATTATCCGAATCAAGTAACGCGGGATGGCGAGTTGGTTGTCCTTCCTGACCAAGGAATCGTGTATGTTGCAACGGACTTTCATGCACAGTGGAGCAATTTTGATAGATGGCTCACGCAGACAAAACTGGTGGAGCGGATTGAGGCTGGGGAAGATGTCTACGGCTTGATTCTCGGTGATGCAGTCGATCACAAACCGGGTGATCCAATCTTCGAGCCTTACGGCGATGTAAAAATTGTCGATCGGATTATGCAGCTTCAGCAGCAGTTGGGGGAAGAACGCTTCATTTATATCAGAGGGAATCACGAACTTGCGTCCGCTGATACCTATGCCATGCTCAAAAAGTCCGGTATGAATGCGGACAACCGCCGGGATATGATTGCTGGACTTTACCAGACTATCCACGGTGCCTATTTCAAGCAGTTCAATTTCATTGAGCGGATGACAGATGAACACTACAGTTACCTGACTAGCCTCCCGACAGTTGCTATTGGTAAAAATGGATTCGTTGGTATCCATGCGGGGACATCGCGAGCTGCCAAAAACCTCGCTAACCTCGTTCAGCCAAGCAAAAAAGTACTTGAAGAATTGCTCTGGGGGCGTCCTGAAATCGTGCTGCGGAGCGGATATACCCCGTCTCAAACGGCTGAATTCCTCAAAAGGATCGGGGGCAGATTTTTGGTTGTAGGACACACGCCGTTGGTCTCTTTTTCCAAAGATGGCGTAGCAGATGGGGTGGCACGCCTCGGGGTGCATCAACTCATCTTCTCAACCGGCTACGGCGCACCGCCGGGGGTACGATCCTATCTTGCTATCGATCTCTCCAAACGCTACAACGCTGTCACCGAACTGAAATACGGTACGGAGATTCATCCACTGTGTCCCTGAAGGTTCAATCTCGTTCCACAAAGGACTATCTATGTCGCGTCTATTGCTTTACGTCATGTTACCGGTGCTCATCGCTTGCGCCCTCATGGCCTCCCGATTCGTCAGTTGGGATAGTCTAAAAGGGGAAGACCCGAAGGCACTCCAGTTTGTTGTCAAAGGGACAGAACTCCTAGGGGGACGAACAGATCGTGATAACCGCAGCGCAATCTCCGCCTTCACCCGTGCGATTGAAATCAGCCCAAAATACGCAGATGCCTACGTTAAACGCGGACTTGCTCACTATCGTCTAGGTGAATATCGAAAAGCAATCGAGGATTATACGCAGACATTGAACTTGAATCGGTACGCAGCCGATGCCTACTACAGTCGCGGAGATGCCTATCGTGCCTTGGGCGATTATCAGTACGCACTCGCAGATTACACAGTGTCTTTGGAGAAACGATGGGCGGGGTTTGTAACGTGGAAGCGGGCAGAAACCTATCTGGAGATGGGAGATACACAACGCGCGCTTGAAGACTATGGAGCCGTCATTGAACGCAAACCCGGTGCCGCAGCCTACTACTATCGAGGGCTTGCCTACGCGCAAACGGGCGACGATCAACGTGCGCTTGCAGACCTTGACAAGGCAATCGAGGTTGAACCTGCGTTTGCGGAGGCGTATCTCCGCCGGGGTGAAGCCTATCTGCGCTTAAATCAACCGGACGCAGCGGAATCCGACCTTCACAAAGTCATTCAGTTTTCGACCGATGAGATTCAGGGATGGGGAGAAGACCATCCGACATTGGGTCCCATCTACTTCCGCAGGGCAGCTGCATATCAGCAACTCGGTCGCTACGACGAAGCACTCGCCGATTATGAGAAAGTCATCGCACTTCAGCCGGGATCAGCGATCGCACAGGAAGCGGTGGGGGAATTGAAGATAGGAATTGAATGAGTGAGCCAGCATTCTCCAACCCAATTAGAAACTTGAAGGATTCCACCATGCCACACGAATACCACACAAAACGCCGAATAGAATTCTCCGACACCGACATGGCGGGCATCGTCCACTTTGCGCGGTTCTTTGTGTTTATGGAATCCGCTGAACACGAATTCCTCCGTTCATTAGGGACAAGCGTCGCCACAGAGTGGGAAGGAAACAAGATCGGTTGGCCCCGATTGGCAGCCTCGTGTGAGTATCTCAAGCCTGTCAAATTTGAAGATGAACTGGAAATCCACCTGACGATTGCCAGAAAAGGGACCAAATCCCTCACCTATCAATTCGTTTTTATGAAAGACAACGTAAAAGTTGCTCACGGTCAGTTGACGTCGGCGTGCTGCATCTGCAACCCCGGCGAAAAATTGAGAGCCATCCCGATACCAGATTTTATCGTGAATCAGATCGAAGCAGCAAAATGTGAAACGTAAGACGTATCTGATTCATTAATGAACTAATAAACTAATGTACCTAGGAGTTACGCACTTCAGATTGTAGTTGCCCGATTCATCGGGCGTCGAGATGAATCGCTGCTACGGGTTCTCCCCTGCTTGCGGGGGAGCTAGAGGGGGTAGGGTCGATAAATCGCCTCGGTTCCAAGAGTCCGCGACCTACTACCAACCTAAGCCCTTAACTGTAGGGGCAACCCTTGTGGTTGCCCGATTCATCAGGCGTCGAGATGAATCGCTGCTACGGGTTCTCCCCCGCTTGCGGGGGAGCTAGAGGGGTAGGGTCGATAAATCGCCTCGGTTCCAAGAGTCCGCGACCTACTACCAACCTAAGCCCTTAACTGTAGGGGCAACCCTTGTGGTTGCCCGATTCATCAGGCGTCGAGATGAATCGCTGCTACGGGTTCTCCCCCGCTTGCGGGGGAGCTAGAGGGGGTAGGGTCGATAAATCGCCTCGGTTCCAAGAGTCCGCGACCTACTACCAACCTAAGCCCTTAACTGTAGGGGCAATCCTTGTAGTTGCCCGATTCATCAGGCGTCGAGATGAATCGCTGCTACGGGTTCTCCCCTGCTTGCGGGGGAGCTAGAGGGGGTAGGGTCGATAAATCGCCTCGGTTCCAAGAGTCCGCGACCTACTACCAACCTAAGCCCTTAACTGTAGGGGCAACCCTTGTGGTTGCCCGATTCATCAGGCGTCGAGATGAATCGCTGCTACGGGTTCTCCCCTGCTTGCGGGGGAGCTAGAGGGGGTAGGGTCGATAAATCGCCTCGGTTCCAAGAGTCCGCGACCTACTACCAACCTAAGCCCTTAACTGTAGGGGCAATCCTTGTGGTTGCCCGATTCATCGGGCGTCGAGATGAATCGCTGCTACGGGTTCTCCCCTGCTTGCGGGGGAGTTAGAGGGGGTGCAGTTCAACGCAGCACAAAACTTTGAACGTTCAACTGCGTAAGTCCTATGTACCAATGAACTAGTAAACTTATGAACTTTCTCAAGGTATCCGACATCTATAAAAACTTCGGTGATGAAGCACAACCGATTGAAGTGCTTCAGGGCATTTCGTTTGAAATGACGCAGGGGGAATCCCTTGCTATCACCGGTCCTTCTGGCTCCGGGAAAAGTACACTGCTGCACCTAATCGGCACATTAGAGCGACCCTCGTCGGGACAGATTGAAATTAACGGCGAAGATCCGTTCGGACTGCCAGAGCCACAACTCGCCCGATTTCGGAATCAGGGTGTCGGCTTTGTCTTTCAAGATCACCACCTATTGCCGCAGTATTCGGTCTGGGAAAACGTACTAATCCCCACTATGGCTTTCAAAAACCGCGATGGAGATGCCGAGAAACGCGCACGGGAACTCCTTGAACGGGTCGGGCTTTCCCATCGTTTGAGCCATCGACCTGCCGAGCTCTCCGGCGGCGAGCGGCAGCGGGTAGCAGTCGCGCGTGCCCTTATCAACCAACCTAGCCTCATCCTTTGTGATGAACCCACAGGAAACCTCGATCACTCTACCGCAGAGGGGATATCTTCCCTACTGTTTGAACTTCACCAAGCCGAACAGAACATTCTGATTGTGGTAACTCACAACCTTGAACTCGCATCGCGCTTTGGACAGCGTTTTGAATTGGAGGCGGGCAAATGCGCCGAAGTTTAAGCTATTTTTGGCGGATTCAGTTTGCCGTGTTGCTCGGTGCTGCGGTGGCGACGGCGGTGCTCACTGGTGCGCTGCTCGTCGGGGACTCCGTTCGGGGCAGCCTACGGGGTCTCACCTTAGATCGATTGGGACAAATTGATTACGCACTCGTATCAGAGCGTTTCTTCCGTGAAGAGTTAGCGGTCGATTTATCGTGCAAATTGGAGGGTGAAGCGCAATTCCATCGAGAAACGGTGCCGGCAATCCTTTTGAACGGCACCGCGGTCAATGCCAAGAGCAGGGCTCGCGCCTCTCGTGTCCAGATCCAGGGGATTGATGAGCGATTTACAGCTTTGTGGGAGGAGACTTCCAGTCAATCTGTTCCTCCTTTGGAAAAACGGCCGGGGCAACTCTTTCCATCCGTCCATATCAACCAATCGCTTCAGAAAGAATTAGATATAGCAATTGACGACCAAATCCTCCTCTCCTTTGAAAGATACAGTGACATCCATCGCGAATTTTTACTTGGTCACCGAGATTCGTCGGAGGTCCTTCAAACCCTCCGACTCACCGTTACAAAGATCCTTCCAGACCGTGGCATCGGCAGCTTTGGCTTGCGTCCCAATCAGAGCCGTCCGCTGAATGCCTACGTTTCTCTTGCTGTTTTACAGAAAGTCCTTGGAAATGAGGCGAAGGTCAACGCGATTTTTGTTTCTGCCGCATCTCCCAGCGTATCCAATCCTACTACGACTGATGTGTTTCCCGCTTTACAAAATAGATTGCATCAGGCTTTGAAATTAGAAGATCTCGGCTTGACGTTGCGCCAAGTCTCTTCCGAATCCATCGGAGGAGTCGAGTATCTCTCCCTTGAAAGCACACAATTTCTGCTCAAGCCGGATATCATTGAGGCTGCCAGAGCCGTTGCGATTGAGCGGCGCACACTGGTTCTGCCAATCTTGACCTATTTAGCTAACACCATTGCCGCCAATGAACGAACGATTCCGTATTCAACAATTACGGGCTTAGATACGCAGCGTGCCTTTTCCCTTGAATTAACGGACGGTTCATCTGCACCCTCACTCGCCGCCGACGAAATCCTCCTCAACGAATGGGCTGCCATGGATTTGGGCGCAAAGGTTGGAGATCAGATTAATGTGAGCTACTACATTGTGGGTCCGAGAGAAAAGTTGTTGACACGAGGCGCGCAATTCCGCCTGAAAGGGGTTGTCGCAATAGAAGGGCTAGCCGCTGATCGGGGACTGACGCCAAAATTTCCGGGGATTCATGAAGCGGATGATATGTCCGAATGGAACGCACCCTTTCCGATAGATCTCAACCGAATTCGTCCCAAAGATGAGTTGTACTGGGATCTGTTCCGTGCGACCCCTAAAGCGTTTGTATCAGATAAAATAGCGCGACAATTGTGGCGTAGCCGGTTCGGAGATTTAACCGCAATTCAGATAAGAGCGGTTATGGGTGCCGATCTTCAAACAACCCAAACCAACTTTCAGAGGCGGTTGCTGGAGAAAATCCGCCCAGAACAGGTCGGTCTGGTGTTCCAACCCGTTAAAGCGGACGGTTTAGCAGCTGCCACGGGGTCAACAGATTTTAGCTCCCTCTTTATCGGATTCAGCCTGTTTCTCATCGTATCTGCTGCCCTTTTGGTGGGATTACTTTTCAGACTTGGCGTCGAACAACGGAGCAGCGAAGTCGGTGTGTTGTTGGCTACGGGGTATTCCATTTCAACCGTTCGACGACGCTTTATAAAAGAGGGCGGGTTAATCGCTGGACTTGGCGGCTTGATCGGGTTGGGAGGAGGCGTTGCTTACGCATGGCTACTGATGGCTGGATTACGAACTTGGTGGTTGGCAGCAGTGGGAACGCCTTTCCTTTCTTTGCATATCAACCCATTAAGTTTGGTTCTTGGGTATCTGATTGCCCTTGTCGTAGTCCTATTTTCGATCGGTTGGACCGTTCGGCAGCTCGGCAAGGTTCCCATTACTGCGCTGATTGCGGGCGGATCGGGTGCTAGTGGACTCTCCAATCGAAGTTCGGGGAGCAGTACTCGAAGCCGAATTCTTGCCTTTGCTAGCTTAGGGATTGCCCTCGCTTTGACGATATTTGCTCTTGTCTCCGGTGTCACCGCTTCGGCAGGGCTATTTTTCGGCAGCGGGGTGCTGTTACTGATTGCGGGGTTGGCTTTCTTTTCGATCTGGTTGCAGTCAGGTGGGGGGACAGCGAGTCCACCGAGGGTCGCCGTAGCGACGCAGATGGGGATTAAAAATAGTGGACGCCATCCGGGTCGGAGTATGCTTTGTGCAGCGTTGGTCGGCTGTGCCTGCTTTGTCATCGTTGCGGTGGGTGCGAACCGTCATGTTGAACGGAAACAGGGAACGGTTCTACAAAAAGCAGCCGGCACCGGCGGATTTGCTTTGGTCGCGGAATCCGACATCCCGTTACATCATGACCTCAATTCTCAGGACGGACAATTTGAGTTGGGATTTTCTGAGTCCGACTCGGACACCACAGCGGACACTCAAATCTTCCCGTTCCGTCTTCTACCGGGGGAAGATGCAAGTTGCCTCAACCTTTATCGTCCCCAAAAACCTCGAATTCTGGGTGCTTCAAAAGATTTCATTGAACGGGGTGGATTCCAATTTCAAGGAACGGCCGTGGCGAAAGAGAATCCGTGGGAGTTACTGGAAGATGAGTTGGAACCGGGCGTTATTCCCGCCATCGGGGATTACAACTCCGTCCAGTGGATCTTGCATCTTGGACTTGGCGATGAACTGAGCATCCAAGACGAATTGGGAGGGCAATTGAGGCTGCGTTTGGTGGGTGTTCTACAGCGCAGCATCTTTCAGAGTGAGCTGTTAATTTCCGAAGCCAATTTCAAGAAATACTTTCCAAGCCAAAGTGGATATGCGTACTTCTTAATTCAGACGCCTTCAACTCCCAATCCGGCGGCATTCTCCGAAAGCGCAGAACGCATTGGGCACACGCTGGAAAGGACGTTGGACGATTACGGCTTGGATGTCAGGTCAACGACCGAAAAATTAGCCAGTTATCGAGCCGTTGAAAATACCTACCTCTCTACCTTTCAGACACTCGGCGGGCTTGGACTGCTTCTCGGCACACTCGGTCTGGGGATTGTTCTGCTGAGAAACGTCATCGAGCGAAGTGGGGAGTTAGCAACCCTGCGCACCTTCGGTTTTCGGAGATCTGTGCTATCGCTGATGCTTCTGTGGGAAAACGGATTTCTCCTATTGATCGGACTTCTGATTGGCACCGTTTCTGCGCTCATCGCAGTGGCACCGCACCTAGCGAGTCCAGGGGCTCAGGTGCCTTGGCTCTCACTAGTGATGACGTTGACTCTGGTATTTTTGGTTGGCATGGTTGCCAGCGCGATAGCCGTCTACTTTGCTCTACAAAGACCGCTGCTGCCCGCGCTCAAACACGACGCTTGACTCGTGGATGTTTACTCCTCGTGAATAACATCGGGTCTTTGACCGATAGAAGGGGGCATCAACATTCGCTTCTGCTGTTCCGTCAGTCCATCGAATTCATCTAGGTCGTAGTAGTTTTGGGACCACGCCGAGTGCCCAGGGCTATACTTATAGAGCAGCGATCGCCGTTCATGTTTCGCGCGCCACGGCATCGTTCCGTGGATGAGTGCCTCCGTGAAGAACAGTGCATCCCCTGCTTCGACTGCCGGTTGGGCGACATAGTGTGTGGGACGTTCAAAACTGCGGATATCGTCGGGCAGGCTTGAGACAAAATTGGTTTTATGGCTGCCCGGAACACACGCAAATCCGCCATCGCCTTCTGCCGCATCTGTCAGGAAGTACGTAACGACGCTCAACCCATTGCGCATCACTCCGTCCCAGTATTTGTACCAGTGGTCGCCGACAACTTCGGGTCCCCCGTGCAGCCTACCGCTTTGGCCCCCCTCGGTCATGAAGATGCAATAGTCGTGATCCAGTCGGACCTTGGGTCCCATTAACTCGATTAGGTAAGGCAGCACCTTGGGGTGATCTATCAGCTTTTTGAACGGTTCGCCCCAGTGCGAAACTCGACTTGCACGGCGGTAGCGCGTATCATCGGCTTCGGGAGGAAAGGCGCGATCGGCGATTTCATTCATCTCCGCAACTTCATCGGCGGACAACACATTCTTGATAATTAGATAGCCTTCGAGATCAAAGGCAAATTTTTCTTCACCAGTCATGACGTGACTCCTTGCGTGAAATGTGACATGTCAATGCTAAACACAATTTTTTGGGTAGGGTCATTTAATTCTCCTGTAGGAGGGATCTCCGAATCCCGATACGTCGCACAGACAGGCAGAGAACCGGAAACTTTGAAATCGGATTTTATCGAATCTCCGTATGTCGTAACGGTTTCAATGCCCCCTCCCCTCGTAGGTACAGGTTTCCCAACCTGTACTTGTAGCGTGGGTCGCTAGTATTAGGCATATTGCATTGAATCTAGGGTCATTTAATTCTCCTGTAGGAGGGATCTCCGAATCCCGATACATCGCACGGACAGGCAGAGAACCGAAAACTATGGTAGATTTTAGAATTACTTAGACACTTCCAATGCACATGTACAGATTAGGCAATCTGTATCTACAAACAACCGCCTAAATCCCTAACCCCTTAGCCGCCCTTATTAGGGGGAAAGAGGGGGACTTTGGCAAATGTCCACTTATTTGTCTAATTCACCATAAATAGCCCTAATTTTTTGGGTTTGCAATGTGTATTGGGAAGGTCGGTTATGGTATAATATTTAGGTTTCTCTCTCAAACCACAGTTTTCAATGAGTCTAACACAAAAAGACATTTCTGTGAAGGCGTTTTTTTATAAATCGTAGACACAGGTTAATCCAAAGTTCTGATTGCTCAATTGCCTAATCTGTATAACAGATGCAATTCCTCTATATTAAAGAAGGAAGGATTCCAAACATGTACCGAAGTAAACAAATTTTATCTCAACTCTCTATTTACGCTTTAATTCTTAGCTTGATTGCATCTACCGGTTGGGCTGGTTATAAACGGATCAACGAACCGAACCCAGCCGATCCGATGGCGGTCAAGATTTACCAGTTGGACAACGGCTTGAATGTCTACCTCACCGAAAATCATGAAGAACCACGATTCTACGCGGAAGTCTCAGTCCGGGCCGGCAGCAAACATGACCCTTCGGATGCAACCGGCATCGCTCACTATCTGGAGCACATGCTTTTTAAGGGCACCCAAAATTTCGGCACCCTCGATTACGAAAAAGAGAAGTCGCATCTGGATAAAATTACAGATCTCTACGAACAGCACTTCCACGAAACTGATCCAGAAAAGCGGAAGGAGATCTACGCTGCTATTAACGAAGCGGCGCAACTCGCCACCCAATACGGCATACCCAATGAACTCGACAAGCTGTACAAAGCGATGGGTGGACGTGGGGTGAATGCACATACATGGGTGGAGGAAACCGTCTATAAGGTCGATCTGCCCGCTAACCGTCTGAAACAGTGGGCGGTTATTGAATCAGATCGCTTCATTGATCCGGTTTTCCGCCTCTTCCAGACTGAACTTGAAACTGTGTATGAAGAAAAGAACCGGTCTATGGACAGTAAGGGTCGTATCATCAGTGAAGTTGTCAGAGATCTGCTCTATAAGAATCACCCGTATGGGCAACAGACGACCCTCGGTTCAGTTGAACATCTGAAAAATCCGTCTTTGAAGCAGATGTACCAGTTCTACCATACCTATTATGTGCCCAATAACATGGCAATCCACATCTCCGGTGACATCAATAGTGAGGAGACTATCCATATTATTGACGAACACTTCTCCCGGTGGCAACCGAAAGAACTCCCCGAAGCCAAGACATGGACAGAGGATCCACTACAAGGAGCCGAGCGGGTAACGGTCAAATATCAGGGCGAGGAATATGTCCTGCTTGCGTTTCGGACAGCGGGCCGCAATCATCGTGATGCGGAAGCCTTGAAATTGCTCGACATGACCTTAGATAATGCGACAGCAGGGTTAATTAACCTGAACCTCAATCAGGGACAAAAAGTCCGGGAGGCGGGCTCCTATCCCTATCTGGACAACGATTATGGAGCGCAGTATCTGTGGGGCATTCCTAAGGATGGGCAGTCCCTCGCAGAGGTTGAGGGACTCCTCTTGGAACAGATCGAACTGATTAAAAAAGGTGGCTTTGAAGAATGGATCATTCCAGCGGTTGTGACAGACTTTAAGAAATCCCAGAAAGCGGATTTGGAGTCGAATCGTGCGCGGGTGAGTATCATGCGTGATTCGTTTTTAGCCCATCAGGACTGGGATACCACAGCGGGGGAAATCTCGCGCATGGAGAAGTTGACCAAACAGGACATTGTCGATGTGGCGAATCGATATTTTGGTGATAACTATGTGGCGGGTTATCGTATAGATGAGCAGCACGAAGTCCCCTCTATTGAAAAGCCTGCCCTCGACACTATTGAAATTGATGCCACACGACAATCCGATTTCGCCAAGGGAGTCTTGGAAATGCCTGTGGAAGAGGTCGAGCCTATCTTTGTCGATGCGGCGAAAGACTACCAGATCGCCGACTATCACGAAGAAGTCAAGCTCTATTACGCCCAAAACCCGATCAACGATCTCTTCGTCTTCACGATTTCCATTGATGTCGGCAGCCGCCACAATAATAAGCTGGCTATCGCCGCGCAACTGCTCGATAAGTCCGGCGCGTCGAAATACAGCAGCGAAGATCTGAAGAAAGAGTGGTATAAACTGGGAACCGACTTCAGCCTCAACGTTGGAAACAATGAAACGACTATTTCCATTTCGGGGCTTGACGAAAACTTCGGTACATCTTTGGCGTTGGCTATGGATTACCTGAAGCAGCCGACCGCCGATGCCGCAACGCTTGAGGAACTGATTAAAATCATCCTTGCCAATCGAGAGGATGCCAAGAAAAATTACCGCAGTATTCGGGGTGCTGTGGTCAATTACAACCGTCACGGAAAAGATTCACGCTATCTGCGGTTGTTGTCCAGCGAAGCGGTCCAGAAGTTGACGGTGGATGAACTCCACGCAGAGATTCAAGGGCTCTTGAACTACAAGCACACTATCAGCTATACAGGTTCAATTCCGCTTGATGAAATGCAAGCAACCCTTAAAGCACATCATCCTATCTTAACAACTTTGGTTGCACCACCGCCTTACCATTTCCTCAGAACGCGGATTCCCGAAAAGACCGAGATACTGTTCTTCCACAAAGAACTAGCGCAATCGCAGGTGGACATTGAGTTTGGAGGTGATGATTACAACGAAACCAACAATCCGGCAATCCAACTCTATAACGCTTACTTTGCGGGAGGGATGTCAGGCATTGTCTTCCAAGAACTACGCGAAGCCCGCGCACTTGCCTATTCCACATTTGCCAGATATACGACGGGCAGCCGCAAGGATGAGCAAAATCTGATGTGGGGATATATCGCCTGCCAAGCAGACAAAACACCGGAGGCGGTGCAAGCCCTCATCGATCTTATTGATAACTTGCCGGAATCGCCTGAACGATTCGATGAAGCGCGTCAATCCAGAATCAATCGGTATCGAACGGCGAAGATCGGCTTTAGAGAGGTCATTGGTGCCGTGCGTTCTTGGGAACGATTGGAAGTCCCAATTGATCCGCGAAAGGCACGCTATGAGTCGATCCGAGCGTCAAATATGGACATAATGCTCCAATTCCATAAAGCGCACGTTCAAGGGCATCCAAAACTTATCTCCATCGTTGGGGATCGGAACAAGATGGACATGGAACGGCTAGCAGCGGTGGGGCAGGTGATAGAAGTCGGCTTAGATGATATCTTCGTTGATTGAACCTTACTAGGTAGGCTTCTAGAGCGAGTGCCTTGATACTATGAACATATACCTTGTCATTATACTAACCGCACTGATTGGCGAGTTTGCCCTTCGTAGCATTGCGCGTTATCTAAACTTAAAAGCGCTCGATCCAAAGCTCCCCGATGAATTTGAGGGGTTTTACGACAGGGACAAATACCGCCAATCCCAAGAATACACCAGAGCCGGTGCAAAATTTGCCTATGTTTCATCTACATTCGATCTGTGCCTAATTTTGGCTTTCATCTTGGTAGGTGGATTCAACGCTGTGGATGATTTCGTCCGTGGGTTGGGTCTGTCACCGATCCCGACCGGCTTAATTTTCTTTGCAATCCTCTATTTTGTAAGAAATATTATTTCCATCCCTTTTTCGCTCTACAGTGATTTTGTCATCGAAGAAAGATTCGGCTTCAACAAGATGACCGTCAAGACGTTTGTGTTGGATCATATCAAGACTTACGCACTGGCAATCATTTTAGGCGTCCCTCTACTTGGCGGAGTGCTGTACTTCTTCGAGAAAACCGGGAGCCACGCTTGGCTTTATGCTTGGGGACTGATATCCTTTTTCATCATAATTGCGCCGCCGCTTTTTACCACATTAATCGCGCCAATGTTTAACAAATTTATGCCGTTGGGGGAGGGCGAACTTAAAGACGCTATTCAGCGATATACGGCAAAAGTGAAGTTTCCGCTCACGGAGATTTCTGTCATGGATGGTTCTAAACGTTCAACACACTCTAACGCATATTTAAGCGGTTTCGGGGCGAAAAAGCGGATCGCACTTTTTGATACATTGATCGAGAAGCATTCCGTTGGAGAGCTTGTCTCGGTCATTGCTCATGAGGTGGGACATCACAAGAAAAAGCATGTCCTAAAAGGCACGATTTTATCGATTTTTCATTCGGGACTGTTACTTTTTCTGCTCTCACGCTTTGTTGAAAACAGAGCCCTCTTCGATGCCTTTCAGATGGAGGGGACTTCGATCTATGCGGGGATTGTTTTCTTCTCTATTCTCTACGCTCCAATCGAACTTGTCCTCTCTATCGGTCTGAACTATCTGTCTCGGAAGCATGAGTATGAAGCCGACGCCTTTGCCGCCGAGACCATCGCTTCTCCGGAACCGCTTATTTCCGGCCTGAAAACCCTATCTGTTTCCAATCTTGGCAATTTGACACCCCATCCTTTGACCGTCTTGCTCAACTATAGTCACCCACCGGTGCTCCAGCGTATCGCAGCTTTACGTCAATTCGGGAGCACAGCGCGATAAATTCCCGAACCTGCACGATATAATCTATACTCTCTATGGCAACAACAGATTCATCCCCCTCAAAAACGGAGCAGCAACCGGTCGAAGGTGTTACCGTCAAATCCCTCCTCATCGCCTCCCTTCTCATTCCGATTAACTGCTACTGGGTCATTGAGATGGAGATCATCCGGTACTCTGGTCATCCGGTTACCATCTCTCTCTTTTTCAACGTTGTTTTCAGCCTGTTTGTGGTTATCGGTGCCAACCAGTTTCTCAAGTGGTTTTCGCCTCGTTCCGCCCTGAATCAGGGAGAACTTATCATCATCTACCTGATGCTCTCTATCGCGTCTGGCATCACAGGGCACGACATGCTCGAAATCCTCGTGCCGATGCTGGGACACGCCTTCCGCTTTGCCACGCCGGAGAACGAATGGCGCGACCTCTTTCTGCCTTACCTGCCGGAGTGGTTGACTGTCAGCGATAGCAAAGTTGCCCGCGGATACTACGAGGGCGAGGTGAACCTCTACACTCTCGAACAGTTGATCGGTTGGGCATCGCCTGTCCTGTGGTGGACAACGTTTATCTTTGTGCTTGTCTTCGGGATGTTTTGTATCAACGTCATTATTCGTAAGCAGTGGATTGAGCATGAGAAACTCAGCTATCCGATTATTCAACTCCCACTCCAAATGACGGAGACACAACGGCAAGCGTTTTTTCGGAATCGGGTAATGTGGCTCGGATTCGCCGTCGCAGGAACACTGGCACTGCTAAATGGGCTGAACTTCATCTTTCCTATTATCCCCGAACTTCGGACGCGGATTCGGAGTTTCCAGCTTTTTACCGATAGTCCGTGGAACGCCATGGGACGAATTCCACTCTCGTTCTACCCATTTGCCATCGGACTCGGATTCTTCATTCCGCTTGACCTATCGTTTTCATGCTGGTTTTTCTTCTGGTTCTGGCGGTTGATGCGTGTTGCCGGTGCCGCCATGGGTTTACGAAGCCTGCCACACTTCCCTTACATGAGAGAACAGGCATCAGGAGGTTACATCGCACTTGCTGCCATCGCGCTCTGGGCGAGCCGAAGACACTTGATAGCGGTCATCAGAAAAGTGTTCGGCGGAGCGGAAGATCTCGACGACTTGAATGAGCCAATGCGGTATCGCACAGCGGTGTTGGGGCTTATTGGTGTGATGGTGTTTCTTATCTGTTTCTGCTATCGTGGTGGGGCGACTGTGCTCATCACAGTCAGTTTCTTCATCCTCTATTACGCTATCTCCATCGCCATTACCCGTATGCGAGCGGAGTTGGGAACACCTGTCCATGACCTGCACTATTCCGGTCCCGACGAAATCCTCACACGAACAATCGGTACGCGAAAGCTGGGACGCGGGAATCTGGTGATGTTTTCAATGTTTTGGTTCATCAACCGTGCCTACCGCAGTCACCCGATGCCACATCAACTGGAGGGATTCAAGATGGCAGAGCGGACACGCATGAACCTGCGACATCTTGCGTTCGCGCTGATGTTCGCCGCATTGCTCGGCTCACTCTCAGGGTTTTGGGCGTTGATTGATCGGGGCTATCGGCTGGGGATGGAGACGCGTGCCTTTTGGCCCTCGTTGAGTGCGTTCGGTATCGAACCGTATCGACGGCTTGACTACACCCACGGACGCATTAATCGCCGAAAGCGGCTTCATGATCTGCGGTTTTATCATCGCTAGTTTCCTGATGCTCTTCCGCATGCGATTTGTGTGGTGGCCCCTCCACCCCGCCGGATTTGCTATCTCGACGAGTTGGGGAATGAACGTGACATGGAGTTGCCTTTTTGTAAGTTGGCTCATCAAGTGGCTGCTGTTGCGACATGGTGGAATTGGGCTGCATCGCCGTGTTGCCCCTTTCTTCTTAGGGCTTATTCTCGGTGAGTTCACCGTTGGTAGTCTCTGGACGCTCTTCGGCATTCTAGCGAGGATGTCAACCTACGGTTTTTGGGTCTGATACATCAGAACAGGTCCGAATCACCTTCAAACCTTCCAATTTAACGCCACAGATAATTCTTGTGCTAGCACCTCTAGGTCCGCTGCCAGTCTGAGGGGAATTGGAATGCCATGTGCCAGATACTCGGTTCGACGGCGATAACTGCCCTCGCCGGGCCACTGCGCTTCGCCCTGCTCTTCTGCCGGCGGTGCGGACTTTAAGTAGGATTTGAGCGACGCAGTCCTTTCGTTTAACCAATCCCCGTGAGGCCGTATAGCGATGAAAAGTTTCGAGGAGCCTCCCGATGTGTCCGTTGGTCGTCCTTCCGTTCCCAGTTCATAGCAGAGAAAGCCACCCGCTAGCCCCGCCGTCAGCAGCTCAATCATGAACGCTAAACCGGATCCCTTATGCTCGCCCATCGGCAAGAAGCGTTGGGATTCGACAATTGCTTCCGGATCCGTTGTCGGCTTCCCTTCTGTATCCAACCCCCAACCGAGAGGAACACGCTGCCCCGCCTCGGCGGCTTCCCGGACCCGACCAATGGCGGTCTGCGTCATGGCGATGTCCAACACGGCCGGCTCGCCATCACCCTCTACAGGCACACCGATAGCCATCGGGTTGTTTCCCAGAGACGCCGCAGAAGTTCCCCATGCCGGAAAGTTAATAATAGCGTTTGTGAACGCCAAGCCAATCATACCGGCTCGCGCCGCCCGCGCTGCATAGCTATAGCCACGTCCCCAGTGTGCCACACCCCGGATAGTAGCCGCACCGATACCGTAGGTTTTGGCACGTTCTATCGCCATATCCATCCCAACGGCAGAGACATAACGCCCAATGCCCCGGTCTGTCTCCGCGAGCACCGAAGCCGGATACTCTGCAAGAATCTTCACTTCTGGATCGGGGTTTGTCAATCCGGCTTGGATGTTCTCGACCATCACCGGCAGGAGTCGAACGCCATGTGAATGTACGCCGCAGAGATCGACCTCCGCGCCAATTTCTGCTTCTACCTCTGCCACATGCGATGGCGTACCAACTGCTATCAGTGCCTCTTTGAAAAATTGAATAAGTTCACTATGCTGAATTCGCTTTGAATCTGCCATTATCGAAAACCTCGGTTTCGGAAATAGTTCGTGTTTTTGACACCAACTCAATTTTATGCTATAATCGACATAAAGAATATAGTTGAAAAATCGATCTGCGTACGACTTAGACAATGCAGAGAGGGAACCCAGCATGCCATCCTTTGATGAACTCGATTTCAAACTCCGCACCTTCATGAAACTCTATCGCTATCGGCGTTACGACACAACGCCGCATACCCCGCTGCAGCGACCACTAATGGAATGCCGAGCTGCCTTAGTCACTACCGCCGGTTTACATACAGTGTCTCAGGAGCCGTTTGATGATCACTTCATGGGCGGCGATTACTCCTATCGTGAAATCCCTAACCCCGTTGATGTGCAAGCGCTAACAATCGCGCACAGCAGTACTGTATACGATCAGACCGGCAGCTTTGCGGATCGGAATCTAGTGTTTCCACTCGATCGCTTTCGCGAGCTAGAGCAAGCGGACAAAATCGGGGAGCTCAACGACCGGCATTTCAGTTTTATGGGATCGCAGCCTGCTCCGGGACGTTTAATCAAACGCACCGCCCCGGAAGTTGGGCAGCATCTCAGATCAGATGGCGTCCATGTCGTCTTTCTGACCCCCGTCTGACCGCTATGCAATCAGTCCGTTGGGCTGATCCAACGTGCAATCGAGGCAGTTGGCATCTCAACTGTTTCAATCACTCTGGTTCGAGATATTACTGAGCAGGTTAAGCCGCCTCGAGCCCTTGCGGTGCCATATGACTTCGGCTACCCGCTTGGCGAGCCGAACAATCCCGCACTGCACCATCAGATTATCTCAGCTGCGTTCGCTCTTTTGGAGGATAGTCGACCTCTCCCCATTCTAGAGACGTTTACCCCCTAGTCGTTTTGACGGATTCGCTATGAATGAGTTGAAGGGAATCTCTTCCAAGTTTCCTACTTCAGTATAATCATTTTCTTCGCTGCCGAGTAACCTCCCGCGTGCAAGTGATAGAAGTACGTACCACTGGACACCCACTCTCCGGTATCACTCCGTCCATCCCAGTATGCTGCCTTCTCTTGGGTGAGGTATAACCCCGGCGGCTGAGATCCTAACTCAAGCGTCCGCACTCGCTGTCCTACGTTATTGTAGATGGTGATGGTGACAGCCGTTTCCGTTGATAGTTGATAGGGTATCCAAGTTTCGGGGTTAAACGGATTGGGATAATTTTGCAGTAAACGGGTCTGTTTCACGAAACCAAAAGAGGTCAACAGCTTCCCTTTCGGCTCCACTGTCAATGAATTGGCGTAGGTAAACCCGCCTATAAGCGTAACTCCTCTCCGTTAGGGTTCCTTAAGACAACATCCTTCGCACCAAGGGTCTTTGTCGCTGGTGTCTGGATCATCAGTTCTGTCAATGACATGTTGATGACAGATGAAACAACTATGCCGCCAATCGTGACCTCAGTACCCTCAGTGCTAGGGCGAAATCCTGTTCCAGTGATAGTCACCCGCGTTCCACCTTCCATGGAGCCTACATTGGGGATAATACTGGTAATATCAAGAGGCGCATTGTAGGTAAACGCATGTTCTTGCACGACTTGTTGACCATCGGGATTGACTACACGAATTTCTTTGTGTCCGGGGGCTGATGGCGGCATCTTTAAGCGAATTTCGATCGGCGAGAGGCTATCCAACTGTTCGACCTGTATCCCACCGATGATGACTGTGGCTCCTTTGAGGAAGTAGTTCCCTCTGATTATTACTTTTGTGCCGCCGTCAATAGATCCTTTATTCGGGTAAATTTCACGAATGACGGGGGGGGAGAATATGGATCGTAGGTGTACCCTTGCTCTAAAATCTGCTCTTTGCCATCTAGGTTGGTTACGGTGACATCTACCGTTCCAACGGGACCGGGCGGAATAGTGAAATAAATCAACATTGGTGTGACGATTGCTCTAAAATCTGCAGTCCGTGTGGTTTCGTTCCATACTCCAACACCCTCATAGCCGCCAACGTACAGTCGCCCGTTGAGCACCGCCCAGGCATGTACATGACCAGGAACAAAACGAGGAAGATTTTCCCATATCTTGCCGTTGTCAGGTGAACGAAACATTGAACCGCTCGATACTGCACTCCAAAGATAGTCGTCAAACTCCGCCATTGAGTGGATGCTGTTGCCTCCCTGCCACTCTGTTGAGATGTCGTGCCATGTCTCTCCACGGTCCGTTGAGGTATAGGTGCCCCGATGATACATCACATTGATGATATTGTTGTCAGTGATAAGGATGCGACGTGCCTCACCGTAGTAGCGTTCCCCGTCATCTTCCTGAAAGCGCAATCCGTCGCGAATCGGTTTCCAAGTCAGTCCGGCATCATCGGATCGGAACAGCCCTTGATACCACGTTCCTGCGTAAACGGTATCTCCATTGACCGTTAGTGTGCTAACTGGGTGATTAAGCGAGGCTGGCAACCAGTCGTTTCCCCCATCTTCAGAAACGAATACATCGTTCTCACTGCCAGCGTATAGTCGAGATTCATGGGCTGCAAGGGCATAAACCTGTCCCATTACCAGTCCATCATCGAGTTGTATCCAATTGTTCACTCCCCATGCGGATTTCAGTCCTGCGACTGTTCCCATAACAAGCACAGCAATAGCAGCTTTGATTAAACGTCGAGTTTCCATCGTTTCCCTCCGTGTCAGTTGCGAAAAGTAATTTCAATTACTATGACGGAGGGCAATTTTCATGCCGAATTACGATGCTTGTATAATCTATTGCAGCACAAGAACCTTACAAGTGAGTGGGCTGATAGTGGACGGTGGTGTTCGTTTTTTGCACGATAACGGGCACTTCATTGTAAAACAGAAGGCAAACGGGCAAAGTGAAAATCTTAATACGTTTACCTTTGTCCCTTCCCCAAAGTTATTGACTGCTAGCTAGTAGCAAGTCCAATGCTTTAGCGTTGGGTCCGGCCCCGTTAATTTTGTTCCGCTTTGCGAGAATCCCGACAAATCGGGACTTGTTTTTCTTGGAAAAGTATGGTATAACTAGATTGTCTTTCGGTGGGAGAATAGCGCACCGCCGCTTGGTGGTGTCTCCCACACCTACGCTATAGGACACGAAAGACGGAAAGACAATCCCATGTTAAAAACAGATAAGATAGCCTTAGATCCGAATAACCTCCAAGCGACACAATTATCTCAACATTGCGGTTATGCTCGTGTTGCATATAATACTGCCCTTGCTGATTTCAAAACGGGTTTAGATATTGGTCAATGGCGTTCTCATACGGAGTTATGCAGGCGGTTTAATGCTATTAAGACAGAAACTTTCCCGTGGTCAACGTCGCATTCTCAGAATGCCTCAAAGAATGCGATTTATACCAATCTCAACAGCGCCATAGGACGTTGGAAATCAGGACAGAATCGTTTCCCTAAGTTTAAGAGACGTTCACGCGGTCAGAGTTACCAAGCGGATAGTGGTAGAGGTACAATTACTGTCGTAGGCAAGCGGATTAAACTTCCCAAAATTGGTTGGGTTCGCATGTTTCAATCCCTACGCTTCCTCGGTACTATCTGCAAAGTAGTTATATCTAAACAAGGACACCGTTGGTTCGCCTCTATGCTTGTTGATACTTTCAAAGACGATGTTATCCCTGATATTCATGGCTTACCCGTTGTTGGTGTAGATGTTGGTATTAAGCACTTGGCTATCACTTCTGAGGGTGTTTACTACGAGAATCCCAGAGCGTTGAAACACTATGAAAGAAAACTTAAACGCTTTCAACGTCGATTAAGTAAACGGGTAAAAGGCAGTCGTAATTGGTATAAGATGAAAGCCAAGATAGCCAAACTACATTACCGAATAACCTGCATTCGCAGAGATGCTCAACATAAAACATCGACTGCAATAACCTACAATGCAAGCCGTATCGGCATCGAATCTCTCAACGTCGCTGGCATGTTAAAGAATCATCGACTTGCCAAAGCGTTAGCAGACGCATCACTATCAAGTTTCCTTACCATGTTACAGGTTAAGGCAGAACGGATAGGCGTTAAGATTGTAGAAGCTGATACTTTCTACCCGTCTAGTAAGACCTGCTCTAATTGCGGTACAAAAAACGCTGATTTAACGTTGTCGGACAGAATATATCATTGTAGTGCTTGTGGCCACACACAAGACAGAGACCTTAACGCTGCTATAAACCTGAAAAACCTCGCCGTAGGGCATACGGAGAGTTAAGACGCTTGTGGAGATACTGTAAGTCCTCGTTAGACGAGGCGCGTACCGTTGAAGCAAGAAGATAGCATAGAAGAAATCTTTTCTTTTAAGCCTATCATTAGAATCCCAATGTTTTAACATTGGGAGCGGTCAAAAAAAGAGAGACAAGATGTTATTATTGCCAACATACGACCTATCTTGATACTATTGGCGCACCCCAAAATAATGCGATTTAGAGGAATGTAAGTGAACCACCTAAAATTTTTCCTAGCCCTGTCATTGACCTTTGGAATTCTGGCTGCCACGCCCGTATCCGTCGAGGCACGTCCACCCGATCCGGGATTGTACAGTGCCATTCGGACCGCCCGAAAATATATCAATCCCAAGTCGCATTATGCACCCAGCGAAATTGAGGAGTGTTTTACAGACACCTTCAATATCCTTGCTCAAAATTGGGATCGCCTGCCAGCGGTCTATCAGCGCGAGTTTCAGGGGATTTTCCTTCGACCGGGACAGCCCGGCAGCCCCTACAGTTCCGTCAATCTACCAAAGAAGTTTGACACCGCCCACTTTAGATTCCACTACACCACCGTTGGTCCCCATGCGCCACCGCTTGAAGATGTAAATCCAATGAACGGTGTGCCGGACTTCGTTGATATTTGCGCGGAGGCACATGAACGGTCCTTCCATATCGAGGTCAATTTGATGGGCTTTAAGCAGCCCTTTGATGATTTTTGGGATGCGGAAAACGGCGGCAATCATAAATATGATGTGTACCTATTTCAATTTCCTGCACTCGGTTTTACAACGACGAATTGGTTCAATGGACGGGTACGACCGACTGTCGTGACCTTCGGTCCCTATTTTGCAATAAATTCTCGTTTGTATGATTATTTCGGCAAGTTAGAGGGCATCCGCTTCGTCGAAACGACTACTGCACATGAATTCCTGCACGGGATTCAGTTTGCCTACAATGCACGTATGCCGGGCTGGTTTATGGAAGCTTCAGCGACATGGATTGAGTCGAAAGTATACGATGGCGGACAGGATGATGATCGCGACAATATCCCCGACCCCGACGAAATCGGTGAGACCGATGCTTATGACTATTACGCCAGACAACTTGGCATTTTCTTGGATCAACCTGACATCGCTCTTGACAGCCGCGTCGGTTTGCACGAATATGCAGCGGTGATCTGGGTGTTTTACATGGCGGAGCGATTTGATGTCGATATTGTCCGGCAGATTTATGGTGATGCAACAAGTGGTTCCTACCGCGAATTCGGCAACTTTTTGGATGTTTTTACCAACCACGGCACAACGTTGGTTGAAGCGTTTAAGACGTTTACCGAATGGAACTACTTTACACACGATCGTGATGATGGGAAGCACTATCTCAATGGACATCGTTTCCCGCCGGTCGCCATTCACCCTAACGATGTGCATAACGCTTATCCTGTCCGCGTTGATTTCGATTCTGAGGGGATGCCAGAGCCATTCTCGGCACGTTATGTTGTTTTTGAACCTACGCCCGGCATTGTGATGAACGAATTCGCTATTAAGATTGATGGTGCCGACATCGCTCCAATTGACATGAATTCCCTCAACCTTACGGACCAAGCTGCAATTCAGGGGGAGTTGGATCGGCTTGATATCTTTGGCTTGCGTGGTTGGGGCGCAAAGTTTATCGTTGAAAAACGGGATGGAACCCACGAGGTCCGAGAGGCTTTCACCTACCAGCGTTCTCAGGAAGGACAGATCACATTTAACGATTTCGGGGGCGATATTAAGAAAATTACACTCATCCTAATTAATCTGCGTCCGGATGTCGAGCAGGTGATTATCCCCGGCGGCGACTATTTTGGCGGTGCTGTGAGCTATATGGCGGGGCGTCCTCCCGCCGGTGCCCTTTCGACACCTACTCTTTCGCAAGAGAGGGACGCCAGCGTGCGTGTACAGTGGCAGCTTGAAGATTTGACGGATATTCGTGAGGCAGTTATCGTCCGAAAGCGGTATACATCGTTGGTTGAAACCGATGACCCGCAGCCATTCCAGACCGCCGCGGAGGTGCTAAATGCCGCAGACCGGAATGTTGATGGCATTCCTAACGATGACATCAACATTGTCGGACGGGTCAACGCAACCGATACGTACTTTGAAGACACGACGATATTTCAAGATATTGATGTGGATAACACCCGTTTCGATCTGCAGGAGACCCGCTACTTTTATGCCGTTGTGCCCGTTGATGCAATTGGCATCATGGGCACGCCGAGCATTGACCCAAACGGTATTACTCCTATCTTTAACCCACTGGACATCCCTGCTGCCCCAATGCAAACTCGACTCCTCCAAAGTTACCCGAATCCATTCAATCCAGACGTTTGGATCCCTTATGAATTAGGAAAAGATTCCGCCGTATCAGTTGAAATCTACAATATATCAGGGCAGTTGGTACGGACATTGCCAGTCGGCATGAAAAAGCGTGGACAGCATATCAGTAAGGATAAAGCAATTCACTGGGACGGACGCACCCAATTGGGAAAGCAAGCTGCCACCGGTGTCTACTTCTACGTGCTGAAAGCCGGCGATTATGTCTCCGTGCGGAAGATGGCGATTCTGAAATAGACAGGACTTACGCACTCCAGATTGTAGTTGCCCGATTCATCGGGCGTCCGTTCCGAGACTAGGGTTGGGAACGGTGTTCAGCGGCGATAAATTGCCGAACTACAGGACTTTGACCGTTCAAGTGCGTAAGTCCTAATAGAAACATAAAACGTAATTACGTTCCTTCACGATAGGGAGTTTGTTTAAGGTGATAAAAAATACAATTATTGTATCTATTTTCTCTTTTCTACTACTTTCCATTCTTGGTTGTGGTGAGGAAGGGTTGATTGACCCACACGGTGAAGTCGAACTTTCACCTCCTTCTAGCGAGGGATTTCAAGCCTCCGAGTTCCCCACAAACAACGGATCCGCCTGGACCTATCTTAATGTGGGGTTTGGATTGTATAATCCTGGGCAAGACGAAGTCATCCAGGAGCTGCTAGAGGAGACATTTACAATTAGGATTGAAGGCACACGAGATATTAGCGGGTTCACCCACCGTCAGGCGACTGTCAGTGAAATTAGGGCAGTCGTTAGCACAGATCGCGGACAGGAGGAGAGAATTTTCCGAGCAGCAGTCGATCACCTTTCCGCAAACGCGCTCTATTTTCGCAGTGATTCCGATTTTCTGGGTGCCGATTTCCCGTTATTTGCAACCTATTTTTCAAGAACACCGCAAACCTATACCGAATCAGCGTTTGATGCGTACGTTTTCTTTTTTGATAACCCTGTGCTACATCAGAAACATTTCCCGCCGCGCCTTCTCTGGGATTTTCCCTTGCAGATCGGCAAAGGGTGGACCGTCTTTGAGACCCGAACGTCACCAGTGCTTCGGGTGGTCCGCCGTGTTACTGATGCCTATGTCTCGGTAACAGTGCCCGCCGGAAATTTCAATAATGCTTACTTGGTTGAAGAGGAAATTGTCGGTTTGCCGCAACTGCCAGCGTTAAAATTATCTGACGATTTCCAGACACTGGAGGTAGCCAACTATGAACCCGCGAAATATTGGGTGGTTCCGGATGTCGGCGTTGTTAAATATCAATATCCCTATATATTGACCGAAACGGAGTTAGAGAATGGAGCAGTCGTCAATATAATGGTTTCCGGGGATTTTGAGTTGGGTCAGTTTGAACTCCCCGACGACAACTCACGTTAGTCTACATTTATCCATTATGTTGCCATTACAATTCATAAAAAAGAAAATTAAGCAACTGTTCTACGTCCTCTATCAGAAACGCCTTGAGCGGGAGGCGAGCCAGTGGCAGATTCCTTATCATATCGGAATTATCTTGGATGGTAACCGCCGGTACGCGAAAACGGAAGGCTTTTTTGATGCCGCTAGACGACAGTACGGACACTCGGAGGGCGGGGATAAGCTAGAGGAGGTACTCCATTGGTGCGACGAATTGGGCGTCAAAATTGTCTCAATCTGGATCTGTTCTCTTGATAACTTCGTCAATCGCGAGGAGGAAGAAGTGGCAGAAATCTTCAATGTCATTGAGACAAAGATGCGATCGCTACTCACCATCGAAGGGCTCCACACCAATCAGATTAAGGTGCGTCCTATGGGGAACCTTGAGCTACTGCCACCGAGCCTCCAAGAAGCCATTCGCGATGTGGAGGAGGCGACAAAGAACTACGATAAATTTATCCTCAACGTTGCTGTCGCTTACGGTGGACGTGAGGAAATCGTCGAGGCGTTCCGGCGTCACCTAAAATCGGAGTTGGCAGAAGGTAAAGTGCCGGACGAAATAGCGACAGAACTGAGTGCGGATAAAATTACCGCGCATCTCTACACCTCCAATCTGCCGGATCCAGATCTTATTATCCGGACCAGTGGCGAGATTCGGCTCAGCGGATTCATGCTTTGGCAAAGTGCCTATTCGGAGTACTACTTCTGCGATACCTATTGGCCCAGCTTCAGAAAGATCGACTTCCTCCGCGCAATCCGTGACTACAGCCATCGGGAACGACGGTTCGGAAGATAAGATACGCACACCTAAGAAAAAAGCCCCGACCGATTAACAGCGCGAAAAAAGCGGTATCATACCCGTGAAAGAGGGTGCGATACCGCTGAATACATTTTGCAAACACACAGAACGTTGGCACATTACGGTGAAGCCGATCCTCAGTGCCGTAATCGGTTAGATTTGATCTTCCCCCAGTACAAGGGGAGTAACCGTTGTGGTCTAACAGACAGGCGAGGATTCCATTCTTGGGGGGCAATATCCGATCCCGGATTGTCGGTCAACTGTATGAGTTTATTGTCAGCAAGGCGGAAGCGGTAGATATTCGACTGATTAGCCTTCTTGCCGGTAAAGAGGATGGACTTTCCATCGGCAGAGAAAGATACGGAATGAAAAGGCATCCGCGGCACTGGCACTCGGTCTCGCTGTTTGACCCTGCTTCGCCCAATTGGATCCAGCGTGGCAATGACCGCAAAGGAGTTCTCAAAGTTGAAGTCAATCGTCTCCTTATACAGAATCTGTTTCCCATCGGGAGACCACCCACCCAGAAACATATCCGCATCCTGTCGCGGTTTTGACACCTTGAAACGCCCTGTTCCATCGGTGTTGACGACAAAAATCTCCCGGTTATCTCCTATCAACCCTTCATAGGCAATCTGTTTGCCATCCGGCGACCACCTTGGTCTGGAAGCAAACGCTACGTCTGTAATCTGCTTGACGTTGCCTCCATCGGCATCTATCACGAAAATGTTAAGATCGTTATTTTTACCACCGTTGCGAGTACTATCAAACGCAATTTGATTTCCGTCAGGCGACCAATAGGGATAGCCATCAATGCCGGGGTGGTGCGTCAGTCGCCGTTGATTCCCGCCATCGGCATCCATCACATAAATTTCTACGTTTCTTCCTCCCCTATGTGCATTCTTATCATCATTCCGGTAGCTATGGAACGCGATCTGTCGTCCGTTGGGGGACCAAGTAGGGGCGGCATCAGTCACCTCATTGAACGTCAGCCGCGTCGGGTCACTCCCGTCGGAGTCCATCGTATAGATTTCCAAGTTTCCATCCCGCTTGGAATAAAAGACAATTTTGCCCCAAAGGGGGCTTGTGACCAGCCAAAGGCTGACCACAAGCATAACCATACGCATAGCGACACCTCTAATCCTCGTCTACGATAACGTTGCTCACATATCTAGCAGTTATCCAACTTGATGTTGAAAACCCGTTACCATTCTTAAACTTAATTTGAGTGGTGCTCACAAGCGGATACGTGCCGGGCTCTATCCCCCCAGAGACATAGGTGTTCAAGTACCCCCGAGTGGAATATGTATCGCCCGCGGGTATTTTCGGTCGTCGGTCCGGGTTACCGTCCTCGATTAAAATCCGGTCTATGAGATCGCCGGTCTTGTATTTGAATGTATGTGTCCACTTATAGGTAAGTTTCACCCACGTGTTGGAGTTGTTTTCTATATCCATGTAATGGTGGGTGTAGGTGTCAGTGTGATTCCACCAATGAGCACCGGTACCAATTTCATAGTCTACATCCTTCCATTCGCCATCTTCTATATCATGCACAAGATGAGTTGCATAGCCTGTCACCGCGCAAATCAATAAAACCGCCAGAACAGTGAGAACCATTGCTTGCATAGGCCGTAAACTTAACATGATTAAATCTCCTCTGATTTGCTAGGAATGCTTTGGCATTCCGTTGGGTGAGAACCATCAACTCTGACTTAATTCACATATCCGATAAATATATGGTTCTCTTTTTTGCCAAGTGTTCACGGTGTTGATAACTTGGCTTCACCCTATTTAGAGCAAGACCCATGCCAACATAGTGAATTCTGCCGACTCTTCAGTCGTGGCGCGGGTTTGAGAGGAGGTTCGCTATCTGTTATTTCGAGCAAAATCGTCCGAAAACCCGGACATAACAAACAGATATCCGGACAATATCGGACACATCTTCTACCACTACCAATCATCGGAAACCATATTTTTTCAATCGGCGGTATAAAGCCTGTCGGGTCAGTCCAAGTTGCCGGGCAGTCTTGGCAATGTTACCTCCATTAGCCACTAAAGCGTGTCGAATCCGTTCCTGCTCGACAAACATCCCCTCAACCGGGGTTGGGGATGGACTCGCTACATCAGTCCCTGTTCTTGAAAAAGAGAACATATCAATGTGAGGAAAGTGAAAATGTAGGTGTTCAGGTTGAATCGCTGCCCCCTCGCTTACAATTAACGCACCTTCAATGACGTTTATCAGTTCACGCACATTACCCGGAAAGGCGTATCCCTCCAAAGCCGCCACCGCTTTAGGAGTCAATTCTGGGGTTGGCACTCCCGTTTGAACCGCAAGCGCACTCAAATGGTATTCGGCAAGGGGCAGAATATCCGCTTTTCGCTCGCGTAACGGTGAAATCTCAATTGGCATTCCAGCCAAGCGGAAGTAGAGATCTAACCGAAACTGTCCCGTCTCAACCTGAGCCTTGAGGTCTGCATTGGTGGCTGCTATCACCCGGACATCCACCTTTTTGCTCTCTTTCGCACCAATTGGCGTGATAACACTATCGTCTAGGGCACGGAGGAGTTTAACTTGGGTTTCGATAGGCATGTCACCGACTTCGTCGAGAAACAGGGTCCCACCGTCGGCACGTTCAAAGTAGCCCGTCTGATCTGTTATAGCACCGGTAAATGCCCCACGGATATGGCCAAAGAAAATGGACTCCGCCAGTTCAAAAGGAATTGCCCCGCAATTGAGCGGCACAAATGGTGTTGACGCCAGTGGTCCTCCGGCATGAATAGCTCGTGCAACCACTTCCTTCCCGACGCCGGTTTCCCCCGTAATTAAAACCGAAGCGGTGTCGTTGTTGCGAAGTTGATGAATCGTTGTGTGGATGGTTCGCATTGCATCGCTGTCGCCAAAGAGCATAGAATAATCCCTGTTGCTATTTATTGAAAATCAATTCTATGTTCTAAAGATACAACAAAAGGCAAGCAGCATGCAAATCTAAATTCGTTAGAGTTAAACTAATAGTTTGACTCTAACAAAAATAACCTGGATCGTGTTAAGAAGTCGTGCAAAAAAACCGACTGTTTTCTGAAAAATCGGTTTCTCTGAGCTATTCTACACTCTCTTTTGACACGAGCCAATAGCTTATGGGTAAGCAAGATAATGGTATCCCGGTCATACCAAACACCCTTAAAGCATATCAACACACCCTAAAGACCTTACCGGCGGTGTGCAATTTCGATGAGTGTGTCACCAACAATCTTGTAGCGATGAGAATCTAGCCTTTCAACATCCGCACGTTTCGCTTTCGCGTCAACCGCTTTTTCCTCCCGCAGCTCTGTAATAAACTCATAAGGTGAATCGATACTAAACGGTTCAATCTCCCCAATTTTCTCCATTGCTATCTGCCCGCCGACCTGCAAGAGTTCTCTCGCTTTCACGGGTGCGAGCGACAACGCGCTTGTCCGCGAAATCCCCTTCTTTGTGATAACTGACACGATATTCGGCACATACCCCTGCGTTTCAGCAATAGCGGTATCGTCTCCACTGATGAATACCGTTGGAATACCGAACGAGCCTGCGACTGCGGCGTTAAACCCAATCTCTCCAATCAGTTCGCCATTCAACCAACAGTTGGCAATTGTGCGCGAGCTCCAGCTATGACAGAGGACACCGCGTTCTGTGTTGTCCATTGAGTGGTGTCCGTAAAGAAAAAACGCATCGAATGACTCGTCCAACCCCCAAGGCGCAGAGATCGGACGACCAATGATCATCTGTACCTCCGCGTGCATCAGTTCATAGTCGATGCCCCCGGGACCATGACCGTCTAAAAACCAGACCTCCTGCGCCCCGCCCGCCAATACACCATCGACAAGTGCGTTCACCTCCAATGTTGCGAGCCGTTTCGCTTGTTCGTAGTATTTCGCATCGCTATAGGTCTGTTGATGAAAATCAACGACACCGGCAGCACCTTCCAAATCACCGAGTATAAATATTCGCATGTCCCACTCCCCTTGATCTCAGAAAATCCTTGACAACTAATCACATCTGTTTCATAATAACTTCGCGAAACGCCTACGAAGAAAACTTGGCGATTACCAAAAAAACCTTTAGGTCTAAAGCCCAAGCATTTATGCTTGGGATACAGATTGCTTTAGCAGTTTTTTGCTTGTAATCATACGTCAAAATTAGTATAATTCTTGTGGCTTTTGCGGGGGAATGACAGCCCTATCGCATGATGGGGTCCCTCGCAATCCACTGTCATGGATATAAAAGTCTAGAGCCACGCCTCTATAAAACATAAATAAAAACGGATTTTCAGAACGGCGGAGCCGGATAACCGATTGAGTCCAAAGAGACGAATGTGAGACTGTGATCGTCCACGCGGTTAGTCCCCTTTCGGGGACCGGTCCCGGACGCTATTTCTGGCAACGAGTTTAGCCGTTGGCATAGGGAGATTCCGAGTCTCTATCGCATACTATGCTACCGCAAACAGTTGTCCCGCGGGGGACAAAAGGGCAGGGCATTGTCCTTTGGAGTAGCGGACGTAAGCCGTTGTTGTTTGACGCCATCCGCGTTGATACCACAATTCGATTCCTTAAAGGAACGGGTGAGAATCCCAATCCTTTAGGTTTGGGAGTATGTCAAAAGCCTGTAAGGCGTTACGGTGGATTCGCAATTGGCTATTATACTCTTGTTCGCTGATTTGTCAATCTTTTCGCTGACCTGATAGGAACGTTTAGGAGGGATCTCCGAATCCCGACACCTCACTAAATGACCCTGTGAATCTTAAAAAGCAACTGTTCAGATCCACTTTACAAATTGTATTATGGAGGCTAAATTATGGGTTTCAAACTTGGTTATAGCACGTTACGTTGGCAAACACCTGACCTCGAACCGCTTCTGTTAGAACTCAAGGAAGCCGGGTGGGATGGATGGGAGATGCGTCAATCCTTCGATTGGGTGGGAACGCCAAAGCGGGTCCGACAGGTCTGCGATAATGTCGGTATGCCTGTCGTCGTGGTCACCGCACGGGGACTCCCGATCGACAAGGATTGGGAGCAGATGGAGATGAACAAACGCCGGATGGACTTCGCCGCTGAAGTCGGTGCGGACTGTTTCATGTTCATGGGAGCTGGCAAACCACAAGACCGTTCTGTCAATGACGACGACATCGCTGCGCTAGCAGATGTTTCGGAAGAATGGGCGGAATACGCCGGACAGTACGACCTAGAGGTGTGTTACCACATCCATACCAACACAACAATTGATTCGATTGAGGACTGGGCGAAATATATGAGTCTGCTCAGAAAGTGCAAACTGTGCATTGACGTTTCGCACTCTGCACTGTGGGGGTATGACCCTGTCGAATCGATAAAACGCTACAAAGATCAGTTAATCTACGTTCACCTCCAAGACTATGCGAACTACTCCGGCGGCGACGGCGAGTCCTACGATGTCAATTGGGTTGATGTCGGCAGCGGAACGGTGATGGACTTTCCAAAAATTATGACAACCTTGGAAGAGATTGGATATGATCGTTGGGTGACAGCCTGCCCCGGTCAAATCGAGGATCGATCTGATCAGGAGCGGATGCAAGTGAATCGGGGATATCTCCAGCAGCTAGGATATTAACCCTAAAACGTTAAGGAGGCCGGGCTGCACGGAGGTATTGAAATCTGTGTGGCCCGGTCTTCCTATGCTCGCGCCCACATACACATCCACTCTTGCGGCGGTGAGTATCAATAGGTCTATACCTACAATGTTTCCTCCAATATTACCCAACGGATGCCTGACGACACCGGTTGGTCTACCCCAATGTTCACCTTCAGCTAAGACGTCCAGTCATCTCAACGCTTTGGAACGGGTTCGGGGGATTCCAACCTATGAATCATTTACATTTTACGTTTCACGCATCATATCAAAGAGGTGAGAAACCGTGTCACTGGTTATGGGAATTGACCTCGGCACTTCAAATGCCAAAACGGTTCTGATGGACGAAACGGGTCATATCGTCTCAATGGCGAGCGCGGACTATCCGTTATTGACGCCACACCCCGGTTGGGCGGAGCAAAATCCCGACGATTGGTGGCGCGCACTGTGCGACACAAGCCATCAAGTAATCCAATCGCTCAAAACAGGCCATCCTGCCTATTCGATCCACGACATAAAAGGTGTATCGCTTTCGGGACAAATGAACAGCGCGATGCTCGTGGATGCCCAGGGGGTTCCGATCCGCCGTGCAATTGCTTGGTTGGATGCGCGCTCAAAGCGGGAGTGCGACGAGGCGAATCAACGGGCAGGCGACCTATTTCGCGAACGGGTGATGCAGGTCCTTAACCCTGTCAACACGTTGGGGAAAATTCTCTGGCTACGTGACAACGAACCGGACCTTTATGCCGATGCCCGCTATGCCCTCATTCAAAAAGATTGGATACGGTTCCGATTGACCGGCAGCTTTGGGTCGGACGTTTCGGACGCCTCGATATCGGCGGCTGGAGACATCTACACGCGGGATTGGAGCGGTGAAATCTTAGATGTGCTGGAAGTTCGCCGCGATCTTTTCCCGCCTATCGTTGAATCCTCTACGGTGGTTGGTGAAATCACCGCGGAGGCAGCCGAAGAAACGGGACTCGCAGCGGGAACGCTTGTATGTGCCGGTGCGGGCGATATGGCGTGTATGGCCGTGGGCGGCGGTGTCATCAAACCGGGAGTTGTCAATGTCGGAATCGGTACAGCGGGACACGCCTTGGCTTTTGCCGAAACCGTCAGCGATGCAGGGTACAATCAACTCTGGCCCATCTGCCATGCCGTGCCGGGAAAATACGTTTGGCTCGGATGCACATATACCGGCGGACGGAGTTTAGCATGGGCGCGTGACCAATTTGGCGAACGCTTTGAGGACTTGACGGCACACGCTGAAAGCGCACCTGTAGGCAGTGATGGACTGTTTTTCATGCCTTGGTTTCAGGGGGCAGCAACGCCGAATCCCGATCCCCACGCGCGCGCCGGCTGGATCGGCTTGACGTTGCACCACACAAAGGGTCACATGATTCGGGCACTGATGGAAGGGGTCGCCTTTGACCTGCGACACTCGCTCGAATGCTTCAAGCGGTTAGGTTCCTCGATTGATGAACTCCGCATTGGTGAAGGCGGGGCGAAATCTGAACTCTGGAGCATAATTCAAGCCGACGTTTTCGGTCAGGACGTGCGGATAATGGAAACGCGGGAGGTTTCCGCTATCGGTGCGGCGATAATTGCAGGGATTGGCGTTGGCGTGTTTGCGGACTTTGAGTCTGCATGTGAAAAGGCAATTGTGTTGGGCGAGACAGTCAGGTGTGATACGGATCGAGTGCAACAATATGAGGCATATTATCAACGATATTGTGAATTGTATCCGATACTCAAGGATTGGTTTCACCAATAACAACCCTTCAAGGAGTGCTTAGTCTTTTCAGGGTTCCGATGTAGAATAACCCAATACCCCGTAGGTTAGGCATCTTGCCCGACCCATAGCCCCAGCGGGGCGACATGTGTTCCATAGGATTGACGAGCTATATGTTTATAAAAGGGCTGAATATGGGAAAAATTTTTAAGCATCAAACAGCCACAAATTGATAAACCACAAGAGGAGACACAGCATCATGAAGATTACCCAGATCGAAGCAATACCGGTCAAAGTTCCATATCACGAGGGCATCGGCGAAATGATGGTCGAACGGAACCTGTACCAAGGGAACACCGTCTATAAGGTCCACACCGACACAGGGCTTGTTGGGATCGGCGATGCTGAAGGGCAGCCCAACGAGGAACTTCAGCAGTACGTCGGCAGAGATCCGTTTGAATTCATGAATGGGCTGGCACCGACACCAGTTCAACAGGCAGCCTACGACATCATGGGAAAGGCACTCGGTGTGCCAGTCCATCAACTAGTGGGCGAGAAGGTTCAGGATAAGGTGGCGATTGGATACTGGTCAATCGATATGCCGGCTGCGGAGTGGGCAGAGGAAGCCAAGCGCGCCTATTCCCTCGGATATCGGCTCCACAAAATCAAAGCGCGTCCATGGCATGATATCGTCGAGCAGGTGCAAGCAATCTCTGAAGCTGTTCCGTCCGATTACAAGTTGCGAGTTGATCCCAACGACTCATTTGAGACACCGGCGAAATCTATTGAGGTTGCGAAACAACTCCGGGATTACAATATCGAAGCGTTTGAAACACCGATTCCCCAAAGCAATATTGACGGATACTTGGAGATTCGACGCGGCTGTGATATGCCGATCACAATACACTTTGGCAATCCCGACCCCGTCGAAGCGATCAAGGCGGGTATGAACGATTCGTTCATCATTGCGTACCCGGATTCGCGGGCTGCCAACGCCAAGCGTGAAGCGGCGATTTCTGAATCTGCGCATTTGCCGCTCTGGATTCAGATTGTCGGGATGGGAATAACGACCACCTATCTAATCCACCTCGCTGCCACAATGCCTAACGCTACCATGTCATCAATTACGCTTAATTGCCTGCGAGCGTTTGACCTCGTCAAGCCAGCAGTCCAGATGGAGAACGGTTACGCAACCGTACCCGATACGCCGGGATTAGGGATTGAACTCGATGAGGACGTGTTGGACAACTGTCGGGTGTGAGTTGTTGCATCGTGTTTCAATGATATGAATTGAATAAAATGACAACGCAATACGTTTCACGTATCACACAGGTCGCATTGCTTATCTTCAGTCTGCTAATTCTTGGCTGTGGCGGAGGGGTAAAACTGATCAATCTGCCTGACAGCAGCGTCGCGCTTAACTTATCGAAAGAACAACAGGAGATCATTGAGCCCAAGATCGTGCTCATCCGCGACATCGTTGAGGATTACGAGTTTGAACGAGACGAAGTAGAGGCTGAATATCGCCGTTACTACAGTCGCTCCAGCTTGCCTCGGATGAGCCGATATGAGGGCGGGCGCTCGAACAGGGGTATCCGGCTTGAATGGCATGAACTGAGAATCAAACTCAGAAGCTTTGCCGCGCAACGGCGGGAATATGCCAAAGAGATCTCTGGGATCATTGGCGAAATCAAAGTAGATCTAACGCCTGACCAGCGTGTTGTGTTTGAAAATATAAAACTGCCGAAACTCCGGCTGCCGGAAGTGCTCAGAAGGCGTTCTTACGACGAATTTGGAATGCGAATGAGAGGGATACCGTACAGCTTCTGAAGCAGTGCTTAACCTGAAAAGGAGATGTTTCAAAAGATGAAACTTTCACTCTCGGTTCGGGTCGCAGAAGCACCCGGATCCAAAGAAGAGACCATCCGATCCTTCGACGAAATTGCCGCGCTCGCCGATCAGCTCGGTTATAATGCTGTCTGCATGAGAGCGTCGCAGGCGGGGATACAGACACCACTCCAGCAAATCACCGCTATCCGCCAGAAAACCCGCCAACTCAACCTCACTGTGTCAATGGTCACAGGAGATTTCCCGATTCCAATCAACAACGACCAAGGTCCCGATGCCCTACGGAACATCACGCCCTATCTGGATCTGACTGACCTATTGGGTGCCAATCTGATTCGGATTGCGATGAAAAAAGAGGAGGATATCATCTGGGCGAAACGAGCATCCGACGAAGCTCGCGAGCGAGGTATCCGGTTGGCGCATCAGTCGCATACGCGCAGCCTGTTTGAAACGGTGGACGGTTCAATTGATATACTCAAGCGGGTGGCGAGACATAACTTCGGCATCATCTACGAGCCAGCAAATCTAGACCTTTGTGGACAGGATTACGGCCCCGAAACGCTCAAGCGGTTTTCACCTTATCTGTTTAACGTGTATCTCCAAAACCATATCCGGCGTCCCGATGGAGAGACACATCTTGAGACGTGGATTCGTGGAGATGTTCCGCATGATCCGATTCGCTTGCAGGATGAGGGCGGGATTGACTATTCAAGTGTGTTTGAAGGATTGGCAGCGATTGGTTACAACGGCTATGTGACGGTGCATCAGGCATTCACCGAAATCATGGAGCCAGAGGACGCCGCACAGCAGAGCTATGATTACTTGACGCAGCTTGCAGATTTTGAGGTAAGAGCAGCGGGTTAAAGCTATTAGGAGTTACGCATTTCCGTAGGGAACAACGGTCATTGCTCCCTACGAAACGGAACCGATGGCTAAAGATCTACTGTAGTTGCCCGATTCATCGGGCGTTAGGCATTATCCTGTGCAGCGATGAATTAAACCTATTTCTCTTCTTTACACCTTAATAGATTGGAGTGAACCTATGACCGATTTTTCTAAATTTATTCGGGAAGTGCCCGATTTCCCACAGCCGGGAATCCTCTTCAAAGATATTACCCCGCTGCTCCAAAATCCACATGCCTTCCGCGATGCAGTGGATGCGATGGCAGCCCACTACGAACCGAAAAATGTTGATGTGGTAGTGGGAATTGATGCCCGCGGCTTTATTTTCGGCAGCGCGCTTGCCTATCGCTTGGGCATTGGCTTTGTTCCCGTCCGCAAGAGCGGAAAACTCCCCTACCGTACGCATGAAGCCAGTTACGAACTGGAGTATGGGGTTGATACCCTTGCGATTCATCAGGACGCCTGTTCTTCGGGAAGTCGTGCCCTTATTTGCGACGATGTGATTGCAACGGGAGGAACAATCGCTGCTTCGATTAACCTCGTCGAAAAACTTGGCAGCGAAGTTGCCGGAATTGCAGTCCTAATTGAACTGACTTTCCTCAATGGGCGTGAAAAATTCCCGGATCACGATATTTTTTCTCTAATTGAATTTTGACCCTTGATATGCTATACTATCCCGTTGTTGTTAGCCGAGCTGCGCCTGTAGCTCAGGGGATAGAGCAGAGGCTTCCTAAGCCTCGTGTCGGGGGTTCGAATCCTCCCAGGCGCACCATTTTTTATCCCTAGGAGAAATGAATGTACAGCGTTAGTGTGTGGAAATTAATTTTAATCATTGTGGTACTCGTATTTTCAGCATTGTACCTCATCCCGACCCCGGAGAATCTTTACAATCCCCTATACGGAAATCTCTCTCTTTGGATGCAAGAGAAACTCCCCAAATTTGAAGCAACCGATGAAAATTCGTTAAAGATAAGCCTGCAAGAAGTCGAATACCCGGAGGGCATCAACTTTCAGGATGCAACAACGGAGCTTCAGGAGACTTTGGCGAGAAGGCTGGAGGCTAACGGATTTGAGGAGACAGTAGATTATCAATTTGATACAACGGAAGAACGCGATTTCCTTGTCAATTTCTTATCTCCAAAGAGCAAAGCCGATATAGAAAAGGTTTTGGAAGATTTACATCTGCACGGAAGTATTCCGACAATCGTCCGTCGCTTGATACCGGATAATCGCTTAAAACTCGGTCTCGATCTCAGAGGCGGCGTTCACCTCGTCCTTGAAGTCGATCTTGAGGAGTCAAAAGTCGAATTGCTCAAGGGACGTGCTTCATCAATTCCTGAACGCTTACGGGCAGAGAAGATTCATTGCAGGGTAGCGGAACCGGTCTTAGATGAAAATGCGTTGAACGTCGTTGTGGGTGTTCCGAAACGGCTTTCTGCCCCAAACGAACAGGCAGAATATCTTAAAAAGGCACAGGAAAATCTTCAGGATTTAGAGTTCTTTGATGCTCCCCAAGAAATTAATAGGACTGACACGGAGATCACCTATCAGATTCGCTTGGATGAGTCTGGCTTGGGGCAGTATAGCGAACAAGCGATCGACCAAGTTATGGTGGTGCTACGAAACCGTATTGATGCGTTCGGCGTTGCCGAACCGTCGATTCGACGCGAAGCTAATCGTCCCCGAATCATCGTAGAATTGCCCGGCGCAAAGGACTCATCAAAACCCCTCCAGATTGTCAAAACGATGGGACGACTCGAATTTAAGTTGGTAGAAAAAAGTCCCACCGGTGCGATTGCTTGGAGTGGATCGGCGAATACCCCACCGCCTGACGATATTCCCGAAGGCACCGAAATCCGATACCACAACGATGATGGAACGGCTCTGGCGAATAGCTGGTATGTTGTGCAGAGTCCAGTCCTACTGAGCGGCGATCGAATTAGGAGTGCGCGTGAAACCCCAGGCAATACCACCTTCGAGATTGTCGTATCTATGGGTTTTGACTCACAAGGCAGCCGGAAGTTTGGTGAACTGACCACCAACCATGTTGGTGAGCTTTTAGCCATTCTGCTTGATGGTAAGATTCAATCTGCTCCGCGAATCAACGAACCTATTCTCGGCGGAAATGCCCAAATCTCTGGAGACTTTACCTTTGAGGAAGCCCAATATCTGGCGAACATCCTCAAAGCAGGAGCGTTCCCCGTCGGTGTAAAAATCGCCGAAGAGCGAACCGTTGGACCAACCCTTGGTCAAGAAGCAATTGACGACGGTATTCGCGCCGCGGTTATTGGCATGGGAGTTGTTCTGATCTTCATGTTAATTTACTATCGGTTTGCGGGGCTCGTTGCGATTGTTGCACTAGCATTTAATATGCTGATTATTCTGGGCTCACTTGCCGGGTTTGGTGCAGCTTTGACGCTGCCCGGACTTGCAGGGCTTGTCTTGACCATCGGCATGGCGGTTGATGCGAATGTGCTTATTTTTGAGCGTATCCGTGAGGAACTACGCACCGGCAAAACTGTATGGTCTGCAATTCAGGCCGGCTACCAGAAAGCCTTTTGGACAATCCTTGATGCCAACGTAACGACATTAGCTGTCGCAGCGGTACTCTACCATTTCGGGACAGGTCCCATCAAAGGGTTTGCTATCACATTGGGAATCGGCATCTTCGCCAGCATGTTTACCGCTATTGTTGTCACACGAGAGATTTACGGCTGGGTGCTTGGCGGTCGAAATGTCGAGAGGTTAAGTATCGGACGGGAGGTCATCAGAAACACAACCATCAGTTTTCTTAGCAAAAGTCGAAGGGGATTCGTTGTATCTGCAATCCTCATTATTATCGGCATAGTTTCGCTCGTTCTCCATAATGGACCCAATTTTGGGATCGATTTTCGGGGCGGGGTCAAGACCTATGCTAAATTTAATCGCGTGGTCACCCAACCGGAACTCTCCGCTAAACTGACGGAACTGGGTTATGAGCGTTCAAAAATCCAAGTGGATGCAGCGAAGCAGGAAGCCTCAATCGACATCGGCTACAGCAAAGAATTTGAAAGCCAGAGAGTCGTTGTGCCGCTGACTGCGGATCCTGGCGATGCTATGGCTATGAGCGTTCAGATAAGTTCCGCGCAGGAGAGAGTGCATGTGTTCCAACCCGGAGATACTATTCAGTTAATCGAGGGAGAGCATCGATTGAGGAATGAGATTCGTGAAGTTATAGAAGGAGAGGATACCGTTACCTTCGCGCTCGCGAACGAAATCGGATCCGATTTAACGCAAGCAGCGCAAATACAGATACAAGCGAGTGTCGGACAGATCCTCACCGATGCGTTATTACAAGGAGACAGCGACTGGCAAGCGCTGCCGCGTGCTGTGAGCGTGAATGAGGTGGGACCCAGTGTCGGCAAAGACCTCAAATGGGCAGCACTATGGTCTGTCGTCTGGTCGATTGTTATCCTGCTTTTCTATATCTCTTGGCGCTTTGAACCTCGTTTCGCTGTCGGCGCGATCGCTGCCCTGATTCACGATGTGTTGATTACGCTTGGTGTCTTTTCAGTGTTCGTGAAGGAGATCAACCTGCCGACGGTTGCCGCATTTCTCACAATTATCGGTTACTCCTTGAACGATACTATTGTCGTCTTTGATCGTATTCGTGAGAACAGCACGCTGCTCAAAGGCACCGACTTTGCTGAAGTTATCAACAGAAGCATCAATCAATCTTTGAGCCGTACTGTGGTGACATCTTTGACAACGCTCTTTGTTGTTCTCGTTATCTTCCTCCAAACTGCCGCAGGTCAAGAGATTAACACCTTTGCGTTGGCGTTGATGGTAGGTGTCGTAGTCGGGACGTATTCATCTGTTTTCATTGCTAGTCCAATCATATACCTCTGGCACTTAAAACGCCGAAATATAGAAGTTCAAGAAGCTCAGGAAGGCACTGCATAGCAGCTGATGTGTCCATCGGTGTTAGCCCGGAGGAATCCCCCTCCGGGCTGGTACTCATACTTTTGGCTCATGTTAAGAAATCGTGCAACAGAAACCGAGTTTTTTCTTGAAAACTTGGTTTCTCTTAGCGTTTTGCACTCTTTTTTTATCAGCTCTGTAGCTCGGGCACCAATGAGCTAATGAACCCATGAACAAATAGTTTTCACGTTTCACGTCCCGATTTATCGGGATCCTCGGAACGGGACATCACGTTTCACGCTCTAGCGTTTTGCACTTTCTTTTGACGTAAGCTATACTTTTATCGTTCGTCGTTCGGGCGCAGTTGCATAGACATTTCCCCGATGATGCCGCGGGAGTCTGACGACAAACGCCCTTTCTCTTAAAATCTCCCCTGTCACATCGTATGAACGTCACCTGGTGGTTGATTCCAAGTGGACTCACTCTGATTCTTGCCGTTGGTATTTTGATAATTGTTGTCCGGCGGCGAAGATATCCACGTGCTCAAAAACTTGATAACAAGCAGGCTAAACCGACACATCTACTCACCCGCGAATTAGTCCATGAGATCCGCAATCCGTTAAATAGCATTAACCTTAACCTCCAAATCTTAGAAGAAGATCTATCTACTGAAAACCGTGGTTCCCCGGAGGATTTACAGCGCAGAGTCCGGCGTATTCGTGGGGAGGTGGAACGTCTAGAACGAATATTAACCGATTTTCGGCGTTATGCAAATTTGCCACCGTTGACCTTTGAAACCTGTGATCTCGCGGTGCTTATCGAAGAAGTTTTGGACTTCAACGAGCCAGAGGCACAAAGGCAAAAGGTTCAGGTCAGCCGTGAAATCCAAAAACTGCCCCCCGTTCAACTTGACCAATCGCAGTTCAAGCAGGCATTGCTTAACCTGATTATCAACGGCGTTCAGGCGATGGAAGATGGCGGCACTCTCACAGTTCGCGCAAAACCGTTAAACGAGGGAATACAAATTGATGTGGAAGATACAGGGAAAGGCATCGAGCCAGAGCAACTCGACAAAATCTTTGATCTGTTCATTTCCACAAAAGAGGAAGGGACCGGAGTCGGTCTCACAATTGTAAAACAGGTTATCGAGGGACATGGTGGTCAGGTAAAGGTGGAGAGCAAACCCGGTCAAGGCACAAAATTCTCCATCTTGCTACCCCCACTAAAGTAGTGGGCATACGCCGTATGCCGTAACCTGACCCCGTCGGCAAAGTAGTAGGCATACGCCGTATGCCGTAACCTGACCCCGCTCGGCTTGGATAGGCATATCCAAGCTTGTGCAGGCGATATGTATATCAAAACACACCACTCTCGTAGGTTGGGCATCCCCGATAAATCGGGATCCAAAGCGACTTGCCCGACCCATAGTCCCAGCAGACCTGTGTTGCGAGAGGTATTCGTAGGGAACGCAGATCTGCGTTCCATTTTTTCTTACGTATTACGTATTACGTATTATTCTTCATTAGCCCCAGAGGGGCGATATGTGTATAGCAAACACGGTAAAACCAATCCTAAAGCCCCAGAGGGGCGACATGTGTGTGGGATTGGATTGGTATACGATAAATTGAGAAAACCACTGTTCTATCTAGGTTCTGTTGACATTTCATCGCAATCAGATAATCGAGAGGTGTGCACAAACACATGCTCCTTTGTAGGGGTTGGGTTTCCCAACCCTTTGGTCACACACCATAAACGATTTTGAATCCCTGTAGGTCGATTTTCTAGAATCGACGGTTCGATGTCAAGATATGAACCTCGACCTACAATCAACTCAAGTATGGTTTGGGGTTTCCAACCCGCGTTGGTCAATGGGCGAGGGGACCTCGCCCCTACGATTACGGACAGTTTTACATAAATGTCAGCACGCCCTAGCAACTTGCGTTAGTAAATGCAGCAGGTGACGAGATGACCCCAAAAATCCTTGTTGTTGACGATGATTCAGCGAGCGTTGAGGCAGCCATCGAAGTGCTTGAACGCGAAGGCTACGACCTATTTGCAGCGTCGGGCGGACGTGAGGCATTGGAGACCTTAGCCGCTGAAAACATTGATGTCGTCATCACGGATGAAAAGATGCCCGACCTAAGTGGGATTGATCTGCTCAAGCACATAAAAGACAACTATCCCTACACACAAGTCATCATCTTAACAGGCTATGGCTCAATCGACAGTGCGGTCGAAGCCACAAAAGCAGGGGCAGATGGCTACCTCGAAAAACCGATACAAATTAATATCTTGCGCCAAACAGCGAAAAACGCACTCGAAAAACGGTCACTCTTCCTCCAGAACGTCAATCTGCGAGAGCAACTCGATGACAAGTTTGGGTTTGCGAACATTATCGGCACGTCAAAACCGATGCGAGAGCTTTTCCGCATGATTCGACTCGTCGCCCCGACCAATGCAACAGTCCTCATCCGCGGCGAAAGCGGTGTTGGAAAAGAATTAATCGCGAATGCGATTCACAACCATAGCCGCCGAGAGGACAAACCGTATCGAACAATTAACTGCGGCGCACTTTATCGTGAGCTACTTGAAAGCGAACTGTTTGGTCATGAACGTGGTGCTTTCACCGGGGCGACTACCCGCAAACTAGGGCTGTTTGAGCAGGCAAACGGCGGCACCCTACTCTTAGACGAGGTTGGGGAGATGGGAACTGAAACACAGGTGAAATTCCTCCGTGTACTGGAAGGACAGGAATTCACACGTCTCGGCGGAGATAAACCTCTCAATACCGATGTCCGTATCATCGCTGCGACCAACACAGACCTTGAAGAAGCGGTGAAAAACGGAAAATTCCGCAACGACCTCTATCACCGTATCAACCGATTTCCGATTCGAGTGCCGCCGTTAAGGGAACGACGAGAAGATATCCCCCTACTAGTCAGCGCGTTCATCAAAGAGTTTAGCAAAGAACATGACCGTCCCGTTTCAGGAATCACTCTCCAAGCGATGGATTACCTGAAAAATGCCGCTTGGGATGGAAATATCCGTGAGTTACGCAACGCCATCGAAACCGCCATCATCCTAGTACGGACGGAGACCCTTCAACTCGATGATTTCTCCTCCGAATTTCAAACGAGCTTCACAGATTCGGAGGTCGCTTCGGATCCTGATATCCAAATGGGGATTCCTCTGAACCTTGATACCCCGGATGATCAGGAAGATTTAATTGATACGGGCGATGAAAAGGTCGGAACGGTTGGAATGACAATGGAAGAGATCGAAAAAGAGGCTATCGGCAAGACGCTAGCGGAAACTGGTAACAATAAAAAGCGGACAGCGGAAATACTCGGAATCGGTTTGCGGACACTGTATCGCAAACTGGAATCTTACGGCTGGTTGAACAAAAGTGATCAAGAGGATGAACTACGTGATTAATTCACCCCCATTTTGTTGAAGAAGGAGATACGATATGACTTTAACAACCGATCAGAAAACGTTCTTTCAGGAATACGGTTACCTGCCCTATACACGGGTTGTATCTGACGAGGAATTGGAAGCCCTCCGGCAGCGCAGCGAGGACATCGCTGAGGAGCGCGTGACCCACGTGCCATCGCGCTACATCCAGCTTGAGGCAGCGTTCCGTGATGACGCCACAACCCGCATCGACACCGTCCGCAAGATGACACAACTCTGCTATTTTGACGACCTTTTCCAAGCGGTTGCCAAGAAACTTGAGATTGTGGATGTCATCGAAGATCTCTTAGGTCCCAACATCAAGTTCTACACCGACCAACTGATGATGAAACCCCGCTATAACGGGACAGTGACCGACTGGCACCAAGACTCACCCGCTTGGCCCTTCTTCGTCCCGCAGGACCATGTAAGCTGTTGGGTCGCCTTGGATGACGCTACCGTCGAAAACGGTTGCATGACCGTCATCCCCGGCAGTCACAAATGGGGACCCGTCACCCGCGAATACAAACAGCACTTCCTCGACGATCCAGAGATCGCCAAGCCGACACCTGTCGAATTGAAGGCGGGGCACTGCATGTTCCACCACGGTCTAAACTTCCACCGCACCGGAGCGAACCCCACACCGAACCGACGTCGCGGACTGGCACTGCACTATCTCCACGCCGAGACCAAATACCTCGGCGTCCACGATGAGGAGTCACGCCTCCGAACCGAATGCGAGATGCCGCCGGGAAAATTCCGTTTCATGCGTATCCGAGGGAAAGAATTCCCCGGACGAGTCTGAACCGTTTGGATAGTTGAGGGGTGCTCATGATGCAGCTAAGATCGCGTAGGGAGCGTACCCTCCGAATCGCGCCCATTTCCGACACCCGTAGGAGCGATCTCCGAATCGCGATTCTTGATAACGGGGTATCGGTCTACCATATTGCTAATTGATGCTGAATCACCAAATTAACGGAGGAACAAAAATGGTGACACAAGCTATTCAATACCCAACCGAAATTCTATCAGCACTGGGAAAAGAGGCGGAAGAATTTGAAGAGGAAGCCCGTTTGCTATTGGCGTTGAAATATTACGAAACAGGTAAACTCAGCACCGGTCTCGCCGCTCAGCTTGCGGGGATACCACGCTCCCAATTTATATCGCTTCTCGGTGAACACGGTTTGTCGCCCTTCGGAGAAACACTTGAAGAACTCGAAGAATCTCTCGAAAATGCAAGAAAAGCCAGTCATTGTCAATAATACACCACTCGTTGCGTTATGGTCACTCAATCAGCTGTCTTTGTTGCGGGACCTCTACACAGAAATCTGGATTCCACCAGCGGTCGAGGCTGAGTTCCTCGAAATCGAGCCAATAGTACGTCAAGAATCGCTTGACAATGCCCCTTGGATTAAAACCGTTCGTTTGACCCATCCACAGCAGGCGATTTATGCAGGGCTCCATCATGGCGAAGCCTCAGTTTTAGCTCTAGCTGAAGAACACAATGCACGTCTGGTCATTATTGATGAGTTGAAAGCCCGAAGATATGCCCAACAGATTGGATTACAGGTTACCGGGACGATTGGTGTTTTACTATTCGCAAAGGAAAGAGGATTAATTGACGCGATTAAGCCTTCTATAACAGAGTTGCAGGCTCATGGTTTATATCTGAGTTCGACACTCATTGACAAAGCGTTGCAACTTGCCGGTGAAGTCCATTGACGCTATTGCTCAACTCTTCGCCCCAGCGGGGCGGTATGTATATAGAATGCCAGTAATCCGAATCCTCTAAAGCCCCAGTTGCTTTGAATCCCGCCTGCCTGCTCTCGGCTTGTCGGAGTCCCGATTTATCGGGGATCTTATCGGGGCGGGGCGACATGTGTTAGGAGTTGCGCACTTCGGTTTGTAGTAGCGCAATTCATTGCGCGTCTTTAAGGTAGTAGGCATACTCCGTATGCCGTAACCATTGTACAAGCTACGGTACAGCGGAGCCTACCTACTACTGTGTAGGATTAATTGTAGTTGCCCAGTTCATCGGGTATCGAGATGAATCGCCGAACTACGGGTTCTCCCCTGCTTGTCCGAGAGGATCCCGTGACCGGGGCGGGGGAGTTAGAGGGGGTGCGGTTCAACGCAGCACAAGACTTTGAACGTTCAACTGCGTAAGTCCTAAGGAGTTACGCACTTCAGTAGGGAACAACTCTGGGACTCTCGGAACGGAGGATCATTGTTCCCTACGGGTGCCTTGATAGAGTTCTTACTGTAGTTGCCCGATTCATCGGGCGTTGGAAATTGTGTACTACGGCGATAAATCGCTGAACTACTCCCCTGATAAGGGGAGCAGGGGGGTTGGTTTTGAGCATTCAACTGCGTAACTCCTAACCTAGATGGGAAGCATGGCTTCGGTAGCAAAACCATAGACACCTGAAAATAACGCAGGAACCGGAGGCAAATTATGAACGAGAAAATTCAATTTGAAAAAAGTTCCGGCAATGTGTTTAAGGATCTCGACTTGCCAGATGCAGGGGAACTGTTTCTCAAGGCAAAACTAGGGTTTGAAGTGTTTCAAATTATAGAAAAGCGGAAGTTGACCCAGACAGAAGCAGCAAAGATTTTAGGCGTGAAGCAACCTGAAATTTCCCGACTAAAACAGGGAAAGTTTAACCATTACGGCGTCGAGCGATTAATGACATTTCTTAACCGACTGAATCACGATGTTGAGATCCACATTATTCCCTCAGAAGATAGAGAGGGACAACAACGGGTTGTTGCTGTTTATGGTGAATTCTAAAAATAAATAGACACTTGCGCCCCCCGGTAGGTGCGGTTTCTAACCGCACCGCATCGGCACAGTTGGAAACAGTGCCTACCAAACGGTAGAACGGTAGGTGCGGTTTCCTAACCGCACCGGTTTGGAGTGTCTCATTAATTCTAAGATCTACTATAGTTCTAGCATTTCAGTATACTTGAGTTTCCAACTGAACAAAGCCCCAGTTGCTTTGAATCCCGCCTGCCTGCTCTCGGCTTGTCGGAGTCCCGATTTATCGGGGATCTTATCGGGGCGGGGCGACATGTGTATAGAAACTTAAGCCATTTTTAATATTTTTCATAGGAGAAACCATTGCCAGAAAATAACACCGCAGCAGATACAACCCAAACCACAATTCCGTTTTCCTCTCCAGACCAAGAACAATTGGACATCTCCACCCTTGAAACATGGCTATGGAACGCCATCAGGACAGTTTCGTTTCATACGCATCTGAGGAAAAGAATTTCTGGGACGGATCTGAATTGTTCAGAGATCTGTGAGTTCGGCAGCTTCTGTCATGTCCTCATTTTTTCCTTTTGGATGCGTTTCAGAGATTCCACATCATCTATATGACATCTTTTGTACTTCTTCCCGCTTCCACAGGGGCATGGAGCGTTTCTGCTAGGATTCTGATTCGCGAAATTAGAAATCTCCGTTATGTACTCTAATTGTCCTTTTTCGCCGTGCGAATATTCACCCCACAAGTCGTTCCGACTCGCGGCAATGCCGAATTTTTCTGTGTAAGAGAGTTGATAAAAAAATGGAATTACCAGTTCCTCAAGCAAACTTCTAATGTTCAAACGCCTGCTATCTCGGAATTTAAGACCTAAGCAACAGGCATCATCATCTGAGTGAAAGTGCAAATCAATGATTTTGACGTTGCATTTTTTTGAGATTTGACGGTATCGCCCGCCGACTTCATATACTTTTGGCCATCCGTTCCCGTCTAGGATGCCTAAGCAAATCTCAATCTCAAAAACGTCGCAAATGAGGTGGTTGACTTTTCTGAGTCCATCGTCAATTATCAACTTTCCCGACTCGTTATCATACGCGGCACAAAAGTCAAGTTCGCCTACAATCTTTTGGGACTCTTCCTCATATTGTAGATTCGGAAAGCGCGATTCTAACCATTTGATGTCGCTATTGATTATCTTCATGGATAAAACTACCTTGCATAGAATTTGCTAGGAGGGACTATTACCGGGGCAGCGTTCTCCTTAAGTTTCCCGAAATTGTCATTAAACAACTCTCGCCACTTTTTGACACTGGTATTATGGTCTTTGGTATCAAAGGCTTCGTTTATCTTAGTGTTGTAGAGGTCGAACATTTCCCGGAAACGACGATATTTATCTTGGTCCCAGTGTCTGGTGAAACTTTCTGTCAGTAAGACCGGATTGCAGATTTCGGGCATTAAGGTATTATTCTGCAAAAAACTATTTATCCGGTTTGAAATCGTCTTTAAAGACGTTGGAGTGTCCTTGAAATTTTCACTGCCTTCATCAAAGGCATAAACACTGTTACCAATGAGCGTAGTCAGGAGAATTGATTTTACGGAAAAATTCCCTTTGTGGTCTCGCAGAAATTTGAATAACCGGGTGACCCGCTTTAAATCTCCGTTGGTAATTCTCGTTTTCTCGTTGAACCAATCTCTGTAGCCCGTACCATCGGTCTCTTCGAAACAATTTTCCTTGTTATTGCAGATATAATGCTGCTCTTCATATATAATGCAAGGAACAAGATCTAAATGGAAGTCTCCTGCATAATCAATATAAACGCACCGGGTTCTTCTGTGGACCTTATCTTCATAATTGCCGTTTTGCTTTAAGCAATCATAAACGTCATTGATATAGTCCTTTGGCTCTTTGTCGTCATCGTAAACCATGTACAAGAGCATATCAGCATCATATTCACGAGTGCCGACAGGTTTGATAATCGTTTTCAAGCCGTAGGAACCTTGCCGCTCAGTCTTTTGGTATGCTTCCAAATTCTCGTTGAGGAAGGTGTCTACAGCAGAAGAACTCTGATTCAACCTTTGGAGTCGCGTTTCATTGAGATTTACCTCAGTGCTGAGGAACTCTCGGAAAGATGTTATATGTTTCATTCTTTTTTTCTCCTAATCTAATGATTTCCTAGGTTTTATCGGACATCTTCAAGATGACCTGATATAGGATAATAGGGTTTAAGTCAAGACTTACCAGTTTACGCTAAACATTGTCGCAATCCTCAATTGTGAAAAGCATTAAATGGTTCCGCAGGATTAGTGAAAAAAACCTCGCGGAGTTTAGGCAACGCATGTCGGGCTTCAGAATTGCCAAGCCCCTTCAACGAGCAAATTTCTTCTGTTCCGTCTAAACTAAACCTCCCTTGAGGCATAACCGGATCAATCCTGATGATGTTGTCATGCCCTGCAAGAAGTTTCGCTGTTCCAAGCGAGCTATGGGATTGCGCGTGCATAAGCAAGTCAAGTATCTTGGGTGTCCAATATGAAAGTCCACCTGGGTTGCTTCTTCCCCGATCGATATTTAACGGTTCGGTTGTACAACCCAAACTTAAGATTTTTAACGAATCCCTTGGCCACCCAAGCACCGAAATTGCCTCAACAACGGACATACCCACAGGATTATTCGCCCATATACCACCATCTATCAAAGGAGTCCCTGTAGCTGCCCGATGTGTGGGAAAGTAAGTTGGGGCAGCAGAGGTTGCAAGTCCGACCTCTACTGCCTCTACCTTATAATCTCTTTGTAACCGAGGGTGATGAGCGGTTTTGTAGATGTAGACTTCGCCGTTTTCAAGGTTCAATGATGGGATGACAAGCCGCTTCTTGCTGTCGCCCAATTTCTTCGTCCCGAAACGGTTCTTCAGTGCTTCCTTAAGAGGGGCACTATTGTACTTTGTAGTGTGAAACCACCTAAGCTTCCATAACGGACGATTACCACCAAAAATGAGTGCCCCAGATACTTCATAAAATGCCAATAGTTCCTTGGCGGACAATCCTAGACCAAGGCCCAAAGCAATAATTCCGCCTGTCGAAGTACCGACGATCAAGTCGAAATAGTTTGCTACATTATCTCCGATTGAATCTTCAACGGTAGCGAGCACGGAAACTGGGAATACCCCCTTAATCCCGCCGCCATCAATTGCTAGAATTCGTTTCATCTGTTGACCTCTTGGTTGAGGTATTGTCAAGATTTCCTAGGTTGTGTGACAATCAATTCAAACTCCGCATTCTCTCTTTGAGCAGCACTACGTCTGAAGGTAGAGTGCTGATCTTGATGAGAATTAACGGTACTGGGAGTTTCAACTTCGATAATCTTAGTTTGGTTGCCTTGAGCGGCAAGGATGTCAGGGATTCTCTCATCTTTGCCGATTGGATCAGGTTGATCGAAATTCGGTAGGTCAGCCTGGACCTCCCAACCTTGACCTTCAAGCCTATCCGCAAGAGCGCGAACGCGATTATCATGGGTGGATTGGTTTCCCTGGCGTCTGCTCATTATAAAAGCCTCCTCATGTTAATTGTTTAGCCAATAGACGATGATTTAGGTGTGATGCGCTAATTTTAACCTATCGGTGAATTATCTGTCAAGTTTTTTTTCAGCAATCGGTGATTATCAGAGTTTTTTTTGCCTTTACCTGAAAACCAATTTCTGATATAATATGTCCACATGTTGACTATCATGGGGCTTTAATCAGAGCTCAACTGAAGGGAGAGAAACAACCGCGATGAGATTAGGAGACCACCTCCGTTCCATTCGTAAAGAACGCAAGCTAACGTTAAAAGATTTAAGTCAACGCGCCGATCTGTCTGTGCCCTATCTTTCGGATATTGAGCGTGGTGTCGTTAACCCATCTGTAGAAACCGTTCAAAAGGTTGCAAAGGCTTATAACATGACATTCACAGATCTTTTTAACGGTGTTGAAGAGGTAGGAAAATCAACAAATGTAACTTACCCCGCAGGATTTTTAGAATTTATGGCAGACGATGACTACAAAGATGAGCTTAATGATGACTGGAAGGAGCTATTGATGAGAATTAATTTGCGCGGTAGACGGCCCGCCTCTAAGAGGGAATGGATTGAATTATATCTTCACCTCAGACGAATTCTTACCCCGTAGGAGGGAAAAGTGATTGACGTAAATGCACATGTTATCCAGTTGGTTCGGAATACTGTCAGGAAATATGCTTCTACAGGTATTCCCGACTTTGATGAAATATGCTCTGGCTTGGGATTAGCTGTAAAGGAAGTCCCGCTATCACCGGCACAAGACGGGATGATCATTAAACAAGGGACAATTCTTATTAATTCCCGTATCCAAAGCAAAGAACGAAAACGGTTTACACAATTTCACGAAATCACTCATCACTTAATTGATGAAGATGGGGACCTGATTTCTATACTTCATGATGCTGCTTGGGGTGAATACGACAAACAAGTAGAAAGGCTCTGCAACATTGGTGCAGCTGAGTTTTTGATGCCCCGTGAAGAATTTACCAAGCTCTATAAAAAGAAGAGATTTAGTGTCGAACTGATCCCCTTTGCCGCCAACTATTTTGAGAGTTCGGCAATTGCGACGACCATTCAACTCGCTCAAGTTGCACCGAATTCGTGTATTACCGCTATTTGCGAATATGGGTTAATGCCGAATGAAACGGTACTGTCTCAAAGCCATTTTCTTGACGAGGAAGAACCTACCACTAACCCAAAGCTGTGTGTGCTTTATTCGGCTTCGGCACCGATAACGAAATATTGGCTGGCAAGAGGCACTAATATTCCCGATGACCATCTGGTTCATCAAGCATTTTTGGAAGTGCAGCATCTTGAAGGAGAGAGCTACGTTCCCTTTCGTAGCGGCAAGAAGATGCCTTGTAACTGTGAAGCATTACCAGATAGAGATAGGAATAGAGTGTATGTGTTATTCCATTTGACTCCTCCACCGAATTCAAATCCTGACCAATTGACGTTTATTTGAGATCTGGCAATTTAAACCTTATTTCAGCAAAGCAACAAGGAGAAACCATTGCCAAAAAATAACACCACAGCAGACGCAACACAAACCACAATCCCCTTTTCCTCTCCAGACCAAAAACAATTAGACATCTCCACCCTTGAAACATGGCTATGGGACGCCGCCTGTGTCATTCGAGGGGCGACCGATGCCCCGAAATTCAAAGATTTTATCCTACCCCTAATTTTCTACAAACGGCTATCCGATGTATTCGACGATGAAGTTACAAATCTGATCGAGGGATACGGTGGTAATGAAGAAGAAACACGGCAAACGATCGATGACGACCTTCAGGACGCACTCAAGACCGGACGCAAGCCGATTGTCCGTTTCTACATCCCGCAAGAATATTGTTGGGAGGCACTCCGCAACCAGCCCGCAGATAGCCACTTGGGCGAGTTTGTCACTGAAGCAATGCGTAAGGTTGTGAGTCAGAACCCGCGGTTAAGTGGTGTCCTTGACGTACAGGACTTCAACGAACAACAGAGCGGACAGCGGACCCTCGACGATGACCGACTGGAGGCACTGATCGAGGTCATAAGTCAACATCGGCTTGGACTTCAAGACACAGAGCCAGATATCCTAGGACGTGCTTACGAATATCTGTTACGGAAATTTGCCGAAGGACAGGGACAGAGCGCGGGCGAGTTCTACACACCGAAAGAGGTTGGTCAGTTAATGGCACACCTCATTAACCCCAAACCGCACACCAAAATTTACGACCCGGCATGTGGTTCAGGTGGTCTACTTATCAAACCCCGCCTCCTATTTGAGAGGACGCACCCCGATGAAAAGAGTGCGGCTCCACAAATCTATGGTCAGGAGCTGACCGCCACCACCTACGCTATGGCAAAGATGAACGCCTTTCTGCACGATTTTATCGGTGCCGATTTGCAGATCGGCGACACCTTCCGCAACCCGGGCTTTGTCGCAGATGATTCAAGTCTGCAACGCTTCGACTATGTGCTTGCCAATCCGATGTGGAATCAGAAAGAGTATAACGAGAACTTCTACGCCAACGACAGTTGGGGACGTTTCACCTATGGCGTTCCGCCGAGCTCCTCCGCAGATTGGGCGTGGGCGCAGCATATACTCGCCTCCCTAAAAGAGACCGGACGCGCCGCAATTGTCCTTGATACCGGCGCGGTGTCGCGCGGCTCTGGGAGCAAGCAGACCAGTCGAGAACGCGATATTCGCAAAGGGTTTGTCGAGAACGACCTGATTGAAGGCGTGATACTTTTGCCCGAAAACCTGTTTTACAACACCAGCGCACCGGGGATCATTCTGCTGCTGAACTGCAACAAACCAGCGGAACGCAAAGCACAAATCCTGCTTATCAACCTTTCCAACTATTTCGTAAAGGAGACCCCCAAAAACGCCTTGACCGATGAAGGGATTGAAACCGCAGCGGAGGTATATCAGGCGTGGGAGTCACGTGAGAAGTTGAGCGCGGTTATCACCCTAGAAGATGCCCGAAAAACTGATTATAACTTGAGCCCTTCCCAGTTCGTAGACGTGGCAGATGAGGTAGAGTACCGTCCTATCCATCAGATTCTGGCGGACCTGACGGAGGCACGTATCGTCCGCGAAAAGGCGGATAAGGCGTTGGAAGATGTGTTGATCCAGCTTAGTCTCAGTGGGGAGGGGTTGTAATGCGTGAGATGAATTTACCAGCGCATTGGAAAACGGCTAGATTAGGAGAAGTTACTGATATTTTCAAGGGTGGCACCCCAAAGCGCAGTGTGGAGAAATATTTTCAAGGTAATATCGCTTGGGCAATACCCACTGACATCACTGCTTTGGATTCTGCCTTGTACATTGATGATACGGATACCCATATTTCAGAGGAAGCACTTGGTAAAAGTGCTGCAAGGCTACTGCCAGCGGGGACGGTTTTATTAACAAGCCGAGCGACAATCGGTGAAACCGCGATTACAACCGTTCCAATGGCAACAAACCAAGGTTTTGCTAATTTTATTTGCAAGGAAATGCTATTGAATGTCTATCTTGCCTACTATCTGAGATATATCAAAAAGAGGTTGATAGACCTTGCACATGGTAGCATATTCAAGGAAATTACCAAGGGAACGCTATTGAATGTTGAAATCCCCCTTCTCCCACTCCCCGAACAACGCGCCATTGCCCACGTTTTACAGACAATCCAAGAAGCGAAAGCCGCACGGCAACGCGAGCTTGCCTTAGAGCGCGAACGCAAAGCGGCGTTGATGGATTATCTCTTTTCTTATGGCACGAGGGGCGAACCCCGCAAGCAGACCGAAATCGGTGAGATTCCTGAGAGTTGGGAAGTAACAAGGCTAGGTGATTTAGTAAAGCTGAAAAGTGGTTTGTCCCGCCCAAAAGATATGGAGAGCGAACCCGATTCGGAACTGATCGTTCCAGTATATGGTGGAAATGGGGTTTTGGGCTACACTAGCAAGGGATTTAGTGAGCAAAGGCTTCTTGTGATTGGTCGCGTTGGAGAATATTGTGGTTGTGTGCATATTGCGGAAGCTCCCAATTGGATCACTGATAATGCCTTATATTCGGAGCGATGGTTTAACAGTGGGGTTTCGCTTGATTTTCTGGCGGAACAATTAAAGCACTTTAATTTAAACCGATTAAAGAGGAGAGGTGGACAACCCCCGGTTACGCAGAGCATTATTCATGAACTTAAAATCCCACTTTCCCCACTTTCCGAACAGCACGCCAGCGCCGAAATCCTACAAGCCTTTGATACCAAAATCGCCGCCCTTGAGCAGGAAGCCGAACGATTGGACGAACTGTTCCACGCCATGCTCGACGAACTGATGACAGGAAAAAGGTCTGCCGTACCCCTAATTGATGCGGAATTGCCAAATTAACATAGGAGCACAAAAATGGAAACGCAAACGATTCAATATCCAACTGAAATTCTATCGGCACTCGGAAAAGAGGCAGAAGAATTTGAAGAGGAAGCCCGTTTGCTATTGGCGTTGAAATATTACGAAACAAGCAAACAGGCTTTGTTGCGGGAACTCTACACGGAAATCTGGATTCCACCGGTAGCAGCTTGAGTTATGATATTTCACAAATCACTTGACATATTGTAACAAATGTTATATAATATCAAGCGTATATCCATCAATTCAATTAATCTATGCCAACACAATCAACATGGAGAAATATTATGCCAAAACCAATCCATCCCAACCAGCCGCCTTGTCCAAACCGTCAGAAACAGACACCTGAGATTTTATCGGCGTTTTGTAAAGAGTCAGAACTTACGCATTTCAGAGTTTTGACCTGTCAGTGCCCTACCAAATCCCTGACATTTGGCGAAGTTATGTCGTCATTTAAGTGAAAAACGGTTCATAAATACTGCGTATATGTCAGGTCAACAAGCCGTCTACACGCATTTTCTGTTGTGTAGTACAAATCTACAAACGCCCTGAAGCTAGGCTCCATCAGGGTTCAGAGAGACACCTGCCAATGATGAACCCCCGATGTGAGGTTGAATTTTTTTCTGGGACCTGTCAGTGCCCTGCCAAATTGCCAAATCGTGCCGGTGGATCATTGAAACGGAGGTCTAGTACTCAATCAGATAAGTTTTGCAATTATTATATATGTTAGGAGTTACGCACTTCAGTTTGTAGTAGCGCAATTCATTGCGCGTTACCACGGGCGATAAATCGCCCCACTACAAACCTACCGATTTACTGTAGTTGCCCGTTTCTTAATCCCGATAATCGGGGATTCATCGGGCGTTACGAGCCGTGTTGTGTGTTAATGTATCATCGAACAACGAGGCTTTGGGCATTCAACTGCGTAAGTCCTAATGTTATTGTTTGCTGTCAATCAATATACACGAGCATAATTTGCCTGACAGAGTACTAGGTTCCGCGTAACAGAAGGGGTTGGGTTTTACCGTTCAACTGCATAAATCCTAAAAGTGTTAGATTTTGTTAGGTTAGGATAGGGGCATTTATAGCAAATTTCACAATTATTTGGGCACTGTGGAAAGGGGTTTCAACCCTGGTCTCGATTTATCGGACCCCGATTATGCGAACACCGCTGCGCCGGAAGGTTGCCCATCCTGTTAATCCCTTAATCCTGAAAATCCTGATTCAGACAATATAGGCGGCTTTGCATGAGAAGACTTCAGATCCCAGTATGAGGTTCCGAGGACCTTCCTGTGAGAACCCCACAGAACGTAGTCATAGCCTAGGTTTTCACCCTTTTTGTCGCTATCAAATTTTCGTATTTCCTCGGAAAAACTCGGTCTCTGTTGCACAATTTCTTAACATGAGCCTCAAACATATCTCACTGTTTTAACATGGTTCGCCAACGGTTTGAAAAAGATTATGTCTGAACGTTCCGCAGTACAAGATCGGATGCTCGAATACGCCGATGAAATTGGTTGGAAATCTGTTTCTCGATTAGAAGCTACGCAAAAGCGTGGCGACAATACGGGGCTTTACTTCAACGATGTACTAAAAGCACAACTGATGAACCTCAACAGGGGGGTACTGGACGAATCTCGCTGCGGTGAGATTGTGCGACAACTGACTTTGCTCAACCCAACGCTTGAAGGAAACCAAGACGCACTCTCTCGGTTGCGCGGAGAGCGATCGATTTTTGTCCCCGATGAGAACCGTGAGCGGAATGTTACGTTGATTGATTTTGAGAACCTTGACAATAACCTGTTTCATGTGACCGATGAATGGACGCAGGGTGGGACAGTACACCGCAACCGCGCCGATGTCGTGTTTCTGATTAACGGGATTCCGGTGGCAGTAGTAGAGGCCAAATCCGCTAACAAGCGGGATGGATTAGAGGAAGGTGTCGATCAGATCCGCCGCTACCACCAAGAAACGCCGGAGATGTTTACCACCGCCCAACTGTTCGGTGTCACACAGATGCTGGACTTTTACTACGGCGTAACATGGAACGTCAGCCGCAAAAACCTGTTCAACTATAAGACCGACGAACCCACAAACTACGAGGAGAAAGTAAAGACCTTCTTTGACCGTGAGCGATTCCTGAAAGTGTTACAGGAGTCAATTATTTTCCAGAGCAGGGACGACGCACTGACCAAAGTTGTGTTGCGTCAGCACCAGACTCGTGCCGTGGAGAAGGTAGTCGAGCGGGTTCACGATCCGAACAAACGGCGCGGGCTAATCTGGCATACGCAGGGCAGCGGCAAGACTCTCACCATGATAACGATTGCCGCACAGCTGTTACGCGGTGGTAGGGAGACGGAAAAGCCAACGGTGCTTATGCTAATTGACCGTAATGAATTGGAGAGCCAACTTTTTAAGAATATCGCCGGCTACGGTATCACCACGGTTGAAGTCGCAGAGAGTAAGCGGGACCTGCAACAGATTCTAGCGTCCGATCATCGCGGCTTGATTGTCTCAATGATCCATAAGTTTGACGATATACCAGCGAATATCAACACCCGCGAAGGGGTAACTGTACTGGTTGACGAAGCGCACCGGACGACCGGCGGCGATTTGGGAAATTACCTGATGGCAGCCCTACCCAATGCGACCTATATCGGCTTTACCGGCACCCCAATCGACACCCTCGCTCAAGGCAAAGGGACCTTTAAGGTGTTCGGTGCCGACGACGAGCAGGGCTATCTGGATAAATACGCGATAGCGGAATCTATTGAAGACGGCACCACCATTCCGTTGAATTACGCCCTTGCCCCTTCCCATCTGCAAGTTGATCGTGAAACACTGGAGAGAGAATTTTTAAGGGAGATGGTGGCGGGGGGAGTGAGCGATTTTGAGGAACTGGATGCGATTCTGGCCCGTGCGGTCAACTTGAAAGCGATAATGAAAGCCCCCGATCGGGTCGATAACGTTGCCGTGCATGTTGCCAAACATTTTCAGGAAAACGTAGAGCCGATGGGATTCAAGGCGTTTCTGGTCGCTGTTGACCGCGAGGCGTGTGCGCTGTACAAGGAGGCACTCGACAGACATCTACCATCGGAGTATTCAGAGGTAGTCTATTCCCCGCACAATCAAGACCCCGAAGCGATGAAAGCGTATCACCACACCGCTGACGAAGAGAAGGAAATTCGTAAGAAGTTCTCTGACAAAAACGATCAACCGAAGATCCTGATTGTGACCCAAAAGCTATTGACCGGCTTCGACGCGCCAATCCTCTACTGCATCTACCTCGATAAACCGATGCGTGACCATGTGCTGCTACAGGCAATTGCCCGCGTCAACCGCCCTTATGAGGACGACGACGGACTAATAAAACCGTACGGGTTCGTCTTAGATTTTGTTGGCATCTTTGAGAATCTGGAAAAAGCCCTCGCCTTTGATTCGGACGTGGTGGGCAGCGTGATTCGGAATATTGACGTGCTCAAAAAACTCTTCGCCAAGCTAATCCGGGAGGACGCGGAGCCGTATTTACTCTTTGCAGGGGGATGGGACGATAGGGCGAAAGAGCGAGCGATTGAACAATTTGAGGATAAGAATGATCGAGAGGCTTTTTTCAAATTCTTCAAGCAGTTGCAGAATATTTATACCATTCTTTCGCCGGATGCCTTTCTACATCCGCTTATCGCGGATTATCAGGCACTCGCATCCCTCTACGGGCTGATCCGTAACGCCTACGCCGATCGTATTTATGTCGATAAGGAACTGACCGCCAAGACAAAGGAACTGTTACAGCGGCATACAGGCAGCGATCCGTTTGCGTTACCGGGTTCTGTTCAAGAATTGAACGCAAGCACATTGCGGGAAGTTGGAAGTAGCAATGTGTCTGATAAAGTAAAGGTGTTGAATCTGCGGAAGATACTGCATAAAACAGTAACAGAAGAAAGCCGGTCCAAGCCGTTCCTCATTTCGATTGGAGAACGAGCAGAGGCACTTACAGAAGCCTATGAAAATCGTCAAAAGTCAACGCAGGAGGTACTGGCTGCGTATGAAGAATTAGTGGAGGAATGTGAACGGGCGTCAAGCGAACAGGCCCGAATGAACCTAGATGAGAATGCCTACGCGGTTTATACGGTTCTCAAGGGGTTTGCAGAAGAAATTACCCCAGAACAGACGCGAGAGGTTGATAGCGTATTTGACCAATTTCCCGATTATCAATGGAACGAACAGCAGGATCGTGAGTTAAGAATTAAGCTCTACCGTACCTTGAGACCAATTCTTAACCAAGGTGTTATGGCACCAACAAATGCCTTGTTAGAGATACAACGGATATGAAGACCAAAAGTGTCTGGAACGATTCAGAGGATTTGAAAGGTGCTGTGTGGGAATGGGCAGACCGCATGGGTGTCACAGTGCGGGAGGTGCATCTGCGCGACATGCGGAGGAAGTGGGCATCCATATCGACGAATGGGCGATTGACCCTCAGCACCGATCTGCTCGAGCTACCGGAAGCGTTGGGAGAATTTGTCATCGTCCACGAATTAGTCCATCTCCTTGTCCCGAATCATGGCAGGGTGTTCAAGAGTTTCATGTCCGCCTACCTGCCCGATTGGGAGGAGAGACAGCACCACCTACAAACCCTGCCGAATGCCTAGAGATTGAGTTTCATGTAAAAAGAAAGTGCAGTGTGCAAAGAGAAACCGAGTTTTTTCTTCAAAACTCGGTTTCTGTCTCGTGTATAGAGTCTTATCATCCCCCCTTCCATTCTTCCATCCTTCCGATCTTCCCTCCCCCCGCAAGCAAGCCTCCTCCCAACGTTCTTCCTAACCGTGCACTTGTCAAAAAAATCATTGCTTTCTTTCTTACTGAAATGTCAACTTAGATCAAAATATTTCCGTCCTAGAAATAGACCGAAAATATAAAAGGAGAAATAGCATCACATGAAGAAGTTTTCAATCTATTTTCTATTCATCTTATCCATCTGCCCCGTTACTGCATTTGGACAACAACCCCCAAACCCCACCGGAGAAATTTACGGTACAATCTATCAACAAGATCTCGAACAGCCAGTCGCCTCCGTGCAGATACGCATCGTAGAGACAAATCAACGCGCCAGAACCGATCCGAACGGCGAATTTCGATTCCGCGACCTGCCCGCCGGAGAATATACACTCACCACATCCGCTTCCGGGTATCGTCTGCCGGAGGATGTCGTCGTCACCATCGAGCCGGGAGAAACGACCCAACTTAAAATTTACCTTGAGCAGATTGCAGTTGAACTTGATGAAGTCGAAGTGACGGGAGAGCGTGCTGCATCACCCGTTGGTAGACAGAGTTTACGCGGCTCAGAGATTCAGCGCGTCCCCGGTGCCACAGGAGATGCCCTGCGTGCGCTGCAAGCCCTGCCCAGTATCGGCGTCGCAAACGACTTTAGCGGTGCCCTCTATATCCGCGGCGGCTCCGATGAAGACAACCTATACTACTTTGACCGGGTGCCGATCGGCTATCCCTACCATTTCGGCGGGATCGTTTCGTCCCTCAGTTCCGAAATCATTGAGCGGATCGATGTCTACGCCGGCGGTTACGGTGCCGAATTTGGTGTCGATTCTCAAGCGGTAATCGACATCTATTCCCGGAACAAAAGCATTGACAGCTTCCGTGCAAAATTTAACCTGAACGTACTTTACTCCGAAGGACTATTGGAGGGAAAGCTCGGCGATCAGGGGTTCTGGTACGCTGCCGGACGGCGGAGTTACATTGACCTGTTCCTTGGATCGTTGTCGTTTGATAGTGGTGCAATCACCGCCTTCCCCCGGTTCTGGGATTATCAGGTAAAGGGCGGCTATGAGCTCAATGACAAGCATCAACTCTCAATGAACCTGTTTGCCTCCGGCGACAACTTCGCGCTCAAACTAGATGGCGAAGATGTGGACGAGGAGGTTAGAGGGAACATTAGTTTCGGAAGCGGCTTTGAAGGGGCTGGGATTCACCTCCGTTCCCGGCTCACTGACCGGTTGACCTCCTTTTTATCCTTGACCCGTTCCTATTTCCAATTCGACGTGAATGTCGGTCCTGAGCTTTCCCTCAAGATCGATGCACCAGATTACGTGCTCCGAGAGGACCTCACTTACACCTTAAATCCGAAACATCGGCTTGAAACAGGCGTGATACTTGGTCTCGAACCGGGCAGAGCGATTGGCAGGTTCATCCGTCCACCCGATGAGGGCGAAGTTGATTACGATCCACGATTCCTTGAAAGACAAACGTTCGATGAATCCGTCTCTGGCAAACGAATGGAAGTGTATCTACAGGATCGGTATAAAGTGTTGCCATTCCTGTCAGTTGTGCTCGGTTTACGGGTGGATTACTTCAGCCTTGTTGACGACTTTTCTGTCCAACCGCGTGGGAGTCTTCTGTTCGATATTATGGAAGGCTCTCAACTCCAATTCTCTTATGGCAACTATTATCAGGTGCCGGGACCACCGCGACTTACTCAGAGCGTTGGAAACCCCGACTTGAGCACAAGCCAAGCCAGCCACTATGTATTGGAGTTCACACGCCAAGTTTCGGAAGGGACAGAATTCAAATTCGCAGGCTATTACAAAGATCTTGCGAATCTTGTGACCAACGATGATGATATGATATATCTTAACCAAGGTGCTGGATTCGCACAGGGGACGGAAGTGTTTCTCCGCCATCGCACCGGGGATCGATTTTTGGGGTGGGGATCTTACGCCTATGGCCTCTCCAAACGACGTGATCGCCCAGAGGAGCCATATCGCTACTATTCATTTGACCAGACACACGTTGCCACATTGGCAGCAACTTACAGGTTGACGCCGACTTGGGAGATTGGTCTAAAATGGCAGTACCGAACCGGCAACCCCTATACTCCAGTGGAAGACGCAACCCTAGATACCGACCCGCGTAACGGCGAATCGATCTACATCCCAAATTACGCGGAAACAAATTCAGGGCGACTTCCATCTTATCACCGGTTAGATATGAAACTCAGCAAAGCGTTTCGATTTAACAGTTGGGAAATGAGCCTCTTTCTTGAACTCTTGAACGCCTATAACCGCAAAAATCTGCTCGATTTCAGCTACAGCGACGATTATACAGAAAAGGACGAAATCTACCAATTCCCGCTTATCCCCTACCTAGGAATTACCTCCGAATTTTAACCGGTACTTAGGGAATAGGTGCCGGAATAACTCCAATTTGTGTCTATCGTAGAGAAACCGAGTTTTTTCTTGAAAACTCGGTTTCTGGTGTTTTGGAATAAACGGACCTTTGCTTTATTAATAGAGGGGCTACAATGAAAAACCTCGTTGTCACGGAAGAAATCTGGAAAGAGGGCAATATGTACACCGCCTATTGCCCGGAGTTAGATGTCGCGAGTTGTGGAAGGAATGTTGAGGAGGCGAGAAAAAATCTCCTTGAAATTATCGAAATTCAACTTGAAGAAACAGCAAAGCTCGGAACACTCAAGGAATTTTTACCGGTGTCCGCGAAATCGGGAATTTTATGAGGGAAATCCTTATCACTACTTGACTGTTGAGGCAATCTTCGCACGGGAGGGAATATGAGACCTAATATTCTTATCTTTATGACCGACCAAGAACAAGCCGATGTCGTACATCCAGACCATCCATGTATCACACCAAACGCGACGAGGTTAGCACAGGAAGGCGTTCTCTTTCGCCGTTCATTCTGTCCAACGGCACACTGCTGTCCCTCACGCGCAACATTCATGACAGGCGTGTATCCCAGTCGGCACGGTATCTACAACAACGTCAGCAATCCGACCGCCATCCACCACGAACTCTACGAAGGCGTCGGGATGTTCAGTGAGACGCTGCGATCTTCAGGCTATAACTTGGCGTACGCCGGGAAATGGCACGTCACCGACGCCGAGAACCCATCCGACCGTGGTTGGGAAGATCTGCACCTCACGGCGGGCAAAGGCAGCTACATGCACCGCTCGGTCGCGCAGTGGCAGGAGCAAGCCAAACAGCCCGAATCGACAGAACGCCAGCGCGGACAAATTCTCCGTCCCGGTTGGGGACACTACCAGCTATACCAATCCTACCCGACCGACACGCCGAAAGGCTACGAAGACCACCGAGATTATCGCGTTGTGCAGTCTGGGATGGAGGCGTTGCAGCGATTATCCCAAGCGGACGCGCCGTGGTGCCTATACATCGGACCGAGTGGCCCCCACGACCCGTTCATCGTGCCAGAGCGATTCGCCCAAATGTATGACCCCAAAGAGATTTCGCTGCCGCCGAACTTCCATGACACCCTCGAAGACAAACCCCGCGCCTACCAGCGGGCACGCCAGCAGTATTGGGGGCAACTTTCGGAGGACGAAGTACGCGAGTCCATCCAGCACTATTGGGGGTACTGCACAATGGAGGATGCGATGTTCGGCGAAGTGCTTGAGACACTGGAGGAAACAGGGCAGGCGGATAACACCCTTGTTTTGCGAATGAGTGACCATGGCGATTACTGTGGCGCACACGGCTTGTACCTCAAGGGCGTACCAGCATTCCGTGAGGCTTATAACATCGCCACGATTGCACGTTGGCCCCGAGGAATCACCAACCCCAACCGTGAAGTTGATGAATTTGTCAGCCTCGCTGATTTTGCACCGACCTTTATCGAATTGGCAGGCGAATCCGCACCAGAGGACCTGACAGGCAGGAGCCTCGTACCGTTCCTGAAAGACGAAACCCCCTCCGATTGGACGGACGCTTTCTACACTCAGTTCAACGGTGTCGAATTGTATTACAGCCAACGTATTGTGACCACCAAAGAGTTCAAATACGTCTACAACGGCTTCGACTTCGACGAAGTGTACGATCTGCGGAACGACCCGCACGAGATGGTGAACCTCAGCGACCATCCCGATTATCAAGATGTAAAGCGGGATCTGGTGCGTCGGATGTGGCGATTTGCAGGACGCGAGGACGACATCATCTTCAACCCGTATGCGACGGTCGCATTTGCACCGTGGGGGCCCGCCGATGCCCTACGTGACGAGACATAAAGAGGAGCAACTTCATGGCAACCCTTAAAGGTATCATTCGAGACAGCGTTTCAGGTGCCCCCGTCGAGGCGAAAGTTCATATCCTGACCAGTAGCGGTCGTTTCCTCCATCCAGCCGATAGTATCCTGAAGATTGGACCGGGCGACCCGTTTTTCTACTGTCCGGGGGAATTTACCGTAGACGTGCCGCGTGGTTCAACAGACATCGTGGTTGAGCGTGGCACGGAGTACGAACCCCTTCGGAAGGTTGTTTCGATGCCCGCAAAAGGGGCAGTCGAGGTCGAGTTGCATCTCAAACGATGGGCAGACCTCCCGTCACAAGGGTGGTATCCGGGAAATACACATCTGCACTACAATGAGGGGGAGGCTATGCCCGATGATCGGTTGCGGCTCGATCCCAAAGTCCACGATCTCAGTGTAACCGTCGTCAGTATCCTGCAGCGGGGAGAAATACCCTATGCCAGCAATAAGTATCCGCTCGGATTCATGACCGACTATTCGACCGCACACCATCTGGTCGATTGCGGCGAGGAGAATCGCCACAACTCCCATTACGGTGGCGGATCTGGGCACGTCATGTTCTTGCACATCAAGAATCTGGTTGAGCCTGTTAGTCGGGGCAATCTTATCAGCAACTTTGATCCCGACTACCCGCCAATCTGCTACGCCTGCGACGACGCCAAGCGACAGGGAGGCATTGTGCTGTGGTGCCACAACGGACGGGGAATGGAAGCACCGGTGGCAGCAGCGCTAGGGAAGTTGGATGCGTTTAACCTGTTCGATCCCGCTTGGAAAGACCTCGAATACGATATCTGGTATCACCTGCTGAACTGCGGCATTCCGCTGCCCGCATCAACCGGGACAGATTGGTTCATCTGCGCGAACAACCGTGTTTATGTCCAAACCGATGGGGAATTTACCTATGAAAACTGGTTGCAGGGCTTGCAGGCGGGACGTACCTTTATCACGAACGGACCGGCGTTGTTCCTAAACCTCGATGGGAAAACCCCCGGCAGCACTATCGAATCGCCGAATGGGCGTCCTCGCACTGTGTCAGGGCAAATCACATGGGGTTCGCACTACCCCCTCAACCACGTCGAATTGGTCCACAACGGGACGGTTACACAGGCGGTGTCGCTTGATGGAAGGGGACACGGCGGGAAGTGGGCGTTTGACCTACAGATCGAATCCGACGGTTGGGTCGCGGCACGCGCCTTTGGGGAAGCCCGTGATAGCTTTGCACAGCCGGTCTATGCACACACAAGTCCCATCTATATCGGCACGGGTCTTCCCAACAGCATGGCGCAGTCGTCAGCAGCGTTCTTTGTTCGCTCGATCGACAGTGCAATGGAGATAGTGAACCGGGATTGGCGATTTACAAAGGATACACAGCGGGAGGAAGTCCTACACCTGTTCAACGAAGGACGAGAAGTTTACGCAAATTTAGCAGGGCTTTAGGGGCTGCTCGCTTAATTGAGGAAATTAAGTGAGGGGTATCTATAAATAAATACCCCTGTTCGTAGTAGCGCAATTCATTGCGCGTTTGTTGCTATTCCTGTCCTCCACTGAATCCACGATTCAACGCTTTTTTCATTCGTGTCGATTGGCGGAGATTTGCGGATGCGTTTTTCAACCATGAATCCACGCGAATCTTTGCTAATTGCTATTAACGTCAGTTACCCCACCCTAAAGGGTGAGGCTTGTTGCCTTGTCCCTTGGGATTTATTGGGTTGCGCGCTTCCGTCCCTTTCGGGTGTTTCGGGGGTGTTAGTAACCACCGCACCTCCACGCAAGGCTACAGCAGCCTTTTTGATGTTTATAGCAGCGTTATGGTCTCTGTCTAAAATCAGACCACAATCGGTACAATCATGGACTCTTACAGATAACACTTTCTTGACAATCGAACCGCATCCGGCGCATTTCTGGCTTGTATAGTGGGGGTTGACTTTCGTAAACTGCTTGCCGGCACTTTCAGCCTTGCTTTGCAGCTTCAATCGAAAGCGACCCCACCCTGCGTCCGAGATGCTCTTAGCGAGGTAATGGTTCTTGACCATGTTCTTAATTTGGAGGGTCTCAACAGCTACTTCGTCGCACCGGTCAAGGATAGAATGTGCCGCCTTAAACTGAAAGTCTTTCCGTTGGTTCGCAACGTGTTCGTGGCAACGGGCAACAGTATCACGTTGTTTCGATCTACGTCTGCTTCCTTTCTTACGTCGTGCGAGTATCTGTTGATGTCTAGCAAGTTTCTTTTCCGCTTTACGGAAATGGCGGGGGTTCGGGATTTGTTCGCCGTCCGAATCAACGACAAAGGCGTTAAGCCCCACATCAATGCCGAGTGTCGTTTGAACGGGGACTTCAATCGGGACCGGAACCTCAACGACGATTGTGGCGTGCCAACCGGACGCCTTCTTGGAGAGGGTCAACGTCTTAATTTTACCATCGGGCAACGGTCGATGGTATCGAATCTTCAGGTGTCCGACTTTCGGGACAACTATACGGGCAAACTTCCTATGGACATTGCGAATCAAATTGTTAGACAGGTGACTAAAGGTCATCGACCTATACCGTCCTTCGCCTTTGAAGCGTGGGAACCCCGGTTCACCACCTGTTTTGATACGGCGAAAGAATGCTTTGTATGCTTTATCCAAACGGCGAATCGTATCTTGGAGAACGTCGCTATGGAGACCGGCAAACGATGTCGATTCTTGTTTCAGGTCAGGCAAAGCGTTCGCTTGTGTCGTCCACTTTACCGACTCGCCGGTGTTTTTGTACGTCTCTATACGCCATGCAAGGGCTTGGTTGTAAAGTTGTCTCAACAATGCCAACCAAACGGTAAAGGTGGTCCGTTGCTTGGTTGTAGGATACGCACGATATTCATAAGTCTTTTTCATTAGGGATTATCTTTCCGTCTTTCATGCCTTTTCAACGAGGTGTAGGGGACGCCAGCAAGGGTGCTGACGGTTGAAATCCCCTACGAAAGACAAAAGAAGTATACCATATTTTACCTGCAAAATCAACTAGAAAAGGAACGCAGTTTCCTCCCCACGCTAAAGCATCGGGTTTCCACTGCGAAGATTTTGATGAGCCAACAGATCTTCCCGAACGTTCAATCGTTTCTCAATCCGTGTCATCTGAGTCATCTGTTTATGGTAGATTATAGAATTACTTAGACACTGCCGATGCAGATGTACAGATTAGGCAATCTGTACCCACAAACAACCCCCTAAATCCCCCTTGTCAGGGGGACTTTGGGAAATGTCCACTTATTTGTCTAATTCACCATAGTCTGTGATTCAGACAATAATTATGAGCATCCTTCGCTTCATTCATTTCAGTTCAGTTCAGGCTCAAGCGCGTGCTTCCTCGGGAGAAACCCGACGCTGCCCACTCGCTTGGGCCTCTGCTGGTTCGATGGTCGGTGCCGCCTCGCCTGCATCAACCATACGACGGATGAGACGCTCCCGCATCACCGCAGCAACCCCCTGATGTGATTCCCGTCCAATCAGGTTTGCCAATTCGTAAGGATCTGCCTGCAAGTCGTAAAGGGACTCCTCGATATACTGCTCCGACCCTGCCCCCTGCGCGCCACGTCCTCCCGGCGCAGTAACACCGTACTTCCATCGGTGTGTCCGGACAGCACGCCCCACCTGTGACTCGCTTACCTGAACGAAGATCTCCTCGGGCCACCCCTCCGTTTCGCCTCTCGCGAGCGGCAGAATTGAACGTCCTTGCATCTCTTCAGGCACAGAAATTCCCGCAGCATCAAGAAGCGTTGGTGGTAAGTCAACGAGACTGACCAATTCTTGAAGCTGCCCCCCGCCGTTGAAGCCGGGTCCGTGTAGTGCCGTTGGAACACGGATGGAACTTTCGTGACAGGAACGTTTGTATTCCGCATTTCGCGTCTTGAAGTGACAACCGTGATCCGATGTAAAGAGCAGAATCGTGTTATCGAGTAAGTCAAGACTCTTGAGTGCGTCCAATACCCTACCAAGTGCCTCATCGAGCCGTTTGACCATGCCGTAATAGCCGGCGATATGCTGATGCGTTGAGCCACCCAACGCAGCAAGATCCGGCGGAATCCATCTTCCTGCGTAACGTTCACGGTAGCCATCGGGCGGCGGGTAATCGTCAAGATGATTCTGGTGGTGTGGCTCGATATACGAGGTGAAAAGATAAAATGGATCGCCTTGGTGCGCGTCAATATATCGGATCATGGAATCGGTGACAGCGTCCACACGGTAGCCGGGGAGTTTGACAGGTTGGTTGTCACTGTTGTAGAGCACGGTATGATAGGCGTCTGAGGTAAACTCAAGCACGTTGGAGGCAAGCCAATACTCGTAACCACCACGCGCAGATTCCGGGACGGGCCCCTCAACGCCCCTGTCGTAGAGATGCCACTTACCGATATAGCCGGTCGTGTAGCCGCTTTCACCAAAATGGTGGGCAAGTGTCTTCAGATCCGACGACAGGGGGATACCATTCCGGTAACACCCTGTTTCAGTGGCGTAAAGCCCGGTCTGCAAGCAAGACCGGGCTGGACCACAAACAGGCTGGCATGTAAACGAACGGTAGACATGTGTTCCCCTTCGCGCCATCCGATCAAAATTCGGCGTCAAATTTAGCGGATTGCCGTGGACACCCGTTGTATCCCAGCGTTGCTGATCTGTGAAGAACACGATCACATTGGGCTGGCCTGAAGTTCTTGCCATATTGTTGTTTCTCCGTTCCCTCATTACCATTAAAGTTGATTTGTCTAGTCGCGCCTCAAATTCAGCAAAGACGCGATCTAAAATACAAGACAATCTCCTGTTGGTCTACACACTTTCAATTTCTTGTGTTGCAAGCTTCGCTCTCAAATTGGATCCATTTAATCCTTCAAGGAGTCCACTCAGAAAACGCTTATACAGATGTTCCGCTAGGAAGAAGAAGATCTCCTGTTGGGTGTTTTCTGATACCTGATTATCTGGTCCAAGTAGCCGGGAGACTTCTTGTTCTGCTTCATGCTCAAGGTCTGGATATTTACTGATTACAGATTCATGAAGATTTGCAAACCATTCTCCAGTATCGCTCAGTGGATCTAATGTTGCATTAAGGAAATCTGTAATCTCTGAAAGAATCGGATCCGTGCATTCTTCTATGAAATTTTGATTGACTCGGGTTAACTCGAAAAGCCAAAGCAAGCTATCAGCCACTTCCGACCAATACTGAATTGAAAGATCAGGTGTTCTAAAATTATCCAATGGTTTTCTCCTTCTTTTCGGCGGAGGTGCACCCTTTTGTACCATAATGGTTTCCTATTGTTGTGAAGGTATAATGAGTCCCTTACTCACTGTTGATATACTCCCAAACCAATGGTTGAGAGTATACTATCATTGACCCGTTCCGAGGCTAATCAAAGCAGCCATCAAAACTTTTCAAGAGCAAGCGACCGACATCAAGGTTATACGCGAAATCGCTTGCTATCCAAGGACTGTTGTAGCCGATGACCGGTACTTCGCTCTCATGACGCGAACCGTGAGATCTGATACCGACAACTGTTTTCGTTTCGGTGAGTTCGCCAAAAACAGTATCTCGATCTGCGAGGACGAAAATATCTCCAATCCGGTCCGGGTGGAGCCGAAATTGATGCGCTGCTTCATCTGAGGCATAAACCTCTTCGACACCGGGCGCAGCGCCTAACGTTTCAATTGCCTTCGGGAGATCTCCCGCCCTTTGTAGAAAAACATACGCCGCCCCTCCCAAATTACCATGATGTGCGACATAACGGTCTTTGATGATAGGGATAGCACTTGATGGGATGCTATGCTCGGTCAACCAACGCCCCGGATCAAGCGCGCGGGTCTTTGGCAACATCGCGTGATCCGCTGTGATGTAAATCTCTCGCTCCGGGTTATCGTCCACAATCTCCCCAATGAGTCGATCCAGTTCAGCGATATGTTGCAGCGAATGTTCTTCCGTTGGGGCATACTTGTGCTGATTCCAATCCGTTGTTGAGCAGTAGGCGAGTTGTGGGTCATGCTCGCGTAAGACCTCGCGCAACGCCCGCAGCAACCACCAATTAATCTCCGACGAGTAGATATCCTCAACCGGCCCAACTACTTCAATATATTCAGGAGGCGGATCTTCCGCGGCGATAGCGATGTCCGTGCCAGCTTCAAGCATCCGCAGCAGTTTTTTCTTCGTAACGAGCAGGGTGGTTTTCTCTGCAAACCCCGACAATTTTGCACGCTCAAATAGCGTCGGTGCGAGCAGAAAGCGGTTATCCTCGATAAACTCTCCTTTTCCCGTTTCACGGTCAACATGGTAGTTAGTCGTGATACCGTGCGTCTCTGGGAAAGTCCCAGTAGCAAGGCTCACATTGTTGACGTTTGTGACCGAGGGAATAACCGATCTCGCGTGCTGATAAAAGCCTTCTTCCACTAGTCTTTGGATATTTGGTATGTCACTAGCAGCAAGGTAGTCGTGCCCGCCGGCGTCGATGCAGATAATCAAAACTTTTCGTTGGCTCAAGATAGTCTCCCTTCTGAACTTGGATTAATGCCAACTCGGATTAAATCTCCCTGCATTGCTCGATCAAACGCAGCGTTAATCTCTTCTAGGGGATAAATCACACCGACTAATTCCTTGAATGGATAACGCCCCCGCGTCTCCTCAACAAATCGGAGTGCATCTCCTAGTGCAGACGGATGATAATTGTGATTGCCTCGCACCGTCAAGCATTTTGTCACAATCTTGTGTGCATCCACCGTGACATCTGCGTGCGGAAAGACGTAGCCGAGCGTCAAACAGTTTCCACCGATTCCCAGCCAATCGAGAGAGTTGACCAGTGCAGTCTCTGCCCCGCTCACCTCAATAGCGAAATCTACACCGCGCCCCTCCGTTAAATCGTATAAGGCTTCTCCTATTTCAGCTGCGGAATCTTCGGAAAGATTAAACGTATGCGTTGCTCCGAAGGCTTCCACGATGCGGAGACGTTCGGCGACGCGGTCTACGCAAGCGACAACTTCAAACCCGTGTTCACGTAAACAGCACGCAGCGTAAATACCTAACATGCCCGCACCTTGAACAACCGCACTGGATCTTCCTGTGGGATCAAGGATTGCTAGCCCGCCTAAAACAGTGGCGAGAGCGCAGTTGAGCGGCGCTGCTTCAACATCGCTGACGGTATCGGGGATACGGTAAATTGCTGTTCCCGGTCGAAGGCAAATCTGCTCCGCGAAACCGCCGTTGAGGAAATGAGGAGCGACACTCTGGGCATGCCCGTACTTAAACAGCCGCTCACACTTCTGTGGTAGATTCCGTTCGTTACAATATTCGCACGCACCGCATGCAGCCATGATGCTCCACGTCACACGGTCACCTTCGTGCAAAGGTTCGCCATACGCATCACGGACCTTCGTCGGGGCGGCGATACGCCCAACCGCTTCGTGACCTAACACACACGGTGTTGGTGCGGTCCGTCGACCTGCGAGGGTGTGCAGGTCTGAGCCACAGATAGTTGCCAACGACACCCGAACCAGTGCCTCGTCTGTATTCGGCTCCGCAATTTTCCGTTCGCAAAGTTCAAATGGTTGACCCGCGCCGTGAAAGAGTGCGATCGAAGCCCGCTGACGCATAAAATTTCCTTTCAAATCGTGCACGGCCTATTTATTCAACGGTACTATGACTTGCAATAAACTCCATTGCTGCTTGTGCAATAAATCTCGATCTAGTTTCACCGTGCTGCTTAGCATGTTGGTCTATCAGTGCTAACAAGAGCTCATGCATGGTAATATTGACACGGCGTGATTCGCCTGGAAGTTTATCAAGAGTTACCGATACTAACGCCCAAACCCCATCGACATAGTCTGGATTTTTCTGGTGAAACTCAATGCTACGAGGTGTCGGAACTGTTCTGCCGTCAAGCACCAGTCCTTCAATATGGCATTCGATGGCTTCCACGGCTTGAGCGATTGCGTCATCAACCGTGTCTCCGGCGGTAAAACAGCCCGGCAGGTCTGGAACAGTTACACCGTAATCGCTGTCTGGATCTTTGTGAATAATAATTGGATAGCGCATAAAACACCTCTAGGGCCAATCCCAACCCGCCTGTTGATAGATGCTCCTCAGTGTGCCTTTCGGAAAATCTTTCCTTGGGTGAGGAACAGTAACTCTGCCTGACTTGTTGGGATGTTTATATTGATGGTGACTTCCACGAATATGGACGAGTTGCCATCCTTCTCTTTTAAGTTTCGCAATAACTTGACGGCTTGTCATTTTTTAATAATGGACACAATACACACAAAAGATCAAGTGGATATTAGATCGCACTCTTTTCAGTTGTCTGTTAAAAACTATATCAATGGATACGCGCTTTTTTCATTTTCCCGATTCGCCAAAGCCGAAACGCGAGTATCGCTGAAATAACAATCATGCCGCTAGCCACAGCAAACGGCAAGGAGATAGCTACCGATTCTAGTCTGCCCCCAACCATGTGTCCTGAGAGGAAGCCAGAGCTCCATGCAAGATGCGTGATCCCAACACCCCGTCCCTTCTCCTCCGTTTCAAAAAATTCATCGATAAGGCGGGGCATTGTGATTGAAACCGACCATGCTGCCCCTGCACCGAAAACCCCCAATACAAATAGCAGAGTTGTCGAGCCTGTATTTAGCGTAATCAGGGCTACACTCAGCGCGACAAGACAGGTTGCCACAAGTGCAGTGGACTTAGCGCCGACAGCGTCACAAATACGGCCTGAGATCAGCTGGCAGCAGGCGGCAAACAGATCTCTTGATGCGCCGTAGTATCCTGCCAACCTAACACCGGAGGCGCGTGCGATCAGAACCGGCAGCAGGAGACTGACCGTACCCCAAGAGTAGGTCGGTAGAAAACGCATGCCGAGCAGTAAACGAACCTCTCGGCGGCGGAACATTTCGCCATACCCTGCCAACATTTGAGTGAAGGATTTCCGCTCATCGCTCCCGCGCTGTAGACGAGGTAGAAGGATGAGTGCCGCTAAAATAAGCAGGACCATGACAAAGATCGTTCCAATGCCAACGACCCCGTAATTGAAGCGATCAATCAACTCACCACCAATTGCGCTGCCCACTGAACCCCCGAATGTATACGTCATGAAGTATACAGCGGCCGCTAAGCCAAGCCGATTCGCATCAACAGCACTGATGAGATACGATTGTCCACCAGCCGTCCGGAAACCGGAGGCAATCCCCTGATAGCACAGCACTCCCCAAATCAGCAACGGCTGTTTGCTTATGAACACAACTCCCACAACCAACGCCCCTGTCATGCCCAAGATTAGCGTAGACTTCCGACCCAATCGGTCACTTAACGCGCCACCGACCAAAGCAAACAAACCGCCGAGAGCGATTGGGATTGCCCGTAATAACGCAGCAAACCATACTGTTTTTCCCAATACCTCTTCCACATAAACCGGAAACAGGAGCTCAATGGGTGAGGTGACAAGTCCCGCTGCAAGTAGGATGAGGCACAATGAGATGAATTGGCGATTCCACATCAGATTAAGGGCACCTGTCCTTGGTTTTTAGATAAGGGACACATAAGACATCTCCATTGCCAACTGCGCCAAACTATAGTTTAACGAAAATCGAGAGTTACTACATAATCAACACATTCATTATACGGATTAATAAAAGGAATGCAAGGGTTTAATTGATGTTTGCCGTTGTATCGTGTGGAGAAAATATGATAAAATAACAAGCAAAATCAGACCAAGTTATCAGAAGGAGAAAAACATGGATTATAGACGCTTAGGAAGAACCGGGCTCAAAGTTTCAGAGGTCTGTCTGGGAACAATGACTTTTGGGGCAGCCGGCTGGGGCAACAATGAAGCCGAATCGGATGCGATTTTCAACGTCGCATTGGATGCCGGCATTAACTTTTATGACGTTGCAAATTCTTACGCTGAAGGTCAATCAGAGACCATTTTGGGACGTATCATGAAAGGGAAGCGGGACAAACTGATTATCGCTACCAAAGTGTTCAACCCGATGGGAACGGACATCAACGATTCTGGGACTTCGCGGGTGCATATCATGAGATCGGTGGAAGACAGTCTGAGACGCCTGCAAATCGATCATATTGACCTCTACCTCATCCATCATGTCGATAGGGAAACACCAACTGAGGAACGCTTGCGTGCCCTCGACGATCTCGTGCATCAAGGCAAGGTCCGCTATATCGGTTGTAGCAACGAGTACGCTTGGCGGTTGTGTGACGCCCTATGGACTAGCGAGGTGAATAATTTAGCCCGCTATGAAGCACTCCAACCCCAGTACAATTTGCTGACGCGAGACATCGAAGAAGAAATCTTGCCGGTCTGTCGTGACAAAGGGGTCGGCGTGTATGTCTGGGGACCATTAGCGTCGGGATACTTAACAGGAAAGTATAAGCCGGGCGAACCACCTCCCGAAGATTCACGTTTTGCTCGAAGATCGGAATCTTCATTGGATCGATACCTTGATCCGCGAATACAGAAAATCCTAGAAACGGTCCAAGACGTAGCACAAGGGATGGGAAAGAGCATGGCACAGGTAGCTCTGCGGTGGATTCTGGAACAGGAGGGAATAACTTCAGTCATCGTTGGATCGACGAAGGTGGAACAACTCCGCGATAATATTGGTTGTTCCGGTTGGAGTCTGCCCGCTGATGCGTTGGCAAGGTTGAACGAAGCTTCTGCCCCTCCAGTCCGTTACCCGGATTCGATGGAGTTGAATATCCATGAGCGTCGATCGGATGCCGTGGATATGCCGACTCTATAAGCGTGATGCGTAATTCGTCATAAAGAGGTGAAATCGTGAGTGGAACAAATTACCAAGTTGGTGCCGCCAAAATTGATATCACACCTGATTTTCCGGTGCGTCTCAGCGGTTATGGTGGGCGGCGAGACGAAGCTGATAGCGTTGAACAGCGGATCTGGGCGAAAGCGTTAGCGATTCGCAACGGAACCGAAAGCCCTGCTCTATTAATGACAGTGGATAACTGTGGCGTACCAGATTATATCACCGAAGCGGTTGCCGCGGAATTAAAGCGGGACGCAGGCATTCCCCGCGAACAGTTTGTGATCTGTTCGACGCATACCCACAGCGCACCGTACCTCTCAGGCGTGCTGCGAACGCTGTTCGGGGTGCCGATTCCTGAAGCACATCAGGAGAACATTGACCGCTATACTCGCGAATTGACGGAGAAACTGAAGCAGGTAGCGAAGGCAGCACTCGCTGATCTCTGTTCCGCTTCTCTTTCTTGGGGTGAAGGAAGGGTTGGATTCGCCGATAATCGTCGGACGCAGGGAGGACCTGTTGACCACGCCCTGCCGATGCTTCGTGCCACAGGAGCCGACGGTGAGCTACGAGCAATTCTCACCAGTTACGCCTGCCATTGCACTACGTTAGGAGGGGATTTCAACGCTATCTGTGGAGACTGGGCAGGCTATGCAAGTGCCTACATCGAAGCGGACTATCCCGATGCGACTGCACTGGTGGCAATCGGGTGTGCAGCAGATGCAAACCCCACACCACGTACCGGACTGAACTTTGCACGGCAACATGGTCACGCGATTGCCGCTGAAGTCAATCGACTCCTTGGTAGCAACCTTGCCGCGATACAAGGAGCACTCAGAGGACAGGTCAAACAAATCGATCTACCCTTCGATGAGCTACCCACCCGTCAAGAGTGGGAAAAGCGCGTAGAGGGGGGCGGGGCAATCGGTTACCACGCTCAGGTGCAACTCGAACGACTGGAGCGCGGTGAAGCCCTCCAAACAACGCTCCCTTACCCTATCCAGATCTGGAATTTTGCAGATGACCTCGCTGTTGTTTTTCTCCCCGGCGAGGTGGTGGTTGATTATTCGATTCGTCTTAAGCGCGAGTGCGATGCAGCGCGTCTGTGGGTCAATGCGTACTGTAACGATGTGCCGTGTTACATCCCTTCGAGACGCATTTTGAGGGAGGGTGGCTACGAAGGCGAAGGGGCGATGATCTACTACGATCGCCCAACGCGCTTCGCACCGGTGGTGGAGGATATGATTGTCCGTACTGTCCATGAACTACTACCGGAAACGTTTCGTGTGGACAGTCTTTGATAGGTAGGAATCAGGATAGTTTGCGTCCTAGGTTGGAGTAACCTTGATTCTATTTTCGTTCCCTATATCTCAGAATTTTTGCCATTGTACAACCTACTCTCGTTGCGTAATGGCAGCGTTCACTATCCTTGTAGTGCGGCGAGGGCTTCACCCTCACTGTCGAAGTGTTCAAAGATGGTGATTAACCTTCCTATCACAAGGAGATTGTTGATATTGTTACTAACGTTAATTACACCAATCCGCCCGCTCTTGCGTGCAACGGATACGTGCAGTCCTATCAGTGTTCCGAGTCCGGAACTATCCATCCGGGAAACATCAGCAAAATCAAATAGAAATTTGGGGGATTCGGCAGCATCTTGCAGTTGTTCTTCAATCACTTGTCGGAGCTCACCGCCCGCAATGCCCACAATCCTGCCACCAAGTTTTAAGACGATAACGCCGTTTCTGGTTTCAACATTGATATCCATCAGTTCTTCTCCTGAAATATAATTTGGCAAAAAGCCAGTTGTTTTGGAAAGTACAGATTTGCTGCTTTCTATCTGCGTTCATTCTAAACGATATACTATTTTTTGTCAAGCCTACTTTTCTAAATTTGCTGAGGTCCTTGACGGGGTCAGAATTGAGCGCAGCGAGAGAAAAGAAGCAAAAAACGTGAGAGTTCGTTGATTTATCTAAATTTGTCAGGATCAAACCTTGACAAAGTCAGCCCTTTGATGATATTATTTCGGGTTGTTGTGCCTAGCGTTTGAAATGTAATAACGCAAGTTGCTAGGGCGGGTTGACATTTCTCTTTCGCAAATTCGAGAAACACTGTAATCATCGTGTGATTCACCAAAAGCCGAGGCGATTATTCTAGATCGCTTCTAGGCAGATCAGGTTAAAGACTCTCGGAACGTAGATTCCTTAAATGTCAACAGAATCGACCTATTCCCCGTTGGGAGGTAGGTGGTAAATCGGGTTAAGATAGTTGTCGAAAATCTCCCGCTGCGGTGCGGTGGGAAGTTGCTGAAGGTAAAATCATGTTATCAATGAAAACATCTTTTGTGGGATCGGATACGGATGTCAAATGGTGTGTTGTGGATGCGAATGGGAAGGTACTCGGACGTTTAGCTACTCAAATTGCGATGGTGCTTCGTGGGAAACATCACCCCACTTTCACCCCACATGCTGATATGGGCTATCGTGTGGCTGTGATTAACGCTGAAAAAATCGCTGTCACGGGAAAGAAAGCGACAGACAAAACGTACTTTCGCTATAGCGGTTACCCCGGCGGGGGGAAAGTAAGAACTTTTGAAGAGCAGATGCAGATAAAACCGGAAGAAATCCTACGGCACGCTGTCAGAGGAATGCTCCCCAAAAATCGCCTAGGTCGCAAACTGATGAAGAAGCTAAAAATCTATGTAGGTCCAAATCACCCTCACCAAGCACAGAGTCCGGAAGTATTAGAAGTGTGATTTTTTTCAGAGGAGGAAGTATGGCTGTAGAACAGTATTGGGGAACGGGTAGACGTAAAACGTCTGTTGCACGTGTGCGCCTGATTCCAGGAGGCTCTGGCCAATTTGTCGTCAATAAAAAACCGATCGAGACCTATTTTGATCGGGAAGATTTGATCCAATTGGCTAAACAACCGACGGAATTAACAGACAAAAGTAGCGCGTATGATATATTCGTTAACGCACGAGGCGGCGGTATATCAGGACAAGCCGGTGCTATTCTACACGGTCTTGCGCGTGCCCTTGTTAAGGCGGACGAATCTTTGAAACCTGCTTTGAAAAAAGCCGGATTTCTTACCCGTGATTCCCGCATGGTTGAGCGTAAAAAATATGGGCAAAAAGGTGCGCGGGCTCGGTTCCAATTTTCCAAGCGTTAAAAATCAACCCGATTACAGATTGGGTTTTAATTGATTTTGAGGATACAAATTATGGCTAATACGGTCATATTGGGCGCACAGTGGGGAGATGAAAGCAAGGGAGGAACGACCGATTTCCTTGCTGAAAACGCCGATATTGTCGCGAGGTATCAAGGAGGCGACAATGCGGGTCATACTATCGTTGTCGGAGAAGAGAAGTTTGTCTTCCATCTGCTCCCGTCTGGTCTACTCTATCCTCATACAATGAATGTGATTGGCAACGGGGTTGTCATCAATTTGGAGACGCTTTTCGAGGAAATCGGTAGCTTGCAGGCGCGTGGGATTGAAGTTGGAGACCGTCTAAAGGTTAGTTCGCGTGCACACCTAATCTTGCCTTACCACAAGGTGATGGAGTCGTGGGATGACTTTGGGAGTTCGTTGAAACTCGGCACAACCTCACGGGGCATCGGTCCAACATACTCCGATAAGATGAATCGCCATGCAGGGATTCGAGTCGCCGATCTACTTGAGTTTGATCTCTTTCAGAAAAAACTGGACTTCAATCTGGGCGCAAAAGGTTATATCCTCGATCAGATTGGCGGCGAAATTGATAGAACCGCTTTGTTGGAGGAGTATCACGCTTATTCTCAGCGGCTTGCACCGTATGTGGTTGATACATCTGAATTTATGAATAATGCCCTCAAGGCTGGGAAGCGGATACTTTACGAGGGCGCACAGGGAACGATGCTAGACATTGATTTCGGGACATACCCCTATGTCACCTCGTCCAATACCACCGTTGGTGCGGTCTGCACAGGGTTGGGTATCGGGCCTCAGGCGATAGATCGGGTTCTTGGGGTTTCAAAGGCCTATGTGACCCGCGTGGGTTCGGGACCATTCCCGACAGAGATGCCGCCAGATCTGGATGAAGAGATTCGCCATATCGGCAAGGAATACGGCGCAACCACACAACGTGCCCGTCGTTGTGGCTGGCTCGATCTCGTCGCACTGCGCTATGCCGCCCAGATCAACGGCTTCACCGATCTGGTCTTGACGAAATTCGATGTCTTAGACCATCTTGATGAGATTCAGGTCTGTGTTGCGTATCAGCGGCGTGGCAAAGTCGTAACGACATTCCCGACGAGCCTGCACGCGCTTGAGGAATGCGAACCGGTCTACGAAACGCTACCCGGCTGGAAAGCGTCAACGGTAGATGTGCGGAGATATGAAGACCTGCCCGCGAATGCAAAGCGATATAACGCTTACATCTCCGAATTTCTTGATATACCGGTTACAATTGTTTCTGTTGGGCCAGAGAGAACACAAACAATAGTCTGCGATGAGAGCATTGTTTGTGCTACTTGATTGTTCGATGGAAAAGCAAGCATGTAGTTCTCCTGTAGAAGGATCTCCGAATCCCGATACATCGGTCAGACAGAAAGAAAACCGTAAACTAAATAGCCCTAGCAAGCGTTATTTTAAGATTGACAATCTCTAACGCATTGGGTACTATTTCTGCCCATTTTTGCTAGTATATCCATTGAGGGCCGTTAGCTCAGTAGGTAGAGCATCTGACTTTTAATCAGGTGGTCACAGGTTCGATTCCTGTACGGCTCACTTGTTGTCCCCGTCGTCTAGCCTGGCCAAGGACACCGGCCTTTCACGCCGGCGACACGGGTTCAAATCCCGTCGGGGACATTTTTTAGCCCTTTCCATATCGAATGTGGAAGGGGCTTTTTTGTTGCCTACACTCCGAAACACTTGCTCGCTGGGCATCTCCTCTGAGTTCGGCTAATATAGCGTTCAAGAATCCCAATGCTTGAGCTTTGGGAGTACGTCAAACTAACTCCTCAAAACCGAATTCGTGGGGAGATTCGTAGAAGATGGGACGCATCTGCAGATTCGTCTGGATAGGTGTTGCTTCCAGATCGACCGGTAAATAAATCGAGAACGTTGTCCCATGCCCTTCCTCGCTGTGGAGTTCCGTTCTGCCCCGATGGTCGCGCACCGTTCGCTGGACAATATTCAAACCGAACCCACTTCCGTGTTGTTTGAGGGTATATCCGGGCTGATAAAGCTGATCGCGTGCTTCATAGGGAATGCCGATCCCTGTATCGATAAAGGAGATTTTGATTTGGGAGGATTCTGGTAGATAGGCAGTTTTGATCTGGAGAAAGCCGCCATCTTCCATCGCATCAACGGCGTTGATAATCAGATTGTTAAATGCTTCTTTCAACTGACTAGAGTCCCCTTTGACAGGGGGCAGGCGTGTATCGAAAATTTGCTGGCACTCGATATCTTTGGCTTCCAGAACAGGCATCAGGTTTCGCAACATTGTATCAAGGATCCTGTTAATGTCAATTAGTCCAAAGACCGGTTCTTCCGTGTGCAACTGCTGCAAAAGTTCAACCATTTCGTTATAACACTCCTCATGTTGTTTGAGGATATGGTTGAGGGTGGTATGTAGCTTGGAATCCGGTTCCGCTTGGCGAGATGCCGATCGAAGTTGCCCTCCAGTCGCGCTAACCAAGTTTTTCACACGGTGTAGTTGGGAATAGAGGCTCTGATATGCTTCTGCTCGCGCAACATCCATCAATGAGAGGGTGAGGTGAAAAATGATACGCGCAGCTGTCTGTGGTTCTGCCTCTAACCATGCTTGCAGGTCTCTCAGAATTTCTTCATCCCGCTCGTAGAAGTAGAGTTTGGCAAGGTTATGATAGGGCGATTCATAATCTGGGTAACGTTGGATAGCCTGCTTAAATTCTTCGGCAGCCTTATCAATCATGTTTTTTTGGAGATAGAGGAGTCCGAGATTATTTTGCGCTTGCGGTGAAGGGGCATGTTCCAAGCCGGTTTTGTAGGCGTAGATTGCGAGGTCTGCATCTTCTGGACGGTCATCGTACAGGCTTCCGAGAACAAAGAACACCTGATCGAGCGGTTCAAAGGTCTGTAGTTCGTCGTCGCGCTTGATTAATTCAATAAATTGATCTATCGCCTGTTGACGGAATTCTGGTCGCATATACCGATGTTTCGCATAGAGCAGTCCAAGTTCAAAACGAGCGTCCAAGTGCTCCGGATCTCGTTCAATTGCGTACTGCAAGCAGTGAATCGCTCGATCCACATCGCCATATTGATTTAAATAAATTTCCGCAAGATGATAGTGGGCATCAGGTTCCCGTGGCTCGGCCTCAAGGATTTCTTCAAAAACCTGCTCCGCGTCTTGCCATTGTTGCCGTTTAATGTACAAGACGCCAAGGTTATGGCGTGCCGCATGAAACGCCGGTGCACGGCTGACAACCTGCTTGAAGTCCTCGCACGCTTTCTCAAGATCTTCCAGTTTCTCGTAGAGTAAACCCCGATTGTACCATGCTTCAATGTATGAGGGATCTAACTCGATTGCGCGAGTAAATTCGTGGATTGCCTTTTCCCATGCTCCCTCAAGTTCCGTCCAATCTTCTAACAATTGTCCCCAAACATAATGATAGTTTGCATTCTGTGGATTCAATTCAATTGCTTTTTGGAGAGCTTCCTGTGCAAGATCAAACTCACCTTCTTTATAGTACGCGAAACCGAGACTGTGATGGACCGCCGCACAGTCTGGATCGAACTCAAGTGCACGCTTATAAGCATTGATTGCGAGAGAATACTGACGCTGGACAGGCTCTAAATACCAATTGCCAAGCGCGTATTGATCGCGCGCTTCCTTAGAGATCGGCAAGGCAGATTCGGTAGTAGAAACGGGAGCCTCGGGCTCTCCGCTGCGGGTGGGTGAAGTATCGTGAAGTTCATGTCCTTGGAAGTGTGATTTCACGGTGGGCTTTGCATTGGACATGGTGCATTACCTTGGGGGCGTCAAATCAGCATTTCATCCCCAATTGGGAAGAACTGATCAGCAATCCGCTGCAGATCCATTGACGTATTGTGTTCAAACGCTGCTACCTCAATGCGCTTCCCGTGCTGTTTAATCAGTTCCGCAAGCGCACAGAAATCGCCATCTCCACTTGCCAAAATCACAATATCGAGTGCATCAAGCATCGACACAATATCGATGGCAATTCCGACATCCCAATCTCCCTTAGCGGATCCATCGCCGCGCATCCGTAGGTCCTTACTCTTGATTGTGTAACCGTTATGTTCAAGAAGCGACAAAAATCCAGCCTGATTAATTTCCGGGATTTGGACAACATAAGCGTAAGCGGCGACCAGATTCCGGGGACCAACAATGAGATCGAGTAGCTTAATATAATCAAGACGTCTTGCGTAGCGATCTTTTGCAGCATAGAACATATTCTGGACATCAACGAAGACGCCAACCCGTGGTTGCCCTGCCAGCATACGATTTGCGCCTGCAGTGCTTCGCTGTCCCGAAAGACTTGCAATTTTTTGGCGCGCCCTTATGATGACAGTCTTGTATTCTTCGTTGGCTCCCTGCAAATAAGAGAATTGAGAATAGAAATTCGATTGTATCTGTTCAAGCACTTGTTGTGAATGATATGCCATCTCCTCAACCGATTTCAATTCCACCGTTATCTTTTCCCTTTGTGCTTGAAGTTCGTGAAAATCACACAGTTGGTTTGAAAACTTTTCCACGTCCCGTTTGAGACCTATATTTTCGCGGTTGAGTCGATCAATACGTAATTCGCTTTCTCTATATAATTCCTCTCTGTTTTGCAAAAATTTGCTTTCTTCAACCAATGTCAATATTTTTTGTTTGAGTCTATCATTTTCATTTTGCAGAACTGTATATCCATTTTTAAGTTCAGAGAGCGCACCATAAAGTTTGTTAATCTGCTGTTGGTTTTGTTTTAGCTCATCGCTCAGTTTGGGCCCCTGTTCCGGGTCTAAATCTGTTTCAGGAATAGGCGTAATCTTAAGATATTCAGGGTCATTGACAGGCGAAGCAGTAGAAGGCTCTGTGGATTCAGGAATCGGTTCTTCATCCTGACTACGATGTTGCGAAGTACTCGGATTTGCTGTGTCTGATTTCGATTGTGCTGCCTCTCGTGCAGTATCTAATGGTGAAGTGTAGTATCTATCTTCAGGCGGAGGAGGGGAAGGGGGAACAGATTGTTCATGGTCGGCAAGCAATCTGTGGCCGTGCTTCTGTACATCTTCGCGCGAATCGACCAGCAGTGCCCATAAAATCTCGCCAAAATCACCTTCTGATCGAAGTTGTTCAGCACTCCTTAAAAAGACTCGAATTTCCTTTACCTCCATGAATTGGACCCGACGCGCGGCTTGTTCTGCCTTCTTTGCTAGGTGTTGACTCACGACGTCTTCGGTCAAAGCACCGTTAAAAAAACATGCCGCTAAATCGTAGGCAATCCAATCTTTACGAATCTTAGTCCTGTGTTGGCTATCGTGGAGGAGACCGCACTGATTTGCCATCGTGATAATTTCTTCTTCACCAAAACAATCGGTGATGATCCAAGCTAGTTGATGGGTAGCAATATGTGTTTTTACTGGAAGCATGGTAAATCTCCCGAATCGTATTATATCTTTCTATCGACTGTTAAATTTTTAGGACTTTGTTCTGGTTTTTTGTAATTGATTTTGTCGCGTTTCGTGTGTCTACTACTGCAGCGGCGTGGTTGACAAGCGAGCAGTAATCAATATCGACGTGATCTGTCATAATCACCACACAATCAACGCTCTGGACCAATTCTGTAGTCAACTCTGTACAGAGATAGCGCAGGGGCTGCCGGTTACTCGGAGCAACCTCCTCAACCTCCAGTTCTGGTACATACGGGTCGTGGTATAAAATCTCACCACCACGTCGTGCAAGCATCCGGATTACATCAATAGCCGGTGATTCGCGGACATCCCCGACATTTTTCTTGTACGCAACGCCCATAATCAAGATTTTCGAGCCGTTGATAGCTTTCTGGTGCTGGTTGAGTGCATCGATAATTTTGCCGAGTACATACTCTGGCATTGAGCCATTGATTTCACTCGCGAGCTCAATGAAGCGTGCGTGAAACTCGTAAGTTTTTGCCTTCCATGACAGGTAGTGTGGATCGACGGGAATACAGTGACCCCCTAGCCCCGGCCCCGGGTAGAACGGCATAAATCCAAACGGTTTTGTGGCGGCAGCATCGACAATTTCCCATACGTCCAATCCCATCTGGTCGCACATCAATGCCATTTCGTTGACGAGACCGATATTGACGCTCCGAAAGGTATTTTCGAGCAGCTTCGCCATTTCCGCTACCCTTGTCGAAGAGACCACATGAACGTCCTGAATGAATTGCTTGTAAAAGAGTTGAGCGACCTGCGTGCATGCAGGCGTTATTCCCCCGACGATTTTCGCTGTATTGGCGGTGGAGTATGTCGCATTCCCCGGATCGATCCGTTCAGGAGAAAAGGCGAGAAAAAAATCTTCACCGACCTGCAAGCCCCTTTTTTCAAGTTTCGGTAGCACAACCTCCTCTGTTGTGCCGGGGTAGGTTGTACTCTCCAAAATAATCAACTGATCTTTGCGTAAATATTGAGTAATTTCATCTACCGCGGAGATGATAAAACTCATATCCGGATCCTTACTCTTGCGCAACGGTGTAGGAACGCAAATGTTAATCGTATCTAATTCCCTCAGGATCCGATAGTCCGTCGTCACTTGAATCTGTCCCTGATGGACGAAGGACGCGAGATCTTCTGAGGGAACATCGGAGACAACCGAAATCCCGTCCTGAATACATTTGACCTTGCGACGGTCCACATCAATGCCGGTAACAGAAAAACCAGCTTTTGCCATGGTTACTGCAAGTGGAAGACCGACATAGCCTAGTCCGATAACGCCCGCGTATGCAGTTTGATTTTCGATTTTCTTTTCGATCATTTGCTGAGGGCTTTCATGATTTTTCGATCTCGATGTTTTGGGTCGAGGACTCGGAAACTCAGTCAAAGCCCGGAGATGCTCGACTTTGACGGAACTTAATGGGGTCTGCTATAAATACTATCATATCACTGTGAAACACATCAATACTTAACGTGCAAGACAGCGCGCTTATTGCGCCAAATTGATACAACTTGCCCCGAATGAACAGAACCCCATTATCACGTCTCAGGCATCCCGCGGCACAAACTTCTGTATCCGCTGTCCTGCCAACACCTCACCCACATACAGGGCATCTTGGGAATCCGTCCAGACCGCGTGAGGTGCGACAAACTTCCCAGAGGCGTGACTTGATTCGCCGCCCATCCGCATCAGAACTTCTCCATCGAGGTTTAGGATGCTGACTCGGTGTTGTAGTTCGGAAACATAGAAACGTCCAGCCGCATCAAGGAAGAAATCGGTTGGTTGACGGAATCCTGTCCACTGATCGATGAACGCGCCTTGAGGATCGAAAATCTGAATACGATGATTCTCCCGGTCTGCGACGTAGACACGGTCGTTGTCATCCACCCAGACGCTGTGGGGCAGATTGAATTCACCGACACCGTCGCCGGGTGTGCCCCATGAGAGAAGATGCTCTCCCTCGGCAGAGAATTTGTGCAGCCGCGTATTTCCATAGCCATCGGAAACATAGATTTCGCCCGATGATGATAGCGCGACATCCGTCGGGTGATTAAACGGCTCACCATTTGTAGAAGGTTGGTCGAGTGTACCTATCGTCATCAGGAGTTCGCCCTCCGGCGTATATTTCAATACTGCATGCAACCACCTGTCAACAAGATAGATCATATCTGCCGCGTCAATGAAAATGCCGTGTGCATGCTTTAAAAATCCTTCTCCCCAAGTATTGAGCAAATTGCCGCCGCTGTCAAAAATAATCATGGGATGCTCCCCACGATTGTAAACGTAAATTCGATCTTGAGAATCAACAGCAACTCCAGCTACCTGTGTGAATTCCCACCCTTCTGGAAGTTGTCCCCAGTCCTCTACAACTTGGTATTCAAGGTTCGCATGAGATGCCATGTGATAAATTCTCCTGTTCTGGTTTAACTGTTTACTCATAGGCATGCGCTGTGACAAAACATTATAAGATCGTGTTTTTCTCACGTTTCACGCTTCACTTTATCATGGCGAAAAAAATAGTTAGGAACACTGATCCGCTCCCATCTTCACTTTATAGTGTCGCAGAATTTTTCCCATTTGTCAATGGAATACTTTTGATGACAAGATTAGCTAAATCTGATATAATAGGCGTTAAGTGTCTTCCAGCAATGAGGAATGAACGGGCAATGAGGAATGACGGCTTGCTCGTCCTTATATTTTCACAACACGCATTATACAGATTTTAATTTGACATCATATAACCCAAAGCAAATTGAGGACAGTCTATGCTCAAGCAGAAATCATATTTCGTTGTTTTTTTGTGCTTTGTGAACTTGATGAGCGTCTGTAGTGCTGATGAAAATGACGCTTGGGACAAACCCTTAGAATCTCTCGCACTGGAGGGACACAATGCTGCGGTGCTTTGTGTTGCTTTCTCGCCCGATGGTAAGACTTTAGCGAGTGGAAGCAGCGATAAGACAGTCAGACTATGGGACCTGAGAACTCGGAAGTTGAGACAAACGCTGACCGGACACAATGAGATGGTGACCGCAATCGCCTTCTCGCCTGACGGAAAGACACTGGCGAGCGGAAGTTGGGACAAAACCGTAAGGTTTTGGAACATACAGATGGGAAAACAGAAGACGGTGCTAAGACACAACGGTCGGCTGCATACGTTAGTATTTTCAGGGAATGGAGCCATACTCGCAAGCGGTGCTTCTGACGAGGCGGTGAGGCTATGGAACGCACAGACCGGTGAGTTGAAACAGACACTAACGGGGAGCGAGGGTCCAGTGTTTGCGCTAGCCTTCTCGCCTGACGGCAGAACGCTGGCGAGTGGAGGCGAATTGGACAACACCGTCGTCAGACTGTGGGATGTACAGACCAGGAAGCTGGAAAAAACGCTGAAATGGCGCAGAGTTGATGCTGTGAAGGCAATAGCATTTTCTCCCGATGGGCTGACCTTAGCAAACGGGAGCAGCCGTCCCGAAGAGAATACGATACGACTCTGGAACACGCAGACATGGGAGTTGATTCGATCACTCACAGCGCATCGGCAGGAGGTGACTTCCCTAGTTTTCTCGCCCGATGGTAGAACGCTAGCGAGTGGAAGTTGGGACCGGGAGGTGAAGTTGTGGGATGCGCAGACCGGGAGGTTTATGCGGACGTTGAGCGGGCATAATAATGCGGTATTTTCTGTCGTTTTCTCGCCCGATGGCAGAACGCTAGCGAGTGGAAGTGCTGACAAGACTGTGAGACTGTGGAATATAGCTATGCAGTAAAAGTGGGGGTATACAGAGGGACACGACTAATGCTAAAAAAGAAACACTTCCGTTATCAAGACATTGATGCACTACGAGCTGAGATCGCCGAACTCGGACTGAGCATCCGCCTCGAAGAAAAGATTGAAAAACTCCTTGAGCCTGTCCAAATTGGGTACAAAGTCGCCGGTAACGCATTCGGCATCCACCCGATGGAAGGGTGTGATGGCACACTTGACGGCAAGCCGAGTGAACTCACCATCCGCCGCTGGGAGCGGTTCGGACGTGGCGGTGCGAAGTTGATATGGGGTGAAGCGACAGCACTCTTTGACGAAGTGAAGTCGAACAGTCGTCAATTGATAATCAACAACGAGACTGCGAGTTCGATGGAGTCTATACTCAATTTAACGCGCAACGCTCACCGAGAGGAGTTTGGCTCAAATGAAGAGGTCATCGTTGGAATGCAGCTGACCCATTCAGGGCGGTATAGCTATCAGAAACCACTAATCGCTTTTCGCCACCCTGTTGTTGACAAAGTTACATTAATCGATAAGAAAAACAAGATTCCCATCCCTGATGACTATCCTGTTCTGAGCGATGATTATCTGGAGCATCAGGAGGATATCTTTGTAGAAGCCGCAAAGTTGGCTTGGAAAATAGGGTTCGATTTCGTTGACCTAAAGCAGTGCCACACCTACCTGCTCTCCGAACTCTTGGCAGCGAAGACACGGGAAGGAAGGTACGGTGGCAGCTTCGAGAACCGCACCCGATTTATCCGTAATATCGTTGGCAAGATTCGGGCGGAGATCGGAGATGGTCTTATCCTTGCCACCCGGTTGAACGTCTACGACGGTGTGGCTTACATGGAAGATCCGGAGACAACAGTGGGAATTCCACGGGATATCCCCACGCCTTATCTTTACGGCTTCGGGGTTGATGAAAATAATCCACCACAACCGGATATGACTGAACCGATCAAGTTGGTCGGAGTCCTCAAGGAACTTGGGGTAAAACTGGTTAACGTCACCACAGGAAGCCCGTATTTTAACCCACATATCGGTCGCCCGTTTGAACGCCCACCGATCGATGGTTACGAAACTCCTGAGCACCCACTCATCGGCGTCGATCGACATATCCGACTGACAGGAGAAATTCAGCGAGCGTACCCAGATCTTCCGGTTGCCGGCACCGGCTACAGTTGGTTGCGGCAATATCTCATCAACGCCGCCGAGGCGAACGTTCGGGATGGGCGTGTAAGTTTCGTTGCGGTGGGACGCGGTGCATTGGCATATCCCGACTACGCGAGGGATACGATCGAGGGTGGGGAGATGGTCAAGAAAAAGGTCTGCGTTGCAGTCAGCTACTGCACGGCGTTAATGCGTGCAAAAGCGAATCCGCTTGGACAATTCGCCGCCGGTTGCGTTCCCCGTGATAAGATTTACGCCCCGATCTACAAAGAAGCGGAAAAGACGCTAACGAAACGCAGCTGACCGCTGCTGATTTATGTCTACAGAAAGCACCAAACAAATGACCACACAAAAATTGCCTCTTAAAGCTGCGATGATCGGCCTTCACATCCACGCCGGCAGTCTGCACCCCGATAAAAACCACGGTCTGCTCAAGTCGTTCAAAGGGCAGAAAGATGTCGAGATTGTAGCGTACTGCGAATCCTCACCCGATCAGGCGGAGGCATTAGACGAAATTCGTCTCGCCGATCCAAATGCCCGCATCTACACTGCCCTCGATGACCTGATGGCGAATGAGGATTTCGACTTTGCCGTCATTATGCTGCCCCCCAATGAAGCGATGCCCGCGGCACTGCGTCTGGCAGAGTCAGGCAAACATCTCTTCATAGAGAAACAAGCTGCACGTACCGCCGCAGATATGCGACTACTCTGCGATGCGGTTGCCAACAAAGAGTTGGTGACGCAGGTGGGTTATCCATGGCCCCATCACCCTGTGCCAATCGAGATGAAACGTCTCATTGATGCCGGTGCGCTCGGACGGTTAGTAGACATGGAGGCACGCCTCGTCACGATCCAGGTTAAACCTGGCCTCCGTGAACCAGATTTCTGGATGTACCGAAGCGAGAGCGAAGGAGGCGGCATTCTTCACATGGAGGGCGGTCACTGGCTGACACTGTTCCGCTTTTTCAGCGACGCCGAGGTGAAATCTGTGACAGCACTCTGTGGACGGGGTGTAGGCTACATTGAGGAAGGCTTGGAGGACGTGGCGACGGTTGCACTGGAGTTTGACAACGGCGTCCACGCCTGTCTACACATGGGCTATCTCCTATCTGGTGCAGGACCACGGAATGATACCTATTTTGGACTCAGGGGAACGCTCGGTGCTGCTACTTGGCAGCCCACCAGTGAGGGTGAGTTTACCCTTAATACCATCGCGCCGGGGTGGGAAGCTGCCCCTGAGCGGCAGTTCAGGGTGAAAATCGCACAGCGTCCGGTATATGCAGACCAGTGGGGCTACGAATTTGTCGCTGAATTTATCCGTGCGATGCGTCAAGGGGGTGAGACAACGGTCAGCATCCACGATGCCTATCGGGTGATGCAGATTATTGACGCTAGCTACGAATCTTCTCGGACAGGTCGGCGGATTGAGTTGAGCTCATCTCTTGGATAGCCGAAACCACACTCCAATTGGATACCTTGGCTCGTGAATCGGGGCGTTGCTATTCTAAGATTATTAAACAGGAGGATACGCCGTGGCAACTATGATTCCTTTTTTTGAACAGGTCAACTTAAACTTTGATAAAGCGGCGCGGTTTACCAAACATTCCGACGGTCTACTACAGCAAATTAAAATTTGCAATAGCGTTTATCACATGACGTTCCCGATTAAAAAGGACGATGGAGCAATCGAGACAATTCACGCATGGCGAGCTGAGCATAGTCATCACAAACTCCCAACAAAAGGGGGAATCCGCTACAGTACATTAGTAAATGAGGATGAGGTGATGGCACTTGCGGCGTTGATGACGTACAAATGCGCCATCGTTGATGTACCCTTCGGCGGGGCAAAAGGCGGGGTGCAGATTGACCGCAAAAGATATTCTCCGAATGAGTTGGAGCGCATCACACGTCGTTATACCTATGAATTGATACAGAAGAATTTCATCGGACCGGGAATAGATGTTCCTGCACCGGATTTCGGTACGGGAGAACGCGAAATGGCATGGATTATGGACACGTATATGACAATGACGTCTGAAAAACTGGATGTGACAGCGTGCGTTACGGGAAAACCGATCGCCGAGGAAGGAGTGCATGGGAGAAAGGAAGCGACGGGTAGAGGGATTTACTTCGGGCTTCGGGAGGTGTGCAGTTCTGCTGAAGATATGAAGACTCTCGGTCTTCAGCCGGGTTTGGCGGGAAAGTCGGTTGCCGTGCAAGGGTTCGGCAACGTTGGCTACTACGCGGCGAAATTTTTACAGGAAGGCGGTGCTATTATCGTTGGCATAGCGGAATTTAATGGTGCTATTCACAATCCCAAGGGGTTAGATGTCGAGAAAGTTGTCTCGCATCGTAGCGAAACGGGTTCAATCCTCAACTTTCCCGGCGCAACCACGTACCAGAATCCTGCCGACGTTCTTGAGTTGGAATGCGATATACTGATTCCAGCGGCACTTGAAAATCAGATTACCCGTGAGAATACCGCCCGGATTAAAGCCAAAATTATTGCCGAAGCCGCAAACGGTCCCACGACTTTTGAAGCGAACGAGTCCCTTAGAAAAAGAGGCGTGATGATTATTCCCGATACTTATCTGAATGCGGGTGGCGTAACAGTTTCTTATTTTGAATGGCTTAGAAACCTTTCACATGTGCGATTCGGACGGATGGGAAAACGGTTTGAGGAGAGTATGCAGACAAGTATGCTGAAGGCAATTGAGAAAATAACCGGGCAGGAACTTACCCAAGCGGAGATAAAACAGTTAGCACATGGTCCGGATGAAGCAGATTTAGTCAACTCCGGGCTTGAAGATACGATGATTGTTGCATATAATCAGATTCGAGAAACTCAAAAGCAGAACAGAGAAGAAGTTGACTTGAGAACGGCTTCGTTTATCAATGCGATTAACAAAATCGCGACATCCTATGTGGAGCTAGGCATCTTTCCATGAGCCACCTCCCCCTTAATCTCCCCGCTAGCGGGGAGATTAAGGGGGGGACATCTGAAGGAGTTTTTTGATGAAAATAACACATATCGGTTCGGTCCTGTTGAAACCCACGGGCTGGGTGCTGATCAAGGTCAAGACCGATGAAGGCATCACCGGCATCGGGGAAGCCTACCACGGAGCAGGGGTCCATCAAATCGCCGTGGACGAACGGTTGACAAGGCCGTTGATTGGTCAAGATCCACGTAACGTCGATAAATTATTCCGAGATATGATGGGTGCTATGTCCGCTTCCGGTTTTTATCAAGGTGCCGTGATGAGTGCTATCAGCGGGATAGAAAGCGCATTGTGGGACATCACTGGACAGGCGGCTGGCGTTCCAATCTGGCAGCTGCTGGGAGGCAAGTTTCGGAATAAAATACGGATTTATAACGATTGTCATGCCGGCGAAACGGAAACCCCCGAAGCCTATGCTGCCAAAGCACGGGAAGTTGAAGCGCGGGGTTTTACCGCCATCAAGTTTGACATTGACCCACTCCCGTCCCGCCGGGACCGATACAATCGCTGCATCAGCAACGACGATATCGCCCACTATGTCGAGGTGGTAACGGCTATTCGCGAAAGTTTAGATTCTAATACCGACCTCGCGATAGATGCCCACTGGTTTTACGCCCCGGTTGACATTCTGAAAATCGCACACGCCTTTGAGGATCTCGATCTACTCTGGTTGGAAGATCCCATCCCACCCGAAAACATAGCAGCGATGGAAGGTGTAACAAAATCCACGCGTACACCGATCTGCACCGGCGAGAATTTCTACACTCGATTTGGCTTCCGCGATCTGATCGAAACCCAGGCAGCAGACATTATCTCGCCAGATATGGCAAAGGCAGGTGGGCTGTTAGAGGGAAGACGTATCGCAGACCTGGCGGATATGTACTACATTCCCATCGCCCCGCACAATATCGGCAGTCCCGTCCAAACCGTTGCAAACTGCCATGTGATGGCGGCTGTGCCTAACTTCCTTGTGTTGGAATTCCATCACTTGGACAACGCATTTTGGGAAGGGATTATCAATGAGGGACCCTTAATTCAAGAGGGGCATATTGATGTGCCAAATCTGCCCGGATTGGGGGTCACTCTGAATGAGGACCTACTTAAAAATAACTTCAGGCAAGAATTCGGATTCTTTGATTGAATCGGAGTCAGTATTGAACGCAAAGACGCCAAGGTGCAACGGCGCAAAGGAAAAGAAAACGACAGAACGAACAGGCGAGGGGGCAAGTCCTCAAAACCTCGTCCCCTCACACACTCGCCACCTCATTAATCGACCCGTTCCACCCACTTGTTAGGCGCGGTATCGATTTCGTATTCGGCGAAGACCTGATTGATTTCAGCCCGTACATCGTCTGTCAACTGCCAGCCAACCGCTCCCATGTTGTCCTCAACCTCGGAGGCGCGCCGCGCTCCAACAAGCGACACGCTGACCCCAGGATTGGAAAATGTCCAATTGAGTGCGAGGTGGGGGAGTTTCTTCCCAAGCCGTTCTGCGATCGGTTTGAGTTCGTTGACGGCTTGAACGTTGCGCTTGAAAACCTCTGGTATGAACAACTTCAGCGACATATCCCAGCCTCCATTGCGCCGCCAATCCCCTTCCTCAAATGTGGTTTCCTCGGTGAATGCGCCCGTCAGCAAACCGTAGGCGAGCGAGCCGTATGTCATGACGCCAATCCCGTTTTCTTCCGCATAAGGGAAGATCCATTTTGCCATACGCCGATCAAAAAGATTACAGCTATACTGTAAAACCTCAACCCGACGCATTGCCATGCACGTCTGGATTTCATTGAGCGTAAAATTCGATAGTCCGACGTGGCGCACCTTTCCCTGTTGGACTATCTCCTCCAGTGCCTGCATCGTTTCGTCGAAGGGAATTGTGCGGTCGGGCCAATGAACCAGATACACATCAACATAATCGGTGTTCAACGCCTTCAGACTCCGATCAATCGCAGCGTGCGCCATGGATCGCCGGCTATCCCTCCCTTTCGGACGATCATCGTAACCTACGCCGAACTTGGTCACAACAATAACATCTTTTCGCCGGGCACCCAATGCCTTTGCCAACAACGCCTCAGACCTGCCCTTCCCATAATCTTCGGCGGTGTCAAAGCAGTTGATGCCAAGGTCTAGGGCGCGATGAATTGCCTTGATGACTTCTGACTCCTCGATGGAACCGTATCCCCCGCCCATCTCCCAGCAGCCAAATCCAATTGCTGAAACCTGCAGCCCTGTTTGACCAAATGGTCGATATTCCATAGCTAGCCTCCAGTTTTTTTCCTATGGACATTGGAAGTGCATTACACGGTTTTTTCGTTCAACCTCAGACTACTGAAGAATCCGTTGATCGCTGAGGTCTTTGCCGCCAACACCCTTAGAGATGGTTGCACCACGGTATTCCTTAATTTCCAACTCATGGAAGGCGTTGACAATGTGATATTGGGTTGGCAGGTCTTCCCACCTTGCTTTGTGAAACTCCACCGTTCCCTCACCGCGCCATAGCTCTTTGGTAACGCTGTTGCTTCCCTCTGCCGGCGTGAGTACGGCGTAGCCGACATCGCCTTGTCCCCATTCCCCGGTTCGCGGCATATATTTATAGTGCAAGGTCCCCCGCAGCACACCATCATCCGGGGGTTTTGCTGCCGGTGCAGGACTTGTGTCCAGTGTCACCTGCTCCATGTTCGTCAGTTTCATATCCAAGAACTTGAAGCCGAGCCAACTGGCGATGCAGTGTGTGTCTCCGCGAAGCACGACCGGTTCTGGGAGTTCGCAGTAGATTTTGGAGAAGCCCAACTGCTCACGACCCGTGAGGATCGGATCGCACAGGTTTTCCCAAAGCACTGTCAGCAGCCCACCTTCAGCGTGGTCGCATTCCCCGTTGAAGATAGCAGGAAAGCTGACACCGAGGACATTGTATCCACGACCCGCCAACCACTCAATTTCGGTCATGTAGGATGCAGAGATACTGACGACCGGCTCTGCGCCAACCTCAAAACGTTCAGGCAAAAATTCCTCAAGTTGTTCACGGTTCGTCAAAAAACTGACCGATATGGATGTTGACTTCGGGCTGTCCTTGCACTCGAATTTACGTCCACAGGGCCCCTGCCTCGGTCCCATGCCGGGCCCAAAGTGTGTTGGCATCATGTACATCTTGTCTGGTCGAAGTTTGTAAGGCATGATATTCCTCCTGTTGATTTGAACCTAGCTGTTGTGTACTTGAATCAAAATTCATACATATTTTGTAGGGCATAATAAATCGGATGGTGAACACCTGCTGTTCAAATCATCGAACCACCTTAACAGGACTTACGCAGTTGAACGCTCAAAAGCCCTGTAGTTCGGCGATTCATCGCCGCAGGATACAATTTCCAACGCTCGATGAATCGGGCACCTACAGTCAATTCGTAGGCTTGTAGTAGGGCGATTTATCGCCCGTCCGACGCGCAATGAATTGCGCTACTACAAACTGAATGCGTAAGTCCTATTAATATAGCAGAATCCTCACTGATGACGTTTGATCTCACCCCACGTTGTAGCGAGCTTACCTCGAGGAGAAACAGATAGGAGGTTTACAGGGAAAGGCCAGCCGTCGGGAGTGTATTCTTCCGTTTTTTCTCGATTAGCCCACCAGTCTATTCTTCTGGGCCAACCGCCGATGGCATAGATCTTCCCATCCACAACACCGGTTCCTAACCCCCACCTTTCAGTTGGCATCTCCTCCACCATTCTCCATTCGTTCTCAGTGCGGTCATATTCCAATACCGTTTTATAAACTGCCCATTTTCCTGCTGCTTGAACTCCACCCTTTCCTTCTTTTCCACCCCATTTCTGACCCCCGAAGACATAAATCATCCCATTGCCGACAGCACTAGCGGATATCCCATTAGTATCCAACCATAGATTTGCTTTTGGCGTCCAGGTCTCCGTGAAGGGTTCATACGCCTCCACTATTTTAGACCCCTTTTTATCGCTGTCACCTAGGCATCCACCAAAGACGTAAATTGTTCCGAGCACCGCGGCGGAGGCTAAGTTCCATCTCGGATTTGGCATATCGGCTTTCTGTTCCCAAGTATCCGTCGTGGGGTCATAGACCTCGACCGCCCCAGACGGAATCATATCCGCGTCTGCTCCCCCAATGGCATAAATCTTTTTTCCTACTGCCACTGTGGTTAACCCCAATCTCGGCGTTGGCATGTCCGCCTTCTGCGCCCATGTGTCTGTCTTGGGATCATACTCATCCACCCGTGCGAAGGCATCGAGACCATCGAACCCCCCAATCACATAAATCTTTTCCCCTACTGCGCTAGCGGATAACAGAAACCTGCCCACAGGTATTCTACTTTTTTGGGTCCATGTGTTTGCTACGGGGTCATATTCCTCCACCGGTGGCTGGATTTGTGGGCTATTATCTTGTCCCCCAATGGCATAAACCTTCCCGTTAACTGCGCTAGTAGCCAGTGCATACCTTCCGACGTGCATGTTCGCTTTCGCTTCCCATTTTCCTGCAAAACTGACGGTTGAAGAGCCAAAGAGCCCACCTAATATCAATCCCATGAATATTCCATACACGATATGTTTCATGGTGCAAACCTCTCCGACAAGCCGAGAGTCTTTGACCTGCATTCTTCTGATGTTCGCTGGCACGGTTCACATCCTCCTTTCAGATACGGGGTGCTTCCTCAAAAACACATTATCATACTAGAAAATTTCCATGAGGCTACTTGTTAATGGGTGAAAACTACACTGGACGGCCGGGGAAAAACACATACACCGTTGTATTAAGCACCGTTCCATATATCAGCCATAGACTGCCAATGACGAAATCGCCCAGGATCAGCCCAAGAAAAAAATATGAAGCCCAACGATACAATTGAGGCCCACCATACTTAAGAATAATCCATTTCGTGACTGAGCTAATCATTAAACAGAGCCAGAGAAACTGAATCCAATGCCCTAGAGAAATGATGTATCCCAACGGATGAAAGGGCCACCAAATGAACCACAATCGCATCATCGTAAAAAAGAAAACAGATATTGCGCCAACGCCTATAAAAGCAATTTCACCGTGCTTCATTTCCGATGGATTGGTCAGCCAGCGGTCTAGTGCTTGGTAGGTCCAAGCACCGTACCATGCGTTTGGCCAATCACCAAATCCTGACATAGCACCATATCTGTGATAAATATCCAGATAAGCCCAGAAACAGGCGAAGATGCCACAGAAAGCAGCAACCATAATTAGCAGAGAGAGCTGCTTTCGTCCTATTGTTGATGTACTATCTGTTAGCTTGAATCCCTCTAGTTGGTGCGGCATTGGATGACTAGCATAAGCTCTGTTAAACCAAGTATACAGAGCGAAACCCGTCAAATCCCCCGAACTATACCGGCGCGTGCCTAAGGTATTCGGTAAATCTTCAGAGACTCGAAGATACTCAAACGCGTGAACAGGGAATCCCAATTCCGCCCGTACGCGCGTTATTGTCACGGAAACAGCGTAGTATATGGCAAAAAAACTCAACGCCCCCCAAGCAGACATTCCAATCCGAACCGAGAATACAACGAGTAAAATGCAGCCGACAACAATACCTCCGACTGCCTGTCGGTAAGGCATGGGTTCATCTGAGTCATCTGCAGCGCGTTTGCGGAACAGACCAACCAACACACGCGTAAAAAATCTTTTACCGACCCAGATTGCCGCTATACACAGTCCAAGCACTGACCCAAATTCCTGTTGCTTGAAAAACGGGATGCCAGGAATGTTGGATAGTCCAAAAACACTGACTAATATTTTTACGAAATTCCGAAAAAGAAAGAAAAACCAGCAGGAAAAAGATAGGTCTAACGGCATGAGAAATCCGATGCCTATGATAAACGGGTAAAATGCGATATATGTATTGCCCATAGCATCCCACGGTCTATCAGTGAAGGAACCGATATTCTGACGCGTTATCGGTATCTGAGGAAGCGAGGGGTATAAAACATTTAGCCCATTAATAAAAGAAATACCTCCTGCTATAGCAAATCCCAACCACATCAGGCGATTGCGAAAAAATCCCGATTTTGCATCTACCATCTCCAAGGGCAAGCGAGTTATTGGATAAGTCAACCGCTCATTTTCCGTCCATTGCCTTCGCAAAACAGTGGTTATACACAACATGACGAAGACCAGCACAAAAGTAAAACTTGCCCATGCGATTATCGGAGAGAGCCACGCTCGGAGTGTATGTATATCATAAAGCGATGAATCTCCCTTGTAATATCCTTTCAATACATCTCTGTCGTTGACCGTAAGCCAATCTGGCAGATACTTCCAAAGAACGTCCTTCCATTCATTTTCCGGCGTCGCAAACCAATAAGCGTATCCAAACGATGGGATAACTTCGGCGAGCATGATATTGTTTGAAATTGCCGATGCGATGGAGAGCATAATATAAATAATCAATAGCTCACCATGAGTCAACGTCGTTTTTGAAAAACGCCCAAAAATCGCTTTGAACGCTGTTAGCAAGAAAATAGTAAAAATTACATTAGGGAAAGGGGAGACATAGGTTAATCGTGCATACCATGCGACCTCTTGATAGGCAATCCAGTAGCTATTGAACGGTATCCAAATAACCGCGATAAGTACCGGCCGCCAAGGGAACTTTGGACTTTTGATTTCCATTATCTGTTGTTTGGCTACTTGAAGATAGTAACCATATTTTCTTCTCTAGCCCATTGCCTAGATTAAGCCACGATTTCTAAACCATTTGAGCATTTCCAAGAGAGCCTCATCGCGCTGTTGAATTGACTCGGCAAGGCGGTCCGGGGACCATTCATAAAATCCTTTGCCCGCCTTTGCTCCTAACTCGCCCTTTGCGATTTTGTCTCGAATCAACTGTTTGGGTTCGGTAGAGCGATCGAGCTCGGGTAGAAGGTAAGTTTGAATCGCCAGCGTAAGATCGAGACCGCCCAAATCTGCTGTCTCCAATGGACCAATCACCGGCATCCGCAGCCCAAAACTCAATCTAGCAATAATATCTACGTCCTCATGCGTGGCAATACCTTCAGCTACGATAGCGATTGCTTCTCGACGCAAGGCGTGTTGCAGACGATTGCCCACAAAACCGGGAACATCCTTCCTGACCTGCGCGGGATACTTTCCTGCTGCCTTAAGCAATAGACTTGTAGTTTCGATAGCTTCAGCGGAGGTCTGTTCTCCATGTACAACCTCTACCAGTGGAATCAGATGGGGCGGATTCCAGAAGTGAGTAACTAGAAGCCGCTCAGGCTCGTTCAGCGCAGGTGCCATGTCGGCGACGCGGAAGCTAGAACTGTTACTGGCGATGATGGTGTGCGTCGGGCAATGTACCTCCAGTTGACGAAGTACCTCGTGCTTGATGGCAAGGTCTTCAAAGACTGCTTCGACGACAAAATCAGCTTGGGATGCTGCCTCCGCTAAATCAGGGGTAAGCGTGATGTGTGAAGGCACAACCGCAGCCGCGTCTTCACTTACAAAGTTGTGTGCAATACAAGTCTGAAGATTCGCCCGTATACGCGGTAGGGCGTTGCGTAGAATTGTCTCGTCGTTGTCAGTCAAGGTAATCTGAAAGCCCGCCAATGCAAACACTTGAGCGATACCATGGCCCATCGTACCTGCACCGATGACTGCAATATTGTTGACGTTCACACACCTCTCCTCAGTTCAGGGGGCCATTAAATTCCACTGTGATGCCGTCCGGATCACGAGCGTAGAACCACCCCCAACCTTCTGGATAACTGCTTGGAAAAGGCTGTGTATTGCAAGGCACGCCTAACGCTTGCAGCCGGTCATAGGTAGCTTGGAGATCCGCTACATTCAGGGCAATATGGGTTGCACCGACATCGTTATTCTGACTGTCAAATCGCACCCCAACGGGATTAAGGTACTGGAGTAGCTCCAATCTGGCATTCCCAGCTTCAAGCAAAGCAATCTTAATCTGAGCATCCTGCACCTGTACCCCAGCCGATATGCGCTCACCTGAAACCTCGCGAACTGATATAATCTCCAGTCCGAGTGCGTCATGGTAAAACTGGAGGGATTGATCTAGGTCGCTCACCGGAATCCCAAGGTGGGCGATGGCTTGTATGTCTATATGACTCACGGAAAACTCTCCTAGCGATGTTTTAGCTTATAGACCGCGGATTTAACCGCAGCCACGATAATATCTAGGTCATCTTGGGTAAGACGCGGATACATAGGCAGCCCCACAGATGCTTCGTGAACCCGTTCTGCTATAGGGCATAGGCCGCGCTGGTAGCCGCGCACACGGTAGATCTGATGTAGATAGTTGGGCATATTGCAACCAGCAGCTGCCTGAACACCCTCTTCGTGATTCAATATATGGCGTAAATCGAGCGTGGTCGCGCCGAATTTTGATCCATCGAACAGAATGTTGTAAAGGTGAAAGACATGTTTGCAATCCGGATCTTCGTAGGGCGGCGTAATTTCCGCAACTTCCCCCAATCGTTCAGTCAGGTAGTGGGCAGCCGCACGACGCCGTTTGTTCAGGATCTCCAATTTGCGCAACTGGACCCGCCCCACCGCCGCTTGTGACTCATTCATTCGATTGTTCCGTGGAATGACGCCTGCTGGCTCGACGACATCGAAGGAGAAGTTGCGGATGATCTCGTCATCAGGCAGCTCATCCTCCTCAAATTCAAAGAAATATTTGACTCCCATAGAGCGAAGCATCGGCGTTATAGCTGCATAGTCGTCCCGGTTGGTTGTGAGCATCCCACCCTCGCCCAAGGTGGTCATGTTCTTGATAGAGTGGAAGCTGAACGTACCGATGTCACCGAAGGATCCGACCTTGCGCCCCTTATATTCCGCCCCCACGGCTCTAGCGGCATCTTCTAGTACCAACAAGTTGTGCTTGCGGGCAAGGTCCATAATTGGATCCATGTCGCATGGATGACCGCCGTCGTGGACCAGAAAAATCGCCCGTGTGCGGTCGGTGATTTGTTCGGCGATGCTCGCAGGATCGACGTTAAAGGTCCGCGCATCCACATCAGCGAAAACCACCTTCGCGCCGCGTGCCAAGATTGGCTGCGATGTCGCAATAAAGGTAATCGGCGTTGTGATTACCTCATCCTCCGGATTCAGACGCATCAAATCGGCGCCGATATGCAGTGCTGCTGTACAGTTGCTCGTGGCAAAGGCGTGCCGAGTACCGGTATAGGCAGCAAATTCTTCCTCAAAAGCGGCAGTCTGCGGACCATTCGTCAACCACTCCTGCTGCATCGCTTCTAGGACTGCCTGATGCTCCTCCTCGTCATATTCACTACCGAAGTACGAGTTTTTGACCTTGTAGGTGACACCTTCAGGTGGGCGGTATGCCGCTCGGAAACCACTGCGACTTGCGCCTGTTTGTTCTTTACTCATGACGAGTATTCTCCTCTATGCGAATTATAGAATTTTAGCAGACCCATCTTGCTATACCTATAGTTAGACACACGCTTGGCTTGTTGCTTCCCTGTTCATAGCCATCAGCCATCATGGCAATGTCGCCCTCTTGGTCTGCAATTCATCGCATACATACGAATTGTAAGTGTCGGGCATACTGAATACAATAAAAATGTCCCATAATTCGGGTTATCGGATATTTTATTAATCTCAATTCAATCGGGAGAGCAAGCCCCCTAGATGACCGAGAGAGTTGTTACGTCTAACGGTGTCTTTACTAATCTCTACATATTCAGCTATTCTGGGGGACATGCTTACCTGATACCGCTCTCTACTAACGTTCTTTTGTGGCATCTTTGGATTAAGCACAAGCAGAATTTCTTCAGAAAATGCCCGCAAATATTCTTTAGGACCTGTGCCGCCTGTTACTGCTTCAATGATCGTTTTCGTGTCGCCTTTTTGATAATGTTTGACTAATTGAAAAATACGTTTCTGTGTTGAAACTTTTTGGCGGCAATCGCCCCTAAACTGTGCGTAGCGACGGGCGAAATAACAAAAAATCCCTAGGCAATCAATCAGTAGCCACGCTTCAATTTCATAAACCGCTGGTCTGAAAAATACTGTGGGATTATTACTGTTTTCATTAACAAGTTCTTCAACCTGATTAATAAGAGAATTAGGTTCAGACCGTCGTTGACTAGTTGACCTTGGGCTATCTAGGTCAAGGATGAAAATAACGTAGTCATCCTCTTTGAGAAAGTTCAGAATCCCCGCCTTTAATGGCTTATCACGTTTTCTTCTCTTAATCGATGCGAGAGTGCTCTGTCCAGCTGTTTTGATAGACAGATTGTTAAGTCGTAAATAAATAGCTAACTTATTTGCTAAACATTCGACTACTTTCTCGTCCTCGTCTGACTCCAACGCCCAAATTCTTACAGTTGGCATATAGGCATTCCTTCTTACTAATCTATAAGGTTGCTATCGAAAATGGCACTTCCAACCCCGAAATCCGTAATCCAACCGTCCAATGCAGCTCGGTCTCCACGAATATCTTCAAGGTTAAGGATTTCTGTGCCGCTTCCCGAATGCTTGTTTAAGAGTAAAACGCCGAGCGAATCCGATAGGTCCTCAGCACTAAAAGAGTCAAGAAATTGAGGACTATGAGTTGTGACAATTACTTGAGATTGCTTGGCAATTTGTTTGAGAATTTCTGCCACCTTGGATAGTATGCCAGGGTGCAGATGACGTTCCGGCTCTTCAACGGCAATAAGTGGTGATAATTTAGGCTGATTGAGTAAAGCGTAGTAAGCAGCAAGCCCCAACGTGCCATCAGATGCGTGTTCTAAGGGTATAGATTTCTTGTATCCTTCTAAAAGACCGAACCAATTGTTTCCGTCTATTGTGCGACAGTCTAGATTGATATCCATAGAAGTAGCAAGACCTTCACTCACATTGAGGAAAAGTTCAGGAGCATTATCGTACCAATGTGAGAGCATATCAGGCAGTGTATTACCTACCCGATTAAGTCGAGGCGATTCACCTATTTCTGCTTTTGTGACAGGCCAGAATTCTTTGAGATAAGTTCGTATGGTTTCTGGTCGAATGTTATAAAAGTCCCAAGTCCTGATGAATTTGGCCAAGGCAGTGGCAAAAGGTTTGTCCCCGTAAGCTCCAACTGAGTTCAAAGCGAGTTCCTTGGACTTGTATTTTATTGGGTTCTCGTTACTCTCATCTCGAACCACACCCTCTCCATTCTGGGTTGAGATGACTTCTACATCGTTTACCAACAATTTTTCTTTGGCATAAGCACTGTCCCCAACCGCCTTCAGCCCTAGTTGGTATACAGACTTGGTTTCTTCTGTTGCAGTTTGTAATTGAAAAGTCATGTTACTTCCTTTAACTGCTCCTGCCCAAAGAATGTCTTGGATGAATTGAGTTGATGGTAATTGATTGTTATTTGCCATTGCCTTGAGAAGGCTCAAGGCGGTTAAAACATTTGATTTTCCACTTCCATTTGGACCAACTAGAATTGTCAAAGGCTTTAGTGGCATCTTAACATTGTGCAAGCTATGGTAGTTTTGAATATGAAATTCCTCTAAGAACACTTCCATTTCAGACATAATTATTTACCCCTTTTAAGAATTGATTCAACCCCGCCTGCAACTCCTAACCCTCCTTGGACATTTGCTAGCGTAACTGTTTCATTTCAGAATCAATAGCGTTCAGTCCGCGTCCTTGTGGACAATGTAGACAGTCACCGGCAAGTGCACAAATGTGCCTATCTATTATAGAGTTGAAACGGCAGATATTTTGCCATTTCATCCAGCTCAACACGCCTAAGCATCCCGCTTGATGTATCGAGCAGCCGTTGAACAACAATGAACCTTAGATCATAAAGTAGCCGGAAATCATTTTGTAGCGCAGTATTGTGATGTGTGCCATTTGATAGCTGATAGTAGTGTTCGTTAAATCGATTTAGAAAATTATGTGTTGAACCGATATAAACCCTTCCGGTCCGCGTGTTTACTATCTTGTAAACCCCGCCACCGCTACCAATCACACCGCCTTGTGTAAGAGGCATTATTTTTCTCCTTTCAGCGTTGTACCAGCCCACTCGTTTGCTCGCTTAGATTTAGGTTTGCAATTTTCTATTAAAATCACTCCGATAAAGTTATCGGACATATTTTTGCTTATTGAGACTGGGTGAAACCGCACTATGACTGGATCTTTATTTTGTGATTTTCCTAAAATGAACCTCTAAATGTCCGATAATGATTATTATCGGACGATTTAAGATCTATACCACGGTGGTGGATTATTGTGTATACACTCCAACAACTTACCACGTTTCCCCTCATTCGCAATCTGTAGCGGCGGATGCTCATCCTCCGTCGCATACTTATCTACCTGAGATATATGCTTTCCGTTATATGGCGGTGAATGCCAGTGGATTTCAAGAGCTTCGATAAGTTCAATCATCTCTTTTGACATAGAAGGCAGCCGAGCAATGTGGATCGATATTTCCCCGTTGCACTCTAGGTTATACCAGATCCAATCCCTTTTATGCTCTTCAAATCTCCAGCTATAGTTTGACTTTGGACCGGTCATTCCAATGTAAAGCAAGTGGTCCGCCCCGCCATCTGGTTCAAGGATAATATGAGTTCCATAAATCTGGTACAGCCCAAAGTCGTCCTCACGATGTAGCTCGTCTATCACATAATCGAGAGAGAAAGGTCCCTCCCATACAATTGTTTCGCTCCACATTTTTTTGTCCTTTCAAATCCCCATCTTTTGTAGTTTCGCCACAAGGGAACCGTGGAGATACACCCCCTTCAGCAGGTTTCATTTATCAAGTTTATCCCACCTCTCTCTAAAATCCTCAGTATCATAACTCTCAACCTCGATCCAGTGTTGATCGCCGCCTTCGTCTTTTGCCATTTTACATTTGGCTTCATCCGCAGTAAAGATATAAACTTCAGGCTTATCAGAGTTGAGATTCACAACGGCAATTAAAAACTGGTTTGTAATTGTGCTAGCACCGGCACCAAGGGGAATTGCGCTTTTATCACTCTGGCTCCGCGTCTGAAAAGTAATTGACTTGCCATCTTTCCGCCAACAAGATCCCTCATTAGGGGCTGTTACATTTTCCTTCGAGACTAAAACATTCCAACCATATTCAGATAGTCTAAAACACACATAATGTAGCCCCATACTGCCAGTCATGTAATGCGTCCTTTGCATATCATATCTCCTTCTATCATCCCCCAGTTGAACGCAGCCCGCCGGGGGCAGGGCAAAACGACTGCTATGTTCAATAACTCATCTAAGTCATTTTTCAAATCTCTTTTTCCTGACTTTTGCCACTAGACCGCGTGGGAACATACGGCTTTTGTCCCCTCACGATTTGTGGCGGGACAGGTGGTCAATGTGGTTCTGGTTCATCTTGCTCAGTTCAGACCGAACCTCTGACATCTCGGTTTTCAGTTCAGAACGGGCTTCCGAGATTTGTTTGCTGACTTCATCAATTCGCTTGTCGAGCGCATTATAGAAACACTCGCTCTGTTTTTCCTGTCGCTCTGCGGTCGTTTTCAGTCGTGATAATACCGTGATCGCTTGCCCTATAATCGTTGCAAAGGCTAAAAATGCCACGAGCAGATGCGACGGCGACCATGCTGAAAAATCCATAGGTCTCACCTCTTATTTTTAAGTGTCATCAAAGTAAATGTAGAGTAGAGTCCGTGATTCCACCTTCATCAATGGAGTACCGTAACCCCCTCTCCGAACCGTGCGGGCCACTTTCATGGCACACGGCTCTCCAGTCAGGCATTCTTAGGTTGATACCTTTTATTAGTAGAAAACTGCGGCTATGAGATGCCTAACTCGTGCAGAATATCACCTTTTCTAGGCGGAGGTTGACGCCAAATCCATTGAGGGTTTACAAAAAAGCCGGGGATAACAGTAGAACGGTAGACGCTAGATGCGTCAGGCAGCAACGGTTCATATTCCTCGCGGTCAGACAAGCGATAAACATCAATCCGTTTTGACAATAGTGCAATAATCCAATATTCGCGGATACCGCAAGCCTCGTATTCCTTATATTTATCGTCCTCATCTCTTTCTTTACTATCCTGTGAGACAATCTCCACCGCAAGGTCGGGTGCTCCCTCAAAGTGTGCTTCTTCAAGCAAATGCAAACGTTCATGGGAAATAAATAGGAGATCTGGAATTCGCCTTAATCGCGGGCGGAGACGAATTTGGAGATTCGGACCGAAAACCTCACCGAGGTCATGATGTTCTACAAAAAGCCCTAAAATCGTTCCAATAAACCAACGCACCTGTTCATCCCCCACGTATTCAGGCGTCATAATAATAACCTTTCCATCAACGTACTCAGCACGAATATCTTCATCACACCATTCCACAAACTCATCTTCGGTCATTGAAGCAATACTTTTGAGAGCCGCGATAGAGTGAGATTCATCTTCCAGATTAAGAATTTCTTCAGGACTCACGGTTCATTCTCCTTCCCTATTAATTCGCGCCAAGACAGCAGCAAGCCGATCCGCCTGTTCTTTCCGTAACCGCTCATAAACCCGATCGGAGATTTCGTGCTTTCCGTGCAATTCTTCCAAACGAGTAATCATCTCAAGCCTAGCAACCCGCGTCCGCTCAAGGTCAGCGACATCCAACTTACCGAGCCAACCTACATCGGGTGCTGCTTGGGACTTCTGAGAGTCGTCAGACAGCTTCGGCGTTGGGGATCGGATTTTGAAAATCGCCACAACCAAAAAACCGCCTGCAAGTGCCGCAGAAATTGCGATCAACGCAATCATCTTTGGATCAGACGGTTTTCTAGCTGTTTCACTTATACCGCTTTGAGACGGAGGCGCGACGGATGTAACTTTGAAGCGCAGATCTACAGTTTGGTTCGTTGATAGCAGCTTCGCCGGATCCGTCGCATGAATAGTGAACACCAGTCCGTGAACTTGCTCTCGACGACCTGCTCCTAGAATTCTCGATTGTGGCACCAAAGGCATTCCGTCTGAGATGAATACATAGAGTTGGGCGGTCTCAAACGTCAGTTTTCGGGAGAGAACTAAATCCGAACCAACAACGTGCATCAAGTAGGAATACCCGACTTGGTGTGTTCCAGAGGCTAACGGTTGACTGCTAATTAACCGGTTTGCGGCTACCTTGAGTTCCTGTTTAAAGGTCTGATCTACCTCAGGGTTTTCATAACCATTTGGCAGGTTGAAATGCACACCTACTTTTTGATTGTTTATTGATGTTTGAAACGCTAGTTCACTGGTATTTTCGACTTGAATCAGTTCCATCACGGACACCGCCCCATCAGGGGCATGGTCTGCGGGAGGCGGACCAATGATAAGCGTATGCTGTCGAACTTTCACCTGCGACGGATCATCCGTAAACGCCCCGATCTCAATATTGACCGTGATATTAGGCAACCACTCCGACAAAACGAGATCTTGTTCGATATATTCCTTACCTTCATAATTGGTTGAAACGGCATAATGCACATCGAAAGCTGTTGAGAGATTGTCGAAGATATAAGCCCCGCTATCGTCTGTCACCGTCTCATGTTGTTGGGCATCCTCACCTTCCCTGCGAATCTGCAAAACTACTAACCGTTGAGAAAGCGGCTGATTTTCTTTCTTATCTATGACTTGTCCTTCGATTTTGCCGATGTCGCTTTGTCCAACGGCGGAGGACAGACAGATCAAAGCCGTGAATATAAAGAATGAAACGTGAAACGTGAAGCGTGAAAAGTGCTTGTTTTCTAGTATTCCGGCTTTACAGTTGTCGTGCATATTTTATTTTAACCTCGTGATTGCTTCTCTTGTTTATATCTTTCGATTTCTTCTTCCACAGACGCCATACCGGCCGTTTCGATCTGCGTCAACACCGCTGCTGTTTCTTGCAACAATTGTCCGCGTAGGGCTTGATAGTCCCCTTGGGACAGCTTGCCTGTTTCATAGTCTTCCTCAAGGTCCACAAGTGCCGAATAGCTACGTTCACGCTCAAGATACAGCGTTTGCATTCGGGTTTCAACTGCATCCATTTCTGGGGACGGGCGTGATTTTGACCACAGTGGCAAACCCAGATAGACCAGAAGGGGAAACCCAAGTAATAGAATCCATAGAAACACAAAAAACATAGATCAAACTCCTAACCTGATGGCTATTTTCGCTTCTTATAACGCTCAAGCTCTTCCTCAATTTGTTCGTATTGATCTGTCGATCTTGGCTGCTGTGGTTCTTTTGTAACAGGCGATTTCGCTAGTGCTGCCTTACGCTTTGACCTAAGCACAAGAAAGACAATAACGCCGAGCAGCACGATGATAACGGCAGGCATGGCATAGGCAACGATATTAAATCCTTTGGCGGGCATGAGTGCTGAATGTTGCGTGCCGTGCCTTGCAAGATAATCGGCTCGAATCTGTTGAACCGTTCCCCCAGCACTGAGGCGGTTGCGAAAGCCCGTTTCAATCCCTTGAGCAACACCACAGACGCAATGCTTAATTGTTTCTCGCACGCAGCCGCAATAACAATATACGCTGGTCATCAGCTGATCCAAGTTTGATTCAAGCGATGGGGCGGTTGTACGTGCCTGCTCCTGAGCATCTGCCACTGAAATTAAGCAGCTGAAGGACATTAAGATAAATAGAACGGTCCGGCATATTTTCATTTTACACATTACCTTTTACGCGCTTCTCACAGATTGCGACCAATCCACCAATTATCATAATGGCAACACCAAGCCAAACAACATTGATAAGCGGATTGTGGTAAACTTGAACAGAGACAATTCCCCCCGACTGCACATAGGCAGGCACGTTTTCAGGAAGGGGACCCAATGCAATATAGAGATCGTTTAATCCCAAATGGCGTATGGCTGACTCGATGGTATCCTGTTCACCTTGACCAGCCCTATGATAAAATCCACGCGCTGGACGCATTGTCCCCATTGATTTCCCACCTTTTTCAACAGCGAATACAACGCCACCGAGCGAAAAATTAGGGTGTTCTTCCTGAAACGCATCCTGCAGCGTGAGTCTGTAGTTGCTGATCTCCATTGATTCCCCAAGGTGTAGCCCCTTCGATTCCAAGAGATAATAACCTTTAGACCCCAGAATCCCAATATATAAAATCACGATACCGATATGGACGATGTAGCCACCATATCGACGTTTGTTGCGTTGAATGAGTTGAATGAGTCCATCAAAGAGTGAGGTTTCACCCCGTTTGGCTCGCAATTTCGATCCGCGATAGAATTCGTCAGAAATGGCTACGAGGACAAAAACACCGGCCAAAACACAAAGCGCGGAGTAGATTGCCCCCGTGTGTCCCTTCAAGGCAAGATATACCCATGCGAGTATGCCTCCAACGAGTCCGAAAACAATCGGTTTGGCGAACATCCGTTTGAAATTGCTCGGTGTCAATTTTTTCCATGAAATAATTGGACCTACGCCTGTGAGTAACAGGAGAAGCAGTCCGGGGATAATAACTACCTGATTGAAAAACGCCTCTGGGACTGCGGCTTTTTCTCCGGTAACCTGTTCTGTGATAATTGGCCACAACGTTCCCCAAAGGATAATCAGCGTTAAGCCGACAAGCATCCAATTGTTTAGGAGGAACGAGCTTTCGCGGGAGAGGAGAGATTCGAGGCGGTTGGGACTTTTTAGGTCGTTCCAGCGATAAGCCAGAAGTCCAATGACACTGAGTGTGGAAAGGATAATAAATCCGAGGAAGTATCCTCCGATGTCGGATTGTGCAAATGCGTGCACGGAAGTGATTATCCCGCTACGGGTGATGAAAGTTCCTAAGAGCGTAAACTCAAACGCAAGCGTAATCAAGACGATATTCCAGAGTTTGAGCATATTCCGCTTCTCTTGGATCATTACCGAGTGGAGGTAGGCAGTGCCGAGCAGCCACGGCATGAAAGAGGCGTTTTCGACAGGATCCCATGCCCAATAGCCGCCCCATCCAAGTTCACGATATGCCCAATTTCCACCAAGCGTGATGCCAAGTGTCAACACCAGCCAAGATGCCATCATCCATCGACGCGATCTGCTAATCCATTCGCTGCCTATCTTTCCAGCAGCTGCCGCACCGACAGCAAAGGCAAACGGCACCGTCAGACTGACGAAGCCGACATAAAGCGATGGGGGATGATAAGCCATGCTCGGTGTTTGCAGCAACGGATTCATTCCAGCACCATCACGAGCAACCATACCATCTGGCAAACGTTCCAGTGGATTGTAGACGCCTTCGACTAAACCGGTCACGAGAATGATAAAAAAGAGTTGTACTATCGAGATGGGGATGAGAGCATAGTCAGCCAAGTGATCGGTCGCACGTCGGTTTGTCCATACGACCAATGCACCAAAAAGTGTCACGAGCCACAGCCAAAACAGGAGCGAGCCAGACATCCGTCCCCACAACGCAGTGACTTTGTACATCAGGGGCTGATCATAGCTAGAGACTTCGACGACATATTTCATCGAGAAGTCGTTTGTCACAAAGCCGTAGATCAGTGCGCCCGTTGCAAGTGTTATTAAAGCGAAGGTCCCAATGACTCCGTTTCGTCCGCTGATGACTGCATTGTAGTTGTTATGACGCAATCCCATCCAGAGCATCGTCAATGCCCATAGACAGGAAAACACCGAAAGCCATATTGCTGCCTGTCCCAATTCTGCCATAATGCGTGTCTTTCCTTCTGAGGCTTAATAATCGCTTGCGTCGGTTCCGCCGGTCTGTGCTGTCATTCCTTCGGCTGCTTCATATTTCGACGCACACTTCGTTTGAAGTTTGGAGGCAACGATGAGATTTTCGGCTGCGTTATACTTCCCTTGAATAAAGACATTCCCGCCATCTTTAAAATTGTCGGGTCTGAGTCTATTTGCATAGAGGACATTGACGCTCGCTTGCCCTTCTCGATCTCGTACCGCAAAGGTGAGTTGAAACTTCGTCGGATCCCATTGGGCAGTTCCTTCCGCAATCAACCCGTCCACTTGGATGCCCTTATCGTGAACCTCTTGTGCGTGTGCAACGAGCACATCGGGCGTGAAGTGTCGCATGCTTGTGTCCTTCACACCCGCGGCAACGAGGAACGCCATCGCAGCCGCTAAGACAAAGCTCGCAATGATGATTTTAGTTCTTTTTCGATTCATTTTTCCTTCTCCTTTGGTGTATAAAACTTAACAATTTCTTCCGCTAGTGATTCTACAGATGCTTGCTTCGCAACTATATTTACCGTCAATCTCTTTGCTTCCGCGGTTGCGGTGGTTGATGGTCCTATGACCGCAATGTGGACTTGATCGAGCAAAGCAGCGGACGGATGTGAACCGAACATCTCAAGAAAGTTAGTAACAGTTGATGAACTTGTAAATGTCACCATGTCGATTCGTCCGTTATGTAGGTCCGCTTCGAGTGCCTCACGTCCCTCTGCACCGGCTTTGATGGTTTCATAGATTGGAATAGCGTCGACAATCGCGCCTCGATCTCGCAAGCCGTTGGGTAAACCATCGGCAGCGATCGAAGCACGCGGTAACAGAATCTTTTGCCCTTTCACACCTTCTAATTCAGCTGCAAGGGCCGCACCACGGTATTGCGATGGAACGTAATCTGCACGAATCCCGATCTGATCTAATGCCGCTACGGTTTTTTGTCCAACTGCGCAGATACGAGCGTTTCCGAGGGATCGAACATCTTTGCCGTTTGCCCGCAGGTGGCGATAGAAATACTCCACAGCGTTGGCACTGGTAAAAATGACCCAGTTGTACGTCGCAAGTTGAGTGATTGCCCTGTCCAATGCAGCGTTGTCGAGTATTGGCTGGGTTTCGATCGTCGGGAATTGGATAACTTCAGCACCATAAGATTCAAGGCATTCCGCAAAGTCGCTGGCTTGCGCCCGAGCGCGCGTGACGATAATCCGCCGACCAAAGAGCGGCTTTTGATCAAACCAACCCAATTGTTCGCGCAGGGCATTGACGTCACCGACAACGATTGCCGCCGGATTCCGAAAATTAACCTCCTCTGCCTTCTGAGCGATGTCTGCGAGAGTTCCCCCAAGCGTTTTTTGCTGTGGCGTTGTCCCCCAATGAACGAGGGAAATTGGTGTCTCAGGTGAGCGTCCGTGTTGAATCAGACGCCCCGCAATTTCGCGTAAATGCCCCACCCCCATAAGAACGACCAGCGTATCCACGCCTGTAGCGAGCTGCTCCCAACGGATTGCCGAATCCGCTTGCAACGCCGCCGAATGCCCTGTGACAAACGCGACGGAGGACGAGTAACTCCGATGCGTCAAAGGAATACCAGCATACGCCGGCGCAGCGATTGCTGAGGTAATGCCGGGCACGACTTCAAAATCAATTCCCGCCTCTACAAGTGTCAGTGCCTCTTCTCCACCTCTCCCGAATATAAACGGATCACCGCCTTTGAGCCGGACAACCGTTTTGCCTGCCCTCGCGTGCCGAATCATCAGGTCATTGATTTCAGACTGGCGTTGCTCCTGCTCGCCTATCATTTTTCCGCCATAGATTTTTTCGATATGCGCAGGACAGTGCTCAAGCAATTTGACGTTAATAAGCAGGTCATAGATTACTACATCTGCGCGTTGGAGGCATTCAATCCCTTTGAGTGTTATCAACTTCGGATCGCCCGGTCCCGCCCCAACAAGGTAGACTTTACCATTTATGGCAGCCATGATTCACGCTTTACGTTTCACGTTCCACTTTGAAGTTTATGTGCACCATTCTGAATCAACTTCGTCGCAAGGTTGACCCCCAACTCTTGGGCACACGCCAAATCACCCAATAGCCGCTCAAGAATGCGATGCTTTCCGTCAGGGCTGCAAACGGTAGCAATCAGATGAAGCCTATCGTCCTCCAACCGTGCGTTTACGCCAATCGGCACTTGACATCCGCCACCCAATTCTTGCAACACAGTTCTCTCCGCAAGCACTTCGGTTTCGCTATGACTATCGTTAATTACGTCTAACAACGTCTCGATTTCAAGGTCATCTTCACGTGCTTCTACCCCCAATGCCCCTTGCCCGGCAGCGGGGACCATCCGATCCGCCTCAAAATACTCCGTAATGATTTCCTCACCAATCAGTCGTTTAATTCCCGCCGCGGCAAGAATAACTCCATCAAGGTCTGTTTCATGCAGTTTGCGAAGGCGTGTGTCGAGATTTCCGCGGACATCCATAACCTGCAAATCAGGGCGTAAGTGTAAAAGCTGAGATTTGCGGCGCGGGCTTGTTGTCCCAATTTTCGCCCCCTGTGGCAGTTGGTCGAAGACTAGTCCAGACTGCGTGACCAGCACATCGCGAGGGTCTTCGCGTACAGGGATAGCGGCGATACAAAGCCCGTCCGGCAGATCTGTCGGCAGATCTTTCATGCTATGGACAGCGAGATCTATTGTGCCGTCCCAAAGCGCGATTTCGATCTCCTTTGTAAAGACTCCTTTGCCCAGTCCGACGAGAGAGCGATCTCGAATTTTGTCCCCCGTCGTCTTGATAACTTTGAGCTCAATCGAACGGTCGGGAAAGTGATGATGCAGACGCTTTCTCACATATTTTGCCTGCCAGAGTGCAAGTTGGCTGCCGCGTGTACCAATGGTGATAGTTTGTTTCATGTCGAAGACTCTCGGCTTGTCGGAGTGGACTCTATCAAATCGCCCGACGGTTCAGTCGCGCTCTGCCGATTCATGTAAAAATCGTTAAAAGGATTCAAGCAACACTATTGACATACTCCCAAAGATAAATCTTTGGGATTCTTACCTGTTCTTGACAGGTTTCTTAGATATGAGTCCCCGAAAGGGTGACCACGAATCCAAGCGACGCAAATGTGGACTGAATCTCACACCTACGGGTGATGCCAAGACACCAACTACAGGGAGGGTTGAAGGTCCAACCCTGATACTTTGTCCAGATATTACTTGCACCTACAATATCCCGATGCCCTGTCCATTTACACTTGGGGCATTTGTAAACTCTCCCGCTTGGTTTGTATTTGTGCTTACAAGCAGGGCAGGTTTGGGAAGTGTATTTTTCGGACTCAGTTTTTACTTCGATTCCGACGTTTTCGGCTTTGTAAGTAATCATACTTCTGATTTTACCAAAGCTCCATTGATGCAATTTCTGGTTGGCTTTTTTGCCATAATCTATGGACTGTCTAATATGTTTGAGGTCTCCCAAGACAATCGTTTGCGCTCTATTGACTCGACAAGCGGAAACAAAGAACGATGTTACTTTATGCTCAACATCTTTGATTTGATTCTTGATCTTCATGAGTACACGGTTCTTGGCAGCTTTTAGCGTTTTCCATCTATGGCTGCCTCGTTTGCACCTACTAATTTTTTGATTGATACGGGCTAGGAACTTGTTGCGGTACTGTTTGATAGAACGGATAAAGCGTCCATTGATTATCATGGCTTGCTGTCCGTCAAAAGCACTAATTGGATGAATCTCACCCATGTCTACAGCGGAGGCACTTCGCTTTTTCGGTCTGTGTTTGGTAGGTTTGACTTGGAATGTTGCATGGAACTCAAATTGATGGTTCTGCCGATTGTATATCATAGATACTTCTACAGGAACTTTACGAAACTGCTTGGTTACAGGAATCAGGACAGATTCTCCGCCTTTTCCCATAGACAATCGCATTTTATCACCCTGTATGCTTATCCCTGTAGCTCGCCATGTAAGGGTGTGATACTTTCTTGTTTTGTATGGCGGACGTGATTTTGGGTCTTTTTTTCGGCGTGAGAAGAAAGAGCCGAGCGCACTATAGTAATCATCAATGATTGCTTGGACGCTATGTGCATGACATGGATATTCGAGGCAACGCAGATATTTCTTTGCATTGCCAACAGATAGCCAAAAACCTTTTTGGTCTTGAACTTTTCGCACAAGTGACACTGTTTTGTTATAGATGCGACCCGCTATCTCAGTAATGGTGTTTAACTCATCATTACGACCGCATGTATGAATGATATATGTTCGGTAGTTAGACATTCTTCTGATTCTCGATATATTGTTTGACAACCTCTAATGTTACACTCCCAACAGAAGCTATGAACTTTGAACGAGTCCACAACATGGGAAGCCGACTCTTGAGCGATGGAAACTCATCACGCATTACTTTTGATGTGTAACCTTTGATTTTGCCAATGGTTCGAGCAATGGCAATCTTTGGATTGTTTATGCAAGAAAAAATTACGCCTTTTGACCCAACGCTAAAGCATTGGGATTGTTTCCAGTATTTTCAGCTTTCAATTTTTCAAGTTCAGATTCCAAGCGTTCTATCCGTCCTTGGAGGCGAGCAGTCAAAGCATAAGCTAACATGCCAAAGAGAAAGCCAGTCATTCCAAGTGCTATTCCAATAATTCCAAATGTTTCCATTGTAGGTTCCTTTATCAGGTCTTGTCTCACATCAGCTTCAATTTTTATTTTCTGTGTCAACATCCTCTGCTTGTTCCAAACCAAACATTTCGTGCAAAGCGCGGACATACTGTGCATGATCGTCATTCGTGTCGTTGACGGTTTGGCGCAAATTCGTCGTCGGTTGATGCAACAATTTTTTGATAATCGATTGCGTCATCGCTCCAACCATCTTCTGCTGTTTAGGGGTCAGCTGCGCCTTGTCAAGACAGATTCCTAACTCTTTTGAAGCGACTTCTTGAAATTGCTGATGGAGTGCCTTAATCGTCGGGTTGACTTCAAAAATTTGCAACCGTGACTGAAATTTTGCGACTTCTTCTCTAACAATCTGCATTGCGGTTTCCGCTTCCTGTTCCCGATCTTTGAGGTTTGAGGCGACTACCATCTCAAGATCGTCAATATTATACAGGAAGGCGTTGTCTACTTTGCTCACTTCAGGGTCAATATCACGCGGTACAGCGATGTCAATTAGGAACATATAGCGATGCTTCCGCTGTCTCATAATCTCTGCAAGTGAACGTCGGTCAATTAGATAATGCGGCGCATCGGTTGAGCTAATCACAATGTCCGCTTCGACGAGGAAACTCAGATCAGCGTCGTATGCTAGGGGAGTCCCATTAAATTTTTTGGCGATGTCAACTGCGCGCTGATATGTTCGGTTTGCCACGATGACTTTGGAAACGTTGTTCTTCACAAGGTGTTGCGCCGTTAATTCACTCATCTCACCGGCACCAATGATGGCAACTGTCTTATCTTCCAGACTTTGAAAGATCTTTTTAGCAAGTTCAACCGCTGCGTAACTGATGGATACCGCACCGGCGGCGATATTGGTTTCAGTGCGCACTCGCTTACCGACGCTTATCGCTTTGGCAAACAGACGGTTCAGAATATCTCCGGTTGCTCCAGCAGCGAGTGATTGGGCATACGCCTCTTTCACCTGACCAAGAATCTGGGGTTCGCCAACAACCATAGAATCGAGGCTTGCAGTTACATTAAAGAGATGACGGACAGCATCAAGATTTTGATGGCTATATGTGAACTTATCCAGCTGTTGCGGCTCGATTTGATGATAATTTGATAGAGAGTCGGAAAGAATAGCACAGCCATTTTTGCCGTGGGTCACGGCATACACTTCGACACGGTTGCAGGTCGAGAGAATCGTCGCCTCCCGAACATCGGGATGTTCCCTTAAAAGTTGGAAAGCTTCTGTAAGCTGGCTTTCAGAAAACGACAACCGCTCTCGAAAATCGAGCGGTGCGATATGATGGCTTGTACCGACAGTGACAATTTGGTTCATTTTTTAGAATGCGTGCATGCTCGGTAAAAAAAGATTAACGCCTACATAGGTAGATAACACAGCTGCAAGACCTATGATTGCAGAATAAGCGGTTTTGCGTCCGCGCCAACCCAGAATTTGACGGATGCTGAGTTGTAACACATAGATTAGCCATGTGGCGATTGTGAAGATAACCTTTGAATCAACCCATGTCCATTTGACTTCTTTAACATACTGCGTCCAAAGTACCCCAATAAGAATGCCCATTGTCATCAAGATTACGCCAACGAAGATGCACTTGTGACCGAGTTCATCGGATCGTCCGAGCGCGGGCAGAAGATTATAAATGAGCGTGTGCTGCTTCTCACGGATTTTCTTCTCTTCAATCAGGTACATCAGGCCAAACCCAAACGCGGCGACGAATGCGGCATAAGCCAGAAAAATAACCGCAGAATGGGCGATGAGCCAGTAGTTTTGCAGATATGTGGGAATCGCAGTATTTTCCTGAGTTTGTAGTGTGTAAGCGACTAAGGTGGCTATGAACGCGGCGGGTACAACAAAAACCCCGATCGTACGGAGGCGGGTCCTGTGTGCGATACACAGATAAATCAAGATAATTGCCCACGCTAGAAAGGAGGTTGAGTCATACCAATACGCCATTGGATGCCCCGCATGCCGCCAGCGTAGGAGAATAAAGAACGAGTGCAGCGAAAATCCACCTATCGTCAGCCAATAGGCGAATTTTGCGATCCTTCCATTCCCTGTTGAGAGAAAGAGAATATGAAGTACGCACCCCGCCAGATAGACCAATAAAAGCGTGTGAAAAAACAATGAATTCATCGCGATATAAAACGTAAGAAGCGTGTTTATTAGACTTATTCACCGATCCGTTGAAGCGCATATTGACGAGCGGTAGCGGTTTGCCCGCTACGGATCATATTGAAAGTGCATTCAAGCGCACAGTTAGGATCTTCAAAACCTAAGCAGCACTGCTGCCCTTCATTTCCAGAAACCTGATCAATAAGACGATCGAAGTATCGCTGGCGACCTTTCTGGGTTGGGATAGATTCCATCACCGTAGGTCGTAGCGAACCGAGAAAATCTATAAACTCCCCATAACCGTTATTTTCAAACTGATGGGCAAGCTGAGTTTGTACAGACTCGATTTTACAGTTATCGTTTACACCTTTGTCCGTTTCCTGAATATGATTGGCGGAAATACTGATAATCAAATCGCCATCTCTCACTAGAGGCGGCGTGGTAAATGTTCCAGACTCTGGATCGTTGATGAATTCAATTAATTGACGCTGGTCGAGAGCGGAGAAGTCAAAATCTTCGGCCCCAAAATTGTCAACCAACACAAGAAATGCCTCTGACACACGTTCTAAATTGTCAGAGTTCGGGACAACTCGATCAACAGATGCACCGCAACGCAGCAATAGGTCTAATCTTTGTGCAAGAGGTCCCCTCATCTCCTCCGAATCGCTGATTACGACACAATGGCGGTTCTCCAATAAAAAATAGACCGGATACGGCAGTCCGTTGCCCTTGAGAGAGGGAGTAAAATTTGTATCAGATGGTTCATCGTAAAGAGACACCGCTCCGAATTTTGCTTCAAGATATTCTCGGATGCGTCTGGACAACGCTGGGCTTTTGCCGCTTGTGGAGATACTGATTGTCAGGTCTCCGTGCGTAATTACGGACGCCGCTGCAAAGGTACATTCAGGAATCACATCAACCACGTTGACAAGATTGATTCCGTATACTTCGTGTGCTTCCTTAAAGATCTGTGTGTTGATCTCCGGCAGATCGGTTGCCGCACAGACAAGGAGCATTCCTGCCGTATCACCGGACCGAAACTGGCGTTTATGCCAGACTATCTGGCTGCTCTGTGCCAAATCCGCATTGGCTTGTGTCGCTTCCGGACTGATTAACGTCACATCCCCGCCGCTACGCAGCAAAGAGAGCACCTTTCGTTCGGCGACAAGTCCTGCGCCCACAACGAGGCACCTGCGACTTTGGAGGTTCAGACACGCTGGATAGAACATAATATCAAAGGTAACGCAAGAAGAATAATACGCAACGAGTAATTACGTGAGGGGTGCTCATAAATATTCTCTGTGGGAGTGGCATCCTTGCCACGATTCCCCCCGATTTGCCGAAACTATCGTGACCGGGAGGGTACGCCCCTCACAGGCATCTATGTTTGCACCGGCTCTTGGCTGAATTGCGAGCCGAGCACCCTTCAATTACGTAAGAGATTATCTACAAAACCACCGTCATGTCATGGCCCCGGTTTTTTACGTATTACGCACTGTTTTTTTCACCAATCCCTAGATACACCGTAGTCTGCAAGTTGTGCAAGGGCATCCCTTGCAGCCGTTTTGGGCAACACATTCAGAGCGGATTTCGCGTGATCGGCGCATTCTTGAGCGACCCCACGGCAATGTGCCTGAATCTGATAGCGTTCAAGCAGGGATTCGATCCATTCGATTGATCCAGCTTCGTCCATCTGTAAGCTAAAAAGCCGTTCGAGTTCTGTTCTCTCTTCGGTTGTACAGACTTCACGTGCATAGATCATCGGAAACGTCAGTTTTCCATCACGCAGATCATTGAATGGCTCCTTCCCCAACGTTTCTCCATCCGCCACAAGGTCAAGGAGATCATCGATAATCTGAAATGCTGCGCCGATAGCTTTTCCATATTCTGTCAAGGCTTGGACGCTTTGCGGATCCTGCGTTCCAAGAATTGTTCCTATCGCACATGATGCGGTGATGAGCTTTCCCGTTTTCAGGTCGATGATTTTTAGGTAGTCGGCCTGCGAAATGTCAAAATCCCCGTTTTTATAGGCGTGGATGACTTCTCCTTCACACATTGAATGTGTTGCATCGGAGAGAAGTGCCATCGCAGCATCATCGGCACGTCGGGAAACAAGCATCGAAAGAACGCGGGCATGGAGATAATCCCCAACGAGCACCGCCACTTTATTGCCCCATTTGGAGTGCAATGTTTCACGTCCCCGCCGGATGGGTGCTTCATCGAGGACATCATCGTGGACGAGCGACGCAACATGGATTAGTTCGACCGTTGCTGCAAGCGTATGGGCATCCTCACCTTGGTAGCCACACGCTTTTGCGGAGAGCAACAACAGGATTGGGCGCAGTCGCTTACCGCCCCCTTCGACCACGTGCTGGACAGCAAGATCGACAAAGTCATAATGACTCGTGGTTTTCTCGCTCAGTTTTTTTTCCACGGCTTGCAAATCATCTGTAATAAAATGGCAAATTTCGCTAAGGCTTGGTGTTGACATGGATATGAAACGTGAAACGTGAAACGTGAAGGTTGATTATCTCGATTATAACTTTCACGTTGTGCTCCTTTTTGTTTCTCCGTTTATCCTTCCTTTCCTGCGTTAAAGTTTTGATAGCACCTCATCGGCTGCCCGGATTGTCTGATCTATATCTGCCTCAGAATGTGATGATGAAACAAAGCCGGTCTCGAACTGGGATGGAGCGACGTAAACCCCTTTCTCAAGCAAGTTCCAGAAATACGGTGCGTAACGCTCGGTGTCTGCGGTCTGTACACCCTCGTAATCGACGACCGTTTCATTCGTGAAATAGAACATCAGCATCGAACCGACTCGACTGTGCCACGCGTCAATTCCGTGGCGTTTGGTGGCTGCTTGAAGTCCCTCTGCAAGAGCAGCAGCGCGAGCCTCAAGTTGATCATAGACATCAGGCTCGGAAAGGGCTTTCAGCATTGCGATTCCAGCGGACACAGCAAGCGGATTGCCCGATAGCGTTCCCGCTTGGTAAACACCGCCGAGTGGGGCGACACTTTCCATAATCTCTTTTTTTCCGCCGTAAGCACCCACTGGCATTCCCCCACCGATAATCTTGCCGAGGCAGGTCATATCGGGTGTGACTCCGTAGAGGGACTGTGCCCCGCCGTATGCCACGCGAAATCCGGTGATTACTTCATCGAAAATGAGAAGGATACCGTGTTCAGCTGTGATCTCGCGCAATTCTTGGAGATAACCATCATGTGGTGGGATCACGCCCATATTGCCCGCGATCGGCTCAAGAATCAAGCATGCGATCTGATCGGGATTGGCTTCAACCACGCGCCGCACAGCATCAGCATCGTTGAACGGCACAACGAGGGTGTGTCGTGTGAAATCTGCCGGAATGCCGATACACTCAGGAACGCCGAAGGTTGCAACCCCCGACCCCGCTTCGGCGAGAAGTGAGTCAACATGGCCGTGATAGCAGCCCGCCATCTTGATAACCTTATCCCGCCCGGTGTACCCACGCGCGACGCGGATCGCGCTCATCGTTGCTTCTGTGCCAGAGTTGACCAATCGAACAATCTCAATTGACTGGCAGGCATCAACAATCAGTTCGGCAAGTTCAGTTTCTAACGCTGTTGCTGCCCCGAAGCTAGTACCGTTTTCTGCCGCGCCTTGAATTGCCTCAAGAATGCTCGGATGTGCATGCCCTAAAATTAGTGGTCCCCATGATGCCAAATAATCGATATATTCATTGCCGTCGATGTCATAGACCTTTGAGCCTTTACCACGTTGGATAAAGAGTGGACTGCCACCAACCTTATTAAAGTTTCTTACCGGACTATTAACGCCACCGGGAATAAATTGTTGTGATTTTTGCCATGCTGCTAAGGATTTGGCGTTGTTCAAGGTATCTCACCTCTTGACTTGAAAGATAGTTCATTTTTTATCAACTGTCTGTGAGTCCTCCCACAACAGGACTGCGAGACGCTGTGTTTTCCGTTGTAACTTAATCGTATGAGCTGCTAATCTGTTATGGTCCCAAAAACTGTTTAACGAGGATCGCCAAAATTCCTATAATGACAGGAGCGAATAATCCCAAGCTCCATTTCAAAGTTCCTTCCAGCCGATCCATCCGTTGATTCATGTCAGCAAATCGTAAATCCATATTGTGCTGAAGGTTATTGTAACGTGCATCCCAGTTTTTTTCCAGATCGTTGAGACGAACATCCCATCGTTTTTCCAGATCGTTGAGGCGAACATCCCATCGTTTTTCCAGATCAATGAACCGCTGCTCGATAGTTTCAAACCGCTGCTCGATAGTTTCAAATCGCTGATCAACCATTTCAAATCGGAGGTGCATCTCTTCTTGCAACTTGGTTAGATGCTGTTCTATCGCGTCCAGTCGCCGCTCTACAACTTCAAACCGCCGATCTATCTTCTCAAAGTGTTGGTCTGTTACCTCAAAGCGTCGATCCACGGATTCAAACCGGTGATTGAAATCTTCCTTAAATGCGTCAATTTGCTTCTCCAACGCACGGAATTCACTGGTCACATACCGATCAAAGTAGGCTGGAATCGACATGCCTTCAACTGATTCTCTTTCTTCTCTGACTTCGTTTGACATCGAATAAGCTCCTCAAAATCGGGTGTGTATATCTTGGACGCTGAAAACCTAATCCTCAGTGTCAGCTCTGGTACCGAGTGCCAATGGAAGTTCGTCATCGCCTGAACGTCGCATCAATATCAGGAGGTTCAAAGGTATCGTTCATAAAATCCGCAAGGAGGTCCAGGTTTTGGTTGACCATTTCATTTTGAGTTGTTTGTCATTCTTCAAGCCACTCCACAACCGATTTTGCAAAGTAAGTCAAGATTATATCTGCGCCAGCACGCTTGATGCTAGTGAGCACCTCAAGTGCAACCCGCTTTTCGTCGATCCAGCCGTTTTGTCCCGCGGCTTTAATCATTGAATATTCCCCACTCACGTTGTACGCAGCAACAGGCACCTGAAAATGCGTTTTTACCTGACTGAGCACATCAAGATAGGAGAGCGCAGGCTTGACCATCAGGATATCAGCACCTTCCTCAATGTCTAAGGCAACCTCCCGCAACGCTTCCTCCACATTTGGTGGATCCATCTGATATGCACGTCTATCGCCAAACTGCGGAGCGGATTCTGCCGCCTCCCGGAAGGGACCGTAAAACGCGGACGCATATTTTGCGGAATACGCCATGATAGGGGTTTGATCGTATCCGTTTTCATCCAACGCCTCACGGATTGCACCGACCCGTCCATCCATCATATCAGACGGGGCGATCACATCCGCACCGGCGCGGGCATGGGACAAACTCTCTTTGACCAACAACTCCAACGTCGGGTCGTTCAGTACCTCCCCCTTATGGATGACACCGCAATGCCCGTGGTCTGTATATTCGCAAAGGCAAACATCGGTCATTACGAGCAGCTCAGGGACTGCATCCTTGATCGCTCGCACGGCACGCTGAATAATCCCATCATCAGCGTAGGCTTCGGAGCCGACTGGATCTTTGGATTCCGGGATTCCGAATAAGAGGGTGCCCGGAATACGAAGGGCTGCCAATTCCTTTGCTTCCCGGACGAGCCGATCGACCGAGTATTGGTAACACCCCGGCATTGATGGAATCTCCGATGCAACATCAACCCCGTGGACGACAAACATCGGATAGATTAAGTCATCAACGGAAAGTTGTGTTTCGCGAACAAGCCGCCGGAGGTTCTCGTTAGCACGAAGCCGTCTCGGACGATAAATCGGAAAGTGACTCATAATTATTCCTTATAGTGCTTGATGCTGCAAAAAGTAAGAAAGTCCTTCAAGTTCTATAGATAAATCAACGTTCCTCAGTTTAATATGACGCGGAACGGTCAGGTGCGCTGGCGCAAAGTTAAGAATCGCTTTAATACCTGCCGAGACGAGGCAGTCTAGCGCGCTCTGCGCCGCATGGAGCGGCACGGCGATAATACCAATTTCAATCTGCTTAGATTGCACGGTTTCGGGAAGTTCCTCAATGTTCTGAATCACAACATTATTGATGCCCCGATCCCATTTACTCGAATCATTATCGAATGCCGCGACAATCTCAAAATTGTGTTCCCGCAGTACGCGATGCCCCAATAGAGCACTTCCCAAGTTACCGACACCGATAAGCGCAACTTTTCGAGGAATATGAACGCCAAGAATCTTGTCAACGGCTTGTTTGAGCGCAGCAACCTCATAACCGATTCCCCGCTTCCCGAATTGCCCAAAATAGGCTAAGTCCCTTCGGATTTGAGTCGCTGTAAAATCGGTGCGTCCGGATAACTCCTTTGAAGACACAACCGTAACCCCTTCGAGTGCAAGCGTTGATAAAAGTCGGGAGTACAAAGAGAGGCGGTTGATTGTGGCTTCGGAGATGTTTTCATAGTTCAGAATAAACGCCGCATTTGAGCTCATTATGACCCAACCACAAATTGTTTGACATACTCCCCGCCCTGAAGGAGGGGGATTGTTGTGTCCTTCAGGGCCCTGCCCACTGCCCTCACGGACAACTTTGACGAGACGGACATACCACAACACGCTCCCGTCGGAGAGTGGGAAAACCATTGCTAATAGTTTTCAATGGTGAGCCCGTTTCTGATAGGGATTATACCATTTTTCACCTACAAGTTCAACGATTTTTTGACTAACCAAGGGGTTTGCCGTTCTGTATCCCCGCCCGCGATAAATCGGGACGAAGACGCTTAAAGGACGGGGTTTTAGAACGGAAGATTGTGACAAAGCGCAAGAAAAAGCAAATGGTTAGAAATGGGTCAAAACTTCAAGACTGGACCTTGATTCGGCAATTCAAAGATTGGCTCGCGCCGTTAGCGCAAAATTGCCAATCGTCCGATCTGTTCGATTTTGCGCCCATCTGTTTCAACAATCACTTTGTAGAGGTAGACACCATTTGCCAAACGTTCACCATTCTCATCGCGAGCGTCCCAATCCGTTTCGTTGTAGCCCCGTCTTGCTGAGGCGTCTTCGATTGTCCGGATGAGCCTACCGCTCACAGTATAAATCTTGACTGTGACTTGGTCTGGTGCCTGTGCAAGGTTATAGGTGAAAACCGTATTGGTGCGTATGGGGTTCGGTGCATTTAATAGGTGAGTGATGGATACAGCCTCCTCAAAGTGGAAATGATAGATTTGCGACTCGACCCTATTTTCACTGACATCTGTTGCAAGGACTTGGAGTTGGTACTCGTCATTTGGTAGATCAGGCTCAAAGGTGATTCGCGCTTGCGTTGGTTGGACGACATCGAACTGAAGTTCATAGTGGTCTTCAGGTAGTGGAAACAGCAGGCTGTTTGTTGAACCGAAGGCGAATTGAATCGTCGTTGGACTGATCTCGCTTTCATCAGCAATCAGAATCTCAAATTTCGGTTGGTCACGGATAACCGCCCCATCCATCAATATTTCATCGTTGACGCGGATTTCAACCGTTGGCGGTTCAAGGTCGGGTTGCTCCACCACAGAGAAGGTAAATTCACGGAATCTGCCCTCGCCGCCGAGCGTATTCCCGGTGAGATCGGTTGCTCTGATTCTGAAACGATAGCTGCCGATGAACAGCGTTGGCTTGTAGCGGATGGAAACTGATGTCACCTGCCCACCCCCAATCTCAAGATCTTTAATTGTTTCAAACGTTCCTTCGTCCTTGCTCATCAATAGGCTGAAGCTATCCAAATCCACTCCATTTGCATCCGTCAAGAGGAGAGAGATTTGCGGACGGGGCGGAATGGTACTGCCGGGTCTAGATATCTCTCCGTCCACCCAGAGTTGGATTTTGGGAGGCTCTCGATCTGAACTCTCCATCAGCGCGAAAGTGAAGAGCTCCCTTGTCTTGGCGGAGACAATGCCCACAGTTGTCTTTCTGAACTTAAACTTGTCTCCAAACTCGAAAGATGGGTTATCGGTGCCTTCAAAGCCCAGGTCGATCGGGGCCGTAACGAGCACCTCAATTCCGAGGTTGCCAAGAATCAAAAGCTGATTAACCGTTCCCACAGCGGGATCTCCCGTCGTATGGAGTGCCAGCTCGTTTAGCGCATTTCGTAGTTCAAAGTGCTCGCTATCCCGGAAGAAAATCAGCCAATCGCTAACGTCGGACTGGTCTTCTTTGCCGATGATCTGGTTTTTCGTTCTGATGTTCACATGTGCAGAACCGTTGCCACGGTTGGTACTCCATAGTGCAGAAAGTTGTACATCTCCGTTTGGACTAACATCGGTTTCAAAGGTCAATACATCGCCGAATTCAAAGACCAGATTTCTGCCTAGGACATCTGTTTCCCCAAGTCGGGGGATCTCTAACTCAATCCCCAATCCTTCGTCTCTGGAAAACTGACCGACGTGCCCGATTTGCTTGAGTTCCTCGATTCCTTTTGTGCCTTTTCGCTGAAGCAAGACGCGATACCGATCTGCATCAAGGAGAAGAATTGCCCATTTCCCTGCCGGCGTGAGGCTTGAATCGACACGAATATGAGAGGTTTGCAATTTTTGAACGCTTATGTTTTCGGCTTGTGTTGATGTCACAAATTTTTCCGAAATCAAGTTTCCAGTATTGTCGCGCAGTATCTCGGAGGGAAGCCGCTGCCAAGCGTTAATACCCGCTTGCCACTGATAGATCGCGAGATTTTCGACCTCTTTTTGTAATGTGGGGTTGAATTCCACCGCTCCGGGATTCAGTCCCCAATTTGTCTGCAAGTGATTCGTCAAAGCATCTAAATCGAAACGAAACTTGAGTGTCGCAGGTTTGGCCAACTGCTCCGCCTCGGAGTGCAATTCAACTTGGTATGCGTCGCCTTGCAATGCCGGCAGACGAGGAAGTGAGACAAAACGAAGGTCAGTTTGAAATGAGATGGGCGGTTCTATTGTATTGATGGAGAGCGTTGTTTTGGATCCAGACGCAGCTCCGATTGGGAATACAACGTCGAATACCCGATCCAAGCTGAACGCGGTGAGTGCTTCATCAGTCTTCAAGGTAAATTCATTGATCACGAAAGATCGGGACCCTTTGTTATCAAACGAGCGTGGCTCATCAAGCTTGCCAATAACCCCATCCTCATGGTCATCGTCGGGCAATTCTGGATCCGCGAAGACGTAGATTCGATGAGAGCCGGTAGACAACGGTTTAGCGAGGATTAATGTCGCTGTCGTCTCTTGTAGATACGTCGCCCCCGAATACCACGCATCGGTTCTGACCAAGACGCGCCCAAGCACCTCTGCTTCAGGGTCAATTTGACCATCCCCATCCCGATCCGGATCTCCTTCTGCGAACCAAACTTCGATGGCTACATCGACCTGTTGTCCGCCATCGTTGACCAGTTTAGCGGTAAGTGTATGGGCTTTCTTCTCCTTTGAAAAGGTGTAGCGAAGGGGAGCGATTGCTGCCGAAGCGATGGCAATATTTGCCCCTTCAGGCACCCTGAGTGATTTTTTGTCGGTCCTGATGGTGTGATTGGTGTGGTCGGTCACTACGATTTGATACTGCACCGTCTGCCCGCCTTTCGGCAGGGAAATTGCGGTTTGTAGTTTATACCACCGGCCACCGTTCACCGCAGGGGTAGGCGGTGATGGATGAGGCATCATCCCCACCGTGCGTTCCTTGGACTCTACAGTGTCACTCCAAACCACTTCTGTCGACTTCAGCCCTGCGGGTCCTTCATTGTCCACTATCAACACGGAAAGATTCAGCGTGTTGGTGAGTGGATCAATATCTTCGCGGACTTCGAGGATAACGGGTTGATACGTCCAGAACTTCACTCCTCCCACCGCTGTCCGCCGATCGTCAAAAGCGAGGAGGCGAACAGTACCCTTTCCGGAGGGGACATCTTCTGGGATCGGAATGCGAATCGCGCCAAACTCCCCCTGCCATACTTGAATGTTATTCCGTTGTTGCTGAAGATCGTTGGCAAATATTGCTAGTGCCGACATTGTTCCTGTGCTGAAATCGGTCGTCTTGCGAAACTCTATTGCTCCTGTAATCGGCGAAACTTGATGCTGACCAACAACATTATGACGAATGATTAGCTCTTGGTTTGGATCGACCGCAACTCTCTCCAACTCGACTTGAATCTCCAGTTCTGGCACAGCGAGGCGCGTCGCTGGATCGCCGAAGAGGGTGTACTGCGTTACGCCGGGGATCCACAGTTGTGGTGCAGTCATCATAAATTGCGTTTTTGCATCGGCGATGATTGCACCGAGTGTTGAAGGTTTAACGGTGAAGATGGAGGTAAAAAGATTTTTATCGAATTCTGCATTGACCGTTGCATAGGTCAAACGGGTCGCGCTCAAGACACCGATGGCACCGGTGCTGCCCATAAGAAATTGCTCGCTTAAACTGCGTTGCTCAAATTGCAGCGGCTGATCAAATTGCCCATTGAGGCACGTTGTTGTGACAATAAATGGCAGATGCACATTTCGCAATCCCTCTGCATCCGCGATTCGGAAGATGCCCTCATCCGCCCACGTTTGGGTGCCGCCATGCCCCGAATACTCGACGACGAGGACGCCCTCATCAATTGTCGTCAGAATGGCTTGGTTAGTGCGTTCTGGACTCCCAATCTGTCGCAGGTATACCTTCCGGGTATCGTAGCCGACAGGAATATGTTCCTCAATAAGTTGCTTGCTCGCTCGCTCAAAAATGTCGTCCCCAGCGTTGTCCACCTCGTTATCCACGACCTGCATCAGCCTGCCCTGCCATAAGCCGGGCTGCCGTTTTGCCTCATAATTGATAATCTTTTTTACCATATCACCCAATTCGTGTGGTGACTGTACCGGGAGACGTCCGATGAACATATCCGGGAGCAAATCATCGCCACTGACAGTGACAAAACGGTGGTCCATCGCTGTTTCCCCACTCGCCGGTGCCCAACCGTGAAACGTTGGCACGTAGATTGGATAGAGGTCGTAGTCCCTGTTGAGTGCATCCCGATATAGCTGGACAATTGCCCCTTTATAGTCATAGTGTGCATCGCCGACCAACAGGACGTATGTCGGCTTAGGAGCACGCCAATGGTTGTAGGTGTGACGCAAAAACTTCTGGATGGCGATGGGGTTGAAAATTCCGTGGTTGAACTGATCATACACCGCTTCGACATCAACGATCATAACAGATAAACCTTGTGACCGCCGAAAGGCTGCGAGCGGCTGGATGGCATCTATAAAGTCGCTGTGAGCGATAATGATGTAATCCGCTTGGTTTGCGGGACTGCTTACTACTGACGGTTTGGCGGCGGCAATGTGATCCACCTGAACATATCGCTCTCGTTCAACCGCAAAGTAGCCGGTTGGCGATGTCACGTTATCCTCAAAGGTTAGTTGGAAATTCCCGTCCTTGCGTTCAACCTGACCGTTAATGAGTTTTGCGACAATACTTCCATCATGGACCCGATATACATCAACATCGGGGTGATGAAGGTTTGTTACGCGGTACTGAACGCGTCCGGTTCTTCTTGGTTCAGTTTCCGAGTTAAACGCAAGCACTCCTTCGGACGCCTCAAAGGTGTGCCAATAATCGACCTCAAACCAATCCAGGTAAAAATCGGGTTCGCCTGCCGATGTGCCGTTGCGGTCTTCGGCTATAATCCTCAGAACATCCGTATCCTCTGGGCGGACAAACTGCTGCGGTTCAATTTTACGTGCAACCAGAGGTGCGGCTTGCTGCCGCCATTCGGCAACTCCCCCAAGTTGTGCGCCGTTAAACAGAATGCGCGCCTGATGTCTGGCGTTCCTTTCGCGCGATGCCCCTTGAAACTTAATCCGAACCTCAGCAGCCCGATTTATTTGCCCGCGTACTGCATGAGGTAGTTGAATCGGGAAATCCTTCTGGCTGAATCTACTATCCGCCCCACCTGTCAGGCTTTCCCAGAAATAGTGATCGGCCTGTTCAGATTTCACATCAAGCAGCCGGTCATACTTGCGATCTTGTTCAAAGCGTTCAGTCTTCTTGAAAGCAAACGGGATGGGCGCGTTCGACGTTTTTGGGGCAGCGTCTCTAACACTGACCTGTGAACGCCCAACACCGCCCCAACTCAGCCAATATACGTTTGTTTCAGTAAACCTATCCCCGATTGATGCACCCCCGTAAAACACGATTGACTCGTCCCGATCGAACCTGCCGTCTGTATCGTGGTCAAAGATATGAATACCGACCCGTCGTCCACGGTTCTCCATTTTAAGGGTCTCAAGTTCAATACCCATAGGATCGGCACCGGCGTGCCTGAGTTCGCTGTATGTTATTTTATAAATTCCTGTTCGGCTAATCGGGATTTTATATCTGTTTGAGGGTTCGCTAGTGCGTTGTACCGCCGGGGCAGCTGCAACATTTTGAGGTGAACGTCGCCATGTCTTCGCCTGACTGTAATTGAGTAGCTTTGTCTGAAAGAGCTGCTCAAAAGCCTGCGACGGTTCTATGACGAGGGAAGGAGTAGCAAGCCGCTTTGAGTCTTGATAGGATTGGGTGGGTGTAGAATTGAAGTTGATTCGGATTAATAGTTCGTGATAAATTTTGAGCTGCGATCTGGCGGGGTTATACTGAATCGGCTGGATCTGGAGTCGTGCAACCCGCTGTCCACGAATAAGTCCAAGCGATGTTATTTCGACCAACTTGGGCGGTTGGGGGCGATCCCGTCTATAAGAGTCCATGTCCATGATGAGCGTCGGTTGGGGGTTGACGAGATTCGATGGTTGAGCGGGGATAACGCGCCTAGTTTGGCGGACTTCAAGCCGGGAGTCAATCACAGTAACGTGCGGTGAAGCATCAATGGGGATACCAATTAACTGCGGGTAAACAGGTAGGCTGGGGCGTCCCACCTCCGTCGTGAGGCTTGCCCCTACGAAAGAGATCCTCGCGAAGGTACGCCCATTGATTTCCTGAGAGTTGAATTGCAGCGTCGGTGCCTCAAATTTGATGAGGAGACTATCCGTGCTTGCTTGGATAATTTGCAGCGGAGATTTGGCGACCGCAACAGCGACGGCAAGCCAGAAGATTAGAAGTGTGTAAAATGTGAGACGTGATGCGTGAGACGTGATGCGTAAATGAACCGCCGATACCGGTTCCTGTTTTTGATTTCCTATTAACATAGCCGCCATGCTTTTCGGTTGGGAAATTTCCTCCCAAGTTTCACTCAAGCACCTCGATCTCAAGCTGATTTAGGGTCCGCATCACCCCTTCGCCGAACTCCAGCATAGAGTCGGATTCCAACTCGCTGCCGGCGAGTTGAATATGGTTTGCATCTGCTTGGATTTGACCAAGCGTTGGCTCCATCGCCACCCACTCGCCTACATACACTTCGGGCCAAAAATGGTAATAGAAAGCGTCGCCTTGAAACACAAGCCCTGCACAAACCCGCGCAGGGATACCAACGGAGCGTGCCATTGCAATCATTAGGACTGTATGTTCCGTACAATCTCCCGCCAGCGATTCTAACGTTTGTAACGCCGAGCCAAACCCAATTTTTAGGTTCTTGTCATGAATATTTTCATACACCCATCGACACAGTTTCTGCGCGGCTTTCCAAGCATTAATCTCCCCATCAATCACTTCAATAGCTTTCGCCTGAATCGCTGGATGTTCCGTTTGGATATACACGGTTGATTTCAAGAATTGCGCGAGTTCCTCATTGTCGTGTTGGTTCTGTATCGGCAGGTTCGGCGTTTCCGCTTGATTAATCACGGGTACGTTGATTTCGATCGCTCCATGGCGCGGGTCATTATCAACCTTCAATTTCTGACGGCTATCAATCATCACTGCCTTGTCCAATTGCCCCTCTGCCAACCGTAAACGCGCTTTGAAACGACGTGCATGGGGAGTTGGGTGTTCCCCTTGGGCGAAAATCTTTGTATTCAGGATAACATCAACTTCTCCTGATTCGCCGAGTGCCGTTTGCATATCGGTCTTCGCCAGAACCATTTTTAGCCCCATCAGCCCGACCTCCATCCGATACGTCGTGCCATCGTGTCCCAACCACTGAGTTGTTGTGAGGCCTCCCATAATGTCCATCGTATAGTTGACGACATAAACCGGCTCCATCTTGCTGTCGAATTCGATCTGGTCCTCTCGAAGGACGCTGACCTCCGTTTTCACGGGCTTCATGAGGTCTAGATTAAAGGCATGCAAGGTATGTGCATCACCGACCCGAATACTGCGTTGTAGAAGGAAGTAACTAATCATCCCTTCAAAAATCGTATCGGTTGAAATAGGTGTCTCGCTGTGAGTTGTTTTTCCTGCAAGACTTGTCTCTAGGTAAGCAACATTATCTCTGATACGTCCCTCAACCCGTTTCTCTTGTCCTGTTTCATTGGAGGTGGTGATAAAATAGCGAGGGACGAGATCCATACCGACGTACGAGATTCGTGTTGTCGTGAATCTTAGTCCGGTGCCAGTGCGCTTGAGGTCCATCACCATGTCGACACGTACCCGAATGGCAGCCTCACCTTCATATATTGATTTCTCCATATAGATATGGGCATACCCAATTTTCGTGCCCATCAGTGTTAGATTTAACCAATCATCTTGAGGCAACTGCATCATTTTCTCAGTCTCCACCGGATCAATTTTCACCCTTTGCCCTATGGTGTTTCCAATTAAGATAAAAAGCAGGTAACAGGTGAAAAAAATCTGCTGTTTCATAAGAAACATTTCCTCTCCTTTCCGTTATGATAGCACAGGTTTAAGCAGTGGGCAATCGAAAATCGTCTGTCAAACCGACCTTCGGAAGGTTTCTCAGATACCTTTCTTGACACTTATAATTCAAAAATGGTATCATATCGCAACTATCTTAGAAGCGACCCCTTCCCATCATGAATTATCCCTGCAGGAGTGAAATATGAAAGTTGGTATCCGAGATGGTATGTTAGGTTTGCCCTTTGAAGAGGTATTCGGCAAAGCGAAAGAGATTGGCTTTGACGGCATTGAAATATGTATCGGTGCCAATTATCGTGAGCACCCACTTTGGAGCGAGTCCGGTGTAGACCACATCAAAGCGTTATCCGAAGCAGTTGGCATTGAAATACCGGCACTCTCGCCGGGTGGTTTCACCGCATATACGTTTGCCCACCCAGACGATGCAACGCGAGCCGAAGGAATCGCAATGTTGCAACATCTCTCGGCGGTTTGTCCGAAACTCGGGGCGTGTGTCATTCTTGTGCCGTTCTTCGGCGATGGCAAGATTGAAATGGAGCATATAACATCGCCACGTTTCATCGACGGGGTGAAGGCTGCTGCAGCAACGGCAGAACAATATAACGTTTGCCTTGCATTAGAATCGACGTTAACCGCTGACGAGCACCAACAGATTCTCGATCAGGTTGGCTCCCCGGCGGTTGGTGTCTATTACGATATGGGCAATGCCACGGGGCTCGGATATGATGCCGCCAAGGAAATTCGTGAGCTTGGGAGTGCTATCGCACAGATGCACATCAAAGACACCACGGGAAGTCACGCCGGCGAAGGTGGAGTCGACTTCCCTGCGGTTATCGAAGCCACCCACGCAGTTGGTTATGACGGCTGGTTTGTCCTCGAAACACCGGCAAACGGCGATCCGATAGCTTCGGCGATAAAGAACCTGAATTTCGTTCGAGAGAACTATTGAGATTTCCAACCAATGAGGGAGATATGAGTGTGAGTAGTACAAAGCTCATCAGCCCACACCTTGAAGCCGAGAAACTACTAAAAATGCCGGTGACTACGGCTGAAGTGCTGTTTCAAGGTTACACAATAGACCAGCAACTGGAAGTCATCTCCTCCATACGGGACGCTAAGGCGCGAGAGGAATTGTATTATCTTGTCTCAGACTGTACCGAGTTAATCCAGATGAGTCCAATGGAAGATGTGTTGCAGATCTTGGACACAAGGCTTGGTACGGGAACAGCGTCTGCCCTGTTGCCGTGTTTGTCGTCCGATCAGTTTGAAGAAATGATGGATTTCGTTTTGTGGCGTAGCGGCACGCTCGATGAAAAAACGCTCGATTTATGGCTCTTTGAATTGTCCGAATGCGAAGTCGATGAACTTGGAGAGATGCTCTCCCAAATTGATGTGGGCATTCTCGGTGGTCTGCTGCGTCAGCGCGTTGAGATGGACGAGGAATTCAAAGCACTGTTTATTGAGGAGGGATTGGTCGATCCGTCAACGCCGGGTATTGGCTACTCAGATGAACGGGCGAGGGCAATCATGGACGCAATCTGGGAAGCGGATGCTGACCTGTTCGTCCGTGTGCTGTATGAACTCTTTGGGCTAGATCGGGAAGATGAGTTGGGCGAAGAACTCTGGGGGTCGCTTGACCGCGCGAAAGAGGAACAGGAAGAGCGAGTCATCGAGCGCGATAAAGCAGCTGGCATTGACATCACCGAAGCAGAGATTCTCGAAAAAGTAGATCTCGATCAACTTAATTTAGAGGACAAGGAGGTATCTGAAGGCGACGAGGAATCAGAAGATGCTTGAAGCTGGCGCACTGACCCATTACGATAGTCGATTATTTCTCGCTCAAACGCTCGAGCATGGACAACAGACGGGGCGGATTTCACCTGCACGTCTGGACAAAATTCACCAAGATATTGCCTCCTTGGCTCAAAAGTTGATTGCAATTAAAGCGGAAGATCTCTCCTCGGGCGCGGAGATTCGAGGGCAGATCCAAGAAGCGTTTGTGCTGACCAGCTTGGGACTGGAATACGGTTGCGAAGGTGTCCTCGACAAGTCGGTTCGCCTACTGAACAGCAATCGGCTGATTAAATTCTTCCAAATCGGCAATACGCTCGTTGATAAGTTGGTGGAACGTTCCCGAAATACACTTGAAAAAGCCGCCCTCATCTCACCGGCGATGCAAACTGTCGAGCAAGAGAAGATCCCCGCTTATAATGAATGGGAAAGCGATTTTCTGGAATTGATTATCAAGCGGAAACTCGCGATTGATGCCGCACAGATTTCACTTAATCAGCTATCCGCCAACCCCCGGTCCTTGATGGGTCTCGCCGACATCAACGTTGCCAATCAGCAGCTAGACTATATCAACCTCCGATTCAACTACCTCCAAGCATTACCACAAGAGGCAATTTTTGCCGTTGGCTATCCGCCAGACACCGATTCCGATATCGCCCGCCAAATCACAACTGCGTTGATGGTGAATTTAGCCCTCTATCGCGAAGTCGATTTCCACCTAGATGAAGAAGATCTGGACAATTTTTGCAATATCGCTTATGATATAGAAAGCTGCACCGTCAAAAAGGCATCTCAAGACCTGTTGCTTGGTTGGATTCGGAGCTATATGGAGGTGGCAGGTCAACCGGAGGAAGTCAAAACATACGCGGTCGAATACTGGACATATTGCTTGTCTGTTTTTAGGGATTTAATCAGTTGATGGCTCCGCTTAATTTTAGCTGCCAATGGGAAACATAGAGAGATGCAGACACCGGAGGTAAGAGAAGAATACATCAGAAAAGCAGTTTGGGATGGGTTGTTGGGTGCCGATTTCAATAAGCACTACTGGGATCATTTGACCCGGCGTTATTCTAAATGGGACAAATATACAAAGATATTCCTAGCGACGATGTCCTCATCTACAGTGGCGGGTTGGGGTATCTGGAGTGAGATTGATATTTTATGGAAAGGTCTCTCTGCCATTTCAGCTGTCACTGCAATTGCCCTTCCGATATTGGATTGGCCAAAAACAATAAGTAGGATGTCGGATTTAGTAGGAAAGTGGTCACGAATTGAATATGAATATGAAAATCTGTGGGTTGAGTTGCAAGATGACAATCCCATAAATAGGGTTGAAGAGGAGTATAAGCGTATCAGAGGAGAAGTAGCCGGATTAGATGATACAGGACTTCCAGAAGATCTAAAATTAAAACGACAGTGCCGTAATGAGGTTTTAGAATCGAGAGGTTTAGCGAGTTAAGTTTCGTCGAGAAAGGGAGTAAATAATAATGTCTAGAAGTAAGAAAGAGCCCAAAGGTAAAGTCCTAAATGAAGATTTTCTCGTGGAGGTGAAGCCTCTAGAACCATGGCCAGATCCGCCACCTAAAAAGAGACCGGATCCACACCCTGTCCAAAAACCTAGTGGAGAGACTTCTAGCCCTAAACAAAATCCTAAGCAACCTGCAAAGAAGGATTGAGGGAGATAGCCTCACAAAGTGCTCAAGCTACGCCTTTCGCGCCACGTAGCAAATGGCGTAGCGTAACTTAGACGATATTACATAGGACTTACGCAGTTGAACGTTCAAAGCTTCGTAGGGGCAACCCCCGATAGATCGGGATTAGGAAACTTGTGGTTGCCCTCAAACATTACGAAACCGTGAATCCACGATTTCGTAGGGAACGCAGATCTGCGTTCTCTACATCCGCTCACTAAATTGCGCTGCTGCAAGCTGAAGTGCGTAACTCCTATTACAATAATTTTATCTTAGCACCAAAATTCTATATCTGATGGAGTTAGTAATGTCACAAAACGCTATCACAGAAACAAACCTAACGAATCTCGCTCTTGCTAACAGAGGCAAAGTCCGGGATCTCTATGACCTCGGTGAACAATTATTAATTATCTCAACGGATCGAATCTCGGCGTTTGATGTCGTGCTACCGAATGGGATTCCGTATAAAGGAGACATCCTGACCGGACTCTCCGAGTTCTGGTTTGATTATACAAAATCGATCGTCGATAATCACATCGTCGCCACTGATGTTTCACAGTATCCTGACGTGCTGCAGCCCGATGCAGAACTACTTAAAGGGCGATCAATGCTCGTGCGGAAGGCAAATCGAATTGATATCGAATGCGTCGTGCGGGGATACATCGCGGGCTCGGCGTGGTCGGAGTATAAACAGGATGGAACGGTATGCGGGGAAAAGCTGCCGGCAGGGCTAACGGAATCAGAACGTTTGCCAGAACTCATCTTCACCCCTTCCACGAAGGCGGAGCAAGGGGAACACGACGAGAACATCTCAATCGCAGAGATGGAGGCGGAGATTGGAAAAGAGTTGTCAGAAAAGATTATCCAGACCAGTTTCGCGCTGTTTGAAGCCGCAAGCGCACATGCCGAAAAGTCCGGAATCATTCTCTGCGACACCAAGTTCGAGTTTGGGCAGATTGACGGTCAGCTGATTCTCATCGACGAGGTCTTCACCCCCGATTCATCCCGCTTCTGGCCCAAGGACGAATATAAGCCCGGTAGTTCCCCACCTAGCTTTGACAAACAGTATGTTCGTGATTACTTGAGTGATATTGGGTGGAACAAAGAGCCTCCCGCGCCTGAGTTGCCTGCGGAGGTTATCCGTCAAACCAGCGAGAAATATCTGGAGGCGTATCGCCTGATTGTTGGTCGGGAACTGTTGTAACGGTTGGGTTGTGGTGCTAGAGATCTGATGAAGTCTCTGAAGGTTCGTTTGCAAGCTCAAACCGCATCATATTTCATGTTCTCGTCATCGTCTGACGTCAAACACATGGCTTCGCTCGAACAACCCATCCAGAAAGATTTCGACAAACCATTCGCCCTCGACAAAGCCACCTGAAGGAGCGTTTATAAAGAACCAAGTAATCTGATCTCCCGTTGAGGAGGTGAAGGTTTCTTGGTCCTCTCGGAAGGGTGGGGCGTCTATGTCGTCCTGTGGCGAAAACCAGTTGACTTCAACCGTATGCCGTCCTTTGACGTTCACCCAAAAGATCCATAAGTAAATCCGATCGCTCGTGTCAAAAAAAGTGTCAGCAATTCCATCCGGACGATCATCGCTGACATTGATTGCGAGGGTAGAGTCCAAAATCACAGGCTCACCCCTGAGCAGGCTAACCGATCCACTTCCACCTGATCCCGCATCATCGCACCCACCAAAAATGATGCCAATCAGAAAGAGTTTTATAAAGAGACCGAAAAAATGAAATTTATTGTGCATTCGCGCATTTCTCCTCCCCGATGCTGCGATCGGGATTCAAAGCAACTTGTATTTATGTTTAAGCCTGACTAAATCATACTTGATTCCTCTTTCTCTGTCAACCGAAAATCTGAATTTATAGAGGTTGGGAACGGCTAGCAGGATAATCTTCCCAACCCAGTAATGGAGAATACTTGATGCAATTTGACTATATTATTCATGGCGGGAAGGTTGTTGATGGCACAGGCGAGCGCGAGCCTTTCCCCGCCGATGTCGGGGTCGTTGATGATCGGATCGCCGCCATCGGAAAATTAGATCCCGCACAGGCAAATCGGAGCATCAATGCGGCGGGACAGGTTGTAAGTCCCGGTTTCATTGATGTCCACGTCCATTCGGAAATTTCACTAGTGGGCGGTCGAGATCGGTTGGGAGCCGTCCGTCAGGGTGTGACCACCCAACTTACTGCGCCCGATGGTTTTGGCTGGGCACCGCTTCCGCCGGACAAAGCGCGGGAGATGTGGCGCTATACGCAGTTTGCGGTCGGGGATGCGGAACTCAACCTCGATTGGCACACCGCCGAAGATTATCTGAGCATCTTTCCCGGCAATACCCCCGCCAACGTTTATCCACAAGTACCCCACTGTGCGGTCCGTTTGGGGGCGATGGGGTGGGACCCCCGACCGGCCACCGACGAAGAATTGCAGACCATGGTAGAAACGACCCGTGAATGGTTGGAAGCGGGCGCAGGCTGCCTCTGCTTGGGGCTTGATTACCAGCCGAGTGCCAATGCGGATCTCCGCGAACTTGTGACTTTGTGCAAGCTCGCAGCTTCGTACGGCGCGATCTATGCCGCACATATCCGTTACCGAATCCTCGGACGGAAAAAAGCGTGGGAAGAAACCTTCGAGCTCGCCAAACAATCGGGCATCCCCGTCCATATCTCTCACGAGCGGGTAGATGACGAGAGTGCTGCGTTGCTTGAGCAGGTAGACCGCGAAGGCATTGATTTGACTTTCGAGTCCTATCTCTATCCCGCGGGGATGACCCATCTTGCGCTGATGCTGCCGGCGGAGTTCCAAACGGGAAGTCTCACAGAGGTCTTGGCGAATATGGAGAGGTCGGAGGTCCGGGAAAAATGTCTGCCCCATATTCGAGAACAGTTGGGGCAGGGCGATCAGATTGTCGGTTATACCCGTTCCGGTCGGTTCATCGGCATGACGCTATCAGAAGCTGCCGAGAGTGTGGGTAAGTCCCGCGAGGACTTTGCTTATGATCTGATGCTTGAAGAGGAAGGAATAGAGACATTCGTTTTCCCTTGGCAGACGCCACCCGAAGATAACAAAGTGACAATTGATCGCACGGCTGTCCATCCACGAATGATGATTGCTAGCGACGGTGTCTACGATATTCCCCATCCGCACCCACGGGGATACGGCTGCTTTGTGCAATATCTTGGACGCTTCGTTAGAGAGCGTCAACTGGTGTCCCTACAGGAAGCGGTCTACAAAATGAGTGGATTTCCGGCAGCGCGTTTTGGAATTAAAGACCGTGGACGAATCGCTGAAGGCTTGGCTGCCGATCTGGTTATCTTTGACCCAGAGACCGTTGCTGACCGTGCGACATGGCAAGATCCGGTGGAGCCGGCAGTCGGCGTAAATTGGGTGTTGGTCAACGGTGTTCCGGTAATTGATGGCGGCAACCCCACTGGACAATTGCCGGGGCGTGTGGTCCGACATTCTCCCTAGTGAGTTGTCAGGAAATGATTTATGGCATATCTCATCGGCATTGATGTCGGCACAACAGGGGCGAAGACGATTCTCGTTGATGAGAGTGGGCAACTGCACGCCAGCACCCTAGAGGAGTATCCACTGTACACGCCTCAGCCGAAATGGGCGGAACAGAACCCGGAGGACTGGTGGCAGGCAACGGTGAAGTCCATCCAAAGGGTGCTTGCTGAATCGCAAGTTTCGGCTAAGGAAGTCAAGGGATTAGGACTTTCCGGTCAGATGCACGGTTTGGTGCTGATGGACAGCGGGGGCAGTGTCCTGCGTCCGGCGATGCTATGGTGTGATGTGCGAACGACCGAGCAGTGTCACTACATCACAGAGACTGTCGGTGAGGATTTGCTGGTGCAGAGTACGTGTAACCCCGCACTTGAGGGGTTTACCGCGCCAAAAGTGATCTGGGTACGGGACAACGAGCCGGAGATTCTGGACAAGACAGCCACTATGTTGCTCCCCAAAGATTACGTCCGATTCCGCTTGACGGGGGAAATCGCCGCGGAGGTTTCCGATGCGGCTGGGACACTCCTGTTCGATGTACGGCAACGACGCTGGTCTGAGGAGGTTTTGCACAAGCTCGGTATCGATCCTGCGCTTCTGCCGCCTGTGTACGAGTCGGTCGATATCTGTGGAGAGATTACCGCTGAGGTCGCCGAATTGACAGGACTTCCGGCGGGGACTCCGGTCGTCGCCGGTGGCGCGGACAACGCCTGCAGCGCGGTTGGCAACGGAATTGTCAGAGCGGGACGGGTTTCGGCAAGTATCGGAACGTCGGGAGCGATCGTCGCACATACCGATGAAGCCAAAGTGGACCCAAACCTACAGGCACACAGCTTCTGCCATTCTGCCCCGCACAAGTGGTATCTGATGGGCGTGGTACTTTCAGCCGGCGGCGCATTCCGTTGGTTTCGCGATAATTTGGGTGACTCAGAGGTTGCGGCTGCAAAAACCGAAGGCGTTGATTCGTATCAGATTTTGACCCAGGGCGCAGCAGAGGCACCTGTTGGCAGCGAGGGCTTGATCTTTCTGCCCTACCTTACCGGCGAGCGTACGCCACACGCGGATGCAAACGCTAAAGCAACGTTCTTCGGTATGACATTGCGGCACGGTAAACCCCATCTGATTCGATCGGTGATGGAAGGCATCGCCTACGCGCTACGCGACTCGCTAGAGATTATCCGTGGGTTAGGGACGCCCATTGAGCGAATCTACGCCACGGGCGGCGGCGCGCGGAGTTCGCTCTGGCGACAAATTCAAGCCGATGTCTACGATGTTGAACTAGTCACGATTAACATTGCCGAAGGACCCGCATTTGGCGCAGCAATTCTCGCGGGCGTCGGAACAGGGGTTTACGACAGCGTTGAGAGTGCAGCAGATGAAATTATCAAAATCACGTCAGCGACGCAGCCGAACGCTGATAATGTTAGAGCTTATGAGGAATATTACCAGATTTACCGCGCACTTTATCCTGCACTCAAGCCACAGTTTGATCGAGTGACGGCAGTGGTTTCGGGCGGAGAATATAATGAATAAACTCACACATTTTGACGAAAAAGGACATGCCCGTATGGTTGATGTCACGCCGAAAGCGGAGACGCTGCGGGTTGCGGTGGCACGTGGGTATGTGTTCGCAAAACCGGAGACGCTCCAGTTAATTGCTGAACACGGTTTTGCAAAAGGGGATGTCCTTGAAGTGGCTCGTCTCGCCGGCATCATGGCGACCAAGCGCACCGGCGATCTCATCCCCCTCTGCCATCCACTCGCGCTGACCTCCGTCAAGGTTGATCTGTCGATCAATGAAGCGGAACGCCGTGTCGAAATTGAGGCGGAGGTGCAGACCGTCGGGCGAACGGGTGTCGAGATGGAAGCCTTGACCGCTGTCTCTGTCGCCGGTTTGACAGTCTACGACATGTGCAAGTCCGTAGATAGAGAAATGGAGATTTCTGATATTCGATTGGTGAAAAAGACTGGTGGAAAAAGTGGGACATTCATTCGGGAGGGATCATCGCAATGAGAGAGAGAACGAGAGAAAGAGAAAAAGAAGTGAAAGGGAGAAAGTGTGAAAGTGTGAAAGTGAGAAAACGAGAGAAAGAGAGAAAGAGAAAACGTAACGATTCATTTTCCCGTTTTCAGGTCTCCTCACTTTCTGCTTTTGGTGTTTGCCTGATTTTGAGCTGCATTCTGTTCATCACACCGGACACCTCTGCCGAAGATTACGCGCTGATCATTGGCGGCGTTGGCGGTGAGAAGTCCTTTTACGATGAATTTTGGAACGCGACCACACGAATGCGTGAACTGCTGATAGAGGAATACGGCTACGCACCGGAGCATATCACTTTTCTGTTTGAAGATGGCGGAGAGGGGTCAGATCTAATTGATGGGAAATCGACGAAAGTCGGTATTGAAGCTGCTTTTGCCGATTTACAGTCGCGGATGCAGTCAGAAGATCGGTTCCTCCTCTTCATAGTGGGTCATGCAACCAAAACTGCGGGCGGACTAAAATTCAACTCCCCCGGACAGGATATCAGGGATGTAGAATGCGCTGCGCTCATCGAGCAGATTCCCGCTGAGCAGATGGTTTTAATCTTCGGATTTCCCTACAGTGCGCGCCTCGTCTCTCAAGTGAGCAAAGAGGGGCGAACAATTATTACCGCTTGTTCAGCGCGTGAGGGGTACATGCGTTCAGGGTTTGGGAACATCTTCATAGATGCCTTTTCTGATCGCACCGCTGATACGGACGACAATGGAGCGATTTCGTTGTTAGAGGCGTTTCTACACACCCAAAAGCGGGTGAAGACGTGGTACGAAAACGATGGCTCTGTTCAATCGGAGCATCCCCACCTTGACGATAATGGGGATGGGGTTGCCTCACGCAAAGAGCTGCCAAACGCTTCGGACGGCACTCTCGCTCAGAGTACCTACCTTGGAAAACGTCGTTCGGCACTCGTCGATTCCGTGGCAGCCGAACCAGACTTGGATCGCCCCAGCGACGAATTTACAGAAGAAGTTAACAAGGCTGACGAACCGCCATCCCAACGCACTTCAATTTCTTATAATTTCATTTCAGAAGCGGATGAAGCGCAGATCGAAGCGTTACTCGCTGAGACACCAAAGGCAGATGATTACCCTGATAATGGTGCGGTTGTGCTTTGGGAAACGGAAGTGATGAACGTCAACGAAGACAGCAGCTATGTCTATTCAACACGGCGGATTGTGAAAATTTTTAATGATACAGGACATAAATTTGGTAAGGTTAGCATACCTTACACGCGCGGAAACGATGACATCACGATTCATCACGCTCGAACACTCACTTCCGATGGTCGTGCGGTTGACCTTGACCAGCGGAGCATCGTGAAAAATATCCCGCCGCCGAGTGCGGTCGAAGCGGGACTGTTTGTAGATGCTCGCCTTATGCACTTTTCAATGCCAGAGATGTCGGATAATTGCATCATTGACTACGCGTACTCGTCCAACAATCGGGGGCATCTGATGCAAGGCGAATTTTGGCATCAAGTCTACTTTCAAACCTCGGTGCCTGTGCTGCACTATCGTTTTACAATTCATGCGCCAAAAAAGAAAACGGTTTACTACCAGATTAACAGTCCACAAGCTGTTGGCGCCGAACCGGCAATCACGGAGAACCGCTATACACGCACCTATACATTTGAAACAGGTGATGTTCCCCCACTCCGTGGAGAGGCGTTCATGCCAGCTATTGAGGACCTCGCCTACAGTATCAATATCACATCGCTTGACTCGTGGGATAAACTCATGGAGTGGTATGGAACGCTCATCCGTGAGCAAGATTATGTAACGCCAGAAATCGAGCAGAAAACGAAGGCATTGCTGAGAGGGGCATGGAGCCGAAAAGAGAAGATTAAGCGGCTCTACGAATACGTTGCGACAAACATAGATTATGTCGGTATTGAACTCGGAATATGGGCAATAAAGCCACACTCCGCACCCGAGATCTTTAAGGAGGGCTATGGGGACTGTAAGGATAAAACAACCCTGCTCAGCACAATGCTGTCAGCGGTGGGCATCCAATCCTATCCGGTGTTGATTTCCGCGGGTGAGTCTAGCAAAGTTATCCGTGAGATCCCCTCGCTCGCGTATTTTAATCACATGATTCTCGCTGTAGAGGAAAATGACGACGGTGGACTCATCTGGCTAGATGCGACAGCGGAGACCTGCGCGTTTGGAGACCTGCCCGCCAGCGATCAAGATCGGTGGGCCCTCATCGTCAACCCCGATTTTCTCATGAAGGAAAGGGAGGAGACGGGGCAAGGGCTTGCCTCCACAACCACCGAGATTAATTCAAATTCCGAGGAAATTAGCGGGATGCAGGAGCGATTATATCGATTTGCGAAAAGTCCAACAATCGAAGCAGCGGCAAACCTCAAAAGTGTTGAGACACGGATACAGGTGGAAGATGATCTATCAGTAAAAGTTACTCAAACACTCACCGTAGCAGGAGCGTTCAACACGAAACTACGAAGTCAATTGAAATATATCAATCCTGATGGGCAATCGAAGTTTTTCCATGAATACATGGAACTTGATGACCGCGCGAAATTAGAGAAAGTTTCGATCTCCAAACTTGATGCCATGGAGGATGAATTGGAGATTATCCTCACGTGGCGGTGTGAAGATTACCTCTTTGCTATTGGTCAGCAGTATGTCCTCGAATTACCGCTTGCCAAGCATCCGTACGCTGCATTGCTCAGTGAAGAGAACAGGACACACCCGGTCGTCCTCGGCAAAGCAATCACCTTTGTAGATGAGGTTACCGTCAATTTGTCATCTCTATTTTCGGTGGATTCTGTGCCTGAAGACCGTGAGATTCACAATCCTGTTGGGTCCATCCAACTCGAATATACAAAATCGAAACGAAAAATGGTGATGAAGCAGACGCTCCGCTTCCATCGTCCAACAGTCCCCGTCAATGAGATTCTCGACCTAAAGGCACTTGTCCGGCAAGCTTCAAACAAGGGGACGAAGCGGGTATTGTTAATCCAAAGGTGAGCATAAAATCGCAATCAGGTCCTAATAAAGGATCCTGACTGTTTAGGTTTGGGGATGTGAGGAGAGAAATCGGTGAGGAAGAAAGACAACTATCAAATCCTTGGTGTCAGTCGAAATGCGACCCTCGACGAAATAAAGAAAGCCTATCGAAAAATTGCGATGCGATATCATCCCGACAAAAATCCGGGGGATAAACGGGCAGAGGAGAGATTCAAAGAAGCCTCGATGGCTTATCAGGCATTGATGGAATTCAATCCGCAGCATATCGATAATCAATCGTCAGGGACGGATACGGGCAGTCAAGGAAATGGGGGATTTAGACGTTCTAGTGATAGTGACTCCAAAATTAATGACTTCTTTGATGGTCTATTTCGATCCGGACCGCAAACGAAGCGAAAAACGAAAACGAGGCGAACGGTTAAAGCAAAGGGAAGGCGTGGTTCCAACATAAGAACCGGTTTAACCCTCCCATTTACTGAAGCCATGTTGGGAACGGAGCGATCCATCCGTGTTTATCGCAACGAGGAGTGTGACAGCTGTAACGGCACAGGAGCGCAAAGGGACTCACCCGAATCAACTTGTCCTAACTGTATGGGAAACGGCGAGATCTTCGACCAGCTGCTGCGGGGTAACGCGACGGAGAATAAACTGTGCGAACGCTGCCGTGGAACAGGTGTCCTCATTCACCGGCCGTGTCAAACTTGTCGCGGGACAGGTGCCACCCGCAAGGAACGTTCTTTACTAGTGAAAACGCCTCCGGGAATTGAAAGTGGCAAATCATTACGCTTACCCGGTCAGGGGGAATGTGGTTTGCGTGGGGGACCCTATGGCGATCTGTTTGTAGATGTTATTGTCAAGTCACACCCGGTCTTACAACGCGATGGATATGATTTGCGATGTCAGGTTCCAGTTGGTTTTGCGACAGCCACCCTAGGTGGAGAGGTCCATGTTCCGACACTTACCGATCCTATTGCGTTGAACCTTCCGCGAGGGACACAACCCAATCAGACATTCCGGCTAATCGAGCAGGGGGTTAAAAAATCCGAAAACGAGTGGGGCGATCTCCTTGTCACTGTCATTATTGAAATCCCTACTACCCTAACGAAGAAACAGGAGCTGCTGCTGAAGAAGTATATTGAGTTGGAGCAAAAAGTGCTCTCACAGGAATCTTGACAAATCGCAACTCCGATGCACAGACTGGGACAGGTCAATCGGGATTCAAAGTAATTTGATGCCTAGACTCGTGGTTTGGTTTACTGGTTCATTAATGAACCAGTAAACTAAAATGAACAAATGAACTCATGTACGGATCAACTCATCACCGTGGTATCTGGTCTCCCCCGGTCTGGCACCTCAATGCTGATGCAGATGTTGGATGCCGCCGGTTACCCGTGCCTGACCGATGGCGTACGGAAAGCGGATGCCGACAACCCACGTGGTTATTTTGAGTGCGAAAAGGTGAAGCGGCTTCGGCGCGATTGTTCGTGGATACCCGAAGCGAAAGGTAAAGCAGTAAAAATTATCGCCCAGCTCATTCCGTTTCTGCCGTTCCAATTTAGCTATCGGGTTATCTTCATAGAGCGCGATATCAGTGAAGTGCTTGCCTCTCAGCGGAAGATGCTCCAGCGTCAGGGGAAAAGCGGTGGTAACTTGTCCGATGCGCAGCTTCACCAGATCTTTGAACGCCAGCTCCTTGAGGTTAAGCAGATGCTAGCTCAACGTAATATCGCAATGCTTGATGTGGCATATTCGGATACCCTTCAACACCCGATGGAGATTGCAGAGAAGATTCGAGAGTTTCTCAGAGAAGATCTGGATGTGCGCGCTATGGCTGCAGCGATTGACCCTAACCTCCATCGTCAACGATCTAAGCAATAGGCTTCAATCCCATTTGTATCGGTTCCCTCAATTCTCAGTTTTCAAAATTAGGAGAACAAATGCGCCCTACCAACGCAAAACCGCTCACGGCTGAAGAGGCACGGATATGCGTCACCGGCTGGGATTTCAATCGTCCTGACCCGTTCCCCGGACTCGGCGATTTTATTGGCTGGGCTGGGGCACTGGAGCGAATGCCCAATGGAAACCTGTTGCTCGCTCACTCCGCCGGTTATTGGCACGCCTCGTTTGCGTCACCGAGATCGTTTGAAAAAGAGACCCGTGAACGCTATGCCGCTGAAGGTTGGCCCGTGGATTTTATTGCACCCACCGGCGGACGCTCCATGGCGGTCCATTCCACCGATGACGGTCGTACATGGAGCAAACCTGTCGAACTGACGAACCTCCCCTTAGACGACGGTCCCGTCACGCTGTTTGTCTGCCAAGATAACACCGTACTTTGTTTCATCAATGTGCAGGCATCTTGGTATGGATTCTCAGAGGCACCCCCGGCTTTCCGCAAAGACCTGAATGGATTGAATACCCAGCAGTGCGTGATCAGATCAACCGACAGTGGGGCAACTTGGAGTGAACCGATTTGGTTGGACAGTCCCGGCTCATTTTACGAAAGGAGTCACGGTCAGGCGTTCCAACTTCCTGATGGAGGTATCCTTTGGCCCACCTACTGTTCAAGTCAGAGTGAGAATCATCTCTTTGGTGCGATTCGCCGCTCTGATGATGCTGGGAAGACGTGGCAAACCGTTTCCGCCATCCGCCGCAAAGAGAAGGATGTGGACGAACCTGCGATCGCTCGTTTTGACGACGGGCGGCTGGTCATGGTGTCTCGACCCGATGGCGGCATCTTTTTCTCAGACGACGATGGTGTGAGTTGGCGTGAGTCTGGGCAAATCGTCGAAAGTGGGACGGTCAAAGCGCCGCGGTTATTCGCCCTTGAGGATGGTACTCTCGTCTGTGTCGCAACCTATCAAGGCGGGCTATATGTCTTCTTGAGCCGGGATGGAGGTGTGGATTGGACGCCGGAGCTTCCTCTTGATGTGTCGTGCTACGGTTACCCCGGTGGACTCCAGATGGAAGATGGATCGCTACTGATCTCGTATTGTGAAAGTGGTAAAGCCCCGAACCGCGTGTATGTAATTCGCTTCAAGGTCAACTCTACACGAGATGGCATAGAACTACTAGATATTGGAAAATCCCCATAGTAAATCATCTGCCCCGATTCGATCGGAAGATTCGGAGCAACTCCTTGGTTCGTCAGTTCATTTGTGTAATTTGTAATGCGTAATGCGTCAAAGCTGACTTTTCTTCTTACGTATTACTCGTTACGCATTATTCTTCTAATGAACCAAAGAGGATTGGAGGTAGGATTTGGATCTCGAACAGAAAACAGAGTTAATTTCTAATGCTTTAGAAAAACTTTACGGTGCGCCCGAACCAGATACGGAAGAAAACGTCCTCAATTGTTTGATGCTTACAGTCTTATCCCAGAATACAAATGATGTCAATCGTGATAAGGGATTCGCAATCCTCAAGGAGCGGTTCCCGACGTGGGAAGAGGTTCTCAATGCTGATGTCGAGGAAATCGCGGACGCGATCAAGATCGCAGGGTTGAGCGGACAAAAAAGCCGTACAATCAAGAATTTCTTGATGTGGCTCAAGGCAGAATATGGCGATCTATACTTGGAGTTCATCCGCGAAATGGAAACCAGAGACGCAATACAACTGCTGTCTCAGCACAAAGGCATCGGCATCAAAACTGTGTCTGTTACACTCGCCTTTGCTTGTGGGCGTGATGTGTTTCCTGTGGATACGCACGTCCTACGGATCAGCAAACGGCTTGGATTCGTGCCGTCAAATTGCACTGCGGAAAAAGCGCATGAGTTGATGCCGCAGATCATCCCCGAAGGCAAAGCATATCCATTCCACATGAACCTTATCGCTTTTGGACGCCGGATCTGCGACGCACGCAAACCGAAATGTGATCAGTGTCCCATCACAGCACATTGTCTCTATTATCGGGGTGAATTGTGAAACGAAGGGTTCGAGGACAGGTTCTTCTCAAGATTCCATCTGTTTCCGAGGTGATTGATTGCCGAATATAGAACATCATACCGTAATTATTGTGGGTGGAGGACCTGCCGGGCTTCCGCTCGCTGTGGTGTTGGGAGGCTGCCACCCTTACTTTCGTGGAAGCCGTATGTTCAGCTCACGCTATCCACAATTGGCTGCGGGGCTGCAGCAAATCAAAGGGACTCTTCTGGGGTTAGATTTCAAAGGGTTGTCCAGAAACGTTCCACCCGTGGATCTGTTCCGACTCCTCCATCACCCCAGACAGTTGTTTGAAGAACTCGCGCAAATCACAATGGAATTTCGCCAAGGGACGCCGATAGATTATCTGCTCATTACCCAAGAGGAGGTCGGCGGACTGTGGAACAATGTCCCTCAAAATCTCTTGACCCTTTCCCCAGGGCAGTGGATGGAGTTCCCATTCTATCCGCTCGCGCTACATGCTGAAGAACAGGGAATTGACTTAAACGTCAACGATCTGATAATCAAGGGCGACCTACTGCGTTACTACCACAGCATTCCCGCCCGATTTGAACAGACTGACCGCATCCATACCGGCGAGAAGGTCGTCCGTGTTGAGCCGCATGAACGCGGCTTTCTGGTCACAAGCAGAGATCTTGGGACGGAAACAACCCATCAATATACCGCCAAGTACCTCGTTTACGCCGTTGGGCAACGGTGCATCCTTCGGCGGCTCGATGTGCCCGGGGAAGATCTGCCGTTTGTGGCAAAAAGCTACGATCGACCGGAGGATTTCTCTGGTGAGCGGGTAGTTGTTGTCGGTGGCGGTAGATCAGCGGATTGGGCGGCAACGGAGCTTTACGATGCGGGCAAACAGGTTTATTATGTGATGCGTCAGCCGTTTGAGAATCACTGGCGATTAATCAACGATAGCCGTTACGGATTGCCTTATTACGCCCGACTTGCAGAAATCATGGAGAGCCGAGATCCTCGCTTTCAAACGTTGTATCAGAGCCACATCTGCGAGATTGAAGAAGGAACCTCCGCCGGTCTGGTGACAGTAGACCATCAGAGCGAGAAACAGGTCATTGAAGCCGAGCACGTTGTCATGGAGATCGGTGGCAGCGCGGACTACTCTCCCTTTGAGGGATTTGAGCCGTTGGAACAGGTCGAAAAATATGACAACTATCGTTTCCAGTTGCATCAGGTGATGACGCATCCGCATAACTACGAGGCGGTCAGTATCCCGAACCTCTATATGGGCGGTTATCTTGCATCAGGCATTGGGTTAGTAGTCATTGCCATGCACGGAACAACCTACGCAATTGCTGGGGATATCCTTCAAAAAGAGGGATTTATCAGTGAAACGTAATGCGTGAAACGTGAAAACAATTATAGTGAATTCTAGTGCGCCGTGTAAATAGTGATTAAGAGTGTCCCGATAATCGGGACTGGGATTGTCGGAATATCCCATACGCACCTATCTTAGGTAGGCACGTCAAAAGTGCTGAAACGGGGAAACCCGATGCCGAACTTAGCATGATAGGAAAAGGTGATTGATACTGAAATATCCTAAGTTAGATGGTCATCAGCGTAAGATGTGCATGAGCAAAGCTGTATTGCTTGAAGCCCAAGTCCTCATGGCTTTACACTTGGCGATAACGTATGGATTCGCTGGAAACAGCGACAGCAGTGAGGTAGTGGCTCACAACTGATTGAAAGCACGTTATATCGGGGAATATAGACCGATTTTAGAATTCGTTACTATATCCGACCTCCTCGACATGCCCTCTAACGAGGGATTAAAGGGATAAAAGGGACTCTAAACACATCTATTGTTTGAATCATTGGAAACACGGGATTGGCTAAGTTGGACGCTTGGTAGGTTCATCCTAACAGACGCCCAATAGGTCAACGGAGTCGCCATATTACCCTAAGTATGGAGTCAAAAAAGGCTTTATGCAGTGTTTAACACCTATCCTCAAGAGATAAGTTATCAGTAATGATAACGAAACTCAACAGGGAGAAGGGGGAAGGGCGACAGGTTAGGTAACTTGAAGTGTGAAATTAGGGATATGAACATATCTCGTTTTAAGGTTTCATAGATTAAAGTCTCCTAACTGGAGAGCCGTGTGATGTGAAAGCATCACGCACGGTTCGGAGAGGGGGATACGGATTCCGTGTTATGCGGAACACTCGGTCTCTACTCTACAAAATAACTATACTTTGGACAATTTCTATCTGTTTCATGTTTTGTTAGGACTTATGCAGTTGAACGTTCAAGGCCTCGTAGGGGCAACCCTTGTGGTTGCCCTCAAACATTACCAAACCGTGAATCCACGATTTCGTAGGGAACGCAGATCTGCGTTCCCTACCTCCGCTCACTAAATCGCGCTACAGCAAGCTGAAGTGCGTAACTCCTATTTTGTTTTCAAGTATTTGCTGATTTTTCATTCAGTTTCTTCCGGGAAGGTAACTCGCAGAAAAAGAATTTCAGGTACAAGCAAGAGCAGCCCTAGCGGGGCGGAATGTCTATAGATACATTGGGAGCAAACGGTCTTTAGCCCCAGCGGGGCGAAAGGTGTATCAATAAACTGATATTGATGTCAAAAGTGTTTCAATGAATCCAGACTATTGCTCAAGAACCCTAAAAATTGTACAAACTTTAGTAAAAATAAACAGACTAGGACTTACGCACATGGTCAGAAAATAGGTTATAATAACCCAAGTTGCTAGGTGCGATTCTAAGTAACAATGTATAATGTCGGTTAGATTCCGACTTAGTGAACTTACCACTGCAAACCTTACCTTAACTGCATTGCTGGAAACGGCAATGTGGGAAGCAAAGGGAAAAGGCGAACAACTCGGCGTGAATGCAGGCACGCTAAGACGTTGCGTCCGGTTACAATGATATGGCTAAATGAAAATTGAACTGATGGAAGCCTCGTTATTGGGAAATAGGTGAATCTGCGTGAGCGTGTCTACCCATGCACGCTATATTAACAGCCTGTGGCTAAAAAGCGTGTGTCGTGTAAGGTAACTCTAGCATTTACCTTATGTAAGTCGTTGACATCGGGGTAAAGTCAGGGTCTAAGTTGTTGGTGATGTATACATTGTGAGATTAGAATAGTCCCTAAGTCCCCCCGATTCATCGGGGAGATAAGGGAGAGGAGGACAGTAAGCCTGTCCAAGTCAGAATACTAAAAATGAAATATAACAGATTCAGGGAAAATGAGCGCAAATCATGTTTACATACGGCGACTCCTCCCCAACGTTCTGATATTCCATGAGTAAGTAGGGTTGAGATTATTTTTTGGGATAAATAATAGAGTCAGCCAGCCTAAAACTCGTAATTCCATAAGGTGTTATTATCCTTTATAAGATAATCAGTAACTGACGGTGAAAGCCGTGTGCGGTGAAAGTCGCACGCACGGTTTGGAAGGGGGGAAAGACTCGTGAGAGTCCTACCTATCCTTACTACTCAATCAGATAAGTTTTGCAATTATTATATATGTTAGGAGTTACGCACTTCAGTTTGTAGTAGCGCAATTCATTGCGCGTTACCACGGGCGATAAATCGCCCCCTACAAACCTACCGATTTACTGTAGTTGCCCGTTTCTTAATCCCGATAATCGGGGATTCATCGGGCGTTACGAGCCGTGTTGTGTGTTAATGTATCATCGAACAACGAGGCTTTGGGCATTCAACTGCGTAAGTCCTAATGTTATTGTTTGCTGTCAATCAATATACACGAGCATAATTTGCCTGACAGAGTACTAGAGCGTATTGACATTTATGTGGAACCTTGCTCATAAATTGATGCAAATATAGCAGGTGAAACCTTAGTCGATGCGAATATGGCAGGTCAACAGACCTTTCACAGGCAACCGCTTTAGCATAGCACACTTATGTAAAACCGCTAAAGTATAGAGGCCATCGGGATGCTCGACACACCCGCGAGTTATGAATACCCGTATAGGGCATTGAAAATATTTTTTTTCACCTGTCAGTGCCCTGCCAAACCTCTGAATCGTGGTGGTGTGCAATGTCCATAGTCAGACCACTTGGCTCCATTCGTGTTATAGGTCGTTTCACAGGAACTATCCTGTAAATCCTTCAATCCAGCCTGTCCCGCCTGTCCCGATTTATCGGGGATCTATCGGGGAGAATCCTGATTCAGACAGGCAGCGGCACCACAACTAGCAACTTGCGTTATAATAGGGGCTATGAACCCACTCAAATGCACCGAATATAACAATATAGGACTTACGCATTCAGTTTGTAGTAGCGCAATTCATTGCTTTCTCCCCTCCCTCCCCCTGCTTGCGGGGGGATAAAGGGGGGTAGGGGAGTTAGAGGGGGTACGGGCGATAAATCGCCTCCGCTCCGAGAGTCCGAGACTTACTACAAGCCTACGAATTGAATGTAGTTGCCCGCCTGTCCCGATAAATCGGGGATTCATCGAGCGTTGGAAATTGTGTCCTGCGGCGATAAATCGCCAAACTACAGATGGTTCTCCCCCGCTTGTCCGAGAGTATCCCGTGACCGGGGCGGGGGAGTTAGAGGGAGTCGGAACGAAGGCGTTGAGCGTTCAACTGCGTAAGTCCTACAGACATTAAAAGTAGTAAGCACACGCCGTGTGCCGTAACTCCGCGAACAAGGTTCTGACCTCGCTCATTCACAGTATCTGATTAATTCTAAAATCTACCATTGTTCATGGTTTCATGAATGAACTAATGCACTCTTGAACAGATTTGGAGCAAGATATGACACGTATTGGCGTTATCGGTACAGGGGGCATGGGCAGTGGCCATTGCAATTCGCTGCCCCAAGTTGAAAATTGTGAGTTTGTCGGCGTTGCGGACCTCCGGCTGGAGGCGGCGCAAGCGGTCGCAGAACAGCACCAAATCCGTGCATTTCAAGATTACCGCGAACTGCTAGAGATTGTAGATGGCGTCGTGGTCGCAACACCGCCGGTGGCACATCGGGAAGTTGTCGTCGCAGCGGCGGAGGCGGGTGTCCATGCCTTTTGCGAAAAGCCCTTGTCCCTCACCCTTAGCGATGCGGACGCGATGATTGCGGCTGCAGACAAGGCGGGGACACATCTGATGGTGGGACAGGTTCTCCGGTTCTACCCTGTGCATGTTCTCGGCAAACAGCTGGTTGATGACGGTGAGATCGGGGAGGTGACCTATATTGAAACAGACTATAGTGGTCCCTATCGAGGACCGCGAGAACGTCCCTCAACGTGGTATGGGAGTGTCGGTGGGCTGCTGGAGAACGGCATCCACAAATCCGATCTCATTAACTGGTATGGCGGAACGGCTCTGACAGTCGCAGCCGAAGCGGGAAGCTTTTCTGGACACGAAGATTGGGAAGATTACACCATCTCACTCATTCGATACGATACGCAGGTTGCTTTGAATCCCGATCGAATCGGGGCAGTGGGGATATTGCGATGGGGTGGGTTCATGGGCGCGCGCGGCACAAACGACACCATCATTGATGGATCGAAAGGCTCGCTACGGCTCGATATGGGAGCAGATATTGCGTACCTCAAAAAGATTGGCGAATCAGAATGGGAAACACTCACTCCTGACCGTACCGTACCACACGGTGTCGTCGGTGAACTGACCCATTTTGTCGATTGTATCCGCGAAGATAAAACACCCCTGATTGACGGCAGAGGTGGGCGTCATGCTGTTGAGATCGTTTTAGCGACCTATCGTTCAGCAAAGGAGAAGATTAAGGTCATCTTGCCGATGCGAGATCTGTAGGGAGGACTAGGAACGGGAGACCATCAGTCACTCCAGAAACCGAAGAAGTTCCAGAAAGACAGTAGAAACAGGATCTTATTTGGTTCCTCGTCATTCTTTCGGACAATTTTTCTAACTGCATGATATTGCCGTTCTTGCTCGTCTTTTATCTTGGCTTGCAGTTGCTGTTTTTCAGCGTCGGTGAACTTTCTCATCGGAAATCACCCTCTTTGGTTCTTCGGCCAGACAGATAGGTGTACTCATTCAACCACTCTAATATAGGTGACAAGAGCAGATTCGTCAAACTATCCTAGGGGAATTATACCATAAAACTATCTATGGGACAACGCTCTCACTTTTGAAGGAGTTCAACATGCCTACGGACATCGAACAAAAGAATGAAAATCTACGTCCGAATATCCTCTGGATCTGCACTGACCAACAACGTTACGACACAATCGGTGCGTTAGGCAATCGTTATGTCTCAACCCCGAACATCGATCGGCTGGTCGAGGAGGGAGTTACTTTTACTCACGCCTACTGCCAAAGCCCGATCTGCACACCTAGCCGGGGGAGCTTTCTTACAGGAATGTATCCGAGTGCGGTGCACGTCAACGGAAACGGTAACGAATATTTCCCGGACAATCCACCCCTTGTGACACGCCTTCTCGCAGACGCTGGCTACGATTGCGCACTGATTGGCAAGCTGCATCTCGCTAGTGCTTACGGTCGCATCGAGCCCCGCGTGAACGACGGATACCGATATTGGCAGTACAGCCATGCACCCCGCGATGACTGGAAAACGGGACACGATTACGCAGATTGGGTGCGATCCAAAGGGCATATTCTGGGGGAATTGACCAAAAGTGCTGACGGTGTGCCTGCTGAACTCCATCAAACCACTTGGTGTGCGGAAAAGACGATTGAATTTATCCGAGAGGAGCGGGACACGCCGTGGCTGGCGAGTGTGAACATCTACGATCCTCACCCACCCTTCAACCCGCCCAAAACTTATAGGGATATGTTCAATCCGGCGGATATGCCGGGACCCCTTTTCCGAGAGAGCGATCTCGAACAGCAGCGGAAGCTGGAAGCCGTTGATTTCCAGTCGAAGGGACGACCTCCAGAGGAATTGGATATCCGCAGCCCGATCGTGCCGCAGTCGCCGGGGGCAGCTGAAGCAGCTTCAGCGGGCGGACGTGATGCCAAAACCCTGCAAGCGGCATATTACGCCATGATCAAGCTAATTGACGATGTGTTGGGACGTGTCTTAGAGACGCTGGAGGAAACCGGACAGCGCCAACGGACGATGATTATCTTCACTAGTGATCACGGAGAAATGCTTGGCAACCACGGGTTGATTCAGAAGGGGTGTCGGTTCTATGAAGGGCTAGTCCGCGTGCCGCTGATCTTCTCTTTGCCCGGACACTTTGAGCAGGGCTTAAGAAGCGATGCGCTAGTAGGACTGCTAGATAAGACACCGACCTTACTGGACTTGGCTGGCTTGGAAATCCCTGACCGTATGCAGGGCATATCGTTGCTGCCAATCCTCAGGGGTGAAGCTTCTCCCGCTCATCACCGGGATTTCGTCCGCTGCGAATTCTATGATGCCTTAGATCAGCCGGATGGCACCTTTGCCACGATGTACCGGGATAGGCGATATAAGTTGGTGATGTACCACGATCACGCGCACGGAGAGCTCTACGACCTTGAAACGGATCCGGGGGAGTTTGAAAACCTGTGGGATGCGTCGAGCGCGCAAAGCCTCAAGTTGGATTTGATGAAGCAAAGCTATGATGCTTCGATGCTGGCGATGGATCGAGGACCTCGACGAATCGGACCAATGTAATAAGACGTTTAAGTTGAAAACTCATCACTCACGTTTCACGCATCACGTTTCACTTACATCATTGCAACGAAAAAGGAGTACAACCAATGTCTGATTCCAATAGTCGCCAGCCCAATGTAATCTTTATTTTGACCGACGATCAGGGGCCTTGGGCGGCGGGCTGCTGCGGAAACGATGAAGTTCGCACACCCAACATAGATCGACTTGCGGAGACGGGTGTTCGTTTCGAGAACTTTTTCTGCACCTCTCCCGTCTGTTCCCCGGCACGCGCTAGCCTGATGACCGGACGGATCCCATCAGCGCATGGCGTGCACGACTGGATTCGAGATGGCAATATGCCACCGAACGCCGCGAAGTATCTTGAAGGCTTGACATGCTACACCGATGTACTAGGTGCCAACGGTTACACCGTCGGACTCAGTGGAAAATGGCATCTCGGCGATAGCATGATGCCGCAGCACGGCTTCAGCCACTGGTTTGCGATGCCACTCGGCGGTAGTAAGTATAACGATGCGGAGATGATTCGGGATGGAGTTGTAGAGGTGCAGCCCGGCTACGTTACCGATGTCATCACCGACGATGCCCTACAGTTTATCGAAGCAAACAAAAGTCAACCGTTCTATCTCAGTGTCCACTACAACGCACCCCATACGCCGTTCGACGGGCACCCGCAGGATATTGTGGATTCTTACGACGATTGTCCATTCAAAACGTGCCCCCAAGAAGCTGCACACCCGTGGGCAATCCCCGGTGCCCGCATACATCTGGGGAACAGAGAATCGTTAAAGGGCTACTTTGCGGCAATTACCGCGATGGATTTGAACGTCGGGCGCATTCTGGAGAAGCTTGAGGGGCTTGGCTTGCGAGAAAATACACTGGTCGTCTTCAGTAGCGACAACGGCTATTCCTGCGGGCATCACGGTTTTTGGCACAAGGGGAATGGCACTTTTCCACTGAATATGTACGAGAACTCCGTCAAAGTTCCCTTTATTATGAGCCACCCCGGAGGGCTTCCGCAAGGGCGTGTTACCACAGCGATGGCGAGTCAGTACGATTTCATGCCCACCCTGCTTGACTATCTCGGCTTGGAAACGCCAGCAGATCCATTGCGTCCCGGACGGAGTTTCCAGCCTGCTTTGCTCGGTGAAACGGATGATGCGCAGGATGAGGTTGTCATCTTTGACGAGTATGGTCCTGTCCGGATGATTCGGACGCAGGAGTGGAAATATGTCCACCGCTACCCTTACGGTCCCCATGAACTCTATGATCTGGTGAACGACCCGGACGAACGGAAAAACCTCGTAGACGAGAAATCGAAGGGCGCGCTGGTGACGGAGATGCGTCAACAACTCGCTTCTTGGTTCAGCCGGTACGTCATGCCGGAACTTGACGGGACACGATTCCAAGTCACAGGTTTGGGTCATGCTGCCAAAATCGAGCCGGGTTCCTGTGGCGAAGGCGTGTTCCATCCGCTACCAGAAGACTGGCACGAAGTCCGACAACGGCAATTCCAGCAGCATAGGTAGCGCACTGGCTAGGGCAGCGAGAATAAGTCACCCATACAATTGGGTTAAACAGGTACTTGCTCAAAGCGTCCAACGGAAAGTCTTATTTGAGCCACTTGGAGGAGATCTATGGTTCCAGAAAACTCTGTTTCAACTGAAACGTCAACAGCGAAAAGTGGACTAACGCCCCAGCAGATCCAACAGTTCAAAGATGACGGCTTTTTGATTATCCATGATCTACTCCCACGCAAATCGGTTCAACCGTTGATCGATGAACTGGTACAGCGAGTTGATGAAGCAACGGACGAAGCAGTAAAGCAGAGGGTACTCGGTCCGGAGAATAGGTTTGACGATGCACCCTTTGAAACCCGCTTGGCGCAGGTGTGCAAAGCCTGCACAGAGCCTGATTGGGTCTGGCACCACTACTTTTCCAGTCAAAAACCGATGAGTGCTGGGATGTTCGCCCTAAGAACAGCTCCTGCACTGCTTGATGTTGCCGAGTCGTTGATGGGTCCCGAAATTCTGGCGCACCCCCAATTCAGCTGCCGCAGCAAGCTGCCCGATCAGGAGCTAACGGTCATCCCTTGGCACCAAGATTTGGCGTACCTGAGACCGGAGGAAGCGGGGGATACGCTGGTTGTCAATTTCTGGATTCCGCTTGTGAACGCCACAGTTGCCAATGGGTGTATGGAGGTGATGCGGGGTTCGCACCGTCTGGGGCTGCTGCCGCATAGCCGTCTCATATCGACACTGGGTCATAAGGGAGGCAAAGGTATCCCTGACCCCGACCTACCGCCCTGCGAGGTTGTGGCGGGGGAAGTCGATGTGGGAGATGTCCTGATGACAACGGAGCGGTTGGTGCATCGGTCAATTCCGAACCGATCGGATACGGTTAGATGGAGCGTCGATACACGGTACAACCAAATCGGGCTTCCAACGGGGCGTGAGAATGTTCCCGGCTTTGTCGCTCGCAGCCACAAGCATCCTGAGCGTGTTGCACAATCACATCACGACTGGAATCGACTTTTTGATAACTAAGTTTTAGAACCTATCCGAAGAGGGCACAGAGATTTTTTTGGGTTTATTAATGCGCTAATGAACAAATGAACTAATAACAATGACACAAGGAGATCGCAATGGAAAACCAAGCAACTAAAGATGTCACAGCCTCACTAGAGGAAAACTATCGGGGACGCACCCCACGGTCACAGGAACTCTTTGAACGAGCGCGAAAAACGATGCCCGGTGGGGCAAAAGGAGCCTACTTTCATCAACCGTATCCCCTCACAATGGCGCGTGGCGAGGGGTGTTATCTGTACGACGTCGAAGGGCAGCGATATGTGGATTTCGCCAACCATCACACGGCACAGGTGCTGGGCCACAATCACCCCGCGGTCATAGATGCTATCGAAAAACAGATGGCGAAGGGCATTGTGTTAGGTGCACCGGTTGGGATCGAAGCAGAATTATGCGAAGAGATGTGCCGCCGAGTGGCATCCCTAGATCGTATCCGATTCTGCAACTCCGGCACCGAAGCGACACTACACGCCATACGGCTAGCGCGAGGCGTCAGTGGACGGGCAAAAATCGCAAAGTTTGAGGGCGGTTATCACGGCAGTCACGATGTAGTCGAAATCAGTTCCGCTCCGTCCTTGGACAAAGTGGGATCTGAAACGGCTCCCAATCCTGTCCCTTCAGCAGGCGGGATGTCTCCAAACGCGGCAGAGGAGGTGGTTGTCCTACCCTACAACGATGAGGCTTCGGTCGAACGCTTGATTACGCGGCACCGTGATGAGTTAGCGTGCATTATTTTTGATACCAAAGCAGGCATCGTACCGCAGCGTAAGGAGTTCGTGCAGTTTATTGAGGAGATAGCGGGGGAAAACAACCTACTCTTTATTTTAGACGAGATTGTTGGATTCCGAGTAGGGACAGGCGGGTTGCAGGAATACTACGGTGTCACGCCCGACTTGACTGCCTATGGCAAGGTTGTCGGCGGTGGCTTCCCGGTTGGCGCGTTTGGTGGGCGGGCGGATATTATGGATCTGCTAGATGGTACGCGCGGCAGCACCGGTTTCTTCCAGAGCGGCACATTCAGTGCACACCCCATCACCATGGCCGCCGGTTTGGCGACGTTGAAACAACTCACCCCTGAAGCCTTCGACCACCTGAACGGATTAGCCGATAGGCTGCGTACAGGACTGAACGAACTGTTCGCCCGTGAAAATATCGCAGCGAAGGCGGTAAACACCGGCTCAGTGTTTAGCATTCACTTTACCAGCGAAGATCTCGTCAACTATCGCAACCTCGCCCGCACTGACAAGGCGATGGCGCATCGCGTTTTCCTCGCGCTGTTGGCAGAAGGTTATTTCTTGAGCCATGGGTTGTCCATGAACGCGATCTCGCTGCCGACTGAGACCAGCCATGTGGACGGATTGATCGAGGCGGTGGGGCGCGCTATCAAATCCCAATAGCCTTAGATTCTCTGAATTTTAGAATATCGTGGATTCACGGTTCTGCAATGTTTCGAGAATCGAAACAAACAGAATCGGAACAATCGCAGTGAGCCACAGGAGGGATAATTATGTCTAATACTGATACTCATACCTACGATCTCCTCGTCCGCGCTGGACGTGTTGTGTGCCCGGCAACTGGGCTAGATGGTCCGGGCGCAGTCGCAGTTCGTGGTGATCGCATCGTTGCTGCCGGCGATCAGATTGATGGGGCTGCTCAGGAAACACTAGATTTCCCCGACGCCATGCTGCTGCCGGGGCTAGTGGATATGCACGCCCATCCCGCGCGTGAAGGCTCAAAGTACGGTGTCGATCCCGATGTTCACTTCCTCCCCCGTGGCGCGACAACCGTGCTTTCTCAAGGGGACGCCGGTGCCGGCAATTGGGCCCAATACCGTGAATCTATCATCGAAGGCGCACGAACGCGCGTCCGGTTGGCTATCAATCTCTCTGTTACGGGGGAATCGAACCCGGCGAGCGGTTGTTTCGAGAATTTGGACGATGTGGATGTAGACGCCTGTGTGGCAGCGATCGAAGATGGAGGCGAGGTAATCTGGGGTATTGCCGCCAACATAGCCAAAACCTGCGCCGGTGATAATGATCCCCGCGAGATTCTGAACCGTGCATTGGCAGCCGGCAATCAAACAGATCGCCCACTACTCTTGGGCACGCGGCGGGATGCGGATTTTCCTTTGGATGAGCAGCTGGCACTGTTACGTCCCGGAGATGTGATCACTTACTGTTATCAGAGCGATCTGGATCGTCTCGTGGAGGATGGTCGCATCAAGGATGAAGTTTGGGAGGCTCGTGAGAAAGGGATACTGTTCGATATCGGGCACGGCATGAATTCATTCCACTTCGATGTGGCGGAGGTAGCAATCGCGAACGGATTCCTTCCAGACACCATCTCGACAGACCAATATGTTCGGCATGTGGATAGCAACCCGCAACATGATTTACCCCGCACCCTTTCCAAGCTGCTCGCCGCCGGCATGTCCGAAGCGGACGCGTTAGCGCGGGTAACAGTGCATCCCGCAGAATTTCTTGGGCTGTCCGGGGAGGTTGGGACATTGTCACCCGGTGCCTGTGCAGACCTTGCCGTGTTACGTTTCAACCAAGATGCACTCCCGCTACAAGATGTCAAAGGGCTGGAGCGGCCTGGGGGGTGTTGGGAGCCGATTCTCACTGTGCGGGCGGGAGAGATTGTCCATACCGAGGCGACTGCTTAACGCGTCCTCAGTTCAGGGAAATTGCCAAATCAAATCGGAGGTGAAAACCAAGCCATGCAACCGAAAAATGGAGTTCGTTTCATTAAGAATGTGATGATTCCTACCTCAGATGGCGTGCAATTAGCGATGGATATGCACGTTCCCGACAGCGATGATTGGGAACGGACGCCGCGTCCGCTGATTCTCGAATACATCCCGTATCGCAAAGACGACACCGCCCCGTATTCAGGTTATCATAACTACTTTGCACAGCACGGGTTCATCGGGGCGCGGTTGGACTGTCGCGGTACAGGCAGCAGCGAGGGGATCAACACGGACGAATACACGCCGCGCGAACAGCAGGATGGCGTTGAAGCGATCGAATGGCTTGCAGCGCAGCCGTGGTGCAGCGGGAAGATTGCGATGTTTGGGGCATCGTATGGCGGATTTACTTCTGTGCAGATCGCCGCACACCGTCCACCGCACCTCACGACCATTATCCCTATGTACTTCACCGACGACCGTTATACTGACGACTGTCACTATCGCGGCGGTGCCCTGCGCTGCTACTACGATATCGGGGCGTATGGCTGCTCGATGATTGGCATGAACGCGATGCCACCGTATCCCGAATACAGCGGTGAGGATTGGGCACGAATCTGGGAAGAACACCTTGAACACAATACCCCTTATCTGCTGAAATGGCTGGAGAATCAGACCGAGGGCGAATATTGGCGTCCCGGTAGTTTGCGCGGACGATACGACCAGATCCAGTGTTCGGTTTTCATGATTGGCGGTTGGCGGGACGGCTATCCAAACCCACCGTTGCGAACTTTTGAAAATCTCGCTGTGCCCAAAAAAGCCCTCATCGGGCCCTGGAACCACGCGCACCCCAGTGATGCCATCCCCGGACCACGCATTGACTACCGACGCGAAATCGTCCGTTGGTGTGACTATTGGCTTAAGGACGAGGACAACGGCGTGATGGATGAGCCTCCGGTTTGCGTCTATATGCAGACCTACGATGAACCGCATGCAGATCGAACCGAAACACGCGGATATTGGCGGGTAGAAAAATCGTTCCCCCTGAATCCGAGCGAATCGCTGACCTATTGGATCGGCAACGCTGGTCAACTCTGTCCTCAGCCACCGGATCGAGGGCTGCCTTTCGACAGCTATACTTACCGTCCGACTGTCGGGGTCACAGGCGGATTGTGGAGCGGTGGTGTCCCCTTCGGATTGCCGACAGATCAACGTCCTGATGAAATTCATTCACTGAACTACACGACGGAGCCGCTTGATGACCCCTTGGAAATCATCGGCAGGCCGCAAGTCGCACTGAATGTCAGGTCCACGGCACCTGTGATGGCTTTCGTTGCGAAGTTGTGCGATGTTGCCCCCGATGGCACGAGTGCATTGGTCTGTAGTGGTGTGTTGAATGCGACGCGCCGCGAATCCCTCACCAATCCGGCACCGCTGGATCCCAGCGAGATCTACGAAATCGAGATTAATCTCGACTGTACCGCCTGGCGTTTTGAAACGGGACACCGAATTCGTCTTTCTATATGTAGCGCAGATTTCCCAAACCTATGGCCCACCCCGTATCCGGGGATTAACCGCGTTTATCGAGACACCGATCGCCCATCACGGTTGAAGCTGCCCATTGTTTCGATGAGAGGGGCGGAGCAAGGGGAGTTACCGGAGAATGAAGCACAGTTTGAACCCTTGCACACGGAGATCGACATCTATCGGATTTCGCCTGATATGCGTCCGTGGGAGATTGTCCACGACATTCTTGGCGACCGCACCGGATTACGAACCCATACACACGGGACGAGTCTCGTGAATTCGGCAACGAAAGTGGAAACCGACGCGCAACTTGAAGTGTGGGCGCATAATCGGGACCCCGCCGATGTCGCAGCGTTGGGTAAACATCATCGCCGCATCGTGCGCAACGACGGCGAAACCACCGTTGATACTTGCTGCCGTTTTCGAAGCACCGAAACAGCGTTTCACGTCACGATTGACCTGCATATCACTATCAACGGCTTACCTCACCATCAACGGCGGTGGGTACGAACCTTTCCCCGTGCCTTGCTGTGAAATTCTTTATGGTTGCCGAAGTTTTTAGAATTGCCACAGATTTGTGAATATAGTAAAATGAAACGTCCCGAATTACCACTACCGGATTTTCAGGATTCTTTTTCATCCATTTATGGTGAATTAGACAAATAAGTGGACATTTGCCAAAGCCCCCCTCTTTCCCCCTGATAAGGGCGCTAGGGGGTTAGGGATTTAGGCGGTTGTTTGTAGGTACAGATTGCCTAATCTGTACATGGGCATTGGCAGTGTATAAGTAATTCTATCATCTACCATAATCAATAAACTGAAAAGGAGTATTTACTATGGATCTTACACGACAGCCACCACGGCGTCCATCAAATCTTAGCCTCGCCGGCATTGTCGGCGCAGCACGAATGACCGACAAAGCGAGGGCGCATAACAACGGAACAATCGGCGATTATCTCTATGGAGACGATTCCGGTCTAGACGCTAAAGTTCTCGGACTTTTGGGAATTTCTGCCGACGACTTTGCCAAAGCTGCTGATGAACACGATGATGACGCCTTGCAGGTGTGGGTGCTTGAAAATTCGAGCGTCGCACAGGCAGAAATCGATGAATTTAATCAACGGGAATTGAGCCTTGAACCGCCAAATGAGGAATACAGACAACGCTTGAGGGATCGGCTTGCCAAGTACGCCCCCGGCAGAACAGATATCACGACGGTACTTCAATCGGTAGAGCTAGACGATTGGGGGGAATTCTGGCAGGTTGACTTAACGGGCGGACCACCGCGTAGTCCCCACTCTAAAGATGTCGCAGGCTGCCACGGTGTCGCACGGATGGCAGATAAAGCGCGTGCAGCACGTGCTGGAAAAATCGGAGAATATAAGTATGGCGAGGATTCCGGACAGGATAAGCGTATTTTGGAGTTTCTCGGTATTTCTGACGACGATTTCCAAGAGGCTGCAGTCAACAACCCCAACGACGTAGAAATTGGTACGTGGGTGCTTGAAAACAGCGGCAAAGGGGCGGACGAGATCGCAGCATTTAATGAACGCATGGCGAATTGGGGACCTGAGGATGAGTCGTCAAGAGCCTATTTTGAACAGCGTCGCCAAGAAATAGATCCGAGCCGTACGGACATTAAGACTTGGGCAGACCTTCAAGACATTGACGATAAACTCAGTTTCGAGTAAGAATAAAATCGAGCGACTCATGCTAAGAAATGGTGCAACAGAAACCGAGTTTTTTCTTCAAAACTCGGTTTCTCTTAACGTCGTGCACTTTCTTTTTCTATGAATTCCGTTGAACAAACTGTTTTCACGCATCACGTTTCACACTCTTAACGTTTTGCACTTTCTTTGGGCATGAACCAATTGAGTATATCGAGGACTGTGCCGGTTTCGTCATCGACAAGGGCGATCCCCAGATTGCCCCAACCGTGATTGGAGTAACTGACAAACCACGCAAACCCTTGAAACGAAGCGTATCCGTGCACACCTGTGTGCCGTGTTAAGTGTTCTTGCAGACGTGCATCTCTGTTAGCAATCTTCAACGCTTGTGTGGACGTTAATTTCGGAGTGGGATTGATGGATTGAAGGGATAAATTCCTTAATACACTTTCTGCTTCGATGGGGGACGTCTTTGGTTTGCCTTCGGCGAGTTCACGCAACAGGACTGCCCGTTGACGATACGCGTCTCGAACCTTTTCATACTGCGTGACACAGTCCTCTCTTACCATTGAGGGGTGATTTGCCGCACGACGGGAAATTGCCTCTCCTCCTACATCCTCTCCGACTGCATCGCAATCCAGAGCAACCCCCCGAAAATGGGCGACTGTTATCTCATTATACTGGTCAGCACACATCTCCGCTGCATCGGCTTCAAGATTTAGAGCAGCAGCATAATCCCCCATCCCTTTGAAAATCTCCTGTTCCGCTCTGAAAAAGCTGGGGTAGATACCGTAATGGTAGAATCGGTTCGGATAGATCTGTGCCCACGTCGAAATAAACTGCGTAATATTCTCACGTTCTGCCTCCAGTTCGGCTGAAATCCGCCCCGTTTCGGACTTTGCCCAATGTATCTTTGCAGCCTTCAGATGGTATTCTCGCCGCTTCTTTATGTCTGCCAACTCTCCACAACTCCGGTCTGCTAGTACGTTTTTTCCATGACGCACGTAGTACCGAATTTGGATCTCCGTCATCGGAATGGAGATAATTTTCAGACAGTCCGCAGCTGCTTCGTGCCACAGGGCTGCTTTGGCGAAATCTCCCTCCCGTTCATACCGCTGGATCATGACCATAGCGTTGGCAGTGCCTTCACGAACTGCATCGCACAGTTGAACATGCGAAACCAACATCCAAAGAGCGATGAGAGAATAGATTATCTTCATCTTGGCAGATACTGTTGACATTTGACAGATTAAATCAATCCCGATGCACCTTGAGACGATTAACGAAGAAGATGTCTGCCTATCGTGCTGCCTTAAGTGAAGGGGAGGCTTTCTTTTAGGAAAGAGGCGTTGATGTTCCGGTTAACTCACTGGTCGTTACAGGGTGGGTTTCCCATATCAAGAAGATCGCTTTCTATCTGAAGACGAGAAAGCGCGCTACTCTCTACAAGCACGCAGATAGAATTAACGCCATATCGTCTCACACATGGCCACTTTTCGTGGTTCGAGATCCTTTGCTTCAGATTATTTGTTCGTCCAATATATAAAGGTGTGTACGCCCGATTTTCTTGTTTTGTGAAGATATAAACCGCCCCGACCTCGTTGAACGTTGTGTCCAACGTATAAGCCGTAAAGGTGTATGTTTTCCCAGAAGCACCTGTGAAAGTTACAGTCCCTATTTGTCCCATTGTGGAATTCCCATTACCAGTCTTTTTATCCCCCTTTGAAGGTGGGAGGGTGGCAGATATACCGAGAGGCAACCCTTGCAATGCCACCCGAAACTGGACAATAATAGTATACCAGATTCGCTTTGTGATTTTCAAATTGCTCTTCCAAGTATCTCTTTTGTATATTGCTCCCATGTGTGGGGTGTTAATGTTACGACAAGCGCAGGCGACGCGTAGGAGTGGGCGGAATTGATTGAAAGGCATTTGTAGCCCATAGAGATAGTAGTTCCTTAGGTGCCGGTTCTATCTGTTTGAGTAGGGAACAACGATCGTTGTTCCCTACAACTAGTATTATATCACACCCCCGGTGTGATTGAAATGTCGGACTGTCATTTCCCGTATTTGAACCGTGCGATCGCGCCTTGCTCTATTAATTCTGCACGTGCGTAATGCGCCGGCATCTGAGGCGATTTCCATCGTCCCGCAACCTGCATATTCACAACAGACGCCCCAGCTTGGGCAAGCGAGACAGCAGAGCCGATACGCAAGGAGTGTCCAGAGATCTTGCCCTCCACACCCGCCTCGCGTGCCCTGCGCTGGATAATCTTTCTTACACCATCAATCGTTAGTCTGGTGCCGGCTATATTATCACCACGACGAATCCACCGAAAGAGTGGACCTTCGGTGACACCCGCTGCCTCACAATACCGCTTTATCGCCTCCCGCGTGGGATCCCCAATATACAGCGTTACACCGGGGATGCCCGCCGTACCCGGGTCGGTCTTTGACCGATGAATCCTCAATGCACTATCTCTAATGTCCTCTACATCTACCGCGACCGCTTCACTGATTCGTAACAGACAATCGCTCATCAATCGAATCAGCGCGGAATCCCTCAGTCCCGCAACGGTTTCCCTCGCTTCGGCAAGCGCGCAGATTCGCTCGACCTCCTCCCATGTTATGCCATCCACCTGTCCTCGTCCTCTGCCTTTGCCTTTACGCCGAATGCCGGCGAGTGTCCTTTCCGTAATCTCAAAGGAGAGCTTCTTTGCCCCCACGCCGTGATTCTTTGCCGTCCATTTGACCGCAGCGACAATTTTACTAATTGTCGATGGCGACTTTCCGTCTTGATACAACCCCGTGATATAGTTTGCGAGTAGATTATCGTTCAAGGAACGTCCATCCAACCAGATTTCCAACTGTTGCATCGCGAGCCGATACGTTTCGACGGTGCTCGGTGCGATGCTCGCTTTGACCAATTCCTCCGTTTCGTCGCTGATAACGACCTGCTTCCAAGCTGGTGCCTTCATGATTATTCCTCCATTCTGAGTCCGTAAGCTCCCTAATAATTATACAGAAATGCTATTCTACATAATTGTGATAGGTCTTGTCAAGACTTTTTTATCATAATTATTTTTGTGAGAAAGGAAATGACAATAAGTATACCATTTTTTGCCAAATACCGATGAACATTGGCTCCGGCATCGGAGTACGTCCCGATAAATCAGGGTTTACAGCCGTTCATCCCAAATGGCAAATGGTTCAACGGCACTGTTATTAAGAAATTGCGCGCCAAATCGACAAGTTTTGGACGCGATGGCTGAAACCCGCGCCACCAGTGGGTTTTTGGCATGGATCGCTTATACATCAACACCATAGAATAGCATTTCTGTAACGCTTTATCTGTTTCTGAAGCAAATCCCTTAACGGAATGCCAATGCATTCCATTAAACTTATACTGTGGAGATAACGATAAGAACCCCTTTTTGGTTGATAATGTCAACTATATTTGTTCACACCCCTCAATTAACCTAAGATAGGAGAGAAATATCTAACAATGAAAAATCTACGCTGAAGTGCCAACGTTAATTTAGACCAGAAATAAGCAAAGTTAAGACAAGTGTTGTTGCTTAAATTCACTCGGTGTCAAATAGCCTAACGCCGAGTGAAGTCGTTTCTAGTTATAAACCTGTCCAATAACATGACCGATAATTTAGGAGGAAGGTATGTTACGCAAAATTTTTGTCGCGTGTCTGATGATTTCTGTAGTGACTTTGCAAGTTCCCGTTAGTGCTAAAAAAGACCCCGCAATCGCCGGTTTTTTGTCGGCAGTCCTCCCTGGAGGTGGACAATTCTACAATGGAGAGCCAGGGAAAGCCGTGATTCCAATCGGGGGTGCCATAGCATTTCTCTCACTTTACCACTTGGCTTACGAAGATGGTGGTAGTTTTAGCCTTTATGGTGGTTTTGATGATGATATTGATAATGATGATTATCTCGCTGTCATTGGGACTGTAATTATTTTAGCCACACAGACCTACGGCGTACTTGATGCGATAAGCTCCGCCAACAAAATCAATCGCCGGGGAAGACAGTTCGGGCATACGATTGAGTTTGATGGGGATCGAACAACGCTTGGTGTCGATCCTATTGCCTCGCGCAACAGGTTAGGCACTATGGTGTCACTCCGGTTTTAGTAGCTTTGAAATCTGAATTTTATCGTTTATAAGCCTTGCTATGGTTATCGTAGCAAGACTCACAACTCTCATAAATAGGAGGAAATCGTGAAAACGATAGTAACATTGCTTACAATGATTTTGTTAGTTGTTCTTTTGGAGGGAATAATTGGCTGTGGCGTCGCGCAAGTCGCTCTTGAGAAGTCGCGTGAAGCAGATTCTGGAGATATTAACGTTGCAAAAACGGGCGCGTATAATCCAAATCGGGTTGCTTCTTACAACAGAATTGTTGTTATAGCCCGTGAGTCTCAAGACAGTGCGTTAGGGACGATGAACTTCTCTGGTATGGCTGCGACAGGCGGTGCATCAGCGGCTATTTTATCCGGGCGCATTGCATTAGAATTGACAAAAGCCGGCTATGACGTTCTTGAACTAGATGATCTTGAACGGGCTGCATCTAACGAAGAAATGAAAAGCGACGTTATTGGATTGGCAAAGAAGGTAGAAGCTGATGCCATTTTAACAATGGTCGTCCAACAAGGAACCGCCAGCAAAATCGGAACCTTTGGTCTTGGTGCTGGTATGGAAACCGGCATTGTAAGTACGTCAATAAAATTAATTGATGTTACTGACAATCGGACGGTTGCCGTCATTTCTTCCGATTATCCCGAACCGCGTACAGCGACGGAAGCGATTGAAGGGTTACTGCCTGCGCTTTTCAACGCACTCGGTAAATACTCCGGAGCACCGGAGGGGAACCTGTAACGTTTCACGCTGTGAAGTCTAAGCCCTGCTGGTCTATCCAGCAGGGCTGTTTTATTTCGTAGATTCTCTTACTTTCTATACCACAAAGAGGGACTTCCTTGAACAACTTCTTGTAGCCTTGACCTCCAAAGAGGCTTCCCTATTACCTAACTACCCAAATCCGTTCAACCCAGAAACATGGATACCGTATCATCTGGCGAATGACAGCAATGTGCAGATCTCAATCTACGACATCAACGGTACCTTAGTGCGTCAATTGGATTTGGGGCATCAGCGGGCTGGGTATTACACGAATCGGAACCGTGCCGCGTATTGGGATGGTCGCAACGAATTCGGTGAGCGGGTTGCAACTGGTATCTATTTCTACCAGTTGCGTGCGGACAATATGTCCCTCCTGCGCAAGATGGTCATCCTGAAGTAGTAGGCACACGCCGTGTGCCGTAACCATTGTGCAAATCACGGCACGCTTCTTAGTCCCGATCTATCGGGGGCGGAGCGTACCTGCTACGTTAATGACCTATACTGTCGAGATATGAATCTCAACCTACTGCAATACGGTTGTTTTTGTTCAACATTTCTGTTTATCGTCGTGTTATAATAAAATTCTAACATTTGGTCTCTAAGCAGACTTAACAACCCAAACGCAGAAAGGGAACAAAAATGGCTATCTTTTTACACACGCGCGTTAGAGTGAGCGATCTCGATCAATCGATTAAATGGTATTGTGACCACCTAGGCTTTGTTGTGAAAAGTCGAAGCGATAGATCGCCTGCGGGCAACCAAATTGTCCATCTGGAGCTTCCGGGTAACGTACCGACGCTAGAATTGACCTATTCGCCTGATTATGAACTCAACGTTCCAGAGGATCTGATGCACTTTGCGATCAGCGTGCCAGATCTCGTTGCGTGCTGTGACGAACTAGAGAAAGCAGGACTCGAAATTTGGCCCGATGAATGGCGAGAACAGTTCACATCGGGAGGCATGAAGATGGCTTTCATCACCGATCCAGACGGCTACGAAGTTGAACTGCTCGAAAATATTGATGAGATTCTGGCGGGGTTGGAATAGTTGAACGAAACCGATGTTGTAGGTTGAGTTGAACGGGCACCGTGAAACCCAACGCCATCAGCGTCCCAATCCTGTAGGTCGAGATTCATATCTCGACGAAATACCCGACGTATTGCGCAACTGACAGCAGGGCAACCACAAGGGTTACCCCTACGGGAACTGGCCCAATGTAGGGGCAGGTCTTGTGCCTGCCCACTCGGAACGGAGATAGGTTCAATTTGTCAAATGTCAACGGAACTACTGAGGTGTCTAATCTTCCTGATGGATCTCTTCAAGCCGCGTAGTTGTAATGAACCCAAGTAATCCCATCCCGATAGAAATTGCGAACATCCCTGCATAGCTCACGAGTCCGATAAGGTATCCCGCGAGCATTGGCATAAAGCTGAACGGAAAGAGGATTGTATTCATAAAACCGACATAGCTTGGACGATTCAGGCTCGGCGCAATATTTAGCAGATACGCCATGAAACCTATCGACGAACCGCTCATTGATGCGCCATTGAAGACAAACGTCAGAAAATAGCATGGCACCCGCCACCCCGGCGGGAGATATTGCACCAAAATTGCCACCAACGGTGCCATACATGCCAATGCTGAGGTATAACTGAGAATGTATCGCACACCATATCTCTCTCCGAGATAGCCCCACAGCCCGTTTGAGATGACACCGCTGATAGAGACAACGGCGAGAAATGTCCCAATCGTTGCGTCTGGAACTTCCAATTTCTGAAAGGCGTAAGGGACATAGAAAGGGGTGCACATCCCAGCAACGGTGGTACACAGCCGGTAATAAAAGAACCAGCGATAATTCCGATCTGTCCGAAAGAAGTGCGGTCCCTGCTTCAGATGCTGCCCGAACGGTTGACGCGCACTTTGGACAGGACGGATAGGTTCGCGAATCTGCAGAAAAGCTGTCAACGACAACGCGATGGCGACCCCCGCGCACCCGAAAAGCAGCGCATAATTCGTCGGGAATACCAATCCGGATTCAGGGCTTAAGATATGTCGGATGAAGAAGAAACCAATGAATATCCCGAAGAGTCCGCCCATCAACTGGCGCAAGCTGAAATATCGAGACCGCCGCTGCGGTTCAATGGATTTGGAGATAATATCCATATACGGAAGCGTTGAGACTCCCATCGCCGAGGATCTGATGAAGTAACAGCAGAGAATACACGCGGCAAGTAGACCGTTGTTGCCAGAACCGACCATAAGGGTGCATATAACCATTGCGATCCACGCGAGCAGTCGAAAGCTCATACCGAGGGCATAAAAGGGCATCTTGCGTGGACGGTGTTCCAGCAGATTCGAGATCAGGAGTTGGGGCCACATCCAACCGGCTCGCGTCATCGAACCGGTCAAGCCGACAAGCGTGTTTGAGGAAGTGAGTTTTAAGATAAAAGCGGGTAGAACAGTTGTCGAGTCCGCAAACGCAAAAGAGATTCGCATGAATGTGCCTTGAAGCACAGCAATCCAAAAGTTACGGTTCTGTTCCCGTTCTTTGTCTTTTTCCTGTTGATGTTCAGGCTCCGATGTGTCGATTGGGGCTGCTTCCATAGTCATTTTGGGTAAAGTTATTTGCCATGAAACCGAGTTTTTTTTTCAAAACTCGGTTTCTTTCGTAATCCACTATTCAACGGCACATTCTCACTATAATTTAGGAAACCGTGTCAGGTCAATGGTAGGAGCTCCGTTCCGAGAGTTTTCAACTTGCATCTCCTGACTCGTCGAGGATTCTCGGCTACGCCGGAACCGACTTATCGTTGGGCTCGGTTTTGTAGGGGCGAGGTCCCCTCGCCCAACGGGTTGAGAGACCCAACCCCTACGAAGGATCATGCGTCTGTGCACGCCCTTGATTGTCTAATTGCGATGAAATGTCAACAGAACCTAGTTATGTGCGGCACGATAAAATTGACCCCTATACCCGTAGGTCGGGCATCCCCGATAAATCGGGATTTTCAACTTGCCCGACTTACAAAGCCCCAGCGGGGCGATAGGTGTATAGAACATCGGTAAACCTATTCCCCCAAGCCCCAGCGGGGCGACAGGTGCCGCATAGGGGTGATGCGCGATATATCAAGAAAATCACTGCGCGTCGTTCATCAAACCTGATTGTAGGTGAATTTGGTTATTTGCTAGTAGGCGTCGAGTATGGAAACTCGACCTACAGACTTTATTTTTGATAGGACTTACACAGTGAGTTACCCCGGTTTCCCCTGAAAATGACGGATTTCCCCCCGCTTGCGGGGGGATAAAGGGGGGTGTACCATCACGGGTGCTTGCAGATTACGTTGAGCACCGCCTGCCGTCCTTCTTTCTTTACCACATGCAACGCGCGTTTGAGTGCTGGCAGCACCTCATCGGGTTCCTCGACCCGTTCCCCGTATCCGCCATTCGCTTGACAGATTATCTCGTAGGCTGGTGTGGGTGAAAGTTCGCTGAGGGGAAAATGGTTGGTTTTCACCGCCCATCCCTCTGGGTGAACCGACGCGGCTGCCCCTCGCACCGCTCCCCAACATTGATTATTGAAGATAACCACCAGAATCGGTAGGTCATACGCTTGGGATACAAAATGGCAGGATGTAGGCACATTGAAGAGATAGCTGCCATCGCCTACCGTGGCGATGAGGGTTTTCTCCGGCGCAGCCAGTTTGGCTCCCAACCCCGCACCTATGCCCCACCCAAGCCCAGCGGCGGGTGAGGGTCCAAAGAAGCTGCCGGGGATGGTCAGATCCACCTGTGTTGGCACCAAATCATATTCATTGATTAGTATGGTCTCTGCATCCAAGACTTGGTTAATACAGGCGGACAGCCACACCGGGGCAATCGGCTTATCCCCTTTAACTGCCTCCGCCTCTGCGTGCCAAGCCTCTCGCTGCCGCTTATGTTCCGCCCTCACTATTTCAAAGCGATTGGCGATCTTTTGTGCTGCCTGTTCCTGATACGATCGCATCTCTTCGGTCAGCAGACGGAGCGTTGCCGTTGGCTGAGCAGCTAGGGCGATGTCCGCCGCATGACCACGAATTGGATAGCGACTGTAGAGAGGCTCATACCCCAGCTGAATTACATGTGCCGTCTCTTTAGGGCTAACCACAGTTGGTAGCCAAGGAACATCAGTGTCAATGACCAGCACAACATCCGCTTCCCTCAGATATGGGGTTGAATCAAAACCGAGGTGAAGCGGGTGAGATGTGGGAAAGTTCAGATGTGTATTGCCCACTCCCACCACGACCGGAATCGCAAAGGATTCGGCAAACGCAACCAGTGCCTCTACGGCTTGCGGATCTCTCCCCACGCCCGAAGTGATAATAAGTGGGTTCGTCGCCTCAGCGATGAGTTTGGCAATCTCTTTCACTTGAGCGGTATCGGGGACAGTTACTTGGTGTGACTGCTGTCTCGGCACAGTGTTGATGGTCAGTTCGTCATGGGATTCGGCGAGCACCTCCCGCGGAAGGGTTAGATACACAGGGCCACCCGGCTCTGAGGTTGCGATTGCCAATGCTCTATCCACCACCGTCTCCAGTTGTGCGAAATTCCGTAATTCATAATCCCACTTGACAAATTCCCGCACAAGGTTTGCCTGATCAAACGACTCCTGCGCCCAATGGATAAGCACATTCCGAGAACCGGTGAAACCGGCTTCGGTCAAGGGGGTACGTCCCGCACTGAAAATGATAGGGACCTGCGCCCGCGCCGCGTTGATAATGGCACCGGAGGCATTGGCGGTCCCGACGATTACGTGAACCATCACAACCTGCGGTTCACCCGTAACCATGTAATAGCCGTGTGCCATGCTCACCGCGACGAACTCATGTGGCACCGTGATGGGACGTGGATGTTGTTTCCCTTCTTCCGCAAACTTAGCGAAAGCATCCACCAGTGAGGCGAAGTCGGTGCCGGCATTGCCGAAGAAGTATTTGATGCCTCTTTCGCGCAGTAGTTCAAGATAACCTTGGGCGGTGTTCTCGATTGATATTGTTTTTTGCATTGCCCTGTTTTCCTATCAAGTCCGGGGGCTATACCTCGGCTGTCGAGGTGCACGATCTCGCAGGAGCCGGATCAGACATCCCTTCAGCGGCAACTCGACCCGTGCCCCACCACGAAGATGCGATTCGATGGTTGCAAAGATCAGTTCTGTGCCGGCGTGTGCGACCCGCACCCCACCGCGTGGTGGCTCACCAGTGTCGAGCGAGCGGACGAGATCTTCCACGAGCCGTAGGTTTGAGCTAGCAGGTTCGTAGTCAGGAAACGCTCCTTCCACAATCGTCGGCTGCCCTCGATAGCCCGGTGGTCCCTCCTCTCGCATTCGATACACGCTTTCGGGCAAGGCAGTCAAATTCCCTGTCTCACAGTTGACTTCCCACTCAATTTCGCGGCTGGGGGTCACAGCGTACGCTGTAACATCGTTCTCAAAATGGATAATGCCGTGTCCAACCGGATCTTCAGTCAATCGGTTTCCCTCAACCCGCCAATTACCCTCCGTCAAATGCGCTTGCACCCAGACCGCACGCCGGTCACTGTTGAGGAATAACAAGTTATCGTAGTAATGACTAGCCCCATTAAACAGTGTGCTACCGTTGAAGATAATGGTCTTCGGGGCACCCAATTTGCCGCTGTCGATGATTTCCTTCATTTTGGTGAAGCCGGGATGCCATCGCCGCTGGGTGCCGAGGTTAAAGAAGACTCCGTTTCGTTCACAAATTTCAACCATTGCGTCAGCTTCCGCCATTGACGCTGCCATCGCTTTTTCGGCATAGATTGCCTTGGCACCGTGCTCGGCGGCATAGATCACGATCTCGGCACGATGCTCCGGCTGCGTGGCAACACTGACAATGTCGGGCTGTTCCTTGTTGATCAGTTCTTTGTAGTCGGTGTACTGTTTTTCTTTCGGGATATTATACTGCACCCCAACCTCAGCCATGACCTCTGGACGAAGGTCTGAACATGCAATCAAGTCTGTCCTATCGCAGGCGGTAAATACTGCCGTGTGCGAATAGGGAGGCACATGCCCCGGTGACCCGACGACTTCATTGTCGATGAACGCCCCCATGCGACTGCATCCGATAACCGCTGCTCGATATATCTTCAACATAAATCCCTCCTAATACACGAAACATATTGCGTAGTGCTCATAGAGCAGAGCGAAACTCCACTTTAGCACATATCGGTGAATCTGTCCAAATATTTATGTATGAGTCTAGTACTCAATCAGATAAGTTTGGGGATTTTGATATTTGTATGGTATCATGGTATTGACCCCTATTGTTTCTGATTCAACTCACTATCAACGAATGGAGTATACGATGCCAGCTTACAAATATCAAGTCGCCTTATCCCCCGTTCAACAGAAGGAGCTGAAAGCCCTCTGCGGACGGGGAGCAATCTCTGCGAGAAAGTTAGCTCGCGCCCGTATCCTGATTTTGGCAGACCAAAACCGCCCCCAAGGCGCGATGACTGACCATCAGATCCATGAAGTGCTCGATGTCAGTCAAACGACGATTATCCGGGTACGAAAAAAGTTTGTGACCGGTGGATTAGAGACGGCTCTTGAGGAGCTATCTCGTTGTGGTAGACCGCTGAAGTTCGATGGCTACCAACGCGCTCAAATCACCGCCTTAGCTTGCAGCGCCCCGCCAGAAGGACACAGCCAGTGGTCGCTGCGGTTATTAGCGGACCAATTAGTGGAGTTAGATGTCGTTGAGGCTATCTCCTATGAAACAGTGGGAGTCATCTTAAAAAAAACCAATTGAAGCCTCACCTGAAAAAGCAGTGGTGTATCGGGGAGATGACGCCTGAGTTCTTGTGGCGGATGGAAACTCTCTTGCATCTATATCAACTCCCTTATGACCCGATGTATCCGGTGGTCTGTATTGATGAAAGACCTTGCCAGTTAATTGATGACGTCATTGCACCGATACCGATGAAATCGGATAAACCCAAGCGAGAAGATTATCATTACAAACGCAACGGGGTAGCGAGCCTGTTCATCGCCTTTGAACCCCTAACCGGTCAACGTATCGTGGAGGTGCGCGCCCAGCGAACCAAAGTTGATTATGCACACTTTTTGAACAAGACCGCTCAACATTACCCTAACGCCACCAAGATTCGGTTAGTTCAGGATAATCTCAACACCCATAATCCGTCGGCATTCTATCAAACATTTGACGGCAATCAAGCCTTTGAATTGACCCAAAGGTTTGAGATGTGTTATACCCCAAAAAGCGCGTCCTGGTTGAATATGGTCGAGATTGAGTTGTCTGTACTTTCAAAACAGTGCCTGTCTCGGCGGATTGGTCAGGTGTCGGAGTTACAACGACAAGTCAACGCTTGGGCGGAACCACGAAATCGAAAAAAAGTCCGTGTCAACTGGCAGTTTACTCTCAATCACGCACGACATAAATTCAAACGATTTTATCCTAACACACAAGCATGATTTATATGACAGAGTACTAGGGTCATTTATGGTAGATTATAGAATTACTTAGACACTGCCGATGCACATGTACAGATTAGGCAATCTGTACCCACAAATAACCCCCTAAATCCGTAACCCCCCTAGCCGTCCTTATCAGGGGGAAAGAGGGGGGCTTTGGCACATGTCCACTTATTTGTCTAATTCACCATAGTTTTCTGTTTTGGCTCATGTCCCGCTGTTCGTAGTAGCGCGTTCTATCCCCACCCGGTAGGCGGGGCATCCCCGGTCACGGGATCCTCTCGGACTTGCCCCGCTATTTGTAATAGCGCGCTCATTGCACCTTCTTATGCCAGTTGTCGAGGGCGTCTTTTATCCGTTTGGGTAAAGTTATTTGCCATGAAACCGAGTTTTTTCTTCAAAACTCGGTTTCTTCCCTAATCCACTATTCAACGGCACATTCTCACCATATTTAGCAAACCGTGTCAGCAATAGTAGGGGCTTGGTTTCCAAGCCCGACGGGTTGGGAGACCCGACCCCTACCCTGTGATACGGCTCACTGTCGATTGACAAATCCACAGCACCATGGAATCATTCCTTGCTTTTTAAAACAGGTTCTTAGGAAAGATCGATTGAATCAAACGTCAGATATCGCTCCTGCGTAGCCTGAAACTCACTTTGCACTTGTTTTCCTGATGCCCTGACGCTTCCGGAAAAATAAAGTTGACAAGCCCCTAAAAAATGCGTTATCATATACTAATTAAAAATTTAGGGGTGCCTAAATCTAATTTTTGGATGGTTAAGTATGATAACCCATGCGATGGAAGATTATCTGAAGACGGTCTACCTGCTGCAAGAAGGTCAAGAGAAAGTCTCCACCTCTGCTATTGCCCAGCAAATGGAGGTCTCTGCCGCATCCGTCACCGGTATGATCCGAAAGTTGGCAGCGATGGGATTGCTGAATTACACGTCCTATCAAGGCGTTGAATTGACAGAAGGTGGGAAAAAAGTCGCTCAAGAGATTATTCGCCATCACCGGTTACTAGAACTTTATCTCGTTGAAATTATGGGATTTAGCTGGGATAAAGTGCACGATGAGGCGGAGAAACTGGAACATGTTATCTCCGAGGAGTTTGAGGAAAGGATGAGCGAGGCGTTGGGACATCCGACAACCGACCCACACGGACACGCCATCCCAGCAAAGGATGGTGCACTTCAAGAGGTCACTTATGAAACGCTGACGGAGGTTGATGCGGGCAGTTCCGCCACCGTTCAGCATGTCAATGATAACGATCCCGAAATGCTGCGTTACTTCGATCAACTGGGCATCCTGCCGGGCACCGTCGTCCAAGTTGTGGCGAAAGAGCCGTTTAACGGACCCCTGCGTTTGAAGATTGACCAGACCGAACACTTTGTCGGTCGCGAAGTCGCCGGAAATGTGTTTGTCAGTCCTCAGACAATATAATCTTCATACCGCTTGCACCGATAGGAATCCGTATGATGTCAATCTCAGAAAGGATAAGGGGGAGTATGTGCAGAATCTATGGATTGTTGATTTTCGTAATGATACTATTCGTCGCGTGTGACCAGCAATCGGATAAAACTAACAAAAAGGCGTCAAGTTCCACAGGCATATCCAGCCAGAAACCGATTCGCGTGGTGACAACAATTGGTATGATTACCGATATCGTTCAGAATGTTGGCGGCGACCGTGTTAATGCGACAGGGTTGATGGGACCCGGCATTGACCCACACCTTTACAAAGCGAGTGAGGGTGATGTTGCTCGGCTGGCAGGGGCTGACCTCATCTTTTATAACGGTTTGCATCTGGAAGGGAGAATGGCTGGCGTACTTGAAAGGCTGCAGGACCGAATAAAAACGGTTGCTGTAACGCATTACATTGATCGGGAGATACTATTGGCACCGCCAGAGTTTGAGGGAGCATACGACCCGCACGTTTGGTTCGATGTAACCCTCTGGATGAAAGCGGTTGAGCGTGTGCGGGATACGCTGATTGAGGTGGATAAGAGCAGTGCGGAGTTATACCGGGCGAATACGAAAGACTACTTAGCGAAACTAGAAGATCTGCACGATTATGTGACGCAGCAAGCGGAGCGGGTAGCTCCCGACCAAAGAGTGCTCGTCACAGCTCACGATGCCTTTAATTACTTTGGTCGTGCTTACGGGTTTGAAGTGCGTGGACTTCAGGGAATCAGTACGGCAGCCGAGGCTGGCACAGCTGATGTGCAGGCGTTAGTACAGTTTATCGTCGAACGCCGCATCCCCGCCATGTTTGTCGAAACATCTGTACCTCGCCGGAGCATTGAGGCAGTACAAGCTGCTGTAAAGGCGAAAGGATTCTCTGTAGAGATTGGCGGACAGCTTTTCTCGGATGCGATGGGAGCGTCAGGAACACTAGAAGGCACGTATATCGGAATGGTGCGCCATAACATTGATACGATCGTCGCATCACTGCTGCAAACAGCGACAAACTGAAAAAGCAACAGATAGACGAACAAATGTCGGTGTGCGACAGGAAGGTGAATGACATGATAAAATCCCTGAATAACCAATTGGCTATTGAGGTGGCGGATCTGACTGTGGCGTACCGGGATCAGCCGGTGCTGTGGGACGTAGACCTTAACGTGCCATCGGGAGTCCTCATGGCAATCGTCGGTCCCAACGGTGCCGGCAAAACGACGCTCATCAAGGCAATCCTGGGGCTAGTGACACCGGCGGCGGGGCGAATATTAATCTACGGTCAGCCCTACGCCAATCAGCGCCGACTCGTGGGATACGTGCCGCAACGTGGAAGCGTTGATTGGGATTTTCCGACGAGCGTGTTGGACGTAGTCATGATGGGGTGTTATGGAACCTTGGGATGGGGGCGTCGTCCGGGTCGTCGAGAACGTGTACGGGGAATTGAAGCACTTGAAAATGTTGGGATGCACGACTTTGCAGACCGACAGATTAGCCAACTCTCTGGCGGACAACAGCAGCGAGTCTTCTTGGCACGGGCGTTGGTGCAAGATGCCCAAGTGTACTTCATGGATGAACCGTTTCAAGGCGTTGATGCAACGACCGAACGGGCGATCGTTTCCCTCTTACAAGACTTGCGGGCTGCCGGCAAGACCGTTGTTGCTGTTCATCACGACTTGCAGACAGTGACGGATTACTTTGATTCCGTTACGCTGCTAAACGTACGTCGCATCGCCAGCGGTCCCGTGGAGGAAGTGTTTACGGAGCAAAATCTCCGTCTAGCGTACGGTGGCCGCGTCGCTTTCCTCAGTCGAAACAATCAGGTTGATGGAACCACAGGACAACCTGATGCAATATTATCTCAACCAGTTGGTGAAACTACAACTGTACAGGTTGATAAACCGATGGACACCTCACTCCGTCCGTCTTGAAGCAAACTTACCTTATATATAAAGCGTAAAAACCGTCTTTTTACGTTTTACAATTTGTTAATTATCAATCCAAAAACACAATTTTATTAGGAGACAATTTAATGACACGAAAATTGTTGGTTGTTAGTGCTACACTTCTAATTATCTTTTCTCTATCGGCTCAAGCCAAATCTGGTGATGAACCACATCAAAGGCTACAGCTAAACACCGCACAAGAAGTCACCTTTGAATCAACATCTACTGATGTCGGAAATTTGGTGGTCATCAACGGCAATGAGCACATCGTCCAACCGAAGAACACCTTCGATTTAGCGGGACAAAATTTACGTTTCACGCCCAATGACCTAGGCGGATACGATGTATCTATGCCAGGAGATGTTGAGTTTGTCCAAGCTTTCGGCGATGTATTAGAACTGAGTGATGACGACAGTAAGAAGGTCGAAATCGAATTCGACTTTCCATTTTTTGGTGAGGAATATACGGAACTTTTTGTTAATTCAGATGGGAACTTGACATTCGGCAAGGGGGATGCCGCTTCAGAGGCGCGGGATTTGCAGCGATTTTTGGGAGAATCACCCCGTATCGGTGTGCTGTACACTGACCTAAATCCATATTATTCAATCGGAACTGTTGAGGTAAAACAATCTGCAGAGCAGCTTACCGTCACCTGGTTCGAGATTGATGCGTACAGCGAAAATTTTTTCGGGGGAGGAACTCTAACAATGCAGGTTATCCTGTTCGATACAGGCACCATTGACATCGTTTTTGAAGAATCTGATGTAAGAACAGGTATTGTTGGCGTATCCCCCGGTGGACTCGACGATGCTTTTCAAGTGAATTTAGTGGACTACTTGGACGATTTACCGGTTGAAGGGGCAACAGGTGCGATTGCGGAAGTCTTCGTGGATCTACCAACCGTTAACCTACAGAACGTTGCGCGCGAGTTCTACCAAACGCATAGCGACGATTTTGATAGTTTGGTTCTCTTCACCAATTTTGAATCGAATCTAGACCTAGTAGGAGTTCTAGCTTTTGCTATTAACGTTCAGAATGAGGTTCTGGGTATTGGCAACCCAAACAGATCAGAAATCTTTCCGCAATTTGATCATACCGCCGAGTACGGCAGCCAAGGGAATCTAAAAAGCTTCCTCACCATGAAAAATTTGAAGGTATGGGAGGACGATCCCTTGGAGAATACGTTTGGTCCGGCAACATCCACACTCAGTGTACTCGCGCACGAATTTGGGCATACGTGGATAGCTTTCATCGATCCCCCTGTATTGTTAACTCGGGACCGGGCACATTGGAATTTTTTCCTACATACGAGTGGATCGCTGCTGGGCGGCAATGACATCCAAGATAACGGGGATGGTTCGTTCATTACCTTGGCTCCAAAAGATATTTATAGCCCACTCGATTTATATTTAATGGGTTTGCTAAAACCGGAAGATGTTCCGCCGACCTTCTTGGTGACCAACCCCCATGATTTGGATCTTCCACCTCCTTATAATCAACAGGTTTTATCTGCCGATGAACTACAGTCCGTGTACTCCTTGGGGGACGTCGGTTTCCGGGGTGACAAGCAAGAGGTAAGAATTGAAGATATTATTTCGGTAAACGGGCAGCGAATCCCCAATGCTGAATCTACTCAGAAAGACTTTCGGACTGCGTTTATCCTGCTTGCCCAGGGTGAGGAGGGACCCACTCCTGACGAAATCGACAAGGTGGAGACTGTCAGACTTTACTGGGCCCCCTTCTTTCACCGTGCCGCAAACAGCTCGGCAACGATGGTGAGCACCCTCGACGGTACACCTGAAGACATCAGGCTGCCCAGTGAAGATGAACCCGTGGAAGAGCGCGTTTTTAATTTTACGCTGCATCTAGATAACGGGTTAAATATCATTTCACCGCCGCTACGTCCAGAGACGCCGCTGACAGCACGCAGCTTTATGGAAATAGTCGGATCGACCGTTATTATCGCTGCTGATGATGGGGAGTTCATATCTCATACTGACACAACACCCGGGGATGGATTTCCGATTGAAGGTGGACGGGGATATATTGTCAATACGCCCGAAGGCGGTGCGGTCACGTTCACAGGAGACCCTTGGGACGATTCCGATTCAACGCAAGCTGCTGGAACCGCAAGTGCACCATCAGCCAGCGAAACGCTTTGGGCGTTTGTCGTTGATGGGGTTATGGACGTAGAAGGGTTCCAAGGATCTTACCAAATTGCCGTTGACAATCTCAGGACAGGTAATCGGTTGACAGAAGGATTAGCGGAAGCAGGTGATAGGTTTACTATAGGCTATGCTGATTTGAGTCGAACCCCAGTTGTCCAAGTCGGCGACACGTTGCGTTTGATGCTTACTGATATTACTTCGGGTAAACCTATCGGCAAGACAGACCATATCATCACACCCGATGATATTCGGAAAGCGTATACAACGCTTCACCTAACCTTCGATAGCATTGCTCCGATGCACACCCAGCTGCTTCAGAATTATCCAAACCCCTTTAATCCTGAAACGTGGATTCCATATCAACTCGCCTCTGATGCGGATGTGACAGTTACTATTTATGACACTAAAAGCATGTTGGTACGTCAATTGGATCTGGGCTATCAACAGGCGGGGTATTACGCGGATAGGGTACGAGCAGCGTATTGGGATGGACGCAACCACTCGGGTGAGCCGGTGGGGAGCGGCGTCTATTTTTACCAGCTACGTGCAGGCGATTATTCCACCATGCGAAAGATGGTTATCCTCAAGTAGGTTGATTGTCAAAAACCGAAAATACCTATAAACATTGCGCGATAGTCTGGGTTGATTGAGCCCGGACTGTTGCGCAACACGCCGGGTATTTCGTCGAGATATGAATCTCGATCTACTAAGACTAACATCCGTAGGTCGGGCGTTCTCGCCCGACCTCATCCCAATTTACATCAGTTGAGCTATAAAGCCAACCTACGAACTGTTCGCATCTGACAGATTGAACCATTCTAATGCGCCCCCGATTTATCGGGATTTCGCTACGGTTAACTTGAGGCGATTTCGGATAACAGTCTCGGTTGAGGCTTTAACTGGCAACTTGCGTCAAAATAGGTCGGCGAATGGAATTGCTACATAATCTCTTTTTCGATTATACTCTGCGTACAGTCGCACAAGGTTCTGCTACACTGGGGATCGTCAGTGGTGCTTTAGGGACATACGCGGTCCTGCGGAAACAGAGCCTGTTAGGAGACGCAATTTCCCATGCAGCGTGGCCCGGTATTGCCCTAGCATTTCTGCTGACCGGCAGCAAAGCCCCCCTTGTGTTGGTGTTGGGTGCTGCTGCTGCCGGTTGGATAGGTACGCTTTTTGTGATGGGCATTGTCAATACAACTCGCATCAAAGATGATAGCGCGTTGGGATTGGTACTCTCTGTGTTTTTTGGGTTCGGTCTTGTCCTGCTGACAGCATTCATTCAGAAGATGCCCAACGCCAATCAGGCTGGTCTTGACAAATTTCTCTTCGGTCAGGCGGCTGCACTGATGGAAAGAGATGTCAAGACAATGGCGTCACTGGGGATCATTGCACTGTTGATAATGGTGGTCTTCTGGAAGGACTTCAAACTCCTCAGTTTCGACCCTGGCTTCGGAGCTAGTCTCGGTTTTCGCATGCGCTGGCTTGACGTTTTGCTGACAACGCTTATTGTGGTTGCCATCGTATTGGGATTGCAGACTGTCGGTGTGGTGCTGATGAGTGCGATGCTTGTCGCTCCTGCGGCGGCGGCACGGCAGTGGACAGATCGTCTTGGTGTAATGGTCATCCTATCCGCTCTGTTTGGTGCAGTTGCCGGCGTGAGTGGCGCACTCATTAGTAGTAGCGCAGCACGGATCCCCACCGGTCCAACCATCGTACTCTGTATCAGCGTAATCGTTGCAATATCAATGACTCTGGCACCGAATCGGGGGTTGGTCTGGAATTGGATACGACATCAACGTAACCGTCGGCAGCTGCGGGTTGAGATGGTTTTGGATGACCTCTACGCACTGACGCTGCAGCATGAAGATTTAGAACATCGGCATTCTGTAGCGGTCTTAAATGCAATGAGTGCCGGGCGGGCCGGTGTTAAGCGTAGCCTCGAAGAACTAGAGGCTCGTGGCTGGGCACATCGAGTCGGCACAGAATGGGCACTAACCCCGAAGGGATTGGCTGAAGCGGAACGCTTGATGGAAATGCGGGGAAATTAGATGAACCTATCACCACAGATAGAGATTCAAATTATCGCTGCGGTCGTTGCTGTTGCCTGCGCTTTGCCGGGCGTCTTTCTAGTGCTCCGTCGTATGGCACTGATGAGCGATGCCATCAGCCATGCAATCCTTCTGGGCATCGTTTTAGCGTTTTTCGTTACTGAGGACCTTGCATCGCCTCTCCTTATCGTCGCAGCCGCAATCACCGGCGTGATTACGGTGGCACTTGTGGAACTCTTGCACGGTACTGGACTTGTGCGTGAGGATGCCGCCATCGGGATTGTGTTTCCTGCACTATTTAGTGCCGGTGTGATTCTCATCTCTCGCTATGCGGGGAGCGTCCATCTGGACACTGATGCGGTGTTACTAGGAGAGTTGGCGTTCGCTCCCTTTGAGCGATTATCTGTTCTTGGGTACAGTCTACCCAAATCGCTTTGGGTGATGGGGGGGATCCTGCTAATCAACCTCATTTTCATTACACTGTTTTACAAAGAACTGAAGTTGGCAACATTTGACGCCGGACTCGCTGCCGCGCTCGGATTTTCACCGGTCCTCGTCCACTACGGTTTGATGACGCTGGTTTCGGTGACAGCGGTTGGCGCATTTGACGCGGTGGGATCCATCTTGGTTGTTGCGCTGATGATTGCCCCCCCGGTGACTGCCTACCTGCTGACCGATCGACTATCCTATCTGCTTGGACTGAGCGCGTTGATCGGTATTGCGAGTGCTATCAGCGGCTACTGGTTGGCGCATTGGCTGGATGCGTCCATCGCCGGTGCTATGGCAACGATGAGTGGTGTCTTCTTCCTTTTAACCTTTCTTTTCGCACCAGCACGCGGTCTCATTGCCATTGCCCGACAACGGGTGCATCAGCGATGGCAATTTGCTCAAACAATGCTCACCATTCACCTGCTGAATCACGAGGAGTCTCCCGAAGCCCAGCAAGAGCGTCGCATTGAACACCTAGATGAGCATTTTCGTTGGACTCCTTCTTTTGCGGAGCGGGTTGTGAGGTACGCAGAGAAGCAGGGCACCATCCAGTCCGATGCAGGTGATCTGATGTTGACCGAAGGTGGTCGACAGATTGCGCACGAAGGTTTGAGTATGTCTGAGACAACTCCCGATCATAGATCAGAATCCGCGGTTTCGTAGGATCTTAAGAAGCTAAAACCAGTGAAACCGGAACTTTACACTCCCATAAGTGGATCGACATGTGGACTCCCCCCTCAATTCCCTAAATCACTCTCTCAAGCGATTTCTTACATTTCTCAATCTTATTCCAACCCAATGCCTCTGTATCGCGTGTTTTTTCCTGCTTTACCACAAACTCCTCGCCTACTGGATGCGGACGGCTTCCGTTAATCTGGGAGCGGTCAAATTTCATCGCCATGTGGTTCCCCTCTACGCGCTGCCGCAAACTGATCTGAGCATCTGGATATTCCCGGCACTAGTGGTTCTGATAGCATTCTTTTTGTTTTGTCGCAAGATTTTCCTGCAGCGGCCTATGCCATCTACCCCACTCTTTCTTAGCTCGATTGGATTCTTTCTCCTCATCAGTATCAGTGTCGCAATGATTGACGGCTACCGAGAAGTAAACGGACAGCAGTTGCCTGCGTTTCTTGAACCGTATACGCGGACAAGATACGAATACTACAGTGATGTGCCAAAGGTCGATCAGGTCGGTCTCTTGGCGTTCATGCGGGATTACGCCAAGCCAGAGTTGTTCTCAACCTTATCGGGACATGCACAAACCCATCCGCCCGGCGGTATACTGTTTCTGTGGATTGTCAGCAAGTTCTTCGGGTATAATCTGTTGGCTGCGTCACTTGGGTCGGTTGTCTTCACGAGCTTAACGGTGATACCAATCTACCTGCTGGCAAAAGAACTGTATGGTGAATCGATCGGACGATATACCCTCGCGCTATTCCTTATTACGCCTAACTTCGTAATGTTTACGGGGACATCGATGGATGGACCGTTCACCGTTTTCCCGATCTTGAGCCTCTACCTGTTTTACAAGGGAAAAGGCTCGGAGCGAGCGATACGCTACGGGTTCCTAACAGGGATCTCACTCGGTTGTGGGATGCTGATGACGTATTCGACAGTGTTCATCGGTCTGTTTTTTAACGTCGTCATACTGCTCACCTTAATTTTGGATCGGAAGGGATTCAGACGCATATTGACCCTACTATTAATTGCCGGCGTTACCTTCATCGCCTTTTACCTGCTGATGTTTTTGCTCACAGGATTCAATCTGCTTGAGGCTTTGCAGGCATCGATAGGGAAGGACAGGGAGGCACTAGGGACAGGATACGAGACGGTTGGGCTATACCTTCACTTGAGCGTTGGGAATCTGTTTGCTTTTCTGATTGGGATTGGGATACCGATGACAACTGTGTGGCTTCGGCAGGTTGTGCGGACGATTCAGGACGGACGACGTGGAAAGTCAATCGACATCTACGTCATTGGCTATCTAATCTCATTACTGGCGATCGCCTTTTCCGCGCTTTTCACAATGGAAGTCGAGCGGGTCTGGATTTTTATGGCACCTTTTATTATTATCCCTGTGGCGAAATATCTTAGCCAGCGAGGCATAGCTGATTTCTATTGGGTCTCCGGACTGTTGTGCTTGCAATTGGTTCTGTTTGAGGTGACGCTGTATACGTACTGGTGATCATAGCAAACCCACCCGCTGAAATAGTCAAGTAGACAGTTTCAATAACAACTGACCTTGCAATAGCTTAACAAAACGGGTAAAATATGCCAACGACGTCATAATGCAATGAAAAATGCCTTGAAAGTCAAATGAAGGAGAAGAACTATGTCAGACAAGGTCGGAGTCGGTCTCATCGGCTGTGGTGGGATGGGATCACATCATGCGCGGAATCTTGCTGAGATCGAAGGGGCGCATTTACGCGGATTCGCCGATGTCCGCAGTGAAGCCGCTCAACAATTGCAGACCGAAGTCGGTTGTGACTATTGCACAACTAATCCACAAGATCTTTTCAACGATGATCTGGTTGACGTTGTGTTAATCTGTACCCACCACGACCTGCATGTGCCCCTCGCGATTGAAGCCGCAGAAGCCGGTAAACAAATCTTTGTCGAAAAGCCGCTGGCACTGACGATTGAAGGGTGCAAGCAGATCGAGGCAGCCGTAGAACGTGCAGGTGTAAAGTTGATGGCTGGATTTCAAGCACGGTTCTCGCCCTTCATTGCCAAACTCAAAGAGGTAATCCCAACACCACTTGTTATTGTTGGGCAGCTCGTAGATCCGCGGTGGGGCGATGATAGTTGGGCGAACGATCCAGTCGAAGGTGGCGGCAACGTTCTTTCGCAAGGTTGTCACCTGTTTGATGCCATGTGTTGGCTTGCCGGAGCCGAACCTGTCACCGTCTATGCAGAAGGCGGGAACTTGACCCATCCGAAGATTCCTGAAATCACCGATAGTGTTGTTGCCACGATTCGGTTTGCCAACGGCTGCGTGGCGAGCGCAATCAACGGGGATTTCGGTTCACCGGCGTTGGCTGGGAAAGCGTTCTACGAATTGTTCGGCGGAACGAAGACCGCAACACTCTACGGTTATTATGGTGAACCCGCAATTAAGTTTTGGGGCGTGGAGCCTGCTGATTTCACGATGAAGGATCTTCCACCCGATTATCGCAACGGTAGTGCAGCTCACGGATATGTCGATGAGATGCAGGCGTTAATTGATTGGGTAGGGAAAGGTGTCGATCCTGTGAATGCAGCGAAGGTGAAGGATGGGCTGCGAGCGACGAAAATTGGGATCAAGATGATCGAATCGATTCGGACAGGTCAGCCGCAGCATCTATGAGGGACAACAGCATGAAAATTACGAATATTGAAACATTTATCGTGGATGCCGGCTGGCGTCCTTGGACGTTTGTCAAAGTTGAGACCGACGAAGGCATCACCGGTTATGGGGAGTGCAGCGATGGCAGATCCCCTCACGGAATTGTTGGAACAATCAAGGATTTGGAACGGGTGCTCATCGGTACGGATCCAAGAGCCTTTGAGATGCGGTTTTGGGACATGATTCGGGGTACGCGCCAAAGCCCCGGCGGCATCGCTGCCAAAGCCATCGCCGGAATTGAGTGCGCCCTTGTAGACATCAAGGCTAAGGCACTCGGTATCTCTGTTGTTGAATTATTTGGGGGACCAACACGGGACAAGGTTCGAGTTTACTGGTCTCATTGCGGGACAAGCCGCGCCAGACATCATGAACTGATAGGTGTGCCGCCACTGAAAACGATGGACGACGTTACCACATTGGGGCGGGAAGTGGTGGAACGTGGCTTCACTGCACTCAAGACCAACATCGTGATTCCCGGTGAGCCTGCGTCGGTGTACTTCAGCGGATTTGGGGGCGGTTCGGGAACTACAGATCAGGTGGTCACGTCCGAGCTGTTGCGACACATTGAGACGCTGATAGGGACGTTCCGGGAGGCGATTGGTCCTGATGTTGGACTCTGTCTAGACCTTAACTTCAACTTCAAAACAGAAGGGTGTCTACGAATTGCTAAGGTATTAGAACCATTCGATCTCCAATGGCTCGAAATTGATATGTACGACCCAGAAGCAATCTTACAGATTAAAGAGTCCACAACCACCCGCATCTGTACTGGTGAAAACCTGTTCTACATGCGAGAGTTCCTCCCCTATTTTGAGCTGCATGCCGCAGACGTGATGATGATTGATGTAGCGTGGAATGGGTTCACGCAGTCCAAGAAGATCGGGGACCTTGCAGAGGTATACCAGACCAATATCGCACCCCACAACTACTACAGCCATATAGCAACGTACATGAGCGCGAGCCTATGCGCCGTCCTGCCCAATATCCGCATTATGGAAATTGATATTGACGATGTGCCGTGGAAAGATGACCTCGTCACCGATCCGCCGGAGATTATTGATGGCTACATGACAACTCCCACGAAGCCGGGATGGGGGACTGACCTGAATGAGGCAGAAGTCAAAAAACATCTGTGGGAGAACCGGTCTGTGAATTGGTAAACAATTATGTCTATGAATAGAAAAAATTATGCAGTCAATAAGTGAATGCAAAGCTATCATCTTTGATATGGATGGGTTGATGATTGACACCGAAAGACTCGCGCTCAAAGCGTGGCAGCTTGCAGGGGTTGATTTCGGGTTTCCTATCAGCGATGATATTTTCATTAGTATGGTGGGTCGAAATCGCAGAGATTCAGATTGCACTTTAGTTGAAATTTTTGGTCCCGATTTCCCAATCGGGGCTGTGCGAGGCAGGTATCGCGCGTACCTCGATGGTTGGATTGATGAAGACAAGTTATCCGTTAAGTCCGGGCTTCTGGAATTGCTAAGTTTCCTAGACAAGATTTCAATGCCGAAGGCGGTGGCAACGTCTACAGAATATGAGCGAGCGGTCCACAAACTATCACTCACAAATCTGTTAGAGCATTTTTCCATAGTGGTCGCTGGCGATCAGGTGCAAAGGGGTAAACCTGCACCGGATATTTTTCTTGCTGCCGCTGCACAACTGGGTGTTCTCCCGGAGAATTGTCTTGTCTTGGAGGACTCAGACGCTGGTATTCAGGCAGCCTACGAGGCAGGGATGACGCCTGTTATGATTCCAGATATGAAACCGCCCTCAGAGAAAAGCCTCGCTTTTGCACACAGAATTTTTGGAGGGCTAGCGGAGTTTCACAATTACTTGCAGGAAAGCTGGGAGCCTGTTTGAAAAGTCATTTTGGGTAAAGTGATTTGCCCTGAAACCGAGTTTTTTCTTCAAAACTCGGTTTCTTCCGTAATCCACTATTCAACGGCACATTCTCACTATAATTAATGTAACGCAAGCTGCCGCTTTAATCAGCCAATCGTCAGAGATTGGAAACGACGTGAATTTCATAGTAGGTCCAAGTAGCCTTCCCGTATAAATTGCACAGAAACGAGTCATAGCAGGGGTTTCCCCATTTTTTATCTTTATCAAATTACCCATGAAACTATGAAAACTATGAAAATTCCGAGAATTTTTTAACGGTGTTTTTCAACTAGCAACTTGCGTTAATGTAAGTTGAGCGCAGCGAAATCCCGACTTATCGGGGTGGTGATGGACTTAGAAAGGAGAACCAAATGTCTGCACACACATCTGATCCAATTTATGATATGTTCGTTCAATACAAAACAATCGCAGTGATTGGGCTTTCTGCAAAGCTAGACCGCCCCAGTTATCGTGTTGCGAAATTTTTGAAAGAACAGGGTTACCGGATTATTCCCGTAACTCCAACCTACGACGAGGTTTTAGGCGAAAAGGCATATCCAACCCTGCTTGACGTGCCCAAGCATCAGCCCATTGAAATTGTTGATATTTTTCGTCGTACTGAATATGTGCCAGAGGTCGTTGATCAAGCTATTGAGATCGGAGCAAAGGTTGTTTGGATGCAACTAGGGATTATCCACGAAAGTGCCGCAGCCAAAGCGCGCTCGCACGGTTTGCAAGTCGTGATGGACAAATGCACAAAGCCTGAATTTACAGACCGCTTTCTGTCGTCTCAGGCGTAGTATTGAGGGATGCATTCGCACCCCAAAAATAAGAGAACATACCGCGAACACTACAGCAGCGGGCAGAAAGAAGATGTCAGTGCCAAAGGACTTACAACTGGCTTTGAACACTTTTTCTTGCAGCAGGTTAGTTCGTTGTTATGCAGGACACATACATTTTATTCAAGCCGTTAAAAAGTCTGTGGGAGTGGATGCTCCCTCCGCTAAAATATGCAACGACACGGTGGATCCTTCTGCCCAAGCTGAAGTCGGATTCGGCGGAAATGCGATCCTATGCCGCACAAGCGTTGGAATCAATGGGGGATGTGCAAGCCGTACTGCCGCTTATTAATGCTTTGCGGGATGCGGACAGCACTGTACGTCGTTTTGCAATCTCCTCGCTAGGGGCACTGCGGGATGGGCGAGCGGTTGAATCGTTAATTCCTTTTCTGAACGATGCCGAGCCGGATATGCGTTGTGCCGCCGCCGTCGCACTGGGCGATTTGAGGGCTGCCCACTCGGTTGAACCGTTGATCGCAGCATTAGACGATCCAGATCGATCCGTCTGTTCGGCGACGGTTATTGCTTTGGGCAAAATCGGGGATCGACAAGCTATTGAGCCGCTTAATGAGTTGGCGAGGACGACTGACAGCGAGTGGCTGCGTCGCTATGTGAGTGAGACGCTACATCAGATTGAGGAGCATGAAGGTAAAAATAATAATTATAACGAGGTGTTATATTGAATCGAATTGAAGCAAAATTTGAGCAGTTACGCACAGAGGGCCGCAGCGCGTTTATGCCGTATATCTGTGCCGGAGATCCAACCCAAGAGATCAGTCAAAAACTGCTCTTAACACTTGAAGAGGCGGGTGCGGATCTCATTGAACTTGGTGTTCCGTTTTCCGATCCCATCGCAGACGGACCAAGCGTCCAGAAGGCGAGTGAACGGGCATTGACGGATAAAATCTCACTCCGAGGGGTTCTCGATATGGTTGAGACCCTTCGACCTGAGACGCAGATTCCAATTGCGCTGATGACCTACTACAATCCAATTTTTCGGATGGGGGAAGCGGAGTTTTGCGCTGCGGCACGCAAGGTTGGTGTGGATGGGGTAATTATTCCAGACCTGCCACCAGAGGAAGCCTCCACGCTGTTAGAGTTCGCCCCAGCACACGACCTTGCCACAATCTTCCTCGCCGCGCCCACAAGTCCGCCTGAACGAATGCGTTTCATCGCGTCGGTCAGCACAGGGTTTATCTATTGTGTCTCGGTTACCGGCGTCACCGGGGCGCGTGCGGCACTTTCGGATGAGATGCAGCCGATGATCGCTGAACTGAAGAAACAGACCCCAAAACCGGTCTGTGTTGGGTTTGGAGTCTCAACCAGTGAGCAAGCGAATACAGTCGCGCGCCTCGCTGATGGTGTCATCGTTGGCAGCGCAATCGTTAACGTTATAGAATCACATCTGGGAGACGAAGCGGCAATCTTATCGAATGTGAAGAAATTTGCGGAGGAATTAGCAGCGGGGGTGCGGGGAGAGATTTGACAAAAAATCCCGATCCGATCGGGGCTACGACACCTATCGTGAGACTATATCCGATAGGTGCGGTAGCGAGATTGTAACGCACTCCGACGTGGTTTCTCCTTAGGGTGAGTGCTATAAGCAAATTGGTCACAGATTTGTGACAGGTTGTCTATAAAATCTGACCAATTGTATGTTTTATCTTTACGGGCTTGTCCGTCTGCAAGGAGTAGGGCGAGCTCATAAAAATTCTGACGATTCTTTTGAGAGTCTTGACTGTGTGTCATTTTGACTTCCTTTCTGCTTGGTTTTTTGGTGCTTCAGATTACTGAATTGAGCGAATTCTCTGCAATCCTATAACTTTGAACAATAGAAAAGCCAGTGAGGACACCGGCTTTCCTTAAGGAGATAAATCGATTGATTTTCAAGATGCAATAATAATGCCAATATTTCGTGTTAATCTTTTAAGGGCATTAAACCTAACACGGCATATAGGAACACCTTGATCTCAGCTGCCCTTTGAACCACCGAACAAATTTTGGTAGCCATGAGTGATGAAACAAATCGGGCAGCTGCACAGCTATCTATGACCCATTTCGTGCAACATCAGGGATTCGGAGATCCTCCGCAACTCTACACAACGTTTTCAGACACCCTCCGGTTACTTGAAAAGATCCGAATTGTCTCTGCACAAAAACTGTAAACGTCAAATCGGTGTTTCGCAATCGCAACAACATGTATCAAAAATAGCACGATAAACCTATACATAAAGGAGTAAATATTACAATGGCAACGGACCAACCCATTCGAGTTCGCTTCGCGCCCTCCCCAACAGGATTTCTCCATATCGGAGGTGCACGCACGGCACTATTTAATTGGCTTTTCGCAAGGCATCATGGCGGAACATTCATCCTTCGGATTGACGACACCGATGAAGCCAGATCCACTGACGAATCGATGCAGGGTATCTACGATTCGATGGAATGGCTTGGACTTGATTGGGATGAAGGACCGAGGGTTGGGGGTCCCCACGCACCTTATATCCAAACGGAGCGCGGCGATCTCTATCATAAATATGTGCGGCAGTTACTCGACACAGGTAACGCATATCGCTGCTACTGCACCCCTGAGGAATTGGATCAGATGCGGACGCTTGCCCGTGTGGAGAAACGCCCACAAGGATACCCCGGAAAGTGCAGACATCTGACAGAAGCGGATCGGCAGAAACTTGAAGTGGAAGGGCGCAAATCAACGATTCGGCTCAAAATCCCAGAGGGTGCAATCATTGTGCGCGATCTCGTACTGGACGTGGTAAAATTTGAAGCCGAGACGCTTGACGACTTTATTATTGTCAGATCCAACGGTTCACCACTCTACAACTTTACCTCGATCATTGATGACATTGAGATGGAAATAACGCATATTATCAGGGGGGCAGACCACCTTTCCAACACACCCAAGCAGCTCCTAATCTGTCAAGCACTCGGTATCGATCCACCGCAGTGCGCGCATCTTCCGATGGTGCTGGGCAGCAGCAAGGGCGAGAAACTGAGTAAGCGGCACGGTGCCACCTCCGTCGGACAGTACCGTGATGACGGGTATCTGCCGGAGGCGTTGATCAATTTCCTCGTGCGGCTCGGTTGGTCTTACGACGACAAAGAGGAAATTTTTTCCGTTGACCAACTGGTTGAGAAATTCGACTTTGAGCGGGTAGGAAAGAGCGGCAGTGTCTTTGACATCAAAAAGCTTCAGTGGTTAAACGGACACTATATCACGCAGTTAGATCTGTCTGCACGCACCGATGCGGTCATCCCCTTCTTGCAGAAAGCGGGTTTTCTGGAGGAGGAAAAAAGCCGAGCGTGGCTGGAGCAATTTGTTGCAGCGGTTGGAGATCGACTGGAAACACTAGCGGATATTACCGGCTACAGTTACCTTTTCACCGACGATTTTGACTATGACCCCAAAGCGGTTAAGAAGTGGTGGAAAGGCGATCCCGCCGGGATTTTGCAGGGGCTCCGCGATGTTTTAGGGGCGGTTGAAGTATTTGAAATGGAGCCGGTTGAAGCGGCAATTTGGGTGCACATCGAAGCGAAAGAGATCAGTCGGATCAAGGCGATGCAGCCGTTACGGGTTGCACTGAGCGGCGAAGCGGGCGGACCTGGCTTGTTTGATATTATTGTTCTGCTCGGCAGAGAAAAGGTGCTTGAGCGGTTAGACAGAGCCATCCACCATATTCGAGAGACTTCATAACAATTGGCAATGTTAGAAACCCGAAGCAAGAGGGTTTCATCGTTATTGTGTCTAGTTATTCCACGTTGGGTGGGTGTTCCCCAGCGGCGTGAAGTAATCGCCGTAAATTGAGGAGTTGAGATCGATTCAGATGTAAGGCATCCACAGTTGCTCTGCCCGTCATGGTTCTTCCAACAACGTACATGAAATCCTCACTCCACGCGAAGTGTCGTGACCACCGTTGCCGGCGGGGATTAAAGAGCGGGACTCGCTGTCCCGTATGCGGGTCTTGAGCGTGAGTTTTAGTATATTTGTGACCATTGCACCCTGGACATGCCCACGCCAAATTGTCCAAAGCTGTCCTTCCGCCAGCATTTCTCGGTCGGATGTGTTCGCAGTGAAAGGGGGCATTGGTGAAATGGGCAGGACAATGGCAGTATTCGCAAAGGTCGCGCGCTTGCTCACTCGCTTGGCGGCGCAACGAGGAGGAGATCCGCTCAGAAATCGTCATTTCCGCCTTTCAAGCCGAGTTCTGTCATTATACCCCGCAGTGTCGTTCCACGGCGTTGTGCTAAAGCACTGAGAGCTTCAATGCGCTTAACGTTTCGAGCCTCCAACTGTTGGAGCAACGATTGATATTCAGCAAATTCATGTTTCGTCAGTGTTGTTGATTCACACTTGTGGCGCAACTCCTCATAGTGCTCCTGTTCAGTAGGAGGCAAGAAGGAATGTTCCTGAATCAAAGTTACTAGCATTGCTTCATCTGCCTCTCCATTTTGCTTTTGCCACTCCAAAAATTGCTGCGTGAATTCACGCAACTCAGCCGGCGGTAATTGTTTTACCGCACTAAGCAAGTGTTCGACAGTCAATTTAGTGGGCATTTGTATAGTGGACATGAAGGACTCTCCTTTCCGCGGACTTTACAATTTTCCTTACTGACGCTGCTGTGCTCTCTGAATCTTTGCCCAAGTATCCCGCAACGTCACCGCCCGATTGAACACCAGTTTTTCATCGGAAGAATCGGGGTCTACGCAGAAGTAGCCCGTTCTTAGAAACTGGTACTGGGTTCCCGGCACAGCACCGGCGAGACTATATTCAACCCGGCACGACTGCAATACCTCCAACGAGTTTGGATTCAGATTCGTCTTGAAATCATCATCCGTGAGGGTGTTGGGATTCGGTTCGGTAAAGAGATGATCGAATAAGCGGACTTCGGCTTCAAGCGCGTGAGGTGCGGAAACCCAGTGCAACGTTCCCCTTACCCTGCGTCCATCGTCAGACCACCCTCCCCGCGTCTCTGGATCATAAGTGCAATGCAGTTCAGTCACTTCCCCCGTCTGCTCATCCTTAACCACATCGACACATGTGATATAATAGGCGTGTTTTAGCCTTACCTCAGTGCCCGGTGCCAAACGGAAGTATTTCCGCGGCGGGTCTTCCATGAAATCTTCCCGTTCAATATAAATCTCGCGTGAAAACGGAATCTTCCGATGCCCCATGCTTTCATCCTCCGGATTGTTCTCGGCATCTAACTCTTCCACCTCGCCTTCTGGATAGTTATCAATAATCACCTTGAGCGGACGCGATACAGCCATTACACGTGGGGCGCGTATATTCAAATCTTGGCGGAGGCAGTATTCAAGCAGCGCAATATCCACCAGATTATCGCTTTTTGCCACGCCGATACGACTGCAAAAATCTCGGATTGCCTCCGCTGTGTAGCCACGTCTCCGGAAGCCGGATAGTGTCGGCATACGCGGATCATCCCACCCATTGACATATCCCGATTCCACTAGTTGGACAAGCCACCGTTTGCTTAATATTGTATTGCTGAGATTGAGTCGTGCGAACTCAATCTGCTGCGGGTGATAGATTTCCAATTCGTCAAGATACCAATCGTACAGAGGTCGATGGTCCTCATATTCGAGTGAGCACAACGAGTGGGTGACACCCTCTATAGAATCGTTTTGGCCATGCGTGAAGTCATACATCGGATAGATGCACCACTTGTCGCGCTGTCTATAATGCGTTGCCCGCCGAATGCGATACATGACCGGATCCCGCATGTTCAAATTGGGAGATGCCATATCAATTTTGGCGCGAAGTGTGCGCTCACCGTCCGAAAATTCCCCTGCCCTCATGCGTTCAAAAAGGTCAAGGTTCTCTTCAACAGAACGGTTGTGGTACGGGCTATCCACCCCCGGCTCCGTCAGTGTGCCGCGGTACTCCCGTATTTCATCGGGGTTCAGGTCGCAGACGTATGCCTTCCCTTTCTTGATGAGTTTCACGGCATATTCGTAGAGCTGTTCAAAATAGTCCGACGCATAGAACTCCCGATCTTCCCAATCAAATCCGAGCCATCGAATATCCTTCTTCTGCGATTCTACATATTCAATGCTTTCCCTAGCTGGATTGGTATCATCAAATCGCAAGTTGCAAAGCCCACCGAAATCTTCCGCAACACCGAAGCTAATACAGATAGCTTTGGCGTGACCAATATGTAGGTAGCCGTTCGGCTCCGGTGGAAACCGCGTATGCACACGACCGTCAAATCGGTTTGTCCGCAAATCCTCCTGAACCGCCTGCCGAATAAAGTCGGTCGTGGGCGTTGCATCGTTTGTACTGTTTTTTTCTGTTTCGGTTGTCTCATCTTTCATGGTATTTTCCTCGATTTATTAAGATAGTGATATACAATCCGGCGTCCTCTCAAGCGTCAATGAGAGACTCAGAAATTATAGGGAAGATCTGCGTGGTTGTCAACCTGATTTCTACGATGAACTAGGGCAATCGCATGTAAATAGTGTATATGACTTGAGCATACAATAATGGAAATGTACTCGTAGCCACAGGCCTGCCCTCGATTCATCGGGGTTTCCTAACCTGTGATTCCCGCTGCTTAATTTCTATAACAGATGCAATTCCCCTATACAATGAACCTGTTTTATGCTGACAGAAGGGTATTGTCAAAACCCATCTTTAGGAGGAAGCTGCTAAGTAGAGTCACGGTATCACTTCACTGAAAAAAGTTGACTTTTAACCTGACTTTGTGATAAGATCGGCACTGGTCGTGGTAGTCTAATTTAATCGCGCTACTACGAGCTAGATGATACTTCTGTTTCTGACACCCTAAATTTAACCGTTTTTAACGGATTCGGGGCAAGATGCAGGGTGCTAGTGGTAAAAAAATAATTTCATAATGAGGAGATGATGAAACGTAAATTACTCTTTTGTTTAATCTTTGTAGCTGTTGCTTTTAGTTTCACCGCTTTTGGCGATTCTGGCAATACAGATGCCCCTCACGGGTTAGAAGGCTGGATCGAGTCCAAGATGGGAAATCTCCACACGATTTGGCTCTTTGTCATCATCGCAATCACCCTTTATCTCCTTGGAAAAGGGGCTGATCTGCTAGTCGAGGAAGCGGTTACCCTTTCGACCCGATGGGGCATCCCGCAGACGCTGATCGGAGCGACAATTGTGAGCCTAGGGACAACGACACCCGAAGCCACTGTTTCCGTTTTAGCCGCCGTTCAGGGGGATCCGGATATCGCTCTTGGGAATGCAGTTGGATCAATCATCTGCGACACGGGACTGATCCTCGGTACTGCTGCGCTGATCGCCCCCCTGCCGCTCAACCGAAAAATTGTTAATCGCCAAGGTTGGCTGCAACTGGGGGCAGGTTTTCTGCTAGTAATCGCCTGCCTGCCTTTCGGTTCGTTGGGAACAACCTTTGCGGAAGGTGGTCGTCTCCCACGGGTGATGGGCTTTGTTTTTCTTATCCTACTTGTTGCTTATATGTGGCAGTCGATTCGCTGGTCACGCGATGTCGATAGCACGATGGAAGCAGACCAGAGCCACGACGAATCTGCTAATACAGTGCTTATCGTCGTCAAGTTGTTATTCGGCATTGTATTGGTTGTCGCTGCTTCATCGGTGTTGATTCCGGCGGTTAAAATTGTTGCCGAAAGAGTAAATGTTCCCAAAAGCATCATTGCCGCTACGTTGGTAGCGTTCGGTACCTCTCTGCCAGAATTTGTGACCGCAGTGACCGCTGCAAGGAGGGGACATGGCGAACTCGCGGTGGGCAACGTTATTGGTGCCGATATTCTCAACGTACTTTTTGTCGCGGGTGCGTCTGCCGCTGTAACGGGCGGCGGGTTGGAAGCACCAACGCACTTTTTTCGTCTGCTTTTCCCACTGATGTTATTTATCCTAGTCGTTTTTCGCGTCAGCATATTTATTTCCGGCGACAAACTGAAGCGTCCTTTTGGTATCGTGCTTATCGGTGCATACCTGCTTGTGACGGTTCTGAGCTACAAAATCACGGGGGGTTGAAACTGGGTTTGAGGTTTCAAAGATAGCTTAACAAGGAGACAGAAATGAAAACGTACCGTGTCAATATTTTAGGGTGTCGAGGACGTGGGACGGCAGCAGCCAGAGCATATCATGCCCATCCACGGACGGAGATTGTCGCGCTTTGCGACCTTGTCGAAGAGTTGTTGAATACGCTCGGAGATGAGGTTAATGTGTCTACACGTTTCACCGACCTGGACGAGATGATTCGCCAAACCGAGCCGGACATCGTTGCAATCCCGACGGGGACGGAATTTCACTATGACCTGTGTATGCGCGTGCTAGAGCACGGCGTCAACATTGAGGTCGAAAAGCCGATGTGCGTTGATCTAATCCAAGCGGATGCTGTCATCGCGCGAGCACAGGAGAAAGGCGTGCGGACCGCTGTGCATCATCAGGGACGGGTTGGCGCATCAATGCAAGCGATTGCGCAGGCGTACAAAGAAGGAAAAATCGGTGAACTGCGATACATCTATGGCAGCGGCAAGGGGTACTACGGCGGCTACGGCTTGATGAACATCGGCACGCACATGATTAACAATATGCTCAGATTCGGCGGACGTCCCCGTAGTGTGGTCACTCAAGCGACAACGAATGGGCATCCGATTACCCCAGACGATATTGTGCCATCACCGAGCGGGATGGGGACCATCGCCTGTGAACATATAACGGCATCGTTGCAATTTGATAACAACGTGACCGGGACGCTCCTCCAGCATCGCTTTGATAAGATGGATACCTCTGCTTATGCAATGGAGCTATACGGTAGCGAGGGACGCCTGATGTGGAGAGGCGATCAAGCGTGGTGGCTGCCCCAACCCCATTTTATCCCGGACGGAGAACATGACCGATGGGAAGCCCTTGAGTCAATCTATCCCGAAAGCTATCAATCGGACAGCAGCGCAGGGGAGGCAGACTATTGGTTTGTCGAGGAGTACGTCCGCGCTCTGGACGAAGGCCGGGAACATGAATGTAGCGGATTAGAGGGGCGTCGTGTACTGGAGGTATTGATGGGTATATTTGAGTCTGCGGCTTACGGTACGCGCGTAGATCTCCCGCAGGAGAACCGCGAGCATCCGTTACGCCGCTGGCGGAAGGAAGCCGCGCTAGAGCCGCCCTCTGAAATGCCCCGTCCCTATCGGGATTGGCTTTCAACGGAGTTTGAACGTTTCGGAAGATAATTTGCGGTTATCCCGCCAATTCTTGGCTATACGTCTGGGTGGTTCAAACCGGTCTCAGCCACTCCTCTGGCACTTGGAGTCCGAACCCAGGTCCCGATGGCAGACCTAACTTGCCATCAACCGGCATCCGTGTTCCCGGCGGAGTGCGATAACAACGTCGGGCTGACTCCGAGGGTGCCCCTAGATAACATTCCTCCAATGGAATGCCCGGTGATGAAGCTTGGAAGAGTTCAATCAACGGTGTGTTGGGCATGGCGGCGGTCCAGTGCTGTCCATAAGGATTGTTAGCACCGGTATGCAGGCACATTGGAATGCCGGCCGCATCTGCAAAGTGAGCCAGTTTCATCGCTTCCGTAAAACCACCGATCCAATGGAGGTCTGCCTGAACGAGGTCTATTAGGCTTTCCTCCACCGCCCGCATCCCGGGCCAGCGCGTTGCCCAATGCTCTCCGGTGGCAAGGGTTTGCCATGGAACGCGCTGACGTATGGCTTTTAGTCCTTTCCAATCGTGTGGGACTAACATCTCCTCCATCCATCGCATCCGGTAGGGGCGTAGGGCTTCACACATCTGCACCGCGTAATCGGCGTCATAAGCCATCCAGCAATCAAGCATCAAATCCGCTTCGGGACCAATCTGCTCGCGGGTTTTTGCAATTAGCTCCACTGTGCCATCAATTCCAGCCTGACCATCGTAGACTCCATAGGGTCGTGCCAGCTTGAACTTTTTGAACCCAAGTTCTATACTCCAATCCACATCGTTGCCGGTCACATACACATCCATTGAACGGCGTGCGGGACCTCCAGCGAGTCGATAGACCGGTTGATCTAAGGTCTTACCCCACAAATCCCACAACGCGAGATCCACCCCAGCTACAGCGCGCGCTGTCAAGCCTTCATTGCCAAAGGAGAGCGTCCCGCGCCACATCAGATCGTTGCAAAGGTCAATCGCCCCCACCTCCTGCCCAATAACCAGTGGTGCGAGGCATTCGTTGATAAGTATCGTCGCTACGTGCCCGGTGTCAGCAAGACCCAACCCCCAAGTTCCGTCATCAGCGATAACCTTAACCCACACCAATCCACCCGGAGACCGTCGATGGACGGGCTGGTCGAATCTGTCCATGGGGTTTGCTTCCACAAAACTATGCCCCCAAGACAGGCGGCGTGCTGGTGTTCCTTCTTCGCTCGGCGGTGGCGGTTGCAATTCACATACCTGTATATCAACTATCTTATTCGCAGCCATTCAAATGTTCCTTATATAAAATGTAAACTATGGTGAATCCTAGAAATAAATAGACACCTTCGCCCCTCGGTAGGTGCGGTTTCCAACCGCACCGGTGTGGAGTGTCTCATTAATTCTAAGGTCCACTATAATTTTCCAAAATTGATTTGAAAATACCGGTAAATTTCAACTGACAATTTCTGGAATTATTTCATTGTTTCCCCATCGTCTTGGGCGCGGTTCAGCCAACCCTCCAGCTTAATCTTATCCGACAACTCCCAAGCCGTCAGGTAGAGTGCAGCCGTAAAACGTGTGGCTTCACGAGCACGCTCGGTCGCGAAATCAACAACTTCAGGAACGCTCTTCCAACCTTTGTCTCGAAAAGAGGGCGATTTATCCCCCAGTTCATACACCCGGTTGAGCAAGGAATACCCTGCATGGAACTCCTCCACGATACCAGCCATCAGATCGTCGAGCGGCTGAATCATCTGATCTTTTGCCAGATCCGACGGGCTGAGTGCTAGATTCTCGATAAGTGCGTCCACTTTCTCATGGATCCCTTTATGCAGAACAGAGCCATCCGGCTGTTTCCGTCCGTCGAAATCAATTGTCAGATGCAGGGGTTGACACATATCTTGTGCATAGTGGGCGACGAATCCAGCATAGACTAGGCATTTATCCTGAATAAAGGAATTGCTGGGCCATTTTCGATGTTCAGCAAATGCCACAGCAAGGCGCTCTGTCCACTCAGCGAGAGCGTAAGGCACGAATCCCACCTTGTCGGGCTTAATCCCCAATTCGGTACACAACTGAGTGAACTCATACCGATTTTTCGGGAGTGGCTTACCCTCCAAAAGTTCCAGATCGAGATAGTGCTCTGGATGTTCCGCCCCGCTAACATGGGGGGCACCACGGTTCTTTGATATATCCGGATCATAGGCACAGTGGGCAATCATCCGTTCTCCAGCGCGGAAAAACGCCGGCACCTCATCGGGCAACGCCTGGACCGCTGCCTTTGTCAGGATGCCGTGCCCGCCTGACCACCACCCCCACGCTGTGCCTCCGATAGCAAACAAACTCACACATACAACAAACAAGAAACGTCTCATTTTTGCGCTTGACTCCTTATTAGATATAGAATATGCTACATTAAATCCGACCTTGAAGATGCTAAAAACCTCCGCTAGGTTTAACAGGCATTATAGCACTGATTGGAAATTTGGACAACAACAATCCTATTGAAAATGGATTTTGAACGAGGGAATTATGACAGGCGAATCAAAACAGAATATACGTTGGGGGATTTTGAGTACGGCTAAGATCGCAACGAAGGTTGCACGCGCCATCAACTTGGCGGACGGTGCCGAGTTGACGACAATCGCGAGTCGGACAGAAGAGCGTGCCAAAAGTTGGGCGTCTGAGCACGGTGTTGGGATAGCGTACGGAAACTATGAGGCACTCCTTGAAGATCCGAAAATTGATGCCATCTACAACCCGCTGCCCCCTTCAATGCACGCCGAATGGACCATCAAAGCAGCGGAACAGGGCAAGCATGTGCTGTGCGAAAAACCGTTGGAGGCAAACACAGAGAAATCAATCGTAATGGCAGATGCTTGTCAGCAGCACAATGTGCAACTGATGGACGGTGTTATGTGGGTGCATCACGAGCGTACTCCTAGGATGAAGCGGGTCATTAATGATGGGACTTTAGGGCAGTTACGTCGGGTGACGGCGGCATTTACCAGCGGTTGGGACACAATTCCAGAAGACAACATCCGCGTGAAAAAGGAACTTGCTGGCGGCTGCCTCGGGGATCTCGGTTACTATTGTGTTCGCTGCATTCTCTGGGCATTCGACGATTTACCAACGCAGGTTTTCGCTACCGCACGCTATTATCGTGGCGTGGAACTCAATCTGTCAGGCACACTCTGGTTTGAAGACGAACGGGTAGCCTCATTTGATTGCGGCTATGATACGGCGAGCCGTAGGTGGTTCGAGGTTGCTGGCACCCAAGCCTCTATTGTATGCGACGATTTCGTAATACCCCGGCAAGAAGATTCGACCCGTTTCTGGGTACACGGTGCACAGGGGCGGAACGAAGAACATAAGGGCGGAGGCTGTATCCAAGAGGTGCGCATGATCGAACGGTTTTCAGATATTGTTCGGACTGGGCAGCTTGAGCCGCGCTGGCAAACTGAAGCGATCAATACAATGCGTGTCTGCGACGCGTTGAGTGAATCTGCGCGACTCGCACAGATTATCCAAATCGGCTAGAAAGTGGGATTCGCTATCCCATTGCCACGCCGCCATCAACATGGATGGTCTGTCCGGTGATATTTCGAGACTCCTCCGACGACAGGAAGACGACGAGGTTGCCGATATCCTCCGGCGTCTGTTCGCGTTGAAGCGGTGTGTTTTGTTTGACCCACTGCTCAAACAGGGCGCGCGGTTCAAGATCTGCATAAGTCGGGTCGTTCTCGGCGATTAACGGCGCAAGCCTGTGCCAGAACCCGGTCCAGAGCATCCCCGGACAGATTGCATTAACATTAATGTTGTGGGGTCCAAAGTCTTTAGCCACTAGCCGCGTCAGGTTCAATAGGGCATTCTTGGCGGCAGCGTAGGCCGGCGCAATCTGTGGATCTCGCTTTGCTGCAATTGACGAGATATTGATAATCTTCCCAAACTTCCGCTCGATCATGTGAGAAGCAGCAGCTTTGCAGAGAAAGAAAGGACCTTTAACGTGGACGGCTAAGTTATCATCCCAGTCCGCCTCCGTTTGGTTGGTGAATGGCAGCCCAAGATTCTCACCGAAATGTCCGGCGTTGTTGACAAGAATGTCCACCTGTCCGAACGTTTTAAGGGTTTCCTCCACCAAGGCGATGCAGTCCGTTTCCTTCGTTACATCTGATTGGACCGCTAGTCCACGTTGTCCCGTCTCCTCGATCTTTGCAACACAACCCTGTGCTGCTTCAAGATTCACATCTGACACAACAATGTTCGCACCTTCCTCGGCGAGACATAGGCTGATACCGGTTCCCATCCCGCCACCGCCACCGGTGACAATAGCAACTCGATCTTTCAAACGCATAAAAATCTCCTTTGGCTCATATTAAGAAATCGTGCGGCAGAAGCCGTAGGGAACAACAATCGTTGTTCCAGTACGGTTCAACGATCGTTGAACCCTACAAAAAGCTCGGTTTCTCTTAGCGTTTCACACTTTATTTTTTTACAAGCCCCGTAGGTTGGGCTTTCTAGCGCGACTGCACCAATGAACAGATTGTTTTCACGTTTCACGTTCTTCACGCATCTTTCACCCGCTGCCATTTTAACACCTTTTGTGCATGAGGGGGCAGGCTTTCCCAGAGATCCCGTGGGAAATGCTTATCGGTGTACTCATGCAGCCATTGGCTGAACAGCCACGGGACGCTGAACGCCATACACAGTTCATCGCGCGGGTGGTCTGATCTATTCGGTGTGCCACGGTGGAAGGCGCGGGGGTCTTGCACCCAGATAGACCCTTTCTTCAGATTGAGGCGGATTGGGTGGTAATTGCCGCGGCGATTGAGCCCCTCGCCAAAAACGTCGTTTAAGTTGGTGGGTAAACCCTCCTCACCCACATACTGCGTCCCCGGAACTACTTCAAAACTCCCATTTTCTTCGTTTGTGTCAACGAGTGGAAACTTGACGCCGACGGAGTATGCTGGTGTCTTAATTCCTTGGAAAAGGGAAGCGCGGCCGTCCCGGTGCCACCTCTGATAATCTGTTCCCGGCAGCGGTATGTTTGAGTCGAAGTGTGTCCACGCGTAATCGGGACCTAGCACACGCTCAAGAAACGCAACGAGGGCAGGATGCTCGAAGATCTCCGGGTCTACAAAAGGTCGCTCGAAAGGTACGCGCACGTTATAGCGATGATAGCCGCGGGGCGGATACTTTCCCTGCCGCTCGATGTCACGGTCTCGAATCGGTATCCACGCTTCAAGGATACGGTCAATTGTTTCTGTCGGTATCAGATCCTCGAAGATGACTAAACCGTTAATCCGCCATTCCTCCATCATCTGATCGATGTCATATTTCGTATCCAAGCCCATGATGTCACTCCCTCCTGATTGATTGGACTGAAATTACCAAATGGGTAAACTCCCCTTCACACCCTCAAAGTATTTGGAGGTATTTAGCGAGCTTCCTCTTCTTCCAACCCTAGTTCAAATGCCTGTTTGAGCACCGAATAAGGCTGTGCACCAACAACCATATATTTCCCAATGATGAATGTTGGGACGCCGGTGATACCATAGCTTCTTGCTTCCTGTATCTGTAAATCGACGTGAGCTTTCATTGTACGCTCGGAGAGGCACTCAGCTGCCGTCTCTCTGGCAAGCCCGACTTCTTCAGCAACATCTAAAAGTACGGATTCATCGCCCATATCCTGTATTCGCTGGAAGTACGAGTCAAATAGTGCTACCCGGAACGCTTCTCCCTTCCCGGCTTGCTCGGCAAATTCACCCAACTCTAGTGCAAGTCGGGAATTAGAATAAATGACGTGATCACCGAGTTGGAGATTGGCAGCTGTCGCCAACTGTTGTGCGTTTTCAGAAATCCGTTTGAGATGCGGATTGTTCTGATGGAACATTGATGGTGGGATGCCTCCCGCCGGTGCTTCTGGGTGAAGTTCAAAGCCCTTCCAAGCAATCGGCGGATCGTACTCCTGTTGCAGTTGCTGTACTCGCGCTGCACCGATGTAGCAGTATGGACAAACATAATCAGAATAGACTGTTACATTGATTGTTTTCATGGGGTTATTATACCATCAACGGCAAAAAAATTCGACGAATATCTAGGGAATAAAAAATTGCAGTTAAGAAATCTTTTCAGTTGGAGGCTATCTGGACACTTTACAAATTTCTGCCGTTGACAACGGTTAACTGAGAAGCGTATAATAAACCCCAAGCCAAATTTCCCCGTCAATTATAGTGGATTTAACAATTAACGATACATATTGACAATATCCTCAATCGGCTTATCCGCATTGTATGAACGGAGCCGCTTTATATTTGCAAACTGATGTTCAACAGGATTATAATCCGGCGAATAAGGTGGCAAGTATAACAACGACGCGCCACAGCCTTGTATCAGTGCTTGGGTTTGCTCGGTTTTGTGAATCCGTGCATTATCCATTATCACGACACTCTTGGCGTCTAAATGTGGACATAATTGTTCATCAAGCCATGTATTAAAACTTTGTGCATTACAACTGCCCGATAATAACTTTGGGGCAATCAACTTATTATTCAATTGCGCCACTATCAAAGTCATCGTGCGGTTTTTTTGGCTCGGTATCAATCCCTGGACACATTGTCCCCGGGGGGCATAGCCATAACTTCTGAAGGTTTCATCTGCAAAACCGGTCTCGTCGAGGTAAACTAACGTTTTGCCTGATGCTTTTTCCGTTGCGAGTTGCTTCTGATAGGCTTTACGTTTTTCTGGACATTGCTCCTTATATCCAATCGTTTTTTTTTTCGCGTGTAACCGAGTCTTTTTAGACCATAGGCAACACAGGCAGGTGAAACCCCAAAGTGTTTAGCGCGTTCTTTATGGGTTTGGTCGGGGTGTACCTTGACATGTTCAGCGAGGGCTGTTGGGTCAAGCAGTCTGGGTTTTCGGGGACCCGGTTTTCCACACTTCAGTGGGTCTGGGGCATTGAGCCATCGGTAAATCGCAGTCCGACCGACGCTGAAGCGTTTTGTCGCTTCTGTTTTACTGCCACCATTTTCTATGAATTGAAGGACGCGTATGCGTAAATCTGATGAATGTGCCATAATTTCAACAGGATAACATACATCTGAAAAATTGTCCCTTTATTTCTTGGGTTTACTATAAACAGCTATATGTGAAGAGATTTAGTGCCGTTTGAGCAAATGTCCTATCATTCGGTGAATTTAGCCATTCTTTTCCGGCTGCTTCCACGCCATATCACGCGAGCCTGCCTATGAAAGCTATCCATAAGATCTTTTTTCAGGATGCGAGAAACCTGAAAGAAATCGCTTCGGAGAGTGTTGATCTGGTGGTCACCTCTCCGCCGTATCCCATGATTGGTATGTGGGATGATATGTTTGGTAGCCAGAATCCAGAAATTCAGAAGGCGTTGGTGCGTGACGATGGTAGACGGGCTTACGAGTTAATGCACAAAATCCTCGATTCTGTATGGAAGGAACTGTTCAGGGTTCTGAGGGACGGCCGATTTGCATGTATCAATATCGGCGATGCGACGCGGAAGATAAGAGATGATTTTTGTTTGTATCCAAATCATGCGCGGATCCTGAATTCCCTCTTAAATATCGGGTTTTCAGCACTACCTGATATCCTCTGGCGAAAACAGACCAATGCCCCCAATAAATTTATGGGGTCGGGGATGCTCCCCGCTGGTGCTTATGTAACTCTGGAACACGAGTATATTCTAATCGTGAGGAAAGGGTCCAAAAGAGAATTTAGGACAGAGGACGAAAAAAAGAACAGACGCGAAAGTGCGCTATTTTGGGAGGAGAGGAATATCTGGTATTCGGATATTTGGACCGATATTAAGGGGACAGAGCAGAAACTTGCCAATATGACCTCCCGATTGAGGAGTGCTGCATTTCCGTTTGATTTGGCTTATCGACTAATCAATATGTACTCTGTGAAAGGCGATGTGGTGCTCGATCCGTTTTTGGGAACGGGGACCACGATCGCAGCTGCGATGACATCGGGACGCAATAGTATCGGCGTTGAAGTCGACAAAGGTTTTCAAGAAACAATTTGTCCGATTGCACGCCATATTGTCGATTTTTCAAACGACTATTTGCATGACAGATTGATAAGACATCTTGAGTTTGTCAAAAACCGGATCCAAAACTCAGAACCATTGAAATATACAAACATGCATTATGGCTGTCCGGTGATGACGAGCCAAGAACAGCTTATTTTGTTAAACGACTTAAAAGCGGTTCAAGCATGCGGAAATGATATCTTTGAGGTCATATATTCAACGGAACCTCAAGATGGGGTTCATTATCTGAGTTGAAATTTTGAACAAACTTCAGAATTTCCGAAAGGATAGAAAGCGTATCTATTTCCCAATATCACACCACGATAACACTACTCCCATGTTGGCGATACTCAGGAGCAAAAAGCAACTGGTGATCAGCAATCGGAAATCTCTCCAATTTCTCTAGCGGTATATACATTTATCTATGCAAAACATAAGATTCCATCCGCATCACGTTTTACAGCCCACCTCGATTTATCGGGGGTTTACGTTTCACATTTTACCGAAATCTTCCGATCTGTATCACCATCCCTTTAGGGTGATGATACAGATCGGCAAATCCTGTTATCAATCAAAAAAGTGTTGTGAGATTGCGAGTAAAATGTGGTATACTTGTTTTGGCTTTCGTGGGAGAATAGCGCACCGTCGCTTGGCGGTGTCTCCCACATCCTACGCTATAGGATATAAGAGCTAAAAAGCTAGCCACAATGAAAACCTACAAGTTCAAGTTATATAGCAATCATGGGAATCGTGAATTGCATAAAACGATTGATAGCCATGCTCAAGTGTGGAATCACTTTGTGGCGTTGTGTCGCCGGTACTACGCTATTTATGGTAAATATCCGGGCAAAAAAGCCCTTATGCGGCACCTGACAAAGTTGAAAAGGCTATTCCGCTTTGCTCACTGGAACTTGCTACCGAGTCAATCGTTGCAAGATATCATACAAAGGCTTGATAAAGGGTATACGCAAATGTTCGCTGACCGCAAAAGCAGTAAGCGTTGCGGGCTCCCACGCTTCAAGAAACGATTCAGATACAAATCCTACACACTCAAACAAGCAGGTTGGAAACTGCTACAAAACAACTATATTCGTATCGGTAAGCGGATATATCGCTATTTCAAGAGTCAACAAATACTTGGCAACCCCAAACGTTGTACGGTTAAGCGGGACAGCATAGGAGACGTATGGCTAATCATTTTGACAGATTATATAGAGATGCCCTTGAATTGACCCACGACGGGTAACAGCGCGGGGTTCGATTTTGGACTCAAGCGGTATCTCACCGGGTCTGACGCCAACGACTACGACTCTCCACAATTTTTCAAACGGAGTCTCAACGCTATCAAACGTGCAAACCGCAAACACTCACGAAAGGTTAAAGGTTCAAACAACCGTGAACGTGCGAGACTCAATCTTGCAAGGAAACACCGGCGTATTGCAAATCAAAGAGCTAACTTCCATTGGCAGCTAGCGCATGAGCTAACAGACCGGTATGATTGGATTTCACTGGAGACCCTCAACATTAAGGGCATGAAAAGCCTTTGGGGACGTAAGGTCTCTGATTTGGGGTTCTATGACTTCGTGCAGAAACTGAAGTATATTCACTCTAAGAAACAGCATCGTGAAGTCCGATTCATTGATAAGTGGTATCCATCAAGCCGAACCTGTCACGTCTGCGGCATAGTTAATCAAGACCTGAACCTTCGTGATAGAATATGGCAATGTCCAAATTGCCACACACAGTTGGATAGAGACCGTAACGCTGCGATCAATATTCATAGGGTAGGGGCATCTACCCTCTCAGAAGAAGTCGTAAGTCCCAGTTTACCGGGCTAACTTCGTTGATAGAGCAATTCGACTCCCTATCGGGAACGGAGGAGAATCCCCACCCTTTAGGGTGGGGGAGTATGTCAAAAAAGTCCAGCCGAGAAGTACATTGGCGCAACGTGGATTAAAACGAGGTGATCTCATTTACCGCATTAACAGGCTCAAGGTTAATTCACTCGAAGATTTCAAACGTATCATAAACCAGTTACAGCCTCCTCAACGGATTAGTCTTTACTTTGAGCGGGACGGTAGACAGGGGGAATTGTCCGATTTAGTTGTTCGCTGAACATAGACGAATCGCAACTTCAGTCGTTGCGCGGTGTTTATAATTATGATTTTGTCAATTCTTACGAACAGCATAACTGATTAGGGTGTATCATTGTCATATTCTTAAAGACAAGAGGTGAGGAAAAATGCGTTTACAATTGCCAACAATTATATTCCTTTGTTTATCTCTTATTGTAGTTGTTCCGCTCATCTTCTATATGCAGAGTGGCGACCAGACGGCAACTCGGGAAGCCATCAATTTGGAAGGGCAGGAATTTAAGAGTTTGCGTGAACAAGCTGCAGTCGCTCATAACGCAAAGAAACATACCGCGGCTATCCAGATCTATGAGGGGGCTCTAAAGATGCGTCCAGACAACGCCGAAGTCCATAATGATCTTGGGGCGACCTGCTACGAATATGGGCTTGATTACGCTGGACCGAACTGGCCCTCTTGGGAAACGGACTTGACAAATCAAACACCGGCTGAAGCTGTCCATGAATTGGAGACAGCGATAATGGAGGTCGGTTCCGGCTATATTGTGATGAGATCGGATAAACCAGATGTCACTGAAGCGATTGACAAAAAAGCCCAAGCAATTGGCGCGTATATCTATACCCAACAATTCGACGAAGATGTAACTATGAACATAGTCATCGGCAAAACCAAGGAATTATTCATCAAAGCGCGCGATCACTACTTTCGATCGATTGACATCAAACCGACTTACCCTCGCCCGTACTTTAACCTTGGAGCGCTGTACATGAAAATTGGTCAACATGACACCGCAGTCGATTATCTAGAAAAGTCGTACCAATTGGATCCGCGAGATAAAGAGCTTGAGGCATATCTCAATGAGTTGAGGTCGGATAACCGTGGATACATATCAGTTCCAATCGATGGGCGTTAGGCAAATCTTCTTCAGCGCGCTACGCCACTATCGAGCGAACTTTCTGAAATTGGTTGGAATTGCTGCGCCCGGCACTCTGATTGGGGGGTTGGCTTTTCAATCCATTTGGATCTACGGATATGCTGAGATTGGAGGTCCACAAGTGTTGGCGGCAGCGTTGCCATACATGGCAATCACCATCTTCCAATCTTTGGTTGTGACGGCGGCTGGAACGTTCGTGGTTTCGCAGGATTTACTGGGGAGATCGATAAACGTCGGGAAAGCGTACTCACGGGTTTTGGATTCGCTCTTTCCGCTACTTGGGGTGCTCATTATTTTCATACTTGGGTCACTCATTCTTTCCACAATTGCCGCGGGTATCGGTCTGATGGCTTTGATACCCGGAATCGTCGTTTACGTCTGGTTCTGTTTGGCTGCACCTGTCGTTATAATTGAAAGAGAAGGTGGATTCGGAGCACTCAAGCGGAGTCGCGTACTCGTCAAAGGTTTTTTTGATAAGGCGTTTTTTCTTGTTGTGTGGCTGACACTCGTGGAGGCATTTGTGGTCATCCTTGTACTCTCCCTTCCGCTTCTCGTTGGCAGTTTCCCCGGTTTTCCCTCCCTTCTCTCTTTCCTTTCAATCTGCCTTGCACTACCTGTCAATGCCTTTAGAGTTATATCAACGACAATGGTTTACTACGATCTTCGCGTCCGCAAGGAGGGCTATGACCGTCAGCTATTGGCGCAGGAACTTGCTATCCCACTGTAAAATGTCAAAGCCAATCGTGAACTATAGTGGATTCTAAAAATAAAGAGACATTAAAAGTAGTAGGCACACTCCGTGTGCCGTAACTCTGTGCACAAGGTTGCTGACCTCGCTCGTCCACAATGTCTAATTATAGTGGATTTAACAATTAACGATACATATTGACAATATCCTCAATCGGCTTATCCGCATTGTATGAACGGAGCCGCTTTATATTTGCAAACTGATGTTCAACAGGATTATAATCCGGCGAATAAGGTGGCAAGTATAACAACGACGCGCCACAGCCTTGTATCAGTGCTTGGGTTTGCTCGGTTTTGTGAATCCGTGCATTATCCATTATCACGACACTCTTGGCGTCTAAATGTGGACATAATTGTTCATCAAGCCATGTATTAAAACTTTGTGCATTACAACTGCCCGATAATAACTTTGGGGCAATCAACTTATTATTCAATTGCGCCACTATCAAAGTCATCGTGCGGTTTTTTTGGCTCGGTATCAATCCCTGGACACATTGTCCCCGGGGGGCATAGCCATAACTTCTGAAGGTTTCATCTGCAAAACCGGTCTCGTCGAGGTAAACTAACGTTTTGCCTGATGCTTTTTCCGTTGCGAGTTGCTTCTGATAGGCTTTACGTTTTTCTGGACATTGCTCCTTATATCCAATCGTTTTTTTTTTCGCGTGTAACCGAGTCTTTTTAGACCATAGGCAACACAGGCAGGTGAAACCCCAAAGTGTTTAGCGCGTTCTTTATGGGTTTGGTCGGGGTGTACCTTGACATGTTCAGCGAGGGCTGTTGGGTCAAGCAGTCTGGGTTTTCGGGGACCCGGTTTTCCACACTTCAGTGGGTCTGGGGCATTGAGCCATCGGTAAATCGCAGTCCGACCGACGCTGAAGCGTTTTGTCGCTTCTGTTTTACTGCCACCATTTTCTATGAATTGAAGGACGCGTATGCGTAAATCTGATGAATGTGCCATAATTTCAACAGGATAACATACATCTGAAAAATTGTTCCTTTATTTCTTGGGTTTACTATAATTCTGAAATCTACTATAAGGGGGCTGACGATCTGTGCCATCGGTGCTCAGAAAATCAACAATCAATTACATGGAGGTTTAGATGAGACTCGGAATTGTCGGCATGTTGCCAGGGAATTTTCGCACGTTTACAGAGGAACAGATGGAAGCAATTCGGGGGATGGAATTTACGGGATTCGGATTCCATTTCAGTAGCGACGATGCCTTCGATGTAACAACGGAGGACTGTGAAAAGTACAATCAATTCATGGCGGGAGAGGGGTTGGATCTAGTTCAATTCGCCCTCACCTACAGCGAGTGCCTCTTTGACCCCAATCCGACTGTTAGGGAATCGGTCATCAAAAGGATTAATCGGGGCTTAGAAATTGCATGGCAGATTAATGCACATAGCTGCCTCATCCGTCCCGGAAGCCTAAATCCCGATGGGTCATGGACATCGCACCGAGATAACCATTTGCCTGAAAGTATGGAACGTCTGATTGAGACACTAACGCCGATCGCTCAGAAGGCGGATGCGGAAGGAGTGACCATTATTGTCGAGACCCATGCCATTTCAATAATGGATTCGCCCGAAACATGCAAAGCGGTTGTTGATGCCGTTGGTCTGGATAGCCTGCGCATCGTTATGGATTTTGTCAACCATTTTCAGACGCTTCAACAGGTTTATAATAGCACCGATCGGTTGAACCATATCTTTGATGTAATGGGACCAATCGCTCCTGTGGCGCACGTCAAAGACATCAAGGTGGAAAATGGATTGGTACTCCATATTAATGAGGAGATGCCCGGCGAGGGCGAGTTGAATCTCGCGCAGGCACTCAGAAGGTTTGATGGGTTCTATCCAGATGGGTACGGACTGATCGAACATCTGCCGATGGAAAAGATTCCACTTGCCAATGCAAACGTTCGCCGAATCGCTGCGGAAAATGGGATTGATATCCACTGATATAGTCAGTCTTATCGGATCTTCCGTTCTGTATCCCCGTCTTTTAAGGCGGGTATACAGAACGGCAAACCCCGTAAGTTAGTCAAAAAAGGGTGATTTTGCAGGTGAAAAATGGTATACCTGTTTTGGCTTTCGTGAGGGTGCCTCAACCCTACCGCACGGTAGGGACCCTCACAGTCTATTGAAGCGGATATGAAAGTCAGAAAGCTGACCCTAATGAAGACCTACAGGTTCAAACTGTATTCTAATCACGGCAATCGTGAGTTGCACAAGACGATAGACGGACACGCTTCTGTCTGGAATCATTGTGTCGCGCTTCAGCGTCGGTACTATGCAATCTATGGCAAGTATATCAGCAAGTTTAGGGTAATCAATCACATCTCTAAACTGAAACGGCTTGCCAAGTTTGCCCATTGGAATCAGTTGCCGAGCCAATCGATACAGGACGTGGCAGCGCGGATAGATAAAGGGTACAAGGCAATGTTTGAAGCCCGTGCAAAAGGCAAGAAATGGGGTCGTCCCCATTTCAAACCTCGTCGTAAATACAAATCGTTCACCCTGTTACAAGCGGGTTGGGAACTCCTATCCGGTAACAAGATTCGTATTGGCAAGTGTATCTACCAATACTTCAAGTCCCGTGATATTTTGGGCACCCCTAAGCGTTGTGCGGTAAAGCGGGACTCTATAGGTGACATCTATATCTGTGTGCTGACTGACCGTATGGAACCCGATCTCAATCGAGTCATGACGGGTAAAATCGCAGGCTTCGATTTCGGTCTTAAAGGGTATCTCACCGGTCATAACGGACACGATATAGAATCACCTTTGTTTTTCAAGCGGAGTCTCAACGCTATCAAACGTGCCAATTGCAACCATTCACGGAAACGGAAAGGGTCAAACAACCGTGAAAGCGCACAGTTTGACTTAGCACGAAAACACCGCAGGATAGCAAACCAACGAGAGGACTTCCATTGGAAACTTGCGCACCAACTGACCGACGCATACGATGAGATACGCCTTGAGGACTTGAATCTCAAAGGTATGAAAGCCCTTTGGGGACGCAAAGTCAGTGATTTAGGCTTTGCCGATTTTGTCAAAAAGTTGGTGTATGTTGCACAAAAGAAGGGTGTTAAAATCACGTTCATTGATAAGTGGTATCCTTCCAGTAAAACCTGCTCAGTTTGCGGTGCTATGAAGCGTTGAATCTGCGTGATAGAAACTGGCAGTGTTACAGCTGCGGTGCTATCCATGACCGTGATAGAAATGCTGCAATTAACATCTACAGGGTTGGGGCATCAACCCATGAAGGAGAGGTTGTAAGCCCATCTTCGGATGGCTAACCTTGTTGATAGCACAATTCACGCGCCTGAAGGACAAAAGAATCCACGTCCTTTAGGGCGGGGAGTATGTCAATTCGACATCAACTCTCAACGAATACTTCCGGGATATTCATGGCAGCAGCGCGAAACCAGCCTCCATCTTATCACACCGTCATAGCGTTCCGATATGGTGTCAGATCGATGCCGGGGTAGGCATTAGTGAGGCGTTGGAGTGCTTCTTCGGTGTAATAGGGATCGCCCGGATTGGGCCAACCGAGCACGTGACGGGCGCGTGGCGTGGTATCGGCTACAAAGCCCACAAATTCGGGTGTTGTCCAGCCGGGCACGGGGCGTGTGGTGTGACACCAGTCGGCGTTGTCCGCACGGTGGAAGTGGAAGCCCATCCACCCGCGCTGTCTCTGTTTGTTGGCAAAGGGTTGGGCGGCATGAATTAGATAGCTAGAACGGAAGGCAACGCTTCCGGCTTTGGCGGTGACTGGGGTTGGTTCAGCCACCTCCTCACACTCTCGGAGGTCTGACAAACCCATGCCCCCTGCACGTCCTCCGTGACGATCGTATATCGACGCTAGCTGTTTGTGTGACCCACGACAGACTAGCATGGGTGCACCGTCGTCATCAATATCGTGCAGGATAATCCCAGAAAGCAGGTAGTTATACCGCTCCCAATCGGGGTGTGGTGGCAGTTGTGAATTAGTGCCGTTGTCGATATGATAGCCTTCCCATGGATTCTCGCTGTATCGCGTATCGGTCAACCCCTCTCGGAAGAAAATTTGCCCATAGCCGAGCCGTATCTCGTCAGTTCCCAATAACTGACATGCACAGTCAATATAATCATCATTTTCTAACAGCTTATCAACCGCCGGCAAGCCGGTGGGAAAATGGACCGCACCCCCCATTGGACCCGCCAATAGTTGCAGGGGTGGTGTCTGTTCGTACAGTTGTTGAATCTCTGTTGGATTTTCTTCCCATTTTTTTCGGTATTCGGCATGGGTCAGTCCCCCATAGGCATTGCGCTCGACTGCCTCTAACGCTGGAGCAAAACTCTCCGGGGGAAAGACGTTGGGTACAACTATACTACCATCGCGCTTCCAAGTTGCTAGTTGCTCATCGGTTAATTGCATAGTGTCCTCCTCCTGTTTTGTACCTTGTGTGAGTTACCACCCTTTTCTAGCTTTGCCAATCAACAAACCTTGACTATCTTGCATCCGATATCAGGGACGATAGACAATCTGAAAAACCTTAACGTCATTCGCTGCGACGTCGCTCACAAAGACGAGGTCATTTTTGAAGATCGCAATGCCGCCCGGTTCAGCGAGTGCTTCAGCCCCAAATGTCATCACAGCCTCCCCGTCCGTTGTGAAGACTTGAACCCGCTGATTTGCCCGATCTGTCACGTAGAGATACCCCCAACGGTCGATGTCGATGTGACGTGGTTCGCGAAATTGCCCCGGCACCTCTCCCTCAGTTCCCCATATCTGGACTAGGTTACCGCTGAAGTCGTATTTCTTGATCCGATGGTTGCCGGAATCGACGATGTAGATGTTCCCGTGGGCATCTGCGACAAGGTCTGTTGGGTCACGAAACTGTTGCCTCGCCCTACCAAAACCACCCCGCATCAACATGCGAATGCCGTCCGGGTTAAACAGAATAAACCGGTGGTTTCCCGTATCAACGACACAAACCTCCCCGTTTCGTCCAACACTAACTCCGCCCGGCAGATCAAACTCAATTTCGGCGTCTATATCATCTTCCTCATTGACGCCTACCAATCTACTGCCTGCCATGATGTAAAAGATTCTATCTACCAAGTTACAGTATTGGATTCGGTTGTTATCCGTGTCAGCGACATAGAGGAGTTCGGTGCGCTGGAAATTAATAGCAACATCCGTCGGGTTATCAAATTCTCCTGTCCGCCAGCCGCGCACACCATATTCCGATATGAAGTTTCCTTCGCTATCGACAACTTGGACACGGTTGTTTCCTGAATCGGCTACATAGAGCATTCCCCGATGGTCAAGGTCGAGCCCGACTGGTCTCAAGAATTGCCCCGCACCCTGACCGGACTGCCCTATTGTGCGGAGGTGGTTCACACCGAGTATGGAGGGTACGGGCAGATCCTGGATGGAAGAGACAATTTGGGGTGGCGTTATTATCTCAGTCAGATTCAGATTTGTTGTGGGCTCCCCATCCACCGGCGGTGTGGGGACAGCGCAACTCAAACAAAGAGGCAGGAACATCAGAAGAGGCAGGAAAGTCCATTTGCTCATATGTTCGTTTGTTTAGAGCGTGTGTGAGAAATCGGAGGAAACCGCTGGAAGGCTCTCTTGACGTTTAAGATAGACAGCAAACCGATAGCAGAATGCCCAAAAGGCGAGGATCCCTTCCCGAAGGTTAGCGTCTTATCACTTTTTGCATACCCTCTTAGCTTTTTTGGACCTCAAACTTAAACACGAACGTGGTTTCTGTGTCGGTAAATTCGCTGTGGACTTTGGGAACAATAATCCGTAAATTTGAAGATTCAACGCTGCGCTTGTGGAAATACAGGTAGAACCGCACCCGCCGTCTTGGCATAATGGTTGTTTTCTCTATGTCTTCGCTCGGCAATGCTACAGGGTCCCCCATGGAACGGAGTACGCGGTTTTCCCTAAAATCTTCTCGGAATTCAGGCGGCATTTTCGGCGAGAAATTCTTTCCAAGATAAAATGTATGCTGAGATCTATGGATGGGCTTGTAAACCTTGCCCGATTGATCGAGCATCGAACAATCCTCCTGCCGCAACGAAATCCAATGATCTGTGCTGTTGAAAACAATAATTCCAAAAGCGTCTACCGCTTTGACATCGTTCAAGGGAACTGCTATTGCCGTAATTTCGTTTTTGATATACGCAACCGATCCTGACCTCATGAGGATAGTCGCCTCCGGATCAAAAACGGGAACAATACGTTCAGTCTGAAACGCAGTTTCAAACGTATTCTGAAGCATTGAACAACCTAGATTTGCAAGGAGTAGTATAACGAGCAATAGTAGACTTAATAATGGTATCTGTTTTTTCATTTTCCCCTTTTGAAGTGCTATGCGTGAAATATAATGGGTTAAACGTAAGAAGTTTATTTAGCAAAGAAGGCAAGTAATTTACCAAGCCTTGTCGGTAGATCCTGACGCTGCACATAATAATCTATGCTCACGTCGGTTGGTGTATAGCTAGATAATGAGGACGTAGTTTGGGAGGACTCTCCACGCGATGAGTGGGTTCGTTTGTCGGATGAACTTCCAGACATACGGTTCTGTTCTGCAAGTACGATATCCCCCAGTGGAAATTGTGTTAAGAATCCTGTCTGACGATCTTGATCGGTGAGAATCGTAATCTGTGGTAAACGGGCTTGGGACAAATTGTCCATTTCAATAGTCAGGTATGTAATTTCAGTGGGCGACAATTCCGGTTGTTCCGGTGGACTGGACCTCTTCTGAGCAAGCGCATCGCTTGGGTAAACAGTGATAAATGGCAGCTTTTTCTCTAATGCGGTGCGAATTGCAACTAGTAACGTTACGAAATGGACGCGCTGTGGAATAGCGTAGGGTGCAACAACAGCAAGAACAGCCGGGCAATTTGAGATTGTGCCCTCGCCCGCGGAAATCAGCCATTGGGATTCATCCGGAAACCTGTTTTGATGAACGAGATCTGTCATTCCAATGGTATCTAATAGCTGCTTGTCGATTGAAGCCGGGTGGAGATTGAATATTGCCTCTGAATCGAATAAATAGCGAAGACGACCATCAGCGGGCATCGGAGAATAGTAATCACAATTTGGACAAGTATAGGAGTTACGTTCTAGTGCCTGCTTAAATACAAGCTCTCCACAGTTTGTACACTTATTCCACAGCTCACGATGCCTATCTTTGTACAGTGCCACAGTGATCGCATTCCCTCTTCTATGAAATGTCGTCAGCCCCAACGAGGGCTACTTGTCTGTAAACTTGGTGAACGATCGCACGCATCGCTGGTTGCAAAGGGAGCGGTGAATCCCCAGTTACTAACTCGTTTAGGTGATTCACCATCCCATGATATTAAAAGATATACCGGGATTTGTCAATCCACGATGAACAGTGTTATCCCGCAAAGGCGGTTAGTTATTGGACTTGTAGAAGCTGGCGATAGCCTCGTCTTCGTCATCATATCGATCGAAGATAGTCACCAGTTTTGCCATGACAATCAAGCTCCTAATGTTTCCGCCGGGATGCAATAGTGCAATGCGTCCACCTTTTCTTTGAACGGCTGTATAGGAGGCAACAATGATGCCAAGACCGGAGCTATCCACCATACGTACATCCGCGAGGTTCAGCAAGATTCTGGCGTCTCCCTCTTCAGCATCATCAACCTGTTCATCAATGATATTCTTGAGGGCTAAACTATCAGATCCTATAATTCTTCCCTCAATATCCAGAATTGTTATACCTTCTTTTTTACGAATATCTACAGTCATTTGATGGTCTCCTTAAAGTTGAAGTGATGACCAACCCATGGGGCTGCTCTGTTTTTCTCTAGAAACTAACCTAAATTACTACAATTCTCGTTTCTGTTTTCCATGTTGAAGTTACGTTTGTTGCTTATCACCCAATGGTTTATGCTTAACCATTTTAACGATTGTACCTGATTGTTTGAAAGTGACGGAATCCATGCATGCTTCCATCAGAAAAATTCCTCTGCCACTACTTTTTAAGAGGTTTGCTGGATCTAACGGATCCGGAACTTCCTCCCGCTTGAAACCTTTCCCTTCGTCTTGAACGATAACCGTGAGCTTGTCAGACTGGATGATGAACTCAAAGTGGGCACTTTTATTCAAATCTTCTTGATTCCCATGCTTGATTGCATTTGTACCGGCTTCGATGACTGCGAGACTTACTTGCTCACTCGTTTCCTCATCGAATTCCATCTCTTTGAGGATTTCGAGGATGATCGTATCTAACAGGTAAACATGCTGCATTGAGCTTGGGAGATCAAGACGAATGACTTGCTCGGTTAGCGATCCCACGCAATTATTCCTTTCCGTCTGTCGTTTTTATAACAACAATGGTGACATCATCTTCCCGATGATCTGTTCCGGTAAAGTCCAAGAGTGCTGTCTCAATGGTTTGGCAAAGTGTTTCAGCAGATTGGTCGCCGCTTGATTGAAGAACTACGGCAAGCCGTTCTTCACCGTAAAAGGTTTCATCGGACTTCCGCTCGGCTTCGGTGACTCCGTCTGTATAGAGGAGAATTTCATCACCGGGGGCAAGGGGAATCGTTTCCGATTCAAAGGTCGCATAATCAAAGGTCCCTAGTATCATCCCTCCTGCCTCCAATTCGTCCACCTCTGTTCCTCTATTTTTCAGATGTAGTGGATAACAGTGCCCTGCGCTTGAATAGGTAAAGGTCATCGCTGCTGAATCTAAAATCCCGTAGACCATTGTCGCGAATAGATCTGGATCTGTGTCAATTGCTAGGAGGTCATTGATTCGCTTGAGGACAGCGTCGGGCGAAGTCTCTTCACGGCAGATGAGCCGAAGCGTTGTCCGAATCATTACCATCAATAAAGCGGCAGGAATCCCTTTTCCGCGAACATCAGCGATTGCTATGCCTAAGCGATTATCGTCTAACAGAATGAAGTCGTAGAAATCGCCGGACACTGTCATTGAACTTCGCAGAAAACCGGCAATATCAAATCCGGGCAGATCCGGTGCTTTTTGGGGTATCAGATTCTGTTGTATCGCCGCTGCGGTTTCAAGATGCGAGGCGAGTTGTTCAACGCCCTCTTCAGTAAACCAATCTCCCATCGTACTGATGAGTGGATTGATATATTTAGTTGGAAGAGTTCGTCCGAGTACGGCTTCAATTCGTGCTGTCAACTCATCAAGGTCGAAAGGTTTAGTGACGTAGTCATCTGCCCCCGCATGTAACCCCTGAACTCTCTCGTGCGTTTGCGCTCGCGCTGTAAGCATGATGACAGGAATGGTACGGGTTTGCGGCTCCGCTCTCAATTTACCTATGACCTCAAACCCATCCATCACCGGCATCATCAGATCAAGGAGGATGAGATCCGGTGAATAGGCTTTGGCTTTTTCTAACCCATTCCTTCCATCGTTTGCCGTGATAACGTCGAACCCTTCAGCGGTCAGGCTCATTTGGATCAGTTCAAGAATATCGATATCATCATCCACAGCGAGGATTGTTTCAGCCATTATTTTAACGCTCCCTTACTCTTTACGTTTTGCATTATGATCTTCTCTGATGAGCGGTAGCACAAACTGAAAATTGCTCCCTTTGCCTTGATTCCCATCGTCAATCCACAATTTCCCGCCGTGTGCCTCAACAATACTTTTGGTAATTGATAGCCCCAAACCGGACCCGCCTTGCTGGCGTGTGCTAATATCACTGAGTTGGTAAAATTTGTCGAATATCTTTTGGCGTTCCTCTGCGGGGATACCAGGCCCTGTGTCGATAACTTCAACGTGCAAAAGATTACCATCGACTTCAATTTTGACGCTTACTTCGCCGTTATCCGGTGTAAACTTAATAGCGTTGCCAATCAGGTTTGTGAATACTTGGCCCATCCGCGCTTCATCTCCGAGAATCGTGGGGACCGATTCAGGAGCGGTCAGGGCTAACCGAATTGATTTTTCATCGGCTTGGGGGCGAATCTCTTCAATCCGCTGCGTTACAATCTCCAAAATCGAAATTGATTCCTGCTCCATCTGTATCCGACCGGACTCAATTCGGGAAATATCGAGCAAATCGTTGATGAGTGCGGCGAGTCGTTTCGATTGCCGTTGCACGCGAGCGAGGCTGTTTCGCTGTCTGTCGTTGATTGCACCCGCTTTGCCATCCAAAATGAAGGAAACAAAACCGATGATTGAGGTCAGTGGTGTACGCAATTCGTGAGAGACAAGCGAGATGAAATCGGATTTCATCTGATCAATCTCTTTTTCACGGGTAATATCTTCAAAAAGATAGACCGTCCCAAGGGTCAGTCCATGTTCGTCGAGGAATGGGCTGGCAATGGTACGGAGCACTAGCTTCTCATCGTGGTGAATCAAAGTAACTTCAGATGTGAAACTTGTTTCCTCGTTCTTTGAGGGAATTTGCTCCGTTGGTTTATTAAGAGAAATTTGGCGTTGATTATCTTCGAAGATGTGAAGCAGTTCATCGTTTTGGATAATCTCGGTAATATCCTTATCGATATTATCTACACTGAGATTGAGTAGGCGTTCAGCGGCGGGATTGATGTGGAGCACTCTGTCACTTGAATCTAAAAGGATTAAACCTTCGGCGATGCTATTGACGATAGCGGTCATCTTCTTTTCTTCTTCCGTCAACTTTCCGACCGCACTTTTGAGATTCCATCGCATCGAATTAAATTCCTCCGCCAGAATGCCGACTTCATTGCTACCTGTGACCGGAATTTCCTGATCGAACTCTCCGCGACCGATCGCACGTGCTGCTCCCGTAACTTGTCGAATCGGTCTTACAATGCGTTGGGAAACAACGAGGGCAATCGCAATGACCACCAAACAGGAAATCAGCGTGAACCACAGGATACCCTTTGTGAATTCTGTCATTACCTTGAAAGCCGATGAGGTAGGTATTGAGACTAGCACCCTCCAATTGGTAAAATTTTGCCCCCTAAGTTGCGAATATAGGCTCCTTCGAGGAGCGAAGTTTTGCTCTTCAGGATCCCTTGGTTCCCATTTTTTGGTGCGAGCCCATCCATAGATTCTGTGTTCCCCTTGTGCATCGGTTTCCCCTTCCATGTCGGATCCGTAATACTCATCGCCCGCATTAATTGCATCCATTGCAGCACGACTCATTTCAATAGTCTCCCCGAAGTTATGTCCGCTGTCCGGGGGCGCGCAGATAAGCTGTCCGAACTCATCAAAGAGGCAGATTTCTATTCCTTCTTTATTAAAATCAATTACCTCTGGGAGTTTCGGAAGTGGAGGAATAATTCTTAATACGCCGCCCACTTTCGATTCGCGAGGGGCGGGCAGAATTGGCAAGGTGATGGGCAAAGCGTGTTGCTGCGTTTCGGTATCATATTGGACATCGCCAATCAACTCATAGCCGAGTCCGTTATTATAAGCCTTGTGCCACCACGGTTCATCTATCTTCTGGAAGAGTAACCGCTCATCAGTAGCGAAGATCACCTGCTGATTCCTGTTGGTAATAATGATTTGACCGTTTTCGCCGACGCGTCTTTCAAGAGGCGTAACACTGTTGGACAAGTCTTCGTATGCACTCTTGAGGGCGGATAGACTGTTATCATTATTGGTGGGTGCAACTTTTTGGCTTATGCTTCGCACTGGAAGCCGGCGTAATTGGTCGTTAATCACACGATCTGCCAGATCTACCCTATCTTGAGCCAGTTCGATGAGTCTGCTTTCGACTCCACCTCTCAGCCCGCGTGTCCCGAACCAGTGCATCAAATAGGCGACAATAAGCAAGGGAATGAGCGATACTAGTAGAAAGAGCAGAACGAGTTGCCAACGCAACCCCATTCTAAGGCGTAGACGTTTCATGATAGATCTCTGCTATGAGCCAAGTGCGCTCGTTGCCGATTCTTCATCTGAATAAACTTCGAGAATCGTGTTGAGTCGTGTGACCTGCAAGACATTGATGACAGCGTGTTGTGGATTGAGCAAGACCAGTTTCCCATCCATCGTCTTGAGGAACTGCAAGGTCGCGATAATTATCCCTAGTGCAGTGCTGTCTAACAGAGGAACATTCGCCATGTCCAAGACCAGACCGCCTCTGCTCTGCTCAATCTGTTTATCCATTTCACGTTTGAGCGCGTTGGCCGCGCCCCCTATAATTTTCCCATCAATTCGGATAATTGGAACATTATTATGGCTGATTGATGTTTCAAACATCTAACAAACTCCTTGTCGTATGGCAACGTAAGTCCTATTTAGCTTGGGGATATGACTATTGACAATAGATTGATCCCTAGCACCCAGTGATTGTAATTTAGGGGTTGCCTGCTGAATTTCATGCTGCACATCAGGGGACTTATAAGCAACCCACGTTCCATTCGGCTTCAATAGTGGAAGACAGTAAGCCGCTGAGTCCTCTATAGAAGCGACATAACGGGTCAAGACCCAATCGTAAGCAGTTATGTGTTGACTGTTTGTAGTACATTCTTCAGCCCGTTGGGCGAGAATACGGGGGTTCTCCCACGAGCTAGAAGTATTTGATTGACGGCACCGGCTTAATTGAGAGATAAGGAACCGCAGAAAACTTACCTTCTTTGATGAGGGTTCAACTAGGACTAACTTAATATCAGGGATATAAATTTTAATCGGCATCCCCGGAAAGCCCGCCCCCGTCCCAATATCGATTACTGCATCTCCGGGTTTGATGCTAAAATATTGTAACACACTTAGCGAATCAAGGAAATGCTTTATAATGATTTCTCGATCCCCCCGAATCGAGGTCAGGTTCATCCGCGAATTCCAGCGTTTGAGTTCACGCCAATAAGTGACAAACTGATCAAGTTGCACCGGTTCCAACGGAAAACCGTGCTGATGAAGTGTCTGTTGTAGCTCTTCTCGAAATTGGCTAGACATCATGAAGTCGCGTGTTCACCTCTTCTGGCGATGCACACTCAAAGAATAACCCCAAGGCTTCGCGCAGATTTTCTCGCGCTTGTTCGATGGTTTCACTTTGACTTGCGATATCCAATTCTGGACACAATGACACATACCCATTTCCTTCGCGCTCAATGATTGCTGTTAATTGGCGGGTCATCGAAAGCTCCTAGCGGTTTATAAGGTGCAAAGTTAGTAAAACTGTGCTTCAACGATTGTCTTATGCCTCACGCTTGTGGTTGCATCTGTCGTTTGTACTGCTCGACCCAAACCATAAGTATTGAAATGTCCGCAGGTGAAACACCGGGGATGCGCGATGCGTGTCCGATGGAGATTGGACGAATCTTTGCAAGTTGTTCACACGCCTCTGTTTTTAGGCTGTGCACGGAGGCATAATTAAAATCATCCGGAATCCGAAAGTGCTCCATCTTTTTGAACTGTTGAATTTGCGTGGTTTGACGATGAATGTATCCCTCGTACTTGATCTGGATTTCGACCTGTTCCTCCACAGCTTCAGGCAACGGTTGGAGGTTCGGTGCGAGCTGCTTAATTTGTGCATAGTGGATTTCTGGACGTTTGAGCAACTCGGCTAATGAAGTCGGTTGACCAATTTCGCTAATTCCAACCGATTTCAAGAGGGTTTGTGTGTCGAGTGATGGTTTCAACCGCGTTTGGTCTAAGCGATTTCTTTCTTCTTCCACTAATTTCCGTTTTATTTGGAAACGCTCGTAGGTGTCATCCGCAACCAAGTTGATTTGACGACCCATCTCCGTCAATCGTAGGTCTGCGTTATCCTCGCGCAGCTCTAGCCGATACTCCGCCCGCGAGGTGAACATCCGATACGGTTCACGGATATCCTTAGTAACAAGGTCATCAATGAGAACACCGATGTATGCTTGGGAGCGGTCAAGGATAAGTGGCTCTTCACCGCGCACCTTCAAAGCAGCGTTAATCCCCGCCATCAATCCTTGTGCGGCGGCTTCCTCGTAGCCGGTAGTGCCGTTAAGTTGACCCGCAAAATAAAGGTTCTCCACCCGCTTGGTTTCGAGGGTTGGGTAGAGCTGCGTCGCCGGGGCAAAATCGTACTCCACCGCATAGGCGAAGCGCATAATCTCAGCATTTTCCAGACCCTTGATACTATGCACCATATCCACCTGAACGTCCTCCGGCAGACTTGCGGAGATTCCATTGAGGTAAATTTCATCTGTATCTCTGCCCTCCGGTTCAACGAAGATCTGATGCCGATCTTTGTCAGCAAAACGGACAACCTTGTCCTCAATTGATGGGCAGTATCGAGGACCAATACCGGTGATTCTGCCGCTATACATGGCAGACCTATGGAGGTTATCACGAATGATCTGATGCGTTTTTTCGTTTGTGTATGTTAGGTGGCACGGCATCTGTGGTTGCGTGATTTGTTCTGTTGAGAACGAAAACGGACGGGGCTGCGCATCGCCGGGTTGAATCTCCATCACATCAAAGTTTACAGTATGTGTATTGACGCGTGGAGGGGTTCCGGTTTTCAGACGACCAATTTCAAATCCGAGGTTCAGAAAACTGTCCGATAGTTTTTCAGCTGACGATTCTCCTGCCCGCCCAGCACTGTAGGATACATCGCCGAGATGCACTAAGCCCTTGAGGAATGTGCCCGTCGTCAAGATAACTGTCTTGGCGAGGTAAGCGGTTTGGGTATGACCCAATATACCGATACACACTCCGTTTTCAGTCAGAAGTTCATCAACCAACAACTGCTTGATATCGAGACAGGGCTGCCGCTCTAGAACGCGTTTCATCTCAGACTGGTATGCGTACTTGTCCGCCTGTGCGCGGCTTGAACGGACTGCCGGACCTTTCTTTGTATTCAGTTGACGAAATTGGATGCCTGTTTTGTCGATGTTCTTTGCCATCTCGCCACCGAGTGCGTCAATCTCCTTGACGAGATGCCCTTTTGCAAGCCCGCCGATTGCCGGGTTACAGGACATTTTAGCGATAGTGTCAAGGTTGATTGTGACAATCAACGTCTCGCAGCCCATTCGTGCGGCGGCGAGCGCAGCTTCGCAACCAGCATGGCCCGCACCAACAACAAGGACATCGTATTGTTTATGATAGGTATTCACTGTCAATTTACTCTATTTTGTAGGTTCTAGTACTTAAGGAAACCCAGTTTTTATTTTATTATTACACGAGTTGCTGCTTCCTAATAATAAGGAGCCACTCCTCCGATTGCATCACAATCCCGAATAGATTATGTCTAACACTAACCGCCCGACAACCTCCAAGCTTTCTGGACTACATTTGTCGGGGGTATCCTCCACCGTGTGCCAATGCGGATAGTCAAAGTCAATGATGTCGATTGTCGGGAGGCCTGACTGAATGAGCGGCAAATGATCATCCATAATTGCAGGTCCCAATCGGCGTTGAAACGCCGGTAACCCTAGCTCTTCAGCCCGTCGCCAGATTGTTTCCGTCAAGTCTCGTGCGGCATTCCACGAATATCGTTCCATCGGTAACTCTAGCTTCCGGTCGCCAACCATGTCCAACAAGATACCAAAATCTGCCTCCCATCTGCCCATGTTTTCGGCAAAGTGTGTTGAGCCAAGGAACATAGTGGCAACTGTTCTGCCGTAATCTTCGCCATCAAACAGGACGATGATTACTTGGATTGGAGGCGGTTTGGATTTCAAAACCCGTGCGATCTCCAGCAGCACCGCTACGCCCGAAGCACCGTCGTTTGCACCAAGGATTGGCGTGTCCCGGTTCACTGGATTTGGATCCCGATCTGCGAATGGGCGCGTGTCCCAGTGTGCTGCGAGGAGTATCTTCCCACCCGAATCTTCCCCGAAACGCGCCAAGATATTATTCATCTGAATCGTTCTATCTTGATGCTGAAATTCAAAAGGTTGGAACACAACCTCGTCAGCATATTTTTTGAGTTCTGCGAATAGATATGCCCCCGTCTCTTGGTGAATGGTCGTCCCCGGCACACGCGGACCAAACTCACACTGCTTTTCTAAGTAGTCAAAGGCGCGTTTGGCGTTGAAAGTACCATCGCTAAGGGTTTCCTCTACTAACGTTGACGGAGACGAATTGGCATCGGATTCAGCATGGGCATAAACCAACAACCCATCCGAACCGAAAAACATTATGCCTAGCAAACTCCACAGGAAGAAACCAAATTTCAGTTTACGAGGCATGCGATTCATCATCTGTTTTAGGCTTAAATGCGCCGGCGTCCTTCCAAAGCTTTAGCGAGTGTCGCTGTGTCTATATACTCAAGATCACCGCCGACCGGAATACCGTAAGCAATTCGAGTGGTGGCAATCTCAAGATTTTCGAGTTGCTTTGTCAAATAGAGCGCAGTTGCCTGACCTTCGGTGGTGTAATTTGTTGCGAGGATGACCTCTTTGATGTCTTCACTGCGAATCCGCTGAAAAAGTTGGTCAATCCTGAGATCTTTTGGTCCCACTCCGTCCAACGGCGATAAAACACCCATAAGTGTATGATATAAACCCTTATACTCCTGCGTGCGCTCAATTGCTAAGAGATCGTCTGGCTCTTCAATGACACAAATTGTTTGGCTGTCACGCCTCGTATCCGTACAGATATAACATGGCTGCTGATCCGTAATATTTCCACAGACCGAGCAGTAGTCCAGATGAGTCTTTACCTCAGAGAGTGCTTGTGCCAGTTTAGTCGTATCGGATTCGGGCATTTTTAACATAAAAAATGCTAAGCGTTGCGCCGTTTTGGCACCGATTGTAGGTAGCTTTTGCAATTCGTTGATAAGACGTGCTAGCGGTTCAGGATAATGGAGCATACTGAGTTTTGGTTCCGGTGCTCTGCATCAGAGAAGTCTAGTTCTTATAGTAGGGGATTTTGGGTTGGCAGTTGATGTAAAAGTAATCATTCACCAATGCTTCCCAATCCACGGACCAAAATCTATTGCCCGCAGTCTTCACATCAGTCCCGGAATTTTAACGCCTCCAGTCAATTTGCTCATCTCTTGCGTCATCAATTCTTGCGCTTGATGCCGCGCTTCATTGACTGCAGCAACGATGAGATCTTCTAGCATTTCGATGTCATCTGGATCAACAACCTCTGGCGAGATTGTGAGCGACATGAGTTCCTGTTGACCATTGACAACGGCTGTTACCATGCCGCCGCCAACGGTCGCTTCAACAGTGCGGGCGGCAAGTTCCTCTTGAATATCAAGCATGCGCTTTTGCATCTGTTGTGCTTGTTTCATCAGATTATTCATATTCATCGGAATGACCTCTTGTAGATCTTGTTAAATGGTTGTAGTATGAGATTCTATCGTTAAGTACGCAGTAAGCTTTGTCCGTTTAGGAGTTCATTCTCAAAGTGTAGTACACCATGTTTCCCAACAAAGGCTATTTAGGTTCAATTTTGAGAATCTTTGCCTCAAACAGCTTAAGTGCCGGTTCGACCTCCGGATCCCGTTCGGCTTGGTGCCGCAGCATCATTGGTGTTATTTCTTGAGACCGCCGAGAAGGTGGCAGTGTTGCGTTGGCATGAGGATTCGCGCTTGAAGCCACGAAGCTAATTTGAACGGACGTTCCAAGCAGATCGGCGAGCATTTCCTTGAGCAACGTTTTTTCGTCCTCATCAATCTGTTCTGTAAAGGCTGGGGAACAAGCAACTTTCAACTCTAGCCCGTTGCTTGACGGAGTTGCCTTCCCTTCGTTACTCGGCTGTAGGGTTGCATTTTTCAAGTATTCGTATAATATTATCTTACCTCTGCCTTGCAATCCTACCAACAGTTCTTCCCAGATCTTTGCCAACTCATTTGAATCGGACATCAAGTGCTGCACATCCGCAGGAGCGGACTTGATATGGGGTTGGTCCACAACGTCTCTATCCACATAAGTATCGGTAGAAACTGGCTTCGGCTCAATCTGAGTTTCCGAAGGTGACTGCGCCCTGTATTTTGGATCTTGATTTTCTGCTATTTCTGAGTCTGCGCTGGACTCTAAAATTGGCGTAGACGCAGAGCTTCTTGGCGGAGAGCCTCCAGTTGATTCGGGAGCCGTTGGCGGAACGTAGGTTCTACTTGGGGCCTCTCCTCGATCAATCTTGTCCTCGATCTCCGATAACCGTTTCAAAATCTTGGTCAGTTGGATGCCTTCTTGGATTGAACAAGCATCAATTAACGCAGACTCAAGGTGGATTTGTGCATATCCATGCTGCTTAATCTCACTGGTTGTTCGCATCAGAATTTTGATAATCCGGGAGAGACGTTCTGGAGAAGCAAGGTGCGCTTGCTCCTTCATTAGCTCCAGCCCTGATTTGGAGGTCTGAATTATACTCTCTAAGTTCGATTCAATGGCTAGGAGCCTCAAATTTCTGAAGCAGGTGATCTGTTGATAAAGGCATTGCGTCAAATCAGTCCCATTCTTTACCAGTTTATCGAGTGATTGGAGTGCCGTTGGCAAGTCACTTCGCAGAACGGCATTAATCAGTTCATTTATTAGATGATTTGAACCGAACCCCAGTATTTGGTTAATTTGGTCTACATTGAGTTCTTTCCCGATCGATGCGGTCAATCGTTCTAGCAAATTCTCGGCGTCCCTCAGACAACCCTCCGATTGCAGGGAAATCAACGATAGCCCTTGCGTATCAATCTGGATATCTTCAGCTTCACAGATTTCTTGTAGCCGCCCCATGATTTGATCCTGCTCCATGTAACGAAAATCAAAATCTTGGCAGCGAGATACAATTGTCTTCGGGATTTTGTGGTGTTCGGTTGTTGCAAGGATAAAGATAACGTGCGGTGGGGGCTCTTCGAGCGTTTTCAAGAGGGCATTAAACGCTTCTTGGGTGAGCATGTGCGCTTCGTCAATGATGTAGATTTTATAACGGCAGGCAGCGGGAGCAAGTTTGGTGTTCTCGCGCAGCTCGCGGATCGGATCAATACCTCGATTAGAGGCAGCGTCCATCTCAACGACATCGAACGAACGCCCTTGAGAGATGTCCGAGCAGAACTGACAATTATTGCAAGGTTCGGCCGTGGATTCTTGGCTAAACTCGGTTTCTTGCTGACGGTTGGGGCAATTCACCGCTTTCGCAAGGATGCGGGCAACTGTTGTTTTCCCGGTTCCCCTCGGTCCCCAAAACAGATAAGCGTGTCCAATCCGATTCGATAGGATTTGATTTCTGAGGGTTGTTATCACATGCGTCTGCCCAACTACATCTTGAAATGATTGGGGACGCCATTTCTGAGCTAAAACCTCGTAAGACATAATTTCCCCCATCGTGCGAAGTGGAATTGACCCAAGGCATTTTATCTGACCAAAGAGAGGGGAAGGGGATAAAAAAATCCTGGCCATGCACCTAGAGTTTGACGAGTCCCCCCAAGCGTTACCCAAGCAGTTAGCTCCGACTAGGCTTCCCTGCGTCACACCCCCAGATTATCTACCGCTGCTTCCTTCCGGACCTGACGGGGTTTGATAATAGTGAGTTGCTCAGGACCCAATCTTCATCACTACTTACATGGGTCAGTCCTCAAAAGAAGTTCGCCGCACAATAGGAATTCAGCCCTGCTATAGCGGATTGCAGGTTCAGGGCACCGCTACCTCCCCGCTTAGCATAGCCAAGTCTTGACAGGGGGTGATAATGGCGGAGAGAGTGGGATTCGAACCCACGGTACAGTTGCCTGCACACATGATTTCCAGTCATGCCAGTTCAACCAACTCCTGCATCTCTCCGATAAATTTTGAGCAGCACAGGGTTTCTCGTTATCGCCATATAGCAGAAAACCTGTCCCGTGCTGGCCAAAAGCTTGCTCCAATCATTGACGATTGGAAAAATCGATGGAGCAGACGGGATTTGAACCCGTGGCCTCATCCGTGCGAGGGATGCGCTCTCCCAACTGAGCCACTGCCCCAAAAGGCGGAGAGAGTGGGATTCGAACCCACGGTGACGATAACGCCACAACAGTTTTCGAGACTGTCCTGTTCAACCGGGCTCCAGCATCTCTCCAAGAATTTAGGTTCGCCGATCTCGAAAAAAAGATTTAAGCAAATAGCTACTCTCTTCTGCTAGAACCCCCTGTGTGACATCCACTTGGTGATTGAGGCGTTCATCTTGTAATAAATTAAATAGTGTCCCCGCAGCCCCAGCCTTTGGATCTGAAGCGGCATAAACGACCCGCGGGATACGAGCCAAGACGATTGCTCCACAACACATCGGACACGGTTCCAAAGTCACATAAAGAGTCGTGTCCGTCAAACGCCAATCACCGACAGATGAGGCAGCCAATCGAATTGCAATCAGTTCTGCATGAGCGGTTGGATCCTTTGTTCCTTCCCGCCCATTGTGAGCGCGGGCGAGGACAATTCCGTCCTTGATGATAACCGCACCAACAGGAACTTCACCGAGTGAAGCACCCTGACGGGCAACCACAAGGGCTTCACGCATCCAGAACTGATCTGACATTGCAAAAGATCGAAACGGGGCAATTGCCCCAATTTGCACTTTCAGTCCCGCAGCCAGGGCCGCGGGACCGAAAACGCACGTCATTAAGCGCCCGAGAGGATTTGAACCCCCGACCTTCTGATCCGTAGTCAGATGCTCTGATCCACTGAGCTACAGGCGCGTAATAGCTGGCGGAGGAGGTGGGATTCGAACCCACGATGGCGGTTAAGCCATAACTGCTTAGCAGGCAGCCCAGTTCAACCACTCCTGCACCCCTCCATATTTTGGAATAATGGCGGTGGGAGTAGGATTCGAACCCACGGTGACTTGCGCCACAACGGTTTTCAAGACCGCCGCTTTCGACCTCTCAGCCATCCCACCAAAAAAGCGCCCTTATTGTAACAAAAAAAACAAGCGTTGTCAAGAATCATTGAACACTCAGAGCTGAAAATTAAATGATTGCATGTCGTGGGAATTTATCAAACTCATATTGATTACCAAGCCTTTGATTTCCTTGCATCCGCTTGGCAATGCGGATATAATATCAAATTGTTGCAATATTGCACCGAAACAATGGTTGGTTCGGTGCGAAATTATTGACAACACCATTGAAGAAAACGAAGGATATATGGGCTCGTGGTATGCTGACACAACGCCTCATAAAGATAAGGAGAGACTCAATGACACATCAAGGAATGTGTAGGATTTTCAGAGGTCGAGACAAGATTTTTTCTTATACTATCAATTATTTAGTTCTGATCCTGGGAATCCTACTCCTGTTTGCAGGGTGCGAAGATGTCCAACAATTGCTTGTACCAGTGCCAACTGAAGATGATGACGGTGCTATCAAAATTGGTTTTATATATACTAGCGACATCCGAAGCAACAGTCTGAACGGTGCAGAATTAGCGGCACTGCAACTAAACGGGGAGGGTGGAGCGCATGGTAGGGAGATCGAAATTATCGCACGTGGCAATATAAGCGACATCGAGCAAGCCGCAGAGATAGCAGAAGAACTGATTATCCAAGAGGGCGTATCGGCAATCGTCGGTCCCAACAGATCGCTTTATGCTGTAGCGATTGGTCCAGTTGCCCAACGCCACGGGGTTCCAATGGTGACTACCACCTCCACCAATCCATCCGTTACCGCTGCGGGTGACTTTGTATTTATGGCGGCGTTCACCGATGACTTTCAAGGCAAGGTTATGGCAACGTTTGCCGTGCGAGATTTAGGGGCAAAGACCGCCGCAGTCCTCACGCGCAGAGAATCTCTCTATTCGGAGGGCTTATCGCAAACCTTCATTGACAATTTCACTGCCTTGGGCGGCGAGGTTGTACACGCTCAATTTTACATGAGGGGAGATACCGATTTCACCGCACAGCTGACCGCGGTTGCTGAAGCTGCGCCGGATGTCTTTTTTCTGCCCGGTTTTGCCTCCGAAATTCCGTTGGTGGTTCAACAAGCGAAAACGCTCGGCATAACAGGAATCCTCCTCGGTGGTGACAGTTGGGATAATTCCGTCTTAATTTCTGAGAATAGTGAGATTCTTGAGGGAAGTTTTTTTAGCAGCCTTTTTTCAGCTGACGTTGCGCCGGGTGATTTGAGCGAAGACGCGGATCAATTTATCACCGCCTATACCTCAATCTTCAAGGTCCCACCCGCCGGAGGTGCTGCACTAGGCTATGATGGAGTTCTACTCGTAGTTGGGGCGATGCGTCGTGCGGACGACTTGACACCAGTCGCAATACGCGACCAACTTGCAGGGACCATGGATTATAGCGGTGCAACGTTTATCTCCGGGTACGATGAAAACCGACACCCGAACAAGAGCGCGGTCATCAATCAGATTGTCAATGGGGAAGCACGATTTTATAAATTAATCGAGCCATAAGTTCGCAGTGGGGTAACGCATTGCGTCTTGCCCCACACCCGACAGGAGAATTTTAATGACAAGGCAACGTCCCCGGCTGACTAGACGCAAATATATTGGTCAGACTTGGATCTTACTATTTTTAATAATCACCCTATTTTGGGGATGTGATCAGGTTCAACAATTGCTCTCACCTTTACCGGATACAGACGGTGAAGACACCATTAAGATCGGTTTTCTCTACACCACGCCGGACCGAAACAATAGCCGGTATGGTGCAGAATTAGCGACGATGCAACTGAACGAAGCAGGAGGTGTACGGAGCATACCGATACAACTGATCGCTCGCGGTATACCGACCCAACGTTTCGTAAGCGAGAATATAAACGATACGGAATATGTCTCAAAACTCGCGCTGGAATTGATTGTCGAAGAAAGGGTATCGGCAATCGTCGGTCCCAACCGTTCAACCTATGCTGTGGTTGTCGGAGAAATTTCGCAAAACCACGGCATACCGATGATGGCAACCTCCGCCACCAATCCGTCCGTTACCGCTGCGGGTGACTTTGTGTTTATGGCGGCGTTCACCGACGACTTTCAGGGAGTGGCGATGGCAACATTTGCTTTGCAGGATTTAGAGGCAAAGACCGCCGCAATCCTCACGCACAAGGGCGATGTCTATTCAGAGGGTTTATCGCAAACCTTCATCAACAACTTTACCGCTCATGGAGGTCAGGTGGTGGCTGATGAGTTTTACGCGGCAGGAGATACCGATTTCACCGCACAACTAACCGCAATCGCTGAAGCAACGCCGGACGTAATATTTAGCACCGGCTTCCTCCCCGAGGTCCCTTTAGTAGTTCAGCAGGCGAGGGAGGAGATCGGGATAACAGCGACCTTCATCGGCGGTGATGCTTGGGATAACGTGGCATTGATTGAGACAGCTGGGGCGGTTGTTGACGGAAGTTTCCTCAGTAGCGGTTTTTCGGCGGAGGCGGAACCGGCCGATTTGGGTGAAGATGCCTATCAATTCGTGACCGCCTACACCGCAATGTTTGGCATGCTGCCCGATGGGGGTGCTGCGCTTGGATATGATGCGCTTCGGCTCGTAGTTCAGGCGATGCGCCGGGCGGATGACCTAACGCCGACCGCCATTCGCGATCAGCTTGCAGCGACTATGAATTATAGCGGAGCAACGTTTATCTCCGGCTACGATGAAAACCGACATACGTCTAAAAGCGTGGTTATTAAACAGATTGTCAATGGCGAAGTACAGTTCCACAAATTGATTGAACCGTGAACAACAGAGTGTGTAAACCATTCTGTATATTTTTCATTAGTTCATGTAAAAAGAAAGTGCAAAGCACTAAGAGAAACCGAGTTCTTTCCCCGGTCACGGGATCCTCTCGGACTTGAAAACTCGATTTCTGTTGCACGATTTCTTAACATGAGTCTTTTTATTATTAAGCAGGAGGATAAATCGACATGGCCGAATCAAGTAGTGATAGGGCGTATACGATGGGGCGCAGCAAGGAGGAGACGGAACGTTTAATTCAGCAGTCAGGGCTGTATGAAGATATAACGGGACGTCTTCTCAGGGATGCAGGTCTCTTTACCGGAATGAAGGTACTTGATATTGGTAGTGGTGCCGGGGATGTGGCGTTCGCCGCTGCGGAATTGGTCGGTAGTGAGGGGGAGGTACTCGGTGTAGATATGAACCCGGAAATCCTTGAAACTGCCCGAGCACGAGCGCAGGCAGCAGGCTTGACAAACGTCCAGTTCGTAGCGGGGGATGCTCAAACTTTGGGCCTGCCGAACGACTTTGATGCCCTTATTGGACGCTTGGTCTTGATGTATCTGCCTGATCCTGTGGCTACTTTGAAACAGCTTGCAACGCACCTGCGGCCGGGGGGTATTGTCGCTTTTCAGGAGGTTGAGTTCTCGACCTACTCGTCAATTGCTCGTCCGGAGACCCCGAGGATGAATCAGCTGGCAGAGTGGGGGGTAGAGGTATTTCGGCGTTCAGGGGCAAATGTTGGAATGGGGCTTGACCTATACAGCACTTTTGTCGATGCAGGCTTACCTGAACCGAGTCTACAGTATACGGCACCGGTGGGCGGTCCAGAAACGTGGATAGGTTACCAATTTATAGCGAACGCCTTTCGCAGTATACTTCCGCTCTTGGAAGCGTTCGGGATTGCAACTGCTGAAGAGGTTGATTTAGACACACTTGCCCAACGGCTTCGGGCGGAAGTTGTTGCATCAAAACGTCCACTCATCTTGCCGCCGCATATCACGGCTTGGGCGCAACTCCCAACATAAAGTTGCTTGTGGGTTTCGGTGTTCTGATTGATGGGCGGTTGGGCTGCTTCATATCCGATTTGCGATGAACATTTCGCCGACCGCCAACAGGAACACCCCAAGCATCAAATACCACCAGCCCCCTTGATTCTTTTCAACCTCGCCGTGATACTTTGTAATCATTTCTGCCGTGACAACCTCTGCGGGGACAGCTTTTTCACCACCGGTCAACATGCTGGTCAATTCCTCTGAATCGCGGGCGGCGGGGTTGGATTCAATCGTGTCCGGATTGACAACGAAGTAACGTGGTTGTTTGCCGGAGATATGCACGGAATAGATTCCCGGATGCTCGGTGGCGTCGTAGATAATGCCGCTGCTCTCATTGATTTCTGTCCGGGTTTCCTCACCCATTGGGTTGAAAATCGCGACCTCCGTCCCCGGCGGCAGTTGATAGCCCCCTAGCTCCACCAGATCGCCGATGTGATAATCGGGTTTCTCATCCGTCCGCTTGAGCGCGAGGTATTTAATCGTTTCGTACAGAAACGGGAGATAAACGCCGTGGATCGGCAGATCTGTCCACTCTCGATCGATCGTCGAGGTGAAGCAGAGCACGCGCCCAGTTCCATAAACTTTTTCAAAAAGTGCCGGACTTCCATCGTCAAAACTTGCCAAGACCGTTGAACCCTTTAGGGGCACGGCTTGGATGTACCGGTAGAATCGCCCTTTCCCAAAATCGCCGTGATTCGGTTCCTTGAACGGATGGAAGATGGGGTGATCATAGTCAAGCGTTGCGAGAACACTGAACCGATCGTGATCCAAAGCGTCCCCAACCGGCTGCACGAAGTTGCACGGCATCAACGGTTCTTCGCCCGCACCGAGCGTATTCCGATATGCCTCTATATCTATCCGATCCCCCGCAGCGACAATCAAACCACCTCCGCCTCCAACGAACGTCCTCAAAGACTGTGCCTCCGAGCCGGTAAATTTCTCTACATTTGCCAAGATAATCACATCATATTTTGAAATCTCTGAGGCGTTTGGGAGTTGACGGGATTGCGTCAAGTCGATTGGGACAATCTGAACCCCCGGCTGAAGCGCCGCCTCCAAAAAGAAGGTCTCGCTCTCATAATCACGCCGCCCCGGTTCTCCGTTAACGCAGTGCACCTTGATTGACTTCAGGCTTTGTAGGCGGAAATACCGCTTATCGTCAATCTGTAGATGGTCGTCCGGTAACGCGGCGTAGCCGGTATGAATCTTCTCTGCTCTGAAACGAACCGAGAACAAAACGTCCATTACATCATTGGGTTCGATATCAAGTGTGGTTGTGCCGACATTGTTATCATCGATAAACAGTTCCACCGGTAAACCTTCGAACGCTTGTTCCCCGAAGTTTTGAACACGGACAACCACCTGTGCCGGCTTCTGCTCATTCAACACCACCGGTGGCACACTCACGCCGGTGATTGCGAGATTAACCGGTTCTTTCGCACTCACATCAACGAAAGCGATCTCAACATCGGGGCTGAGTTTATCGGTGTCAACAAAACTCTCCCACCCAATTCGCTGCAAATCGCTGATGAAGTAGATCTGCTTTGCCCCAATCTCCGCTTCCCCAAGTATCTCATCCGCCGATTGAATCGCGTCGAGGTAATCGGTGGTATGATTGGTAAACTGCGCACCCATTACCGCCGTTTGGATTCGCCGATGCTCTGCATCAAGTGGCTTGACCACTTTTGCTCGGTTACTGGTGAAGATAAGGGCAGAAGTGTCATTGGGTTGGAGGTTATCAGCGATTTCCATCGCTGCCTTTTTCGCCTGATCAAAAGTATCGAGATAGCCCATGCTGTACGATGTATCCAGAATGATGACGATATTTCGCATACCACCTGTCCCCCCAGTGGTGGCGGGTGTATCCGCGAAAAATGGGCGTGCGAATGCCAGTCCAAGCAACGCCAAGATCAGGATTCGCATCAACAACAGGAGTAGCTGTTTCAACCGGTGTCGCTGCACGTTCGCTTGATGGGACATCTTGATGAACCGAATCGTGCTGAACACAAGCCGTCTCGCCCGCTCCCTGTTGAGGAGGTGGATAATTAGGGGCAGCGACGCTGCCGCCGCGCCGGCTGCGAGAAATAGCGGGGTTAGGAATTGGAGTCCAAACATAGAGGCGATCCTTCCTCTGGTGTGATTGCTATATTGATGCCGTGAATCCGGATCCCTTTTGCGATGGCCGGATTCACATTCTCATCAAGGTGGAATTTAATCGTTTGAGGCATCTTTTTGAGTTCGTTCCTTGAGTTTCTGCATCAACACAGAAGGAGTTTTGGCACGCATTTCGTCCTCTAATATCTCTGCCTCTGCAATGTCCCGGCGAATTTCTTCCATGTTATCCATATAATAGACCAGTGCGGCATAGACATCGGCTAATGTAATCGAAGGGTAGTCACTAACAATCTCGTATGGGTCTTTGCCCATTCTATCGTGCATTATCACGATGTCTTGCACCCGAATTCGGTGTCCGGCAATGCGGGGTTTGCCATCACAAACGCCCGGTGTGATTTCAATATGTGGTTTAATTACCCCCATTTTTAACCTCCTGAGTTTCCTGATTTCAACTGAGATTCGGTGACTATCCCTTTCATTGTAATATGCGACGACTCAGTTTTCAACTATTTATTTTCCGAATCATTGATTCGAGTATAGTTACTCACATAAAGCTAGATTCAGAGGAACTGAGCATCCGAATTTTTTTTATGCGGCATAACCTTCGATCCACTTAGCGTGTCTAATTAATAACTTCGCTATCCTATTAGGGTGTTATTTTCATTTTGGTTCGGGAGGTCGTTATGCGTTCGGACGACGAAAAATTGGTGTCCCAAACACTGTCGGGTGATCGGGACGCCTTCGGGGTGCTGGTCCACAAGTGTCAGGAGATGGTCTACGCCTACGCCTTTCAGAAGGTGCGGAACGAAGCAGACGCACAGGATATCATGCAAGAGGTCTTCTGGCGGGCATATCACGGTCTCTATCAACTCCGGCAACCACATCGGTTCCGAAGTTGGCTCTACACGATCATGTCCAACCAGTGTAAGCGCCAACTGATGAGCGTTATTAAAACGCGTCAGCGCGAAACCGCGTTAGAGGACGCCACGGACGATGCCCTACAAACCGAACCGGCGCACACTGCTCCCACAGAGGGTTGGCGGGTAGATTTGGAGCAGGCCCTCTCTGAACTTCCCGATGACAATCGAGTTGCGGTGTTGATGTTCTATATGGGCGACCGTTCGTTGAAGGAGATCTCCGAATTTCTCGGTGTCTCCGTCAACACCGTCAAGAGTAAATTGTACCGTGCACGTCAGCAACTTGGGAGCGCGCTGTCTGAACGCTACGGCAGCCTATTGAAAAGCCAGAAACTCAAAGGAGGTTTTCTGATGCAATTCATGGAGCAAATTCAGCATATACCATCGCCAACGATGGCGTCATCGTGGAGTAGCACAGCGATTGGTAAAATCGTATTTTCGCTGATCATGGCAGTATGTGTATTGATCGGGGTTGCTAGACACGGAACCGATTCACCAACGAGTCTGTCAATGAATCGAATTGGGATAGAGGGGGCAACCGAGGTAGTACTGTTGACGCCCATCATCGGCTCGACGGACTCATCAATTCAGGTCGTTCCCGTAGAGACAGAAAACCGTTCGTTGATCGCTTCGAGCCGTACTTCAGGCGATCAGGGGCGTCAGTTGGCTGTCCGTAGGGCAGCGCCGGGAAGCGACGGCAGCACACAACTCCCCGCTGCCGCAGCGGAAAATGGGTCCGACAAACTAATCTTCTCCGGTAACGTCGTTGACAACAGTGGTGTACCGGTGGCGAATGCCGAAGTGCTATACTCCGTAGGGACCAATTCATCCGAACCTGCCACACGCACAGGGGTGGATGGGAGGTTTCGCTTTGAATTTCCACGTCCCGAACTCAAGAGGTGGGATCGAGTGAGCGTTGTTGCCACGCACCCGGATCACGCAATCGGGTGGCGAAGCCTTCAACCCCAAAGCACGACCGATGTTGAGATTCAACTCGCGGTGCCAGCGACTATCTCAGGCAAGATTATGAACGAAACGGGCGAGCCGATCCAGAACGCGGAGATACATCTTCAATTCTTGTTCCGCACTGTCCCGATGTCGGAGATGCATGAAGGCGTTTTGGGAATGGAAATTATGCCTATTCTTCCCGCCAAAACCGATGTGAATGGGGAGTTTGTACTCCATGGGCTGCCGCAAGGGGCAACAACGAAACTCGTGACTCGAGGGCCAGGATACGCACAGAAGGTGCACTTCAAGGTGCCGGTTGGTGCAGAAGGGCTTGAATTCCAGCTGAAGCCTGAGGGCAGGATTGAGGGACGCCTTAGCTATGCGGATACCGACGCGCCTGTCACAGACACGACGGTCATGCTTGAGGGTATCTTTCCAAATTCCGGGTGGGGACGAGCTCGTGTGGATGTGAACGGGCATTACTTGATGACAAACCTCGCTCCCGGCACCTACAATCTCAATCTTTATGAGGGGCCAGAAGGGTGGACGGCTGTTGCCAAAGAATTCATTAAGGTTGTTGAGGGACAGACCATCTCTAACGTAGACCTGATCTTGGTACGGGGTGGGTTCATCACCGGGCGGGTAACCGATCAAGATACAAACGAACCGATTGCCGATCACCGTATCAGTTTTCACGACGCTGCCCGTCCGGAATCTCAGGCGTCGGTTCACGGTACGGAAACGGACGAAAATGGAAACTATCGCTTCCGCGCTGCGCCCGGCCGCGCACTTGTCTACACCAGTGCACCGGCAGATTATCAGGATATCGGGCAGGTTAATAGATATGTGGATGTTGTTGACGCTGAAACCATCGTCGTTGATTTTCAGTTCTCAAAAGGGATAAAGCTAATAGGTCGGGTTTTGACAGAAGCTGGTGAACCGGTAGCCGGTGCAAGGATTACCGACGCGCGGGAGTCGTATAAAGAGTATGGCAGCTCGGACGAATTGGGGGTATTTACCGTTGACGGAGTGCGGCCCGGACAGAGACTCGGCCTCAAAACGGAACATAGAGGATTAGGGTTGCGTGGGGCGACGGAGGTTGAATTCCAGCCGGGTGTGCTGGTCGAGATTCAAATGGAACAGTACGAACGGGTCAAGATCTCCGGGCGAGTGATCAACCACAAGAACGAACCGATTTCATCTGCGAACATCGGGTTGATGCATTGGGATCGGCAGCAGAACAAGGGTCGTGGCACAGGTGTCGCTGTGACAGATAGCGATGGGCAGTTCCGGGAGGTTGAGCTCATCGTCGGCGACGAGTACGATATCTCTGTGACCGCAGAAGGGTATCGGAGGGCGGAAATCGAGAGATTCACCGCAACGTCGGAGATGTCCCAAATTAAAGATACCATCCTGACACCGATTGATAATCGGTTTTTCATTGAAGGGCGTGTCACCGATACCTCTGGTGAGCCGGTTCGCGGTGCGATGGTCCTCACAAATCATTGGGCGGAACACTGGCATACACGCACCGACGAGAACGGCGATTATCGGTTGGAGGATCTGTCCATGGCTGTAGCTATCAGACTGACGATTTCCCACCCGGCGTACGCACACCATGAATTTAAAATCTTGAAAACTAACCAACGTCACGACTTGGTGTTGGTTAAGGCGGATGGATACCTCGCTGGGAAGGTTGTAGATACCAAAGGGAACCCGATCGAGCGAGCGATGGTAAGGGTGGAGCCAAAGGGAGAACGCAGCTCCGGCTACGCCTCCAGCAGTGTCGCCACCAACGTGCAAGGCGGGTTTGAACTAAGACACATCAAGGACCCGATTGTGTCAATCTCTGTCAGAGATGACCACAGTCACAAAATTTTTGAGGATATCGCGGTGAATCGGCGCGACCTTGTCTTAACCCTGATGCCGACCGAACCAAGCCCGGCACTGCCCCCAGCGCAGCAAGCACAGCAATCCTACGCCAAGGCAGCTGGGGAACGCGTCAAAACCTTGGTGAACCAACCCGCACCGGAGTTAAGTATTGCAGAGTGGGTGTCCGGCACGCCTAATTCTATCGGGGATCTAAAGGGAAAAACGATTGCTTTGCATTTCTGGCTCTCGCAGAGTTTTGATGTTCACCATATACACCTGATGAATATTTTGCAGGAGGTCTATCGAGGGAAAGGATTGGTCTGTATCACCATCTTCCCCGCTACAGCAGAAATCGAGATGATCAAACGGCATATAGCAGAACAGGCGTTGTCCTACCCGATCGCGCTAGATCAACCCACAACGGTTGTCGGTGCGGAGGGCGAAACCTTCGATCGATACGCTATCGGGTGGTCGGCTCCAATCGTTCTAATTAATACGGCGGGAAAAATCACCGGACATGTCTGGGACCGTCAGCTCGAAGATCAGATTCAAATTCTGCTTGCGGATTAAGCGGACAGGTATTGCTGAGTTGGGAAATAGTCTGAATCGGGATTTACGGGATTAGCGAATTATCAGAGTAGCGGTTGTTGGCAACTTGCTTATGCGGTTTGGGTGAGTTGGGTGTTTTACCTTCGGTTTGGATTTGTCAATCCATCGGGAGCATCAAGGATGTAAACCATCGTCGTCGGTGTCTATGCGAAAGGTTCCCCACACAGGTCGATGGTCGCTTACTGCCAGCGATGCCGCGGCGTCGTCGTTCCCGAAATGGATTTCGTCGAAACGTTCAATCCCGCTGTCTCCGGTGTACTCGGTCACATGGTTCGTTTGGAAGAAGATGTTGTCGTAGAGGCTGGTATCTTTGATATGGGACTTCCGTGGGAGTCGGAATAGATGCCTCATTGATGGGATGGACAGCAGCGGACGATATGCCAGTTGATCATCGGGGTTACGATTGAAATCGCCTAACAGTATCACGTCCTGTTCTGCGTCGTCCGCGGCTTGCACTGCCTGATACACATTCGCTAGTGCCTGTACCTCCCGCCGACGCTGATTGACCGTATCGCCCCAAATCACATGCACGGCAATCGCGGTGAAGTCAAACTCACCCGCCTTGAACGTGGCGAAATAGGGTTCACGCAGAAAGGCGTCGTTGGGGTCGGGGAATACTTCACCGTCTTCGATAACACGGACTATCTGTGGATCAAACAGGAAAGCGTAGCGTTCCTTCACCTTCGCCCCGACTGGCGGACTCATCACGTAGTCGTAATCCTTTCCCATGCCTTCCAACACCGCTTCAGTCCGGAGTAAAACCGCCTCATCTCTCAATTCAATGATAGCGATGAAGTCGTAGCGTATCAGCACCTTGGCGATGTGGCGTAACTCGTCGTTGTTCCGGCTGCCATTGCTGAAGATGCGGATGTTCCATGCAGCAAGGCGGAATGTGGATGTGCCCAACTCCTTAGGGCTGCTCTGCTCAAATTGCTTGTTGGGGATATTTGTCTCGACAAGGGGAGGGTCGTTGTATTCTGTACACGCTGCGAATAGACAGACAAGGATGAGGAGCAGGGCACTCTGTTTTTGAGATTTTTGTGTGGTCATATATTCCTCATGACTAGGTTAGTGCGGGGAAGATGATCTGAATCGGAAGTTACTCAAAAACCTCAAAACTGTCATCTTGAACAATAAGTACCATCAGATCGTAAACCGCATCCCCGACAGGGTTAAAGGAGAACTGTCCCAAAACGGTGTCGAATTTTTTGATATTCGCCAGTGCCTCCCGAATTGCGGTCGCATCGGTGGATTGAGCGTTGGCAATCGCTTCCGCCAAGATGTAAAGGGCTGCGTATGACTGTGCCGCCCACGGGTTTGGCTCCGCCCCGTATTTCGCTTGGTAGTTCTGGACGAAAGTTTGATTCCCCGGTGTGTCAGCGGTGCTGATCCAACTGGTAAAGGTAATCGCTCCCTCCGCCGCATCGCCCGCGGCGTCTACTTCGTCTCCGGTCAGGTCGGGAACGATAAAGGGCACAGAAGTGGGTATTCTGAGTTGGCGACCCTGAATCATAATCTCAATCATCTCCGGTGCTAAGGCGGAGATAAAGATGGCGTCGGGGTTTGTCTCCTTTATTCGAGTTAATTGAGTGGAGAAGTCTATTTCACCAGTCTGGTAGGTCTCTGTGGTCAGAATCTCGACGCCGTTCGCAGTGAGGGCTTTCCTAACCACCTTGTTGCTATCGGTGGAGTAGAGATCCATATCATCATATATGGTCGCTACCTTTGTATAGCCAAGTTTTTCTTGAGTTATCCTGATGCCGGTCGGAACTAGCACATCCGTGGTGAGGCTAATACGGAAGTTAAAATCACCAATCGCGCTTAAACCGGAGGCAGAGGAGAGGGAGCTTATCGCTACAACCCGGTTCTGTTGTGCGATCGGAAACCCCTCTCGAACCTGACTGGAGTTAGCGGGTCCAAGGATAAGGGGCACACCCTCCTGATGGATCAGTTTATTGTAGGCTTTGACAGCATCCTCAACGGTGCCCTGATCGTCTTCAGTGATGAATGTAATTTTTGCATCACCGAGCTGCCCTGAATTGTTAATCTCTTCGTGAGCGAGTTCAAAACCACGCTGCATTGGCAGACCATACGGAGCGGCGAGGGCACCCGTCAGTGGTAGAACGACGCCGATGGGAAGTTCTCCACTGAGTCCTTTCATCTGGGGCGTCATCTGAGCATAAGCGGAAAACCTCATGATCAGCACGGCAATCGCCAAGACAAGCGCGAATTTGGTGAACTTGCTAATATTCACATTGAATCTCCTTCTTTCTAAATTAAAAAACGCTATACTATCTAAGAGGGCACCCACAAGGGGTGCCCCTACTGTGAATCCTTTTGATATTTGGAAACTTACTCAAATACTTGGAGTTCGCCATCCTTGACAATCAGTACAACCGGATCATAAATCGCATCCCCGATGGTGTTAAAAGAGAATTTGCCTAGAATCGTATCGAAATCTGCGATGTTCGCCAATGCGTCCCGAATCGCCGTTGAATCAGTGGATTGGGCATCTGAGATTGCTTTCGCCAAGACATAGACAGCGGCATACGGCTGCGCCGCCCAGACACTCGGTTCCATACCGTATTTCGCGGTGTAATTCTGAACGAAGGCTTGATTGCCCGGTGTGTCAGCGGTGCTGACCCAATCGGTAAAAGTAATTGCCCCCTCAGCGGCATCCCCCGCCTTTTGTATTTCATCCACGGACAGAACAATACTAATAAAAGGAATTTCAGGAGGAATACCAAGCTGACGTCCTTGGGTCAGAATCTCAATCACCTCTATTTGTTGCGCGGAGACAAAGATGGCATCCGGATTTAATTCCTTGATGCGCGTTAACTGCGCAGAAAAATCGGTCTCACCGGGCGCGAAAGTTTCCGAAGCCACGACCTCAATGCCGCTATCAGCGAATGTCTTTTTGAATAGCGCGTCGCTGTCCCGAGAAAAGAGATCGACGCTATCCGCTATCGTCGCTACTCTTTGGTAGCCGAGTTTTTCCTGGGTCACCTTGACCCCATCAGGAATCAGGATCTCTGTGGTGTGACTTGCCCGGAAGATAAAATCGCCAATCTCTGTCAAGCCGGAGGCGATGACGACCGGACTAAAAGCCACGACCCCATTTTCTTGCGCGATCGGAAAAACCGATCGGGCAACGTGTGATGTCCAGACACCGAGGATGACAGGGACTTTGTCTTGGTGGATCAGTTTATTGAAAGCCTCAACAGCACCTTCAACGGTGCTTTGGTCATCCTCGATGATAAACTTGAGTCTTACATCGCTGAGTTGTGAGTTGTTAATCTCTTCAAGTGCCATGTTAAAGCCGTTTTCCATCACTAAGGCACCGGGACCAAATTCGCCGGGTCCTAAATGCCCCGTCTGTGGTAAGACAACACCGATGGAAATCTCCCCACGAAGCCCTTCCATCTGAGGTGGCGCAGGGAGGAGAAGTTGCTGGATCTGGTCACAGGCAGAAAGCCCCGCAATCAGTGCGGCGATTACCACGGTAAACGCGAATTTGGTGAACTTTCTGATATTCATCTTGAATCTCCTTTTTTTCAAGTTAAAAGAGTGTGGTACTATCCTAAGAGGGCACCCACAAGGGGTGCCCCTACGAATCCTGCTGGCATTTGGAGGTTTACTCAAAAACTTGGAATTCGCCGTTCTTGACAATTAGTACAACGGGGTCGTAAACCGCATCCCCGACAGCGTTAAAAGAGAATTTACCCAGAATCGTATCAAAATCTGTGATGTTCGCCAGCGCGTTGCGAATCGTGTTTGGATCGGTGGATTGGGCATCGGCAATCGCCTTGGCGAGAATATAGACCGATGCATACGACTGAGCCGCCCAGACATCCGGTTCGATACCGTATGCTGTTCGGTAATTCTGGACAAAGACTTGATTTCCCGGTGTGTCAGCGGTACTTATCCAATTCGTAAAAGTAATCGCCCCCTCGGCAGCATCGCCCGCGGTTTCAATTTGACTCGAGGCAAAGGTAACGCTTATAAGAAAAGGAACATCGGCGGGGATGCCAAGTTGGCGTGCTTGAATCATAATCTCTGGGGTCTCTATTACCGCAGCCGAGATAAAGATGGCATCAGGACTTGATTCCTTGATGCGAGTTAATTGGGCGGAAAAGTCAGTCTCACCGGTTTGGAAGGTTTCTGTGGTCAGAATCTCGACACCGCTCGCAGCGAGGGCTTCTTTCACCACTGCGTCGCTATCGGTGGAGAAGAGATCGATGTCATCATATATCGTAGCGACCTTCTGGTAGCCGAGTTTTTCCTGAGTTATCCGGACACCGCTTGGAATCAGTACATCTGTGGTGAGGGCGGTGCGAAAGATAAAATCGCCAATCGCACTCAGACCGCGAGCAGCGGATGTGGGACTTATCGTCACAACCCGGTTCTGTTGTGCGATTGGAAATACTGCTTGTGCCTGCATTGAGGTGGCGGGTCCGAGGATAGCAGACACGCCATCTTGATGGATCAGTTTATTGAATGCTGCAACGGTGCCCTCAACCGTGCTCTGACCATCCTCGACGATGAGTTTGATTTTTACGTCGCTAAATTGTGAGTTATTAATCTCTGTGACAGCGAGTTCAAAGCCCTGTCCCAGTGGCGGATTATCCAAGCCGAGTCGTCCGGTGATAGGGTGGACGGCACCAATGGCAATCTCTCCACGGAGTCCTTCCATCTGAGGTGTTGCAGGGATGAGAAGTTGCTGAATCTGATCGCAGGCAGAAAATCCCGCAATCAGCGCGGCAATCGTCAAAACAAGTGCGAATGTGGTGAACCTTTGAACTTTCATCTCGAATCTCCTTTTTTGAAATTAAAAAAGTCCTAAGAGGGCACCCACAAGGGGTGCCCCTACTGGCGTTTAGAGGCTTACTCGAAAGCGTGAAACTCACCGTTCTTGACAATCAGTACAACCGGGTCGTAAACTGCATCCCCGACGGCATCAAAAGAGAACTGACCCAAAATGGTGTCAAAATCTGTGATATTCGCTAGCGCGTCTCGGATCGCGGCTGCATCGGCTGATTGGGCATCGGCAATAGCCTCGGCGAGGATATAGACGGAGGCATACGACTGCGCTGCCCAGATGTTCGGCTCTATACCGTATTTCGTGCGATAATTCTGGATGAAGACTTGATTGCCCGGTGTATCAACTGTGTTGACCCAACTGGTAAAAGCAATTGTACCTTCAGCGGCACCGCCCGCGGCTTGCACATCGGCTGCAGTCAGCGTATTAATAATGAAGGGAACCGAGTCGGGTATACCGAGTTGACGGGCTTGAATTAGAATCTCAGGTTTGTCGGGCGGTAAAGCGGAAACAAAGATAGCGTCGGGATTTAAGTCCTTGATATGAGTTAGTTGAGCGGCAAAATCGGTATCGCCACTTTGGAAGGTTTCTGTGGTCAGAATCTCGACGCCATTTGCAGTGAGGGCTGCCCTCATCACCTCGGCACCATCCGCGGAGAAGAGGTCAGTTTCATCATATATGATTGCCGCCTTCTGGTAGCCGAGTGTCGCTTGCGTAGCCTCGATGCCGCTTGTAATCAACACATCTGTGGTGAGAATAGTACGAAAGACAAAATCGCCAATCGCGCCCAAGCCTCGGGCGGCGGCGGTGGCACTTATCGCCACAACCCCACTCTGTTGTGCAATTGGAAACGCCGCTTCGGTTGCACTTGAGGTGGCAGGTCCAAGGATGGCAGACACGCCATCTTGATGGATTAGTTTATTGAAGGCTTCGACCGCGCCCTCAACAGTGCTCTGATCGTCTTCAGTGATAAACTTGAGTTTTGTATTGCCAAGTTGTGAACTATTGATCTCTTCAAGGGCTAGCTCAAAACCGCTTCCCATCTCCATCCCGACTAGGGCAAGTCGTCCGGTGGCAGGGTAGACGAGACCAATGGAAACTTCTCCACTGAGTCCTTCCATCTGAGGTGTTGCAGGGATGAGAAGTTGCCCAATCTGGTCACAGGCAGAAAGCCCTGCAATCAGCGCGATGATCGCTAAAACAAACGCAAGCTTGGTGAACCTTATGGTGTTCACATTGAATCTCCTCGTTTTTATATAAGAAAATACGGTGCTGCTCTAAAAGGGCACTCACAAAGGGTGCCCCTACGAATCCTGCTGCGATTTGGAGACTTACTCGAAAATCTGAAATTCGCCGTTTTCGACAATCTGCACAATCGGGTCGTAAACCGCATCGCCTACAGCATTAAAAGAGAACACCCCCAAAACGGTATCGAAATCTTTGGTGTTCGCTAGCGCCTCCCGAATTGCGTTTGGATCGGTGGATTGGGCTTCTACAATCGCCGCGACGAGAATATAGACGGAGGCATACGACTGCGCGGTCCAAGCGTTCGGTTCACTCCCATACGTTGCTCGGTACTTCTGAACGAAGGCTTGATTTCCCGGTGTATCAGCCGTACTTATCCAACCTGCAAAAGAGATTGCCCCCTCGGCGGCAGCACCTGCGTTTTCCACGTCGTTTATCAGGCTAGTGATAAAGGAAACCGCGGTAGGAATCCCAAGTTGGCGTCCTTGAATCAAAATCTCAGTCTGCTCCGGGAGTTGTGCGGCGATAAAGATGGCTTCAGGATTTGCTTCCTTTATCCGAGTCAATTGAGCAGAAAAATTGGGTTTGTCGCTTTGGGAGATCTCTGTGCTTTGGAAGGTCTCTGTGATCGGAATCTCGACGCCGATCTCAGTAAGCGTGTCCCTGAACTTTTCATAGCTATCTATAGAGTAGGAATCGGTTTCATCATATATGATTGCTACCTCTTGATAGCCAAGCTTTGCATGTGTTGCCCTGACGCCACCGGGGAGCAGGATATCTGTGGTGAGTCCGGCGCGGAAGAGAAAATCGCCAAGCGCACTCAGGCCAGTGGCATTTGAGGATGAGCTAAAAGCCACAACCCCATTCTGTTGCGCGATTGGAAACGCCGCTTCTGCTTGACCTGAAGTTGTGGGACCGAAGATGATAGTTACGCCATCTTGCTGAATCAGTTTATTATACGCTTCGACGGCACCCTCAATGGTGCTCTGGTCGTCCACGTCGATGAACTTGAATCTTACATCGCCGAGTTGTGAGTTGTTTATTTCCCCAAGAGCTAGCTCAAAGCCACGTTGTATCGGTAGAGCAAAATCGGCAAGCCGTCCGGTAACGGGGTAAACAAGACCGATGGGAATCTCGCCACTGAGTCCTTCCATCGAAGGCGGTGCGGGAACGAGCAGCTGCTGAATCTGGTCACAGGCGGAAAACCCGACAATCAGCACGACAATCGTCAAGACAAACGCAAATTTAGTAACTCTACTTATATTCAACTTGAACCTCCATATTTTTTGTAACCTGAGTTATACTTTATCTTCTTACCCTGCTTCTGTTAAGGGTTACTCGAAGATTTCTAATTGACCATTCACCACAATCAATATCTTCGGGTCGTAAACGGCATCCCCGACCTCGTTAAAAGAGAATTTCCCGAAAACGGTGTCGAAATCTGTGATGTTCGCTAGTGCGTCTCGAATTGCAGTTGAGTCAGTGGATTGGGCGTTGGCAATCGCTTCAGCTAGAATATGGAGACCAGCATACGCCCGTGCGGCATAGTTGCTCGGTTCCACTCCGTATTTCGCGCTATAATTCTGGACGAACGCTTGGTTTCCCGGTATGTGAGCGGTGCTTGCCCAACCAACAAAAGTAATCGCTCCCTCGGCGGCATCGCCCGCAGCTTGCACATCGGCTATAGTCAACGTGCGAATAACAAACGGGACCGAGTCGGGTATACCAAGTTGGCGACCTTGCATCAGAATCCCGGGCTTTTCTGGCGATAAAGCGGAGATAAAGATAACGTCGGGATTTGCGTCTCTTATACGAGTTAATTGTGCGGTAAAGTCGGTATCGCCACCTTGGAAAGTTTCTGTGATCAACGCCTCGACGCCGTTCGCAGCGAACGCTTCCCTCACTGCCTCATCGCTATCCGTAGAGAAAACATCGCTTTCATCGTACATCGTTGCCGCTGTTTTATAGCCGAGTTTTGCGGAAGTCGTCTCAATGCCATTTGGAGTCAGCACGTCTGTGGTAAGAGAAGCACGAAAGACAAAATCGCCAATCGCACTGAGACCGCGGGCAGCGGATGTGGGGCTAAACGCCACGACCCCATTTTCTTGCGCAATTGGAAACACTACTTTGGTCTGACTTGAGGTGGCGGGTCCGAGGATAACAGGCACACCATCCTGATGAATCAGTTTATTGAATGCTTCAACGGCGCCCTCAACGGTGCTTTGATCGTCCTCTATGATAAACTTGATGCTTCTCCCTCCGAGTTGTGAGTTGTTAATCTCTTCGAGAGCAAGTTCAAAACCGGTGCCCATTGGTCTGCCAAACGTGGAGGCGAATCGTCCTGTGATAGATAAGACGACGCCGATGGGAATCTCTACACTCACATCTTCCATATCAGGTGGATCAGGGACGAGAAGTTGCCTAATCTGATCGCAGGCGGAAAGCCCCACAATCAGGAGGACAATCGCTAGTACAAACATAAATGTTGTGATTCTTCTGATATTCATCTTAAACTTCCTCGTTTTCAAATAAAAAAATCAGGTGGAGGACAATTGAGAAAACCTGTCCTCCAAACCTGATTTGTTGGGATTGATACTTGGAAAAGGTTATCGAAAAATTCCCTTAGGTCTAAAACCCAAGTTGTAGGGAACAACGATTATTATTTCCTATAGGATACAAATTTCGATGCTGTTGGATTGTTCCAATCCACCGAATTACTCAAAGACCGCAAATTCGCCATCTTTGACAATCAGTATCTGCGGGTCGTAGACAGCATCTCCGACGGCGTCAAAAGAGAACTGCCCTAAAATGGTGTCCAAATCCATGGTATTCGCTAGCGCGTCCCGAATCGCGGCTGAATCGGTAGATTGTGCTTCTGCAATCGCCGCAGCGAGAATATGGAGTGTGGCATACGACTGCGCCGCCCAAGCGTTTGGTGCCATCCCGTATTTCTCGGTATAACTCTGGATGAAGGCTTCATTCCCTGGGGTAGCAGCGAGGCTGGACCAACCGATAAAAGTAATCACACCCTCCGCGGCAGTGCCCGCAGCTGCTACCTGTTCTATTGCTATTTCGGGAATAATAAAGGGAACTGAGTCAGGGATGCCGAGTTCACGACCTTGACTCAGAATCAGAGGCATCTCCGGCGGTAACGTTGAGATAAAGATGGCTTCGGGATTTGCATCCATAATCCGAGTTAATTGTTCAGAAAAGTCGGTGTCCCCGCCCTGGAAGGTCTCCGTGATCACAACATTGACGCCGTTCTCAGCAAGGGCTGCTTGGAACCCCTCGTGACTGCTCGTTGAGTAGAGATCGCTTTCATCATATAGGGTCGCTGCTGTTGTATAACCGAGTTTCTCTTGGGTTATCCGGACGCCGCTTGGATTCAGGATATCTACGGTGAGCCCCGCACGGAAGATAAAATTGCCAATCGCGCTCAGACCGGAGGCGGACGAGAGAGAACTAAAAGCTACGACCCCGTTTTCTTGGGCAATTGGAAACGCATGTTTGGCTTGATCTGAGATAGCGAGACCGGTAATAGCAGACACGCCATCCTGATGAATCAGTTTATTGAAGGCTTCGACGGTGCTCTCACTCCGGTCGTCCTCAGTGATGAATGTGATTTTTGCACCGCCGAGCATTCCTGAGTGGTTAATTTCTGCGCGAGCAAGTTTGAAGCCATTTAGCATCGGTATACCAACCTCGCCGGCGAATCGCCCTGTCAGAGCGACGACGACACCGATAGGAATTTCTCCACTGAGCCCTTCCATCTCAGGTGGTGCAGGGACGGGAAGTTGTCCAATCTGGTCACAGGCAGAAAGCCCCGCAATCAGGGCGACAATCGCTAGTACAAACGCGACTTTGGTAAATCGTCCGACGTTCATTTTTAACCTCCTTGGTTTCATCAGCGTGAAAGCCTTGGTTTCCGCTCATTTTGCCATAAGTAGCAGCTTGACTTATTATATTTTATTTTTCATCATAAGGCAAACCTTTTTGCCTGTGGGTCAGGGTTGTGGCTGGTGATGTCCACAGCACCCATTTGGTGCGGTTTATCTCAGTTACCCAAACGGTGTAAGGGCGATGCTTGATAGTCGTTGGGTGATGTGTTATACTTTCGCTTGGGGACGGCAAGGGGGCATGGAAAAATGTTAAATCCCGACGCAAGCAACAGCGAAACCACCACACCGATATCGTTTTAGCCGATGAAGTTCACAGACATTCTGGATACAACGTTCAGCTACTATCGGAATCATTTTCGACTGTTTGTAGGTATTTCTGCCGTTTATGCTTTTTGGCACCTGTTTCACCGCACTGTTTTTTCGCCTTCCACACATTGGTTGATAGACTGGTTTGCTCTCGTTGTGGACGCTTTATTTTACGGTTGGCTTGTGTGTGCCAGTATGCAGACCTATTTGGGAAGGCATACTACTCCCGGTGCTACATTCAGGCAAGTCAAACGCCGGTTTTGGTCCTTCCTCGGAAGCAGTCTAATCTGGCTATTGGTTATCATGATGGGAGTCATAATTGACGACCTCTTCGGTGCACTTGCCAATTTATCTTCACCCTACGATGCAATATTAAGTCTTATTATCGGTCTCCCGTGTGGCATCTATTTTGGAACGCGGTGGGGTTTTCACGCACAAGCGGTTTTAGTTGAGGAGGTTTCTACAACAAACGCGCTGAGACGCAGCCGTGAATTAGTAACAGGCACGTGGTGGCGCGTCTTTGGTATTCTGTCCGCGCTTCTTGTGCTCGCTATCATAATTGAATTGGTACTTGTAGTCTCCTTAATGTTCATTGTCATTTTATCAGGGTTTGCCGGGGAGGTAGACTTGTCGGAAATGATTCGACAGATCCTACGGATAATGGGGCTTAGCGCTGAGGAAGCTGATGGTCTGTTGTTCGTTATCACCGCAGTAATTGATACCTTTACCACGCCGATTCTACCCATTGGTACTACGCTTCTCTACTTTGACCAGCGTATTCGGAAAGAGGGGTTCGATATTGAGATGATGGTGTCAAAAGAAACGATGTAACAGCATAAGGAATTCTTGAATTGACCCACGGCGTAACATGCGATAAAATTATCGTCTAACAACCACGTCTATACAACATGGAGGGAAAAATGTTACAACCCAATGATTCATCACAAACAAACAATAGCGAAGCCTCCACAACGACATCGCTTCAACCGATGGGGTTTACAGATATTCTGGATGCAATATTCAGTCTCTATCGGAACCATTTCCGATTGATTTTTGGTATCTGTATTGTTTATTTTGTTTTAATGTTAGGACTAAACTTGTTCACAGAGATCTCAACGTTTTTCTTTTCCAATTCTGGCCTACGGGGCATGGCAGTTGTGATACCTGTTATCGCCTCTTGGCTTACCCTTTTGATTGGACTGTTTTCCATAGGTGCGCTCCTGTTCGCCTGTGCCCAAGCCTACTTAGGCAGGCAGATCGCCACTGGGACCGCATTCAGACAGATCGCACGCCGGTTTTGGCCCTACCTTGGAAGTAATCTACTCTATCTGTTAATTGTTGGGCTATTGGCGATAACCGTCATCGGTATCCTGTTCGCAATCTATTTTGCGACGCGGTGGGGATTCTATGCACAAGCTGTCTTGATTGAAGAGACTTCAGCAACAAACGCACTGAGGCGCAGCCGTGAACTGGTCAAGGGTACGTGGTGGCGTGTCTTTGGTATCCTGTTCGCGATTTTTCTGCTTGCGTTCATGATTCAGACCATACTTCAAGTCTCTTTATTATTTGGATTCGGTTTAACGCAGGTGATAAGTGGTGAGGATGGTTTGTTGAAAATGTTTCAACGGTTGTTCATACCGGAACTGACAACTTGGGATGGGTTGGTCAACTACATTATTCAGAGTTTCATTAACTCCGTCGTGAATAGCCTGATACTGCCGGTTGGGATAATCGGTTCGACGCTTCTCTACTTTGACCAGCGTATTCGGAAAGAAGGGTTCGATATTGAGATGCGCGTGACTGACACCGTGGTATGATGACATAAAGTCGATAACCCTGCGGTGATTCTTGCGACATATCTCTACCTAGAAGGGGCGAGGCAAGCATGAGAAATAGGATACCCATTTGCGTAATACTCCTTTTAGCGACTGCTTCCGTATTATTCGGTGTCGAAACGGAGATGCAGCGATTCAGAGAGGAGGTGGAGGCGAGCCGCGCTAACATGGACGTTTCCTCCGAGGAGTACGAGGGTATTTTATCTAAGCTCTTCTCGCTTCATGACCGAAGAACCGATGCGCTTCATCGCTTCCTGATCGGCATGGACGCGGCGGACGTGCTGCTCTGGCTTGGCTGCCTCATACTGATTGGTCTGACCCTCTTTTTTGTCCAACAGATCCGCCGGAATTTGGTTACTGAGGTAGGAGATAAGGTGACTGAATCCGAGAGGGGCAGCGTGGCAACAGCGCAAGCAGCACTTACCCAATCTGAGGTAGCGGTGACATCGCATAACTTTCGGGACGCGCTCCGCTTCCTCTATTTATCGGCAATTCTTCACCTCCAGGAGCGGGGCATACTCACCTACGATAAGAGCCTGACCAATCTTGAATATCTCCACACCTTACAAGCACACGCTGAATTACAAGAAGCACTGTGTCCGGTGATTCAGGTGTTTGATGATGTCTGGTACGGTTACAAGCCGTGCAACGCCGATACCATCGCGAATTACCGAGAACTATTGCAAAAGGTGTATCTAAAAAATGGGTAAATTCTCCTGTGAGAAACGCCAAAACTTGCTTCCTCAGCATTGCCCTGATTGCGCTCCCCTTTTTTGGACTTTCGTGCGACTTGCCCAATGACGATAGCGCGCTCTATAGTGTCTTGCAGGCGTTGAAATTCCGCGTGACGAAAATTGAAGCGGAACAACCCGCTCGACTCGATCGGTTGGACGTACTATTTCTGTGGCAGCTAAACGAAGCGTTAGACGCGCAGGAGATTGAAGAGATACACCACTTCGTCAAAGACGGCGGTACCCTGATCGTCGCGGGAGACCACGAATCACTCGATTCCTTGTTGTTCGATTACGGATTGGAAATGCGCCGCGCATTAAAATCGTTGAAAACCTCGCTCCGAATCCCGGTCGACCCCATCTTTCCAAACCGTCCGGTGGGCGAGATTTACTCCACCACGAACGTCGCCATCCAGTCAATGGAACGGGATATGGCGCCGCTCTTTGGTCGGGAAACAGATTATTCGGTTGTGACATTTCGTGAGGGGAATGGTCGTGCCTTTTTCATGTCCTGCCCCGATATTTTCACTTACTTTGGACTCAGGGATGAGCGGAACGCGACGTTTTTCTACAACCTTATGACGACGTTGCCTCATCAAGCACGTATCGGGCTGGCTGAATTGCGCTACTATACCTTTGACCCCACAGAAACTGCTGACCCGCTGTTCTACCTACTGTTCAAAACACCGGGTGGCTTGGGTCTTGTTTATATTGGGCTGATTGTTTTCCTGTTTCTGATTCTCCGGGGACGACGATTCGGCAAGCCACTAGTAGTGGAGGAAACGCACCGGCGGGTCAGTTCAGAGTATGTTTTTGCCATGACTGCCCTTTATCAAAAAGGGAACACCCGTCCTGCGATTCTGAGACAGATTTGCGATACATTCCGATTCGATCTCGCAGCACGGTGGCGTATCAACTCCAATTTGGAGGCTGCTACCTTCGTGGAGGAGATTGCTAAACGGAAACCGATTGATACCGACGAACTCCAACGGCTTCTGACAGCTTTGGAGCCGGATGGCGATATATCGGAAGCGCGATTATTGTCACTTGCTAAACGAGTTGATGCTTATTATGATACGATGAACATTGGGCGGAAACGACCGGGGCAGCGTTAAATGACTTTGATCGGGAGGAGTGGATATTTCATCGTACCTCCAAACTCTCCGCGGTGAGTTGGGGAGTGAACCTATTGTCCCACCCAAGATAGGAAAGCTATGTCTAATTTAATTCAAAACGTCTTTGAAAAAATAAAAACAGAAGCCCAAAAGGTCATTGTTGGGCAGGAGGAGTTATTTGAACTGGTGGTGGTTAGCTTCCTATCCGGGGGTCATGTGCTGTTAGAAGGCGTGCCCGGCACCGCCAAAACACTTATTGCGAAAACGTTGGCGCTGGTGGTGTCCGGCGACTTTAGTCGGGTTCAATTTACGCCCGACCTGATGCCGTCTGATATTGTCGGCACCAGCGTTTACGACTTGGCTACTCACCAATTCAACCTCAAGCGAGGACCTGTTTTCACCAATGTGTTGCTCGCAGATGAAATCAACCGTGCCCCAGCCAAAACCCAATCGGCACTCCTTGAATGTATGGAAGAGCGGCAGGTTAGCATTGACGGTGTCCGCCACGAACTAGCCGCTCCGTTTATGGTATTGGCAACGCAGAACCCTGTGGAATACGAAGGCACCTATCCGCTCCCGGAAGCCCAACTGGATCGGTTTCTGTTCAAGTTGCGCGTTGATTATCCGGGCAGGGAGATGGAACAACAAATCCTGCTCAACTACCACAACGGCTTCAATGCCTCTCAACTCGCGGATGCCGGCGTTGAAGGTGTCATTGATAAGGCTTTGCTTGAACAGTGCCAAGCAGCGATTCAGGCGGTCACGGTTGAAGATTCCATTTTCAGCTATATTGTCGGTTTAGCCGAAGCGTCGCGCAATTCTGATGACCTCATTTTGGGCGGCAGTCCACGGGCGTCAATCTCGCTGTTGCTGGCGAGCAAAACTTACGCGGCGATGCAGGGGCGGGATTACATCTTGCCGGACGAAGTGAAACGGTTAGCTCCACACGTCTATCGCCATCGGATTTTGCTGAAACCAGAAACGGAAATTGAAGGGCTATCGGCGGACGATGTGATTGACAGATTGCTCGCCGAGTTGGATATTCCACGCTAGCTCATTGTAATATATTAGCCTAAGTTGCTAGTTGTCAAACCCGCTCGGCTTGGATAGACATATCCAAGCCATCTTTGCACGTATGCAGTGGATTTGTCAATCCACTGCGAGCGATGATTAACTCAATTTAGCTCACATTCTCTCGATTTGCAACCTATCCTATAACTAGCAACTTGCGTTATATTACGTTAAATTTATTATCGAACCCCTTGGACTCTATCGAAAAGAGAGGGCACGCGATGCGATTGAGTAACCGTTTACTCGGCTTCCTGATGCCATCAGCGATTCCGATTATGCTTTACAAAATCTCGCCCAATTTGTTGCTTGTTGATGCTGCCTATCTGATGCTGCTGTCGATCATCTGCGTTGTCGATTACCTAAAGACGCCGCTATTCACGAGGGTTGAGGTGAGTCGCAAGATGAACTCCAAGTTCTCGTTGGGGGCGGAAAATGTCGTGACACTGCGCGTAGTCAACCGTTCTCGTTATCAGTTAAGGTTGCGGCTGAAGGATGATTTTCCGCCGACATTCCAGTTTGAGCGCGTTATCCACGAGGCGCATGTGGCACCGGATGAAAGCAAAAGCATCATCTACCGGCTCACACCATTGCGTCGTGGCGTTTACTATTTTGCAGATATTCACCTACAGTGTTGGGGAATTTTCGGGTTGATTATCCGCCAACGTCAGGTCAAGGCAACGGCGGAGGTGAAAGTTTATCCCAACCTACACGCCATCCAACAGTACGAATTGCTGGTTAGGCGCGGGATGCTTGGTCAACTTGGGCTGAGAAATTCGAGGCAATTTGGGGAGGGGACGGAAATTGAGCGGCTGCGTGAATATGCTCCTGATGATGATTTTCGCCGCGTTGACTGGAAGGCGACAGCAAGGCACCAAAAACCGGTTGTCCGGGAGTTTGAGACGGAACGGAACCAAGAAATAGTGATGATGTTAGACGCCGGCAGGTTGATGGCATCACCGATTTCGGTAGAGCCGCAAGGAAGTGAAGCGGAAGGCATTCTGAACGCTGGACCAAATCCAGAGCAGGCGATGATTAAGCTCGATTACGCCATCAACGCGACCCTAATGGCAAGCTACGTCTCAGCGCTCAAGGGGGATAAGGTGGGCTTGATTGCTTTCTCGGACACTGTTCACCGATACCTTGAACCCAAACCGGGCAAAAAGCAATTCCTCGCGATGCTAGAATCTACCTACGCCTTACAGGTTTATTCAGTCGAACCAGATTTCGAAATTGCTTTCAAATATTTGGCATCAAAACAGCGCAGGCGCGCACTGGTTATCTTTTTTACTGACATCTTGGATAAGGATGCAGCGGAAGGTCTTGTCCGTTATGTGGCGCAGCTTGCCAGACACCACCTCATCGTTTGCGTGACCTTGACAGACTCCAATATCGTTGCACTTGCCACACAGAGGCCGACCGATTCCAAAATAGTCTACCAAAGGGCAATTGCTGAAAGATTATTACAGGAAAAGCAGACCACCTTGGAAATCCTTCGTAGGGGTGGGGTCATCACGCTTGATGTTCCCGCACATCAGTTGACGATGACGGTAGTGAATAAGTATCTTGAACTCAAAGCGAAGTCTCGGATATAGCAATATACTGTGTTCGATAAAAAAATGTCTCTCCGATTTGGTGGATGTGCTAAAATATACCGCTAAGAGGTGCTAACTCACATGACAACAGGGGTGAGCGATAGATGCACCTATTCGGAGAAGCATGTTACACTTTCCGCTCCTTGACCCGTTGAACAATCCCTAGATTAGTAAATTTGAGGAACGCTATAAGGGATACTCAATCAGCCCATTAACAGTAAAAGGAAAATGACCATGTCTACCCCAAGTTTTAAGTCAGTCGAACCCTTGACAGTAGACCAAATTGCTCAGTTCAAACGTGATGGATTTTTAATACTCGAAGGGGCTCTTGACCCTGAGTTGTGCCGCCAAGCACGTGACGAAATGTGGGATGTGATTCAAGCACATCTTCCACGTATGAAAAGGAACGACCCCTCTACATGGGGTCCTATCACTGAGGAGGAGAACGCCAAACTACAGCATCGACCCGAAGGTGGGGGCGACCCGTATTTCAGCGGCAACAGACACCGGTTTACGGTCCGCAATGGTGCGTCGGAATTGATGCTGAACCTAGCACCTCGCGCCTTGTGGCAAGTTACCGAACAACTTCTTGGTAAGGGGACAGTGGTGTGGCCCGCTGGGGCTGACGAGTCGGGTTACACAACCGGCCCGTGCTTCATGTGCGATGATGCTGTGGGTGGTCTTAATTCCCATGTGGGGGACTTGATGGGTTGGCCCTCGGAGGGCACCTTCACAACAGAGCCTGCGCTACAATTACCCGAAACAGGACCGGTATGGCTCAATGGACAGGGCACACGCGGGTTATATTGCACCCTACCGAACAGCCCGTCTCATGCCCCGGAGTACCGCGGTGCACACTCCGACGGTGCATGCTATGGTCGATGGCGGCTGCAAATGTCAGCGTACATTTCCGATGTGCCACCCAACTCCGGCGGGTTTACTGTGTGGCCCGGAAGTCACGCACGAATCTGGACCGAACAGTGGAAGGCTTTCAAGGAGGGCGAGAAGCATACAGACAAACATTTGGCGGTACGCAAGGCGGGTGGTTATACCGACCCCGTCATTGGGGAGATCAAAGCAGATACCCAACCGTTTGATTGCCACGGTCCCACCGGTACTGTGGTGTTGTGGCACACCAAAATTCTGCATATCGCGGGGGAGAACGCTTCTAATGACGTTATCCGCCAAGCGACAATTTACGGTTTTAAGAAAACGCCCGAGTCAGTCCCCGACGCACTTGTAGTGGACAATACAGATGGCGACATTTGGCGAGATTGGTCCGATGAGGTGCGTGCGTAACCGTTGAGATCTGCCAATAGATCGCACCCCTGCAGGAGGATAGCCCGTGCTCAATTATTCCTTTTAGTAATCCACCTTGTTGGCTGGGACAGGCTTCCTGTTTGGTTCCCTCATTAAAAACAGATAGCAGAACAGCAGCACACCCGTTGCGAATCCAAATCCAATCTTGACGATTGGCGGCAAACTCGAAGGCGATACAAAGCCCTCAATAACGCCTGCAATGATGAGTAGGACAACACAGCCTCCAATAAGTTGAACCGCGGTTTTCGCTGTATCGGTCAAAGCGTGTTTTCGGGTGAACTGCGTCGGTGCAATCAGGGCGTACCCCATTTTTAGTCCGGCACCGCCTGCGATAAAAATGGTGGTTAATTCAATATAACCGTGTGGTGATACAAACGCCCACAGTGGAGGAGCGAGTCCATGGACGTGACATAGGCCGGAAATCACGCCTAAGTGAACACCGTTGAAAGCTAAAATATACACTGTGCCGACCATAAAGATGATGCCACCCGCGAACGCCAAGAAAGCGACCCGAATGTTATTGGTCATGATGAAGGAGGCAGCAAGATTTCTTTGAAGTTCAGGGATGTTGGTCCACATCTCCTCCGCGTAAATCGTCTCAACGATGTGTTGAGGTGCAAGTTTCTCTGCAAACACCGGATTGGCTAACGCAATCCAATATGCTGTTCCAAATCCGATGGCGAACAGCAGAAAAGCTGTTACGACAAAACGAAGGTTGCGACGAAATAGTGTCGGGAAACCGGATCGAAAAAAGTGGCGAATTGTGTTCCGCTTCAAAGGGGAAGTTTGATAGATACTAGTATGGGCGCGAGAAGCGAGCGCGTTAAGGTAGGTGACGCAACGGTCATCTGGAAAATCACGGCGAGCAACCGCCAAATCAGAGGTGATACGACGATACAGATATCCCAAGCGATTGAGCTGAATCGTAGCTATATCTTTGGCACCGCGCCGTCGTGTGCGATTTAATAATTCCTCTAATTCTGACCAGATCGGTTGTTTTTTGTCGGTAAACTCTTCTAAAGTCATCAGTTATGTTGCCTCCCATTGGTTCATGCCCGCCATCGGGTTTATCAATCTAACGCGGAGCAGTAAGAGGCAAGGAGATGTCTAATTTTCGCTTATGACTGAAGGAATCGTGTTGCTAAAACGGTAAGAGAAATGAACGAACACTTATCCATTGAAACTCCTGAACAGATAAAAATCAACTATAACATCGCAGGCATCGGTTCCCGTTTGTATGCCGCACTGATTGATATCGCCGTGCTAACCCCAATCGCTTTTATAGGTATCTATGTTACCGTACGTGCGATGTCCGACCTAGATGAAAGACTTGGCAACTGGCTAGCAGCAATTGCGGGGATTGCTACATTCGCGCTCCTTTGGGGCTACTACATGATATTTGAAATTACCACGAATGGTCAGTCACCGGGCAAACGTGCGCTCGGATTGCGGGTTATCAAAGTACACGGATATCCAATCGGTTTCTCAGATTCAGCGATTCGGAATTTGGTCCGTATCGTTGACTTTCTTCCGTTCTTCTACGGTACCGGGCTGCTCGCTATGTTATTAAACAAAAATTGGCAGCGGCTGGGTGACTTAGCTGCTGGGACCCTCGTCATTAAGGAAGACACCAGAGTTTCTCCCAATCCGATGCGGAACCCAACTATCCAAAAATCAACTTTTGTTTATGCCGATTGGATTCAACTTGAACAGTTGACGGACGCGGAACTAGTGTCGATACGAGAATATCTTTCGCGTCGGGGAACCCTTCCAAGGCTGCGTCGGTTACAATTGGTTCGGGCGATAGGAACCCCTATCGCCCGAAAAATGGGGGGCAGCAACCCAATTGATTACGAGGTGTTTTTAGAGGAGCTTTATGCCCTAAAGACAAACCCTCGTGCGGATAGATTGTAAATTGACGTTGACAACAAGCGTTCATTTCTGGGAATTGAGCGAATCCTAACCTTACCATGCCCCCAGGATGCCCTTGTAACGAATCATCCCGATTGACGCAATTCGTCACGGAGCCCAATCCAGAGGCAAACCGCCATTCCCAATAGAACAATGGCGAACGGGAAGCCGGTTGCGAGCGATGCCGCCTGCAACGACTTCAGACCGCCACCAAGTAGCAGCGCGATGGCAACCAACCCCTCAAGACTACACCAGAATACGCGTTGAGAAACCGGTGCATCAACCTTGCCGCCGGCTGCGATGATGTCAATGATCAGGGAGCCGGAGTCCGACGAGGTAACGAAAAAGATGATTGTCAACATCATCGCGACGGAGGAAAGTAGGGTCGTCCACGGCAGTTCATCGAACATTTTGAACAACGCGAGTTCCAGCTTCCAAGCCGCAACGTTTTCACTCACACCGGTATAGCCATCGACGGTGTGCTGGTGGAGTGCGGTGCCGCCAAAGGCAGCAAACCACAGTAAACATAACAGTGTCGGCAGGATAAGCACAAAGATCACGAACTGGCGTACCGTACGTCCCTTTGAGATGCGGGCGATGAAAGTACCGATGAATGGTGCCCAAGCTATCCACCATGCCCAGTAGAACGTGGTCCAGTCGTGCAGGAAACTAGTATCCTCACGCCCGATCCAGTTGCTGAGTGGCACAATCTTCATGAAATAGTCACCAAGCCCAACGAAGATAGTGCGGACAATGTAGAGCGTCGGGCCGAGTATGATAACCGCCAACAGCAACAAAAAGGCGAGAATTACGTTGAACTGGCTCAGACGCTTGATTCCGACATTGATACCGGTCAGCACCGATGCCATCGCAACACCTGTAATCGCCACAATCAACACCACCATGGTGATGCTGTTCGCGGGAATCCCGAACAGGTAGTTGAGGCCGGTGGTAACCTGTTTCACCCCTAGTCCAAGCGAGGTAGCGAGTCCAAACATCCCTGCGAATATGGCGAACGTATCAATGATGTGTCCGGGCCAACCCCAGATCCGGTCACCGAGCAGGGGATAGAATGCCGAGCGGATGGTGAGGGGAAGCCCCCGGTTGTAGGCAAAAAACCCGAGGGCGAGTCCGACAACGCCGTAGATTGCCCAGCCCTGCAGACCCCAATGGAAAACCGTTGCTGCTATGCCGGCGGTAGCGGCCTCTGCTGTTCCGGCGGTAATGCCGAGTGGGGGGCTCTGCAAGTAGTACATCGGCTCTGCCACCCCGAAAAATAGTAGGCCAATGCCAATGCCCGCAGCGAAGAGCATCGCAAGCCAGGTTAAATTGGAGTACTCAGGTTTCGCATCTGCGCCCCCGAGACGTATCTTGCCGAATGGAGAAAATGCTACAATCAGACAAAACAGGAAGACAAGATTGGCGGTAATCATGAATAACCAATCAAGGTTCGTAGTGAGCCAAACTCGGACATTTCCAAAGAGTGTTGTCGCACCTTCTTGGAAGACGAGTGATCCGACGACAAATGCTACAATGGCAATACTGGCAATCACGAACACTGGTGTCAGGTAGATATCTAAACCGAATAACTTCCGGTACTCCCTGTCCTCCGGCAGTTGTGGTTGTTGCCCTTCTTCGCGCATTTTCAAATCTCTCCTTCTAGTTTGACAGACACACAGGGTCTGTCGCTACAAGCGTAGACGTTTAGAAATAGTAACCGAAGTTAACATTAACCCGCCGATTCCACGCGTCATTTCCGTTGGCACCAAAGTCACCGGCACCTGTATAGATGTTGGCGTAGCCCTCTTTGTTTCCGTCGGCGTCGGCGTTACCGACAAAGAAGTTACCGTTGGAAAGTGCGAAATCACTATAGACATACAAGGCACCAAAGAGTGTCCAGCTAGCACCCAGCGTCACTAGGGTACTAGGGTTGAAGTTATCCACCGTTTTCAGGATAGTGCTCCACTCGACATAAGGTGTAACGCTGTCAATCCATGAGATACCTGATGTGTTTATGCCGCCGTAGCGCAGCGATAACCCCGGCACTAATCCCTTGGAGGCTATGGGCCAAGCAAAGTCGTAAGCCCCCATTGGAATCAGGTCACCGGTGCCCCAAGGCGTATCATCGGTGATATTATACGCGTAATAAGAGAACTGTGAAAAGAGCGTAAAGCCCGCGAGCGCGTTCTTCATGTGCGCGGAGAACGCGTAGTGGTTCGCGCCATCATCGCCCACGTTTGTCTCTTTCAGCAATCCGTATTGAAGCGACATACCCACATCTGCGATGTTTTCAAGGGCATAGATTGCACGCAGGTTCAATTGGTGTTGCTCATCAAACCCGTTTTCACCGGCGCCCCATGCAACATTTCCGTCTGCATCGGCTTCTTCTTCCCACCTGACAATGTCATAGCTGTATCGCGAACTCGCAAGGCTACTTCCATCCGTCTGGAATTCGCTCTGAAGATAGTAGCCTACATCAAGGGTCAGCTTACCAAGGGTGTCACTCCATCTGATTCCCAGATCCATATCGTCGGCGAGCCCGACATAAAAATGCTGATCAAAAAACCAACTAGTAGAGACACCATAAGGACCAGGTCCGAACGGAACTCGCACAATACCTGCCTTGAGCGTGCCCAAATCACCGAGTTTATATCCCAGCCATGCGGTGTGTATCATACTGTAGCCGCTGGTCCCACCGAAATACCTAGGATACCACCGGTATTCAGCCCTACCGATGATGTTATTATAGGCAATGTCGGCATTGAGACGGAATATCTCAAGGTCAACATCTCCATTCCCATCGCCTCGCCCGTCACCTTCGTAAGTGCCGAGAACATAGTTCATCCGCATGGCACCCCCAATTTTAATCGGACTTTTTTCCTCCTCCGCAAGAGCGACGGATTGTAAGGCGAATAACAGAGCTACGATGCCAAAACTGAGGATTCGTTTGTATCCCCGATTTTTCATACAATGATCTCCTATCTTTGACAGGCAAGCGAAAAATTGCACTGTCTTTTTTCTAGCTGATGCGAAAACGTTCGTCACCGGAGTCAATCCCCGGAAGAATCGTAATCAAAAAATATTGCACCTATTATAAACTTAAATAGATTAAAGTCAACTGTAATAACACAAATTATTCACTTATCGTAGATAAATATCAATTAAGGCACAATAAGGATATCGAATTTATTCGGTTAGGAGAAATTGGGATAAAGGGTGAAAGGAAATACTTCTGTTTTCATCGGTCTGGGTGTGCTATACTTGGGTATAACTTAATGCTTTTCGGCACATCCCATAGCAGTACTGTGCCATCAAACGATCCTGAAGCAAGTTTTGTGCCGTCGGGCGAAAACGCCACAGCGCGGACATTGCCGGTATGTCCGGGGAATGTGGCAATATATTTCTGTGTTGGAACCTCCCATAGTTCGACTATGTTATTCCCAGTTCCTGTGCCTACAGCGAGTTTTGTTCCATCCGGCGAAAACACAACAAACCATACCGAATAATGCTCATCTATAAGTGTGATGATATGTTTTTGTGTTAAAACATCCCACAACCGAACCGTCATATCCCATGATACCGATGCGAGTTTTGTTCCATCCGGCGAAAACGCGACAGATTGGACCCAATCCCTGATAATCTCAGTTTCAATATCAGCGGCATCGTCTATCTGAAGTTCGCTGATGTCCTGTCCCGGACGGGGGACGGGTAGGACTTCCACCCTGATTTGAGGACTATTCACCCCGCCGAGTGTGTAGAGTGCTTTGCCTGTCGGGATCTCCCACAGCCGAATTGACGTGTCGTTTGACCCCGAAGCCAGTTTTGTCCCATCCGGCGAAAACGCCACAGAATTAACCGATTTCCCATGTCCCTGTAGCGTAGCGATATTTTGCTCTGTCTCGACTGACCATACCTTGATGGTTTTATCCTTTGACCCTGAAGCGAGCAGCGTACCATCTCGTGAGTATGCGATAGCGATCAAAGCATCTGTATGTCCTCGCAGGGTAGTGAGATTTTGTCCTGTTTCTACATCCCACAATTTAACCGTATGCTCGGCATTCCTTGCATTCGCTGAACCCGTGGCGAGTTTCGTGCCATCCGGTAAGTATGCGAGAGAGGTCACAAAATTCGGAGGTCCCGCGAGTGTGGTGAGATGTCGTCCTGTAGCAACCTCCCACACTTGGATACCATCTACCGAATTTGAGGCGAACGTCAACCCATCGGGCGAGAATGCTACGGAAGTAACCATCCGCGTATGCCCTCGTAGTGTGGCGATATTTTGTCCCGTCTCTACATCCCACAATTTGACACTACCCCATGATGCTGAGGCAAGTTGCTTACCGTCAGGCGAAAACGCAATAGAGAAGATATGCACTGGAAACTCTAGCTCACCGACATTGATATGTTGTCGTGTGTAGATATGTTGTCCGGTCGAAACTTCTAATAGCTTAATCCCCTGCGTTGAGCCCACAGCGAGTTTTGTTCCATCCGGCGAGAACACAACACACAACATAGAACTTCCAGGCTCCGGTTTCTCTGTAAATGTGGCGGTATTTTGTCCCGTCTCTACATCCCACAACTTGATCGTTCCATCGTCTGCCGATCCTGAAGCTAGCAGCCGTCCATCGGGTGAAAACGCGATAGATGAGACCCGTTTTGATGATTCGTCCCATTTCGTGCGCTGTGTGGCAGTGAGAGTGTTAATGAGTCGCCCGGTTTCGACATCGTAAAACTTGATAACACCCGCTCGCGTTCGATCAACGACACTTATATCTGTCCCTGCTAGTATCTTGCCATTGGGCGAAAACGCGACATCAAACAACCTGCTATCTGGGAGTATGTCGAGTTGTTGCCTTGTCTCCACATCCCACAGTCTATCCGCCCAAGCCAGTTTTGTGCCGTCAGGTGAGAACGCCACAGAGTTGACCGAACCTCTCTCTACTTGGAGTGTAGCAATATTTTGTGTGGTCTTGACATCCCAGAGTTTGAGGGCTCCGGGAAAATGGAATCCTGACCCTGAAGCTAGTTTTTTACTATCGGGCGAGAACGCCACAACGGTGACCTCTTCTTTATGCCCGGTCAACAGTGCGAGTTCGTCGAACGTTTCTGCATCGTAAAGCCAAACGCCCATGCTAGTCGCCACAGCGAGACGGCGTCCGTCGGGCGAAAATGCGATACCTCGGTCCCGGTAACTCACCCCACCTTTTCCCAAACGAGCGATGGCACCGTGGGGTAAATTTACCCTTGAATGATCTTGGGTCTGGGCAATAGAAACCGGGATAAATGTGGAAAGGGTGAGACTGCCCAATAGGATAAGTGTGAAACCTCGGATTTCAAACTTGGAAATCATCACAGCTCTACTTCCCCTCCACCGGCATTTTGCCGGGTGGATTGTCTCTTTCGATGATAGCCATTCGGGTCATCTGCCATTCCACGCTTTCGGTGCCGACGTCAGACCACTCTCCAAGCATAACGACATAGTCTTCCTCGCCTCTGTCGGCGTCCATCGGTTCATGGAGTGCCCAGTTGGTGTAGGTGACTGGTTCGCCGATCGTCCACTCCCATTCGCTTTCCTTTGCAAAGTCGGTCAGCCCGATCCAGTAGGGACGATATCCAAAGATTTCCAAGAGCCACTTCTGCTCCACCTCATCAGTAATCTCGACCAGATGTGCATCTTCGACGACCGCTTGGATGTTCGCGTCGTCCCAACTCTTGCAATGGATGCTTTTGTAAGCGTGTCCGTTTGCCGGGTTCACCACCCATATCCCCGCACCCGCTGATGGCGAGGTTGACGCTTCCGCTGACGCTTCCACACGACCAGAGGGTGAATCAATGGGAATAGGCTTATCCTCGTCGAACATAAAGACTATATCGTCCTTTCGTTCTCCATCCTGAAGCAGGAACGGCTCCGCCGTTGCCAAAAGCCCCTGGTAATTCACTGTTACCGTATAAAGCGCAGGCGTATCCACATATTGCGTCAAGTAACCTGCATCGTCTGTCCCGGTGGAGGTGCTTGAGGTGCCGTGACCCGTCCCATCGGGGTAACGATGGCGCATTTTAATCCCAACCCTCGCGTTAGCAAGGGTTGTTCCATCGGCGAAAACAATTCGACCCCGCATACGCATCTGAGACTTCACTACGACTTCAACCTTCTCAATGTGTACACCGGGCTTGATGGTAAACGCGATTCCACCAAAAGGTGGTGGTTCGTGCTGATAGATGGCCACCGTCCCGATTTTGATGAATTGAATCACGTAGCCAGACGTCTGTGCTACCAATTGGACTGAAGTTGGAATAATCTTGGGGATGGAGAAACACCCTGTTTTGTCGGTCTGTGATTCCAGAGAAGGGATGTGTTCCCGTTGTTCAGCACCATTGGCGGTTTCAGATAGTTCAACAGCTAACACGAACCCCGGAACTGGGTTCCCTTCAAGATCAACAACGCGACCGGATAGAGTGCTCGTGGCTTCTTGAGCAATGCCGTGTAACGGTGCCCTAAATAAGAGTGCTGCAATCGCGGTGAGAAATATCAAGTTGAGTCTGAAACATGAATGGTTCATGGTAAGTATCTCCTTTCGGATGGGTTGGTCGTGAAAGATAAAATCAAGGAATCGATCAAGACTTAAATTACTTCTCTTCCGCCGATGGCTTAGTGGGCAAAACCTTCTTTTCAAGGATAGCCATTCGGGTCATCTGCCATTCGGGGCTTTGGGGGCCAACTTTATGCCATGTCCCGTCCGGTGAAAGCCCCATGAAAACATAATCCTCATCTTCCCTGTCGGCGTTTATCAGTTTATGGAGTGCCCAGTTGGTGTAGGTGGCTGGTTCGCCGCTCGTCCAAACCCACTCACCCTCCTTTGCCACATCGGTGTTTAACCCGATCCAATAAGGAACAGTGCCAAATATGCTCACAAGCCATTGCTGCTCTGCCGCATCGTTAATCGAGACCAGATGTGCACCTTCGGCAGCTGCTTTCGCTCGGGCATCTTCCCAACTTTCGCAGTGGACACGCTTGTAGCTATGATTATTTGCAGGGTTTAACACCCACTGTCCCCCACTGTCCGGCTCAACCCTATCGGGAATTGGCACGATCGGAACCGGCTTGCTGTCGAACGTTAAGACCAGATCATCGTATCGTTGTTCAGTTTCGAGGGTTAACTGCTCCGAGGTTGCTGAAAGCCCTTGAAATTCGACCGCAACTGTGTAGAAACCGGGTTTATTCACATATTGCACAAAGTAACCTGCATCATCCGTCTGAGGTCCGCTGCCTGAGCTGCCGGTGCCCATCCCATCGAAATTACGTCGTCGGACGCTGATTCCAACTTGTGCGTTGGCAAGTGGCGTCCCGTCGGCAAAAACGATTTGACCCCGAATGCGCATCCGTGGTTTCACTGTAACCTTGACATTTTCGAGGTGTGCACCCGGCTCAATGGCAAATGTGATTCCACCGAAAGGCGGCTGTATTTGATCATATAGATAGAAGGTTATTGCCCCAATTTCGATGGACAGAACTTCAGCATCCGGACCGAAATCGGTGTCTAGGTCCAAATCAGGTAGCGATCTCCCATCATCTGGCGGTTCGGCCGGTTGTGCCAAGAACTGAATGGGACCCGGTTTAATACCTGTAATGGAAAACTGTCCCGCTTCATCGGTTTGTGATTTTGGTAACGCAGCGTATGCTGCTAGCGTAGATTCAAATTCCTCTAGAAAGTACATCGGATCCACCCCGTCACTGGATATTTCGATAGACTGAACTGCTATCGGTAGTCCGGCAATCGGGTTGCCATCGACATCAACAACACGACCAGATAAGGTGCATGTGGTGTCTTGAGCGATGGTGTGTGACGATGCGAGTAGTGAAAGTGCTACAATCGCGGCGAGAAGTGTAGGATAGGGTCTGGGGTGTGAACGATTCATGGTGAGTATCTCCTTTCGATCGGCTCGTTCTGAAAAATTGAAGAATAGGACCTACGCAAGGATCATCAAACCACTTTTATTATACCATATTTATCTAGCAGTGTCCCAGATTCAGTCCTCAATTAAGGTAAATCGTAAACCGATTCCAACTATTGGGGCGTTAATACTACTTGTAGTATTCCAACTGCAGCACGATTTATACGGTTGTCTCCCCGCCCGAATCGGCGTTGGAAACATGCTGGATAGGCATTACAGGGGGCATTATGCTTTCAGCCGAACACAGATCCTATACAGCTATTCTAAAATAATCGAGGGAATTATGTCATCCGTCAAACGCAGATATCTCAACAATCGAATCTACGCAGCACTGATGTCAATTGGTCTCGTATTCACGCTACTTATCTGGAGTTCGTGTGGGGAGGGTCCATTTCAACCGGTTAGCGAAACGGAAGAAGAAGAGATAAAGATGGCGTTGAAAGATCGGTCATTTCGTCAATTTGACCCTGACGATATAGATGCCAGCCCGAGAAAAGCGGTTATTCTGGATTTCTTTGATGGAATTAGGCTCTGGGCACAATATTCCGAGGGTGATCACGCAATCAACGAGTGGGAGATTTTCGCAGCGGATTTTCGCGTTGAAAAGGCGGGGGATGGTTCGGAGATCAAGATCTATTTCAACGAACCGAGTTCAGAGAGAACACTGCCGACTCAGTGTGAAAATTGTATTGAAACGTCGGGGATTTCTATTTCGATCAGGGATGTTTTCGATAGCGAAAAGATATCGTTCAAACTGAATGATCTCGATAAGAGCTTACCCTCACCGTTTCCTGTATTTAAGTCGTGGACAAAGTTTAGGGAGGATGAATATTTCGATTAAGGTATGCAGGTTAGTCCGACAGTGTTATATACCTACCCGGCTGTTGTAATCCTTAATGAACCACGTTTCGGGGAGGGTAGCTTTGACGCACGCTTCAATCCGCCGGTTCTGGAGGTAGGATCGGAAGAAAGCAGAATTGGTCAACACGCCCTAGTGTACCCTGAACGGTCCACCTTGCGGTTCCTCATCAAGGTCAGGACGGGCAGAATCGAGAAAGACCTCGTGAAGTTCTAGCTTGTTCGACTGTGTGAACGCTTCTTGAGGCAACGTTCCCGATTGGGCGTGTCCCTTGCGAAATTCCTCCGATTCAACCCAATTTTCAAAGTCCTTTCGGGATTCCCAAAGCGTAAACACAACATAGGGGTCATCGTCATTGACCGGACGCAACACTTGATTTGAGATGAAGCCGGGCATCCCGTCGATGAGTCGGGCGCGATTGCGGAAACGTTCCTCAAAGGCTTCTTGATATTCAGGTGCTACGTAGATTCGATTTGCGACAGTTATCACAGTTTTGACCTCCGTTCTGTCTTCACGTGATAAACGTGAATGGGATTGTGTTCGATTGGCTGGCTTGGCGAGTTGATATCAACAAAAATATCACCCCCGTCAACCTTCACGGGATAGGTTGCAATCCCACATTTCCCGGGCCAAATACACTTGCCCGTTTTGACATCGAACTTCCATTGATGAATTGGGCAAACGATAACGTCATTTTCTAACTGACCCGCGTGTAAAATTCCGCCGACATGGGGGCAGATGTTGTTCACCGCATAATACTTCCCATTGACGTTATGGATGCCAATGAAGTTACCTTCCAACTTCGCGCTGATGCAGCTGCCGGGATTCACCTCATCTGTCTTGGCTGCTTTTATGAAGCGAGAGACTCCCGGATTTCGTTGTATTTCTTGAACTTGTAAAGCCATAAGCCTCCTCTAATTGGTTCATATCAAAAACAGGAGCAAGGCTGCTGAGAGAAGCTAAGTTTTTGTGTTGGGCAAACCCTTCCACTCTCCCACAGCGTTATTACATACGGTTTCGATTGATTCTACCTCATTTCAAATATAAGGAAAAAACAATGAACGGACATCCTGAAATTATTGAAGTGCTTAACGAAGTTTTAACTGCTGAACTTACCGCTATCAATCAATATTTTGCCCATTCCGAAATTTGCGAAAACTGGGGATATGAGCGTCTCCATCAAGCGATACGTGAACATGCCATCGGAGAGATGAAGCACGCTGAAGAGCTCATCGCTCGTGTGCTCTATCTCAACGCGATGCCTAACATGGCGCGCTATTTTGAAATTAAAATCGGCACCAATGTCGAAGAGATGATGGCAAATGATCTTGCCCTTGAGACAGAAGCGGCCGAGCGGCTCAATGAGTTTATCCAACTTGCCCATACCCACAAGGATTTTGGTTCGGAAGAGCTTCTTGAGCGTATCCTCAAAGATGAGGAAGAGCATATTGACTGGATAGAGGCTCAACTCGACCAGATTAACCAAGTGGGCATCCAAAACTACCTTGCACAACAGATTATTTCTGACGAAGAGGGAGCGTAATTTGCTCCCATGTATACTACAACGATTCCAGAAAAGCGATGAGTGCGTCTCTGTCGCTTGCGGACATCCCCTGAACTGCCTCACGTGATTGCTCTGCTTCCCCACCGTGCCACAGAATTGCCTCCAGCAATCCTCTCGCTCGACCGTCGTGGAGAAAGTTGGTGTGTCCGTTGACCACTTTGACCAACCCGATACCCCACAGCGGTGGTGTGCGCCACTCCGAACCGCTCGCCAGGAAATCGGGGCGATTGTCTGCCAACTCCGCACCCATGTCGTGTAACAGCAGATCTGTGTACGGGTGAATCGTCTGATTGGAAACCTCCGGCACATCCGATAACGTCCCTGTCTGTAAAGTTGGGATATGGCAACCGGAACATCCCGCGCTCTCAAAGAGTTCCTCACCATTTTGAACCATTGGATCGTCGAGGTCGCGTCGGGCAGGCACAGCGAGGGTTTGGACGTAAAATGTCACCACATCCAAAATTTCATCGCTGAGTTCTGGATCATCCCCCCGTCCGTCGTATTGCGGTTGCCCATCCGAGCTCTCTCTCGGCAGCAGCGAGGTTGTAATGCCCATGTCATCGTGGTAGGCGGAGGCGACCTGTTGAATCAGTGTCGGCTGATTCGCCTTCCACCCGAATCGACCGAGATTCAATCCATTCTCTTGGACATCCCAAACGTAATTCGCTTTCCCTGAAATCCCATCGCCATTCTGATCATCTTCGTCCGCCAAGGCGAGGATAGTCGCTTCAGGTATTGCTTCAAGTAACCCTAAACCAAACACAACGGGTGCGACGCGGGGCGAGATCTCAACATCGTCCGGCAACGGTTGATATGGGTCTTCGATCTTGTAGTTGGGCGCGCGAAGGTGCACCTTCACCCCGTCGATTGTCGTGAGCTCACCCTCGGTATAGTCAATCGTTACTGCTCCCTCCGGGGGTACACCGAAGATTGCGCGGTTATTGAGTTGTGTCCCAAAACCGGGAACTGGCACCGGTCCCTGTGTGCCATCGCTCTCTGGATTCGGAAGACTCATGCGGAAAAGCATGGATGTGAGTTTCTCGCCCGATGTCGGTGCCCGTCCCCGCCCGTCTCGCGCATGACAGTTGATGCAGGAAATATTGTTGTAAACCGGACCGAGTCCCGGATTGACTTCCGCTGGGACGGTGACAAAAACTGCTTCAAACTCAACATCACCTTCGAGGTGCTTTGCTAGCCCGTCTGCCGAAAGGTTTGGCGCGGGCGTCGAAAACGCATGGCTCGTCGCGTCAAAAACCGTTGTCTCCCCGCCTGAAAACCCTTTATCCGAAACATCCATCTTCTCTGGATCGGTCAGGTTGTCCGAATCACAGGCGGAGATTAGGGTAAAAAGTAGGATTGTAAATAATAAAACGCATGAAAAATGATTTGATTTCATGATTTCAAACGCCAATTTCTCCCTGTTTTTCATTTTTGGCTTTGCGAACTTTTGCTGCCAACTGATATAACTCTGCTAACTCAAACCGATTTATGTCACGAAATCGTTGAACGACTTCCTCAATAGGGACGAATTCCACGCTTGCCACCTGTTCGCCACCTTCAGGGTTTTCGGGATTGCTGATGATTTCCACCGCTCCATAACCTACAAGCCGATAAAATTCGGGATGTGGTAGATGCGGACGATAGGGCTTTGGGGCAGTCGAAAAACAGTGCCAAGCACCGAATGGTTCAAAGGTTATCAGACGCGCGCCAGCTTCTTCAATCAACTCACGACTTATCGCGTCCGAATAGCTTTCGCCCGGCTCCAACGTGCCGCCCGGGACTTCCCATTCCCCTGTTTGTAAGCGGAGCACCAACCACCGATTCTCTTTGAACGGAACAAGGTTGACATTACTGATTAAATTGAGGGGCGGCATTTCGTTGAGAGGTTCAAACCGACACGTTACAGTTTGCCAACTGGTGTCCCCAAACAGGTTTGGGAAGTCGTCTCTTGATATCAATTTTTCCCCCGTTGATTTCATTGCAGTTCCCAGACCTGCACGTCATGCCCGGGCAGATCAAAAGGATACTCACTATACTCAAGCAGTGCCAAGCCGGTATCATCTGTCTTGACAACAAGGTGGAGTTGATGCGGCGAAACACTTGTGTCCACACGTTCAAGTAACAGGAACTGTGTGCCGTCATCGACTGTTATGTTTACCTTTGTCCAGAGGAGACCTTCACCGTCCATATATGTTCCCTCCGACAGCAAAATCTGGTGCAGTGTGTCTGGCGGTAAGGTGAAACTTTCGCCTATGATATAGGTCGAATTTGGATTGGTGTGTTCTACGAGTACCCAAGTTCCGGGTATAGGCACCTCAACACTATTCTGATCGACCACCCAAACGTGATCGCGCTCTTCTATTGGGGTTGGCGTCTCCGGTTCAGGGATCCCCGGCAGTAGAAGTTGCTGAATCTGGTCGCAGGCGGAGAGTCCTACAACCAGAACGGTAACAGCCAATACAAACAAGAGTTTTGTGGTTGTTCCAATGTGCATTTTTCGTTTTTCTTAATAAAGAAGTAGTAGGTGTTAAGAAATCATGCAAAGAAACCGGGTTTTTCCTAAAAACTCGGTTTCTCTGTCATGCGCTAGCCTGCGTTAATCGAAATTGCTGTCCAACACCAACTTCAAGATATCGTTCTCGAGTGTCCCCTGAACTGTGCTGACCGCACCAATTGCCCCTTGGACAGCAGCACGCTGGGCGGTGATTGAATCGCGGAAGGGGTCTGGAATCGCGCCGATGGTGTCGATAGCGGTCTGGACTTCGGTTTGGAATCTTGCGTCCAGTTCAGCGTCCACTCCTTTCACAAATTCGTTAAGTCCCTGACCATCTGCGGTGAATTTCCCTACGTAGACGTTTTGAATACCGCGGATGTTGTCTTGGAAGTCGGTAATCGAGTTGAAGCTAAACTGCGACTCGACGAGGGTTGTGTTCCGCTCATTGAACGGATCGGAGATCTTACCGTTGGCGACTTCATCGGCGATGACAATCATGCCGTTGACCATTTCTTGCATTGCGTCTTTCTGTGATTTATAAATCGTGCTTGAATCGCCAGCGTTGGCGACTTCTGCGGCGTAATTTTCACCCGACGCATCCCATGCGTTACGCAATTGAGCGGTTTTTGATTTCAGATTCTCCGTCGTTGCAACGAGGTACTCAAGTTCGCGGGGGGTAATATCCGCAGCTTTCCGCTGATCGCCGTCGCGGAAGAGGAGATACTCGATGGTATGGAAACCTTTCAGCGTGTCCTCAAGTGCATCAATTGATGCTGAAGTCAACGCTTGACCACTCGCAAGCACACCGTCAAGATCAACCCGATTGACGGGCCAGCTATCGAGTGCTGGGTCGAGCCCTTGCGTGTCAACAGGACCGAACAGGAACGCCTCACTCTGTTCCCACGGTTTCCGCGTTGCCTTCCACGCTGCTTGTGCCTGCACCAAATTGGCTTGGGTGGTGGTCGCTTCCAACGCCTGCACAGCGCTTAGTAGTTCACCTGCTTTGTTGTCCAAGTCGGTGTAGGTGGCGAGCACGACTGTGTTGGCGAAGTCATTCAAGGTGGCGGTTGCATCAAATGTGGATGCTCCACCGGCACTAGCGGTATCATCGTCATCATCGTCGTTGCCACAACCGGTAAGGCTGCAACCGATGAAGCAAATCGAAAGAACTAGAAGGGTGGATAGGATACAACAAAAGAGTTTTGTTAGATATTGATTGAATCGCATTGGATTTCTCCTTTTTGATTTGAGGTTAAATTAGTATTGAAACCCAAAGCCGAGCGCGAAGGTGTTTTCTTCGTTCTCAACTTCGGTGCCCAATCTCCGTGCGGAGTAATGTCCCTTAAAAACAAGCTGCGGATGTGGATGATAATTGGCACCAAATGTCCACGTCTGCCGTTCCCAACGCGGATTATCAAAGATGTCCCCGGCAACCTCAGCCATTGTATCGTAGTTGTCGTAGCGGACAAACAGATCGAGCCCTGCCTCTGTATTCAACGATGATTTGAAGAACGTGAGTAGATTGTAACCGACCTCAAGGTATCCCCCGATGGCTTGGCTACCGACGGGTGTCCGCTTTACGTTCAGGTTGTTTGAGAGATTTCGGTTGGTTTTGGAGATAAGTTCTGAATTTTCGAGTGTTCCGTAAAGAAACATCCCACGAACCTTCAACGCGCCGACCTCGTAAAAGCCGTGCAGGTCAACAGTTGAGACATGGGCATCAGCCCGGAAGTCCGGTTTGGGGCGGTTGTCCGCGCTGTCTCCGTAGTAGCCGGAGATACCGAGAACTGCTCCGTCTATGACCTGATAATCGACCCGACCAACAAGCGCGAAATCTTCGGCATTGGCGGTTTCAAACCGGAGCTGATGACCGCCGACAATCCAACGGCGCGAACTGAAGCCGGTGGAGTCCAAGCCGTTGACGACTTGCACCTGATAGTTGAGCGCACCGGCTTTGCCGAATAGCTCAATCCCATTTTCGTGCCAGATAGTTGGAATCAGATTTGATTCAGATTCGGGGCGTGTGGTTGTGAAGTAGTGTTGAGGGCGATGCCGCTTGGCAGTTAAGCCGACCGGCACGATGATGTGACCAATCCGGAGGTTGAGTGTTGGGCGAATCTCAAAGACCGCAGCGAGTTTCTCAACGATGACCTCGCCGCCTTTTTCGACTTCCGTCTCGAATTCGCCAAACTCCTCGAATTTATCGAACTCCATTGTGATGCCGGTTCCACCGTGCTCAAACTCAAGCTCCGCTTCAAGCCGGATGGTATCGCTTACTTGGAACTTCGGCGCGATGACAAGCCGCTCAACATCAATGTGGGCGCGTCGCTCTGGATCGGTCTGCCAATCGAAGTTGGCATAGTTGATTACTCCATAGCCAGAGACACTCAACCGTTTGGATTCGGCTGGTACGACTTGAGCTATCAGAAATAGAAGCACAACACAACAACAGGTTCGCAATTCTAACCCCTCGGATTTATTGAAATTGAGTCTCAATTGCACTGTGGCATTAAATAAAAACGGGCATCTTTTGCCCGATTGACCTCTCCAGCGAATGATATTGAGACTCATTCGCATATCGATTTTGTAGTATTATAAATCGCTACAAAGCGTTTGTCAAGTTTTTTTTACAAATTATTGACAAAAAGGGGTTCTATTGTCTGAATTGGGGATTAAACGGATTAAAATTGAGCATTCCACAATCGTGTTGGGAAGGAATTAGGTATTTGAGGGGAGGAATGATTCAAACAAGCTCTAAAATTAGAAGAACAAGCAACCGCCGGGAGCGTAGTTCCGAGAAAAGAAGATGCCAAATGTTATCGGCATTATGTCTTGGCTTGGCAGCGTAAAGAACGGTCTATCTATTCGCAATTCAAGTTTCAGGCGACTCTCGGTGAGGCGCAGTGCTTCTATTCCAGCGACACCATAGGTGCCCAAGCCGGAATCGCTTTCTGAGTCCCTCCGCTCATCACGAAAAAATGGTATTTGGTTTCTCTCTATTATTCTTACATAGCTAGTGTTAATTATGGAGAATCCACCACCCACATAGGGTGAAATATTCCGTTTATTGAAGAAGTAACGTCCACCAATTGACCAAGCGAAGAAGGAAAATTCGTCGCCGTCCTCATCCCCATTGCTTCCGCTTGTCCGAAACTCGGTCCCGACAGTATAGGCTGGCGTCTGATAAGACCAACCCCACTCATAGCCGGGTTCGCCCGCTATGTCCGTGCCGGGGATAAAGGTTCCAAGAATACCTATATGCCAAAGGGATTCACCCGATATCTTCCTGAGTTCGCGAGCCTCCTGTTCGGTAACGGTTTCCATATCAACCGTATCATCGATCGGCTTGTTGTGGACAAGTGCGTCAACCAGTCTCGGTGCCGCTGGGATCATCTCCTCGATATTTGCCAAGGTCAGCTGCCGTTCGATGATAATCGTGCCGATGGGTTTTTCTTGACTCAATCGCACGAAAATCTTCTCGCCTAGGCGGCGCAAAACAACGCGATAGGCATTCGCTGAGGCGGGTGCCTCGTAAACAGGGTTGGTGACGGATATGCCCTGCTTGCGCAGCTCATCACATACCAGCATCGCCGCGGTCTGTGCATCGGATTCGGGGATGCCCGGATGGTCTCCAATCAAGCAGACAGCGGGGGCATCAGCCTGCGCAACGGTGGGAACAACTGGTAAAACGAGAAAAACAAAGCCAAACACGGATACCCAGATCCGCTTTAGATCGAACATATTAAAATCTCCTTCTGAAATGAAGAATAGAGCCCATTTTATAGAATTGTTTCGCAATAAGTATATAACGATTTATTGCGTTTTCAGGTTAACAGGATTATTGATACGAATGCCAGACATGAACACCTTTAGCTTCGAGAATTGGCAGGTCAACGGCGATTGTCTTTGGGTTCAGAGGGTTCGATTGCACACTTATTTCTCTCAGATTGATTAATCCGATCAAGGGCGACAGGTCCGATACACGATTAACATCAAGTATCAGCGATGTCAAGTCTGTTAAGTCTGCGAGAGGCGATAAATCTGATATTTCGTTTCCGCCAAGTTCCCTTAGTAAGTTCCCAAGATTCTCGTCTATTTCAGAGTACGGGAGAAGGTGGTTCCCATCTCGTAGCAATCCCCCGATGGCATACAAAACCAGCAAAGGCTTGTGAGGTGCTCTCTCGCCAGCGTTTCTCCACACCCTTAATCGCTCAAATTTTTGAATAATTGCTTCTCTGTCCATCTTTCACGCCATACTGTTTGAGAGAATCTACGATAAGCGATGCGCCATCCACATCTTCTTTTTGCGATGTGCTCTCCTACTGTTGACGGAGTCAATTAACGGTGAACTAAGGGATTACACGAACACCGTTGGTGATACATGAAATCTTGCTGCCAAGGCTTGAAGGTGCTTGACCGTAAGTTCACGCTTGCCACTGAGAATTCCTAAAACGGCATCTGGCGTACCTATCTCTGGAAGATCTGACGGTTCAAGATGATAGGCTTCCATCAAAAACTGAAGCATCTCGACACCGCTACACTCCGGTATTGGATAGTGCTTTTCTTCATAGGTATGTATGACTGCCCCTAATGTATCAAGGAGTTCGTACAGGGGATGTGCTTCATTATTGCCAATTTCATCAATTAGCGCATTCAGTCGCTCAATTGCCAGATCGTATTCTTTTTCATTGCGAATTGAAAAAAGTGGACGCACAACACGCCAGTGTGCTTGAATGTCATCTGTAATTACGCTCATTTCTTCCAGTCTCCTTTGTCATATTCCGCGTGGGTTAATACATGACGAACATAGACCTTTTGACGATTGAAATGGATTGAGGTAATCAATCGATATTTGTTGCCACCGATATTGAATATAATCAGATCCTCAACTTGATCAGCACTTGGAAGCACCGCACGCAACTCGGCGAAGTTCTTTAACTCCTGTTTGTCAATCAGCTTGAACCAACGCACGAGGGAAGTTTGGCTATCAGGATATTTCTCCCAAAACTCGCGTAATGCCTTTTTGCTGATAATGTGCATATTTTCAACCCTTGGTGCCGGTTCTGATAGCTAATTTTTCACCTTCTGTCTAACAGTTTGGGCACTGCGGCGTGAAGCACCAGCCACCGTACCAACTGTTAGGAAACATCACTCCATTATATTGAATTTTGTGTGTAATCATCTCAGATCAACCCCTCCCGTTTGGCAAGATAGGAAGACAGTGCGTAATCAACGGGGGTTGCAGTGTCAATCGTGTTATAGTTGATGTCGGATCTGCTCAGTTCCAATTTGTAGTGGTTGATGAAATCGTGGAGATGGCTGAGGTAGCTTTGGCGAATCGCCTGCGGCGTTGCGATGACCTCTTCGTCCGTTTCCGCATCAACAAAACGCGCCACGCGATCAAATGCAAATTCTAACTCCTGATTGTCTAAAACATGAAAGACAATCACCTCATGTCCGTCATAGCGGAGATGTTCAAGAGCTTTCACAACTGTGTCGGGGTCGTCCTCGTAGAGGTCGGAGATTAGGATAACCAATCCGCGTTTGGTGAGGCGTTCGGCGATCTGGTGGATGGGTTGCCCCATGCGCGTGAGTTTATTGGTTTGGATCCGTTCAAGCGTCAGCAGGATCGCGTGGAGATGGGCGGGAGAACTTCGGGCGGGGAGGTATTCGTGGAGTCTTTCGTCAAAGTAGGCGAATCCGATGGCATCCCGTTGCTTTGCCATGAAATACGCGATCGAAGCGATAAGGTAGCTGGCGTATTGCAACTTCGTCAGCTCGCCGGAACCGTAGGTCATCGACTCACTGGTGTCGAGAAGGAGGTAGCAGTTAAGGTTCGTTTCCTCCTCAAACTGCTTGATGTAGTACCGATTGGTTCGTCCATAGGCTTTCCAGTCAAGATGTTTGATATCATCGCCGGGCATATATTGTCGGTACTGCGCGAACTCGACGCTGAAACCGTGATAGGGGCTTTTGTGGAGGCCTGAGATGAACCCTTCGACGACAAATTTCGCAATGAGTTCGAGATTGCCAATTTTTGCCAATGCGGTGGGATCTAAGTAGTGCTGCCCTTCTCGATTTTGCATCAATTTTGTCCTTGTTGGTTCATTGGTTCATTAGTTCATTTCACGTTTCACGCTTCATTCATATTTGGGTGATTATATTTTTTTAAGCACCATCAATGTCAGGTCATCAAACTGCTGGGCTTCCCCCTGAAATGCGATAACGTCGTCGTAAATGGCTTGGCATATCTGATCCACATTTTCGCCTTTCACACGTGTTGCGACCTCTTCCAGACGTTCTTCTCCGTACAGTTCTTCGTCGGGGTTTACGGTTTCCGTTACCCCATCGGTGTAGAAAAGCACAACGTCCCCATCGCAAAGTTGGGTCGTTTCTTGCTCATATACTGCTATTTGAGATAGTACATCGTTAGGGAACATGCCCAACATCACCCCACCTTTTTCCAGTTCATCACAGCCACCAGCGCACCGGATAACAAGTGGGTAGTTGTGCCCGGCGTTGATTGAAGTAATCTGATCCGTTTCCGGGTGTAGCTGGGCATAGAAAAAGGTTGCAAATTTGCCGGAGGTGCTGCTTGCATAGAGCAGTGAGTTGAGTGCCTCTGCCATACTCGGTAGATCTTCTTTTCGTGTGACCTCCGAGTGCAGCCCTGCCCGCAATGTTGCCATGAGCAGCGCGGCTTGCATCCCTTTGCCGGAGACATCGGCGATTGCAAGACCCCAAGTGCCGTCTGCATCTGGAAGACAGTCGTAGTAGTCTCCACCAACGCCGCCGCGGGGGAAGTAAAGCCCGGTCGCCTCATAACCAGAGATTTCGGGGAGCGTATCGGGAATCAGATTCTGTTGAATCTTTGCTGCTTCATCCATTTCCGCCTGTAGTTGCCGTCCCTCTAGTGCCTCTTGGTAAAGTTGTGCGTTTTCGATTGCCACTCCTGCCTGATTGGCGAAAGCTTCAAGCAGAACCCTATCCTCGTCGGTAAAGTCCAGCGTAGTTCCTCCCCTTCCCTCCTTATCCGCAACAATCAACACTCCCAGCGTATCTTCGCGTCCACGCATGGGGACTGCCATCAGATTCCTGCGACCGAGCAACACCCCATTTCCGCCGTTGTTGGAAATCAACGTTTCGCCTTCTGGGGTTGCGATTTCAGCGAGGGGGGCTAGTGTCGACGGAGCGTCTTGATCCGTTTGTAGGGGGATTGATAGATTTTCAAGTTCGGTGTCCGCTTGCGGTTCAAGGGTGAAAATAGATTTCATTTCAAGGCGCTGTGCGACTGGATCAATGAGCAGCAATACCCCTGTACTTGCGTCCAACAGCGTGATCGCATGTGTCACTACCTCTTCCTGCACAGCCTCCGTGTCGAGCGATTTACAAATCTGGGTGGCGGTGTCAGAAAGCATGAAAAGGCGAAACTGTTCCGCACGGGTCTTATCTACGAGGCGCGAGTAAGCGATTGCAACGGAGATCTGGTTTGCCAACACCGGCAGGAGTTCTCGATTCCAGTCCTCCAAATTATCCTGCGTCCTAAAACTTCCCAGACTGATAACCCCCAGAAATTCATCGCGGATTTTGAGGGGTGCCCATAAATTGGCACCGAGGAGTTCTAATTGGGGCTGGATTTGATTGAAAAAGTTATCCAAGGTAGGCGGAGGGCTGGAGGGATCGATGGTTGAAGATTCAAGTATCGCCGCGATCTCGTCGTCGGTCACTGGAATGCTTAACGATTCATCCTTGACATTTATCGCCGCTTCGACAGTGAGGCAATTCTCGGTAGGCTGAAAGAGCAAAATCGCGCAACGGGTTACCTGTAAGGTGCCGTGGATGATTCGCAGATAGGTCCGACTTGATACGTTAAAGTTACCGCGCCCGGAGATGATTGTCTCACCCAGTTGTTCAAGCTCAGACAGGCTAAAAATCAGCCGTTGTATTGTCTCTTCAGCGGAAACAGATTGCATCTCTTAATTACCTCTGATTGGTTGGTTGAGATTGATGATTTATCACAGATTGCAAGGAGGTGAAGCGGTATTATCTGTTGATCCGGCTCATCCGTGCCCGGTGAATCCAATTATAGGTTAGTAGTTGCAGACGCCTCATCGTCATGAATCTCGGCATGTTGAGCAAGACCCATCATTTTGAAAGTCCGCTCAATGACGGGTGTTAAGTGGCAGAAATGTACCATTCCCCCGTGCTCTTGAAGCAATTCAATAATCTCAATCAGGATGGAAATGCCAATGCTGTTAACGAGTCGTGTTTTTTCAAGGTTAATCACAAACGTACTGTATCCTTGCTTCATAAGTTCTTTGGCGGTTTCGGCGAGTTTTTCCGCCGTCGGCCCGTTCAGGTATCCATCCGTTTGGATAACAGCGTAACCGTCTTCAGTACGCGTGTTGACATTAAAAGATGACGCCATTTGTCTCCTCCTTCATCAAAATTTCTTAGGTGGTGGCTATGTTTCAGATTTCTGATAACACTCTTTTTTTGAGCATTGTGATGGTTGTTCCTTCATCACCGCTGTCAACATCCACTTCATCCATCATCTCCCGAATAATCTCTAACCCCCACCCTCGTTTTTGCATGGCTCGGGCCCTAGCCTCTCCGGTTAAAAGCTTGGCTTTGTCCATACCAAATCCGATGCCGTGATCCGTAATTTTTAACTCCAGTTCATCATCTGTGAGAGTGTAGGTGACTGTCACCTTGCGGTCTTTGCTATTGCTATGTTCAAAAGCGTTGATGCAGGTTTCGATGATAGCCAGTTGAATCTCATCAATGTGGGTTTCGTCAAAATCCATGATTTCAGCGATGATAGAAGCGGTGTGCGCAGCGACTAATTCCATATTAGGTTGTATCGGAATGTTCAAAGTCACTTCGTGTTTCACTTGCTCTGCCATTTGGGTCTCCTTCCTTATTTAGGTAAGGGTGTTCCGTCTGTTGCGTTTCACAACAAAATTGACGGGGTAAAATTCGGATAGAGGGCAGCCATTCAATCTTGCTAAAATTATTTTATTTTTTATTGGACAAATCTAGTTTTTTAAGGATTTTCGACGTGGGGGCAAAGCGATATTTGAACAGGGTCCACCCTGCGCGGATGCCCTCCCGCCAGAATCGGAGTTTTTTCCCACCCTGTTTTGTGCGTGGGAAGTAGGAAATGGGCACTTCATGGATATGGTGGCCTGCACGTAGTACCTTTGCCGTCACTTCTGGGCAGAACTCAAACCCTTGAGCAGTCAGATTGAGGCTAGCCACCAGACTCGTATTAAATGCCTTGTAACAGGTCGCCTCATCGGTTATACGTGCATGATACAACAGATTTGTGAAACTGGCAAGCATACGATTCGCTATGTAGGTTTTCAGGCTTGCCCGTTTTTTACCGTTCAGGAATCTTGAACCGTAGACCACTTTGGCAATACCTTTTTGTAACGCTTCTATAATTGGCATCAGATCTCTCGGACAGAGTTCCAAGTCGGCATCTTGAATGACCACAAACTCACCGGTGACCTGTTCCAGTCCAAGTCGAATCGCTGCCCCTTTTCCACGATTTTCTTTGTACTGAAAGATTTTTAACCCTGATTCATCGCGCATCTGTTCCAAGATAACAGATGTCTCATCGGTCGAGCCATCGTTGACAACGATGATCTCCGTGTCGATTGGCACTTCCTTAACCGCTTCAACAACCTGCCGAATCGTTGGTGCCTCGTTGAAGGCTGGAATAATAACCGACAGGGTTGGGAAGCGATGTGTAGGATTTCCACTCACCGGCTGTCCCGGTTTTTTCAATTATAACAGCCCCTTTGACATACCGCCATCCACTTGGATTGTGGTGCCGGTGATATAACTTGCGCGTCCGGAGGCGAGGAACACAACCAGATTGGCGAATTCCTTGGGGTCTCCGATTCGACCGAGTGGTATATCTTGGGTCATATTTGTGAGGGCTTCCTCATACGTGATGCCCGCTTCCTCTGCCCTCACAGTGGCTAGCTGTTTGATCCGATCGGTGAAGATGATGCCCGGACAGACATTATTTATAAGAATATTGTCAGGTGCTAGCTCGGACGCAAGCGTTTTGGCGAACCCGATGACGCCGGTTCGCGCCATGTTAGATAACATCAATCCATCTACCGGTTGTTTGACGGAGATAGAGGTGAGATTGATTATGCGACCTCCGCCTCGTGCTTTCATGCTCGGCACGACACCGCGGCACAAGTTAATCGTGCTGAGTAGGTTGAGGTGCAGTGCAGCTTGATAATCTTCGGGAGATAGATCTGCGAACCGACCTGCTCTGGGACCCCCGGCGTTACTGACAAGAATATCAATTCCGCCGAATCGATCAATGGCTTTGGCAATCAACCCGCTAACCTGCTCCGGTTGGCTGACATCCGCTGGGACTGCCAACACTTCAGCATCCGTTTTTTCACGAATTTCGGTGGCTGTCTCCTCCAGCGTATCCACATCCCGTGCACAGATTGTTACCTTCGCACCTTCTTCCGCCAGACCGAGTGCGATGGCTTTGCCAAGCCCCTTGCTTGATGCCCCAACGACTGCAACCTTATCCTTGAGTCCGAGATCCATTATTTCTCCTTATTGATATATTTTATGGGACCTACGCCCGGCGTTTCAAATAGTGAAAAAAATCACCGTTCGCAGCGGATTGACAAATCCGCTGCACACGCGCAAAGATGGCTTGGATATGTCTATCCAAGCCGAGCGGGACGCCCTCTTACGGATCACTCGTCGTGCATTATTTCTGAGAAAAGTTCACATCTACTGATTGCGGCGATAAATATATCATTGCACTAAAACCGTGTCAACACCAAATTCGCCGGTTACGGTTCAAGCATCACCTTGCCCGCCTGACCATTGGCAAATTTGCTAAACGCTGTCTGTGCTTCGACAAGTGGAAAATGATCGGTAATCATTCGCCCAATGGGTAAACCGCGCCGATACAGATCGAGCATGGCAGGGTATTCTGAGTAGTGATAGAACCAACTCCCCATCAATGTGATGTCTTTCCGTATCAGATCGCGGCTTGGGCTGATTGGCAAATCGCCTTGCTCGCCAACGCACATAATCGTCCCCGCTACCCCAACCAAGGTGAAAGCAAGTTTAAGCGTCTCTGGACGTCCGGCTGCCTCAATGCACTTATCCACAAACATACCGTGGGTAATTTCCGTGATCGTCTCAAGGGGATCGGTCTTCTTTGAGTTGATAGTGTGTGTGGCACCGGCTGCCTTTGCAAGGGAGAGTCGATAGTCGTTGATGTCAATAACTATCACTTCCGCTCCTAGGAACGATTGCACGATTGTGTTTCCAAGCCCAACGGGACCTGCCCCCAAGACGCAAACAAAATCCCCGCCTTTGGTGTCAAGCCGTTGACTCACATGATAAGGGACACCGAACCCGTCGCCGGTCAGGAGCACCCCTACATCAAACGGAATATCTTCAGGCAGCTTGAGACAGACATGGTCTGGGGCAGCGAGCCGCTCCGCATGAGTTCCCGAACCGCCGCCTATGCGGTTATTACAATAGGTATATTTTCCAACCCCACACCACCGACAGTCCCCACACCCCCAAATGGCGTGGACGCCAACGTGGTCCCCAACCTTGAATTTTGTTGACTGCCCCGCGTCGATGACCTCTCCTGCAACTTCGTGTCCGCCATTGGACGCGTGAGGGGTTGGGCTGCGATAGCCGTGCATTTCACTACCACAGATTCCTGAGGACTTAACCTGAATCAATAGGTCGTTCTCATTATTGCGTGTAGGCTCGGGATATTCTTTGACGGTGACTGTCTCGTTTCCCAAAAGCTGGACACCAAGCATCTGATTTCTCCCGGTAGTGGTTGATGGCACCGTATTTCTACTTTGGGTGCCGAGGCTGTTTAATTGCGTGCAAAAATCAGCACATCAACACCCTTATCCTGATGTTGGATTTGGTTTCTCAACGTCGCTTCGTGATGAAATTCCGCATTTTGGATCGTTTCAGCTTTGCTCGCTGAAGTTGATTCAACATAACACTGGATTTTGGCATCTGGGAAATCAATCGCTTCAAGCAGCACTGGTGCTGAGGCATAGAAGTTTGGATGAACGAAAACGTCTAACACCGCTGTGTCGGGTTGCCAGCGTGTATCCCAAGAGACTGTTGCCACGCCAACAATTGCCCCGGCGTCCGATTTCAGCAGCTTTGCGTCGTGGTAGGTATCCCCATCTTCTAGCGCTTGTTTGAACCCAAGAAAACCGCCCTCGAAATTAGCAGGTCCATAGATGCCGAATGCGATGCTGCGGAGATAGTCGCCCTCAACGATCCCGGTTAGGGCAGTCATCTTTGCCCAGTCGTTCCATACCACATCTTTTGCGTGAACAGGACTTCCAGCAAAGTAGCGGTCATCGAAGTCCTCAACTGCACGGTATTTCATGAAGCCCGAACCGGGGAAAACACTCTCAAATCCGAAACTGTTGTAGATATAGTAGGGGTGGCTGTTGTATCCGGTTCCAAGGTAGAGTGCTTCACCCTCGCGCTGACGGAAATCCTCCATTTGAAACCCCATGACCGCTTTGCAAGCACCTTTGCGTCGTTGCGTCGGTGTGGTGAAAACATGTCCAAGGATACCGACGTGCCCGTGTTCAACTATCATTATGTTTGCGATGATTTCCCCGTCCACTTTGCCGACGTAGAAGCGTGTCTCCAAATCATCAAGAGGTTCAACAACAGAGCGTTCGAGATGCCACTTGAAGCCACCTCCCTTGTGCGCCAAGAACGGTTTAATCTGTTCCGCATACGCTTCATCTGGGGCAATGATAACACCGACCTCCATCGTCTCGCCAGTTCTGAGTTTAACATCTGTAAGTTTATTGTACATTTTGTTGTTCAACCGTATTTATGTTGAGGAAGGATTGTCGATAGGGCAACCCCGACTCCGTCAATCCATCCTATTTTGAGTACACAAAAAAACCCCCAAAAATCTGGGAGCGGATTATTATTCGCTGCCAAAACCGACTTAGCAGCTATGTGTGGCATTATATCACGCCCTAGTATGAAATGCAAGCGGATATGAGTGCGTGGAAAGCTGCGTTTAATTTCCTCTTTACAGCCTCACTGCTTCGGCGTATAATGTTGCCCTAAAGTTTCAAGACTTGCCGCCGTTAAAATCAGATATGGGATCATGTTTTTTGCCGATTGAGAGGACTGACGAATGACACTGACAAAGGAACAACTTGAGCATTTCAAAGAAGAGGGATATGTGGTGCTTGAGGCAGCACTACAGGAGGTCGATTTCGAGCCGGTGGTTCAGGACTACGAGGGGGTTATAGACAAGCTCGCCAAGGATCTGCACGCTGAAGGTCGAATTAGCCAACTATACGTGGACGAACCGTTTGAAACGCGTCTCGCTCGGATATGCGACGAAGACGAGGCAGCCTATTTCGAGTCAGACACATTTCTGGATGTGGGGCATATTCGAGGGGAAGGGACATTTCGTTTTATGCGAAATAAGCGGCTGCTGGATCTGATAGAGGGACTTATCGGGCCAGAGATCTGCTGCAGCCCCATGACGCATATACGGGCGAAGCTGCCTTCGGACCTAGAGCAAGGGCGAAACTCAAATGTGGTCTTCTGGCACCAAGATGCGATCTTTTTCCATGAGGAAGCGGACACAACCTTCGTCCTGACCGTCTGGATCCCGTTGTGCGATACCACAGAGGAGAACGGGTGTCTGCGAGTGATGCCCCGGATACACAAGCACCGCACAGTATATTGGGGCAACAGTCTGCCAGACGGGGATTGGGTTTCGGTGCCGATGAAAAAGGGAGATGTTATCTTTATTCACAAACTCACCCCCCATTCGTCAGGTACAAATAACACGGATGCGATCCGTTGGAGCATGGATATACGTTACCAGAAAAGAGGAACGCCCACGGGGCGTGCCTTTTGGCCCAGCTTTGACGCCCGCAGTCGTCTGTCTCCGGATTCTGAAACCGATTATGAGGAATGGCGAGAGGCTTGGATTGCGGCACTCGAAAAATATCCGACAAGAGTCCCGCGTAAAAACCGACCTGAGGGACCAACCCCGTACCGAGGCGATATGTAAAGGCAGAACAACGTCAACTACCCCGCCCTGAAGGGCGAGGCCCCGACAAGTCGGGATTAAGAAACTTGTGACCTGCCCAACGGGACTTACGCTTGGGCAGATTTTTACACGATGTTCACTAGCGAACATCTGAAAATCTACCCGTGACGCTATCTTTCCCGATCTTATCGGGATAAGAGATAACGCAGTTATGCGGCTCTGGCTCGTAACTTTACACACCCGCCACCGCACGGTCGAAGCAACTGTTTAGAAGGATTCACGATGTAGCGGTGCTATCATCGCTTCACCTTCCGGGTGAAACCTCAGACAAGCCACACCTTTCACGCGGTTCACTAGTGAACCTCAGAAGTGAGAGGGCAGTGTTAAACAAGCGTTTAACCTAAGTCATCAAGTTACGAGTGTTATTTTACCACAAATCTACCTAAAAAGTGTAAGGTAGATTACAAAAACGACAAAAAAAGAGGCGCAGTTTCCTCCCCACGCTAAAGCATGGGGTTTCCACTGCGAAGGTTTTGATGAGCAGCGAGCGAACAATAAAGGTTGGTATCTACGGTGCTGGTGGCCATGCTCGGAACAACCACCTCATTAATCTTATGCGGTTGGAAGAGGTGGAGGTAGTCGCAGTCTGCGATATTGTTGAGGAAAATGCACGTCAGGCAGCTGCCGACTATGGGATTTCGAGAAGCTACACCGATGGGCACGAAATGGTAAAAAATGAGTCGCTAGATGCGTTATGGTCTACGGTGGTGGCTGCTGCGCGTGTGGATGGCGTTGAGGTCGCCGCAGCTGAGAAGGGGATCCATCTCTTCATCGAGAAACCGCAAGCGATGGACATGGAGGTTGCCTATCGTATTGACGATGCGATTCGCCACTCCGGGGTGTTTAGTACCGTCTGCTTCCGCGAACGCTACCGTCCCATCTTCCAAGAAGCCAAACGGCTGCTTCAAGACAAGAAAATTGTTCATATTCGGTTCCAGATGGTATCAGATCTACCCGCACACCTGCCAGAGGGGGAGGCACCGCGTTGGGACGGTGCCTTGGAGCTTCGTGCTCCCTTCTTCGGATGGGGCCCTCACGCCTTGGACTATTGTCGCTATATGAGTGGATTGGATATGATCCGTGCCCAAGCCTTTTTCCATCATCCAGAGCAGTACGAGGCACCCCTTTCTTCTTCGTTCAATTTCACCATGTCGAACGGGGCAACGATGGCGATGACCTTCCTATCTGCCTCTCCGGGGCAGCCTGCGGGAGAGCCTTACTTTCTATTCTACTATGAGGGCGGCTACCTCGGTGTCCACAACTATTCCTATATTGACATGAACGGCGAGCGGGTATTTACGGCAGAAGATTTCAATCCATGGTTTGAGGGTGACCGCGTTTTCGTGGAGGCAATTCGGACGGGCGATGGAAGCGGCATCTTGAACGATTATCACGATGGGCTATGCACGTTGGCACCGCTCCTCGCCGGCTGGGAATCGGCTCGCCGTGATGGCGAACCGGTTGATGTTCCCACCTTCATGCGTCGGTGAAAATCGAATGGACTTGAGATGGATTTCAACTTGTGTAGGGAACGCAGATCTGCGTTCCCTACGGGGGTTACGGCATATTCCGTATGCCTACTACTATATGAGTTGATTGTACACAAGGAGAACGCATTTCTGATGATCCACATATCTGCTAGCGTACCGATTACGACACCGCCCTCTTGGGCGGTCTGGGAGCGACAGCTATTCGACACGATGAATCAATCTGTCCAGCCCTTTCTCGACCACTTCACGCGGGAGGATGGAGAGTTTATTTGGAGGGATGAATGGGGCGGCAGCAGTCCCGACGACTATTACGAGCCTTTCTTTAATTGGCCCCTCATCTACCTGATGGGTGGTGGAGACCATCTGCTCACGCTAGCAGATCGTCAATGGGAGGCGGTCACCAAGCAGTTGACGCGCCTCGGCACGGTCTACAAAGAGTACGGCATCCGCGAAGATCAGATGCACCAATCGGAAAGCGACATCCTCTTTTTCCATCTGTGCCTAGCGAATCCGAATGAACACAAGCGTTGTGAGCGTGCCAAACGTTTTGCGGGTTTCTACCTCAACGAAGATCCCGACGCGGTCAACTACGACCCTGAACACAAAATCGTCCTCTCTGGACTCAACGGCAGCAGGGGAGCTTATTACGCACCGATGTCAGAACGGGAAACAGCGAGCTATGCTCCCCTCGGCAGCAGCATGGAACGGTACAACCTACCCTTTTTCGATCTGCCCGGCATCTCCACCGTACAAGATCTGGGAGATCCAGATAACGCCCGCGCCATGGGACAGGCGCTATTTGATCGCTGGAGAAAGGGGGACACCCCGACAAACTTGTCCGTTACGTCACTGGTGACGAATGCTTTCCTCCTGACCGGCGAAGAGAAGTATCGCGACTGGGTGGTTGAGTATACCGATGCTTGGGCTGCACGGGCTCGGCGGAACAACGGACTCCTCCCAGATAATGTCGGACACTCCGGGGAGGTGGGCGAATACTGTAACGGCAAGTGGTATGGAGGTCGCTACGGCTGGACATTTCCGCACGGTTTCTTGACACTTCAGAAAGCAACGCTTGATGCCGCTGCGAATGCCTATCTGCTGACCCGCGATGACGCCTATCTCGAACTTCCACGGCAGCAGATGAATCGTATCCTTGAGCTTGGAGAGGTGAAGGATATCCGCGACTTCGACATGAGCGTCAGTGAACGCTGGGATAGCCAGTTTGCTTCAATGGACGAGCAGTACGAGACGTTTTTGGTGCCTTACCGATATGGGGATGCTGGCTGGTTCGACTGGCAGCCGATCTCCCCTGTGTATATGGTAACGTTGTGGAACCTTTCGATGGCAGATGAAGACTGGGAGAGCATGGAGCGTGTTCGGGGTGCGGAGGCTTTCGACTGGAATGCGACCTTTGCATTCCACAATAAGGAGGATTCCGGGCATGAGCAGCCGTGGGTCCGGTACTTGGCGGGACAAAATGCGAGCTATCCTGAGCATCTCCTTCACGCCAGTCACCAGATAGTGTGTCGCCGCCTAGCGCTGCTTCGGGAGGATGACGCGGTAGGAACGCATCACCACGTCCACCACTGGCAGTGGGGCAACCCGGTTTCGTCTGAGGCGTTGATTCAACTGACGCTCGGTGCTCCCCAGCCGATCTACAATGGTGGACTGCTTCACTGTCGCCTCCGCTACTTCGATGTTCATCGCCATCGTCCCGGTCTGCCCGAAGATGTGGGAGCACTGGTTGAAAAGTTGGAAGCGGCGCGCACGGTTGTGCGTCTAGTGAACCTCAACCCTAATGAAGGAAGGGAGCTAATCATTCAAGCCGGCGGCTTCGGCGAGCACCGATTTGGCACTGCGGAATACTTTGTGCGTACCAGTGAGTGGCCTGGAGAACTGGGTGGATACGCCGGCAGCTATGCACCTCCGCCACTGAAGACCGAAAAGCAGACAGCCACCGTAAACAACAAGCATCTGCGTCTCTCGCTCCCGCCGGGGGCTGAGGTTACGTTGGATCTGACCACTGAGCGTTATGTGAACGAGCCATCTTATTCCGAACCGTGGTAACTGTAGTAATGTGTCAACGTGAGGGAATGAGAAAGGGTTTTTGCTTCCTAGGTTTTTCCGAGGCGTGTGCTGACCTGATCCAACGTCGGGATGCTTGTCGTTCCGCGTCCTTCTACAGCAAATGATGCCGTGCAGTGCGCGAAGTTCAACGCTGCTTGTGGCGAACCGGTCTCATGATATTTGATTAGGAATGCGGCAGCGAACACATCTCCTGCACCCGTCGGGTCAACTTCATCTGCGGGATAGGCGGTGGACTCCAGGATTTGACCGTTCTCGTACAGCGTTGCGCCGTGCCGTCCTTTCGTTAGCACGACAATTCGCGTCCACTGAATATACTTTTCGAGGTCTTCGGGAGAGGCAGCGATATCCTCCTCACTTAAAACCAAAACATCTGCATGCGGTAGGATAGCTTCGGCGGTATGCCACCGTTTGGGGCGTACATGGCGGTTCTCATCCCATGCGCGCATCCACCCTTGCGGTGTGACACCTACTAACGCATGATTGAAGCATTGAGCTACCGGCGAATCCACCTCGCCGGTGAGTGGGCAGAGATAGGCGATGTCTGCATTTTTCCACTCGGATGGGATGTGGTGTCCACCCAATTCACCTCCGACCCCCAAGATTAGCTGTTGGCGTTGTCCATCTGAGTCATACCGGTTATCAAAAATGGTGGTTTCAGGTGATTCGTGGTAGGAAACATCAATCCCATCTAGGATTGGCTGTTGTCGATCGAAATTTGAACCGACAGCGGTGACCGCACGGGCACGACAACCAAGATTGCGAGCCGTAATCGTTGAGTAAGCCGCACCCCCGCCCAGCACGTATCCATCTGGTGCTACATCGTAGCAGAAGTGACCGATGGCTAAAAAGCGTGGTGACATGGTCTCCCCTATTTTTTTTGGTGCGAATGTACAGGCGGGTCGGGTGTCTTTAACCACTGGTGGATTCTTTGCTGAATCTCATCGCGGACTCGGCAAAAAACGGTGAACCGCTCCGGTTCGGTCCCTTCTGCCTCCGCCGGGTCGTCAAATCCCCAATGATGATCTTCTCCAGCATCGGGGAAAACTGGGCAACTTTCCTTCGCATGGTCGCAGACGGTAATCAGATGATGGAAGTTTTGGTCGAGGTATTTATCGAGCGAATCAGAGGTATGGGATGAAATATTGCCCCCGACGCCATCCATCGCTTTGATTGCCAATGGATTAAGAGATGATGGCGTCAGTCCTGCACTATAGACCTCGAAGCGGTTGCCAGCCATATCCCTCAAAAAGCCTTCTGCCATTTGACTCCGGCATGAGTTCCCTGTACAGAGAAACAGCACTTTTTGCTTCTCAACCATTTTTTGCCTATTGCTTAGTAGATTATTTTTGGAGCTGTTTTTAACATTATACGCATTCGCAAATCCGCGTCAACATAAATCCTCAGCTTTCATGTTTGACGCAGATTATTGCACATGCGAAACTTCTCTAATAATGTATATAGCCCCAATATTTTTATTGACTGTGGTGTGAAAATATCGGTAAAATGTCTAACGATATTTTTAACTGATAGGTAACGAAAGTTGAAATTTAATCCCGGAATGACAAACGAGCAGAACACAAACAATGAAAATAACACAAATATCCGTAACACCAGTTCCTTCGTATTACCCAAAGGAGCTAGGCAAAAACGCATTCTCAGATAACATTGGTAAACAACGGCTAGAATGGATTGTGCGTGCCCGGACCGATGGCGGTGTAGAAGGAGTGACCATCGCCAACCGGGCGATGCGACAGGGACCGGTAGAAGATCTGCTCAAGCTGTTGAAAACGTCGCTGTTGGGCAGAGAAGTGGACTCGCTGCTGCAAGTGCAGAACGGGATCGTCACTGGTCCCGGCGCAGACGTAGCACGCACCTTCCGCAGTAATAAATGGATGGATGCCCTTGCCTTCGATCTCTACGGCAAAGCCCACAACGTTTCAGCTATCAGCCTGCTCGGGGGAAAAGTGCGCGATACAGTGCCAGCTTATGACACCACGCTCTACTTCCAAGATTTCCTTGTCCCTGAAAAAGGCGCGAAGCAGGTCGCCGAAGAGGCTGCTGGGGCGAAGGCTGCCGGGTATCGGGCACTCAAGATAAAAACCGGACGCGGCGGTCGTTGGATGATGCCGGAAGCCGGTATGCGACGGGACGTTGATGTGGTTTTGGGTGTGCGGGAAGCTGTCGGAGAAGATTTCCAGATCTACGTTGACGCCAACTTCGGCTATGATGACCGGCTTGATCTGCTCGAAGATTTCATTCGGGAGACGATCCCCGCAAACATCTACTGGCTGGAGGAGATGATAACGCACGATGTGGCTGGCTACCGCGCCATGCGAGAGATGCAGGCAAAACACGGTTCCCAAGCCCTGCTCGTGTGTGGCGAAACAGACCGCGACCCCATCAGCGAGACCTTCCGCCATCTCATTGAGGACGGCTTGATTGACGGCTACCAGCCAGACACCGTGGGTGCCGGTTACCTCCGTTGGATAGAGATTGAGCAGGCGTTGCGCGGAACAAAAGTGCGCTCAATTCCGCACAACTTCGGCAACGGCACTTTCGGCACCTTTGCGACTCTGGCGTTCGGTGCAGCATCTAAGACCTTCGTGTCGTTGGAGGACGAACGCAACCTCCCGCACATCTTTGGTCCTTTCCCACCTTTCAAGGACGGAGCATATCAGGTGCAGGAACGCCCTGGGCTCGGCATTTCTGTTGACGAAGACCTGTTCAAGGCAAAGTATGCTTTACACGAATGGCGGGTGGAGTGAGGTTTTTCAGTCCTGCCTAACCCGAAGGAAACCATGTCAGAAAAACACATTATCAAAGACATCCGGATAACACCGGTCGAAACGTACTTCGGTGCTCCCGGCATTGGCAGAATCGTTGGTCGTAACTCGAAGGGTGAAAACTATGGCTACAATCAACGTGAATGGCTGGTACAAGTAACCACCGACAGTGGTCTCACCGGCGTAACAAACGCTCGACCAGCGATGAACCGGGACAAGTTGACAGCACTCTACGCCACGCTCCAGTTACTGCTGAACCGAGACGTGTTCGACTTTTATCGTGTGAGCGGGGGCCGCGTTACAGGTGTGAACCCTCGCTGGGAGGAATTACTGCGAGAGAACGGGTTTATTGATTTCGTCATCTTTGACCTGATGGGTCGGGCATTGGATGTTCCTGCGTATCGCCTGCTTGGCGAGCGGGTTCGTAGTTGGGTTGAGAGCTACGACTCCACCCTTTACTTCCAAGACATGGTACACCCCGAAGAGGGTGCCAGTGCCGTGGCTCGTGAGGCGAGGGACGCTATCGCCAACGGTTGGCGGGCAATGAAGTTGAAACTTGGCCGACCGGGGCGCTGGTTTGAGCCGAAAGCCGGCGTAGCACGTGACATTGAAGTGGTGCACGTCGTGCGGGAAGCGGTGGGTCCCGATATCAAAATCCTTGTCGACGCAAACAACGGTTACGATGGCAAATTGCCGCTCTTGGAAACCTTTGTGCGTGAAACGGGGCCAGATAAGGCTTTCTGGATGGAAGAGATGGTCACTGAAAACGTGGCGGACTACCGAAAACTCAAGGAGTGGCGGGACCGATGGTCACCAGAAACGATGCTTGTAGACGGTGAGGGGCATCGTGGTCGCAACACCATTTACTGGCAGTTGATGGAAGAAGATCTGCTGGACGGCATACAGCCTGACATGTTGGACATGGGGTTCTGGCCCTTCCACACGCTTGCCCGCGACATCGAAGATTCTGGCTATGCGACGAAGATCTGCCCGCACAACTACAATGCTGCGGCGATTGGTCTACGCGGTGATATCCAGTTCGGCGCGGTGACGGAACGGTTCGTTATTGCTGAAGATTCGACCCTGCACTTTGATCTCTACAACATGCAGGGATACGAGTTTGAAAACGGCTGTTACCAAGTGCCCTCCGCGCCGGGATTAGGGATAGAAATCGATCAGGAATGCTATGATCGGGTTTACCGCCAGCACGAAACTGTTGTGAGGTAGGCAGTCGCTGTGTCGAGATGTGAATCTCGACCTACAGGATACATCACAATTCATCAGGACCTCAAGATTTTCGTCTCGCGCTAATCAAGGGTTAAATCACTGATTAGGGAATCTGTGCGCCCTGCGTTTCTACATAGACGGAGTAAATAGATTGGCTGCCGGTCATGAACAGCCGGTTCCGCTTGACACCACCGAAGCATACGTTAGAGCAGACTTCTGGAAGATGGATCTTGCCGATGAGATCGCCATCGGGGGCAAAAATATGGACGCCATCGAACCCTTCACCGACCCAACCCGCACTTGACCAGAGATTACCATCAATGTCACAACGGATGCCGTCCGCGAATCCTGATCCCATGTCGCAAAACGGTCTGCCGTTTGCCAAGCGAGCGTTGTTCACCACATCATAGACATAGACATAACTGGGATGATCGGGGGCGTGTGAGATGCCGGTGTCAGAGATGTAGAGTTTGGAAAAATCGGGAGAGAAGCAGAGACCGTTCGGTTTGTCGAGTTCGTCCGTAACGACTGTCGCCTCGCCGGTATCCGGGTTGAGTCGATAGACATTGGTCGGTAACTCAAACTCAGCGCGGTGCCCTTCATAGTTCATGAGGATTCCGTATCCGGGGTCGGTGAACCAGATATGTCCGTCCGGGTGAACGATTACATCATTCGGAGCGTTCAACCGCCCTCCCTCAAAACTGTCGATCAGCACCGTGATGTTTCCATCATACTCGGTACGAGTCACTCGACGTGAATCGTGCTCGCAGGTGATGAGTCGTCCCTGTTTGTCGCGGGTGTTGCCGTTGCTATTGTTGGAGGGGCTGCGGAAAACGCTGACTGTACCCGTTTCCTCGCTCCAACGCATTATCCGGTTGTTCGGGATGTCACTGAAAAGCAGATAACGGCCGTCCCCGAACCAAACTGGGCCCTCCGTCCATCGCGCTCCTGTCCACAGCCGTTCCACCGCTGAGTTACCGATTTTGTATTTCGAGAAACGGGGGTCAATTACCTCAATGGAAGGGTCTGGATACCTGACAATATCTTGATTCCAATCTCTCATAGGTCTTGTTTCCCTCTGTTAAACTTGATCTGTGTTGGTTGGCCACGGTTTCACACACCAATAATTCCTCAAAATACAATTCTAAACCAACTCACATATAAAATCAAGGATTTCTATTCAGAGTAAACAGACTTATTGCTCAACGGCGAGAATCAACGACTCGGCAACCTTGATGAGTTCATCTCGGTGGAGTTCTCCAATTACTGTAAAATTCAAATCGGAAATAGACCAATGTAGAATATGCGTCGGTCCACGCTGTTCATGCCGAGCTGCCGTTCCTTGAATCTGTATATCTTCCATGTCTCTTCTGTTGCCTGTCCGGGTGCGTCCTTGTTCACTTTTCGATTCAAATACTGTGAACGTTACCATACCGTCCGTATATCGCAGATAGACCGTATCTGAACGTTGTTTGATATATCGTGCCTCTATAAACTGAAAGCCGGGTGGAAGATAGCTCGGTTCGACGAGTCTGTCCCCCAACACTGTTTTTGCCTCGACAAGGGTGATTGGTTGACTTCGACGGCGTCTTCTTTCAGCCGGGATTTTTCCGTTACCGCGCCACTCGGCTAACCTCTGTTGGATTGTCTCCTCCTCGAAGCTAATGTATGTGTAGACCGACATAAATCGGAGGTTCCCATCCGAGTCAAGGTCTTCGATCCGCAAAATGACTCCTGTGTCGCGTGCGAGGTAGAGGCGTTTGGTTGGACGTGTCTCAAATCGCGGAGAAACCGTTACCAGATCGGTTTTCTGTCCAGCGATCGGATCTGCGGGGGTCGAATCAAAGATATAGTTCTGCGCGAGCAGTTCTACCGCCTTCTGAGAGAGTGCTGCCATCGGTCTTCGATCCAGTGGAAACCTTCTTCGATCCCTACGCCTTTCATCCCGTCTACCATTCCGCCTATTTGCCTCACTATCTCTACGCGGTTCTCTATCGTTCAGTTTTAATGAGCGACCGTCTTCCAAGATTGACAATACTGTGACAGCATGAATCTCTGGGGGATGATGGAGGACAGCTTCCTCACGGACGATAGTTCCGCGCGACGTATTAGCAACATTCATACGGGTGCCGACATAGCCAACTTTCTTCTCTGCGTTTATTATCTGCTTGAGGATCTCCAGCGATTCAGGCGATGCTTCTGCGATCGGATTCGTTGTCAAAATCAGCAGCATAAACACGATTGGTAATAACCAACCCGCGTATCTTGGCTTCAAAATCATGGCTGTTAATCTCCTAAGTGAACTTCCAGAAGAAGGTCGGTGTTATCTTCAACAGTAGTATCCGGTATATTAGTGTCTACACCAAATGAATCCGTAACAGCGTACGAGTATAGAGGATTGTAGGCAGCGTCCTCGGTGTGAATGGTCAGGTAGAAATCGAGGGAATCGGATGTGTCTTCGGAACCCGGCATCATCAGATTGAAATAGACAAGTGCCAAAACCAAGCCGACCGTCGCTAATGCCCCAACACCACTGATGGCCGGGCGACACACCCAATCCCAGAGTTCGCCAAAGGTGGGGAACACCTTCCGTCGAACGGGACCTCGGTCTGCCAATTGTGGCAGAACTGTATCTGCAATTGGGGGTGCTTCATGCGTTAACGCACCAATCCACTGACGATTTCGTTGAAAGTCAGCAAGCATCTCGGTACACTCATGGCATTCGCTCAGATGTGCCTTGATGTTCATGCGTTGTTCTGGACTTAACTCGTTGTCCAAATATGCAGAGAGTTGGTTTTGAATGCGATTATGATTTCTCATCGTAATGCCTCGTCAAGGGATCTTTCTGTTATTTCAATCCCGGTGGTCTTCAAGTTTGATGATTTCCCCATTCTCTTGGGCGATATACATAAACCCCATCTTATCGATTACAATTCCTTCTTGGTCATGTCCCGGTATCAGGTACTGACGGCGTACGTTCCCATCCAACGTCACTTCCTGCAATAGGTTGGTTGTATCGCTCATTACGAGTAGACACTGCCGTTCTATATCGTAGGCAAGCCCTGAGATGTCAATGATTGAAAGCGGGAAAAAACGAATGATCTGTCCTTCAATTTTATCGGTATCCGGGGAAGCCTTCGATGAAACGAGTGGAACAATGACTTCACAGATAACTGATGGTTCTTTCCCCTGCTTTAGACTGAAAGATTGATTTCCGACCCAGAATGTCCCACCTTCGGGATGGAAAGCGTTCGGAATAAAGGCAATTGCTTCCAATCCCATACCTCCCTTTTTCAGTAGTTCGCGCCCCTCAAAATTTCGGTTGACTCTGAACTCCCGAGTGATACGGAAGGTTTGAGGAGCTATCTCAAGGATGACTTCATCACCTTCGACTACGGCGTATAGGAGCCCTGTCTCCGGATGGACGGTAATTCCTTCGATGTCCGTCTGTTCCAACAGTCCTTTTCGTATCAATTCTCCATCGGTCCGTATTTCATAGATATCTCCCTCATCGCCGACAACAAACACGGTCTGACGTTGTGGGTGATAGGTTGTGCCGGATAGCTCGCGCATCGGGATTGGGGCAATATTACCGATCGACTTGTATGGCAATTGAATCGGAGCTAATCCGGTTAATGAGTTCTGTTTATGTGCAAATCGCTGAGTTTGGCGCAGAAGGAATATCAGCAGCACACTGACGAGGACAACCAGAATTAGTATAAAGATCTGCTTTCTCATCTCTGATGTGCCTTTATCAACTTTCGTCAAACGGTCTACTGCTTTTCCAATTTTACACTGGTGATGTTTTCTAGTGTAGAAAGTGCTTGGGCAAAACCGGTCCAGTGTTTCGGGTCTTTCAATTTTACATGAAATTTCAGTTCGGCGGTTCCCAATTTTGTTGTTTTCTGACCGATGAGTTGGCTTGCTACTACCTGCTCACTAAAAATGGGTTCGTAACTCTGTTGGTTTTCGGACTCAAGCGGTTCTTGGAACGTCAGGAGAAATTCCCCATCATTGGATGTGGTCGCATGCCAGCGGTGGAGTCCGAGAATAACCATACTTATTAGGAATGTCGCAATGACAGCCACAGGTGGATTGCCGGCACCGATTGCCATGCCAACGGCTAGGGAGAAAAAGACAAAGGCGATGTCCCGCGCATCCTGAACCACGGTGCGAAAACGGATAATTGACAGAGCACCCACGAGACTGAAGGCACGCGCTACGCTATCACCAATCACCACCATAACGACGGCAATGAGCATACAGAGAATGATTAGTGCATCGGTCATTGCGTTTTCTGCCACATCGGCGGTCCACCGGTAAACAGTAGCAATGACCAGACCTAGTGCAAATGCGAGTGTTAGGTTGAGAACAATAGTCCCTAACGTTGCGAGGGAGTATGGAGCAAAAATTTCTCGGATTATATCCATTAATTCGCTCATTTCCTAACGAATTTCACTATTTTGCATCTGAGCATTTTGTGTCCTCTGGATAGTTTTGTGAACGTACCAGATTTGATTCATTAGGCAGATAGATTTTACGTTTGTTCGGAAAAAAATGGGCGAAACCGAAAAAATCTCGTTGGATCTCTATCCGTCTCTATGGCTGCGCTGATATTACATCAAACTACCGCATCGACACCTTTGTGTCGTCAATCTTTCGACGCAGCACGACACCCCATTGCCCAACAACCCAGAGCGTATTCCCTTCCTTCGCATGGACAATCTGGTACAGATCATTCCCGATATCGGTATGTTCTTGCTCCCATGTGTCCCCGCCATCCGTTGAGTGGAGAATTGTACCTTTGGCACCGACAGCGTAGATTTCATCCTCAGACAGTACAGTAACACTGTAGAGGTCTGCTGTAACGCCGCTAGACACGGCTTCCCACTTAAATCCACCGCCAGTGGTTCGGAGAATGATGCCGTAGGCTCCAACCGCCCAACCCTTGCGCTTGCTGATAAATGAGACATCATACAGGCTGTAACCTGTATCTGTTTCATGAAATTTCCAGTAGCCGCCGCCGTTGATGGTGCGTTGAACAATGCCGTCGTCGCCCACCGCCCATCCAAGCGGTGCATACTTCATCTCAATGCCGGCAAGGTCTTTCCCGGTTGATGTCCGTTGTGGTGTCCAGATGGGACCACCGTCCTGATTGTGGATAATCTGCCCATCCGCACCAGCCGCCCATCCCTCGGAGAATTGTTTAAACGTGACGTCGTTGATTGCGAAAGATCTTGGTGGGTCATCTTCGAGGAAGCCAGGACGCATTGGCGTCTGTCCAGCTGACCAGTTTGAACCGTCGGTCGTGTAGAGGACGGTGCCGTCGCGCCGCATTGCCCACCCCCATTTCGGATCGAGACTGGGGAAGTGGACACCAATCAATCGTTGCCGCGATCTACTATTCAAGGTAGTCCATGTGTCTCCACCATCTTGCGTCTCTAGCAACAGACCATTATCTCCGGCAATCCAACCCTGTTGGTCGTTAAGAAACAGTACATCTCGGAAGTCATCTAGTTGTTCGCCGAGTTGTCGTTCCCACGTCTTTCCAGCGTCTGTGGTGCGGAAGATATGTCCCGCCTCGCCAACCGCCCACGCGAACTGATCGGTCACGAAATGGATGTTGTTAATTAAACGGTTCCCCCGTCTTCTAGCGCGTTGTGGCCGCTCTTGTTGGGCAGCTCGCTCTTGTCTTTGCGGTTCGTTGGAGGATTGCACGTTTTCCCCACCGAGATCGCCTTCTGGCGTGAAACGTCCGGTGCGTTGGCTTCTATCGCTCATCTCTGTTTGGAACTGTTCTGCGAAATCCTCATCCAACGGATTGTCTATATCACTGGATTGGTCGTTGGTGCCATTGTCTGAATCTTCTTCCTCTCCGACCCAGAGCGCAAGCCAATCGACATCCTCTCCGCCAGCAGTTCCAGAGTTGACTGAACTTTCATGCTGTGGAACGTTTGCCCCTTTCCACGTTTGACCGATGTTGTGTGTGATGAAGAGTGTACCATCTCCTCCAAGTGCCCACGCTTCTTTGTGATTTTGGAAGGTTATACGACCGATTCGCTGGGGAGGCCATCCGCTATCTGAATCAGAAAGAACGCGCTTCCAAGTTATGCCTCCGTCATGGGTTACGATCGATGCACCATTCGTCAGCACGACCCATCCTGATTTGGAGTCGGCAAAATGGACAGCGATGGCGGGCTGGTTGGTGTTGTCAAGGACCTGCCAGTAGTCGCCCCCGTCGGTGGTATGTAGAATGACTCCGCCTTCCCTCGCCCCACCATCAAGGCGTTCCCGCAGAACTGCCCATCCTTCAAGACTGTTGATGAAATGGAGATCAACAATCGGGTTCTCGTTTATTCCGGTCCGCTGACGTTCCCACGTCAGCCCACCATCGGTGGTGTGCAGCATCTCTGCAGCACCGACGCCTAGCCAGCCCTCTTTGGGGTTGATAAACTGCATCGTGTTGACGCGGCGGAAGTTTTGCAGAACACCCTTCACTACCTGCCATGTGTTCCCACCATCTTCGGTCCGGAGCAGCATACGACTGCCCGTAATCCATCCATGCGATTTATCAACAAACATAACTTGATGCAAGTCCGCCTCGACACTGCTATGTTGTGGCAGCCATGTTTCTCCGCCATTGGTCGTGTGAGCGATAACGCCGCCTCCCCCAACCGTCCAGCCGGTGTGCTCATCAAGGAAGTAGGTATCTGAAAAATCGGTTTGCCATGTGGCACGACGGATAATATCCCAATGATAGGTTACCTCCTCGACTGTTACCTCATCTTCAGGGATTTCGGGTTTTTCAACAATCTCTACCACAGGTGGCAAAGTCACAGGCAGTTGCTCCGGGTCAATCGAATAGTGCATCGCCACCCCACCGCGTCCCACCGCGACCATGCCTTCTGATGAGAGCGAGAATCCCAAGAGATCGTTCTCCGTGCCACTCTCCTGTTTCTCCCATTTTGCGCCGCCGTTGGTCGTAGTCAGGATCACACCCTTGTCCCCGACGATGATGCCGTGTGAAGTGTCAGCGAGGTAGACCTTGTTCAGATTCTCCTCGACGCCGCTCGGCTGAAACCTCCATGTTTGACCGCCATCCTTTGTGTGTAGAATCTCACCGAACTGACCGGCGACCCAGCCGTTGTTGCTGTCCGTGAAGTGGACCGCATACAGCTCGTTGAAGGTTCCGGAGGTCTGTGATCTCCACGATAGTCCACCGTTCGCTGTGTGATAGACAACTCCGGGCCAACCAACCACCCATCCCTCTTTCTCATTTAGGAAGAAGGCACCTTTGAGCGAATGAAATTCCGTTGGTGTTTGAGGCACCCAAGAGGCTCCGCCATCGGCGGTAAACAGGACTGTGCCGAGTTCACCGACCACCCACCCCTTCTTCGGTGTTACAAAGTAAACACCGTTGAGCATGTGCCCCATGCCGGCGTATTGGCGTTCCCATGTTCGTCCGCCATCAATGGTATGGCCAATCATGTTTCGCTCTCCGATCAACCAGCCTTCTTTGTCGGAGATGAAAAAGATGTTGCGGATATTATCCCAAATATCGGTGTCGATCTCCTCCCACGTCTGCCCACCGTCTTCCGAGACCACGATAGCACCGCGTTGTCCAACAGCGATAGCACGGTCCTCCGAGGTGAATTGGATATTTTCTAGATCGTTTGCCGTAGTACCGCTTCTCATCGTCCATGTGGTTCCACCATCCGTTGATTGCATAATCGTGCCGTGCCAACCGACCGCCCATGCTTCGGTTGGACTTGTGAACTGAACCGCCATCAGGTTATTTTCTGTGATGCTATCGAGCAGTCGCCAGTTATCGCCGCCATCTTCGGTGAAGGTGATAAATCCGATATCGGCGACCGCCAAACCACGCTTGTTATCGGCAAAGTGAATACCGTTGATGGTTTCCTTGACGTGACCATTGATATTCGGAATACGGCTATCTTGCATGTTCCACTTGGCACCGCCGTTCTGTGTATGGGAAATCGATCCATCCGTGCCCGCCATCCAACCTTCATTTTCATTCACGAAGATGACACGCCGGTTGTCGTTGACCAATCGGGTTCGTGCGAATTGGTGACGGGTGGTCTGTTCTTGCCATGTTTTTCCGCCATCCTCCGTGTGAAGGACACGCTCATATTCGCCGACGACCCAGCCACGCTGATCATCGACAAACGAGACACCGTTGAGGGGAAAATCGCTCACATAACTTTGGCGTTCCCACATCTTTCCGCCGTTCTTTGTGGCAATTACATAGTTATCCTCTCCCACAACCCAGCCTTCGTTAGAGTTAGGGAAGATGACATCTCTGATCATGCTGGAGGTGTGGCTTTTCTGGAGATACCAGTGTCTGCCACCATCATCGGTCGAAGCGACAACACCGTTGTCCCCCACTACCCAGCCGTATTTTAGGTTTGTAAAGTAGACAGCTTTGAGATCTTGCTCCGTCCCAACTTCTTGGCGGTTCCATGTTTTGCCGCCATCGTTTGTGTGAACAATGAACCCTTTCTCTCCAACAATCCAGCCGTATGTGGAGTTGGCGAAGTGGATGTCTGTGAAATGGGTTTCCCAATCGGCTTTTCGAGTGGTCTCCTGCTTACAGCCGGTGAGTAACATGGCAAACACGAAAATAATTGTCAAAACTTGATAGATGCGTTGAAAGATCTGTTTCATCCAATGTTCTCCTGATGCACATTTTGAGGGTGTCATATCGCGTGTAAAGTTAGATTTACTCCATTGACGTTCCCAAGATTTGATACAATTCAAATTGAGGTGCGCCGGCTTGCGCCTTCATCCCCTCACCATATTCCTTCAAGGCGGCGGGTGTTGCTGTAATGAGTTTGGTAAAGACCGTCTCATCCGTTAGTTCTGCCATCATCACGAAATCGGGTTGACTGGTGTTGGCGGATGCCCCTGGTCCCGGCAATTGCATCCGCTGAAGCGCAGTAATTTTCAACCCCTCAATTCCTTTTGCTGCTGGCAACAATTTTTCCTTCAGGAGTTTTTCAGCGACTGATGCATCTCCGGTGGGAGTCAGGTGCAATTTACCGAAAACCAAGATGGTGTATTTGGGGACATCTTCCTGCTGCGCTTTAGCTATCAATGATATACCTATTCCCAGTATACAGATGAGAATAAGTCCAACACATACGTTCTTAAAACTAATTCGGTTCATCGTTCACCTCATTTTAGAAATTGACTTCTGAATCGGGGGTTCGTGTTCTGTTGAATAGACGTTGCAGATCAGCAATTATACCATGTATTGTATTTAGGACGATAAATCCAATTTTTGTTCGCAAAAAAATGGACTGAGATAAAAAATCTCAGCCCGCTTGAAAAAGAATCATGAGGTTTCACGGGTTGGGCATTATACCATAAAATTGAATGAGTAGCCACTGCAAGAATTGTCAAAGTCGCCCGAACCTGCACACATGCATGACTGCAAAATATCAAAAAAAAAGCAGCCAAGCGAGTGGCTTGGCTGCTCAATGCGACATAATATGAAGGTCTGTCCAAATCAGTAGGCTTTATTCAACTGCGCCAATTTTTGCAGCTTCAGGAGCACTGGTCGGCAGTTTCTTCTTTGCCATTGTATCTTCTGGCACATAACCGGAGTAATCAGAAATCGAGCCGTGCGTCAGTGCGTAAACTGCAACGTTGGTCATGAAACGATAAACGCCTGGTGAATAATGGACACTACGGGTTGGCAAACTCACTGACTCCATCGCACACATATAATCACGACGGAATACTAACACGGAAATGTGATCGCCAACCATAACTCCTTCGAGATAGTTCCGCTTCGGCGGGTGAGTTCCCCACCACCACAGGTCAAATCCAACTGGCGGTCCGCCCATCTCATAGAAGTTGCTGTACATCTCATGGTCGTTCGGAATTCGTGTCACCTGATATTCAGGCATAACAAAACGCATCTGAGCGAGGAACAGACGAATCATCGCCTGTGCTGGTGCGTTCACCCCACAGTCATCAAAGGCAAGGACGCCGCCCCTTTCGACGAGATACCGACGCAGCGATGCTGCCTCGCTCTCGGACAGGCGATTGTCCAATTTACCACCACCGTATTGACGACTCATCAGGTTATGGGAACGAGTAAGTGCCGGATCGTGGCCCGTCATGAAAAGCATAGGGGCTTTATGCAAGTTCGCATCGGTGAACTTGAGCGCGCCACCTTCGACGTTCATGTCGGTTTTAATCTTCGTCCGTTCGTTCATCCATTTTGTCCACGCGTTCAGCGAAGAGGCATCTGCCCACCAGTCGGAGAGGCTGTGACGGACACGGGTAAATCGGAACACACCGCGAATATCGGCACCGCGACCAATGACACGACCACCTGGTTCGCCACGGGGCAGCGGTGGCACTTCTACGTTACCTAAAGTAATGTTCTCAACGACATCACCCAAGGCATCGCGGGTTGCACCAACGTGTTCAACCATAGCAAGTCCAGCCGGACGCTCAAAAGCGACTTTCACCTGTACGACACCGCCAATCCCACGACCAATGTTAGCAGGCGCGGCACTTGGAGCCATTGCGACGGGTGCGGAAAATGCTAGTGCGCCGGGAGCGTCAGAAACAGGCAAGTCGGCATGTGTCACAACGTGCGGCGCTGGAGCATTGGCACTGACCACCTTAGGCACGTTCGGGTTGATGGGGGCATCCAACTTCACCACCTTATTGGAAAATTCCAAAACGGTTTGTGGCTGTACGGCGGTCGGACGCACGACCGCTGCTGTCGTCACTCTGGGTTCGACCTGAACCTGCTCGACAATCACTGTATTGGTGGTTGGAACGGTTGGCTTAATCACCGGCTTGATGACCGGTTTACGAACTTGAGGTTTGGGTGGCTCTTTCGCCTGTAGCACTTCAGCACCGACTAAATCTTTGAACTGCTGCGTTTGGGTGACGAGATAGATGCCGGCGATAACGAAGGCAACTCCGTGAACAATCAACGAGGTCATCAAAGCCCCTGAGGTCTTCTTAGCACTCATGTTTTTCCTCCAAAAATTGTTGTTTGTGTATAAAGATTTAAGCAAACCCTCACATCATGTGCGATGTAAAAGTAGATTACAATGTGTCGGCTATAACAGCAATTAGTATGCCATATCCTAAAACTCAAGGATACCCACAGAAAAAGGGGTTTCTGTCGCCGATTAATCGATTTAATGCACCAAACGGTGTAGAATGAACTCTTGAAATTGCACCAAATGGTGCAATTTCCTTGTCGATTCCACAGATATGAGCGGATTTGCTCATACATTATTGATTGAACTGAGTCGGAAAAAGGGATTATCCTATCAAATTGAACTGATTGAAATTGACTGCACCAACAACGGGTCTATCCGCGAAGAAATCCTCCAACGCTGTAAGTGTCGATTCACCGATTTTGGCATAGCCGTAAGCACCTGTTCCGGAAACATGGGGTGTGACAAAAACATTTGGTAGCCCTAGGAACGGGCTATCTGGCGGAAGCGGCTCCGGGGTTGTGACATCAAGTGTGATAAAAATACGACCGGTTCGCGCTTCAGCTAGTAAGGCATCATGATCGATGACGCTGCCCCGTGAGGTATTGACCAGTGTGGTTCCGTCCCGAAGCAGTTTCAGCTGTTCCTCACCAATCATCTTATTGGTTTGTGAGATACTTGGTGCGTGGATTGTCACAATATCGGCTGTGGCAAAAAGATCGTTGAGCGAAACTTTCTCCACGCCAAGAGCGCCAGCTTCCCAATCTGAGAGGTACGGATCGTAGATCAGTTTCCTGACCTCGAAAGACTGCAAGAGCTTAATCACCTGTCGTCCAACTTTGCTTGCGGAAACTATACCAACAGTGCTTCCGCGTAAAGAGGGTGCTATGGAAGCTACTTCACTACGATTCCATTTCCCTGATCGGGTGTGCAAAATAAAGTCAACCCATCGGCGAGTGGTCATGATCATTGCGCCGATCGTGTATTCGGCGACATTGTAAGCGATTGCTTCGTTGGCACTGAACACACAGATCTGGCGTGGTAGGATATATTTATCGAGGACCTCGTTGACAAGACGTTTTATAGAACCTGCTGAATGGGCGATGATTCGGAGTGCGTCTGCATTAGCCATCACCTTTTCGGTTATTGGTGACACACCCCAGCCGGTGACTATCCCCTCGAACCCGGCAACACGCTCGGCAATTTGGTCGCTTGTATAGCTTGAGCCGGTTTCATTCAACGTGACATCAAATTGCTCCTGCAATCGCGCGAAAACTTCTGGAGGAAAAACGTCTTCAGTATGCCTTGATGTGGGCAGGTATAGGATTTTAGGTTTGTTCATCGCTGTTCCTTTCATTGATTTAGTCGTTCTGATGCTAAAACAGTGGTTTATTCACAACAGCATCTCGTATACTAGCGGGGGCAGCATCGTGATGAGAAAACTCCATCGTGAACATCCCCCGCCCTTGAGTCAATGAACGCAACTCCGTTGTATATTGGAACATCTGCGCTAACGGAACATGGGCATCAATAGATTCCGCTGTTCCTACTGTCCCGGTTTCGTGGATCTGCGCGCGGCGTGAATTGAGGTCGCCAATCACCTTGCCAATATGTTCACTTGGTACAATCACTTGGATTTTCATAATCGGCTCTAATAGGACAGGCGATGCCTTTCGGGCTGCGTACTCAAAAGCAACGACGGCGGCAGCTTCAAAGGCGGTTTCCGATGAGTCTGTTTCGTGGTATGAACCACCGATGAGAACCGTTTTGATATCTTGCATGGGGAAGCCACTTAACACCCCGTTCGAGATCGTACCTCGCGCCCCTCGTTCAACGGCGGCGACGTACTGGCGAGGGATGTCTAGTTCGTTGCTTTCATCCGCAAATTCAAATCCCATCCCTCTCGGTAGCGGCTCCAGCCTGAGTATGACATCTCCGTAGATGCCCTCGTCATCAATTTTGTGAATATATTTGCCTTGGGCTTCGGCGACTTGGTTGATTGTCTCACGATAGGCAACCTGTAACTTGCTGACACGCGCATTGACTTGGAACTCGCGCAGCATCCGATCCGTCAAGACCTCCAGATGAAGTTCTCCCATACCTGAAATCACGCGCTGCCCGGTTTCATCATCGATCTGCACAGTAAAGGTTGGATCCTCTTCCATCATGAAATCAAGCGTTTCTTCAAGTGCATCTTTATCCCTTTCAGATCTCGGTTCAATGGCGACGGAGATAACCGGCTCCGGAAATACCATGGATTCCAGCAGAATTGGACGTGAGATGGTCGTCAACGTGTCCCCGGTGGTGGTGTTTTTCAACCCAACGAGTGCGACAATGTCTCCTGCATGGGCTTCATCACAGGTTTCCCGTTTGTTAGCGTGCATCTGCAAGATTCGCGTTACCCGTTCTTTTGTGTCTTTCGTTACATTGTAGAGGACATCCCCACGTTTGAGCGTCCCAGAGTAGATACGGCAGAAAACAATTTTGGCTACGTTTGGGTCTCTAGCGATTTTGAACGCTAACGCAGCAAACGGTGCGTCATCTTTCGACTCACGATCTTCCCTACGGTCTTTGCCCGGGACGGTGCCCTCAATCGGCGGCACGTCAATTGGTGACGGAAGGAAATCGATAACCGCGTCGAGCAACGGTTGGACACCTTGGTTCTTCAGAGCCGTTCCACATAGCACCGGGACGAGTCTGTTTTTTAACGTTGCCAAACGAATCCCACGCAGAAGTTCTGCTTCCGTAATCTCCTCGCCTTCGAGATACTTTTCCAACAGGTCATCATCTTCGCTCGCAACGGTTTCGACCAACTCTTCGCGTGCTTCCTCTGCTGCTGCTTGCAACTCCGCGGGGATCTGTATCGGATCAAAGGTCTGTCCTTGATCTTCTTCATGCCAACGGAGGGCTTTCATACGAATAAGATCGACGACACCTGAAAACTGGCTTTCAGCACCGATTGGCAGTTGGAGGAGTAACGGATTGGCTCCCAATCGTGCTTTCATCATTTCGATAACATGCGGAAAATTCGCGCCCAACCGATCCATCTTGTTCACGAAGGCGATTCGTGGGATGTGGTAACGCTCTGCTTGACGCCATACCGTTTCGGATTGTGGTTCAACGCCGCCGACAGCACAAAATAGAGCGACTGCCCCATCCAGTACACGGAGGGAACGCTCGACTTCAACGGTGAAGTCAACATGTCCCGGTGTGTCAATCAGATGAATCGCGTGGTTTTGCCAAAAGCAGGTCGTCGCCGCCGCGGTGATGGTCACACCGCGCTCTCGCTCCTGAACCATCCAATCCATGTCTGTGGTGCCATCGTCGATATCGCCGATTTTATGCTTCTTGCCAGTATAGAATAAAATGCGTTCGGTGGTCGTTGTTTTGCCGGCATCAATGTGCGCCATGATGCCGATGTTTCGTACCCGTTCAATCCCATATTCCCGTGGCATATATATCTCCGTCTTTGAAATAAGCCTTCGAGTGTTTATCTGTTATGATGCGTTTAGTATATCATGTTAGGCGCAAAAACTCAATTACAAGTGCTTCAGCCTAATCGCATTGGGGCATCGCAAAACTGTTTTTTCTCGTCATTCCTCTGATTTTCGTGTAAAATTCGTGTGCGATTTGAGCAATCACAAAGTGGTGTAGGTAATGGGTTATCAGGAAAGTTCAAGCCACAGGATAAGCGACGAGCGGACGGACAGGGAGGTTGCTCTTGGTCCGTGTAAACTCATGATGCCAAACCGTGAAGAGGAGAAACCCATGAACAAAACGAAAATTCCTGACTGGGTGATCTATCCACAGGAAAAGTGGACGCAGATTACACCCGCTCAAGCCGGTTTTGATACGGTGAAATTCAACTCAATTGTTGATGATTCCCAAGTTGAAGGTGCGAGGTGGGAGGGAGAGGTTCACAAGGAGAAAGAATGGGGGGCAGTTCTTACCCGGGGTGGTTACTTGGTGTGGGTTTGGGGGAATCCGACCTACAAATACCAAACAGCGTCTGTCGGCAAGGCATTCAGTCGCGCACTGGTTGGACTTGCTGTGGAGGCAGGCTTAATCCAGCCGGACGATGTGATATGGAAAACCTGGACCGGTAGGAATCAGCTCTCACATCCGCATAAACACTTGGACCAGCAGTACCACCGGACACTCACTTGGAACCACCTCATCGGACCAAAAGATGGTAAGGTCCATTACGGCGGGTTCCCTGTTACCAATGGATTTTACTGGCGCAGGGCTGCCTACGCACACAGGAAAACGTCTTGGGGACAAGGATTTTACGCGCCTAGCAGCTCGACAGCGGACAAAGGAAGCCCCATTCCCGAATGGGCGAAGTGGACTGGCGACCCGTTCTACGACAACTATGCCCACGCTGAACCGGGGACTGTCGGCATCTACAGCAGCGGTGGTATTTGGCGCCTCAGTCAGGCACTGACCGTCCTCTGGGACCAGGACCTCAAACAGGTGCTGGATGAAAGACTATTCAGCAAAATCGGTATTCGTGCGGACAGGTGGGACTGGATACCCGGACGGGTCATATACGAGAACAAAGATTTCTATCCTCACATGCCGGGATACGGCGACTTCCTTGACCCGCCGTATGAAATTAATGGTCATGTAGTTCGGGGCGGGGGTGGTTGGGTCGTCATGAATGCGGAAGATCTCGCTCGCTTTGGTCTATTGGTTGCCACAGGTGGCGTATGGGAGGGTGAAAGGTTGATTGATTCCGAATGGGTGCGAAGTCACGGTGGCGGAAATGGCAGTCTTATGACTGGGGATGCCGACACTTATATTGCCTGCGGCGTCGTGACCACGGAAGGCTTACCCTCCTTCGAGATTTTCAACGAGCTCGTCACCGGTCCCGTTGTAGGTCTCGAATAAGCTATGTGACACCAATCATTGCAACCCAGCCCTCAATCTTTAACCGGAGGCTGTACATAGGAGGATCTGGGGGCGAACTTCTGATAGGAGCAAAAAAATGAGCGAAATACCACTTCACTTCAAAACGATTACCGAAGTCACCGAACTAATAAAAGCGAAACATGTATCGCCTGTGGAGATTACCATCGCAATACTGGATCGCATTGGCCAGCTTGATAGCCATCTCAAAAGCTACGCCACCGTCGTGGCAGACGACGCAATGATGGCGGCTCAGAAAGCTGAGGCAGAAATCACATCCGGCACGTATCGGGGACCACTCCATGGAGTGCCGGTAGCCGTAAAAGATCTGTGTTTTACCAAGGGTGTCCGCACTATGGGAGGAACACATGCGCTCGCCGAGCATGTTCCTGACTTTGATTCTACAGTCGTTGCAAAGTTGGAATCGGCTGGAGCAGTGCTGCTCGGCAAGCTCAATCTTACGGAAGGTGCGATGGGCGGCTACAATCCCAAATTCAAGATTCCTGTCAACCCGTGGAACGCTGAACGATTTGCGGGTGCCTCATCCAGTGGATCTGGGGTTGCAACAGCCGCGGGGCTGTGCTTCGGCTCTCTTGGCAGCGATACCGGCGGTTCGATTCGTTTCCCCGCCGCAGCATGTGGCACGGTAGGTCTCAAACCCACGTGGGGGCGAGTCAGTCGATATGGTGTGTTGGCTTTGGCTGAATCACTTGACCATGTTGGACCTCTGACGCGAAGCACTGCTGACGCAGGCATCGTACTTGAAGCCATCTCTGGCTTCGATCCCAACGACCCCACCTCCCTACCGGCCCCTGTGCCAAACATGCTCGAAGGGATAGGCAAGGGCGTGGAAGGTGTTCGTATAGGGTTCGACTTGCAATATGCTACCAAAGACATTGACCCTGAACTCGTTGAGGCAGTGCTAGCTAGCGTAAAGGTTCTGGAAGATTTGGGTGCTGAGATTGTCGAGGTGCAACTGCCGGATATGGACCCGTACGTCGCCGCGTGGCCCGTTTTGTGTTCCGCTGAAGCAGTTGCCGCCCACGAAGCAACCTACCCTTCCCGAAGAGATGACTACGGTCCCTGGTTCCGTGGTTGGCTCGATAAGGGAGCGAAGGTGACGGGTGCGAAGTATGCCAAAGCCAATAACTTACGCGCTGCCTGCACGGGGCATCTCCGTCACGTGTTCGAGGAGATCGATGTACTAGTCTGTCCTTCAACGTCAGCACCGCCACACCCGGTCAAACCAGAAGAGTTATATGGGCCCATGCCAGAGAGCCGAGCACCGAAATTCCAACGGTTCACTGCGCCGTTCGATTACAACGGGGCACCAACATTATCGGTGCCGTGTGGATTCAACAGCGAAGGGCTTCCTCTAAGCATTCAGTGGGTGGGCAAGCATCTGTCAGAACCGTTGTTGTGCCAGATTGGTCACGCCTACGAAGAAGCCACCGAGTGGCACAATCGGCATCCGAACCTTTGAGAATTGGTTTTTTGATCCTTCTCTACCTTTGCGATGACTCAAAGCCAATGCGCGAAGGGCCAGAGTGTGGCTGACCGGCTAAAAGAGGTATCCAGAAGTGCTGCGGTCTCCTCAATCGGATCGTGTCCGTAACGCCGGACAAATTCCGTCTCGATCTGACCCTCTAACTCGGTTGGACCGCCCAAGGGTAGCGTCACCCAAGTATTCCCTAAACGAGCACTTTCGCGGATAGCAAGACAGATCTCCCAATCATGTAGTGCGTTTACAGCACCGTACTGTGGGGTCCCTCCTTGTGTAATTGCACGATGAAAGCTGACAAGGATGCTTGCCTTCGCGACGTCATCCGGCGAACCGATTCGGGACGATTTGAAGGGGTTTTCCCAGACTGCCGGCGGGGTAGTGTCCACCCGGACCGCCTCAAATATACGTTCTTCCTTCATTTCAGTGTACTGCTCTGTAATGTCGTAGGGATGTGCTTCCCCGTACAGCGTGAGCCGATTTCGATCAAAGTGCCCCTTTGTGCCCTCGACCTGCCAGCCTGTTGAAAAGGTCTGTTCCCGTAACGGAAAGGCGCGCGGCGGCTTCTCAAACAGGCAGGTCACACCGTTATCAAACTCAATCACCGCCTGCTCCCATTTTATCGTTGACTCCGGTTCTCCGCCGTAGGCAATATAGGGTTCAGTTTCCACCTCGCCACAGTAGCCGAGGACGCGAGTTGCTCTTGCCCCCAACAGTGAGCGGACTCCATTGAAACCGTGATACTGTCCGGTTAGATACCATAGTCGGGCGTGGGTAAGTTTACCGATGCCTCCGGCTTCAATAATCTGTCTCTTGAGACGTTCAGCGGGCCAGAGCCAGACCTGCTCTGCCACCTCCCACAGCACCCCTGTTGACCGGCACGTTTCAGCGACTGCCGCGGCGTAGCGTCGTGTCAACGCCACTGGTATTTCTGTGATGATGTGTGCGCCATGCCGCGCTGCAGTAAGGGCAATGACGATATGGGAGTCCTTCGGTGCCAAACTGAGTATGACATCTGGCTTTTCAGCATCAAAAAGGGCAGCCACACTTTCGTAGTGTGCTTTTACCCCGTATTGGGTTGCTACCTCCTGAAGCACGTTGGTATTGCGGTCGCAGATAGCAGTGAGTTCGTAGTGATCGGTCAAGCGGGTGATTGTTTCCAGATACTGACGAGCGCGGGAACCGCGGTCGACTCCCACGCCGATGACAGCAATGCGGAGTTTGGGCATCATCGTTTTTCACCTCGGTCTATTGGGATGTGTTCAAAGGATTAATCTTTAGCGGTTATATGCTCCTCGTTTGTAGTACTCTACCAAACGCCCGGAACACGGTCAAGTGCGAAACACCGGCATTCCTTCGGCTAGCGCACCATCGTTTCCCACCGATGGTAGATTTAACGCTTGACGCTGTTGATAGTGCGTGATATATTTTTATCGATTGTGGGAGGGGCTTCCTAGCCCCGATGATACGCACGCAGAAAGCGAGAAAACTGATGCCCCTTATGGTTGAACCGAGTCTCAAGACCGATCGCCTCGGTGGTGTCGATGTTCCCTCCGCCGATACGCTTAAAACGATGCACCACAGTTCCTATATTTTCCATGCTCATGCCGGCAAGTTGAGCGAAGTGCCGGTCGAGAAAGTGCTGCTGCCGCCGGATCGGGATACGAGCCCGCAAGCGATTCAACTTGTCAAAGCACCTGACGACACCGTATACGCCAACCTTGGGCAACATTATATGCAAAAGCAGCGATGGGGGAAGGACATGGACAGCGCATGACAAAGGTCCCGTCCGCGGGGTTTTTGAGGTTCTCAAGAACGGTACGTTCATCGGCTTAGGGAGTGAAGGCGAACATCCGAACACGAAGGTGATCATCCACTCGTCGTCGGACGAGAGACGGACGTGGCGAAAGATCGGGGAGGTTCCGAACCCGCCGGGTCACTGGGGCAGTGGGTCGTGGATTTTTCGTCTGCCGGATGAAACATTGTTAGCGGCGATTGGTCATGCGGATCACGTCTTTGAGCAAGAGGGGACGAGGTTGGTATACAAATCGGGCGGGGGCAACCTGTTTGTATATCGTTCAACTGATGGTGGACAGACGTGGACGGATCTAGTCCGTGTGCACGATTGGACAAGCGAAGGCGGTGTTACGCTGACTCCGTCGGGCAAACTGGTTGCGGCGCAACGCTACCAGCGCTCCATGCTGCCCGGCGATCCGCCCGATCTGGAGCAGCGGACTGGCAGTGCAAATCCCGGTTGGCCCTACTAAGCATGTGTGCGTAGTTGAGTCGGAGGATTGGGGACGCACATGGAAGAACTTTCGTCAACTCGCAACGGTGTTCGGGCAAACGCGCGGCGATCCCGTGGCATTGAGCGATGGCACCGTGATTGTGGTTCACGACACACGCTACGGTCCCGGACCGCCGGGCAGCCGGGCGATGATTAGCCGTGATGAGGGCAGCACATGGGAGGACGAGGTATACTACCTAGATTACACCACATTCACCGGCAGCTACGCCGGTAGTGTCACGCTTGCGGACGACTGCATCCTATCCGTGGTCGGTTCTAGTCAGGCAGGCAATAGTTGGGAAGCGGTGCGGAACAACACCGACTTTTACGCCATCCGGTGGCACCCGGTGGAATAGTCGAAGGCATGAGGATGAGCCAATTAAAGCAGGTGATAGAGCAGACCGTCAGTGAGACTAGCTTTTCAGGCGTGATTTTCGTTAAGCTTGGTGGAAGCATAGAATTTGAAAGTGCCTACGGCTATGCGGATAGGAGCAATAAAATTTGGAACAGGGTTGACACCCGTTTTGGAATAGCATCAGGAACCAAGTTCTTGACTGCGCTCGGAATAGGAAAACTGATTGACCGTGGCAAACTCTCTTTGGCTTCAAAACTGTGTGATTGTGTAAATATTGATTTTCCGCATATATCAGAAGATGTCACTATCCACCATCTCTTAACCCATACTTCCGGGGTTTATGACTATTATGATGAGGAACTTGTAGAGGATGTCGATAATTTTCAATTGGATATCCCCTGCTTTGAACTAAAAGGTCTCAAGGATTACGTACCGCTATTTCGTGACGGGAGAATGAAGTTTAACCCAGGAGAGAGGTTTTCCTACTCAAACGGAGGGTTTATTCTATTAGGAATCGTCATTGAAGAAATCTCCCGAAGTCCCTATGCCGACTTTATACAAAAAAATATCTTTAAATCATGCGACATGAGCGATTCGGGATTTTTCGCTATGGACCGTTTGCCAGAACGCACGGCTTTCGGATATATTGACGGGGCAGAAGGGTGGAGAACCAACATCTTCAACTTGCCAATCGTCGGATCATCCGATGGAGGGGCTTTCACAACGTTAAAAGATATGGACAAGTTGTGGACAGTCTTTTTTGAAGAAAAAGTCCTTTCTAAACAGTTGACGAAACTATTTTTGGAAAAGGCGATCAAAGACGAAGATAATAGATTTTATGGTCACGGTATCTGGATTTACCATGAGGGAGGTAAAAATCCTATTCATTATCTCATAGGTTGGGATGCTGGTGTTTCTTTCAGAAGCACATGCCCTGCAAAGGATTCGGTTATAACAGTGATTTCTAATACGTCGGCGGGTGCGTGGGCGATAGATCGTGCGATTATGAAACAGTTGAAATGAGCCGAGGAGTTTTTCAATGAACGCCCCACAACACAAAGCCGCCATCAAGGAAACCCTAAACCGCTTCACCACGGGGGCCCTCGTCCAAAACGCCCGAAACCTACTCAACACACTCGGCTATCGGAGTGAAAGGACCCTAGCCCTTGAATCGAACACCGCCGAGGCGTTTATCGCCGCGTACGACCTACACGGGAAACTAAGTCGCGATAGGGCATTGACAGCAAAGTGGGCCTCCATTGACCTGCTTTTCCAACTCAGCGGAGATGACCTAACGCTCACAGATACAACCGGAGTGCTTTTCGATCCCAGCCAGACGCAGGTGGATAACACCATCATCGAATCTTACTTTTTCTTTGCGCTGCAGTTGAGCGAAAACGATTACAGCCGCACCCAACTGTCACAGATTACCCGCGAAATCAACAAATTGTTCCTGATACCTGCGATGCTGCTCTTTCAGCACGGCGAGACGCTCACGCTATCGGTTATCAATCGCCGTTTGCACGCATCCGACCCCTCCCGTGATGTCCTCGAAAAAGTAACCCTCATCAAGGATATTGATTTCAAGGACCCCCACCGCGCCCACATCGATATCCTATCCGATCTTGCCCTTGAACCGTTGAATCAAACGCATGGTGTCCACAACTTTATCGAGCTGCATCGCGCTTGGGAAAAAACACTGGACACCGAAGAGCTCAACAAGAAATTCTACCGGGAGTTGTTCACTTGGTTTGAATGGGCGGTTACTGAGGGGGAGTTTCCGACAAACGAAAAACGCACCCTGAAGCCGGAGGAGCATATCATCCGCTTAATCACGCGCCTGCTGTTTGTCTGGTTTATCAAAGAGAAGGGACTGATCGCCGATGAACTGTTCAGTGAGACGCAAGTTGCCCCGTTGCTGAAGGACTACGACCGGAACACGGGCGATTCCTACTATCGCGCCGTGCTACAGAACCTGTTTTTTGCCACGCTGAACACTGAGATAGAAGAACGTCGGTTTACCAAAGGCGGAAACACGGGGCATCGCAATTTCTCACTCTATCGCTACGAAGATCAGATAACCGCGCCCGATACACTGTTGATGCTATTTGAGAAAACGCCATTTATCAACGGGGGCTTGTTTGACTGCCTTGACAGTGAGGAGGCGACGCGGGACGGCGGCTACCGGGTTGACTGTTTCTCCGATGAACACTACAAAAAGTTGAGCGTTCCCAACCGTATCTTCTTTGACGACGATCGCGGTCTGATTCCCCTGCTGAAAGGCTACAAGTTCACTGTTGAGGAAAACACGCCGATAGAGCAAGAGGTCGCTTTAGATCCAGAACTGCTCGGCAAGGTGTTTGAAAACCTACTTGCCGCGTATAACCCCGAAACCGGCGCAACGGCACGGAAACAGACGGGTTCTTATTACACCCCGCGCCCCATCGTGGACTATATGGTGGAGGAGGCGTTAGTGGCAGCACTAGCAGCGCAGGTATCGCCAACGGACGGAGATGCAAAGTTTTGGGACGAGCGGTTGCGCTATCTGTTTGATTATGCAAAGGTGTTTGACGATGCGAGCGAATGGTTTGATAGCCGCGAAGCCGACGAGGTGGTGCGGGCAATTTCAGAACTGAAGATACTGGATCCGGCGGTCGGTTCAGGTGCGTTTCCGATGGGGGCACTGCACAAATTGACCCTTGCACTACGGCGGCTTGACCCCGATAACACCCGGTGGGCGCAGCTACAGAAAGAACGTGCTATCCAGCGGGCGGCGGAGGCGTTTGATACGAAGGATAGACGAACCCGCGACGAAGAACTCAAGGAAATTAGCAGAATATTTGAAAATTATTCGGGGGACTTCGGGCGGAAGTTGTACCTGATTCAAAACAGTATCTTCGGCTTGGATATTCAATCCATCGCCTGCCAAATCGCCAAACTCCGCTTTTTCATCTCCCTTGCCATTGAGCAGGAACCGACCAAAGAGGCCAACAACAACTTTGGAATCAAGCCGTTACCCAATCTGGAGACACGGTTTATCGCAGCGAACACGCTCATCGGCCTTGAGGAAGAGCGTACCCTGACCAGCCCCAAGGCGAAGGCTTTAGAGGTGGCATTGGGCGATAACCGTGAGCGGCATTTCCACGCCACAACCCGACCGCAGAAACTCGCTTGTAAGCGAGCGGACAGAAAATTGCGGCGAGCATTGGCGACGGAGTTAAGGCATATCGGGATGCCCGCCGACGATGCAGATAAAGTTGCCGACTGGGACCCTTACGACCAGAATGCAAGCGCGGATTGGTTTGATTCGGAGTGGATGTTTGGTATCAACGACGGATTTGATGTGGTGATTGGCAATCCGCCGTATGTCCGCCAAGAAAAAATTAAAGAACTCAAGCCAACACTGAAAGAGCAATACGACTGTTATACCGGCACTGCCGATCTTTATGTCTATTTTTATGAGTGCGGTTTTCGGATGCTTCGGAACAACGGTGTCTTGACCTACATCTCCTCAAATAAGTATTTCCTGTCTGCATACGGCAAGAAACTTCGGGATTTTCTTGCCCGTCAGACCACGCTATCTCAACTCATTGACTTTGGTGACGCACCTGTTTTTACATCAATTGCGTATCCGAGCATTATCACCGCGTCCAAAACCCACGCTCAAGGAAACCAACTCCGCGCCCTGAATTGGGAGCCGGGGCCCTCCATTGACGAATTCGGGACGATTTTTCAAACGCAGGGGTTCACCATGCCGCAAGATGCCTTGACCGCTAATGGTTGGCGGCTTACCTCTCCCGTTGTGTTGAGTTTGCTCGAAAAACTCCGCAATACGGGGAAACCGTTGGAGGAATATGTCAACGGGCGGTTTTATTCCGGGATCAAAACAGGTTTGAACCAAGCCTTTGTCGTGGATCGAGAGACGCGGGACAAACTCATTGCAGAGCACCCCTCGTCCTCAGAAGTGTTGAAGCCATTTTTACGTGGGCGCGATGTGAAACGGTGGCGGGTAAATTTTGCCGAGCAGTACCTCATCAAAATTGAATCGTCAGAAAATCGTCCGCATCCGTGGTCGGGGCAAGTTGCGGCAGAAGCGGAGCACATTTTCGCTAGTACTTATCCTGCCATCCATGCACACTTTGAATCTTTTCGGGAGCAACTGATTAACCGATACGATCAGGGGAAATACTTTTGGGAATTGCGGGCGTGTGCATATTGGGGGGAATTTCAGCAACCAAAGATTGTTTATCCTGATATAGCACAAGGTACGGAGTTTTCCTTTGATGATGACGGTTATTTTTTGGGAAATACTTCGTATCTCTTACCAACGCAGGAAATGTGGCTTCTCGGTTTGCTCAACAGCAAAGCTGTATTCTGGTTTTACACAAAGACAAGTACACAGATTCGGGGTGGGTTTGTGAGGTTCATTGCTCAATATGTGTCTCAAATCCCTATTCCCTCTATCAAGCCAGCGCAGAAAGCATCTATCAGCAAAATCGTCAATCAGATCCTCGCCACCAAACGCGCTAATCCAGACGCCGATGTATCCGACCTTGAAAATGAGATTGATCAGATAGTATACTTGTTATATGATCTCACCCCTGAAGAAATCGCGATTGTGGAGGAAGCGGTAACTGTCTGAATCACGGATTAAACGGATTCAGCAGATAGCGCGGATTTTTTGAATCTGCGATAATCTGCGATTCTGACAGAGGAGAAGGAATGAGCAAACCACTAAAAGGATTCATTACCTATTCACATAAGGACACAGAAGCAAAGGACAAACTGAGAGAGTGCCTTACTGTAATGGAGGACCAAAACAAACTGGTAACTTGGCACGATGGCGAAATCACCCCAGGCGACGAGTGGGAAAAAGACATCTCTAATAATCTTGCTACTTCAGATATTCTGCTTTACCTTGTTTCTGCTGCGAGTCTTGCGTCTAAAAACTGTAATAAGGAATTCGCAGAAGCATTAAAGGCAAATATAAGGGTCATTCCCATTATCCTTGAGAGTTGTGAGTGGGAGAATCATCAACTGAGCCGTTTTGAGGTTCTGCCGCACAAAGGCAAGCCTATTAGCAAATGGGATCATGAGAGTGATGGTTGGCAAAATGTGGTAGAAGGCATCCGAAAAGCCGTTGACAAAATGCAGTCTCAGATGGATTCGCCTACGGGTGTCTCTGAAAATGAACTACTTGCCGAATTGGCGTTCCAACAAGGTAACGTTTTAATGATGCTCGGACATATAGACAGGGCGATAGAAGCCTATTCACACGCAATCACACTTAACCCGGATAATGCCGATGCCTATAACAATCGCGGGGCGGTTTACGGGAACAAAGGTGATTCTGACCGGGCTATTGCAGACTTTAACAAAGCAGTAAAACTCAACCCCGATTATGCTAAAGCCTATAATAATCGTGGAGTTGCTTACAACGCCAAACGTGATTATGACCGTGCCATTGAAGAATGCAACAAAGCAATAGAACTCAAATCCGATTATGCCGAAGCCTATAACAATCGTGGAGTTGCTTACAACGGCAAACGCGAGTTTGACCGGGCTATTGCAGACCTTAACAAAGCAATACAACTCAATCGCGATTATGCCGAAGCCTATAACAATCGTGGAGTTGCTTACAACGGCAAACGCGAGTTTGACCGGGCTATTGCAGACCTTAACAAAGCAATACAACTCAATCGCGATTATGCCGAAACCTATAACAATCGCGGGATTGCTTACAACGGCAAACGCGAGTTTGACCGCGCCATTGAAGAATGCAACAAAGCAATAGAACTCAAATCCGATTACGCTGAAGCCTATAACAATCGCGGGATTGCTTACAACGGCAAACGTGATTATGACCGCGCCATTGAAGAATGCAACAAAGCAATAGAACTCAAATCCGATTACGCTGAAGTCTATACCAGTCGTGGGATGGCTTACGGTCAAGCGGGTGATTATGACCGTGCCATCCAAGACCTTGACAAGGCGATACAACTTAAACCCGATTTGGTCGAAGCCTATAACAATCGCGGTTTGGCTTACTACGGTAAAAGCGATTTTGACCGTGCCATCGCAAACTTGGATATGGCGATACAACTGAACCCGAATTATCCCGAAGCCTATAACAATCGCGGTTTGGCTTACTACGGTAAAAGCGATTTTGACCGTGCCATCGCAAACTTGGATATGGCGATACAACTTAAACCTGATTATGCTGATGCTTATAAAAATCGCGGGATCATATACAGGAAAAAGCGATAGCAGCCCTAACTGCTGCCAGAAATATGGGGGCGAAACTACCAGCAGACCTCGCTGCAATGTTGCGCTGACACCCCCGCAATAAGCATCACCACCGGTGGAACTTTTGAATCCGTGCAATCCTTTAATCTGCGATAATCAGCGATTCAGACAACCAAGAAATCGTCATAATGGAAAAACCGACACACCGCTCCGCTTGGATAGCTATATCCAAGCGATATAGGCATAAGAAAGGATACAGCCCAAAATCCTGAAAATCCCAAAATCCAGTAAATCCTGATTCAGACAGAGGAAAGAGAATGAGCAAACCACTAAAAGGATTCATTACCTATAAGTATTACCACCGACAGGTCTTTTTGAATCCGCGTAATCCCTTAATCCGCGATAATCTGCGATTCTGACAATGAGAGGATTGGGATTGTGGAGGCGGCGGCAATTGTCTGAATCAGGATTTTCAGGTTGAGTGTAGCGAAATCGCTATTTATTGGGGAGGGAAGGATAAACAGAATAGGAGCGGATTATTCTGTGAAATTCGGTTGACACCTATCCACCGACAGATTATTATGGCACCAAAAGAAATCCGTATCGCGAAGGAGAGGAAATCATGCAAGGATTGAGCTCAGCACCCGTTAGTTTTGATTACGCTTATACAGGTGTGCCTAGCAAGGATACTGCCAGAGCGACAGCCCAGACACCTGACGAAGCCGAGGCACATAACACCCGCGGCATCGCTTACAGCGAAAACGGGGATCAGGACAGGGCAATCGCAGACTTTAGCAAAGCGATAGCACTCAAACCTAATTTTGCCGAAGCATATAATAATCGCGGCGTGGCTTACAGGGAAAAAGGCGATTTTGACCGTGCCATCGCAGACTTTAACAAGGCGATAGATCTGAATCCCAGTGATGCCATCGCCTATTGTAATCGTGGGGCGGCTTACGGTGATAGAGGTGCGGTTGACCAAGCTATTAAAAACCTTACCATAGCAATAGACCTGAAACCCGATTATGCCATCGCCTATTACAATCGCGGGGTGACTTACGGTAAAAAAGGCGAGTATGACCTAGTCATCAAGGACTTTAGCAAAGCGATAGCACTCAAACCTGATTTTGCCGAAGCATATAGCAATCGTGGGGTGGCTTACGAGGAAAAAGGCGAGGTTGACCGGGCTATTGCAGACTATACCAAAGCAATAGACCTGAAACCCAATTTTGCCGAAGCATATTATAATCGCGGGTTGGCTTACTATCAAGAAGGCGAGTATGATCCCGCTGTCAAAGACTTTGGCGAAGTGATAGCACTCAAACCTGATTTTGCCGAAGCCTATAACAATCGCGGAGGAGCTTACTTCAACAGAGGCGATTTTGACCGTGCCATCGCAGACTTTAACAAGGCGATAGAACTCAATCCCAATTATGCCAACGCCTATTCCAATCGAGGGGTGGCTTACTACAAAAGTAGCAATTTTGACCGGGCCATTGAAGACTTTAATGAAGCGATACAACTGAATCCCAACGATGCTAGTGCCTATAATAACCGTGGCGAGGCGTGGTTACATCTAGCAAAGTGGGATAAAGCCAGAATGGATCTAACAACTGCTAGAGACAAAGGTGCCGATATTATCGCTTCGTTTCATAGGGACTACGAAAGCGTCTCGGAATTTGAAGATAGAAAGGGTATTAAATTACCGGAAGACATCTCCGCAATGTTGACACCCCAGGTCGTTGTCAAAACCGGCTTAGATGAGTTCTTAGGAAACTACGCGCGAGCATGGGAAGGTCTGGAAAAAGCACTTCAGCTAAAGGGGAGTTCTATTCACACGGATTTAGATGACCCCGCCCCAAAGGATATAGAGAAGATACTGCAAAAAGTACGAGCAGAAGCGGAAGAAGAAAGGAGGCTTGATCAAGAGCTAGATGCCATCCCAGAAACGGCTTACGAAGATGTGGACAGGTTTTTGAAAACGGTTAACAAATTCGTGCCCTTACCGGATATTATGCCCTTAGACAACGGTGAAATCTGCCTCGAATGGCGAGAAGGACAAAAGATATTTACCCTGAGTTTTGGTGGCGATGGGCACATTGTTTTTGCTGGAATCTTCGGCGTGGAGCATCAAGCGCGTGGGATATTAACCTTCTCAATGCCTCACCTTATCGCCGTTATTGGCATGATTACAGGTCTTTACCTCCATTATGACAATTGATCCAAATGAAAGAATCAGTCGTTTCGTACTAAGCAGAAGGGAGTTTCGTCCGTCAGATCAGACTGTTAAGGCTAAAGCATTTGTCCCACCAAGAAACAAACGATTATCCGTTTACCGCACCTCAAAACTGAGCGAAAGCGCGATTTGGTCAATTGGTAATGAGTTTGTGGCTGAACCGAGAGGTAAGACCCTATACGGTCGGGCTGACCTTTTATCACAAGATGTTTACGCTCTCCAGCAAAAAGTTGAACCTGAAACCTCTATACATCCTTTACATGCTGATATTATACCGTTACATGCTGATATTATACCGTGGCCAGATGGACGGGACGACATTTTATTTTTAGCGACCCAACTTGCACTACGGTCAAAATTTGTATCAAGAACACCCTCTCCTAATGCCTTAGGCGGAGCCGAGAAATGACATTGACCAGTTGGTATACTTGTTATACAACTTGACACCTGAAGAAATCGCTATTGTGGAGAAACCGACGCACCGTTCCGCTTGGATATGTCTAAGGGATATGGGAATAAGAAACGATACGCCCCAAAATCCTGAAAATCCGTTAATCCAGTAAATCCTGATTCAGACAATCACTACCGATGTTTTTTTAATCCGTGTCATCCCTTAATCAGCGACAATTTACGATTCAGACCGAGGTAAGACTTACGCACATGGTCAGAAAATAGGTTATAATAATGCAAGTTGCTAGAGCATATTGACATTTATGTGGCATCTTGCTCATAAATCGAGGCTAATATGGCAGGTCAACAAACCGTTCATAGGCAACCGCTTTAGCATAGCGCACATCTGTAAAACCGCTTCATCGGGGGACATCCTGATTCAGACAATATGCGTGCCTCTACATAGACACGCCACCTCACTACAGCGCACTAAAACGCACACTCAGATAAAAAATATGTGAGGAGATATGATAATACGTGAGGATATGTGACATCCGAACAAAACACCTTGACATCATCACAACAAGCGGCAGATACCGTGTCACCTACATTCTCATCAACGTCCAGCTACCAAGACTTACGAAAATATGCAAAATATGTGAGAATATGTGACATATTGTGACATCAGGGCGATTTATCGTCCGGACGCGCAATGAAATGCGCTACTACGAACTGAAGTGCGTAACTCCTATATTTCTTAACATAAGCGAACATATTTACGGTCCTTAAAAAAGGAGTGCAGTTTCCGCCCCGCCAAAAGCAACTGATGAGAGGGGAAGAAAGTAAGCAAAGACAATCGCGTGTTACCGTTGTTTTTCCCACTTTCAGTTTTACTCCCCACTCACACTTTCTTACTTACAGTCTTTAAGATAAGAACGGGGTTTCCACTGCGAAGATTTTGATGAAAGTTGCAGTTTTAGCCTCCGGTAGCGGAACCAATTTACAGGCGTTAATCGATCAGATCCACCAAGACGAAAATAGTGGAGTTGAAATCGCTGTGGTGATTAGTGATCGAAGAAAGGCTTACGCACTTACTCGTGCTAAGAAAGCGGGTATTCCCGCTCATGTGGTGAGGGTGCGGGATTTTCCGGATCGAGATACGTTTGATGCAGAAATTTCAAAAATCCTTGACAGGTGCGAAGTAGAGCTTATCGTTCTAGCGGGCTTTATGAAATTGTTCCAGCCAGCGTTTGTGCGGAAGTATCGCAACCGTATCATCAATATTCATCCGTCTCTACTGCCTGCGTTTCCGGGGGCGCATCCTGTGCGTGATACGGTGACGTATGGCGTTAAGGTCAGCGGTGTAAGCGTTTTTTTTGTGGATGAGGGAGTTGATGTGGGCCCTATCATCGCGCAGGTTTCGGTGCCTGTGTTTGACGATGACGATGAAGAAAGCCTGCTCAAGAGGGTTCATATTGAGGAGCATAAACTGTATCCGCAGATCATTCGGTGGTATGCGGCGGGGGTGCTTGAAGTTGTGGACAGAAAGGTCATTGTAAAGGATTCGTGAAATGATAGCAGTTTCGACGATGTGGAACGCTTTGAGACAACCTGATGGAGCGGCACTGCTTGACGAACTCAAAGAGCTAGGGTTTGATGCGATTGAACTCAGCCGACACCTGACACGGGAACAGATTGAGCAGATTAAGCCTCATCTAGCGAACACGCAAATCTGTTCAATCCATAACTTTTGCCCTGTTCTGCACGGTCTCTCGCAATCGGAGGTGGAAAATGATCCGATCCATTTGGCAAGTCTTGATGCGGATACGCGGAACGAAGCGGTTAAGCAGACGATTCGGACGATGGAGTTAGCAGCTGAGATTGAAGTTCCAATCGTGGTGATTCACTTAGGTAAAGTGGATACCTACGACCGTTCCTACCTGATGTATGATTTCTACGAGTACGGTGAGCGGGAATTTGAGGCATTTGGGGCGAAGGTGGAAGAAGCGACTGAGTGGCGTAAACGCAAGGAGGCGAAGCATCAGGACGCCGTGCTGTTCAGCCTTGATATGTTGAATGAGATGGCTTTGCGGCTGGAGGTTTACTTGGCGATCGAGAATCGTCCGCGTTACTATCAGATCCCCAATTTTGACGAGGTTGGCTTGTTCTTAGAAAAGTTCAAGGGGAGCAACATGCGGTATTGGCACGATGTCGGACACGCCATGCTTCAGGAGCGGGTGGGACTTTGTTGGTCACATCGTTGGTTGGAGGCGTACACAGAGAACCTCATCGGCGTGAATTTGCACGACCTCAAAGACCTTGAGGCGTATCACCCTCCGGGATCCGGAGACCTTGACTTTGAAGAGATCCTGGCGCAGATTCCACAGGATACGCTAACCGTCTTGGAGGTCCGAGATGCGCCGGCGGAACAGCTTGTCGAAGTGAGGGAAGAGTGGCAATTATGGCGAAAGCCCGAAAAACAGGATGGAGAAGGCGAGCGCAGCTAGAAATATACGATTGAGATGAGCGAGGCAACTTGATAACATGTGGTTATCCCGACACACTAATTTTAGAGTAAATCACCCCACAAAGCCCACAACGAAACGATTTTTGACTTGGCATCGTTGATGCATATAGAAATCGTCAATCTATTCTGAGCAGTTTATTTTACAAGTCGGTATAGGGTTAAACGGGAAAGCGAGGTTCTCCGACAAATCGAAACAGCACCTTGCTAGATGGGATTCGGAAATTGGCTCCTGATGTGATCGAGCATGTGAGTTTTACCTTCCCAGTCCAAGCCGAAGTGAAAAACAGATCCTTGCGTTAGGAGAATTCATCATGGATAGACTAATCATCAACGGTGGTAAGCAGCTTGAAGGCACAATTTCAGTCAGTGGTTCTAAAAACGCAACGCTTCCTATCGCTGTTGCAGCCGCTATTCTGGCGGACAGTGCTAGTGTTATTCACAACGTTCCCAATCTGATGGATATCGATAGCCTATGTGCAGTGCTTGAGGTGCTGGGAGCGACGACAAAATTAGAGAAGTCAACGCTCTATATCGAACCGGGGAACCGAATTGCTTACGAAGCTCCCTATGACCTTGTCCGGAAGATGCGAGCGTCAATTTATGTGCTGGGTCCCCTCGTTGCACGTTTAGGTATGGCAAAAGTTTCGTTCCCCGGTGGCTGTGCCATCGGTCCACGCCCGGTAGATTTACACCTAAAAGGATTGCAGCAACTTGGTGCGGAGATTGAGGTTGACAGCGGCTATATCATAGCACGAGCGAATCGGCTGGTCGGTGCGGAGATGTATCTGAGGGGACCGCACGGATCAAGCGTCGGGGCAACCGCAAACGTCATGATGGCTGCAACACTGGCAGAAGGTACAACGATTATTCGTGGTGCTGCTTGCGAGCCAGAGATCGCTGACTTAGCGAATTTCCTCAATGTAATGGGGGCGGATATCGAAGGAGTTGGCACGTCTACTTTGACGATACATGGCGTCAAACAACTTCATGGCACGGAATATACTGTCATTCCAGACCGCATTGAAGCTGGAACATTCATGGTAGCGGGTGCTATTACGAGGGGAGACGTTTTTGTAAAGCATGCTCCCGCTCAACACCTCGGTGCTACCTCCGAAAAATTAATGGAGGCGGGTGTTCAATTGGATTGGACGGATGATGGAGTCCGCGTGAGGACGCCACGAGAACTCCAAGCTGTTGATATCGCCACTGATACATATCCGGACTTTCCCACGGATATGCAGGCACAGATGATGGGGCTCCTCAGCATCTCACCGGGTATTAGCACTATTACGGAAGGCATCTACTTAGATCGCTTTATGCACGCGAGCGAACTCAATCGGATGGGCGCAGATATTCGTGTCGAAGGGAACCGAGCGGTGGTGCGTGGTAAGTCTAAACTCAGTGGTGCGCCTGTCATGGCGTCGGACCTCCGTGCGGGGGCAGTCCTTGTCCTTGCAGGTATGGCAGCGGTGGGCGAAACGGTTGTTTCCCGCATCTACCATATCGATCGTGGGTACGAGGGCATTGAGCAGAAACTAGCGGGTATTGGCGCGGATATTATCCGGGCGAGGAACTAAAAATCCGTACGAACGTTGAAAAGAAACGAGGAATTTTCTGTGATCGCCATTCTTGATGCCCATTCGGACGAAGCGGCAGCTTTCATCGAAAAACTTAATCTGCGTGGGCGATTAGAAGATCCAAGCATTCTGAGAACTGTCCGTAGGACTTTGCAAGATGTCCAAAGAGATGGCGACAGAGCTGTTATTAGATATACACGCAAACTTGACGCTCCACGAATCACTGTCCAAGAGATGCGAGTCACAGACGCAGAGATTGACGACGCCTCCGCTCAGGTTGATTCAGAATTTCACGATGCAATCGGGCTTGCGCGGACGAACATTGAGCGGTTTCATCAGAAGCAGCTACGGAATTCATGGCTATCCACCGAAGCAGATGGCGTTGTTTTAGGACACCTCATCCGTCCGTTAAAACGTGTTGGTGTATGCGTCCCGTCCGTAAGTCAGTTGTTGGTTTCTTCGCTGATAATGAATATAGTTCCTGCTAAGGTTGCGGGCGTTGAGGAGATTGCAGTCTTCATGGGACCGATGCGAAATCGGAAGATTGACCCGCACATGCTTGTCGCTGCAGCGGCATGTGGCGTCCGTGAGATTTACAAGTGTGGCGGTGCACAAGCGGTCGGTGCGATGGCTTATGGAACAGATACCATCCCAAAAGTGGATAAAATCGTCGGTCCGGGCAATCTGTATGTTCAACTTGCGAAGAAAGAGGTCTACGGTCCCGTCGATATCGACAAGCTAGCGGGTCCCAGCGAAGTCCTGATTATCGCTGATCACACCGCAAACCCCGCCTATGTTGCAGCAGACCTTATTTCGCAGGCAGAACACAGTGCGGAATGTTCCGCCATTCTTATTACAACATCAAGAGAAATTGCGGAGCAGGTTCGTGCAGAGATTGAACGACAGGCTCAAAAGCTGCCCCGTCAATCTGAACTGACCGGTGCTTTTGAAAACTACGGCGTGGCGTTCGTCGTTGCGGATTTAACCGAAGCGGTAGAGATTGCCAACGAAATCGCGCCTGAACATGTCGAGTTAGAGGTAGAAAATCCAATCGAGTGGGTTGGTGCCATCCGTAATGCAGGAGCGATTATGCTGGGACCTTATACTCCGGAATCCGTCGGCGACTACATCGCCGGTCCCAGTCACATCCTGCCTACGGGTGGAGCAGCGAAATACGCATCGCCGTTGAGTGTTGATGACTTCCTGAAAAAAACAAGTATTATCTCCTATACCAAAACCGCCTTGGAAAAGGTCACGCCGGCTGTCGTCAAACTTGCTCAAATTGAGGGGCTTCAGGGACACGCGGAAGCGATGAAGATTCGATCCAATAAACATTAGGACGGGCTCGACGTCAAACACTAACGATTGGAAGGAGGGAAAGTGGAGAAACCTTCCAATCTTCTGTCCCTCCAATGCCCTATTTCCCGTTTTACGTAAAGGAGATTTTCCTGCATGTCACCCCTCCGGTTTGTCTGTGCGACAATCTACACCGGTGTCCTCGCTCTCACTAGCGCGGAGTCTCATCAGTCTAATTCAAAAGCACATGACCGCCCCATTACAACCTTTTCAATCGTTGGCCGTGACCCGGAGAATGGCGACCTTGGAGTTGCCGTTCAATCCAAGTTCTTCGCCGTTGGAGCCGTTGTTCCTTGGGCAAAGGCAGGTGTGGGTGCAGTTGCGACCCAATCGTGGACAAATACAACCTATGGGACAAAAGGCTTGGAACTTCTGGAAAACGGACTTACCGCCCAACAAGCGTTGGATCAGCTAGTTGCCGGTGATGATGGCAGATCGCAGCGTCAGGTTGGCATTATTGATGCAAACGGTAACATTGCTAACCACACCGGCGATGAATGTCTCGAATGGGCGGGTGCATGCAGCGGAGAAAATTACTCGGCACAAGGCAACTTACTGACGGGCGAAGCGGTGGTTGATGCGATGGGAGAGGCATTTGAGAAAACAGAGGGGGAATTGGCGGAAAAACTGATGGCAGCACTCATCGCAGGGCAGGAAAAAGGCGGAGATCGGCGTGGACAGCAAGCAGCAGCGTTGCTCGTTGTGCGTGAGAACGGTGGAGAGGGTGGTTTTAATGATCGGTATATCGATCTACGGGTTGATGACCATAAACAGCCAATCGAAGAGCTGCATCGGCTGCTGAAAATCCGGTTGAGTATGTGGTAAGACTAGGGAATTGTAAAGTTATTGCCAATATGCGTCAAAATTTCTGATGATTTTCCAAATGAAAACAGCACTACCTCCTGCAGCCTTTGCACGAATTGACGAAACCGACGATCGCCTGTTTTACGCGGAACCCCGCATCGTCACCCACATTGATGACAACGCAATCGCCGCAATCAAGGAATTTTTCGATCAAACCTTACCGAGAAATGCCGTTATATTGGACCTGATGAGCAGTGCCTTCTCCCACCTTCCTGAAGGATTTCCCACTCAACGTATGGTCGGATTAGGCTTGAATGTGGTAGAGCTCCAAGTCAATTCTATCCTTGACGAATACGTCATTCATGATCTCAATACTAATCCAACCCTCCCTTTTGACGATGGGGAATTTGCAGCGGTAATCATGACTGTTTCGATGCAGTACCTGACAAAGCCGGTTGAGGTTTTTCGTGAAGTACATCGTATTCTTCAGCCAAATGGTCCGTTCATCGTCATCTTCTCCAATCGTCTGTTCCCAACGAAAGCGGTGTACATCTGGCGTGTAACCTCGGATACAGAGCATGCCGAATTGGTGCAGCATTACTTCCGTTTGGCAGGCGGCTATGCGGAAATCACGTTTTTGAATCGCACCCCGCAGACCGATGAATACACGGATCCTGTGTATATCGTTATGGCGAACAAGGGGGAGAGACCTTAGATGCGGCAGACAACTAAAATCTTTCACATCTGAATTAATCTAACGAAGCTACAACGAAAGGAGAATTTTGAATCATGGCTGATAGCAACAACACCGAAGAAATCCAAGAATTTGAGTATAAAGCAGAGATGAAACAACTCCTGCATCTCATTGTTCATTCGCTTTATACTCATCCCGAAGTCGCCATCCGCGAACTGATTTCCAATGCTTCCGATGCGTTGCATAAAATCCGGTTCAGACAGTTGACGGATAAAAATATCCTGAATCCTGAAGCACCTTTACGGATTGACATCGCCGTTGATTCCAATGCACAGACATTCTCAATTACAGATACAGGCATCGGCATGACCAAGGACGATTTGACCGAAAGGATCGGCACCGTTGCCAGTTCGGGAACGCTAGAGTTTTTGGAGCAAATGAAGGAGGGAGACAAGCCTTTCGACGCCAACCTAATCGGTCAGTTCGGTATCGGTTTTTATTCGGTATTCATGGTTACGAATGAAGTAACAATTGAAACGCGCCATGCAGATGCCGACTCAAAGGGATTCCGGTGGCAATCAACGGGTGAAGGCAAGTTTACCATCAAGGAGATTGAACGCCCGCAGAGAGGCACGCAAATCACCTTTAAGCTGAAAGACGAATCCAAGGAATTTAGTGAATCGTATCGCGTTGAGCAGGTCATTACAAAATACTCCAATTTTGTCGATTTTCCTGTTTCGGTCAATGGAAAACAGGTGAACACCGTCAGTGCCTTGTGGCATAAGAATAGGAATGAAGTGACGGAGGAGGAGCGAAATGAGTTCTATAAATTTATATCTAATGACCTCAATCCACCACTCGGTCATCTGCACCTGTCTCTCGAAGGTCGAGTGAATTTCAAAGCGTTGATGTTTGTGCCAGAAACACCGCCGCTCAGATTTCTCAGGGAGGAAGACCTTAGCTCGCTGCACCTGTATTCAAGCAAGGTGTTTATCCGAGACGATTGTAAGGAGCTCCTGCCTGAATACCTTCGATTTATATCAGGGGTGGTTGATACCGAGGATCTGCCCTTGAATGTGTCCCGTGAGGTGACACAAGCGAGTCCCGTCATGGCGCGTATCCGAGAAACCTTAACGGGCAGGATACTCTCTCTGTTGGAAGACTGGGCGAAAAATGATTCGGAGAAGTACGAGAAATTCTTCAGGAATTTTGGTTTGCTCTTCAAGACAGGACTCAGTTCAGATTTCGTCAACAGGGATCGGCTGCTTGAGCTCTTACGATTTGAGTCGACCAAAACCGAAAATGGCAAGTTTACCTCGCTGAAGGATTATGTCGCTGGGATGTCGGAAGATCAGACGGAGATTTATTACCTGTCAGGTGACAGCAGAGATGCGGTAGAACGGAATCCCAATTTGGAATATTTCAGGAAGGGTGGGGTTGAGGTGTTATTCTTCATCGATCCCGCCGATCTGTTCAATATTCCCCACCTGCTTGAATATGACGGGAAACCGCTGAAAAGCATCGAAAAGGCGGATATAGATCTCAAGACAGACGAAGAAAGCCAAGATGATACCTTAACCGAAGATGTCACACTGATTTCTGTTTTCAAGGAGACCCTCAGTCATAAGGTGGAGGATGTGGTCGCTTCCAAAAGATTGGTTGATTCAGCAGCAACCTTGGTTGTCGGAGCAGAGGGCATGGACGCCCACATGGAGCGGATGATGAAAATGATGAATCAGGATTTCACCGGTTCCAAACGTATCTTGGAACTCAATTTTTCCCATCCGTTGATAAAAAATCTCGCACAACTCAACCAGAGCCAAGGCAATGAGGCTCTTATTGAGAATTGTATTTTACAGCTTTACGAGGGCGCGTTGCTGGTTGACGGAAACACTGTGGACCCACCCACATTTGTCGCCCGGATGACGGAGATTATGGAACGAGCAACAAGTTGATGCGGATTCTGATTTGGCAAGCCGTGCCCCAATTCACAGGGGCTATACTTAATTTGTGAAAGTTTTTGAAGGAGAGATTAATGAACGCAAAGATTACCGTAATACCCGGAGATGGAATCGGTCAGGAAGTCACGACCGAGGCTATTCGGGTATTGGATACTATCCAAGACAGATATGGGCATGGTTTTGAGTACGAATACGGACTTCTCGGCGGTTGTGCAATTGATGAAACAGGCACCGCCCTGCCTCAAGAAACGTTAGACCTATGCCGAGGATCCGACGCAATTTTATTCGGCGCGGCGGGGGGACCGGAATGGGAGGACGTCCCTAGCGCAGAGCGCCCTGAACGCGCTGTCGGAACCGTTCGCAAAGAACTTGACCTTTTTGTGAACCTGCGCCCGATTCGTGGGAGGAAAGCGTTGGCACCCGTTATGCCGGTGAAGGACGAGATTATCGGTGAGGGGTTGGACTTTATCGTGATTCGTGAGCTGGCTGGCGGTTTATACTACGGCGAGCCGCGCGGCATTGAACCACACGCAGATGGAGAACGCGGCTGCAATACGCTTGCTTACACGACGCGGGAGATTGACCGTGTGGTACGCGCTGGCTTTGAACTCGCACGCAAACGTTCTAAAAAACTTACCTCTGTGGCGAAGGAAAACATGCTGGAAAGCTCAAAACTCTGGCGAGAAGTTGCAACAAAGGTAAGTCAGGATTATCCTGATGTCGAATTAAATCATATCCTAGTTGATGCGTGTGCGTATCATCTCATCCGAAACCCGAGCCAATTTGATGTCATGGTGACAGGAAATATCTTCGGGGACATCCTCACCGACGAAGCGGCTGTGTTGGTTGGCTCACTCGGTATGTGTCCATCAGCAAGCTACGGTTACGCCAAGCAAGGCTTCTACGAGCCAATTCACGGCACCGCACCGGACATCACCGGGCAAGGGGTCGCCAACCCGATTGGGGAGATTTTGTCTGCAGCCCTTTTGCTTCGACACTCCTTTGACCTTGAGACGGAAGCTACGGATATTGAAAACGCCGTTGACGGCGCAATAGACAAAGGATTCCGCACAATCGATATTCAGCAGCCGGGGCTGAAAACGGTCGGCACTGTTGAAATGACAGACGCGATTATCGCTGAAATTCGATCTGATTCGTGAGGCGTGAAACGTGAGTGTTAGTGGTAAGGAGATCTTTTTGGGTATGGATAAGCTTCGCAGAGAATATACCGACGCCGGCTTGAACGAGCAAGACCTAGATGCGAATCCGTTTAATCAGTTTGAGCAGTGGTTTCAAGAGGCGATTGATGTGAAAATTGATCTGCCGGATGCAATGACGCTGGCAACGGCAACGAGCGATGGCATGCCTTCGGCGAGGATTGTGCTGCTCAGGGGGCACGATGAGCGGGGATTCGTTTTTTATACGGACTACGAAAGCCAAAAGGGAATGGAACTGGCAGAAAATCCGAATGCCGCACTGGTTTTTTATTGGCGTGAGTTGGATCGGCAGGTGCGTATCACCGGACAGGTGAGCAAGGTTTCTCGTGAAAATTCCAACAACTATTTTCAGAGCCGACCTGTCGGTAGCCGTTTGGCTGCGTTAGCGTCAAAACAGAGCGAAGTTATCCCTGACCGAAAGGGACTGGAAGAGCGATTCAAACAGTTAGCAGAGCAGTATCAGGAAGAAGAAATTCCGCTGCCTTCAGATTGGGGTGGCTATCGTTTATCTCCCAACATGATTGAGTTCTGGAGTGGCCGCCCAAGCCGTCTGCATGATCGTCTTCGCTACACCCGCCAGCCCAATAACGATTGGCGAATCGAACGAATTTCGCCGTGACGTTTTCTCTCGAATCAGTTTCCTCGGTTAAATAACGACGTCGGATTTTTTTGCCTTTTCGGTTGTTTGCCCGGAAATCTCGTCGCCAACTTGTCGAAGTTGATTAAAGTCGCGTTGGAAGCCTTCGTGTAATGCTCCCACGTCAGTCTTATGTAGGACAAATCGAACCCCTTCTCGAATCCACTTTGTTGACAACTCGACAGATTGCAGATGGACAGCGACAGGGATATTTCGTGCACCGCATGTGCGAATGACAAAGCGGAGCATCTCCTCAAAGTCCGGGTGATCGTACTGATCTGGGATGCCCATTGTGATACTCATGTCGTTGGGTCCTACGAAAATTGCATCAATCCCCTCAATTTTTAAGATCTCTTCCAAATTATTGGCGGCAGGCACACTCTCAATTCCAATCATAACAACGGTATTGCGATTTCTTTCCTGTAAATACTCTTTCGATGTCTCGCTTGGAAATTCCCCTGTTTCCATCACCCGTTCTGCGAGTGCCCCTTTTAACGGACGCCATCTCGCTGCCCCGATCACCTCCTTGACCTCCTCAATGGTCTCGCAGTATGGGACGAGGACGCCGTGTGCGCCGGCATCAAGTGCCATTGTTACATAGTGAGATGAAGGAGTTGGGACGCGGATAATTGAGGTCGTTCCTGTCGTATTAATTGCCGAGATAAAATCCGCTACCTCTCCTCGACTGTACGCTGAATGTTCATTATCAATAATCACGTAGTCGAAGTTGAGTTGGCCAATAGCTCTTGCCCAGCGGGGATTCCGCGATAGACTCAGCATTGTACCGTATACGAGGCCACCATCTTCTAATTTATTGCGTAGATCTATGCCAGCCATTTATGTCTCCATATTGGTATTTCTTGGATATCAGTGAGGGTAATCTGCCAAAGCCAAGTTGTATGAATTTACGAATTAATTTGTGAGTTGACAGACAGTGTGTTCATTCAGATTCGTCATTTGTGTTAATCTGTTGTTGCACTTGCTGCCGAATCATGAAGTCATCAGGGGCGACAATCCCACCTGAAATCAGCATTTTCATGGCGGTTTCAATTTTCATGTTTGTTTCGTAAAGAATCTCTGGATCACAGAAGAGCAAAACGCCTGTTGTCGGATTCGGACTGGTTGGTACAAAGACAGAAATGACTAGGGCAGGATTTCCTTCTTCGTGGAACTCTCCTGTAACGAAGCCGATGACACGCATGGGCGATCCGGGGGTCCGAATCGCGACCACTCGCGTGAATTTGTTCGCGTCTGAAGACATCAAGGCCAGTTGCACCACCTGTTTGACGGGGGCATAGACCTCTCGCACGAGCGGAATCTTTGTTAAAATTTTCTCGCCTGCTCCAAGCAACTTTTGTCCCAAAAAATTAGAGACAACCAGCCCCACTATATAGACGAGCAGGATTGTCGCCAGCACCCCCATACCGATGTGATATCTTTCCTCCAAGACCTCTGACATTATCGGCGCGAGCCAACCGTCGATCGTAGTGAAAAGGAAGCTCAACACAAAAAAGGTGACACCCAACGGTATAAGCGTTAGGACTCCTGTGAACAGTGTACTCTTGAAATGTCTTCTGATTCCCATAATATTTTTTCTTATTCGTTAATCACGCCATAAAATTAATCTAAGTTGCCACGTATAGGATAGATTGCAGCTTGGGCGAATGAGAGTCAAAGAGAGAAAAATCAGCACTCGCAACGGTTCACTAAGTAAACAATTTTACCTCTGTTTACTCCAAATGGCTTGGACATATTTATTCAAGCGGGGTGAGGCTAGTGAATACAACGCAAAACACGAAAAAAAGATGCAAAATATTCCAATTTCCGATAGGTGGTAGCTTAGATTTTAATACCCTAAAATATAATAGCATACAACCGGTGCATCGTCAATCGGGTAACTCATTTCCGCGGTCGAGTTAATTGTCGTGGGAATTTCTGTGAAATCTTAAAAGTTGTTGTTATTCAGGTCCAATCGCGTTAAAATATGGTCGGTTCGATGTAAATAATTGATTAAGGAAAGGGGTAAGATCGTGAAAATCACTAAAGTTGAGACACTTCGAGCGAGCCGATTCATGTACGTCAAAGTTGAAACGGATGAAGGCATTACAGGGGTTGGGGAGCTCCATCCCGCTAGCGGCACCAGTGGTACGCCATTTTTGCCGATCGCAGGAGTCGAATATTGTGCCGAATACCTCGTTGGTAAAGACCCACTGCATATCGAACGGCACTGGCAGCATACATTCCGACGCTGTATATTCCGTGGAGGCGCAGACGTGATGTCAGCCATTGGTGCGATTGACATTGCCTTGTGGGACATCAAAGGCAAAGTGTTTAGTGCACCGGTTTATGAACTGATTGGTGGACCCACGCGGGAAAAGGTTCGTGTTTATACGCATTTGAGTGGCTCTACGCCCGAAGAGTTAGCGGAACAGGCATCCGCGTGTGTTCAAGATGGATACACTGCGGTTCGGCTATATCCGTTCGGTGATTTTGGTGTATTCGATTTCGAGGAGGGACACGGTCTGGAAAGTATGAGCTATACTGCGATGATTCGCAATGCAGAGCAGCGGGTCGCAGCGGTTCGAGATGCTGTAGGTCCGGATGTAGATGTCATGATCGATGTCGTCAACCGGCTCACCCCAGCGGAAGCTATTGCTGTGGGACGTGCGCTTGAGCCGTATAACCTATACTTTTTCGAGGACCCGATTGAACCCGAAAACATGGACGCATGGGAGTATGTTGCTGCTAGCGTTCCGATGCCGCTTGCCATGGGAGAACGGCTCTACACAATTTACCAGTTCCGAGATCTGCTGAATCACAACGGTGCTGCATTCGTCCGTCCTGACCTGTCGCTTGCCGGGGGCATTACCAATGTCAAGAAAATCGCTGCACTCGCAGAGGCTAGTTACATCGGTGTGGTCCCGCACAACCCGTTGAGTTGCGTTCTTACTGCTGCGTGTGTGCAGATTGATGCTGCCATTCACAACCTTGCTGTGCAAGAATATTCATTGGATGAAGATAAAGCTCCGAAACGCGACCTTGTCAAGGCACCAATCAAGCGGGAGGGCGGCTATTTAATCCCTCCGGACACGCCGGGAATTGGGGTTGAACTCAATGAAGAGGCGTTTAAGCATTACCCTCCAGAACCGTATGTTCGCGCACCGCTCATTAGTCCAGATGGGGGATTGAAGGAGTATTAATTTCTCGGTATTGGAAACCACCGCCCACCGGTTTTTCTCGCTAGTGCCTTTTGCTCACGTTCAGCTTTGAGCGGATCGTCGGCTTCGGTTCTATCAGTTACGCCCCCAATTATGTCCAATGTTATTTCCGCCTCCCAGCATTGTTGTAGTACCTCTTGAATTGTATAGGGACCTGTGCACGGTGCATCAGTGATGAGGATAAAACGCCGTCGCGCTCCCGGACGGAATTTTATCCTCGATATCGATTTAACAATTGCATTATAAGCCCGTTCAGCCCCACTGCACTCGAGGTTTTCTAGAAGACGTTCATATCTCTGATAGTCCTTCGTTGGTTGATGAAAGTGCTGTGCTAGATACTTAAACGGCACCATTGCCATTGTGAAATCCAACTGTTCTGCTTGGAAGATTTCTACCATCTCAACCAAACGCCTTCCCACTGCGCGAATATTATCTTCCATACTGCCGCTAGTATCCAACAGAAAGACAATATCTACGGTTGGCGAATCTTTCCCGCTCGCGATACCGCTAGCGATTGTCTGAAGCAGCGATCCAATCTGTGCCTCGCGATCAAGCGATAGTGTCTCAACGCTGTCAGTTTGCGGTCTTTCTATTTGTGAAAGATTGCGATCAACTTCGGTGGATGTTGATTGAGGAATTTCGGCTACAGTTTCCAGCGGTTCGCCGATGGATTCCTGCAAATGCCAATCCTTTTCAGAGGCTTCTGCAAACGGTGTATCCGATGTGGGTAATAGGTGGGCTGTCGTACGCAGTGGTTTAGCCTCCAGTCGAACCGGTTGATTTACTCGATCCGCTTGCACTGCTAAAGCCTTTGGGGACATCAATGGCGTGGAAGAGGCAACGTTTGCGTGGGGTTGGCTGGGAGCATTGGTATGAAAGATCGGCTTTTTGATATCTACGGGGTGGAGGCGTTGGGAATGAAGTTCGACCTCAATAAATTCTGCAACAATCGGCTCTGGTGGCGGAGGTGGTCGATACCATCGCGGCAAGTTGATGCTAACTATAAGGACCGCTATCAGGTGCAGCAGCAAGGAGATAAAAAACGAGAAGCGTGTGCGACGATTCGCTCTGGCTCGATTGGACATCGGAGACCATCGGAGGTTGTCGGGCGTGGGGTGGGGAGCGTGCGGCTCAGAGCGTTGAAAGTCAAGCAGGACACCTCCTCTATAAAACTTGAAACGTAATGTGCGACGCGTAAAGACGGTTCGCCAATTCATTGGACTCCTCATTTACCGGTTTGCTCGCTGCGATTTTATCACCAAACATTCTGTATGTCAAAGAAAATCTCCTTGAGATCAAGTTAGTCAAGGGATGGGGGAATAGATATTTTGCTTGCAGGTTCAAAGATAGGTGTGTTACAATAATTTTCATGTTTTCGGTAATTTGGGCTTTATGATTGGAACAGGAACCATGGAAGCAAATGTACTAGTATTAAATGCAAGCTATGAAGCGATTAACGTTTGCAACCTAAGACGTGCAATGAAGATGCTTGTCAAGGGTGTAGCGTGCATGGAGGAAGTTTCTGATCTCGAGATTCGTTCGCCGACTGTTTCGATGAAGATACCGTTGGTAATCCGTTTGGTGAACTATGTCCATATCCCTCACTGCGTTGTGAAATTTTCACGTAAGAATGTTTTGGTTCGAGATCAATACACGTGTCAATATTGCGATGAACATTTTCCACCATCAACGCTAACGATTGATCACGTCAAGCCTCGTTCGAGAGGCGGAACGACCGTGTGGGAAAATGTGGCGACAGCGTGTAAAGGATGTAACGCTAAGAAGGGCGATCGCACGCCCCATGAAGCGCGTATGTTCCCCAAGCGTTCACCCAAGGCACCCTCAATTATCTCCTATTTACACTTGAGTCGCAACGGTCGATCCTATGACGAATCTTGGAAAAAGTACCTGTACATCAACTAGAGTTCTGTCTTGATGAAAATTGATAAAGCGTACCGAAAACGGCAGATGTCATCTTAGCGGAGATTAAATTGTATCTATTGAGAAAATTCGCAAAAAGTCGCCAATGTTTTTCTGTTCCTTTGCTCATGCGCTCGTGTGCTCGTATGTGTACTTCTAATGCGTTGATATTGAGTTTTCCATTCCTACTGCTGGGTTGTACGCTACACGCTCCAGAAGATTATTACTATGAATTTGCCCTGATGGAGGGGTGGGGAAAAACGAACCGACAGAAAACCGGACGACAGCTTCATGAAGTCATACGCCACCCAGAAAACAGCGAACCACTTGTCATTGCATTTGAAGTTGGTAAACCACCCGCAGCGTTGCTCGGTTTTATTCCGTATGATATTCCAGATTTACCGGAGGTAGATCAACCACCTACTACTGCGACCCCTAAGATATCAATTTCGTTACGGCAAGAAGTATTGCGACAACTCTTTAATGAGAAACAAATTCGGGTCGTTCATTGGCGGCTGAGGAATGGTCGTTTGAGGGACGATCAGAACGTCGTGCTGCTTAACTTTATTCCGCGTGCGTTCTCCGAACGCGCAATCAAGGAAGAGTTCCTGATGATTTTCGCGCTTGTGCATGCGGCGCAAACACAGGCGGATACAATTGATGTCATACGGGTGATGGCAGAGGACGAAAACGGTACACCGCAGATGAGTTTGGAGGCTCAAGTTGTAAATTATACTGCGTATTTGCAAGGGGAAATTGACGGACAGCAGTGGGAGCAGCGACTTCGGCTCCAGAGATTTTGATATGGCGCGTAAAGTTCATCCGGACAGACTGACGCAGCGTTGGGAATTTCAACGGGGGTATAAAAAGGGGAAAAAGTACTGGAATCGTCATCTTGTTATCTATGTTTTCAGACAGTCTTTATACTCCACCCGTTTGGGTATCACTGTCAGTAAAAAGATTGGAAACAGTGTTAAACGGAACCGCCTCAAACGTCTGATACGGGAATCGTTTAGACTATCACAACAGCAAATATGTCAAGGGTATGATATTGTCGCTGTTGGCAGGTCTGCGGCGGTCGGTGTAAAACGTCAGCACATTCAAGCGTCATTCTTGCAACTGCTACAACGAGCCAAGGTTTGCAGATCCAAGTAGTTCAACGGGTATGTAAACCTAATCGGCTCTGTAGACCTTGTCAATACCATGAAAATCTTACTCATCTACGCCATACACTGCTATCGTAAACTGATTTCACCTCTCTTTCCGCCAACCTGCCGGTTTTATCCCACGTGCTCTCAATATGCCCTTGAAGCAGTTACAAAGTATGGAGCTATAAAAGGAGGGTGGTTTGCGCTTAAACGGTTATCTAAGTGTCATCCTTATCACCCTGGTGGTTATCATCCCCTACAGTAAAATTCTATCGTCAAAAAATCGCCACGAGGAGATTTGTTAAATGGAGAAACGTTATGTCTTAGCCCTTGTACTCATGGTTGCCGTGATGTTTGGTTGGAGTTGGTTTTATGGTCGAAAACTCCCCAAGCCTGCACAAACAACTGAGCAAGCGACTGAGCAATTGAGGGAAGCTTCACCCCTCTCACCAGACTCATCGTCATCTTCCAGTGAATCAACAGTTGATACAGCTCAATCAGCGCAAGTAGAGTCCCCATCGCGCCCTCGACAACCGGTTAGAGAGAGTCAAACGGTTCATGTTGAAACTGGGAAATATCATATTATATTTTCAGTGGGACGATTCGCTTACGCACATGAATGGGCACTTAAAGAATATCCAGACAGATCCGGTGTGGGTGGATCGCTGTTTAATCTGGTTCCAGAAACGGCTCAAAACTGTTTGTCAATTTACTTTCTTAATCAGGACTTGACGGCTGATGCTATGGACACGTTCTGGGAGACGGACAAAACGAAGCTCATTCTCACAGATCAAAATCCGCAAGATACCCTGACATTCAGCAAGCGGATTGGAGAAAACCTCAGAGTCCTCAAGGAATTTACGTTTTACCATGATAGGTATTACGTTGACTTGGAATTAACGTTCCAAAATTTGTCCAATCAACCATTAATTTCTCTTGATACGATGAGCGATAACCGTAACGGATATAAACTCCGTTGGGGTCCTGGGATGAATGCGGATCTGCTTGCACATGAACTCAAAAATGGTAAACGTGGGCGACATAACCCGAAGGGCGAGGGTGCCAGAGCCTTGAGTAGTGGCTCCAGCAAACCGGTTAAAGAATTTGATGACTCTCAAAGTATGGATACGGTCTTGTGGGCGGGCATGAATAATAAGTATTTTGCTGCACTCATGATTCCGGATGGAGTGCTCGGCGCGAAGTACGAGTTGGAAACCCTCTCAGACAATGGCGTAACGGCACCGGCGGCTGTTACTGCCCCGTCGGAAGCCGTGAGTCTCATTATCCCTGGATTTTCATTGGATTCCAACAACAGCCGAGCAGACCAATTCCGCATCTATGTTGGTCCAAAGGAGTACAAAGTTCTAAAGACAATCGAGCCACCGGGAACTCAGGAAGAAGACCTCCAACTCGCTGATATTATTGACCTCGGTTTCTTTTGGTACATTGCTTGGGTAATGCTTTGGCTCCTGAATTTCTTCTATGGTATCATCAAAAATTATGGAATTGCCATTATTCTGCTAACTTTATTAGTAAAAGTGATCTCATATCCGTTGACCCGTAAAGGCTACAAATCTATGCAGGCGATGCAGAAACTCCAACCCCTGCTTACGGAAATCCGTGAAAAGCATCGAGATGATCCACAGAAACTCAATAAGGTGACGATGCAATTATACAAAGAACATGGCGTTAATCCATTCGGTGGTTGCATCCCTTGGATTCCACAGATCCCTGTCTTCATCGCACTGTTTGCACTCCTCGGCAGCGCAGTTGAACTACGAGGTGCGCCTTTCTTTTTATGGATAGATGATCTTGCTGCCCCTGATGTCCTATTCACCCTTCCCTTTACAATTCCATTCATTGGAGATGCCTTTCGATTGTTACCAATTGTCAACGGTTTTACGACTTGGTTACAACAGAAAACGTCAGGCGGTATGGCACCTACGACCGATAATATGCAAGCGAAGATTATGCAATTTATGCCTTTGATCTTTGTTTTTATCCTTTATAACTTTGCATCGGGGTTGGCACTCTATTGGTTATGTAACAATATTTTTACTATCGGACAGCAGTATTTACCCAAATTGTGGCAATCCGATGAAGCGGAAGAAACAACCCCTGTTAATGCCTCATCCACGAAAAAACAACCTCAATTTAAGAAACGACAGTCCCCAAACGCGAACCGTAAGACATGAGATGCGGAAAGCGAATCATAGATTCCAATAACACCATTCAAATAACTATAGATATTATGCGGTTATTCGGGAGGACACTGAATCGTGCACCAATATATTGAAGTTGAAGAGAATACAACAGAAGAGGCCTTAGAGGCAGCCCTTAAAGAACTTGGCGTCAGTCGCGATCAAGTTAGTGTAAAGGTTATACATGAACCCACGAAAGGTATCCTTGGCTTAGGGGCGAAACTTGCTAAAATCCGTGTGACCCTAAAAGAGGATGTTTCTTCGACGCCGGAGGTGGTGCTTCATGAAATTCTAAGTCATATGGGGCTTGAGGCGGAAATTGAATCTCAAATCATCAATGGAAGTGTACATCTGACAGTGAGTTCTGATAACCCCGGCATACTGATCGGCAAACATGGGCAGACACTGAATGCCGTTGAATATTTGTTGAATTGTATATTAAATAGGTCATCTCTCGTAAAAAAGAAGGTCTTCGTTGATGCGGAAGGATACCGTGAGCGGCGTGAGCAGATGTTGGTCGATCTGGCTTATCGTGCTGCTGCGAAGGTTAAACAGACCCATCAAGAAATCCTCCTAGACCCGATGCCTCCTCGTGACCGCCGGATTATTCACGTTACCTTGCAATCGGATGAGTATATTCGCACATATAGCCGGGGTGAGGGAATGATGCGGCGTGTTGCTGTCACCACACGCGAAAGGTATGAAACCAAAGCAGTATGATTGAATGGGATACAATCGCAGCTATTGCAACACCGCGTGGCGAAGGTGGTGTCGGTATTGTCCGAGTGAGTGGTAGTCTCGCTATTCCCATTGCTTGCCAGATTTTTCGCTCGCCTCGCCACATTTCACCGGCTGAGTTGCGAACTCACACGTTGAATTATGGCCATGTTGTCCAGTCATCATCGGGAGAGGTTATTGATGAAGTAATGCTTGGCATCATGCGGGCTCCAAAATCGTATACGGCGGAGGATGTGGTTGAATTTAACTGCCACGGCGGTATTGTACCCCTCAGAGGTGTGCTTGAACTAACGTTGAAAGCCGGAGCGCGTCTCGCGGCACCGGGGGAATTTACCAAACGCGCTTTTCTCAATGGTCGGTTAGATCTGGCGCAAGCGGAAGCGGTCGTGGATCTCATTCGTTCAAAGACCGATCTCACCCGTCAGATTGCGATAGATCAGTTGTCCGGCAAGTTGTCCCAAACGATTAACGCACTCAACGATCGACTTGCGAATCTGCTTGCGGAAGTCGAAGCATCTATCGATTTTCCTGAAGAAGAACTCGATTTTATGGATTTAACGGTCATGAGGCAAACTGCCCAAGACATCCTTGATGACTTGGACCGGTTGATTATGACCGCATCGGATGGTAAATTCCTGCGGGAAGGTGTGAACATCGCAATACTCGGACGACCAAACGTCGGGAAGTCAAGTTTACTAAATACTTTGTTGCAGGAAGATCGAGCGATAGTCACGGAAATACCGGGGACTACACGGGATACAATCGAAGCACCGCTAAACCTTGGCGGGATTCCGCTCAATCTAATAGACACCGCTGGGATACATCAAACAACGGATATTGTTGAGCAACAGGGGGTAATGCGTAGCAAAGCGTATCTTGACCGTGCTGATTTACTCTTAATAATGTTTGATTCATCTTGGTCTTTAACTGAGGAAGATCGAGAATTACTCCGTGCGGCGAAAGTCCGTAAATCAATCCTGATTCTGAACAAAATTGACCTACTTATTGTAACAACTCCCGCAGATCTACACACCGATGCGCCTCAGAAGCCGGTGGTTCAGATTTCTCTCATCAATGGCAGAGGGGTTGAAGAGTTGAAATCAGCAGTTCATCAAGAACTCCTTGAGGGAGACGCGATATGGGGTGATTCTCCGATTGTTACCAATGTCCGTCACCACGACGCGCTGCGCCGAGGGAGGCTCGCGCTTGGACATGCAATGGAGAGTTTCACCCAACAGATGCCTCCAGACCTTGTGGCGGTCGATCTGCACAGCAGTTTAGATTGCCTCGGCGAAATTGTTGGCAAAACAACGACGGAAGATATTCTGGGCAGAATTTTCTCCCAATTCTGTGTTGGAAAGTAAAATGAAGCGATAGAAAGCCAACATACTGGCAGCCATCACGGCAGGTGTTGAACTGCAATCTTTTGTAATGTGGTTGAGCACGACTGAACAACAGATCTTTTTGAGAATAGTGAAGGAGGGATATGAAATGTTGACACAGCAACAGCAGTGGTGTCCTCGCTGCAAGCGTTACGTTGAGACGGAACAGAAGCAGAATAAATTGGGTAGGCGTGGCAATCTAGTGAGACTTGTCACGACCTGCCAAAAGTGTCGAACAACACTGAGCAGCAAAACAGTTAGTGCCTCAACTCTTGAACAGACGTGAACAGAATCTGCTGCTGGCCAGCGGACCTCTGGAGATAATTAGCAACTAATTTGGAATGCAAATTACACTTTTTTTGCTTCCATTCGCTTAAGATATTAGTGGACTTTCTTGGATTTTTAATTTCTATCCCTAAATTCCCTACATAAGGAGAAAAACAATGTTAAATTTTGTTTGGAGACGAAGACAATTCATCGTGCTTGCTACCCTGCTACTGGTTGTTGCCAGTCCGGTAGTGCTGGCAACGGAAAAGATTCAGTGGGCGGAATCAATTGAGAAAGGGTTTGCAGAAGCCCAAAAAACAGGCAAGCCAATCATGATGGATTTCTACACAGAATGGTGAGGCTTTTGTAAGCGGCTGGATGCCGAAACGTTTACAGATGCAAAAGTTGTTGAGCTCTCGAAAAAATTTGTCAACCTCAAGGTTAATCCTGAGGATACAGACCATCCCGAAAATGAGGAAGCCCGTATCAAATACGGTGTCGAAGCATATCCGGTGGTTGTGTTTCTCAATGCCGAGGGAGATTTGATCCATTCCAACCCCGGCTATGTTCCTCCGGAGAGATTTTTGGGAGTGATGGAGAGTGCCTTCAAACAGGAAGAGGCATTTCAGGAGTTGAAAGTAGCGGTTCAGAAGAATCCAGATGATTCAAAGGCTAACGCTGGACTCGCACTAATTTACATCAAGCGCGGCAACTTTGAACAGGGGAAACCGCTATTCGATAAAGTTGTAAAACAGGATCCAAGTAATGAGATGGGTCTTTTGCCGGAATTGTATGTGAATCTCGCGCTCTATTACGGGCAGAACGCTTTCGGCGACAATGAGAAAGCATATTACCAGAAAGCGGAGGAATATTTGCGAGTAGTCGTTGAGAAATATTCCGATAGTGAGTTCTATGAAGATGCACAACACTATCTAGGGATTACCTATGCGCTTCAAGAAAAGGTTGAGTTGGCAATTGCGGTATTTGAGAAATTAATCGATGCCAAAGATGAGAAGATCCGTGAACAGGCGGCGGATATACTGCAACATCTCAAAAGTTCGATGAAGTAGTACGTGGTCAACTTGAACACATTCACAAAAAAAGCCCATATCCAATGAGAATTGGTGTGGGCTTTTTTTATTTCCGCTGGGATTGGAATTTTTGGACTTTGAATTGTTGACTATGTTGCCTCCCTTCTAGCCGGAGACGCATGGTTGGTCCACAGGAGTTAGTATAATCACCGCTTGTCAACCCAACCTGCTTCGTGCTATAATACCGCCCAATCCAATGTTTTAATAGCAGATGTCTAACGGACTTCTACAACTTCCCACCTTTAGGAATGGTCAATGGCAAACACTTCTACCAAACTATGGGGCGGTCGATTTCGCTCCGAGTCGTCAACTGAAACGGAGGATTTTACACAATCCATTGATGTCGATTCCCGCTTGGTCCCACATGACATCTGGGGAAGTCAAGTCCACGCGATCATGTTGGCGCGGCAAGGTATCATCTCTGATGACGATCTCCGGCAGATCTTGCACTGGCTGGGTAAGGCGGAATCGAATTTCCGCGGTGGGAAGTTTGTCCTCAAGCCTGAAAAGGAAGATGTCCACATGAATGTGGAGTCCTACCTCATCGAAGGTGCCGGAAGTGAGTATGGTGGAAAACTTCACACCGCTCGCTCTCGAAATGATCAGGTGCTCGTCGATGCGCATCTCTATATTCGTGAACAACTCCTCGACACACAACAGGATGTATCGCGTTTGTGCCGTGCTTTTCTCTCTATCGCACAGGAACATACCGAAACGGTCATGCCGGGCTATACGCACACACAGCACGCACAGCCAATCAGTCTCGGATTTTGGGCGACAGCCTACGTCAGCATGTTCCTCCGGGATCAGAAGCGATTGAGCACCGCTTACGAACTTGCTAATCTCAATCCACTCGGTGCTTGTGCGCTTGCGGGAACCTCCTTCTCAATCGATCGGAATTTGACAACTGAGTTGCTCGGTTTTGATGGGACGCATGAACATGCGTTGGACGTGATTAGTTCCCGCGATTTTATAGCTGAACCTCTTTTTGCGTTGACGCTGCTGATGACCACCCTCTCAAGATTCGGTGAAGAGATCGTTTATTGGACAACCTATGAATTTAACATTGCAACGCTTGATGATGCGTATGCGACGGGCAGCTCGATCATGCCCCAAAAAAAGAACGCCGACATCGCGGAGTTGACTCGTGGACGGACGGGGAAGGTTTATGCAGCCCTTATGGACCTCTTGACGAATCTCAAAGGGTTGCCTACGGGATACAATCGTGATCTTCAAGAGGACAAACCGCCGCTATGGAGCGCGTTTGATGTGGTTCAATCCTGCTTGGGGATCCTGCCCGGCTTACTCGAGACGCTCGACTTCAACACGGATCGGTTAGAACTGCTCGCCAACGCGAATTTTGCGACGGCAACAGAGCTAGCCAATTTCCTCGTTAGTGAGCAGGGGTTGCCGTTCCGGAAATGCCACGAGATAGTTGGGAGCGTTGTCGGAGGTCTAGCGAAACAGGGGAAAACCTTTGAAGATTGGAATGAGACACAAAAACTGTTACGGTCCGAAGGTATTGATCTATCCATTTCTCAACTCCAAGGCATTCTCGATCCGAAACTTTCTCTCCGCAATAACCGGAGCCTTGGTGGCACATCGCCCGCAGAGGTAGAGCGGATGGTGGGTGAATTTGAGGCAGAACTGAACGAAATCGACAACCAGATCCGATCGCGGCAGGAGCAGATTCATGTGGCTTCCCAGAAAACGCTTCGGGTGACCGAACAGGTGCTAGGCGGTAAAACGGTTGCAGAGGTCAACTTTTAATTAAGGAAGGGAAAAGATGAGAATTGGTATTGCCGGTCTCCATCATGAGACCAACACCTTTGCTTTGGAACAGAACGATACCATGGATACCGTCCATATCCAGCGCGGGGAGGCACTTACGCGTACGCACCCTAAGAACTTTATCGGTGGCTTTGTGGAAGGTGCCAAGCGAGACGATATAGAATTGGTGCCCACCGTGGGAATTGGCTTCGCACACGGTGGCATTATCCATGCCGAAGTTTACCAGCGCTGTCGTGATATGATTGTGACAGGTTTACAAGAGGCGGGACCGTTGGATGGTGTCTACTTTGCGCTTCATGGAGCGATGGTCGCCGAAGCGCCTTATACCGATGCCGAAGGCGAATTGGTGCAGGAAGTGCGTCGGGTCTTGGGAAATATCCCTATGGTTGGCACCTACGACTTTCACGCTATTATGAGTGACGGAGAGGTTGAAGCACTGGTCCCGTTCCCTAATAACACTAATCCCCATATTGATGGTTACGAGCGGGGATTGGAGGCAGCGAAATGTCTGCTCCAAACGTTAGATGGCAAAATCAATCCGGTCTCTCAGCGGGTGTTTGTGCCAATCATTGGTCCCAACATCGGTCAGAGTACTTGGTCACACCTGCCGGAAGAGGAGCAGGGACTGCTGCTCTATCAGTTGAACGAGAAGCGTGCAGAGATGGAAAAGATTCCCAAGGTTATCAATATCACCATTCTTGGCGGTTATGGGTACGGTGATTCTCCGGATGCCGGTATGTCAATCATAGCGACGACTGACGACGATCCGGAACTCGCCAAGCAACTGGCTCAAGAGTTGGCAACAGATTTGTGGGAGCAACGGGAGCAACTGAAAACGGTGCGACCGGTACAGCCCATTGATGAAGGAGTGAAGATGGCGATGGCTGACCCGCGAAAGCCGATTCTCTTGGTGGACTTAGGTGACGATCCCGGCAGTGCTTGCCCCGCCGATAGTCCGGCGGTGTTGGAAAGCCTTCTCCGTTGCGGGGCGCAGGATTGCGCGCTCACTATCCGTGATGCAGAAGTGGTTCGCGCAGGCATAGCAGCCGGAGTGGGCGCGGAACTCAACATCACAGCGGGAGGCAAGATCGATCAACGTTTCTACCAACCGTTGAAAATAACGGCTCAGGTCAAGTCCATTGACGATGGCAGGTACATGATCTGTGGTCCCACACATGGTGGTTGGGGTCGTGAAGTTAACAAGGAAGCGTTTCGTGAGGCAAATGTGGGTGAGCGGGTTGTGTTGCGCATCGGGAATAAGATCGACGTTATTTTCTCCCAACGACGGACCGGCAAAGACCGAGATTTTTTTAAGAGTGCCGGTATTCTGTTGGAGGAGAAGCAGATCCTCGTTGTCAAATCCAATCAAGCACATCGTGCTTCCTTTGATCCGGTCGTCGCGGGCACCATTGAACTGAACACCCCCGGTGTCAGCACTGTGAATTACGCTAGCCTCCCCTATCGCTATCTACGCCGTCCAATCTGGCCTATTGATGAGACAATGGACTGGGCGTTGTCTGTGTAGCGTCTAGGGAGAATTTGCTGTCGTTTAATCAGTTCTGTTTGCTGTGTTAAGAAAACAACCTAGAATTTGTACTTTTGCGATGTCAATTTGTCAGTTTCGATACTGGTTCTAACGGGTTAGTTGTCATACAGAAGGAGAACCCTTCTAGTCAGAACAGGAGATTGCTGATGGAACAGCAACCACGAGAAAAATATGAACTCACCCTTGATCAGCGGCACTTCTTTGGCACACAAGGCTATCTGAAAGCTGAGGGGCTGCTGAGTGACGAAGAGCTTGGTGAACTTGACCGTCATTCGATGGATATGGCGATGGGACAGGTCGACTTCAGAGAACTAGAAGGGGTTACGCCCAGAAATGAGGGAGATACCCCCACGGATATGGAGGATAAGTATTTCCGCTTCATTCAATTCCATCGTCATCTAGAGATCCATGAGCGGTTTATGCTACACCTCCGTATCCTTGATGTACTTGAAACCTTGATTGGACCCGATGTAATGGCGATGCAGTCGATGCTTTTTCTAAAGCCGCCGGAGAAATCCGGTCAGGCTTATCATCAGGATTCCTTTTACATCAAAACTGCCCCGGATACGCTGTGCGGAGCTTGGATAGCCATTGATGATTGTGATGAGGAGAACGGCTGCATGTATGTTGTTCCCGGATCCCACCTGCACCCAATCTATGAGGAGGTGGCACTGCCGGACAATACCGATGATTTTCAGGAAAGGTTGACTGAAATTGTAGGTGTGAAAGAAAACAGCGAGGTAGCGGCAACCGCCAATGCCGGAGATGTCATCTTTTTCCACGGTCATCTCATCCACAGATCTAAGCAGAACCTGTCGAACAACCGATTTCGGCGGTCGTACGTCTGCCATTATGCCAACGCCCGATCTTATACCGAATGGGGCGAAGGCAATCAGAATCATATTCTTGCGCGTGGGGCGACGCATTTGTCGTTTGCGACGCCTCGATTTGTTACGCACGATCCGCTTGGATAGTGCTTCAATTCGGTTTCATGCTAAAATAATGTGCAAGACGCTAAGGGTGTGAAACGTGAAAACCATATGTTCATTGGTTCATTAGTGTCCGATTCCGTAAGTGTTGGAATAACGCAACGAAATCGGGATCTGAGGACTTGGGCTTCCACACCTAAAGGAGATTTCAATGAAAAATCAAGATTTCAAATTGACGGATCAGCAAATCAATTTTTTTCAGACCTTCGGTTATCTGAGTTTTCCCGGGCTTCTGGCAGACCGTAGCGAGGAAATCGTTGATGCGTTTGAGGCGGTTTGGGGGGAACGTGGAGGAGGTCATAACGGAAAACCCCACGAGGGGACAGCACGCTCCTGTATCGTCCCGTTCATCGATCAGAGCGAATACTTGTCGTCTCTGTTGGATGAATCCCGTATATTGGGGATAGCGACCACGCTTCTCGGCGACGATTTCAACTATATGGGTAGCGATGGAAACTACTACGTTGGAGATACGCGTTGGCATTCCGATGGGGGACACAAGCCGGAAGATCCTACCCACATCAAAATTGCATTCTACCTAGATCATTTAACTCGTGACACCGGTGCCCTGCGCGTCATCCCCGGCAGCCATCTCTATGGGGATGGTTACGCGGATCGGCTTCAGGAGGAGATTCGGGAGAGTGAGACGGACTGGGGCGTTCATGGCAAGGACGTGCCGGCAATCGCATTCGAGACACAGCCGGGGGATGTGGTTTGCTTCAATCACAATACCAAGCATGCTGCATTTGGCGGTGGCGTACGCCGACGGATGTTTACCATGAACCTCTGTGAACGTTATCCTGAAAACCGTTTGGACGATCTACGCACCTACGTCGGCAACTCGGCACGCTTCTGGATTGACCGCAAGTATGGTCCGAAGATGGTTGGCACTGCGGGGCCGGAACGGATAGTTCACCTAGAACAGGTGATGGCTAACGATGGGCATCTCGCTGAACTGGCTCAGAAAGCGCGGGAAACAATGAACGAACCTTCGCGTGGGTAAGTTCTCTGCTAGTGTAGCTCGTTCATTTTTTGATTTTACGCAACTCCAATTTGCATTCAGGGGCTCAATGAATCCTTGAACCCCTGAATCTGTTGTAGTGTTTGCGGGTTGGCTAAAAGGCTGCCTGCACCCTTTCCACCTTTCCGCTTCTTGCAGACCGCTCGCACGCATCTAATACAGCGACGACCTTCGTACCGACCTCTGCGTTGATTAGCGGTTGTTTGTCGTGCTTGAGGCAGTCTTCAAAATGTAGCATATAACGCACCACTTCGCCGATATGTCCGACATCGGCAATCTCATCTGTCCTCATAGAAGCGGCATCTTCGACGGGGATGACGTTGCGATGATTATCATCGAAAATCGCGCCCCCATTGACAACACTGCCGGCAGTCCCGTAAACTGATAGTCCCAGCATTGGCATCGGTGGATGACAGAGTCCATACAGTCCTAGTACACGTCCGAGTCGCCCATCCTCATAGATTAGATTGACTATCCAGTTGTCATTGAAATGTCCTTCGCCTGACGGATATCGCTCATCAATTCCGCTTTCGTGGGCAATCGCATGTACGGCACTAGGGAAACCGAGAAACCAGATAATCAAATCCATTGGATGGCACAGTCCACCGTAGAGCGTTTTCTGAGGCATCTGGTATCTCCAAGGTGTCGCTGTGAGCACGCCGCGCATATCGTGCACGTAGTGGGCTTCGGCTGCGACGATATTGCCAAGTCTGCCAGACTCCATTAATCGGTGCGTGTGCATGAAGTCTGGTCGAAAGCGACAGGTCTGTCCAACCATGAGTTTCAAACCGGTTTCCCGCGTCCTCTGTAATACACGAACCGCATCGTCGAGACTGTCAACAAAGCCTTTTGTGCAGATTACATGCTTACCACAATCAAGAACATCAAGGCAATGCTGTGCGTGAAGCGGATCCGGCGTGTAGATACCAACGATGTCGATTTCATCACGCTGAAGCAATTCTTGGTAATCCATCGTTGCAAACGGAACATTATGTTCTGTGCGGATGTTTTCCAGCCGATCCGCATCTGTATCGCAAATCCCCCGAATTTCCAGAGTGGTTTCGGGAATCTGTCGAATCCCGAACATTGATTTTCCCATCCCTAACCCAATAATCCCGACGCCAATTTTTTCCATGTCGTTATCCCTTTCTATTTGTGTAGAAATTCCCCATTTTACACGCGAAAACGCGAGAATTGTTTCCATTTCAGAATTGAGGGTTTTGCTATAGACTACTAATCGTATTACAAAAAGTTACAAAAGTTTACAAACAATTACACCTTGTTTTTATCTTATAGTTGAGATTCTTGTTGATTATGGATTTGGATTATGGTAGAGTACGGGATCATATTTGGCTCAACCCTTACACTTTAACTGCGTAACTCCTAAATTGCACAATTAGCGACAAGCGATTGCCGACCAATAACTAGACATTTCGCCCCTTCTAAGCTGGGCGGGTTCACGAATGGGTTGATACATGCTTGGATATGCCTAATTTGACGGATTTTTTAAGGAAAAGGCAAGGCTCCTGAAACAATTATCTCGAACAATCTGCATTCAGCTGGCAACAAATAGCGGGATAGAATCCAAAAGCACATCCTTCTGCAAGTGATAAGACAGAATTTTGCTTGTATAAAAATTCGGTTTGTGCTACAATATGGCAAACTTTTGGGTGCGCCTATTCGCAACAGATTCCTTGTGTGGGGTTTCCACACAAGGAATCTGTTGCGATGAAGCAATCATATTACTCAACCGATGAGTGCATAGGTCGTCAAACAAGGGATAGAGGGGCAGTTGTCCCACTACTCCGATTGATGACAACCCTGCCGATAACTTTTCTGAAGTTATCCGTGCCTCTACCCAAGTGTACATACGGGACACGCTGAAAAGCCATCGTGGAAAGCAAGGGGACAAGGCAAATGCTCACAAGATACAATGGAATCTCTAAGAGTATGTCAGGTTAGATTGGTAGATGGGGACAAGGATTTCTCAACCGATATTGGGTAGGAGAGTCTTAATAGTGGCAGTGAGGCGGAAGTCCCAAAACCCACAATTTTGACTTTCAGCCGATGACCAATTAAGGGCATCAAAACCACTGCCTAAGTGTATATCCGTTTGAACAATTCATGTCCTCTTGGTTAAATCGAAAGATGAATTGGCGCATGACGCTTCGTAAATGTCGAACAGGTTAATCCCTCATCAAAGATTTCTGCGTTAGCAGGGCAAGTAGCAATCTTGCGCTTTGATTGAGCAGTCCACTGGACTGATTAGATACCAGCCTGTAACTAATAAAGTAGGCAGTAGGGATAGGAGTTTCCAAAATGCTTCTATCGTAAATCCAATGCTGTCGGAGTATAGCCAAGACCTACCCCAATCGCTTCTGTGGAAATCATCAAAGAGCAATCTTTGATTGATGCGTAGATATTATCTGCGCTGGTAAGAGAATAGGAGAGTCTAAGGTGTCAATAAGATAGAATTCTAAAGACACTATGACTGAGGAAGGTGTATAAAAGTGGCACTAATCTATCTTTGCATGAATTGTCCAAGTCTCAAAGTCTTGTCCTGTGGTATCAATGAAAATACCAATCTTTGCCGACGGGGCAAGGTTATATGGCTTATTCTTAAATACAACACCATTTGAGAGTTGTATTTCAACTCGTACATTCAGCAGTACCCTATCAGTAACATTTTCCATTGAACCAACAAATGCTGATTGTACGGAATCATAAGAGAGAACCAATCTGATACCAATGTTCTCTACTCTGGCATATCTTTCATCAATAGCAAGTTTAGAAGTCATAGTTGACTTCTCATTAAAAGGAATCTTCTTGGGAGGGTCAGGAGGTCTGAAGCCAAAAGTAAAACCTTCCCCTGTGCTTGGGTCATCACTAAACTCGCAACCACTTACTATTGATGAAATCACTAATAAAACTACTATAATTTTCAATCCGTATCCTCTGTTAAATCAGAATAGTTAGTTCTATTTCTGAGACGTGATTGGTTTATCCAATTTCCGCATGTGCAGACCAAGTATCAAAAGCCTGTCCTGTAGCATCAAGGATAACTTCAACCTTTTCCATCGGAGCAAGATTCTTTGGTACTGTTGGACCGAGTTCTACACCATTAGAAAGGTGTACCTCAATTCTCACATTAGGCAAAACTGAATCAGATATGTTTTCTACTGTACCAGTAAACGCCTTGAGTATTGGGTCATAAGCAATTACCAATCTTGCTTCACCTCTCGTCTGGTCGTAAACCTCATCTTTAGTGTATTGCGTCCCCGATTCTTCATCTCCAGCACCATGTTTATCAAGTGCAGGGTGTCCTAAAGGGGTAACTCTCTGATTATTATCACAGCCAATCGCTAATGCTAATAACAACACAAACATGAGTCTCATTATTTTGACTCCTTTCTCTTTTAGGTTAAAAGAGATAATGTTTGATTGATATTTTGGTTTACAAGAAAATGGTACACGCTTAACTGGTATGTGATATAATTGAAATGGCAATCAGCCAATTGACTGCCAAATCAACTATACCTTATCGGCAATTCTGCTATAACTACCCTATCTTGAAATAGCGGGTGTAGAGTATAGCCTTATGTCCCACTTGTAAGCAGTGATGGATTGTCGATGGAAATACATACGGGTGAGTAAAGGAGAGGCTGAAATGCGCGCAGATACGAAATTTGCTGGACAAACCTTTCTACTACTAAGACAACATCTGCTTGAGAAGTTTTATGCTGAAGAAAATCAAGATAAAAAGGACAAGATTGATTATATGATACGGGAATTAACTATGGTTCAAGGGGCAGTTGACAATCTGAATCAGCACTTTGAACATTCATATCCCACACATGTTATCCTCTTATCTGCTGTATATACCTTCACTATAGGTGCATTGAATTATATGCAGGAAACTCAAGTAGAAGCCAGTCTTAATGATACAAGAATAATCAATAAATTAGAGTCTTTGGGCAGATATATTCACGATAAGATAGACTCGGTTATAATCAAGCCATAATAAGCACACCTACAATTGCCAGTTTTGAAAGGATTGGATATGCAATCTAAAACTGTACCCAGTGATAATGATAGACTGAACACCTATCCACATGGACAGGGAATCTTCTCGCCTGATAATATCAGACAATGCAGAGAAACAGTCCTAAAATTGCAATACCAACTTGACAAAGCGGTTAGAGATGATGATAGCAATCAAATCCGTTTCCTTGTTCATCAATTAAGCACTAAATCAATGGCAAATAGGACACTATCCATATATCAAATATGCCAACTGAACGCTGGACGCTATACCTCTGGAGTAGATAATATCTCTACACCACGAACAGCACCAGAAAGGCTACGTTTCATGACTGAATTATATGGTAGCATTGACATCACCAAGAAACCTGAATCTATTAGGCGTGTTTACATTCCAAAACCTAATTGGTAAACAGCGTCCTCTTGGTATCCCTACAATCCATGACCGAATAGTGCAGAATATCATCAAACAATCCATTGAACCTATTTGTGAGGCATACTTCAATCATTGTAGTCATGGTTTCAGACCCAAGCGTTCCTGTCATGATGCGATACAAGACATCTTTATCAAGTTATCGCGCAAGTTCTCCAAGCAAGTAGTCATTGAAGGAGACATAAAGGAGTGCTTTGACCATATAGACCATGACCACATCATCGCCACTCTACTCCGATGGAAGATACCCCTACAAATAACCAATATAATCCACGCAATGCTAAAATCAGGTGTATCTTTTGAGGGGAACATATCCCCCACTGAAGAAGGTACACCACAAGGTGGAGTTATATCACCTATGTTAGCAAATGTAGCCTTAACCTGTTTTGATGATTTTATGCAGTCTACAGGAGAGTATAATCCGATGATTCGATATGCCGATGACTTCATTATTACTTGCGACAGTCAACCTGAAGCCAAACGCACTAAATCACGTATCAAAACTTTCCTGAAGGATAATATCAATCTGGATTTATCTGATGATAAAACCCATATCACCCATATCAAAAATGGCTTTGATTTTCTTGGATTTAACCTCAAGAAACATGGTGATAAGTTAATCATCACGCCTTCCCAATCGAACATCAGCGAATATCGTGATAGTGTTAGACAAATCACCCGACGGCAGAACTACTCTGCTATCACAATGATTAAAGAACTCAATCCTATTGTCATGGGTTGGGGTCAATACTATCGCTCTGTTGTTTCATACGAAACCTTTGGAAGAAATCACTCATATTTATTCCAACGTCTCTATAAGTGGGCTACTCACAAACACACCAGTAGAGGTGCTAAATGGATTATGAGAAAATACTTTACCGAAGGCTGGGCTTTCCATGACCAAGAAACAGGATAAAAAGTCATTCGCATGGACAAAATCCCAATTCGCCGTCATGTGAAAGTTAAGAAAGGAATGCGTGTTTTTAACAAAGATGATAAGGAATACTGGTTGAAACGTGAAAACAATCAACTTGCCCTCTATGGTACGCATCGCCAACTGTATGATAAGCAAAAGGGCAGATGTGCATACTGCGAGCAGGATTTCAATTATGAGGACAGGAACACTCTACATATTCATCACTTGAAACCCTTGAAATATGACGGTGAGACAAAGTTATCTAACCTACGACTTATCCACCAAGAATGCCATCTAAATATCCACCGATTGTTTTCCGTTGAAGAGATGTCCGAACTCGTAAATAAAGGCATTGACTACATAACATTGATGAAGGGCAAGGCTTAACGTTTCGGACACTAAAGCAGAATAAAATATCATCATCTGGCAATTGAGAGAGCCGTGTGCGGTGAAAGTCGCATGCACGGTTCGGGTGGGGGAGAATGAGGAATGAAAATACTTCTTTCATTGACGCTTCTAATACTGCTTATCGGTTGCTCAAGGGTTGACAAGTCTGTATTCCCTGCGTACTATTACGGAATGTCACATAAACAATTTGTAGAGACATATCCTTCAGAAATTGTATGTATTCATCACCCTGTACATGGGGAAGATATTAAATATTACATTCCAGACAAAGGAGTTGCTATTTTGAGGTTCTCACAAAAGCGGGGCATTCGCAAAATCATTATGCGAGAAGCAACGCCGTATGAACTGGAAATAGCAACCGTGTTGCTGAAACGCCGTGAGGCAGAAAGAGAGTCAAAATGAAAAGAGTATGGTTGATGATGTTGATGATTCTCACTGTAACAGTTATCGCGTATAGTCATATTAGTGACAGTCCAGAACTGATAATTTCTCCTGCTGAAGATTCTGATTATTCTGATGCTTGGATTGGTACATGGGAAATTGAGTACATAGATGGACACAAGGCTGAGTTATGGTTAAACTCGAAATTTGAACTTCCACTTGAATACTTCCACTCTTGGATTATTACCTTTGAACCGAGTGGCATGTGGAGGCTTAATCTACATTACAGCACCTCCGTTGGTAACACCTACAACTTTGGTCTTTCAGGGAAACATGACATCGAGTACAACCAATACAACCTTGAGCCATATATACAAGAAAGTTTCCTAAACAGTATTCCCAAAAAGGAAAGCAAGAGATGCCAAATAGTAATAGACTTACTTCTTGACAACCTTTCAGGAGAATGGTATTCTAAACTAAATGACCATACCAATGGTTTACGCACCTTTGGCGACATAACTGTTAGGCAGTGATTGACAAAATAAATAATGATATGTTATAATAATTTAACGCAAAACTGATGGGTCAGTGAAGCGTATGGATAAACGGTGCGAGATTGGAAAGTTTCCTACATCAAAGCAAGTAGCAACTGGATAAGAAGAATTATGACTTCTAAAACCAGTTTTATTACATGAAGCCATTTCTTCATAGCATTCACCTCCTTGTTTTGTTTTGAGAAGCACACTCATTTCCTTTAGTGAAAACAAAACAATCTCCTTTAAGATTGTTCAGTTTCGGTTAATTTTCACTACCAAAATCTCGCACTTTCCTTATCCATTACAAGTATAACATAAAAATTTTATTTGTCAAATCGTGCTTCCACATCAACGGAATTTCCACCCGTTCCTCGTTCCCTATCCACACAAATTGTCATACCATAAACCATTTTCGTTCACTTTAGAATGAATTTTTTCCGAGGAGGTAACAATGAGAAATATAGCAGGAATAGCGATTGTTAGCGTTTTTGTATTTAGCGTTATCCTCAGTGGCTGCGGCAAATTAAGCAAAGAAGAGTTTGCCATGGAGATGGATAAATACAACCAAGAAAATACATCGGCACACACTGATTTGGGCAACCAAGCATCTGAGCTTAGTGGCAAGGTTGATGCTCAAGGGGATGCTTTGAGGTCGGAGGTGTCTATGGCAAAAGAAGCTGCCATTACTGCCTCTCAACAAGGTGATGCGGATACAATAACAGCCGCCAAAGAGTTCGCTGAAGGTGGGGACGCCAAACTGCGTGAGGAGCTCATGCAGACTGCGGATATGGTTGGCGAAAAGGCACAACAAGCCGCCATGTCTGGAGATCAGAAACTCCAGGACCAGATTGCTGCAGTGGAAGATGCGAACAAAATGCAAGCCCAAAGCATATCCGATTTGGAAGCTGCGCTCATGGAGACAAAAAAGGCGCTTGCTGAAACAACGGCAATGGCTTCTGCCAAGCCAATGGTAGCGGCTACGGTTCAGTTCCCCAGTGGAAAAGTCGGCTTGACTCAGGCTGCCGTGGAAATGCTTGATAAAGCAGTAGCAGCGATTCAATCAAATTCTGATGCGTCGGTACTCGTCAAGGGTCACGCGGATGGCAGCCCCGTATTAAGGGGAAAATACCGCAGCAATTGGGATCTTTCTCAAGCCCGCGCAGATGCGGTTGTGCAATATCTCAAGAGCAAAGGCGTAACGAACACAATCAAGTCTCGTGGACTTGGACATACGGAACCTATTGCTCCGGTCAATACAAAAGCAGGGCGCGCCCAGAACCGGCGAGCAGAGGTCATTATCTTGCCGGCTGGTTCGATGATGTAGCACTTCACACTGTATCTAGCTTTAAGGGAAATTGGGTGGAATCGGCTTCATCCCAATTTCCCTTTTTTTATGGTAGCTCAAGGTGCTAGAGAGTTCGCGGGTCGAGTTTCATTTGTCGGGAGATTCAAAGCAATATATCTACTACGGATTACAAGTTACTGTCTGGAAAGCACATGGCAAGCAAGAACCAACTATTTGAAACGAAAACAGAATTTATCGGCACACGCGGCGTTAAAGAGTACCGTGAGACCATTCCCGTTTGGGTGAATGCAAGTGATGTTGTGCTAGAAATCGGTTGTGAGTGGGGAACGACAACTGCGTTGATTGCGCCACATTGTAAGAAGGTCATTGGTACTGACATCAGTCCTAAGTGTATCGAGCGTGCACGGGAAATGCGCCCTGACTTGCACTTTGAAGTCCTAGATGGATTCGATGTTAGAGCAGCGCTTGAGTTCGGTGAGCAGTTTAACAAGATTTATATTGATATATCCGGTTTATCCGGCTACCGGTCTCTGCTTGATACAATTTCGTTACTTATGATGTACTCGACTGTCCTGCGGCCCGAAGCGATTATCGTTAAAAGTGGCGCGCTCAAACGTTTTGCTGCACACTGTATCCCGTGGCGGTCAGCATCGTCTTAATCATCGTTTGAGGAGATTTTCCGTCAATCCACTATCAGACTGACCGATTGCCGTTTCACGTATCATGCACCTCCCACAAGGTCCCGTCACTTATAAATATATAGAGGTTGGTAAGACACTCTATCAAGCCATGTCAACGCGGACTCCGCGATTTCCACCTCGTGTTGCGTATGTGATGCTTAACTCATTATTTGAGGAGGAACGGGGGCCAATCACGGTGTATGATCCGTTCTGCGGTAACGGCGTCATCCTCTGTACAGCGTACCTTCTTTTTTGGAGGAAGATAAAAAAATTGATCGGGGCAGACCTGCATCCGGTTGTGTTAGAAACGGCGCAGCAAAATTTTCAGTGGATGAAGGAGCAGAACGCCCTTGAGGAACGCTTACACGCAATCCAAGCGTACAAAACCGAGAATGATGAACTGAAAAGATCCTATCAGGAGCGGTGCCGATTGATTTTTAATCATGCGCAACAGATTCATCTTGATGTAGAACTCTTGCAACACGACGCAACTTGGATTCAAGAACATCTGGCTTCGATTGATGGCGAGGTCGCCCTCGTCACGGATCCACCTTACGCTCACAATGACCATTGGCATCCGAAGGATGGGCCTGAATCAGCGGATTTTGGTCCTCTTGAACCATTCCTTCAACAGGTCGCAGAGGCACCGAATGTGATTACGCTCTTAATCTGTTACCGAGTTAATCAGCCAATTCGCAGGTTGTTGGAGACGTATTTTGTGGTGACGCTGCTCGGTGGAACCAAAGGTAGAGCCATCTACCGATGCCAACCGAGATGAAGTTGATATGTGAAATATAGTGACAACCGAAAACGGAATAGGACCGTTGGCAATTAACAAGAAATGAACAGATCTTATACAGTTCCTCTATTGCTGCTCATAGTGCTTATTGGCTGTTTCGTGGGAAATATCTCGCTTGAATCGGCGGTCGTGTCAGAGACGCCAACTGAAGGCGAACAGACGAGTCTATTGCCGGATTTTATGAGACGTAGCGTCGAATCCACATCGTTTCACATTTCTTTCTTTTCTTACAAGCCAAACTTGGGGCAGTTCACAGCACTGTTGAACAGTCTCGGCGTGCCAGCACTCAACGCCGGGTTGATGCCGGTTGCTTCTGTGAAACTGAAACACGCCCCAGAGTTATCTTCCCAAATAGCAATCGGGTATTGGACGAATGATACAGCAATACCGCCGCCGAACGCCGCCGATCTTTCCGCTACCTTTATCCCCATTTCGTTCAGTTTGCTATACCATCCCATACTGCTTCGCGACCTCCTTCCGCTTTACTTGGGAGGTGGCGTCGGGTATTCACACCTGAGTGTTGATGGCAGTGCCCTTGGCTTATTAGCGGAGCAAGGGGTAGCTCTTGGTGATGGAAATTCTGGTTTGACAGGATATGCGCAAGTTGGGCTAACGTATCTGCTTCTCGACGATCAGCTTACTCTTACCCTTGAGGCAAAGCGGATCCTCAAGACTTTCAAGGGGAGCGGCGCAGTTCCCTTCGACCTTGATTTTGATGGTACAGCGGTTGGTTTGGGGGTTGGATTACACTTCTGAGGAGAATGAATCAGCAAATGGAGATGGGAATTGAACGCAGATTTCTTAAAAGATAAAATAGTAGGAAAGATTCTGCCTTGGCTTACTTGGGGATGTCTAATCGCAATTTTAGGTTGTGAGACCGGTATAATAGACAATTTCGCAGGTATCAAGGTTGAAACCACTTTTCGGCCCAGTCAGATTGAATTCGACATTTTTCTGCTGAATGAGAACGGTCGTCCGTTAATCCAGCATGGAAGTATCTTGACACCGGGAACTGGTCCCAGGAGCCTCTCGGAGTCCAAATTCACGCATCATGTCGAGATCTACTCGATGCGGAATGGTGCTAAAAGCAAAAAAGTCTACGATGGGCGCGTCATAGGTTTGCAATGGGGGGCGGTCGGCGGAAACCGTAGGGTCCTTTTTGCGGAGATACCTCATCGGCTGATTGAAGAGGATGAGCAACGTGACACGAGAATGGGCGTAATTATTTTCACATTGCAAACGGACAAACAGGGACCATTTAAGGATACTCTGGAAAAGGCACAGATTTATAGCCGGGTGCCCTAATTGAATCAGCAATCTCCGGTATTTTCTCTCCTTATGTTTATTCGATTAACCCTCCTGAATTCTTATCACACAACTTTAGTTAATCCCTTCCTCTCTTTTTTCGTCATTCTAATGTCTAAATATACATTACCTCCCAATACCTAAGCACCAAAAGAAGGAAGTATGAGTTTCAATCTGCATCAATTCCCTGAAATTAGAAGATACCTGTTTCTTTTAAGTTTTATATTCTTATTTCCGATTTGTATAAGTTCCGCCTCTGAACCGATAGAATATCGAGCTGAGGCATATCGAACTTTCCAGAGCATTGAACTTGACGGGGATTTCAATGAAACCGATTGGCAGCATGCAAAACTGATCAATCAGTTTGTCCAAACCGAACCCGATGAAGGTGTCCCGATAACTGAATCGACAGAGGTCCGCATCCTTTACGATGAGAAAAACATCTACTTCGGTTTTACCTGTTCGAGTTCACATCGTGATAACATTGTTGCCAACGAAATGCGTCGAGATGCAGAAAATTTGCGTGAAAACGATAACGTTTTTATTCTGTTGGATACCTACAACGATAAACGTAATGGGGTTTTCTTCCGCATCAATCCATTAGGCGCGATGCAGGATATAGCGTTGACAAACAGCGGAGATAGCCAGAACAGTAGTTGGGATGCTGTGTGGGATTGCCGTGCCAAGATCAATGATACCCACTGGACAACGGAGATTGCTATTCCTTTCAGCCAGCTCCGTTTCAACAGAAGCGACCCGATGGTCTGGGGCGTAAATTTCGGACGAACCATCCGGCAAAAGAAAGAGGAAGCAACGTGGGTTCCCGTATCAAGACAGTATGGCAGTCGATCGAAATATCGAACCGCTAGCCTTGGTAGCCTAGTTGGTTTGGCAGGCATAACTCCGTCAAGGCGTCTTGAAGTTCTGCCTTATGTCTTACCGGGGGTTAATCGAATCGAAGGAGATGAGGGTATTGATAGTAAATTCGATATTGGGTTGGATCTCAAGTACGGTTTAACCTCCAACCTCACCGCCGATCTGACTCTTAATACTGATTTCGCTCAAGTTGAAGCGGATCAGGAACAGGTCAACTTGACGCGCTTCAGTTTGTATTTCCCGGAGAAGCGTCCCTTCTTCTTAGAGGGTGCTGGGCTGTTTGATTTCGGCATTCCCCGCCCGAGTTTCTTTAATCCTCCTCCGTTGCTTCTCTTTTACAGTCGTCGCATCGGGCTTGAGGAAGGTTACGCCATTCCGATTATGGGTGGGAGCAAGATTACAGGCAAAGTGGGACCTTACGGGGTTGGTCTGTTGAATGTGTTGACGGATGAATTTCACACCGATTCATCGGTTACTGATGAAGACGATATTGTTGATTTGTCTAGGACAAACTACTCCGTGCTGCGTGTAACGCGGGATCTCTTCAGCGGTTCCAGTATCGGGGCGATTGCGATTAATAAACAGGACACAGATACCTACAACCGTGCGGGAGGATTGGACTTCGCGTATCGTCCAAACGACAGTATTGATGTGCGTGGACTGTGGGCACGGACTTATGAGGAGGATGTTTCTGTCAAGAGTGATGCGATGTACTTTGGCAGTACTTGGCGAAACAGTCTACTCCGATTTAATGGAACATATACGTTCATTGGTGAGAACTTCAACCCTGAAGTCGGATTCGTCCGCCGTCAGGGCAGCCGACGATTCCGTGGACAGATGCGTTTTACCCCGTGGCCCAGAAAATTCGGGATTCGACGCATCTTCATGGGACCGGAGGTTGACTATATCCTCAACCAAGACGATGAACTGGAAACGCGAGAGTTTTCACTCACTAATTGGTTTCAGCTTGAGCAGGGGAGTTGGGTCAACGTTGAGATTCGACGAACCTCTGAATTTCTTGACGAGGAGTTTGAAATTCGAGATGGCGTTATCATACCGATCGATGATTACGATTTGACTACCTTCAGAACGATGATCGATACAGATGAGGGGCGGAAGATTTCGGGACGATTCGGCGCAAATTACGGCACGTTCTTCGGCGGAACAAATCGCGGATTTGATATCCAAGCGAACTTCAAACCGAGTGGGCGCCTCGCCTTTGAAACGCAATATCAATTTAACCAGGTGGATCTCCCGAACGAAGCTCCTTTCAATGTGAATATTTTCGGGAGTCGTATTGTTTATTCTTTCACCACAACCCTTTTTGCGAAGTTGTTTGCCCAATGGAACAGCGACGATGAAGTGATTTCCACCAACTTTTTGCTTAACTATATCTACCGTCCCGGCAGCGATCTTTATCTTGTTTTCAACCAGATTTATGATAGTGATGGTACAAAAACCGCACTTGAGGAATCAACAGTTGTTGCAAAGATGACTTATTGGTGGAATCCGTAACCCGTGAAATATGGCATGTTTTTAAGATATTGATTTTCTTAAAGGAGGTCGTCTATGATTTGCCATTTCAGCAGAGTGCTCACAACGTCGCGGTGTGGAAAATCTTTTTTTATTCTGTCTATGTGCTGCCTGCTGTTCCCGCTCATTGTGAGTGCAGATCCGGAGCGTATGGAGTACCAAGTCGAGGCATACCGAACTTATCAGAGCATTGAGATTGATGGAGAGTTCAACGAGGAAGACTGGCAGAATGCACAATCCATCACGCAACTCATCCAATATGAACCTGCCGAGGGAGAGCTAATCTCACAACCCACAGAGGTACGCATTCTTTATGATGCTGAAGAGATCTACTTCGGGTTTACCTGTTATGATACGGATATCTCGAAAATGGTTGCCAACGAGATGCGCCGCGATGGCAGCGGTCAGAACGGGTTGCGTGAAAATGACCATGTTTCTATCCTTCTGGATACCTATAACGATCGACGGAACGGATTTTACTTCCGTGTCAATCCGCTGGGAGCAAAGGAAGACATAGCTTTAATAAACAGCGGAGAGAGTCGAAATCAGGCTTGGGATGCGATCTGGACATGTCGTACTAAAATCAATGCTGACCATTGGACAGCGGAGATAAGTATTCCTTTCAGCCAACTCCGTTTCAGTAAGAGCGAGGAGATGACTTGGGGGCTGAATTTGGGACGAAGCCTCATGCGAAACCAAGAGGACGCGACATGGGCACCGCTTTCCAAAGCACATGGGTTCTTTGCGAGATATCGCACCGACGTCATCGGCAATTTGGTTGGTTTGAAAGGAATTACTCCCCCTCGGAATCTGGAACTGCTGCCCTATTTCCTACCGGGGTTGAATCATACCGAAGAAGGGAAGAAAACCGAAGGGGTATTGGGCTATGGTTTGGACCTCAAGTACGGCATCACCTCGAATCTTACCGCTGATCTGACCTATAACACTGATTTTGCCCAAGTCGAGGCGGATCAGGAGCAGGTCAACCTCACCCGTTTCAGCCTGTTTTTCCCGGAGAAACGTCCATTCTTCTTAGAAGGGGCGGGGCTGTTTGATTTTGGTATTCCCCGCACCAGTTTCCGCCGTCCACCGCCGTTGCTTCTGTTTTATAGCCGCCGCATCGGTCTTGAAGAAGGACGTGCTGTCCCGATTATCGGTGGGGGCAAGATTACCGGCAAAGCCGGACCCTACGGCATCGGTATGCTGAATGTGTTGACGAATAACTTTCACACTGGTCCATCGGTTACGGATGCGAACGGTATTGTTGATGTGTCCCGGACAAACTATTCTGTGCTAAGGTTGACACGGGATATTTTCAGTGGCTCACGCATCGGGTTAATCGGCATAAACAAGCAAGATGCTGACACATATAACCGAGCAAGCGGACTTGACTTCACGTATCGCCCAACCGATAGCCTTGATATACGTGGACTCTGGGCTCGCACGTTTGAAGCAGATGTCTCCGGTCAAAACAACGCCTTGTACTTCGGCAGCACCTGGCGGAACAGGGATCTTCGCTTGGAGGGTTCATATACTGGCATCGGTGAGAACTTTAACCCCGAGGTCGGATTTATCCGGCGAGAGGGAATCCGTCGAATCAACAGTCAAATGCGCTATAGTCCTCGGCTCGGCAAATTTGGGGTTCGCCAAATCTATACAGGACCGGAGTTTGATTTTATCCTCAATCAAGATAACCAGTTGGAAACTCAAGAGATCACATTGACTAACTATTTTCGGTTTGAAAGCGGAAGCTACATTGGCTTTCTACCTAAACGAACCACAGAATACCTCGACGAAGATTTTGAAATCCGATCGGGCATTATTATCCCTCCGGGCGAATACAGTTTCACTGAAATGATGATTAGAGGTTCCACCGATGATACGAAAGCACTCACAGGGCAGTATAGTGTGAATTTTGGCAACTTCTACAATGGAAGCAGGTGGGGATTTACCCTCAATGCGGGTTTCAAACCGAACGGACGTTTGAATGTTGAACCTATATTTCAGTTTAACCGTGTAACGCTTCCCCAAGACGCCTTTAATGCGAGCATTTTCGGTGCCCGTGTAGGGTACTCCTTTTCGACAACGCTTTTTGCGAAAATATTCACGCAATGGAACAGCGACGATGACATCGTCGTTACCAACGTTCTGCTGAATTACATCTACCGTCCCGGCAGCGATTTTTACCTCGTTTTCAATCAGATTTATGATACTGGCGGTACAAAAACAGCACTTGACGAATCCACAGTTGTCGCAAAAATGACTTACTGGTGGAATCCGTAGACGTGAAACATGAAACGTAAGACGTGAAGCGTATGATCAGTAGGCTACGTTCTAACCGAGCGGCTTGAGACTCCTGATAGGCTTAGTATGATTACATCGCCACCTTGAGCCTTTCTCGGTAGGCTCAAAACAGACACATTGCTCAGATATAGAGACATTTTGAAAGGAGACCGTTTGTGATTTATACCCTCAATTTTTGGTGTCAGTTTTCAGGTGGTAACATTCTGCGACACGGCAGATCTTTTTTTCTGTTAGCCATCTGTTGTTTGTTATTTTCACTCACTGTGGATGCTGACCTTGGTCCCATGGAGTACGAGATTGAAGCATACCGAACGTTTCAGAGCGTTGAGATCGATGGGGATTTCAATGAGACTGACTGGCAACACGCGAGTCCGATTGATCGGTTTTTCCAAATTGAGCCCGATGAAGGTGAGTCGATAAGCGAACCGATGGAAGTCCGCATCCTGTACGATGACAAGAATATCTACTTCGGTTTTACCTGTTTTGAATCACAGATGTCAAAACTGGTTGCCAACGACATGCGTCATGACGCGCAAGACCTACATGAAAATGACAATGTCTTTCTGATATTAGACACTTATAATGATCAGCGCAACGGGTTTTCCTTCCGCATCAATCCGCTGGGGGCATACCAAGACAGAGCCGTAACGAATGGTGGAGACAGCTTGAATCGGAGTTGGGATGCGGTTGTCGCATGTCAGGCGAAGATCAATGGGGACCACTGGACAGCCGAACTCGGCATTCCATTCAGCCAACTCCGTTTTGATAAAAGTGACAGGATGACTTGGGGAATGAATGTGGGACGGGGGGTCCGTAAGAACAATGAGGAAGCGATATGGGTGCCGGTGCCTAGGCAGTATGGGGGGATGGCGAAGTACCGCCTCGGTAATCTCGGCAGCCTTACTGGTTTAGAAGGGATTGCCCCATCTCGGCGTCTGGAACTGCTGCCTTATGTTTTGCCGGGGATGAGTCGTACCGAAGAAGATGGGAACACCAATGGGGTATTCGATATCGGCTTGGACCTCAAGTACGGTATCAACTCCAATCTTACCGCAGATCTGACCTTTAACACCGACTTTGCCCAGGTTGAAGCTGACGAAGAACAGGTCAACCTCTCCCGTTTCAGCCTATTCTTTCCTGAGAAGCGCCCGTTCTTTTTAGAAGGAGCAGGGTTGTTTGATTTCGGCATTGGTCGTACCAGCTTCCGCCGTCCACCGCCGTTGCTTCTGTTTTATAGCCGCCGCATCGGTCTTGAAGAGGGGCGTGCCATCCCGATTCTCACAGGTGGTAAGATCACGGGCAAAATGGGACCTTATGGCGTCGGTATGCTGAATGTATTGACGAATAACTTTTACACCGGTCCATCGGTTACGGATGCAGACGGTATTATTGATGTGTCCCGGGCAAATTACTCCGTGCTAAGGCTGACGCGGGACCTTTTCAGTGGCTCACGCATCGGGTTAATCGGTATCAATAAGCAAGATGGAGATGCCTACAATCGCGCCGGCGGATTCGATTTTTCATACCGTCCGGTAGACAATTTTGATGTGCGCGGGCTGTGGGCGTATACTTCCGATTCGGATGAGGCAGATGGGAGCGGCGATGCGTGGTATATCGGCAGCCGTTGGCGGAATGACCTATTTCGAGTAGGTGGTTCATACACGGACATTGGTGAGGACTTCAACCCTGAAGTTGGATACATCCGGCGGAAGGGTATGCGTCAAATCCGGAGTGACATGCGTTTTACCCCTTGGCCCAGAAAATTTGGGATTCGCCGTATCTGGACGGGTCCGGAATTTGATCTTGTCCTCAATCGGGACGGCGACTTAGAGACCCGTTCCATCCGCTACAGCAACTGGTTTGAACTGGAAAGAGGTGGTCGCTTACAATTTGAGGTGCGGCAGACTGCTGAACACCTTGACGAGGATTTTGAAATCCGAGATGGTGTCATCATACCCATTGATGAGTATAGTTTTACATCTGCTAGGGCAGGGATTCAGACCGATGAAAGTAAAATGCTTGCTGCGGAATTTGATGTGGATTTTGGTCAGTTCTACAACGGCAATAGGCGCGGTTTTGACATCGGGGCGACCTTCAAGCCGAGCGGACGTTTCGCCCTTGAATCTGAATATCAATTTAACCGGGTAACCCTCCCCGGGGAAGACCCCTTCAATGTAAATGTGTTTGGAGGTCGCTTCGCCTATTCCTTCTCGACCCAACTCTTTGCGAAACTGTTTGCCCAGTGGAACAGCGACGATAATGTGGTCTCCACCAACTTTCTGCTCAACTACATCTATCGCCCCGGCAGTGACTTCTACCTTGTTTTCAACCAGATTTATGACGGTAACGGCGGGGGTGTGAATCTTGACGAATCTACACTTGTTGGAAAGCTGACGTATTGGTGGAATCCGTAAGGTGGAACATTGGTGCATTAATGAACGAATGTACTAATGAACTAACATATTTCGAGAAAGGAGCATTACCCATGAGCCAAGAGACTGTTTGGCTACTTTCAGAAACGGGCATATTAGATTTCAACGGCGAACCGATTAACGATGCTCCATTTCAGCCTGCATCGGTCATTGCGGGAGATGTGGGGCAAGATCGGTTATCTGTTATTGCTAACGACCATGAGGTTTGGACGTATACTTCGGGGGTGTGGGATCAGCAGGTATCAACGGATATCACCCTGAACTGCGTGTGTTGGACGTCCGACGATCGGCTACTCGTGGGCACGGAGCGCGCTCGGCTCGCATGGGTTGCCGATGGCGAGTTGAATTTTATCGACGGTTTTGACGCGGTGCCAGAACGCAAGCTCTGGAAAACGCCGTGGGGTGGACCGCCGGATGTACGCTCTTTGGCGGTCTCCACGGATGGGACCATCTACGCGAACATTCATGTCGGTTGGGTTGTTCGCTCGCGCGACGGTGGAAAGACGTGGGCAAATCTTCAGGAAGGGTTGGAGATGGATGTGCATCAGGTCGCTACGCACCCAACCGATCCGGCGATAGTCTTCGCTGCGACCGCTCGCGGGTTCTATCTCAGTAGAGATTATGGTGATACGTTTGCGCACCAGCGGAGTGGTATGCCCTACTATTATCAACGGGCATGCGCTTGCTTTCCTGAAAGCGATGTATATCTAGTTTCCACATCACGAGGTCCCCACAGCAGGGTAGATGCCCAACTTTACCGTAGTGCTGACGCAGGCGAAAATTGGGCGTTGGTCAATGGTCTACCAGAACAGATCGGTGAGAATATCGACACCTTTCAGATTATTACCGTTAGTGGGGCGAATGCATTGGTAGTCGTAAACGATACCACCCTATACCAGACCGATGATTGGGGTCTAAGTTGGCAAAAGGTAGCCGATTATCCGAGGTTGTTCGGAGGACTCGTCGTTCAAATGCCGCAAGCGGCTTAAGATTTCGGTTTTCTTTTACTTAGCATCTACAACAAATCCACCCTTAGGAGAAACTAATACCGTTGGCATATCAAGAGATGTTAGATACATTACCCCCCTCAATAGAAACAGCTTTAAAGGCAACAGACATTTCTTTAGACAAGGTAAGATTCGCCGCACAGAGTGATCTCAATCCCGATGGTCTGTTTGGTGAGAGCTGGTTCGTCCTGACCGATACAGAGATCTTGGCACTTGATGCGGGAGGCGTTGTGCTCCATCGCGTGCTATATAGCGAAGTGGTAGAGGTGCGTTCGGAAGCAGTCGTTGACGGAGGAATTCTCGTTCTGGAGATGATGGGAGATGCCCTCGATCTCATCCGTTACTCAAACGGTCTGATGCCGAAGTTCGGATATATAGCGAAATTTCTCAGTGAAGAGATCGAGCACCGTCAAGGGAAACGCGACGAAACGCCGATGTGGGAATACGAAGAGGAGCAGAAGTTCTGCAAGACATGTGGCTTGCCACTGCCCGATGTGTTTTTGCCGTGTCCGGCGTGCACCAAGAAGCATCGTGTTATGCTGCGCATTCTCTCCTATCTCAAGCCACATAAGAAGCGGGCGGCTGTGGTGGTGTTGCTCATGCTTGTCTCAACACTGATCGCGCTCATACCTCCCTATTTTACAAAGATCCTCATTGACGATGTGTTGAAGTTAAACGAAGACCTCGCAGCAGCGCAAGGTGCTGCAAAAACGGCGGTGAGTCAATTCTTTCGGTCGTTTGAGACAGCAGCACTTGCGTTGACGGTTGCCGTCGGTTGTCTCGTGGTAGCGCATATCCTCACCCATATCCTTGATATTTTTCGTGGGCGTTTGGCTGCGTGGTTGACCTTCCGCATGATAGCAGACATCCGTGACCAGATTTATGAGCGATTGCACGGGCTTTCGCTCCGGTTCTTCGATAAGCGCAAGACAGGGACTGTTATCTCCCATATCACAGAGGATAGTACGCGCCTACAGTGGTTTCTGTTAGATGGGCTCCAGTTCCTTGTTATCGACCTATTGATGCTCTTTGGCATTGGTGCCTTCCTATTTTCGATGAACTGGAGATTGGCGTGCTTTATCCTAGTTCCAATCCCATTGGTAGTTCTTGGCGCGAGGTGGTTCTGGAAGAAGGTTCGTGGACTCTGGCATCGGGCGTGGCGGCGAAGATCGAAGATGTACGATATTGTGAACGATTCGGTCTCCGGTATCCGTGTTGTTCGGGCGTTTGGTCAGCAGAAGAGTGAGGTCGGACGGTTTTCCTATACGAACGAGGATGCCCGCAATTACGACACGGTTGCCGAAAAGGTTTGGGCAACCTATTATCCGTTGCTGCAGTTTGCTGTTCAGTTAGGAACGATTATCGTCTGGTATGCTGGAGGATTGCAGATTCTCACCGACGGAATGACGTTCGGTACGTTGATGGCGTTTCACTTTTATTTGGCGATGTTCTACGGACCGTTACGACATCTGAGTCCAATGGTTAATTGGGCGTCGCGGGCAATGACAGCAGCGGAACGGATCTTTGAGGTCATCGACTCCGAGCCGGAGCAGTTAGACGACAGTGCACTTGTCTCGAAATCGGAACTCCAAGGAGAGGTCAAATTCCACAATATGACCTTTGGCTATGATTCGCATACGCCTGTCCTCCGAGACATCAACCTCCACGTCAAGCCGGGTGAGATGATTGGCTTAGTTGGGCATTCTGGGGCAGGCAAATCGACACTGATTAATCTAATTTGCCGGTTTTATATACCGGATTCGGGGAGTATTACCATTGATGATGTGGATATAACGAAAATTCGCCTCGATGACCTGCGGCAGCAGATTGGTGTTGTGCTCCAGGAACCGTACCTTTTCAATGGGACCATTGCGGAAAATATCGCCTACGCAAAGCCGGGAGCGGAGATGGAATCGGTCATTACTGCTGCGAAAGCTGCCAACGCCCATGAGTTTATTGTGAAGTTTCCTGATGGATATGACACGGAAGTTGGCGAGCGGGGTGGTAGGTTGTCCGGCGGGGAACGACAGCGGATATCGATTGCACGGGCAATCCTACACAATCCGCGCATCCTGATTCTCGATGAAGCGACCTCGTCAGTTGATGTTCAGACGGAACGCAAAATCCAGCAGGCGATTGATCGGCTTGTTCAGAACCGAACTACTTTTGCCATTGCCCATCGACTCTCCACGCTGCGGAATGCGGACCGTCTTTTCGTCATAGATAAGGGGCGGGGGGTCGAATGTGGATCGCATGAAGAATTGATGGAGAAGAAAGGAATTTACTATAACCTTGTTGAGACGCAACGCCAGGCTTCCGAGATTCGCTCAGAGGCGCAGGCTGTTGAGAGGTAAACATGAACACGGAAAAAGGAACAATGTCTAAAGGTATCGCCGCTTTGGAATCGGGTCCACCAATCCCAATCGGGGTTGAGGATAATGACTTCACACCGCGATACTTAGATCCGGAGAAGATACGCCTGTTCCGGTCGCCGATGGGGGCTCCTCGTCTGGAAATTCTAGAGGAGGTCTGCTACACTCGCGTGGTAGTGCGTCGCATTCTCCCGTTGAGTGACCCTGATCGTTATATCTCACTTGGGATTGGGGAGGAGGTGGAAATCGGTATTATCGAAGACCCATCACGACTCGACTCCGAAAGCCTCGAAATCCTTCGTGAGGAGCTTGATAAGAGATACTTTACACCTATCATACAGAAAGTTCACCGCGTCAAGGAGCGATTCGGCATCCATGACTGGGAGGTTGAAACATCGCGCGGACAGATCACGTTCTCTGTACAGGGACTTCATCAGAACGTTAGACATTTTCCACCTGCCCGACTGCTTGTAACAGATGTCCGTGGGAATCGGTACGATATCCCAGACTATCACAGACTCGATTCGCACAGTTTTAATCAGATTCAGCGACATCTATAGGTTGATGAATGGTGACTGGTACTTTGAACAATCAAAGCAACCTGAACCTCCACATGGAAAACTTTGCCTGAAACTTAGAACTCGTTAGGGAAGACAAGTTATGACTTATTACTTTAGTTTTTGGAATCGACTTCTACCGTGTAGAATTCCGCAAAACGGAGAGTTGTTTCTCTATCTAGCTATTTGTTGTTTGTTATTTCCGCTGATTGTGAACGCGAACCCGGACGCTATAGAGTACAAAGCGGAAGCGTATCGGACCTTTCAAGCTATTGAGATTGATGGCGATCTTACTGAATCTGATTGGCAGAACGCCAAGCGCATCAGTAAGTTTGTCCAAATGGAACCGGACGAGGGCAAGCCGATGACGGAGACAACAGATGTTCGCATTCTTTATGATGAGAAAAATATCTATTTCGGTTTTACCTGTTTTGACTCGGATATTTCCAAGGTCGCTGCCAACAAGATGCGCCGCGATGGAAATTTACGGGACAACGACAATGTCTTTGTGCTTTTGGATACCTACGACGATCAACGGAGCGGATTTTTCTTCCGCGTCAATCCGTTGGGGGCAATGGAAGATGTCGCTATAATGGACAACGGAGACAGTCGGAACGAAAACTGGGATGCCGTCTGGGACTGTCGCACAAAAGCCAATGAGAAGTACTGGACAGCGGAGATTGGTATTCCCTTCAGTCAACTCCGTTTCAATCGGAGCGAGGTGATGACGTGGGGGATGAATGTGGGACGGGGCCTCACGCGAAATCAGGAGGAGGGGATGTGGACGCCAGTCTCCAGAGCACATGGATGGCGAGCCAGATATCGCACCGCCAACCTCGGTCGTTTAGTAGGGTTGGAAGGAATTGCGCCCTCCCGGAATATAGAGTTGTTGCCTTACGTTTTGCCGGGCGTGAGTCGAATTGAGGCAGATGATGACACGAACGGGGAGTTTGAAGTTGGTCTTGATGCCAAGTATGGGCTTACCGCAAATCTGACTGCCGATCTCACCTTCAACACCGATTTCGCACAGGTCGAAGCCGATGAGGAACAGGTCAACTTAACCCGCTTCAGTCTGTTTTTTCCGGAGAAGCGTCCTTTCTTCTTAGAAGGTGCCGGACTGTTTGATTTCGGTATCCCACGCACCAGTTTTCAGCGACCGCCTCCGTTGCTTCTCTTTTACAGCCGCCGCATCGGTCTTGCCGAAGGACATGCTGTGCCGATTATTACCGGCGGCAAGGTTGCCGGCAAAGTGGGACCTTACGGCATCGGTCTGTTAAATGTTTTTACGGATAAATTTCACACCGATGCCTCTGTTACCGATCCGGATGAAATCGTTGATGAGCCGCGCACAAACTACTCGGTACTACGCATGAGGCGAGATCTCTTGAAGGGTTCCACTGTTGGACTGATTGCAGTCAATAAACAAAACGCTGACACATACAACCGCGCGGGTGGATTTGACGTTGCGTACCGTCCTTCCGATAATATCAACCTACGTGGGCTTTGGGCTCGTACGTTTGAAGATGGTGTGTTAGACCAAAGGGATGCTTTGTACTTTGGGGGCGATTGGCGGAATGAGAATTTACGCTTGGAGGGTTCATACATAGATATCGGCGAGAATTTTCACCCCGAAGTCGGATTTGTCCGGCGGCAGGATGTCCGCCGCCTCCGCGGTGAAGTACGCTTTACCCCTGTGCTTTCTAAATTTGGGATTCGTCAAATCTGGGCGGGACCGGACTTTAACTTCATCCTCAATCGAGATAATGAGCTAGCCACCCGAGAGTTTACATACATGAACTGGTTTGAGCTAGAGGGCGGAGTCTGGGGCGGTTTTCAGGCAAAACGAACCTTTGAACGCCTCGAGGAGGATTTTGAAATTCGAGATGATATCACGATTCCGGTTGACGAATACCATTTCAATTCTTTCCGGGCTTCGATTAGCACCGACAATACAAAAATCGTGTCCCTCCAGTTAGATTCAGATTTTGGAGGCTTCTTTGATGGGAAAAGGATCGGTTTTGATATCGGACTCGACTTCAAACCAAATGGGCACTTTAGTCTTGAGCCGGGTTTTCAATTTAATCGGGTCTCCCTTCCAGAGGGTTCATTCAATGCGAGCATTTTCGGTACGCGTGTGAGCTATTCCTTGTCCACAAGATTCTTTACCAAACTGTTTGCCCAATGGAACAGCGATAGCGGCGTGATTTCCACCAGCTTTCTGCTCAACTATATCTACCGCCCCGGCAGCGATTTCTACCTCGTTTTCAATCAAATCTATGACAGCAGCGGTGCAAGCACCAAACTGGAGGAATCCACATTTGTCGGAAAGATGACTTATTGGTGGAATCCCTAACATCCAATCTGATACTGGGTAGACTCTCACGTTCAAACCGGCGAACCTCCTTTCAGACTGACAAATTCCTGATACAGCCTCGGTACATTTTCACGGTTGACGATTTGTGTTGGCATAAATTGTGCGTGTCTTAAAAACCGTATTTTTACGTTTGACGTTTCCGGGGGATACCATGAAACGCTTAGTTTCATCGTTTTCAATCTTTTTTGTTATTCTTTTATGTGTAAACAGTTACGCGGAGTTCCCTCACCAATTTCTGTTTGGGCACACTGGACGCGCGGTTGCAGTCGCGTATAGCCTTGATGGGAGGTGGCTCGCTTCCAGTAGTGCGAATGAAATTCTCATCTGGGAGCTCGGTATAGCTGAGCCGATGTACACCCTGACTGGACATACGGGAAAGGTCGAAGACCTTGCTTTCCGCCCCAACGGTAGTCTAGTATCTGCCTCCCTTGATGGAACGGTACGATTATGGGATGTACAGACGCAACAGGAAATTCGCGCGTTTGAAGGACATGTTGGACAGGTCACATCTGTGGATGTTAATTCCGACGGAAGCTGCATCGTTTCTGGGTCGCGAGATCGGACGCTCAAACTGTGGAACGCCGATACCAGTGAACTTCTATCGACTCTTGAGGGGCACACAGACGTTGTCTGGTCCGTTGCATTTAGTCCGGATGGCAGCATAATCGCCTCCGGATCAGAGGATGGCGCTGTACGTCTTTGGAATGCTTCTGATGGTTCACAACTCTATAGCTTGACTGGACATACACAAGGGGTTCTTTCTGTTGCGTTCCATCCCGATGGCAATCTCATCGCGTCGGGGGGTAGGGGTGGAACTGTCCGACTCTGGAACATCAATCCGGCGGCACCCAGTGACACCATCGGGGAGATGGAACCGTTTGTGACCTATGACCGCCAAGTTATGTCAGTTCGTTTTAATCCTAACGGACGCCTCCTCGCTGTTGGTCTATTAAATTCACCGACTGACAAGACCCTCCAACTGTGGGATGTTTCTACCCGCTCTGAACTCCAATCTTTCGACACGCAAATCGTACACGATCTGTCGTTCAGTCCAACTCGCCCTCAACTTGCAGTCGTAGGGGCAGCCGAGGGAGCGATTACTATCTGGAATTCAAGTCATCTAAGGCCGGTACTCCTTGAGCCACAAGGAGGCGAGTTTGTCAAACCCTCGCAGATCGACTTGAAATGGGGGTCCGTTGAAGATGCAGTCTACTACGATGTTGCAGTTTCCAGCGATTCAAACTTTATCACAGCGAACACACGGTTAATAACTGCTACTGTCAACGAGCTGTCCTTTGAAGCTAAGAGCAATATCTCCCACTATTGGTGGCGTGTTCGTACCGGCAGCTTCGGTAGGGTCAGTGATTGGTCTGAGGTCCGGGATTTCCGATCCCCAAGTTGCGCAGTGAGGATAGTACCGTCGGCTCGACGGATCAATTTAGGAGAGGAATTTGCAGTCGACGTTTTCGTCGAATCTGTCATTGACTTAAGAGGGTTTGAGTTCGATTTGCAATGGACCAATCCTGATGTGCTTACGTTTGTGACTGTCACCAAGTTCCGAACTATTTTTGGAGAATCTGGAATTGGGCATCAGCCGACAGAGCCACCAGACCAGATAAATGGGATATACAAAGATGTCAGTGCTGCCAAAACCGGAGCTAGCGGGATAACTGGTAGCGGCATCATGTTAGGTGCTTCATTTCGGGCAAAAGCCGTTGGATTAAGCAAAATTCAGTTACAAGATCTTATTCTTGTCGACTCAAATGAAGAGCAAATTGATTGTGAAATTCACGAGTTAAAAGTGATTGTCGAAGACCCCGTCCGGCCTTGGGATGTCAATGCTGATGGGGTAGTGAACATTTTTGATCTTAGCATTGTCGTGCGATCCATAGGGCAGCCAATTCCGACGCATTTGGATATTTATCCAGATGTCAATGGTGACGGCGTTATCGATCTCAATGATGTTGCGCTGGTAAGTTCACGTTTTGGCGAATCTTATCGGATTGATGAAACCCGTGCTGCTCCGCAATCCATCAGTGAATCCCTATACTTAATTCCACCATCGATACGCAAGCAGCTTGAATCAATCTACCGTGAACTCCTGTTGATGCCTAACAATTCCCCGGAGTTTATTCGGGCTAGACAGGTTTTGCAATATCTCCTTTTCTCATCTGTCCCAGCGCGTAATCAGTTGCTGCAAAACTATCCTAACCCGTTCAACCCAGAGACGTGGATACCTTTCCACCTTGCTTCAGCAGGTCAGGTCACGATTGTGATTTATGATGCTGGTGGGACGCTTATCCATCAGATTGACTTGGGATACTTGATGCCCGGACGCTATCTGACTCGAGGAAACGCAGCATACTGGGATGGGAAGAATGTATATGGTGAGCCTGTCGCCAGCGGCATCTATTTCTACACACTCTCCACAGCGTCCTTCCATGTAACCCGGAAAATGATTATCAGTAAATAGTATCAAATGACCCTATGATGGCTGTAATGCTGATGTCTATTGACTTTCAGCCATCACCGATAAGCTATGTGAGTTGGTTCGGACGTACCCCCTCAAGGTACTATTGCCCAAGACACCGAATGGTAACAAAGCAATTAAAGTTGTTAATCTGGACATCTACACAATGAGTGCATTTCTCTATTTTTTTCGATCTCCTCATCTACATATCGCCTTATTTTCAAAATATAGTTTTCGCTTTCCATTCCGCTTTTCACCTTTCACCTTCTTCCTTATTCTTTTCCTTTTGACGCCTAACGCTGCATTTGCCCAGCAAAACTTCCAATGGCGAAATTTCACACGATTCGACGATGATAATCTGAGCAGCAATAATGTAAGAACTATCACTGAGGATCAATTTGGGCAAATCTGGTTGGGGACAGACAAAGGATTGAGCCGTTTGGACGGCTTCTGGCACGAGGCCGGTAGGTCGAACGGGGGGCCCCAAGAGGCTGATGTTTTCAAAGTTTTTGAAGATGTTGCGGGCTTCATTTGGGTTGCGACGGATGCGGGGGTTTATCGAGGAGTATGGGACAATTCGCGAGGACAGATTGATTGGCTACAACATTATACCCAAGGAACGGGATTGATCGGTATCGGTGGGCGTGTTGTAACAATGATCCAACGCCAAAATGGTGAAATTTGGATTGGGACGCCACTTGGGGTCAACTGGTTTGATGGTTCAGTTTGGCACCCTGTGGATAGCGCAGAAGTTGGACTGCTCAATCAAGGCGTGCAGGTTATCTATGAAGATAAGGCTGGGGTCCTCTGGTTTGGTCTTTCACAGAGCAATCGCCCCCAAAGTGGAAATCTTATCAGTCGTTTCGATGGTGTAGGCTGGGAAATTTTTAGTGTGAACGATGGCTTACCGAATGGTGATGTGCAGACGATTTTAGAGGACAGTCTCGGCAATCTTTGGCTCGGTACAACGGCTGGCGCGGTGGTTTACGACGGTTCAACTTGGCATGTCGTAACGACACAAGATGGGCTTCTGATCGGAAGCAATGTGCAATCCATAATGAGCGATGGAGAGGGAACGATCTGGATTGGGACCACCGACGGCATCAGCCAATTTCACCCACCGGCAGAGTTCTCCCCGGAGGCACTCCGTGATTTAGGGCGTTGGCGGCATCTGACAAGAGCAAACGGTCTGGCAAGTAACAATATTCAAGCCCTGTTTGAGACACGAACCGGCGAGATTTGGGTTGGGACACGCGATAATGGGGTCAATTTTTCGGATCGGTCATGGATGTCCGTTACCACAGATAATGGATTGAGTCACAACAGCGTGACAGCAATGCTGAAAGACCGGCGGGGTAGGCTTTGGGTTGGAACACGTAATGGATTGAGTCTCTATACGCGGAATGGGTTTGAGTTAATTAGCGGTGCACCGGGAAATGAGATTCGCACGTTAGCCGAAGATCTTCGGGAACGAATCTGGGTTGGAACAAACGCCGGTATTGGCGTTTTTGATGGATTCTCATGGGAAATTTTTCGGATCCCAAATATTAACGTCAATAGTGCTCAATCGCTTGTCGTTGATTCAGTTGGAAATGTTTGGGCTGGAACGGGGTTTTTGCCAACAGATGACCTCCCCGGTTTAGACCGTTATGACGGGCAGCAGTGGGAAAGAAATCAGTTTCTAGAGATTGGTCGGACAATCGTTGTTATGTTCACAGACTCGCAGGGGCAAATCTACTTCGGTACGGTTGGCAACGAAGAGGGTGGTAGCGATTTGTGGGTTTACAATGGACGAAATTTGGACAATTTTCACAGTCTGCCTAAACCATTCTCGATTCACACGATTTTAGAAGCGCCTAGCGGTGAAATCTGGGTTGGAACAGATACCGGCATTCAGATTTTTGACGGAAAGACGTTGACTGCATCACTGACAACCACCGATGGATTGGTGGCCAACCACGTGCAGGCACTTTACCGCGATGGAGATCGGATTTGGATCGGCACTGCTGATGGTGTTAGTTTATTCCAAAACGGGCGGTTTGAACGGGTACTGACTGCAAGTGGTGGACTCAACAGCAACAACATCTCCGCAATCGCTGAATTAAATGGAATGCTCTGGTTTGGTAGTAGGGATAGTGGTGGGTTGAGCATTTTCAGTCCGGAGAAGGCCCCGCCTCGTACACGGATTACCGATGGTCCGAAAAACAGCGAAATTGTTGGGGTTACAAGCGTTGTCTTTAAGTTTGAAGGCGGCGATGCCAGTACGCCAACCGGAGAACTTCGTTATGAATACCAACTCGACGACGGACCGCCGACCCCCACCGACGGTGAGGGTGTCGATAAACGGGCGGTATTGTCAGGTCTCACAGAGGGACCGCATCGCTTTACGGTTTATGCGATGGATAGGGAAGGTAACCAGGATTTGACAGGGGCAAGCGCAGAATTTGTGGTTGATTCCCTCGCTCCGACTGTGAGCATCACCGCGCCAAAAGAGAACGCTGTGATTGGCGACGTTTATGAAATCAAAGGTACTGCAACGGATAAAACGGATTTTCTGGATTACCAGATCCGTATCTTTCCCGGTGATTCAGTTTCAGGTGAACCCCTGCCTCCTTTTGTTTCAACAGTGCCTGTCACAGACGACACACTTTATCGTTGGGATACACGAACGGTCGCCGCCGGTTTATACACGATTGAGTTAATAGCACGGGATACCCCGAATGGTAGCTACGATAGGTCACATCCTGCTGATACGTCGGTCACGGTTGAAGTTGATAGGCTCCGCCCGCAAGTCGAAATCCTTTCTCCCACTGAGAACGAACAAGTGCTGCAAAGAATTGAGATTCGCGGCACAGCAGATGACCGAAATTTCAAGGAATATCTCATTGAATATGGGTCCGGAGACTCTCCTGATACTTGGTTGCCCATATCCAAACCGCCGGCGTTTTCAACCCCTGTCACCCGCGATGTATTAGCACTGTGGGACGCACCGAATTTATCGGGGCGATATACCTTGCGGTTGATTGTGGAAGATACAGCGGGACATAGAGAGGTTGATCAAGTGCATATATTCTTCAATCCGAGTGTAAATCACGAAACTGGCGACATGGTGGAAAGCCATGACACTCGTGCCAAAATCACCTTTCCACCCAACAGTCTGCCACGGACAACCATCGTGACAGTCAACCCGATGGTACAAGAATCAGTACCTCCCGTTACCTCTATTCCGTTTCAGGCTTACAATTTTGCACCTGAGGATCTGCGGCTACACCGGTTGAAACCGGCAACCATCCAGTTTTCCGTTGAAGATGCAGCAATACTCTCGCGCTCTGAAATAAAAGAAACCTTGACAATCGCCCGCTGGGAGGACAAAGCATGGCTCCCTATTGGTGGGACAATTGATGCGCAGCGCGGAACAATCTCAACGGTGGTTTCGATTCTTGGACGATATGCCATCACCACAAGACCTGCTGTAGAAACGGAGGAAAACACAATTATCTCCGAGCTAACCTGCCAACCGCGGGTATTCTCGCCCAGCCGGGGATCAACGTGGATCTCGTTTCGATTAAATCGTCCTGATGACATAACGATTAAAATCTATAATGAAGCCGGACGCTTGCGACGGTTGCTAAGAGAATCGGAACCCTTGTCAGTGGGAGGACATGTTTTCGAGTGGGACGGGCATGATGATGAGAATCGGCGGGTTGTCAGCAATTTTTATGTCGTCACCGTTGAGGGGGAGGGAGCGTTGGGGACGAAGGTTGTTGTGGTACAGAATGATTGAGGAATGGAGTGTGAAACGTAAGGACAGAATTCTGGAAGCCGAGACAAACGGCGCGGGCAGTTAGAAATTACGAGGTGTCGCTTACCATGGCGCACGCGAACTGTGGCTTTAATATCTTCTTTGTATCTATTATAACTTTTTAATGGTAAAATTACATAATCGAAATTGCCGGCTATCAAAAACTTTCTTGTCACAGTATAAATTTCCCGCCAACGGGCGCGTGGGAAATTTCTATTGTCATAGATTTTAGAAGTTGCGTCTTGTTATCTATTAAAGAGTCTTCAGTCTCAATGATATGGATTACCGAAATAGTCTTGACAAAACTGAGTGCACTGCGCATAGTATTCGGAGTGCGATGCTGTCTTTCAGTATTATTCGTGTTATGCACTACAAATGCGATATATGGTGTTGAGGAGCAAGCGACAACAGGTGCCCGTGCCATCGGTATAGGAGGGGCATTCATCGGTGTTGCGGACGACGAAAACGCTGTGCGCCGGAATCCCGCCGGATTAACCCGTTTGGATAGGTACGCCGTAGGGTTTGAACAAACGCCCTCTGGGTTGTTCAATGCGTTGGAAACAAGCTATCTCAGTGCGGTCTTGCCGACGTCGGAGAAGATGGCACTCGGCATTGATTGGCTGCAAGTTGGCATAAAAGACGAGGAACTTGATTCGAGTCGTAGCAACTTCAACTTCGCTTATAGTTACGCCCCTTTGTCTCAGCTGTCCCTTGGGGCAAATCTGAAATACTTTACGTGGTCAATTGCACTAGATGGCAGATCAAGAGGGGCAGCAACGGGTTGGGGTACGGATGTTGGTCTTCTGTACCAGCCCCATCCTCGCTGGAAGCTTGGGGCACTTGCACAAGATTTCATCGGTTTTGGATCTGGGGAAGGATTAAGTTACGGCACTTGGATACGACACGATTCAGATGTCAGCGAAAAGGTGTTCCCGACTGCATACAAGCTTGGTATCGCGTATCATCCTATTTCAAATTGGCTGATTTCGGCAGATCTGACAGACCGGTTGCAGCTCGGCACAGAATTTTTGCCGAATCGAAATTTTGCCATCCGTGCAGGATTCCAGAAAGATTTGTATACGTCGGAATCACCGACTTATTCGATAGGTGGAAGTGTCAGGTATAGATGGATGGATTTTAACGTCGCCTATCTCCTCCCTCCGACGTTGCCTCCAACTGCCTATGTTGGGCTTTCGCTCAACTTCGATTTTCGTAAGTTACCGGCCCTAATTGAGGAGGTTCGCATAAGAGATCTCTATCCTGTTCTTATTCATTACTATGCCAGACCGAATATAGAAACCGAAATGGAAGACTTACTGGATGCTGCTACGCCGCCGGTAATTAAAGAAGCGGATCGAGAGCGTTACTATCCACTCAAACAGGCGGATTCAATCGGCAGGATTTGGCTCAAAAATGAGAGCAATAAAGAGATAACCGTTCATATCAAACTCTTTATTCCTGAGTTTGTCAGCAAAAACGGCACAGAAGTTGCTTCTGATTTTGTTGTGAAGGCGAATAAGCGGGTTTCCGTACCGATACAGCAGCTAGTTCTATTGCCGAAGGCGCTGCGATTATCTCAGCGCCAGCCTGTTGAAGCGGAGATTCGAGTGATTGAGAGCGGCGGTTCTGCCTACCGAACTTTTCCTGTAACACTTTTGTTACACGATAATCATTCAATCCAGTTGGATGATGTTGCGAAACTTGCTTGTTTCATTTCCTCGGAAGGTTCGGCGACGGATTCGGCGATTGGGGCGTTCATCAATCAGGTGCGTACCGCATTTCAGACAGAGATTGATAGTGCGGATATGCCAGAGAACTTGTATGTCGCCATGTTGTTGTTTAATGTTCTGCATGGTGTATCGTATGCGCGGGATCCAAATATACCGCGACAGAGGGGGACGATTGATGAGGTTAAGTATCCCCATGAAATGTTGGAGAGCCTCATGGGGCAGCACTCAGGAGATGACGATAAATCTACCTTTGGTGACTGTGATGACAGCACAGCTCTCTACTGCTCCCTACTTGAATCAGTCGGCATCAAAACAGCACTCATTCAATTACAAAGTCATGTATTAATGGCGTTCGATCTGGGCAATATTTCTGTCAAACAGGCGCAAGAGATAGGTTTACCTAACGATTACTATAGGACAGTCAACGGACAGGCTTGGATTCCGATTGAGACAACCCTTATCAATGAGGGTTTTGCCGCTGCATGGCAGGAAGGGTGTCAATCGCTCCAAGCGGTGAATATCCGGGCTGAAACTGTTGAGGATGCATGGGAAAAATATGGTGATAGTTCCTTTCCGGGAGAACCAATCCAGTATTCTATTCCAAAAGACCTCATACAAAAACGGATCGATGCGGACCTCGCCACTCCATGGATAAGCGAATTTTTGAACACGCACTCAGACGTTAGTTCATTAATGAACCAATAAACGAATAAACCAATGAGCCAAAATAGGTTACACTAGGAGGAAAATCAATGATAGCACACAAAACCTTAACCTCTACAATCTGTTTACTCTGTATGATGCTGGCGTACACCTCGTATGCCGAATCGGAAGAGTCAACAGCAATATTTACCTTTGGCAAGATAGAAATTCTAAAAACTGGCGAACAGGAGTGGCGTTTTCTGGAGAAGGGCATGGTCCTAGCTGCAGACGATTTGGTGCGAATGCCACCTTTCTCGCTGATGCGGTTAAAAATAGCAGATGACACCCGTTTACCAACTCTCTCAGGTGGACGTGAGGTGCTTGTTCGCGCGTTAATTGATGAAGGGCTTCATCGCAGAGATGCCCAAAAAGGCAGGCGGATTAATGAAGATTTTGATGAGGATCCCGCAACAGATGTGCTACCCGTTGGTAATAAGCCAAAAACACGGGATCGCGCTTCGGCTTTTGAGGGGCTGCCTGCGGTGAAGGTAAGCCAAAATGAACTGGAAACCCTCCGTCACAAAATCAATCTGCTTCCCGATGAGATTGTATCGTCGGTCTCTCCTCTTCTCATTAGCGCTGTCCGAGAAAATGTAGAGGATCCTGCGTATCCTGCCCCCAATCTGGACTTGGCTCGAAAAATCTACGGTATACTCAACACGATTGAGGCGGAAGTATCACTTCGTCCCTTGTTGTATGCTCAACTGCTTCACCGTGTTGGTCTCAACGTTGATCTCGACGTAGATGAAAAAGGGCAGCTGTTCGTCATTTTTGACAGCGAGGTCCTCTCCAACAACGCAAAACAGATTGCCGCAAATCAGCAGTTAATCCATAAGAGGCAAGGAGAAGATACGGTCTGGATTGCTGTGCAGATCCAATCGTCTCAACAGAATTTCACGACAGCATGGTATCAAGGAAGCCAGCAGTAGACAGGAAACAGGGGAGTGAGTCCGCGAGCAAATGAGGTGATTACATATTTTACGCCTCACCAAACTTTATGCTCTCAAAACTAGCGCAATCTCAGAAAGTATATCTCCTGATCGGCATCGTGAGTCTGCTGCCGTTCATAGTAGTTGGGTTTCTACGTGATCTGGGTACTTTTGAGTTTATTGAACTGAAGACGCTAGATAACCGCCTACGATGGACTGCGCCTCCTTCTTCGCCAATTTCCTCTCAAATTGCGCTGATTACGATTGATGCCAAAAGTGAGAAGGAACTTGGGGCGATGCCATGGCGTTCTCATCTTTACGCTACGTTGATAAGAACCCTCCAACAAGCAGATCCGAAAGCAATCGGTTTAGTTGCGTCGTTCAATCGTGAGTGGCCAGATGAACAGCGGATTCCCGGTAAAAAGCTATTTGTTATCCGCTCCTACCCGAAGGCGAAGACCGTGGACCGTCATGCGCTGCCAAAAGTCACCGATTGGCGCACCTTACCCGATAGTTTAGCACAAGCGCAGGGCTGGAGCTTTAGTTATTTCCCGTTGAGCGATTCCGATGGCATCTCCCGTTCCGCCCAGCTTGTTGTCGAAGACCGTGCCACAGATATCTACCGTTACTCTTTCGCAATGTCGATGCTGTGTCAAACCTATGGTGTTTTTCCCACATCTATAAAATTGCGGGAAGGATTTTGGATTGGAAAATATCTTGAATTCAACTCGCCTGCGGGAGAGGTAGTCCGCATTCCTATTGACTCACAGGGACAATTATTCATTCGGTTTGTAGGCGATGAGGAGGCGTTTCGGCCTGTTTCCTTTTTCGATGCCCTATCAATGTCGGAGAATAAGACGAACCAGTTTCTGCATGAATTTAGCAATAAGTGTATATTAATTGGTATCACAACGGAGGGCGTCAACAAAAGGGCGACCCCCTTGGGCGAACTGTCAGCACTTGCTCTGCGGGCAAATCTTCTCAACGGTTTATTAAATCAAGGTTTCGTCTGGCAACTTAGTCGCGGTGGAAATCTGCTCTATGTCGTTTGCCTTGCGATCTTTTCTGTCGCAGCTACAATGTTAATCTACCGAAGCGGGGATAGCTACCGATCCGTGCTACTCTTCGGCAGCGGACTGATACTATGCCACCTCCTTTTTGTCGGTGGGATGTTTGTTCTCTTTGACCTTTGGATTGAAGTCGCTGGATCAACCCTAGCATTGCTGCTTAGTAGTGTAATTAGTAGCTTACTCTTGGCGCACCTTCGGCTGCGGCATTTGCTTCGGCAGTTGCAAACGACGCAAGATCAACTGGTCAGATCGGAGAAAGAGGCTGTGTTTGGTGTGATGTCGGCGCGTGTTCGGCATGAGTTACGAAATGCGCTGAACCTGATCCGCGCTCCTGCAGAAATGATCCGGGTTAATTTCCAAAAGCAAGACCCTCTCAAGCTGAGAGAACAGCCCGAAGAGATTGTTAGTGAAATGGACCAGATTATTGGGTGGGTAACAAAGCTGGACGAAATGATCGAAGATGAATTCAGCTTTTTCCAAGATTCCCACATGAATTTTCAGCGTCAAGTGCTTGAACCCCTCCTGAAGTCTGCGGTGGAGATGGTACAACCGGTGATTGATGAGAATCAGATCGAAGTCCGGATGAATCTGCCGTCGGCAATTCCGCCGCTTCTTCTTGATGATGATAAGATGCGAATTGTCTTTACGAACCTGATCAAAAATGCTTGTCAAGCGATGCCGTCGGGGGGGGCGTTGGAAATCGTCGTGGAGGTGTCAACATCTCACCAGGATGGAGTTACCGTCATTGTCAAGGACACAGGAGCGGGCATTCCTGCGGACGAACTCTATCGAATTTTTGAACCTTTTTATACAACTAAGCCACGTGGATTGGGACTTGGTCTGGTCAATGTAAAGAATATCGTCGAGGGGCATGGCGGAACAGTACGGGTGGAGAGCGAGGTTGGCATCGGAACGACGTTTTTCGTTAGGTTGTAGCCGATCTCCACCGTTTTCATAGGCAATTACGCATTAACGGATACAAATCATGAAACATGCACGAATTTTAATCGCGGACGACGAACAGGCGACCTGTAAATACATTGATACGCAACTCAAGATGGAGACATCAATTGATGCCTCCGTTGATTTTGCTTATAATCGGGATGCGGCAATTGCACAGTTAGACGAAAATCCACCTTATGACTTGATTCTGGTCGATCTCTGGATGCCGGACGTTCAGGGGATTTTGGATAGAGAAGCAGGGCTAAAGGTTCTTAAGCAGAGCAAGAAACAACGCCCGATACCGCAAGCCATAGTCATCACTGCCAATAGCTCTTCGGAAACGGCACTTGAGGCAAGTGGATTGGGGATTTATGACTATGTCAGCAAGCCGATTAACTACACCCACCTGATCGAAGTCGTCAAGGAGGTGTTGAGCCAGCGCGATCACGAACCTCCTGCTCAAGATGACAATATAGGTTTTGCCGACGATTATGAAATTATCGGCAAAAGTCCTGCCATGATTGAAGTGATGACAACGGTCGGGCGAGTTGCGCGATCAGAAACAGATGTCTTACTCTATGGCGAAAGCGGCACCGGAAAGGATTTTGTCGCACGCGCCATCCATAAGCATAGCCCACGTTCCGGGGGACCCTTTGAGGTTGTTAATTGCAGCGCAATTCCGGCAGAGTTAATTGAGGCAGAACTATTCGGAATCGGGAGACGGGTGGCGACATCAGTTGACCAACGTCCGGGCAAATTTCAGCAGGCACACGGTGGGACTATTTTCCTTGATGAGATTGGTGATTTGGGTCTGGAGATGCAGCCGAAATTACTGCGTGTACTGGATTATAAGGAGATTCAGGGCGTTGGGGTGAGAGTACAACGGGTCGACGTTCGGATTATCGCTGCAACGAATCGTGACCTTGGGGCGGCTGTGGCAGCAGGTAAGTTTCGGAGCGATCTCTACTATCGTTTGAAGCCAATAATCGCTTTACCGCCATTGCGTGAGCGCGAGGGAGATATTGAATTGTTGGCGTGGCATTTTCTTCACAAATATTCTCACGGTCTCGAACAGAAACGTACCTTTGGTTTTGACGATGTGGTGCTCGCAGCATTTGAGCAGTATCATTGGCCGGGAAATGTGCGGGAATTGGAAAAAGCGATCGAATATGCGATCCTTACTTGTACGGGGCCACAGATTTCCATACGCGATTTGGCACCGGAAATCTTTGATAAGAACGCTCAATCTGCCCCTGAGTTCCCTAATCAAGGAGGGGGTGGAGGGGACGAGAATGTAGATTTGCGGGAAGCAGATTTTCGCAGCCTACTTGATACCGTAACGATTAAGGAGGCTTCACAGGGATTTGAGCGAATTTTCTTGGAACGCAAACTCAAGCAAAATCACTGGAATATTCAGGCAACGGCGGAGCAGATCGGTATTCGGCGCCAGTCGTTGCATCGTAAGATTAATGAATTGGGGTTGCAGCGAGATCTGAGCAAGGATTAGTGGCAATTTGTCACTTTTGTGTTACACCGTCACATTCAGATGACGTTGGTGTGATGCGTAAACGAGCTTGGACTTGTCGATTAGAGTCGATTAAATACGATTATTAAAAAAAATAATATTTTTCAATTGATAGCCACTAATCTTGTCTCCGTCTGTTTTCGTGGTTACGTGATGTCTGATTTCCCGTTCCTATTTCCTCCCAATTTCCATCTTGTCGCAATGTGGCACATATATTGCCTTAGATTAAATAAGGCAATTTATGAGCAAGCAAAGATTCAAGTGTTGGGGGAAAGAATGGCGCTGCAGACAAATGAAATTACACGGCTGAAAAGTCCTACTGAAATGCACGTTGACGATTTAACAGTCTCGAAGCTGCGTTTTGTACCCACCGATGCACAGATACAAGAGTTACCAGAAGAATTTCCAATTGACGCAGCCAATGATAACGCCAAAACGTTTGAAACCCGTTATTCAGATCGGGAGGACGGTTTCTTAAGGACCTACCTTCACCAGATTGGAAAAATCCCACGCTTAACTCAAGAAGAAGAAACCAACCTATTCATCAGGATTGAAAAACGTCGGTTGCAAGTTGATGAACTCTATCAGGAGTTGGCAACCTACCTGTCTGACCTTTCTCTGGACAACCCACCACCTACTGCTATCCTGAACCGCAGGATTATAGCTGAATCCTTCCCACAGTCCACCGAAGAGTACCTTTTGAATTTAGTGCAGCACATAAAGTTGTACAACGCAGAGGCTGATGCTGCTAAGAACCGCATCGTTGAGGCGAATTTAAGATTAGCAGTCTGCATCGCCAAAAAATATCGGGAGCGTGGACTTGATTTACTCGATCTAGTTCAAGAGGCAAGCATTGGACTTCTCCAAGCAGTCGATCACTTTGATTGGCAGCGTGGTGTCAAATTTGGAGCGTATGCTTCGTGGTGGATGCAGCAGGCAATTGGCTGTGGTATCGCCAATCATGGGCGAACGATTCGTCTGCCCGCCTATCTCTTCAGTGAGATTCGGAAGGTGAATCGAGTGGAAGCAAGCCTGCATCAGCAGACCAATCGTGAACCGAGCCGACAAGAGGTCGCCGAGGCATCGGGACTCACCGTAGATCGGCTCCTGCTACTGGATCGACTAACCGCTAATACCATATCGCTAGAAACTTATACTAGTTCAGGTCAAGGTGGAATTGAGGATTTTGTCGCGTGTGAAAAGACCCCGAACCCGCTAGCGGAACTTACTCGGCAAAATTTGGTGGACGAAGTGAAAACAGCCCTAACCGAGCTACCGCCACGCGAACAGCAAATCGTTTCCCTAAGATATGGGCTGGAAAATGGGAAAGAGCACAGTTTACAGGAGATTGGCTCACTCCTGAATCTTTCCAGAGAGCGAATTCGACAGCTTGAGGTGAGAGCCTTGAATCGACTACGGCACCCTACCCGTTGCGAGCGCTTCCGAGATTTTGAAGATATTTGAAGATATATAGCCTAGGAGGAAGGCGGTTATTCCGTTCCTTCCCGGTGCGCATCCGACGGTTTGGAAGGATTGAAAATGTAGTCGAGGCTCAACCATAGACTACGAGAATAGCGGAAAAAGAAGATGGGGAAAAGGGCGCAGAAAGCTACCCACAGAATGAAGTTCGCAAGAAAAGAGATAGAAGTGAAATAGCCCAACGCAAAATAGCCTGCAAATGCAATGAAAACGGTCATACCGTAGTTAATATACATTGCCCCAACAAAGTATCCCGCCTCGCGCTCAAACCTAAAGTGGCAATTGCCACACTCCAAACGCGTTTTGAACAAACCTGAAAACATTTGGCCTTCACCGCACCTTGGACACTTTAAGCGCAATCCTTTCATGAGAATCTGACGCTTGCTGTGTTTCTGCATCTGTTATTTCTCCCTCCTTGAACTCTAGCCTTGAATAAGTTATAATTTGCAGTTGAGACCCTGATTTTAGCATAGCTTGTCGAAGATGTCAATTTAGGCTTGCAGGCAGAAATCGATCCCATTCCACCCGTGGATACCAGTACGAACCGCGATGGTCTATCATGAACGTTGCGGTGGAGGTGGGGTTTCCTTCTCCTATCGGAGTATTCAATGTTTTTTAAGCCAATCCGTCAATGAATCTTGGAGGTAGAGGAACACAATTATGGATCCTCGCATAGAAGCCAACCGAAAGAATTGGAACGAGCGCACCCCTGTTCATGCAGTCTCTGAATTTTACGATGTGGCAGGATTTCGCAATGGTCGGATAACGCTGAACGATATAGAAAGAACTGAAGTGGGTTCTGTCGATCGCAAGTCTCTGCTGCACCTTCAGTGTCACTTCGGTATGGACACTATGTCGTGGGCTCGTTTGGGGGCACAGGCTACAGGGGTTGACATCTCAGATGCCGCAATTGATTTCGCAAGGACACTGAATGATGAGCTGCAATTGAATACCCGATTTATCTGTTCCAACCTCTACGACCTACCTGATGCTCTGGATGAGGAGTTCGACATCGTATACACGGCGATGGGCGTGCTCTGCTGGTTGCCAGATTTGTCTGGATGGGCGAATGTCATCGCCAGATTTCTCAAACCCAACGGCATTTTCTACATCTTAGATGGTCACCCGTTCTCACACATACTTGAATCTGAAGAGAACCAAGCTGGGGTTCAGGAGCTACGAGTGCGATACCCATACTTCAAAAAATCCGAAGGTGAGTTCTACGAGGGTGGTCAGCACACCTATGCAGGTTCAGACATCATAGAAGCTGGGTGTTACGAATGGCAGCACAACGTCGGTGAGATACTGAATGCCATCTTGGATGCTGGATTACGGATTCAGTTCTTCCACGAGTTTGCACTCAGTGGCTATAAAGCCTTTCCATGTATGGAAAAAGGTGAGGACAGCTGGTGGCGGCTTACGACACACAATGACTCAGTCCCACAACTATTCTCGCTTAAGGCGACTAAATAAGATATCTTTGCCCTGAATAGTCTCAGTCCATACGGCTGAGTTAACAGCCTATTGGTTGCAAGACCTGAGTTGTATTTGACCTCATCATGAAAATCCAAAACGGCATTGCAATTGTCTGTTTCTTCCTCTCTGGTTTCGCGGGGCTAGTCTACGAGGTGTCGTGGATACGCAAGGCTTCTCTGGTCTTCGGATCTACGACGTTTGCTGTTAGCACAGTATTAGCGGTCTTTTTTCTCGGACTGGCTTGCGGAAGTTACCTGTTTGGACGAATTGGTCAAAGAACGTTGCGACCGTTGCGGCTTTACGCACTGATCGAAGTCGGACTTGGGCTGTTCGCTATGGCAAGTCCTTACCTCCTTGATTTCACGGAAAGCTTCTACGGACCAATCTATCGCGCCCTAGCGGGTCATGCCGTTATTCTATTCGTAGCACGCGGCGTGCTAGTGTCTCTCGTTATCCTCCCACCTACCATCCTCATGGGCAGTACGCTTCCCCTCTTTTGTCGCCAATTTGTTCGCAGCGACGCAAAGGTAGCCAATTCTGTTGGAATGCTTTACGGGGTGAACACCTTAGGAGCAGCTGTCGGCTGTGCAGCAGCTGGGCTCTTCTTGCTGCCGACGTTTGGGCTTCGGCTCAGCGTTCAGCTTGGGGCTGCTCTGAACATCCTGTGTGGCATTGCCGTTGGACTATTACCTATCACCAAAAATCAACTTCCCCAATTGGATCGAGATTCAGGGCGGTCTACAAGTCAAAGCAAAACAGTTAAGGAACGATTTACCGCTGCTCAAATTCCTATCGCCATTCTGTTTTTTTCCGTTGGCTTTGTCGTCCTTGGAAGTGAGGTACTTTGGACACGCTACCTGCGACTCTTGACCCGTCAGAATAACGTCTATACCTACACCTTGACACTAACAGTGGTACTGGTCGGTATTGTTCTTGGTAGTTTTCTGGCTTCTCGTCTCTTCGATCGGTCAACACCGCGTGCACGATATTTTGGTCTATTTCAAATTCTTACAGGGCTATCGGTGCTGACCGTTATGACCCTTCCACATACCTTTTGGGCGGGTGTCAAAAATGAGTTGGGGATGTATTTCCTCCTATTATTGCCTCCCGCGATCCTTTCGGGCGCGTCATTTCCGCTTGCGGTGCGGATGGTTGTAGAAGATGCGTCAAGGGCAAGTATCGGGACGGGACGCATGGCGGCGATTAACACGCTGGGCGGAATTCTTGGTTCGCTGCTGATCGGATTTGTGGGGCTACCCATCTTTGGAATAAAGTTCAGTCTCTTGTTTATTACAGGTATCAGCTTATTAACCGGGTTCGCTGCATGGTTCTGGATTGACAAAACCTTCTCACCGCTCTTTCGAGGAGGGGCAGTCGCCGGAGCATTACTCATCTGGATCTGCATCCCTTTTGCTTCGAGGACTCAGATTCCCGCCGACTTTCTTGCGGATGGACGGCAGTTAGTGGCTTTTCGTGAGGGATTTGATGGGGATTTGGCTGTTATCCGAAGAGGCGAGGAGTGGATTGAACTGGAGATTGACCGATGGTGGCAGGGAAGCAATCTAAAAAATCAGCAGGTGGTTGGGGCGCATATCCCAATGCTTTTACATCCAAATCCAAAGAACGCTCTTGTCGTAGGTGCCGGTACAGGACAAACGCCGAGCCGTTTTCTGATGTACGATATTAACCATCTTGATTGTGTTGATATCGAACCGATGCTGTTTGAGTTTATCCGCGACCATTTCGACTCGAAGTGGATGACTGACGAACGGGTCAAGCTAATCAGCGAGGATGGGCTTAACTACTTGAATCACAGTGACGTTATGTATGATGTGATTGCCATTGAGGTGGGCCAAATCTTTCGCCCCGGTATCGCGTTCTTCTATACTGCTGATTTCTACCACCGCTCCCGGCAACGACTCCGTCCGGGGGGGCTCCTCACTCAACTAGTCTCAACACCATCGCTCACAACCGACCAATTCCGGGGTGTGATCAAAACCTTTCTTGATGCCTTCCCGCAGAGTTTTCTGTGGTACAATTCCTCCGATTTGCTCTTGATTGGTGTCAACGATGCAGATTTCAAATTCAGCCGCACCGCGTTAGAACGGTTGTCGTCCAATCAAGCCGTGCATCAAGACTTGCGCTACACCTTTTGGGGCGGTCCTCAACATTGGCTTAACCGGCTTCCCGTCTTTCTCGGCGGGTATCTAGCAGGTCCGCGTGAACTCGCAGACCTCGCATCAGAAGGTCGCCTTTACCGTGATAATCTGCCGGTGCTCGATTACGCAACCAGTTTGGACTACATCACCGAGATGAATGAGATTCCGATTATCAAAGACCATCTACTCAAGCATATCACTCCTTTTGATAAAGTGGTTGATTTTGTGCTTTCTCCTGAGGAGGTTTCGGTTATTGAGGAGGTTCGCAAGAAAAATCTGGGGGCAATTGTCGCAGAAGCCATTCTCCGGCAAGCGGAGCTGCTGGCACTTTCGAGAGACGATGCAGCCGACGAGGTTATTACATTACTTTCAGAAGCGGTGGGCTGGAATCCAGACCATTTTGAAGCGAACCGTATGCTCGCCGATGCGCTCATCGGGCAGGGGCGGAACAAAGCGGCGGGGCGTTATTATGTGGAGGCTAACCGAATTCGTCCGGAAGATCCTCATGTGCTGCACGGCATCGCCCATACGCTTTACCGGCTTGGCAGAATTGAGGCATCGATTCCATACTATCAGGCATCGTTACGTCTACGACCAAACCACGCTGAGACGCACAATCACATCGGACTGGCTTTGGCGACGCAGGGAGACTTCGTCGAGGCACGAAAGCACTTCAAAACAGCAGTCCGATTGGATCCTGACTACGCTGAAGCCAAGCACAACCTTGCTGGGGTACGGAAAGCTTTGCAATCGGCACCACAACGATAGGAGGAGCAGCCGTTTCCTAATAGATCGAATTCAAAAATCGCTGTTGACCTAAAAGTAAAAACGTGATACAATAGGCACGTGAGCTAGAGGTTGTTGGCTAAGAATAATTGTTGGATATAAGAATCTAAAGTGTATTGAAAGGAGTTCTCTATTTGAAAGGAGCTTTATCAATGAAGGTTGTACAAATTATCTTTGTCTGCTTTATTTTACTGCTTGGACAGATCACACTGAGTTATGCTGCTCCCGATGCCGAGGGAGTGGTCGTTCCTAGACCCGCGGGCGGGGACACCAATTGGGGGCATTCCGTTGACGTTAGTGGGACGACCCTCATCGCTGGATACACCTCGTATGTCGGTAATAACGGCGGTGTTTTTATCCTTGAACAAAAGGGGAAGAAGTGGGATCTTATCGTTCAATTTCAAACCCCTGGTAACAACACAAGGGATCAGTATGGACACGCGGTCGCCATTGACGGTGACTTCGCTGTCGTGAGTGCTTACGAAGATGGCGGGAAAAAACCCGTTGCAGGCGGACCTCTGGGCGAAGGCCCAGGAAGGGTGTATGTCTACGAGCGTTTAAAAGGGTGGGCACAAATGGCAGCATTCAAAGCCGCTGATGTCCAAAACAATGACCGATTCGGATATTCAGTTGACATCAGTGGGAAGACCTTCGTCGCCGGAACCCCTTTTCACGACGAGGAAAAAGGTGTCGTTTATGTTTACACACTTGATAACAATCAATGGAAAGAGCAAGCTAAGCTCCAAGCGGACGATGTGGAGGTAAAGAACCGGTTCGGTTGGGACTGCGCGATTAGTGAAAACACAATAGTTGTTGGTGCACCGCTCGCCGGTCCAAATGGGAGGCTCTCCGGCGCAGCCTATGTTTTCAAGCGACAAGGAGACGCGTGGGCTCAGGTGGCAAAATTGGTCCCTGATGATGGGGATGGTGGCGATGGCTTCGGCGTTTCTGTCGAGGTCAGCAAGAGTCGTGTTATTGTCGGTGCCAACAAAGATGAGAATGAAGCGAAGATACGTGGGTCTGGTTCAGCTTATATCTTTAGTGGTGTTGGAGATGTCTATACCCAAGAGGCGAAGTTGACCGCGGACGAGCTTCAGGAAGGTGCCGGCTTCGGGTTAACAGTTGCGCTTGATGTGAATCGTGCTCTCGTCGGTGCGCCTTCGACCGATACGAAGCGTGGCGACGATTCGGGTGCCGCTTACGCCTTTCTGAAGGACGGTGCCGACTGGGTGTTGCAGGCGAGAGTCATACCTGAAAAAGGCCAGAATGAGGGGCAGGGCTTAACCAGTGGAGACAACATGGGCAGTGCTGTTGCCCTTGATGGCGAATTTGGGCGAAACTTTAACCTCGCCGCCATCGGCGTTCAATGGGACGCCCAGGATGGCGGCGATGATGCAGGTTCCGTATATATCTTTGATACTGAGGATGTGGAAGGTCTCAATATACCGTTGTCGGTTGAGCCGCGCGGTGACTTGGCGCTGACCACGTTCGGGGATATCAAGCGGACAGCGTTGCTTCAAAACTTTCCCAATCCGTTTAACCCAGAGACGTGGATCCCTTATACGCTTGCTGATGATGCGGATGTAAACGTTCGTATCTATGATGTCGAAGGTAAACTGGTGCGTCATCTGGATGTCGGTTACCAGCGGGGGGGAAGGTATCTCGGTAGAGACACAGCTGCCTATTGGGACGGTAGGGACCAATTGGGTGAGTCGGTGTCGAGTGGTGTCTATTTCTATACACTAAAAGCAGACGCGTTTTCAGAGACGCGTCGCATGGTTATCTTGAAATAGTTATCCTTATCCGTGGGAGCGACTTATAGATTTTGTAAAGTAATTGTAGGTCGAGATTTACATCTCGACCTACAATTAACTGTTTATTGAAAAAGGTGGTTCATCCTGAAAGGAGCGTTATCAATGAAAACCTTGCAAATTATCTTTACCTGTCTCATTTTATTAGTTGGACAGGCTGCACTGAGTTATGCTGCTCCTGATGTTAAGGGAGAGGTTGTTCCTAGGCCCGAGGGCGGAAGCACCGGTTGGGGACATTCGGTTGACATCAGTGGAACGACCTTTATTGCTGGGTACCCCTCGCATAGGGGACATAGTGGGGGTGTCTTCATCATGGAACAAGAGGGGAAGAGGTGGGAGCTTTTAGACCACTTTAAGACCCCCGATGGGGGGACGATGGATTGGTACGGTCATGCCGTTGCCCTTGAAGGTGACATTGCTGTCGTGAGTGCCTACGAACATGGTGGCAAAAGACTCAAGGCAGGCGCACTGTTAGGTGGCGGACCAGGATTAGTGTATGTCTACAAACATGAAGCCAAAGGGTTTGCGGAAATGGCAAAACTTAAAGGCGAGGGTGTCCAAAACGATGACCGGTTCGGATATTCTGTTGACCTCAGCGGGAATACCCTCATCGCCGGAACCCCTTTTCATGACGAGGAGAAAGGTGCTGTCTATGTCTACGTGCTTGACGGAAACAAGTGGAAAGAGCAAACCAAACTCGTGGCAGACGATGCAGGGGTAAAAAACCGATTCGGTTGGGACTGCGCGGTTCATGAAAACACGATAGTTGTCGGTGCGCCGCTCGCCGCTGCGCCTAAGAGGCTCTCTGGCGCGGCGTATGTCTTTAAGCGTCAGGGTGACGCATGGGCACAGGTAGCAAAGATCACTCCCGATGACGGGGATGGCGGCGACAGTTTCGGTGCTGCTGTTGATGTCAGCAAGAGTCTAATCATCGTTGGAGCAAACAAAGACGAAAATGAAGCGAAGAAGCGCGGCTCCGGCTCTGCGTATATCTTTAGCGGTGTCGGGAATGTCTATACACAGGACGCGAAGTTGACCGCGGACGAGCCTCAAGAAGCTGCTGGCTTCGGGCATTCGGTTGCCCTTCATGTGAACCGTGCCCTCGTCGGCGCGCCTTTTACAAATACCAAAGCCAACGACAATTCTGGAGCCGCTTACGCCTTTTTGCAGGTCGATGACGACTGGGTGTTGCAGGCGAGAGTCATACCTGTGAAAGGACCAGCTGAACCCGGTTTACCGGGTGGCGACAACATGGGCAGTGCCGTTGCCCTTGATGGTAAATTCGGACGAAAATTCAACTTCGCCGCTATCGGCGTGCAATGGGACGCTCAGGAGGGCGGTGGTGATGCCGGCTCCGTTTATATCTTTGATACCGAAGATGAGGACAGTCTCAACATACCGTTGTCGGTCGAGCCACGTGGAGACCTAGCACTGACCACGTTCGGGGATATCAAGCGGACCGCGTTGCTTCAAAACTTTCCCAATCCGTTTAACCCAGAGACGTGGATCCCTTATACGCTTGCTGATGATGCGGATGTAAACGTTCGTATCTATGATGTCGAAGGTAAGTTGGTGCGTCATCTGGATGTCGGTTACCAGCGGGGAGGAAGGTATCTCAGCAGAGAGACGGCTGCCTATTGGGATGGTAGGGACCAATTGGGTGAGTCGGTGTCGAGTGGTGTTTACTTCTATACACTAAAAGCAGACGCGTTTTCAGACACGCGTCGCATGGTTATCTTGAAATAGTTATCCTTATCCGTGGGAGCGACTTATAGATTTTGTAAAGTAATTGTAGGTCGAGATTTACATCTCGACCTACAATTAACTGTTTATTGAAAAAGGTGGTTCATCCTGAAAGGAGCGTTATCAATGAAAACCTTGCAAATTACCTTCACCTGTCTCATTTTATTAGTTGGACAGGCTGCACTGAGTTATGCTGCCGTTCCCGATGTGGAAGGGGACGTTGTTCCGAGACCCGCAGGTGGGAACACCAATTGGGGACATTCCGTTGACATCAGTGAGACAACCCTTATCGCCGGATACACTTCGTATGTCGGCAACGCTGGGGGTGTCTTTATTATGGAATATAGTGGGAAAGAATGGGAGCTTTTGCAGCACTTTAAAACCCCCGATGCAGGACCAAGGGATCAGTATGGTCACGCTGTTGCTATCGAGGGAGACATCGCTGTGGTAAGTGCCTACGAGCACGGTGGGAAAAAACCCGTTGCAGGTGGGCATTTGGGAGAGGGTCCAGGACTAGTTTATATCTACGAGCGTGGAGGCAAAGAGTTTGCCGAGAGCGCACAACTTAAAGGTGATGGCATCAAGAATCGTGACCGATTTGGATATGCGGTTGACATCAGTGGGAATACCCTCATCGCCGGAACCCCTTTTCATGACGAGGAGAAAGGTGCTGTCTATGTCTACGTGCTTGACGGAAACAAGTGGAAAGAGCAAACCAAACTCGTGGCAGACGATGCAGGGGTAAAGAACCGGTTCGGTTGGGACTGTGCGGTTCATGAAAACACAATAGTTGTTGGCGCCCCGCTCGCTGCTGCACCTGCGAGACTTTCCGGCGCAGTCTATGTCTTTAAGCGGCAGGGGGACGCTTGGGCGCAGGTGGCAAAGGTGACCCCTGATGATGGAGATGGTGGCGATGGCTTCGGCATTTCTGTTGACGTGAGCAAAAGTCGCATTATTGTCGGCGCAAACAAAGATGAGAATGAAGTGAAGAAACGTGGCTCCGGTTCTGCCTATATCTTCCAAGGAGTTGGAGATGTCTATACCCAGGAGGCGAAGTTGACCGCGGAGGAGCCTCAGGAAGGTGCAGGCTTCGGTCTTTCGGTCGCGCTTGATGTCAACCGTGCGCTTGTCGGCGCGCCTTCGACCGATACGAAAAGGGGCGACGATTCGGGTGCTGCTTACGCCTTTTTGAAGGTTGGTCCCGACTGGGTGTTGCAGGCGAGAGTCATACCTGTGAAAGGTGCAGAAGAGGGAAAGGGCTTAACCAGTGGAGACAACATGGGCAGTGCTGTCACCCTTGATGGCAAATTTGGACGACGGTTGAATTTCGGTGCCGTTGGCGTTCAATGGGACGCACATCCTGACGGTGGTGACGATGAAGGCTCTGTGTATGTCTTTGATACCGCCGATGTCGAAGGTCTCAACATACCGTTGTCGGTTGAGCCGCGCGGTGACTTGGCACTGACCACATTCGGGGATATCAAGCGGACCGCGTTGCTTCAAAACTTTCCCAATCCGTTTAACCCAGAGACGTGGATCCCTTATACGCTTGCTGATGATGCGGATGTAAACGTTCGTATCTATGATGTCGAAGGTAAGCTGGTGCGTCATCTGGACGTCGGTTACCAGCGGGGAGGAAGGTATCTCAGCAGGGAGACAGCTGCCTATTGGAATGGTAGGGACCAATTAGGCGAGTCGGTGTCGAGTGGTGTCTATTTCTATACACTGAAGGCGGATGCGTTTTCAGACACCCGCCGCATGGTTATCCTGAAATAGTTTCCCTTGAAACATATCAAGTATTCCACTTGGACTGTGAGGTTTGATTCTGATTGAAATCTCCTAAATAGTGAAACTCAACATTCGATAATCTGCGTGTGGATTAGAGTGTTGAGTTTCACTCTATCTATGTAACAGTATTGTTAACAAGCAGCGCTCCGGCTTACCTTGATAAGGATTTGCTTTAACTGTTCAACTCAATCTATACTATTAATTAGTTTTGGTGTAGTGGCCTGACCTGTGGGTTGAGATTTACATCTCGGCAGGGCGAATTAACCGTTGATTGAGGAAACGGTTAATCCTGAAAGGAGCGTTATCAATGAAAACCTTGCAAATTACCTTCACCTGTCTCATTTTATTAGTTGGACAGGCTGCACTGAGTTATGCTGCTATTCCCGATGTGGAAGGGGACGTTGTTCCTAGACCCGCGGGAGGAGATACCAATTGGGGGCATTCCGTTGACATCAATGGGACAACCCTCATCGCCGGGTATACTTCTTATACAGGTGACCTTGGCGGTGTCTATATCCTTGAATACGATGGAAAGAGATGGGATCTTAAAAATCACTTTAAAACTCCCGATGGAAACACGAGGGATCAGTATGGACATGCTGTCGCTATTGAAGGTGACATTGCCGTCGTGAGTGCCTACGAACATGGTGGAAAAAGACCCACCGCAGGTGGGAGGTTGGGAGGAGGACCGGGAATAGTGTATGTCTTCCAACGTCACGCCGGAGGGAAAGGGTTTGGGGAGATGGCAAACTTTAAAGGCGAGGGTGTTCAGAACGATGACCGGTTCGGATATTCGGTTGACATCAGTGGAAATACCCTTATTGCTGGAACCCCTTTCCATGACGAGGAGAAAGGTGCCGTCTATGTCTACGAACGCGACGGGAATAAATGGAAACAGCAAGCCAAACTCCAGGCGGACGATGGGGATCCAAAGAATCGGTTCGGCTGGGATTGCGCGATTAGTGAAAACACGATAGTTGTTGGTGCCCCACTCGCCGGCCCAAATGGGAGGCTCTCCGGCGCAGCTTATGTGTTTAAGCGGCAGGGAGACGCTTGGGCACAGGTGGCAAAGGTGACCCCCGATGACGGGGATGGCGGCGATGGTTTCGGCGTTTCTGTTGAGGTGAGCAAGAGTCGTATTATTGTTGGGGCAAACAAAGACGAGAACGAAGTGAAGAAGCGTGGCTCCGGTTCCGCCTATATCTTTAGTGGTGTTGGGGATGTCTATACACAGGAGGCGAAATTGACCGTGGACGAGCCCCAGGAAGGTGCGGGTTTCGGTTTGACAGTTGCGCTGGATGTGAATCGCGCACTCGTCGGTGCGCCTTCTGCGGATACGAAAAGGGGCGACGATTCGGGTGCTGCTTATGCCTTTCTGAAGGTCGGTGCCGACTGGGTGTTGCAGGCGAGAGTCATACCTGTGAAAGGACCGGATGAAAGTAAGGGTCTGACTAGTGGCGACAATATGGGGAGTGCTGTCGCCCTTGACGGTCAATTCGGACGAAGGTTGAATTTCGCTGCCGTCGGCGTTCAATGGGACGCCCAGGATGGCAGCGATGATGCAGGTTCCGTATATATCTTTGATACCGAGGATGTCGAAGGTCTCAACATACCGTTGTCGGTTGAACCGCGCGGTGACTTAGCACTGACCACATTCGGGGATATCAAGCGGACAGCGTTGCTTCAAAACTTTCCCAATCCGTTTAACCCAGAGACGTGGATCCCTTATACGCTTGCTGATGATGCGGATGCAAACGTTCGTATCTATGATGTCGAAGGTAAGTTGGTGCGTCATCTGGATGTCGGTTACCAGCGGGGAGGAAGGTATCTCAGCAGGGAGACGGCTGTCTATTGGGATGGTAGGGACCAATTGGGCGAGTCGGTGTCGAGTGGTGTCTATTTCTATACACTGAAGGCGGATGCGTTTTCAGACACCCGCCGCATGGTTATCCTGAAATAGTTTTCCTTGTCTGTGAAAGTAACTTGCGTTGCTTTAAGACTATATTTGGGGCAGATACTCGTTCCCGATCTAAACTTGAGAACGGATGTCCGAGCCCATTTTGGGGTGGATGCCGTATTAGGCAAGTCGTTGAAAGACCCTGAGACAATCCCAATGCTTTAGCGTTGGGTCCAGCCCCGGTGGTCTCGTTCATACGTTAAAAAACGTTGATATTGCTGGCAAAAACTGGTATAATTATCTTGTCCTTCGTGGGATAATGTCACCCCCGGCGCTAGCCGGGGTATCCCACACTCTAGTGAGATAGAATATGGAGGACAAGCGGCGATAACCAAGCCGCATATCAGGACGAAAACCAAGTCCGAAAATTTATACCGTCGCGGCGGGACACGCCGAGACGCTAAACGTCTGTGGAGAGATAGTAAGTCCACACTATTGGCACGTGGCAAATCTCGTCGAAGCAGATATACGGCAGGGGCATCGATCGGGACGCACCCATAAGTCCGTTTAAGAATCCCAATGCTTCAGTTTTGGGAGTAGGTCAACAATTCGTATTTCAGCGAGTCCTAACGGCACTAGAGGCAATATTATCAAGTTATAAATTGGGGTGGATTGCTATATTTAGAATTCGTCTCTAAAAGTATTGCCTTTTATTTTCATTTATGATATAATTTTCAACGTATTGTATGGTAGTAGATTCAAAATAGATTTTAGGGTTTTGATCTCCGATAATTGTTCTGAATCGGAGAGCTCCCTAGCAGATATGATGATGGATTTCCATCATGGACTTAGTTTTAGAGTCGATTGGATTTCAGATTTCGACCCTAGACTTTCATTAACCTCAATTTTCATTAACCTCAATATAGAGGAGGAATTAAATTGAAACGCCTACTATTTGTCGCACTTGCAATAACTTTCCTTACAGGTGCTTACGCAACCGCTCAGATGGCGGTATTTATTGACGGTGCTGACTTTGAGAGTTATGTATCAGCGCCGCATGACCCATGTTTCTTCGACGAAGATACATGTTGTCCATTCACCTTTGAAGCGTGGTTCAAGCCTTTTGACTCCCAAGGGGAGCGAATGATTCTTAACAAAGAAGATCATTTTGAAAATGCCAACAAAGATGGTCTCTTCCAATCCGCCATCGCAGGCGCCCTGGAAAACGGTAAAAATAACGGTTGGGCATGGGAAAACAGTGAGCTTAGTGTCGGGGTCAATGTTTGGAACCACGGCGCGGTTGTCTGGGATCCTCCGGATGTCCGTATGTATCTCAATGGCAAAGAAGGTAAGTTCGGGGAGCACGCTGGTAAACAACTGGCTTGGGCGCATGAAGATACGTTCAAGATGGGAAGGCGTGAACGTGGTGGTGCGACCCACTCTATCTACCACGGACTGATTGACGAAGCGCGTATATCGAAGGGATCCCGCTACAAGGGTGACTACGATGTGCCTGAAACCGAGTTTGTGCCAGATGCGGATACAAGGGCTCTCTATCATCTCAACGAAATCGAAGGCGCAGCGACAATTGTCAATGCCGCTAAAGACGGTGGCCACGCCAAACCGTGTCCGGATGCTGTTCTTGAAGGGGCGGTTGAGTTGTGGGAAGTTGATGACCAACCTTTCGAGCCATTCGCCGTTGAACCCGGTGGCAAGATGACAACGACGTGGGGACACGTTAAAGAGCGTCCAGTACAATAAAAAACGTGATGTGTGTATCGCATATCTTCAATGATTTTAAGAGGGGTGAGGCTGAAAATGCTCGCCCCTTTTTTTATTGCTTGCATATAAGGTTACGATTTGATAACATGGGATTGTAGGGACATAGGGAATTAGTTGATGAGTCATTTCACTATAGTAGCGATTACACTTCTGTTTTTCGCCGCTGTTTCTGTCTCCGCCTCCGATCCCGCTCTTGATCTTGGTGATTATTTCTTTGTACGGGAAAACTATGATGCGGCGATTACGGAATACGAGCGGTTTCTATTTTTCAATGCTGACGATCCACGGGTGGGTGAGGTGCAGTTCAAAATTGGCTTGGCGTACCGCGCCCAAAAATGGTGGATGGAAGCGGCCGAAGCGATGATTGCGGCTATTCAGCGGACAACAGAAACCGAATTGCAGGCGGAAAGGCGAGTTGAGCTCGCTGTGACACTGATTGCCAGTGGTGCCTACGACCTCGCGCTGGTGGAACTGATCAAAGCTGATATGCAGAGTCAGTCGGCACGATTGCGTCAACGCGCTCGTTTCTTACGGGGGGTTGCTTATCTGTATCAGTTCAAGTGGGAACAGGCACGATCGGTGTTTCAGGTGTATTTCGATGAAATTCCCAGTGCAGCGGGGGCTGCCGCTGAGATTGACGCACTCTTTTTAGATGCTCTTAATCGGTCACAGAAATCGGAGAAGGCGGCGCGGCTGCTCTCTACCTTTTTGCCGGGGCTAGGACAGACCTACGCTGGAGACTGGAAAAATGGGTTAAATGCCCTGCTTCTCAATGGAGTACTCGGTTACATTACCCTTGACGCTGCAATCGAAAGGGACTATGACGACGCGCTTCTTTCATTCTTCTTTCTATTTTACCGCTATTATGCGGGGAACCGCTATCGCGCAGTGGAGGCAGCACAGACGTTCAACGGTTGGGAAAATCGCCGGCATGTCGAGAAAATTTTGCAAGCCTTAGCAACCCAGTTCGCAGAAGGTAAACGCAAGGAATGAGACAAATGCCTGATTCCTAAATCTTGTAATCCGGATTAAGATGAAAAAATTGGACAGTTTCTCATGCTCATAGACTCGCACGCCCACATTCAATTGGAAAAATTTGATGCAGATCGGGGAGCTGTTTTAGAACAGGCTCAAGAAGCCGGGGTGCACGCAATTATGGTCATCGGATTTGATCTGGAGACCAGCCGTGGGGCAATTGCGCTCGCGGAGAAATATGATCAGATTTACGCGACTGTCGGTATGCATCCACATGATGCGAAAGATTTGCATGACGAAACTATACACATCTTTGGTGAACTCGCTGCACACCCGAAAGTGGTGGCACTCGGCGAGATGGGTTTGGATTACTACCGCAACCTCTCACCCCGTCCGATTCAGAAGGCGGCGTTTGAGCGTCAGTTAGATCTGGCGGAGGAGTTGGACCTCCCGATTGTGATCCATAACCGTGAAGCCTATCACGACATCCTCCCGATTTTGCAGGCACGGCGCGGCAGGGTTCGTGGTGTGATGCACTGTTTTTCGGGTGATGTTGAGATTATGCGCCAGAGTCTCGCTCTCGGATTTCACATTGGCATCGGTGGTCCGGTGACTTATCGCAAGTCAGACGCCTTGCAGGAGGTCGCGCAAAAAATCCCTGCGGACGCGTTATTGGTGGAAACGGATTGTCCGTGGCTAGCACCACAATTTCGACGCGGGAAACGCAACGAGCCGGCGTATGTTCGCGCAACAGCAGAGAAGATTGCCGAATTGCGCGGCATTTCGTTGGAAGAAATTGGTGAGATAACGACACGAAATTTTGAAGGGTTGTTTATCACGCCATGAGTTCAACTTAACGCACGGTATGAGTTTCTCAAAACGTAGGTGTTATTGTAGGTTTAATTCATATCAGATGTTTTAGAGGGGAGTTATTAGTCAACTACCCCGCCCTGAAGGACGGGGCCCCGACAAGTCGGGATTAAGAAACTTGTAGCCTGTCCAACGGGACTTACGCTTGGGCAATTATCTTACCCGCGACACTATCTCTCCCGATCTTGTCGGGATAAAAGATAGTATGGCTATGCGGCTCTAGCTCGTAACTTTACACACCCACCACCGCACGGTCGAAGCAACCGTTTAGGTATATTCACGACGTATCGGTGATAGCATCGCTTCAACACCCGGGTGAAACCTCAGACAAACTGCCTTTCACGCGGTTCACTAGTGAGCCTCAGAAGTGAGAGGGCAGTGTTAATCGAGCGTTTAACCTAAGTCATCGAGTTACGAGTCATCGAGTTACGAGTGTTATTTTACCACAAATCTACCTAAAAAGTGTAAGGTAGATTACAAAAACAACAAAAAAAGAGGCGCAGTTTCCTCCCCACGCTGAAGCATGGGGTTTCCACTGCGAAGATTTTGATGAAAATCACAAAGGTCGAGACATTTTTAGTTAAACCCCGTTGGCTCTTTTTGAAAATTCACACTGATGAAGGTTTGGTGGGGCTTGGTGAACCAATCCTCGAAGGACGCGCCAAGACCTGTGCACAAGCTGTTGATGAACTTGTGCCCTATCTGATTGGCAAAGATCCACGGCGTGTTGTCCACCACTGGCAGGCAATGTATCGCCACGCCTTCTATCGTGGAGGTCCCATCATGACAAGTGCATTGAGCGGTGTAGATCAAGCTCTCTGGGATCTTGCTGGTAAATCGCTAGGTGTTCCTGTCTACCAGTTGTTGGGTGGTCCAACACGCGACCGTATCCGTCTGTACAAAGGCGGTGGCGATCCGGAGACCATCAAAGAGTCGATCGCTGAAGGGTTCACGGCGTTTAAGACGGGCGTTGCCGGTGGGAGGCCTGCCCGACTAGTTGAATCGAAGGGATTTGTAGATCGGGCCGCTGAACGATTTGCCGAATTGCGCGAAGCCGCTGGACCTGATATTGATATTGGCATTGACTTCCACGGCGCAATCAGCCCACAGACAGCGAAACTACTGATTCGTGCGCTGGAACCTTACCAGCCGATGTTTGTTGAGGAACCGTGTCAATGCCAGAATGTGGATGTGATGGCAGAAATTGCGCGGGGCACACATTTACCAATTGCTACTGGCGAACGGATTTTCACTAAGTGGGGCTTCCGTGAAATATTGGAGAAGGGTGCAGCCTCTATCCTTCAACCAGACTTATGTCATGCGGGCGGGATCAGCGAAGTCCGAACCATTGCGGGCATGGCGGAGGCATACTATGCAGGTCTTGCACCGCACAATCCATTGGGTCCAATTTCGCTTGCGGCGTGCATTCAGTTAGATGCCTCGATTCCCAACTTCCTCGCGCAAGAGCATACAACGTTAGGGGAGGGTTACCTCAAGAACCCGTTTGTTTTCAAAGATGGCTTCGTGGAGTTACCCACTGGTCCCGGCTTGGGGATTGAACTTGATGAAGATGCAATGGAAGATAAGATTGACCACGACTGGCAGAACGGTCAGACCTATGATCCAGATGATGGGTCGGTAATTGATTGGTAGTTTGCGTTGACCTATTGGGTTATCAATTCCTAATATGAGCAAGTAACCAAAACTAAGGAGGCGCGTAATGGTAACAGCGGAGCAGGAATCGTATTTTGACACTTTCGGTTTTCTCTTTATGCGGCAGTACTTTCCACCAGAGGAGATGAGCGAAATTACTCATGAGTTCGATAAAGTGCTGACAGAAGAGCGCGGTGGCAAACCCTTCACCGGGGAGGAACAGAGTACGACAACCATCGTTGAACACAATTCTTTTTTTACACAACTCGTGGAGAACGATCGCATCTATAAGGTCATTGAACAGTTGATGCCGGGTGAGTTCATCTGGTCTGGCTCTGAAGGGAACCTTACCGCTCACAGCGAGCACCGGTGGCATGCGGATCGACAAGGTGTGGCAGAGGTTGATTACCTGCGAATCAAGGTGATGATCTATCTCGATCCAGTGACGAAAGAGCGAGGCTGCCTGCGCGTTATTCCCGGTTCACATCGGTTGCCTCTCCACATGGATCTTGGACCACTTATCGCCCAGAAAGCGGGTTCGAGCCCAAGTACCTTCGGGGTTTCCGGATCCGACTTACCGTGCTTTCCTCTTGAAGCGCATCCGGGCGATGTCGTGTTCTTCAATCATTGTCTGTGGCACGGGATGTTCGGCGGTTGGGCGGGTCGTCGCTATGTCGCTCTGAAATTTGCTGCCAAGCCGACAACTGAGGCACACATGGTCTCTTTGCGGCGTTGGTCACCCTATGCTCTGAAGCCTAATACGGCATTTGCAAATAGTGATCGACCGCGAATTCAAAGCATGATGGAGGGTGTTCCGGGGGTTGGATCGAATGGCTAATTGTGGGGATTGATGAGTGCTAGTTTAACGGTGGATACAGTCGCCACAAGGGTCAATTAAAAATCTATCGTAAATATTTCTGATTATATTTCTGCCTGCTTCGGGTCACGGATGAAAAGCGCGGTCAGGAGGGTCGCGAGCGTCGAGGTGATAAGGACAAAGAGCCAAGGGTAGCTGGGTTTTTGAGCGTAGAGGTAACCTCCCGCAAGAGACGCTATCATTAAGGGCAGGGTAATGATAAAGCCGGTACCAGGTCCACCAGTTCCACCCCCTGCGGCACCAATCATGACTCCGCCTTGTCCTAGTGCTGCCATCACTCGTCCCCGAATCTCTCGTGGCGCGATGTCCGCCATCAGTGCACTGCACGCAGGGATAGTAATGGCAGATGCCACTGCAATCACCAACCGTATCAGAAGAACAGCGGTGAAATCTTTAGCAAGAATGAAAAGTGGCATTGCCACAGTCGAGAGGAGCAGGGCTGTCAACAGTGAGGTCGTCCTGCCCCAACGATCAACGGCAACGCCTGCTGGAATAAGTATCAAGAGTCGCAACGCTGCCTCACAGAGCAAGATCAGCCCCCACCGCGATGAAGATAGTCCAATCTGTTCTATAGCGTAGACCACCCAGAAGGGACTCGCTACTCCATTCGCCATAAAGCCGAGGATGATGACGCCCGTCAGTGCCTTCAGAGAGGAGGGTAACCCCCGCAACAGTGTGGGAATTCCGCCATACACTTCGATAATCAATCTTGGGAGGGAAGAAGCTGTCAGGCGAGTATGGGATTTCGGTCTAGATTCTTTGAGAAAGCGGACATATATAATGGTGGAAGCTAGATATAACACCAGCATCGCTCCATACAGTGTCCGGACACCGGTATTTGGACCAGAAAACTCTACAACGATACCAGCAATGTAAGGCGCGAAGATGGAGAGACCACTCGAAATGGTATTCATCGTTGCAATGCCTTGTCCACGGTCTTCTGGTGACAGCGAGTCGGCGATCAGTGCAGACCGGGGTGGAAACCCCAAAACCACCAAACCACTCATAAGTGAAGCGATAGCAACTACTTGCCATCTGAATGCAAGGACATATATTAGGACGAAGGCGACCGAGAGGTAGCTACTCAGCACGATGAGTTTTACCCGGTTGGTGCGGTCGGTGAGATGGCCGGCGATGGGAAATGCAATCAACCCAGCCAGTGGTCTGAGAAAGTTTACCCAGCCTACAGTTTTGGCATTCCCACCGAGGGCAAGGACATACAGCGATGCGTAAGGAAAAACCATCGCACGGGCAAAGTTACCCAGCAGCCCGGTGATAGAAAAGACCATGATGTTGCCAGACATTAGCCTTTTAGCATTGCTGATAATGCTGTTATTAAGCATAACGCTCCGCCTTATTTTATTGAGACTTGGTTATAAATATGATAAGCTAAGAACGTAGTTGAGTTCATAATACTCACAAAGCTAGCAGCCCCAATGAAGCGTCAAGGCAGCCGGTGAAGCACTAAAAGATCTAGACCAATTTTATTGGGGCAGATCAGACAAACGCGGCGGGCTCCGATGGACCAGAGCAGAGCCTGTCCTCGCGTGACGTAGCTTTGCTGTTAGTTGATTCCGCTTTTGCTGCCAACGCTGATAGAAAAAATTGGCAGTACTGCTCGACTTTATTCGTCAGTGTAGTAGTGCGTAACTTCTATCTTTCTATTCATTTGTTATTTCCTTTTTGTGTGTGTAATCCTATTCTTTCTCAAGAGTAACGACCTCCGGCAATGGCATATGGTTCTGTTTTTCAAGGAGTGCGAGGAGTTCCTGAGATTGCTGGCGTGACACCACGAAATCCGTTGGAGAAATCTCGCCGAGAATATACTTCCCAATCTGTTTGGAGGTTCTGATTTCTTGGGCGATATGTACGTTTTTGCAGCGTAGCAGCATCACGTCCATTAAATAAATCTGACCATACCGTTCTGCCCAATCTTTGATTGATACCTCAACGTTTTGCGGAATACCCGTTTTGGAATGAGTTTTCAAAAATACCAAGATTTCGTCAAGGGAGAAGCCCGAACGCAAGCCGTTGTAAATTGATTCGGTGGAGAGTTTATAGGTGGACATCTGATCTGCTTGATAGAGTTCTGCAATATGATTGAGTTTCCAGCGGAGTTCGGGTGCTAGATAACTTGAGGCAAGCACTTCGTGATTGGGTTGAACGATAAACGATGACTCAAACTTGTAACTTTCAATCGGTTCGCTATAGAAAAGGTGCCGTCCAATATCTGTGATCCGAATCGCAACATCATCCCCCAGATGGGCAAATGTAATCCCTCCCATATAGGTTAGGTGGTTAACCAAGGAACGTTCAAGCTGGGAATAAAGTGTTTGCATCCAAGTGGCACTCACTGCGAATTTGGAGATCTGCTCTTGAATCGAGGAAAGCAGTATCCACTGTTCTAGGGGGAGAATGCGCACAATGGATTGTGCAATTGACACTAATGGATCTTTCGATATGCCGTGTTCCAGCCAGTGGTTGTATATATCTAAGAGTTTTTCCGGATCGGTTTTTTGGATCCATTCCTTGCCAGCTTCACTGCATACTAGGTCAGAATCCTGTCGACGAATAAGTTTTTGGTGCCGGCAAAAATGAAAGATTAAAGCTAAACGATCCGGATTTTCCACCGCTGGATTGATCCGGTCGTAGACCTTTAGTGTGTCGTTCGGCACTTCAAAACGTCTGAGAAGGTGTTTCTGTGTGTGCTTGTAGATGCTGCCTTGTTGTGTCTGCCGTATTCCATATTGGGCGGCAAAGCAGAGGAAGGTAAAAGTATCCCGGACCAGTGCCAAACTGTCATTACGAATATTCTTGGGCGTTTCTTTGGGATGCCTAAGGACTGCGCTCATATCCTTCGCGAAAATTTCTTGTAGTAGCAAACGCAGGTCAGCCGGGACGATATAGTGATATTGCATGCTGCTTGCTGCGAATGTGAAGGTAAAACCTGATTCGGCAAGTGTATGCAGAATTTCAGTGCCTTTGCTAGACCAACCGCGGCTCATTTGATTGACCTTCCGATTGAATAGATGGAACGGAACTCCCCTTTCCCCACAGGAGAAGGCAAGGACCATCAGCACTAAACGCTCGTAAGAGTTAAGACGCGCCACGGAGTCTTTCAAGGATGCTGGCTTAAGAAATCTGTCAACAATTTGCTGGCGCAGCTTTGATGCGGGGAGTCGATCCGTTAATCCTATCCGGCGTGCGACTCGTTGACAATATGCTTTGGAGGCGTTCTTAAGAAGATCTCTGTAATTCATTGTGTACTCAAATGCTCCTGATCGGAGATTGGATGAAGAGTAAATTATAGCATATCAGCACAACAAAACAAGCCTTATTTTTGGTTTTCGGTCCGTAAGGAAAAAGATTGAAAAGCAGACCACAGGCATCTAAGATACCGGATGGGTTCATTATTGAGTTTGTTGTTTCGCGCTATATATCGCATAGATGGAGGGAATTGATGAAATCACCTAAACATCACATTTGGAAGTGGCGAATTGCGTTGATGATATTGGTAGCTTGGATCTGCCTTGATGGCTTGGAGATAATCACACAAGCGGAGGTACGACCTCCCCGTCGAAAAAGAGGATTGATGATCAGTCCAGGCGCCTTAAAGAAAAAGGAAGAAATAACGGTTGATATTGGGAAAAGTCTCGTGGAAATTGCCCAACGCGCAAGTCGTCAAAGCACGAACCAGATGGTTGACTTGGTATTTGTTGTTGATGGAAGCATAGAGATGAAGGGACCAGGTAGAATTGTCGAAGCACGGATTGCTGATATGGTCAGTGCCTTTGAAGAGGCGGTGGTCGATTATCAGGTTGGGCTCGTTTGGTTTCAAAATGCCGGTAAAACATCACGAATCACGGTCAAACCGTTGCAGCGTGGGTTGGCTGAGATTGAAGAAAACTTTCGTAAGGTGTCACCACCGAGATTTAAGGGCAGTGTCGCCGGACACGGGCTGGACGCTATTATGAAAGGGCTTGAAGAGTTACAGTTCCGGTCGGATGCCGAAAAGCACCTTGTTGTTGTGACAGATTCACAACTAAAGACGTCTTGGGGGGAAGGAGATGACAGCAATCAGGTTATCGGGAAGATTCTGGATTGGTGTAAGCACGATAAGATTCGGATTAACATCATCGGAACCAGCGAAGAGATACAGATGCAATTAACCGACTTGACCGACGGGAAATGGTACGCTATTGACAAATATCAACGTAGGATTAGTCGTGCGCCTATGGTGGATAAGTCTGTGCTCAAAATTGACGGGATTTTCAGACGCATCGCTCAACATATCGCTGAGACAGTGAAACAACCGGCCGATATAGTATTTGTTTATGACTCTAGTTTGAGTATGGATGAAGAAGTGAGCGAGATCTGTACGGGACTGGATACATTGGTTGGGATTCTAGATAGCGAGGGGCTAGATTATCGATTTGGAATGATTCGGTTCTGGGCGCGGTCGGGAGGCGGCGAAAGTTCAATGACGATAACGCGACCACCATTAAGTGCTGAACAGGTCAAGAAACTGTTTCAAAGACCTAGGCAGGGTGATGAGCATCTGTTAGATGCAATTATGGAGGGTGTACCCAAACTCCGAACGCCTGACGATCGAAAACTCGTACTTTTTGTCGTTACTGATGAACCCTCCAGTAGTGGGCCAGAAACAAGATATACATATACAAAGGCGGTCGAAGTCTGCCGCCGCGCTGGTGCACAAGTCAACGTCATCGGGGGCATTGCGCGGACGGGTGGGCATTCACTTTCTCCGGGCAGTGGTCGTGGAGTTTTTGAAGAATTCCAGCGGCGTGCGCCTGCAGCTACAAACGGGGTACACTACATCATGCCAGGAAACGAGGTGCTATTTCAGAGTCGTCTCATTAGGTAAATAGTTGGTCATCATTGGTAGGATATTTTTGCCTCTGCGATCTATCGGCTTAAAAATCTCTGACTACTTACCGTACATAGAAAGGAGATATCATGGCAGACAACGAATTGGCTTTCGCCTCAGCGACCAATCTTTTGAAGTTGATCTCAACAAAACAGATCTCTCCGGTGGAACTGACCGAACTGTACTTTGACCGCATTGATAGATTGGACTCACAGCTAAACGCATTCCTGCTCCTGACCCACGACGAAGCGATGGAGACTGCAAAGGCTGCCGAGGCAGCAGTTGTTCGTGGCGACGAATTGGGGGCTCTACACGGACTGCCCATCCCCATCAAGGACACCCAAATGACCAAGGGGATACGGACGACGTCGGGTTCGGCGATCTACAAGGACCGGATACCGGAGCGGGATTCAGCGGTGGTGGAGCGGGTGCGGGAAGCTGGGGGTATTATCATGGGCAAGACCAATGTTCCGGAGTTCGGCATGGTTGGCACCTGTGAGAACAGCCTGGGCATCCCCGGCTGCAATCCTTGGAACACCAATCGCACGCCGGGAGGGTCCAGCGGTGGTGCAGCGGCAGCGGTAGCAGCGTACCTGTGTCCTTTTGCCACCGGCAGCGATGGTGGCGGTTCCATCCGTATACCCGCCAACTTATGCGGCGTTTATGGCATCAAACCTACGCAAGGTCGAGTCTCCGGCTACACCGGTTTACAGGGGCCCGCGATGCCTTACATGTTCTCCCAGAACGGTCCCCTTAGCCGCACCGTGCGGGACTCGGCGTTGCTGCTCCAAATACTTGCCGGGCACGATCGCAGAGACCCCACCTCTCTCCGGGAAGTGCCACCCGATTTCATCACCGCAGTAGACATGGAGATCCAGGGGCTGCGCATCGCTTGGAGCCCAGACTTCGGCTTTGCTGACGTGGATCCCGATGTTTTGGGCGTAACCTCAAGGGCAGCGCAGTTGTTTGGGGAACTCGGTTGCCACGTTGAGGAATCCGACTTAGCGATGGATCCGCCCTATGACACTTTTGGTGCCATTATAGCGGCGGATTCGTATACCAGCCAAGGTAGGTATCTGGAAACCTATGGCGATCAGATGACCGAGTTTGCCAGATTCCTCCTTGAATACGGTGCGAAGGTCACTGTGGCTGAGTACGCTAGAGCGCTCGGTCAGATTGACCTCTTGAAAGCACGTATGACCGACCTCTTTGAGGAATACGACCTGTTACTTTCGCCGACATCGTGTTTTCCTGCCTTCCCCAATGGCGAGTATCCCGGCAAGTGGTCGCCTGACAGAATCTTCCCGGATCAGTACTGGAACGGCGCGTTTACATTACCGATTAATGTAATCGGACACCCTGCTGCTACTGTGCCCGCGGGTTTCTCGTCTGACGGTCTGCCCATAGGTCTTCATATCGTGGGGAGGAAGGGGGACGAGGAGACAGTGTTGGCTGCCTCGGCGGCATTTGAGCGGGCACAGCCGTGGATACAGCACCGACCTCCGGTGTCCTGATTACACACTTAAAATTGCGTCTAAGTTGAATATAGTAATCTGTATTACTACGCCCACGTTTATACATTTAGGGGCGTTTTTTTTGCCTTCTGGTTGAAACTTTGAGGTCTGAATGTGGACAAAGGGTAACAATTGATATAATTCTTTGGTTCAACACAAAAAAGTGCTAGGAAAAATCTCAGAATTGTGCCTTAGTAAGAATTGGGGAGGAATGAATCTGAACCATGATGTTAATCAACTCATACGCTGTAAGAGATTCATTGAGGACATAGAGGATGCAATTTGTAATGATTGGTCTTATGAATTCGAGCGACATGTGAAAAGCATTTCCATGAGAGTCATAAGAGTTGAATTTAGATGAAAACTCCGAATTGACTTACAGCAGAGAAGGAAGATGATACCTCATGAAGCATACAATGGTTATGTTGATACTTACGTTGTTGGTGTCATCAGTAAGGGCAGAGATATTTCGTGATGATTTTGACGATGGTGACTTAAAGGGATGGACGTTTGTACAAGGTGCCGAACATGGCAGGATTCAAAATAGTGCATTGGTTCTCAGTTCTCCTAATCCTAAGGCGGAGTTTGGGGCGGAGGCTATCATTGTGGTTGATGGTATAATCGCAAGCGACTATGAAGTGTCCGTGTCTGTAAAAATCAGCAGATTAGTTAAGGGTATTCTGCGTGGTCCACACATTGGGCTGCGCGCTCATGCACCTCCGCTCCTTGAACCATTCATTGAGAGTTTTCAGGGGAACAAGGTACTCCGAACGCTTCAGTACGAGCGATCTTACCACTTCACCCTAGGTCACCAAGATATAGGTGGTGGATTTACAGAAAGAGGTTTTGGAGCGAGCATTCAACATGTGGAGGTTTCTAAGAAAGGAGACAGATGGACTATCAATAGCGAGGGCAGATCGCGCGCATTTCGACTATTTGATTTCAGACTGCACAAATGGTATCGCTTGAAAGTCATTGTCAAGGGGAATCGGTTTCAATGCTTTATTGATGATACAGAGGTACTAAATTTTTTTGACGACACCTACACGGCGGGGGGAATTTATCTGTCGTCAGGCTGGGGGAATCGCGTCCACTTTGATGACTTTGAGGTTCAATATGAGGCTCTTGCAGTGCAGACGCGGAGGAAACTCACGACCACTTGGGGAAAGATAAAGGGAAACTTCCATTAGTGTGTGGTTTGGTAGCTGAGAAAATGACTGCAATTCCTGACCGTTCTTTGTCGGTGGAAGGAGCAGACAATCAAGCCACCCTTTGGGGACGTATGAAATTGGAGAGGCAGTGACATCTTGAAACATCATCATGGGACAGAAGATTTCCTTGAGTCGTACTATCTTCGCTTCAATGCAAAAAAGTGCTAGAAAAAATCTTAGAATTGTGTCTTGGTAAGAACTGGGGAGGAATGAATCTGGACCATGGTGTCAATCAACTCATACGCTGTAAGAGATCCATTGAGGACATAGAGGATGCAATTTGTAATGGTTGGTCTTATGAATTCGAGCGACATGTGAAAAGCACTTCCATGAGAGTCATAAGAGTTGAATTTAGATGGAAACTCTGAATTGACTTATAGCAGACAAGGAAGGTGATACCTCATGAAGCATACAATGGTTATGTTGATACTTATGTTATTGGTGTCATCAGTAGGGGCAGAGATATTCCGGGATAATTTTAACGATGGTGACTTAAAGGGATGGACGTTTTTACAGGGTGCTGAAGATGGTGGTATTGAAAATGGTGAATTGGTTCTCGGTTCTCCTAAAGTGGTGGATGAAGTGAAGCTTGAGTCGGAGGTTATCATTATGGCTGATGGTATAATTGCAAGCGACTACGAGGTGTCAGTATCCCTAAAAATCAGCAAGCTAGCTAGGGATATTATGGGTGGTGCAGCCATTGGGCTGCGCGCTCATACGGATCCGCACGACGTTGAGCTGCTCACTGAATATTTGAAGAGGAACGAGGGGATGGAGAGGGACGAGAGGGATGAGAGGAACAAGGGGATCCAACTTATGTTCAAGCGATCTTACAGGTTCTTCATAGGTAATATAGATAATACAAAAAGAGGTTTTGCAGCGACTATTCAATTTATGAAGGTTTCTGTGGGAAAAGACGGATTGCCGACAATCTTTCTCACGGACAACCTACACAAGTTTTGGCCATTTGATTTCAAACTGCACGAGTGGTATCGGTTGAAGATCCTTGCCAAGGGGAATCGGTTTCAATGCTTTATTGATGACAAAAAAATGCTAGATTTTCTTGACGACACCTACACGGTGGGGAGAATTTATCTGTCGTCAGGATTGGGGAACCGTGTCCACTTCGATAACTTTGAGGTTCAATATGATGCTCTTTCAGTGCAGCCCCAGAAGCAACTCACAACCACTTGGGGAGAGATAAAGAGTAACTTCCATTGAAGTCCCATGGGTGTTAAACAAATTCAAGTAGGATTATATATGTTGAAGCAATTTTCAGTGCCTCAGAAGGTTTTTGGTGCCATGATATTTCTATTTGCATGGAGCCTGTTTACTGAGCAGGCGTCCTCCGACGAGCGGACTGGCACCATCGCGTTTCTATCCGACCGAAATCGAGACCCCCTTTTTCGGATTGATATAATGTTTTATCTGATTGATGCCGATGGATCAAACGAAATACCTTGGACGGGTGGTAATGGTCCAATTGCCTGGTCCCCGGATGGGAAATCTATTGCCTACCACCTGCATGACCCACAGGACCCATTTGTCTCCGTTATATATTTGCGGACTCCTGTTATTCTTCCTAAAGTTTTGGGGCCTCGTCCTAGAATTCAAATCAAAGACGTGACCAAACGGTTTGGTGGTCGTACCTATCTATCGCCAAAATGGTCTCCCGATGGGAAGCGATTAGCTCTCACCAGCACTGATGGGGCGCCAGATGGCATGACTGACGTTTGCGTTATGGATATCGAAGGGATCGTGTTAAAGAATTTAACACAGTCGCCGGGAAGGGATGAGGTCGGTTCTTGGTCTGCTGACGGTTCAAAAATAGTGTTCTTTTCCAATCGGGATGGGAATGGGGAAATCTACGTGATGGGTTCAAATGGTAGAAAGCAGGTCAATTTGACCAACCACCCTGCCCTCGACGCTGCGCCGACATGGTCTCCCGATGGGACAAAGATAGCGTTTCAGTCCAATCGGGAAGGCGGTCAGGACGATATCTATGTGATGAACCCTGATGGAGCGAATGTCGTCAACCTAACCCGCCACCCATGGGAGGACCGTGCACCTGCGTGGTCTCCCAATGGGAGATGGATTGCGTTCCACGCATTTCAGGTTGGTCAGCGTCCAGATATTTATATCATGGATGCCAACGGGGGTAATCGGGCACAACTTACTACCGATCCGGCGTCGGATACTGACCCGACGTGGGTAATTCGTGACCGTTCTCTGTCGGTGGAGGTGTCAAGTAATCAAGCCACGCTATGGGGACGTATGAAATTAGAGAGACAGTGACTGAAGCACCAATCATAGAACAAAGAACTTCCTTGAGTCGTACTACCCTCCGCTTCAATGCAAAAAAGTGCTAGAAAAATCTCAGAACTGTATCTTGGTGGGGTGTAAGGGAGGAATGAAACGCCATGGCTAAGGAGAACATGCTCATCTATCGCGCCCAAACTGGGGATGAAGGGGCGTTTGCCGAACTCATGCGGGCATACCACGCCTATGTTTATGCAATCGTAATCGGAATCGTGAAAAATTCCCATGACGCCGAAGAGGTGGTGCAAGACACCTTCCTCAGTGCGTATCGAGGTTTGACACAGCTTGAGGATAGGAAGAAATTCAAAAGCTGGTTGGCAGAGATTGCGCGAAATCGTGCACGGAACTGGCTCCGCAAACAGAGGGGCGATACTATATCTATTGACGAAGTGAGTGAACACCTGCTTCAAACGGAAGATTCGCCCGATGAGCGATTGGCACGACAGGAACAGAGAGAGTTAATTCGCCGTATAATGGAGACGCTTCCGCAAAAGGACAGGGACATTGCCCGCGCTTTCTATCTGGAAGGTGCGAGCTATAATGAACTGACAAATGTGCACGGGTTGTCAGACAAGGCGATTTCGTTTCGGCTATCGCGTGCGAAGCGGAAACTCTCCAAACGGTTGCAATATCTTCTGACTGGCGTCTTCGTTCCCCCCGGACTGACATTCAAAAAAATCTATTTGGGAGGTTTAAATGCCATGAAGGTTGGAACGGTGCCTAAAATAACGGTGGGTGCAGCAGCGTTAATTGCGATCGTTTTCATCGGTTTCATCGGTATCCGCCAGATGAATGCGCCCACAGTCGAGGAACGTGTGTATTTGTCACCATGGGAGGATGGTACTACACGCCCACGAAATAGTGCTGAAGGGCTCCCAACTGACACCATTCAAGATGCGGAAAGCGGGGACACTCAGCTACAGGTTGCTTCGGTAGAATCTGCAGCAGGAACGGAGTCAATAGATGATTTCTTCGGTGAATCCGATGAAACAGATATGATACAGTTCTCAACAGAAACGGAATTTGAGCTAGATGCGGATCAGAGTTTCACTACTGACACATCCGCGTCATCAGAAAGCATAGGTCAATCGGCTGAAGATGTTATGGACGCTTACTTGGAGGCGTATAGGAATTTCGACAATGACGCGCGGTACTCGTTAATGACGGAGGAGTACAGGCATCGCCCCCGTGACAATTTTGATGATGAACTGCCGCTTGAACTTATCGAAAAGATAGTTGAATTGATGCGTGAAAGGAGCAGTCAAGCGGAGGTTGAGAGCAGCAAATATGTCGGCGATGAATTTCACTTCCGATTAAAAGCACCGGCATCAGAGATACCGGATGTTTCGGATCGGTACCCAAAAGTTTCTATTATCGGGCCCTCGTATGAGCTTATTAAGATGCGAAAAGAGAATGGGGTGTGGTTAATTTATGACACGGTGTACGATCACGACCGTATAAAGTCAGAGCTGCCGGAGGTGCCCCACTAGCTCGCAAACCTATCCCCAAGACTACACAAGGCGAATGGTTCTATCCATTCGCCTTTTTTATTGGTTGCTCCGCGAAGAAAGAGGCAAAATACCTCTTAGGATGGCGTAGATTTAGAGAGTATTTCGACGGGGAGTCATATTTTTTTCTTAAAAGCAAAAAAAGTGCTAGAAAAAATCTCAGAATTGCATCTTAATAAAGTCAAAGGAGGAATAGCGGATGTACCGAAGATACAATCTCGCACATTTCATTTTAGCTAGCATTATCGTGTTGGTGCTGACACTGCTGATGGTAGTCGTTGACGCGCAGGCACGGATTGTCTTCATGTCTGATAGGGATTGGCACTGGGAAATCTATGTGATGGACAACGATGGGGGTAATCCGCGAAACCTCACTAACAATCCTGCTGAGGATAGGGATCCTTCATGGTCCCCTGATGGTAAACGGATTACCTTCTCGTCTGATAGGAATGATAGGGGTGGGAACCGGCAAATCTACGTGATGGATGCCGATGGGGAGAATCAACAAAACCTTTCTAACAATGACTTTGATGAATGGGACCCCTCATGGTCTCCGGACGGTAAACGCATTGCCTTCACGTCTAAGAGGGACGGACTCAGGGAAATCTACGTAATGAATGCCGATGGGGGCAAACCTGAAAACCTCTCTAACAATCCCTTTCCTGACTATTCGCCCTCATGGTCTCCGGACGGTAAACGTATTGTCTTTGTTTCCGTTAGGGGTGGGAAGCCAGACATCTACGTGATGGACGACGATGGGGGCAACCCTAAAAATCTCTCCAATAATGACCGTACTGACGAAGATCCCTCATGGTCTCCTGATGGTAAGCGCATTGCTTTTACTTCCTTGAGGGCTGGGGGAAACCGGGACATCTATGTGATGGACGCCAATGGGGGGAATCCACGAAACCTCACCAATCATCCCGATAAAGACTTCCACCCCTCATGGTCACCCGATGGTAAACGGATTGCCTTCGTGTCGAATAGGAATAGGGATTTGGATCGAGACATCTACGTGATGGACGCCAATGGGGGGAATCTACGAAACCTCACCAATCATCCCGATGATGACGAAGCTCCTGCATGGCTTAACCCTGTTCTTTCAGTCGCTCCCGTAGATAAAAAACTCACGATGTGGGGTTGGGTCAAACAGGTCGACCGATAACTGCCATTATTGAGAAGGCTCATGTCAAGAGAAGATGCAAAACGCGCAAAGCGTGAAAATAGTTTGTTCATTGGTTGATTAATGAACTATGGTGAATTATCAAAATATGTAGACAGCTTCTAGGGGCACCCCTTGTGGGTGCGTACAAACAGAGGAGGCATAACAGATGCAACGGAGATATAATCTCGCACATTTCCTTTTAGCTAGCATTGTGGTCTTGGGTCTAACGCTGCTGATGATAGTCGTTGACGCACAGGCAAAGATTGTTTTCAGTTCTGATGGGGATGGGAACTGGGAAATTTATGTAATGGATGCTGATGGAGGGAATCAGCGTAGGCTCACCAATAATCCTGGTCGGGACGGGTCTCCTTCCTGGTCTCCCGACGGCAAGCGCATTGTCTTTGTGTCTAATAAGGATGGGGACGTTAGAAACGATAAGCCCACTGCTGAAATCTATGTGATGGACGCCGATGGGGGCAATCAGCGAAACCTCACCAATCACCCCGATAAGGACAGTTCTCCCTCATGGTCACCCGACGGTAAACGTATCGTATTTTCGTCTGATAGGGATAGGAGTGAGGCTGCTCATAACACTGAAATCTACGCGATGGACGCCGATGGTGGGAATCAGGAAAGACTTACTAACAATCTCACTGAGGACCAGCATCCCTCATGGTCACCCGACGGTAAACGCATTGTCTTCAGTGCCCGTAGAGATGGGCACTTTGAAACCGGGTTGGGAATCACTTATGAAATTTACGTTATGGACGCCGACGGGGAGAATGAACAAAGACTCACTGAAAATCGCAATAATGACTGGAATCCCTCATGGTCACCTGACGGCAAACGAATTGCCTTCATGTCTGATAGGAAGGGAGACGCTGTAAGCTTTGACATCTACATAATGAACGCCGACGGGGGTAATCAACAAAAACTCACTAACAATCGCGATTGGGACGGGTCTCCCTCATGGTCACCCAACAGCAAACGGATTGTCTTTATGTCTTATAGGGATAGAAACAAGGTTGGTCATAACACTGAAATCTACGTGATGGACGACGATGGGGGGAATCTGCAGAACCTCACCAATAATCCCCATTCTGACGCTAGTCCTGCATGGCTTAACTCTCCTTTTTCGATTTCTCCCGTAGGCAAAAAGTTTACAATGTGGGGACGACTCAAGCAGGTTGACCGATAACTGCCACTATTGAGAAGGTTCGCAAAAAAAGAAAGTGCAAAATGCGAACCGAAATCGTAGGGGCGGGGTCTCCCCGCCCCTAGTACGAGTTGGGAGACCCAACCCCTACAAAAACTCGGTTTCTGTTGCACGCTTTCTTAACATGAGCCATTGAAAGAACAGTTTTGCCGCGAGCCGGATCCACTTTTCCGCTTCCAGTTTTACTATTCTGTGTATACATCAAAACTGGTGACCTTCCACTGTCCATCAATCAATTCGGTGAGAATCACAGTGTTACGAACCGTATTTGAAAAACTTGTATCCTTGATGGTCAATTGGTATCTAAAGAATACGCGGTTTTCGTCCTCAATCTTTTTTCCCACCTGCTTATATTCGATGTTCGGTTTTACATGGGATTGGTCGCTACCGCTTCGGACTTCCCGTAAGAATTCGATTTCTGTTTCCAGTTTTTCCTTAGCGAGCCCGTCACTCAAGCGTAACGCCATCCCTTGATTTGTGTGCAGGTAGTAGTTATAGACAAAATCCTCTGTAACATCTTCAGACGTATTCCTGTCCGAGCAAGCAGATATAATCAATAAAAGACAGAAACTAGCCCATACCCTTTTCATGGCATTTCCTTTCACTGAATCATTCAGCAAAGATAACAATCCGCAATTTGCTTGACGTGGATTGGACGAGTTGATATAATGCTCAACGAATCTCTCAATCTGATGAGATGTTCACATAAAGTGCCAGAAAAATCTCAGGACTGTATCTTGATACAATGTTGGGGAGGAACGAAGATTCATGGCTAATGACAATACGCTCATTTATCGCGCCCAAACTGGAGATGAACAAGCTTTCACCGACCTAATGCGGGAATACTACCCCTTTGTCTATACGATTGTTATAAGAATCGTGGACAATCCCCATGATGTTGAAGAGGTGGTACAAGACACCTTCCTCAACGCCTATCGAGGGCTGACGCAGCTTGAGGATGCAATGAAGTTCAAAAACTGGCTGACAAAGATTGCGCGGAATTGTGCACGACAGTGGGTCCGAAAACGGAGGATCAACACTGTATCCCTTGACGAGGTGGGCGAACAGGTACTGCAAACGCAAGACTCACCTGATGAGCAATTGGTACGACAGGAACAGAGAGAATTGATTCGCCGAACAATGGAGACGCTTCCACAGAAAGACAGGGACATTGCCCGCGCCTTCTATCTGGAGGGTGCAAGCTATAATGAACTAACCAGCACGCATGGACTGTCAGACAAAGCGATTTCATTTCGGCTGTCGCGTGCGAAGCAACAACTCTCCAAACGGTTGCGATACCTCCTCACTGGTGTGTTCGTTTCTCCCGGACTGACGCTGAAAAAACTTTATACGAGAGGTCTAACCGTCATGAAGGTTGGAACTGCCCCCAAAATGACGGTTGGAGCGATAGGGCTGATTGCGCTGATTTTCATCGGTTACATTGGGCTACGCCAGATGAATGCGCCTATAGTCGAGGAGCGTGTGTATTTGTCCCCATGGGAGGATGGAACGGCACGCCCACGAAACAGCACTGAAGGGCTCCCAACTGATACCATTCAAGATGAGGAAAGCGGAGGTACTCAGCCACAAATTGCCACAGCAGCAGGAATGGAGTCAATAGACGATTTCTTCGGTGAACCCGAAGAAACGGATATGGCACAATTCACAACAGATGGGGAATTTGATCTAGACACGGTGCAGGCGTTCATAACCGACACATCTGTGTCATCAGAAAGCACAGGTCAGTCCGCTGAAGATGTGATGTATGCTTACTTAGAGGCGTGGCGAAAGTCTGATTCTAAGGTGATGTACTCATTAATGACAGAGCAGTTTAGGCGTAGTATCCATGACGATTCTGGTGATGGGGGTTCCATAAATATGTCAGATGAAGCACCGGATGAGGTCGTCGAAACTAGGCTTCAAATGCGGGTTGAGGCACTCCGTGAACTACGAAGGCAGACATCGCTTGTAAGCAGCGAATATGCCGGGGACGAATTTCACTTTCGATTGAGAACACCGGAGGGTATTTCAGATCAGGGAATGCCAATGTTTGCCTGCTCATATCAGCAGGTTAAGATACGAAAAGAGAATGGGGTGTGGCAAATTTATGTCGCTCTGTTCGATCATGATAGTAGGTAGGTCACTAGCTCGCAAACCTATTCTCAGAACTTCACGAGGCGAATGGTTCAATCCATTCGCCTTTTTTATTGCTTGCTCCGCGAAGAAAGAGGCAAAATACCGCTTAGGATAGCGTGGATTTAGAGAGTATTTCGACAGGGGGTCATATTTTTTCCCTTAAAAGCAAAAAAAGTGCTAAAAAAAATCTCAGAATTGCATCTTAAAAAGGTCTGGAGAGAAATGACGCTGGACTAAGGTGTCAATCAACTGATATGCTGTCAGAGATTCATTGAGGATAAAGAGGACACCGTTCATTGGCAAACCGATGGATTTTCAGCAACGAGCAACTTGCGTGAACAATAAGAACCGCCCTTTGACTGATTATGTCAACTTTATTTGTGCAACCCCTCACCTTAATTGTAGAGGGGTTGCCTAAACAAGCCGACCTCTATCAAACCCAAAGGATAAGAGATCGATTTGAGAACGGAGGAGGAATAACAGATGCAACGGAGGTACAATCTCACACATTTGATTTTAGCTTGTGTTGTAGTTTTGGGTCTAACGCCGCTGATGGTAGCCGTTGACGTACAGGCACGGATTGCCTTCGAGTCTGATAGGGATTGGGCAGTTCTACAATTTGAAATCTACGTGATGGACGACGATGGGGGCAATCAGCGAAATCTCACTAACAATCCTGGTGATGATATGGACCCCTCATGGTCCCCTGACGGTCAACGGATTGCCTTCTCATCTGATAGGAAGGATAGGGGTGGGAACCGGCAAATCTACGTGATGAACGACGATGGGGATAATCTGCGAAATCTTTCTAACAATGACTTTGATGAATGGGACCCCTCATGGTCTCCGGACGGTAAACGCATTGCCTTCACGTCTAAGAGGGATGGACTCAGGGAAATCTACGTAATGAATGCCGATGGGGGCAACCCTAAAAACCTCTCTAACAATCCCTTTCCTGACTATTCACCCTCATGGTCTCCGGACGGTAAACGTATTGTCTTTGTTTCTGTTAGGGATGGGAAACCAGACATCTACGTGATGGACGACGATGGAGGCAAGCCTAAAAACCTCTCCAATAATGACCTTCCTGACGAAGATCCCTCATGGTCCCCTGACGGTAAACGCATTGCTTTTACTTCCTTGAGGGCTGGGGGAAACCGGGACATCTATGTGATGGACGCCGATGGGGGTAATCCTCGAAACCTCACCAATCATCCCGATAGTGACTTCCAGCCCTCATGGTCTCCCGATGGCAAAGGCATTGCCTTCGTGTCGAATAGGACGAGGGATTTGAATCGAGACATCTACGTGATGGACGCCGATGGGGGTAATCCTCGAAACCTCACCAATCATCCCGATGATGACGAAGCTCCTGCATGGCTTAACGCTGTTCTTTCAGTTGCTCCCGCCGGCAAAAAGTTTACAATGTGGGGACGGCTCAAACAGGTTGACCGATAACTGCCATTATCGGGAAAACAGTGTTTGCTGAGGTTGGGTCATAAACGCCAATGAAGGGATGATGAGTTCATACGATAATAAACCAAGTTGCCACTTCCAACTGGGTTTGTCCCAATCTAATCGGGACTTAATTGGAAAGGGGTTCAACATAATCTGACCTCTATTCACTCCAAAGCATAATAAACCGATTTGAAAATAGAGGAGGAATAACAGATGCAACGAAGATGTAATCTCGCACATTTCCTTTTAGCTAGCGTAGTAGTCTTGGGTCTAACGCTGCTAACGGTAAACGTTGATGCACAGGCACGGATTGCCTTCGCGTCTAATAGGGATGGGAACTTTGAAATCTATGTGATGGACGCCGATGGAGGTAATCAGCGTAGACTCACTAACAATCCTGGTAATGACGTCTCTCCCTCATGGTCACCCGACGGTAAACGCATTGCCTTCGTGTCTTATAGGGATAATCCTGGTAACTCTGAAATCTACGTGATGGACGCCGATGGGGGCAATCCTCAAAATCTCACTAACAATCCTGGTAGGGACATCTCTCCCTCATGGTCACCCGACGGTAAACGCATTGCCTTCTCGTCTGATAGGGATAAGCCTCAGAACTATGAAATCTACGTGATGGACGCTGATGGGCAGAATGAACAAAGACTCACTAACGATCCCAATGAGGACCAGTATCCCTCATGGTCACCCGACGGTAAACGCATTGCCTTCAGTGCCCGTAGGGAGGGACACTTTGAAAGCGACTTTGGAATCACTGATGAAATTTACGTGATGGACGCTAATGGGGAGAATCAACAAAGACTCACTGAAAATCGCCAGTATGACTGGTATCCGTCATGGTCTCCGGACGGTAAACGGATTGCCTTCTCGTCTGATAGGAAGGGGGACCTGCAAAACTTTGAAATTTACGTGATGGACGCTGATGGGGGGAATCAACAAAGACTCACTGAAAATCGCGCTGGTGACCAGTGGCCCTCATGGTCGCCCGACGGTAAACGGATTGCCTTCTATTCTAATAGGGATGAGAACGCTGAAATTTACGTGATGGACGCCGATGGGGGGAATCCTCAAAACCTGACCAATAATCCGCATAATGATGCTAGTCCTGCATGGCTTAACTCTCCGTTTTCGGTTTCTCCCGCAGGCAAAAAGTTTGCAATATGGGGATGGCTCAAACAGGCTGACCGATAACTGCATTTATTGAGAGAACGGTATTTGCCGTTTCCTTTCGCTGAACTATTCAGCAAAGATAGCAATCCGCAATATGCTTGACGCGGATTGGACGAGTTGATATAATGCCCAATAAACCTCTCAATCTGATGAGGTGTTTACATAAAGTGCCAGAAAAATCTCAGGACTGTATCTTGATAAAATGCTGAAGGAGTACGAAGATCTATGGCTAATGACAATACGCTCATTTATCGCGCCCAAACTGGAGATGAAGGGGCTTTCACCGAGCTAATGCGGGAATACTACCCCCTTGTCTATACGATTGTTATAAGAATCGTGGACAATCCTCACGATGCCGAAGAGGTGGTACAAGACACCTTCCTCAACGCCTATCGAGGCTTGGCGCAGCTTGAGAATGCGGCAAAATTCAAAAGCTGACTGGCAGAGATTGCGCGGAATTGTGCACGACAGTGGGTCCGAAAACGGAGGATTAGCACTGTACCTCTTGATGAGGTGGGCGAAGGGGTGCTGCAAACACAAGACTCACCTGATGAGCAATTGACACGACGGGAACAGAGGGAATTGATTCGCCGGACCATGGAGACACTCCCGCAAAAAGACAGGGACATTGCTCGCGCCTTCTACCTTGAGGGTGCGAGCTACGACGAACTGACTAGCACTCATGGACTGTCATACAACGCAATTGCGTTTCGCCTTTTCCACATCAAGCGGAAGCTCTCCAAACAGTTGCGGTATCTTCTGACAGGCATCTTCGTTTCTCCCGGACTGACGCTGAAAAAACTTTATACGAGAGGTCTAACTGTCATGAAGGTTGGAACTACCCCCAAAATGACGGTTGGAGCGGCAGGGTTGATTGCGCTGATTATCATCGGTTTCGTTGGGGTTCGCCAGATGAATGCGCCTATAGTCGAGGAGCGTGTGTATCTGTCGCCGTGGGAGGATGGACCACCTCGGCCACGATACAACCCTGAAGGACTCCTAACTGATACCACTCAAGATACAGAAAGCCGGAACAATCTGCCACAAATTGCCACAGCGGCAGGAATGGAGTCAATAGACGATTTCTTTGATCAATCCAACGAAACAGATATGACACAGTTTGCAACAGAGCCGGAATTTGAGTTAGACGCAGAGCAGCACTTCACTACCGACATATCTGCGTCATCAGAAAGCACAGATCAGTCCGCTGAAGATGTGATGTATGCTTACTTGGAGGCGTGGCGAGACTCCGATTCTAAGGTGATGTACTCGTTAATGACAGAGCAGTATAGGCGTAGCGTCCGGGACAATTCTGGTGATGGGGGTTCCATAAATACGTCAGATGAAGCCCCGGATGAGGTCGTCGAAACTAGGCGTCAAATGCGGGTTGAGGCACTCCGTGAACTACGAAAGCAGTCATCGCTTGTAAGCAGCGAATATGCCGGGGACGAATTTCACTTCCGATTGAGAACACCAGAGGGTACTTCAGATCAGGGAATGCCAATGTTTACTTGCCCATATCAGCAGGTTAAGATGCGAAAAGAGAATGGGGTGTGGCAAGTTTATTTCATTCTGTTGAATCATGACAGTGGGTAGGTCACTAGCTCGCAAAGCTATCTGCAAAACTTCACGAGGCGAATGGTTCAGTCCATTCGCCTTTTTTATTGCTTGCTCTCGAAAAAATGGATAAAATATCTCTCAAAATGAAAAAGTAGTAAAAAAAATCTCAGAACTGTATCTTGATAGGGTGTAAGGGAGGAATGAAGTGCCATGGCTAAGGAGAATACGCTCATCTATCGCGCCCAAGCTGGAGACGAAGGGGCATTTACTGACCTGATGCGGACGTACCATGCCTATGTTTATGCGATTGTTATCGGGATTATGGACAATTCCCATGATGCCGAAGAGGTGGTACAAGATGCTTTTCTCAACGCCTATCAGGGGTTAAGACAGCTTGAGGATGCGACCAAATTCAAAAGCTGGTTGGCAGAAATTACGCGAAACTGTGCACGGCAGTGGCTCCGAAAACAGAGAGGCGAAACCGTATCCCTTGATGAAGTGAGCGAGGAGATGCTGCAAACGGAAGATTCGCCTGATGAGCGATTGGCACGACAGGAACAGAGGGAACTGATTCGCCGTACAATGGAGACGCTTCCGCAAAAAGACAGGGACATTGCCCGTGCCTTCTATTTGGAAGGTGCGAGTTACGATGAACTGACTAGTACGCATGGGTTGTCATACAACGCAATTGCGTTGCGGCTTTTCCGTGTCAAGCGGCAACTCTCCAAGCGGTTGCGATATCTTCTGACTGGTATCTTCGTTTCTCCCGGACTGACACTCAAAAAAATCTATTCAGGAGGTCTAACTATCATGAAAGTTGGAACGGTGCCTAAAATAACGGTTGGTGCAGCAGCGTTGATTGCGGTCATTTTCATCGGTTTCGTCGGTGTTCGTGAGATTCGCGCACCGAAGGTGGAAGAGCGGGTATATTTGTCGCCGTGGGAGGATGGGACTGCACGCCCACGAAACAGCCCTGAAGGATTGGCTGCCCAAACTAATTCTACTCAAGATACGGAAGTCCGGGATAATCCGCCACAAATTGCTTCAGCAGCGTCCGCAGCAGGAATGGAGTCAACTGATGATTTCTTGGGTCAACCTGAGGAAACGGATACGGCACAATTCGCAATAGAGGGCGAATCTGAGCCAGACATAGAGCAAAGCCTCACAACGGATACCTCTACTTTATTAGACGGCAACGGTCAGTCCGCTGAAGATGTGATGAATGAGTTCGTGGAGGCGTGGCGGAATGCTGACTTTGAGGCAATACGCCAATTATTGACAGCAGATATGAGACGCGGTCTTCCTGATGACTCTGAGATTCCTATAGAGATAAGGGAAGTACGACATGAGGTAGATGGGGTCGTCCAAGCTACGGCTGAAGAGGAGATAAGGCAGCTTGAACCAGAGATGGTTGAGTTCTTTCGTGAAGCGCTAAGTCAGTCATCAGTTGTAAGCAGCGAATATGTGGACGATGAATTTCACTTCCTATTGCGAATGTCAGCACCGCCTGCACCAAGGATACCAAAGATACCGGATAATGGAGAACGGGGAGTAGAAATAGTAGACATATCCGTATCTGTCACGTCCCCACCAGATAGTCTAATTAAGATGCGAAAAGAGGAGGGAGTGTGGCGAGTTTATGAAGGTCCGATGTTAGAATAACTCGTAACCCTATCCCCAAACTTCACAAGGCGAATGGTTCAGTCCATTCGCCTTTTTTTATTGCTTGCTCTCGAAAAAGTGGATAAAATATCTTTCAACACAAAAAAGTGGTAAAAAAAATCTCGGAACTGTGTCTTGGTAGGGTGTAAGGGAGGAATAGAGAGCCATGGCTAAGGAGAATACGCTTATCTATCACGCCCAAACTGGAGATGAAGGGGCATTTGCTGATCTGATGCGAGCGTACCATGCCTTTGTTTGTACGATTGTTGCCGGGATCGTGGACAATCCCCATGACGCCGAGGAAGTAGTGCAAGACGCGTTCCTCAACGCCTATCAAGGGTTAAGACAGCTTGAGGATGCGACCAAATTCAAAAGCTGGTTGGCAGAAATTGCGCGAAATCGCGCACGAAACTGGCTCCGCAAACAACAGGGCGAGACCGTATCCATCGACGAAGTGAGTGAGGAAATACTTCAAACGGAAGATTCACCTGATGAGCGATTGGCACGGTTGGAGCAGAGGGAATTGATTCGCCGGACAATGGAGACGCTTCCGCAAAAAGACAGGGACATTGCCTGCGCCTTCTATTTGGAGGGTGCGAGTTACGACGAACTGATCGGCGCGCATGGGCTGTCATACAACGCAATTGCGTTGCGGCTTTTCCGTATCAAGCGGAAACTCTCCAAACGGTTACAATATCTTCTGACAGGCATCTTCGTTTCTCCCGCAACGACACTAAAAAAACTTTATTCGGGAGGTCTAACTGCCATGAAAGTTGGAACGGTGCCTAAAATAACGGTTGGTGCAGCAGCGTTGATTGCGCTGATTTTCATCGGTTTCGTCGGTGTTCGCGAGATTCGTGCGCCGCAGGTGGAGGAGCGTGTGTATTTGTCGCCGTGGGAGGACGGCACTCCACGTCCACAAAACAGCCCTGAAGGATTGGCTGCCCAAACTAATTCTACTCAAGATACGGAAGTCCGGGACAATCCGCCACAAATTGCTTCAGCAGTATCCACTGAAGAGAGGGAACTGATTGACGATTTGTTCGCTGAACTCGACGAAACGTTTCTGTCACAATTCGCGACAGAAACAGAATTTGAGCCGGATGCGGATCAGAGCCTTATTGCCGATACCTCTACTTTATTAGACGACACCGGTCAATCCGCTGAAGATGTAATGTATGCTTACATGGAGGCGTGGCGGAATGCTGACTTTAAGGCAATGCGCCCATTATTGACGACAGATATGAGACGTAGTAGTCATGATCATGACGCTGAGGTTTCCATAGAGATAGGAGAAGTACGAAATGAGGGATCAGATGATATACCGGATGAGGTCATCGAAGCTATGGCTGTAGAGAAGATAAAGCAGCTTAAACCCCTGCTGGATGTGTCATTCCGTGAAATGCAAAGTCAGGCATCGGCTATAAATGGCGAATATGTGGGCGATGAATTTCACTTCCGATTGCGAATGCCGGCACCAAAGATACTGGATAGTAGAGAGCAGGGAGTAGAAATGTCTTTCACACCCCCACCAGATACTGTTATCAAGATGCGAAGAGAGGAAGGAGTGTGGCGAGTTTATGACGGTCTGATGTTAGAATAGTTCACAATCCTATCTCCAAAAATTCATTAGGCGAATGGTTTTGTCCATTCGCCTTTTTTATTGCTTGCCCTTGTATTGCTGCAAATAGATTAGGTTAAAACGCTGTAGACATCGCAACCCCCAATGTTTTTTCAAGTGATTCATTTTCGTGCGATTCATTTTCAAACGTGATGTACATCAGACTAATACCGTGCTGTTTATAGAAATAGTTGAACATAAGATGCGGTTTTCTGCCATCATACATGCCACGCATGGAAAAACCTTTGCCAAATTCAACGGTGGCACCAAAGGGAAAATTGAGTCCACCATCCCACTCGGAATAATTCACAGTCCCATATACTGAGACCGGCAGGTACGGTAGCCGTTTGGCGGCTGTTAAAAAGTAGGCTTGTTCCCCCGCGGGAGAGCCGATGCGGTCGGAACTCGTTCCGAGGAACAGTGCAGGGCGGATATCTGTTTCTGTAAACAGGAATAGGCTGAAAAGCGGCGATACCTCCGACGCCGCAGGATTATACTCGACACCGACTTGAAGCCTGTTTAGTAAACGGTAATTCAACGTCGTCCGCCAGCGCGGACGTTCCTTCTCCGTATTCACATAACGCAAAGACGCCGCCCATTTTGTCTGAATGCCGCTTCCCCGAAGCGGTGCCCCTTCGCCGGGTCACGCGCTTCAGGTGGGAGCTGTGGAGGTCGGTCGTTTCGGTTGTAGCGGCTTGAGTTGAAGTTTGCCCTCATTCGCCCATCCGCTGACCGCCACTGCTAAGAATAGACAGAGAAGTAGATATCGAATAAACATAGGAGTTTTCCGTTAATCGAATTCGGACAATTTGACAGGTCGACCTTCCACCGCCGAGAGATCCGCAGCGAAAACAACGCGGTGCGATTCAAACGCTGTGTCGAAATCGGTCAGGGGCATCGGTTCACCTGTGCCGATGCTGTCAACAAACGCCTGAAACTGAGGTTCATAGGGGTGATCGCTCACATCCCCCGAATCGATAAGCGACGTTTCAAGTGTACTCCATCTGCTCTTATCCATGCCCTTCAATTTCGCAGAGTAGATTCGGTTGTCCAACAGGCTGCCTTCGCTGCCGACCAGATGGATGTGGAAGTAGTAGGGCTGGAGGCAGTCCACACAAGAAGTCACCTTCGCAATTTTGTTCCCACCTTCAAACTTGAGAATTGTGACGCTGGTTGTCTCGTATTCATAAGGGACGAAATCTTTCCCCTGCGATTGCGTGCTGTAACTCGTTACCTCCTCAACCTTTTCATCCATGAAGAATAGCAGCGCATCAAGCGCGTGGCAACCTGCTGTCAACAGGGTACTGCCCGCGAAGTCTTTTTTGATGTTCCAATCGTACTGACCGTACCAAGGTCCGATGCCGTGGTAATAGTCCACCTCGCTATAGTGCAGGTCGCCGAGCAAACCCTCATCAAGGATCGAGCGGATCATTGTGAAGTGTGCGCTGTAACGGCACTCGAAGCAGACACATACCCCCACACCCGCTTTTCGTATCGCATCACGCACCCGTTTGGCATCCTGATATGTCAGGCAGATCGGTTTTTCGATGATCAGGTGTTTCCCCGCTTCTGCAGCGGCGATAGCCTGATCCGCGTGAAACGGATGGGGAGTACAGATGTCCACAATGTGTATGTCTGGATCCGCGAGCATCGCCTCATAATCCGTATAGGCTTTCAGCGGTGTGCCAAACTCTGCTTCCAATGCTGCTTCGTCGTGTTCACGTCGGGAGCAGATCGCTGTGACGTTTCCGCCTTGAACCGTCTTAAAGGTCTCGATGTGGGCTCCAGCAACCCAGCCCAGTCCAACAATACCAACATTCATATCACTCATTTTTTACCTCCGAATATCCCTATTTTATTTTTGCCTGCAACATAGTCAACTGATTGTCTGTCTAAATAATCTATACCGATTTTAAGTTGATGTCAACACATTTTTTCATGTAGCGTAACCGCTTGCAATCTGCTATACTTTCGTTTATAGCCATTTTTGATTTGAATTGGCGATAAATGGAGAGAACTTGATGGATGCGTTACTGCTTGATTTTCCAGAATCATTTGAGTCAGATCGATTGACCATCCGCACCCCTCGCGTGGGGGATGGTGCCGAAATAAACGCTGCTGTTCGCGAAACGTTCGATAACCTCAAGCCATGGATGCCGTGGGCGCAGCAGATGCCCACTTTGGAGGAATCGGAGAGTTATGTCCGCCGGGCACAGTGTCAATTTTTAGCGCGGGAGGAACTAACGCTATTTCTTTTTCTTAAAGGCACAAACATGATGGTTGGCTCCAGCGGCTTGCATCGGATAGACTGGAATATTCCCAAGTTTGAGATTGGTTACTGGTGTCGAAAGCGTTTTCAGGGGCAAGGCTACATTACTGAGTCAACAGAGACAATCACAAAATTTGCGTTTGAGACCCTTGGGGCGAAGCGGATGGAAATTCGTTGTGACTCGAAAAACGTCCGGAGCCGGCGCATCCCCGACAGACTTGGATTCAAATTGGAAGGCACATTCCGAAATGATTCACTTTCGCCATCAGGAGAATTGCGGGATACGCTCGTATTTGCAAAAATAAAAGAGAATGTGTAAGGAGCATGGAAAAATCGGGACTCATACCAACTCGCACAATTGGGGGAGACGATATGCAACTGACTGGAGAACAACTGGAGCAGTATAAAACTGAAGGGTACACCGTCGTGCGCGGATTGATTTCACCCGAAGAGGGCAGTCGTGTGCGTAAGCGTCTCATGGATCTGCTGGCTGGCGACCATGATTGGCCCGACACCCATTTTCAGGTCATGGATCTATCGAAGTTTCGAAATAACGAGGGTGGTTTCCTTCCGATTGGTGTACAACGTCCCGCCATGCGGGAAGAGGTTTTCAAAGAGATAGCCGATCACCCAAACTTGCAGAGCGCGATGGAACAACTGCTTGGCGGTCCCGTCGAACGCTTCACCGATCAGGCATTAATCAAACATCGCGCCATCAGTGGCCAATCGTTTTTCCACCAAGATTCGTTCTATTGGCATCTGGCACCTGAACAGGGGTGCAATTCGTGGATCGCGCTTGATGAGGTAGGGATGGCTGGATGTGCTTTGGCAATCATGCCCGGCACACAGCAATCGTGGACGCTGATCGAACACGAAGGCTACTACGATGAGCCAAGCTATCACAACGCTCGAAGCGGCGAGGCGTTCAAGCGGTGGCGCATTCCGATAGCGGAGATCGATTTTTCCGGGGAGGTGCTGTTGCCTATGTCACCGGGAGATGCGGCGTTCTTCACCAATTACACTTGGCATCGCTCCGAGCCGAACAACTCTGGGGTTCATAAGTGTGCGTATGCCATCGCGTATCAGTTGCGTGGTTGACTCACTCCCGACAAAACACGGCTTCTTGGTATACACGCTGCTTGAATATTCAAGGGAACCTAATTTCATTTTATAATGGACTACAACGAAAGGTAGAGGCAAATCATGTTAATTTTTGACGGCGACTATCCGATGGCGTATGGTGCAATTGACCTTAATCGAGACTTAACGTTGCCGATTGAGGAGGTCAGGGCGGTGCAGGAAGGATCGCGCGAAGAGAACCGGTGGCCCGCTGCTAGAACGATGGCGTCGCTTCCAGAGATGCGACGGGGAAAAGTTGCGGCGGCACTGGTTAAAATAGCGGGACGGATTCAACGGAAAAATAGCCCTATCTGGGGATATAGGAGTGGTGATGTCGCCTATGCTGCAGCACAGGCACACCTCGCCTACTACCGAATTCTGGAGCGCAGAGGTGAGGCGCGCATCCTGAGGACCCGCGGAGATTTTAGCGAGCATATACAAACATGGTCGGAAGCCACGAACTATGAGGATCTGCCAATTGGCATGGTTCTCGGCATGGAAGGGGCAGACCCTATCCTTTGGCCCGAACATGTCCACGAATGGTGGGAGAGTGGACTACGCACAATTAACTTGGCGCATTACGGTATCAGCACCTATTCTCACGGAACGGGCAGACCCGGTGGGTTGTTGCCTCCAGCCAAACCACTGCTGCGCGAGATGGAAGGGTTAGGGATGGTTCTCGACCTCACCCATACCGCCGATGAAGCGTTTTGGCAGGCACTGGATCTATTCTCTGGGCCGGTAATGGCAAGTCATCAGAACTGCCGTGCATTAGCACCCGGCGAGCGACAGTTTTCCGACGAACAGCTCCAAGCCCTCCTTGAACGTGGCGGTGTTATCGGTGCGTCGATGGATACGTGGATGATTTACGCAGAAGGGGGCATTAATTGGGGTGGAGATATTCCACAGCGTCGCAGCGTTTTCCCAAGAGAGGCGGTTACGTTAGAGCATTTGGTAGATCATATGGATCATGTCTGTCAGTTGGCCGGCAATTCGCAGCACGCTGCCATCGGTGGGGACACGGACGGTCAGGGAGGCAACGACGGTGCTCCGTATGAAATCGACACGGTGGCGGATTATCAGAAAATCGCTGGCATCCTTGATAATCGCGGCTATGCTGAGGAGGACATTGCCAACGTGATGTATCGTAATTGGCAACGGTTTTATGAGCAGGCATTGCCGGCATGAGAGAGTTTGCCCAAAATTGACCGACATGCTAGAATGGTCCATCTATTTAGGTTAAGACAAACCAGTTAATCTGACAAACCGAATGCACAAATTATCGCCTTTCTCAATTGAAGAGATGACACCCGATCATCCAGAGTGGCAGGAGCTAGTTGATGTCATCACGCATGAAAACCAGGCAGGTTGGGCGTTTAATCCGCATTTTGAACAGTTTGCACGTCATTTCTTAGCTGCCAAACGGGATGGGGCTATCGTTGGATTTCTCATGTTTGTCGTTTGGGACATTGGTCCCCATGATCGCGACCATCCCCCTGTTCAGATGGACGGAAAGACATTGCGAGAAGCGAAGATTATTGCGTTTGGCGTGAAGAAAGCCTATCGACGGCGGGGTATTGGTAGAGCACTTCAGGAATACACACTGCAACGGGCGAGGGAGCTTGGCTGTTACCAGGTTCGATCCGTCAGTGACATGGATCACCCGGAAAATCACCAAGTTAAGCTGTCTATGGGGTTTGCTGTAGAACCAATGGAACGTGAGAAACCGAGTTTGGCATTTATCATGCCGCTGAGTCAGATTGAAAAATGATTGCAATTGCTGCCATAACACGGCAATTTGATCTGGCGCGAATTGCCAACTCTTTTATATGAGCACTGACACGACACCCAAGCGGAGAAAATCAATGATGACACAAAACTACCAACAACTTATCATCGAAGGTATTAAAGGGCTACCTCCGGAAACGCTTGCTGAAATCGCCGATTTTATCTTTTTCGTCCGCAAACGGACATTTCAGCCTCAAGCGTTTAAGGAGGAGATACAGCATTCTCTGCTCAATGCCGAATTGCACCAATTAAGCCGTGACGAAGCAGCACATTTGGAAAAGGAATTTGAAGATTATGACAAACGCTACCCTTGTGAGTGAGTTCGTCACCGATACGATTGGATTCGTTTTGCGCATTGAACGATGGCGGTTAAGCGAGAAAGTGAAAACGATTTTCGATTCCGTTGAATTCGGGAACACTATCGTTTATGTGCCAGGGATAGTCTTTGCCGAAATACCCTACCTCTCGGAAAAGCAACGGATCCAGACATCAATTGATGAGGTCGAAGATTATCTGAAGGAGCACCCAAATTACAAGGAATATTCGTTGAGCTTTGCTGTGATTCAGTCTACAGCCGAAATTACTGACATTCCAGAACTGTACGATCGTTTAATTGCTGCTACAGCACGACAGCTTGATTTGGAGCTAATTACCAACGATTCGGTAATCCAAGCATCTGCGTTTGTAAAAACTATTTGGTAAAAATAGCCCTCTTTTTAGAAAAGGAGCACGAAACCAATGAGAGTCATTACCGGTGCAATTGGTCATGAGACCAGTACTTTTACTACTGTTGCCACTACTTGGGAGAGCTATCGTGAGCAGCGATTCGGCTATCTGATTGGAGACGAAATCATCAGCAAGTTTCGTGGTACCAACACGACCATCGGCGGATACATTGCAGGTGCGGAAGCGCACGGATTTGAGTTAATTCCCACAATCTTTGCCAACGCGCATCCGAGTGCACCAACGCTGCGAAACGTCTTGGATGCCATCCTGAAGGATATGCTGGATCGAATTGCTGAGGCTGGTTCCATTGATGGTGTCCTGCTCGATTTGCACGGCGCGATGGTGGCAGAGGGGATTGATGACGGCGAGGGACATATTCTGACTGCTGTGCGAGAATTGGTTGGACCACAGGTGCCTATCTTGGCGGAGTTGGACATCCATTCCAACGTTTCCCGTCGGATGATCGAGATGGCGGATGTGCTGATTGGTAGGGAGACCTACCCGGAGATTGATCAGGCAGAACGCGCCCGCGAATGTGCTGATGTTCTGGTTCGTATACACCGAGAGGGTCTACGCCCTACTATGGCGCTGCACCAAATTCCGCTGGTTTGGGGACTAAATCAGGTCACAGCACACTCGCCGATGCGGGAAGCAATTGCTGAATTGCACAGAATCGAAGCGCGACCGGACGTGATTTGTGGTTCGATCGCGACCTGTTATCCGTTGGCTGACATTCCGGACATGGGCGCGTCGGTTTATATCGTCACTGACAGTGATCCGGACTTGGCGCAGAGGTATGCGGATGAACTAGCCGCATGGATCTGGGAACGTCGTGCGGACTGGCAGGCACCAATGCCACCAACCCGTGAAGCGCTAGCGCAGGCGACAGCAGAAGGGAAATTTCCGGTGATTTTTGCCGATCGGAATGACAACACCGGTGGCGGATCGCCGGGCGATAGCACCGGCGTGTTGCAGACGTTCATCGAAGCGGGGCTAGAGGACGCATGTATTCTGTACATCGTGGATCCGGAAGCGGTAAGTGCTTGCCAAGAGGCGGGCGTAGGAGCGACGCTGACCTTAGATGTCGGTGCGAAATCGACACCTCTTCAAGGACAACCGATACGCATGACGGCGGAAGTTGTCACGCTTTCAGATGGTAGCTTCCGTTACGATGGACCAAGAAATGCAGGCTTGGAGAGCAGCATGGGTCCCTCGGCATATATCCGACAAGACGGGATTCATGTCCTGCTAGTCACGGAGCGCGAGCAGCCATTTGACACCGCTTTTTCACGAACGATGGGCTTAAATCCACGCCAGATGCGTTACATTGGGGTCAAATCGACAGTACATTTTCGGGCGGGTTTTGAGTCGTGGGCAGGGGCAATCTATGCGGTGTCGGAACCGAGTGTGCATGATCCCGTGGGGAAGGAGTTACCGTTCCACAATCTGGGTCGGAAGCTATATCCGTTTGATGACATATAACAAGGAGTTTTACCCTTTATATGAAGCTAAATCCATCTGATAGACCGCACGGTAGATCTTGCGCTCTTCCGCCCGATACTTTATCTCAAAACTAGTTGGGATATGCCCTATCTCAAGCGAGTGAGGTGATAGGCAGACTAGCGGCGGGGTATGTGTTAGGCAGTCGTGGATTTCATCGAAATATTCGGCATAATCGGTAGCGATATGGATACGTCCACCGCATGAATTTAGTGTCCGAATCAATCCGCCCAGCCAGGCTTCATTTCTGAAGAGCCGACGCTTGCGATGCCGTTTTTTGGGCCAGGGATCTGGAAAGTAGACGTGATAAGCATTGATGGTGCCTTCTCCAATGTAGCGATCAACAAGGTAAGCAGCATCGCTCCAGATAAGGCAAACCCCCGTGGCGTTTTTTTTCAGCAACCGCTCTTTTGCGAGTTGAACATATTTTAACGCTCGCTCGACACCAACATAATTGATCTCTGGGTGTTGCCTTGAGGTTTCAAGTAGAAAGCGTCCCCTGCCGCATCCGATTTCTATCTCGACGGGATTCTCGTTCCCGAAGAGTGCACGCCAATCAATCGGGGGAGCGATCTCAGTCAGACTGGTCTGTTTACCTCCCCTGAGATCGATTAAAGCAGATCGCTTCGCCATGAGTTCAAAGAATTTTTCATAATGTGATTCGCTCATACGTTTAGCCGAAGGCTCCCTTATTATGCCTCCCCAACAGTCTCTGTAACCGTTCGTCCGCTCCCTCAAAAACATGTTCAGGCATCCGGTAGTCTATGAACGGATAGAGCCGTTGTGCGATAATCCGTTGACTGTATGTGACCGCTGCAACGTACCGAATCTGATTTCTGTTGTTGGGGGTTCCGCGATGCCAGACTTGACTATTAAACATATAGGCACCACCTGCCTTTGTAAAGAAACTGACGGGCCCCTTTCCCTCAAAGGTTGGATTCTCTTCAGCGGGTGGTCTACGCCCTGAATAATGGCTGCCGGGGATGACCTGCGTTGGACCGTCGTCTATTGTTTCAATATCGATGAGCGGGATGAGCACATTGATAACGAAGCAGGGCAGCGTGATGCGGGGGTCGTGTCGAGGCACATCCTCCGGTAGTGGAAAATGGAGTTTGTCGTCACTATGCCATCCACCGCCCTGTCCGGGCAGGTAACGTATCGCATTTTGGGACATCATGTGACAATCCTCGCCCAGAATCGCCTCGGCGAGACTGACATAAGGTTCTCGCACGATGAGATCTCGGAAAGCCCTGTCATATTCAAACATGCGCATCATGCTAATGCCGCGAATGTGGTCGCCTTCCTCATCGTGCATGCGTGGGTCGTTATATTTTTGATCCATTAACGCTTTAAGCGTGGATGCTTCTTCTGGGGTGAACACCTCGCCAAAGAAATAGTATCCGTCACGGTTGAACTGTTCGACGATCCGTTGTGTTTCTGTCTCAGAAAACGGTTTGCCTTGCTGAATTTCACTGGTCATTGATTCTCTCCTTTGATTGCAAATTTCTTTCTACCCTATTGACAGGTTTTCTCAGATCGGCTAAAATCTCCATCGCAGACAGCTTGAAAGTGTTGTCTGCCTTAAACGCCGAAAGGAGAACGGATTACATTATATGCGGTATACGCGGTCAGAACCTCGAGTAACAGTCAGACACGATGGAGAAATCTCAATTTTTGACATCGCCGGTTATTTTACGGAAGACTCAGCCGAAGGGATAAACGTAGCTTATGACCAAAGTGCCAACGCAGCTAAAATTCTGCTTCGCTTTGACCGGCAAAGTTTTATCACTAGTAGCGGGTTTGGTGTCATCGTTAAGTTGATTTGGAAAACGCGCAACAGGGGGCAAATCCTACGTGTCGCTCACCCATCAAATCAGATGCGACATATTTTCGATGTGATTGGTTTATCCCAAAGTATTGAAATCTTTGCTTCAGAGGAGATAGCGTTGGTGGATTTCTAACTGAGGTTTTAGTCTGTTGCAGCTCTGTCGTGATTAATATCTACGTTTATAGAGCAAATCAATTCAAACCTTGAAAGGTTTACTGATGAACTGTTGACTTTTGCACATTGAGCGAGACACAATCTAATCACTTCTATGCGAGCTATTCTCTTGAGTGACGGGAAGCCCGGTCATTATAACCAGTCTTTAGGTGTGATCGAGCGGATGCCGGAGTGCGAATATCACTGGATTGATGTAAAGTTTCGCAGTAAGCAGCGAGATAATCTGCTACGGGTGTTAATGCGTCTATTCGGCGGGTTTAGATTACCGCGCCGGCTTATCAAAGCGTGCTTGCACATGGCACTCCAGCGAGACACATTGGCTGAAATCCATGCCGTTGAGCCTGATTTTATCCTCTCAACCGGTTCATCCGTTGCTGCACCTAATTTGCTCATCGGACAACTCTTCGACGCAAAAACAGTTACGTGCCGCCGTCCCTCACCGGTCGGCATTCACCACTTCGATCTTGCTATCCTTCCCCGAATGTATTGGTCCCCCCGCCGTAACAGAGCCAACGTTTGCAAGACACTTGGCGTTCCAAATCGAGTGCGTCCAGAGAAACTAGAGATGCATCGCAACGAACTCCAGACGGATTTAGATCTTTCGGATCAGAGGCGCGTTGGGGTTCTGATTGGTGGCGAAGACCGATACTATACAATCACTAAGACAACTGCAGCGCACCTCATCGAAGCCTTACAGCAGTTTGCAACGAAATGGAATAGTCAACTCTTATTGACAACCTCGCGTCGCACCCCACTCTCTGTTGAAAATCTGATTAGCAAACAACTTTCAAACACCCAACACTGTCCAATCCTTGTGCTGGCACATGGTAAAAATTCGCTCACGGATCCGGTTGGGACAATTTTCGCTCTGTCGGACGTGGTTGTCGTTACCGAAGATAGTTTCTCAATGGTATGTGAAGCTGCCAGCAGCGGTAAACGGGTGATTATTTTGGAGGTTGATCACAAAACCCGACATCGTCCCAAACAGCACCAAGTTTACTCAGAGATTATGCGTCATGCCTCGGTGATGTGGTCTGGTGTTGAGGATTTGGGGACAAGCCTTGAGATTGCCTTGACAGATAAAAGTCCCATCAAGTCGTTGCAGGACACGCAGGCTGCCGCAACAGCGGTCAGACAGCTGCTCAAGGATTAATCAACTCCAAACTTCCGTTTCACACCTCATTTCTACCAAGGCATTGTGCGATTGGTGTGTTTGCGCCCAATATTCGCAACTTCCTCGCCGCATGAAGGGATGCGAACACCGCTGTCGATTTTCTCAGCTACATTGTCTGGAGTCACACCGTCTAGGAACGCGATATTTTCAGCGTCACAGGCAGCCTTTACACGCGTACGTGCATTTGCGCTATCCTCTGCGTAGGACGGATCATCCCTATCGACATAACCGTGTGACAGTGCCATATCCCCCGGACCCCATTCTGCAAAGGCGATGCCGGGCACCCGCACCGTCGCCTCAACATTATTCAGTGCCCGTTTGTTTTCGATCTTTAGACCGAGAAAGATTTCGCCTTCCGGATTCAGGGGCCAAACATCGGCGCGTTTCATGTATTCCTCTGTGGATATGCCCCAAATTGCTGCCGCATTGCCCTGCCCACCTGCGCCACGACGCCCCACATCAAGCCCTTCTCCGACCCCGATTGTATGGAACGGATAGCGGGCAGATTCAACAAACACCTTCACCGCACCGGGCGTTTCCGCATGGCATAGTAGGATGCCGTGGACGCCTCTTGCAAGGACCTGTTTAACCAGCCACGCATTTGCACGCATGACATGTTCGTCGGTGCCGTCTGTCGGCAGCGTAGTGATGACCGTCGGTGTGCGATGTCCGCTTTTCGTGGGACCGCTTGCAGCTAGCCCTTTCATAAATGCGTCCAATCCTGCGAGGTTAAACGTTCCATGTTCCATCTCGGCCACGAGATAGTCCGACCACGTCTGGGAGGCTTCCACGCCCCCTTCGTAGCTGAGTTCGCTTGGACTGGAATAATAGATTGGTTGCCCTTGTTCGAGCAGTTCAATTGCCCGATTTACTCTTGCCATCTATGCACCTCTCTATGTGTTGGATATGGAATCTGGTAAGTTTTCAAATTCATTAGGATTTACGCGGTTGAACGCTCAACGCCTCCATTCCGACCCCCTCTAACTCCCCCGCCCCGGTCACGGGATCCTCTCGGACAAGCGTGGGAGAATCATCTGTAGTTCGGCGGTTTATCGCCGCAGGACACTATTCCCAACGCCCGATGAATCGGGCAACTACAATCTGAAGTGCGTAACTCCTAATGGTATTGCTCGAGATATTTGAAAGCCCAAGCAGGTTGACCTAGCGTTTTTTTTCAATTTGGGGGCGTATCCTATAAAAAATGCCAACGGAATGCCAATGCAAAAGAGTTGACAATCCACAGGGTGCTACATTGCATACCGGTACGATTCAGAGATTTGGCAGGGTACTGACAGGTGAAAAAAATATTTTCAATGCCTATGAGGGGATTCATAATTGGCGGTTGTGCATCTCTGAACCCCGATGGCCTCTATGTTTCAGTGGATTTACGGATGTGTATCTCGCAAGAGCAGTGGCATGGGATTGGTGTGCTGACCTGCCAAATCAGCAGCGATTTATGAGCAGCCTCCACATAAATATCGACACGCTCTAGCAACTTGCTTTATTATAACCTATTTTCTGACCATGCGCATAAGTCCTATACTTATTATTATCGTTTTTCAGGTTGACACGCTTTATAGAGAACTCTAACCTATCCATTACGAATTGATGAGAAAATCTAAGTAAATTTGACTGTTGGTTTCAGGATTGAAAGTAAACAATCCTTCTTGTGTTGTAGCCGCTAGAAGGCGTTTATCAGAACTCACAAGAATTAGATTATCACCGGCTAACCGCATTTTATCTGCTTCATCAAGTGCACATTGCAGGATGTATGCGTCAGTGCTGTTGATAGAGTGTACTTCAATGAGTGACCGGGAAGCAATTTTCTGATTTTGAGTCGGATTCACTTGTTTCACTTTGACCTGATCGATGAATTCTGTTTTAAACCGTTGAATTGCTTGATTGAATTCCGTTATCGTAATTTTCCCATCATTCTTCTTTCTGACGAAGACGTGGCGAGTTTCGTCCATACTATCAAACAAACAAAAGATCCGGTCTAAAGAAACGCGGGTGAAGAGATGATTGATTAGAAGTGTTCCTATTTCTGTAACGTACTGTTTAACGATCGCATTCGCATCTAACCAAAAATAATTCACGCGGGCTATTCCTTATTGACCTTAATTCTGGTATTCCTCATAAAGCGATCTTAAGAAGTCGAACCCTGCCGCTGCGTATAGATTGCAAATCTTATCGGCCTCCTCTTTATACCCTTGATTGTACAGAATACGGACTGTTTCTTGGATGTCAGTTGGAGCATAATCTGGATATACCCCGTTATTTAACATTTCCAGATAAATCATCCCTACCTCTCTTGGCGTTTGAGGGGCATGCTCCCGCAGGGTCTCAACAAAAAATGCTGAATTGAAACGCCGCCCAACGTACTTTGCGGACAACTTCAGCCATTCTAGAGTTTCTTCATCTATTCTATCAATTAACTCTAGCCAGCCGGACAACGAACTTAAAATTTCCTGATATTCTGCTTTGGAACTGTTTGGGTAAAGAACTTCAATCAAGGCATGCCACGCCGGTTTCACCTTTGACTTAATTTTATCGGATGTGCTGTTCCGTTGTTTCCAGAAAAAATGAACTATCTCTGAGAGAAGTTTTGGATTATCGCTATTTATCAACTGATAGATGAGACTGGTCTCATCGTTCAATGTTTCGGCATCTTCTATCCAACCCGTACAGATATGCTCAATAAGTCTGCCTAGTACCTTTTGATCGGCAAAGTCAGTGTTTAGAGCCTTCTGATAGTCTCCATGTTTCTTGAGCAGAGAATAGAGATAGTCGGAGATCACAGAACAGAATAGATATCCTGAAAAAGCGGCTTCCCAGTGAGATTCATCTTGTTGAGGGAAAATGCGGTCTGTATTATTGATCACCCACTCCTTATCAAGATATAACAGATTAGGCAGATAGTTGCCAAGCATGAAGGAGAATTCAAATGAGGGTTCAACGCTTCTGTCCAGTCTCTTGGTGAAATCCTCCCTGATGGCTCGAGACCAGCGGATCTCCTGCTTGGGGTTGTTGATTCGAGCGTATCGTAAGACGTAGTGCACCATTGCCAAAAACACGCTGCCCCTGACTGAATTCAGAACACCAAAGCGAAGATCTTTGGAAATAGACATACTCGGTTCAGCCTTCTCTACAAGAATCATAAGAATCTTCTCAGCAATGGGTAAGAGTTGAGCGTCAAACGCGTGTTTATCATCTCTTGTTCCCTCCGATACCAAATCCGCTATCGTAGAAATAATCCAATTTCTATAGTTAAACGGTTCCTCGGAGTGTTCGGTCCAAAACTGTTCTGATGAGAGGATTTGATGTATAAATTCAAGCAGGTTTCCCCAATTAAACTCTCTCTTATCACGCCACGCGTCTAGTAATCCAGATAAGATTGAGTGTTGGTATCGGTTACGAATACCTTGTAAGGGCTGCAAATCCTCCGTAAATCGTTGCGGATTAGCTTTCACACATTTCTCAAGTTTCTCTGGCAATCCCCGTTCAGTCGGATCCACCCAACCCCCTACTTCTGGCAAATCATGCAGATGTTGAGCGATTTCAGCATTTGACATTTCAGATAACTCTGTGACTGTGATTCGGTTGATTTTTCCTGACGGGATTTCTATTTCATCATTGTTTTCTATATGCGTAATCAAACTCTCGGCTGCTTCTCGGCTGATTGCTCCTGATGGGATTTGTGTAAAGTGCCCAGGCGGTTCAATCTCTGCTGGATTAATTCGCTCATACTCCCTGTAGGCAGCAATAACTTTTTCATTGCCGGTTTCCAACAGCGCAGAGAGCCACTGTTGCTTTTGGTATGCCACAACTTTAGCACGAGTTTCATCGTCTTCAGCGAACATTACTATGTATTTGCAAGATTCTATCCAGTGTAATATCTGCTCAATTTCACCATCGTCAAAGTCAAGGCAATGGGTTTGGATTAATAGGTAAAGTTCCGGCTTCAGTTCATATACTTCAAGCGGATTGCCGTCCCACTCCCAGAACAGTCCTTTCAAATCGCTATAGTGGTGTGTGATGATGTTGAGCGCAATTCTGCCGAAGATAGAAGGAGAGCCTTTTTCGTCTTGATAGTTTCGACTTATTGTGATCCCCTCCTTTAACAAGGATTTTACTGTTTCTGGAATGGCGTTAGGGGAGGCAAGATGGAACAAGCGACAAGTAAAACTAACCAATAGTTCAGCATAGCTTTGATCTGGACCATAGGAGGACTCAGTTTCAATCCTCCCTATGGAATCGAACGAATATGCACCCGCACCAACAAGGGTTCGGACTTGTGCAATTGCTATCTGTGCGGTTTCAACTCCACATAATTCCGAGATCGCTTGTTCCTGTTGTTTAATAGCTTCCTGGAGCCCGTATTCTTCCATTACGGGGTGTATCCAATAATTGACGACTTTGGCATCAAACATTATCTTGAGCAGATCAAGGGATAAACCTTTCTCGCCTTCGTTGAGAAGCTTCGGTAGGATTATTTCACCGATTTCGTCACTCGCCCCTCCCCTACTCGATTTCAACACGGTGTCCATGAAAGTGATATGTTTATGTTCTATCCGATCTATAGGAAGTTTACCGATAATTTGGATGAGCCTCCGGTTTGTGCGATAGTTCTTGATGCCTTTTCCAGTATTGTTAGCATAGTCAACTATGGTGTCAACGATATCCACGAGGAGGTCAACAGGTATCTCCGGGTGATTGGCAATCGTCTCCACATATTCCAAGGCGTACCAGACGGGAGTGCGGTAGTACCCAGGACTATCTGGAGCGTCATAAGGCAGAGGATTCTTTTCTGGATCAAACCAACCAGCATCCCTTAGAGGTTTCAGCCATGTGGGATATTTAAGTTCTCTGAAGAAATACGCTCGTCTTGCATCGGATTCCAACAGATTGGGCAGAGTCCCTATTATATCCTCAGTTGGGGCCTTATATGCAAGGATCCGATCCAACCTACTCAAGAGATTCAAATAGTTTCCCACCAGATCTGCCAATATCTCCTCAAAATCATACCACAGATGTTCAAACGCTTCTCGGCTCCGAGGAGATTTCCAAGGCCCGTGGCGATGGACAAAATCAACAAGTTTGGGAGCGACTTCTATCCATCTAATCGCAAAACGTATGTTTACATCATCAGGATTAGAAAGTACGTCTACATCATCAATACGCAGTGCCGCCAAAATTGAGGCGATATGTCCTTTGTATTTTTTTAGGGTGTGATAGTCTCCTATCTTGGCTAAAACTTCCTTTGTAAGTTGTTTCTGTATCTTTGTTTTGTCTTCATCACTAGATAGGATGTCTCGTAACCCCCCATCAATTTCCCGGGTAATATGTGCCAATAGATACGGCGCAGTTTCAAAATTATCGGAGCGTAGTATCTTTACCCCATCCCGATAAAAGGCAGCGATTTCGGGTCCTATATCTTGCAGGTTTCGGTAAATTTTATTCTGCCGGGGGGTCAACTCACTTTCAGGGGTTTGGGGATCCACCTGTGATAAATCTTGTTCCGCGTCAAATCCGTTTTTCATAATTCACCTCTATAACAGAATGTTAATGCACTTCAAAATGAATACCAAACCTAGCTAGTTAGTTGATAGCTGTCTGCCATTGCTTCGTTGAGTTCGTTCTTCCACGAGTTCTCAAACAGCATTGTAAAAGACATCGTTTTGTTCGTGCCATAGGCAACATCCATTTTTCCATGCACGGTGGCATTCCGATAGGCTGTTTCCAAAGTTTTGAGCAGTTCCTGCTTATACTCTGTATCGGGGTTTCCTTTGAGTTGCAGCCCCTTGGTTTCCAAGACGTGAATCCGTTGGGGGCCATTTTTGTGGTGTTGAACACACGCCACAAAATCCGGATAAACCCGTTCCCGCCGCCATCCTTGCAAAAAGTATCCCTGCTTTGCCGCTACACGATGCCACCACTGAATCGCTTTCTTCTGATCCAAATGGATAACGAAGTCCTTCTCTAAATTATTGAATTCTCCTTCATACACAGGCTCAAATAGGTTCAGTTGCAACTCATCGCCATGCGAACGGGTCAACGGTCTATCTTCTTCTGAGACAATGACATCTAGGGTTTCTTCAAGCTTGTAGTTCAATTCTACATCCGCTTCTAAGTTAAACCGAATCTGGTCATCCCCAAGTTTCGTTCGGAACACGGATTCGGATAGTTCATCAATACGCTCTCGGAGGTTATTTTTCAAGACTTCAGAGAGATACAACCGATTGGTATACAAAGTGGCTTCATCATAACTTTGTTCTCGGTATCCTTGGAGGGTTGCTTTCACGATCCGAGCTGCCTGCCACGGATTGGTAATAACGTCGCCCAAACGGCGGACGAAAAAGGAGATCTCCAATTTCATGTCGGGACCACTCTCGGCACTTTCTTGTATCTGTTTTTCAATCACTGTCTCCTCTTGCAAGTGGATAGTGGCGTAGATTTCTTGGAGACGCTCTTGGTCTTCAAGATCAACGGGTTCCATTGGTCCGAGTTGATTCCAATCCATCGCACTGAGGATGTCGCGTTCATAATCGAGAGGTCGCCAACTACGTCCCTGCTTATGTAGGACCTGAGGTAGAAAGATATCCATGGAACGGTATTGCTGCCGGCGGGGGATAGTCTTTTTTGCCTGTTCCTGCTCCGGCCCCTCAACGAATTTAGCAAGCCCCGTCAACCCTTCTGCTTCCAACCCTTTCTTGACATTTTTAACTGTCTCGCCAGTTTTCTGATTGAAGCAATGGACGTAACAACTATCGAGTTTCGGGTGGTTTGTGGCGCGTGCATGCGGTTGGCGCATCACCCTTCCGATCAGTTGCGTCATTGCTGTTGCTGCAGTAGTATTATCAAGGAGTGTCAACAGATAGGCAAACGAGCAATCCCACCCTTCCTTTAGCGCATCTTTTGTAATGATGTAGCGAACTGGACAAAGCGGACTCAGCAAATCAAGCCCCGCCAACTCATCCTGCTCCGACGATTTTACCTTGATATTTGTTGGACTCACGCCCAATTTCTGAAGTTCGTCGCGGACGTCCTCTGCGTGGACTTTTATACCATCCCGTTGTTTTTTGCCAGTCCTATCAACTCGAATCACAGCAATAGGACGAATATAGCGGTTATCGGTACTATCAAATTGCTTTGCAACTTCCTCCAGTTCATCGCGTTCTGCTATTGTCTTTGCCAACGTATACTTCCAATCCGGATTGTTGAAATTCCGGAGTTGAATTGGGAGTTTAATCATCTCTTCATCCTTCAGTGCGACGCCGGAGATGTTTACAAGAATATTGCTGATACCAAGTTTCGGGGTGGCAGAAAGTTCCAACGTAAAGCGTGGGTTGAGGCGATTTACTGCCTCCACAAATTGCCGGTTGTTCTCGGCTTTTTTGCTGCCGTACGCTTTGTGCGCTTCATCTAGGATCACTGTGGGCTGTAGAAGTTTTAGCACATTAAAGAAACTCTGTTTTATCAATTTGTTCGGGGAGTCACGATGAGAGATCGCCCCTACGGAGGGATCTTCGGTGTCAAGGTCTGAATGCTTTTCCAACAGTGTCTGATGCCCTTGAACATCGTCTTCCGGCGGAAAAAAGGACGCATAGCCACCACTATCGCGAAATATTTTAAGAAATTCCTTGTTTTTTTCTCGGTTTGCGGCTGGAAGCATCAAAAGCATCACACAGAGGTAATCTTCAACATCTTGCTGTGTGAACCTGTCATCTTTTTGGAAAAGTTTGACCCTGCCCCCAGACGCGCGTTCCAGAATTTGACGATACGGATGCTCACGGTTCCGAAAAGCGTCCCACGTTTGTGTGTAGATTGCTCTTGTTGGTACTAACCACAGAAGAAAACCTGTACCGATTTTGAGACGACGCACTGCCTCTACACCTAACAGTGTTTTTCCGCCGCCGGTTGGCACTTTTAAGCAGACATGCGGAATCGGTTCACCGGAAGCGGCTTTACGTGGAATGTATTCTGGAATTAGGTCCTGCCCACTGTCCTCTGAAACGCCCGGCAGCACCGCTGCTTCTCGTAAGTTGTCCCATGCAACGCGCGGATAATCCTTTGCTGCATGTGCTAAGGCGACGGACTCTTTTCTCAAAACTTCCGGAAGTTCATCAATGTTAAGGGCAGAGAGCTCGGCCGCTTTCTCGCGCGCCTCCTTCAGAGCCTCTAAATAGCGTTCTAACGTTTCCAATGCCTGCTGTTGGTAAGTTTTGAGATCCATTCTTATGCCTCCGTAATTCGATGGAGGTTATAGGGCAGTTGACAGAAGGTGATACCCATGGCTGTGAGCTCTTTTTGACCCATAAACTTCTGCGCCGCATAGACATACGCCTTTTTCCCTGTTGATTTGCAGCGTCTGGCTATTTGCGTTGCACGTTTCCCATCTAGGGCAGACTGATTGCTCTCTAAAAAGTCAAGATTTGGCTCATAAATCAGATAAAAGAGGAGTGTATCTGTTTCGCCGAAAAAGTAATCCCCCCGGTGGACGATAGTTTTAAGGGAGCTGCCGGTTGCAACATAAGCGACGTAACTTGCCAAAGTTTCGTAAGCCGGTAGGGTATCTCCCGTAAGCATCCCTTCGGTGTCAATCGGTTCGCCAAGTGTGTGGTAAGTGAAGCTGCCACTAAAGCCTTGTTGGAGTGCCTCGTCTCTGGCAGGCTCAACACCGTTTATGACACGGCGAACGCGCTCGGCGGTGATAGTATCGGCGTAATCTTCGCACTCAATGAGGATAAATTTCCGATTGCCACCGTCTTCCTTGTTCAGTGCGAGGACAGCGTGGGCGGTGGTGCCGCTGCCGGCAAAGGAGTCGAGGACAATAGCGTTGGGACCAACGTTCGCGAATCTCAAGAGGTCACTTACAAATGGAACGGCTTTAGCGAAGTCGAAAACGCGCTGGCCGTTAAAAATCGTCTTTAGTGTATTAGTGCCACTGGGAGTCGAATACTCAGGTTTGTACCAAAGGGATCGAGGTTTTTTCGCTAGCGTGTCCCCGATATTGGGTCGCATTTTTGTAACAAGGGAAAAACTGCCGTTACTTCGAGGTTTAACAATGATCTCAGTTATGTTATTTGCAAAACGCTCTCTTGACCACATCCATCGCCCCTCGGTCCCATCACTATGGATGGGCAATAATTCTACATCGTTAAGTGAGCGGCGAGTTAAACTAACTAATCCGCTGGTGTCTATAAACACAGGGAAGTACATATTGGGTCGATCTTCTCGCTGCCCTCCTTCTCCACGCTTAAGTAGTTCGCTGCCTTCCCGATAATACCCTATTTCATCTTGATCCCAATCAGAAGATGGATCCTCATCAGTTGGTATTGGTGCAAAATTAACTTGCTCAATGTCCTTTACAAATACATGCACATACTCAGTCACGTGACTTAACCACTTGCCGGGGTAAGCACCAAGATTTTGTATGAATGTAAGAGTTGCTATAAAATTTCGTTCCCCGAAAATCTCCTCCATAAGACCTAAGAGGTGCCATTGCTCGTGGTCATCAATGGAAACAAAAATAACTCCGTCATCGGCGAGCAACTCCCGCAAGAGATGCAGACGAGGCCACATCATGCACATCCATTTGTCATGACGTTCCAAGTCTTCACTGTCAATAGGACTGTTCTGTTTCAACCACTCTTGCATCAACGGACTGTTTACGTTGTCGTTATAGACCCAAGCTTGGCTACCAGTATTGTAGGGTGGGTCAATGTAGATGCACTTGATACGGTTCGCGTAGCGGGGCAACAACGCTTTGAGAGCGTGTAGGTTATCGCCGTGGATGATGAGGTTGTCATCGGTGTCGGATGGATTGCAGGAGCGGCTTTCGTCCGGTTCAAGTGGACGGTAAGGAACGGTGAGATGGTGGGAGTAGATATGTTGTTTTCCTTTGAAATCGAGTGTAGGCATGGTGGAATTCCTTCAAGAGAACTACAAGTTTATATTTTCTATACAAGCTTTTCTGGATTGATTGGGAGTCCTGCCTGTTTCATTTCTTTAGCTAATTGCAGTTGCCAGCCATTGAAACTGTCCATGGGCACATAGAGTATGCCGTGAATATCTGACGGCAATTCAACACCTTCTTTGTAGAGAACACACACTCGCGCACGCCCTAGCAAAGCCCAAAAATATCCGAGTTCTAAGATAACGTTCTGACGCGCCCTTGGTTTGGGTCCATCTGTTTCATCTTTTGATTTGCCAACGTCGTCGAGTGTCAGCAGGATAATTGCAAAACCTGCCTTGCCAGCATGTTCTTCAAATTTTTCAGGAATTGTTTTACCACTGTTTGTCCGCTCGTGAAGTATAGTTGCCTCTATGCCCAAATTCTCTATGAACCTAGCAACAGTCTCTTTAGCTTCATTGTCATGCCCATGGACGACAAATACTTCGTCGCCGAAGGTACGATTAGGATTTTCTGATGGTTCATCAGGTAGCTCAAGTTGAGCACGGATTCTCTCTAGGCTATTGATGCTACTGTCCATCTGTTTTTGGATCCTGTCTAACTTTACTGGAAAGGAGGGCTCACCTCCGTACGGAGACGTTGGTGCTATGCTAGTGAAGGGGACATACTCATCTGCCATTAACGGGCTATCAAATAGCCGTAGCCGAGACAGCAATTTTTTGTTATAACTTGACCAACTTTGGCATTCATCCTCGAAAGTTTCCAGTTGAGGTTCTAAATCTATTTGCTGGTCGCGGAGCAGTTGTCCCTCCTTAATTCGTGCTTGTATTACTTCATCTGCTTCTTTTCCACTTGCAAGCAATTTTTGTAGAGTTTCCAGCGCGGGCTTGCGGGGCAAATGCGAAAAAAACATCCCTGGCGCTCCCATATTTGGAGTCTCCTTTTCAAATTTAGATAGTGATTTCCGCTTCAAATTCTGAACAATATATTTTAACATATTTACTCACCGATTGAAAGTCCTAAAATGTCGGACTTAGGGTCATTTAGTTTTAGGTTTTTTGACCGATTTCGGAATGATCCAAACCCGTAGGCGGGGCATCTTGCCCCGTCGTAGCCTCAACCAAGACATCGAGCTACAGGAGAATTAAATAACCCTAACTGGACTAAATATTTCACTTGACTGCTTGGTAGGCGTCTGATACTATCTCATGAAAGCAGTTAACTCACGAGGAATAAACAATGGAAATCACAATTAGTCCCCAAGAGCTCACTAACGGTGAGATGTCCCAAACGCATCTCGATCAGGCTGTCCACGCCATCCGCGAGGATGGATATGTCATCCTATCAGACATCATATTGCACGCCCATCTGGATCTGGTCCGCGAAAAGATGGATGAAGATCTACGCACATTGATGACGGCGTCGGTCCTCCCTGTTAATTTTGTCAAACAACACCTCCAGCAAGACCCACCGCCCTTTGCTCCTTATGTTTTTCGTGATATTGTTGCTAATCCGTGGGTGATACAGGTGACTCGCAAGGTTCTGGGTGAGGGTTTATTTAACAGTTCCTACTCCGGCAACACAAACTGTCCGGGCAGTGGCACACAACCGGTTCATGTAGATCACGGCCAATTATGGTCAGGACTGAAAATGGCGCATCCAGCGGTCTCTTTGGTGATTAACATTGCACCGATGGATGTCACCGAACACAATGGTAGCATTGAGCTTTGGCCCGGATCCCACCTAGACACGAATGTTGCGCAGGAGGACGCGACGATTAAGGTCGATGAACGGATAGTCGAAGCGCGTCGAGAGGTTGCTCCGCCGGTGCGTGGTAATACGAAGAAAGGGAGTGTCCTCATCAGGGATAAGCGCCTTTGGCACCGGGGTATGCCCAACTGTTCTGACCAACCAAGACAGATGATTGCGATGGTTCACAATATTCATTGGCTCCAGCGGAAGAAACGGATGCCGTTCAACAAGGGGTGTGAGGCGGCTTTTGAAAACTGCCAGATGGATCCAAACGTTGAATTTACTGACAAATCGATTGACTATATTTTTCGGAATCATCCCTACGATTATCACGAAGATAGCGATGAAGAAGCGATCGGATAACTGGATAGCACGGTGTATGGGTGAAGATGTGGGCGGACGTTATCAGGTGATAAAAAATCGAGATAGCTGCAAACAGCTGACGCTTCTTTTGTCTTTATTATCAAGATTCCGTTAGGTCGTGAAACCCAACAGCACCTAGGCTTTGGCGGTGCCAATCGAGCTACAAAAATAGAGAGGAACTGGCGTCGGTCAACGCTTTTTCCTTGACGGCTTAATCTATGTATAGTATATTAAAGGTATCTATGCAGGATTTAGGAGACGATCATGCGAAAACCATTGACCAAAAAACAGGACCGAGTCTTTGAATTTATACGGAAGCATGTGCAAGATATAGGCTATCCGCCGACCGTTCGCGAAATTGGGATGAACTTCGGCATTTCTGAAAAGGGTGCCTACGATCACCTGAATGCGATCGAAAAGAAGGGTTACATACGACGTATGCCCAAGAAGCCTCGCGCGATCGAAATTTTGGAATTTGTTCCGCAAAAATTGCCACAAGCTGCGGTCGAAGTCCCTATCGTTGGGCGCGTTGCCGCTGGTGAGCCCATACTTGCTTCTGAGAATGTTGAAGGCACTTTACCCGTACCGCGGGAGGTCGTCAAGGAAGATGCCTGTTTCGCGTTACGGGTCAACGGAAAAAGTATGATTGAGGCCGGTATCTTTGAGGGCGACCTCGTAATTGTGCGATCACAAAATTATGCTGATACCGGGGATATTGTTGTCGCATTACTTGACGAGGAAGCAACGGTGAAACGGTTCTTCCGTGATGGAAACAGAATTCGTCTGCAACCTGAAAATTCCGTGATGTCGCCAATTATCGTCGATGATGCACAGATTTTGGGAAAGGTTGTAGGGCTTTTCCGCAGGATGTAGAACGTAAAATGTGATCCCCTGATAGATCTACCCGTCCCGATCTTACATCGGGATGTCAGTCCGATCCTTGTCCTCTTGGAACGGAGTTGTGAAACGTAAAACGAATCCTTCCTTTCTCTCCACCCTCCCATCTTTCCATTCTTCAATTCTGCCCACCTCTACGCTTTTGGCAATTGTGTTCTGGTTATTCAGTTTTGCCACTTTGCTTCATGCCTCCCCGGAACTCTCGACAGTTGAAGCGAAAATAGATCGTCCCTATACAGGAGAACTGTTGAGCGGTAAAGTTGGCATCTTTGGACTAGCTCGAGGCGCGATGTTCAAGGAATATCGTTTGGAGTATACCCCTATTTCCACAGATAAGGGGAGAACTGTATCGACCGAGTGGCGTCAGATTGGTGGCAGATCGACAGCCCCAGTGGCGGAGACCGGTTTTCTCGGACAGTGGGATGCCCAACGGTTGCGTGGAGAATTCCTGATACGGCTTGTTGTCGTTTCGACGCAGGGCGATGAAGCGCGGGATCAGATCCATATTTTTATTGAGAATGAACGCCCACGCCTAGAGGTCTCTAATCCATCTGAAGATCTGTTGACATCAGAGAAACAGATAACGGTGCGAGGAACAACGGAAAAATCGAACACTGTTATTCTTAAATCTGAGCAGGTAGAAATGTCTTTACCTGTTGATTCAGAAGGAAGCTTTGTCACACAGTTGCCGTTGAGCGAGGGACCCAACCGAATCGAGATCCAAGCGACAAATCCAATTGGTCTGGAGACAAGTGTAGTCCGGACCGTTGTGCGTGATAGCCAACCGCCGGAGATTACGTTGACTTCTCCGCCTGATTTTGCTCTGCTAGAGGTGCCTTATGTCACTGTGTCCGGTCAGATCAGTGACCCTGACGCACGGCTTTTGATTAACGGAACTGCCGTGCCGCTCAAGGCAGAGGGACACTTTGAGCGCGCACTGCGACTGAAGGAGAAAGGTTCTGCTAAGGGTGCCGGAGGGGAGGTAGGTAATCTCATCAGTGTGACCGCTATTGATCGGCTGGGTCGCAAAACGGAGGTGCAACGCCGTGTCAGCTATCAGAAAAAAAATCTGCTCCTTGGAATAGATCTTAGCCCACCGGCAATAACGGAGGTTTTGCCGCCTGACGGTGCATTTCTTGACCGATCAGACCTAAAAATCACGGGATTCTTAATTGATGATATGGAGATCGATCCGTTGACGATTCGTTTCAGTTTTGGTGAGGAGACATTTATTTTCGATGGGAGTCCGGGGGCTGCTAAATTTGATGGGAGGCTTTTTGATTTTCAACCTGAAACGGGGAAATTTACCTACACCCCACCGACCGAACTGATCGATGGCACCTATCACTTCAAATTGGAGGCACAGGATACCGCAGGCAATTCGGCAGCACCAATTGATTCTACGTTTACCATTGATACACGACCATTTCAGGCATCAATTTCGGCGGAACGGATTGAAGGAGAAAGGCATACACTCAGAATCACGTTGACCACAACAAAACGATTGACAACAATTCCTGTCCTTGAAATTCTTCCATCTGGTGCGACATTGGGGTATACGCCTAATCTCGATCATTTCAGCGTCGCAGATGAGGGATTGAACACAGATTTGAATGTGGGATATCAGCAATTGATCTTTCGATATGCCCTCGACTTTCCAATCTCTTCTTCGCAAACAGGGTTCACGTTTTTTACCCAAGTTCGTTCTCTCAACGGAGAGGTGCTTCCTGTGCGCGGCTACTTCACAGATCAGAATCAGCTTTTTGAAGATATTCAATTCCCACGGTTGATTCGGGGAGAGGATTCTCCGTTGGAGACGATTCTCCTCTCTATTGATGACGGGCCCAGCGTTTTACTACATGAAGGTGATGTAGCACCTCAAGTTACCTTACGAAGTCAAGGCGGATCGAATCAAAATACGATTCGCGCACAACAACAAAACGCCGATACGCGTGGGCTAACGATACTGGAACCCATCTACGTTATCGAATCCCCTGTGGAGACAGCAGGCGTTTCATTTCAGATTGCACTTCCGCTTCCTCTAGAACACAATAGAGACGGAAACGGGGTTGCGATATTTCAGTGGGACAGCCAGTTCCAGCAATGGCTGCCGCTGAATGCAATCAAAAACCAACTCGGTATGTTTGAAGCCACCGCTGATCAGTTCGGGAGTTATGCCCTTCTTGTAGATCGGACGCGGCCTATCATAAATACCGTTTTCCCCGAAGATTCCGCAGAGGTTCAGCTCGATCGCTTCCTTATAGTGCATGAGATTACCGACGAAGGCTCCGGCGTTGATGTCATTCAGTTGTGGGTGGACAGCCGGGCGGTGCAATTCCTATACGAAGATATGACGGGACTCTTGACCTACCTTCCAAGTAATCTGGGGGCGGGCAGGCATACCCTTGAGGTTAGCGCGACGGATCGGGCTGGCAATGAAGCGCGCCAGACGATGGAATTCTTTACTCAAGACATTTTTGATTTTGCCGACAAGGTTATCGTATATCCGAATCCCACTTCGCACGACGCCATCATTACATTCCAACTCACCAAATCTGCCGATGTTACACTGGAGATTTACGATGTCACCGGAGGTTTACTCTATACGGATGTGTTACGCAATGTGGTTGGCCAACAATCAGCATCGCTCAACGAAGCTTTCGTCTGGGATTGCACAAATCAAGCAGGCGAATCTGTCGCTGGCGGGGTATATATCTACGTCTTGGAAGCGAAACGGGAGGGCGAGACAATCCGTAGATTGGGGAAGGTTGCGGTTGTTCGGTAGTAGATTCATAAGTCAAACTTACATTCGTTGGGGTTGTGGGAAATCTACACTTCAGCTTCACATATAAAGGAGGTTTCGATGGGGAAATTAGATGGACAGGTTGCACTTGTTACCGGTTCAGGTCGTGGGTTAGGTAGGGCTTACGCGCTGCACCTCGCTCAGTTGGGGGCGGATGTTGTCATTAACGATATTGATCTCGACGCAGCGAAAGAGTATAACGAAGATCTGATGGCGGAGACCGTCATGGCGGAGATTGAGAATTTCGGTTGTCGATCACTCGGCTTTGAAGTTGATGTCACGCAGCGCGATGCTGTCTTTGCGATGGTTGATGAGATTGTGGACAAACTGGGGCGCATTGATATCCTCGTCAACAATACCGGTGGGGCGTTGGGTCAACCGAAATCCTCAATGGCATCGGACACTGAAGAAGAATATTATAACTACATTATGGAAATTAACCTCACCAGTGCGATTTTCTGCTGTCAGGCGGTGAGTTCCCCGATGAGGAAAGCGGGTTACGGACGAATTGTCAACGTCAGTTCGCAGGCGGGGTTGTGGAGCGGTTGGAACGGGGGAGGTATGGCGTATAGCGTTTCAAAGGCAGGGGTTGTACAGTACACTCGCCTCCTCGCCGCTGAATTGGGAGCGTACGGAATTAATGTGAACTGCATCGCGCCGGGGTACATTCTTTCCTCGCGTGGCATTGCCGGCGGCAGGAATAGCCCTGAAACACGCGAAAGACTGTTGCCGCAAATCCCCCTACGCCGCATGGGGATGCCAGAGGATTGTGCGAAGGTTGTTGAGTTTCTCGTCACGGATCTCTCGGATTACGTGACGGGGCAGTGTATCCCTGTTTGTGGCGGATATGTCAGCTTCTGATTGACCCTACCATTTTGACAATGTTAAACTACATAGGAGTTACACACTTCCAGATTGTAGTTGCCCGCCTGTCCCGACAAGTCGGGGATTTATCAGGCGTTGGGGATAGTTGCCGACAGCGATAAATCGTCGAACTACCCCCCTGATCAGGGCGGCAGGGGGGTTGGCTTTGAGCATTCAACTGCGTAAGTCCTATAAAGGGATTCTTTCAATGACACATCAGAACAAATCATTGTGGTTGCCTTTGGCTACTTTTATGGTGTTGCTCTTCTGCACAACAAGCATCACATCCGCACAGACCGTTCCAGATATCGCTGAAAAAGCGTTAGCCGCCACCGTCTATTTAGAGATGCAGGATAGCAACGGCAAAATCCTTGGTTTTGGCAGCGGTTTCTTTGTCAAACCCAACCTCATCGCCACCAATTACCATGTGATTGTAGGTGCAGCTAGCGGCACTGCAAAATTAGTCGGCAAGCACAATACCTATGAAATTGAAGGCTTTACCGCAACCAGCACGTACGACGATCTTGTCCTCCTAAAAGTCTCGGTCCCCGGTATCAACCCCCTACCCCTTGGCAACAGCGATGCTGTCAAAATTGGTGAGACGGTTTATGTTGCCGGTAACCCGAAAGGTTTGGAAGGTATTTTCTCTGATGGCATTATTAGCGGTCGCCACGGTGGACATGCGAAGGGACGGATTCAGATGACGGCACCGATCTCACCGGGAAGTAGCGGTGGGCCCGTGCTGAATAAGAAAGGCGAAGTCATCGGTGTCTCCTACATGATTGCTGAAGGTGGACAGAATCTCAATTTCGCAATTCCTTCTCTCTATCTTAAGACCCTACTTGCTCTATCTGGAACAGTGAAACCTTTGCCTCAAGGCAATCGCTCTATATCTGCAGAAACATACTTCGCACAGGGAAATGCAAAGGCAGCCCTTGGGCAATACTTGGCTGCCGTTAGTGACTATGACAAGGCGATACAACTCAAACCGGATTATGCCAACGCATACTACAATCGAGGGCTTGCGAAGTACCACCTCAGGCAATACCTTGCTGCGATAAAGGATTACGATAAAGCGATACAACTCAAACCCAATGATGCCACGGCATACAACAATCGTGGTAATGCGAAGTACCACCTCAGGCAATACCTTGCTGCGATAAGGGATTTCGATAAGGCGATACAACTCAAACCCGATCTTGCCGAGGCATACAACAATCGGGGACTTGCGAAAGTAGACTTGGGACAATACACCGCTGCGATAGGTGATTACGATAAGGCAATACAACTTGAACCCAATTATGCCATAGCATACTACAATCGGGGACTTGCGAAGGGCTACCTTGGTCAATATCTTGCTGCAATAAGCGATTTCGATAAAGCGATACAGCTCAAACCGGATTATACCAACGCATACAGCAATCGTGGTAATGCGAAGGCAGAGTTAGGACAATACCTTGCTGCGATAAGGGATTTCGATAAGGCAATACAACTTGAACCTGATTATGCCATAGCATACTACAATCGGGGCAATGCGAAGGTAGATTTGGGACAATACGTTGCTGCGATAAAGGATTACGATAAAGCGATACAACTCAAACCCGATTATGCCATTCCTTACTACAATCGTGGTGTAGTAAAGGCGAAACTAGGTCAATACGTTGCTGCGATAAGGGATTTCGATAAGTCGATACAACTTGAACCTAATTATGCCACGGCATACTACAATCGAGGGCTTGCCAAAGATCACCTTGGTCAATACGTTGCTGCGATAAGTGATTTCGATAAAGCGATACAGCTTGAACCTGATTATGCCGATGCGTATTTCAATCGAGGAGTTGCGAAGGCTTCGTTAAATCGCACTTCGGAGGCGAAGCAGGATCTCCGAACAGCATTGAGACTTGCGGAGAAGGCTGGCGATGAAAGTCTCAAAGCCCAGATTGAGGAGTGGCTTCGGGGGCTTAAGTAGCAATATATGAAACTAAGCAAAATGGCAAACTGAAGCCTTTATTGATGACTATGAGTGTTATCGTGAAACCTGCGGAGACACAGAGAAATGTATTTTATAGTGAAATCTAAAAATATCAGGGCATTTCTTGGCACAACGGGCAATGAATTGCCCTACTACGAACGAGTATTTGTAAAGAATAGGTGTCTACACAATTCTAATAGGACTTACGCAGTTGAATGCCCTAAACCTTGTGGTTCGGCGATTTATCGCCGCCGGCCCCTATCCCCAATCCTGGCCTCTCCGTTCCGAGAGCAGGCGGAACGGACGCCTGATAAATCCCCGACTTGTCGGGACAGGCGGGCAACTACAATCTGAAGTGCGTAACTCCTACTACATTTGCTGTCAATTGAAATTGCACATAATTCCTAAGTAGTTTAACCCTTTCATGCAATAACTGTGTTTAAACTACCTGAAGGTGACTGCTGGAAATCATGTGAATTCAAGCTGAATTTAGTGATTTTGAATTCCCAATTCCTAAGAAAGACCATAACCGCAAGGAGGTTGCGACATGATCTACTTGAACCCAGAGCAGGACAGATTAGTACGACTTGATCCCCTCGGACACCGTTTAATTCGCGGAGTAGCCGGTAGTGGCAAGACAACAATCGCCTTGTACAGAGCGAAATATCTGTCTGAAAATTACTTGGATATGTTTACTGCCAACAAGATTTTGGTATTGACTTACAATAGTACGCTAGTTGCCTTTATGCGCGAACAAGCTAGAGAGTTGGGGTTGGAAGGTGTTGAGATTTCAACCTTCCATCAATGGGCTTATAGATATCTCAGTCAGAAAGAAGTTGCTATTGATAACACGTTGCGAGGCTGGGAAGAAAAGGGGCCAATTTTTAAGAAAGCGTGTAACGAAGTACGCCGGCGGTTCCCGAATCGTCCCATACTTAGTAGGAATCCGTTTTTCTTTGCAAAAGAGATTCAATGGATGAAAGGTTCATGTATCTTGGATTTAGAAACGTATCTCAGCGCAGAACGACAAGGAAGAGGAGGTAGGTTGAATGCCGAAGACCGCAAAATTGTGTTCGCTGTATTTGAACAGTACCGACACGAAATGCAGCAGAAACGGCGGTCTGATTACGAAGATTTTGCCCTCTTAGCTTTATGCTCTCTTGAGGACGATGATTCCTTTGAACCCTATACCCATATTGTAGTGGATGAAACCCAGGATCTGAGTAAGGCGGAACTTACCGTCATTACAAAGCTAGTCAATCCGCAAACCAATAGTATCAATCTTTTGGTAGATGTTGCACAGAAGATATATGACACGAGTTTTACATGGAAGGGAGTCGGTATTAACATTCAAGGACGCTCACATACTCTCAACAAGAACTTCCGTACGACAGTTGAAATTGCTGAAGCTGCCTACACCCTTTTGGAGAAGGACACAGACTTTGTGCAGAATTCAGAGGATTACGTTAAACCTGAACAGATTAACAAAGACCAACATGGATGCTACCCTATCTACCGGCGATTCGGTTCCCTTGAAGAAGGAACTGATTACGTTGTTGAGGAAATAAAACGATTGAAGGAGCAAACAACCTGCGAACTCTCTGAAATGGTTATACTCCATCCACGCCAAAAATCTCTCCTTGTGATCCAAGAGAGATTAAATGTACACCAAATTCCCAATTACATCGTAACGCCACTAGGTTGGAATCATGAAGCTGAAGAAGTTAAACTTTGCACGATGCATTCCATCAAAGGATTGGAGGCGCGTGTAGTTTTCATTTTGGGGGTGGATGAAGGCAATCTACCTTTTGTTGCTCCCAACGTAATTCCTAGCAGCGATATTGCGGAAAAGGTTACGCAGGAACGAAAACTGCTTTATGTTGGCATGACGCGCGCCAAGGAATGGCTCTATCTCATTTCGGGTAGGAACCCTTCTCGCTACCTTGGTGAGATTGATCGTCGTTTTTTGCGTTTATCAGCATCTTATCGCCTCCGACCTTTTTATGCGATTCCATCCGAGGAGTACCTCTTTCAGCAGCTTGTCGGTGATGATTCACCGGAGGAGCGGGTGCGGCAATGGTTATTGCGTGAATTGATAGAAAGCTACGGTTTCCCAAAGAAACTATTTGATGGTCGCACTGTCAACATTGAAGTCCCTATTACCATCGGTGGAAGTCAATATTTCGCTGATGTTGCAATTCAGAAAGAGGTTCAAGGCGATCCAAAACCGTTAGTTCTATTTGAGGTCAAGCGATTAGACTCAACAGAAGGTATTGATCAGTTACACGGCTACCTTTCTGCATGTCCAACTGCGCGAATCGGAGTTTGGACGAATGGATGCGAATTAAAGTGCTTCATAAAAGATCGCGATCAAATAAAACCTCATCCTGACATTCTAGTTTACAATAAAGCTACTTTCGGTTAAGACGAATTGCGCGTCATATTCGGATTTCATCTGGTAAGGCCCGTTTGTGTTGTTTTAAATTAGGTATTAGAGAACTATATTTAGAGACAGATGAATCCGAACCGAGTTAATCGTTTTCGTATCACTAGGACAATCACATGTGAAAGCGGTTGGAACCGCATGCTACACATCGCCTTATTATCCTGTAAATCCTTTCATCCTGAAAATCCTGATTCAGACAAAAAGGTAGGGTTAAGCAATAAGCAGTGATCTTCTCTATTTGGGATGCATTCATCCAATGCGATAGATGTATAGACAATCGGCAAACCGGTGACATTCCGTGCCCTCCGATGAATCCGTTTAATCCGCGATTCAGACAATAATAAACAGATGCAATTGCCCTATTCATATCACGTTTTGTTATTGACAGAAAGCCGTTTAATCGCTTATACTAAAATACCTTCAGCGGTGAAACAACACAATGGCTTATCCACCTTCCCTGCTTCAAGACTGTATGAGTGTGCTGTTACTCGTAGTGACGAATCTCATCGTTCAGGGCGGGGCTAAAATCGTGATAGCTTTTGCCCGATTGACCGATTTGAGAGGGCATCTCGCAGCGGTTTAGAAAAACCGAAAGTGTTGGCTGCTAAAACGTTGTGATATCTTCCAATTTGGCTGAAAACGAAGGATGATATGCAGACAATTCCCGAATTTTTTCATGGTAAAGTGATATTGATTGCTGGTGCGACCGGATTTCTAGGGCAAGCACTTGTGGCGAAAATTCTCACTGCGCTGCCCGATGTGAAGCGGGTCTATCTGCTCATCCGTAGTCAGACTGGAGCCAATGGAGAAAAGCGTACCGCAACAGATCGGCTAGAAAATGAGGTGTTTACTTCGAGTGCTTTTGCGAAACTTAAACAAACTCATGCGGAACAGTTTGACGGGTGGGTCCGTGAAAAGGTCTGCGCTGTAGAAGGCGATATGGCTTACGAGCGACTCGGTCTCTCCGATACCGACTACGAAACGTTAAAGCGTGAAGTACAAATCTTCATTAACAGTGGCGGTCTAGTCAAATTCGACCCACCGATCGACGCGTCCTTGCAGAGCAATGTGTTTGGGGCGAGGTACGCGGTTGAACTGGCAAAAAGTTGTAACGATGCGATTTTTCTGCACGTATCGACGGCGTATGTCCGTGGGGTTCAACCGGGAAAGGTTCCCGAAGAATTGCACCCACCATACGAAACGTATGCTGAACAGTATCAAGCAGAAAAGGGGGTAGCAGTCCCTGGGACCCTTGACGCCGAAATCGAAGATATCCAACGGTTGAGCGAAGGGGTCAGGGATGAAGCAAATCAGCCTGAGAAGCTAGATCAGTTCCAACGTGAAGCTCTACGAAATTCAGGCGCTGAAACAGGAGAGAAGCTGAACAGGCAGATTGATATCGCACGGGAAAAATGGATTGAGCAGCGCTTAACTGATGAAGGTTTGAAACGCGCCCATGCGCGTGGTTGGAACGATACCTATACCTATATGAAAGCTCTCGGCGAACAGATGATTATCAAAACGCGGGGAGATTTGCCGACCGCAATTATCCGCCAATCAATTATGGAGAGCAGTCTTGAGGACCCTGAACCGGGTTGGCTCGGTGGTGCGCTGCGCATGGCGGATCCGCTTATTGTTGGTTTTGGAAAAGGGCGTTTGCCGGATTTTCCCGGCGATCCGGATAGCATCCTTGATATTATCCCTGCTGATTTCGTTATCAATGCTATTTTAGCGGCGACTGTGCAGACCTATTACCGTCGAGACATAGAGGTCTATCACGTAGCGAGTGGAGCGCGCAATCCCCTAACTTTTGGCGATATTGTCAATATAACCCACGACTACTTTACGCGACAGCCATTGCTAGATAACGGCAAACCGATACCTGTTCCTGTGTGGAAGTTTCCAGATGAGGCGAAATTTCAGAGTGATTTGCGCGGTAAGATGCGCCTGCTCGACACAGCCAGTCGTTGGCTCAATCGCATTCCATTGAGATGGGCAAAACGGAAGGCCCGCCGAATCGCGGTCAAAAGGAATGCCATTGAGACCCTACTACACTATGTGCAGATTTATGGTCCCTATGTCCGCCTCAGTTTTGAGTTTGAAATCGGCAAGACAGAAGCACTTTACGATTCCCTTTCGCCTTCGGATCAACAACACTTCAACTTCGACATTTCACGTATTGATTGGCGATATTATCTCCAAGAAGTACACATCCCAGGAATCAAACGACACTTTCTCAAGCTAGGTGACGAATCAGAGCGGCAAAGAATCAGCGAACCGATACCGAATCAAATTGACGATCTGCCAACAGATTCTTCCTCCTCCGAAGAAGACTTTAGAGCACACAATGAATCCGGGGAGCAACCTATCGATGGATCCTCCAAACCGATCGAGCATCAGACAATGATAGACTTGGTTGCCCAACAGGCAGAATCCATTCCGGATAAAATTGCGTTGGAGATGAAACGGGGCGGTGAGTGGGTGCGCTATTCTTACCGCCAGCTCTATGAGGTTTCGCGGCAGGTTGCTTTTACGCTGTGGGAACGTGGTTATCGCAAAGGCGATAGGGTAATCCTTTTTGCTGAAAATCAGCCGGAGTGGGGTATCGCTTATTTAGCTGCCGTGCAGATCGGTGTTGTTGTTGTTCCAATTGACCCACAGACCGCTGAAGAAGAGATCTTCGCGCTTTCGGAGTACACTGAAGCAAAGGCGATTTTGGCTTCTGAAGCCTGCATTGATCGTTTACACGACACCCAGATTAAGCCAAATAGGGAATCCGCATCACTGAATTTCTTGAATATCAATCGTTTCTGCCAACCTTTTGAATGGGGACAGGCAGAGAACTCTGTCCCTACGGAGTCGGAACTTCCCGCGATTCCTGATAATTTTCCCGATGTTGACATCCAGCCAGATACAGTTGCGTCGATCATCTTCACGATGGGTACGACTGTAGATGCACGGGGAGCGATGATCTCGCACAGGGGCTTTATTGCAAACGTTGTTGCTGTTTCAAACGCATTGCCTCCCGAAGACACGGATCGATTCCTTTCAGTCCTGCCGTTGTATCACGCCCTGGGATTCTCCTGCAATTTCTTGATGTCGATTTACGCCGGTACAACCATCACATACATCAATAGTTTGAGACCGACCACGATTTTGGCGATTATGCGGGAGACCAAGACCACCGTGCTTATTGGGGTGCCGCGCTTGTTCCAGTTACTGTACGATACGATTAAACGTTATGTTGTACAGTCTCCCGAAGCAATGGAACCACCCCTTGACCCAGAGGTTGTCCAAGAGATTCAAGCTGCATTGGGAGGGCATATCCGCGTTCTGGTCAGTGGGGGTGCTGCATTGCCGGACGAGGTGTACGATCGATTCATGGAGTTTGGATTAACAATTTATCAAGGCTATGGCATGACAGAAGCCTCTCCTGTCCTGAGCGTAAACCCTTACCACAAAAGCAAGCGGGGAACGGTCGGACCCGCAGTTCAAGGCGTACAACTCCAGATAATCAATTCTGACGAGGACGGCGTTGGTGAGATTGTTGCGAGCAGCCCAAGCCTGATGCAGGGGTACTATCAGAATCAAGTTGTGACAAAACAGGTCATTCGAGATGGTCTGCTCTATACGGGCGATTTGGGCTACTTTGGTGAAGAGGGTTATTTGTATCTCACCGGACGCAGCAAAGATGTGATTGTGTCCGGGGCCGGTAAAAATATTTACCCGGTCGAACTTGAAGCACTCTACCGACACAGTCCCTTGGTTTCAGAGATCTGCGTCGTTGGCATGAGTACGGATAATCTGTTTGAAGCGGCACATGCTGTTATCGTTCCAGTTCACGATAATAATCAGGACAGGGCTGAAGTTGAGAAAGTTATCCATCAACACATTCAGGAACGCGCCCAAGATTTACCGACATATCAACACCTCCAGACAGTGCACTTTTGGGATACTGAATTGCCCAAGACATCGGGCACACTAGTAAATCGTCAACGTGTTAAAGAGATTTTGCACGAAAAACTCTCCCGGCAGACACAAGAGGCTCCACAGCCCAATCCTGTCAAAGATACTCTGGCTACCGATGGAAACGAGAATTCCTTGAAGTCAACGGTGGCTACTGACACCTCTGCGGGGGTCGAGGAGGTTATTATTTCTGAGCTCAGTCGTTTGGCGCGTCTGCCTGCGGATCAGATCCATTTGAACAGCAACTTGGGTACAGAGCTTGGGCTGGATTCAATGGCACGGGTGGAATTGCTGCTACTGCTAGAATCGAGACTACAACGCTCTATTCCCGATGAGTTGATAGCCAAAATTCAGACAGTTGGCGACGTGACGGAGACAGTCAAAACGTTGCAATCTAAATCCACACTGCCTTCCATTGATGCAGAAACATCTGCCTATATTGAACAATCTGAATCCTCACATTTCTCTGCGACACTTGCGGGGCTATTCCGATTTGGTGTGTGGGCTATCTATAAGTGTTACTTCTCGATTAAGTGCAATGGACTGGAAAACCTCCCGCGTGAACAGCCGTATATCATTGCCGCCAATCATTCAAGTCACCTCGACACCCTTGCGGTTATGACCGTTTTGGGTGACGAATCCAAACGTCTGAGGGTTCTCGCTGCAAAAGATTACTGGTTTAGCACCCGCTTCAAATCGTGGTTCTCCGGTGAGTTGCTTAAATTCGTGCCGTTCGATCGGCATGCTAATTTCTTGCAGGGTCTCCGAATTTCGCAGGAGGTACTGAAACAGAATGAGTGTTTGCTGATTTATCCCGAAGGCACCCGTTCTGTCACCGGGGAACTTCAACCGTTCAAACCCGGGCTCGGCTTGTTGGCTTACGAAACCCGATCCCCGATTATCCCCACTTATATCAACGGGACTTATCACGCACTGCCTAAAGGTAAAAATCTACCGCGTAAGAGTCATATTCAAGTGGTTTTTGGTAAACCCGTCACGCCGCCTAGCAGGCACGAAATGGGGGAGATGGACGCCGCTTCAGGATTGGATCAGGAGACTTACAGAAAACTTGCCGATGCCGTCAGGACTGAGATTGAAGCATTACGAGCAGATTGTCTAGATCGTGAGGCGTAAGATGTCAGCGGAACAGAAAAAAACGGCTGCCTTTTTTGATGTTGATGGCACCATCGTGAGCACGACTATTGTCCACTATTATGTCCAATTTCGTTCCCACCTGCTTCCTACCTTTCTACGCCCCTTCTGGCTTGCTTGGTTTGCGTTGAAAGTTGTCTACTACTTTTTTCTAGATAAAGTGAGTCGCACAAGATTCAACCAAGTTTTCTATCGTAACTATCGAGGGTTGGAAGCGGAGCGCGTCAAACAGCTTGCTGGTGAGCAGTTCGAGACTTATGTGCGTTCAAAGTTATTCCCTGCCGCTTTAGACTGTATTCGTGAACACCAAAGCCGGGGCGATCTGATTGTGCTTGTAACCGGCTCTCTTGATTTTATCATTCAACCCCTTGCCGATTATCTGCAAGCGGACGCTGCGTTGACCGTGCAACTTGAGGAGGCACACGGAAAATTTACGGGGGAATTGACAACGCTGCCTTTGAGCGAAGAGGAAAAGGTCCGCGCGATCCAAGCCTGCGTCGAAGAGCATAACGTTGACCTCGCTGCAAGCTATGCTTATGGCGATAGCCGCGCAGATCTGCCTATGCTACAATGTGTTGGCAACCCAATCGTCGTCAATCCGAGCAAAGGTTTACGACAGGTTGCAATAGAATCGGGGTGGGAAATTAGTGAGTGGACGATTGGCGGCAAATAGGGGCAAAAATGATAACGAGAAAACGGGACGACGCGAGAACGAGACAACGAGTAAAAACAGAAAGTGTGTGGGTGTGAAAAGGGAACAGTGTGCAAGGTCAAAAGCGTATAATTGTCTCTTGTCTTTTCTCGCTTTTTCCCTTTCTTTTTGTGGAGGAAATTATGAAAGTTACTCGCTATTTTGAATCACATCACGAACCGAATGACACTATGTTTGTCGAGATCGACAACCGATACCGCTTTACCGGGCGCGGCTCCGATTGGGACAAATTCCGAGACCATCTGGTTACGGTTATTAAGGATACTATCTCTGATGAAGTTGCTGAGGCATTTGAGAGAAACACGGAGGATTGGGTATCCGCCAGTGGCTAAGATCTGAGAGGATCTCTAGTGGACCAGATTTTCATATTCGACAGAGCGAAAATCGGGGCAGAGTTGGATCGGTTTGTTGACCATGCCCAAACGCTGACAGCACCGAAGGAGCTTTCAACGGCGATCCAAGCGTGGGATACCATTGCGTCTATCCCCGTTGCGCCGGCACTTCTCGCACAGGCGCATCTGTCGCTTGGACGGATCTATCGGGAGTGGGATGAACTGTTTACCGCTCAAAGGTTTCTTGCGAGGGCACACGAAGTGGAGCCGGCAGATCCAACAGTCCGCTCGGAATTAGACTCCCTCAATCGTTACATTGCTGACAATCAAGCGGCAGTTTTTGATGAAAGGGCGCGAAAAAACAGCGATTCAATCATCTCGCTTTTCCGAATCGCAACGGGACTTAAGCTGCTTGAGATGGACAAGCCGGTACAAGCGTATCCCCTGATGAAGAGCCGTACCAAAATCTACCCGAATGCAGCGGTGGCGAAGCACCTCCTCACAGGTATTATTATTACAGAGGACGAGAAAAATTCGGCAATCGAATTTCTGGAAGCGGGGGAATGGTTGACGAATACGCAACACGAAGTGTACGCTATCACCGATCGCGGATTGTATGCGTTTTATACAGAGTTGGCGAAACTCCACATTGCCAATGAGGCGTATGACGAAGCGGCTGCCTGTTATGAACAAGCGTATTGGCTCGATGATTCGTCGGCAGATTTGCTGTATCACAAGCTGATTTGTGACGCAAAGTCTCAAGTGTGGCAGGTTGGGCTTGCACTTCTCGATTGGCTTCCCGATGAACTGCCGAGCGGGATCGAGCCGGTGGAGTACAATAGTGCCGCTGCAACCATCTGTGGGCTCGCGTATCAAGCGACACAGGATCCAGCGATTGGAGGACGCGCTGTCGCAATATGTGAAACTGTCTTAGAGGCCGACAGAAGAAATAAAGAAATATCGAACCTGCTCAAATCTTTACGCTCCGAAAAATCCCTCCAACCCCACCTACCGGAAGCCAAGTCTAAGAAAAGATGGTGGCACCGGTAAGCACTGCGGTACCACTCAACTACGCAGTGTCGCGCCTAACTCCCGTTCTAACTGTTCTAAAATCCCGCCGTGAACTCTATCGACAATTTCATCCGTAAGCGTTTCCGTTGTTGAGCGATATTCAATTGCGAATGCCAAACTTTTCTTCTCTTCGGGGACCTGCTCGCCTGTGTAGACATCGAACAGGTGCAACGCAGAGACTAACTCGCCGCCGGCAGCTTTAATGATTTCGGTCGGATGACTGGCGGGTGTATCTGCATCTAGCACAATCGCGAGATCCCGATTGACACTGGGGTAGATTGGGATGGGCTCAAATTGATTCATCGGCTCTACCACGTCAATCAATTTCTCGAAATCAAGTTCAAACAGATAAGCCTTGTAGGGCAGGTCGTAATTTTCCAATACCTCCGGGTGGACTTCACCGAAGACGCATAGTGTTTTATCTTCAATGCGAATTTCTGCTCGGCGTCCGGGGTGGAAGGCTGGATGGTCAGTGTGGGTGATGGTATAACCTGAGCTACCGCATCGATCTAGCATACCTTCTACAACCCCTTTGATATCGAAGAAGTCTGCTGGACGGAGCGGATCGCCGTATACACCCGCACCGAGATTACCCGCTATGATGCCTGCGACGCGCTCAGGTTCATTTGGGTATTCATCCGTCTCGCTTGGAATAAAGACTTTGCTGCACTCAAAGAACTGCACATCGTTGATCTGATGGTTCCGGTTGTACTGGGCGTTTGCAAGCAAGCTAGGAATCAGGGTTGTTCGCATAATTGACTGGTCTTCGCTCAATGGATTCGCAATTTGAACCGCTTGGCGGAGCGGATCTGTTGACGCAAGGCGGATGCGATCGAAAACGTCTGGATGATAGAATGCGTAATTCATTGCCTCCATCATACCGCATTGTAGGAGATACATTTTCACGCGCTCACGCAGATTTTCCTTCGGGTCAACTTTTGGTATAGGAATGTCACCTCTTGGGAGCGTGGTTGGGATATTATCGAAGCCGTAAACACGCGCAATTTCTTCGATTAAATCAACTTCCTGTGCCACGTCGGGGCGGAAGGTGGGAGCTGTAACTTCAAACGTATCGGACACGGCAAAGCCAAGGCGAGTCAGGATGTTGCGCATTTCATCCGTGTCAATTTCGGTTCCCAATACAAAGTTGGCACGTTCTGGACGGAGTTTAATATTGATTGCTTCTCGCTTACCCGGATAGACATCAACAATCCCCGAACAGATCTCTCCACCGGCGATTTCCGTGATGAGGTGTGCCGCACGGTTGATAGCTGGAATAACCCCTTCGGGGTCTGCGCCGCGTTCAAATCGGTGGGAGGCTTCGGTGTGCATTCCCAGAGCCTTTGACGTTTTCCGAATGTTTGGTGGGTGGAAGTATGCACTTTCAAGCAGCACATCAACTGTCTGATCGGTAATCTCCGAATCGAATCCCCCCATCACACCAGCTAGCGCAACTGGGTTCTCTGCATCGGCAATGACAAGCATGTCGGGAGTCAACTTCTGTTCTTCCTCATCAATTGTTTTCAATTTCTCACCCGGCTTCGCGCGGCGGACAACGATCCGGTTTTCAGTTAGTTGATGGTAATCGAAAGCGTGCAAGGGATGTCCGTATTCCATCAGGACGTAATTGGTAATATCAACGATGTTGTTAATCGTTCCGATACCGATGGTTTCAAGGCGACGCTGTAGCCAAGCGGGCGACGGCGCGATTTTTACCCCTTGAATAACTCGTGCTGCGTAACGTGGACACAGGTCTGGTGCCTCAATCGTTACGCTGGTGAGATTGTGGATATCTGTCGTTCCCGATGGCACGTTCACTTTGGGCAGCCTGAGTGGATTTCCCGTAGTTACGCCAATTTCCCTAGCGACCCCGATCATACTGAGGCAATCCGGGCGATTGGGTGTGATCTCAAGTTCTAACACAACATCGTTCAAACCGAGAGCCTCGACAAGTGGAGCACCAATTTGCGTGTCGTCGGGGAGTTCCATCAAGCCTGATACCTCATCTGAAATCGCTAATTCCTGCTCTGAGCAGAGCATTCCTTGCGATTCCTCGCCCCGGATTTTTGCCCGTTTTATTGTTAACCCGTTTGGCAACTGTGCACCGACGAGCGCGACGGGAGCAACCAACCCTTCACGTGCATTCGGTGCACCACAGACGATTTGCGCGTCTGTGCCAGACCCGACATTGACATTGCATAGCACTAGTTTGTTCGCCTGTGGGTGCTTTTCCACGGTATTGATTCTGCCAACGACTACCCGATCTAGTCCCTCTCCAAGTTGTTTAATTGATTCGATTTCCATGCCAAGCATCAGCAGACGTTCCGCTAGTGCTTCGGGAGATAAATCGAAATCGACATATTCTTTTAACCACCTGATGCTTACGTTCATGATTCCTTCTCCTCTACTGATCCTAAAACTGCTGGGCAAATCGCATATCGTTGTCAAACATCAACCGTAGGTCTGGGATGCCGTATTTCAAGGTCGCAATCCGATCGACCCCCATGCCGAACGCAAAGCCGGTAAACTGTTCCGGATCGTAATTGACATAACGGAAGACGTTTGGATGCACCGAGCCTGCTCCCAAGATCTCGAGCCAACCGGTGCCTGAGCAGAGGCGACACCCTCCGCCGTGGCAGGTTGTGCAGGAGATATCAACTTCTGCGCTTGGCTCTGTGAATGGGAAGAAGTGGGGACGGAAACGGGTCCGCGTTCCCTCTCCGAACATCTGTTGCACGAAAGCGTATAGGACCCCCTTCAACTCACTGAAAGTGACTTGCTCGGCAACTAGCAAACCTTCGACCTGATGGAACATCGGTGTATGAGAGGCATCGGAATCGCAGCGATACACTCGCCCCGGGACGATAATCCGTATGGGAGGTTTCTGTTTTTCCATGTAGCGGATTTGAACCGGTGAGGTATGTGTCCGCAATAGTAAACTATCAGTGATATAAAACGTATCGTGTGAATCTCTGGCAGGGTGTTCAGCGGGTGTGTTCAGTGCATCGAAATTGTAATATTCATGCTCAACTTCGGGCCCTTCAGCAATCTGGAATCCCATGCCCCGGAAGATCTCTTGGATACGATCAAAGGTTTGTGTCACCGGATGCTTTTTCCCCAGCTGCTGTAGGCGGCCGGGCAGCGTAATATCCACAGCCTCCGTTGCAAGTTGTTGTTCTCGGGCTTGTTGGTTCAGAGTTCTTTCAGCTTGATCAAATGCTTCTGTGAGATTCGCTCGCACTTCATTCGCGAGTTTACCAACAACCGGTCGCTCCGCTTTGGAAAGTTTCCCCATCCCTCGCATTACTGTGGAGAGCAAACCTCTACGTCCGAAATATTTAATCCGTAGGGATTCTAGCTCGCGCAAGTCGCTTACAGTTTCGAGGGCTGTCAACCCTTCAGTTTCGATTTGCTTCAATTCCTGCTGCATGTTTATCTCCTGTAAAATTGCAAAAAAAAACGCCTATCACCTCGTCCAAGGGACGAAAGTGACAGGCGTCGAGATCTTCCGCGGTACCACCCTTATTGGCAGATATAACATCTACCCACTTCATTAGTCGTTTCAATAACGGTGAAACTTCCGGCACGAGTCTAATTGCCACAATCAGCGTTCAACTCGGCGGCTCCAGGATGAAATTCGGCGACTCGTTCTAAAGATGCGCTTTCAGCCGGTGACGCATCCTCTCTAATTAGAAGACTCGAACCGCTTACTTTGTCCTTTCATAGCCTTTACACAAACTCAATTTTATTAGCCTTTCGCGAGTTCCGCAATACGAGCAAATCCAGCCTCATCATGAACAGCGAGGTCAGCGAGGAGCTTGCGATTGAGGTCAATTCCCGCTTTTTTCAATCCGTTCATAAAACGGCTATAGGATAAGCCATGCATCCGTGCGGCGGCATTGATACGGGCAATCCACAATCGCCGAAATTCCCGTTTCCGCATTCGACGGTGGGCGTAGGCATAATTCCAGCCCTTTTCGACAGCCTCCACCGCAGACCGCCTCAGATTATTGCGGCCGCCGCGATAGCCCTTTGAGTGCTTCATGATTCGTTTGCGGCGTTGGCGACGGACACTACCTGTTTTTACTTTTGGCATTACAATCTCCTTAAAAACGATGTTGACAACCACCTAGTTGGGAAGCAGGCGACGCAGCCTTTTCTCATTTGTTTCATCCACAAGTGTACTTTTCCTGAGGCTTCGTTTCTGTTTCGCCGTTTTTGACATAAATAGATGATTGGAATAAGCCTTGCGCCTGCGAATTTTTCCATTTCCTGTGATTTTGAAACGCTTGGCTGAACCTTTATGTGTCTTAATTTTCGGCATCTGACTGGTGCTCCTCTACCTTTCCGACTTTGGTGTCAAGATCATGAACATAGAGCGACTTTCCATCCGTGGGGGCGACTCAATCTCGCCGACATCTGCGATATCTGCTGCAAACCGTCGCAGCATTTCCATTCCGAGATCCGTGTGCAGCATTTCACGCCCACTGAATCTAATAGTTGCTTTGACCTTCCAGCCATTTGATAAAAACTCGCGGGCATGACGCAGCTTGAATTGAAAGTCGTGATCTCCGGTTCTTACGGAGGGAAACTTTATCTCTTTCAGGACAACTTTGACCTGTTTCTTTTTTGCTTCTTTTGCTCGTTTGCTTTTCTCATATTGGAACTTACCGTAGTCCATGATTTTGCAAACTGGCGGATCGGCGTTTGGAGAGACTTCTACCAAATCAAGTCCTTCTGCTTGTGCACGGTCCAATGCTTCATAAATAGGCATAGGTCCAAGCTTATCGTTTTCGGCAGTGATCAACAAGATCTGCCTTGCCCGAATCTGTCGATTCACTCTATTTTGCTGCTGTTGCGCTTTCTGCTGGTAACGGCGACCTCTACTTTGAATCTTTGACACCCCTTCTCAATCTGTTGGTGTATATTGTGGAGATCGTTTCCTACAATATACAGTGAGTTCCATTTGTTAACCGTGACCTCAATAAAACAAGCTAAACGTTGAAGTTTTGTTATGGAATATGATGCACTCCTAAACTATTTTAGCACATCCGAGTCTGTGAATGCAAGTGAAAATCCTCTGGTATGGGTTTATTTAACCAATGGTGCTAGTTTGCAACTGTTGATACACTCGCCGGGTGAAAATCAAGAGTGAAACGTGAAGCGTAAAAAAATTAGTTCATGAATGGACTAGTGAACCAATGTACTCTTGAACGATGTAGAAATGACCTCCTCACCAACTCGCACCAAAAAATATTGAGTGTATGGTTTACGATTCAAAAATAATTAACTGTCCAGAGGGTACGTAAAACGATTAGACCGATTCCCATTCCACCGAAGACAAGAATCAGCAGGATACTCACAAACATTGCCAGCCGGATGATTTGTTCTCCCAGTGCGGGTTGCTCGACTGACCAAGCATGCGCCAGCCAAAAGATCAAGGCAACGCTGATAAGAATTAAAATTGATACTCCCAAAACGTTGAGCAGAAGCCCTGAGAAGTCTACCATCATCATGCTTTCGATCAAAGAACCGTTCTGCGACCAGTGTTTGATAACACCGATTAAAATCCCGATGAGACTTAGAATGAAAATAAAAAAAGCGATTAGTGTTTTTGTGAATGCTGTTTTCATGTCACTCAGAGTGATATAACCTTGCCGGGATTCATGATATTTTGTGGGTCTAGGGACTTTTTGATAGTGTACATCACGTCAACGCCTAGTCCGTGCTCCTGTTTAAGTGCCTCGATTTTGCCCAAGCCGATGCCGTGTTCACCGGTACAGGTGCCGTCCATCTGGAGCGCGTATTCAACGAAAAGTTGACTGAGCCGTTGTGCCTCCTTCAACTCTTCGGGACGGTCGGGATCGAGGGGAAACACCACGTGGAAATTGCCATCTCCCACGTGCCCAAGCAGCGGTGCAATTAAGCCAGATGTTTGGATTTCCTGCTTGGTTTTCAGGATGCAATCTGCCAAGCGTGAAATGGGAACGCAAACATCCGTGACGTACCCAACGGATCCGGGGCGAAGTGCCAGCGAGGCGTAATAGCTATCATACCGTGCCTGCCAGAGCCTGTTGCGCTCTTCCTCCCCGGCTTCCCATTGAAAGTCTTCGCCGCCATGTTCGCAGACAATTGTGCCCACAGTTTGTGCTTGTTCAGTGACTGCTGATTCTGAGCCATGAAATTCAAAAAGGAGCGTTGGCGCGACTTTGTAATCCAAGCCGGAGTAATCATTAACCGCACCCATTTGGATCTCGTCTAGCAACTCTAGTCGAGCCACAGGAATTCCGGATCCAATCACTTGGATGGCTGTGTTTGCCGCTGCTGCGATATCTGAAAACGCACAGACCGCTGCTGAAACAGCCTCCGGTGTCTTCGCCAACTTCAATGTTATTTCTGCAATGATGCCCAGCGTCCCTTCCGACCCTACAAATAATCGCGTCAAATCATAGCCGGCAGAGGACTTACGGGCGCGGCCTCCAGTGTGGATGATATTCCCATCGGCGGTGACTACCGTCAATCCCAATACATTCTCTCGCATGGTGCCGTAACGTACCGCAGCATTGCCTGACGCGCGTGTCGCTGCCATGCCGCCCAACGACGCATCTGCCCCCGGATCGACAGGGAAGTAAAGCCCCGTCCCGGTTTCAGAAAGATGCTTGTTGAGTTGGTTCCGCGTGACTCCTGCCTGCACTGTCACATCCATATCGTTCTGACTGACCCGAAGGATTTGGCTCATCTGAGTTAAATTGACGCAGATACCCCCATGGATAGCGACAACCGCTCCCTCAACTCCGGTCCCTGTACCAAAGGGAACAATCGGAGCCGAATACTGGGCACAGATTTTCACGATTTGGGAGACTTCAGTGTTAGTGTGGGGGAATGCGACAGCATGCGGCAGATGGGGTAGGTGATGAGAAACATCCTTCGCATGATCTTCCCGAACATCTTTCGCCGTGGTTAGGCGGTCGCCTAGCAAACTGTGCAATTCACTGAGCACTTCAGCGCTCATAGCGGCATCTTGGTGGTATTGTGCGGCTGTATGGCTACTCATCCTATCTCTTCCTCAGGTATCTGGGAAGATTCCCTCTCGTTTTATCACAATCTTCCGTTCTGTATCCCCGTCTTTTAAGACGGGGATACAGAACGGCAAACCCCTGGGTTATTCAAAAAATCGTTGAACTTGTAGGTAGAAGATGGTAAAATACATCTTCAGAAATGGAAGGGAAAATAGTCAACAAGTTGACACCTTTCCTTTATATGGCTGAAAACGGTGAGACGGGGTAAAATCCTCCATCAATTTCACATCTTCCGACGGGAAGATGTTGTCATATTTCGTTTCGCCAATGTCGCCTTTCGAGGCGAGTGGGCGGGGCATCGTCCACTGGAGTAGCGGATGTAAGACGGACTTCGGTTCGCTATCGGTGTTGATACCACAATTCACGTTCCTGAAGGACAGAACAATCCCAGGCCTTTAGGGCGGGGAGTATGTCAACCTGTGAAATGGAGATTGGGACATGCCAATCATCGGGAAGTGGTTTCAGGAGTTAGGGGTCAAGTCTTTACGTTGGGCGTGTACGCGATGCGCCAAAGAGTTCCTCTAACTTCTCCCGCACTTCAGTGAACAGGCTCGGACTAGGTGGGGGATTCGGCGGTCCAAGTAGGTTGTTGGGATACAGTCCTTGAAGTTGTACTGTTGACTTCATTACCCCCAGCCAGTTCTTGTCAATTGCCCATTTGAGCCAGGGTTCTTCATAACGATAAACCATCTCCCACCCTTGAGCGTAGTTTCCTTCAACTAGCAACTGATAAAATTGCAAGGCGATATCGGGGCGGAACGGCGCGATGGGACACAGGTAGGCAGGTGACCCAATCTGGTGTCCGAACACGAAGTTGCGCATTTGTCCGCCACTGACCACACCAAACCCTTCATTCTTTGTGGCGCGAACCAAGTCGTAATAGTCATAAAAGGGATGTGCATCGTTCTTCATGCCAACGATGTTGGGACGCTGCGCCAATTCCGCTACAACCTCCACGGGGAATGGTGGTGGTGCAACACCCCAGAGCAATAACGGTATGTCGGAGGCATCTTCAATCAGGTCGAAGTATCGGACCAACGTTTCTCGCGTCTTGGGCAGCCAAGGGTTAATTTGCACCTTAACAGCGTCAACACCGACGGCGTCAGCGTGTTTCAGAAAATCGCAGGTCTTCGCCGGCTTCCAGTAGCTGGTAGATGCAATATAGAGCGAGCGTCCGGCATTAACGGACGCAACGGTCTCTGTTAATTCCCAGAGTTCCTCATCGCTGATGCTCGCAAATTCGCTGCTCCCGTAAGTGAGCAAAAGCACAGGGGTATTCTCTTCACATAGCCAGTTGACATACGCTCCGACAGCGTTGTAGTTGATTGTGCCATCTACGTTGAAACAGACATTGATGGGGACTACTGGTCCTTTCATACGTTCTAATACTTGTGCAGCTCTGTCCATGATTAAGCCTCCAGCGGCAATATGCAAATGCAAATAAGGTGTTTCTACCATCCCGCCTGTTTGAGAAACTCTAACGCCATAAGCGTATGCCCTTCCGGATTTGGATGAACGCCATCTTGGGTTGTCCACAACGCTCCCGGCCGCGCAGCCACCGCTCGATCAAACGCTTCGTTTGTGCGTATCAATCGGGCGTTAAACTCGTCCGCTAGCCGATGGATAATCTCATTATAAGCATCAACGTCTAACGGGCGGGGTTGGGGGACGTCTTCCTCGATATAAAAAGTCTCGAATATGAAAAGTCCTGCGCCCAATTCATCCTTCGCACGAGTAAGGATGCGCCGATAGCACATCTCCCATTCGGGGAGATATGTTTCGTTTGGAATATCTGCCCCAAGTTGCCGTGACGCATTATTGATGCCAATCTTCACTGACAACCAGTCCGGTTTTTCGGCGATAACATCTGTATCCCACCGCGCTTCAAGTCCTTCGACGATATCGCCGCCGATGCCTTTATTGACATACTCAATGCGACGTTCCGGGTATTTTGCGGTGATTAGTTCCGTTACCTTTTTCACATAACCGTTCCCAAGTGGCGCGTGGTCGCCGCGCCGCCCGCAGTCGGTGATACTATCACCAATAAAAAGTACCTTTTCACCCGATTGAAACAGTAGGTTGCTCATAGGTTTCCTCTCATTTCGGTTTCACTCGTCCGTGAACGAAACTATAGTTTTGCAAGGGAATTGCTGCAATAGAGACAGATCTTGTGTCCCGGTTTATCAGGGGGTTGCCTCTAGCGTACAATTGTAGAGGATGGTGCATGGTCTGTCAAGACAAACTGAATTACCAAGCTGTTAAAAAAATCTCAATATTTGTCACATTTTTGTTATATTATCGAATCTTCCGTTCTGTATCCCCGTCTTTTAAGCGTCTTCGTCCCGATTTATCGGGGGCGGGGATACAGAACGGCAAATCCCGTAAGTTAGTCAAAAAAGGTTGAAGTTGTAGGTGAAAAATGGTATACTTGTTCTGGCTTTCGTGAGGGTGCTTCAACCCTACCGCACGGTAGGGACCCTCACAGTCCATTGAAGCGGATATGAAAGTTAGAAAGCTGACCATAATGAAGACCTACAAGTTCAAACTGTATTCTAATCACGGCAATGGTGAGTTGCACAAGACGATAGAGGGACACGCTTCTGTCTGGAATCATTGTGTCGCGCTTCAGCGTCGGTACTATGGCATCTATGGCAAGTATATCAGCAAGTTTAGGCTAATCAATCACATCTCTAAACTGAAGCGGCTTGCCAAGTTTGCCCATTGGAATCAGTTGCCGAGCCAAGCGATACAGGACGTGGCAGCGCGGATAGATAAAGGGTACAAGGCAATGTTTGAAGCGAGAGCCAAGGGTAAGAAATGGGGTCGTCCCCGTTTCAAACCTCGTCGTAAATACAAATCGTTCACCCTCTTACAAGCGGGTTGGAAACTCCTACCCGGTAACAAGATTCGTATTGGCAAGTGTATCTACCAGTACTTCAAGTCTCGTGAGATAGAAGGAAATCCTAAGCGTTGCACTATCAAACGGGACGCTATTGACGACATCTATATCTGTGTGCTGACTGACCGTATGGAACCCGATCTCAATCGAGTCATGACGGGTAAAATCGCAGGTCCCGATTTATCGGGATTCTCGCTATGCGGAACTTGATTTTGGTCTTAAACGGTATCTCACCGGTCATAACGGACATGATATAGAATCGCCACTGTTTTTCAAGCGGAGCCTCAACGCTATCAAACGTGCCAATTGCAACCATTCACGGAAACGGAAAGGGTCAAAGAACCGTGAAAGCGCACGGCTTGACTTAGCACGAAAACACCGCAGAACAGCAAACCAACGAGAGGACTTCCATTGGAAACTTGCACACCAACTGACCGACGCATACGATGAGATACGCCTTGAGGACTTGAATCTCAAAGGCATGAAAGCCCTTTGGGGACGCAAAGTCAGTGATTTAGGATTTGCCGATTTCGTTGTAAAGTTGAGATACATTGCTTCCCGAAAGGGTGTCAAACTCAAGTTCATTGATAAATGGTATCCCTCATCTAAGACGTGCTCGGCTTGTGGTGCTGTTAATGAAACGTTGAATCTGCGTGATAGAAACTGGCAGTGTAACAGTTGCGGTGCTATCCATGACCGTGATAGAAATGCTGCAATTAACATCTACAGGGTTGGGGCATCAACCCTCGAAGGAGAGGACGTAAGACCGTCTTCGGATGGCTGTTCTTGTTGATAGCGCAATGACCGTTACTGAAGGACACAACAATCCCCGTCCTTCAGGGCGGGGAGTATGTCAAGCGTTTGGTTTAGTAGAGGAGTTGCAGGTGCCATCTTCATGTTTCATTACCGGTTGACATGGATGCGACACCGTGATATAATCTTCACATCAAACCTGATTTTTTTGGGAGTATAGTATGCCTCGAAAGAGAACGATTGCTTTAACGGTGAGTCAAATCGCTTTAGGTGGTTTTATCGGTTTGGCGAGCGGATGGCTTTGCCGCTTGATTCTCGAGCTTCTCTTATGGAAAGGCTTAATCGGTGACCGTGTTCAGCACGGTTTTTGGGTAAGTTTACTCCTGCTTATTTCCTTTGGTGTGACATACGGGAGTGCTCTCGCCGGTGTTGCTGAAGGCGTTATCTTTGCCGGACGTCGCTTTGGCGTTAGCATAGACCGCAAGCGCACGTATCAAGGTGCCTTCCTTGGTGCTCCTGCGATAGTAGCGTTGATGTCACTGCTGAATATCCACTGGGAAGCATTGGTCGCCTCGAATTTGCTGTTCTACATACTCCTAAATGTAGCGCGATTACTTGCCCTTATCATATCTCTACCCCTTCGCATTTTGCTAGCGGTAAAATGCCCTCCCGAGATCTTGTACATCATTGCGGCACCAATTGGCGCAATCCTTGGCTACCGGCTTAGTGTGGAGCGGAGACGAACAGCGTCGACTGAGCTCTAGTCCAAATCTAGACCGTCTAAAGTTTCAATCGCCATGCAATAGCGTGCCGGTGTGGCGGAACACCCGATGAATTGGAGAATCGCCCAAATATGGAATATTTCGACCCGTTTGATGATAAACCAAGATGTGAATGTGGGGTGTTTGGCATTTTGGGACACCCTAGGGCAGTTGAATTCACTTACTTGGGTTTACGCGCCCTTCAGCACCGCGGTCAGGAAAGTGCAGGAATTGTTGCCGCAGACGACAATGCGTTCACATATCATCATGGTATGGGGCTTGTTGCGAATATCTTTGATTCGGATACCTTGGGAAAGCTGGAGGGCAACCTTGCGCTGGGACACAACCGTTATTCGACAACCGGGCATAGCACCCTTCAGAACGCCCAGCCGCTGGTGCGGGAATACAAGCGGGGTCCCCTCGCGATTGCACACAATGGAAATCTTGTGAATGCCCAGCGTATCCGTAGTGACCTTGAGGATGCTGGTTCAATTTTTAGCACGACTTCCGATACAGAGGTTATCGCTCACCTCATTGCCCGTTCCCGACAGACGCTGCTGGAAGATCGTATCTTGGATGCGCTCAAAGAGATTCGCGGTGCGTATTCACTTGTCTTCATGGGAAGATCTATCTTGATCGGCGTGCGAGATATTTACGGTTTCCGTCCGCTCTGGTTAGGTCGCGCTGGTGATGCCTATGTTCTCACTTCTGAAACGTGCGCTTTCGATGTCATTGGAGCGGAGCCAATCCGTGAGATTAGCCCCGGCGAAATGGTTATTATTACCGATACGGATAAAGAACCGAAATCGTTTATGTTTGGGCAGACGTTACCCCATCTGTCACAATGTATCTTTGAGTATATTTATCTCTCACGTCCAGACAGTGTTGTATTCGGTGAATTGGTTAACCGCCCAAGACGTGAACTTGGTAGGCAGCTGGCACGTGAGTGCCCCGCAGCAGCAGATATCGTCATCCCTGTACCGGATTCGGCAACCCTTTCTGCATTGGGATATTCAGAAGAATCGGGTATTCCGTTTGATGTGGGACTCTACCGAAACTCCTACGTGGGACGCGCTTTTATGAACCCTTCACAAGAGGTTCGTGAACTGATGGTCAAGGTGAAATTGAACCCGATTCGTGATGTGCTTGAAGGCAAGCGCATTGTGGTGGTTGATGATTCGATTATGCGGGGAACTGAGAGCCGAAAGTTTGTAAAGATGCTTCGTGAGGGCGGTGCTACAGAAGTCCACGTCCGTATCGCTTCTCCGCCTAATAGATTCCCCTGTTTTTACGGTATTGATACCCCTACCCGCAAAGAGCTGATTGCTAGTTCACACACCATCGAAGAAACGTGCAAATACATCCGCGCAGATAGCTTGGGATACCTCAGTATTGAAGGCATGCTCAAGAGTATGAAGTCGCCCGAAGATTTTTGCACGGCTTGTTTTGATGGAAACTATCCAGTTGAATTTAGTGGGCAATCGACGTCACAACTCCCCATTACTTTTATGAGTAAGAGGGATTAATGGTTGCAGAGGGAACCATTCCGAAGGAATAATCCAATGCAGAACAGATTAAGAAGAGAGCGGTCTGGATCTTCCCACCCTTTTCAAAACGTCCGGCGAGGCTTATCCACATCGCAGGGTCGATTCACCTTTTACGCCATCATTTTATGCGCGGTTCTTGGCATAGTGGTATACCAACCGGCGATCTTGCTGGTTCAAAAACTGAGTCCAACAGTTACTCCACAGATCGCTGCAGAGCATGCAATGTTAATCACTGTTGGATTATGTATTGTGGTATTGGTCGTTTCCCTGTTAAAGATGGATAAGATAATGACTCTCATTGGCAACCGACGCTTAGAATCGTTTAATCAACGTATGGAAAAGCGGAAGGAATCTGATAACTCTGATGTCTGAGCAAGGGTTAACATACGCTAGTGCAGGCGTTTCCATCGACGCACAAGAGGACGCTCTGAAACGCTTAAAACCCCTTCTCCAATCGACTCACCGTCCAGAAGTCTTAAGCGAGGTCGGCAATTTCGGAGGGTTGTTTGCACTCGGTGAATATGAAAAGCCGGTCTTGGTGTCTAGCACTGACAGCGTTGGCACAAAGCTCAAGGTTGCCTTTATGACGGGACGGCACGATACGATTGGGTTCGATATTGTGGCGCACTGCGGTAATGATATCCTTGTTCAAGGGGCGGAACCGCTTTTTTTCCTGGATTACATTGGCACAAGTAAACTCCACCCTGAAGTCATTGAGCAGATTGTGAGTGGCGTGGCGGCGGGCTGCCGGGAAATCGGCTGCGCGCTAATCGGCGGGGAAATCGCGGAGCTACCGGAACTCTACACGATGGGTGAGTATGACCTCGCTGGTACAATTGTCGGGGTGGTCGAGGAGTCGCAATTAATCACGGGCGGCAGGATTGCGCCAGGGGATGTCTTGGTTGGCTTGGGTTCACTTGGCTTGCACACAAACGGTTTTTCGCTTGCCCGGCGAATCGTGTTTGAGGTCTGCGGCTATGAAGTCGATCGGTACATCCCTGAGCTTGGTACAACGATTGGCTCGGAGTTACTTGCGTACCATAAGAGTTATGTGAAGAGTGTCCTTGCCCTACGGGAGCGTTGCGATATTAAAGGCATCGCCCACATTACAGGTGGCGGGTTGTCGGATAACGTCATCCGCATTCTTCCTCCGAATTGCTGTGCAGAGGTTCGGAAGGGCACTTGGGAGATACCGCCAGTCTTTCCCTTTCTTCAGGAGAAAGGTGGCGTAGATGAAGCCGAGATGTACCATGTTTTTAACATGGGTGTTGGCATGGTAATTGTGCTACCACCGAGTCAGATTGATACGGCGATTGCTTCGCTCCGAGAGTTGAGCGAATCACCTTCTTTGATTGGTGAAATTATCCATGGAGAAAAGTGTGTCCGAATTATCTGAAAACCTCTCAATTAAGCAGAGGCTGGGGTAATGTTCCTCCCACCGTTTTTCTGCTATCACTTCAACACACCTGCCGGATTTTTCTCCACAAAATCTTCCGTGCACCGGTTCCCAAGTCACCCAAAATATGGTGACTTCCCCTCAGCTCCAATTTCCGATCCGTCAACATTAAAAAAACCGTGCGAAGTTTGTAAAGCTTCGCACGGACAAGATCCGTGTTAACGCAACCGCGCCTCAATACGATTTACATCCTGTGTCGCTTGATCAAACTGTTGAATTGACCTCAACAGTGCGCTTACCACTTTGTCTTGGTAAGTAGGAGAGCTGAGTTTTTTATACTCCGTTTTGTTTGTTAAATATCCTAATTCGACCAAAAGGGCTGGCATATTGGTATCGACAAGGACACGGAAAGGTGCTCGTCTGACCATTTTGTCCGGAGCGCTTCGATTCCGATTTCGCGCGCCGAGGTGGGACACAAGCATAGATTGTACAATACGGGCGGCTTCCCAGCTGTATTTTTCGACGCCTCTTTTGTATAGGTTGCGGATGATAAAATTGACGGGGCTAACGACCTCTTCATCGTTTTCCCATTTGGCTAACTCTTCTGCGAATTTATCGGTCGCTTTTAAGTTAAAGATATAACTCTCTAATCCATGAACACGGGAATTGGGATGTGAGTTACAGTGGATGCTGATAAACAGAGTCTGGCTAGATGGGAATTGATTGGCAAAACGGGCGCGGTCTGCTAATGAAATCCAGTGGTCTCCCGATCGAGTGAGGTAAACGTCATATGTCGTTTTTTCCTGGATCAGTGCTGCCAATTTGTGCGTAATTGCCAAGTTAATATCCTTTTCATTTTCGCGCCCCGGACCGACATTGCCGGGGTCCCTGCCCCCGTGTCCAGCATCGAGCACAATGGTACTTAGACGAAATGGAGATTTTATTTTAGTTGTAGGTTGGGCAGATTTAGACGCACTTACTGATAATCCCGTGGTAGATACAGACAAGAAGAGTATCGCCACAAGGATGAGCGATTTCTGTGTTACAGTCATTTTTCCTCTCCAAGCTAGATTTCAGATAACTTCGGTATGCTGCGCCTAACGTAAGATTTTTTGGATTGGTTTCATGAGAATATGTGTAAATTTAAAAATAGTGCTTGCAATTATCAATAAAAATATTCCATTGGTAGAGGAGGTACGTCGGGAAAATCAAATCGCGCAATACTAATATTGGGTTGGGTTCAGACTGAGCCATCGCACTATACGTCGGTGGGTAAAAGAATTTTTGGTGTGCAGCGACGGAAATTTAGGACCGACCCGAACCAGAAGGGGGTTCTTCCTCGGGGGCATCGTCGGGAGAGGGAGATGGAATGTAAAGAACGAGCCTGCAACTTCCACAGTGGATGAGTTTCTCATACTTACGAGTTTCCTGTAACGTTTGTGGTGGAATCGTGAGATGGCAACTGCCGCACGCATTTTCAACAACCAATGAAACCAGACCTTGGCGATAACGCTTGAACCGGGCTTGATACTGATCCATCAATCCCGAATCAATTTGGTGGGCAAAGTCTTGTTGCTTGCCTCGCCATTTTACAATTGCTGCTTTAAGATCTTTTGCTTCCTGCCCATATTCGGTTTTTTGTGCGTTATGTTTTTTCTGTTCGGCATTGAATGCCTTTTGTTGTTGAACAAGCTCTTCGTTGAGTTGATCTATTCGCAACATTGCCGATAAAATCTCATCTTCTATTTCCGCTTCCTTTGCTCGGATAAAACTAATTTCTTTATCCAATGCTTGGTATTCTTTGTTGCTCTTTACCTCCCGCAACTGTGCTTGATATTTACTACGCTGTTCGCCCTCCATTTCAAGTTCTGACGTTTTGGACCGCTGCAATTTTTCTGCCTCAACCAGTTGCGCTTGTTTCTCCTGTAGCTTTTGTTGATGGAGCTGAAGCTGTGCCTCCGCCTTCTTGATCTTGAGTGGAACTGACTTGAGTTTATTATCCAGCTTCAAGATTTCGGCGTCAATCTGCTGAAACTCGTACAACAATAGTAACTGTTCCTGCAAGTCGAGATTAGACATAACTTTCAGGCTCCTGTTCTGCAAGAAAGGCAAGGAAGATCCCCAACTGATATAGTAAGATAAGGGGAATCGCCATTAATAACATAGACAATACATCCGCCGGCGTCAACAGTGCTGCTGCGACAAAGATAAACATAACGGCATATCGTTGTCGCTCTCGGAAACCCTGGGCGTTAATGACGCCGATGCGTGACAGAAACGCCATGACAATCGGAAGCTCAAACGCAACGCCGAAGGCTAGCATCACACCGGCTGCAAACCCCACATACTTATCAATGCTCCATAGGTTGCCGACACCCGAATCAAAGAAGAGGTCCGCGGCAAATTGGACGACAACAGGTAGGACGATAAAGTAGGCAAATATTACCCCAGCAAGGAAGAAGGAAACAATAGTTAAAAATAGAGGGAGCGCGAACTTCCTCTCCTGTTGTGTTAAGGCAGGAAAAATAAACGCCCACACCTGATAGAGCACAACGGGCGATGCGAGCAATAGTCCAAAAGTAACCACGATCTTGAGAAAAGCCATGATGGCTTCGCCGGGTCCGGCTTTATTAAGTTGGACCGTGCTCGCTGCTTTTGCTCTCAGGTCAATCGACAGGAACGCCACGAATGAACCATCTGTCCCCACGATTCCATCTATCCAATTCGCCAATTGTGCATTGAGCGGTATGTCAACGGGTCGCTGTATAATTTCCACTGCCTGCTCCTTGAACCACAGGCTTATAAGTATACCTATCACGATTGCAATCAGGGAGATGATAATCCGTCGGCGGAGCTCTCCAAGATGATCCAAAAAGGACATTGAGTCATCAGAAGCCATGCTAGTAACTAAACCGCCTTATTCGCAGGTTTGGTCGAATCTTGGTCATCTTTATCAATTGATTCGACAATGTCGTTCTGAATCTCTTTGCCGGCGTTCCTAAATTCCCGAATCGCCTTTCCAAGTGAACGGCCCATATCTGGTAAACGCTTGGGACCGAAAACCACAAGTGCAATGACGAGAATAATAATAAGTTCCATTGGGCCAATTGGCATGATGATTCCTCCCAAAAAATGAAGATTGTGGTACTGAAGGTCTACGGCGTTTCACTATTTTAAGCTGCCCTGACCTCAAACATTGATATTATACTGTATGCCTTTCGGAATTGCAATCGTTTTGTCGTGGACAATGGAAGTTTCTGCCCTGCTTAATCCGGGCTTCCAAATCCAACAGGAATAGGCACAGGGCGCCCAATTTACAGATTGGGGCTTTAGCCCGTAAAGCCCAAGCCTTTAGACTTGGGATATAAGCTGTGCTTTAGCCGTTTTTTTTATTAACACTGGCGCTAAAACATGATATAATTATGGTGGCTTTCGTGGGGGGAATTCCGCACCACCGCTAGGTGGTGCCTCCCACAGCCTACGGAATAGGATATGAAAGCCAGAAAGCTGACTTCATGAAAACCTACAAGTTCAAGTTGTATTCCAATCATGGCAACCGCGAGTTGCATAAAACGATTGAAGGACATGCTTCTGTCTGGAATCACTGTATCGCCCTCCAGCGTCGCTACTATGCTATGTGCGGCAAATATATCAGTAAGTTTCGGTTGATGAGGCACATCACCACCCTGAAGCGTGTGCCTCGGTTCGGCCATTGGCATCAACTGCCAAGCCAAGCGATACAGGATGTAGTAGGTCGCATAGATAAAGGCTACCAGGCAATGTTTGAAGCCCGTGCATCAGGAAAGAAATGGGGCAGGCCCCGTTTCAAGCCGCGCCGTAAATACAAATCGTTCACCTTGACACAGGCAGGCTGGTCGCTTCTATCTGGCAATCAAATCAAAATCGGCAATTGTGTCTACCGGTATTTCCAATCCCGCGACATAGAAGGCAATCCCAAACGTTGCACGATTAAGCGGGATGCCGTCGGTGATGTCTACATCTGTGTCATGACTGACCACGAAGATGCCGACCTGAATCGAGCCATGACGGGTAAAATCGCAGGGTTCGATTTCGGTCTGAAACGCTATCTGACAGGGGCAAACGGGCACGACATAGAATCGCCTCAGTTTTTCAAACGGAGTCTCAACGCTATCAAACGCGCTAGTCGTAAGCACAGCACCAAGCGGAAAGGGTCAACCAATCGGCAACGGGCACGGCTCAATCTGGCGCGTAAGCACCGCACGATTGAACGGCAACGGACCGACTTCCACTGGAAGTTAGCCCACCAACTGACAGACGAATATGACGAGATTCGACTCGAGGACTTGAACCTGCAAGGCATGAAGGCCCTCTGGGGTCGTAAGGTCAGCGATCTGGGGTTCGCCGATTTCGTCCTGAAGCTGGTGTATATCGCCCAAAAGAAGGGCGTCACAATCACTTTCATAGACAAGTGGTATCCGTCGAGTAAGACCTGTTCGGTCTGTGGTGCTGTGAATGAAGCGTTGAACCTCCGTGATAGGACGTGGCAGTGTCCGAACTGCCATACACAGTTGGATAGAGATCGCAACGCAGCGATCAATATCTATAGGGTTGGGGCATCAACCCTTGCTGGAGAGGACGTAAGTCCCGGTTCGCCGGGCTATCCTTGTTGATAGCACAATTCGAGACCTTAAGGAACAGGCGAGAAGCCCAATCCTTCAGGTTTGGGAGTATGTCACCAGATAAAGCGATACATCGGCTTTTCTAACAACACACCAATCAGTGCCCACGCGCCGCCAACAAGAAATTCGCCCAGTATCAATCCGAGAAAGAATGGTGCTAGATTACGAAACGTCTTTAAGCCGCCAAAGCGCAGGATGCACCACTTAATCACCCAGCTGATGAACACCGAAAACCAGAAAAAATTGACAGCCCATGTGCCGGAGATGCCGTATCCGATTGGGTATAGGGGCCACCAAACAAAGCGTGTGCGCACAGCGGTAAGCAGGAAGGTGAAGACCACCCCGAAGCACATCGCTAAGATCGACAAAACATCAACAGGTGCTGGGTTGGTTAGCCAGCTTTGGGTGCGTCGAAAGATAGATCCATACCACACCTCCCATGCGCCGGACTTATAGCCGATGTGCAGTGAGAACCAGAACGAAGCCAATGGACTGAGAACGACTGCAAGCAGTATAGCGTATCCGACACGACGTGACGATACCCCCGTACGTTCTGCGAGTTTTAATGCTTCTAGCTGGTGCGGCATGGCATTACCCCGATAGGCGCGATTGAAGCAATACACAAGCGAAAACAGGCTGAGACTTCTCGCTCCCAGTCGGCGCATACCGAACATCTTTGGCAGTAGCACATCGGGTCCCATAGCACGCAGGTCGTGGATGGGCGGTCCTAACTCCGCACGGATGCGGGTGATAACGGTTACCGTTGTGAAATGGATAACCAAAACGAGAACCGCAACCCAGAGTGGTAGTCCTGCTGCCGCCCAAAAACCGACCAACAGCATGAAGCCAACGATTAGACCGAGTACAGCGGTGCGATAGGACATTGGCTCGTTAGCTTCGTCCCCTCTTTCTGATGGATCCTCCCGTTCTGATCCCTTGCTTTGGGAACTAGAAAGCCTATAAGGGGAGGGACCTCGCCATGCGCTTACGAGCACAGTTCGTAAATGCCGCCGCGCTCCCCATAACGTGAGAATCAGCACGCCAACGCAGACGCCAAACGACTGATCAAAGATGAAGGGAAAGCCGGCTATATGCTGAAGACCAAAGATGCTCCCCGTGATCATTTCAAACTTCCAGAAGACATAGAAGAACCAGAAGGTGAAGGAGAGATCGAGGGGTATGAAATATCCCATCCCAATGGCGAAGGGGAAGATAACGATCGGTGTCCAACCGATAGCGTTCCACGGTTTTGTGGTAAAAAATGGGTGCACGTCAAAGAATTCACCACCGAGCCCGGGGATAACAGGAAACAGGAAATGCAGCCCATTGATGAGATCCATGCCGCCGGCGAGAATGAATCCTGCCCACATTAACCGATTCCGAAAGAAGTCCGTTGTGGTCATTTGCTGCGGGAGCTCGATAATCGGATAGCTGAGCCGTTCTGCCTCGATCCACTGTTTCCGAAGGATGGCGTTGATGCAGAAAGCAGTGAAGAGGAGAACGATAATAAACCCTGACCACGCAATGACTGGCTTCCACCATAATTGAAGATTTTCAGCGAGGTAAAGGCTGGATTCCCCAACGAAATAGGGGGTGATGCTGTTTTTGTCGGTTAATGCCAACCAATCGGGGAGGTAGCGGTGAAACAGTGCCGCCCATTCGTTTTCCTCGTTTGACAGCCAGCCAACGACTGCGATATTGGTCACAACGACTTGGAACAGGTCATGCCCGCCGATTGCGGAGGCGACGGAGAGCATTGCGTAGAGTGTCAACAATTCGCCCTGTGTCAATGCTAAGTGTGGCGAAAACCGAGCGAGCCAAAAGTTCACTACCACCACAAACACGAAAATGAAAATCACATTGAAGAAGAGCGACATGGTCGTTGGGAGACCTTGTTCCCACCGCAACATCGCAAATAACCAGTAGTTGTTGAGGAGGATGAGTCCTAGACCGAGCCAGATCACGCTCCAACGGATCTGTGGCTGTTGGGGTTGAGGTGTCGAATATTGGGCTTGGGGGTTCAATAAGATTTCTTTCGGGCCTATACCGTTTCTCATAGGGAGGGCTATCGAAGACAGAAACCTCTTGAGAATACGTTCCTTGTGGATTATAATATCTGATATGGTCAGCGGGCAAAGACTGCGTCGAGTCCTCTGAGCTATATTATAGCTGTTTCCGTTGCGTTGTCAACATTTTATGGGAAGAGGTCACTTAAAGGGAAGATACGGTAGGTGGCCGTCCCGTGTATGAAGTTGACATAAATTTTCGCACACGAGATTTGTCAGGTCTCGGAAATTTGACAGTTCTGAAATTACAGAAACTGAAGCCAGTTATTTCGTTTCACTTATCACGTTTCACGTAGGAGGTATCGTCATTGAAGCCGAAAATTTTTATTACCCGTCCGATCCCAGAAAAAGCCTTGGAAATGATCGAGGCAGAATGTGAAGTCGATATATGGCATACGAGTGAAATTCTGCCCCCGACCGCGGACCGGCTGCCGGGGCTTGATGGTCTAGTCACTTATAGTCACGAACCGGTAACAGCAGAAATGATCGCTAGTGCGCCGAATCTTAAGGTAATTTCCAACGTCGGTGTTGGATATAATCACATTGACGCGGAGGCAGCGAGGGCACAGGGCGTTGCGGTTGGTAACACGCCCGGTGTGTTGAGCGAAACCACCGCCGATACGACCTTCGCACAACTCCTTGCGGTGGCACGACACCTCGTTCCCGCCGGTGTCTACGTTCAGGAAAAGCGTTGGACGTGCTACGATCCGAATATCTTCCACGGATACGACGTGCATCACGCAATACTTGGCATCATCGGCATGGGCAGAATCGGTTATGAGGTCGCCAAAAGGGCGTTGGGATTCGATATGCGGGTTCTGTATTACAAGCGGAATCGTCGTGAGGACTGGGAAGCGGAGTTGGGCATTGAATACGCCAGTTTTGATCGTGTGCTCGAAGAATCTGACTTTATAACCTTGCATGTCCCGATGACGCCGGAGACTCATCATCTAATTGGTAAGGCGGAGTTCCAAAAGATGAAGCCTACAGCAATCCTTGTGAATATTGCGCGGGGACCGGTGGTGGATCCGGCGGCACTGTACGAGGCGTTAAAGACCGGGGAAATCGCGCGCGCTGCGCTTGATGTGACAGATCCAGAACCCATCCCGACAGACGATCCGCTGCTGACGCTAGACAATGCCCTCATCTTTCCGCATCTCGGTAGTTCGACCTTACAGACTCGCACTCGGATGGCAACGATGGCGGCTGAGAACCTACTGGCTGGGTTAAAGGGAGAGCCGCTGCCCTATTCTGTGTTTGGCTAAAAATCAGGGAGATTTACGACTTGTGGTTTATTCAAAATTGGATCGGACACAGTTAAAGATTCTACCGTTAGCCGAACGGAAACATAAAATGACGGTCGCGGACATCTACCCGTTGGACGCGGAGACGCCACCGTATGAAAACGACGATTTGCGGATAGTGGCGGATCGGATAATTCAAGCCCATCGGAGTGGTAAACAGGTGATATGGATGATGGGTGCGCACGTCATGCGGCGGGGCAATTCGCGCTATATCATTGATCTGATGGAACGCGGTGTCCTCACGCATCTAGCAACAAACGGTGCCGGTGCCCTCCACGATTTTGAACTCGCACTGATTGGTGCGACGCTGGAGGATGTGGAGCGGTATATCTGGGATGGGAAGTTTGGTAACTGGGAGGAGACCGGACGTTACATCAACGACGCAATCACCCGCGGCTATAGCGACAAAATCGGCTTCGGTGAGGCGATTGGTCGGCTCATTCAGAATGGAGAGTGCGGTGCCAAGTTTCCACACCGAGAGGTTAGCATGTTTGCGGCGGCATACCGTTTAGGGGTTCCGATGACCGTGCATAAAGGGATCGGTTACGACATCATTGACCAACACCCCACCGCCGATTATGCTGCTATGGGCTACACAACCGGCGAGGATTTCCTGCGCTTTGCTCACAACGTCTCGAAATTGGAGGGGGGCGTGTTTCTGAACTTAGGTTCTGCGGTGATGGGACCGGAGGTCTATCTCAAAAGTCTGTCGATGGCGCGAAACATCGCCGTCCAACGCGGCGAGGAGATCCGGCATTTTACCACAGCGAACTTTGATCTAATAGAATTCTCCGATTTCCGGGAGGAAGGCAGTCCGACAGATGCCCACTACTATCATCGTCCCAAGAAGACAATTCTAGTCCGCACTGTGAAAGATGGCGGTGAGAGTTACCATATTTCCGGGGATTTTGATCGCACTGTTCCGAAGCTATATTCTCTCGTCACAGAGGCTTTGAGCTAGCCCGTTTGACCTGTATGGACGATAACGCTTCATTGCCAATCAAAAATGGCTTAATCCCATCCTTTTGAAAGTGCCGCGTAAAAATGGCATGACACATCTAAATTTCCATTTCCTAAGAATTCACGTATCTCACGTTTCCTGCCTAAGGCTGTTTTACATACCCATCCTTCTGATCTGTATCGGCTGCGCAGGAAGCAGCAGTAGGAATCGGGGTACAGTTTCGATCGCTGATCTGAGGGCGCAGCTGCAGCCCTTGGAACGGATTGGCACCTATGCAGGTTTCGATCTAAAAACACACATACTTTACATGGGGAATGACTCCATGGAACGCTGGCTGCGTTTGGATCAGGAATTACACAGGATTCAGACTATCCGCTATGCTCGCAAACCATCAGGACAAAACTATGTGGATCGAGCGGGCGAAGAATTTCGGTTTCGGGTTGGGGAAATGGTTTTTTCTGGGGATAGCAACCTGCTGACTTGCAGCGATTATCAAATTGTCCAGAAAACTGGTGGGAGCAAGCGAATTACGATTCAATTCACTTATAATTCCGACGCTGAAGCGCAACCGACTTTTTATCTTTGGATTCACTACGAGATTTATCCAGATCTGCCGGTGATTCGCAAATGGCTGACTATTCAGAATCTGACGGATTCAGCCTTTTTTGTGGAGGATATGGTAATTGAGTCTCTACCTCTGTTCGTGGGACAGGAGGACAGTCTTCAAATCTGGCGGTGCGGAATTTCGGGAGTAGCAGAGGAGCCGCTGCCAACGCCTTGGGAAGGGGGTACATCGGAGGCGTTTATTCTGGTGGGTGATACCAGCATTAATAATGGTGTGGTGCTAGGGAATGAGAGCGCAGGTCTCCTCAAATATTACGCGGTCCATTCGGATCGAGGGACTGTGTCGATTGGTTTAAGACCAACAACGGCTATCAATGGGACTGAAATCCGGGTGCCGCCAAGTCAGTCAGTAGACAGCCCCAAGGTCTGGACGATGCTTGTTAAAGGAGACCTCCAAGCTGCGATTGAAACAATTGCTCAGAACGCCTCGGCGTATATTCCACCATATTCTAAAGATGCGAGGCTACAAATCCCTGAAATTCAATGGATAGCGCTGAAAACTGGATGGGAGGGGTCAATAGAGTTGATGCGCCCCGGAGATTTAGTTGCTCTCGATTATGACTGGAACATCGAAAATCTACAGATGGTAAAACAGATAAGTCAACGAGTGCATGAAGGTGGGGGTAAGTTCGGGATCCGGCTCCCAATCGCTGAGATTCACCCCTCCATTTTGGATCGTCCGGAGTGGCAATTGGCACCGGTGCCGGTGTTTCAGTGGAAGGCAGTAGCGAAAAGTCACGACACGGAGGAAGAGGGGGAGCAAGGAGAAGAGGAAGCGCAGCTGTCCACAACTCACGAAGCAGCCCCGGTGGTTTATTGTGTTTTGAGTGATTATGGTTACTATCTCACACAGGCTGTAAAAACGTTGCTTGAAGAGACAGAGACGGATTTGCTTATCTTGGATCGCCCGATTTTGGGTTCACAGAGGGACCTCTTAAAAGGCTGCGATGCGCTGGGGCATCAGCATTATACACGCGCAGAGTCGATCGGCGTGATTTATCGATGGCTTTTTGAGTTTGCCAACCATTTGCATCGAGAATATCCAGCATTGCAATTGGGGATTACAGCGAGTGCTTATGGCGTCGAGCAGGTAGATGCTGCGTGTCTCGCGCATTTCGATCTGTTCTTCAACGATCCGGGTGCAGATCTCCGTAATTCATCTCACACATCACAGTAGGGCGGGATTAGATGGAAGGGGTAGCATTCATTGGTTATGCTGCTAAGGTCTTAAACACTACATCGGTTAATCGAGTTAATTCTACTGTCGAGATTGTAAAAGCGGGCATGATATAAACTACATCGCTAAACGGTCTGAGCCACACGCCTTCTTCTATAAACCGCTGCCGGAGCGCAAGTATATATTCTCCGCTTGCATTGGCCAACTGAACAACACCGATAGCACCCTTTACTCTCACATCGGTGACATTTTTCAGTTTACGACACGGTCTGAGTTCTTCTCGTAACTGCGTCTCAATCGCTTGGATCTGTGCGATTCGGGGTTCACCTTCAAACAGATCGAGTGAAGCGTTGGCGGCGGCACATGCGATTGGATTCGCCATGAATGTGGGACCGTGCATTAGCGCGGTTTCTAGCCGATCTGAGAGGAAGCCTTCAAACACCTCCTCCGTGGCTAACGTCGCAGCCAATCCTACCATGCCCCCGGTGAGTGCCTTGCCCAGACACATAATATCGGGTGTGATGCCGACTTCCAAGCAGGCAAACATTGACCCCGTGCGGCCGAACCCGGTGGCAATTTCATCGGCGATGAACAGTATACGATGCTCCTTACAGAGTTGATGGATTTCAGCAACTATTTCAGGAGAATGGAACTTCATTCCGCCCGCTGCCTGCACCAGCGGTTCGATAACGAGTCCCGCCGCCGTTTTTCCTATTTCCTCTAGCGATTCTGCGAGCGCAGCCAGATCCGTCCTGTTGTTGGGGATGTCGAAAACGTACTGTTCGGGCATGTAGTGATTCAACGCCCGGTGCATCCCCGTTTCAGGATCGGCGAGTGACATGCCGCCCATGGTGTCTCCATGGTAACCGTTCCGAAAACAGATAAACTTGCGCTTGTCCGGCTCCTGTCGGTTAGACCAATATTGGGCTGCCATTTTCATTGCCACTTCAACGGCTATCGAGCCGGAGTCAGAGAAGAAGACGCGGTTCAATCCCTGTGGTGTGATGGAAACAAGACGGCGTGCAAGCGTGTATGCCGGTTCATGAGCAAGGCCCGCAAACATGATGTGTGACAATGTATCAAGCTGTCTTGAGATCTGCTTTATCAGATGAGGATGTTGGTATCCGTGACAGGCGCACCACCATGATGCGATGCCGTCAATCAATTCTCTGCCATCGGCTAGAGTCAGCCGAACACCGTTAGCAGAGATGACCGGCAGCGGTAACGGCGCGGTCTGCATCTGCGTGTAGGGCAACCAGATGTGATTGAGCCCTGCTGTTTCCCACTCAGGGGTTTTGTAGGGTTTAGGCATGTTGCACTTCAAGTGGAAATATACCCATCAATTTCCAAAATATTGTGAGCAATCTTTTTGTGAAGTTTGGTGTGATGTTTTTCTGGTAAAAATAAAAAAGCGGAACCCGGAGGATACTCCAGATTCCGCTTCTTGAATTCAGAATTATTACAACTATCCCTTAATCTTTGCATAGTGGACCGGACGGTCAATAACGAGATCTTCGAGCTTCCCTGATTTCGGAACGATAATCTGCAGCACCTTATCCCGCAACATTGCTTGAAAGTTTTCGGGCTGCGCTTCAATGCGAAACACATTATTGAATCCGATGGGAAACGAACTGATACGTCCAGCGACTTCGGTAAACCGGGGATCCTCTAGCTTGGTCGCTACATCAACTGTGCCTTCCCCAAGGCTCACCTGATATGTGTAATCCGGCATCCGATCTGGGAGATTGTACTTCCGCTTATATGTAGAATCCGGCACCCAGCGAGGGAACTCAATTTCGATGATGTAACGGTCAACTTTTTCTGCCATCCGGTTTAGCATCCCGTAACGGCGATAGCGTTCACGGACATCCTCTTGATAAATGGGTCCATCGGTGAGGACAGCCCCCGGCATGGTTGAACGTGGGGAGGTGGGTTCCGTTGCAAGCACTGGTCGCAGCACTGGCAACAATAGGCGGAAAACTAGCGATGGGATCCAACCGTATATCGAAGCCCCATATCGAGAGGGTTCCTCTCCGTCCGTTGTGGTGAGATCATCCCTAAATCGATAGAGTCCCTCAAGGACAGCCAAGATAACGCCGAGGAAAATTGCAAAGTTTCCTTTGCCGGTGAACAGTGCAGATTCTATATTCCCACCGGAGAAAAGGAGGAAAAGCACAAGTGGATAGAGTGTTAGATTGATGAGGCTGTTAATTCCCGTTGAGACCGCTGCACTGAAGATAACCGGGTTCTGAGCCATCTCCTCAAGTTCACGCTTAAATTTCGCATCGAAGGCTCCTAGCACAAGCTGGGAGAGCATAACAAATGGACGCAATACGGGACGAATCGAAGACTTGGGAGATTCGATGGTTTGTACAAACTCTTCGATCCCAATCTTATCCTCGTCTGCCGCGGCTGCGCCATCTTCTCCCGCTGCAGCCCCCGCCTTTGTCGGTTTAACAAAGTCTTCAAAGAATTTCTCATTTACTTCAATATAGGATGTCCATTGCTCTGGTACATCGTCAAGTATGAAAATTGCGGCGACCGGACAAGCGGGTTCGCATGCGGCGCAATCAATACATTCAGTAGGGTTAATATAAAGTTGGTTCTCCCCATCTTTCGTATGAATGCAATCGACCGGACACACATCAACGCACGCCGTATCCTTGACGTCAACACAAGGTTCGGCAATCACGTAAGCCATTTCTATCTCTCCTCGGGCACATCGAATCTTTTTAGTTGTCTACGGTTTTGGAAGATTTGGTTACTCCAATTATACCACAATTCTATAGAGGTTTGCAAATGAGGATTTGGAATTAGAGTTAGGGAAATTGTCAGGATTTGGTCTCGGTAAAATCAAATTCGGCGCATCGTAGGGAACGCAGATCTGCGTTCCCTACAATAAGTTAGCAGCCCATCAAAACCGGCTTCCTACTCATCAACCTCAAGCCGCACTTCTTTCCCTGTCTCCGCGCTCAAGAGTAGGGCTTCCATCATCTGTTGCACGATGAGTCCGTGGCGGAGTGGAGCTGCACACGGTTTACCATCCAAGATACTGTCGATGAAATGCGCAGCGATGTTATCCCACGATTCAAGCCCTGCGGGTGGGTCAACGCTGATGTCTTGGGTGGCACCGTTTTCCATGCAGTAGAGCGTGAGTGGACTGAGTTTAGCACCCGCTTCCGTACCAAACAACTCCATCTGAAACTCACCCGGTTGGTGAGATGCCCAGAAACTTTCGATCTGTAAACCGGTGCCGTTCTCAAAGCGAATGAAACCGCCGCCGTAGTCGTCCGATGCGTACTGCTCGTAGAACGATTTAGGTGGGGGTGTGCCGGTCGAATAGCCCAATCCGTGGGGTCCAAATTTCGCTCCGGCAGCTCCTAACACCCCAACGGGTTTGGGCATACCTAGCACCCACCACACAGCGTCTAGGGCATGCACACCCATATCCCGAAAGGCGCCACCGCCCTTCTGAATGAATCCGAGGCTCCAAGTTGGAATCCCGTTTCTTCGGACACTGCGGGATCTTGCGTAGTAGAGTTCACCGAAATATTCCTGCCGTTGGAGATTTCCGAGATATTGGCAGTCGCGACCGAAGCGAGTGGAAAGAGACATCATGTTTACGACGCCTGCTGCTTCCGCTTCCGCGACTAGCTCCTTCGCCGCTGCTTCTGAATCGGCGAGGGGCTTGGTTACCATAACATGCTTCCCATTTCGCACAGCCTCCAACGCAACAGGGACATGCCATTGATTCGGTGTTCCGACAAAGACGGCATCGATTTCCGGGTCTTTGCACATCTGTTTGTAGTCGGTGTAAAATTTGACTTCTTCCGGCAGTGCCTTTGCAAATTCCTGCATACGGTCTTCCAGCAGATCACAGAGCGCGACTACCTGTCCACGCGGGTTTGCTGACAAGGCGAGTCCGTTGGGTTTGCCTATACCCATACCAACAACTGCAATTCTTACTTTTTCGGTAGTTGCCATTCAATTTCCTCCAATCTGATTTGTGCGATTTTTTGATTTTTACCCATTTTCCCCATAGTTTCGTCTGTTTGCATTCATGGGTATCGAATGGATTAAACTCTAGCATATTGCATATCTTATTTCAACAAGAATTTTAGAGATATGCAGATGAGAAATGACATGCATGATTCGATATTTACTTTTGGCTGCTATCTGTAGAGTAGTTTCCGTAACGATTGCCTACCTAGCAGATATGATATTGCCCAAACGCCAACGAGGATGATCAGAATAAACCCAATTGTGAGTTGTTGTGTGGCGGAAAGTGAGTTGCTCTGTTTTCCGCCAAAGAACTCCATTTTGCCAAGGACGACGATTTGCAGGATTATGGTGGGTGCACTGAGTAGTATTAGGTTAGCAATGATTGTAACTAGAAGCGTCGCAAATCGAAGGACGGGTTGTTTGCTGAAATCCCGATCCGTTCCTCCAATTTCTGCGACCCAAGGCAGTGTTCCCATTGCCGTGTTGAACGCTGTGGCTGTCGCCGTAATCACTGTAGTCATCAATAGGATTGGCAGACATAGTTGAGGAGGTATCCGAGACAAAATTAATACTGCGAAAAGCCACACTTCTGCGTAAGCAACTGCACAGAGCGTTCCAATCACAAGTTTGCTGTCGAACAGCAGTGCCGGCGAAATCGAGCTTGATTTTAAGAGCCACCACGTTTTCGCATCCGCTTTGCAGCCTCCCCATGAAAGTCCGGCTGTCGCTATCATGCTGTAGACCATGATCTGAACGGCTATCGCTGCTAAATTCGGCAGATAAACGGCGTAGTAAATTTTATCATCAGTTCGTATCTGATAAACTAGGGCGAATATCGGTATCAACTGGAGGAGGGTTAGTATTACAATCATCGTTACTCGTCCCTTGTGCCGAAGAAAAACGTGGAAATCTTTTGCCATCATTGAGCGGATTTTGCCACGACCTAGGAGAGCAGCACTCCGCCGCTTCTTGTTGCTTTGTCTCGGATTGACCTCTACGCGCCTAGCGTATTCCCAGCTCTGGTGATAGATTTTGGAAGCCAATAACATGCTTAAGAGCGGTATCGCTATACTTGCAACAACTAGTTGGATCCCCCATCGTAACGGCTGGATTTCCGATTCGGGGAGCCAACTCATCATGAACTTCACTGTCCAGAGATGCGGATACCAGTCGGAGGTGGGGAGTTTTAATCGTTCAAGGAGAAATGTGGCAATCTCATCTGACCACTCAAATGTAAAGATACTGAATGCGAGGAAAAATCCGGCGGCAGCACCGATAATTGTGCCAACAACTTTTAAGAACTGTATCATTCGCTGTGAAGAAAAAAAGCGTGTAACCAACATCATCACGATCACAACATTTGTCACGATGATGACAAGTAAGCAGAAGCAGGCTGGGATGAGCCCAAAATAGAAGTGCCATGGCAGACCGAAGAGCTGTCCAAACGCGATCCAAGGGGGGAACAGCCACATCACCATGCCCAATAAACTTGATGCAATGAGTTGGACTAGCTTGAATCCGAAAACGGTTGGTGGAGATAGCGACGACAGAAGCAGTGATGTATCTGCGGCTTCGTAAAACTGTTTAATTGTGTCTTCCATTGCGCTTTTCACCAAGATGAACACACCGAGTCCCACGCAAATATTGATTGCGCGTAGTATAGTTTGTCCATCGGCGTCAGCCTGCTGTCCGACCACTTTGAAGATAGCGTGTCCTATCAGGTATAATGCGGTCATCAGCACAAGGAAACCGATTGCCTCTGCGACCTTTTTCCGTCTTGCCTCTGAGGCGTATTGAATACTATTTAACCAGCCCTGCCAACTGGATTTGAGTAAGATTGATAATGTGTGCATAGTCAAAGCGCGTTGGAGAATCAGAGAATAGGCTCCGCGATCTCTGTTATTTGATGCGTTCGGTTTTTCCCTGTTGTTGTATCAATTGATTTTCGCTTGATTCAGTGTCTGAAGGGTGGTATAGTGGTGGCTCGCTTACAGATTCGTCGTGTATAAATCGAGAATTGGTCTGAGTTGAGGAGGGGATGGAAATGCAGATTGGAATTATGTCTAGAACCTTTGCCCGTGCGACGCTGGAGGAAGAGTTGGATGCCGTTGCAAACCATGGCATTAGCTGTATGCAATTTGGTCTTTCGAGTGCCGGTGTGACTGAGCTGCCAACGCATATTGATGCGGATTTGTGTCATAAAATCCGTGAAGAGATGTCTTCGCGCAACATCACAATGACCGCGCTTTCTGGCACCTACAACATGATTCATCCCGATTTACAGCAACGCGCCGACGGATTACGCAACCTGCGTGTGTTGGCATCGGCTTGTGACCAGCTAGGTACGTCGGTGATTGCGCTGTGTACGGGCACGCGAGATCCCAATAGTATGTGGCGGCGACACCCTGACAATGATTTGCCAGAGGCGTGGGATGATCTAGTAATTTCGATGCGTCAAGCCATACAGGTCGCCGAGGAATACCAAGTCACCCTTGCCTTTGAACCGGAAGTCGCCAATGTGGTTGATTCTGCAATAAAAGCCCGTCGCATAATTGACCAGATCGGTTCCCCCTATCTGAAAGTGGTTATGGATGGTGCCAATATCTTTCATGCCGGGGAATTGCCGCGTATGCGTGAAATTCTTGATGAAGCCTTTGCGCTGCTCGGTGAACACATCGCCTTTGCACACGCGAAAGACCTCGATCGTGATGGCGAAGCGGGCCATCTTGCTGCGGGAAAGGGTCTTTTAGATTATGATCAATATCTGTCATTGCTCAACGACATTGACCCCGATGTTCCGATAGTTCTTCATGGACTCAGCGAGGCAGAGGTGGATGGGTGTGTTGCGCTCCTGCGTGAAAAGATAGAAACCATCAACACGTAAAGCGTAAAAATTACGTTGCCAAATAGTGAATATCACCCGCAAGAGATGGATTGATTTAGGTTAGGCAATCCCCGTTGTAATCCGACGGATTCGGAGAGATTAATATCGCTGAAGTTCGGTATCAATTTCCCTCGCCCACCGATCGATACCTCCAACCAAACTCTTGATTCGCTTGAATCCGAGTTGTTGTAGCAGATGCACTGCATCTAAGCTGCGCATTCCTTTATGGCAGTAAGCAACGATTTCACCGTAGGGGTTCAGTAAAGAGGCCTGTTGTGGTAGTTCCCCTATGGAAATCTGCTTTGCACCTTTAAGATGGGCAATTTCGTATTCCCACGCTTCACGCACATCTAATAAAACAATATCGCGACCGCTCTCTATCAGTCGCTTGAGGCTCTGAGGTTGGATTGCATGTTCAGCAGGATTAAAAGGGATAATTGCTTCTTCGGCACTAGGTACGGCGCGAGGCAAACCTCTTTTGGCCAAGGGGGTTGCGTTCCTGTTGAAGAGCTCTTGTAGTGCTTTTTTGATACTGTTCAGCATCGGCTCTCTCCTTGCGTATTACCAATATAGTATGAATTCAAAATGATGAATGCTGCTTCTCGCAAAATTATAATCAAAGTGATTAAAAAATGTCAAGGATTATACGTTCTTCTACAAGCCTTCTAAGTCAAGGGATAAATTTATCAATCCAAAAGGGATATGGGCATTGCTGCCTACCTAAAATGTTGCGCTCACGCCTAAGTCGGCAGAATTGGAAAAAGCGGCTCATCACTCACTTCACACCCGGTGAGCGTTCCTGTTGCCTCGTCACGAACTTCGCTGAACACACGCTCATGAACGTTCGATCGGTTGTATAAGTTTAGGATCTGGACGTACCAGTTGAGCGTCCAACTCTTGTACTCACTGGTCTTTGTAAGCCTCAAATCGAGGCTGTGATATGGGGGTAACCGGTCGGTACTGTACTCCCCAAATCCCCGTTCACAACTCTTTGCACCATAAGAATCGAGAACCAACGTGTGCTCTAGAGGCGTCGTTGGATTGCCGGTATGGAACCGCCATGAGAGGTTTAGATGCCAACGCAACGCGATTTGATAGCTGCTATTGAGGGTAATCGTATGGCGTTGATCAAAGTCCCGATAGAATGTTTCACCGAATAGTGGGCGATCATACATCAGATCATCTTCACTTGCCTTTGCAATTAAAAACGCGTACCCCAAACTCCCCGTCAATCGATCGGACAGTGCGTACGCACTAAAAAGGTCAAAACCCTTTGCGTGTCCCGAATCGGCGGGAGGAATAATCTGGGCTTGCCTTCCGAAATCTTGAATCTGCCCGGCGAGATTGGTGAGCACTTTGTAGTAACCCTCCGCCCGAACCATAAAATTCGTGCCGGAAGCGTATTCCGCCCCAATAATATAATGTATTGCACCCCCTGCCCTGCCGACATCTTCGACGCCCGTTTCGACAGGAATCGTCATCAGGTCAACCGGCTGGTGGTAAAGCCCCCACGCCGCCCGCAAGGTCAGGTTTTCGGTGGGCTTGACAGCCAACGCAATTCGTGGACTAACCTCATCAAAATCTTCGCAGTGGAAACCCCATGCTTTAGCGTGGGGAGGAAACTACGTTCCTTTTTTAGTTGATTTTGCAGGTAAAATATGGTATACTTCTTTTGTCTTTCGTGGGGGATTTCAACCGTCAGCACCCTTGCTGGCGTCCCCTACACCTCGTTGAAAAGGCATGAAAGATGGAAAGATAACCCCTAATGAAAAAGACTTATGAATATCGTGCGTATCCTACAACCAAGCAACGGACCACCTTTACCGTTTGGTTGGCATTGTTGAGACAACTTTACAATCAAGCCCTTGCATGGCGTATAGAGACGTACAAAAACACCGGCGAGTCGGTAAAGTGGACGACACAAGCGAACGCTTTGCCTGACCTGAAACAAGAATCGACATCGTTTGCCGGTCTCCATAGCGACGTTCTCCAAGATACGATTCGCCGTTTGGATAAAGCATACAAAGCATTCTTTCGCCGTATCAAAACAGGTGGTGAACCGGGGTTCCCACGCTTCAAAGGCGAAGGACGGTATAGGTCGATGACCTTTAGTCACCTGTCTAACAATTTGATTCGCAATGTCCATAGGAAGTTTGCCCGTATAGTTGTCCCGAAAGTCGGACACCTGAAGATTCGATACCATCGACCGTTGCCCGATGGTAAAATTAAGACGTTGACCCTCTCCAAGAAGGCGTCCGGTTGGCACGCCACAATCGTCGTTGAGGTTCCGGACCCGATTGAAGTCCCCGTTCAAACGACACTCGGCATTGATGTGGGGCTTAACGCCTTTGTCGTTGATTCGGACGGCGAACAAATCCCGAACCCCCGCCATTTCCGTAAAGCAGAAAAGAAACTTGCTAGACATCAACAGATACTTGCACGACGTAATAAAGGAAGCAGACGTAGATCGAAACAACGTGATACTGTTGCCCGTTGCCACGAACACGTTGCGAACCAACGGAAAGACTTTCAGTTTAAGGCGGCACATTCTATCCTTGAACGGTGCGACGAAGTAGCTGTTGAGACCCTCCAAATTAAGAACATGGTCAAGAACCATTACCTTGCTAAGAGCATCTCGGACGCAGGGTGGGGTCGCTTTCGATTGAAGCTGCAAAGCAAGGCTGAAAGTGCCGGCAAGCAGTTTACGAAAGTCAACCCCCACTATACAAGCCAGAAATGCGCCGGGTGCGGTTCGATTGTCAAGAAATCGCTATCTGTAAGAGTCCATGATTGTACCGATTGTGGTCTGATTTTAGACAGAGACCATAACGCTGCTATAAACATCAAAAAGGCTGCTGTAGCCTTGCGTGGAGGTGCGGTGGTTACTAACACCCCCGAAGCACCCGAAAGGGACGGAAGCGCGCAACCCAATAAATCCCAAGGGACAAGGCAACAACCCTCACCCTTTAGGGTGGGGTAACTGACATTTTTGAATATCGCTACGACGATAGTCTTGGAAAAGATAGCGTCCGCCAATATTGAGTGCCAGCTTCGGATGTAGTTGCCATTCATCTTGCAGGTATCCCTTGAACTCCGAGCCTTTGCCATCAACTTTTGCGTTGGTTCCAAAGGTACAAAGCGGGCAACGGCTCAAGATAAACTGCCTTGTGATCTGCTGATCCAAAGGAACGAAATAATTGTATTCCACCTTGGACCAACGCCATTCCAATCCGCCCCGAATTGTGTGGGTCTCTCGCAGGCGTACAGTCAACTCCCCCTTCGCGCCGAGAGAGCCGAAATCCCGTTTATCCACTCCTTCACGACGATCTCGGATCGCTAAATTGTTAAAGAAAAACAGATCTGACCAGACCGACTCACTATAGAAATGCCGCCATTTTGTCCAGAACATTGCATTGTGATAGGTCGAATCAAGGTCCTCTGCGTCATTGTCCGCATTGATGAAGTTGTCATCCCAAGCGTAGAGTGCGTTAAAAGTGAGTTTATCTTTATTGGTTAGATCATAGGCGATTTTGCTGTAGAGGTCTGCATACTGGGGTCTGAGATCTTCGTCGGCATCCATCAGTGCGAGGATCAGGTCAGCGTAGCCTCGCCGGGCTGAGACGAGCCAAGAACCTTTGTCCGATAGGGGACCTTCCAACAGGGCGTGCGCGTTGATTAGGTCAATCCCCAGATTCATGGAGAAATCATCTCGGTTTCCCGTTTTGGTGGTGATATCGAACACGCCCGACATCTTATCGCCGTATTCTGCGGGGAAGCCACCCATCAATAGATCTGCGCGACTTACCACTCCGAGGTCAATGATGGAGATTGCCCCGCCAAAATCTTGTAGGTGATACGGCTCAAACAGCTCCATCCCGTCCAATCGCACAACGATTTCGTCCTTTTCGCCGCCACGCGGATTAAACCTTGCACTGAAATCGTTGGAGGTCACACCGGGGAAGATATGTGCGGCACGGAAAACGTCGTTGTCAATCAGCGGAAACAGGTCTAGCCCTTCCTTTGACAATGAGAGGCTTGCATCTGTTCCGTCTTGAACGGTAAACTTGCCGGGGGTCACAACGATCTCTTCAAGTTCTATTGGCTCTGATTCTGTTTGTGCGTGAGCTGGATCGTGAAACCCAATTGACAAAAGGGTTAAAAGGGAGGCGAAGATTGTTCCGATTAAGATCGGGGTTGAGTTGGAGTGCAAAAGGTAGTACATTGGGCGTAATACCAATTTTCCCATTTCAGCGATAAAGGTCCTAGCGATATGGGGTTTCACACATGTCGTGGTGGGGGATATCCCACCTCAGTTTTCAAAGTCCAAGGATACGTGCGACGGTGCCGCCCATGATCATCGCCAAGTCATCTGGGGTTAGGAAACTACAGTATCTTTCAATCCAATGGCGGGACTGGCGGTATGTGCAGAAACGGTTTTGGAACGGCATATCCGTCCCCCAAAGTAGGTGGTCTGCACCGATGTGTTCAACCATCGCTTCGAGGGTGTGCCAGACCTCTCGGTAGGGGTAATCGAAGATGTCGCCGATTCGGACGGGAAAGCATACTTCCAAGTTGAGATTCGGATTTTGAAACGGTTCCCAGATGGTTTCTGGCAGCGTGATGCCATCCCCATCCAGAAATGCACGCCAAGGGAAGCCGTGGGTAATGCTGCAAGTGGTTTCTGGGTAACGTTCCATCCATCGTATAAGGATGCGAAGTTCATTCAGATAGCCCTCTTGCTGTTCAAGGTCAGAGAGTGTGTATTGCTCCGCCTCTGGTCCGCTTCCTAGCGTGAAGAATATCGGAACGTTGAGGGAGGTAACCGCCTCCCAGAATGGTCGGTAAACACCATCATCCCAAGGATCGGGACTTACTATGTAGGTCAGCGGATTGAACTTGATAGCGTGTAACCCGTGCACAGTGATGGCGGTAGTAACTTCATCAATGACGACATCCATCTCATCGCGGATACGCCACTCATCTACATGCGTCATTGAGCGGAGGCGGTCTGGGAACCGCTGCACACATTCCGCCTGATAGGCACTATCCCTGCCCAGCATCGGGTTCGTGTGGAGCAGTGCCATGTCCACCTCTGCATAATCCATCTCGGAATTCAAACTGAAAGGCGTGAATTCACAACTTCGCAGGTTGGGTGGGTAGAAATGTTTTGTGTATTCATCACCTTCGTAGTTCCAGACGACTCTGCCGCGTGGATGGTTAATCCGAAATCGCACATCGGGAAGATTGGATAAATCACGACGACCTTCGGGGGCGAGAACATCTGAGGGACCGGGGGCGCGGTCTCGAATCCGAAACGCTGGTTGGTGGTGCACCGCATGAGATGCCTGAACCCACTTGAGGTGTTCTTCACTGCTGGCGTATCCGTGTGGGCTATCCGCCGGCTCAAAGCAATATGCGTGGGAGTCGATGATCATTGTATTCTTCCTTTCTTCTATACTCAGGACTTACGCAAATTTAGCACGCTGCGCGAGTTTTTTTATTTTTAACCCCCTAAATCCCCCTTATCAGGGGGACTTATGAACCAACTGCGTAAGTCCTATACTGTTACCGATGGTCGTCTGGGGTGATGGTTTTAGGGAATAAGTTGTTACCGTCTAAATAACCGCAGAGACGCAGAGGGCGCAAAGTTTTTTCTGTGCTCCCCGATAAGGAGGAAAATGAAAATGAGCAGCTGAGAGAGTGAGAAAGGGGACAGAGACAGAGGCGTTCGTTTCTCACTCTTTGTCTTAACACCTGCTGGGGTTGTGGTGACTCGCTCTTACTATACACATTGCGCTCCTCTGGAGCGCAGGTATTGGATATATCGCCGTTCTATAGATATATCGCTCCTCTGGAGCGAAAGGCAAAGTCGTTCAGGGGCACGTAGGTTGAGTTGAGGGGTACCCACGAAACATACCAACTATTCCACTTCAATCGCGAGGTTTGATTCTGATTGGCATTGCCCAAATAGCGAAACCCAACACTTGATATGCAGCGCATGAATTAGGTGTTGGGTTTCATTTTATTTATCTACGCAACAATATTTTTGACAAGCAGCATTCTTATTGATCTTGATAGGTATTTGTCTTAGCCATTCAACCCAACCTACATTACTTAGATTTACAAACACTTACCCCAAGGGGGAACCTTTCCCCTACCGTACATATTGTGCGAGGTAGTCTCGTGAACGCTTGAGTCCATCCGATTCTGCCTCCCAAGTTTTCCAGTAACGGTAGTCTTCGAGTTCGACGCTAACAATTCCGTCGAACCCTTCATCCTCAAGCCGTTGAACAACCTTGAGCCAATCGACGACACCATCGCCGGGGATGGTATATCGCCACCAATCCTCACCAAAACCGCGTGAGGAATGGAAACTCGGTCCCAGATTGCCGTGGAGGTAGAGTGCCTCTTGGTCGAAATCGGTATCCTTGCCGTGGACATGCACGACGTGAGCGGCAAATTCATTGAGCATCCGCAGGTAATCAATGCCGATGCGGACTAAATGCGACGGGTCATAATTCACGCCGAGTCCTCTCGGACACTCTGCAAACATCGCTCGCAGCGTTTCGGGGGTGCAACCGAGCGCGGGACAGTGGGGTGAGGGACCAGGGTAACCTTCGACAGAAATCGTAACCCCGTTATCCGCGGCAAATTCGGCAATTGGGGGGACGGTTTCCTTCCACAGATCGAAGACTTTCGCCCGTCCAATAGTTGGATCCGCTGGGGAGAAAACGCAAAACATGAGATTGACACTGTTATCGGCTGCGGCTTGGATGGCGGCTTTTGCGGCTTCTGCCCCCGCTGCTTGCTGAGATTTATCAACGCTTAACAGGTCGCTAGTGCCCGGCATGTCTGCCGTGCCAATTGCCAATCCAGCGTTCCTTGCTGTCCCCACAATTTCGGGTGTGACGCTGCTTATATCGACGGCATCAAAACCGTTATCTGCACACCAACGGCAGAACTCATCAAAGGGCAGCTGACGCGCTGTCCCCGGTATACGTAAACCAATTTTCATAAAAATCTCCTTTATCATTTGGGTGTTTAACTACCCTGCTATTTTATCAGAATTCTCTTTTTTTGGGACTTATCTTTCAATAAGATGTAAGGTGTCGCGGGCAATCATCAGCTCCTCGTTGGTTGGAACGACAAGGAGCTTGACAGGAGCATCTTCCCGATGGATTGCCTTTTCCACCTCACTTGACTGATTTGTCGCTTCATCAAGGTGAATACCCAGAAATCCGAGGTTCTCGCAGGTTGTGGCACGGATGGACGGTGCATTTTCACCAATCCCTGCGGTGAAAATTAGTGCGTCCAAACCGCCGAGAACCGCCGCATATTTTCCAATATATTGTCTCACACGATAGGAGAACATCTTTAGCGCGAGTGCCGCCTGCGGATTGCCTTCCGAAACCGCCCTGAACAGGTCTCGAACATCTGACGCGATTCCTGAAACACCAAGCAAACCGCTCTCACGGTTGAGCATTTGATTAATTGTGTCCGCGGACATCTGCCCTTCTTCCATCAGGTGAAAAATAATTGCGGGATCAATGTCGCCACAGCGTGTCCCCATCATTAAGCCTTCGAGTGGTGTCAAGCCCATGCTGGTATCAACCGATTTCCCCCGATCGACCGCTGTGATACTGCACCCATTTCCGAGATGGCAGGTAATCAACTTGAGCGATGTCAATGGACGTCCGAGGATTTCTGCCGCCCGCATTGAAACATATCGGTGCGAGGTTCCGTGAAAACCGTACCGCCGAATACCGTACTGCTCATACAGCGAGTGAGGGAGTGCGTACATGTAGGCATAATCCGGTATCGTTTGGTGGAACGCGGTATCGAATACGGCAACGTGTGCAGCATTTGGCAGTGCTTGGCGGCAGGCGCAGATGCCGCCCAAGTTATATGGGTTGTGCAGTGGGGCAAGGGGAATGCACTGATTAATCGCCGTTTCAACTTCGGGCGTGATTAATACGGATTCGGCAAAGCGACTCCCTCCGTGGACGACACGATGTCCAACGGCGACAATGTCATTGAGATTTTCGAGGATGCCCTTTTCTGTGTCGAGGAGTGTCGCAAAGATCGAATGGAAAACCGCTCCATATTCCATTGGCGGGACGTTGATTTGCTGTGTGACGCCATCATGCCGCTCATAGAGCAGATTCGGAGACGGAGATCCCAGTCGGTCAATTTGTCCCTTTGCCAGACATACTTCGTCCGTCATCTCAAAGCATTGGTACTTAACAGAGGAACTTCCCGCGTTGATTGTGAGTATTATAGACATGAGGTGCCGTGTATAACGAATGATGAATCACTTAATCGTCCAACTGAGCCACAGGGTGATTTTGTTGCTCTTATTCGACCGCTTCATCGGGATCATCAGCGGAGAGGTCTTCGCCCCGATGAAGGCGCAGTGCTAGATTTGCTGTCTGTCGTAGCGCACGGGCGGTCGGTGCGTGTGCTGCTAAGTACCGGGCAGCCGCAACTAGCGTCATCTGAGCGTGTTCTTCCTCCAACTCCTCCATTTGATGGAGCGCAGCTTCAAGCATCTGGAAGGAGTGGAACTCGGCGTCTTCGCGCAACAAGGCGTGACCCAGTTTCTGGATGATAGCGGCGCGGGGGTGACCAAGTAAGAGGTAGCGGTAGACATACATACCTGCCTCATCGGCTTTGGCTTGCGTGTTAAGAAGGTTCACAAAGCCTTCGAGCAGTTCATCCGCGTCTGTTGGAAGCGTATTGGTTTCCCGCCGATGTTGTGGCAGACGTGCGGCCGGCATGTTAAACCAGCGGTCAAAGTAGATTGCCACTGCGCCATGAAAAATGCCGCGGGCAAGTTCCAATGATGGGGCACGCTTTGCACACTGATGAAGGGCATTGGCGTAGGTGTAAGTGTGCAACACCGCGATCCAGTCGCCGAACTCGTTTTTTGTGTGAAAACGAGCAATCCGCATCGCCGCCGCGTAGGCAAGCGTCTGCGTCAATTCCGTCAGCGTCGCTCCCTCCTTAAACGCCGACTTGAGTGCCTCCACCGTGGCGAAGGGATCATCGCCTAGCAAAACTTCGATGAGTTGTTCAGTGCCATCCCACTGTTTACCCGCGCCTTCGGTCGCAAGTGCTTCCAATTCTTCAAATGAATCGTTGAGTAGGGGCACAAAATCTATCGGGCTGCGCCACCGATTCTCTTCTTCAGCCCGTGATGAACCCGCGAGCCCACTAGCGAGCGTTGGCAGAATTTCACTTGCCCTATCCCAACCGATACGCTCTAGCAGTTCAAAGCTCTTGTTGATAAAATCGAGTATATGCCCACCATCTCGGTAGAAGTGGTCCGTCGCTGCGGCGACCATCATATCGCAGACCTGTGCAGGCGTTCCTCCGGACGAAATCGCTGTTAGCAGCGTACGCTCTGCCCCGTCAGCATTGCGGACTTCAATGAAATATTGGAACCATTCTTTCAGACGTTCGATTGAGTGTTTATCTGTCTCCAGAGGTGTGAGTTTCACACGCGGTGGGGAAGCCGCTACCTCCTGTGAAACATGGAGTAATCCCTGATAAAGTGCAAGCACTCTGTCCTCTTCTGCAAGTTGCGGAACGACATTTGCCATCGCTGTGAGGATTGTCAGCCCGGGCCCCCAGCCAACGCGGCGTCCATGTGCACCATACAGTGATCCAACCTCAACGATATCGTCCGCTGCAGCGTGATATGCGCGAAGCGCGATGACTGCCTTAGCAATAATCAGGTTGATGTTCTGCGCAAGCCCTTCATTCAAACGCCGTTTCCAGCGCACAGTGGGGTCATCCCCGTTTGCGTGGACGCTGACATAAACCTGCCCATCTTGGATTTTAACCGGATACGATTGCACATCGTCCGCAAACGGATCGAACGTGCAGCCGCTCTCCAAATCGAACCGCGCGTGATGCCAATGGCAAATCAGGATGCCGTTATGAATTGTTCCTTGACTCAGGGGATACCCCATATGCGGACAACGATTGTCCACAGCACGGATCTTTCCTTCGCTATTTGTCAGGGCGATTGAATTGCCCTCTACGTTGATGGCGATAATCGATCCTTCGAGGATGTCTTCGACACGGAGGCATTGTACGAAGTCAGGGGTCATTTCAGCCATTTTGCCTCCTCCTTTATCCTTGGGGAAGTTGCAAACTGTAACTTCCAAGTCAGGCTAATTTTTCACTAGCCTATGCTAGGTTCTGTTGACATTTATGTAAAACTGTCCATAATCGTAGGGGCGAGGTTTCCTCGCCCATTGACCAACGCGAGTTGGAACGCCCAAACCATACGGGTTGAGTTGATTGTAGGTCTATGTTCATATCTCGACACCGAAACGTCGATTTTGGAAAATCGACCTACAGAAGTTCAAAATCGTCTATGATGTGTGACCAAAGGGTTGGGAAACCCAACCCCTACGAAGGATCAAGTGTCTGTGCACACCTCTCGATTATCTGATTACGATGAAATGTCAACACGCCCTAGTCATTGTCTGTGAATGCGGTTGCTTCTTGAACAACTAGGATTTTATTAAGTCAATTTTAGGATAACGAGAACACAAAGTCAAGTGGAAAGTTAGGCGTTGACACTTGATTACTAGGCGTGATACCATGAAGACTCATGATGACAACCGACGACATTCTATCCGGGCTACAAAACCAGACCATCGGGCGGCAAATCCAAATCTACGATTGCGTAGGTTCAACAAACGATTTGGCACTACAGTGCGGTATTGACGGTGCACAGGAAGGCACACTTATCCTAGCGGAGAGCCAAACGCAAGGACGGGGACGGCACGGCAGAAGGTGGCATGCTCCCCCCGGCTCCAGTATTCTTGCATCGGTCATCTTGCGACACCGACTCCGTGCGAGTCAGGTCGGTCTGCCTAACCTCATCGGCGCAGTCGCCATCGCAACCGCGATCGACGAGTTGACAGACCTTCCGACACGGATTAAGTGGCCCAACGATGTGCTGATTCAAGGGAAGAAGGTGAGTGGCGTCTTGACGGAGTTAGAATATGACCTGCATCGGCAGCCGTTTTTCGTCATGGGATTCGGGGTCAATGTCAATACGACGAGAACAGACTTGCCGGAGGAGCTTCGCGCTTCTGCCACCTCCTTGCAAATAGAAAGTAATAGAAAGATCTCCCGCGTCGTGCTGCTCCAAGCTATCCTACACCGGCTTGAAGAAAACTACCTCCACTTGAAACATAATGATACTGAACTAATAATTGCAACCGTAAACAGCTTATCATACCGTTATGGCGATTGGATCCAGATTCAGATGGCTGGTGGGGTCTTTCGTGGTCAAGCTGAGATGATCGATCAGGATGGTGGACTGCTGCTCAAAGATATGAATGGAAATCTGCGGAAATTTCTGGTTGGAGAGGTCCTCCAAACCGGACAGGAAACGCCAAAAAATTAGTAGATAGCAGAAAGGATTTTACTATGGCTATCGGAACAAAAAACAAAGTAATCAAAGGCTGTGGTGCTCACCATATTGCTGTGCATACACGCGATTGGGCAGATTCGCTGCGACTTTATCGCGATGTGCTTGGTATGGAGATTGTCGCGGAATTTGGGCCACCAGAGCGCAAGATTCTCTTGTTGGATATGGGGGATGGAAGCCACATGGAGCTTTTCCAGCCAACTGCGGATGGCCCCAAACCGGGGGATCCCGCACCAAACAACCCGGTGCACCATTTTGCATTGGCGACAACCGACATCCATGGGGCGGTGGAGCATGTTCGCGCGGCGGGCTATGAGATTACGGTTGAACCGCGCGATGTAGACCTTGGGGGGTTACAGATTACGATTGCTTTCTTCCTAGGGCCCAACGGCGAGAGCGTCGAGTTCTTTCAAACGAACTGATGCGTGATGCGTGAAACGTGAGAATCATGTGAAAGTGCAAAACGCTAAGAACGTGAAAACCATTTGTTCGTTGGCTCATTGATGCAGTCGGGCGAGGAAGTCCGACCTACGGTTGTCGCATGATTTGTTAACCTGAGCTAAACGTGAAACGTGAGTGTTTATAGTAATCAATCATTATGGGAGTTATTTATGCAGGTTGAAATTGCCCGACATGCCCTTGACCGTGTGCCTTTGTCGATCATCTTCGACGACTCAACGGTGTTGGTCAATCTGAATTACTTCTTTATGCGCGATCGCAATCTTGTGGATGGGGAGAATCGTCGGTGGCAGGATGTGCCCGTTGTGCACCCGGAGTCATTCGTCCGCGAATTCGCCGAGTGGTGTCTTGAGCACGGTGTTCGGGGAAAGTATAGCGTCGTCCCGTGCCCTGCTGCTTTGGGTCGTATCGACGAGGGATTGCCGCTCTTTAGCAAGGCGCAGCAAGAGAGCTGGTTGCAGATGTGCCGAGAGGTTATCACTCCCGTCTACGACATCACACCTGAGATGATTACACATACCGTTGTGGTCGATCCGAAAACTTGTAAACCCTTGGAGTCGGGGATTTGGGAACAGTACAATTGGAACAATCTACCCGTTGATCAGGAGGAGTTGGTAATTGACTACATTACTACCGCCTGCCAGATTTTGGATAATGTCGGATTAACGCCCGAAGGAGTCACTTCGCCCGGTGGGTTCGGCAACCCACTTGATTTCTACGCGAAGGTTGTCGGTATTGCAGCACGTGAGGTTACAGGCAACCCCACGCCCTACTTTTTCAAGCGGGTCTCTGCCGATGGTCCCGTCGAAACGCCTGTTTGGTATGCGGATCGGGAGACAGGTACAGCGGTAGGTGAGATTATCGCTTCTACCGGTGACTGGACTGGCTCGTGGACCGGCTACGGCGAGGTCAATGTCGATAAATACATCTCTGCGGACTTACAGGGCGGACGCCTCCCCGCGGTTATTGACGCCGGCGATCCGGGGGTGCTCATTAGTCACTGGCAGGGGTTTTATGGTCTGCATAACGACGACCGTCGTGGGTTCAACGCTTTCAAGACTGTCGTCCGTCGTTTGAAGGAGCGCGATCCGAATGGTGAACGGACGCAGTGGCGCAAATGCAGTGAGATCACAAACTACGCGTGTGCCCGAGAGATGGCTGAAATAGTGGTGGAGGAGAATAATATTCGGCTTGACCTACCGGTGTGCGTCCCTGATTTGACACTTCGTTTGACCGGCGTTGATGTGCGAGGTGTTTCCGCAGATGGGGCAGACCTAACTCGCGCTGGAAGCCGTGCCGCGTTCAAAAGCAACACCTTCTTTGCTGAGAACAATGCAACTTTTGTTGCGTTCAGTCCAACGCATCGCCAGCCGGTTATTGAAGTTCAAGCCTAGTTGAAAAATGGAAGCATCTGTGTAATAGTTAAGGAATCAATCCATTTGCATATTCTTCAAGGTATTATAAAATCGTTAGAAAGGAGTCAATACCCATGAACATTTCATTTAACAATGCTCCCGTCCTGCTCACCGATGAGCAGATGCGTCAATACATTGTCGATGGCTATGTCATGCTGGAGCCATCCGTTCCCGATGAACTGCATGAAACCGTCCGCCGAAAACTTGCAGACGTCCTAGAAGTGGGTAGCAATCCGGGTAACAACGTGCTACCGCGGGTGCCGGAGATGCGGCACATCCTCAACAGTCCTGAGGTGCGCGGCGCATTGATAAGTGCGTTGGGCGAAGGATATATTGAACATCCTCACCGTTACTGTCACCACTTGGGACCGGTTACTGATCCAGATCCAGAGCCGGAGGTCAAGTTAGTTGCAAACTGCCATCAAGATGCATACACCCCTTTAGGTCGCCCCCGGCAGCACTATTCGCGTTTTGCTAGGATTATGTACTATCCGCAGGACACGCCGCTCGAGTTGGGACCGACCCATGCCATCCCCGGCACACAATACCATAAGCGCCTGACCGACGAAGACCGGGCGCAAGCCATTCCAATGGTGGGGAAAGCGGGCACCGTGTCGTTGACACATTTCGATGTGGGTCATGCCGCAGGTGTCAACCTCCTCAATCAACCACGCGATATGATAAAGTTTGTTTATGTCCGGGGGTCAGAGCCTACCGCCCCGTCATGGGATTGTCAAAACCTTCGGTGGCAGAATCCAGCTGCTATCGAAACACCACACAACTTAGAATTGGCGTGGTCTCACATGTGGGATTGGCTATGTGGGAAACGGGACCGCTATGAAAGTTTCCGAAGCAATGGTGTCCAATTGACGAAAAGCCGTTGGTCTCAATGCATCGCCGCTTTGGGGGAGGATCAGAATTTAGCTGACCGACTGAGGGCGATTTATGATTTAGCTGGACTCAGGTCCGACGCCGCTGAAGCGATCCCTGCCCTGATCTCCATGTTGGATAACGACCATCAGGCAGCGCGGGTGGCTGCAATCTATACGCTTGGCGCGATTGGAGAACCCGCCGTTGCACCACTGATGGAGAGGTTGAAAACAGCGGGTCACCGGGAAGACGCGCATCCAGTTCCCGAACCTTGGAACGAAGGTGCCATCTCGATGGAAGATGCAGCGCACGCTCTGACTGCTATTGGGTCGCCGGCTGTTCCTGCTTTGACCGAAGCACTTGAGTCTTCAAGTGAGTGGGTCCGCATTAATGCCAGCTTTGCCTTGGGGGAATTGGATTCCCACGCAGCGAGTGCTGTATCAAAACTGATGGAGCGTCTAGACGATGATTCGCATCGTGTCGTTCGCACAGCGACGGACGCGCTGGGAAGCATCCATCAGGGTGCCCCGACATTTATCCCGCGCATTAGCCGCTTGTTGATAGAAGATCTAGCGGACTGGCACGAGGAGGAGCGTCGTGGGTGGACAATTCAAGATCAGGTTCGGACCAACGCGGCGATGGCGTTTACGCGGTTGGGGAAGGATGCCGTGGGTGCCGAGGAGGTTTTGTTCCATGCAATGGACGATCCGTGTGGACATGTGGGTGCTTTTGCGATGGATGCTTTGAGGCGTATTGATTCGCCTGCCGCTCGGCAAGCGGTTATGGCATACTTGGAAGCCCAACGCTGGGATGAATCTATCACAGCGGACAGGCAATTTTGAAAGAGAGGCTGATAATGATCTTCGCTTTCTATTCTGTATCGCTTGGACGTCAAGGGTTCCTTACATGCGTCATGCTTAGTGCGTGTATTCTATTGATGTTGCTTTTTGGTGGGTGCACAGAATCGAGAGAAGAAGATGAAATATTGGCGGTAGAAAACGTAATCGCAGAATCGGTCAAAGAAGATGAAATTAGAATTTCATTTCCTGCCAAGTGGCCAATTGCACCATTGACAGCAGCACAAATCGAGGAAGTCTCAAATTGCGCTCTTGAAGAGCTTGCTGCTGCACGATATCCCAACGATGCATTAAATGCTGAACTGCCTGATGCTTACAATCCTGTATCAGCATGTGATTGGGCTGTATTAGCAACAGCGTATGCCGAAAGGATTTCAGAAAATGATCCTTTACCGGAACCTGCAAAGGAAGCATTTCTAGAAGCGATTTCGCGTAATTACGGTTTTGCGGTGACAGTGCCACTGTTCTACCCATATTTTGGCGAATTTTCCTTGATAGAGCTGCCTCCGTTTGCACAGCAGGAGGTCACTAGAGTGAAAATGGATTACGCATGGATAGGTGAAGGTGACCCGGTGAACTACTCCGTAAACATTGAACAAGCCGATACCAAGCCTGTTGTATCTGTCACAGTTATGCCGGAGTCATTGGCTTCTAACTTAGATTTGGAAGGATTAGATAAGGGTAAAGTACAAGCTCTTGGTGCAGCCCTGACAGACTTACTGCCCATTGAATCCCAGTTTGAGTATGTTGTCTGTACTGATAACTATCCCGATTGGTCAATTTTTCTGACTTTCAAGGACGGAACCCAGTTGAACTTAACAAACAGCGAGAGTAACTTTATATTTATTGGTGGTCCGTGGCAGACGAAAATTAATGACCAGAACTATTTTCAATTTTCATTTGGGTTTGCACAAGCTATTTTCGATTTATGCAAGGCTTTAGGTCTACCGTTCGGGAGTCCAGCGGGGATGTATTGTGGAGGCGATACTCTTTTTGACAAAGCTTTTCCTGTCAACGAAGCTGTTCCTGACTGATGTATTTCTATCACATTTGCTTGCGGACTTTGCTGCTAGATAATTCTGCTATCAATCAAACATGCCGCTAGTTGGTCTACTTGCCCTCCTGACCGGCAATCTAATAAGGTCAGATCAGATTAGGAGAGTCCATAACGGAGGCCGATACATTGACGAAGGAGATTGACAAACATGTGTCGCAATTGAAAGAAGCGGGTTGGTGTGTGGTAGAGGGAGTTATCCCCGAAAACGAAGTGGATGCTATTCGTCAGCATGTGGAGGTCGCTCATTTGGAGGCGATGGAGGAATATGAGAACTCCGGCGGATCGCTCACTCATCAAAGGGACAAGGACGGGGGACCGGGGAAGAATGTGATCACCTTCATTCAGCCGTTAGCACCGTACTTGGCAGAGAAGCGTGTGCTCGGTGTTATTAGGACGGTGCTTGACCCACATGTGCGGATTGCTCAGACCGAGTTTAAGCCCCGTCCACCGAATGACGATAACAAGATGTATCGCTCTTACCACTCCGATTGGCCCCACGACTTGGTAGATAGGGACAGAGCGGGGGCTGTCCGTCAACCGTTCCCTAATGTCACGATGGGATTGACAACGATATGGTTGCTCTCACCGTTTGGACCCGAAGGCGGCGGCACATGGGTAGTGCCGGGCAGCCACCGGGATCCACGCAATCCAAGGGGACCGGACGACGGGATTGATGAATTTAAGCCTATCCCCGGCGAAATGCAGGCATCTGGTCCCGCCGGCAGTGTGCTGATAATAGATAGCCGTATCTGGCACTCCAATGCTGCCAACCCCAGCGATAAACCGCGAGTGGCGATTGTGGTACGTTATGTGCCGTGGTGGGTGAGTGTGGAGTTTGGCGGTCGTAACAATGCAATCGTCCCACGGCAGGTTTATGAGGCGTTCCCGGAGGATGTGAAACGGCTGTATAGGCACCGGGTTGATGGAGTGGCGAACAGTATTACTTGAGGACAGAGATTACCTTTGGTTTACCAATAACGAGATCCGTTTGAGGGGGTGTATAGTCGAAGGAGCAGCTGAAGAAAAAAACATTAAATCCACGAGGGAGGTCATCATGAGAGGGAATAGTAAGGGTAGTAGACTCGCCGGCAAGGTTGCCATTATAGCCGGTGCAGGCGGAGGTATGGGACGGTCTACACCCCTGTGGTTTGCGGCAGAAGGGGCAAAATTGATGCTTGTGGCGCGTAGAGCGGAACCGTTGGCAGCGATGGTCTCGGACATTGAGGCGAGGGGCGGCGAGGCGGACTATGTGACCGCGGATCTTACCACCCCCCAAGGCGGTGTCAAGATGGTAGATGTCACCATGGAGCGGTGGGGACAGATTGATGTGCTGTTCGACAATTTGGGAGATGCCGCTGCGAGTGGATTGCGGTTGCATGAGACCGATGAGGAGGCGTGGAAGTACTTGGTGGACATCAACCTCCACACCGGTTACATGTGTACGCAGGCGGTGATATCGAAAATGCAGGAGCAAAAACAGGGATCAATAATCTTTGTTTCAGCTGCCGGCGAAACCCGGCAGCGTGCCAATGCTGGTTATGGTGCAGCAAAATGGGGACTTATAGGACTCACCCGCAGTCTCGCCCGTCAATACCGCGATGATGGGATTCGGGTGAATTGTATCTGTCCCGGCGGTATTGGCGACACTCGTGGCGAAGAGGATGCGGGCCTACCACCGCATGAACTGGTTCGCGGGGGGCATCCGGCTGACATTGCGATGGCAGCAGTCTTTCTGGCATCGGATGAATCTGCTTGGATTAGTGGTGTCAGTATTGATATCGATGGCGGCGAGTCCATGATGTAACCGAAAACTGGGTATTCACCGCCATTCCTGAACGGAAACGCATCCTGCGAAGCGTTTCACGCCTCAACCTGAGAACGGCGCAATTGCTTTGCTCCGTAGATAATCGACGTTCATCTCAATTCCCAAGCCGGGACGGTTGGACAGATGCAGGCAACCGTCTCTAACGTCCAGCGGATGGTCTATCAACACATCATAGGCGTTGAGTTTGGCGCGGCTGGTTTCCAGCTTGTAGAAGTTCGGGACCGTCATCATCGTATGCGCTCCAGCCAGCACGTTGATGGGTCCGCTTGCATCGTGCGGAGAGATCGGCACGTAGTAAGCCTCCGCCTGTGTTGCAATCTTTTTCAACTCTGAGATACCGCCCGCCCACGTTACATCTGGCATGATATAGTCGGCAAGCTCGTTTTCAAGGACTGGCACGAACTCATAGCGGGTCTGGAGCCGCTCACCGACACAGATTGGCACGCTGACATTTTGCCTGACCTGCTTCAATGCGTGGTAGCTCTCAACAGGGACCGGCTCTTCAAACCAACCGATGTTATAAGGTTCCAACCGTTTGGCGAGCCGAATCGCTGTCGCCACGTCGAACCGACCGTGGCAGTCGATGAGAATTTGAATGTTAGGTCCCACCGCCTCTCGAATTGCAGCGATCACATTTGCGCCGTGTTCCTCTCCTGCCGCGTCCATCTGCCCACTCAAATAGCCGTTGGCTTCTTCCGGATGATGAGGAAACGGATCGGTCTTCAATGCGGTATGGCCGGTTTCTGCAATCGCCTTGCAATGCACTGGAGCACTCTCTGGATCTCTCCCGCCCCCTGGATGTGTGTAAAGCGATATTGAGTCCCGAACGGGTCCTCCGCCAACCAGTTCATAGATTGGTAACCCCAACTGCTTACCTCGAATATCCCACAACGCGATGTCAATGGCACTGACGATATTTGATGTGGCACCCCGTGTTCCCATGTACGTGAACGCTCGGAAAACCTTGTTCCATATCCTCTCGATGCGCGTTGCATTGTCGCCCTCGATCAGATTGCTGGTTTGTGCTAGCATGGCACAGACCGCTCTATTTGCTACTGAGGAGGTGCCGGTAATTTCACCCCACCCGGTGATGCCTTCATCTGTTGAAACCTCAACGAAGACATATTCTCGTTCTCTGCCGGGGGTTTCACCGGCGGTGTCCAAATACGGTGCCTGTGATTTAACAAGCCACGGTGTAACACCGGTTATCTTCATTGTTTAGCTCCTGTTTTCTATTGAGTTTGTGTGATTAGTTTATCTAAAAGAAAAGTGCAAAGCATTCGCGAATTAGCGCGAATCTACTCAAATAAAAGAGAAAGACTGAGGACAGGCAACCACAAGAGTTGCTCCTACAGCCTGCCCAAAGCCCGAAATGTTTGGGCGGGGAGGCCCCGTCCCCAATAAATCGGGATGCAAGGGCAACCACAAGGGTTGCCTCTACTGTTGCACGATTTCTTTACATGAGCGGTGCTATTTTGCTTCTTCAGCGCGGCTGACAAACTCGGCAGCACCGGCAGTGATCCACGCACCAACGCTTGTGAATAGGAAGCGGACGCCTGCCGCAGCGTACTTCGCAACGTTGTCATTGTTGGCGAGCGTACCGGCGACACGCCCTGCCGCTTGGATGCGAGCTAATGTATCATCAATTGTGTGCTGCACATCGGGGTGCTGAAGACCACCGATGTGCCCCATTGAGGTTGCCAGATCCGATGGCGCGACGAAGAACACATCAATATGATCTACTGTCAAGATTTCGTCGAGGTTTCTGACAGCGACGATGTCTTCAATCAGGATGATTAGCAGCGTCTCATCGTTCGCAATTTGGAGATAATCGGGGACGCCAAATCCTTGACGACTGGTATACATACCCCGGTAGCCGATAGGCGCGAACTTGCCGCCATCGACTAGGTTCTGTGCTTCTTCCTTTGTGTTGACGTGCGGAACAACAATGCCTTGAGCACCTCGATCGAGGGTGCGATAGATTAACCCCTGATCATTTTGGTTGATACGAACCACAGAGGTCATCCCCCAGATGTCGCAGGCACGGGTGAGGTTACCGAGTTCGGCAGCATCCACGGGTCCGTGTTCGCCTTCCAGCCAAACGCCGTCGAAGTCGGCGGGTCCAAAGGCATCGATGTCGTCTGGGTGGGTCATGCCGCCAGCCACGTAGGCAGTGCCGCCGTCAGCCAGTTTGTGTTTAATTCGATTCGGTCTAAGTTTCATACTTGATTCTCCTTGTTGTTGTCAGTTGATATGGTACTTGTAGAATAAATGTCTGAATCAGGATTAACAGGATTATTATCTGAATCGCAGATTGAGCAAGGAATTCACTTTCGTAGGGAACAACGATCGTTGTTCCCTACTTTGCTGTCACCGAGCATCTGCATAACCTTTCCTCGTGGTGAGTTTTTCCGCGAGACGCTTAATCTCTGGATTGGGGTCATAGAGCGCGATCTCAAAAATCCCCCGATGTTCAATTGCATCCAGCGTTGGAAGCAGGGCGGCTGTTTCAAGGCGCACACATGCTTCGCGGTCTTTTAGCCCTCGCTCAAACCAACGGGGAGCGTCCTTGATGGAATGCTTGGCAAGCGCGGCGATCGCTGCGGCTCGAATCCGTTTGTCTTGAGATTCAGCGAACGGCAGGATGGTCTCTGGATCTCCGTCGTTGCAGCGCGCTATCGTTTGTAAGGCAGCGATACGAACTTCCAGTGACTCATCCGAGAGTAACAGCGTGCACCAATCATAAAGATCTTCGTTGTCAAGCCGTGCCAGCTGTTTAAGACCCCGAATGCGTCGTTGCGGTTTTGCGGCAGCGAGGTCATCAAGTGCGTTTTCTTCCCGTAAATTGACCGGCTCTGGTGAAGATTCTGTTTCAAATTCAACCGATTCGGGAAAGCGGTCAAAACGCAAATCTTCGGGCGTAATTTCGACCCCTTGGAAAAAATCCGGCAGCCATTGATGCAGCTTCTGCGAAAGCTCTTCTGGACGGATGGTGCTTCCGGTGCCGGAGTTCGTGCGGTTTTCCATCCAACGCGACAGTCGATCTATTCCAGGATGACGCGGACTAATGCCCTCGTAGGATTTGCGTTGGAGTTTCCGGTTCACCCATTTAGCAAGTTGTTCGGGCGAATTGAGTAATTCCAACGTAAAGTGTGAGCGTATCACCGTCCGCGGGACGCGTCCCCGGATAGCAATAACCCCCCCGCCGCGCATAACGAGATTTTTTCCAAGACGATTATACAATTCTTGGACATCAATCTCACAGGCAAGGACAAACGGTGAGCTACCCGTTCTACGCGCTTTTTGGTTGGCGCGACCTTGGGCATACTGCTTACTCGTGGTGAACCAGACCGCACCCTTCCTCGGCAGAAAGCCGATCTCGGCAATTTTAATCGCACTCCGTAAGGTGGTGCCGTGATAGAAATTCATAACGCTCTCCTGTTATTCTCGAAATTCAGGTAGAGTCCCTTCACTGAAGCGTTAATTTCATCACCAATTCCTGACCATAGTCATGCGGCGAAGAAGAGCGTTCTTGTCCGCCCGATTTTGGACAAAACTCTTACCTAGCATCTGCATAACCTTTCCCTGTGGTGAGTTTCTCCGCAAGGCGTTTGACCGCAGGGTTCGGGTCATAGAGCGCGATCTCAAAAATTTCCCGGTGTTCGATTGCATCCAGCGTTGGAAGTAGGGCTGCTGTTTCAAGGCGCACACATGCTTCGCGGTCTTTTAGCCCTCGCTCAAACCAACGGGGAGCGTCCTCGATGGAATGCTTGGCAAGCGCGGCGATCGCTGCGGCTCGAATCCGTTTATTTTGAGATTTGACGAATGGCAGGATGACCTCCGGATCTCCGTCGTCGCAATGGACTATTGTTTGTAAGGCGGCAATGCGAACCTCTACTGACTCATCCAAGAGCAACAGCATGCACCATTCATATAGATCTTCACTCTCAAGTTGTGCTAGCAGTTTAAGACCGCGAATGCGTCGTTGCGGTTTCGCGTCGGTGAGGGCATCAAGTGCGTTTTCCTCCCGTGAATTGACCGGCTCTAGTAAAGATTCCGTTTCAAAGTCAATTAGTTCAGGAGAATAATCGAAGCCTAAGTTTTCAGGCGCGATCTCAACCCCTCGAAAAAAATCGGGCAGCCATTGCTGCAGTTTCTGTGACAGTTCCTTTGGGTGGATGGTACTGCCCGAGCCGGAGTTTATGCGATTTTCCACCCAGCGCGACAGCCGATCTATTCCGGGGTGACACGGGCTAATGCCCTCGTAGGATTTGCACTGAAGTATCTGGCTTACCCACCTAGCAATTAGTTCGGACGAGTTCAGTATCACTGTTGGCGGGACACGCCTCCGAATGGCAAGAAACCCCTTGCTGCGCATAACAAGATTTTTTCCAAGACGATTATACAATTCTTGGACATCGATTTCGCAGACGAAGACAAACGGCGGACTAGCGGTTTTACGCGCTTTTTGCTTGGCGCGACCTTGAGCACGGTGCTTACTTGTGGTGAACCAGACTATGCCCTTCCTTGGTAGAAAGCCCATCTCGGCAATTCTAATCGCATTCTGTAAGGTTGTGCCGTGATAAAACTTCATAATGTCCTCCTATACCTATGGCTTCATCTTGGGATTCAGTTGGAATCTTTTTACCGATTGGGGCTTTAGCCCGTAAAGTCCAAGCCCCAATAGATCGGGCTTAAGAAACATTTATGCTTGGGATATAAGTTTCGCTTCAGCACTTTTTTGTTGATTTTGTGGGTGAAATATGTTGTAATCCTTTTGTTCTTGTGGAAGAGATCAACGCCATCGTACGTCCGATGAAAAGGAGACTGAAAGAGCTTACGGTAGAAGCCTTCGGGATTTCCAGTACCGTTTCAACCATTGACCCGATGAAAAGGGGACCAAGATACTGGGCATCAACGATGAGGCACCATAAGAAATATTCGCCTTCGTCAGGTTCCTTAAATAACATCAGAAAACCGACAGGCACCCCCCGCAGCATGGATTGCGCGAAACCATGCATCCTTCGAGAAATGGGCTTGTGCAATAGAAAACGCATTTGAAGCGACAAACTGCTCCTGCCCTTTGGCTACACGGAGGTTTAGGATGGAGTTGACTGTTTCCTGCGTAACCTCGCGTAAGCTCACTGTAGATTCAAGACCAAGGGGCATTTTGTTATCTTTCCTTCGTTTGGATTTTCTGAACTTGAACGGCTGGCAAGTACGGCGATCGTAGCTACATACCTTAGACGACTGACAACGCAGCAAACAACGCTTTAATATACCCAACCGAATATGCCAATCCGTCGTCACCCTCCATGCGGGGGATGTGGTCGGGGTTTAGGCAACCGTCGAATCCGACCTTATGGAGTTCAAGGACGATTTTGAACATATTCATGTCGCCGTCGTCTAAGAGGACCTCCTCAAAGGCACCGGCAGTCGCAAGGCTCCCTCGGACGTTGCGTAGGTGAACCATAAAGATCCTGCCTTTACGACCGTAGTTGTTGATCTCGTCGAGAACGAGAGGGGTGCTGCCCGCCTCACCTCTGGTGCCGCAACAGTAGAGGTATCCAACATTTCTGCTGGGAAAGGCGTCAATCACGCGATGGAATCCTAGACTTCCCAGAGGTGTGTCGGGGTTAGGGGTGTCAGAGGGATGGATGGCGAGTTTTATATCGTGTTCTTCGGCGATGGGAACGAGATGCCCGTAGACCTCGCAGAAGCGTTTCCACCACTCTTCGAGTTCCTCAAAGTTTGGTGTTTCGGGAGGGTTCACCGTCAACCCGCGGGTTTCTCCACGCGATAGGTAACCGCCGCGATGCTCGGAATTGTAACGGGTCATTATTTCGTTGAAGGTATCGCCCCAGAATCGCTGCCTTGCGATGGGGACGCCTGCTTCCGCGAAAACCTTTAAGGCATTACAGGTGTTTTCCAGTTCTTTTTCTGCGCCCGGTAACCCTTTCATAAATGTCTCGGTGATGTCGGGTAAGGTCACGCGGTTGATGTCGAGTCCCCAAGAACGAATTCGCTTTCTGATTTTAACGACCTCATCCAGATCTGGATAGCCTTGTTCTGTGACGCCGGGGAAAGACTGGCCACTACCGAAGTCGATGTAATCTGCGCCTAACTGTGTAACCTGCTTCAAATAACTGTCCGAGAGCCCTCCGTCCCAGACGGATATTTTCATCATCGCTTTTGCCTCCAATTTATAAAATGTAAAACATAAATGACACCTATGAACGAATGAATTCCTGAACGCTTGACTTCCGATACAGCGACATCCCAGTTATATTTCGCCGCGGTCTACCCTCAATCCGGCGGCGAGACTTGCCTGCGTTCCCATGCACACATTGGGGATATCGACGTATTCAGGGATGTCTGTTTCTCTGTGGTAATTTGGATCGATGTAAGGGAATGACCCCAGATTTGCCACCGCTATCGGATAACCCGCGTTGATGTAAGAGCCGTCATCATCGCCGGGGGATTTTCGCTGAAATTTCTCTTGTATTAATCCGATGTCGTAAATTTTGTTCACATCAGTCATCAGATCGGCAAAACGCTCACCTTCAGGTTTCGTGTAGAGAGTTACGTTTGTCCGGTGCCCCGCATCAATATCCGCCTGCGACTTGCCCCCTAGAGAATCCAGATTGAAGATGGCGACTAGATTATCTCCTCGCGCTTTCGCGTTTTGCGCTGCTGTCACACTGGTCCAGGGTTTATGTTCTTCATTACAGAACAGAAACCAGATGGACCGTTGAGAACGGTAATCTTTCAGAACACGTGCTATTTCCATCGTTCCCACCGTACCAGCCGCGTTGTCATAAGCCCCTGGGGAATCCACCCAGCTTTGAGAATCCTTATGCGAAAGGAACAGGATAATCTCTTCAGGATAAACGGATCCCTGCTTTTTCGCATAAAGGTTGTAGGCAGTATACCAGAGCGCATCAGAAGCCGGCGGAGCGTATTGGTGTGCTTTTGGCTTAGAGGTGTCGCACCCAAATGGTTGGACTTGAACACCTTCTTTCTCCACCGGATATCCCCACGATTCTAGGTTTTGTTGGATAAAATCGTCGGCTTCGTACAAAGTGTTTGTAGCGTGACCGGGGATAGTGTAACTTAACTTCCGATAGGGCAAGGGTGCTTTCGACAGATAGAACAGATTGCGCCTTAACTGCTCTGAGTCAACTTGCTTGATCCGGTCTGGAATAATGTCTCGTGTCATACTTGTGCTTCCTTTCTATGCGCTCTAACGCGACCACCCTATTTTAGGCGATAACTAGATAAATTAAAAGGAAAAAATAAACTTTCTAAGAAATCAGACACAGTATGGCTTTGCCGTAGTCATTGTGATATAATGCGCGGAGTTTTGAAAAGACAACCGTAGGAAGACGTGGAAGATTGTGAGATTCAGTAAAGGACAAACCGTGAGAGTCAAAGGAAAAATCCCTCAAGATAACAGAACCCATAGTTACTGTCCCGAATGCTGGAGTGAATGCATCCAACCTTATGCGACTGAGGGCAGGGAATACTATCGCTGCGAGTGCTGTGGGTATGATGATAGTCGCCTCATCATGCTCTACCCGCAAATGCGTTACCGCATTTTACCCGACAATGAATTGTTGCATTATTCCGTCGGTGCGGTCATCGAATGGGAGGGGAAGATTCTCTTATTCCACCGAAGACTATTCCCATTTTGCTATACAATCGTTGCCGGGCATTGGGACTTGGACGATGATACGCCGGAGACGGCTATTGCCCGCGAAATAGGGGAGGAAGCGGGTATTGAGATTCGTCCTGAACAGCCGGTATTTGTGGAGACCTTAGAAGAACCGTGTCGTCGCGGCGCAGATTTCCACGAATGGCGATTATACCGGGCGACGGTAGATCGAAATACAGCAACGCTCTCCGACGAAGCGGATATCATCGGGTGGTATGCCCCTGATGAAATAAGGGGACTCGATTTAACCATTCCGACTGAATACTTCTTGAAGCAGTTAGGGATTATCTGAGGCAATGCGTCCATTATAGTTCACCGATGCAGAACACGGTGTTCTTTGCTTCCAGACTCCGAATTTCGGAGTAGTGGTACACTTGGGTAACTTCTACACCGTCTTCAATAATTGGAGTCGGTTTTTCGATAACGAAGTCAGCGAAGTGGGGGGCGTTGAAGGCAACATAAGCAAGGCTGAACGTCTCAATCTGCGGATCGTATCGCTTTGACAGATCTGGAAATAGAATTATTCCTGTATCAACTTGGTAGATGTCTGCTTTTTCATCTATATTCATCGTTTTAACCGGACACTCGATAATTGCCCGCTGATTTGTATCGGCATCCCATATCTCTGTGTGTGTTACGATGGGCAGGGATTTTCGCGTCGCCTCAAAAATGGCTGCATTGCTATCAAGGACTTGGACAGGCGATGCCGCTTGCAGATCAAATAGAGGTCCCGCCCAATAATCCTTCGCTGGTCTGTACTCGACATAGTTATCGTTACGGTAGGCGTGTCTTCTGAATACCGCTATGTACTCTTCACTAAAGACGGGGAGGAAGTCATAGTTTGGATTGATGAAGAGATCTTTCTCCGCAAAAGTGTGTTCACTCTTACACGAACCACATTGGTAATAGTCGTTGAAACTTCCATCTGTGTCGTCTATCAAGCGGCATCGGGATTCGACCCAAAATCGGGGCGCATTTCCATTGCCGACAGAGTTGATAAAAGAGAGACCGTAATCAAGGCAATTCATTGGTATGTCCTTTCGGTGTGGTATGCAATCCGTTAAGCTCATTTGGCTCATGTAAAAATTGAGTTTAATGGTTGGCTAAGTTGATGTAGTTGAGATATAAAGATACGTTCTTACTGTACCAACTATCACAGTGTAACACCTTTAACGCAAAAATTCCATTCTTTCACCTCTACTTTTCCTCTCCTTTTTTATCCGCGTTTATCTGCGTCCCTTCCCTAAACCCGATGCTGATGGATATTTATTACAAGTGTCGTCCTTTGAAGATAGAAAGAAAAAACAGATAAATGCAAAAAAAACTTGACAAGAGGAGAAGACATCTGGTATGATTAACAATGTTAAGTTAAATTACTATGTAAATAAGGGGCAAAGCAATGGGTACTAAAGAACGCAGGACAAGGGAAAAAGAGCAGTTACGACGTCAAATTATTGCTGCAGCGCGCGAGTTGTTCGTCAATGAAGGCTACGAGAATGTCTCTATGCGAAAGATTGCTGATAAGATAGAGTATTCACCGACGGTGATCTACCTTTATTTCAAAGATAAGGCAGATCTTTTAGATTCCGTTTGCAAGGAGACCCTCCTAGACCTGTTGAACACGCTTGAGCTGCTAAAAAGAGATAAAAGTAACCCTGTCGAGGCTCTGAGAAAAAGTGGGAAAGCCTATGTCGAATTCGGTCTAAAGTATCCGCAGGATTACAAGTTGACGTTTGTCCTCCGTCCCCAGTTCCAGAAAGGTCTAGGCCTGGAAGAGGGATCGGTTGGCGAAAGGGTGTTTAATCACCTGTGTGCAATGGTCTCTGAATGTATTCGACAGAAGGCATTCCGCCAAGTGGATGTCGAAATCACCGGTCAGGCACTCTGGTCGGCGGTTCACGGTGTCACATTGCTCCTGATTGATTTTCCCGATTTCCCCTGGACCGAGAGTGCCAAATTAATCGACATGGTGATTGACACGATGGTTGATGGTTTGAAGGCGTAGATTTTAAGTTATATGGCGCAGGTCGCCATATTTTTTTTGCTGATATATTAACACCGTTAAGTTATTTATCTATGTTAACACATAGAAGATCCTGAAAGGAAAAAAGAATGAAAAAGCAAAACCTATTCTACCCCCACTTTCTTTTCGCAAAATTTAGCTTGGCTACTAATCACACGAGGTACTATCAACTCAGCCGGTTCTTTATGCTGGTTTTTGGAGTCTTCCTATCGGGATGCTCAGGTCTGCTCGGCAAAGAGGCTGATCCGATGTCGCCTATCCCTATGGAATTTACTTTTGAGCAGTACGAGGTCGTCACCGGCGCCGCGAAACACCAGACTATTTTGACGGGGTTTCTGCTCGATGATGCTACCGCGGAACTAGTCGTGGTGAACATCAATGAGGAAGACAACCGCCGCTTGCACATCTATGCGTTCGATGATGACAGTTGGGCATTGAGACTGGAAGCAACGCTGCGTCCCGAAGTGTCGTTCGTCGACGTGGCTAACATCGGCGGACGTGATCGCTTGATTACCTACGAGAATGGTCGCCTGAACTGGTTCGATCCCGAATCGGCAACGGAGCATCCGCTGGTGACGGTTACTTCCAACGCTCCGCCCTCTAGCGATGAAATTCCCCACCTCGATGTTACGCAGGACCTCAACAACGATAACCGCGACGACTTGGTTGTGCCAGACTCCGATGGTTTTTGGGTATTCATCCAGATGGACGATGGCATGTTCGCCGATCCAGTGAAGATTGGTTCCTCTATTGAGATGGGTAGAATCTACGCAGCCGACGGATATCGGTACGACCCTTGGACTGAAGGTAGTATCCATGAGATGGACTATGACCAAGATGGTCGCAGCGATTTAGTATTCTGGAACGAAGATCATTTTGTCGTTCATCACCAAGATGAACGTGGGTTATTCTCCCCGGTGGCTGCAACCTTCACAACCGAGGTTGCCTTTGACTCCGATGACCTCGGTTCCCTTGTCGCTCCCGCAGGGGTTCGTGGCAGGCGTTTCGATCACGGAGCACCCGGTGCCATGACGGGGAGGGTGCTGCATGCGTTGACCGACATGAACCATGACGGCATCGCCGATCTCTCGGTCTTCTCGTTGCAAGCAGGGAAAGGTCGTTTGCTAGGGCAGACCTCCGAACTGTGGAATATGCAATCCACCTACGAAGTGCACTTCGGCACGCCGATGCCTAGCGGCGTCGTGTTCGGGACAGAGGTTGACACCACGATCCGGTCGGACGGTATCCCGTTCGAGATGGGCTCGCGCGATTTCGACCAAGACGGTCAGATTGACATGATGTTCGCTATTATCGATCCGGGGATTTTCAAGATCATTGATATTTTGGTCAGGGGACTCCTGACGGAGTCTGTGTTGCTGGATTTCCATCTCTACCGCATGGCGGGAGGCTCGTATCCCGATGAACCCGACGCCACCCGCAAGATCAAGACACATTCCCCCGGCGACTCAGGGAAAAAAGCCATGCACTTCCCGTCGTTGCTGTTTGGGGATGTGAACGGCGATGGACGCCCGGACCTGTTGGTACAGAATGGGCGTGAGGAACTGCACGTCTTTATCGGCGTGCCGGGACCGGACCTGTTTGCCCGGAAGCCTCAAAAGGTAGCAGTCACCATGCCCTACGAGGAATACACTTGGCTGGTAGACCTCAACAAGGATAAGGTGCAGGACCTCCTCATGCATCATCCGTCCACCACCGAACTACATCGGGTAACGATACTGATTGCTCAATGAGCAAAAATTGAAGTTAATTGTTAGGAGGAATCTTCAATGGGGATCACAACAAAACACAATTCAAGGAGAAAAACATTGACACGCTTAATTTCAACTCTAATCTGTATCTTTTTTGGGGTAACCTTCAGTTTCTCAACACAAGTGCACGCAGCTGACCTCACCAGAAATTTCGGCATTGGACTTCAGGGAGCTACACCTGCATACGGTCTTGTTCAAGAGCAGTCGGAGCCGATCATTGGTGGAATCAGTTTTCGCTATAATGGACTGGCACCCGTCTATTTTCAGACCGTTGGACATTTTGTTCTCAATGATCAGGATAGCGACCATATATTAGGTGCTAGCGTTTCATACGCCATATTCGAGCATCAAAGTCAATGGAATATATCCCGACTTTATTTCGAGTTAGAGGGTGGCGGACGGTATCAAAAAGAGCAGAAACTCAGTCAAGAGATGCTCAAAACCACGACTCTCGGAGTTGGACTCGCTTTTGGAGGGGAACTTGTGTTTTCACTGGGAGGGATTCCTCTCGGCTTGAACGTGAAAGTCGGTCAAGGGTTTGGCAGGGAAACAGCCGACTCTCAATCCAAGGGTCGTGCTGGCGTTTACATAGGAACAGGCATACACGCCTATTTTTAGATCTCTTTTTTAGGTTCTGTTGACATTTCATCGCAATCAGATAATCGAGAGGTGTGCACAGACACATGCCTCTTTGTAGGGGTTGGGTTTCCCAACCCTTTGGTCACACATCATAGTCCGTTCCGAGACCAGGGACGCTTTTGAACCTCTGTAGGTCGATTTTCCAAAATCGACGTTTCGGTGTCTATATATGAATCTCGACCTACAATCAACTCAACCCGTATGGTTTGGGTTTTCCAACCCGCGTTAGTCAATGGGCGAGGAGATCTTGCCCCTACGATTACGGACAACTTCACACAAATGTCAACACGCCCTAGCAACTCATGTTATCTCCATGACATTCACTTATCAATCAAAATATCTTGCTTTTCCGGATCATTCTGTTTATCATAGGACAGAGACAGAAAGGGTGAGGTAATGATTCATAAACGGATCGGAGCAGCGCTAATCACGATTTTGGTATGCGCGTTATTTTGTCAGTCGAGTGCGGCTTCCGCTGAATCAAGTGAGGCAGCGCAGGTCTATGAGACCGCTTTCAGGCTGATAGTTGAAGGGGATTACGGTGAAGCGTATGATCGGCTCGATGAAATCATCGACAAATACCCGGACACTGTCTATGCGCGGTTTGCGGAAGATCGAAGGCAACGGTTGGAACAACTGAACCTGCCAAGCATCCGGCGCAAGAAAATTGACCAGAGCGGTCGAGTTGGGACAGTAGTGTTCAGCACCTTATATTCGACATGGCTGGGAATTGGCACAGCGAGGCTTGCTGACGAAACGGACAGCGCAAAAACCGTTGCTGCGGGCATGATGATAGGCGCACCGACGGGGCTTCTGACTTCCCTGATTGCGACGCGAAACGCTAAATTGACTCGTGGACAGTCTGCTTTAATCAACTTGAGTGGCTCTTGGGGAACGTGGCAGGGATGGGGTTGGGCAACTCTGATCAACGAAGATGACGACGAAAAATCGTTGATTAGGGGCGCAATGATCGGCGGTCTGTCAAGTATTCTGGCAACCACTATTCTCACAAGGAAAATTGACCCAAGTTTAGGCGACATGGGAATTATCAATTACGGTGCGCTTTGGGGCACATGGTTATCTTTGTGTGCAGGAATGGTTACCGGTGTTGAAGATGACAATGAACTACTCGCTTGGACGCTTATCGGTGGGAATTTGAGTATGATCGCAATGGCATCGCTTTCCCCAGACATTGACATCACGCTGGCGCGGGCAAATTGGATTAATCTGGGAGGCGTTATCGGCACTATAGCTGCCAGCGGGATAGTGATGATAATCGCTGAAGATGATATTAGTGAGGAAACCGCATTTGGCCTTCTGATGGTTGGCGGCATTGCTGGACTTATTACAGGCATTTACAACACCCGTCATATTCCACCGCCAGAAGCAGGTGAAAGGTTGAGCCGGCAGAATGATTCGACGCTTTGGGAAAGACCCCCGCATGAGTTACAGTTGAATTCTAAAGGTATACACGCCAATTTCTTCAGCATCCGATTTTGATCGCAGATTTTTTTTATTGAGTCAACAATTAGAAAGATTGAAGCTATGCCGAATCAATTCATCAAAATTATCATCGCAACCCTTCTTTTTCTATTCTCGCAGCCGCTGTGGGCGAGTGAGATTGAATCAGAAATCAAGGGGTTGGAAGCACAATTACTCTATGAAGATGCCGTTGAGCAGATGGTTGATGGGGAGTATGATAAAGCCCTCAAGCGACTGGACTGGCTTATTTCTGTCTATTCCGAAACAACGCATGGTCAATTGGCGACGGATAAAAGAGAAGAGGTTGCTATTTTACTGCAACAGCCCAAACCAATCAGCGGCATAAGCAGAGCGAGTTTGGTCGGGTTCGGTACGCTCTACACGACGTGGGTAGGCGTTGGTACGCTGATTCTTTTGGACGCGGATGAAGGGGGTCCTTATGGCTTGGCTTTAATCGTAGGATCCGTGGGTGGATTGCTTGGTTCTCTAAGTCTCACACGGGAGAGCGAACTGAGTGATGGGCAGGCTTCATTGATTAATCTTGGAGGTGTTTGGGGCATCTGGCAGGCAGTTGCGGCGGCAAGCATCGCTGGTGCCGGTGACAAACTGACGGTGGGTGCGAGTATGGCGGGCGGTGCCCTTGGATTGGCGTTGACGAGAAGCATTGTCAAAGATAGAGACATCAGCCCTGGCGATGCAGCGTTGATTAATTTCGGTGGGATCTGGGGAACATGGTTTTCGATCTGTGGGGCGATGGCTGCTCGCAACAGGGATCAAGATAACAGCGACTTTATTCTAGGCAGTGCGATGATGGGTGGTAATATTGGCCTGTCGACCATGGCAGCGTGGTCAACGAAGTTGAACATGAGTCGTGCCCGTGCCCGTCTTATTAACATTGGGGGCGTTGTAGGCACGCTCTACGGTTTAGGCGCGAATATTCTGCTCGATATTGAGCCGGGAGACCGAACTTTTTGGTCCCTCATGGGACTCGGTGGCGTGGTCGGGTTGACAGCGGGTGCCTATCTTACTCGGAACTACGATACGCAAACGAGTTATTTCACTGAGGGTGGCGTGGGGTTGCTGAATGTTGAACCTGCTGAGAAGCAATGGAATCTATCTTTTCCGGCGATTACCGTTTCCCTCGTCGGCGGTGGAAATTCGCGGATTTCGGATATTGAGTTGCGGACATCGTTGGTCCAGGTTCGGTTCTAACAGCGGAGGTTGGAGAGGAGCACTGCAATAAACAAGGTTGAGGGGACGCACTCTACAGCAGATCAAACGTTTCCTGAAAAGGCGACCATCCGGGCGTATTATGTCGGCATGTTTCTCTATTGGGGCGCGCTATATGTTTACTCGCCGATTCTATCCGTGTATGCTCAGTCGTTGGGTGCTTCGTTCACGACTGTAGGCATGGTTGTCGGAGCATACGGCTTCGTACAGATGTGGCTACGAATTCCGTTGGGGATATGGTCGGACCGGTTGGGGCGGCGCCTGCCGTTTCTTTACGCCGGGCACTTTTTCAACCTCGTCGGGTGTCTGGGGCTTGCGATGGCACCGACACCGATGTACCTCGTAGTCTTCCGCGGTGTGCTTGGTATTAGTGCCGCCACATGGGTTGCGTTTACGGTACTTTTCGCTAGCTACTTCCCGCCGGATCAGAGTCCCAAGGCGATGGGCGTCATTACGGCTATCAATGGTATCTCGCTTATTGTCGTCAACGGGTTCGGCGGTCAAATCGCTCAGATGTGGGGAATGGGTGCTACGTTCTACGTTGGTGCGGTTCTGGCGGCTATGGGTCTTATAGCGACCGTGCCTATCAAGGAACATCGGACGCATCGTGAGCCTCCCACATTTCGACAGATATGGCGCATCATCACACACCCCGCTTTGATGCTTGTTGCGTCTATCACAGCACTGAATCACTACGCATTCTGGGCAACTACGTTTGGCTTTGTTCCAGTTTATGCGGCGGATCTCGGTGCAAGCAAGTTGACGCTCGGCATCATTGGCGTAGCGGCTTTGGTGCCCTATACTTTAACCGCTCCGATGAATCACCGGTTTGCTGCTCGCTTGGGCGAAAATCGCGCTGTCTTTATGGGCATTTTGGTGATGGCGGTGACGATGCTTGTTGTTCCCTTAATCCACAATATACCGCTGTTGGTAATCTCTCAAGGTGCAAGTGGGTTTGGACGTGGTCTTGTATACCCTTTGTTGATGGGACTGAGTATCCGGGAGATATCTGGCGAAGACCGGGCGACCGCGATGGGGGTGTATCAGGCGGTGTATGCGATCGGTATGTTTTTGGGACCAACGACCGCCGGTGCTGTCGCCGATGCGGTGGGGCTGTCTGGGGCGTTCATCATTGCCGGTATGGTTTCGGTAATTGCAGCAGCCGCAGCTTTAACCTTGCTCGGGCGGACAAACGATCTATCAAAGCGTGGACGGACATAAACCTCAATCAGCACACATTACAACTTTCCATCAGCCCGCATTCGTGCACCGTAGGCTTCGATCTCGGCTTTTTCCTCTGGTGTGATTGTGTGGTGATCGGACAGTGCCGATGCGATTCGGCGGAAACGGGGCACGTCTCGCAATCCCATAATCGTTAAACCTACCGACTCATGACTGAGGACATAGCGGTAAAATTGTTCTTCTGCCGGTGCGCCTCCGCCATCGAACAGCTTATCATTGCGTGACGCATTCATGATGACCACGCCGGTGTTATGCTTGCGCGCCTCCGGGAACACGGTACTCTCCGGCTCCTTCATGGCGCAATTATACCAACATAGTACGGTATCAAAAAATCCGGTCGCAACCGCCTGCTGGATCTGTTCCCAATCGTGGCCCGTAACGCCGATGAAGCGGATTAGTCCTTCCTCTCGCGCTTTTTGAACTGCTTCCAGCGCGCCATCAGCTCCTAAAGCACGATTCCGTTCCTCTTCGGTGTTTAGATGGTGGAGTTGGTAGATGTCGATGTAATCGGTTCCGAGTAGGCGCAGGGATGTTTCAAGATCTTGGCGTGCACCATCGGCGTCACGTTGTGCGGTCTTAGTCGCTATAATCAGTTCATGCCGCCGTCCTTGGATGGCGTTTCCGATAACCCTTTCGTCATCTCCATCCCGATACGCTCGTGCTGTATCCATATAATTGACGCCACAGTCTAGCGCTGCTCGATACCCGTCGGCGGTTTCGCAATATGCGCCACCGGTTCCCAGTCGAGTTACGACCAATCCTGTTCGGCCGAGGGTCGTTTGGGGAATCTGATCTGCCATGAGCGTATACCTCCTTGATTTATTGTTGTTGGATCCGCTATACACATCCTGTCCTGCTAGGACGTTGGGTTGTAGCGATTCGGCACTACTATAGATCTATTGTACTCAACTTTAAGTGGTAGCTTGCGTTAATTATACCCATTGGTGAGGGGATGTCGATCAAGAAAACGGACTTGGGATTCCGGGAAATCTGCTTGACATGCTACCTATCAGTCGTTAAAATATATCAAATCCCGATATTTTTCGCAATGTCTGTTAACAATAATTGAGTAAGAGGAGTTTCATTATATGCCGACATACGAATATAAATGCCTGAATTGTGGTATCCAATTTGATCGGTTTCAAAGTATCACTGAAGATCCCATCCAGGAATGTCCCGAATGTTCGGGTCAGACCAAGCGGTTAATTGGTGCTGGTGCCGGGCTGATTTTTAAGGGTTCAGGGTTCTACAGCACGGACTATCGCAGTGAGGGATACAAAGAGAGCGCGAAAAAAGACAAAGAATCGTCATCGAGCGGTGGCGGAGATAACAAAAGCGGAGATAACAAAAGCGAAGATAACAAAAGCAACGATTCTAAAGTGAGCAAGACGGAGAGCAGTGATTCTTCCAAATCGACTTCAGATACAAGTGCTTGAGAGAAGATTAATAAGTAATTCCGCCCCGATACAATCGGGATTCAAAGCAACATTTCGTGGGGAACCGCCCACCGGAGCAATCAGTGCCTTACGCATAGATAACGCCCTCGCTATCGGCGATTTTCAGATAGTTTGATTGTCTTTATTAGCTGAAAGGGGACAGCATGGCCCACACGCATCACCACCATGACCACGAGCATCACCACCATGATGAAAAGGAAGATGGGCATCAACATAGTCATCAACATCGCTTACAGGGAAAATTTCGATTCGCAATCCTGTTGACAACTTTTGTTCTCGTTATCGAAATAGTAGGGGGGATTTTATCGAATAGCTTGGCGTTGTTGAGCGATGCAGCGCATGTTTTCTCAGATTCTCTTTCGCTGATTATGAGTTGGCTGGCGATCTATCTATCAACTCGCCCGGCGACTAGCTCACGCACCTATGGTTATCACCGGACAGAGGTATTCGCTGCGTTCATCAACGGGGTTACACTGATTGCGATCTCTGGGTGGATTTTTTATGAGGCTGTCCACCGGTTTCTCGAACCTGAACCCGTTAAAAGTAAAGAGATGCTCGTCGTGGCGATTATCGGATTTATTGCGAATATGGTCATTGTCTGGCTATTTCACGGTGAAGGACATAAAAGTCTCAATGTGCGGAGTGCGGTGCTCCATGTCATAGGAGACGCGCTTGCTTCCGTCGGTGTCATTGTAGGCGGAGTGGTGATATACTATACTAGTTGGTTCATTGTTGATCCAATTCTGAGCTGCGTTATTGGTCTGATCGTCTTAGTTGGCGCGGTCAGAGTTACGAGAGAAGCGGTTCACATCTTGTTGGAAGGGTCTCCGAAACATGCGGATGCCCAGAAAGTAGCAGCGTGCATCGGTGCTATTGATTCGGTCAAGGATGTCCATGACATGCACATTTGGTCTGTATGTTCTAACTATTTGGCGTTGAGCACGCATGTGTCGATCGCTGAGGACGCAAGCAAATCCTCGCACGAATTACAGCAGGAGATTAACGACAAGCTACAAACGCAATTTGGTATTTTCCACACGACCATTCAGATTGAACAGCCCGGTTGTCCCCACGAGGGACAACTGCTATGTAACGCGTCTCATCACTGATTCGACATTTCTCTCGATTATGGCGGTGTTTAACGTCTGAGTCGTCCATTTCAGTTTTCGACCATCAATTATTCTATATTTTTATCATCTTAGGACTTACGCAGTTGAACGCTCAGAGCCCCCGTTCCGACCCCCTCTAACTCCCCCGCAAGCGGGGGAGAACCAACTGTAGTTCGGCGATTCATCGCCGCCCTGATAAATCGGGATTCAAACAACAGGACACCGTTTCCAACGCCCGATGAATCGGGCAACTACAGTAGCGTCTTTGGTTTGTATTGGGGCAATTTATCGAATACCCGTTGTGCCCCGCGGTGGTGTTTGGTGAATTGAGCCAGATACTTTAGTGTGACGTTCTTGGTATCTGACGCGCAATAAATTGCGCTACTACGAACCGGTGCGTGTAATTACGTGCTGCGAAGTAATCGCAGGTTAGCCTATCCCTGTTGCGTTGATGGCAGGCTCTACGCCCCGATCACAGATTAGGAAATCTGTGGCTACGAGAGGAGTGCCTAAGGCATAGGAAGCCTCGGATTGGGATTCAAAGCAATATGCCTACTACTAGCGACTTGGGTTGCCTAATAGGACCGGGGCAGATCCAGTACGTGGGTGGCGAGATAGGCGAGTACGAGGTTGTTGTTGACCGGCGCGACTTGATAGAGTCGCGTTTCCCGAAACTTGCGCTCCACGTCGTATTCATCGACAAATCCGTAGCCACCGTGCGTGTCAAGGCAGATATTGGCTGCCTGCCAACTCGCTTCGGAGGCGAGCAGTTTTGCCATATTTGCTTCTGCTCCACAGGGGGCGTTAGTATCGAAGAGCCAAGCGGCTTTGTAGCGAACCAGATCTGCTGCGACTGTCGCTGCATAAGCGCGGACGATGGGGAACTGCACGCCTTGGTTGCGACCAATCGGAGCCTCAAAGACCTCGCGCTCACGGGCATAGGTGCACCCCCGATCAACAAACCAGTAGCCGTCACCGATGGCTTCTGCTGCCAACAGGATGCGCTCGGCGTTCCAGCCGTCAATGACGTAGCGGAAGCCATGCCCTTCTTCGCCAATCAAACTATCGAGGGGCAGCCGCAGATTGCGGAACCAGACTTGGTAGGTTGCGTAGTTGAACATGGTGCGGACAGGCTGCACTTCTAATGCCCCTTTTTGCAGACGTGCATCGCGTAAATCAACTAGAAACAGACTGAGTCCCTCCGTCCGCTTGTCGACCGCTTCGCGGGGTGTCGTGCGTGCCAACAGGAGAAGTAGATCTGATTGCTCTATGCGGCTAGTCCAGTTCTTGTGACCGTTGACGATGTATGTCGAACCCTCACGTCGGGCAAAGGTACGGATACTGGAGGTATCGGAGCCGGCTTCCGCTTCGGTGACCGAGAATGCTTGTAGCCGCAGCTCGCCGCTGGCGATGGAGGGCAGCCAACGCTCCTTCTGTGCATCGCTGCCGTGGCGAAGTAACGCGCCCATGAGATACATCTGCGCGTGAAACGCCGCTGAGTTTCCACCCGAACGATTGATCTCCTCCAACACAATGCTCGCCTCTGTCACACCCAAGCCAAGCCCGCCGTATTCTTCTGGGATCAGAATCGAAAGAAAGCGAGCCTCCGTGAGTGCTTCGACAAAGGCTTGTGGATACGCACGCTCGCGGTCGGTCTCGCGCCAGTAAGTATCGGGGAATTGGGCGCAGAAGTCGCGGATGCGTCCCCGGAGTACTTCATGTTCGGGGGAGGGTTGAAAATCCATTGTATATCCCTTTCTAGTGGAAGGGTTGTCAACATTCTGACACTCCTTACGTTACTATTTCTCATATTATCATACGTCTTGTGGAATTACAAGATAGATCTCGGCAGTTATTAGGGTCGTTTAATTCTCTGATATAATTGTCTGAATCACGGATAGGCACGGATTAACGGATTACACGGATAAAAGATGGTATCGGCGGCTGGGATAAGAACGCGCAATCAATTGCGCTACTACAAACAGCGGGGCAAGTCCGAGAGGATCTCCGATGAATCGAGAGCAGGCCCGTGACCGGGGATGCCCCGCCTACGGATTCGGGTTGTTCCGAGATCGGTCAAAGAATGGAAAACTGAATAGTCCTAATTATAGTAGGGCTATTCAGTTTTCGGCTTTTTAACTATTTTGCTTGAAAAGTTGCAACCGGGAGATCGCGCCTACCGTGGGCTATCGGGATTTGGAAATCCCTCCCACAGTAAAACTGTAGTGGATCTTAGAATTAATGAGACACTCCAAACCGGTGCGGTTGGAAACCGCACCTACCGAGGGCGGAGAAAGTGTCTATTGAATTAACAAACGGAGATGGGCTATAATTCAGGGAGAGAACCGGCGGGAGGGTTGCAAATTATGTTGAAATTACTATCCAAAAACTCGCTCCTTTACTTTATGCTCTGTGTGTTGATGACTGTGTTTACACAGCACATCCTCCTCGCGGCAGAGAGTCAATTGATACGATGGCCGCCTGTGATCTGGCCGACACTGACGGAGAACCTAATTGGTGAAGATGGGAGTAAGGTCATGATAGTGTATCTGCCGCCAAGCTACGATTTTACCGAGAAACGCTACCCTGTCATCTATGTGCTACACGGATTCAACGGGACTTCAAAAAGCCTAACCCGAAAGATGAAGTCAGCAATGGATCGTATGATCCTCAGTGAGGAGATTCAGGAAGCTATCGCTGTGTTTGTTGATGGCTCGAATCGGTTTGGCGGGAGTCAGTATCTCAGTTCGCCAACAATCGGCGATTACGAGACGTATATCAGGAGGGATTTGGTCAATTTCATTGATAAGCAGTACCGGACGATACCCCATCGGGACAGTCGTGGCATTACAGGGTTTTCGATGGGCGGGTACGGTTCAATGCATCTCTCACTTAAATATCCAGAGGTGTTTGGTGTAGTTGTTGCCCAAGCGGGCACTTATAAATTTGACGATGATTTGATAGAGTCTTTTACGGAGAAGGGTGGCGTTGTCCTAACCCTCATGGAGCCGCTAAAACAGAAATCTGGGGACGAATTTTGGAATGCGTTGGAGGAATTAGCCAATTCGGACGCATTACGGAGAGTTGGCCTACCGTTTCGTAGTGGTCTTGCGTATTTAGCGGGGGTCGCCTCCAATCCTGATAACCCTCCCTGCTATCTTGATTTTCCATACAGATTAAGAACGGGTATCCCTCCGTGGGAGCGCGATGAGGAGGTTTGGGAACGGATTGTCGAGAATGATGTCATTCATGAATTAGACCGATACGTCAGCAGATTAAGGCAAAATCCGCAACGACCGATGCAGTTGAACGGAATTAAGTTGGTTCATGGTCTTGAGGACGAGAAGGCATTGCCCAGACAGGCGGAAGCATTGGCTCAAAAGTTGACGGAGCTTGGCATCGACCATGAGTTTGTAGCACATAGCGGTGGACACACATTCATCGCGGAGGAGTCGCTGCAATTTATGGCGAAACATCTGGCGTTTGAACCACCACCCGCTACCCCAGATGGTTCTGGCACAGCTACTGTTTCACCGTATGCTGTTGCGGCGCATAGCAGTGGCAACGAAATTGTAATTACCTATATCGCTGAAGGGATGATGCGCGATGGTGCTCTTACGGTTCACATTCCGTCAGGTTGGACACTGCCGCAGAATGTTCCAGGGCTTCCCGGATACACAACTGTTACCTCAACCGGCACCATCGGCGACGTAACATTCACCAAGCAGAGGATTCAGATTGATATTCAGGCCCTCATGCCCAACGACACAATCACGCTTATCTATGGGAATGGTGGATATGACTCAGGAGTAGCTGTACAGGCGAATCAATTTTCAACCTTTATCACCAGTGTTGCTTCAACATCGGATGGGACTTTGACGCTGATTGAACAGAGTCCGGTTGTTGATGTTTACCTAGATCCATGGGATGTGAACGATGATGGGACTGTGGGGGTCCTTGACTTGATCGCCGTAGCGTCTGAGTTGGGGAGGGTGATAGATGGGGTAGTTTTCGGTCAAAACCCGGACGTGAATCGGGATGGACTTGTGGACGTATCTGATTTGATCGCTGTCGGAGCTCATTTTGAGGAGTCGATCCGCGGTCCAGCGGCACCTGAGCGCGTCTCTGCCCCCGTATCGGCAACAATCAGATTCGAGAATCCCCGGTTTGCGGGGAATCACCTCCTACTTGACCTGATAGTTGATACAGCCGTGCCTCTTGTAGGTTATCACCTCCGAATAGCACCGAAGGGGCTTTTGAAGATAGATCCGAACAGAAGTGAGAACGATGTATTTCGTTTGGAGGAGGTCGCTCAATTTGGAACGTTAGTGGGCGCGAAACTTGGCGTGGGGCACCCGTGGCTTGGTCGGGTACGCCTCGCTACACTGGAATTGGAAGCGAATAGTTCGGTGGATTCAGCGCAATCATCAACCCCCGTAGTCTCTGTGGACGCAGCGCATCTCATTTCAGTGGATGGACAGTCTCTCCGTGTTGGCGTGGAACCGTTCTTCATGGATCAGTTGCGCCCTCGCCGGACGGAGGTGTTCTCCAACTATCCCAACCCGTTCAACCCGGAGACATGGATTCCCTTCCAACTGCACAAGGATGCGCGTGTTCGCATCACCATTTATGATGTTTTGGGTCGTGAGGTTCGGGGATTTGATTTGGGTTATCTATCCCCCGGTTACTACAAAACGCGCGAGCGCGCCGTGTATTGGGATGGTCGCAATAACACAAACGAGCTGGTTGCTAGTGGAACTTACTTTTATCGTCTGGAAGCGGGTGACTTTGTCGGTACGCACCGGATGGTAGTCCTGAAATGATGAAGAATAATACGTAATACGTAAGGAGAAACGGAACGGGGTCTTCGTTCCCTACGAATCACTCTTGCTGTTCCTCCCTGCCGGGGTTTTGTAGGATATATCTGACGGATTTTGTGCACTTTTTAGTCTTAGGACCTGTTTTAAAAAGCACGGAATGATCCCAAGGTGCTGTGGATTTGTCAATCCACAGCGAGCCGTATCGCAGGGTAGGGGTTGGGTCTCCCAACCCGTTGGACGAGGGGACCTCGCCCCTACGAAACCAAGCCCCCCGATAAATCGGGATGCAGCATCTGCCATTGACCTGACACGGTTTCCTAAATTATAGTGAGAATGTGCCGTTGAATAGTGGATTACAGAAGAAACCGAGTTTTGAAGAAAAAACTCGGTTTCATGGCAAATAACTTTACCCAAAATAACTTTTCAAACAGGCTCTTAATCTTCCGCTGTACTCAAAGCCAACGGTATTTTCGCCAATTCCGCATCTAAGATCCGTATATCCGCTGTCGCTTTCTGTTCAGCGAGCCATTCCTTTCTCTGTTTCTGTAGTTCTTCCCCGATGAGTTTGTTCTGAATTTCTTGGCTGACCTCTGGATATGTCTTCTGGCGAGGATGTGCCTCTTTTTTTAGCAGTTTGGCGATGAGATACCCTTCGGGTATTGGAATGGGTTGGCTAACTCCGTTGATTTCCAAATCGGCAATTGCCAACCGACCCTCCGTATCAGCAGGAAGCGTCTGTGGTTCTTCCACAACCTGAAGGAGCGGGTTATCGGGATAAGTCCCTTGGATTTCCTGAAAGGTTGCGCCCCCTTTCAATTGGGAGGTGATTGTTTCAGCAAGGGTCTTGGCTTGGGTTCGCAGATCTGCTGCATCGTCGGGTTGTGAACGGACCAGGATATACTGAAATTGAATCTGTGCGGGTTCAATAAATTCTAATTGATGTTGTTCAAAATATTGAGGAGCTTTTTGATTGATTTGTTCTTCGTCAATACTGTTGCCAAATTGACGGACAGTCAGTTCGTTCATAATTAAGGTATTCCTCAACCGTTCCTCTACTTCCTGATATTCTAACCCAATCCGCTTGAGATCTTCAAAGAACAGCCCTGCGTTAGCGTAGCCGGATTTCAGTGCTTGAATTTCTGCGTTCACCTTTTTTCCCCAACTCCAGAGCATTATTCCGATATCGTCCGCCTTCTGCAACATTAGTTTCTGCTCGATGAGCGTTTCTAAAACCGCTCGCCTGACAGTATTTGGGGGATTCTTAATTTCTTGAATGTTTAGCTCGTTTTCCCTTTCGGGTAGTATGATGAGCGGATTGTTGATAATGGCGATAAGGATTAGTTCGGTCTCCAGTTCGCGTAGCATGATTGGCTGATCGTTGACGACGGCAATCACGTAATCGAGAGTCCTTTCCTTGCTGAATCCGTTTGACGGGCTAGCGATAAAAGCGAGGCAGAGTAAAATGTAGCATGTGATGCGCAATGTGTGAAGTGAAGAACACAGAACGTCCTTCCCGCCTCCTTTTCTCTGGCTTTCGGCTGAGTGTCCAAGCCTTTCCATCTCTGTCCTCCTACCCGTATTTGATTCTCGCGAGTACCTTGGATTCGATTTGGTTACCCTGTTCGTTGTGTAAAACGGATGCTGCCGCTCATCCGATACCAATTCCATCACCCGCGACTGGTTGCGAATCAGCAATCCTCGTTTCGTGGGTTATTGTCTTCTATTCGCCCTTAAACCCGTCTTTTATCCAGTATAGAGTATAAACTATAAGTCAGATAATCGGGTATCCAACGAATATTGTAATGGCAGTGAAAACCGCAAAATATATAGTGTGTAAGACCAGTTCTTCGGCATCAGTCTTTCCGTCGTACGCTGTACCGTAAATTGTCAAGATTAGCCATACGATAACGGATAAGGCTATCCATATCCTGAATATCCCCGTTATAATTTCTGACGCACGATCTCTTTCTTCGGGAGTCATTGCTTTATTCTCCTTAGTAGAATTATATTCGTTCAATACCTGTCTGTCAATTAGAAGTTTTCACGGTTGATAGAATCAACTGGCTGTGCTATCATATAAATCGTGGTGCCGCCTGTTGTTCCGCGGGGGCTATGTTGGTTCATTGAACCAAGGTTACGGCACGAGGGATCGTGCCTACTACTGTGGGGTTCATTGGCTGTGAGCGTTGGGCTTCACTCTCGTTATTCCTAAGAACGTAGTGCTGAAAAGCAGAAACTTTACTGTTCTTGATAGTGAGATACTTTCAGCCGTTCAACCCAACCTACAATAACGCAAGTTGCTAGTAGCCGGCATATTCAACCTTTGATGCTAGTTAGTGAGAAAGTCGTTTCTACATTGTTCAAGAGTTCATTATAGTGGATCCCAGAATTAATGAGACACTCCAAACCGGTGCGGTGTCTAATCAGAGAAAACGGGAAAACCAGAAAACGAGACACGTTTGGTAGGCACAGTTAGAAACAGTGCCGATGCGGTGCGGTTGGAAACCGCACCTACCGGGTGGGCGAAAGTGTCTATTTATTTTGTAGAATTCACCATAATTCATTCATTCTTCTTACATTTCACCCTTCGGATACACATGTCGCCCCGCCCCGATAAATCGGGATTCAAAGCAACTGGGGCTTTAGGGTATTTGTTTATCCGTGTGCTATAGACATGTCGCCCCTCTGGGGCTAAATGAACCGATGAACCAATGGTTTTGACGTTTTTCTCATCACCTTATCAACAGCTGCAAACTAGCACCGTTGGTTATTCAAACCAATAGCCCCTAGTCTCTGTGCAAATTGTATCATTTCTGTAGTCAATTTTCCAAAATCGACGTTTCGGTGTCGAGATATGAATCTCGACCTACAATCAACTCAACCCGTATGGTTTGGGGTTTCCAACCCGCGTTGGTCAATGGGCGAGGGGACCTCGCCCCTACGATTATGGACAGTTTTACATAAATGTCAACACGCCCTAGCAACTTAGGTTACAATACTGTCATATAGTGCAATTATTTCGGTTTGGAAGAGAGGTGGACAGTCTTGAAAAACAGTGATCAGCCCATTTCAAGAGAGCTGTTGGAAACATTGGATACAATTCAGCAGCGTGTGCTGTGGTTGGCGACGCTTATTATTCACTATGCGAATAACCTTCGTCCCAATCCAGATCAGACGAAGGTCGGGGGGCACCAAGCCTCCTCGGCATCAATGGTTTCGATCATGACGGCACTCTACTTCCATTTTCTTCAAGCTGGAGACCGTGTCTCGGTTAAACCACACGCTTCGCCGGTTTTTCATGCGATCCACTACCTGCTGGGTCAACTGCCAAAAAAATACCTGACCATGTTTCGTTCATTTGGGGGGCTGCAGGCGTACCCGAGTCGAACGAAAGATCCGGACACGGTTGACTTTTCGACCGGCTCTGTGGGTCTGGGAGCGGTTGCGCCGGCTTTTGGTGCGTTAGCCCATCGCTATGCGTTGTCCCACTTCGGTCACGTGAGCTCGCGTCGTTTCGTGGGGGTCATCGGTGACGCTGAGTTGGACGAAGGCAATGTATGGGAGGCGATCCTAGATCAAGCCCTCGCCGGTATAGATAACCTGTTGTGGATTGTCGATCTCAACCGCCAAAGCCTTGATCGAGTTGTGCCGGGCATCCGTGCACGTCAACTTCAACGTCTATTTGAGGAGAGCGGTTGGCAGGTGCTTGAAGCAAAGTATGGTCGGCAGCTTCAGGAACTCTTTGAACGACCGGGCGGTGCCGCCTTGCGCCGGCGGATCGACGAAATGAGCAATGAGGAATATCAGGCATTGATTCGTCTCCCCGGTGAGGAACTCCGCTCTCGGATTGCTGATTGTGAGGGAATTGATAACGCTGAAATCGCGTCAGTGGTCCAGGACATCCCGGATGAGACGCTGCCGTCGGTGTTAAGCAACTTGGGTGGACACGATTTAGAGGAATTGCTCGCTGTACTGTCGCAGGCTGAAGCGGAGCAGGAAAGACCGACAATTATCTTCGCCTATACGATTAAAGGTTGGGGCACCCCTATCGCTGGCCACCCGTTAAATCATTCGATGCTCCTGAGTGAAGAGCAGATAGCCGATTTGCGGGAGCGTTTAGGGGTATCTGCTGGCGACGAATGGGAGGGGTTTGATTCGGGGTCGCCCCCCGGTCAACTGTGTCTCGAAGTCGCCGATCGACTTTTTCCTCCCAATCTTGAGCCACCGGTAACTCTGTCCGCCGATGATGTGCCGACATCACTTTCGCTGCCAACTCACGGATTCTTGAGTACGCAGCAGTCTTTGGGTCGGCTGTTGATGCGTCTAACTCGTGTGCCGAAGTTGGCAGATCGGATCGTCACGACTTCGCCGGATGTATCGGTGTCCACTAACCTATCCGGGTGGATTATCAAGACAGGTGTGTTTACGCCGCAAGAATTGCCTGACTATGAGACTGAAGCGAACCAACTCCGAAGTTGGCGGCATGGGCCAACTGGGCAGCACATTGAGCTGGGAATTTCGGAGATGAATCTCTTTACACTGCTGGGGATGCTCGGCTTGTCGGCTGAACTGTGCGGGCAACATGTCATCCCGATCGGCACTGTCTACGATCCGTTTGTGTGCCGCGGTCTTGAAGCACTCATTTATGCCCAGTATTCCGGGGCGAAGTTTATTTTCGCCGGGACGCCGTCGGGTATCACGTTGTCGCCGGAGGGGGGTGCACATCAATCCACCGTTACGCCGTCACTCGGTGCGGAGATCCCGCGACTTGATGCTTATGAGCCTTGTTTCGCACAGGAGGTAGAGTGGATGTTGTTAGAGGCTCTCCGCCAGTGTTGTGATCGAGAGCAGGGACGCTCGACCTACCTGCGACTGTCCACCAAGCTGATTGATCAGGGGCTGCTCACGCCGGCTTTGGAGCGTATAGGAGCGGATGAATTGCAGCGTCAGGTGCTGGCTGGCGGATACCGGTTGATGGATTGGCGCAATACTGACCCGGTTGTGCCAAGAGAGCGGTTGGTTCATATTGCGACAGCCGGTGTCATGATTCCCGAAGCGATTGAGGCTGCGGGCATTCTTCGCGAGCAGCGGGTGGCTGCCAATGTGCTGAATATAACGAGTCAGCGCCGACTGTTTGAGGCGTGGCAGACGATGCAACAGTTCCCCGGACATTCACAAGGTGGAAGGGAAGTTCCCACTCCGTTTGACTGGCTGATTCCAACCAACGAGAGACATGCGCCGATTGTCACAGTCCACGATGGTGCCTCCCACGCTTTATCTTGGCTGGGGAGTGTCTATGGGGAGTTGGTTATCCCCCTCGGTGTGGATGATTTTGGTCAGTCGGGTGATCGTGCGGAACTCTATCGGCACTTCGGGATTGATGCTGAAGGTATCGCTAAGGCGGCGTTAGCGGCATTAGGTCGCTGTGGCATATCTGTTTAGTGCTGTATCGTTAGCGGAACGACCTTGGATTCAAGCGTTGCCAAGCCCCTGTACGAATCCAAGAGGAGATAGGTTCCGCCCAGTTTTGCTGCTTCCTCGTGCTGCAAGCCTTCAATCTCCCTCTGTAAATTGTGAATCATTCGCTCCTTCATGTCGTCGGGCATACTAGCGTCTGCTTGTACTATCCGAATTTCGTTCTTTATCTCAAGAACCTCTGGGGGGTCAGGAGAGAAGATCTCCCGATAGACTTTCAGCTCCATGAGTATCTGCAATGTGTAATCACCGGGCCCTAGTTTGTAATAGGTCTTCAGGTCTTTCAACCTTGCCTTTCTTGCTTCTCCTGCCTTGAGTTCCGTTCCTTGGATGCAACTCACCACCCTGTCCTTCCACATCACGGTTTTGGTTTTCGCCGGGAATGTGATCGGCGGTTTGGGGGGGACGACCTGCCCCAAATTATTTTTGACCACCAATTTTGCGAATGCCCCCCTGCCTGTAACGGCGGCATACGGCACGAGTAGATCGAACTTCCGGACCTGAATCGTCATTTCAAGGGGAATCGGTTCGTTGAGATTGTAACTCGGTTTTGCCGATGATAAGTGAAGGTCTGCGAGGGAGGCTGGGGTCGCTGGTTCCACGGGTGTGGGGGTGGGTTCGGTTTTTCCGGTTGTTCCGCTCAGGCAACCGGTGGTATAGAGACTCCACAGGGTTAGGCATATTAGAAGTCGGGTTTTCATGGTATTCTCCTGTTGGTTTTGAATGAAGCGTGAGGCGTGAAAACGGAAAGATGGTTCATTAAAGGGTTGGCTCATGTAAATGAGGGGTGCTCATAAGTCTCCTCATCGAAATAATGTCATCAGATGTGTAACATTTCTCAGTGGGTAGCCCCAAATAGAATTGACCAACATAGCGATTTGAAGCAAGACCACTCCGAGCATCAAAAAGGTAGATACATTCTCTTTTCGACTCACCGGCAGTTGCTTGTGATTGGTGTGTGTCGATAGCAGTTGACTCAGTAGCGCAAAGATAGGTTCGATAGCGACCTTGCGGTTGTGTTGATAGCTGCGCAACTGCGCCGATTGATTCAGAGATTCAACATAATGGACGGCTCTATCACTTTTGGCACCTATCACCGGTGTCAGTAGCAACAGTCCTTCTTTTGCCAATTGCTCCGTTCGGTTCAAGTCGGTGTAGCCGGCATCAGCCACGATATACCCAATATTTCTTTCAAGCAGTTTATCGATTTGTCGGTCAAGTCCTGCTTTTTCGCTCACACAAGCGGTGTCAAGCAGACCCATGCGGGGTAGTCCTTGTGGAGAAACAGTTAGATGAAGTCCATAGCCGTAAACCCAGCCATGGTAATGGCTCTTTGACCAACTTGCGTCTGTGTCAAGCGCGTGTAGACCCGCTGGAATGTGATTGGCATTTCTGTCTTTCTGATGCCAGACTGGACCTTTTGCCTTAAACAGACTTTTGTCTTGATAAACCACCTCTGTAGATGAACTGCTAATCAAAGGCATACCCACATCACCAAGATATACGATGAACGCCTCTAACAAGTCAGCCAATTGTTTGTACCGTCGCGATAACGTGGCTCGATACGGTACATTTTCCAGTTTGAAATGACACTCCCACTGTGGGTGTGTTTTGAGCCATCTATGTTGTGCCTTGAATGAATAGATGCCCTTGAGCGTCAATATAGCCAATAGGACAATCAGGTTCTCGTCTGCATATGACTTAGGTCGTCCGTAAGTCTTAGGCAGCGCTGCATCGACAGACGCTTTGAAATCTTCAAGACGCTCAAACAAGAATGTGATATAATACCTACGGTCAGGATAACTCATGTTATAATCCTCTCTTTCTCAGAAGTTAGATTAGATTATAACCGTTATCCTGACTTAATTCTACTTATGAGCACCCCTCATGTAAATGAGGGGTGCTTATAACTATTGTCTGAATCAGGATTTTCCCCGATAAATCGGGACAGGCAGGATTTAAGAATTTTCAGGATTAGATGACTCAAATTGACACGGATGAGCATTTCAGGCGAGGGCATTATTATTGACACGATGCTGCATCGCGAGACAAAGCAAGCTGAATCACCGATTAAACAGATGACACGCAAAACCCGGACGCTCATTTAATAAATTGTGCAAAGAAACCGAGTTTTGAAGTCCGTTCCGAGACCAGGGAAAAAACTCGGTTTCTCTGAGCCGTGCTGCACTTTCTTTTAACATGAGCGAGCCTATTTATGGGCACCCCTCAACTATAAATGAGCCGTTAGGGAATCGGGGCTGGAAGCCCCTCCCACAGCTTTCAATCCCTTTTTCATCGGGGAAGTGGTTGTAACTTTTAACCCCCCTAGCCCCCCGCAAGCGGGGGGAATGCTTTCAGTCCCCTTTTCATCGGGGTAACGGTTGTAACTTGATGGGGTGGAGGTTGATCAGGCTAATTTTGGGTGCTTTCAGTCCCCTTTTAATCGGGGAAATGGTTGTAACACATCAAAGGAACTCGTCCGGGTTTTATCTATTTATCCTTTCAGTCCCCTTTTAATCGGGGAAATGGTTGTAACCTTCAAAGACGCCCTCCACTTTCTGGTCGTCGGTCATGGCTTTCAGTCCCCTTTTAATCGGGGAAATGGTTGTAACTCGTTCTGCGGGATAGAGTCGATATAGAAATGTTCCTTTCAGTCCCCTTTTAATCGGGGAAACGGTTGTAACATTTTTTTGTATCTTGTTGGTGTTGTTCTGACTCAAACTTTCAGTCCCCTTTTAATCGGGGAAACGGTTGTAACAACCATCACATCATTGTTTTGATCACTATCGACATCCTTTCAGTCCCCTTTTAATCGGGGAAACGGTTGTAACCGATTGCTGCTGTTCCAAACGATTTCAAATACGCTCCTTTCAGTCCCCTTTTAATCGGGGAAACGGTTGTAACGGTGATACTCCACGCTAACTGTTTCCAATCGCATTGCTTTCAGTCCCCTTTTAATCGGGGAAACGGTTGTAACTAGATTGATCTGGTTAGGCACGATATGCTCAGGGGACTTTCAGTCCCCTTTTAATCGGGGAAATGGTTGTAACTTTAATCGACCGATATGGAGCGTTACTTTTTATATCTTTCAGTCCCCTTTTAATCGGGGAAATGGTTGTAACCGACCACGGGCAGGACTCATGGATCTCTCCAGAATGCCCGAAATATCTGTGTTTGTGAAGCATACTCTCTATCATTACATGAAATGCCTCTGTGTTCAAGAAAAAAGTGCATATCTCCAGCGCGGCTTGTGTTCATCGCCATTCGTGGGGGTATGTCTGTCGCTTTCGCAAATCCCTTTTGCGAGCCTCGTACCACCCGTTCGACTGTGGAGATCAGGGGGAGTCGGTCGCAAATTGAAACGCAGGGCAAGCGCAAGGCTTTCCCCTACAGAGGGGTTAGTTCCTTTCTATATGTATCGGATGGCGGTTGAAACACCCTGCGGGCGGGTTTGAGACACCATAGGAAATGCAAATCTACGTTCCCTACTTTTCGCAAATTGCCCTGCGTTTTCCGCAGAAACTCAATTTGCGATTTACTCACAACACATCAGCACAGAATCGGCGAAATTCGCATTCGACGCATTTCCCGCGCTGTGGTGTGGGTGGGGGCATCCACTCGTCTGATAGCATACGCTGTATCTGTTTGATAGCGTCGAGGGTCCTGCGTCGCAGTGTCTCTGAAATCGGAACGGGTGTGATGCGTTGTGTGGGGATCCGGTAAATAAATCCTTGGGATACTGATTGACCGAGACACTCCTCCACCATCAGTGCATAGGCTGTCAACTGGTATTTCGCGTTTAGGTTGAGCCGCTGGGTTGTGGATTTAAACTCGACTGGAAATACGCCATCTTCGGTCTGGATGAGTAGGTCGAGTACGCCACTCAATCCGAGGGACTCGGCGTGTAGTGAGATATGGAACTGACGGCTGCCGGCCTCCAGTCCGTAGCGGGAGAGGGTTCTGCGCCGCTCTAGGACGCTCAACACTTCGTGTTGGGCCGCGCCGATCTGCATCGGATGGGTCGTCGGGCGAACCACGGGGGTGTAGTAGGTGTGGTAGACTACCCGTGGACAGTAGAAATATTGTTTGATGTCGCTGACGCGTATGTTCATTTTCCGGTCTCCTCAATAACGGTTTGAACCCCCCTTTATCCCCCCGCAAGCAGGGGGAGGCGCGTATGTTTATTTTCTGGTCTCCTCAATAACGGTTCGTTTGTCGTAATCTTTTGCACACACGCTGAGGATTTCGATCTTCCCTTCGGATTTGCCGAGTTGTTCGGTCAGTTTGTCTTCCAATGCTCGTCGTCGGGTGGTGTTGATGTCGCCGAGGAATGCGCTGTACTGGATGCGTTTTAAGCCGTAGTCGAGACAGGTGTCGGCGATTTTTTTGCGGATGCGATCTTTAACGATGTCGTAGATGACGTAGGTGTGCATAGATTATAGAAACCGAGTTTTTTCTTGAAAACTCGGTTTCTTTGCTTCCCAATCCGGTTTATTTTTTCTATTCTAACATCAAATGTTCAATGAATTCTCTGTCGATCTCAGTATATGATCGGACGAACTTAGCATAAGATTGCCGCGAAGGAAACTGGGAGAGTACGATATCAGGATTGGATAAAGTTCCGTTACGCAAGCCAATGTAGTCCTGATAGCTAGAAAATTTCCAGCTTGCTGGATCATCAGCTATCCCTGCCAATACTGGATTCAGGTGAATGTAGCGTGAGAGATGTAGAAGATATTCGTTTTTGTCTACTAATTTTGCCCTAAAAGCACCTTGAAAAACCGGTCCCACACGGTCTTGTTGTCGATTCACAGCTTTGGTGTAGGACACGGTGAATGGTTGCATGATTTTCGTACTCAGGTGGTCATCTTTCAGGTAAGCAAGAATGTGGTAATGATTTGGCATGAGACAATAAGCGGTAATTTCAATCAAGTCAGGTATGCGGTAGTGGCGTAAACGCTTTATAAAGTATCCCCAGTTTTCCTCATCGAAAAAAATGGGTTGACGATCCACACCGCGGTTGTATAAATGGTAATAGTGTCCTGCTCTAAACTGGATGTCTCGCATCTATGGTGTCTCCCAGAAACCAAGTTTTGAAGAAAAAACTCGGTTTCTACAGTGTTACCATGTGGCGGTGAAGGGGTGGTAGTCCCGTTCGCGGCGTAGGTGCATGGCGAGGTGGCGGGCTTGGAGTTGGATGATGTTGCAGAGTTTCTGCTGCTTTCGCTCGAATCGTTCGGTTTCTTGAAGCCTCGCCAGTACGCGGTCGGCAAGTGCGCGTCGGGTCGCTTGGCTGAGGCGGCGTTGTGTTGGGGTTTCGGTCTCCGCATCGGGTTTTGAGGATTGGTGCGCGGCTTTGGCGGCGTCGCTGTCGGGGTCTTCCCACTCGACTTTGAATCGTTTGTTAATCATCGCGAATACCACCCGATCCACGATGGGTTGGCGGAATTCTTCGATAAAGTCGAGCACTAATGAGGGTTTACCGGGACGGTCGACGTGCAGGAATCCGGCAAAGGGTTCTAGCCCTGATAGTGTAAGCGCGCTCCAGATTTGTGAGTAGAGTATCCCGTAGCCGTAGTTGAGGAGTGCGTTCACGTCGTCAACTGCGCCTTGATGGTTTCGGGTGGTGAAGCGTCCGGCGGGCAGGAGCCGTTGGACGCATTCCCAGTAGAGGGCACCGGCGCGTCCTTCGAGGTTGAGCAGTGTGCCGCGTGCGCTGTCGATTGGTGGTTCTTCACCCCCTTTAGTCCCCCCGCCCCGGTCACGGGATCCTCTCGGACAAGCAGGGGGTTGGGAGGTTGGGGACTGGACGTGCTGTATTTCGTCAATGAGCCCTTCGATCTTTGTGAGCCGTTCGATCAGTTCGATGTATTTTTTGGGTGCCTGTTTTTTGCGGTATTTGCCGAAGTAGCGGATGAGGTTGATCTGGTTCCGCAGCTTGCCTGTGGCGAATTGTTTGGCGATCTCTAAGCCGCGCTCGTCGTGGTAGGCGGCGAGTTGTTCGCGCCTTGAGATCACGGTCGCTGTCAGGGAGGGGCTGTTGAGTTTCGCATAGGGTTTGCCGTTGAAGCTGAGGAATGCGATTTCGATGCCGCGCTCGGTGCAGGCTTCGATGAGGTCTGAGGACATGCTGACGCCGCGTGAGGTGATGATGATCTGGTCGAGATCCATCAGGGGGTGTTCTTCTTTTTCGCGGTCTTTGTCTCGGTATCGGACGCTGACGCGCTCGGAGCGTTTGCCGAGGTATGCCCCAAAATCATCAACGATTAGTGATTGCATAGGGATTGTCCTTTCGCGTGTGTGTCGCACGAGTGTGTAAAGATTTTGACAAGGGGATAAGTCAGAAACCGAGTTTTGAGGAAAAAACTCGGTTTCTCTTAAAACTTAGAAACTGAATTTTCCTAGCAACTGTTAGTCGAATGTCAACCCTACCGCCGAGTTATATTCGGCGGTGACGCGATACGGTTCTCGCCTGTTTCTGGGCGGGACTTGACCATCACTTTTGAGTGCGTGAAATCTTCCCCAACTGATTGGGACTAACAATTCTCCAGCGCGAATTGGTTCCTCCTCGCCCAGAGTTTTATATTCGTCATAGAGAGACGCCGGTAGGACCTCGAGTCCATCAAACGCCTTGTAAAACATCTCCTCAAGTCCCTCGTCTGCTGCAAAAGGACGCATTGTGCGTACGCAGGTTCTATCAAAATCAGCGGCGGCGTTTTTATATTCCTCTCGCCAACGTGCCTCAACCTCGCCGCCATAGATTTCATCTAACCAAGTGCCGATGCTGCCCTCATCAATAGAGCGTTCGTTTTCGCGTTCAAGAATTGAAAGGGTGCGTTGCACCAGTTCGGGGTCATAAATATTCTGCCCATCGTTAGGTTGACGAAAGACGTGAACAAGCGCAAGGTCTTTCTGTTTCCTACGGCGGTTAATACGACCGAAGCGTTGTATAAGTGCCTCTAACGGTGCCGGTTCTGTGTAGATTGTATCCAGATCAATATCCAGACTGACCTCGACCGCTTGTGTCGCAACGAGAACAATAGGTTGACGCTTCTCGCTAGTTGCCCCCGTCGCATCCCGAATGAGTTGCTCTTTCGCAGAACGGTCTCGCATGTTGAAACGGCCGTGTAAAAGTTCCGTTCGGATATTCATCTCATTCAATTGGTCACGAATCAGGTTGTATGCTTCTTGTGCATGAGCAACGAGGTTGCATACAACCAACACCGACTTTCCCGCCTTCGCATCGTTGACCACATCTGTTAGCCCGGAGTCGGTCAATAACTCGCCATTGTGCAGTATCAGTCGATGACGGACAAATTCTCGGAACAACGTTGGATCCGCTTCAATTGTAGATGGAGCATCTAATGCTTCAGATAGCCACTCTTGGATAAGCTTCGGAAAAGTTGCGGACATGATGAAGAAACGTGCGTTAAAATTAACTCTTAGGTATTTGATGGTTTTGAGCATCATCGCCAATCGCTTGACTTCGTAGGCGTGAATTTCGTCAAATATAAAGGCAGCATTGTGGTAATCGGTGAGCAATGCCTCGTAACCCTTGAGGCGGTACATCCCTTTAAGCATCTGATATGGACTGAAAACGCGGACCGGCGGATAATTCAGTTGTGATAGATTACGCGCCCATTTTGCGGTACGAGCTGCTGCTCTTGGATGGTAATCTTTTTCTAAGAGAAGCCGATAAAGTGCTAGCAAACCGCGTCCATGTTGTAAACCGACGTGCGGGAAGATCTCTTCTAAGCGACCTTGCATTGCATTCATACTGGCTTGATAGGGGAGTGTATAAAAGAGTCGTGGCAATCTACCAATGATTGACGACTGGTGCGCTGCCCATAGTAGGGCAGCTTCTGTTTTTCCGCTACCTGTTGGCGCGACCAGAAGGGCTGAACCGTCGATTTTTTCGGCTTCCGACTGGTGCCCAAAGAGACCTTCCGGCGATAGGTTACGGCTTGCCAAAATCGTGTCTGCGTCAAACTGGGGGAGTGGTATCGGTCCAGCGTGGGCTGAGGCACTGTGGTCTGCATTGATTATGTAGCCGCGAACGGTAATTCCCGGCACTACCGCATTAGGCGTATCTCTGTCTTCCAATTCACGGTTGAGTCGCCGATAAACCCGCAACCAGTGTCGGATGCGCTCGACGCCGTGTTGTTGAACGGATTCAATCGCGGTATGTCGCGCCTGCAACTTTGGCATTGAGATGCCAAAATCGCCTAGTCCGAGTTCATCCCGCCACGGGATACCGCAATCTGATAACCAACTCCACAATCCGCCCAAGGTGTCCTCTGAAAGGGACGCAAGTTGTGGTTTCAATGGGTCATCGTCGTCCAGATTGGGGTTGGGGTACAACCCCTGAATTTCCTCGAAATCTCGATGGTGTGAGACGATGCTGGCAACGAGCCACTGCTGCTCTGCCGGTGAAAGGTCATCAATCAACCAATCCACAAACGCAAGCGAAAACACTTCGTGGCGGTGTCCCCATCTTTTTCCATCAGGACGAAGTTGGGTTTGAAAGCCTTCTACCGCCTTGCCAAAATCGTGAAGGAAGGCAGACCAGAAAAGGATGTGCCATAAACGTGGCACATCGAGCTGCATTGGAAGGTTAGGGCGTAATTGGATGAATTCTGCCAACCGTGATAGCACATACCACGTGTGCTGGGCTAAAGTTTCCGGCTGTCCCCCTTCGCCCAATTCCGCACTTTTTGCCCATACATCGTTTAACCAATCGGGATATAGGACGTTTTCAATTGAAGGTTGCATCGTCACCTCCCACAAAGCTGTGAAAAACCAAACCGAGGTAATTGCCTTGATATTCAGGTGTTAATGGGTCAATCCAGTATTTGCTGTTCCTATTTGAAAGTGAAACTCGGTCGGTGAGTACTGTGTACTGCGAAAATGTTGGACGCCGGTTTTGATTGTAATCCAGATAACGTGGCATTAGAACCGATATGCCGCGCCCGATTCGCATCTCATGCGGAATAATCGTGTGCTCGAAGTAAGCCGTCTCGCTTTGCTGTAATTCAACAACGTTGATTTCTGTGTAGGTGAACAGGTCTTGCGATCTGCCCAACGAAACCGCATAGCGCGGACTTCGGAACGCTGCTTCCCATTCCGGGCGATTGATGTAAAGCGTAAGGCGTGGCTGAAAGATCAATTCCCGTTCAAAGGGATTTACATTGCCCTCAAGTACGTTTGGGATTTGAGTCCCCGGCAGCTTGCTACGGTTGGAGTTAGGCGGTGCCAATACAATGATATGCTCAAGATCCCGGACATGCCCTTGATGGGTGAAATGGTAAGCGAATTGAACCCCACTTGGATCGAACCATTCCCCTAATGCGCTACAGATATGTCCGTAAATAGTCGCGGGTGGCGGCATCTGAAAACTAGGGTGAATCTGTTGCATAAAGTGAGGGTAACGGAAAGAGGTGGTAAGTCCCTCCGCAACGATTTTGAGGACTTTCATAGAACCCTCCCGATTCAAGGATGAGAAACCGAGTTTTGAAGAAAAAACTCGGTTTCTTCTGCGTTGTCAATCCAACCAATTCGCATTTTCCGATTTTTGCAAATCTTCGGCGAAAGCCTTAAATGCGTCTCGTGGGTGATTCACTCTAATATTTGTCCCACAATTCGCTAAACCGGAGGAAGTACTTAATGCCTCCTCAAACTTAGCTCGTTCTGCGTCAAGATAACCCTTGGTCCAACCGACATAAATATCCGAGAGGATATCATCCTTGAAGACCGTCAGTGCTTCGGTAAGCGCGTCAATCTTCAGTTCGGGTTCATCCCGCTGATTTGGTCCGATAACATGACCGAAGATATGATTGCCTCCTTTAGTCACAGCCAAAATTGTCAACGCGGGACTCACATCTGTGTAATGTAGCGATTGCTTTGCTCCACCTTCGAGATGTGCTAGTCCGTCTAAGAGTGTGCTGATGCGTTGAACACGCGCCTCGTATGGGAGTCGGTAGGATTTTTCATCTTCGAGGTGTTCAAGATCCTGCGCTTGTGCTAGTTCAATCCGCACATCATCAAGGTTTCGATAGCCCGTTTTATTCCGGTAGGAAAATGTTCCCACGGCATGTAAATCAAGCGAAAGCAGTCCTTTGAGGGTTGTGCGATAGAATTGGTGTTCATGTGGCACAGGATCGCCTTCGTGACGTGACATCGTACCAAAATCCTCAGTAATATTTGTCGACGCGATGGAGACCAATGTACTCACACGAAATGGCGATACACGAGTAACGGTATCCGTGGTTGCGGTCTCGTTTGCCCGTGATTCATCTGCCTCTCGCTTTTCTTTAGCAGATGTTCTTTTGGACGGTGCCCTCATGTAGCCAAAGAGATCATCGTCCCACCATTCGATTGGGTTAGCGTCGGTATAAGCCACTTTTTCCTCTCGGTAGATTGGGGCAGGTGTCCAACCCTGTTCACCGCCTTCAAGGGTTGTGCGCAACCAATAACGAAACGCTTGCGCTGACACATAGGGATAGGCTCCCTGCTTTGTGCGAATTATCTTGACGCCCACAGTGTTATCGGTGCGTGCGCCGGGAATGCTTCCGAGATTATTAAGTGCGGATGCCGGTGCGTCAATGAGCATCAAACCTGTTGCAAATGCCATGATATAAACCTCCTTAAAATCTGTGGTAAGTCGTTAGCTGTTTTCATTCTCATTCTCTTGAGCGGTTTCCTCAACCAGATCAGGATTTTTTCCCAGCCAGCCTTGCTCATGTAATTGTTCAACCATTCGGATGAACACCAAGTCACGCGCCAACCACCAGTCTGGACGTTCTAATCCGTACCCCTCTTCAAAAACTTCGATGTACGGGTCAAGCGTGAGAATCGGTGGGTTGCCACGCCTGACATGTTCCAAATTGGCACGAATCAACAGTGTGCGTACATCACTCGGTCTTCGTTGATGAAAAAACTCACGAAAGAAGCGACGATCATTTTGACTACTGACATAGCTCGCCAATTGGTCGCCCATCTTGCGAATCTCCTCAATCCGTTCTTTTTCCATGTGAAATACCCTCCTTAAAAAAGATGCGATGATGTTCCATGACACCAAATTCATCTCGTGTGTTAGTCCGTAGTTTCCCCGCGGGTCGCCTTGGTCGGTACGGGCGTAACGGAACGGACGACGTAAAAAATAGGTGCGTAAAAATGCCTTCGCTCTATCCGGCAACAGAAACGAACCATCATACAATCCTAAGACATCTTCATAAAGCCAATTACGACGCGGCTGGAACGGCTGATCATCCTTCTTCTTGCGCTTCTTCTGCGGCTCAGTTTCCCACGCACGATTGACGATTCTACGCCATTGTGTACGATAATCTGCGCTCTCCATTTCACGCAGAAACCCGATAATTTGGAGCGGTAAATGATAGATGTCCAAACCAACTCCCTGCCCGCTATTGGTTAGGTGATATGCCGTGAGTGAGAATGACTCCTTATCCTCAAGTTCCTCCTGCTGTCTAATGTCGCCTTGAAGGAGCGTGTTAATTAGCAGCGTGCCGCGAGTGTGATGTGGTTCGTCCATTTTCTTACTGCCTATCTCTTGGGCAAGAGTAATAGCTCTCTGATTTTCTGCTAGAAATGACCGGGCAAAGTGCAGCATAAGCCTTGGGTTATCTGAATGCACTGCAAGCAGGCGTCCCGCAGATTTCGCGCATCCAAGTGGAAACGCTTGAACAGCGAGCAGTGCTTCTCCTGAAACGGGCAAGCCTGCTTCACCATAAGCGTGGAAGTTGATAACATTCTCACCGGTGAGTAGTGGGATGTGTTGGCGAAAAGCGCGACCCTGTGGCAAGCTTTCTTTTTCACCAAATGCAACAGCCACAGCAGGTTTGCCAGTAAAAACACACGTCTCATCATCAAGCAGCGGTGTCTCATCGTTGTAGTTCCGCAGCACACGGGTTGCATACACCGAACGCTTTTCAGGCGTTTTATTGTACGCTGGTTGCGTGAAGCCTGAGTTCGGAAAAGCGACTGTCAAAAACGACTTAAGCGGGTTTCGGACGTATTCACGAGTGATATAGTCCGCAACCTCGTCAAGGTCGTCTTTGGTCAATTCATCAGGCTTTCGCTTGTCAACAAAAGCGGTAATTGTTGCAATGCCTACATCAACAAGTGGGTGTCCTGTGTATTTGAGCATTCTGTTTTAGTCTCCTTTCTTTTGAAACAGTGTTTTCGTGTTGGATTTGATACTTTCCCAACCCAAAGGTTGCGTTCTTGCCAACGTGCAGAAACTTGCCCAATGCCACGAATGGTAGGAATGCCCCCAGATCTCCTGCATACGTCACATCGCCGATCAGTCCGCCGAGTTGCATCTTCTGGTTTTGGCGTGAGGAATAGCGTGTCCAATCGTGCCACCGTAATTTGCTCTGAACGGTTTGGACGGTTTCCGCTTGTGCGATAAGTCCCTTAAAATCGAGTGATAGTGATTCGCCGCAGTGGAAGTACCCCAACGCGGAGATGCGTCCTATCAGGCGTCGCCAGAAGAGGTGGAACGGGAGTTCGTCCGTTATTTGCCCCTTGTGCGTGATTCGCGTGGGGGTGAGCAGGTGCACGGTCAATGCGTCGTTTGGCAGAGATTCGGCTTCTCCCTGGATCTCGTCGAAACTGAGTGCGTTATCGCGGTTGTGCACCATTTGGGTGTCGCCGTCGTAGATTGATTCGCCGTCCTCGGTCAGGACTTGGGTCAAGTGGAAGCGTCCGCGTCCCTTGCCGATGCCGGTCTCGCCCAATTCGCGGAAGCTGACAAGGAAGTAGGGGAGGTAGTCGATGGCACGTCCGATGAGGGTGAGACGGAACACAAACGATTCGCCTCGTGGGTATTCGCCTCGCGTACTCAACGGATCGATGACAAAGGGTCTGGGGACATCGCCGTAGGTTCGCAGTTGTTGGGCACCCTCGAATGGGGCGGTCTCGAAGATGTAGGGGTATGGACAGACGGCTTTGAGTGTGCAGTCCCGGCAGTCGATGGGTCCTTGGGTGCAGACCATCTTTCGGAAGGCGTGTCCGAATCCGCCGCGGAGTGTGGAGCCGGCGTAGGGGGGCATCACAATTGTTGATAGTGCGGTTAGGATTACGTGGTAGCGTGCGAGTCGGAAGTTTTGTAGTGGGTTCATTGGTGTGTCCCTTTTTATCTTGTCCGCTTTTCGTCGCGTCGTATGGGAGGTAATAAGGAGAACCTCAGAAACCGAGTTTTGAAGAAAAAACTCGGTTTCTTTGTGCGATTGGTGGTCATTATACCATCCGAGAGTGCAATATATACGCACTTTACTTTTCGCTGTAGATTTTCTGCATTTTTTTTACTTCCTCCTCAATCTCACGGCGGAGGTTTTCGGGTTCAAGGACTTCGGCGTGTGATCCGTAGCCCATGACCCAACGCTTCACTTCGCCCAACCCACCGACTCTCAGACGTAATATGAGTTCACCGGAAGGTAACTCCTCAATTTGTTGGCTGGAATGCCATTGGCGTTCTCGGATCCAGCGTGCCTGATATTCGTCAAATTTGATGACGATATTCTCGGGTTCTGTCGCTCGTTCTGCGAGAAACCCTGTCTCTAAGTAGGTATTGAGAGAAAAATCTGAGGCAACTTGGAAGGTGGATGGTAGGCGTTTACGCGCTTTGATGCGGCTGGTGAGAAAATCACGCGGTTCTCGTCGTGTGTGACAATAGGCGATTAGATACCAATCGCCATGGATATTATTCAGGTAGTATGGATCAACGATGCGTGTATTTGTTTGACCGCTACTTGCTGAGTAATATTCTATTTCTATCGAGTGTTTTGAATGGATCGTGTTATTGAGCTCAAGCAGTAATTCAGGATCGACCATCGCTCTGCCGCCGCCTGTGAAGGTAAACACGGCGGCTTCCTTCTGTAGGTCGTAACCTACATGCTCCGGTAGGTACTGTTTTATCTTATCGAGTGCGAGTCGAAGGGGCGTTTCAAAGGGGGTGCCCAGATACCGGCTGAATAGTTCTTCCCCTAAGAAAAAAGCTGTAATTTCTTCCCTTGTCAGCATTATTGCCGGGAGGAAATAGGTGAGATCTGTATAATACCAGCCGTTTTTGGTTCTGTCATGTTTGATAGGTGCGTGAAAGCGGTTTATCAGAAATTTCCTGTCTTCGTAGGCGATTCGGGTGCTGCGGAGTTCAAAGTGTGCTTGGACTGTATGGGCGTTTGGATACCTGTTTGCTCGGATTTGCTGATCTATCCAGTAAATTCTTTCTAGCTTGGTAGACATTTGGTGTAGTTTCCTATCGCTTTGCTGAGGTTTTGGGTTTGTGGAGGTTTGGTTTTTCTATATACATTGCGCTCCTCTGGAGCGCGGGATTGAGACGTGTCATGATTCTATAGACATATCGCTCCTCTGGAGCGAAGACCGCGTTTATTATTTGGGTGGTGGTTTGGGAGGATTGGGTCATGATATGCCTATGTCGCCCTGCTGGGGCTAAAAAACTTGGGGTGTCCTCGGTTCTATACACATATCACCCCTCTGGGGCTATGTTGTTTCATTGGTTCATTAGTTTATTGGTTCATTGAACGGGTGAAATACACATTGCGCTCCTCTGGAGCGCGGGATTGAGACGTGTCGTGATTCTATAGACATATCGCTCCTCTGGAGCGAAGACCGCGTTTATTATTTGGGTGGTGGTTTGGGAGGATTGGGTCATGACATACACCTGTCGCCCCTCTAGGGCTAAAAAACTTGGGGTGCCCTCGGTTCTATATACATGTCGCCCCTCTGGGGCTTTAGAATAAAGGGAACGGAGATCTCCGTTCCCTACGAATTACTCTCCGTTGAGGATTTGATTTTTCTATAGACATAGTGCTCCTCTGGAGCGCGGGATTGGGACGTGTCGTGATTCTATAGACATATCGCTCCTCTGGAGCGAAGACCGCGTTTATTATTTGGGTGGTGGTTTGGGAGGATTGGGTCATGATATGCACCTGTCGCCCCTCTGGGGCTAAAAAACTTGGGGTGCCCTCGGTGCTATACACATTTCGCCCCGCTGGGGCTTTAGAAGAAACAGGACGGAGATCTCCGTTCCCTACGAATTACGTGCGCTGCTTCTCCCCGGTAGGGTATTGGTCGGGCAAGTCGCTCTGGATTCCGATTTATCGGGGCTGCCCCACCTACCAACTAGAGAATTGATTCTATACCCTAAAAGATACAGGAAGGACCGACCATAGTGCAAATTTAAAATCGGCAGTTTGAAACTAATAGTTTGAAGTTGAAGAAAATAATTTGGTTCGTGTTAAGAAATTACGCAACAGAAACCAAGTTTTCAAGAAAAAAACTCGGTTTCAGGGTAAATGACTTTTCAAATAGGCGTTAAGCGTTGCTCCAGTTATATTCGTGGACGATCTGTTCTCCCGTGCCAATTTCGTTGAGTTCGAGAAGATTGCCGTCGGGATCATAGAAGAAGAGCACGTGCCATTCACCTTCGCTGGTGAAACGGACGGGTGGGGAGACAAATTCTACGCCTGCTGCCTTCAGCCGTTCGTAGGTGGCGGGGACATCTTCGACGCCAAAACAGATATGTGCACTTGGCACGTGGTTGATGGGGTAGCGTTGAACGGGGCTAGCAGGATTGAGCCACTGGATGAGATCCAATGTGAAGCCCGGTCCTTCGTTTCGGGTGTGACCATGGATGCCACCGGGTGCTCGCAGCCGATACTCGCGCATGTGTACTTTGGGTATTGCAACCATTTCGGAGATTGGACCATCGTTGTGTTCTTCAGGAGAGACGACCTCCAATCCTAGCAGGTCGCGATAGAAGTGGAGAGACTTTTCCAGATCGTTGACCATGACTGCGACGTGGTCGATTTTGATTGAGGCGTTCATAGGGGGTTTCCTTTCTAATTTGTATTTGGATTTGTTGTTTCTGTAGATATATTGCCCCGGTGGTTTGGGAGGATTCGGTCATGACATACACCTGTCGCCTCGCTGGGGCTTTAGAATAAACGGAACGCAGATCTGCGTTCCCTACGAATTATGTTCGGTCCCAATCCATTGAGACGGAGGCTATGGCATACGGGGGTTACGGCATACGGAGTATGCCTACTACTTTGTGGTGTATCCGCCGTCGACCGTCATCACTGAGCCTGTAACATACGACGACTCATTGCTTGCCAAGAATAGGGCGGCATAGGCAACTTCCATCGGTTCCGCAAAGCGTCCGAAAAGATTCGCCTTGCGATACGGTGCTAGATGTTCTTCTGGGATGTTTGCCGCCATCGGTGTGTTCATAGATCCGGGACAGATTGCGTTGACCCGGATATGCTCTTGGGCGTGGTCGCACGCCATGGATCTGACCAGTCCGATGACGCCGTGCTTGGAGGCGTTGTAGGACGCTTGGTTTGGCTGTCCGACGAGGCCTGAGATGGACGAGATACAGATAATACTCCCACTCCCTTGACGGCGCATCTGCGGAATAGCAGCTCTTGAACACAGAAAGGTGCCTTTGAGGTTCACACCTAGGACATAGTCCCATTCCTCCTCGGTGGTGTCGGGGACGTTCTTTTCCACTTGTACCCCCGCGTTATTGACCAAGACATCTATATGTCCGTAGGATTCAACGGCTGCGGTGATCATGCGTTCGGCGTCGTCTCCCTTAGAGACATCTGCTCGGACAAAAATCGCGTCGCCGCCTTCCTTGTGGATAGCGTCCACCGTTTCCTCTCCAGCCTCCGTATTGATGTCAGTAACGATAATTTTGGCACCTTCGCGGCTGAATAGCAGTGCCATCGCTTGACCTAACCCCATGCCTGAGCCGGTGATGAGGGCAACCTTATCCTTCAGTCGTGGCATTGACTTGTACCTCCTCTCTGTTCAAAAATAGTTTGGGTTCGTTTAGAAATTTGGGAACCCCAAAGGTTGGTCGGTGAACACCTTTTCGTCGGTTGTCAAAACTTCCTCGACGATTGGCTTGAAGTTTATTGCGTTTAGCACATCGCGTTGGATGTCAATTCCCGGCGCAACTTCCTTTAGCTCAACACCACGGTTCGTCAGTTGGAAGGTGGCGCGTTCGGTGATATACAACACCTCCTGCCCCGTTTCGCGAGCGTATCTGCCGCTGAAGGTGATCTGTTCAACTTGCTCGACGAACTTGGGTGCCACGCCTTCCTTAACAACGTTGACTTTGCCATCCTGAATTTCGACCTCTGCTTTCACGGCGAGGGTGCCGCAGAAAACTACTTTTTTGGCGTTCTGGGAGATGTCGATGAAGCCGCCGCATCCGGGGATGCGGTTGCCAAATTTACTAACGTTTACGTTGCCATATCCATCCACTTGGGCGTGTGAGAGGAACGCAATGTCGATGCCCCCGCCCTGATATGAGTCGAACTGGTAGGGCTGATCCAAGATTGCCATCGGATAATGCATCGCGCCGGAATCGAGTCCGCCTGCGGGGATGCCGCCCAAGCTACCCTGCTCGATGCTGAGGGTGATCTGATCTTCGATCCCGCTCTCTTCGGCAATCATCCCGACGCCGAAGGGCATACCGAATCCGAGATTCACGACGGCATTTGGACGCAGTTCCAACGCCGCCCGTTTGACGATGACTTTCCGTTCATCAAGCGAGAGTCTTCCCATACTCAGGTCGCCTTCACGGGCTTCGCCGCACAGCGCCGGATTATAGTCGGTCTGGTAGGTCTGTTTCTGGTTTGGGTCGAGGACGAGTGCATCGACAAGAATACCGGGGATCTTGACCATACGGGGATCGATGCCACGTTTCCCAACCATCCGCTTAACTTGTGCGATGACCTTGCCTCCGGAGTTCCTCGCCGCCTGTGCATCCGAAAGCATCTCGAAATAGGCTGCCTCTTCTTCCATTGAGATATTGCCATCGGGGTCGGCGGTGGTGCCACGGATGAAGGCAACATTGACGGGAAAACTGTGGTACAGCAGATACTCTTTGCCCCGCAATGTGACCACTTCGACCAAATCTTCCGTTGCCCGTGTGTTGAGTTTGCCGCCTTCGATTCGGGGGTCTGCGAATGTGTGCAAGCCGACATGGGTTATGTAGCCGGGCGCACCGGCGGCGATGCTCCGCATCAGGCATGACAACGCACCCTGCGGGAGGTTGTACGCTTCAGTCTTGTTTTCGATGGCGAGTTTTGCCATGGGTGGCGACATCCCCCAATGCCCGCCGATGTCTCTTTTAATCAGGCGCGGATCGGCGAGGTGGCCCAAGCCGAGTTCGCCCTGATCTCCCATGCCGCTGATGTGAACGACGGTTAGGTCGCGCGGCTGAAGTGTTGACTGGAATCGTCGTCCTAACGCTTCGATGAGCGATTCGGGGATGGCGTGTCCTGCGCCGCTCCCTCCGATAACGAGGGTATCCCCACTTTGTACCATCTGCACAGCTTCTTCTGCGGTGATAATCGGTTTTATCATTTATTAGCTCCTGATAACCAGGGTTGATCGAGAATTCCTTAGGACCTACGCGCTTCAATTCTATGGTAGATTTTAGAATTACTTAGACACTTCCAATGCACATGTACAGATTAGGCAATCTGTATCTACAAACAACCGCCTAAATCCCTAACCCCTTAGCCGCCCTTATTAGGGGGAAAGAGGGGGACTTTGGCAAATGTCCACTTATTTGTCTAATTCACCATAAAAGCAGATACGGACGCAGATTTCGCAGATTTTCGCAGATAAAAATAAAAAAACAAAAAAGATCTGTGTTTGTCTGTGTTTATCAGCGTCCATTTGAATTCTTAAATTCTGATGGGATTGATTATAGGCCCCCGGTTAATCGGGGGCTTATGGCGATTCATCGCCGAACTACAGGGCTTTGACCTTTCAACTGTGTAAGTCCTATAGACATTAAAAGTAGATAGTCTGTTGTAGCATCCCGATTGTATCGGGATGATCGCACCCCGCAAACTGACAGTTTGCGCTACTTACGGCATCTCGATGCATCGGGACGGGGTGCTGTGTGCCCTAGCCCTGCCAGCAAGTTCCTAGTCCCCTTCGTTCATAACCTTTGGTGCTAGTTAGTGAGAAAGTCGTTTCCACATTGTTCAAGTTGAAAATCCCGATTTATCGGGGAATTCATTGATTCTTCTTACGTTCCATCCTTCGGATACACATGTCGCCCCTCTGGGGCTTTAGGATATTTGTATATCGGTGTACTATACACATGTCGCCCCTCTGGGGCTAAATGAAGCGATGGTTTTCACGTATAGCATTATCAGCAATGGTTTTCACGTATAGCATTATCAGCAGCTGCAAACTAGCACCATTGGTTTCATAGTGTCTAATTAATTCTGAAATCTACTATAAAATAGCTTGTCAAGCTGATTTTACGCTTCCGCACAGTGTATGACCGCAACCTCCCAAGGTTCGATGACGAGTTGAAACGCACCATCTGTAATTGGCAGGTTACGATGAGCCAATAGGTCGTGAGCGTGGTTCGTCCTCCATTTGGGGCGTAGGGTGACATGCGCCTGCTGCGGCTCAACGTTGAAGGCAAACAACAGCCATCCTCCACGGCGCGATTTTCGCACAATCGGCACTACGCGGTCTCCTTCGACTGACACTGTGGGGTGTACGCCAAATTCCTCCGCTAGTCCAAGAACTAGGTCGGGTTGTCCCACATCTCCGAATCCCGCCGATAGCGTAGAGCCGAACCATGTGAAACGCCGATCGTCCGTCTGCACGGCTACGATGTCGTTGCCTAAAGATGCAATAGAGTGGGTGTCGTTGCGCGGTTCTAGGATAGCATATCCGCACGGCGTCTGAATTGTTATTTGCCCGTAGGTGGTTTCGACGATGTTCCGTCCGCCCTCAATGTCATGTGGTGTTACCGCCGAGAAGTCCGCTACCCGCACGCCGAAACGGTCGGCGAACCCTTCCGGCGGACGGTAACTGGACTGTCCATCGGCGGAATACATGCCGAAACTTCCCTCTGCCACGAAATGTGTCTCCGGACTGTCTTGTAGTGTCCGCTCAATCCGTTCCTGTGTTTCTGCGTTCATCAGCGTGACATTCGGCAGAAACAGGAGCCGGTATCCCGACCAGTCCATTCGCGGTGTGATAACCTCCGCAGAGATGCCGTGCGTCCAGAGCGTCCGGTACACGCCACGCAGATCCGCCAAGAAACGGTCAGATTCATCGTTGTAGCTGAAAAGTTCCTGCGATTCGGGGTGGTATACGATGCCTACATCGGCGCGTGGACATTCCAGAGGCAGGTGTTCGGCGAGTCCCTCGATCTGGGCTATCGCACGCGCTGCTGAATCGAAACGGGGTGTCGGTTCACCATCTAAGGAGACCAAGTTATAGCCGGGTGACTCGAAACTGAGATACTCCGGTCGATATTGCCAGAACATGGTCCCCGCGGCACCGCACGCTAGTGTCATCCAGAGGAGTGTAGTCAGTTCTCGCGGATCAGATTGTTTTTTCCATGTTACCCCACCCCTCGACATGCCTGCGTAGATCTCTTCGTTCCACCAACGTCCGTCGCGCCCGGCACTCCGCGACCAGTCGAAACTGAACGCTCGATCCGCAATCTGGTAGGGATCGTCCGACGTGAGCAGATTATTAGACGACATCGACATCCCCCAGCTATCTACAATCCGTGCACATCGCTCATCCCACGGACGCGGAGACCAACCTCCGTGCGATCGCACCTCATGATGGGGATCGGTCTCCTCGACTTCGTCCACCATCCATTGCAGATGGTTCGCTAAGTTTTCGTAGTGAAATTCGCGATAGAGCAGCATCTCGACGACGTTTTGATCGGATCGGGGCGGTTCCACATCTTCCCAGCGGCGGTAGCGGCGTGAGAAACGCGTATTGAGCGTATCCAGCGTAAATCGCTCACGCAGCCAGTCTTTGTACCTAACAATTGTGTTTTCGCAGTAGCACGGATAGCCATCGCTATCTAAACTCCACACCGATGCCAAATTAACGCCATCCCAGAGCCCCCAGATTAACAGGTTGGGACGGTCTTTGTAGCGACGGACCACATGGCGCAAAAGTCCGCCGCCATACTCGCGCCAAGCGGGGTGATCGTAGCAGTGGATCATCGCACCTTGGGGATAAGCGGGACCTGCGTGTGCCTCTGCGCGTTGACCGCGGTGGTTGACGACCCGCATATCGGGATGTTCACGGGTCAGCCACTCCGGGCACGCGCCGTGCGTCCCCAGCACGATGTCGAGCCAGACGGACAATCCGTGTTTGTCTGCCAAGTCGAACATGCGATCAAAATCTTCCAGTTCATAGATGCCCGGACGTGGCTCCATCCAATTCCAATAAGTGAAACTACGCACGACCCTGAACCCTGCTGCACTTAACCGAGCGAAGTCTGCGTCCCAGCAGTCGAGCTTGGGAGCCGGTGCGCGGTAGTACTCTACCCCAACGGGGAATGGGGTCTTCGGATGTTCAAAATGTTTTTTGGTGGGCATTTGATGTCTCCTCTATGCAACTAATGGTGTTAATTTGCGATCGTTGATAACGTGAAACCTGATGTGTAAAAACAATTATGGTAGATTATAGAATTACTTAGACACTGCCGATGCACATGTACAGATTAGGCAATCTGTACCCACAAATAACCCCCTAAATCCGTAACCCCCCTAGCCGTCCTTATCAGGGGGAAAGAGGGGGGCTTTGGCACATGTCCACTTATTTGTCTAATTCACCATAGTACATTGGTTTATTGAGCGAGAGGGTCCGTCGCTCCGATAGACGATAGGTGGTAATTTGGGTTATCTGACTGGCTATTTGCGCTGTTGACGGGAATTCGGATCTCTGCTATACTGAATCAGACCAACGATTGAGAACCTGCGCCGTCCATCGTTGCGTCGGACGGATGGATCCGGCGTTACTTTTGTAGGGGCAGGTCTTGTGCCTGCCCAAAGCGGGCAACCACAAGGGTTGCCCCTACTGTTTAGGAGGACCAACGATGAAACTTATCCTCGTCGGCTGTGAATACGCCGGTAAGACAACGTTAGCCAATGAAATTGTGAAATGGATTGACAGCACACTAGGTGGTGCTCGCGGCTTCCATGACCATTTTACCATCCCTTCTAATGAATTAACAGCGGAAGATCGGGATCAATTTATGGCACTGAGTCCGCGGCTCAAGGAGATGTTCCAGCGTTATATCATTGAATATCACCTTCAGCCTGCGTTTTACAACGACCCTGACCACAACATGACCGGTTTTCACATTGAGGAGGCGGTCTATGCACCGTTGTATTACGGCTACGGTGGAAAAGGTGAATATGCGGAGCGCACGACATTAGCACGGGCGGCGGAGAGAACGATTATGGAGGAAGCACCTGACACGGTGCTTATCCTGCTACAAGCATCAGCCGAAGTCATTGCGCAACGGATGCGAGAAAATCCACAACCGCGTGGTGTTCTACAGGAGAAGGATATCGAGTACGTCCTGCAACGATTTGAGGAGGAATACCAAGCCTCGTTGATTCGTAGGAAGTTTATCCTTGATACCACTACGGCGACCGTGGAGGAGACTCTTGCCGAATTTGCCGAACAGATTAAGCATTACCTGACAGATACCGACCGCCTGCGGATGCTCGCTCATCAGGCTTTACAGGCGAAATGAGTTGAAAGGAGAGATCTATCTATGAAACGTGTGGCTTATGTAATCGTTGCGGTGGTTTCTGTTCTCTTGTGCATTGCCGCTTGGGCGCAAATGGATTTCTCAAGGATTAAAATTAAAACGACCCACGTTGCCGGCAGCGTCTATATGTTGGAAGGGGCTGGTGGGAATATCGGTGTGTCGGTAGGACCGGACGGGATGCTGCTTGTTGACGATCAATTCGTTCCGTTAGCGGAAAAGATCCGGGCTGCGCTCAAAGAACTGGGTGAAGGGTCGTTAAAGTTTCTGGTCAACACTCACTTTCATGGCGATCACACCGGTGGCAACGTAGTCTTCGGAGATGAGGCACACATCGTTTCTCACACCAATGTCCGCAAACGGCTACAGATGGACTCTCCGCCCCAAGAAGCCCTGCCGGTTGTCACATTCGATGATTCGTTGTCTATTCACTTCAACGGCGAGGAGATCCGCGTTATCCACTTCCCGAATAGTCATACGGATGGGGACAGCGTCGTTTTCTTTACTGGATCAAACGTGGTGCATCTGGGGGATCTCTTCTTCTCCGGGCGATTTCCGTATGTTGATTTAGACAGCGGTGGGGATGTAGAAGGACTAATAAAGCATATTGAGAAACTCTTAGCTGAACTCCCGCCCGACGTGAAACTGATTCCGGGACACGGTTCACTTTCGGATATTGATGACCTCAAAACTTATCACCAGACGCTTGTAGAGACTGCGGATTTAGTTCGGGATCAGATAGAGGCGGGAAAAAGCCTAGATGAAATTAAAACGGTGGGACTCCCCCAAAAGTGGCGTTCTTGGGGAAGCGGTTTCATTTCGACGGGGCGATGGATTGAGATTGTCCACCGGAGTCTGACGCAAAAGAGTGAAGGGTAATAAAACGTAAGTTCATTAGTTCAGATGTTCAAAAGTAGTAGGCATGCTCCATTGTACCGTAGCATTCACAACGGTTACGGCATATAGAGTATGCCTACTACTTTGTAGCAACTTGAGTTATTCTATAGGTTGTAGCCTCGTTCGTTGTGTAGAGAGAGGTCTAATCCTTCCCTCTCATCGTTGTATTTGACGCGTAAGCCAACGGTTCTGTCAACAACCTTGAGGATGATGAAGGAGAGAATCCCGCTCCAAAGTATAGTCACGATGAGGCTGATAAACTGACTGCCAAGTTGTGAAGCAATACTTTTGTCCATTCCCATCCCACCTAATCCTTCTGCGGCGAATATGCCGGTCAGTAGGCATCCAACGATGCCACCGATGCCGTGTACACCAAAGGCATCGAGCGAATCGTCGTATCCCAAGCGATGCTTGAGGCTGGTCGCTCCCCAGAAGCAGATCGCGCCTGAAGCAAATCCGATAGCTAATGCGCCCATCGGTCCAACGCTGCCGGATGCTGGTGTAATTGCTACAAGTCCTGCGACCGCGCCGGTGACAATACCTAGTACGCTTGGCTTGCCATACCTGATCCATTCAATACACATCCAAGCCAATGCAGCGGTGCCTGTGGAGATTTGTGTTACCAACATCGCCATTCCCGCTGCGCCATCGGCTGCCAAAGCACTGCCCGCATTGAAGCCGAACCAGCCGACCCATAGCATAGAGGCACCAATGACTGTCAGGGTTAGGTTGTGAGGCGCCATGGGGGTTTCAGGATAGCCGATGCGTTTGCCAACCATTAGTGCGGCGACAAGTGCTGCAACACCTGCATTGACGTGCACCACGGTCCCACCCGCAAAATCGAGCGCGCCCAAAATATCGCCAAAGTATGAGCCGTCCCCACTCCACGCCATGTGGCAAATTGGCGCGTACACAACGATAGACCAGATTCCCATGAACCAGAGCATAGCGGAGAATTTCATACGTTCGGCGAAGGCACCCGCGATAAGTGCCGGTGTGATGATGGCAAAGGTCATCTGGAAACAGATAAACACTGTTTCCGGAATAGTCCCTGATAAACTGTCCGCATTCACGCCACGGAGGAAAACCTTGCCAAGCCCTCCGACGAATGAATGACCATTGGTTACCTTCATAGACATGCCGGTTGTATCAAATGCGATACTGTAGCCGATCACAATCCATATAACGGTAATCAGCCCGGTTAGCGAAAAACATTGCATCAATAGCGATAGAACATTTTTGGTGCGCACCAGTCCGCCATAGAACAGGGCAAGACCGGGAATGGTCATGAACAGAACCAGTGCTGTTGATGTGAGCAGCCAAGCGGTGTCGCCCGAATCGAGTGCGCCTTCGGCGAGTGCAAGTTTCGGGAGTGCTAAGAACATCAGTACCAACAGCATTCCGAGAGCAGTTCTGGACTTACCGTGTTTCAAAAGCCTGCTAGGTTTTTCTGTGTGTTTCTGAAACCTAAACACATTATGTGGTTGTTGGTGCATTTTGACCTCCATTTAGGTTTAGACGATTGTTACTTGCCCCGATAAGATCGGGATTTCGCTAAGCTTAACTTGAAAATTGTTTCAAACCCCTCGTCAGGCAGTATAGCACCGTCGGTTTCAAAAGTAAACAGAATTTTTCGATTTTATCTAATTTTGAGGTCGAACTGGCATGATGTAGATCGCTGAATCGGTTAATTGTACAAATCGGCTAAAAAAAGGCGTCCATCTGTAGGGGCACACCCCTATCAAATGGACGCCTTTGTCCACAAGGAGGAACTGATGAACTATCTTCTAGCTAATGGAAGATATTGTAAAGTCTGGATATGCATTTGCACCGTGCTCGCCGTAATCCAACCCTTCTAACTCTTCTTCTTCACTAACGCGCAATCCGACAATAGCTTTGATACCGTAAAACAGGATAAAGCCTGTTACCATACACCACGCAAAAACGGCAACGACGCCAATGAATTGGGCACCGAAGAACTTGAAAGCTGCGCCTTTATCCGCTGCGTAGAGAATGCCTTGCTCTGTGTGAAACAACCCAAGCAAGAGTGTTCCCAATGCCCCGCAAACGCCGTGTACAGAAATCGCGCCGACCGGGTCGTCGATTCTCAGGTTTTCAAGTATCATGACTGAAAATACGACGACAACACCTGCGATTGCGCCAATAATTACTGCTGCCACTGGTGTAACAAACGCACACGGTGCGGTAATCGCAACGAGTCCAGCAAGTGCTCCGTTGAGTGCCATACCAGCATCGGGTTTCTTAAGCCTGAACCAAGCGGTTATCATGGCTAGAATTGCGCCTGCTGCGGCAGCAATATTTGTCGTTACAGCGATGAGTGCAATCGGTTTTGGGTCTGCCGCCATCTGGCTTCCCGGATTAAAGCCGAACCAGCCAAGCCATAGGATAAATACACCAAGTGCCGCCAACGGCAGGTTATGCCCGGCAATCGGACGGGGTTTTCCGTTTGCGTCATATTTGCCGGTACGGGCACCTAGTACGATTGCACCTGTTAAGGCGAGCCAGCCACCCGTTGAATGGACGACCGTTGAGCCCGCAAAATCTAACATTCCCAGACTCGACAGCCAACCGCCTCCCCAGATCCAGTGTCCGACGATTGGATAGATTAAGCCGGTGATGAAGATACTATAAATCAGATAGCTTCTAAACTTTGTGCGTTCAGCCATTGCACCAGAGACGATTGTCGCTGCGGTGGCTGCGAAGACCAGCTGGAACAACCATGCAGTGAGCGTTGGGACCGAACTCCACTCCAGTGCGCTGAACCCTTTAGTTTCTGCGGAGACAAACCATCCACTTAATCCCATGAAGCGATTGCCATCGCCAAACATAATCGCGAATCCGATCGCCCAGTAAGCGATAGATCCCATTGAGAAATCCATTAAGTTTTTCATCAGGATATTGACGGCGTTTTTCGCACGGGTAAATCCCGCTTCGACCATGGAAAAGCCCGCCTGCATAAAGAAAACCAGAAAGGCGGCGACCAATACCCAGATGGTGTCAGCAATATATTTTGATGTGTCAATCTTTTCACCTTCGACGAAGCCGTCTAAGGCGAAAGCGTTCATACCTAGACATAACGTCAAAATCAGAACAATTCCTGCAATCCTGTAATTGATCGGAAGGAATTTTTTCATTTTCATCTCCTTATTAGGTGGGAACCTTCGTCGGCATATTGTAAATTATCCGTAAAGCGGAGGAAAAATTAACGAAAGGCTGTAACTGCTTAGATCGTTTATCTTTCCGATGCCAAGGACCAAATCTTTATGCTAATGATCGTAGGCAAAAAAGATGCCAGTGATTAATGGGGGTGTTTTTTGCAGAGGGGAAAACGGCTGAAAAGACAGCAGCAACGGGATGATTGCTGGATCTTTTGAGATTGCTGGCTCCGGACTATTCATCGTAAAAAACTGATGAACTTTTCAGCGATCTGCTGAAAAATTAGGCAGCGAATCACCTAAATTTCAGGCAGGGGGGATGCACTGGATCCTGATTCTTGTCTGCTTTATCTTGGCTTTACATTTTGTGAGGGTTTTAGGTATAATTTAATGGGGATTTTGTATTTGACACTAACGATTAGGAATAATTGATTTTCTGCTCCAACCTAGGAGGCATTATGAGTCAGCCGGTAAAAGTTGGTTTTGTTGGAACAGGCGGCATCGCAAATAGCCATTTCCGTAACCTTGCGGCAATGGAAAATGTGCGTATCGCAGCCCTTTGTGACCTTGACGAATCGCGCGTGAACACAGCGGTCGAAACCTATGGCGGACAGGCATACACAGATTACCGCAAGATGTTTGATGGAGTGGATTTGGATGCTGTCTATTTCTGTTTGCCGCCTTTCGCTCACTCCGATGCAGAAATAGTCGCAGCAGAGAGGGGATTTCACCTGTTTGTGCAGAAGCCGGTTGTGTTAGAACTTGAGACCGGGATTCGCATTATGGAAGCGATTGAGCGATCAGGTGTGATCTCCTGTGTGGGCTATCAAGGGCGGTACAGCAATGTCGCAACCGCTGCGCGTGATTTCCTCAAGGATAAAACCATCGGTATGGTCGCTTGCCATCGCTGGGGAGGCATCGCAGGGGGGCCGAGCCATTGGTGGCGCGTGATGGAGAAATCGGGTGGGATGCTTCATGAGCAAGCGACTCACCAACTTGATATGATTCGGTATACCGCCGGTGAAATTGTTGAGGTCTATAAGATTGATGCCATGCAGATTAATGTCGATCAGGAAAACAATACGATTCCTGATGCGGAGGTAGTCACGCTTCAGTTTGAGAGCGGGGCAGTAGGCTACATTTCAACCAGTTCTGCGTTGATTAATGGTGGTGGGGGTTCGCGCACCGATTTCATTGTCGAAGGACACTACACCGTTCAGCTCGGTTGGGGGGACGTGCGGACTGTTCCTGAAGATGCAGCAACGATTGCGGTGCCTGATGGACAACCCCTCTCGATCGATGAGGCGTTTATCCAAGCGATTCAAACGGGGGACAGATCGCTGATTCGATCTTCCTATACCGATGGGCTAAAATCAGCAGCGGTATCAATTGCTGCAAACCAGTCCTCGCGTGAACGCCGTCCGGTGCGCGTACCGGCGATCTCATAGGGAGAAATTCGTGCAACAGAAATGCAAGAAAGGTAGAAGTAACCCAAGTTGCTACTTATGGGAAGCATTGCGAACCCAGAAAACGGGAGCTATAGTGAATTCCAAAAATAAGTAGACGCTTCTCCAGTAGGCATTGCAGGAGATCCGCCTTGTGGGAGGGAAACCTTCTAAGTCCGCCTGCGCAATCAGAGGTGTCCGTATAATCGGGGTTGAAAACCCCTCCCACAGCGTCCAAATAATTATGAACTTTACTATAATAAACGGAGGAAATGGATGATTATTGATACACATACACATTTCTATGATCCAACACGGTCCAAGGGTGTACCTTGGCCCGATCCTAACGATGACGTGCTTTATCGCCCCGTGTACCCGGATCACCACAAAGCACTTGCCATTCCTGAAGGTGTGACCGGAACCGTTGTCGTTGAGGCGAGCACATGGGTTGAGGATAACCAATGGATTCTTGACCTTGCGAAAAATGAACCGTTTATTGTTGGGTTTGTTGGGAATTTAGACATAGGCTCGTCGGATTTTGAGCAGAGCCTTGAACGCTATTCTGCGAATCCAATTTTCCGGGGTGTACGACTTCGAGGGGTGGATATTGGGGAGGTTGTGGGCAGTGGAAATCTGACGAGTATTGAGATGTTGGCTGCGAAGGATTTATCGGTAGATCTTTTATCGCCACCAGATGCTTTGCCGAGTGTTGCTGCGCTGGCTGCGAAAATCCCCGAACTGCGTATTGTCATTAACCATGTTGCCGGCGTTTCTGTTGATGGGAAGACACCAGATGCAGGGTGGGTTGAAGGAATGCAGATGGCGGCGTCAAACGACCATGTCTACTGTAAGGTGTCGGGGTTAGTGGAGAATACGCAAGACAAACCTTCCCCTACCGATGTGGCGTATTATGCACCGACAGTGGATGTGTTGTGGGATGCATTTGGAGCGGATCGGTTAGTTTACGGAAGCAATTGGCCCGTATCTGAACGCTTTGCGGACTATGCGACGGTGCAGCGCATTGTTTCCCAATACTTCAACGCCAAGGGAGTCGTCGCTGCTGAGAAGTATTTCTGGCGGAATGCCACGGCGGCATACAAGTGGCTGGATCGGGGATAACTCGAAGCGGTATTGTGATGATGCTCTATCGGTAAGACATCGATTCATTTGACTGCTCCCAAACCTGAAGGCTTGGGATTCTTATGATAGACTGAACAGTAGCAATTGCTCTGTGCTATCTTCTTGATTCGACGATTCGTGCCCCGATTCATCGGGATCTTACAGAATCTTCACAAGCGTTTATACTCTCCGTGTGTCCCACAGCGAGGTCTTTGAGATTTATAGCAGCGTTTAGGTCCCTGTCTTGTGTGTGACCACAAGCACTGCAATGATACGTCCTATCGGACAAGGATAAGTCGCTGTCCACTGCACCACACGCTGAACAGGTTTTACTCGACGGGAAAAACCGATTGGCTTCAACTATCTTTACGCCGATTCTATCAGCTTTTCTTGGTCAATCTTACCATCCGGTATCCCACATGGACGTTCAACTGTGAAACAATCTTTATCGAATGCCTAAGACTAGCGTGAGTCGCTGAAGCAACTTCCATGAACAATAGGTATTTTGCACACTAATTTTTTTATTTACTTAAACGCCCTTCAACACCTCCCGCTGTAACATTGCCTCAACAATTCGAGCTTCGTAACATGAGTTCGACGTAAGTATGCCGAATCCCTTCAATTAACCACAAAAACACAGGGACGGAAGGGCAGGTACAAAACCAGTCCCAACAAGGGAAGCCCCAACGAGAAGATGGGGATGGGTTTCTCAATTTGCGATTTGCGATTTGTAATTTTTCCCCGCTCCCTGTCTCCTCGTTCCCTATATCGAGCTGACGTTTCGTAGTACCGCTGTTTCGTCTTGACTTACGAGTTTTCGCATGTTATTATTTAGCATGCTAAACAAATAACAAGACCTTTACTCCGTATAATTTCGTTGCATATTCTTTCTTTGTAGGAAGGACTCACAATGGCTCTAGATCAAAAAGATATACGGGATGAAGTGCTTATGGCACTCAGATGCATCATGCGGGCAATCGATCTCTATTCGAGTCATCTCGCGCGCTACCACGGGTTGACAGCACCTCAACTTATCGTCCTGGGTGAAATTTCACGGTCGAGGAAGATAACGGCGGGTCAATTGGCGGAAAACGTCAACCTTAGCAATGCAACGGTCACCGGAATACTCAACCGGCTTTCAAAGCGCGGCTTGATAGAGCGAAGACGCGCCGATGAGGATAAGCGCAGTGTTCTCATAGAACTCACCGATTTGGGCAAAAGGGCACTTGCGAATGCCCCATCGCTACTCCATGACCGTTTCGTGAAGGAATTTGAGGAACTTGGGAATTGGGAACAAACATCATTACTTTCATCCCTTCAAAGAATTGCTTCGATGATGGAGGTGAAAAACCTTGATGCCGTGCCAACGCTTGTCAGCAGGGAAATCTCCGAGGTCACCGAAGATCCCCTTGCCGATCCAGTTCAAGATGATTCAGAGTAAACCCAAAATAAGGAGATCAAAATGTCAGTTGTTTATCTTGAAGATATCGTTAAGATTGTTGGTAACAAATACCTAGCGGTTCATATTGCCGGCCTACGTGCGCGTCAACTGAATAAAAAGGAGGTTCCCCTCTTTACTCCGGTTTCACCCCGGAAACCGGCGTCAGAAGCCATCGAAGAACTCATTGAAGGGAAAATTGAGTACAGTCAATCAGATTCAGGCCCGGAAAACCTAGATGATCCGTTTGATATCAAGGAGAAAGATACACCTAAATGATTGAAGTCAGGGTAAACCCGAAGGAGTCAGAGGAAGTCCTTCGCAAACTCCGCCAAACGCCTCGTAATCCCTCAAAGAGTTGCTTTAAGTCGCCTTGACGGGCGAATAGCGAAAGGGTTAAAGATATTCAATGAAAAATATAAAAATCAGTACAGCGAAATGGATGTATCATCTGTAATTCTCTTACCAATGAAATTGGCACTTCTGAAGCCCTAATCGCTGTTAAAAATGCCCGATAAGTTGTGATAACTTTAGTTTAACGTCAACCAAAAGGTCCTGTTTGTGCGAACAATTGATTGGCGGCATAATTAGCAAAGCAATTAGCAAAACATAATCGAGCTGAGAGTACGACTTGGCTCAACAGACTCAAGGAGTACTTCCAGTGAATTTTGAACAATTTTCTTTTGACCGGCGCATTGTCGCCCGAATTAAAGCAGTCAATTACACTACACCTACCCCGATTCAGCAGCAAGCCATCCCCATGGTGCTCGAAGGGCATGATGTAATGGGTTTAGCTCATACCGGCACCGGTAAAACCGCAGCCTTCATGCTGCCTATCCTACAGCGGTTAACCAAAGGTCCGTTCCGTCGCGTACGCGCCCTCATCGTTGCGCCCACACGCGAACTCGCTGAACAGATTTATCAGATGGGCCTTGATCTTGGCAAAAATACCACGGTGAATAGCGTACCCATCTACGGCGGTGTAAGCAAAGTTTCTCAGGTCTCGCGGCTGCGGAGGGGCGTAGAAATTGTTATTGCTTGTCCTGGTCGCCTGCTTGACCTCGTTTACGATGGCGCTATCGATCTATCGCACGTTGAGGTGCTGGTGTTGGACGAAGCTGATCGCATGTGCGATATGGGCTTCCTCCCCGATATTCGCCGCATCCTCAAGCTACTGCCGACCCAACGCCAGACACTTTTCTTCTCAGCCACAATGCCAGAGGATAGCCGCGAACTGGCAGATAATATCCTCAAAGATCCGGTCATAGTTCAAATCGGTAAGAGTGCTCCGGTGGAGACCGTTTCACACGCGTTTTATCCGGTGCCCGATAGCCTCAAGAAAGATCTTCTGCTGACAATGTTGCAACAGACGCCCACCGGCCGGGTCCTGGTTTTTACCCGCACCAAGCATCGCGCCCGTAACCTGGCACGCGATATGGAAAAGGGTGGTTATCATGTGGCAGCGCTGCAAGGTAACATGTCGCAGAGTCAGCGGCAGAAAGCGATCAATGGCTTTCGCGATGGGAGATACGACATTCTCGTCGCCACGGACGTTGCTGCGCGCGGCATAGACGTGTCGGAAATATCGCACGTGATCAACTTCGATATCCCCGATACTGTCGATGCCTACACTCACCGGATTGGTCGCACCGGTCGCGCCCACCGGTCTGGTGAAGCATTCACGCTTGCCGGACGAGCGGATGAGGAGATGATACGGGACATTGAAAAACTGCTGGGAACACGAATCGAACGGCGGCGGTTACCTGATTTTGATTACGGTAGTTTTGTACCGGAAAGCCAATTCCAGAAGAGCCATTCAAAGCCGCTACGAAAAACACTATCACACCGCAAGCAAAACCATATTCGACCCAATAAAGGTAGGAATAGCCCACGTCGCCGTATCCACTCACAACAGATAAAGAAAGGAATATAACTGCAAGTGTCTTTCCCTGATACTACACGTCACGCCGATGAGACTGACATCATTTACCCCGGAGCCATCCCCTTCGCACTCATTCATCTTGCCTGTTTTGCGGTCATCTGGACCGGTTTTCAGGCTTCAGACCTTATACTTTGTGGCGTATTGTACGCCATCCGCATGTTTGCCATTACGGGCGGCTATCATCGATATTTTTCACATCGTTCCTTCAAAACCAGCCGTGTATTCCAATTCTTGCTCGCGTTAGTTGCACAGTCGTCGGCGCAACAGGGCGCGCTTTGGTGGGCTGCCCACCACCGCAAACATCATAAATACTCCGATACCCCACAAGACACACACTCGCCACTTCAAAGCGGTTTCTGGTTTGCCCACTTCGGTTGGATTTTTTCGACAACCAAGAGTCAAGCGGATTACGACCTGATGAAGGATTTTATGAAATTTCCCGAGCTCGTTTGGCTCAACAAGTACAAACACGCACCACCAGCGCTGTTGGGAGTCGGGGTGTGGTTGGTTTCCGGTTGGTCTGGACTGGTGGTCGGTTTCTTCATCAGTACGATGCTCCTCTTTCACTGCACATTTGCGACTAACTCGCTGGCTCACCTTATCGGCAAACAGTCTTACGTCACCGGGGATGACTCGCGCAACAACTGGTTTCTGGCACTCATCACCTTTGGTGAAGGGTGGCACAACAACCACCACTACTTTCAAGGTTCAACCCGACAAGGGTTCCACTGGTGGCAGATCGATTTCACATATTACGTTTTGAAGTTCTTGGCGTTTTTTAGAATTGTTTGGGACCTTCGCGCCCCACCTGCCACCGTAGTTCAAGGGATACGTGGGATGCCACGAAACGTCATCGAACGAGTCGCCCAACGGTTGGCGACGAGTTTCCCGATTGAAACTATCAGTGAGCAAATTCACCAAGCGTGGGCACACACACCCAGATTTGAAGAGCTACGCCAACATGTCCGCCAATCCCGGCCAGCCGCTCACGCTTTTCTCACCGAGATTTGTCGTTCCGATCTGCCAACAATGGCATCTCTGAAACATCACGCGCAAGAGATGTTTGCTCATAGCCAACATATGGATCTGATTGTTGTCCGAGCCCATGAGATGGTTGTTGACGCTATTTTAAAGCATCTGTTCCATGACTTACCATCGCCTATGCCACAGGCTAGACGTCTGTCCTAATTGAATCACCGAGATAAAAAAGGAGGATATATGTGGCAGAAAAGCAATGGGGTATTGGAGTTCTGGGGTGATAGGATAATAACAGAGCCCCAGCAGTCCGAGACCTCTCCTAGGTTTTATCTCTTCAACGAATCATAGTGCCGATTGATTTTCAGCAATTTTCTCTCACAACAAAATCCTTGACGTACTCCCAAAGCTGAAGCCTTGGGATTCTTACACGCTGTGTGAGCCCCCGATACATCGGGACTAAGAAGCATGTTTACATAGGTGCGGATGAAACCGGACACCTATCGGGGACGCCATAACCCCAACTACGGGACTCAGAATGAATCCCGATACTTTGTTGTAGAGATTGATTGCACCAACGCCGTCTCGGTGATACGCAAAGCCACAATGGTTACAATGATAGTTTCGGTTTGTGGGTTTCTTCCGACTCCCACACCGTGGGCAAGTTTGCGAGGTATACGCTTCTGACACAAACTTGACCTTCAATCCTGCTAATTCAGCTTTGTAGCATATCATGGATTGGAGACGGGCAAACGCCCACTGATGAACCTTTTGGTTGGATTTCTTGCTAAACTTCGCTCGTTTACGGATGCCTTTTATGTCTCCCATCACTATCGTATCTGCCTTGGCCTTAATGCAGTCAGATATAAATCGACTCGTGATTTTGTGTTCGGCATCCTTGATTTGAGCGTTCAACTTCGCTAATATCTTCGTCTTAATTCGCTTCAGACGATACCAGCGGTTACTACGGGGTTTGCACCTATCCATTTTGGATTGGATATATCCCTTGAACTTGTTGAGATACTGCTTGATAGCCCGTAAAGCGCGTCCGTTGTAGATTATCGTATCCTCGCCGTTATATGAAACTATTGTCCCGATGAATCGGGACATATCAATCGCAACAGCTTTGCCTGTTTTTCGCTTTGGAGGTATTTGGACTTCATAGACTAGTGAAAAATAATAACTACCTCGTTGGAAATACATCTCAACGTAGGCGGGTCTTACATCAGACTTGAGGGTGATAGGTGCATTGCCTTTGCCATTGGACAACCTGACGACACCATCTTTGAAGGTAATACCATTTTGTATCCAACGCACCTTGTAGAAATGGGGAGTACGTTTCGGAGGCTTGGCATCAGGATTTGACTTGGACACACGAAAGTAGCTCTTCAGTGAATCAAAGTAGGATTGGATTATCGCTTGCAACGTCTGTGAGTGCAAGTTATAACCTTTGAGTCGCATATATTTTTGGACTGTACCTTGAGATAGCCAGAAGCCTTTTTTACGCTTGACCTTACGCATCAAGGATACCACTTTAGAATATGCTCTGCCCGCCTCACTAGCAAGTATATCCAATTTAGGTGTCTTGGATGCTTTCACTTTCTTTGTTGTATACATGGGATTGTCCGTTCGATCTTTCGTTACCTATTCCGTAGGATGTGGGAGGCTCTACTGAGCAGTAGAGCCTCCCACCGAAAGACAAAAGAACTATACCATATTTTACCTGCAATCTCAAGACAAAATGGCTAAAGCCAAAAATGTGTATCCCAACGTTAAAACATTGGGATTTACACCCTAAAGGGACAAACATTAAGTCCGTGCTATTCTGGTGTTACCTAGTTTCAGTCTAGCAGTCCCCAAAGTTGTTTCCGTTCGTCACTCCAATCTTCCCATTCGTCGGCAAAAATGTACTTCAACGCCTCTACATCGCGCTTTCTGCCGCCGGCGGGAAAGTAGTTCCAACCCATCGCCCGGCGGGGACCGGCAGCCGTTTTGACACCTGTGGCGTGCCAGCAGCTCGGTGTCCAAACCAGCGTCCAGCGTGGATCGAGGAGGACCTCAACCTCGGCGGGGTGCTTCGCATAAAGCTCCTTCGGCGAAAGATCGTGCTGCCCTGTAGCGATTTCCAACTGTAACAGTTCTTCCCAGATCTCTTCCCTTGCTCTCAGATGGCTGCCCGGCAAAATGCGCAGTGGCGCATTCGTCGGATCGTGTCGGTCCAATCCCGTCCGGAATGACACCTGTTTGACATCAGGACCACCATCGGCGTGCCAATAAACTTGCCGGTGTAGACCTTGACTCTCAGAGATAGCCCTCAATGCGTCTCCCAATCCGCACGCTCCTACATGTACCTGCTCACAATTCAGCAAACGTTTAGCAGTCTCGACGAGTTGTGGTTGCTCAACTATCTGGAGGATTGGCTCTCCTACCGTAAGAAATTGGCAGGCAAGCTTGTTGAGTCCATTGGGCCAATCTGTGCTCGCCCACCTTTCCTCATTTTCCACAGTGCCCCCCTCAATTTCGCGCATCCGTTCTTCACCAAAAGGATTGGATACAAAGAAGAATCCGTGCGTGTGAAAATGATCCACCTGTGCTGTGGTAATCTCCATGATTGTTTCATCTCCCTTCGCAAATTGGACTGTCTATTTTATTCTCCTCACTACGAGCAACAAATCCGAAGGCAATACAACTGAGCTTCCGATTTCGCAAGTTCAGCATGATAACCTTTGGGCAGCGCAAGTACGTTATTGTGACGGACGCTCATGGATTGCTCAAATGAACCTATCTCACTGTAGATGCGCTGAGAGGCGTGCCCGTCTGCGGGTGTGAGACGATAGAAACAAATCGCTTCGCCAGAGATCAAGTGAGCAGGTGCTTCGTTGACGATCAACGCATGTTCGCCACGGTTGAAATCGTCGCCCGGTTCGAGGATAACAGCCGCCGTTTCGAGAAAGGAGGGTGCTTTACAAACTGCGACTTCGACGGGCTCCTCGTGTGCGAGAATTTCGTATGTTGTCCGATAAGGGATAGATGCACGATACGCCTCGCCATCAAAGACATCCGCACGTTCACCAATGAGTCCGTGGGCTTTATTTCCGTTATGCCCAACAAGCAATTCGCACCGGCCGCCGAGTACGACTAGTATCACCTCGTTATCCGCGGTGTCTTCAAAGAAAGATCCACCAACGTCAAGGTTGAGGAGGCCGAACTCAAGGCATGTTATTCCCATTTCGCCAACTTCAATAATTCGGGCATATCCTTTATCCGGTTTGTATTTTTTGTATAGGTTCATTTCTGATTTGCCCATTTAGACGGACTCGATTGGTGGTTTGTATATTTTAATTGCATTATATCATCAAAGTCATTCGTGAACAATCGAAAATAGAACTTGCTATCAGTTACCCTATTTTTGAGCGACGTGTCGGGATTCGGAGATCCCTCCTACGGGAGGATTAAATGCCTCTAACCCCTAAGAATTGGCGATTGACAATTCGCCCACGACTCGCTATAATTGACGCACTAATTCGGGATGCGATGGCAGCAGAGAAGGAAAGCAAATATTTATCCAATGGAGAACTGTGATGAAACAGATTGATGGTGGGATAACCGCAGTACCGGGGTTGAGAGCTACCGGTGTCCATGCAGGATTGAAGCCGGATAATGAAAAGGATGTCGCCTTGATAGCAGCGGATGCGCCGGCGGTTGCGGCAGGTGTCTTCACAAAAAATCGCGTTTGCGCCCCAGTCGTTTTGGTGTGTCGTGAAAATCTCAGCGACAACGCAGGTCAAGCGATTGTCGTCAACAGCAAGAACGCTAACGCATGTACGGGCGAGATCGGCATGAAGAACGCACGACAGATGGCTTCGCTGGTGGGGGAAGCACTCGGCATCGACCCAAGCCTCGTATTAGTCGCTTCGACGGGAGTCATCGGGCAGCAGTTGCCGATGGATAAAATTACTCACGGCATCCGCCTCGCTGCGCCGGCTTTGGAACCAGATGGTGGACATGATGCCGCCCTTGCAATCATGACAACAGATACCGTCCCTAAAGAGATTGCTGTGGAGTTTGAAATTGGGGGGAAAACAGCTCGGATCGGTGGTCTGACGAAAGGGGCGGGGATGATTGCTCCGAATCTTGCCACGATGCTCGCTTTTCTGGCGACAGATGTGAATATCGCCAGTGAGCCGCTACAGCAGGCGTTACGTGAGTCCGCTGCGAAGTCTTTTAATCGCATGACAATCGATACGGATAGTAGTACAAACGACACGGTGCTAATCTTGGCAACGGGCACCGCAGAGAACCCAGAAATTATCGAAACAACTGACGATGATTACGAGGCGTTCCGTGAAGGGTTGGACTTTGCCTGCATTGAGCTAGCGAAGAAAATTGCACGAGACGGAGAGGGCGCAACGAAGTTAGTCGAAGTGGTTGTAAACAGGGCGAAGAACGAAGCGGAAGGTGAGATGGCAGCCCGTGCAATCGCAGAGTCACCTCTCGTGAAGACCGCTGTTTTCGGGGCGGACGCAAATTGGGGACGTATCATGATGGCGGTCGGAAAATCAGGCGCGGAATTCGATCCGTATCAGGTAAATGTCTGGCTTAGTAACTATCAACTAGTCAAAGATGGAATGGATGCGGGGTTTGATGAAGATAAAGCGACGGAACTCTTTTCCAAGGACACCGTGACGATTACCGTAGATCTGAACGCCGGTGATGCAGCGGTCACCATGTGGACGTGCGACTATTCCTACGACTATATTAGCATCAATGCGGACTACCGGACTTAGATAGTTTTAACATGGTCTAGCGACTATCAAGGACATCAGATCGATCCGCAGAGGTAAATTGAGTTTCGACATCTAGCTCCTGTAATTCCTCGTTCTCAAAAAAATCTAATCAGAAGTAGGACAGCATGAGGCAATCCATTTTTCTCTACAACGTTTGACGCCCCTGCCTCAACTCCAGCGACACACGGTATCCTTCCAAGCCCGGATCCGTGTCGAGGAGTGCCTGAACGGCTTCAGCGCTCCGGCGTTGGGCGGGGAAGTCATCAGCGTTGGCGATCCGCAATGCGAGCCGTGCCGCCACCGCACTCCCTTTTCGCAGATTTTCCAACTCCACTTTGTCCAGCGTATCATACGCTGTGTGTCCGAAGCCTCTGCCCGAAGGCGGGGCTTCGGGATCACCCATGTGACCTGTTGGAACGCCTTTTAGGACGAAGGGGAAGTGATCTGAATACGGATGCATCTGCTGACCGACAGGAACGTTAGCTGCAAGCTCTTTTGCGGCATCTCGGAAGAACGGTGCTAAGTCTTGCCAACGATGTAGCACCACACCTTTTCGGCTCGAACCGCCCGCCGCATCAAGATTATACATGAAACGGACGCTATCCAGTTCACCTTCATGGGCGTCCGCATAGCGAAATGCGCCGGTTAACCCAATTTCTTCGGTGCCAAAGCCGACAAATCGAACCGTTCGCTTAAGTTGCTCACCGGCATACAAAGCGAGCACTCGTGCGGCTTCGATGACGAGTACCATACCCGACGCCGGATCAACTGCCCCCTGTGAGATGTCGTGACCATCGTAATGACAACCCAGAATTACCATCTCATCGGGATTTCCCTTTCCCGGCAGATCGGCGACGACGTTCCACGAGGTTCGGGGCTCGTTGACGTCGGTCGTGTGAAGCCGTAGTCTAACTGTGCCCTTCCGCTCCATCAGCCGCGTCAGAAATTCACCATCCTCCTTGCATATCGAGATGCCCGGAATCGGGGCAGGTTGGTCGTTTTGTAGACTCCCCGTTTCGGGCCCGACGCCGGGGCTTTCGCTGATAAAAATAAAGGCACTAGCACCGCCCAAGACGGAGCGTTCATATTTTTCTTTGCGATGCACCCATCGTCCCAGGTCAGGGGGAGATGCGCTGCCCGCCATTACGATTCGGCCTTTCATCTCATCACCTAAGTCCTCGTACTCTGCAGGACTGCCATAGCCGACAGAGATTAATTCTGCCGTAGTGTCGTCAGCAGGACAGTAGGGTAGCGAGATGCAGTGAAGCGACCTTTGGATTGGCTCGACAATTTCCAACGTTGTCGGTCCTCGTGACCAACCTGCGTAGGAGTAGGACTCCAATCGAGCGTCTTTGAGACCGTAACGGTTAAAAGTCTCGCAGATGAAGTTTGCAGCCCTGCGCTCCTCTGGCGTGCCTGCGAACCGTGATCCGAAGTCGTCGCACAACACGGTGAGGTTGTCCATCACCTCCCGCGATGTATAAATGTTGCCAACCATCTGTTGATCGATTTGTAAATATGGATTTTTTTGATTCATATCAACTCCTGATGATGGATTTGTTTCTTTCAGACGCTAATCCAACTGATAGCTGCTGCTGCTCTAATAGTGCTAGGAAAACATCGTAGGATTTGCTTGCCATCACTAGCCCTCCTGCACGACTGCCAGCGGCAGCTCCCCTTCCCATACCCGCTGAAGATTCTGGAACACAAATTCCCCTCTTCGCGTCCACGTATCGTAGGTTACACCCGCGACATGCGGCGTGAGCAGCACATTGTCCAACTTCAGAAGCGGATTGTCCGGGGCCGGTGGTTCTTGCTCCAAAACATCAAGGGCGGCTCCGAGGATGCGCCCTTCACTCAGCACTTCTGTCAAAGCAACTTCGTCCACGATGGGACCTCGACAAGTGTTGACGAGTACGGCTGTGGGCTTCATCAGAGAAAGTTCACGTTTGCCAATAATGCCACGGGTTTCGCCCGTAAGGGGCAGATGCACCGTCACAATGTCTGACTCTCGAAGCAGGTCTTCCAACGCCATGCGAGTTATGCCAAGCTCCGACGTTATGTTCCGTGCAGGTGGATACTGATCATAGTAGAGGATGCGTGCCCGAAAGGCACGCAACAAATGAGCGACGCGCCTTCCGATGTTCCCAAGCCCTACAATTCCGACTGTCTTTCCGTTGATGGTGTATGTTGAAAATCCGGTGTCAATATCACGCCATCGGTCTGCCCGAACATTGCGATCCAACTCGATCAGACGGCGATAAAAGCCGAGTATGAGGCCGATAGTATGCTCTGCGACATCAATGGAATTCGCGCCCCCATTGTTGGCGACAGGAATGCCAAGTTCTCGGCACAGGCTCACATCCATGCTATCATAACCCGCGGCGACTAACTGAATTAGTCTGAGGCGAGGAGCGGACCGTAGGACCCGTTTTGAGATTTGGCCGGGGAAAAGTATCAGAAAGTCCGCATCCTGTACGAGGGAGATTTTCTCCTCATCTGGCAGATCGCTCGTGTGTACGCTGACCTCAAAACCCGGTGGGGCGTATTGGGTAAGGAGAGGTGTTATTTCTGGGGATAGGAAAGTGAAAAATCTGACTTTGGGCATATTCAATTAAGATAACCTAAGTTGCTAGTTGTCAAACCCGCTCGGCTTGGATAGACATATCCAAGCCATCTTTGCACGTATGCAGTGGATTTGTCAATCCACTGCGAGCGATGATTAACTCAATTTAGCTCACATTCTCTCGATTTGCAACCTATCCTATAACTAGCAACCTGCGTTAAGATACCATAATGACGCTTGGGGAGCGACAAATCAAGGAGAGTAATGTCTGACGCGCAGTACGACCTACGTGACGCTGTCGCGAACATAGTTGGGCGTCAGAGAGAAGTAATCACCAGATTGTCCATTGAGCAATTGGGCGTAGCCGATTCGTGCGATGTTCGCACCACGCGGCACGTTAAAGATCGAATCGGCGAGAGGCACATCTTCGCCGAATTGCTCCTGAACAACGGGTGCGTATCGTCGCAGACCATCTCCAACAAAAATCACATCGTCATCAATCTGACTCAAAAGTACCTCAATCGGCACACAAAGGTCGTCAGACTTTCGCAGCAGATTTTGTCCCCCACGAAAAACTGCACCGTAAACTTCATCTTTCCGTGCATCAAGGATTGGACAGATTAATTGGTCTGTGTAGCGGAGATTGTATGCGATCGCTTCCAGCGTTGAGACGCCGATGATTGGTTTCTTGAGGGCGTAGCAGAGTGATTTGATTGTGCCCACTCCGATTCGGATGCCCGTAAATGACCCCGGACCTATCCCTACAGCACATCCGTCGAGGTCGTGTACAGTTAGATCCGCCCACTTTAAGATTTGGTCTATAGCGGGCATCAGTCTAGACGAATGGGCTTTCACAATGCTGAGTGTATGTTCAGCAACGAAGCTTTCTCCATCAATCAAGCCTACACTGCCAATGGAGGTTGATGTATCGACACCAAGAATTTTCATCAGAGTTCTTTGGGATGGAGGCCCCATACTTTAGTGTGTGGGAGGAAATCTCGCCTCCTTTTTGCTTGAAACATATTGTGAGTATGTTAAAATTGTCTTGTCCTTCGTGGGAAAGTTTCAATCCTAGCACCCGTTAGGATCTCCCACACATCCATTGAAACGGATATTAAGGGCAAGGACAATACTATGAAAAAGACTTATGAATATCGCGCCTATCCTACAACGAAACAACGAAAGCTCTTTACCGTCTGGTTAGCATTACTGCGCTCTGTTTACAACCAAGCCCTTGCGTGGCGTATCGAAGCATACGAAGCCGTCGGTTGAAACTGCAAAGCAAAGCTGCAAATGCTGGCAAGCAGTTTACCAAGGTGAAACCTCACCATACAAGTCAGAAATGCTCCAGTTGTAATGAAGTTGTACCAAAGAAATTGTCGGTTCGGACTCACGATTGCCCCTATTGCGGACTGGTAATTGACCGTGACCATAACGCTGCAATCAACATCAAAAAGGCTGCTGTAGCCTTGCGTGGAGGTGTGGTGGTAACGAACATCCCCGAAACCCCTGCTCAGGCGGGGACAGAAGCGCGAAACCCAATAAATCCCGGGGAACGGGCAACAAGCCCTATCCCTTCAGGGTGGGGTAACTGACACTCGGAGAGCCATTAGAATCCATCGTCAAACTCTATCAAAAATTCGGAACTGTATGAGCCTCTACGTTCTTTCTGAGGATTGGAATTCCCTTTTCGATTCATCAATTGCCAACACAAGGACTTTGATTAAAAACAACACATTAACCGTCAATTCTTTTTTAGACTTTTGAATCGCTCTCAAGTAGCCGCCAAAGCTGCACGGTCAAACTCGCTAACGGAAGCCCCACCACGTTGAAATAACATCCCTCGATTCGCTCGACGAAAGCCCCAGCTCTTCCTTGTATCCCGTAAGCGCCCGCCTTATCCGACGCTTCGCCGCTGCGGATATACGCCAAGATCTCCGATTGGTGGAGTGTTCTAAAATAGACCGCTGTTCTTTCTGCCCATACCACTTCATTTTTCTGTTTGATATTAATTAACGCAACACCGGTGATCACTTCATGTCGATTTCCGCTGAGTTGTGTTAAGATCTCAACAGCGTGTGCATCATTTTCCGGTTTACCGATTGGCTGACCATCAATGACAACAACGGTATCTGCGCCGAGAATGATTCCTGCATCGAACTTGGCAGCGACTGCTCTCGCCTTGGTAAGGGCAAGTTCTTGGACAGCAATTGCTGGAGATTCTGTGATTTGCGGCTCTTCTATTTCACTGGGGTATACTTCAAATTCGAGACCAATCTGCTTGAGCAAACTTGCGCGGCGTGGCGATTTTGAGGCGAGGATGATATTGGGGAGGGTGTTGTATAATTGAGGGCTTTCAATCATTTAAGTTGAAACCACCGAGTGTTGCGCTCAGCCCGTATCTGTAGCAATCCGGCATCTATCAGTTCTGTGAATCCCTTCTCAATTTCCCACTTGGATAAACTAATCTGTTGTAGTCGTTTATCTAACTGCGGCGCCCGGAACCAGCCATCCTTCATTGGGGATTGGTAGGTATCTCTAAAAACCTCTAGCGCACCGTACAAACGAAGGGCTGTTGAAGAAAGCCCTACTAACGGGTTTATTGTGCCGTAGCGAGATACTATTGCTTGTATCAGAGACATCGTTCTCTCCTGGCGTAAAATCAATCTTTGGCTAACTCTTGTAAGCCGCTAATGCCGATCGGCACTACGCGGGTGCACAAAGAGTCCTCAATAGAATAATACGTTTAACCAGAGAAAATCGTTTCAAAAACAGATATGTTAGACTTTATCCCCCCTATCTTTTCCTGTCACAGGTGCAAAGTTTCTGTTTCGACGACATCTAGCCCTCCTCAATGCGAACTGTACCATCTCCGTCCACCGTAAGCTGGGTGGTATGGAATGATGAACAAGGTCCATACATAACAGCGCGCTGTGCCTCTGTCATACCTTCCACAAGTTCCTCTCCCCAATAGATTTCCGGGGGTGCGATTTCCTTCGCCACACCTGCACGCACGGATGTTCGGTCAGCATATTTGAAGAGCACTGATCGTCGGTGATGTTCAGCGTGCCAAGGGAAGGTGCCGTGTGTTTGGGCACCATCCATGAAGAAAATCACGTCTCCTGCCTTCATCTCCGGTTGGTGGACCACACCCATATCGTTATCACAGGTTCGCACACCGTGAGGCATGGGAAATCTAGATTTGTGGCTGCCGGGCACGCAAGAGAATCCACCTTCACCTGCGTTGATGTCGGATAGTTGCCAAGTCACAGTCACCCCACCGCAGTGCATCTTGTTGTTCTGGTGATGATAGGCGACGTAGGGTCTGTGTGGTTCGCCTTGCCCGTGCATGACCAGACCTTCGGTGCCTTTCACGCTGTCAGTTACCCAAGGGCCGTGATCGAATCGGAAACCCCGCCCACACATCACATTGAGGCGCATGATGATCTGCGGATGCACTAGCATCTTGCGGAAAGGCTCACAATACGGCTCTTCCAGTTCCAGCAGATCGTGCAGGACACGTTGTACGGTGCCTTGCAAGGTCTGAGAATCTTGAGCACCCTCGTTGGGTTTACCAACGTGAATTTGGTCAGCATAGTGGTCAATAACCTCATTGGCTGCTGCAATTTCATCGGCGGTCAGCACGTCTTTGAGGATAAGGTATCCAGTGAGGTCCCAGAAGTAACGTTCACGTTTATCCATTTCACACATCTCCGTTTCACAAGTTGTATTGATGCGGTAGTTAATGTTGGCTCGGTTTTACTCTGCAACCCAAGTTTTCTTTCCGTCGGATTCAAGGGTGGGAAGTTCGCCCCCCGCGTGAACGCCAGGTCCGTAAAGTGCAGCATACTGTTCAGGCGAGAGGGTTTTCGTCCATTCGCCGAAGCGTGCTTCAGGTGTAAAGAATCGTCCCGTCGAGCGGGCGACGCCGCGGGAAGCGTATTTGAAAAGGATGGAACGCCGTTCACCCTTCCCTCTCCAAGGGAGTGTGCCGTGGGTGGCAGTCTCTGCAAAGAAGAGGATATCTCCTGCTTTCATCACCGGCTGAACAGTCAATCCCATGTCGTCTTCCACGGTTCGGACACCTTCGGGTGTGGGTTCGCAGGCTTTATGGCTGCCGGGAACAACCGCAAACCCTCCGTCCCCTTCATTGACATCGGTGAGTTGCCATGCCACAGTGACACCTCGACAGTAGATAGCCCCGTTCTGCTGATGATACCAAACCGCCGGGCTGAAAGGTTCTCCTGCTCCATGCAATTGATGTCCTTCCGTCCCAGCTGTTGCCCCAATCATTAACGGTCCGTGGTCGAGACGGAATCCCTTTCCACACATCCCGTTTAGACGAGAGACGAGCACCGGATGGACTAGGAGCTCGCGAAACGGTTCTCGATAGGGTTTCTCCCAACCCAACATCCCCGTCAGTTCCAATCGCCCTGTTTGTCCTTGAAGCGTTGATGACCCACGAGCTAGTCCGCCATCGTCAACCGAACGGGCGCGGATTTTCTCGGCATAGTGATCAATAGCTGCATTACATTTGTCAAGATCTTCTGGCGTCAACGCACCGCGGACGACAAGGTAGCCTGTGAGGTCAAAAAAATACTTTTCTTCGTCGGACATGACATATTTATTCTTGTCCATGGATTTTTCTCCTACATCTCTAGGTATATGTGAAATCCTGAGTTATTGGGGCCCCAAAACTACAGTCAGATAACTCTGAGACGTTGTATTGGTCTGCAAACGGAAGTCGGAGCACTTACAAACATTCAATACGCTCAATGAGAAGTGTCGTAAGGTTTTCAATCTCCTCCTCACCCGAAACAACCATATCTGCGAACGCCTTACTCGGCTCAACCCAAGCGAGGTGCATCGGGCGAGTCGTCGCGTAATATTGTTGGATGCACGAATCCACCGTGCGTCCACGTTCTTGAATATCACGTAGCAGCCGACGGATGAAACGGATATCGGCAGGCGCGTCAACGAACACTTTCAGATCAAGCAGTGACCGGATTGGGTCAAGTGCGAGTAGCAGAATTCCTTCTGCTAGCACAATCGCCTTGGGCTGAAGCGTGAGGGTTTCAGGGCGGCGCGTATGTGTCGTGAAGTCATAGCGTGGCACCTCAACAGCGTGCCCACATCTAAGTTGGCGTATCTGTTGTGTCAATAATTGGACATCCAATGCATCAGGGCGATCGAAATTTATCGATGCTCGCGCTTCAAGGGGAAGGTGACTAAGATCTTTGTAATAGGCGTCTAGGCTCAACACGGCAGATCTATGATCGCCAAGTCGTTCATGAATCGCTGCGGTGAGCGTTGTTTTGCCAGATCCGCTTCCCCCTGAAAATCCAATGAGGGTGGGTGTCAACCCGATTGAGGTATCCATAAAGCCATCGTCAACGCCTACAAAGTAGCATGCCCTTAAGCAATGGTGAGAAACAGCATGACCATCGAAACGAAATTACACACCTGTGTCTCTGTTTAACTCAAAGTCCACGAGTGCATCCCTTTCGTTTTGGTAGATAAACTTCTCAAGATGTGCTGCTCCCAATTGCTCGAAAATGCGTGTTAGTGTTGCTGATAATCCATAGACTTTGAGGTCACCCCCGCGCTGCCTTAATTCATTTGACTTGCTGACCAATATGCCTAATCCTGAACTATCAATTCGGCGCGTTCTGCTGAGATTTACAATGACTTTCATCGTGTTTTGACTGATAAGCTGTTCCAATATTTGGCGCAACTGAACCGATGAAAGTGCAATGAGGTCAGTGTCGATATCAATAATTTGAATTGTTGCCTTTTGACGTTGAATCTGACGCCATGTATCAACCGCGATTTGTACTTCCGCGCTTGACAAGGGATCAGCTAATCCCATCACTTTGTAAGAGGCAATATCGTCGGGTGCCTCAGCTGATAAATCCAAGTCGTGCTCTGGTGGAAGATATTCGCGGATCGTTATTGATCTTGTTGCCATGAGAGATTCCTTTCTCGTATTAAAAAAACTGCCTCGCTTCAACCCATCAATGGGCGAAGACCGGGCACTTTTATTTTACCTTAGTTTGTATAGGTAGGTCAAATAAAATCCCGTTGTCCTCCCGATTAAACCGTGTTACAATGTTGATACCACAGTAGGTAGAAACCTATGTGTTCAGTCCTAATTCAGATCATAAAGGAGGGTTTTCATGAATACCTCAAATCTGCCTAATATTCTGTTCATCATGTCCGACGAACATGCCCCGATGTACAGTGGAACGTATGGGCATCCCTTGGTTAAGACCCCGTATATGGACCGTCTCGCTGCCGACGGCGTCACGTTTACCAACGCCTACTGTAACTCTCCCCTCTGTATGCCTTCACGGATGTCTTTTATGACAGGTCGTTACATTCACCACATCGGTGCTTGGGACAACGCTACCCCCCTCCCCTCTGATACCGTTACTTGGGCGCACCTCTTGCGCGAAGTCGGTTACGATGCAGTCCTCTCCGGGAAACAGCACTTCGAGGGGCTAGACCAACTTCACGGGTTCCGCGCCCAACTTGCCCGTGACCTCCACGCTGAGAACGATCACGGTGTCATTGATTGGGAAAACGGCACACCCGCTGCAGCCCGCCCTTGGCCCGGGCTTGAGGAGGCAGGTCCCGGCACCACCACGGAAATCGAAGTAGATGATTTGGCAGAGGAGCAGGCGTTGGCTTACCTCCGCGATCCGGAGCGCAAAGATCAGCCTTGGGCACTCAACGTCTCTTTTATCGCGCCCCACTTCCCGCTCGTTGTACCGCAACGATTCTGGGATCTGTATCCTCTGGATGAAATTGACCTCCCGGAGATTCCGGAAGGACATTTGGAGAATCAGCATCCGGTTTTCAAGCGGATGCGGAGTATGTTCGGTTGCGTCGATTTCCCCGAAGAACTGGTGCGGAGGGGACGCGCAGGCTACTACGGTCTCATCACCTATCTCGACGAAAAGATTGGTCGCCTCCTTGAAACCCTTGAAGAGACTGGACAGTTGGATAACACTGTGATTGTACATACGAGCGATCACGGCGAAATGAATGGAGAGCACGGCATGTGGCGGAAATCTAACTTCTACGAAGCCTCCGCTCGCGTACCGCTTCAAATTGCTTGGCCCGGGCATCTTCCCGCCGGCCGTTGGGTTGATGAGGTTGTATCGCTGGCAGACGTTATCGCCACCGTGGTTGAGATCGCAGGTGCGACGCCCATCACCCCTCTGGACGGTGATAACCTTCTGCCTCTAATGCGGGGTGAGGCGGAAGACTGGAAGGATGAAGCCTTTTCCGAATACTTGGCGCACGGTGTGGCGCGTCCGGCCGCAATGCTTCGGCGGGGTAGATACAAACTCATCTACAGTTTGGGCGATGCGCCACAACTCTACGATGTTCAGACCGATCCAAATGAATTCGATGATCTTGCTGGAGACACCGCATATCAGTCAATTGTCGAGGATCTTCAAGCGCGACTGCTATCTCACTGGGATCCGGTTGATTTAGAACAGCGCGTACGACGCAGCCAGAAAGAGCGGATACTCATTAACGCTGCCACCGAAGGGGCGTGGCGTAGATTTTAGCGTGTCTTGAGGAAATTACAGCATGAAAGTCGTCTACAGTGGAGGGAGGCTTGAGGGCTTAACCAGCCGTTTCTATCCGCTTGGTCGCGATCTCTAGAGGGAGGCGGGATCATCAAGCCCCAGAAGTCCCAGCGTATCGCGGTGCAAGATTTGGTCGGGCAAATCCTCCGGCAGTGGTGGTAGTCGCATCTCTTGGGAGAGTTTAACAATATCGTGTAACCCCTTGACGGATTCATCGAAAGTGGTTATAGGATAATCGGTGCCGAAAAGCAGTTTGTCAGTGACACCGTATTCGACCGCCAACCGTAGCGAATTGTAGTATTGCCAAGGACGGTAGAACAGGGCGGAAATGTCCGCAAAAACATTGGGTTGTTTTCGGATAAGGACGATGGCTTCGGCTTCCCAAGGATGTCCGATGTGGGCGATGATCATTTTCAAGTCGGGAAAGCGAAGCGCGATATCTTCAAGCAGAACCGGATTGGCGTACTTCAGCGGTGCCTTGCGAGGGTAGGTTGTGCCTTGATGGAGCATGATCGGCAGTCCGAGTTCTTCTGCTCGCGCGAAGATTTTCAGGGCGTGCGGGTCTAGCGGATCCCAGCCACCATAGATTGGGCTCATCTTCAGTCCACGAAGCCTCAGCTCTTGGACAGCACGGTCTACCTCCGCGAGTGCGTTGTCTTCAGTTGGGCAGACTGCTGCAAAACCGATCAGTTTCTTCGGATCCGTGCGAATATATTCGGCAACGGTATCGTTGACCGTAAGAAATCCGGTGAGTGGCGCACGCAACCCAAACACAATCGCACGGTCTACTTTGGCTACAGCCGAGGCGTGCATCTCCGGTGTGATGTCTAAGTCGACCTCTTGCTGACGCATGATGAAGGTTTCGCGGGCGATCTCCTCGGTCAATTCCTCTGGATATCGCCAGAAATGGGTGTGACAATCAATAATCATGGGTATCTCAACCTTTTTGGTTCATTAATGAACGGCGGCGCCAATGAACTAACATAGTTGGATTGGTTCCAATCCAATAGATATTAATTCGCTTCTCTACTAGCCTGAGAATACTCGACAGCAAATGCAATCATCGCTTCTGCGACTTTGATTCCTGTAACCGCTTCGATTTCTTCAAACCCCGGTGATGGGTTGACCTCCAACACCATTGGACCTGCTAGCGTCTCCAACAGATCTACCCCCGCAATATTCAACTCCATCGCCTCCGCAGCCCGGATTGCTGTGTCACTATATTCGTTTTGAAGCTCAATAGGATGTCCCTGTCCGCCACGGTGGATGTTTGACCGAAACTCGCCTTCCTGTGCTGTTCTTTTCATGGCAGCAACAACTTTTCCGCCAATGACAATCACCCGCACGTCGTTCCCTGCCGACTCTCCGATAAAAGGCTGGATAACATAGTCTTGGTGGAGATCGCACATTGCGCCAATCGCCGACTGAAGCGATGCCGGGGTATCGAGCAATAAGATTGCGTTGCCGTGAGTTCCCTCAAAAGGTTTCATTATGAAGGGATATTCGCCGGTTTGATGCACAGATCTATCCACGTAACGGGCCGAACCTGCGGCAAAACTGGGCGGGATAGGTAGACCATGCTGGGCAAGGATGCGGAGGGAGCGGAATTTATTTCGGGCGTTTGCAATCGCGTATGATCGATTGACTACCGGCGTACCATTCCATTCAAAATGCGCTACTACTTCCTCGCCGTATTGTGCTGTCGACGCACTTAGACGTGGGATCACAATATCGAAATCTGCGGCGGGGGTTTCTTCGTAGTAAAGAGGTGCCCCTGAACCACCGATATGCAGATAAAATCCAAATGGGTTAAGAACTTTCGGTGTGTGCCCGGCTGCGAGGGAAGCTTCAACCAAGCGTCGGGTGGCATAGTTTTGTGTGCCGAGGGAGATGATGCCAATTTTCATGCTGGTATAGATTCAACTCCCGATGTTAGATTGTGCCAACGCTTACCAAACTTGAAGTTTCGTTTTCACAATTCCGATCGGGATTTAGGGAATAGTCGATTCTCAGTGTTGATCCCCCAAAAAAGCTTCGAGTTCCTCAATGGTGTCGAAGATCCGTTCGCACAGATGCTCGAAAAATGGGCTACGGGCATGGGAGTATACGGCATAAACTGGTTTGTTATAACGGGAAGCAAAGTTCATCTCACTCAAGACACCGGGGGAAAGTTTATCGGTTGGATAGAGAACAACAACAAAATCGCTCTGGTGAATGAATTGGTAATCTCTGGAGATGGTGCGTGTCTTAATCTGTACCCTGAAATTTTGATCTATATCACTGACAGTTTTGACCTTACTGCCATCTGCTTCCCCTTGAGAGGATTCCATGGAATGGATCAGATCCATATCCTCAATGTCGAGCGGATCAAATATGATAAAGTCTTTCCGCATCTTTGAACCAAACCTGCGGATATTTTCAATCTGATCCGGTGCATCTCGGCGGATAAGCGTGATCGGATAACTCAAGTAAAATTTCTTCTTTTTTGAAAAGAGTAGGTCGTAGAAGTTTTCCAGATTGTGCTGTCGGGCGACGGTATAGTGAATTTTTCCTTTGAGGTTAGCGAATTGTTTGGTCAGAAATTCTTCTTCGTCGAGCCAGACATTAATTTCATCGCGTCGCATACCTGCCCACTGCGGATTATCCTCCATACGTTGAGCGATGTCCGCAAGATTGTCTACCACATTGATGAATACGTCAGCCGGAAAACCCTGCACATCTTGGAGCGAAATGCCTTCAACCAGTTTCCCATTCCAGCGGAAGCAAGCGTGCAGACCGACGAAGGTGTGGTCATAGCTGTGTGCAGCGTTAGCGATCTCATAGAAAGCCGATCGGCGTGCCAATGACAGGACAGCGGGGTCAGAGTCGAGCACCTTGTCCGTGAATTGAATCCCGGAGGCTGCAGCCGCGCTGTACATAAAATCCCCAACGTTGAAAAACCCAACCCGCAGCCCTTTATCGCGACAAAGTGTTTCAAATTCTCCCATCAGTTCTTTTCGCCCTGAACAACTGATTCCTGTGCAGATGATATTCATAGGAATGCTCCAGTTTGGGTGAGCACGTCTAAGTTGGTCTAGCTAGCAAACCCGATTGACGCTCAGAATCGCAGGAGGAGAGAAACTCGGTGAGCATTGCCGACAGCTTGGTCTGGAACGAAGGCGTAGTCAAATTGGAAATTGACGTTTTCCAGAGACGCTTCTCCGATCCGACGCAGTCCAAACCCAGCGGTCAATCCATTTTTGGGGTTCTCTCCTTGGCTAAAACTGTATCCAACACGAAGGGCAAGCATATTATAGAACCAGTTCTCCGCCCCCAAATGGAAGGTTGGGAATCCAGCAACGATTGGATAGTTGACATCGGCAGCTAATGCAAAAAGGTCTTGCGGTTGCCTCGCGCTGTCAGGGTTAGGCTTCGTGCGGACGTGGTAAGCGATGCCACCTCGCACATTCATTGGCAGATTTTCCCCCGTATCCAGAACACCGAGGTTTTGTGCTGCGATTCCTACGCCAAGCCGATTGTCTATGATTCGCAAAAGCATTCCAACATCGGCAGCAGCACCAATTGAGTCCTCAACATCAAGTTGCTGAGAAATTGTTTTCGCTGTTGCCCCAACCGACAACTGTGAGGATAAAATATACGCGGCAGACAATCCCGCAGCAAAACCGCCGACCGTAGCAGTGCTGTCAGGTTCCTCCGTTGCTCTACGACGGCGTTCAATTTCTGTAAACGCACCGATAAAACTTGCCCCCCAAGTGCCTCTGTCACTGAATTTTTGTGCATAACCGAGGAATTGGTTACTAATATCTGCAATCGAGAAATTCTGCATTGCAGTAAATTGGCGTTCACCTACGGTTGTCAAGCCAGCGGGATTCCAGTATATCGTATTGACATCGTTAGCCAAGCCTGCGAACGCTCCTCCCATCCCAGCAGGGCGGCTGCCAGCTTCAATTTTGAGGAATGCAGCGCCCACCGTGCCAGCGTCCTCGTGGATATCCGCAGCAAAAGCGGGGAAAGCAATGATTGCAAAAAATATAGTACAGAATAACTTCAAATCCGGTTTTAGGGGCATCTGTTTCTCCAATTCTTTATTTGGTTCATTGGTTCGTAAATTACTGCCTGAACTTTTGGCCTGTATTCATAAGGATTGGTCGTACCTACTCCACTACGACAATCTTCCCCACCGCATTGGTGCGGTTGCTCGTCACCACATCCTCTGCTTCCATGCGGAAAATATAGATTCCACGGGCAACATCAGTGCCGGACTGATTGGTGAGATCCCACCGCACTTCATTGTCGCTCCTACCAGTGCCCAGATCATTATATTCCTTTTCGTACACCAAATCCCCGGCGAAGTCGTAGATACTTAGGACAATCCGCGCGCCTTCCCCACCTGGAACATTGACTTCAAAGGAGAAATGGGCAATTTCATCGTTTGAACGTCTGGAGAGACTCAGTGGGTTGGGCCAGACATACGTTGGACCTTTGAAGATAAGTGACACTGAGAAATTGACAGTCACGGCATCGTAAATACCAGCATTACCGGCGCGATCGGTGACACGAACATCTAGGTTGTATTCACCAGACTGAGAAGGCAGAAAATCAATTGACCATCGACTCCACGGATCTTCCTCCTCCTCGCTGTCATCTTTTGCAGCAACGGGGTTGATTGGCAGTCCATCGGGACCAGTACCGACCACCTCAACCATCGCGACTTCAGATGCAGGGATATCCTCCTCTGACGGGTCACGCGCCGTGCCTTGTAATGGCAACGGTTCATCTTCAAAGGTCGTTTCCCCAACTAAATCGGTAAGTTCGACGATCGGCTTTGTCGTTTCAAAGAGGAACTGTGTCGTGACTGAATCGGTTGGCTGGAAACCGAGATTTGCAGCGTCCGAGCCGACACTGGTAATAGTGACCTGATAATGTCCCTGTTCATCGAGCGGTCCGGATTTGAAGCGGATGCTGTCGGTGCCGTTCTGTGTCGTGGTTCCAGTGATAACCTCTCCAGAAGGGGAACTGACACTAATTGATGAATTGACCAGATCGGGACCAAGACCGTAACTGCCATCCGGGTTGATATCCGAGAACTTTGCATCAATGATGATGCTGCCGCTCTTGTTGGTCGCTGAAGGGTAATACGGATCGTTCGAGTCAGTAAGCAGCGGTTGTCCATCAATGAACAACGAGCTAGTATCAATCGTCGGCGGACGTGTGTCGTAGAAGAAGGGGTAACTAACGGCTTCGGAGACGTTGCCCGCACGGTCCTTCGGTGTAATTGTTAACAGATATACACCGTCTTGACTTCCATCACTAGCAAGTGGCATAATCAAGTTCAACAAAAGTGCCTGTTCTTCATCGGTCGCGAGTGCTCCGTCAATCTTGCGGTTCCGCGTGACATCACCAAGCGTAATCCATGATAGATCGAGGTTATCCCAATCTACCCCGGAACTTGGCTCGTCATCTGTGATAAGCGCCCCGACCGAAACCAACGAATTATTAACACCCGGTTCGGCAACGATTAGCTGAATTGAGGCCGGAATCACCTCAGGGACGACAGTATCATAGACGAAGGTAAATTGTTGTGGTTCTCCCTGTCGCCCTGCACTATTGACGGGTATTACTACAATGGTATAAGTACCATCGTCGGAACCATCGGTAGCGAGTGCCTGCAAGAGTCGATAAATTAATAATTTTCCTCGACGCGCCTGCTGTCCTGGGACTGTTGTGCCATCGGGAGCTAGCAGTGCGATCGTAGAACGGTCCACCCCTCCATCCTCCGATTGAAGTTCAACTGAGACCTGACCAAGCGGTTCGTTTGTGAACGCTTCTTCTGCAGGCGTGGTTTTGGGAACGGTTGAAACGACAACCGGCATACCGGATGAAAAGGTGAACTGTGTCTCAAAGGGGGTGTTTGATCCGTTGCCCGCGCGATCAATTGCCTCCACACGGATTGTATAATTGCCGTCTGCTACAAGACCGCTGATTTGCAATGTGAGCTTTCGATTCCCATCGTTGCTCTGCACGCCGCTAACTGGAGTACCCGTTAAATCTAATAGCGTCAACGTTGATTCAGCAAAATCAATGCCGCTACCGCCAAGGTCGTTCAGACGCGCTGTAATCAACGTAATATCGTCACTACGGAGACTACCATCAGTTGGATTCGTGCCGACAAGTGTTGGGGCTTGCGTATCATAAACGAGTTGATGCGAAAGCAGGCTAAGGTTGCCAGCCTTGTCCATCAACTCTAGACTGACGGTGTATCCCCCATCGTCGCTCCCATCGGCTGTGAGGGGCTGCGAAAGCGTCAGAAAAATTTGAGATGTCCTGTCATCGGATTGAGTCGCTGGTACGAGATTGCCCCCGGCATCAAGCAGTTGAAGGCGTTGGTCTTCAATCTCCAAGCCCGCTGGACCCACATCTTCAACCTGAGCGGCGATTTGGATAAGCTGCTGACCGATGTAGGACAACGGCTGCGTCAGATCAATTGGCGTTACTGAAGCAACTTCAGGCTCCTGTGTATCAAGCGTGAATTGATACCGAGCCGGTATCCCCAGCCTACCCCCACTATTGACAGGGGTAACCGTTGCGGTGTAAACGCCATCCGCTGAACCATCTGTGGCAAGCTGTAGCGGTCTCCAAGCGATCTGGTTCCCACCACGCGAGGTCTGAACCCCATCAACCTCACCATTGGGCCCAGTTACGGTAATTGTCGAACCATCCGAAGTCAAATTCAAACCGGTGGCACTGACATCTTCAAGTGTTGCAATGACTTCATCCAATCGATTCACAAACTCGACCGGTGCCATTCGCCCACCAATTGTTACCGCAGAAACAGTACTGTACCCAAGTTCCAAACCGAATTCGTACTCAACAGCGTGGCTTGAGACATTGCCCGCCATGTCCCGTGGTGTGATTGCGAGCGTGTAAGTCCCCGGCTGATACAGCGAGGCAAAGCTGACGATGATGGTATCTACCCCATCATCGCGAGTATTGATACTGAGGGGTGTCTTCCCCGGACCGAGTAATTGGACACCGGTGCCAACCAGATCTATACCACTCCCCGGTGTTGTTTCGCCATTTGTATCAGAAAGCTGGATGGTCAATCCGTTAAACGAAGTCTCAATAGCTGTTAATCCGGTTGATGGGATGACTGTCGGTGGACCTGTGTTCGCCATCACAGAAACGACGGTCGGGATAAGTGTGTCGTAGATGAATGTGTGCTCGGCATCTGCACTATTCCCTGCCTTATCGACAAGCAACAACTGAATGGTGTATTCGCCATCCGCTGAACCGTTCCGTGATAATGGCTGGTTCAGTTCCCAAGTGATTGATGATTGTGCCTCGTCTACCGTTTGATGCCCAAGAATTATTGATTGATCTGGCGCTCTTAAGAGAATTGTCGCACGATCAAAATCAATGCCTCCACCGCTGTGGTCTTGCAGTGTCGCGCTGACTTCGGTCAGCTGGGTGACGGATGCAAATTCAGCCGGTGTCGTGGCAATAACTTCCGGTTTGCGTGTGCCGTAGAAAAACTGGAATTCAATAGGACTCGTAAGCGTGTTACCCGCGAAATCTGTAGGAGTCACTTGAATCCGGTAGAACCCATCGTCGGATCCATCTGCCCCTAACGAATTAAACGAAAGGTAGACTGTATCTACCCCGTTATCACTCTGGTTCGTGCCAACTGGCGTCCCTTCAGGTCCGATAAGGCTTACGGTTGTTCGCAAAACATCCATACCGCTGCCCTCTCCATCAGAGAATCCCACAGTAATCCGATTGATTGGAGACGTAATCAATTGAGCTTCTGCTGCGAACAGTTCTATAAGTGTTCCATCATTCTTTGTGACAAGAGCAGTCTGGATAGTGGGCACCTGCGTGTCGTAGCGTAGCGCAAAGGTTTTTTCTTCAACGTACCCAGCTTTATCAACAGCACTGACACGGAGCGAGTATAGCCCATCAAAGTTGCCTTCACGGGTGAGCGGGGTTGCTAACTCCCACCCAATTGTCGCTTCATCATCGTGATACGGTGTGCCGGGGACTACCCCACCTGCAGCATTCAGCAACTGAATCAACGACCGATTGAAATCAATGCCGGTACCAATATCGCTAACAGTCGCTTCCACCCGCGTCAGAAATTCACTCACGTTAGAGAGAGTTGCGGTCGGATCAATGTGACTTACTGCTTCAATGGTAGGCTCCTCGGCATCGTAGATAAGTGGCAGTGGAATACTGCTGTTGCCCGCCCGATCCATCAGCGTAACAACGAGGATATACATGCCCCCCTCTGGAAGCACGCGAGAGCGAAACGCAAATCTACCGGCACCATCGTTCGTTTGCGCACCGTCAACCATAGCACCGTTTACATCAAACAACTCAAAGGTTGATGTGGAAGCGTCAAATCCACTTCCCTCCCCACCTGCAAAAGTATCAGTCACTTCAAGTTCAACCTCAATCTGCGCAGTAGTAAGCGGATTTGCGGTCCGAATTGGCGAGACAATTGTAGGTGCTTGTGTATCGTAAACAAGTTCAATAGTTCTTGTCTCAGCATTGCCCGCTTTGTCCGTCGATCTCACTCGAATAAGATAGGTGCCGTCCTGAGTTCCATTGCGGCGTTCTAGCGGTTGGTCCAGTCGAAATTCTAGTGTGTCATTATTCTCATCAGACGTTAGCGTCCCTTGAACAGGAACTGGAATTGGTATCTCACCCACTTGGTCGAAACTAAACATCGCAATAGATGTTTGGTTGAAGTCAATGCCACCACCGTTTCCGTCGTTAAAAGTCGCGGTCAACACAGATAGGGAACTTGTCAGGAAGGCTTCTGCTCCTTCTGAAGTGTTCAGTTGAACCCCTGTCTCCGATGTAAGCACTAACTCAGGGACTTGGGTATCGTAGATGAAAGGGATCTGGATCTCAATTTCATTTCCTGCACGGTCTCGAGACTGCACCGTGATGATGTAATTCCCATCGTTAGAACCATCTGTCGCTAGCGGAAACCCCGGTGTCCAACGGATACCGCTTTCTCCAACCTGACTCTGAATCCCAGCTACTGCAGCTCCCTCAAGACTACTCAAGCTAATCGTTGAGGCGGTATTCACTCTCGAGTCAATGTTATCCGCCAAGGTTACATCAAGGAAAGTGAATTTTGTGGTGGTACTCGTATCGGGAGTCAACTCACCGGCATCGGCTGCGATGCTCGTTATTGTCGGGGCAACGTTATCAAAGGTGAAACTGATTTCATCAACAACAATATTGCCGGCTTTGTCTGCGCCAGAAACACTGATTGTGTAAACTCCGTTCTCGTCACTGGAATCGATAGACCGATCGAGCGTCCGCGTGAGGCGACCTACCGCTTCGTCATAGCTAACCACTCCACTAATTTGTGCACCGTTTGAATTCAATAAGAGAATTTCTGTGAAGGTTGAGTCAACATCAATAAGGCTTCCATCATCTACGTCGAATATTACCTCAATTTGTTCAATGGGTGTGTTCTGAAATGAGTTCCGACTCGGCGTTAACTGAGCAATGGTGGGAGGCTCTGTGTCAATTTGGATAGTATCGATTCCAAAAGTCCCCACGTTACCACCCTTGTCAGTTCCATATAGTTGAGCGGTATACACCCCGTCAGTTAGTATCGTACCTAAGCCATCAGTTCCGCCCCACGTAAATGAGTGATCCCCTCCCGTAAGTCCTGTCAGTGAAACTGCCGGTCGACCTGATGGGTTGGTAAATTGCAACTCAAGTTCCTCCAAATCCTCGGAGGCTCGGTAGTCGATTTGTACTTCATCTATGATATTGTCCCCATTCGGCGACAAATCCAGTTGGGAAGTGATGCTTGATAGTTCCGGAAGGGTATTGTCAATTGTTGCTGAGAGTTGAACCGAAAGGTATCCTGATTCTGTACGATTCACCTCTCCGTTGGGAGCATCATCAATTTCGACTTGGATTCGATACCGTCCATCTTTGAGAAGACGTGGATTTTTATTTTCTTGCTGTCTAGAAAAATCATTGCCATCCCATGCCTCGCGGATTGCTCTTGGAAGGTCCTCCTCATCAATTCCAGGCCCAAGCTCTCCCGTTATTACCCAATCTTCGTCAAAACGAAATTGACCATCAGGTGAACCAACCCCGCTTGGACCATGTGTATCAATAATAATACGGAAATCACCGAGATCACCATCGGTAATAAAGCTGATAAGGAGGGTATCTTCCACACCATCTCCGTTTGGGCTAAAAACAGTATCCTCATTGATATCATCAATTGCCCGCGGTGGAGTTGGAAAGCGTAACGCCCAAACAAGCGATCCGCCTTGTTCAAAGAAAAAGGATGGGAAAAATTGGAACAGAAGGATAAGGATGAATAAACAGCACCCGTTTTTAGATAATAGCGTAGAAAGAGCTGGTTTTTTCGGGTACGGACGGTGTTGTTTTACAGTTTTGATAATTCGCACGCATTTCCCCCCACGATTGCTTGAATACTACTTTGGATTTTTTTAATATTTCAAATAGATGACGATTAATAGGTCAAATCATCAACAACAGGACTCAAATCAATTCATTGGACTCGATTTGTGTTAGACGCAAAAATATCAGTTTGGTTGAGAGATAGACTAGGCTATGGAAAGCGATTATTTCTAGAGTGAATAATTGGATTGTACTTGGCAACATTCAAGGGTGGGTAGATTCATTTTGGCACTTTCCGCGGCGTTAATTTTCGTCTCGCGCTGTTTGATATTGCTTTTCAGTGAGCGATTTGAGACGCAGATTGCGCGTTTCCAGACACTGTGGGCACCTCAATGCGATGTAATACTCTTCACTGAACATCTCATCGAGCCAATCATCCCCGATTGAGGGTTCATCTTTTTTTGCTAGAAACTCATCCATCACCTCATATTCGCGGTCGCAGTCGGGACACACCTTCAAATCGTGTCCGATTTGGATAACATCTAGCCAACTCATATCTATCCTTTCAGAGAGATGTCTGGTACTATATCCATGAAGCTTTCACTCAGCATCCGCACAAAGTCGTGCAGCGTGCTGCACCCGGCGCATCACATCAACATTTGCACGGGGACGACCTCCCGTATGGATGGTATCAAAAAAACCTCGTAGGCTTTCGCGCATACCCACAAACCCGTAAGCGGGTGTCGAGGCAGGGGTGTGTTCAAGATGCCAATCGCCTGCTTCACCGCGCCACTGCCACCTCCCGGTCTGTAAATCCGCAATAATCTCTCCTGACCGACAGGCAACAGCCAACTCAATGGTGGTCTCCTGTGGTATCACCAAATTGAATTCAAGCTGACCGATTCCCCCGTTAGAATAAACCAGCGATCCCCAACCGACATCCATCAGTGTCCCGTTACTGTGGCGGCTTCCCACAACAGATGCACCAACCGCAGCTTGTTTGAAGATGCAATCCAGGACATCGAGATACCAGCAGCCCAACCAAAGGAAGAAGCTCTGCTCCTGAACTTCGTCATACCATTCACCGCCCCCGTACCCCCAATTACACCATAGGCGGATCTTCGCCATCAACGGTTCACCTACCTTACCGGACTGGATACACGCCAATATAGCGTCCATCACCGGCAGGTATCGGAGTTCCAAATCGGCTTGAACCACCCCTCCGCTTGCTGCCAGTGCGTCCAGTACATGCGTGGCTGTCTCCGAATTTTCTGCGACGGGCGGTTCAAAAAATAGATGTTTCCTTGATGCTGCTGTCGCTTGAAGGACCGGCGCGTGAAGGGAATTGGGGAGTGCAATCAGGACAGCATCAACGGTTGAATCGTTCAACAGATCGTGGTAGTCCTCAAACGTCTTCGTCCCTGTGCCAAATGTCTGCTTTGCTAGCTCTCTTGTGGTATGACTCCGAGCGGAAACAGCCACAACCCGAACCTGCGGCATCTCGCCAAGCAACGGGGCGTAAGCTTGGCGAGCCCACTGACCAAAACCGATGATTCCAATATTTGTCATGGCATCATTCTACTTTATGTTTTATCCTAGTCAACCCTCAATAGGCTTGACCTCCTATTGCATCGGTGAGAAGGAAGTCGGAGTGAGGGTATCCGAGAGAACTTCCGCAACGATTGGTCCATTCGCCTCGGTTTGTTCTTTGGCTTTAAGCCATTCGGGATCTGCGCGGAAGCCGTCCCATGCCGCTTCCATCGCTGCTTCGCTTTCATATCTGCAGATATACACCAATTCGTTGGCATCTGAGCGTGTCCAAAATCCAACAACTTCTACGCCGTGCTTTTTGAACAGCCCAAATGTGATATTTTCAAACCGGCTGAGGATGTCCGGCATCCGACCTTCCGGAATTTTATAAGTACGAAGTTCGTAAACCATTGCTATTCTCCTTGTAGTAGGTATGTTGATTGTTCGGCGGCGTAAAGATTGCACACCACCGGCTGAAACATCATCTCAATACGACGGATAATTGAGAAAAAAGCCCGATTAAATCTAACCCAACGGGGTCACCATAACCCAGAACGGTTGGCTTCCAACGGCATAGTCTTTAAGCGCATGTAATTCGCCGGTTGCTGCATCCACACGATAACAGGTCATTGTGTCCGCAGCCTCGCCGGCACCGTACAGATACGTGCCTGTCGGGTCAATATTAAATGATCGTGGACTCTCGGAAATCGAAAAATGTCCGAACACACTGAGCGACCCGTCGGTGTCAACATTAAATCCGACAATGCTGTCGTGCCCCCGATTGGATGCATACGCCCACTTTCCATTCGGATGCACCTCCACATGAGCAGTCGCCCCACCTTCTGTGTAATCTGCTGGCAAGGTCGAAATATTCTGGAAGATCTCAAGTGTACCCTTTTCGGGATCGTAGCGGTGGGCAGTTACTGTGTTGCCCTGCTCATTGACGATATAGGCGACATCTCCTTGGGGTCGAAAACAGATATGGCGAGGACCCGTTTCGTCGTCGGGGGGCGCGAGTTCGGCGGGGTCATTGGGCGTGAGTTGACCCGATTCGCTATCAAAACGAAATTGATAGGTTCTATTATTCGGGCAGACGTGCGGCACAAAGACGAAGCGATCTTCGGTCACTGAGAGGATTGCGTGAGCCTTCTCACCGGTATCAACATACTGCACTAGTTCTCCGATCGCACCGTCGTCTCCTAGTTGATGTACGGTAACGCCACCTCCGCCGTAGTAGGCGGCGAGCAGGAAACGACCATTTCTGTCCGTGGTGAGGTGGGCGGGAATATCAATGCCTGTGTCCACCTTGTTGATGAGGGTAAGTTCGCCTGAATCGGTATCAAGACGAAAGCTAGCCAACGTGGTTGACCCCACATGACCGTCATACATTATCTCTCCAGATGGGTGTAGACAGAGGGCACCTGAAGGTCCATGGGCGTTACTGGTTGACCGTAGCTGCAATGCGCCTGAATCGGGGTCCATGTCGTAGCATTTAATCTGTTCGTCTCCAGTGAGGGAAACGAATACGACACAGCGGTTTTTATCGGTTTGCATTATATAATAGCTCCTATCTTGTGACGATTTACTAAAATCTATACAATCCATTCAGGTGAGGAAAATTCAGCGTAAAAATGACTGGTACATTATTACAAACGCCGACCGTACTTTCATACACTCCAATTTCGCACCCGAATGGCTCAAATTCTACCATTTTAGACCAACCGAATGCCAATCGAATTTTATACGAATCCAGTACACCCGCAGCGGCAACTTGAGCCCCGTATAGTCGCGGATATACCTATTCGGGGACTGACTGTGAGCGAACCTGCCACATCGTAACCTCCGGTGGATCTAGAGTCAAGGAGTAGAGTTTAGTACCCGGAGAAATATAAAACCGCAACTTGATGTAAAATTCTCTCTTGGGAAGATTGGGGTAGCTCGATTGGCGTTCCTCGCTCACACCAGGCCAGCCGGGAATGCCATTCCACGATAGCACGCTGTCAAGGGTATCACCGCGGATAGGATCGCAATCGGCGGCGGTGAAACCGGGGATGGGCGCGCCGGTGTCTTCTAACACTTCATATCGTAGTTCGCCTGCTGTGGCATCTACGTTAACCGTCACTGTGCCCCCCGATTCCTGACGGAAGCGATGCGTGGTCAGGAGCCCCGGCGCATACGAATCCGCTTCCACGCTGACATAACCATCGGATCGGAGTTGTGCAACTCCGATTCCTGACTGTTGCTCTTTTGGGCGACGCGCATGGTACAATTGTGGTGTACGGTTGTTGTGGGTTACACTCACCCCATTGTAGTAGAACCAAAACATCCCATTGTGATGAATAGGACCAGAGACGTACATAGACCCCCAATCCCATGCACCGGGTTTGCCACGAGGAATAAATGGCTCGCGGTATCGCTTCCATGAGACAGTATCACGGCTTACCGCCAGTTGCGGTTCAACGACTCCGTCCACTCGCGCTGGCAGTGCGGGTGACCCTGCGGCGTTTCCCCAGTAAAGTTCCGGTTGTTCGATGGCGTATGATTCTGCCAAATCAGTAAAAAAGACATTGAGCATGATGACATGTAATCCGCCATCTGTGCGGTTTGCCATATCATGTCCTGCAGCGTAAAACTCCGTCCCCGGTGGATCATCGAGATCTTGATCAATGACTGTGCGCAAGCCCGACCAATTGAGGCAGTCCTGACTGTCACGCCGTCCGAGAACACGGGTTCGACGGCTTGAGCCGCGCTGGCTATAGAGTATGTACGGCGCGTCGGGGTTGATGGATCCGCCGAAGGTTTCTCCGGGAGAGCCGAAAGCGAAGAGCTGTTTCTGATGATTGTGGGGACCGGAGGGATAGTGGCACCAGTTGTATCCATCCGCCGAGTAGAGTGCCTGCCAGACGCCGTTATGGGGCATATTGGTTATCTGCTTCCACCGATAGGTTTCATCCGTTTCATGGGGGTCGTACAGGATGCTCCCAAGTGATGGGCAGTCACTGGGCAAATTGATGATGTTGTTGTCTTTGGAGGCTTCAAACTCGACGACACCCAAATTAGGACGTTCCCAATGAATGCCATCGCTGGACTCCAAGACACACATCACGGAGTTTACGCCCGGATAGTACATCCGAAAGGTGTGATTTTTCTCATCGTAGATGATTGGTCCTTGGGCGGCTTTGCTTTCCCACGACCGATCTGGGTTAACCGTGTGAAGCGGTTCGTCAATAGTGATCTTCTCTGGACAATTGAGTACGCGATGCGCTCCAACCATCGATTCGATGAAGAAATCGTCTATAAATAGCTGCTTTCCTAGGTGCATTTCCATGTGGTTTTCCTCTTGATCAATTCTACGCACCGGAGGTAGTGTTAAATCCGTTGACAGGTTGCTACTGCTGTGCTATGATGATAGTGTTTTTTGAGAAACTGCCCATTTTCTGCCTGTTAAGTATACAAAATTGAGGAAAAAGAAACAATGGAGAATTCAAGGGAACAAAAACAAGCAGCCCGCGTGGACAATCTGCTGCACACGGAGGTACTGAATGCCTTTGACCGCACCGCCTTCGAGCACGATGGATATTGGGTGTGGGAGGGCATACTGACCGACGCCGGCAGAAAGCAGTTTACTGCAAGTTTACAGAAATTGCAGCACATGAACGACTGCATCCTGATGGACACCGACTGGGCTGCCATCAACTTTGAGCGGAGTGGATTGGCACCGCCGCCACCGGAGCAAATCACCCCAGAGTTTTTGCAATCTTGCTGCGGAGGGTCAGAACAGATGCCCAGCTTTCTCAGAGCAGAGATACGTGCATATATGCACGAACATGGGCTCTTCGGTCCGGGTCCAGCGTTAGTCACACGCGGATACGAGTCGCTGGGGGTCATGCCGGAATATTTCCCGGCTGGATATGATGACTTCATTATGGATGTCACCACAGCCCATCCGCAGATGATGGAACTATTCAAGAAACTCTTCGGCGAGCGCTTCGTGATCGATCACTGCTTAATGCTTAACCGGGCGGCTGGATCGCGAGGGAGACGCTGGCATGCTCACCAATATCGAGACGGACAGTACGAGGTCGAAGACCCTATCGGCACCGGTAAGGCATTAACCCCTGAGTTTCTACAACAGCAATGCATCCGAACATTGTGCTATCCAGAAGGGGCAGAGAGTGGAGATGGTGCGGAACTCGGCGTCATCCCAGGCTCCCATCTTTACCGCATTCCCTTCAAATGGAACACAGATCGACTCGATGAAGACGCCGACATGCAAGCAAATTGGCTTAAGGGAAAAACCCACGCCATCACAGGCAAACCGTTGAAAATTGCACATTTATCGCTACCACCCGGGAGCATGGTTTCGTTTGTTCACCATATGCCGCATCACGTCCAACGCCGTCCGCCGGATGCACCTACTCGGTGGGGATTGTTGATGGCGTATCGAACGCCAGATCCCCAAGCCTCTCCAGCCAAGTGGACAGCCGGTATCCCTACCCATTGGGTAGAACGCACTGTGGCGGCGGGAAAACTCTCCGATGCAGAGTGCCGCGTGTTTGAAGCAGACAACCCCCTGAACTGATCTATCAAGACTGTGAATCCACAGTCCGTCCACCCGTCAACTCCTTGTCGTAGCTCGGTCGTAACAACTCAGCGAGAACGGATGGCAACTCACCCCGCTGTGCCTTCATCGCCCATACCGGCGGGATTGAGTGAGATGGTTGCGCGTAACCGGTTACATCACTCGGTTTTTTGTAGCAGTAAAGCGAGCACCAGCGAGTCTTCCTGTCCAACGCTTTGGGTGCCACCGCATGAGCGGCGTGCGACAGGCAAAAGACAACCGATCCCGGAGGCAATGAGATGTATTCGATTTGAAGCGGTTCGGAAGTGACGGGATGCGCCCGACCCGCAAACCACCCCTGCCGCATCTCTTCGTCGGTGCCAGCCCAGCACCCTGCTGGATCCCGAAAGAGATGGCTGCCCCGAATGATTTTCAATCCTCCGTCGTCCTCGGCTTCAAAGCCTTGGGGGTAACAGAGCGTGAGATTGAAATTCGGTTGTGCTTGGTACTCTGAAAGACTCGCTACACCGCAGTTGTCAGCACTGCCGCCAACTTTGTGGCTGTGCCACGCGCCACCGGGATAGCCTGGGGGTCTCGTCAATAGCTGATTATGATCGAAGTAGATGGCGTCGCTGCCGAGGCTCATCCGTTGCAGTTGGAGCATCTGCGGGTGTGTGAGGACGTTCATTAAATACGGGACATGGCCTGCCGGAAAATACTCAGCGAACACGCTGTGCTGCCGCAACGTCTTCACGCCAGCCGCATCGTCCGACTGTGGTGCTTTCTGGCTCCCTCCGAGGGCGTTATTAATCTCCTCAACGGTGAGAGATTTTGTTGGCGGTGTTCGACCGAGAGTGTCCCAGTCAATTTGAGTCCAATCTGACTTCACCAATCTGTCGTTGAGTTGCTGACCATGTTTCAACGCCGCTGTCCACTCCTCGACAGTTTTCGGTGTCATAACCTCTCTCAAAACGGCATATCCATCCCTCAAAAAACTGGCGTGGTCGAATTGCGCAGCAACCGCTGACATGTCGAATAGAGGCTCACGATTTGCTTCTAACCGGTTCCAATCGCTACGAGACCACTGCACGGGGGAATGGTCATTGGCGAGGAAACTCGGGCGGGTAGCACGTGCAAGTTCACTGGTCGGGCGCAGCAAAAGCCGGGCTAGCGTCGGATCTGACACTTCGGAGACAAGGAGCGGGTTCTGTGGCATTGTGGGAGCGGAATCAGGAGATGATACTTTTTCCTTCACGGCTAACCTCCCTTTCTAAAAGTTACGGGCGGACTTTCTGAGAAAATCCAATTGTTGGAATATTGCCTTTACGGTTTAGATCATCCAAACAGATAACAAACTTTTTCTTGATTTGTTGAGCAGATAATGATAGTATCTCGTCGAAGTTTAGCACCTTGCGGGTAGCCTGTCAAGCGGAAAAAGTCGCATAGTATAACGGGCACCGGGGTTCGTATAATTTATCTCTCTAGAGCCTGAACAACTACCTGAATTCTCACGCATTCGGCTTAGACCCAAATCAAAAAAAGGATTCGATGATGGTAAACATTGTAATGGTCGGTGCTGGAGGGATTGCTAGAACACATGGCAGCTCGCTGATGCGCATCCCTGGTGCAAATGAGGTGATTTCTTTGTGATTGTGGAGAATCGGTGAATCGCCGCTCCTACCGGTCTGTCAAGTTTAGTGATGGAGGCTGTCTGGAGGGTCCACAACATAACGTCAACCATTTTGTGGGAAGGTATACGTGGAGGAAAATATGCTCACCAAACAGCAGCAACAGCATTTTGAGGTGTTCGGGTTTGTCGTGTTTCGGCAACTGTTCTCCTCCGACGAGATGGATATCATCATCCGTGATTTTGAAGCGGCGATGCTTGAAGACCGAGATGGTAAACCCTTCGATGGCAAGACACGCCAACAGGTGAATGACTGGTTTCTTGGGCGACCTTGTGCTGAGTTGTTGATAGATAATGAGCGCATTGAGAGATCGATTGAGCAATTACTGGGGCCCGGTTATACATTTAAGCAGGGAAACGACGGCAATTTTTACGTGGGAGATACCAGTTGGCATCCGGATCTGGGGTGGGATCCGCACATCCCAGAGGGGGAGAGCGACCCCAACCGAAACATTGCACAGTGGCGGCATCACTACCGTCCGAGCATCAAGGTTGCGTTCTATCTGGATTCGGTTGGCAAGGATACCGGCTGCCTTCGCGTTATTCCGGGCGCGCATCGGAATCCGTACCACGACCAGTTGTGGTCGCTCCACCTGAATGTCCCTTCTGCCGTGTCCGAAGACGACTCCTACAAGTTTGAGAATGTGCGTCCAAAACTCCTGGAAATGTGGGAGCAGGCGACAGGTGATAAGGAAGGTGCGGAACGATTCCTGTCAGATCCCGATATAAATCACTTCGGAATAGCACCGTGCGACATTCCGAGCTTCCCCATTGAGTCTGAGCCGGGCGATGTTGTCTTCTTTAGCCATCAACTTTGGCATGCGTCGTTCGGAGGGCGTGTGGGTAGACGGATGTTCACGCTAAACTTCCGAAGCGCACCGACCAACGATGAGGGATAGTACAGAAAAAGCACGGGCGGGGTAACCCCGCACCCCCGATGAATCGGGATGCAAGCACCTACGATTTCTTAACATGAACGTTATCAGAAAGGTCTGTTATGGAATACCGTGAATTTGGAAGAACAGGGATGCGGTTGAGTGTCATAGGGACGGGCGGGCTCCTCGCACACTATTGGGAAGGAGAGTCCGGTCATCCACCACCTGAAGAGAAGCGGCGGATTTATCTGCGGGCAGCCGAAGCCGGGATAAACCTATTTGACATGGGCTACGGAGACGAGATTCATATCCCGGAAGAGTTGAAGGGCAATACGGACGAACGCCACTTCTCCCTGAAAGTGGGTGCTCCTGCAGCGGCAGACTTGGAAGGGATTGTCGACGGACATCTTGTAAATCTGCGTAGAGATGCGATCGATATCCTTCGGGTGCACTATTATGGCTACATGAAGGACGCTCAGTTGAGGAAGCGAATCACTGATCTCAAGCAGATGGGGAAGGTGCGATCGCTCTGTACGATACGCCATTTTGAGGAAGATCAAGATGCCTATATAACGCGCGGTCCAGAAAAAGCGGCGGACGCAGACTTGGTTATCTACAATTATGTCTGCCGCGGTCAGGCAGCGGGTATTCGGGCATCGTCCAAAGCTGGCAAGGGAGTCTTGGTAATGAAGGCACTTGGCGGACAATATTTAAGTTGGGGACATAAGACCGGGACCGACTGGACCCAAGCGACGGAGGAGACTCTGGTGAAACTTTCACCCCTCGGTGAAAGTATGCGCAGCGAACTGCCACTTGTCTATTCTTTTACCGCCGGTCCTTGGCAAGAGTTAGTTGAGTCGGAGAAAAAGATTTCGCCGACCGGCAAGGCGTTGTCATGGGTGCTTGAGAATCAAGGTGTGAGCACTGCTTTGGTAGGAGTTGCCAGTGTCGCAGAATTAGAGGCTGTTTTGGAGGGCATCTAGAAAATCCCTCATACCGGCTACGAGATTGTTGAGTGAGGTTTTTATGGATATACAATTAACATCGGTTCAAGAAGAAGAATATCAGCGCAATGGCTATACCATTGCCAAAAGCGCGTTCGATTCAGACGAGTGCGATCGGTTTATCGCGTATATGATGGACCTACACGCCGGGCGCAAGACTGTCGAAGGCTACCCCCCGCGCGAGCCAGACGACTGGCAGCGGACGCATAATCGCTCCCTGCACGAACCTGTAGGACTAGAGTGGATGCTGGATAGTAGACTGTACCAACCGGTGCGGACGCTCCTCGACGATGAGCCGGATGCGGTACAGAGTATGTATTTCTATGTCGGTTCGGAACAACGTCGGCATCAAGATGCGTACCATCTCCCGGGCTGTATGTCGGCATGGATCGCCCTTCAGGAGGTTGGTGCACGGAACGGAAGCATCCACGTCCAAGCCGGTTCACACAAAGAACTGCTTATCAATAAGAAGGATTTTAGGGATGATGAAGACGGCAACCGGGGTCCTTGGTATGGCTGGGATCCCGAAGACGCATTCGATGCCCTATTCGAGCGTAATGGCCTTCCAGAGGTCGCTGTCGAAGCCTCAAAGGGGGACGTGGTATTCTTCCACGGTAGGCTCATCCATCGCGGCGGTCCCATTTTGGAGACGGGGGCATTCCGCCACAGTTTCGCGTGTCACTATATCCCCCAGTCTTTCAATCCTTGGCCCTACGAAGCACTGCCGAGGTTGCGGATCTCATTCGATGGAGTCTGCCGATTTACACCAACCCACTGATAGACAGAATAGTGTCAATCCTAAGTTGAGTGAAACTTCTGAATCGCATCAACCAACTTATCTGCTCCAAAACGGATGACATCCGTGGCGGGTAGTCCTGTCTCTCGCTCTGTGTCTTCAACGGCTTGATGGGCTTCCTCTTCGGTGAGATCAAAGCAGTTGAGACCAATCCCAATGACCTTGGCAGGTTTAATGGGATTGGCAAGCATCTCATACTGACGGATCAACTCCGGCACAGGGGGGAGCGGCACAGTGTACCGGGCGACAATTTTCCGTGAGGGCTGATGGCAGAAGATTATTGCATCGGGCATCGAGCCGTGCAGGAGACTCAATGTGACACCTGAATAGCCGGGGTGAACGAGCGATCCCTGTCCTTCGACAATTAGGATATCACGTGCCCTTTTTGCCCCTTCAAGAACGATTTCTTCTGACGCACCCGCTGTGAAGTCCGACACCACCGCGTCAATAGCGATTCCCCAACCGGAGATCATAATCCCGTTCTGACCGGTCGCACAAAATTCGGTGTCCAATTCCCGATTCTTCGCTGTTTCCGCAAGCTCAATCGCCGTCACCATTTTGCCAATTCTACAATCGGACCCAACAGTCAGGATAACCGTTTGATCTACCTCGTCAGCTTTGCAGGTCGCAATCGGAAGGTCTTCTGGTGGTTTCCGCACATCCCACAACGTAACGTTGTGCCGTTTGGCGAGATCGGCAAGTTGTGGATCATCGCTCAGGAATCGGTGAAGTCCACTCATGACATGCAGCCCATGTCCGATAGCTTCTTTCAGAATCGCTATCCACATTTCAGGCAATTGCCCCCCCGGTGGTGCGATTCCAATGGCGAGCATCGTTGGGTTCAATTCCATCGCTTCCGCGAGGCTGCTAAGGACCGGAATCCCCTCCCCGATCTCAATAACTTCACTGACATCTTTCCCGGCTTGTTCGCTGTCGATAACAGCAACGACGTTGTCGGTATGGTAGCGCACCAGTACTGTTGCGGCTTTTGATTCAAGGATGCCGAATGAACCTTCGGCGAGAATGACCATTTTATGTTCTTTGGGATTGAGTTGTTGTTGCATACACCTTGTCCTTATTTTCCTGACAGTTTTTGTTACTGATACAACACTTCTTTGACGGAAAGTTGTGCTTTTAATTGCAAGAGCTGCGCTTCTGGAAGATTTGTAATTTCAGCGATGAGTCCAATCTCCATTCCCTTGGCAAGCATCACCCTTGCGGATTCAATTTTTCCTTCTCTTATGCCTTCCACCCGTCCGTTGCGATAGATCTGTTGCTTCTCTTTTTCTAATGCAGTAATTAACATCGTTCTTACCTCCTCTTCGTTTTGATAAATGGTTTCCAATGATTCATAGTCCCCAGATGCAATCCGTCCATGGAGTGCCAGCTGCTTGAACCAGTTTAAGAACAGACTGACTGCCCCTTGTCCGCCTCCGATGAGAATAGATTCAGCAATTCCGTTTCCAGCACATCTACATCGTAATGCGATTCTGCTAAAAACAGCGTGGAGACGATGTTGCGGATTTTCAATAGGGCTTGTTGGCTGTATCGGTTTTCAGCAATTAGGAAATACTGAAAATCTAACGTAAACGCGCCCAATGACGGCGTCTGCTCAATTAAATCGGAAAGGTTAATCGGTGCTGTCCAGCGGTCTTCTCCATTGTATAGCACGATAGGGAAAACCGCGGGTAGCTTTTTGAACTGTTTGTTATTGGCAACATAGTCCATGTAGAAGTTGGTGATGTAGTTGAGGACTCGTAACGCCATGAACGGGTCGACCGTGGATTGGAACTCAATGAGGATGTAGATATAAACCTCATGGTTAAGCAACTGAACTTTGTAAATCAAGTCACTTTCGGTTTCCTTGTAGTGTTGGGAGATGAATGACTTATCAAGTGTTTCACAAGTCGTAAAGTCCAGATGATTGACCCATTCTTGTGTAACGAAGGTCTCAAGCAGCTGCCGAAATATGGTCTGATTTGAAAAGAGTTTTTTGTATCCGCTGTCGTGAATGTTCACCGTTAGCCCCTCTCAAGAACTTGCGTCAGACGATTCACCTATTCGCCCATCTGCTGATTGTTGGGTGCGTTGGGGCGATTACCCTGTGCCTCATTCTGTATTTGTCGGGCAATGATTCTTACCGGTGTCGCTTGGGGCGGCACTACATCCGTATTGACGCGGTAGGTTCGGTCATCTGTGCCGCCGGGCAGCGGATGATTGAAGATTGAGTCTGGATCGCGATAAACAGCAATAATATTGTGAAACAGTTGAGTGGTGAACTGGTTACGGAGCAAGCGTCCGCCTGTGAAGACCCAATGAGTTTGCTGCATCGGCTGCTTCGTCATCGCATTCCAGACCAGTTCTTCGGCGCGATGCCGAATGATTTGCTCACCGCGTTCCCACTCAACCCATAGCTCAACCGGATCGCCTTGGGGGAGATGGGGATCTCCTTCTACAGTGAGGTTCATACCCGGATTCAGGTTCAAGCGGAGAAGCGCGAGTTGAATGTGCATCGGCTCTGCATCAAGCATAATGAGACTTTCATGTGTTTTGCCTAGTTTGCCGACCGCGAAAAATTCAAGGATGGTTTCCCTGCTGATAATGTTGATTTCACCGTTCATGACCACTTCATGTTTGTTGACGTCAACAGTGACTGCCCCAATTTGATAGATACCATCGCTGATTTTCTGGATAGCGGAGGTTGGGGCAATCGCAGCTGCGGACTCCGGACGGATGGTTAATTGCTGCGAGGTGGTATTGTTGTCGCGATTCAGATCCGCAATATCTTCATTTGGGTCTACAACGACATAGAGCGTAAGATCTCCGTCCTCACTTGGAATCCAATTAATTTCAGTGGTCGTTTCATCGAGATTCCTGTTAAAAAGGACCTCTTGAGAATCGATTTTTCTCCCACCCTGTGCTGGAGGTCCATCGTAAAAATCCACAGGAACCGTTGCTTCAATCGGTGCACCGGTATTTGTCATGGTAACACTAATCCGCACAGGATCACCGACACGCGGCGAAGGCGGAGAGTAGCGTAGGCTACGGTTTACTGCACCGAGGTCAGGCTGCATCGGCTTCGGCAGGGAACGGGTCAGAAACATCAGCGCGAAGCAGGTGGTCGGAAAATAGTCCTCGTGATCGATCCAGCGTCCATCGGGTTGCTGCTCGGCAACGAACATACTAGCTATGTCCTGATACCAATCATGTCCGACAAGTGTATCCTGTTTCGGGGGAATGTCACAGAACCGTTGCAATGTTACAAAATAGTAGTGATGCCAAGAATTTGCCCCGGGATTTCGGGTGAGCGACCAATATTTTTTGATCCACTCCAACCCCTTCTGTATCTGTGGATCCTCAACAGGAACGCCAAACGCGCGGAGCGTCCACAGTCCCGTCGCTGTCATGCTGCCATAGACGCCTTCTGCCCAAGGTGAGCCGTGCTCTACCCGATTATAGAGCCAGCCGCCGGTCTCTGTCTGATTGCTACGAATCCACTCCTCAGCCCGCTTCCAAGTCTCTGAAGGGACTTCAAGTCCCCACTGTTTCGCAGCATAAAGGGCATAGATAACCCAGTTAAAGTGCGCCCCATCGGCTGTCGCACCGTAGCCCCAACCCCCAAAATCTCTTGGATCCGAAAACTCCTCGCCGCCAAATGGTAACTGACTTTTAGCGAGTTGATTTACCGAAAACTGAGCGCGTTTGCGGTATTCCGGTCGGTTCGCGGCAACGAGTGTCGGCAAAACGATAGAGTGAACGTAGACATCAAAGTTATTCCAATCTTGCGCCATGAGAAAATCCAGCCCCTGTTGCACGGCAGGATCCGAAGCAGGCACCCCCGCCGCCAACAAGGCAAGGAGTGCAAGCGCGGTTTCTTGTTTGTCATTTTCCCCCAAGTCCCACGCTGGACCGGGCAAAAGATCTTCAGGCAATCCTTTGAGGGTCGCGCCGCAGATGACACAGATTGAGATAAGCTGGTTTTCGGAGCCGCATTGTAAGCAGGTACGGTTATGTCTACCCTGTTGGGTTCTTACCCACTCCACCCCTCTTTGTATTGCGTTTTGGATCTGTTCAGGGGTTGCTTGGGGAAACATTCGTTGCGTCGTAGCAATCGAGGTGTGAGCGATGTTATTGCTGCAGTTGGCTTCTTGAATCTCTTTGTCATCTCCAGCCGGATTGACGACAGCATACACCTCCGTCGTTCCGGGTGGAGGCCGCCATTTCGCCTTGACACTGTCTGATTCTCCTACCCCCAACTCCAAAATCACATCTCTACACATAATCTGTAGCGGGGTTGTTCCCGGGGCACCTTCGTAAAGATTGACTATCAGGTCCTCATTCATGGTCGGAGCAACCTGTCCCACGTTTTTAACGATGACGTAAATCGTGATCTCCTCTCCCTCAAGTGGAGAAGGGTTGGAAAACACAAAACTTGTGCTGTCCACCTCAAAGTCCGGTAGCGGCATCTGTTGTGCCTGCGTGTGAGATGCAATGAGGAGCAGTATCAGAACGAAAAGGAAGCGAAATCTGTACATACGAGCACCCCTTTTTTATCTGTTAAATTCAGACAGGTTGGGAAGAAAAGTTAAGAGAATCAACAAGTGCTAGATATATCCATTTACCCCTACGGTTGTGTGCGTGTCATTGCCCTACCCAATTTCCAACAGAAACAAAAGAGGGTTGTGGTATCGGGTTGGTAACCAATGCCTGTCCCGCTGCTGAAAATTTAGTGACTGTCCCTTCCAGTGGTGGCATCCCAATCTGCTGATCAGCGACCCAAACACTGCCATCTTGGGAACTTACGCTAATTGAGAGGATCGCGATCCCCGCCTCAGGAACTTCAATAAGCTTTTGACCATCTGCAGATAACTTCACGAGGGCATTTGAGCCACCTGTGGGCCGTGCAACGACCCAAAGACTGCCATCCTTCTGGTTGATGCTCGGAGAGCTTGGCAGCTCAATGTCAGTAATTCTGAGCAACTCCTGACCGCTTGGACTCAACTTTACAATAACATTGGCGTGAGGATCTGTCACCCACGCATTGCCAGATTGGGAATTGACAGCGACATACTTGGGTTCGCTGAGTTTTACCGGGGAGGTCGCAGCCACTGCGCCGGCAGCACTATACCGAGCAATCGTTCCACGAGAGTCTGTGATCCAGCAACTACCGTCGGTAGTATTAACCGCAACTTGAGGTTCGTGAACGCCGGCGATTGTCGCGAGAATCTGCTTGCCATCGGCTGAAAACTTCTGGACTATATTATTTCCGCCAATCCAAACGGTCCCATCAGTTGGGTTGATTGAAACGGCATGCGGCTGTGTAATATTAAGTTGACTGAATGCTTGGTTTGGATCTGGGCTTGCGGGATCATATCTGAAGACTGCACCCGCAGCAGAAACGGCAATCCATACAACACCACTTTTCGGATCTACCACTGCTGCATTCGTTTGGCTGACAGCCACAGGAAAAGAAATACCACTTGCATCACGACTGCCATCCGGATAGAACTTAAAAATGATATCCCCGCCACTGACGACCCAGCATTCACCGTTGTAACTTGCATGAAGGGGGTTGAGTGAAACCACAATGAGAACAAGTATCGTTGATAGCATCTGTAGGGTCCGAGAAACACACTTTTTCATCTGACTTAATCTCCTATGAATTTTTGGGTGTAATCGTTGTGAAAACAAGTTGCGTCAAGACAACAAGATATCAATAGATTAACACATCTACTCGTAATGTTCAAGCATTTTTGGATGACCCACAGCTTAACCTTGCTCATGGGATGCGAATCGGTTATAATTATTGCTATCAGCCAAATCGTGACGAAGATACAGCACTTTCGAGGCACCGTGGAATCTGCGATAAAGATATGATTGCCCTAATCCTTAAAGAGCTGCGTTGTTACGCGCACCAACCAAAGTATCGCCGCACACAGTTTATCATTCTATGCACTCTTGCTTTCGCCCTGCTTGCCATAGCGTTTGAGCAATTCGCGTTAAGCCGTGGGCGACCACAAATTCTGGTCGGCGAAAGTATTTACGCACTCCTAATACCACTCTTTTTTTGCCTCTTACTTGGCTTGGTTGTCCCACTGCAAACCGTTGAATCCTTTCAGATTGAACGACACAGATCTAACTGGGATTTACTCAATCTCACACCCATCGGTCATCGAAAGTTGCTGCTTGGCAAACTGATGGGGGCAGTTTTAGGGTTATTATGGTGTATTGGGTTGACGATTCCACTCTTTGGGGTATCGGTTTACACGGGTGGATTGGAGATTCGTCAACTCCTTCAGTGCGGATTGGTATTTATCGTCGGATTTATCGCCTTTTTTTTGATTGGAGCATGTTTCACCTTGCTGGATCACTCGAATCACGCAATGGGGCGGAGTTATGCCGTTGTGCTGTTATTGAATTTTACTCCACTTATCATTCCTGCATTCGCACCGCTGGTAGGTATCCCAACTATCTTACTAGAATTGCTGCGGGTGTTGAGTCCCTTGTGTGTGCTAGTTGCGATAGTAAAATCTGATACCCACATTGCCCTCGGCATTGCACCGGTTTGGGTATGGATGGTACTCTATCATATAATTCTATCTGCAACGCTTTTTGGGGTTTTGAGTTGGCAACTTGAAAAACGGTCCCCGTGATCATAAAACAGTGCAATTTTATCTTAATGTTTGCCTTCGTTGTGACAACGTAAATCTGTTTTTCCAACTGAATTTGACCTCCCTAATTCTCTATGTTTCACGTATGACAGAAAGGAACTAAACAAAAAATATGAGCTTTCACTTCAAAGATGGCTACCTTTATTGCGAAAACTTAAAAATTAAAGCCATTCAAGACCAGATTCCAGAGAGTCCATTTTATCTCTACAGCCTCACACAAATAACAGAAAACTATAAGGCTTATGAAGCTGCGCTTGAAGGCGTCGAGTCAATCATCGGTTACGCAATTAAAGCAAATAACAACCTGACAATTCTCAAACATTTACGTGAGTTAGGAAGTGGTGCGGTGCTGGTGAGCGGAAACGAACTGCGGATTGCACTGGCGGCGGGATTCGATCCAAAGCGCACCGTGCTGAACGGAAACGGTAAAACAATCGCAGAGCTGATCCTTGCAGCGGAGCACGGGGTGATGATCAATATCGACAGCGAGTTTGATCTGGAGCACGTTCGAGAGGCTGCCAAGAAAGCGGGCAAGGTCGCTGATGTCCTCATCCGTATTAACCCCGACGTTGACCCCGAAGTCCACGCCTACGTCTCAACGGGAATTAAGAACTCTAAGTTTGGTATCCGAAATGAACGACTGCACTGGTTTCTTGATCAGATAAAAGCCGAACCGCTTCTCAACCTTGTCGGCGTTCACTGCCACCTCGGATCAACGATCAAGAAGGTACGCATCTTCCGCGATGCCACTATCTTAATGATGGAGTTCATTGAAAAGATTCGAGACGCAGGATTCGATCTGAGATATCTGAATATCGGCGGCGGATTGGGGATTGACTACGAAAAAACAGGCGAATCAATACCAACGCCTTCCCATCTAATTGATTCGATTAGAGATGTGCTGACCGATCACATCGGATTGATTATCGAGCCGGGACGATCCATTATCGGAAATTCAGCGGTGCTCGTCAATCGGGTTACCGGTGTGAAAACAAACGGCAACAAGCATTTTATCGTGATCGACGGAAGCATGGCGGAACTCATCCGCCCAAGTCTATACGACGCCTATCAGCATATCGACTTTATTGAACCCATTGATGGCGAAGTCGTAACCTATGATGTTGTGGGACCTGTCTGTGAATCGGCGGACTTTCTCGGCAAAGATCGGGCGTTGCCAACGCCTCACGAAGGTGCCGGGCTTGTCGTCCACGATGCCGGGGCGTACTGCTACGCGATGAGTTCAAATTATAACCTCAAGATGCGCCCACCCGAATACCTTGTTGATCAAGATCGCTTAATCCAAATCCGTCGCTCGGAGACGTTTGAAGAACACATGCAGTTATTTGAAGTATAGCCCGAACGAGACTTCCGTTATGGCCTCTGCACTCAGGAAGTGTTGCCTTGGCAAACTACAAACAATGAGTGTGTCAATTTGGCATATAGAAGATGGGTAAACTTTTGCACTTTGCGGTCTTTATATCGATCGAAAATTTGCTCAATGACGCCTGGTGTGCATTTGCAGCGAAATCAAGGCAAAGAGAATTGTTTTGGCATGTCATTTGCTAACTTAGTTGCGATTTACATTTCATGCAATACACATCAGGAGGAACAGTTATGCGAATTGACAAATTTACACAAAAGGGCCAAGAGGCACTTCTAGAAGCGCGAAATTTGGCACAGAAGTACAACCATCCGGCGGTCAAACCGGAACATCTGCTCAAAGCACTAGTTGAGCAAGAAGGCGGTGTTGTGCCATCTGTTCTCAAACGGATTGGCGTGGATACCGATGCGCTCGGACAACACATTGATGACACACTGGATCGCATGCCACGCGCCACGGGGGCATCGGTTCAAGTTGGAATGGATCGCGACATAGTTAGTGTTCTCGACGCGGCAGAAACAACCGTCGATAAGATGAAGGACGACTACACGTCCACCGAGCATATTCTGCTAGCGATGGTGCAGGCGAAAGCGGCTACAGTCCGTGAATTGCTAGCGTCCTTCGGCGTAAACGAAAAGAGCATCATGGATGCCTTGATGGGCATTCGCGGTTCCCAACGGGTTAGCAGCCCAACCCCCGAAGATCAGTATGAGGCATTGGTCAAGTACGGTCGTGACCTGACGCAGGAAGCCCGTAAAGGGAAACTCGATCCGGTGATCGGTCGGGACGAAGAGATTCGGCGTACGATCCAGATTCTGAACCGGCGCACGAAAAACAACCCGGTACTCATCGGTGAGCCGGGTGTGGGTAAAACCGCTGTCGTTGAAGGACTCGCGCAACGGATTGTGCGGGGCGATGTGCCGCTCGGGTTGAAAGAGAAAAGGCTCGTCGCGCTTGACCTTAGCGCGTTGGTCGCCGGTGCAAAATATCGTGGTGAGTTTGAGGAACGCTTGAAGGCGGTACTGCAAGAAATTCAGAGTGCCGAAGGACAGATTCTCCTCTTTATCGATGAAATGCACACCCTCGTCGGTGCAGGGGCAGCCGAAGGTGCAATGGATGCGTCTAACATGCTCAAACCGATGCTAGCGCGCGGTGAACTCCACGCCATCGGTGCAACCACACTCGACGAATACCGCAAACATATCGAAAAAGATGCTGCACTTGAACGCCGCTTCCAGCCAATCTATGTGGATGAACCTTCCGTTGAGGATACCATCAGTATCTTGCGTGGTCTCAAGGAGCGGTACGAAGTGCATCACGGCGTCCGTATCACCGATAGCGCAGCAATTTCCGCTGCAACGTTGAGCGATCGCTACATCACCGATCGTTTCCTGCCGGACAAGGCGATTGACCTTGTAGACGAAGCCGCGAGCCGACTCCGCACCGAGATTGATAGCAAACCGGCGGAATTGGACACGGTTGACCGAGAGGTTATGCAGCTGCAGATCGAGCGGGAAGCCTTGAGAAAGGAGAAGGATGCTGGGAGCAAAGAACGGCTAGAAAAAATCGAAGAACAACTCGCCAACCTTGAAGAGAAAAGCACACAGTTGTCCGTCCGCTGGCAGGCCGAGACGAATGCAATCGAGAAGGTACGCGGCATCCGTGAACAGATCGACCAAGTCAACCAGCAGATTGAGGAAGCGGAACGTCAGACCGATCTACAACGAGCCGCTGAACTTCGCTACGGTCATCTGCGTCAGTTAGAGAATGATCTTGCTGATGCCGAAGCTGCACTCGTTCAACTTCAGAGCGATGGCGCATTGTTGAAGGAAGAGGTAGATTCTGAAGACATCGCCGCCATTATCAGTAAGTGGACAGGGATTCCGGCGAGCAGACTGCTGGAAGGCGAGATAGAAAAACTGGTTCAGATGGAAAAACGGCTTCACAACCGAATCATTGGACAGGACGGTCCCGTCGAAGCTGTGGCGCGGGCGGTCAGACGAAGTCGTTCAGGTTTGCAAGACCCGAACCGTCCGATTGGTTCGTTTATCTTCTTGGGACCGACGGGCGTGGGGAAAACCGAACTCGCCCGTGCATTGGCGGAATTTCTGTTTGATGATGAGCAGAACATGGTGCGGATTGACATGAGCGAATATCAGGAACAGCACACTGTGGCACGCTTAATCGGCGCACCGCCGGGCTATGTCGGTTACGACGAGGGTGGCCAGTTGACCGAAGCCATCCGACGCCGTCCCTACAGCGTCGTGCTGTTCGACGAAATTGAGAAGGCGCACCCGGAGGTGTTCAACGTCTTCCTACAGGTGCTCGACGATGGGCGGCTCACCGACGGTCAAGGGCGTACTGTTGATTTTCGCAATACGGTCATCATCATGACTAGCAACATCGGCAGCGATTCAATTCTGAACATCACGGATGACAAAGCGATGCGCGAACGAGTGACCTTCGCGCTTAGAGAGCATTTCCGTCCGGAGTTTCTGAACCGGATTGACGAGGTGGTGTTTTTCCATCGTCTGGAAAGCGAACACATTCGTCAAATTGCTGAAATTCAACTTGGTAACGTCCGTCAGTTGCTAGCCAAACGAGACATCTCGATCGAGATGACAGATGCGGCGGCGGATCTTCTTATTCACGAAGGTTATGACCCTGCTTACGGTGCACGACCACTCAAACGGGTGATTCAGCAACGAATCATTGATCCGCTAGCGATGCAGGTTATCCAGAGCGAGGTGCGTGATGGCGACCATCTGCTCGTCAATGCGAAGGATGATGAACTTACGTTCATAGTAACTGAACCGGCTGCGGAAGATACACTCGCTGCGGGTTGAAAAAAACGGGTGAATGCACACAATTGATACAAACGTTGCCATTCCAAACGTGAGGATTTTTATATATGCTCCCGAAGAATCTGCTACCCAACGCCAGTTTTGAACTCGACTTCGGTGACCCTGTACCGACGAACTGGGGGGACACGCAAAATGAGTTGACGCTGCAGTTGCACCTCGATTTGAAGCCCGATGAAATCGGGACAACTCAGGTGCCGCAGGTGCCGCCGCACAGTGAAGCCATCGGCAAAACGGTTGATGGTGAGCGTGCAGCGCGGGTTGAGACGGAGGCTGCCCTGAACCCCGATGAAACGGGGGAAAGTGGCAGCACCGCTGTGGCGCATCTGCTCTCCCCGATGGTGAGTGTTGCGCCTTGCACACCGTATACGATTTCGGTGTATGCGTGGAGCGACGATTCATCGGCGAAACTGGAGATCGGTTTGTGGACACATCCGGTGGACTTTAGACAGTCTGCCGATTCGCTCAGTTATGCCATGCCACTTTCAACGGAGTGGCAGCGTTTTACATTTACTTGCTGCACGGACGAACTGGAAGAGCGCGCTGTCGTTGACTTCAAGATCACGGCGGACAAAGCGGGAGCAGTCGTTTGGTTTGATGCAGCACAGTTGGAACAGGGACCTCAGGCAACCGAGTTTGAAACGCACCGAAACGTCGAAGCCGCGGCAGCAGGCTGCCCCGGAGCACGCCCCAATCAGGGACGGCGAGATAATTCGCTGATCCACCTTAACGACGGTCCTCTCAAACTGTCTCTGACGACGTACAACCACCTAGCCGAAGCGATCAACGAGCCGATTACGTTGGAGATCCGAGAGCTTGTCGGAGGGCGTGTAATCTTCACCCACACACTCGTGGGACCTATCGCACCCGGTCGGAGTGAACAGAGCCTCTCGTTGGATTTCCCGTTCATCGGTGAGTTCCGCGCCCGGCTTATCGCGGGGAGCGGAGAGCAGATTAGTCCGGAGGATTATATTTTCGTCAATTACCCGGTGTTTGAGGAAACATATCAGGGGGTGATGTACACGAAGCACAGTGCCGTGCATGAAATACCGGCAGAACGGAGTGTGCTACCGTGGACGAACGACCGGAACTGGTATGCTGACACGCAATCAACCCTAATCGTTACCGACGACAATGCAATCCACGCGCAGATGAGCGATGGTCACACGGTGATGCGTACCTGTGACGGTGGACGAACTTGGGACAATCTACAGGTAACCAAGTCGGTCAACACTGTGTTACGTGATGGGACGTTTCTAGCTGTCGAATCCATGGAGGGGATGTTGCAGGTATCGCGGTCAAGCAACCAGGGGAGGACATGGCACCCGCTCGGACAAATTGAGTCCTCCGAACATCCACAGATCGGGGGGATTGAACAGCTGCGCGATGGATCGCTGATTATACCGGTCGGTATTGTCAGCTCTCAAACGGCAGCGGGCCCACTTACCGTGCACGCCTTTCGTTCAACCGATGGAGGGATGACATGGTCGGACGGTTCGCCGATCTGTCCGGGCGGTGAGCCGCAGCTCCTTGAATTGCAGTCGGGGCGGCTACTCGCTTTCTGCCGCAACAATCCGCGGGTTCCGCCTAACGATCTACAACGTCCGTTCCGCAACGAGGGTCCATGGCGTCTGTGGCAGCGGTTTCAAGGTGCTCGCGGTCTCTCCTCTTACACGAAACGGATTACGTTAGCTGAGTCGGATGACGGTGGGCGGACATGGCATAGTCAGCGTCCCGCGACGCTTCTGCTTGAAGAGATGCACGGCGGTGGTGTACAGTTGCCGGACGGGCGGATCGTTTTTCTTTATACGCACCGGGGACCAACGTATCGCGGTGGTGAGCGGGCAAAGGTAAGTTCTGATGAGGGACGCACATGGCGCGATGAATTGTATTTCATGACTGCAACGCCTGCGTACCCGGGTTACTCCGGCAGCTGCGTCCTGCCACCCCATCTGGCAGATGGCAAATTGGGGATGATTCTGACACTCGTCGGTGAGCGATCGGAGCGCAACTGGGGCAGCGAAGGTCCTGCGACACCGGAGGGATTTCAGTATATGCCGCGCATCCAAGCAATTCGTTGGCAACCTGTAGAATGAACGATCAGTTCAATCAATTTAGGAGTTACGCACTTCAGCTTGCAGTATCGCAATTTAGTGAACAGATGTAGGGAACGCAGATCTGCGTTCCCTACGAAATCGTGGATTCACGGTTTGGCAATGTTTGAGGGCAACCACAAGTTTCCTAATCCCGATAAATCGGGGGTTGCCCCTACGAGGCTTTGAACGTTCAACTGCGTAAGTCCTATCAATTAATGAATCTCTGCAGCACCAATCGGATGACCGCCGCTGCCATGCAGGGTTGGATTGATGACGTCCCAATTCATTTTTCTTAAAAAAATGCGAACTTAATTCAAACTTATCTGCCCAAAGGAGCAGAGACACAAATTAGCAGCCGCAACCTACATATTATTGATAATAAATCCGTGGTTCGGCACTATTCCAACATTCATTTGATACGAAAGAAGGAGATTTTATCATGAAACGCAGATGGTTCGTACTCACCGCCATTCTCGCAATGGCAGCAGTTACCGTTTTCCTGACAAATCAAGTTACCCAAGCCCAACGTCCAGACCGAGGCGGGATGCGCGGTGGGGGCGGCGGTGAAAGACGTGGTGGTGGCGGAATGCGTGGATTCAGTCCCACCTCAATTATTGACAATTCGTGGACAGACCTCACATTTGCCGTCAAGGTTGATGATGACACGCTCATTAAAGCCCGTCCGGTTTATCAGAAACATCGTGATAATCTTGAGAAAGCTGTCAAAGAAGCCAGTAAATCTCAGGATTACGGAAGCATACGCGAAGCCTTTGGGAAGATTGGCAGTGAGTTCCAGACAGATTTGAAGTCGGTCTTGACCGAAGAGCAGATAGCCCAACTCGACGAACTCGCCCAGAAGCGGAGGCAGATGATGAATCGAGGGGGCGGCGGAAGAGGTGGCGGTGGCAACAGAGCCCGCTAAATCATAACATAGAGACAAGGGGAGAGATGGATTCGTCCATTCTTCCCTTGTTCTTTGTCTCGCCAACGAAGGAGGATAATCGATGCAGAAAAAATGGATCATTGTCATAGTGATTGCCGTCGTGATCCTCGTATCCGGCGGTTTGCTGCTGTGGAATCAGCACGCCAAGGCAACCAAGGAAGAAGCCAACAGCATGCCTGAAATCGAGATCGCTACGGTTGAGCGGGGTAATATTGATGTGACAATTGACGCTACCGGAACCATTGAGCCGCTTAATATTGTCGAAGTGAGTTCCAAAGCCAGTGGTAAAATTTTAGAAATTACCGTTGAAGAAGGGGATTACGTCGAACAGGATGCCGTGATCGCGCGTATCGAAACCACTTATGTTGCAGCGGATCTAGATCAGGCAGAAGCGGACTTTAGTGCCGCCCAAGCACGTCTTGATCAATCGCAGATTAATATCGAATTGCAAAAGGAACAAACCGCGATTCAGATTCAGCAAGCGGAAGAAAAGTTAGCTGAGTCAAAGGAACAGTTGGAACAACTCAGAGAACAGATACGAATAGAAAAGCTAACGAACCAACGTCAGTTAGACGATGCGAAAAATAGCCACGAGATGGCGAAGTTGCGACATACACTCCTGACATCTGATACGGTGCGAGAGGAAGATAAAAATCGTGCAGAAGCTAGTGTGAGCCAAGCGAAGGCTAATTTTGATCTTGCCGAAAAGGAGTATGCTCGAAAACAGCAACTTTTCGATAAAGAGTATATCTCAAAATCAGATCTCGACGCCGCCGAGACACAGCGAGACTCGGCAAAGGCACAATACGACTCGGCTATGGAGCAAGCCAAGCTAGTGGAACAACCGGCAAGCGAAGCCGAGTTAAAGCTGTCAGATGCTGAGATTCAGAGAGCAGCGTTTGCCGTTGATGCGGCGAACGAACAGATTGATAAAGAGAAGTACCGCGACATGGAGATAAAGATTCAAGAACATCGTGTCACACAAGCTAAGGACGCTTTGAATTTGGCGACTGCGAATAAAAAACAGATTAACCTGAAGGAAAAAGACCTTGAAAGTTCCAACGCACAACTCATGCGCAGTGCAAGTGCCTTACAACTTGCAAAAGAAAGTTATGACGATACGGTTATCCGCGCCCCCATCTCTGGAACGATTCTCGAAAAAATGGTGGAGGAGGGGCAAGTAATCGTCTCTAGTTTTGGCGGTGGAGGCAGGGGTGGTTCTGTTTCGTCTGAAGGTCAAGTGCTGGCAACGATGGCGGATCTCGAAAAGGTTTATGTGGTAACGGAGGTTGACGAAACCGATATTGGCAAAGTAAAGGTCGGTCAACCGGTGACCATCACTGTCGAAGCCTACCCGGATCAACCGCTGCAAGGGCAGGTGCTACGCATCGCGCCGCAAGGACAGGTGGTGCAAAACGTAACGACGTTCAAAGTCATCACTGAAATTACGAATACTCGCCCCAGGGGACGAGGACGCAGGGGCAGAGGTGGCGAGCTCACGGATCGCGGGGACGGCGGTGGTTTTCGCCAAGGCGAAGGCAGGGGCGAATTTACGCCAGAGCAGCGAGAACGTTTTCGACAGATGCGTCAGCAGCGACAAGGAGAACCGACAGCGTCAGAGAACACCGAAACTTCCAACGAAAATTCAGCGGACGCTGAGCCCACGGGGGCGGCGGATCCGTGGATGGCAATGGCAGACAACTTCTTCGGTGGTCAAGGCGCGGGAGATTGGGCGCGTGAGGAGACCCCATCGGAAGATACGGATACACCGTTCTTGAAGCCGGGAATGAATGCGACCGTAGAGATTTCCGCCGCGAGTAGGCGGAATATATTGGTACTCCCGAATGAGGCGATTCTGTCTTTCGGGAGTCGAAAAATGGTTCGTGTCGTTGGCGAAGACGGTCAGCCGGGCCGGCCGCAACCTATTGAGGCAGGCGTAAGCAGTTTCGATAGAACGGAAATCATCTCTGGCTTGGACGAAGGGCAGGCAGTCGTCCTCGGCGGTTTCCAGCGAGGCGGCGGCGGGGACATGGAGCGGTTTAGACGCATGATGGGAAATCCCGCTTCTACAATGAGACGGATGCAGCGAAACGCCGGCGGTGGTGGTGGTAGAGGGGGCCGGTGATGACAAGGGAGGGAATCATATAGATGGGAATACTCGAAAGTTTAGCGAACGCGTTACGCAGTTTATTAGCGAACAAACTTCGATCAGGGTTGACGATGCTTGGCGTGATTATCGGCGTGGGAGCAATTATGACCACAACCTCAATCGGCGAGGGGGCAAAAGCAGATATCACAGCGCGTATCCAGACGCTTGGGGCGAATATCCTAGCAGTCCGTCCGGGCCAGAGCCGTTTTCGTGGACGGAGTTCGGGGCAAGACCGTCAAAGCCTGAAGTATGAAGATGCTATGGTGTTGAGGGAACGTGCAAAGAATATTCTCTACGTCTCACCGGAAATATCTTCGCGCACCCAAGTCAAGCATGGAAACAAAAACCACAATACTACGGTGGTCGGTACAACCCCGGAGTATCAGGTTACGGCGAATTTCCCGGTTGAGAAAGGTGCGTTTTTTACCGAGAGCGATGTGCGTTCTCGGCGTCGGGTATGCACGTTGGGAAAGACAGTCGTTGATGAACTATTCGACGGGAGGGAAGATCCGATCGGCAAGACAGTCAAGATCCGCGGACTTAACTTCCGGGTACTTGGTATAATGAAGGAGAAAGGCGCGAGCGGCTGGCGAAATCCGGATGACCAGATTTTTATTCCGGTGTCAACGGCGATGAAACGGGTTTTTGGCAGAGATTCCCTATCAAGTATCAGCGCACAGGCAGTAAATAGCGAGGCGATGGAATCGGCCGAAGCCGAAATCGAGAATCTCTTGCGGAAACAGCACAAACTCCCCGCCAACAAGGCACTCGATTTTAACGTGCGGAATCAAGCGGAGTTCCTCGAAACCCTCGAAGAATCAGGACAGACGTTCACCTACATGATCATGGGCATTGCAATCGTATCGCTGATTGTCGGTGGGATTGGGATTATGAACATCATGTTGGTATCGGTGACAGAGCGCACAAGGGAGATAGGTTTACGGAAGGCAGTAGGTGCCAAACGTCATGACATCCTAATCCAGTTCCTGATAGAGGCGATGACGCTGTCAATCCTCGGTGGTCTGATTGGGATTGGTGTTGGGATATTCGGGTCGAAAATGGTGCCATCACTCTGGGGATGGCGGACAATTATCTCGCCGATGTACACAGCGGTGGCATTTTTCGTTGCAGCGTGGATTGGTGTCTTCTTCGGCGCGTATCCGGCGTGGAAGGCAGCGAGATTGTCCCCAATTGAAGCCCTAAGACACGAATAAACAAATTCAGCACAAATACGTCAAAAAAGCATTTTCGGGTGTTTGGGTTAAATCTAGCCCACCTCAACTGATTACACATCTCGTTTCAGGCACCCTTTCATGGGCTTGAAATCGGAACCCGGAGGAAGGAGGAAAAGCAGACGATTTCTCGTTTTACGCACTACACATCACGCCTCACGTTTTGTGCATTATGTGGTACTTTTCTCCCCCTCTTATTCCTCATCGGTTGCGATGGAACAGATGAATCCCTCCGGCAGAGCGAGGAGCTAATCCGTTCAGGCAGACATGATGAAGCAGTTACCTTGCTAGCGCAGGTCATTGCGACCGACGATCGGAATCCGAAAGCCAGGGTCTTGATGGCGCAGGCACATGAAGCACTGAAAAACTACGATCGCGCTATTCCCCAATTCAAAGCTGCAATCCGATTGTACGTTGCCCAACCCGAAGACCGGGCAATGGCACGACTCTATCTAGCGAAGATTTATCTGAGATTGGGGGTTCGCAAAGAAGGGGTCAATCAACTGCGGGCAATTGTTCATTCCACATCGGATAGCGCGATGATACAACAGGTCGCAGGACTTGTCAGCGATGCCTACCAAGTAACTCAGATTACAAAGGGAAATCCAGCTAACTACTCGCCGAATTTCTCCCCCGATGGCAAACAGATTGCTTTTGCATCATCCCGGTTAGGTAATAGCGAAATCTATCTGATGGATGTGAACGGAAGCGACCCCCAACAGGTAACGTTTACACCGGATTTTAACGAAGATACACCGAGATTTCTGGGCGATTCGCTTTATCTAGTGCATAGCCGTGAACCGAAAAGTGCAGGTGAAGCCCATATTGTCCTCCAGAGCGATGGAACAACGCCGGTCTACACGGGTATTTATGCCACTCACCTCAATAGAGAGATAACACACGAACTGTTACCACTTGGATTGGGGGTCCGGGCACCGTGTTTATCGCTAGATTGGAAGCGCGTCGTTTATGAGGCAAGCAGGAATAGAACCTTAGACCTATACACCCTAGATTTGCACGGCATTGATCTGGAAGACATGGAGGGAAGAATAATCGTCCCTATATCTATCACCGAGAGTGAGGCAGATGAGGGCAGTCCAACCTTTTTCCCGGATGGAAAACGGATCGCGTTTGTGTCTGCGGGTCCAGAAGGCACGGGTCCACGTCGTGCTGCGCCTGGCCGTAGCAAGCCGCTGCACCAGATCTATACCATCAACATTGATGGCAGTGATGAAAAACATCTGAATCCCAACCCCTATGACTGTTACAGCCCAGTGATTGCACCCGACGGGAAAACTATTGCTTTCGTCTCCGGACGGATGGATGACATTGAGATCTATCTGATGGATATAGATGGAACGAATGAGCGACGCATCACTAGCGGCATCGGCGTCTCAGTACAGCCTGCTTTTTCGTCGGATGGAAGAAAACTCGTCTTTGTCTCCGATCGGACCGGCAACCTCCAAATTTACCTGATGTCCTTTGACCAACCGGTGACGCGAGATATGTTGATCCAACATCTGCAAGGAAATTAATCTCTCCACCAGAACCATCATCCTCGAATATTTGACCGCACATTCGAGCTATCCGAAAACGAAAGGAAAGATGTGTATGGATTGTCAATCACAAAGATGTTCTTTTCCTCAAAAGAAAGAATCTTACAAAGTCTATCTGCTCATTTTTTTATTTGCATATTTGCTCGCTTTAACTCCCCTTATGGTCAACGCAGCCGTAGACAACAGTGGATATCAGGCGGAGGCGCACCGGACCTTTGGCAGTATCGAGATTGACGGAGATCTCAATGAACCCGACTGGCAAGAAGCCACACCTGTCGGACAATTTAGCCAAGTCGAACCGGATGCGGGTGAGCCAATGACCCTACCGACCGAAGTTCGCATTCTCTATGATCAAGAGAATATCTACTTCGGTTTTACCTGCTTTGATTCGGATGTTTCCAAGATAATTGCCAACGACATGCGACGTGATGCACGTGAGTTACATGAAAACGACAACGTTTTTCTCATCCTCGACACCTATAACGATAAACGGAGCGGTGTTGCGTTCCGACTTAATGCGTTGGGAGCGGTGCAGGATACTGCAATAAACAACAGCGGAGATAGCTTCAACCGAGATTGGGATGCGGTGGTAGATTGCCAGAGTCAAATTCATTCTGACCGTTGGACCTCAGAAATTTCTATTCCCTTTGGTCAACTTCGTTTCAAGGAGAGCGAGCAGATGACATGGGGACTGAATTTGTCGCGTGGTATCCGCCGAACCAATGAGGAGGGAACATGGGCACCGGTGCCCTCATCGTATGGTGGACGAGCAAAATACCGTACCGCTTATATGGGCAATCTAGTGGGATTAGAAGGGATTAAGCCGAAAAAACAGATTGAGCTGCTGCCTTATATTTTACCCGGGGTAAGCCGAGTCGAAGAAGATGATGAAACGGATGGGGAATTCGAGATGGGATTAGATCTCAAATATGGAGTGACTACGAATCTCATCGCCGATCTGACACTTAACACAGATTTTGCACAAGTCGAAGCCGACGAAGAACAGGTCAACCTCACCCGCTTCAGTCTGTTCTTTCCTGAGAAACGTCCTTTCTTCTTGGAGGGGGCAGGTCTTTTCGATTTTGGCGTTCCGCGTCCTAGTTTCCGTCGTCCACCGCCGCTACTCCTTTTCTACAGTCGTCGCATCGGCATCGAAGAGGGTCATGCCATTCCAATCATCGGTGGGGGCAAGATTACGGGAAAAATGGGACCCTACGGCGTAGGACTGCTCAATGTGTTTACCAACGAATTTCACACTGATGAATTGATTACCGATCCAGATGAGATTGTCGATGTGCCACGCACTAACTACTCTGTACTAAGGATGACGCGCGACCTTTTCAGCGGCTCTCGTGTCGGATTAATTGCCATTAACAAGCAGGATTCAGAGAATTACAATCGCGCTGGTGGGCTTGACTTCTCGTATCGTCCAGCCGACAGATTGGAAATTCGTGGACTGTGGGCACGGACAGCGGATTCAGAGGAGGATGTCGGGAATGGCGATGCGTGGTACATTGGTTCAAATTGGCGGAATGATCTTTTTGACCTGTCAGCTGGATACACCGATATCGGTGATAACTTCAACCCAGAAGTTGGATACGTCCGACACCAAGGAAGCCGTCGAGTCCATAGTGAAATGCAGTACACACCTCGACCGCGTAAATTTGGGATTCGTGAAATTCAGGCGGGACCAGAGGTAGATTATATTCTCACTCAGGAAAATGAATTGGAGACTCTTGATATTACACTCGAGAGCCGGATTGAACTCAACAATGGCGAGCGGATTACGTTTCAAGTCAAACGTACAGAGGAGCATCTCGAAGAAGATTTCGATGTATACGATGATATTATTATTCCCGTAGACGAGTACGAATTTAATTGGGTCCGTGTAATGGTCGAAACCGATGAGAGCAAGATGTTCGCCGGGCAGTTTGGGGTGAATGTTGGAGATTTCTTCGATGGAACGAGACGGGGTTTTGAAATTGATGCCAACTTCAAACCAAATGGACGGCTTGTGGTCGAAACGCAGTATCAATTTGACCAAGTCGAACTCCCCGCAGGATCTTTCAATGCAAACGTGTTAGCAGGCCGGATTGTCTACTCCTTCTCTACCCGCCTCTTTGCAAAACTGTTCGCGCAGTGGAACAGCGCAGATGATGTGGTTTCAACCAACTTCCTGCTTAACTATATCTACCGCCCCGGCAGTGACTTCTACCTTGTATTTAATCAGGTTTTTGACGAGGACGGCGGAGCGATTGGTCTCTCGGAATCCACGCTTGTCGGAAAAATGACGTATTGGTGGAATCCGTAAAGTAGCCAATGAGCAATGAGCGACGAGCAAGATACAGAGGAGTTTTTTCATGAAACGATTTTTGGGTTGGTTACTTGGACTTGGATTGGTACTAAATGGGTTGTTGGTGGCATCTTCGATGAGCCTTGCGGCAGAGGGAGAATGGTCGAAAAGAGCTGACATGCCTTTTCCAAGACTCTTTTTCTCAGTCAGCGCAGCTAGCGATCTCGTTTACGTTATCGGTGGTATGCTCGCCGAACCGATTGCGAGAGTCGATACCTACAACCCAGCGACGGATACATGGACACAGAAAGCTGACATGCCAACGGCACGTGCGGGGGTAGCGACCGCCGTTGTGAATGGAAAGGTGTATACTATCGGCGGCTGGAGCAACCAAGCACCTGCACTTTCGACCGTAGAAGAATACGATCCGGCAACCAATACGTGGACACCGAAAGCTGACATGCCAACGGCACGGGTGTTTTTTGCAACTGCTGTTGTGAACGGAAAAATTTATGCCATTGGTGGTATCGCGACAAATTTCGGTCCGGTGCTACCGGCTGTCGAAGAGTACGATCCGGCAACTAACAAATGGGCACGGAAAGCTGATATGCCAAATCCTCGATCGGGAATGTCTGCCGCGGCTATGGATGGGAAAATCTATCTGCTCGGCGGCGTGTCTAACATACAAGGGCCCGCACTTGCGACCATGGAAGAATACGACCCCATAACTGAAAACTGGGTGCCAAAAACAAATATGCCGACGAAAAGGACAGCCTTGGCAACCGGCGTTGTTGGGGCACAAATCTATGCGATTGGTGGTACTGATGCTGTGCAAGGTCCGGGGCTATCCACAGTTGAAGGGTATAATCCCGTGAACAATACATGGTCGAAGGAAACGGATATGCCAACTCCGAGAGTGTTCTTGGGAGCGGGTCTCGTGAATAATAAAATCTATGCCGTTGGTGGGGTTGCAGAGGGGTTAGGACCAGCCATTCTACCGGCTATGGAGGAATTTGATACCGGTAGGTTGCATGTCGAAGGAAAAGAAAAGTTGCCAACGCTGTGGGGGCAAATCAAACGAGGGGATTAAAACAGTGACGTTGAATAAGATGACAGAGCAAACTCATGCTTCCAAGAAATGGATGAAAGATCTCTTTGTTGCCCAGTTTGCCAAGCCATCGGACCTAGAGGAAATTAACCTGAGTCAATTGACACCGTTCCAGCGGGCACTATTGGTTACCGATGGGACAGTTACACAATTCATCGAAGCGTATACGCTCTCTACGGTCGAAGTTGTACTGCTCCACCAAGAGATGCAAACCCTACCTACAGATCATGTTTGGCTCGACACTGAAAAAGGAGCCCAGGTAGTCGCCCGTCAGGTAATGCTGCAAACGAGGCAAAGGGCAGGTCAGCAGCCGACCATCCATACCTACGCGACCTCACTCATTGTGCCCAACCGAACCTCGCCGGTCATCAGGGAGGGCTTGACGCTCGAGGGTAAAGGCTTGGGGCAGCTCTTACAGCGCAGCGGTTTAGAAACTCGTCGAGACCTGCTGTGGTGGGGACTCAAACGTCCGGACGATTTGCCGGAAACACTCCTTCATTTGCAAGGGGAACCGTTTCTCAGTCGTACCTATCGTATTGTCGCTGAAGGACAACCCATTATGTTAATCAACGAACAGTTTCCGTTTAACGAATACGCCTGAGAAAACGATCCTCCTGTAGAATATCAACCTTCCATCTATTGCAGCCGTCCGCGTCCCAGAAGGGGCCAAACCGTCTCAACGATGCCATCACGGATACCGTAGATTTCGTCGTGTAGCGCGACGGTAACATCTGAGTAACCGATAACAAACTCGATTTTGTCCCCGACACGCGGCGTTTCGCTCGGTTCCGCAAGTTTAACCGTCCCATGTTCCGCCGACAATCCCACTGATTCTACGCTCGAAATTCCGACGGGAGCTGGATCTGCTGCGCCCACACTCATGGTCTTTCTCCCGGCATCGCAGATAATCCGCGTGGCGGCAGGACGACTAGTAACTGTAGCAAGGACCGTAAGAGCATACGGGTGTTCGACACCATACTGATGACGGTAAATAACGTCACAGAAGATTCCACCGCCTGCCTGAATTTCCGTGATACCCGGCTGGAAGGCACTGATCCAGTAAGTTCCCGTCCCCCCACAACTGATGATGTCGATGGGCATCCCTTCATTTCGGCATTTCTGTGCGCTATCGGTAACGGAGGTCAGCGCATCGTCAATCATCTGCTTTTTCTCCTCAGGATCTTCAATACGGAGCGCGATCGACTCCCATGTAAAGAGACCCGCAAGTTGCACCCCTTCCCTACCGTGGATCTTACGAGCCAGAGCAAGAACAGGTTCTCCAGGATCTACGCCGGCTCGATCCATACCCGTATTGATCTCAATGACGAGGCGAATACGTACTCCCTTCTCACAGGCTGCACGGTCAATAGCTTCTACGTGTTCCTCACAGTCAACAGCGACCATGACATCCGCATGTTTCCGCAAATTGACCAAACGGGCAACCTTCTGCGGTCCAACAATTTGATTAGCGATGAGGATGTCCTTCACACCGCCAGCAGCCATAACTTCCGCCTCTCCGAGCTTGGCGCAGGTAACACCAATGGCACCTGCATCGAGGAGTTTATGAGCGAGTGCCGGGCTTTTCATCCCTTTTGTATGGGGTCGCCAATTGACCCCTGCTTCATGGATAATAGTAGACGCCATACGCTCTATGTTGCGCTCCATCGTTGGCAAATCAATTAGGAGCGCCGGCGTGTCTAGTTCTTCCTTACGACAACCGACAAGATTCGTGTGTGCTATCATAACAAACCCGCAGTCTTCACCTCTGGATAATCGAGGTAAGACGTGCGGACTCCTTTCTGTTAATTAGAATCTGAGTTTTGCTTATGTTTTACGTTTCACGCTTTATACCGGCTTCAAGTGTTTCGATAATTGCATCCACATCGTAGACACAGCCGCCCCATGTCCCGCCACCGACGCTCTGGAGTGCCGCCCACAGACGCGTATCGTCCGGTAGCAGATCATCAGGGGCAAGGTCCGGACGTGGCGCCCTCTCGGCTAAGACCTGCGTGCCTGCCTCAACACCGAAGATCTGGTTTCCATGACCAACCAAATCAATGCTTCCTTCAAGCTGATTCCGATCAACGCGGATCTGAATCTGATCGCCGTCAATCAATTTGCCGACGGGACCACCTGCCAACGCTTCTGGTCCAACATGTCCGATGCAAGCGCCGGTTGATACGCCGGAGAATCGTGCATCGGTGATTAGGGCGACATGCTTGCCAAACGAAAGATGCTTGAGCGCGGCAGTGATTTGGTAGACCTCCTCCATACCAGATCCCATTGGACCGCGGGAGCAAAGCACCATTACCTCCCCCGGTTTCATCTGGTCGTCGCCGTGACTTTTGAGTGCCTGAATTGCGTCTCGCTCACGCACAAACACCCGCGCCCGCCCAGTCATTCGGTATACACCATCCTCATCAACAACACTGGGATCAATCGCGGTACTTTTGATGACGGAGCCTTCTGGCGCAAGATTCCCACGCGGAAAGGTGACCGTGCTGGTCAATCCACGCGCCTTTGCGGCTTCCGGGCTCATGATCACATCGTCCGGATCAATCCCATCCCGTTCCATCAAGAGATCTCGGACACGCTGGCGGCGTTCCGATTTCTCCCACCAATCGAGATTCCGCCCAAGGGGTTCGCCTGAAGCGGTGATAACATCTTCGTTCAACAGGTCTAATCCCCGTAAGTGCAGCATCACTTCGGGAACACCGCCTGCCAGAAAGACCTGAACAGTTGGATGACCGACAGGACCATTGGGTAAGACATCAACAAGGCGAGGCACTTGCCAATTGATTTCGATCCAGTCCTCCACAGATGGACGACTGAGCTTCGCCGCATGTGCGATGGCTGGAATATGCAGGAGTAGGTTGGTTGAACCCCCGCAGGCAGCGTGGATAACCATCGCATTGTGAACCGCTTCGTCAGTCAAAATGTCACCCATCTTGAGACCTTTTGCGTCGAGATTGACCAAAGCACGGGCAGATCGCTTTGCCATATCCGACCAGATCGGTTGACCCGATGGCGCGAGTCCGGAATGTGGTAATGTCATCCCTAGTCCCTCCGCAACGACCTGCGATGTTCCAGCGGTGCCAAGAAATTGGCAGCCACCCCCCGGACTCGCACACGCTTTGCAACCCATGTCAGAAGCATCCTGCAAGGAAATCTCTCCGTGTGCAAAACGGGCACCGATAGACTGAATCTTGCCTGCGTCTTCACCCTCGGTGGGCGGCAACGTCACACCGCCGGGGACTAACACACACGGTAGGTCACGCATCGCAGCGATCGCGATCATCGCCGCGGGCAACCCTTTGTCACAGGTCGCAACCATCATCACCCCTTTGCGCGTCGGTAGCGACCGGATGAGACGCCTGAAAATCATTGCAGCATCGTTACGGTAGGCGAGGCTATCCATCATGCCGGGAGTGCCTTGCGTGCGTCCGTCGCACGGATCCGAACAGAATCCCGCAAACGGGATCATGCCCAGTTCTTTGAATTCGTTCGCAGCAGCCTCCATCAACAAGCCAACCTCCCAATGCCCGGTGTGGTAACCAAGTGCGATTGGACTCCCGTCCGGTGCACGGATCCCTCCTTGTGTGCTCAGGATGAGAAACTCTCTCCGATTGAGCTCACCGGGTGCCCATCCCATCCCCGTATTATGACTCCAACCAAAGACATCTCCGCTCGGCAAATCGAGCAGCATTTCCGGTGTCAGTGGTAGACTGCCCTCAGGACCGGGTGAATGGGTTTCCAAATCGTAAATTGTGGAATCGTTAGAATCCAGAAGTTCGTCGAAATCAACAGTTTTCTTAGAAGCCATATTATATACCTACTTTCGTTTCAAAACAAGAAAGCTTGCTATCACGTTTCACGCATCACAGCGGTTTGCCACGCAACGCCTGCCGACACTGCATCAAGCCGTTGCCGGTGACGTTATACGCAAAAGTGTTCATCCTTCGAGACAGATTGGAGGTGTTGGCGGCAGAGCCGTGAATAATAAGCGCGTTGAAAAAGACCCCAGCCCCCGGTTCCATCTCCACTTGGACAGCGTCCCCACGTTCACGGTAGTGTCCCGGTAAGAATACACCAAATGTCTGTTGACGCCGTTGGTGCGCCTGTAATCCCCACTTATGGCTGCCGGGAACGAACTGGATGCAGCCATTTTCCCGCGTTGTGGCATCAATTGCGAGTTGACAGTTCACCATCAACGGGCGGTTATCGTCCCGATTCCAATAGGCGTAATCCTGATGCCACGGAATCGCTGTGCCATCTTTGGCATCTTTGGGCAGCAGCTTGCTGTGATACAGTGAAACATCGGGACCAATCATCTGTTCGATAATATCTAACATTGTATCTGAACGCAAGATTTTGTTCAGGGTCGGGCTTATCAACTCACTGTTCATCAGCTGCTTAAGACGTGGGGGTAGGGCAGGGTCATCGAATTCTTCCCACGAGGGACCAACCCCCTCGACCGGTTGTTCCGCCATGCGATTGTGAATATCTTCGATATCTTCACGGATTTTTTCTATCTCTTCAGGCGAAGCAAGGGCTTTTTTCAGAATAAAACCGTTCTCATCATAAGATTGCTTTTCTTCCGGGGTGAGCATCAAATCCATTCCTTTCGTAGTAGGGAATGCAGATCTACGTTCCCTACGAGGTTTGGGCTAGCTGAAGATAAACAGCATAGATCGCCAGTCCGATCATCGCGAGGAAGCAGAACCAAAGCACAACATCAGATTTCCCTCCCGGCGCTATGCGGCGGTCGGTGCGGAAATATCTTAGGTAAATTGTATTGCCCGCAACGAACGGCATCATCATCGCCCCAACCGTGCCGCTGATAGTGAGCATCCAGACTGGATTCTTGATAAAGAAGTAGCACAACGACTGGATGGCTGGTGCAGCCACTGCCCAGATTCGTCGGACGCGGACTCTTTTTTTGTAGTCATTGGGGTCAATCACACCAATGACACCCATTACATCAGCGATCATTCGTGAACCACCGCCAAGCCCCGAAACCACCGTTGAAAAAAGCACAAAGAATCCGCCGACCATGAACAGCCACCATGCCCATTGACCTAACGTCTGTGTGTACATGTTAGACAGAATACTGAGCGTATCCAACCCATCGGGCATCTGCCCCATGCGATTCAGTACACCGGCACCCAGCATATAAAAAGGAATCGTTGCAAAAGTCAGGACAATTAACGTCAGTACCACATCGGTCTGCATAACCCGAATCCAGCCACGGGCCCGGTTTATCCAGCCTTCGCTGTCATCGGTCGGTCCGGTGAAACGGGCGTACCCCTTTTCGGTGCACCAGTAGGTATATGCCATCGACTCACCGGCGTTGACACCGGTCCCGCCATAAGCTGCCAATGCTGCTGCAATTGCAAAAGCGGGGAAATCAAATCGCAGACCAGCCCCCACGTCCACCCATGTGATAGCATACTCTGTGGATTGTAGCAAGATTGCACATGCCAACGTGATAAGGGTGAAGGTTACAACCATAAAGGTCAACAACTTTTCGAGGAAGCGATAGGTGCCACTCAGAATTAACGCTGCTGTCACTGCGGCGACGATAATCGTCCAATATCTTGAATCCAGAAACGGCATCATCATGCTCATCGCTTGTCCTGCACCTCCATAAATCCCGCCGCCGCCCATGAGACCGGGAATCTGTTGAAGGAACCATAGCAAAATAAACCAAGAAATTTTGCTGCGGAAAAAGGGGATTTTGCCGGGGATGTCGTTGAACGCAGAGAGAGCGGTATTGCCCGATGAGACAGCGTAACGTCCCAGTTCCGCTTGTACGATACTCTTACCCCAGCAACTGAGTAGCATCCACCAGAGCATCACAAAACCAACCGTTGCGCCGAGCGTTGTCGTAAGAATAATCTCGCCTGATCCAACCACGGAACCCACTAAAATCAACCCCGGTCCGAGAAACTTAACAGTATTCCAAAAACCGACGGGCGGTTCTTGAATATATTCGCTCCGCAGAGCATAGGGATCTTCGGTGTCCCTTTCTGCTTTTGTATCTTCATTTTCTACCATAAATCAGTTCTTTCAATATCAGAATTTCGGTCTCAATCCAGTTTGTTTGCACAACTGATTAGCGGTTATCCGATCAATGGTACGATGCCTTTTGACCGGTATGGTCCTTTGGTCATTCGTGTAGATAGAATGCCTGCCACCTTCACGCAATAGATAAAATCCGTTTTCTTCAAAATAGTTGATTAGGTCACGCCGTTTGACTGACATTTCCTACCTCAACGGGCATCTGCTCGAGCAGTGCCCCTCCAATCGGGAGCTCTCGGTTCTGCTGATGATATGCCATTATCATTTCATGCAGTGCATCTTGAAGCATTTCCCGACAATCTTCCAAAGTGCTTCCTTCGGTGAGTACTTCCGGCCATTCGACTAACTGTCCCATGTACCCAGAATCTATTTTTGTGTATTTTGCGGTATAGGTCATTAACATTTTATTGACTCCTTTTAATCAACCGATTGATGCCATTTTCAAATGTCCAGCCCACTGGGTCTGTAACACCTGTTTCAACACCCGATGCGCGGGTTGACTGAGGCTTGGGTCCGCCTTAGCAAGCCGATTTGCCTCTGACTTAGCCATTTCAAGCAACGACGCATCTCTGAGGATATTAGCGATTTTGAAGTCTGGAAGCCCGGATTGGCGGGTTCCAAAAAATTCGCCGGGACCTCGGATTTCCAAATCCGCCTCTGCGAGCTCGAAACCATCGTTGGTTCGCGTCATCGCCTTGATCCGACGTATCCCATCCTCGGTTGTTGGACCGATAATCAGATGGCAAGAGGATTTGTGCGTGCCGCGCCCGACACGCCCACGTAACTGATGCATTTGCGACAATCCAAACCGTCCCGCGTTTTCGATTAACATGAGTGACGCGTTTGGCACGTCAATCCCGACTTCGATAACGGTGGTGGATACCAGAATATCAATCTCTCTATTCTTGAAGCGACCCATCACGTCCTGCTTCTCCACCGATCGCATCCGTCCATGTAGCAACCCGACCCGCAGGTGCGGAAACACATCAGCCTGAAAGTGGTCTGCCATCTCCGTTGCTGCTTTAACTTCTTCCAATTTCTCTGATTCCTCAACGAGCGGATAGACGATGTACGCCTGTCGTCCGCGCTGGATCTCCTTCTCTATTTGCGCGTACAGTTTTTCGCGATTCGCTTCCTTTACCCATCTCGTCGTTATCTTTTGCCGTCCCGGCGGGAGTTCGTCAATTACCGATACGTTGAGATCTCCGTAAATTGTCAGGGCGAGTGTCCGCGGGATAGGAGTCGCTGTCATGACCAAGACATCCGGGGTTGTTCCTTTGTCCCGGAGCGTTGCCCGCTGCATCACACCGAAGCGGTGCTGTTCGTCAATAATTACTAGTCCAAGTTGATGAAACGCTACACCCTCTTGGATCAGGGCGTGCGTCCCGACAACGACGTGAGCCGAGCCATCGGCAATGGCGGCGAGAGCTTCATCACGCTCCGATTTGGGAAGATCGCTTTTGAGTAGGACAACTTTCAGTCCCAACGGTTCAAGCAATTCCGAGAGGTTGTAGGTATGCTGTTCGGCGAGGATCTCTGTGGGCACCATCAGCGCACCTTGATACCCGCTCTGGATCGCGCACAGGGTGGCAACTACCCCAACGATTGTCTTGCCGGATCCAACATCTCCTTGAAGCAACCGATTCATCGCCTGCCCGTTCGCCATGTCCGACTTAATCTCCGCAATGACCCGCTTCTGTGCGGATGTCAGTTGGAAGGGCAACGCCTCAATAAACCGATCTAACAGTTCACCTTCGACTTGGAAGGCGATTCCTTTCTCCTCTGTTTCCCAGCGTTGTTTTTTGATCTCAAGCCCCAATTCTAGTAGGAAAAACTCATCGAACGCCAGTCTTCTGCGCGCTGCGTCTTTATACCCTTCGGATGAAGGAAAGTGTACCTCTTGGATTGCTGTGCACCGATCTATCAGCTGATTTCGTTGTCGGATGTCTAGCGGCAAAATCTCTGGATAGCCCTCTGCATACCCGTCTATGACTGTCTTGGTCCACTGTCGAAGCATCCGTTGGGTCAACTTTGCTGTCAACGCGTACTTCGGCACGATTCTGCCTGTGTGGATGAGATCTGCGTCCTCCGCTTCAAGCACTTCGAATTCAAAATCGGTGGTTTGGATTTCGTTGTTGCGGCGGGTAAATTTACCGCTCACGACAACAGGTGTGCCAACTTTCAGTAGGTTCTTAAGATAACCGACACGACGCCCAAAGTTGACCAACTGCGCCACACCGGCTTGGTCATAGACAGCGATCTTGCCGATGGACTTTGCTCCTTTGCGGCTCGGCGTGAATTGGCTTTGATTGACCACTACACCTTGAATGGTTTCATATTCGCCGGTACGACCCACTTCATAAATCGACCGGAAATGTCCACGATCGAGATAATCGCGTGGGTAGTATTCTAATAAATCACGGACGGTGCGGATATTGAGTTCTGCTATCAGTTTCGCCGCTCGGCGCGGACCGATTCCGCTTGCATATTGGATCTCCGCCTCCAAGAACTTCAGCGACGCCGGATCGGTTGAGATGGGGACATCTTTAATCTGTACCTTTTCTGGAGGTGTGGGTTGTGAATCAGAATGTGGAACCTCAGATTCCGATGGATCGGGACGGACGGTGGAACGTGAGGGGGGTGATTCAACCGTCTCCGACGTTCTGCCAGCTTTTGGATCGGTAGGGAAAAGTGTTTGTTGCTTCTTAGCCTCGCCGGTTCGTTCCATCGAGGGGAAAGAGGTCTTCGGTGATTGGCTAGGCAGCGATTGAAATAAGGGAAGATTATCAACTGTCTCTGTCGCGGTAGGTTTTCTAGTGGGCGGTGCCTTCTGATTTTCCGGTGTCCTCTCGTCAATCTGCTTCATAGCAGTTTGCACGACATCCCGCCGCTTCGTCGGCGAGAGCGTTCCGTAATCTGAAAATAGATCCGCAAGTGAAGTCAGCATCTGCTTCTCAGTGGGGTTGAGCGTCAACTGTTCAGCATTCGCGACCCAGAGTTGGACATACGCACCTAAGCCGTTAATCACCGCGCTGTCTTGGCAACCGCTTCGAATTTCCTGCTGAAACGGACGTCGGATTGTTGCTAGAATTTTGGTAAACTCATTCATTTAGCGTTCTTTCAAATACAGAGGGACTCCGTCTCGGATTGTGAGAGATTGTCCGGCACGGTTAAACCTCAACAAGCGCGTCTTTGACAAGCGGCATCAGCCAGCGATTCATACAGAAACAGTACCAACGGATCGGCTCCTTCTCTGCGATGAGCGTATGATGGACGCCCGGCGCATGTCCAATGAGATCCCCCGCCGAGACCTCAAAGATGTGCCCGTTTTGTTCGACATGACCTGAACCTTCATGGATGTACCAGAACTCCTCGTGACTGTCGTGGACATGGTCGGCGGCACGCGCCCCCGGCTCACTGCTATTCTGATCCCAATGATCCAACGTCGAATGCGGTCGGGCGTGTGGATACCGGTAGCAGGAATCCCCCTCCTGTGGTGGCAGTTCCTCCCCCCGTACCAGTGACGGCTTGCCCTTGATATGATCGCCGTGCGAATCTCCAACCCCATCTTCCAACGCATCCGCAGCAATATTCCAAGTGGCGGAATGAAACGCAACGTCAAACCATTTGACGGGCGTATCCCCGGCGGTGAGTGAATGGGGAACTCCCGGCGGCGTGATGATTAGGTCCCGCGATCGGATTTGAGTGGTTTCATCGCCACGCGCCATCGTCCCCTCTCCACTGATGATAATCCAAAATGATTCACGCGATTCATCTATAATCTCTGGAGTACGTATCCCTGGATCGAGGGTGCGGATAGCGAACCGCTCAAGAGAACGACAGTCTTGGTCCTGTGTCGCGTATTCAAGCGTTGCCCCTTCGGGTAGTGATCTTGGTTCGGGTAAGTCTGTATACTGAATGTGCATGTTTCACTCCATGACTAAGCACGAATGTTTCCCTTCTGTTTTAGAGGGATCCGAAATGTGACTAGAAGTAGGAATATAGAGGGAAAATCATTCATCCTTGGTCTTAAATGTAATCGTGAATTCAGTTTTCTCCTCTATGATATTTATGGCTTCGATATGGAGGACATAAACAACACCGTGCTCGAGTTCTCCGCCCGCTACGGCGGTGAGCATCATTGTAGCACCACCGATGTTGGCGATCCAATTCAACGATTCCCCATCTTTCGGCTGAATTGTAATGTTTCCCGTAACTTCTTGATCGAAATCAAAACGGAACCCGGCTGCATTCAGCAAATCAGGGTCAACGTCTGAGTCGCCATCTGCAACCGTACCAGATGTCACTTGAGGTAACTCTCCTCCGAAGCCTACTATAAACGTAAGTGTGGCTTTTCCATCAGAACCATCCCGATTTACCCAAGCTACTGATAAATCCGCACCTGCTTTCACTGCTGGGTTTGGCTCCAACACATCCAAGAATTGTTGGGTGGTAACTTCCCAAATGGCGTGATCACCATCAAGTTGAGCCCGAACTCCGCCCACAGAAACGTAGGGAGGCGGGTGGTCGAAAAATAATTTAATTTCTACAGGAGTATCTAAAGCATCTGAAAGACTAATAATGCCACCGTTTGGCGGTTCGCTCCTAACGAGATTCACCACTGGGATGAGCGGGGCAGGTTTATCTTTAGTTGCAGGTTCCTCCTCGCCGCCGCAACTAACCATGAGCAGCCCCATAACAAAACATATCAAATAACACATCAGTTTCATAATATTGCACCTCCGAAATAGAATTGAGATTACCTGATATGAGGATCGCTCACACGATTTTCTTCAATTTTTCTTCAGGAAGTTTAATACTGAACCACCGATTTCCAAAATCTGTACAGGTATAGTCTTTGTTGGTGACGCATCATCTGATAGTGTAACTATTGAATAAAGTATCAATTTCCCGGCGGTAGTGGTAAGTCTACACGCACATTTCCGCGCTCTTGGGACTTGAGGAATCCGATGATAATCTGGACCACTTTCTTCCCTTCGGAGGCAGGAGAAAGCAATTCGCCGCCGTTCTCTATCACGTGAATGAGCTCTTCAATGCAGGCGGGAATACCGATTTTCATGTGTGGTGGCAGGTCAAGCAACTCAGACTTGCCGGCACCGGTCGACAAAGTTACTGTATTTTCGACATCCAAGCGTCCTTCCTCACCGATGATCTCAAGGCAAAAACCGCTCGCCTGTCCCTTCGACGCGTTAACGAGTGCACGGACACCGTTCTTAAAATGGACATATCCGCTTCCGCCGGGGTCGCCAGCCGGGCTACGTCCACCATCTCCACGGTAGGAAAAGTAGTCTTCAAAACCCTCATCCAATTCGGCAAACACCCATTCCGGTTCGGATTCAGCAAAAAAACAGACACCGTCGATCAGGTGCGTGCCGTTGCGGAACAACATGGCTCTGGGACCGCCCATGTGTGCCACAATGCGACGCACACCACCGATTGCACCTTCACGGATCGCCTTACGGGCGCGATGATAGGCGGGCCACCATCTTCGGGTGTGGTCAATCGAAATCGGCACACCGTTTGCTTCGCACGCAGCGATCATGCGATTGCAGTCGTCAACCGTGGTGGCAAGCGGTTTTTCGCAGACAACCCCCTTTATCCCCGCATTTGCTGCGTCAACCACAATATCGGTGTGGCGATTGTCGGAGGTGACAACGCTGAGGATGTCGAGGTTCTCTTTTTCAAGCATCTCGCGGTAGTCTGTGTAGGTCTGCACGTCAGGGAGTACATCACCCCACCGCTCCTTAAACTCATCAAACAACTCCGTTTTTAGGTCGCACACCGCGACCAAATCCGTGTGCGGAAGCGCTGCGTAAGATGCGACATGCGAACCCGGCATCGGGGTGTTCAGCACCATCTGTGAGTCCGCCTCCAAACGATTTGCTCCGATCCCCGTCAGTCCGACCACGCCGACTCGGTATCTCTTTTCTGCCATCGCTGACTCTCCTTTTGAATTACCTATTGTCATTAGCAATCAATAATCAGTTCATTATACGTAATTGAGGAACGCTGGTCAATACAAAAACAATTTTCAAAACATGGAGACAACATTTTAGCATTTGATTTCTCAGTGAAATTTGATACACTTGAAGGTGATTGAAGGATTTGTCTGATTATTTAGAAAATCGTGCTACCATCAACCGATATTGAAAATTGGAGGAAAATGATGAGTTTTGCTATCTACGATTATCACAAGGACGAGGACATTCGTAATGTATTAATTACCCCACAGATTCGCTCCCGCTTTTTGCGGATGGAGCCCGGTAGTGTCGCTAATATTCACAGCCATGATTTGGGACATGAAATTTTCCTAATCCTTGAAGGACGGGTCATATTTGAGATTGGTGACGGGGTTGAGAAACTGGGACCCGGTCAGATGTGCGTTGCGCTAGCCGACGAGGTCCACCGAGTGCGCGTAATCGGGGACGAACCGATGATTATGTACCTCTCGGTGACACCCCACATCCATCCGACCCATACCCCGCGGACGGAGGACGGAGAACGGCTGCCACATCAGTTCGCATCGCCCAATGCCTACGACCTAGATGAGGACCCAAACAAACCGATTGAAGAATTGATTGACCACCATGTTGCGGTTGCTGAGAGTCTTGCTGAAGCAGCCCAAACTTGTGCTCGTGTTCAGAAAGAGATGGGTGATAAACTCAAGGGGATTCTTCCTGATGGGGACAATCATGCTGCCGTTGCGGCGCGGAAAGCGATGTGGGAAGGGGTCTATACGATGTTCAAAAAGGTTTATGAATTTGGCGAAGTGTGGAATGAGCTCGCGCCACGGGCGGCGGAGAATGAACCTGAATAGTAGGGCTTTCGTGTGGTGGGGTATTCTGCACCAGTGTCAAATCTAGCCGTGGATCTGGTTGGGGAGTTCAGGCAAAACGAAGTGAAAAACTGGTTTTATTCAAGGTTATCCGCAGATTTTGTATCGGCACCAACGATGAGCACACCCTCCACCAAGTTCCCATGACAATGGTTGGCAACGATAAGGTTCTTATCGCTTGCCTCGCCTTCTTCAACCCCGTAGGCTTGCGTCTGCGTGGACTGGTCGTCGAGACATCTATTGCCGGTGACTGTCATCCCGGTGACATCCATCAGGGCTATTCCGCTATATCTGCCGGGCTCCTCCTGTGAGTTGTTCAAGCAGATATTGCTGTTGATTGTATTGTCTCTACCACGAGAGGCTTCGATGCCGTGCCGAGCGTTGTTGACACAGGTATTGTTGGCAACGACGTTGTATTGGTCGCCGCCATCAGCCAGACCACCGATGCCGTGCCGACCATTTCCGTAAAAAGTGCTTTCGCTGACAACGGAATGGCGGACGTTCATACAGAAATAGAGTCCATCACGACCATTATCCCGTCCGATGTTGTTCGTCCAGAGGCTGTGCTGGACGGACGTGCCGGGGTGAAAACCGTGTCCCAGACAGCCCTCAGCGAGGCAATCGCTGACAATCGCTCCAGCCCCTCCCTGAACGCTTACGCCATCTGCGAGCCAATGCTGCACGACGCATCCCCTCACGCGGGCATCTACCGTCCGCACTAGATGTATGGCAGACACGGTAAAATCGACGAAAACACTCTGACCGTTTGCGTTACCTCCATCAATGCAGAGCGATTCCAATTCACAGCCCTGTTCCTCCCAACCCACGAACGCCGAGAAAGCGTGAGCCACCCCACCATTCCGCTCTGGGAGACAGGGACGATTGATAGGTCGGTCCAGATGGAGCCTGTTTTCGCTGATGTCCACAATGAAAGCATGTGTGGCGTACCAACCGTGTTGCGCCTTGTCGAACACGCTGACTTCCATGCCAACGGTGAATTCGGATTCGCTTTGGACATGGACAGAAGTATCACCCGCATCGGCTTCGCTCACAAGGGGTGAAGAAACCTCCGGCGCACGGACAATGCGACTGGATTGACCTGCCCCGCGGATAGTGACATTTTCACGCAGCCGCACATGGCGGTGTAGGGTATAAACGCCCGGTGGCACCCAGACAATACCTCCGCTCTTGGGGAGAGCATCAACCGCCTCTTGCAGTCCAGAAGTGAAAGAGTCCTTCTCGTTAAAATCGGTTACATTTTGAGCAGCTTCTATCATGATGCCTGTGCCTACTCCTTCCGAAGTATTATACGCAAATTGCACATGTCGCCCCGATGGGGCTTGGATGGGAAGAGGTTCGCCCTTGCTATACACATTGCGCTCCTCTGGAGCGCAGGGATTAACCCTATCACCGTTCTATAGACATATCGCTCCTCTGGAGCGAGAGTTATTATAACCCAAGTCGCGATTCGGAAATCGCTCCTACCATATGTTTTGTGTAGGTAGGAGGGAATTCCAATTCCCGATGATTGCGTCGGTTTCTGATGCTTGGTTTATCAATTAGCAACTTAGGTTATTATGTATCAGAGTGACTCGTCGCCGACTTCCTGAATCCATCCTCGCGCCCACTCAACAGTCTCTAATTCCAAGTCGCAGATACAACTGGCGAGGAAAATCATGCCATCAATACGACCTTCACGGAGCCATTGCAGACCGATTTCGCACTGGTGTTGCATCAAGTCAACCGGCATCGGTTGATGGTTACCGTAATCGTACATGTAGCAGCCGAGTATTTTACGGGGTGACGGAGCAAGTTCTTCAGCACGTTTGAAGTTTTTCTCCAGATCCACCAATTGCTCGGAAGTCCACGTCCAGAAGGTGACGACATCGCAAGTTTCCAGATGCGGACCGACAGGGTGCTCAAGTTGATGGTTGTAAAGCACCACCCACAAATCCAACTTCCGATCCGCTACGGTCAGCTGTTTTTGAATGGCATTCAGCGATTCGACATCATGGACAGCGACCTTTCCCGTTGCCGGATCGCTGAAAAAATCGTCCATCATCACGCCGGTAAAATTCGGGAATTTTGCTGCCAGATTGTGTGCTGCTTCCACTTCGTAATTCTCAGTGGCACCGGCCGCCCCAACAATAGACCAAACTACCTGTTTCAGCGGACGAAACGCTAGTGCGTACTGTTCAAACGGTGGTTGCGGCAGATCATGATAACGCACCAATATGATATTCGGTACGTTAAGGTAGAAAGCACCTTCTACCGGCGTCATCCGTGAGGTGGCGATCAATCCATATTGATCATTGTGACTCCCGGCATCGTGTCCCCAGATCCAGAATTTGTCCCTCACAATACCATTTCCCATGACATCGTCTCCTTGAGTCCTCTGTGTCCCCACTTTGTGCCTTCTCTGAGGGATGGCACTGTTTATTGGGCTTTCTTCTGCGCAAAGATGGGATTTTCCAGTAGCGTTTGAACTTCGTAAATTGTCCCTCCTCGCCCAGCAGACGGCTGAGGAATGCGAATAGGAGTGGAGACGACACGCGGCTGATTCGTGGGTTCGCCACGCAGAACGAAGGATTTGAAGATATCCCAAGTTGTGCTAGCTATGGGCCAGGCATCAAGGGCGCAATACTGGAGCAACAGTAGACGGCGTGGCTTGCTAGAGTTATTGGGGGCGGAACCGTGCAGCATACGGACGTGGTGAATCGAGATGCCGCCGGCTTTGACTTCGACAGGAACAGCGTTATCCGCATTAAAATTGGGATCCGTTACCGCGCCGACAAAGACACCATTTTGGTGATGGTCATAGGTCGGTCCCTTATGGGAGCCGGGCACAACCATCAGACAACCGTTCTCTAGCGACATATCGTCAATTGCTACGCCAACTGCCAGCAGATCATCATTGGTATAAGGATAGAACGCCCAATCCTGATGCCATTCGACAGGACTGCCAAATTCGGGGTATTTCATGTTGAGTTTGTGACCATTATGGCTCACACCAGGCCCAACTAACTGCTCAACGATGTCGAGGATACGATCGTGGCGTAGCGTTTGGTCATAAACAATGTGGTGCATAACGGGATTTTTGATCCGGCGCACGCGAGGAGCTTCTGAAGTATGCCCCGGCTCAAGGTCAAACACATCGGTATGTTCAGTGACCTCACGGGATTTCTCAACAAACTCATCCGTGGTACGTCGAAGGTCAGTAACCTCTTCTGCTGACAGCACATTTTCGACGCCGATATAACCATTTTCATGGTAAAAGTCAATCTGTTCTTGGGTTAGCATTTTTAGCTCCTTTCAGCTAAACAATGTTGAGGACAACCGTTCAGTTAGGACATAGTACCGGTTAGTTTTGACCAGCTACGTTGAGGTCTTCAATTTATTTTACCTAAAATTGCGGGTAATGCCCCCTCCCTTTAGGGTGTAGGAGTATGTCAAGAATCTGCTCTGGTCATTAGTTCAACTGCGCTGCCAGTCCGAGCGGATGCCATACCAGCCAACAAAATCTCAGTGACATGGCGCGCTGCGTAAACGTGCGACAGCGGTGGCTGCTTGCCATCGCGGATGCATTCTGCGAAATGCGTGTGCATATCGCCGAGGTCAGCGTCCGAACAATCAATCGCTTTCAGGTCCACAGGTGCTGTTTCGCGGGTGTAAGATGTCGGCGTCCACTGACTCAGTGCAGCCCCATCCTCCCCCGGCAGTGTGAGTTTACCTGCCGTGCCGTGAATGCTCGCACCCCACGTCCGTGCGGGGTCGCACCAACTTGTTTCGGCGGTGACGATGCCCCCTGATTCCATTTCAAGAACGAGGGTCGCCACATCTTCCAACTCAGTTGGTTTATCAAAGGTAGTCACGAAACCGGTGACACGCTTAAACGTTCCTAGCATTGTGACCAACCCGGAGACAGCATAGACCCCCATATCGAATAGTGCTCCAACGCTCGCTCGTTTGGCGTCAAAGAACCAGAGATCGTCATCTTTCTCACCGAAAATGTCTCGAATCTCTGCGTAGTAGATTTCAGGACCGCCGTGACTGCTTCGGAACCGTGCTCCTGAAACTCTGCCAATCGCGCCGTCCGCCAACAATTGACGTGCCTTGCGGATGGAGGCACTTACGTGAGGGAGACACATCACCGTCAGGCGACTTCTTTCTGTCGCTTCCACAAATTGATTGGCTTCGTCCATCTCACCACACAGCGGTTTCTGCATCAGGACATGCTTCCCTGACTCCAGTGCTTTGACTCCCCAAGACACATGGAGCGGGTGCGGCGTACCAACCAAGATAGCGTCGAGTGAATCATCCGCGATAATCGCATCGTAGTCCTGCGTCCAACGCGGGATGTTGAACTGCTCACACTGGTGTTTGAGCCGATGTTCCCGTCTACCACCAAGTACGACAACCTCGAAGGCATCCCCATCAACGAGGGCAGGAAGATGCAGCCGGCAAACAATGCCACCGGCACCAATGACACCTAATCTGATTTTCGCCATATCTACTGTTTCCCTAATTATCGAAAAAGTCTTCGTCGCCTTCAGGGAGATACTGCCTTGTGGCTTCTTCGTTGAGCTCAACACCCATACCGGGTCTGTCCCAAACGGTGATGAATCCATCCTCGACGATGGGATCTGGCAGCCCTTCAACTATATCGTACCACCACTCGGGGTTTCCAACCGGATACTCGAAAGCGATATAATTCTGGGGCAAGGTTGCCGACATCTGAACGAGGGCGGCAAGACCGATAAGCCCATCAAGTACACCGTGGGGTGCCATCAGAATGCCGTGCATGTCTGCATATTCCGCAACCCACTTCAGTTCCGCGATGCCGCCGATGTCACATGGGTCGGGACCGATTACATCCACAGCTCGCTTCTCGATCAGGTCTTTGAAGTTCTGTCGGAGGTAGATCTGTTCGCCGGTGTGGATGGGTGTCGATGTGCTTTGTGTTACATCCCGGTAAAGATCTGCTAAAACGTATGGCACATAGTCTCCGGTGATCATGTCTTCAAGCCACATCACGTTCAGTGGCTCCAAAGCCTTTGCAAGCCGTATTGCATCAGGAACTGTCATGCCGGGCCCACAATCCAAAGCCAAACCAACCTCATCTCCTAAGGCCTCCTTCATCGCCTCAACACAAGCAATCGTATGTTTCAGCCCGCGTTCAGTCAAGACGCCACTAGTCCTTGCAAAACGCCCTGGCTGCACTTCACCGTAGAAGTAGTCCGGGAATTGACTTGGCATTCCGCTATGAAACGCGATTCCCTGCTTAATAATGGTGAAACCTTCGGGGGAGGCTTTCATCTTTTTCATATTTGCAGCGTGGGCTTCCGGGGAATTTCCGTCCATTGGATACCTGACCGCACCATTATAGACCCGAACCTTGTCCCGAATCTTCCCTCCTAGCAGCTTATAGACGGGAACGCCAGCTGCCTTGCCGGCGATGTCCCAAAGTGCCATCTCTATCGCACTCACTGAGCTGCCCCACGGTTTAAAACTACCGCCCTTGCGGATCCTCAGCATTACCCGCTCCACGTCCGTGGGATCTTCCCCGACTATGAAGTCCTTGTAAAACATAATATGAGGTTTCAGGTAGCGTTTACTAGCTTCCACCTCTCCCAGCCCACTGATTCCTTCGTCGGTTGTTATGCGAATCACGGGGTTGTTACCCAAAACAGTGCATTTTAAGTCCGTAATTTTCATTGATATAACTTGTCCTTTGGATTTGGTCTAATCCTCTGCGATCCTACCAGTCACTCGGAATGCGTGCGTGTTCAGTGTAGGACTTAACGATGTTAATAATCAGTGCAATGTCGTTGCGGGCATCAATGACCGATGTACGACAGGGAATCCCCTCGGTGATGCAGGCGTGGAAGTGGCGGATTTCGCGGCTGAAGGCACTCTCCCACACTATCGCCGGCTCCTTGAGAACCGTTGTGCCGTCCGCTTCAATCTCATGCACTGTGACGGTAGAGAGAATCCCGCGGGAAAATCCTGTGGGGTATTTAACAATCACACGCTTGGTATCGCCGTAAACCTCCAGCGTCTCCTTGAAGTCCCACAAGCCGGGGATAGCTGCCCATGTATAAACGAGGCGTACTTCGTTTGGATATTCAAGTATCGTAGTGATGCCACGTCCACCATTCCACAACTCGGTGCTAGCTACCGCGTCCGGCACACCAAGCAGGGCGCGGAAACCGTAGAGGTCATGGATACCGCTGCCTGAAAGTGTGGAGAAAGCACTCCCAGCATCGCCAGATATATTTCCAATAGCATCGTGGCGTGCTTTCGCTCCATCTTCACCCGCCTCAACCATCGCGTCTGGTGGAATGTCATCGAACCGCTTGATTCGGAAATTTTGGAGATGCAGTTCGTTGCCACAGTGGAGGTGATTCGCCTGAACGAACCGGACATCGTCCATCGTATCGACCTCACGTTTTGCTAACTCAAACGCGGGGTCGTGCACTTTCATATACCCCGCTTGTCCGACCTTGCCCGACGCCTGACACGCAGCACCGATAGCATCTGCCTCCTGAATGGAAAAACACATCGGTTTCTCAATGAAGACATGCACCCCTGCGTTGAATGCAGCCACAGCGACCCTTGTCTTTGGATCAGAATGGCAGAGCAGAACTGCATCTACATCAGACGCGAGGAGATCGCGATAATCCGTCACATAGCGAGGGATATTGAAGGTCTCGGCAACATACGCTGCAGCACCCTGCGATACATCGCAGACGATTGGCACCTCAAATTCGTCCTGAAGTGCTTTTAAGTTAGGTAGATGATGGACCTGAGCAATTGCCCCACAACCAATGACACCGATACGTACTTTTTTGACTGCTCCCAATGTTGAAACATTGGGATTCTTAATAGACTGATTGGTAGACATTTTTCATCTCCATGCTATTTTCTTGTTTCGACGAGACGTGCCACGAAGTACCGTGGACTTACCATCTCTCCACAAGCGTTTTACGTCTCCGTGTGTCCCATGGCGACGGTTCTGAGGTTTATTGCAGCATTGAGGTCTCTGTCTTGTGTATGACCACACACACTGCAATGGTACGTCCTATCCGACAAGGACAAGTCGCTATCAACTCTACCGCAAGCTGAACAAGTCTTACTGGACGGGTAGAAAGTATCTGCTTCTACAATCTTAACCCCCATACGTCCTGCCTTGTATTTAAGTATAGATAAGAAACTTGACAATGACGCCTCCGATAATGCTTTTGCAAGTCTATGATTCTTGAGCATTCCAGCAACGTTAAGTGACTCTATTCCGATACAGCTTGCACGATTGGCAATAGCTGTTGTTGCCTTGTGTTGAGCGTCTTGTCGAACACAGGTGATACGGTAATGCAGCTTGGCGAGTTTCGCTTTCGTCTTATGCCAATTACGACTGCCTTTTTCCCGTCGGCTTAACTGACGTTGCAGCCGTTTTAACTTGCGATCGTAATGTTTTAAGATTTTCGGATTCTCGTAGTACACACCTTCGGAGGTTACGGCTAAATGCTTAATACCAACATCTACACCGACAACAGAGATGCGCCGAATCTCAGGTGTTGGGGTGTCGGTAAAAGTATCAACGAGGATAGAAGCAAACCAACGGTGACCATGCTTAGAGATAACCACCTTGCAGATAGTGCCGAGGTAGCGAAGGGATTGGAACATGCGAACCCAACCAATTTTGGGTAGTTTTATACGATGTCCTTCGACAATAGTTGTGCCTCGACCTGCGTCTGCTTGGAAACTCTGACCCCGTGAACGCTTCTTGAACTTTGGAAAACGACTCTGACCCGACTGCCATCTCCGTATTGCGTCTTGAAAATTAAAGTAAATCGCATTATGAGCAGCACGTTGATTAAGTGCTTTACACCACTCGTATTGCTCATGTTTGACCGAATTATGGTAGATTTTAGAATTACTTAGACACTTCCAATGCACATGTACAGATTAGGCAATCTGTACCTACAAACAACCGCCTAAATCCCTAACCCCCTAGCTGCCCTTATTAGGGGGAAAGAGGGGGACTTTGGCAAATGTCCACTTATTTGTCTAATTCACCATAAAACGTTTGTTTAACTCTATATGGCTATGCCACTTACCTGCGTTGAGTCCAAGCTTAAAATCAGCAAGCACGTGATTATAGGCAACACGAGCATAGCCACAATGTTGAGCGAATTGTGTCGCTTGGACGTTGTTTGGATCTAAAGCGATTTTGTGAGTTTTTAACATTGGAATTGTCTTTCCGTCTTTCGCTTCCTATAGTAATAGGTGTGGGAGACCCTAACGTGCATTAGGGCTACTATTTTCCCACCGAAAGACAAGCCAAGTAACCATATTTTGCCAACAATATCAAGTTTTTTAATGAAAGCACGATACGACAACGTTTGACCCCAAACTAAAGCATTGGGATTGTTGCTAGTTAGCCTTCATATAATTCTCCCATTGAAGATTTTCTGATTTTGCCTTTCAAGAAGTGTTATACGGCACGGCACGCCGTAAAGAAGTCCTCATTCGATGCAGTGAAACCACACTGCTGCTCAACCTCCCGAATCGTAATTTCGGTGGTGAAAAGCTGGTCAAGCGTATCCGGGAATTCCACACCTGTGGTCGCATCACGAAGGAGGACGATGTTGTACCCGCGCCGAGTCATCGCACGGATGCCGTAGTCTCGACCAACGACACACCAGTTGGCAGCAAAGCCGACGTAGATCAGGTGTAAGATGCCGCGCTCCTTCGAGAGTTCATGCAGTTGCTCCCCCGTTGCGATTACAAAGTCATCGTCTTGCATTTCGATTGACGGTGACATCCCCAATTTGTCTGAAAGGCTATCCCAATGGATGCCAATGCTCGGAGGCTGACTCCGCGGTCCCCGATAGGCAGCGTATTCGCCAGCCCGGCTCCGAAACTCCGGCGGGGGCCAATCGGGCGGAGGCAGGATTTCGGGAGGGGTATGTCGATCAAGTTGAGGGAATTGCCCGGCAACCTCCGGGCAGGGGGCATGCACAATTGTCAACCCCGCCTCACGAGCAGCGTTCAGCGCAGGAACAATCGCGTTGACGGTTACGTCCTTTGCGCGTTCGATCCAACTCTCAATGAAATGTACGTTCCAGACATCAACCAGTACAAACGCAGTTTGCTCGATAGGCAAGGGCATCGTGATTTCGCGTCGGATAAAGTTTTCCTCGCGACATGGCATCTCTACGGGGGTGCTGTCCTGAAAATACCGGACACGCAGATCCAGCGTTCGCATATTTTATTTCCTTTTTGGGGTTCGCTAGGCAAATAACTTTACCCCGAAGTTATCGGGACTAAGAAACATATGCTCGCTCCAAGCGGTGGGTGGTTAGGAGGGCGAAGTTCGGAGGTGGGAAATGGTTAGATAAGTACATAAGTAACCTTGCGAAGGTTTGGAACCCTCGCAAGGTTTGAGTTTATTCAAAAATTTAACAGAGTGCTACCTGCTAAAATTCTCTCGGGTATTTCTACTCTTGAGGGCACCCCAAGTTGTGGTAGCTTTGCCTTTCGGGCTAACAGCGAGTGCACCCTCCGCAAGTCCATCGTCCATGATGGTCTTAATTTCGTCTTCGCTCAACGCACGATCCAACAGCGTGACATCGTCGATGAGCCCGTTAAAATTGCCGGTATCATTCGGACGAGTAGCTATGATGAATGGATCGCCAGCGGCTTTGAGATCTGGCAAGGCGTTACACGGATCGTCTCCGTTTGGGCTGTCTCCATCGAAACATTTATCCTGCCCTTTTCTTCCATCGGTATAGACAAGCAGGGACGGTTGTTTCCAGAGGCCAACGACATGATGCCACACATCATCTGTTAGGAGGTCGCGTGGTGCTTGAGCATCAGCCCACTTGCAACATCCATCAGCACCAAAAACAATACGGCCCGTGTCGCCTGCACCACCGTTGAGTTCCCAAACGATATTTCGGCTGCCATCTCCACCCGGAAATGATTCGTTTGAAAACATACGTTGATTCCCCCCGGTGGTTGTTGCTTTAATGTACATGGATATGGTAAACTCGTCGAAGGAGTTGTAGTTCTGTGGATTCGGGATTGTGACGTTATTAAGTTTTCCATCTACAGCGGGAAACTTCAGTGCTCCACCAAACTTGCCATCTTCCCTTGTCACACCGTCCGCGCCGAAGTTATTGATTTTGCCATCCGCGTGGTGGCCACTCTCATCAACGATTGCATCGCCATCTGCCTCATCAAAGAGCCATATTCCTACGATATCCTCGTCTGCAAGCTCAATTTTGGTATACCCTGAATGAGTGAAAATCAGCCCAAGAGCAATAAGACTGACACACACCAAGGTTAATTTTAACACCGTGTTCATTCGTGAACCTCCTGATATTTACTAGTCAATGCTGAGTCCTTCCAGCAGAATCAAGAATTTGGCGGCACGCTGCCGCTCTGTCTAGTTTATAATGTTAGCATTTTTTAGAAATTATTGCAACCATTTTTTGATTTCATTTCTCGTTGGGTTCTGTAATTTCGATAACTTGATTGACTAACACTGCTTTCATCTGATAAACACGCCCACTCGGAAACGTTGCGATGATTTTATCAATGACTGTATGACTTCCTAAACCGAAATGAAGAGCGAGTGCATTTTGGCAAAGGTAGCCGGAGCCGCTTTTCACTTCAGCCATCTGTGAAACATCCCCAGTAACGACTTCAATCCGTGTCCCGATCCCTGCCCGATTACTTGCAGTTCCACGGATGTGCACTTTCACCCAATTGTTCCGGTTTCCGCCATCGTTCCTGAGCAATTGTGGTTTCCCATCGCTGTTGGTGACCAATATATCGATATCACCGTCATTATCATAATCTCCGAATGCAGCCCCCCGGCTGGGTGCTTTTTGGGACAAATCGAGCCCGACATGGGCAGTAACCTCTTGAAAAACTCCACCTCCTAAATTCCTAAAAAGGTGATTGACCTGTGCGTAAGTCGTTTCAGAATTGAACAACTCCACATCGCTGAAAACATGCCCGTTGGCAATAAATATATCCTTGGCACCATCGTTGTCATAGTCAAAGAAACAGACGCTCCACCCCAAAGATGCGTAGGTACTTTCACCTGTTCCAGAGATATATGAAGCGTCAGAAAAAAAACCGTCTCCGTCATTGTGGTATAGGGTTGCTACCTCATCCTGAAAATTGGTCACCATAACGTCCAATCGACCATCATTGTCGTAATCGCCAAAGTCAACACCCATACCGCTCCCCATTTCGCCATTTTCGCTCAATGCAACGCCCGCAAAAAAAGCCATGTCAGAGAATGTCCCATCGCGATTATTGTGGAAAAGGTGGTTCTCATTCGTATCGTTCGCCACATAGAGGTCAATGTAGCCATCGCTGTCGTAGTCGCCCCAGACAATCCCAAGCCCTCGGCTCCGCGGCTGGTAAACGCCCGCCGCTTGAGTAACTTCCGTATATGTGCCATCGCCCCTGTTTCGATAGAGGATATCCGCTTCGCCTGCGTACTCCTGCGGCCGGCAATAGGTGTGCACTCCCTTATTCTGGCACGTTTTGTTCTGATCCAGTTGGTACTGAACGTAATTGGTCACATAGAGATCCAAATGACCATCATTATCATAATCCGCAAAGGCGCAAGAAGCTCCCCAGCGCACATCGCCGACATTGGTTCGGTCTGCCACATCAGTGAAAGTCCCATCTCCATTGTTGCGGTAGAAGCGGTTTTTTCCAAAGTTGGTCACATACAGGTCAAGATGGCCATCATTGTCATAATCTCCGACACAGCATCCAATGCCGTAACTTTTGTCTCCCACCCCGGCAAAATCTGTTACATCGGTAAAGGTCCCGTCCCCGTTGTTTTGATAGAGGTGGTTCGTTGGTGGCTTCTTTGATTGAAAACCGGGGAGATCCGCTCCATCGACGAAATAGATATCAAGATCTCCATCGTTATCGTAATCAAAAAATGCTGCCCCTGAACCGAGCTGTTCCACGAAGTAAAATTCGCCGCTCCTGCCACTCGTATGCTTAAAATCGATGCCGGCTTCCGCGGTTACATCGGTGAAGGTTAATGTTTGGGCTGCGAGAGCTAGAGGCGCGAATAGCAAGAGGATGAAGACGTGAAACGTGAAACGTGAAACGCGATGTACGAAACGTAATGCGTAATGCGTATTGCGTATTGCGTAAAGTAACCTTCCTTCCATTCTGCTTTTCCTCATTTCCTCTGTTCGGCGATTGCTTTTTGGATTGATTTTTGGCGTGCTACATAGTCCGGATCATCGGGCTGTAAGTCAAGGGCTTTGGCAATCGCGTCGACGGCTTCCTTGTACCTTCGCGCTTTATAAAGGGCGTAAGCAAGGGTATCCCAGTGGGAAGCGGTTGGCTTTAACTTAACAGCCTTTCTCGCAAGTGTAATCGCCTCACCTATGTTTTTCTTGCTCTCGGCATAGAGCCAAGCGAGCGCGTTACAAGCCGATGCAAAATTGGGTTTAAGCGTGAGGGCAGCCTCAAATGACTCAATTGCTTTCTCGATTTCACCCTGCTTGTGATAGATACTGCCCAGTTGATAGTGACCCGCAGCAAAATTGGGTCTGATCTCAAGTGCACGTTGGAGATACTCCACTGCGGTTTCCAAATCATTCTGTTGGAGGGCAATGGCACTAAGGCGGGCATACGCGGGCGCGAACGCGGCATCCATGTCAAGCGTCCGCTGAAACGCTGTCAGTGCTTCGTTGATCTCTCCCTTTTTCAGCGATCGCTCTGCGAGGTTGAACCGTCCCTTCGCTTTAATCTCCCTAAACTTCTCCAACTGACGTTTTCCCTCGTCCTGTCTTCCCATCCGAAAATAGGCATTTGCCAGTTGATAGTAGGCACCCGTGTGATCTGGATAAAGTGCTATCGCCTTCTGGTAAAAGGGGACAGCTTCCTCAAACTTCCCCTGTTGAGTCAAGAGGTAACCGAGTTGGAAATGTGGCAGGGAGAGCTCCGGATCTAATTCGATGGCAAGTTGATATTGAGTTTTTGCTTTTTCAAAAGCCCCTTTCCTAGCATGGATTAAACCGAGTTGGTAACGTCCGAGCACTTTTAACCCGTATTGCGCACTCGGTGAGTTGGGGTCAAGATGCAGCACAATGGCGTACGATTCAACCGCCTTGTCGATCCATCCCAATCTACTACAAGCAATTGCAAGTTGAACATGTACCTCAACGTCTCGCGGGTGAATATTGAGTGCCTTCGAGAGATGTTCAACCGCTTTGAGGAACTCGCGTTGACTCGCGTATAGATCCGCTTTTTGGAGATGTGTCTGAAATTCAGACTCTGAATAAAGGGGGAAGCTGCACAAATCCAGGAAAACCACGATCAGGAAAAAGGAAATCCACCTGTTATGTAAATTGACCATTTGGTGTCACCTCAGTACAATTGCTAATTTTTTGTTAGACAATTGCGTGATTTTTTGTTAAACTTGTATAGGTGTTTTTACATTCTGTTGTGGGGATTCCGCGACAAGAATCGCACAAGCTATCGGTTGTTCAACAAGAAGGGATAAAACTTTCTTCTACCAGAATTCAGAAGGAGAGATTCAATATGAAATTGTCTAACAGAACTATCCTCACCCTCACGCTTATCATGGTGCTGACATCTTCCATAGCGTTTGCCGTGAGTCCGGTGAAAGGTCCCGTGCTTTACTTTAACCCCTTAGAAACTCGCCAAGAAAAGGGAGACAACGCTTGGAAGAATGCCGGCAAAGCTGGCGGTGAAATTAAAAAGGGTGAAGCCAAACCAGCCCTTGAAGTGGGCCCCCTTGAAATCCCATCAATTGGTCTTAAAGCGGACAATGCCGCGTGGTATACCGCGACTCGATCTAAAGCAGTTTTTGCCAACGAAGTGGATGACGCTAAAGCGCCTGTTGTTAATCTTGAAAACTTCACCATCGGGCTCCTTATGCGGGTGAATGGCCCATATTTCGCAGAGGAGAACATCATTATAGGCATACAAACCGAGGGGGTGATACCGCCTCGGGCGCGTGAGCAAGTTGTTCGGATATGGTTAGATGTCGCCGGCAAAGGCATCGTCCAAAACGTAAGTATCGCTCAGAACGTAATACAAGCCCGTCACGACTTTTCAAACAGGAAAAACAAGCTGAAGCTTGGAGAAAACGAATGGCACTGGGTTCATATTGTCTTTGAAAGTGGCGTGAGTGTGACTACCTACCTTGATGGCACAGAGGCAGCTTCCCACGCAACAGAAGTAAAGTGGGATCCAGAACACAATCTGAAGGTTCACGGCATATTTACCTCTGATTTTGAGGTGCAGCAGCGCACCTGCAACTGCTCAATCGCTATCTACCGAGTCTATGACCGGGTGCTCAGCGCAGATGAAGTTAGCAAAAATGTGAGAAACTCACTGGCGGTTGACCCGGCTGGCAAGCTCGCTGTCACCTGGGGCAAAATGAAACGTGGATTTTAGTTTGGAGCTTTTCCGACAGATTATCCCTAAACGTTTCGTTAATGCTCTACTTAATTAAGTGATTAACCTATTAACAGGGGATATAAGACTCCCACAGAATCCATCAGGAGGAGATCAAAATGAAAACGTCTAACAGAACGATTCTGAGTGTGGCACTAATTATTGTCCTCACTTCGTCCATGGCGTTTGCTGTAAGTCCAGTTAGGGCCCCTGTGCTCTATTTTAACCCTGTGGAAACGCGCCAGCAGAAGGGCGACAATGCGTGGCGGAACGCTGGCACGGCTGGTGGACGACTAATACGAGGGGCTGGCAAGCCGAACCTTGAACAAGGCACCATTGAAATCCCCGCAATTGGCATCAAGTCGGACAATGCCGCTTGGTACACAGCAACTCAGTCCAAGGACGTTTTTGCCAACGAAGAGGAGGATAAAGACGCACCTGTTGTCCACCTTCAAGATTTTACTGTCGGGCTCCTTATGCGAATAAATGGTCCCCTTTTCTTCGAAGAGCACCAAGTTTTTGGGCTTCAGGCCCAACCGTGGGCACCCATTAAAGATGGATGGAACGCTGGAGCACCGAGGGATCAGATTGTTCGGGTCTGGTTAGATGCCAACGGCAGTGGAATATTCCAAAACATAAGCATCGCCCAGAACGTCGTGCAACATCGTCAGGACTTAGCAAAACGGAAAAACAAGCTGAATATTGGACAGAAGGAGTGGCACTGGGTGCATATCGCCTTTAAAAGCGGAGAAAGTATAAAAATCTACCGAGATAGTGTCGAGGTTTCCAACAATCCAACCGAGGTGGAGTGGGATCCAGCACACCCAATGCTGCAGCACGGTATATTTGCTTCTGCTCATGTCGAACAGCAGCGCACCTGCAACTGTTCCATCGCTATCTATCGTGTCTACGACCGGACACTCAGTCCAGATGAAATTAACAAAAATGTCAGAAACTCGCTATCGGTTGACCCGGCTGGCAAGCTCGCTGTCACTTGGGCTAAGATGAAACGTGGATTTTAGTTTGGAGCTTTTCCGACAGATTTTCCCTAAATGTTTCGTTAATGCTCCACTTAGTTATAAGACTCCCACAGAATCCACTAGGAGACGCTTGAGATGAAAACGTTTAACAGAACTATTCTTGGTGTCGCGCTGATTACGGTTCTCATTTCGTCCATGGCGTTTGCCGTGAGTCCGGTGGGGAATCCCGTGCTCTACTTTAACCCTGTAGAAACACGCCAAGACAAGGGCGATAACGCGTGGCGGAACGCCGGCACGGCTGGCGGACAATTAGAAAAGGGAAGGGGTAAGCCGGTCCTTGAACAGGGCGCCATTGAGATTCCCGCGATTGGCATCAAGTCGGACAATGCTGCATGGTACACCGCAACTCAGTCCAAGGACGTTTTTGCCAACGAAGAGGATGACAAGGACGCGCCTATAATCCATCTTCAAGATTTTACCATCGGGCTTCTTATGCGAATAAATGGTCCCCTTTTCATGGAAGAGCATCAAGTTTTTGGCATTCAGACCCAGCCATGGGCTCCCATTAAAGATGGCGCGGCCGTCGGAGCACCGAGAGATCAGATTGTTAGAGTATGGCTAGATGCCAACGGCAGTGGAATATTCCAAAACATAAGTATCGCCCAAAATGTTATACAACATCGTCAGGACTTAGCGAAGCGGAAAAACAAGCTGAACATTGGGCAAAACGAGTGGCACTGGGTGCATCTGGTCTTTGCAAGTGGAGAGAGCATAACAATCTATCGAGATGGTGTCGAGGTTTCCAACAATCCAACCGAAGTGGAGTGGGATCCAGCACACCCAATGCTGCAGCACGGTATATTTGCTTCTGCTCATGTCGAACAGCAGCGCACCTGCAACTGTTCCATCGCTATCTATCGTGTCTACGACCGGACACTCAGTCCAGATGAAATTAACAAAAATGTCAGAAACTCGCTATCGGTTGACCCGGCTGGCAAGCTCGCCGTCACCTGGGGCAAGATGAAGCGTGGATTTTAGCCCACAGATGGGAAAAAGTGTCTAGCGTGTCTCAGGTTGTTTTGAAACTACTTTCCTTCAACTTGAGATACTCTAGAAACTTCCTTGGGGCCGTCCGACGAACGATTCGGAAACAGCATCCAATTTTTCTCGGGCGGAATCATCAAGCGTCCAGCCGACAGCCCCAATATTATCGTTCAGGTGTTCGATTGTGTCGGCACCACTGATGGCAACCGTGATTTCCGGATGTGACAGCACCCAAGCCAAAGCCAGTTGTGCAGGTGTTTTTCCCAATTCATCAGCGAGCTGCCTAACGGTTGTTATAACCCGCGCGGAATTTTCTTCCATCATGTGAGCAAAATCGTCTTCACGCGTTGCAAAAAGAGTTCCCGGCGGCGGTGGACGGTCTGGCGAATATACCCCACTGAAAAGACCGACCGCCAACGGACTAAACGCCATCGCTCCCAATCCCATATCCCTCACCAAATCAAACATCTCACCTTCCACCTGACGGTTCAGCAAATTGTACAGATTTTGGACGCACATGTACGGCGTAACATTCTGCTTGTCCGCAATCCAGAGCGATTTGCAAACTTGCCACGCCGCATAGTTGCAACATCCGACGTAAAGTGCCTTACCCGCACGAACGATATCGTCCAACGCCCGTATCGTTTCCTCAAGCGGTGCCAATTCATCAAAACGATGCACCAGATAGACATCAACATGGTCAGTGTCCAATCGCTTGAGTGACCGCTCCACTTCGCGCATAATGTGATATCTCGATAAGCCTTCATCGTTTGGACCTGATCCGGTGGGCGCAGCGACCTTTGTGGTAATTACAACGTTATCCCGCTTTCCCTTCAGTGCCCTGCCTAAGATTACCTCTGAACGCCCCTGATTGGCTCGATCATCCATTGGTCCGTACCAATTAGCACAATCAATAAGGTTGATTCCAAGCTCAAAAGCGTGTTCAATCACTCTCTGGGCTTCTGCCTCATCTGGCTGTCCCCTGAAACCCAAGCCGAAAGCCAGCCGGCTCACTTGGACGCCAGCGGTTCCGAAATTCACATATTCCACAATCCTGCCTCCCTTTGTTGAAATTTTTGCAATCTATATTTCAATACCACGTCCCTCCATTCAAATAGATCATATACGTCTGCTGCTGCGTCAGGACACCGTAGATCATCCAGAGCCCACCGGTGATAAAATCCCCCAAAATCAGACCGAAAAAGAACGGGATGGAGCGTTGATATCCTCTGACCTGACCAACCCGCAAAATAATGGCTTTCACGGTCCAACTGATGAGAAAGGTAAACCAAAAATAGTCAATAGCAAAGCTAACGGCAAGGGGATAACCAGCAGGATGAAGGGGCCACCAAAAGAAGCGAGTTCGTAAAACATGAAGAACTACGACGATCGCCATACCAACACCCATGAACATGGTGCGTGGTACGTCGGTTGGCATTGGGTGAAATAGCCAATTTTCTAATCGGGTCCAAGCAGTATTGGCGACCCAACCCTTGAAGAATGATACCCGCGCCGACGCACCGTCTCGGTACATCATGTCTAGGTTTGTCCACATTCCAACGATGAGTGCCACAGCCGCCCCAACCATCATCGCAATTATCAATCTACGACCATTGATGCGAGCAACCTCAGCCATCTTGAGCGGCTCAAACTGATTTGGCATCGCGTGCGATCGGTAACTCCGATTGAACCACTGATAGAAACTCATTACGGTTAAACTGCCCCCACCCCAAGTCAGCGTCCCTAAAGCGGTCACCATCATATCCGCAGGATGGTTGAAGATCCCGTGGGGCGCACCGAATTCCGCCCTTAGACGGGTCACAGCAATAGCGATGGCAAAATAAAGTCCAAAGAAAACTGGAATGGCTATCACCGACATACCTGCCTGATAAGAGAAAATGAACATGAACAAAAATCCGCCAACTAGTCCAAAGAGTGCTGTCCGATAGCGCATCGGCTCGTCGGCGTCGGCAGCTGATTTTTCAGAAAATGCTGTCCGAAACGCAAAAATCAAATGTCTCCGTGTCACCCAAATAGCAATGAAGCACATACAGATCCATGCACCGGCGGATTGCTCATAGAAATAGGGAAAGCCGGGGAGCGTGTCCAACCCAAGATAACTACTTAATACGCGGCTAAACTGGCGTATCAGAAAGAAGAACCAGCAGGTAAACGAGAGGTCTAATGGCAGAAAAAAACCGAGACCGATCATGAACGGATAGAAGGATATCATCGTATTGGACATCGCATCCCACGGCTTCTCAGTCAGTTGTCTACCGATAAAGTGCAGCTTGAGATGGAGGTATGGGACAGACGGGAAAAGGACATGTAATCCGTTCGTGAGATCCAAGATGAAAGGGATAGAGAATCCGACCCACAACAGACCGCTCCGCAAAAAATTCGGTGATTGCGTCATCGCTACAGGTAGTTGGATGATTGGAAATGCGAGCCGTTCGGTATGCACCCACTGCCGTCGAACGAGGGTGTTGATGCAGTGGAGCATGAATAGCAAGACCAGCGTGAACACCGTCCAAATTATTATAGGACGGAGCCATGCTTTGAAGTGCTTAGGCTCGTAAAAAGAGGTGTCCCCTTCGTAGTATCCGGTTAATACGGCATCAGGTGATCCGGCAGTAAACCAAGGTGGGATGTAGTGGAAAAAGAGTTCCTTCCATTCATTCTCTTGGGTTGCAAATTGGTAGGGGTGGAGAGCGATAGCGAAAAGATCCTGCAACATCCCATACGATGCAATGGAAGTCGAAACCACAATCATCGAGTAGATGGTGAGAAGTTCTCCCATCGAGAATTGAAACCGTGGCCACAGTCGCAATATACCGTTGTTGAACACGACTAGCCAGAACAGGAGAAAGATCGGATAGATGAATATCGGCAGTGCAGTTGCTTCCGCTCGATATTTCATCTCCGTAATTGTTACCCAGTAGGTATTGAAGGCGACAAGTGCCAGACCAATCAGGATAGCGCGTCCCGTTGCTCCTTTATTCCGCTGCTGTGTTTTAATTTCTTCCAATCACAATCTCCATTTTCACGAACGACACAAAAAACAGGCTTCGTATGTCCTCAGACACTCAGGACTTTCCCTTCTCTGGCTGATTGGTAGATTTTCTCCAACAGTGCAACGGTTCGGCGCCCTTCCCTGCCATCAACTCTCAGATCTCCACCTTCCTCAAAAGCCTGAACAAAATCTTCGATGATACTGTGAATGGGATTTTCAATCTGCTGGAGGCGTTCCTCCAACCCTTCACCGAAGACACGCATCTTCCCGCCAAGCACATCGTCAACCAGAATCCCGCCTTCAGTCCCGTGTACTTCAGCGCTGAAATAGACGCTTGTCGGAAAGGTTGTTGTCCCAACAACGACCCCTTTGGCACCGCTCTTAAAGTTCACGATTGCAAGTCCGATGTCCTCGGTTTCGATATCGTGATTCATAATTGCCATCTCGCCGTAGACCGATTCAAAATCGCCCATGAACCAAGAGATAAGATCTAGCAGATGCGCTCCCTGATTCGCCAAAGATCCGCCACCATCCATCTCCCACGTTCCGCGCCAGCCCCCGCTCCGCTCAAAATACTCGTCGGCTCTGAACCACTTGAAGCGGACCTCGCCCAGAATAGGCTTACCGAGCCACCCACGCCGAAGGGCTTCCGCGACGCGATAGTTGGTGTCCACATAGCGGCTCTGATAATCGACAGCTAGCTTGACACCAGCCTCGTCACAGGCGGCAATGAGGCGATCGCAGGCTTCGGTCGAAACGTCCATCGGCTTAGTAGTAATCACATGCTTCCCCGCTTGTGCTACGCGGATGCCGAGTGCTGCGTGGGTCCCGCTTGGCGTCATCACCATCACGCAGTCGATATCGCTCCGTCCCAAGACATCATCCAGATTTGGTGTCCACTCCGTGTCAAGCTCCTCAGCGATCTGTTTGGCAAGGGCTTCGTTCAAATCAACGACGCATTTCAGTTCAGCACCTTCTGTATTTTTAATCAACCGAGCGCGGCTGCTACCCACGCCTAAACCCACAACTGCGAAATTGACCATATTGTAAAATCCTTTTTGTTGACATACTCTCACACGCTTAAGTTCCGATTCGGTGCACCTGAACGTGTATCGGGACTTAAAGAAGCTTGTATCCACGATTCTGTGAGTATTGGAATCATCCAACAGACTTGGGTTTTAGAACTAAAGACAGCTTGGACAATTAAAACGCACACCCTATTTTGACATATGAAACCTTTGGTGCTAGTTTAGAGAGCAAATTGTGCAATAGATAAAGGGACAAATCCATCGTCATCAACGGGTAATCCGTCCCATTGCACTAGCAAATTAAACATCGCCATTGTGAAAGCAAGTCGTGTCTTGAAATAGTCCCAACACCGATGCCCGACTTTCTTCAAATGGCAGACGCGGGTCAACATAGATAAAATAGTCTCTATCACCATCCTGTCGTTCCACTGTCCGCGTTTGCAGATACGCAAGTTGTCAGGGAACCAGTCCACTTTGGTAAACCCTTCATCAGCAAAGACAACCATCTGGTCACTGACGCCTTCAACTATGTGTTGGAACTGACTACCATCATAGACATTGGCAGTGTCACACTCCCAATCGACAATCTCCCCCAGATGGTTGACCAATATGCACAGTTTGCCTCCGACAATCCATCGTTGGTTGGATATACCTTTTTTGCCGATTTGTCGCTCAGACCGACCTTCTCGACGGGGGTGAATCAACTCAATACCATAAGTGTCAATCACGCCAATCAGTGACGGGGTTGCCATGAAAATATCGGTCAGATGCCTATGGCTGTTGAAAAGCCGGAACAAGCGAGTCCGTTTTGGTAAATGCGGGAACAACCCGGTGTAATTGCTTTCTATCCACCGATAAAAGGCACGATTGCCTACCCCTTTGAGCGAAAAAAGCAACGCAAGCGTAATAACTTCAGACGGATACAGTTTGGCTTGAGTATGCTTGTGATTTATATTGTCTTGTGTCAGTTTATCATCTACACAACAGAACAAGTCTGTGATAAAATCTATCGTGGTCATGAGTTTCGCTTTCCTCCCGTTAATTGAGATGGTTTGTTACCCCGATTAACGATACTAGTGAGGAAAACGACTCATGACCCATAAATTATACTAGCACCAGTGGTTATGAAGTGTGTATTGTAGCACCTTCTTTAATCGTTGGCAAGCGGAAAAAAACGATCTTATTACAAAAGAAACTTAGAGCTCCTATAGCGTTGGAAGGAATCTGTTGGAATCGGAGGTAATATGGCAAATAAGTTGACCGAATACTTGGAATCGGTGTAAATCTCTAGAATAGATAGATGCTTTTTTGATTGAAAGACACTCGTGAGATGTGCTATAATCATTTTAGCTTTATATGCCGAACCTCAATTATATCGTACAATTTCCGTCAATAGAACTATCTCGATTATCTGAAATGGGAGTGAAACACAATTGAAAAACAATCGATCTAGGTCAACGAAAAAAGACTCAGAAACCACGAGAAAGACAACCGATTCGCTGGTTGTGGCAAACAACCCAAAACAAACACTTCCCGCGCCGGCAAATCCAGCTAAACTGGAACGCGGCTTATTCGGAAAACGGAAACTTAAGGGGGATCCCAAAGCAGAACAGATTAAACAGATTGTCCTCGACAATGCCAGCGCCTTCTCAGAGATTGACGCACGGATGTTGCATGGGATTTTTGCTCTTTCAAAGACCACTGCAAGAGAAATCATGATTCCCTTGTCGGAAATGGTGGCGATTCATATTGCCACGCCGATCGAGCAGGCAAAGGCGATGGTACAGCATTCCAACTATCAGTTTGTTCCAGTCTATGAAGAACGGATTGATCGGTTAACAGGAATCGTGAGTGTCATGGACATTTTGTACGCTCCGCAGGGAACGAACGAACTCAGCCCCTTCATCAGACCTGCATACTATATCCCAGAAACAAAGCTGATAGGTGAATTACTTGAAGAATTGCGTCTTGCCACAGAACCCGTGACAATCATTATTGATGAACACGGTAGCTGTGTTGGATTTATAGGGCTGGACGATCTCCTTGAGCAAGTTGTGGGTGAGATTCGCTATTCCCATAAACGGCAGCCGCTACATGTCGAAGCACTTGGGAACAATTCATGGACACTTGATGCCCGAACACCAATCGATATTATTAATGCAACACTAATTACAAACATTCCCAAAGATCGCTCCGATACGATTGGTGGATTTATACTCAAACTTATTGGTCGGTTGCCGGAACAGGGTGAAAAAGTGACCTATGACACCATCGAATATACCGTTGATGAGGTCTTTGATTACGGTATTACTGTTATCCACGCCAATAAGATACCGTCGCAGGTCTCCGAGAAAGGACCTAGTGGTTGGGACAGTGTCACACAGAAATTAACAGGTTCGTCGTAACGAATTCTTCATGCCATTTTGGAACGATTGAAATTACCAAGCCCCCATCTCGTTTTACGCCTCACGCATGATATCGTGAGGTGCATACCCTCAGAACGATTGATTACAGAACACCCCTCTCTGACGCCCCATGCCTAAAGAGCACTGGCTGAAATCCGAATTAGCCCAGCTTAATCAAGCTGGGCTCTCGCGATCACTGCGTTCCGTCATGACAGCACCAACAGGGCGTACCCTGCTTGATGGACGCGAGGTCATCCTGCTCGGATCAAACAACTACCTCGGTTTGAGTGTGCACCCGATAGTGGTTGAGGCTGCTGCTACAGCTGTGCAGAAATATGGAACGGGTGCCAGTGCCTCCCGTCTGATGTCAGGCAATTGTCACCTTTACACCGAACTTGAGGCAAAGATTGCTGAAGCGAAGGGGACAGAAGCTGCCCTTGTTTTCGGTTCCGGATATCTAGCGAATATTGGCACAATCCCTGTGTTGACAGGCGAGGGCGATCTTATTCTCAGCGATGCCCTCAACCACGCAAGCATTATCGATGGCTCCCGCCTCAGTCAAGCAACAAAACAGATTTATCGGCATTGCGATGTCGAGCATCTAGAATCGTTGTTGGCACAATCAATGAAATTCAGACACAGGCTTATTGTGACCGATGGCGTCTTCAGCATGGATGGCGACATCGCACCGCTCCCTGAAATCTGTGGACTGGCTGAACGATATGACGCAACCGTAATGGTTGATGACGCACATAGCTTTGGGGTTTTAGGAGAAACTGGTGGGGGGACAATTGAACATTTCGGATTGGAAAATCGTGGAGTTATTCAGATGGGAACGTTGAGCAAAGCGATCGGCGGATTGGGCGGATATGTCGCCGGCAGCACTGCTTTGATTGATTTCCTAATAAATCGAGCGCGAGGGTTCATTTTCACAACAGGCCTCCCGCCCGCAACATTGGCGGGTGCTTCGGCAGCGATTGACGTAATCCGTTCTAACCCTGAATTACGTCAACGACTGTCAGCCAACGTTCTCCTGCTCAAAAACGCTTTGCTCGAAAGAGGATTCCAACTCCTACCCAGTCAGACCCAAATTCTGCCGCTGATCCTCGGCTCTGTGGATGTCGCGTCACGGTTCGCTGAAGTTCTGCTTTCACACGGCGTATACGCCCCCGCTATTCGGCCGCCCACCGTGCCGGAAGGCATGAGCCGGTTGCGGATCTCTGTGATAGCATCTCACACAACTGAAGATTTAGAGACAGCGGTTAAGGGGTTTGAGGCGGCGAGAGCTGCCACCTAGACGAACAGCAGGGCTTATCCAAAGCAGAATGACGAGTTGGGCTGCCCATATAGATAGACAGAATCAACCATAGCGACACAGCGGTGATGTCCTTTAGACCTCACGCGACAGTTCAATCTGATCGAATGACGTAATCTCTGGATCGCCATGCCCAGCCGCAACTTTCGCATTGCCCGGACGTTTGCACAAGCCGGTTTGTAGCCCGGCAGCGCGGGCTGCCTCCAACTCATCGGGCACATCGCTTAAAAAAAGAATCTGCGCCGGAGGCAGACCAAAGTCTTTGGCTATTGCTTGGTAACTCGCTGCTTCCTTTTTTGGACCGATGGTCGTGTCATAATGACCTCGAAACAGGTGCAAAATATTCCCAACCTCGGTATGCCCGAAAAATAGTTTCTGCGCCGCAATGCTCCCAGATGAAAAAATGCGGACATCGCGCCCAGCGTCGTTCCAAGCCTGAATCGCAGGCAGAACATCATCATAGATGTGCGCCCGCATTTCGCCACTTTCAAAACCAGACTGCCAGATTAAGCCTTGAAGTGCTTTCAGTCCCGTCGCTTTGACATCGCCCTCCATCAGCCGGAGGACCTCCGCCCGGAGCAGTTGCTGCCGTTTGCCCACTTCAGCCTCGCTCCCACACCACGCAGTGAAAGATTCATAACCAGCGTCTTTGGCAATCAGATCACACACTTCGTTTAACACCGCTGAATCCCAATTCGTGCACAGGTATTTATCCAATTCGCGGCGGACGAATGGGAACATCACATCGTAAACAAAGCTGACCGACGAAGTCGTGCCTTCGATATCGAGCAGGATTCCACGTCCGGAAAATTTCATCAGACTTGTACCACAGGCTCAATGTCGCTAGCAGGGGATAGGTAGGCTGGTCCCATGCAGACAGGCGTGTAACTCTCATGGACGGAATTGTCAACATAATGCGGTGTCCAACCCGATGTGTCCTCAAACAAGCGAATACAGCGGATGGTGCGGTCATCGCACAGGTCGAACCAGTGCTGAGTCCCGGTTGGCACGCTGATCAGATCGCCGCTTTCCACTTGGATTGCAAATACCGGAGCGTTATCTGGATGAATGTGAAAGAGTCCGCTGCCCTTGACGGTGAAGCGAACTTCATCCTCGCTGTGTGTGTGTTCTTTGTTAAACTTTGCCAACATATCGTCTAAGCCGGGTGTTTCTGGCGTGACATTAATCACATCTGCTGTCACAAATTCCCCTTGTTCCTTGAGGCGTCCGATCTCCGGGGCATAAGCGTCCAAAATCTCTTCGTTTGTCGCCTCGGAACCAACGCGTCCCTCGACATCCCACTTTTCATACGAGATGCCGAACGGTTTCAAAAATTCGAGAATCTCTTGGTGATCGGTGATTTCTCGGTTTTCGTCTTGCACTCGAATGCGAGCCATGATGTACCTCCTTAACTTCAATCAGGGGTTGTTTGGTGAAGCCGGTATCGCTCCGGCAAATGTTAGACGCCGAGCGACGCATTCAAATAGAAACTCAAAAATTTCAATGTGCCGTTTCGCTTCGTCTAGATCGTGTCCCCATGTATACAGACCGTGCCGCCGAATTAAAAAACCGTGCTGAATAGGAGACTCGGAATCCTTCAAACATTGGCGTACCTGTTCGGCTAGCGCGGGGATATCCTGTGTATTGTCAAAAACCGGCACCCACTCGGCGTGCTCATGGGTCGTTACACCGGCAAGTCCCTTTAGCATTTCATAGCCTTCGATTCCCAAACCATTATCCTCGAAATAAACATCTGAAAGCAGCGTACCCCAGACGGAGTGTGTGTGTATAACTGATCCAACATCAGGTTGTTCAGCGATAGCAATATGTAACAGGGTCTCTGCAGATGCTTTCGGCTGATTAGCAACGATGGGGAGCCCATCGCCAGCCACACGCACAAAATCGTGTCGCGATAGGCAGCCTTTATCTTTCCCGCTTGCGGTAATTAGCAACTCCAGCGGCTCACGACAAATCACCACACTGTAATTACTACTGGTGCCGAGCGACCAACCACGCGCGTGAAAATGATTACCGACCTCGCGTAGCGCGTCTATCTCTTTTTCAGAACCCGCAAGGGGGGTCTCGGATAGATCCAAGGCTTTCTCCCTATGGTTTGTTAAAAAATGTGAAGCGGTGTTTAGCGTATCTTCCGTTTTTTCGTTTGACAAAAAAACAGAATTGGATAAAATATTGTAGCGTATTTTGCAAAAGACATCAAGCGAAAGCGCACCCCAAGAACATAGGCAGACACGAAATCAAAGCGTTTCTAATTACCAAACCATCATATAACCATGAGTAGGAGATGACACAATGGATTTAACGCAACAGGACATCCACCACTTTCAGGAACAGGGGTATCTCGTCATTCCCGAATTTTTCCGCCCACGCGAGGTGAAGGCAATGCAGGCTGAACTCGACCGCCTGTTTCGAGACGGCTTGTTGCGTAACGTTGCAACCGATGGTGACGGAAAAACACACTCAACCACAGAGTTTAATTTCCAGATCTGTCCGATTTATCACAAGAGTCATTTCTTCAGAGCAATGCCGTTTGATCCTAAGATCATCAACGTAGTAACGCAACTCATCGGGGACAGGGTGATCGAGCATCTGGATCAGATTTTTCTGAAACCGGGTAATACCGGCTCACCTACCAATTGGCATCAAGACAACGCCTACTTCAAGATTAGCGACCCATTGCGCGGCACAGCAATGTGGACAGCTCTTCACGACGCGACAGTCGCTAATGGAACCCTTCGCGTCATTCCCGGCTCTCATCGGGAGCAGTATGAACACTCCCGCGATCCCCACAGCGATCATCATATTCGATGTTATCCGCCGGAGGAGCGTGAGGAACGTGCTGTATCCCTTGAGCTGCCCGCAGGAGGCGTGGTATTTTTCTGCTACGGCACTGCTCATGCTACCGGTCACAACAACACCGCCACATCGCGCGCCGGCTTGGCGATTCATTTTCTGCATACTGATTATGCTGAACCGCAGCTAGTCGAGGAAAATCGGACGACCCGCCCCTACCTGACAGGTATAGAAGCAACCGGCGGTCTCAAGGAGTATGGTGTCAAAATCGAAGGGAATTGGGAACAAGAAGTGGAACGCGTACTCGCCGAGGCTGCAACTGCCGCTGCATAACGCCGGTTTTGGTTGTAAATGCCTACAATCGAATCTATTGAAATAAGGAGTTATTCATGGATCGACTACAGTACCGTTGCCTTTGATAAAACTACCTAAGTTCTGTCCACAGCACTAACCCGGCAGCTTCGGTTGAAAATCCGGCGGTGTGTTATCCTGTACCTGTTGCTTCAACTGACGGATGAAGTCTGCTTCAAGTCTCCGGTTATGTTCGATCGTCCGCTCCCTCGCGTTGACCCGATTGTCCATATAAAAGCGCGAACCTACCAAACAAATCCCAACCGCATCTACATAACGCTCGTCAAGTATCGAATCCACCAATAGGTAGCATACGGCTGCATTGACTGCACCGGAGATCAATCCATTTTCTAGCTTGCCGGCGTAGATCTGTCCAGCTCCCGGAAGAAAGGTAGACATCCACTCAGCGAGTCGAGAAGACTTGAAGGGTAAAGGCGTATTTGCATAAGTCATATCGGCAAGCCGAGTGGAAACCTGACTAAGGGGTGTATCCGGCTGCAGTTGTTGAACCGTGCGGAACTCTGCTATCGCTTTGAACCAAGCCTGTTCATGGATATAGCACCAACCTCGTAGGTATTGTGCCTGCGCCGCAGTCTCTCCACCTCCGTCTGTGCTAACAATAGAAAAAAAAGTCGATCGGGCGGTCGAATAGTTTTTAGCATCAAAATACGTCCTGCCAAGCATCAATTGCGCTTGGAGATTGAGTGGAGAATTGGGGAAATTCTGCGTAACTTCCTCAAACTTCTGTCGAGCTAGCTCTCGGTTACCTTGACGATAATAACTCAACCCAATCCGGTAGCGCGCAAGGTCTGCCTTGGGCACATCAGGATGATAAAAAAGGAACCGCTTGTACTCAAGAATTGCGGAGCGATAAGCACGTTGGTCGAAAAGGTGGTCGGCGTAGAGGAACTGACGCATGTCGGATTGGGGTTGAACGATAGTAAGCAGGGAAATCAAAAAGTAGGAGATCATCAGTAAATTGCCCCAGATTAAGCAAAAGCAGTTGAAAAAGGAAAAGAATGGAGGGAAATATTGGTACTTTCCTCCAGTTCGGGTCATCGGAGGAGCTAAAAGCGAGTGGCTAAAAATACAAGTGCCATATCAGCCGGGGGTGCATCCGAAGCACTGAACAGATCGGATTCAGAAATCCGCTTTCGGAGTCTATCTCGGAGTTGATCTTCGTGCCGGTGGTTAAAAGCCTTGGCGTACTGCAAGCTATCATAAATACCGCTGATATAAAAAAATAGTCCGATGATACCCACTGGAATCGCAACCTCGTAGCGTTCCTGATCGATGTAGTGAGCCGTCCCTGCAGCAGTAGCACCGACAACTAGCAGGGAATATACCCCGGACGAATAACGCCCACTGTAGATTTGTCCAAGCCCCGGAAGAAGTGCCGAAAGCAAGCCAGCGGTACTAGGAGATCGACGAGGAAGCGATTCTGCCTGCCGAGCTATGCGTATCAGCTGATCACTCATTTCCGCAAAGGAGGTTTGTGAGTATTTCGTCTGAACCTGCTGCCACTCCCGCGCTGCCGCTGTCCAATCTTTTTCGTCCATATAGATTGTTGCGATAATAAACTGCGCCCGCGGTGCTAACTCACTTTCCGGATAGTCCGATAAGAATTGACGTAAGGATGCGATCGACGTGGCTTGATCGCCGCCCAAAAGTTGGCATTGTGCGATATTAGACCGAGCGCGTTCAATCAATGGGCTTTGCGGATAGTTTTGAATTAGCGATTGGTAGGCTTCTATTGCTGCGTCCAATCTTCCCATATTCTGATACGCGGCAGCGATATGGAGTTGAACAAAATCTGCTTGGGCTGTACCCGGGTAAAGGAACAGGTAGCGTTGATATTCATGTACAGCATTCAGATAGTCTCCTTCCCGAAAAAGGGATTGTGCAAAGCCCAATAGATTATCAGCCTTAAAGTTTTGTGAATGGACGGGGAAAGACAGGCAGAGAAAGAGATAGAAGCAACAGAGAAATAAAACAGGGTACGTCAATTTCATGCGATTATCGGGATAAAAGCTTACTAGGAGAACGTTCCGGCTCAACTTGAGGGTCATAAGTGTGTACCTTCATTGATCCATCCGAACTGCCTCTTAACCTGATGAAGCTGCTTGGCGTAGGCTGCGGATTGCGCTCCGGAGGTCATCTTGCCCGAAAATTGCGGTGCCAGCTACTAAAATTGTCGCCCCACAACGCCCAACCAACGCCGCAGTCTCTTGGTTGATTCCGCCATCAACCTCGATTGCGACATTCAGTTTTCGGGTTTGAATCAGCCGCGATAGCTGATCAATCTTGTCAAGCGTATCCGTTTGGAACGATTGACCGCCGAATCCAGGTTCGACGCTCATTGGCAAAACCAAGTCAATATCACCGAGATACGGTTCAACTGCTGCTAGGGGTGTGTTGGGTCGCAGGGCAATGCCAACCTTAACATCACTGTTCCTAATCTGATCGATAATTGTCGGGAACTGTTCCTCCAGCTCAATGTGGACTGTGATAAGATCCGCACCCGCATCAACGAAGGCATCAATATACACCTGTGGCTCAGTGATCATCAGGTGTACATCAAAGGGGAGATCTGTATAGGATCGGATCGACTTGATAAGTTGAGGTCCCATTGTTAAATTGGGGACAAAGTGCCCATCCATCACATCAAGGTGGATGAGATCTGCACCCGCTTCAGCCACTCGGCAAACCTCCTCGCCAATTCGGCTAAAGTCTGATGCAAGCATGGAGGGTGCGATCATAATTTTTCGCTCTAACAAATTGCTCACCTCATAACACCGATCTAAACCTTGGTCAGTTCTATCTATTTCATTTTGCAGGTCGCTAAATCCTGCTTACCAATCATACTCTCGTGTATCGACCAACAGGTTGTCTTCATAGATACGCATCGTTGCTTTACCGACAACGCGCACTGGCGGCTTCTCGACAAGTGTTCCGGACTTATACCATCCATCAACAACCTTAATCAGCTTTTTGCGCTCATCCTCTATGACAATCCGCACCCGTTTGTGAGACGCACCGGTCGAGGAAACTTCGTATTTTATCTCCAGATAGCCTCCCTTGTCTTCTTTCTTTCGCTGAGATCCGCTGACATCGAAGTTGATCGCCTGCCCAACCCGAAGTAGTTCACCCACACTCGGCCGATGGTTGATTATCACACCTTGATCAATTTCCGGGTGTGGTTTATACACCAATTCACCAATTTTGAGTCCGTATGATTCAAGTAAGGGACGCGCCTCATCAATTGGCATAAGGCTGAGGTCAGGCATTCGTAATAATTTTGGGCGGATACCCAAGCTTAATAACAAATGCACCTCTCCATCATATGAGTGCAGCGTAGTTGCTCGAGGGGTTTGCGCGATGACAGTATGGACCTCTGGATACCAATCGGTGTAGACCGCTGCAACCCTTCCCCGTCGCAATCCGGCGTCTGTGAGTAACATCTCGGCATCGGTCAGTAACCTCCCCGTAACATCGGGTATCGCAACCTGTTCACTACCCGAACTCAAAGTAAGTCGAATGGGTTTGTTCAACTTAATCTTGAAATTCGCCGATGGTTCTTGTTCGATAACTTGTCCTTCTGGAAAGTCGGGGCTTGGTTTTTTTTCTTGCACAGGATCGACTGCCAATCCTGAACTCGTGATAAGCAGCATCGCTTGTTGGTAACTTTGTCCTATTAAGTTGGGCACAGCAACTTCCGGAGTGCGGACTTGATGCGGAATGATCCAAAAGAGGAAAACCAATCCAACGACACCAAGCACTCCGAGACAAAGGAGTGCGACTTTAATGACAGCGAATAATATGGTATTTCGGCGCATGTTCAACCTATTAATCTATTGGCGTTTCCTTACGAAAAAGCTGATCGCCTGTTTTTAACCGATACCCATTTATAAAGGCACTAGCGTCCATTTCCTTCTTGTTTGCGGGCTGGACACGATCTAACCGTAAGTGCTTGCCTCCCAATCCGTCGCGGCCATTTTGCGTCCCAACTCTATCCGGGCTGTTCTTCCCGGTAAAGACAACGAGTTCTTTGTTAGATGTAACCTCGATTGTACCGCTGGAAAGTTCTGCGGAATTCAGATAATTGACGACAGTACAAGCAGTTATTTTCAAACGGAGATCATCATCTGCAAGGTGCTTGTCCACTTTTATCCACGTATACGCACCGGGCCACATCGAAACACCACGCACTAGATTACGAATCTGATCTGCCGGCTGGTTCCAATCAATTTGACCAACCTCCTTCGTGAGTCGAGGGGCATGGGTTGCTTGGGAATGATCTTGGGGTTGATGCGGTGGCGTACCATCTGAGATGCGCCCTAACGCTTGAATCAACAGGGAAGGTGCCAAATTTGCCAATCGGACTGAAAGGGTAGTCGCATCATCCAAACTATCAATTGGCAGACTGTTTTGCAGAACAATATCCCCCGTATCTTCTCCTTCATCGAGCAGCATAATTGTGACCCCTGTTTCCGTTTCGCCGTTAATGATCGCCCATTGAATCGGAGCAGCACCCCGATATTTTGGGAGGCACGAAGGATGCACGTTGAGACAGCCATAAGACGGCAGTTCCAGCACCGATTTCGGAAGAATCTGACCAAAGGCAACAACAACGATCGCGTCGGGCTGAAGTTCTCTAAGCACACGAACAGAATCACGGTGCCGAACCCGTTCCGGCTGATAAATGGGGAGATTGTGAGCAGCGGCGACAACCTTGATGGGAGGCGGAGTAAGCCGCTTCCCCCTACCGCTTGGACGGTCCGGTTGTGTTACAACACCAACGAGTTCAAACCCCTCCGCAATCAATTTTTCTAAACTCGGAACCGCAAACTCACTTGTTCCCATGAAGAGAATCCTGACTGCTCCCAAAGATAAATCTTTGGGGTTTTTAATAGACTTATTGGTAGACATTAGAATCTCCATGCTATTTTCTTGCTTCGACGGGACGTGCCCTGACAACCAAGGTCTTACCATCTCTCCACAAGCGTTTTACGTCTCCGTGTGTCCCATGGCGACGTTTCTTAGGTTTATGGCAGCATTTAGGTCTCTGTTCTGTGTATGGCCACAAACACTACAATGATAGGTTCTATCTGACAAAGACAAGTCGCTATCGACTGCACTACAAGCTGAACAAGTCTTACTGGATGGGTAGAAGGTATCTGCCTCGACAATCTTTACACCTATCCGTTCTGCTTTGTATTTTAGCATAGACAGAAAACTCGACAACGAAGCATCCGATAATGCCTTTGCAAGCCTATGATTCTTAAGCATACCTGCAACATTTAGCGACTCAATCCCAATACGACTCGCACCGTTGACGATAGCCGTTGTTGCTTTGTGTTGTGCATCTTGTCGAATACAGGTGATACGGTAATGCAGTTTGGCAAGTTTCACTTGGGTCTTATGCCAATTGCGACTGCCTTTCTCCCTTCGACTCAACTGACGTTGCAACCGTTTTAGCTTGCGCTCGTAACCCTTTAACGCTTTCGGATTCGCGTAGTACACCCCTTCGGACGTGACCGCCAAGTGCTTGATACCTACGTCCACACCAACGACGGGGTGTTGTCGAATATCAGGTATTGGATCGTCTTCAAATGTATCCACAACGATAGCAGCGAACCAGCGATGTCCATGCTTAGAGATAACGACCTTACAGATAGTGCCAAGGAAGCGAAGGGGTTCACATAAGCGGACCCAACCAATTTTGGGAATTTTATACGCTGTCCTTCGACTTGGGTTTCTCCTTTGCCCGCAACGGCTTGGTAACTCTGACCATGGAACCGATTCTTGAACTTGGGAAAACGATTCTGACCGGACTGCCAACGAACTATAGCGTCCTTGAGGTTATTGTAGATAGCACATTTCGACACGGTTTGCGACATACCCTTAGCCCATGGATACTTATCATACTTAACGGCGTTAAAACGATGTTGGAGGTCTATATGACTGCGCCAGTCCCCTTTGGTCAAGCCTGCTTTGAAATCGGCTAAGGCATGATTGTAGGCAACACGGGCGTAACCACAATGTTGAGCAAATTGGGTTGCCTGAACGTTGTTCGGATTTAACGCTATCTTATGAGTTTTTAACATGGGGGTTGTCTTTTCGTCTTTGGTTGCCTATGTCGTAGTATGTAGGGGACTCTACCAAGCGGTAGGGCGACATTCCCCTACTGAAAGACAAGACAATTATACCAGTTTTGGCTTACAATATCAACATCCCGGTTTATCGGGACACGATACGATCAGGGTTGGAACCAAAACTAAAGCATTGGGATTGTTGCTAGTTAGCCTTCAGATGATTCCGGTCGAGGTTCAAGCAGTTCTTGATCTTCGAGACGCAGCAGATCAGTAAACAGAATCCCGTTCAGGTGATCAATTTCATGTTGCAAAACTCTTGCCATCAGATTGCTAGCGTCAAACTCAATTTCATTCCCATCTGGCAGCAGTCCTTCCACCTTCACAATCGCTGCCCGCCGAACCATTCCTCGCACTCCCGGCAAACTCAGGCAACCTTCTTCGCCCAGTTCTTCACCGACTGTCATTGTAATGACGGGATTAATCAACGCAATCCGCGGGTACTCCGGGTGGTGTTCTTCGATGTCAATGACGACAATTCTTTGGGACACACCGACCTGTGGTGCTGCCAGACCAATCCCTTGCGCCTCGTACATCGTCTCAAACATATTTTCGATAAACGGAGGCAGATCTGCGTTGATCTCCTGGATAGGAGCAGCTTTTTGCCGCAAGACAAGAGCATCGTTGGTTTGGATCTCTAAAACAGCCATAATATGAAACGTAACGCATAAAAAAACAAACTGATAAATTAATTAAAATAATCTGAATCGCACGCCCACTAAAACCAAATGTGAACAAGCGGTACAACAAGGCTATCCGGTTCATCGGGGTCCCAACCGTGCTGCCCGACACGTTGGATGGGTGACCGCCGTGGAGGACTTATACGTTGCGGCGAAGTAGGAATCAGTTCTTCCGAAGGATTTTTGTCATGCGTATGCAGCCAATCCCAGAAGCCGATAAGGAGAGCCAGCGATGCTGCAGATGCCCCGATAATTTTGAAATCTGTTCCGGAGAGTTCCGGTGCGAACTCGTTTTGCCGAATCATTTGGATCCCCCGTATACCTACATAGCTATGAATCGCTGTAAACGGCAGCGCAATGATGGTAACAATTTCAAAGCGACGTAACGTGCTTTCATGGTAAACCTCCTCGCCCTGCCGATGGGTGGATGGTGTCTCTTCTTCCGGATTTTCCTGAGATTGGGCAAGGGTATTGGTCGCAACCATCACGGTTAACATCAGAACAATGAGTAACCTAATTTTCGATCTGTTTCGCTTCATCGTAGTCTCCCCGATGCTGAACTAGGTAAATCATCAACATTCCGGCACCGATACAAACGGTAACATCGGCAACGTTGAAGGTGGGCCACCAGAAACCGGGCAGTCGAAATTGAATAAAATCTGTGACTTCCCCCAAGCGAATACGGTCAATAAAATTACCAAGTGCACCCCCCAGCAGAAAACTGAGCGCAATCTTCATCCACAAACTCTCGCGGAACTGTCTGTAGTAGTAGGCAATAAAGCCAATCGCAACAATTGAGATGATAACTAGCAATACGCTTTGCCCCGGCATCAGCCCAAACGCAGCACCGTCATTCGTGTCATGGCGTAGGTTGAGTATCCCCGGAATTATCACATGTTGACCGTGGCGAGGAATATTTTGTTGAATCAACGACTTAGTGAATTGATCCACCAATAACACAGGCAACGTAACACCAAATATAGGTAAAATCAATTTTAGTATGTTTCTCTGCATTGGGAATATCCTTTCCTCTAGCGGTTCCTTCAGAGCACATCTGCATCGGCACAGTCAGCAAAATTAGCATGGGAAATCCAATTTTTCAAAAAAATGCTCGACAATTCAGACTCATCTTGACTTGGGGTGTCATCCGAAGACGAGGTAGTATCCACCCATCTTCGGATTGAAGCGTAGGTTTGTTCGGAGAAAAAAGGAATGATTGGTGCAAACCGCTGTACCAAGACATACAAAATTCCTAATAGCATTGTTTGGCAAGATTTTTTTTCTAGTACTGTTTCTGACGCATTGAACCAATTATCGACGAACTGTTGAAGATCTGATTGGCAGAAGTCCCTCAAAAGACACCACGCTTGATAATAGTCGCGTTGCTGGTAGGCGAAATCTACAGATTGCAGTACTCTAGCAGTGGTGGACAACTCTTGTGTATCCGGCATCATCATCAGTTCTAGCCGGGGTTCATCTGGATCAAGGGTAAAATCTTCAAGATGACTTAATATCATGGCACAGAGTTCTTGAATAGCACTGTATTCTTGCCGACACTGTTGAAAATGCGTCTCGATTGATGACGGGTCCAAATTGGGTTGGATGCAGAACAGACGCAGTACATCCTTTGGATATTCCTCCATCCAGCTTTGGTTGACATCAACCGACTGGACATTTGAAAGATCTCCTGTCAACTCCACATTTAATGGCTCCGCATCGGAGATAGCAATTGAAGTCAAAACTAACTGAGCGAACCATTTCTGAAATTGATTCGAGTAAAAGAAGTAAACATTAACTGGATCTATTTCATTTCTCTTGGTTCCAAAATTGTTAATTATGTTGAGAAGAACTGCGAAGCGTCCATCAAGGGTTGTGAATTCTTTCCGAAACTCCTTTCCGTCACAGTTAGGACATAGGGTATTCGGAGGCAACAGATCTTCAGCATTCAACTTAAACCAACTATCGGTGCCGCGACGACTCACCAAAGTACGGATGGCTTTGATAATCCGGGTATCAGAAAGTTCTCGTCCACATTTTTGGCACTGAAAGAGAGGAATCGGAGTTCCCCAACCTCTGTGGCGTGAAACTGGTGGAGGCGGGAGCTCTTGAATCGTTTGTTGTATCCAATCTTTATCTTTAGGATTATAGTATGCCAAATGTTCATCTGAACAAAGTACCCGTTCCCTCAATTGATTACTGTCTAAGGAGAAGATCCATTGTTGAACTGAACGAAACAAGACTGGCACATTACAACGCAAACAGTGAGGCTGATGCATCTCCTCAGATCCTGCTGAAATTAGATAGCCCCGTTTTTCCAATTCAAAGGCAATGAATTTTCCGGCATCGGAAACCTCAAGACCACAAAACTGCTCGGCATCCTCCGTCAAACGTCCAGCATCATCAATAACCGATGTAATCGGAAGTTGTAGGATTTGAGCAATTTGATAATCATCAGGGTGGTGCCCCGGGGTGAGTGATCTAACCCCGGTCAGTAGTTGAGGTGTTGTCCCTTCGTCCAACGCATCGCCTAGCTCAAAAATATCTGGAATAACAACGACCCGAAGATCCTTGCCGAGAAACGGATGGGCGCAAAAGCAACTCGTCAGCACATCAACCGGACAGGTTTGCAATCGATTTATATTTGCTTGATGATCCGGTGGAAAGCATGCTGAGATATCAGTCTCAGTGAGGATAAGGATTTCACCATCTAGCTCAACAATCCAATATTCACTATTTTCCTGCACCCCAATGGCAGTGCTCCCAGCAAGATACCATAAATCTTGAAGCCACGCTAACAGGTAAACGTCCTCACCAAACTCTTCTAAGCCGATACTGACAGGAAATTTGACATACCCAGAATACGCCGGGGAGGGGTGATTTTTCATCTCATCCACATCTAGTATAGTATTACATTTCGGACACCAAGCTCCCAATTTTTGATCCTTATTCAAATACCCCAACTCCTGCAACGTACTGAAAGCACTGATAATTTTCGCTTCATCGCGTGAATCCAGAGTTTTGCCCTTCTTCCAATTTCCAAAAATCCCAATCGCTCGCAGTTGGTTTTGCTGTTGGTCAACCTCACGCTGGAACTCACGTCGACACTGCCGGCGAAACCGAATTGCATCAAAGGTGCCCTCCTTATACTCCCGACTCAATGCCTTCGCTTCAACAGCAGCAGTATAATAATCCCAATGTGGTACATACTCTACACCCATCCCTTGCATCATGTTAGATTTAAGAAAAATGTCTTGGCAGATCTTGCCTTTAAGCATATCCAACTTTAAATGATGGGTAGCTGTAGGCATTTCGCGAAGAATATAGGGTGTCGATTCCGCTTGTTGGATTAGTTGAGTGTAAACATCAATCTCATCCCATAATTTTAGAATTTTTTCTTCAGTCAGCATTTTGAACAACCGTTAGGGCACGCCTAATAATTACAAAGATTTAGAAGTTCTGAAAAAAATGAACGCTTAAAAGGTAGCTCTCAACATACTTTGCAGTATTCTTAACTCAACATACTTTGCAGTATTCTTAAAAAGATTAGTAAAATAAGTGGTGAAATGTCAATTCCCAACCCCCCTGTCATAGGACGGAGAACACGGCGAATGGGGTCTAGCACCGGGTCAACAAATCGGTTCGTCAGCCAATAAAGTTGTCTCACTGTCGTGTTACCAGAGAAGTTTACAATCCAAGATAATATAATATTAGCAAAAACGATGATTGAGTAAATCCCAATCACTTCGATCACGAGAGGTATCAATACTTCCATAGTCGAGGCCCCTTCCAATCTCACTCAATTTGCCAGCTCTTCGGCGCGTTTTGTAGCGGCACTCACGGCATCAGCGATAATCGCTCGCAGGCGCCCATTCTCCAGTGCATATAATCCCGCTGCTGTTGTTCCCCCTGGCGTCGTCACCCGGTTTTTTAGGACTGCTGGATGTTCTCCTGTGTCCTCAAGCATCTTGCACGCTCCAAGCACGGTTTGTAGGGCAAGTTGATATGAGTCGGGACGAGTCAATCCGACCTGTACCCCTGCATCAGCGAAGGCTTCAATGAAGAGAAACACAAACGCGGGACCGCTGCCGCTTAAACCGGTAACGGCGTTCAGGTGTCTCTCCTCCATGACCAGCGACCTACCCGCAGCGTTAAAAATTGCTTGTGTTACGGCGAGGTGTTCAGTCGTGGCTGCACTTCCCGCTGCGATTGCGGAAATTGCTTCTCCCACAGATGCAGAGATGTTCGGCATCACACGGACAATTGGGGGTGGCGGAGAGGTGAAGTAGGATTCTAATTGGGTTGTCGAAACACCTGCCGCAATGGAGATAATCCACTGAGACGGAGATTGGCGGGTGGCAGCAATCTCTGGGAAGACATCTGGTACGTTATTCGGCTTGGCTGCATATAGCAGGCAGTCTACATTTTCCACCAATTGCGGGATGTTTTCCGCACTGTTGACCCCTAACTCCTCGCACAGTTGGTCAACAAGGGGGCGATAAACATCTGTTATCCAAACCTGATCAGGCGGTAGTAAATCACGCACAACACCTCTGACAATCGCACCTCCCATATTGCCAACGGCGATGAAACCGACTCTAAGTTTAGTATCCAAAGTGCTATGCTCCTATCTGCGTCAAATGTTTTATTCTCGTTCTCCAAAGATTGCTGTACCAACCCTGATGAGATTCGCACCCTCCTCAATGGCAACCTCAAAATCATTGGTCATTCCCATTGATAGGTTGTCCATCTCAACATTCGGAAACTGCTGGGCGATAATTTTCTCCCGGAGTTGCCGCAGCAATGCAAACATTGGACGCACCGCTTCAGGATCTGGCAGAAAGACACCGATTGTCATCAGTCCTTTAATCCGGACATGGGTGTAAGGGTGTGCACTTTCAATGAAGTCCAGCGTCTGATCCGGTTCCAGACCGTACTTGCTGGGTTCGGCGGAGGTGTTGACCTGAATCAGTATCTCTGCCGTGCGGTTCAATTCAGCAGATCGTCGATCTATTTCAGCAAGGAGACGTGGGCTATCCACGGAGTGGATGAGATCGAAAATCTGTAAGGCTTGTTTCACTTTGTTCCGTTGCAGATGGCCGACTAGATGCCACTTCACAGGGTGGTCAATCTGGGGGTGCTTACTTTGTGCCTCTTGGACGCGATTCTCGCCAATGCTCGTAATCCCCGCCTCGATCGCTTCTACAATTAGACTGACAGGCTTGGTTTTAGAAACAGCAACGAGTTCTATTGAATCTGGGTTGCGTCCAACGCGCGCGGCAGCTGCAGCAATCCGATCTTGAATCCGTGAAAGATTTTCGTAAATAGAAGCCATTGTCTTCCTCCTACAAGAGCGAATCAACAAAGATGTGCAAAACTGCTAAATGATAGCATATTTCAAGAAGCGATTGCAAGATCAACTTCTGACCTTCCAGAGACTTGCTGGGTCGTAGGTTTCCCCGGGCTTAGGCAAAAATTGACGCAAATGCCGTCCACCCAATGCGAACCCGGCAAGCCCCGGCATCCCCCGATCTTCATTTTCAACACAGAGAATATAATCATATCCGGACTCAAGCAGTGCACCGATGATTGTTCCCCAATTCAACTGTCCGCGTCCGGGAACACGATACTGCCACCACCAGTTCCCAATGATTCCTTGACGGAAGCGCATTTGTGGACTGACTTCGCAATCCTTTACATCAGCATAGTACCACTTGCCAGAAAACATGCGGATAGCATCCTCCGCCGGCAAAATCCCCATCCAGAGCCAGTGGGAAGGGTCACAGGACAAGCCTAAGTTATCGGAAGGAATTGCGTCAAGGATACGTTCCCACATCTCTGGATTACAGGCGATGTTGCCCATTCGTACCGCACAATCAAGCGCGATCGTTACGCCTTTCTCCTCAGCAAAGCGGATGACGGGTGTCCACATCTCTTTGAACCTGCCTACCAGTTCAACCGATCTATCGCCCGGGTTTCCGGGGTTCGAGGAAAATTGCCCATAAAAATGCCAACTGACAGGGCTGCCTGCGTACGTCACGAGGACCGGCGCACCGAGGATACTTGTCGCTTCAATCGCTCGTTTGAGGTTTTCACGAGCGGCTTCGCGCGCTTCGGGATCGTCGTCCAGCAGATTGTTGTGGGCACTTAGCGCGGCAAGATAGATATCGTGCGACCGCAAGGTTTCGTTGATCTCATCACCGCCTGTTTGCAGGATATGATCAGGATCAAATGTTCCACTGGCATTGGGACGAATCGCATCAAAATCGTTTGCTTTCGCCCATTTGGCACACTCTTCGAGGCTCCATGCACCTCCACCTGCACCTGTACTAAAACTGATGTCCATAATTTTTCCTCTTTCTATGAAGATTTCTCAGATTGAAATGATAGATCACACCTCTACTTGATTGGCAGCTAAAGCGATCGTCTATGTAACGCTACCATACCATATCCACAACAGATAATGCCATGAGCACCAAACTCACCATACCATTTAGCGTGAAGAAAGCGAGATTGACCCGTGAGAGATCATTCGGCTTAACAATGGTGTGCTCATAAATCAAAATAACGATAACAATTCCAACACCGACCAGATAGACACCACCAAGATCTGTCAACAACGTAACACCGATCAGAATCGCAACCATCACTACATGCAGCACCGATGAAATCCATAATGCCGGTCTGATTCCAAATTTCGCAGGAATTGAGTACAACCGATGCTTGCGATCAAAATCGAAATCTTGACAGGCGTAGATGATGTCAAATCCCGCTGTCCAAAGCAGCACCGCCAATCCAAGCAGCACGGGTGTCCAATCGAATTGACCTTTGATGGCAATCCACGCGCCGATCGGCGCGATTGAGAGGGAGGTTCCGAGCCAAAGGTGAGAGAAGGAGGTAAAGCGTTTGGTATAGGAATATCCCATAATTACCACAAGCGCGACAGGTGAAAGTGCAAAGGCAAGCGGATTGAGGTTATATGCAGCAAATATGAGCAGTGCAGCGGAAACAAGTGTAAACCCCCATACCGCTCCCTTCGCAATCAATCCGGCGGGAATGGCTCGCATTGACGTGCGTGGGTTCGCTTTGTCAATTTCAGCATCAGCGAGACGATTAAACGCCATGGCACAACTCCGCGCCCCGATCATGGCAACGAGTATCCAGACAAACTTATCTAACGCTGGCAATCCGTCCGATGCGATGAATGCACTCATAATTGCAAAAGGCAGCATGAAGATTGTGTGCTCAAACTTGATCATGTCGAGGATGATCTTAATTTTTCGGAAAATCGCGGGTCACCCCTCTTTCGACAATAATAATATAGTGTGGTCAGTATAGTGTACCACGTTTCGGTTTTGACTGCCCCCAAACCTGAAGGGTTGGGATTCTTATGATAGACTGAACAGTAGCAGTTGCTCTGTGCTATCTTCTTGATTCAATGATTCGTGCCCCAACTGCCGAGGTCTTACAGAATCTCCACAAGCGTTTATACTCTCCGTGTGTCCCACGGCGAGGTTTTTGAGATTTATAGCAGCGTTTAGGTCCCTGTCTTGTGTGTGACCACAAGCACTGCGATGATACGTCCTATCGGACAAGGATAGGTCGCTGTCCACTACACCACACGCTGAACAGGTTTTACTCGACGGGAAAAACCGAATTATTTGGATCTAAAGCGATTTTATGAGTTTTTAACATGGGATTGTTTTTCTGTCTTTTGATTCCTATGTCGTAGGATGTGGGAGACACCGCCAAGCGACGGTGCGACATTCTCCCACTGAAAGACAAGACAATTATACCATTTTTTTTACACAAAAACACAACAAAAATCAACCCTTTGGACCCAAGCATAAAGGCTTGGGATTGCCCAAATGACTGTCAATCCATTTTTCGTCTGCAGATTACGGCATAGTGAAGACAACCCCCAACGCTTCGTTCGGGGTTTGGATGAGTTTCTCGCATGCGTCGGCGGCCTGATCGATTGGGGCAATATCGGTGATTAGCGGCTTCACCTTTAGCTTGCCTTCCGACATGAACTGTAGCACCAATTCCAGATTTCGTTGCGTATGCCAATGGACGAAAACCGGTGGATAGTCTGCGCCATGTTCATAGGCTTCGTCATGATAGCCGGGGCCCGTCCGGGCTGCGCTGATTACATCCACGTTCCCAGCTCCGGCAGCAAAGGGGTGCGTAATGGTTGCACCACCAACAATAACGATGCGTCCCATTTTATGTGTGTCCGGTGCTGTCTTGAGCGTGCTGCGAATCTGGCGAAACGCTTCCGTACCATCACCACCGAATGCGATTATTCCGCAGTCCATCCCGTATCCGTTTGTGAATTCTTCTGCAATTGGCACCGGATCAGTATCACCCAATTGGATTGGCAGATCTACACCAGCCTCCTGTGCAATCTGCACACGCCGGGGGAAGTGATCTAGCCCCATGACATACGCTCCGGCAATCTGTGCAATTTGACAGGAAAGCTGTCCTACCAAACCAAGCCCCGCCACGACAACATTTTCGCCAATTGTGATTCGCCCGCGCTGCACGGCGTGTAAGGCTGTAGCCGCAAGGTGATTGGACGCCGCTTCGGCATCGCTCACATTCTCAGGGATCCTTGCACAAAGATTGTGCGGAATACAGGCGTGCGTTGCGTGTAGTGCGTATCCACCCCCCATCCCCGACACACGGTCACCAATCGAGAACTCATCGCAATCCCCTTTTTTGCCGATGACAACACCAGCATTGGTATAACCAAAGGGACGGTTGGTTGGATTCGGTTCTGGGTTTGCGCGTCTATTCTTAACCCCACCTAGCCCGGAACCCGGACTTACCATTGAGGCTTTGACTTCTACCAGTAATTGCCCCGACTCAGGTTCAGGGATGGGCTGTTCCTCCGTCCAGATTTTTCCGTTGCTATCCATCACAACAACTTTTCTTGTTTGGCTCATGGTGTTCTCCTTGTGAGCAGGTAGCTCATGATCGCAGGTTTAGCAGTTAAACGCAATCCAACAGATCCAACGTTTTACTCATTATGTTTCATGCCGCCTTCCAAAACAGCCAGCCAGCTGCTCGCTTTATCTAGTGTCTCCTGATATTCTGCCTCGGGCTCGGAATCCGCAACAATGCCACCGCCAACGTGAAAGTGGGCACGCCCCTCCTTGAGGATACAAGTCCGAATGGCGATATTGAGATCCATCGTCCCGTCAAACCCGAAGTAGCCGATTGCCCCAGTATATACGCCACGATTCGTCGACTCAAGTTCATCAATTAGTTCCATCGCCCGAATCTTTGGTGCCCCGGTGACCGAGCCGCCGGGAAAGCACGATTTCAGGAGATCAATTCGGTCGGCGTCCCTCCGGAGCGTTCCCTTGACAGTCGCAACGAGATGGTGGATGTTGGAATAGCTTTCAAGCGCAATGCGTTCTGGCACATGGATGGAGGCGATTTCGCAGACGCGCCCGAGATCATTTCGCTCAAGATCAACAATCATCAACAGTTCGGCGAGATCTTTTTCGCTATGCAGCAACTCGACCGCCAATTTGCGATCTAACTCCGGCGTCAAGCCGCGCGGGCGGGTTCCTTTGATTGGACGGGTTTCGACGGTTCGGCTATTTGGCGAAAAATGGAGAAATCGTTCAGGAGAAGCACTAAGAACGTGAAAATCACCACAGTGGAGGTATGCGCCATAAGGGACGGGGCTTAATTGACGCAAGCGGGCGTATAGTTCCGCGGGAGGCAAATCGGTTGAGGTTGATAAGCGTTGTGACAGATTAACTTGGTAAATGTCGCCCGATGCGATGTACGCCTTCGCACGCTGCACTGTGGAAAGATAGTCTGTTTTGGAAAAGTTGGATCGAATCGGATATTTCGTGAAATGTGAAAAATCGCACCTGAACACTTCGCAGCGATGTTGCGAGCAGTGAGTTTCAGATTGGAGAATCGAGCGGAGCCTTTCGACCTGCCGTTGGTGTCGATTGGCATAATTTTCGCCGGTATTGGACTGGCATAAATAGACCTGATTGGACAGATGATCAAATGCAACAATGGCATCGTAGAACGCAAAGTAGCAATCGGGGAGTTTGAGGTCGTCGTGTGTGGTTGTGGGTAGTTCTTCGATGAAGCAGCGGAGTGGATATCCCAGATATCCTACCCCACCGATAAACGGTAGGTCATCAGGCAGTGGCAGTAACTGAAACCGATTCAAAATCTCCCGGAGCGCGTCAAACGGATTGCCCGACCGTTGTTCAATCCGGTCTCCCCAATCAAGCTGGAGATTTGTCCCTTTGCTGCGGAAAATCAGGAAAGGCTGTGAACCGACGAACGAATAGCGTCCAAGCCTTGGGGCATCCATGCCGCTATCAAGGAAAAAACTGTAGGGCTCATCAGCCAACAACCGAAAGAGATCGAAAGCTGTCAACTGTGTCTGAATCTCTTCAAGAGTAGGAACAATGCCGATCGTAGTTCAACCTACCTTTCTCAGCGATGTGGACAGAAAGAGTATCTATAGGCTACTCCCAAAAAGGGATGATGTATCCTCATTGGTTATCGTCCCAACCCGATTTTGTGCATATTCGCAATACTCCGGGTTAATATCATAGCCGATGAAATACCGTCCAAGTTGCTTGCAGGCGACAGCTGTGGAACCAGAACCGATGAATGGATCCAACACGACATCGCTAGGGCGCGTGAGAAGGTGTAAAAACTCCTCAACAATTTTTACGGGATAAATTGCCGGATGCTTGATTCCTTTAATTGACTCAACAGAGTGCTCGAGTACATCTCGTTTGAGTTTATTGCCGCGTAATCGAATAAGCGTGAAACCATTTTTTTCGATCTGAATCTTACGTCCGCCATCCTGTCCGCCAAATGCTTCCGCGTGGATGCCACGAATTTTCATCCGTAATCCTGTAATTTCACCACGCCGAACTTCTTGGATTGCTTTTTCCAAAGCAAGCCGGGCGTTATGCTTTTCAGCTTCAGACAAATCGGATTGATCAATCAACTCAAAATACTTCTGCCCCACATTCATACCTTGGGACCGCAATTTTTGGGGAATGTCCTCGTTTACCATGAACGCATCGGGATTGTAAAAGTAATCCCCTGTCTTGACGAAATGAAAGAACGGCTCGGTGCTGCTGACCAATCGCCGTGTAAACTGACGTGGTGTTGGATTTTTCTTCACCCATGTCACGTCGTTAACCAGTTTCACCAACCCTGTTTCCGTCGCCCCAATCGCAAAACGGTACGGCACAAGGAGTAAGCTGCTGTCTTCGTACTTATCCCCCAAATTAAACACAAGGCTTCCGTCATCTTTCACAACGCGTACGCACTCGCGGAACAGGGATAGCAAACTCTCAAGATAGTCTTCCAAACGCGCCTCATTGCCTATACCTCCACCGTAGTCGCGCTGTTGGAAATAGGGCGGAGAGGTGATGACGAGTTGAACAGAGCAATCCGGCAGTTGTCGAATCAACTCTAGATTATCGCCGCATAAAATCTGATCAAGTGGGAGGTTATCGGTGGTGTTACTGTCTTGCAAAATTCTTCCTCTTAACACAATTGAGTCGCAGCTATTTTGGATCTACATCTAAAACCCAAATCGCTTCTCGCATCACTGTCGAATAAAATCTTCGCTGACGAAGTTCATTCCATTCTGCCTGAGTATAGATTAATAGATCGACAGGGACCGGTAGTGCCGTGACATTCCAACTGACACTTCGTCTTTCAAAAGGGAGGTTGGAGTGTTTGACGATGACGATGAGATCGAGGTCACTTCCTGCTCCCCAATCCCCTCGTGCGTACGAACCAAAGTAGCCAATGTGCAGCACATCTTTTCGGTTTTGATTGATGTTCTCTGCCCAACGACGCACGGCTCTATCAACGGTTTGTGCGTCCGGCCATTTGAGCACGGACGAACTCAATAATCTCACGGGCATGTTGAATTGCCACCTCACTTTGTAACGGACCATAATGTTCAAAAGGGGCGCAGGTTGAATGACCATTCGGATAACGGGATGGGATATAGAAGTTATCCAAAACGCGCCCCTTTTCAACCAATAGCTCTGGCACATTAACGGCTTCTGGCAACTCCTCAAGTAGCTGGGCGATGACCGGACCTCGCACCTTCTGTCCGGCGTGGAGGTGTAAAGCCTTGACCGCTTTTTCTGCTGCCTGTTGTGCAGCGAAGCACGCCCACTCATGTCGTTCAGCATGACGGGAATCTGTCGCCTGCCCGAAATCTCTGTCAGCTTGTCTCAGCCAATCTAGCGCACGATTTGGCATTATTCTAATCCTTTACGCATGCCATCTGTAAAACGAAAGCATTGTATCACCATACCGTTCTTGGCGACTTAAAACCAGCCCATCCAGTGTCAAAGACTCGGTCCAATCAGCCTCTTGCACTTTCCGATGTTCAACAACGAGTAACCCAGTTGGAGAGAGTAGATTTGCATCTGCAATCTGTCTCAAGCATGATTCGTGAATTTTAGAGGCGTATGGCGGATCAAAGTAAATCAGGTCAAACTTCGCTTTACGTTTGCCAAGCCGAGTAAGTGCTTTCCGTGCATCAAGGTGAACGAACTTGACCTGCGGATGCTTGCGGTCAAACCCACACATTTCAAGATTAGATTCAATAATGCGGATACAGTGATAGTTGCTATCAATAAAGGTGGTGGATTTCGCGCCTTGGCTCAACGCTTCGAGACCGATGCTTCCAGTCCCTGCACAGAGGTCAAGAAAATCGGCATCAACAACCTGCTCACCAAAGATACGAAATAACGACTCTTTGACGCGGTCGGCAGTGGGACGCACCTCTGTCCCTTTGATCGTCTTTAAGCGTCTGCCTTTGAATTTTCCAGCGACGACTCTCATTCTACAACCTTGATGACGCTTTGAAGGCTTGGTATGTAGTGGGGCACAGGCAGATTATACAATAGCCAATTTCGCACGTCAACTCAAAACCGAGAAATGTGTATCAGAACATAAGGATGTGTCAGCGGTTCTAAATCTCGCTAATTTCCGTGACATCAATCAACTCATATTCCCTAAAAATTACTTCTAACCAATCCCTGATGTGCCGGAAATCCGCACCTGAATTTAGATGTTGAATTCCAGCTATTATGGTTTATAATATTGACGACATAGATTTATATGACGGTCTGCAACTTTCATAAAATTGATTCTGTAAGGGAGAAAATGAATGACAACAAAAATATCACGTGAGACGCTTGATCTTCTCTTAATTCCTAGTACCGCGACGTTGACTTCGGTACTGCGACAACACGGCATTACCTGTACCTTTATGTACGGCGTCGCGCCACTACGACCCAATATGAAGATGGCAGGTCCCGCATTCACCCTTCGGTACATACCGATGCGCGAAGATCTGGATCCGGGCACAGTTGACAACCTGAAGGATGTCCAACGCGTCGGGATTGAGCAGATTAATGAGGGAGAAGTTTTTGTTATTGATGCACGAGGCGATACCCACGCAGGAACGATGGGGTCAATCCTTGCTACACGCCTTCATTGCCGCGGCGCAGCGGGGATCGTAACAGATGGTGCTTACCGTGATAGTCCGGTCATCGCCGAACTTGGTATGGCGGCTTACGCTGCAGCGATGAACGCACACACCAACAAGACCATACACCATCCGAGTGAGATTCAGGTCCCGATTGCCTGCGGCGACGTGGCGGTGTATCCGGGCGACATCATTGTGGGCGATGAAGAGGGTGTCGTCGTGGTGCCGGCACACTTAGCGGAACAGGTGGCGCAGACCGCTGCTGAAATGGAGGAGAAAGAGGTATTCATCACGGAAAAGATACAGGCAGGGGCGAGTATCGTCGGTGTCTATCCACCGGACGAAAAGACGCTCGCTGAGTATGAGGAGTGGAAAAGGAGGAGGGATCGGAATTAAAGCAAGCCTTTGGCTTGGAAAAATCCTTTTAACTGTTCCATCTCCGCATCGTCCAACGTGTGATAGGGTTTCCTTCGCCAACGCCCGGCAATCCCGAATAGCTCAAGCGTTCCATGGATGCCGGCGTCTCCGCCCCCTGTCAATCCGCCGACAAAATCGAAATAAGGAAAATCGTAATTCTGTATAATCTCTTTCACACGCTGCCAATCTTGCCTCTGGATTGCCCGCCAGTATTCCTGAGTGATATCGGGGCTGAAGTGAATGAAGGTGGAGAAATAGCCATCGCAGCCATAAGGCAGCATGTCCAGATGGTTCTGCTTCTGACCACCGGAAATCACTCCCCAATGACCGTGTAACAGCAACCCCATCCGTCTAGCAAACGCCCCAACGATGTCATCCTTGATGGCGACAACTCCCTCTACCGTATCTCGCAACACCTCTAACGTTTTTAGTCCGAGATCTGGTGCACCCGCGAACACATTGGTGACAACCATCACCGGGATATGCTCTGCCACAGCGGTGTAGTGTTCGACAAAGGTTTCCACCGTGCAGGATCTCGCCCAGTTGGGGGGCAGAACCATCAATAGATCCGCGTTGACGCTCGCGGCGTATTTGGCAAATTCTACCTCTTTGCCAATCCACCACTGTCTATCTGCTGCGATAACCATGGCACGTCCTGCCACATGCTCTGCGGTCACTTTGGTGAGATGAGCCACCTCCTCATCGGTCAACACCGAATATAGGCTATCCCCGTAGGTCAAGATGATGCTTCCGCTTCCGGCGTCAATCACATGATCAATCATGTTCCGCAGCCCGTTTTCGTCAATTTCTCCATCGCGTAGAAAGGGGGTATGAACGGATGCAACAGGTCCGGTAAGTGCTTCTTGAACTCTTGAACGGTCTATCATAGCGATTCTCCCTCGTACTATGTGGCAATATAAATCCTGATAGGCATCGGGTTCTATCTACCAATCAACCACCGTTCCATCGTCGGGGTGTAGAGGGGATTGTGGACGGAAGATAGCACCGATTTTGTCCGCCATCGCTTCATCGTCGAGTTCAATGCCAAGCCCCGGTTTGTCAGGAATCGGCAAGTACCCATTGACCGGAACAAACGGTTCTTTGAGATAACCCTCGCCAAGCGTCACATGCTCTTGGGCCACGAAGTTTGGCATCATGGCATCAAGTTGCAGGCAGGTCGCCAACGCAATTGGACCGAGCGGACAGTGGGGGGCGACACCGGCATAGTGCATCTCTGCCATCCCCGCGATAAGGCGTGTCTCAAAAATGCCACCAACATGGCAGGGATCTGGGTTTAAGATCTTCGCTGCACCGCGCTCCAAAAGTTCACGAAACGCCCAGCGTGTGAACACGCGCTCACCCGCCGCGATAGGAATGCTTGTAGATTGGGCAATTCGCGCCATCTCATCGTAGTTTTCGCACTGACACGGATCCTCGATCCACGCCGGATGCAACGGCTCCAATGCTTTGATGATTGGCACTGCGGCGGCGGGGAGAAATGCGCCGTGCAGATCAATAGCGATATCAATAGAAGGTCCAACGGCGTCGCGGATTTCCCCTATACTGGCAACCGCTTGGTCAATAAACTCTTTTGTGGCATGAACTTTGGGATACGGTCCAGGCAACCCAACCTTGAACCCTTTGAACCCCCGCGCCACATCTTCTTTCATCTGATCAATGGAGCCGCCCCCTTTATACAGACGGATGCGGTCTCGGGCGCGTCCACCCAATAATTGCCATACCGGCAGCCCGACACTCTTGCCAAGAATATCCCAAAGCGCTGCCTCGACTCCACTGATGGCACTCATCATAATTGCGCCGCCATGATAACATGGTTGTCGATACATCGCCTCCCAGTGATGGATAATTCGTCGTGGGTCTTGACCGATAAGATAGTCTTCCAGTTCCCTGATCGCCTCAGCGGAGGTTGTGGCACGCCCCTCTAGATACGGCTCACCCAAGCCGACAATTCCTTCGTCGGTATGTACCCGCAGAAACAGCCAGCGGGGTGCAATCAGGAATGTTTCGAGTCTGGTAATTTTCATTTTTTAATGTACTCCTCAAGCTAAAGACTTTAATTTTCCTTGACGTATACTGAGTTACGGGCTATCATCATTCGATATCTCCCTGCACAGGATAAACACGAACCTGCTAAGGGTGGTGGAAAATGATATGGAGGGTTCTCTTTCTGCCCGGAGGCGTAAAGTGGAGTGAATCGATCAGAGATGGCTTTAGCAAACGCCTGTAGACGAGAGCAGTTGACTTAGTGCTTCATTGAGATGCCTGTTGGGGTTGGCTGAACTCAAAATCAACCTTCGCATCTTGATTGGTTGTAACCACAACTTCTTGAACCGGCTGTGTCCCTAGCTCTTCATGCCACGCCTTAATACGATAACTCCCTTCTGGCACATTTTCCAATCGAAACTGACCGTTCGCATCTGTGAGTGCATAGTAGGGGTGCTCGGTCACAATAATCCATGCCTTCATCCAGCTATGCACATCGCAAATTACTTTGATAGTATCAGGTTCAGGGAACGTCAGGGGCAGCCGTCTCCTCTTCGTTTTGGTCTGAATAATGTTGAGTTCTTTGTTATGTGCGCCAATGGCATGGAAACTGTGCAACACAGGATCGCTATTTAATGCTTCAAATTCTACGCCAGCGGGAACCAGCAGTACATGTGGAATAAAAATACATTTTTGCTGGTCTATTTGGATCGGTTTGTCGCCAGTTTCTATCGGTAGTCCTTTGGGGATTCTCAACAGTGACACGACCACATTCTGAACCTCTCCTTTTTCGGAGACAAGGAGACTTTCAGATTGATATGTATGCCCACACGTCTTTTTGTTCAAGGTGACACGCAGTTCTTTGGGCGGAGGGGGTTCACCTTTGAACAGTGCGTGTCCGCTGATAGTTCCCACCTGTCCGGACTCGATTGCGTTTTGGAACGCTTCCAAGGTCCTCGGTGCCCGCTTTGGCGGCGCATGTTCAGAGGTTTGACTAGACTGTTGAGGCGAATTGGTCTGTGGTTCACTCTGTGGACACAAATAGAGGAAGATACACAGTAAGAGCAATTGTTGTGAAATAAACCGGCGGCAAATTATCATTGATCTTTCCTTTCTGTTTGCCAAGTGTTACGTCAACACCTCATCGGGTCGAGAAGGGCATCGGCATTATATCAACCCGTCCAATCCGCGTCAAGCAAATTGCGGATTGCTATCTTTACTGAACGGTTCAGCGAAAGGGAACACCATGAAAAGGGCATGGGTTGGCTTCAGTCTTTTATTGATTATATCTGCTTGTTCGGACAGGAACACGCCTGAAGATGTTGCAGAGGATTTTGTCTATAACTACTACCTGTACGCAAATCAGGGGATGGCGTTACGCTTGAGCGATGGGCTCGCTAAGGAAAAACTGGAAACAGAAATCGAATTCCTACGGGAAGTCCGAAGCGGTAGCGATCAATCTCAGGTAAAGCCAAATATTGAGTATAAGCAGGTGGGAAAAAAGATTGAGGACGAAAACCGCGTATTCTTCAGATACCAATTGACCATCAAGGGCACAAGTTTTTCAAATACGGTTCGTAACACTGTGATCTTCACTGAATTGATTGATGGACAGTGGAAGGTCACTAATTTTGATGAGTACACAGAATAATGAACAGGGAAGCGGCAAACGATGTTTTCTCAATAATAGTAGTTATCGGTTGACCTGTTTGAACCATCCCCACATCGTGAACTTTTTGCCTGCGGGAGCAACTGCAAAAGGAGCAACTTCAACGGCAAAAGCAGGGTCAAACCATGCAGGCTCAATGTCATTACTGCCATTTTTGGTGAGTCTTCGCACCTGCCGCAGACCATCAGCGTTCATCACGTAGATGTCCCGATTCCCATTCCTACGGGAAACAAAGACAATGCGTTTGCTGTCAGGGGACCATGAGGGATTCCGTTCATAATAGGGATTTCTAGAGCGTCTTCGCTGATTCTTTCCATCGGCGCGCATCACGTAGATTTGCCAATTTCCATCCTTATCAGAAGTAAAGGCAATCCGTTCACCATCTGGAGACCATGAGGGCTCCCATTCATCAGAGAGATCTTCAGTGAGTCTTTGTTCATTCTGCCCATCCGCGTCCATCACGTAGATACCCAGTCCTCTCCCATCCCTACGGGAAACAAAAGCGATGCGCTTACCGTCGGGGGACCATGAGGGATCCCAGTTATCAACGGACTTCTCGTTAGAGATTTTTTGTGGATTGTCACCATCGGCATCCATCACGTAGATATGCCAGTGCCCATCCCCCGTGCTCCTACCCCCAGTAGAAGTGAAGGCAACCCGTTTACCGTCAGGAGACCATGAGGGCTCCCATTCAGAAAAGAGATTGTTGGAGAGTCTACGCTGATTCTTCCCATCGGCATCCATCACATAGATTTGCCGGTGCCCACGCACAATGTTCCTAGCCTCACTAGAAGAAAAGGCAATCCGTTCACCGTCAGGTGACCATGCGGGTTCCCATTCATCATGAGGATTATTGGTGAGTCTTCGCTGATTCTTCCCATCGGTGTCCATCACGTAGATTTCAAGGTTCCCATCCCTATTAGACGAGAAGACAATCTGTGCCTGTGCGTCAAAGTCTATCATCAACAGCATCAGACCTAAGACGACAACGCTAGCTAAAAGGAAATGTGCGGAATTGTATCTCTGGTGCATCTGTTTTTCCTCCTACGTTTTCAAATCGTTTTTTTTCTTTGGGGGTTGATAGAGGTCAGCTTATGTTGGCAACCCCTTTACAATTATAGCCCTAATATAGACACAAATTCCTACTGCGAGTTCTCAAGTAAAGTAGCAACTCGGATTATTATCACATGAAGCCTTCGCCCCTTCTTTGGCGTTTATGACATACCCCCGTACACTCCCACATCTCAGCAAACACTGTTTTCTCAATAATGGCAATTATCGGTCAACCTGTTTGAACCATCCCCACATCGTGAACTTTTTGCCTGCAGGAGCAACTGCAAAAACAGGATCAAACCACGCCGGATCAGTGTCATTATGGAGATTATTGGTGAGTCTTTGTTGATTACCCCCATCGGTGTCCATCACGTAGATTTCAAAGTCCCTATCCCTATCAGACGCAAAGACAATCCGTTCACCGTCAGGAGACCATGACGGGTGCCAATCGCTACGGTCATTATTAGTGAGTCTCTGTTGATTACCCCCATCAGCGTTCATCACGTAGATTTCAAAGTTCCCCTCTCTATCAGACGCAAAGGTAATCCGTTCACCGTCAGGAGACCATGACGGGTGCCAGTCGTCACGGGGATTATCGGTGAGTCTTTGTTGATTACCCCCATCGACGTCCATCACGTAGATTTCAAAGTTCCCCTCTCTATCAGACGCAAAGGCAATCCGTTCACCGTCAGGAGACCATGAGGGATGCCAGTCGCTACGGCGATGATTGGTGAGTCTTTGCGGATTCTTCCCATTGGTGTCTACCATGTAGATTTCGAAGTTCCCCTCTCTATCAGACGCAAAGGCAATCCGTTCACCGTCCGGCGACCATGAGGGATGCCAATCGTTACGGCGATTAATGGTGAGCCTTCGCTGATTCTTCCCATCAGCGTCCATCACGTAGATTTCACTGTTCCGATCCCGTTTGGAACTAAAGACAATGCGCTTACCACCCGGAGCCCATGAGGGATCCCATTCAACAGCGAGAGTATTAGTGAGTCTTCGCTGATTCTTCCCATCAGCGTTCATCACGTAGATTTCAGGGTTCCCATCCCTCTCAGACACGAAAGCAATCTGTGCCTGTGCGTCAACGTCTACCATCAGCAGCGTTAGCCCCAAGACTACAACGCTAGCTAAAATGAAATGTACTAGATTGTATCTTCGTCGCATCTGCTATGCCTCCTCTGTTCTCAAATCAATCTCTTATGCTTTGGGGGTGATAGAGGTCAGCTTGTGTTGGAACCCCTTTTCCAGTTCAGGTGACAACTCGGATTATTTAATGATGTCAAACTTGGATAGCCTATGTTTCCACCCAATGCCGGTACAACGGTTTCACATCATCAGGCAGCGACTCGTAGACATCTGATCGTATGAGGGGAGAATCGTAATTTTTCCCGTCCGTCTCGATCACCATTCGGGTGTGTTCAGGATTTCCAGCCTGTGCGGGATTCAGATTCAGCCACCATGGCGCATAGCGGACAATGACTGCAACACGCGGTTTGTCGCTACGATTCGGCGGCACCGCATGCCAGAGTCGGCTGTCGTAGAGTAGTACGCTACCTGCGGGACCCGAAACCTGTGTTTCAGTTGGATATGGAGCATCGGGATCGATTCCCGCTATCCCTGCTGCGGAAGGATTGTCGTCGGTTCTATGGCTTCCGGGGATGATATAGGTGCCACCCGTTTCGGGTCCAAATGGAGTAAGCATCCAAATGGTTGAGAGGTGCATGATTGTGTCCGGATACGGAGCGGGGATGTGCGTTGCATTGGTCTGATTGTAGGGCCAATCCGAATGCCAATAGCCTCGCTCATTTCCCGGATAGTTGATCACACAATCGGTACAGGAAATTCGCACATACGGTCCGAACAGCACCTCAGTGAGCACCATAATCCTCTCATCTGCCAAGTACGGGGCGAAGGTCTGGGTTTCGTTGATGATTCCTCTCAAATTTGCAACGCCCTGAACGCCCACACGGTGCCCCCGCGACCTCGTTTTTGCGAGTTCTGCTTCTGCTTTTTTGTGGTGTGCTGCTTGCGCTGCCACCACACTCTCTCGCACCTCACCAATTTTATCATCCGGGATGATTCCCTCAACGATACAATAGCCGTTCATTTTCAACTGGTGTAGCTTTTCTTCTGTTGACATGCTCCCCTCCTGATTCCTTACAGGTTATATCCGCTTTGCATGACCATTTGGACCAGTATATCACAACTCCGAATTGGGTGTCAATGGATCGAATCGGTTGCATTAGGGACATTTAGTTTTCGGACCCGATAAGTGAAGTGTCGGGATTCGGAGATCCCTCTCCGTTCCGAGAGTCTTCGACCTACAGGAGAATTATAGTGAATTTCATAATTATTTGGACACTGTGGGAGGGGGTTTCAACCCCGATTATACGGACACCTCTGATTTTTGTTGATCGGAAAGTGAAAAACGGGTACAATGACTCGTGAAAGCTTTCTAAAATCGGCAGCGAAAGCCTTGATGCTGTTCATTTGTTATGAGCATCACAACAGTGTGAAGATTAGATTGAAAATTCTCATCTAACAAAATCAAGTTAGAAAGGAAGTATCAGATGGCAGAAAAAAGTTTGAAACAACGTATACACGATGGGGAGGTACTTATCGGGCAGGGGGCTCCAGTTGCATCAGATCCGGATGACCTCAGAGCTATCCTCGATGAGGCAGATTTCGATTTCATCAATACTGACAGTCAGCACTCCGCATTTAACGAAGAACGGCTGGTAACCTTTTGCAACGTCGCCGACGAATACGATATGCCGGTTCAATTCCGGATTAAGCATACCCGTAATGCCTATCTTATCGGCAATTACCTAGATCTGGGACCGACGGGCATTGAAGTACCGCAAGTAGAACTTGAATCAACGGTTGATGAAGCTATTGATAATTTTTACTATCCACAGATCGGCAAACGCAGTTGGGGCGGTGGCTCTCGGAAGACTGCACCGGAACACAGTGGGCGCCTCGAATATGCACAATGGTGGAGCGAAAATGGTGTTCTCTGGATGCAGATAGAATCGGTTGACGCAGTCACCAATGCGAGAAAACTGGCTAAACCGGGTGTTGACTGCCTTTCTTTCGGACCCGCAGATCTGAGTTTCAGCTTAGAGAGCTACCCACACCACTCGCTCAAAACCCTTGATGATTGCGCACGTCATGTAGCAGAGCAGCTTCAAGGCGCCGGCATCGCTGTCTGTCTCCGGGGTATTGCGCCAAACGATCGAGATAGATATATTGATATGGGCATCACAATGTTCCTCTAATCATCATCAGTCCGTATAGTGCCTTATCCTTGCGAAGGGTACACCTTCGCAAGGTTTTGACTGTAAACGGAAGGAGTTGCATTGCGTGACGGATACGATGATTGAACTTTCACCAGATCAACGGCATATTGCCAGAGTGCTCTTTCACGATTATCCCTATTTGCGTGGATATGTCGCGGCGGTCCTCAGTGGAGAGATGGGCGCGGCTTTCGTTGACGATGTGGACCATCCAACGGTTGGGCAACTTACCCTTGGGTGGCCCCACATCTTCGCTGGCGATGCAACTAGCAGCGCATCTGAAGCTATGCTGAAGGAAATATCCCCCAAAGCCACGCTAATCGGTGCAGACACTGCTTGGGCAGATGCGTTCCGGCGGATTTGGGGAAATCAGTTGGTCCCTTGGAAAAGGATTGCCTTTAGCACCGGCGATTGGAATCTCAAGACACTGACGGCGTTGACACAACGACTTCCCAAAGGATACACACTTAAGCAGGTGACGACCTCAACGGAGGTCGAAGGCTTAACACGGGTCGTTGATTGGCTGGTCGATCGCCGCAATTACCCGACGCCCGAAGATTTCCTCAACCGGGCTGTCGCCTTTGCCGTCGAGTTCAACGGGCAAATCGTTTCGGGGTGCACATCTTACGCAATTGGCGGCGGGAAATTCGATTTGGGCATTGCCACGCGACCCGAACATCAACGGCGTCGGTTAGCGCAAGCAGTTGCGGCACAAATGGTTCTCTACTGCATCGAACATGATATCGAACCGTGTTGGGATGCGGGGAATCGGGCGGACGCACAGGAAACTGAAATTTCTGCGGCGTTAGCCCAAAAACTTGGGTTTACAAACCCGACGCCTTATACGGCTTACATCATCAACCCAGATAGGCGGACATCAGTTTTCTAACAGTTGCTACGGGCAGACTTTCAACCCCACCTTTCAATGATTGGGGATTCCGTCCAAGATAGGACAACATCACAAGAGGAGGAATTGGCTACATGGTAATGGATAATACGTTTCGAGAGAAACTCAATCAAGGGAAACCAACCATCGGTACACACTACCTCTCTAGCGACCCAGATCTTCCAGAAATCATTGGAGATACCGGTCTGTTTGACTACGGCGAGTTCTGTGCCGAGTATAGCACTTTTGATATGCAGCTACTCTACCACATGGCGCGTTCGGGTCAGTGTGGCAACTTACCGCTGATGACAAAATTAGACCAGAAAAGTGAAAGCTTTTGGGCGCAAGCTGCGCTCGGCGCGGGCTTTAAGGCAGCCCTTTTCACGGATGTTCGCACCGTAGAGGACATCGAGCGATGCCATCAAGCGATAAGACCGGATCTCCCCGATGTCGGTGGACACATGGGGGTCAAGATACGTCGTTCGGCATTATCGGGTTATAGTGCAGACGGCTACATCGAAGACCTGAATTCGGTTGTGTTTTTGATTATGATCGAGAAAAACATAGCGGTTGATAATATCGACGAGGTTCTAACTGTTGCAAAAGAAAAAGGGGTTGATATGACCCAATGGGGTCCCGCAGATTTTGGTTTCTCCAGAGGTGAACCGAACCTAATGAACACGCCGGAGATACAACCGTTTGAAGAATTTGTCATCAAGAAGTCAATAGAATACAATGTTGCCCCACGAATTGAAATCAGCACGCCTGAAGAATCAAAACGGTATATTGATCTGGGTGTCCGCCACTTCTGCATAGGTTGGGACCGGTTTATATACCAAAGCAACCTCATTCAGCTTGGCGAAGGGCTTCGGAAAATTGTAGCCCCCCTCTAACGATGACTGCTATCTGCCGGTCAAGGTTTTAGCCGGAAGCGTACTCTCGGCTAAAACCTCGGCATCCGATTGATCGAACCAAAGCGGCGACTATGATAAGCGTCGGCAAATACGGGAGGTGAATATGGAGTTAGCGGACATTAAAAAGGTGGGAGTTGTTGGGGGTGGCACCATGGGCTTCGGCATCGCCATAAACTTTGCGCTAGGCGGATACCCCACCATTATCAGGGACCTCAGTGATGCACTTGTACAGCAGTCCATGAGAAACATCAAGTCTTCTATGGATCTCTTCGTCGAGGAGGATTTGATAACCCAAGCGCGAGCCGATGATACAATCAGCCGGATCGCAACTACCACCGATTTGGGGGAAGTGGCAGCGCAAAGCGATTTCATCACCGAAGTCATTGTCGAACGGCTCAAAGACAAGCAGGTTCTCTTTAATACACTGGATCAACTGTGTCCACCGCACACCATCATAGTCAGCAACACCTCCGGCTTTGTGATAAGTGATATTGGCGCGGGTGTCAAGCGGCAGGACAAAATTGGGTTGACGCACTACTTTGCACCACCACACATCGTACCCGGTGTTGAGGTGGCTAAGGGTCCAGGTACAAGTGACGAAACGTATAATATCATCTATGACTTGATGAAAAAGGTCAAGAAAGTCCCAATCCGGGTGCTTAAAGAGTTACCGGGGTATCTGCTGAACCGGATACAGGGCGCAATGGGACGCGAGGCAACTCGATTGTGGGCAGAGGGGGTGGCAACCGCTGAAGAGATTGAACTCGGAATTCAGTCCACCTTCGGTTTCCGTATGCCCCATGAAGGTCCGTTTCTCCACTATGATTTAGCAGGTATTTGGAAATGGCCCGCAGATATACGAACGAGGCGACGAAAGGGATCCGAACCGCTGGACGAAGCCGCTGAGAAGATCAGCGAGCGTATGGCGGAAGGGAAGCCGTGGTTTGTTGATCCAAATAAGTTTGATGAAGCAGTCGAGAAAAGGGATCGGGAGTATATACGCCGTCTGAAAGAACTATACCGGTCAGACGAAAAATAAGACGTTGGAAAATGTCTTAAATGAAGGTTTTGAAAAAAGGATTCAATAAAGATGACCGGATACGACGTGGTTTTATTTGACCTAGACGGAACCCTTACCGATTCAAAAACTGGTATCACTAAGTCCGTTCAATATGCCTTATCGAAATTTAACATTCGGGAAGACAATCTTGATAATCTCGAATCCTTTATTGGTCCCCCACTGTCTGAGTCATTTCAGAAAAATTACGGGTTTGAACCGAGTCAAGCGCAAGACGCTGTTGATTTTTACCGCGAATATTTTTCTACAGTTGGCATACATGAAAATGTAGTTTACCCCGGAATACCTGCGTTATTGGCAGATCTGAAAAGCAAGGGAAAGGAGCTAATTGTTGCGACATCAAAACCGACTGTTTTTGCTAATCAGATTTTAAATAGCTTTAACCTCAATCAATATTTCACTGCCGTTGTTGGAAGCCACCTTGACGGAACAAGGACTTCAAAGACCGAGATTATTGCACACGCATTATCAACGCTAGGAAAACCGAAAGAAAACAGCACCGTGATGGTAGGAGATCGGGAACATGATGTCATTGGTGCTCAAGGTAATGCGGTCGACTCAATTGCGGTAACTTATGGATATGGATCGCTTTTGGAATTACAACGCGCAAACCCAACCTACTTAGCTCATGCTGTCAAGGACATTGGAACACTGACCGGCTAGTATAGAAGTTTGTTACAATTGTTTTTATGGTTTCGTTTTTTATATCATATGGGTTGTGTGCCAAGAACGGCTTAGGGCAGAGAAGCAACAATCTCCCCGTATTCATCCTCCGTAAAGGCGCGAAGGGTTTCAATGCGGACGTTACCCTCTGAAGCGGTAGTAAGCGCGAACTTGGCTGCGGTTTCATCGTCCGGAGCCTCAATGATAGTGATAAAGTCGTACTGCCCCATGACTATATAGAATGCCTTAAATTCCGCGCCCAGTGCTTGAACGTTTTTTCTGGCAGCGTCAGTACGCGAGGGTCCTTCTCTAATATTCTGTATACCTTGTTGTGTATAGCGACCCAACGCAATATAAGTAGCCATTGGATGCCCTCCTTTGATTGCTATTTATAGTATTCTTTCAAAACACGATCGATTGTAGCAAAATGCCCAAAATATGACAATAAAAAATTACAGAGGGGTTAGGGGATTCCAAATTTCAGAAGAAATGAGGTATGCTTATGAACAATGATGGAACGGCATTACAAAATCTTGATGGCTCAATCGCAGTGGTAACTGGGGCGGCTCAAGGGCTAGGTCTCGGAATCGTCGAACAACTTGCCCGCGACGGCGCAACGACAATCATCGCCGACCTACAACTGGAGAAAGCTGAGACGGAAGCCAATCGGCTACGAGCTGATGGCTTGGAGGTACACGCAGCTCACTTAGACATCACTGACAGCACCGAGGTAACAGCGCTTTTTGAAAAGCTAGCCAGTGAGCACGGACGATTGGACATCTTGGTCAACAACGCAGGCGTTGGTCAGAAGGTCACCCCCATCGTGGAGTTAAGTGATGAGGAGTGGAATCGTGTGTTAAACGCCACCTTGACAGGGGCATTCTACTGCTGCCGCGCTGCGGGTGGGGTTATGGAGCGTCAGGAATACGGCTGCATCGTTAATGTCGCCTCGATCAATGGCCAAAATCCAGCGGCACTGGTTGCAGCGTATAACGTAGCAAAGGCAGGCATAATTAGCTTGACCAAGACATTGGCACTGGAGTTGGCGGCGTATGGCGTGCGAGTAAATGCCGTGAGTCCGGGTCCGGTTTACACCGAGTTTAACAGGAGGAATATGGCGCAACGCTGCGAGACGCTTAACATCACTGAAGACGAGATGATCGAGCGCATCCGTAGTGCCATCCCGTTGGGACGATGGGGCGAGCCAACAGACATTGCGCGGGGGATCGCCTTTCTATGCAGCCCTCAAGCGTCTTGGATTACGGGCGAGGTGCTTAGGGTCAGCGGCGGCATGGAAGGTGTCTCCGCAACCCCACCGAAACGCCAGAAGAATTGAGTGTCAATGCTCTCATTTGAGGTGAGCAGATGTAAATGGAAGATTCACCAAGTGGGGAACAACGATCGTTGTTCCCTACGGAATAAGGAGATCAATGAATGACTGAAGTCCAGAACGATGATCATATTTTTCATAGAACGCTTAAGCAGCAATGGCAACAGATTTCTCATGGTGAAGGCGTCTATCTATTCGATACAGAGGGCAAACGCTACCTCGACGCGTGCGCCGGGGTGCATGTGGTAAGCATTGGTCACGGTGTCAAAGAGATTGCCGATGTCATGGGCAAACAAGCGAGCCAAGTCTGTTTCACATACAGCCGCTTCCTCACACAAGCCCAGATCGATCTCGCGCAAAAAATCGACGACATGGCACCGGAGGGACTCTCGAAAGTGTTCTTCGTCTCCGGCGGTTCTGAGGCTACAGAGTCCGCCATGAAGATGGCGCGAAAATATCATCTCGAAACTGGTAACCCTAAAAAGTATAAGGTAATTTCGCGATGGCAAAGCTGGCACGGCAATACAATCGGCGCGCTGTCAATGTCCGGACGCACCTCTTGGCGGGACGACTATGTTCCCTATCTGCTCGATTTTCCGCACATTCCAGCCCCTTACTGCTATCGATGTCCTTACGGACAAGAATATCCTGACTGCCATCTCACTTGTGCGAACGAACTTGAGCGTGTGATTCATCAAGAAGGCAGTGAGTATATCTCCGCATTTATCGCTGAACCGATCCTCGGCACGTCAGCAGCGGGAGTAGCACCCCCACCGGACTACTACCCCACCATTCGGGAGATTTGTGATCGGCACGACATCCTGATGATCACAGACGAGGTGGTAACCGGATTCGGGCGCACCGGCGTCAATTTTGCGATTGAGCATTGGGATGTCGTTCCTGATATCATGACTACAGGGAAAGGATTGAGCAGCGGTTATACCCCTATTGCTGCAACGATCGCCCATGAAAAAGTCTACGATGCCATCTATAAAAAATCAGGCAGCTTTACCCATGGACATACTTACGGCGGGAATCCCCTTTCATGTGCCACCGCGCTTGCTGTGCAGAACTATATTGAGAAGCACGATCTTGTCACACAGTGTGCACGGATGGGGGACCTGATGCTTGAAAAACTGAAGCCTCTTCAAGAATCACCAATTGTTGGGAATATTCGTGGGAAAGGGTTGCTGATTGGCATCGAATTTGTTGCCGACAAAGAGAAAGGAACGCCATTTGATGTTTCAAAAGGCGTGACCTCAGCCGTTGTAGATCTGACTTTTGATAAAGGGGTTCTGATAATGCCCGGCGCACCCGGACTCATTGACGGCGTAGCTGGCGATCACATCGCCATCAGTCCTCCGTTCACAATCAACGAGTCGCAAGTCCTCGAAACTGTTGATGCGCTGACGGAGACGATTGACGAGGTTGCAAAAGGTGTGGGACATTAAAATCTCATTGGTGATGAAAAAGGGTTTACAACCATGCAAAAAATATAAACGTTATATTCCGGTTCTCCAACAGTATTTGATCTGAAATGGTTTTTTAACACCTTTTGGCCCAAGTAATGCTTTATCAATCCATAAAAGTTTGCTCGCGCCCTCAACATATCTGCTAATCAATGAGGAATTCTCGGACAGCATCAGCAAATTTAGCGGGACAATCGTCAAATATGAAATGACTGTATACAGCACTTGTATCCGGACAACTTATTAGCACAAACTGAGTGTTTGGTATGAATTTCTCGTACATACGACTGCCTCTCAGGGAAGCCACATCTCCCACTCCGTGCAAAATTAATGTCGGTGCCGTTATATTTTCAACCACTTTTGTGAAATTAGGGGAGGTGCCTATACCGAAGAATGCAGCAAATGTACTCCAACCGCCCGGCTTAGGCCCCCTCTCCAGTATTGATGGGTCATAGCCGAATCCACGCAATAGATATTTACCCACTTGTTGATTAAGTTCCGCAAGATCAGAATCTGATTTTGAGAAGATATTTCTGAAGTTAAAGTATTCACTGACTAATTTATTGTATTCTTCAAGTTCTTTGTCTGTAATAATTTTCTTCGGCAGATCGAAAATATTATTTTCTTTATCAGGTGCTGTCAGAACATCTGCGGGCGCAACAAGCACAAGTTTTTCAACTCTTTCAGGGAACTCAGAAGCATACATAGAAGCGACAAAACCGCCGAATGAATGTCCGATAAGAAGTAGTTTTTCTTCACCCAGTATTTGTCTTACACGCTCAATGTCTGCAATTTGTGCGGCTAAACCGAGTGTTAAATCAAGTTTTGCGACATTTTTCGGGTAACTTTCAGTTAGTCTGTCAATAGGTCTGGTGGACTCCCCCGCACCTCTTTGGTGATAGTAATAGAATCTATAATTATCTTCAAGAGGTCTAAAACCTTTCCAGGAATCTGCGTATGGAATTCCCGGACCTCCATGAACGATAATAACAGGGCGACCATTACCGTATGCGTCAAAATGTAGGACAATATCCGGTTCAACCTGCCAAACTGATTCACTTGTTTGCGCTGGTGGCTGCAAAGGTGCTCTTAAACCTTTCTCTGCGCTTACCGAACCGAACTTATAAAGCGGCTGTCTTATAGACCAAAAAAAATAACTAATGCCTATAATTATCAAAATTAATATAACACCAATTATCACAAACAATTTTTTCTTCATAACGTTATCCTTTCTTATGTAACTGAGGGGTGCTCATAAATCCCCTTATCGAAATACAGTGATGAGATGTGTGACATTTCTCAGAGGGCGTCCCCAAATAGAATTGACCAACATAGCCACCTGAAGCAAGACCACACCGAGCATCAAGAAAGTTACCACATTCGGTTTGCTACTGACCGGTAACTGTTTGTGGTTGGTATGTGTTGATAGCAGTTGCTTGAGCAATTCAAATATCGGTTCAATGACGACGTTGCGCTTCTGTTGATAGGCCTGCAACAGAGTTGATTGGTTAATAGCTTCGACATACCGCTGGGCTTGAGGGCGCTTGGCACCTATCACCGGGGTGATAAGCAACAATCCTTCGTTTGCCAGTTTCTCGGTTCGCTTGAGGTCAGTGTAACCGGCATCGGCGACGATATATCCGACATTTTGTGCAAGCATTTTGTTGATTTGTTGGTCAAGTATTGCTTTCTCACTCACACAAGCGGTGTCAGCCACACTCATCAAAGGCAATCCCTCTGGAGAAACGGTTAGATGCAGTCCATAGCCATAAACCCAGCCATGGTACTTGCTGACAGACCAACTGGCATCTGTATCAACGGCACGCAGTCCCTTTGGGATGCGATTGGTATTTCGGTCTTTCTGATGCCAGACCGGACCTTTTGCCTTAAACAGACTTTTATCTTGGTAAACCACCACCAAAGACGCATCGGCAATCAAAGTCATACCAACATCACCTAAAAACGCAATGAACCCTTCAAGGTGACAAGCAAGTTGTTTGTACCGTCGTGACAACGTTGCACGAGACGGGACGCTTTGCAGCTTGAACTGTGACACCCCCGGCAGGTGCATCTCCAGCCATCTGTGTTGTGCCTTAAATGAATAGATACCCTTGAGTGTCAGGACGGTAAAAAGCACAATTAGGCACGCGTCTGCATACGACTTAGGGCGTCCGAGAGCCGGTGTGGACTCCGACGCAACGGAGGTGTTGAAAGTTTCGAACTGTTCAAACAAAAACGTGATATAATAATCACTGTCAGGATAACCCATGTTATAATCCTCTCTTTCTTGCAAGGTTAGATTAGATTATAACCGTTATCCTGACTCTATAGCAATTATGAGCACCCCTCATGTAACTGAGAACCTGTTTGAAAAGTCATTTTGGGTAAAGTTATTTGCCATGAAACCGAGTTTTTTCTTCAAAACTCGGTTTCTTCCGTAATCCACTATTCAACGGCACATTCTCACCATATTTAGCAAACCGTGTCAGGTCAATGGTAGGGACTTGGTTTCCAAGCCCGACGGGTTGGGAGATCCAACCCCTACCCTGCGATATGGCTCGCTGTGGATTGACAAATCCACAGCACTTGGGGATAATTTCTCGCTTTTTAAAACAGGTTCTGAGGGGTGTTCATAATTGCCATAAACTGAACTGCGTAAATCCTAAAGTTAGGAAATATGTAGATATTAACTAGCGTCGTGAATTGTAACACCGTTGTCCCATAGTGCTTGCTCGATGATCGAGGGTATCTCTTTGAGTTCTTCAAAGTGATATGACTTTGCTTTTAGGCGTTGCTCAGTTAGTGGCTTTTAACCTGATTTTTGTTGTATTCTGTTAAACTTTATCTTGCTAAGATCCGTTTAGTAGTTGGCGGCAATGTAGTAATCCTACCTTAAATCTTACCATAATAAGTCACTTTTTTCTAACATTAAATTGCTCGCAAACCCTTATTATCATTGAGTTTCCGCCGTTTTTCTGCTATAATATTGGCAGAAAAAATAAGGGCATATCTGTGCTGGAAACACAAACATGCCCTTTAGATTTTGTTGCCGAGTTCGTAGCTCGGCTTTATAACTGTTTAGGAGTGACGATCATCTTAACATCTGTTGTATTTTATTGTCAACAGAAAAATGGTCGTCCCTCCCTTTTACTTCATGGAAACCCAAAACAACCAAATGAAATCTTACGTGAATAGAGAAACTACTATCCGAGTGTGTACTATTATCCTACGCTTCTATTCTTACCTGCTATGGTGCTTTCTCCGAAGTTTGGAGATTATAATCATGACTGTTATGGAGGTATTGGATGCCTTTCCTACGCAGGAATCTTGTTTTAAGTATCTTGAGGAGAGACGTTGGGGTGATACCCCGTGTTGTCCACACTGTGAAAGTGAGCATGTTGGACGTAAGAAGGAAAATGACATAGTTGGGCGGTGGAACTGCTACGACTGTAAATCGAGTTTTAATGTATTGTCCGGGACTATCTTTCAGCAAACCAGGGTTGTCTTGCGGAAGTGGTTTGCTATGATTGTGTTGTTGCTGAATGCTAAGAAAAGTATCTCTAGCCACCAGTTAGCGCGGGACCTTGGACTGAACAAGGCGACGGCTTGGTTTATGGCACAACGGATTCGCAAGGCGATGCAGGAACGTGACGTGCTATTGAAGGGAATTGTTGAAGCGGATGAAACCTTTGTCGGTGCACGGGCGAAGCGTCAGCCTGATAAGGAGCTCCGGACAAAACGTGGTGTTGAGAAAATGACCTACCTTGGTGCGATTGAGCGGGAGGGTAGGGTTGTTGTTAGGATTGCTGATGGTGTCACAAAGCCAAGGGACAAGAAACTTGGGGAACTTATCCCTGAGTTTATTGAGGATGTTACGGAGAAATCGGAGGTGAAGTTAGTTACTGATGGGTTTAGCGCGTATAATCCGCTTGGTGAGATTATGCCTCACTACACTGCCAAGCATAAAGAGGAGGAGCCACTCACGACGGATATTGACGTGCATACGAACACGATTGAGGGGTTCTGGACGTGGATTAAACGGGCGTGGTATGGTACACACCACCGTTACACGCGGAAATATGCACCGCTCTACATAGCAGAGGCAACTTACAAGTATAATCATAGGAAAGACACTGACTTGTTTGGCAGTTTTCTAAGCCGGTGCCTTCCTGTGCGGGTTTAGTTGTTCTGTTTTATTTGATTAGGTTATACTGGTGTAACGACAGAAGTGTACGCCCATGCTTGACGTACATAGCTATCAGTATCTGCTTCATAAGAATAGTCAGAATTGTCAGTATAATTAGGGCAAATTAAAACTGGAACCTCCTCACGCCTAAGTTCCTGTAACTCTCTAGGCAGGACTTCCCCATTTTTATCACGATAACCCACTATTATGTCTAATGCAACAATGTGTTCTATGTCTAAATCTCGATAGACTTCACCCTGTATCCCGGTTAATCTAAGAATACTAACACTTAATCTAGAAAAGCCTTCTATAAGTTCATCTGTGAAAACCACACCTTTATTACCTTTATAAATAGCATCGCGTGTTCTTCTTCTTGCTTGAATCCATGCCTGTTCTATACCAAGAACTGTATTTTCTTTTGGATCGTATGATATGCTATTTACGTTATCTATCCAGCCAGTAAGTGGTTCCATAGAATATCCAAGAATCTTTTCCATTATCTGTGGTGAAATTTGCTGGTCCTGGGTGAAAAGGTTCATTTTAGGACTCCTTAATTCATAGGGTAGATAAGGGTTTATTCTGGTAAATAAATATTCTCCTTTTTTTACGGTATCTAGCTGTGTGTGCTAGATGATGAACGCCCTCACGGAGTTGAGACCTCTGTGAGGGCGTTTTTGTATCTGCTGGGATGGTAGCATAAATTTTGATGGGGGTCAACAGGAAAGATCTGTAGTGGGATTTTTTTACGTGGGTGGGTTGGTACCTGAGAAATCTCTAATTAAGCAGTGCGGGAAAAACAGTAAAATATAACAAAATGGATCGACGGGTATTGATTGCTATGCTAATATTGGAGTAGTCATAGAAAAACCCCGGTTATAAGGTGTTATAAGCACCTTAATACAATAACCGGGGCTTCTGTGATTAGGAGGCAAGTGTTAGGAGTCTCCGAGATGGACATCCATTTCAAAGGGGTTAGAATCCATATTAGCCCCTGGATGATAGTTGTTCTATGGGTTGTTGAAAAACTCCTATAGAATAACCGGGAAGGGGATAGCTTTAGAGTTGTCCCCTTTTTCATCTTACCGTCTTTCATCTTATCATCTAGTGAGATTCTTGTCAACTTAAATGGAGGTGAGGGAATGAATGTGTCGCGTTGTAGATCGCGTGCTCAGGCTGGGCTAACTTCTCTTGAGGAAGCTGTCTTGGGGTTGATGTTTGAGGCAAGGTGTAATAATCAGGGACCACTTAAACCGTCTGATATTAGTGGGTATCTAGATATTCCTGTCTTGAGTCGTGGGCGTGTTTATAATTATTCGATTACTGCTGGTATTTTGCATAGACTTGAACTTGAAGGACTCGTTAGACAGGTGACTGAAAGGGGACCGTGGGTTCTTACGGATAAGGGAATTTGTAAACTTGAGTGATGAAACGCCTTATTTTAGCAGGAGGGGTTTAGATAACGGTGGGATAAACTTGGGTTTTAGCTTGGTAGGTCGTGTAGGATGTAAAAAGCCCCGTGGGATGTGTCTCGTGGGGCTTTTTTGTGGTTGGTTGCGTTATTTGGTGTTAGTTATGTTCATTATCTTGGCTATGCGTTTTTTGATTTCTGTGAGTTGTCCTTGTGTGAGTCTTCCACATTTCTGGGTTATGAATTTCTGTGGTATCGTTGCGATGTTGTATGTTATTTCTGATGGTTCGTGTAGCCCGAGTTCTATCCAGTTCTTGAGATAAAAAGCCTCAAACGATGAGTATTGACTTGTGATTTGTGCTGCTATTATATTACTTCGTGACTCATTATATTCACTGTTGCTAAGGATTAGGACCGGGCGTATTTTTGATTCAGATTTGTCGGTGAATGGAAATTCACTGATAACTATATCTCCTGAATCATAGTTTGTCATAGATGCTATCCTTGTCATTGTCCCAAACTTCCTTGAAGGCGTATTGGGACATTTCCCAGGCTTCTAGTGCTTCTTTGTCTGTGTTTACTTTCTGTTTCTTGGTAGATTTCTGTGTTGTGTGAGCCGATTGTGCTCTTGTTCTTGGTGCTGAGGCACCATAGGTTTCCTGCCTTTTGTTCATTGTAATCTCCTTTGCGCTAGTTGCGCTGTAGGGTTATCCTGTGGTGCAGCTATATTGCTGCTAGGTGTTGATTCCCTATAAGGTTGTACTAGTATACTAGATTGTTAATTACTTGTCGATCTGTTTTTTCAACAGAATACAACAAAAATCAGGTTAAAAGCCTATAACTGAGCAACGCCGAAATCTACGTGATGGATGCCAATGGGCGTAAGCAGCGAAACCTCACCAATGATCGCGATAATGACCGTTCACCTTCATGGTTTCCGGACGGTAAACGGATTGCCTTCGAGTCTGACAGGGATTGGCTCCTTGACAAAGACGGTTGGCGTACTAATGAAATCTACGTGATGGATGCCGATGGGCGTAATCAACGGAGACTCACTGAGAATGACGTTTATGACTGGGAACCCTCATGGTCTCCGGACGGTAAACGGATTGCCTTCGTGGCTGAGAGGAATGGGAACTTAGACCTCTACGTGATGGACGACGATGGAGGTAATCCTCAAAACCTCACCAATAATCGCCATGCTAACTTTAGTCCTGCATGGCTTAACTCTCCTTTTTCGGTTTCTCGCGGAGGGAAAAGATTCATGATATGGGGGTGGCTCAAACAAGGCGGCCGATAATATCAATTATCGGATGTTTCCCGCCTGCATCGGAGCGGTTTTTGAAAATAAACGCCGTGTAAATCCGCCTGTTTCATTACTACCCCTTGAATCCGATGTTCTTTGAGATAATCTGTTACAGCCTCCCGGCATCCGGGGCCATCACCCAATCATCGTCCAAAACAACAAACCCGCCTTCAACCACTTTACCATATAAAATCTCTAACACTAGCTTGATTGCAGACGCTCATACATGTCGCAGGGCACTCCCTCCTCTACTACCTCCCCCAACTACCTTTTCAAATCCCTAACCTCTCCGAACTTTTGGAATTCACCATAAGAACCGATCTCCATTTCTATAACCCCCTATATTTCCGCTTTGCACAACTGTACCATGTCGGTTATAATAATCGTCAGGCAGTGGGCAAAATTTCCGTTCGAGTTTCTGAGAGAACTCCTGACAGAAAGGACAAAGAGATGAAAATCACAAAAATCGAGACAATTCAGATCGAAACACCACGTTATACCGGTCACATATCGGGCCACGTTATTGTCAAGGTGCATGTAGACGACGGACCAGTAGGTCTGGGTGAAGCGTCGGACAGCAGAGCCGATGATTTGGGCGCGATAGCCAGACGCTACAACGAGTTATTGGTGGGACGCGATGCCACCCGTATTACAGAGATTAACGAATTCCTACAGGCTCAGGATTTTGGCAGTACCGTTACCAATCTACACCTCGCCTCAGCCATCGACTTGGCACTCTACGACCTCAACGGCAAGGTACAGGGGGTGCCCCTCTATCAAATGCTGGGCGGCAAAATGCGTGATAGCGTCTACTGTTGTTATCCAACTTGGGGCGTACAGGTGCGGGAGGACTTTGAGAGGACCGCAGGCTACCTGCAACGGTTGGTGGATTTGGGACATCATCTTTTCCGTTACTACGTGTCGGGCGACAGCACGTTGGATGATGAGTTCCTGAACGAGATGAAGGCAAGATTTGGCGATCAGATTCGGCTCAAGCAACTCGATTTTTCGGGTCGCTTCAACGATTGGGAAACCGCTCTACGCTACGCCGATGTGCTTCGGCATCACGCGCCGTACCATTTTGAGCAGCCCTCGCGCAACCTACGGGTATGTGCAGAATTTACCAAACGGATGGATTTGCCGGTGAGTCTCCACATCAATGACTTGGCACTCGGCTACGAAGCAGCAGAACGTGGTGCCTGCACAGTTTTCAATGTGGCATGTGTATCAGGCGGACCGACCCATATTCGTCGTCTATTCGCACTGGCAGAATCGGCAGGACTCAGATGTTTAATTGGCACGGATCAGGAATCAACCCTTGGAACATCCGCACAGATCCAATTAGGTGTTTCAATGCCGAATCTCACCTTCCCTTGTGACCCGATGGGCCCCGTGCTCTACACGGCATCACCGGCGAAGGAGCGCGTCCGAGCGGAAGGCAGCCACCTCTATCCACCCGAAGGACCGGGGCTTGGCGTTGAGTTAGATCCGGACAAACTGAATGAATTAACCGTCGCATCGGCGTAAGACGAATGATAGGTGAGTAGTGAGGAGACCATCACAATGAAAACAGGACAAGTTGCTATTTTTACACAACCTGAAACACCGATGGAGTTCCGTGAGTATCCCGTGCCATCGACGCAGCCGGATGATCTCTTGGTCAAAATGAGCATGGCGAATATCTGCGGCTCAGACCTACACTTTTGGCGGGGACACGGACCCAAGATTGCCAGCGGCATCCCACAAGTGTTGGGACACGAAATGGTCGGCACCATCGAAGAACTGGGAAAGAATATCCAGACTGATAGCATGGGAGAACCGTTGGCAGAGGGAGATCGGATTACCTACTCCTACTTCAAGCCGTGTAACCACTGTTGGATGTGCCTTAATGGCAAGCCAAGCTGTCCTGACCGTTATCGGGATTGGCTCGGTGTGCCGAGTGACCAAGCTCCGCATTTTCACGGGGCTTACGGCGAATATTACTACATGAAACCGGGACACTGGATTTTCAAGGTCCCAGATGAACTGCCTGACGCGCTTGTTTCACCGGTCAACTGTGCGTTGTCAGAGGTCATCTATGGACTTAACCAAATCGGCGTCACGCTCGGCGATACAGTTGTGATTCAAGGAGCAGGTGGACTTGGGCTTTATGCGACGGCTGTGGCGAAGGAGATGGGTGCCGGACAGATCATCGTATTGGATCGGTTGCCGGCACGGCTGAATCTCGCCCGCGAATTTGGTGCCGACCATCTCATCAATGTCGATGAACTTTCGGTGAAAGACCGTGTTGAATATGTGCTTGACCACACGCGAGGAGTTGGGGCGGATCTAGTCGCCGAGTTTGTCGGCTCGCCGCGCGTCCTGTCCGAAGGGATTGAGATGCTCCGTTGGGGTGGACGTTATCTCTGGATCGGAAACATCAATCTCGGTATGCCCACTGAAATTGATCCGGGCAGTATTGTGCGATGCAGCAGAACGATTCGAGGGGTAATCGTCTATGAAGGTTGGGTCATCGCCCGGGCACTAGAGTTCCTGAAACGGACGCAGGATAAGTATCCGTTCCACAAGATTATCTCCCACACATTCGCCTTCGATCAGATCAACGAAGCGTTTACCTTTGCCGAGGATGGCGGAGCAATTCGCGTCGGACTGACGTTTTAATATGAAAGTATAAATATGATCTACCATCATCTGTTTGACCAAGTCAAAGAGAAGCGAATCATACGCGCCGGACTCATTGGTAGCGGACAATACGGTACAGCGGTTATTACCCAAGCGCGTTATATACCGCTACTAGAAATTCCGATTATTGCGGACGTCGATTCTCAAGCTGCACGGCTCGCCTATCATCACGCTGGCATCACTGACGATGACATTGCATTGTGCGATAACCGTACAGATACAATGCGCGCCATGGAGTCCGGGAAATTTGTGGTTGTGGAAGATCCCATGCTCCTGATGGATATACCTATAGATGTCATTGTCGAATCAACCGGCGTGCCGGAGGCAGGTGCCCGCCACGCTTACGAAGCCATCCAACACGGAAAGCATGTCGCCATGATTAACAAGGAGACAGATGCCGTTATCGGGCCAATTCTCAAACACTTGGCGGACAGTGCTGGGATTGTCTATACCCCTGTGGATGGCGATCAACATGGGCTGTTAATTGGTTTGGTCTTGTGGGCGCGGAGCTTGGGGTTGGAGGTGCTCAGTGGTGGTAAGGCACGCAACGCTGAGTGTGTCTGTAACCCCGAAGCGAGGATGGTTTCCTGTGGGCGTTCTACTGTCACCGTAACTGAATCGGAGATGTGGGCACTCAATCGCATCCCTGACGGAGAGGCTAACCGGTACATCCCTGCCCGCCGTGAAATTTTAGCTTCCCTTCCCAAAACCGCTAACTCGGATTTGGGAGAAATGACGATTGCAGCGAATGCCACAGGGCTAGTGCCCGATACCCCTGAATTACACCTGCCCGTTGCTCGGATTAGTGAAATTCCTGAAGTGCTTTGTCCGGTAGAAGAGGGCGGCATCCTGCAAACGAAAGGTGCTATCGAAATCGTGACCTGCTTAAGACAAACCGGCGATGCTGGTTTGGGGGGTGGGGTGTTCATTGTGGTCTCTTGTGAAAATGACTACTCTCGCACGGTTCTAACGACCAAAGGATTAATCCCTAACAGCCGTGGCTCCGCAGCCCTGATTTATCGTCCGTACCATCTCTGTGGTGTCGAAACCCCAATCTCCATCCTCTCCGCTGCCCTGTTAAATGTTCCCACCGGTGCCGCCACAGTCCAGCCACATGTAGACCTCGTCGCAAAATCAAACCGCGAACTCAAGGCAGGCACAATCTTGGGCGGCGACCATAGTCCTGATATCGACGCATCCCTCCTCCCTGCGTCCCCCATTGCCAAAGGCAACCCACTGCCCCTTCACCTCTTGGAGGGCAACCGTTTGTTCAGAGATGTGGCAGCGGAAACAGTTATTACAGAAGAAATGGTTCAAACGCCATCAGATTCGCTGCTATGGTCACTAAGACGACAACAGGACGTACATTTCGGACTTGAGAAAGCCTGTTAGGTCAAAGCGCGATGACAAAAGCAAGTAAATGGCGAATTGCTCTGGCACGGAGAATCGTGCCGATCTATGCGAACCACCCGAAAGTTAAAGCAGTGATTGTCGGTGGTTCGGTGGGCCGCGGAATTGCCGACCAGTATTCGGATGTTGAAATCGGCGTTTTCTGGACTGAACCACCTTCTGAAGCAGAGCGTAGGACACTCGCAGAACGGGTTGGCATCGTTCATAAAGAACAGATGAGTCCCTATAAATTTGAACCCAATCACCCGGGCGAAGAAGAAGCTGATGAGGACGTCTATGTCGGTGGAGACAAAGATAATGGCTTCAACGTCGACATCAAGCACAAGACGATTGCAGCAGCAGAACAATACTTGGTAGAGATGTTTGACCACTGTCAACCCCACGACGACCGACTCGCTGAAGTGCTATTTCATTCGATTCCGTTATACGGTCAGTCGTTGATCGAGCAGTGGCGTAGGAAAATTGCAACGTATCCAACCGAGCTTGCACAGAAAATCGTTCAAACTCAGCTGCGGTTTGAGCAGTGGTGGCTTTGTGAGCAGTTTGCTAAAGAAGAGGAGATGATCCTTGTGCAAGAACAATTCAGCGAACGCTTGGCAAAAATCATCTCGGTGCTTGCCACGCTTAACCGTGTCTACGCATTGGAAATCAAATGGACTGACTGGTCAATCAAGCAGCTGCAAATTGCTCCGTCGAATCTGACACGCCGGGTGAAGCGAGTGTTTGAACAGCCACCCCAAGTTGCAGCTCAACAACTCCGTCAACTGATTGAGGAAACATTCGATTTAGTGAAGATGCACTTACCTGATATCGACGTTGAATCACGGCGGCGAAAAGCGTTTGAAGGAACCCCTAAATGGGTCATTCGATCTAAGGTAGATCTGACAATTTTAGAGAGTTGGCAACAAAAATTACTACAGAGGGTTAAACAAGCCTATGTCTCTAATCCCAATGTCAAGGCGATAGTGCTCAGTGGACTTGCTTCTCAGCGGCGCATCAATGGACTGACTTCTCGGGAACGTGCTAGCAGCAACTACGTCGATCTTGAATTTACAGTCTTCTGGGCAGGTGCTCCTTCCGAAACAGAGAGAAGACAGGCAATCCAAGTTGTCTGTGGAAAGCTGAAGTCTATAGAACCCTTCGACGCTAAACAGAAGGGCGGAAGAGACAATTACAACGTTTTTGGTGTGAACCTTGATGTCCAGCATGTAACAACTGGGCAGATAACGAGCATATTGACATCGGTCCTTAAACAATTTGACCCGAGCCTAGACAAACAGGAAGTGATAGCAACACTAATGCACGGGATTCCTTTACACAATGAAAATCTGATTCAGCAATGGCAAGAGAAATTCGCTTTATATCCTGATGAGTTGGTACAGTCTACCGTGAGCAAGGTTCTCTCTGCCTTCAAGTGGGCGTGGAGCAATCGCGTGGAAATTTACGCACATCGCGATGGATCTCTATTTTTTCGTGGGCTGTTTACCTATCAGGCTCAGGAAATGTTAAAGATCTTGATGAGCCTCAATCGCATGTACGTGCCCAAATACGGCAATCCGCTCAACCCGTTCATCGAAGCATTAGAGATTACCCCTCCGAATTTCGCCTCTCGGTTCAAGAGAATGTTTCAATTGACCCCAGTTAGTGCAGTTGACGAATTACAGCACCTCATTGAGGAGACGTTTTCGCTAATCGAAACGGACTTTCCAGCGATAGACATCAAAGAAGCACGAGAGAAGTTTAGGTGCGAGCGTCGCAAATCTTGGAATGAACCACCGGGGGGCATATTGTCTGAATGATTGTAAATGCTTGCGAAAAAAAACCTAGAATTCTTCATATCTGACATTCTGTGCGGAGGCAATCCTTAATGTACACAATGGCTTCAACCCAAACTAACCCTTGATTTCGATTCAACTTGGTGTTACACTGAAGCGCATACACGATTGAAGATCGCAATTTATAGTTCGGCACGTGCAATCACAGATATACATGAGGTGACATCAGCTATGCACCATAAAAACACTCCTCAAATCCAAATTCCCTCAACGATGAAAGCCTCTGTGTACCGAGAGTTTGGCGGTCCAGAAGTGCTGCGCTACGAAGATATGCCCACACCTGAGCCGGCAGAAGGTGAGGTGCTCGTCAAAGTGCTCGCTGTTGCCATTGATTACATCCAACTCCACATACGACACGGCGGTAGTGGTCGCATCGGATCTTCACAAGAAGCGAACTACGGCATCAAAGATCCACCGCACATTCCCGGTGGTATGGCGTGTGTGGAAGTAGTAAGGCACGGACCCAACGCCGAAGGGGTTGAGATTGGTGGGCGCCATCTAGTGGGTGGGCTGCGACCGGGATCATACGTCGAATATGGCGTAACTGATGCACAAGGTCTACAACCCCGCCCAGACGGAAGACCCAGCCCAACAGCTTATCCATCGTCATTCACACCAGAACAGGCAGCCGCCTTTGACTACGCCCCGGTTGCGTATCATACATTGAAAATCGCCGCGGGCTTACAGGCGGGAGAAACCGTCCTCATTCACGCTGCTGCCGGCGGCACGGGCGTCCTTGCCGTCCAACTCGCCAAATACTTTGGTGCACAGGTTATCGCAACGGCAGGCAGCGAAGCGAAACTTCAGCTGGTCCGAGAACTTGGTGCCGATGTGGCGATAAACTATCGAACCGATGACTTCGTGTCGGCGGCATTAGAAGCCACGGATGGACGCGGCGTCGATGTCGTATGGGAGACGATCGGCGGTGAGGTCTTCACACGAAACCTCGATTGTATGGCAGAAGGCGGACGAATGGTAAGTTTCGGGTCAAACTCTTTCACGGGGATGGGGCAAATTGACTTTTTGCCATTTTGGGTAAAAAACCTGAAGCTGATTGGATGGGGCGGTGTCAGCAATGCACAATCCCGCGCCCCTGAAATTATGGAGGAACTGATCGCCCTTGCCCAAGCTGGCAAACTCAAGCCGGTGGTACGGCATGTATACCGATTCGCGGAGGCATCTGAGGCACATCGCTTAATCGAGGAGCGACAGTCAATCGGGAAAGTAGTGCTAACGCCGTGAGAACTTTGGGCGGCTGAAAAGAACACTCTCAAATAGGCGACAAATATGAAAAAATTGGCAGCAACGGTTACAACTCTGCTGTTGATAACTACTCTAGTGAAAGCACACGCCCAGCTCTACGAACACCCTTTCAACCTCCATCAATTAAAAATGGGTCAGGCAAGCATCGCAGCAGGAGCAGAGTTGGTCAATGAAAGAGTCGCTGCAGTCGGCAGCCTTGAATACGGCGTGCTACCGACTATTGAAGGGTTTCTGAAGGCAGGACAGCTCTATTTTGATGACCAGCGCTCAACCACGCAGTCGCCAATTTCGTTCTTTTATTCTGGGATTAGTTCGATTCAACCGCTGATCAGAAGCGATTGGGAGTGTTTGGCGAGTGCGAGTTTCTTCGGTAGTTTTGCAGATGAGAGAACAGGTGTCGAGAATAGTACGCTAGGGTTCTCCGTTGGATTCGGATTGTTCCATCGGCTGATAGGCGAGACATCGCTGACCGTTGCACCTTACGCGCTCGCATCTTATGACATGAGTTGGTGGACATTGGGGACAGAAACCTCGCGTGGCGGTGCCTTCTCAGGACAGATCGGCTTAGAGGTTGACCTGTCGCCAAATGTGAGTTTGCTGGGGAGCGTTATCTATCCCCTTAAAGCGGATCGGGGTACGTTGTTTGGCATTTTTTTCTCCTTTCATCCAAGCGTCACGCGCAGTACTATAATTCCGTAGACATTACGCAAAATGGGGGTCAAATGAAAAAAACAGCAACAGTCATCTGTCATCACGAATACGGCATCCCTGAAGAAGTTGCCCAAGTCGAGGCGTGGGACTTACCCGCCATCGCACCCAACCAAGTTTTGGTCGAGATGAAAGCCTCGCCAATCAACCCCGCCGACATCAACATGCTTGAGGGGAAGTATCCGGTGCGTTCATCTTTACCGGCGGTTGTGGGAAACGAAGGTGTCGGGATCATTGTGCAAACAGGCAGTGCGGTCTCCAATCTTCGTGTGGGGCAACCCGTTATCTCGCTGGACAGGGTGGGCAACTGGTGTGAGGCGTATGTAGCGGACGCTAGCAGCTTAATCCCCCTACCGGAAGATATACCTATAGAGCAAGCAGCGATGCTATCAGTCAACCCACCAACCGCTTGGCAGATGCTTGGAGCATTCGTCAACCTCAAACCCGGCGATTGGGTGATCCAAAACGCTGCCAATTCCGGAGTCGGTCGGGCTGTGATTCAAATTGCGCGTCTCCGCGGTTTAAAAACCGTAAACATCGTGCGCCGAGAGGATCTGATCCCCGACCTCGAAGCGGAAGGAGCAGATGTTGTCGTCACCGATGAGATACCGCTGTCAAAACAGATTCGGGACTTGACGGACAACGGTGATGTGCCACTTGGATTGAACGCCGTGGGTGGGGAGAGTGCGCGGGAGATAGCCAAGTCACTCAGCGATCACGGCACACTGGTCACCTATGGTGCGATGGGACTCCAGCCACTACAGATGAGCAATAGCCTGTTGATTTTCAAAGATCTTCAGTTCCGCGGCTTTTGGATTAATGCTTGGTATAAACGCGCCGATACTGAGGAGATTCATGAGATGTTCAATCAATTAGTCCCTCTCATGACATCAGGGAAATTAACAGTACCGGTTGAGAAAACATATCCGCTCACCGATGCCAAGGACGCCCTAGTCCATGCGTGTCAGAGCCGTCGCAAGGGAAAAATCCTATTCGTGATAAATTAAGATGTGATGCACGAAATGCGATTGTTGTATTTGTCCATTTGTTATTATCTAGGAGTTACGCACTTCAGATTGTAGTTGCCCGATTCATCGGGCATTGAGATGAATCGCCGAACTACGGATTCTCCCCCGCTTGTCCGAGAGGATCCCGTGACCGGGGCGGGGGAGTTAGAGGGGGTCGGAACGGAGACTCTGAGCGTTCAACTGCGTAAGTCCTAATTACCGTATAAAAACCGCTCGAAGGATTGAATACTTCGGGCAGATTGCCCTCTAACCAGTGGGAGAACTGTGCTATAAGAAATGGAAGTATCGCACAGCCGCCTTGTTAGCAAATCGCCGATTTTCTACGGTTGGATCATCTTGTTGATCGCTACCATAGGAATGATTATGACCAGTCCCGGTCAGACCTATGTGGTATCGATCTTTATTGAGAGCTTCATCGCGGACCTAGGAATCAGCCGCTCGCTTGTCAGTACGCTCTACACACTAGGTACACTCGTTGGAAGTTTTATCTTGCCGATTGTGGGATATCAAGTTGACCGTCATGGAGCCCGGTTAATAGTCGTGCTGATTACCGCACTTTTTGGGTTTGCCTGCGTCTACATGGGCTACGTGCAGAATGCGTTCATGCTCGGTTTCGGTTTCATCGCGCTCCGCATGCTTGGTCAAGGTAGCTTGGGCATGGTCTGTACGACCATCATTAATCAGTGGTGGGTGCGTCGGCGGGGTATGGTGATGGGTATCTCCGGCATGGCGGGCTCCCTGATTAGCTTGGGTGGTTTTCCAAACCTTATCAACTGGCTACTCCCTATCTACGGTTGGCGGTCTACCTATATACTCCTTGGAATCATTCTCGTGTTTGTGATGACGCCGCTGGGGTTTATATTCTTTCGCAATCACCCAGAGGATTATGGCCTTCAGCCGGATGGAGGGGAATCTCGGACATTCAGATTTCGCGAAAGAAAGCAGGTGCCCACCGGATGGACGGAGATACACTGGACGTTGAAGGAGGCGATGCGCACGTCCGTTTTCTGGATTTTGGTGGCGAGTCTGTCTGGGATTAGTATGCTGTCCACCGGCTTGTTTTTCCACATGGTTAGCATCTTTACCGATAACGGACTGACACCCGATCTCGCCGCAGCGGTCTTTATACCTATCGCCATAACTACTGCCATCGTTAATTGGGGCAGTGGTCTTCTAGTGGATCGAATACCGGTGCGTATATCACTGGCAATCGGTTTATTCTTCCAAGCATTGTCACTGTTGATGGCACGCTCGCTGTCTGGAACCACATTTGCGATGGTGTTTGGGGTCGTTCTTGGCGTTTCCAGTGGGCTCATTCGCATTTTGGGAAGTGTCGTCTGGGCGATGTACTTCGGACGGCGTCACCTAGGTAGTATCACCGGTTTCACCACAATGATTACGATTACCGGTTCTGCTATGGGACCGATGCCGTTGGGTATTGGTCGAGACTTGTTGGGAAGCTATAATCTTGCGTTAATAATTTCGGCGGTCATTCCGCTCCTACTAGGAATTCTTGGACTCTTTATTGATGACCCCGCACGTATAGGACAACAAATGCAAGAGCGTAACCAAGAAACAGACGAATGAATGAAAAGAAACCATTTGTCCTTCCATTCATCAAAATCTTCGCAGTGGAAACCCCATGCTTTAGCGTGGGGTTTCCACCGCGCTCCTTTTTTAGTTGATTTTGCAGGTAAAATAATGAAAAAGACTTATGAATATCGTGCGTATCCTACAACCAAGCAACGGACCACCTTTACCGTTTGGTTGGCATTGTTGAGACAACTTTACAACCAAGCCCTTGCATGGCGTATAGAGACGTACAAAAACACCGGCGAGTCGGTAAAGTGGACGACACAAGCGAACGCTTTGCCTGACCTGAAACAAGAATCGACATCGTTTGCCGGTCTCCATAGCGACGTTCTCCAAGATACGATTCGCCGTTTGGATAAAGGATACAAAGCATTCTTTCGTCGTATCAAAACAGGTGGTGAACCGGGTTTCCCACGCTTCAAAGGCGAAGGACGGTATAGGTCGATGACCTTTAGTCACCTGTCTAACAATTTGATTCGCAATGTCCATAGGAAGTTTGCCCGTATAGTTGTCCCGAAAGTCGGACACCTGAAGATTCGATACCATCGACCGTTGCCCGATGGTAAAATTAAGACGTTGACCCTCTCCAAGAAGGCGTCCGGTTGGCACGCCACAATCGTCGTTGAGGTTCCGGCCCCGATTGAAGTCCCCGTTCAAACGACACTCGGCATTGATGTGGGGCTTAACGCCTTTGTCGTTGATTCGGACGGCGAGCAAATCCCGAACCCCCGCCATTTCCGTAAGGCGGAAAAGAAACTTGCTAGACATCAACAGATACTCGCACGACGTAAGAAAGGAAGCAAACGTAGATCCAAACAACGTGATACTGTTGCCCGTTGCCACGAACACGTTGCGAACCAACGGAAAGACTTTCAGTTTAAGGCGGCACATTCTATCCTTGAACGGTGCGACGAAGTAGCTGTTGAGACCCTCCAAATTAAGAACATGGTCAAGAACCATTACCTCGCTAAGAGCATCTCAGACGCAGGGTGGGGTCGCTTTCGATTGAAACTGCAAAGCAAGGCTGAAAGTGCCGGCAAGCAGTTTACGAAAGTCAAACCCCACTATACAAGCCAGAAATGCGCCGGGTGCGGTTCGATTGTCAAGAAATCGCTCTCTGTAAGGGGCCATGATTGTACCGATTGTGGTCTGATTTTAGACAGAGACCATAACGCTGCTATAAACATCAAAAAGGCTGCTGTAGCCTTGCGTGGAGGTGCGGTGGTTACTAACACCCCCGAAACACCCGAAAGGGACGGAAGCGCGCAACCCAATAAATCCCAAGGGACAAGGCAACAACCCTCACCCTTTAGGGTGGGGTAACTGACTAACTCTGCTCGGCTTGGATAGACATATCCAAGTCTTGGACTCTCGGAATGGAGCCATCTTGGGGGCAGTGGATTAATCGATCCACTGCGAGTGCTGATTTTCTTGCTTTGGTTTTCAGTCACATAAGTTATGACATAGTCTATAAGTAGCAACTTGCGTCAATATAGCTCAAATATAAACAGCGCAATAATTTCAACATGAAGGGAGAAATCTTTATGTCAACAGAGACCTCAACCCGAGCCAAAATTGTTGTTCCCGGCGACAATCCGCCGCAAATACAAGGTTCACCGCATCTAGAACGACTGGAACCTTACGGCGATGTCACTTTGTACACTGACCGTCCAGAATCACTTGAGGAACAGATTGATCGCGCAAAAGATGCAGATATTATCATGAACACACGTGGCATTGTGACATGGTACGCCGAAGCCTTGCGCCAAGTCCCGAAACTACGGCTAATTACGACCTGCTCAATCGGGACAGACAATCTCGATCTGGACACAGCAAGGGAGCTCGGTATCGTAATTTGCAATCAACCCGGTAGGACAGCCCCCGTTGTCGCTGAACACGGGTTTGGACTGATGTTCGCTGCAGCCAAACGCGCTGCCTTCATGACAGCAGCGGTGAAAGAAGGCGGTTGGCCCCGAATGGACAACATTTATCTACAAGACAAAACGTTGGGGATTATCGGCACAGGGCACATCGGGGCAGAGATGGCAAGACTTGGTCGCGCCATCGGGATGAACGTGATTGCATGGACTTTCAATCCCTCACCAGAACGGGCGGCGCAACTCGGCGTCCAGTATGTCGAATTGGATCAATTGTTGCAAACGTCGGATGTTGTCAGCCTCCATGTCAAGCTGACCGATGACAGTCGGGAAATGATCAGGAAACGAGAGCTTGAGCTGATGAAGCCCAACGCCCTGCTGATTAATGTCGCACGCGGTGATATAGTACATACAGACGTACTCGTTGAGGCACTGAATGCTGGGCATCTCGGTGGTGCCGCAATTGATGTTTATGACGAAGAACCGCCACGGGCAGACCATCCGCTCCTCGCCTGCGAACAGGTTATCCTTTCGCCCCACTGCGCGGATATGACGCCAGAAGGCGTTGATCTGCTCAACGAGGGAATTGTGGATAACGTCATCGCCTTCTTGGAAGGCAGACCGCAAAACGTAGTGCCGTGATGCGTAAAGCGTAATTACTTGACACGCGTCAAGTTCCAGCAATTTATGCTAATAGGATAGGGCGATTACAATGAAGATTTCTGAACTCCACGAAATCATCAGCCAGGGCGAAGACTCCAAAACACAGCTCAAACGCCAATTCAACAGCATTGATGCGTTAGCTACAGAGATCGCGGCGATGCTCAATTCCGAGGGCGGGAGGCTCATTGTTGGTGTGTCAGATTTAGGAGAGGTTTGCGGCGTTGCAGACATTCGCCAACTCAACCAATGGATTTCAAACGCCTGCTCTCAAAAGATCGAGCCCCTTGTAAGTGTAATGACAGAGAATCTGAGCATCGGTGATAAATTGGTCGTTGTCATCAGCGTTCCGTTGGGCGCCGACAAGCCTTATGCCGTCAATAAAACGGCGTTTTGGGTGAAAGTGGGCGCTGATAAACGCCGGGCAACACGGGAAGAACTCCGACGGTTGATGCAGGCATCGGGCACATTGTATGCCGATGAGATGCCACTTGTGCATACGAACTGGGATGAGTTGGATCTGTTGCGATTTAGAGATTTCTACAAACAGCAATACGATCAGGAAATTGACCAACTTAACACCTCCACTGAGCGCATCCTGTCAAACCTAAAACTTCTCAAATTACCACATCTGACGTTAGCAGGGCTGCTCCTTTTTGGCAAAGAACCACAACAGATTCGACCACAGCTGATGGTCAAAGCGGTTGCATTTATCGGCAACCGCTTGGAAGGGACAGAATATTTGGACAGTGAGGACATCGGATCAACCTTAGGCGAACAGTTCAAAGGGACGATGGGATTTCTCAAACGCAATCTACGAAAGCAACAAAACGGTCAGAATTTTAATTTTCCCGGTATACTGGAAATTCCTGAAGTTGCCTTGGAAGAAGCAGTCGTCAACGCTCTTGTTCACCGGGACTACCTGATCAGCAGTAGCATCCGCGTTTTCATCTTCGATAATCGCGTTGAAATCATCAGCCCCGGCAAGCTGCCTAATACAGCGACGGTCGAGTCGATCCGAGCGGGAATACAAATTGTGAGGAATCCGGTGTTGATCTCATTTATCCCGAAGTTAGGAATTCCTTATCGCGGTTTAGGTTCTGGAATTCCCCGAATGATTGAGGAATGTCGCAAAGCCAATCTCCCTGAACCTAAATTCATTGAAGATAAGGTTGCTGAAACATTTACGGTTGTTTTTAATAGACCACCAAGTGCCTATTAGGACACAAATTTTGTGATCCTAATCAAAGTGCCGGAAAGTCAACTACCCCGCCCTGAAGGACGGGTCTTGTGATACCGTCCACGGGGACTTACGGGTTTCGCGCTTCTTTCCGTTACCGGTTTTTCGGGGGTGTTTGCTACCACCACACCTCCACGCAAGGCTATAGCAGCCTTTTTGATGTTTATTGCAGCGTTGTGGTCACGGTCTAACTCGAGACCACAATCTGGACAATCGTGTATTCTAACAGATAGTGACTTCTTGACAAGCGGATCACAACCTGAGCATCTCTGAGAGGTGTACTTGGGATTTACTTTCGTCAACTGTTTACCAGCGTTTGCAGCTTTGCTTTGCAGTATCAATTGAAAGTTTCCCCAACCCGCGTCAGAAATACTCTTAGCAAGGTGAGGGTGCTGCACCATGTTACGGATTTTCAAGTCCTCAACGGCAACCTCCTCACATTGTGAAAAAAGCTGATGCGCCGTTTTATAGTGGAAATCACGGCGTTGGTTGGCAATATGTTCATGTATTTTAGCAATAATTGCTCTTTGTTGTTGATAACGAGTACTTCCCTTGTCACGACGAGACAGTACCCGTTGGGCTTTACTGAGTTGCTTTTCTGATTCACGGAAGTGGCGAGGGTTATGAACCTTATCACCGTCAGAAGTGGTCAGAAACGATTCAAGACCAACATCAATACCAGTAGTTATTTGAACTTCAATTTCGGGTATGTCAGCAACCTTAACAGCGATATTCGCGTACCAACCACTCGCCTTGCGTTGGATAGTTAAGTTCTTGATTGTTCCATTGGGGAGTGGACGGTGATAGCGGATAGCAATATGTCCGATTTTCGGCACCACTATCCGAGCCATGCGCTTACGGATATTACGAATCAGTTGTTTAGACAAATGGCTAAAGGTCATTGAGCGGTAACGTCCTTTGCCCTTAAAGCGTGGGAAGCCGGGGTCTTGGCCTGCCTTGGCACGTCGAAAGAACGCTTGATACGCTTTATCCAGACGGCGTAAGGTGTCTTGAAGTACATCAATATGAATAGAAGACCAGAAACAGGACTCTTGACGCAAGGGGGTTAGGTGATTGGCTTGTATCTTGTAACTCAAGAATTCGCCATGCTTTTGGTAGGCTTGTTTTCGCATAGCCAGAGCTTGGTTATAAAGCGTTTGACAGGCTCCAAGAATAGTCTCAAGTGTCTTACGTTGTTTGGTCGTCGGATAGATTCGGTATTGGTATGTTTTAACCATTGCAATTCAACTTTCTGGCTCCGCAAGCGCTCTCCCACGAAAGCCAATGCGATTGTACCCGATTCACACTGTTTGTTCAACAAAAAAAGAGGCGCAGTTTCCTCCCCGCTGTAAAGAACGGGGTCTCCACTGCGAAGATTTGATGAACCAACAGATCAAAGATAAACTCTCAAACTTACCCACCGGTCCCGGCGTCTATCTGATGAAAGACGCAGCGGAAAAAGTGCTATACGTCGGCAAGGCGGTCTCTTTGCGCCAGCGGGTTAGATCCTACTTCCAAAATGCTGCCACTCCACATGCTTTGACCAAGCCGATGCTGCGCTATGTACACGATATCGACACTATCCTCACTGCAAGCGATGTTGAGGCGTTAATCCTTGAAAACAATCTCATTAAAGAGCATCAGCCTCGCTACAATATTAGGCTCAAGGACGATAAACGCTATCCGTACCTCAAAGTGACAATCAACGAGCCGTTTCCGGGGCTTTACATCACTCGCCAACAGGAAAATGATGGCGCGAAATATTTTGGTCCCTTTGTACATTCGCGCGCGACGCGGCAGACCATCAAGCAACTGACAAAGGTCTTCCCTATCCGTACCTGTAGTCTGGAACTGAAGGCATCGGGAAATCCACACCGCGTTTGTTTGGATTATCACATCCAACGCTGTCCAGGTCCCTGTGCGGATCTCACTACCGTTGAGGATTACGATCAGATTGTGAAGAACGTCCGCCGGTTTCTGAGCGGGGACAAAGCGGTGGTCCTACAAGATCTGACAGTGAAGATGCAGTCCGCTGCAGCTGCACTCGACTTTGAAAGTGCGGCGAAATATCGAGACCAGATCGAGAATGTCAAAGAGGCAATTGCCAAACAGAACCTCGATAACCCGTCGGCGGAAAATGAGGACGTGATCGGCATAGCGCGAATGGCAGATGAGGCGTGTGTGCAGCTGCTGATGATACGCGATGGAAAGTTAATCGAACGTGAACACTACTTCCTGAGAAACTCATCCGACTCTACAGTCGAGACGCTGACCGCATTTGTTCAGCAATACTATCAAGATGCGTCGTTCATTCCGAAAACCATCCTGTTACCTGACGACATTGAGATGCCGGAAGCCATCCAGCGTTGGCTGTCCGAGAAGCACGGTAGTCAGGTAACATTGTACATCCCACAAAGGGGGCGTAAACGCCAGTTAGTAGAGATGGCAGCGAAGAATGCGAGTATCATTCTTGAACAAAAGGAACAGAACGTCGTCTTCAAAGCCGATGACAACCCCGCCCTGATCGAATTACAGGAGCTGTTGAACCTACCCCATCCCCCAGCCCGGATCGAGGGGTTTGATATCTCCAATCTAGGGGATCGATTTCCTGTCGCCTCAATGGTGGTGATGGAAAATGCGCAACCCGCGAAATCTGAGTATCGACGTTTCAAGATTCGCACGGTTGAAGGGCAGAACGACTTTGCTATGATGCAGGAGGTTGTCACCCGTCGGTTTCGTCGCGCTATTGAAGAAAATCGTTTCCCAGATCTGATCTTGATCGATGGAGGCAAGGGGCAATTAAGTGCTGCATGTGAAGTGTTGGAAACCCTTGATTTGAGCCACCTTCCGATTATTGGGCTTGCCAAGCGGTTTGAGCATATCTTTCTCCCCGGCAGATCAGATCCAATCGTGCTGCGACGCGACAATCCGACGCTTCATCTGATTCAGCGGTTGCGCGACGAAGCTCATAGATTCGCCATCACTTATCACCGAAAACGCCGCAGCCGCGCACTCAGCCATTCGGTTCTCGATGAGATTCCGAACGTTGGCACCAAGCGAAAACAGGCATTGCTTCAACATTTTGGGGCGATTGAAAAGATACGTCAAGCCAACCTTGATCAACTGCTTGCCGTCAAAGGGATACCCCACAGTGTCGCAGCAACTATTCATAAACACTTGAGGGAGCGGGAGGGTCAAACTAGAGACAAATTACCGCCATAAATTATAAAGAACAAAATCGGAAACATCTGCCTCTATCAATCTGTCAACAGGTATGAAGATTGCGCTTATATGAGTGTATCCTTAACTTGGCTGGAAGGATTGCCCGTCAATTAGGGATAAAGGTTCGCTTTGGGCCCGTTACACTTTGCACTGCCGCACCTAGGTGTGCAATCAAGGTGTACCAAGTGGTGCAGTTATGATGAAATCCGGAGGTAGAAAAAGGAAAGTGTGGATAGATAAGGTGAAAGGAAAATCTAAATGAGTGAAAGAAATCTAAAAATCTTAGGGATACTAGCAATTCTCGTCATTGTTTTGGTACTGCATATCAAACTGTTCCAATTTAATGAGATCGTCCAACACGGTGCCTTGCAAACCTTAGTCTGTCTCGGACGAGTAACGAAGGTGGATACAAGCGAAGATGTCGATCAGATTATAACCTTCCGCGTTATTTCGGGGAAATTTCGGGGGGAAACTGTTCGGGTCAATAACATTTGGACAGGACGCGCATTCAGCGATCGGGTGATACGAAAAAAAGATGTGCTTTTCCTTGAAATGTCCCTCAGACGCCAAGCTAAAACTACTCTGAACGATGTGCGTGACAATGTGCGGATGCTCGAATATTTCCGAACACCTTTTCTGCTCTATCTTGCGGGACTGTTGGGAATCCTAATAACTGTGGTCGCCGGTATGAAGGGGATACGTGCGATATTGACGTTGTTTGTCACTGCTTTTGGTATTTTGTATATCCTAGTTCCCCTAACGCTCCAAGGCTTCAATCCGATTGCAGTTGCCCTGTTTGTCTCTGCTTTGCTGACGCTTACAACCTTTGTGCTGATTGCTGGGTTCAGTTTTAAGGTAATCTCCGGCGTGCTCGGAACCCTCGGTGGATTGGTCGCTGTTGGCATCCTATCTATCATCAGCCAAAAGGCTATGCTTTTAACCGGCTTGGCGCAAGAATTTGGATTTCTTGAACTCGGTATCGCTCTCTGGAGAACACCAGCTTCGCACGCTTGGGATTTCAAGGGAATCCTCGCAGCGGGGATGATTCTGGGAGCTGTCGGTGCCATGATGGATGTCGGGATGTCCATCTCCTCCTCTGTCTATGAAGTCAAGCAGGTCAATCCAAATATCACCGTGCGGCAGGCTATCCGTGCAGGGCTTAACGTAGGTCGGGACATTATGGGGACGATGGCAGATACCCTCATCTTCGCCTATCTCGGCGCGTACATGATCACGATGCTGCTTCCCCGGATTGAATTTCCCGAAGTCGGATTCCTCTATCCATTCCTTCGTCTGGCGAACGATGAAACAACGGTGGTAGCTATCACACAGGCTATCGTTGGAACCATCGGATTAGTCTTGACGGTTCCAATCGCTGCGGTCATCGCCGGCGTCCTGACCAAATATCGGAAAGTCAACCCTGCCGAGATTGATGAGGATCTGCCTTCAGAGGAGGAACTTGAAGAGCTTTTCCGCACTGATGACCCGAAAAGCAAAGCGCGTTTGGCCGTGCCGATAGCACTAATTGTTGTCCTTGTGGGCACACAATACTTTTACCATCGAATCAACCATGCTTCAGCCGTAATTGTCGAGTATCACGACGCAGACGGTAATCTCACCTCTAGATCGGAATATGCCAAAGGAAGGGTGATTAGTCTCCTTGAATCGAACGCTCCCCTCCTGTTTAGTGCAGATGCTACACAAAAAAACAGTTTGGAGCGTCGGGAGGTCTCCGAGGATCTACGACGCGCTTTTGAAAACCATAATGTGCCGCTATCGCAAGACCTCACCGTTTCGATGAAAACATGGAGGGATACCAAATGGCTCATTAGGGATAAAAGGAACGAGGTCACGTTTTCTGTTGGCGAGGCGGAAGGCAAACTCAACGTTCACGACGCAACAACAGAACATCACATCCTGAAAGTCGAAATGCTATCAGGACTCTACGAGGGACAAACGATTATCCTGCGGAACATTCTCAACCATAAAGTCGATCTGCTGAGTATCCCCGCTGAACCGGGAGATATTATCTTATGCCGCATGGGAGGGACACCAGATCAGGTTAGCTTGGTCAATCTCGTCCAAGAGTATGGTCGAGATCGATTCCTGATTTGGATGTTTGGGTTGATGTTGGTAGTAATCATCATTGTGGGGCGAAACGAGGGGATACGTACTGCCTGCGCGATGATCGGTTCAGGGCTGATCCTTTACTACTTCATGATTCCGTTAATCTCACGCGGCGAAAACGCTGTATTGATTGTCACCCTGACCTCCGGCATGATTGCGTTCGTATCCCTCGTATTCGTGATTGGTCCCAGTCGAAAAACCTTTTCAGCCGTGTTCGGAACGATGGGGGGCATCCTTGTCGCCGGGCTAATCATCATGTTTGCCCAAAACTATCTCCGTTTTTCCGGGTTGGAACATGCTGTCTCGGCGGACATTATGGAAGCAACCCGAACACCACCTTTCGATTTCCGACAGGTACTGCTTGCGGGGATGTTAATGGGGGTGCTCGGTGTAGCTGTTGATGGTGCGATTGAGGTCGCTTCCTCAATGGAGGAGATTCGCCGAGCAAATCCTAACATGCCCACTTGGAAATTAATTGCGTCCGGGATGAACGTCGGGACCGATATCCTCGGAACCATGGTCAATACACTGGTGTTCGCTTATCTGGGCGTGGAGTTACTGTTCATCATGGCGGTTGTGGCACCCAATCTTGACCTCTTCCAGTCTCCTACAATAGAACTCTTGAGTATCGGCATTGCGTCCTCCGAAGTTGTACGGTTGCTTGCCGGCACACTCGGACTCGTCCTGACCATTCCGATGACTGCTACAATTTCAGCCGTCTGGAATCGACGCAAAAACTAGAGGGTTATCGCACATTCCGGTGGGATGCTTGAAGACTCATAATTGGATCAATACTCAACGCGCGGACGGACGACTGTCTCTCCATCTTCTTCGAGCAGCGGGCGATTATAGATGTAGGGCGGTTCCAAAAGCGCACGCTGCGCTTCAGTCAGTTCATCAGCCCATTCGGGGAATGTCACATCGTAGTAGCCACCGGCGTAATGTAGATACTTCGGTGAATAACGGACTAGCAACGAACGGCGTTCGCGCTCACGGTTCTTCCAAGGCAGCGTTCCGTGAATCGTTGCCTCGTTAAAGATGATCATGTCGCCTGCCTTGGCGGGAACATTATAAACGATCTCCTGATTTGCCTCCCACTCCCTGATTTCCTGTGGGCAAGGAAAGTTTGCCTTGTGACTCCCCGGAACAACACACAGCCCCCCGTCTCCCTCCTCGACATCTACAAGTTGATACTGAAGCACCACCATCCCGCAACGCATCTGTCCGTTGGTGTAAATGTAGTATGCCGCCCCAAAAAAGTGATGGTTAGTTGCACCGTGAAGGACCAAGCCCTCGGTGCCAGGGTCAGAGGTTAGGATAAAGGGGGAGTGATCTAGCCGCCAACCTCTTCCGTGGATGGCATCTAGATAGGGAATCACTTTCTTGTGGACGATAATTTCTCGAAATGGTTGGCACCACGGCTTGGACCACGACAGCATGCCGGTAAACATACCGCGCTTGTGCGTTCCGGCGAGTGTTTTGGAGTCACCGACGGCTGAGTTGTCATCTTCAACCTGTTTATCGAGGTTCGCATCAACAGCGGTGTTGAGATCATCAACTTCCTCTGGTGTTAGGACATCTTTCACCACAAGAAAACCCTGTAAGTCAAATAAGAATTTTTCGCGTTCGTTCATCTGTTCTCCTTCCAATACCGAACATAGTCACGACTTAGGTGTAAGTAATAATGGCGGGCGTTTTGTCCCTGTCGGCATCATACTAAAAAGCACTGCATCTGTCAAATCCTTTTTTGGCAAGCGTCAGTGGCGTTAAGTTCTCCTGTAGGAGGGATCTCCGAATCCCGAGACAAGCCCGACACATCGCTGTAGGAGGGATCTCCGAATCCCGACTTCCTACTTTGACTTCGGCTTTTATTGGAGTTCCGTATGTCGTAACGGTTTCAATGCCCCCGTCCCCTCGTAGGTACAGGTTTCCCAACCTGTACTTGTGGCATAGGCTGAAAGCAGTAAGTATATTGCTTTCAATCTAGGGGCATGTAATTCTGTTGTAGGAGGGATCTCCGAATCCCGACATCAGACAAGAAGAAAACCGAAAACTAGATAGTCCTAAAAAGGCGTTGACTCACCAATCAATCTGATGTAGAATGAGACGATGGACTATCCATTAATTTTGATTTGTTTATTCTCAAAAACGGGCTTACCCCGTTCTACAATAAAGGAGCATACAGATGAGCAACGATACAATTCGTGTGGGTGTTGTCGGTGCTGGCGCGAACACAAGAACACACCATATTCCAAAACTCCAAGCAATTGACGGCGTCGAAGTTATCAGTGTCTGTAACCGCAGCCGTGAATCCTCTGAGCGGGTCGCGCAGGAATTTGGTATTCCAACAATTTACGAAAACTGGCAGGAATTGGTTGCCGCCTCAGATACCAATGCAATCGTTATCGGTACCTGGCCCTATATGCACCGTCGCGTTACATTGGCAGCGTTAGCAGCAAACAAGCATGTGATGTGTGAAGCGCGAATGGCGATGAATGCACAGGAAGCACATGCGATGCGCAACGCCTCCCGTGGAAACACGCATCTGATCGCGCAAATCGTCCCCTCACCGTTCTCCCTGCGTGTCGATAATACCATCAAACGCCTCATCGCCGACGGTTATATCGGTGATGTCTTGGCAGTTGAAGTCCGGGCCGGCGGTACATTCCTAGACTCTGACGCACCCATGCACTGGCGCGATGACTTCAACTTGAGCGGTTTCAATATCATGAGTATGGGAATCTGGTACGAGGCATTGCTGCGTTGGGTCGGTGAAGCGACAGAGATTATGGCAATGGGGAAAACCTATGTCAGGATGCGCAAGGATTCCGACGGTGTCATGCGCCCTGTCAGGATTCCACAGCATATCGACATCGTGGGGGACATGGCGTGTGGCGCACAGCTGCACATACAGGTTTCCACTGTCGCCGGTTTGGTCGATGGACCCGAAGCGTTCATCTTTGGCAGTGCAGGCACCTTGCGGTTTGCCAATAACAGTCTCTACGGTGGACAGCAAGGAGACGACGCACTTGCTGAAATTCCCATCCCCGTTGAAGAGGAAGGTGGTTGGCGGGTGGAAGAGGAATTTGTCAGTGCGATTCGTGGGAATGAGGCAATCACCCATACCAATTTTGAAGACGGTGTGAAGTATATGGAATTTACCGAAGCCGTTACGCGCAGCATGACAACCGGCAAAGCGATTCCGCTACCGCTGTGATTTGAAGTCGAGAAAAGCGATTAAATCTATCGGTTCGTATATTTCTACCGTGAGGCATCAAGCAATACAATATTCAGAAAGGGGGAACCGATGAATATCGTTACAACCGATTGGCGGGCACTGTCGTTGCCTGAACAAATTCGTCACCTTGAGGTCGAGGGCTATGTGGTGCTCCCTGACGCGCTTACGCCGGAGACGTTGGAGCAGCTGCGAGCAGAAACCGCGCAGCTCCCCACCGAGCATAGCAGCTACCACGATCGACAGGGAAACGCCACCTGTCAACCCCAGTGGTATGGAGGTGCTTTGGGAGAACTCATCGCCAATCCACCGGTTATCGAATTTCTGGAGCCTGTGATCGGATCTGACATCATCTTCTTCAGCGGCGGCTACCGATACTATGAACCGGGCGCGATTGGGGTCGCCATGCACACCGACGGCTATCCTTACGGCTCAAATCTCGGCGGTTACCTCTGGACAGCCCCGGTAATCGTCCGGGTTTCATACTATCTGGATGATCTCACCCCGGAGAACGGTCCCTTCCGCCTCCTCCCACGCTCACACCTCTGTCTTCACCCTGATGCGCAACCTTATATCCGGTACGACGCACATCCTGAAGAGGTCGCGCTCCCGGCGAAGGCAGGCGATGCGGTGCTTTTTGGTCCCCGTATCTTCCACGGTGCCCATCCGTACAAGGGAACAACCGGGATACGTCGGGTGTTGCTTTACGGCTATCGTCCTGCGTGGGCATCCCCCGTTCAACCTGTGGATGAATGGGATGCGGAGGATTTAGCGAAAGCTCCCGATGTTGCACGTCGTTTCCTCCAACCGCTTAACACCAAAGGTTGGAGTTGGGATCTCGACCATCGTCCGAAAAACATGTTTGGGCGAGAGGGTGCCGGCGTCAACCCAAGCCGTTGGGGTGAGACGGATTGATTGCTGATGCGTTATTATATCAAATCTCCTACAGGAGGTGGCGTCCCGTAATGAGACCCATACGGTTTAGATGCCTCAACTTGGTTCGGGGGAGCAACGCTGCTCACCCGAATCAATCTATATTGTGGCAGGGACTTAAAATACTGATTTTAGTTGTCGTGATAGGAACTACACAGTCCGCCTGTCTTTCAACAAGCACCTACAAACTGGCGGAACAACGCGCGCAAGAGAGAGACTATCAAGGGGCGGTTGATATTTACCAAACGGTGATTGACACAAAACCGGGAACCTCATCGGCTCGTAGAGCACAATTAGCCATTGGTGAGTTACATATTGATAAAATGAATCAACCAGAAGTGGGGGTGAGGATGTATCAAGACCTTATCGCCTCTATACCTGACAGTGAAGAGACCGGAGAAGCATACTATCGTTTGGGATTTTACTATTTCAAAGCGATGGACTATGAGTTGGCACAGAAATCCTTTGACACCATTGTCAACCAGTTCCCACACCTTGAGCGCAGCCATAACGCACAACTGATGCTTGCAAAGAGCCACGAAAATGCCCAAAACTTTGAGAAAGCAGTGGAGATCTACGACAATGTCGCATATCGCCATCCGGATGGGAAGCGCGCAAGTCAAGCACTTATCAATAAAGCCCGTATTCAGAAGGAATTTCTAAACGGTATAAACGAAGCAAAGCAAACTTATCAATCTCTTATCAAACGATATGGCAAAATCGAAGGGACTGAGGAAGCAATTGAGGAGGCAAAACGGGAACTCCGATTGATGGGGGCGAGCATCCCTGAACCGGATTCGCCGCTGGCGTCAAAGCATGATCGCCTGTTAAAGAAGCAAGAAGAACGCCACGAACGAGACCGGCCGAGGAGGAGAGTTGAGCTTAGTCCCGCAGTAGACGATTCAGACTTAATTGCAGATTCCGGCTTCGGCGTGAGCTCTCAAGAAGTCATGAAAGCCGTTGGACCAATTCGGCTGAATGAGGAAGGCACTTATTTCGATGCTATGCTGATGATTGCTAACGCCATGTTCCAGAGTGAGAATTATCGCAATGCCGGGGCGTTATATCACCGGGGAATTGAACTTACTGAGCAGCAGGAGCTAATGGTAGACCCTTACCACTATGTGCGCTTATCCGTTTGTTATCGCAAACTTGGGTTGCATCAGCGGGCGCGTGAGGTATTGAAGAAAGCCCTGAAAAAAGACAAAAAGATACTGGATTCGATCATCCTATCGGGGTCGAACCAATATGCCAATGGGGAGTACAATAAAGCGATTGAGACCTATAACTCTGTCCTAGGACTGAGTTCCACCAAAACGCCAGGGCTTTATTGGAGGCTTGGATTGGTCTATCAGAAGATGGGGGAGGCGGAAAAGGAGCGGGAATACTTTGAACGTGCTATCGCCGCTAACACCGACTACACCGGCGCACTCCAAAGCCTTGCTGAAGTACTTCACTATCGACTTAACGATACTCCGAGTGCCGAAATTTTCCAAGATCTTGTTGATATGCAAAATAAAAGGGCCATCTCCCTTGAAACCACCTACGCCGGCGAAAAAGCACTGGGGGATATCTGTTACAAGTATGGCAACTACCCCCGCGCAAAATCGAAATACGAGGCTGCCGCACGAATCGCTCAACGCGAAAAAAAAGAGACTACCAGCCAATTCAAGGAGCGAATGCTCAATAACCAGAGCATTTACGCAACGGTTCATGCAGTGATGGCTGCCTACAAAAGTGGAATGGAAGAGGAAGCACAAGCGAAGATAGATGCGCTTACCACCGAGTATCCCGAGCACTCGCTGATGCTATACGGGCAGGGGCAGCTGGCTATGCTAAAAGGAGAGGTAGATACCGCACTCGCTGCCTTTAAAGCCTCTATGGCGAAAGATCCGTATTCGGATACTGTGCCTCTCGCGCTCGGTGAATACTACCTGTCACAAGGATTTGCGGATGAGGCGGTGGCGTTATGGGAGGAATTCATTAAAGCCAACCCCGATCCGAATCAGCATCATCGCGTGCGGCAGCGTCTCAAAGCGACCAAAGCGCAGATAAATCACTAAGGTCCAATCTTGGTCTTTTCTTTACGTATTACGCACCACGTATCACAAACGCATATCCTCTGGCAGGTGACACATCTCTGCCATGGGACCGAAAATTCCGGTGACATCCTTTCGATATACATTGCCGCTGAGGATGTCAACAATACCCTGCTGACACTCTGGAAACCGTTTCAAAAATCTTGCAAAACTGAAGTCTTTTGTATAGAAGGCGTATACCAATTTACGGATGGCTTCCATTCCCGCAACAAAGTCGGCACCAAAACTTCCTAACTGCTCCGCTGAAAAATCCTCCTTTTCCAACGCTTCATTGATGGTATCTGCTGCCATTTCGCCGGATTTAAGTGCGAGAAATAACCCAGAGGAGTAGACGGGATCCAGAAATCCGAAGGCATCCCCTACCAGCACCCAGCCGTCTCCAGCGATACGGTTGGCGCGATATGAAAAGTCCTTTGTAACCTTGACCGGGAACAGTTGCTTGGCATCAGCAAAGCGTGGCTGCAGGGCAGGGCACTTCGCGAGTTCTTCGTCAAAAATCGCTTGGTGGGAAAGGGTGCCATCACTCCTCCTTCGGTCTTGCAGGAGATACCCCAGATCGCCCACAACCCCCACACTCACACGATCGTAGGGGAGCGGAATAGACCAGAACCACGAATCCTTGCTTTCTGTGTGAAGAATTAACGTCGCACCTTCATCAATCCCTTCGTCCCGAATCCCCCCCTCAAAATGGGTGAAAATTGATGCTTTTTTAAGTTGTTGCTCCGTTGTATTTATCTTTAGTTTTCGCGAAATCAAGGCACTCTGACCTGTCGAATCCACAACCACCTTTGTTGAGAGTTCCACTATCCTCCCGTCCGCACGTTTTGCTCGGACACCAACAGCTTTCTCTCCGTCAAATAGCACCTCGTGGACACTGACACCGCGCTGGACTTCTGCCCCTTTTTCCTCCGCATTTTCAAGTAGCATCTGATCAAACTCGCTGCGTAACACCTGCCAAGTCATGGAAGATTCGTGGGGATCGTTTCGGTAAAAATAGAAGGGTGCAGACGCTTTACCAGAACTGGAATAAAATTGGACACTATACTTTTCGGGAAAGTGACTATCTTTCAGTTTTTCTATAATCCCCAATCGCTTAAATGTCCAGTAGGTCGCTGGCATTAGCGATTCGCCTACTTTGAATTGAGGGGATTTATCACGCTCCAAAAGCAGCACCCGGTGCCCTTTCTCTGCCACCAACGTTGCAGCGGTAGTTCCCCCGGGCCCACCACCGATGACAACTACGTCGTAATTTTTATTTTGAATTGTGTCTGTTTTTTTCATCGTTTCGGTAGTCGTTATGCTCTAACCTAGGTTGCCAATTAGATAGCGCAGAATAAAAACCGTATCATTTCTCCGAGGGCTGTTTTCCGTTTTCCTGATTCTGATCATTTAAACGCCATTCCTCAGATTGCTTCTCTAGTCTCCCGTAATCTTCTGGATTCTGAATATCAATGATATGCGGCGTGATGATAATGACAACTTCAGAGTTTTCCGCTACGGTTTCTATCTTTTTGAAGAGAGCACCGATAAAGGGAATATCTCCCAGAATCGGCACCTTGCTCTCGATTTGTTGACGTTTCTCCTTAATCATCCCGCCTACAACAATCTGTTGCCCGTCTTCTACATCAATAAAGGCACTAATCGAACTGTCTTCGGTAATGGGTGCGTTAAAGTCGGTGAACTCGACAAAATTGCTCAAGGTAATCTGAGAGATGTCTAAGCCGATTGTGCGTTTTCCGCTGTCCTCCGTTTGTGATTTCGCGATATGTGGTGTAATTGTGATGGTCACACCAACCGGTGGATCGATGAAGTCATAGTTGAACAGCGGCTGCGTCAGATTATCAGCTAGACTTGTAATATCCGCACTTTGCAGAAATGGGACGCGTCTGCCAGAACTCCATGTCGCTTCACGGTTATCGCGTGTGAGCAGTGCCGGTGTTGATATGGTTTGCACCTTGTTCTCGCGTATCAATGTATGAAGCAAAGCCATATATTCCTTTGTCGCCAAGTTGATGTTGAAACCGCTGATTTCCTGATCCAATCCAAGTTCTGCCCCAAATTCCCCGACGAGTGGGTTGCCATTTCGAACTTCTGCGCCGAACAAACCACGTTCTCGCGCTGTCAGCTCCACGCCAAGTTTCGTGCTTTCATCGAGGGTCACCTCAAGGATCTGTATATCAATCCAAACCTGTCCCCGCACAAAGTCAAGTTTGCGGATCATCGCTTCTACCTGTGCCATGTACCGTTGCGCGGTCGTCACGAGCACTGAATTGGTCTGATTGTCCGCTTCTACCTGAACTTGGCCACGTAGTGAATTGATGTCATTCTGCTCAAGCGTTCCTCCACGTGCGATGAAACGCCCAAAATTGAATCCACCGCCGCCGCCTCCATTTTCGCCCCACACATCTTCGAGCAGATCTTCGATATCTTCGGCGTTTGCGTATTCAAGGCGGATCAGTTCGGTAATCTCTCGCTGCCCTTCAGGGGTCGGCGTGTCGAGCTCTTCGACGAACTGCGTAATGAGTGTAAAATTCCGTTGCGTTGCGGTGGAGACGATCACAGCGTTGAGCGTTGGATAAGCCTCTGCGGTCACATTTCCGGCGAGGGATCCCTGGTTCTGATTCCGCGGTCGTCCGGGGACAAAAAAGAAAAAACCGCCGCTCCTATTGTTTGAGCCTTGATAGACGTTGTTGATAATATTGGCGACATTTTCCGCGTCCGCATATTTCATTTTATAAACGTGAGTTCCCCACTCCTGATCGGGCATGTTGACATCGAGACGCTTAATCAAACTATCAATCGTCTCAAAGTTTTGGGAAGCCGTCGAGACCAGAAGGGCATTCAAGCGGGGATCTGGCACAAGGTGAACGTCCCCTTGGACCCCAAATCCACCGGTGCTTTCTCCCCGTTGTTCTTCCCGACGACGCCACCACCACGGTAGGTCCTCATCCCGACCGGAATCACCCCCTTCAAAGAGATCTCGCAGGCTGTCGGATAGACTCTGTGCTTCGGCGAATTGCAAGAAGTAGATCCGGATCTCCTCTTGTGGATCTGCCTGATCCAGTTGTTCAATAATTTTCTTGATAATGGGAAAGTTTCGCGGATCGGAGGATACAAGCACAGCGTTCAAGCGATCGCTTGATGAGATATTCACGGCCCCAACAATACTCTGATACTCCCCCCCATCCTCGGTTCGCCGCCGTATCAGATCTCGTCGTGTCCGCTCCCACTCACGTCGTTCCCACCATTCCGAATTCCTTCCAGGGCGCCTGCCAGCACTCACGCCCGTTATCAGTTCTTCAAGCGTCTGTGCGACATCTTGGGCAATTGCGTAGTTTAGTCGAAAGACCCGAATCTCCGTTTGAATGCTCGGTGCTGTGTCAAGCTGTTGGATCAGATCTTTCAACACAACGAGATTGGCTTCGGAGGCTTTCACAATCAAGGAGTTTGAACTTTCGTCGGCGGCAATCTGGATGCGGCCACGAATCATATCAATGCCTCCGCCTTCCTCTCTAGCACGCTCCATCATCTCCTTCATCTCTTCGGGTTTGCTCGTTGAGCCCATCTTTCGCAGGAGGTTCGCAACTTCGCCTTCCTGCTGAAACACATCATTCAAGGTCCGGGCGAGCGATGCCGCGGTGGCGTTCTGCAGCGGAATAATTTCCACTTTGAGCGGGGTTTCCGGTGCCTCATCCGCTACCTGTAAAATGGCTGCAATTCTATGGATATTAGAGGCAACGTCGGTAATGATTAAGGAGTTGCTGTTTCCATCCGCGAAGATATTCGCTGCTTTGCTCAATAGTGGCTTGAGACTATTCACCAACTCCGAAGCGACAGCGCTATTCAATTGAATTATATATGTCTGAATCTCATCGGTCTGTTCAATCAAATTTGGGTCTGCCACAATTCGTTTCACCGGCACTTTCATCTTGACAGCCTTCTCAAATGTCGTAATCAACAAAGTATTATTCGTCCGAATCATGGTCAGATCATATTGCGCGAGGACCGTTTTAATCTCTTCCAGCGTTTCGTCAATTGTTACGTTCTTGAGGTTGGTGAGTGCAAACTTCTTGTCCTTGATATCGTTTTCGGAGGCAATGATCGTCAGATTCGTCTCTGCACTGATGAACTTAATTAGGCTTTGTAGATTCCCGCTTGGAAAGTCAAAGTTAAATCGAATCGCTTGACCGGCTTCGTCGCGCTCCGCGACCTCCATCCCTCTCTGATTGTCTTCCTGTGCCAACACCGACGCGGTAAAAGGTCCGGTAATGCACCCAATCAATATCAATAGTATGAGGCAGATAAGTACCCGAGCGGTAGGGGAGATGCCCACCTTACGCAATATACCGGACTTTCTGGTCAGGTACTTATAACATCTGGATTGTTGAAAGCACATTATCAAAACCTTCCTTTAGGGCTAAAACCTAAGCATTTGAAGAAAATGGAACACTAGGACCTAGAAACTCAAAGAAAAAAACTTGTGACCTTGCCCCTTTGAGTTTTATCGTGTTTTGAATCTCACATTTATGTTTGGGCCCGCGGCACGAAAGGCGGAAACCTCCTCACGTTTCATTAGAGAACCTTCGCAATCATTGAGAGATTTGCACTGATGGTTGCTTCCTTCTTGTCCGCTATAGTGATTTGCAGATCTTTGACCTGCAACCATTTCGAGCTTGATTCGATTGCGTAGATTAACCGGACAATTCTTTCAATGTTGTTGCTGAAACGCATATCAACAATGTATGCCTCGGGTTGATGGGTAGAGGGAACCGTTCCAAGCCAGCTGTGCAGTTTATCTTCCTGTTCCAAAATCTGATCGACATACTGAGTGAGCGCGTGGAGCTGCTGATCATAATCCAACGCCTTCTCGGTATCTTCTGCGTAATCCATCTCATAGCGGTTGATTAATTTCTCAAATTTCGACAGTAGAACGCTGTTAGGCTTGAACTTAATAGCTGTCCTCTGCTTTGTGCCACCGATGCCCAAAAATCCACCCCTCGCTTCATCGGTTTCTACAGCGATTTGAGCCGTAAGAAATCCCCTCCTAAATTCAACTGCGCCAGCCAGTTGTTGTTTCAGGTTTGATTGAATGAGCCGTAGCAGTTCGATTCGCAACGTTAAAGGGATGACCATCGGCAACGATGCGAATTGGCGGTTAGTCTCCTGTGCTAGGGATTTCGGCGTTGACGACTTATCCTTTGTTGGTACGGAATCGATTTCCGAATCGGGCTCTTCAACTGTATCATCATCGGCTGACTGTTCTTCGGATTTGATTTCGACTACGCCCTCCTGACTCTCATCCTCTGCATCATCTTTCCCCCACCAACCATCGAACATTGCCTCCATCGCTGCTTCTTCAGTTTCGATTTGCTGCTGTTCCCCTTCCTCTTCTATGGCACTTTGCTGTGACTCTAGCTGTTGGAGTTCATTCGCTAGTTCACCCAAATAAAGATGGTACACCAGATTTTTCTTCGTTTGCGGCGGGAGATTCTCAGATTTTGTCCCCGGCATCGGTCTAATGTTGAGTTGGTAATTGGGACGCAGCCCTGCTCTTTTCGCAAGATCGGAGATCCGTCTTGAAATTACTGCTTGAGCCTGCTCCCCCTCGAAGATAGGTCCCCGTATCTCCTTTAGTTTGTCTAAGCTTTCAAATTCGCCGTAATGTTTCTTATAGGCGAGCAATGAATCTGCCTTATTTTCAAGGGCAGGGTGCAGCACCGCCAGTGCGGCTGCGCGGTTTGCTCGGTTGAGGGCTTCTAAATCAACCCGATCTGCAATTTCCTCAAACAGAGAATCAGAGATAATCTGACCTTCTAAACCGACTTGCGCTTGGATCTCCCTGTCAATTTGCTGCGTGACTTGAGCAAGTTGAACCAAGTTCTGCGCTATTTGCAATTTCCCTCGTTTAGTGGTGAGTTCATCGCCCGGGAACCCCTGCCGAATTATCGGTTCGACGAGGAGAATCAAGAGCACAAGGACGACGACAGCAAGTAAAACGATTTCACGCCGTGTGAGTTTTCTCATTTGTCAGCTTTCTTTTGTTCTAGGACATCTCTTTTTTGACCGCTGCTTTTGGGCTTCTGAGGCAAATTTTGATTGAGGTCACGGATTTGGGTAAACTGGTGCATCGCATTTTTTGCTAGATTACAGGTAATTTGCGCTTGAAAAATCGGCTTCTTATCGCGTTCAATACTTGTGACCTGACCGGATTTGATATTCGTAAACACCCCCGATTGTGCCATGGTGCTTATTGTCTGACTCACATCTTGGTGCGATTGGGCTTCAATGTTGAAAGTAATCTTCGCCCTTTCAAGGTCATCTAATCTGGTGATGTTAAGGGTTGTCCAAGCAACCTTTGTACGGTCAGTAAACCGTGCACTCAACTCACGCACTATATCGAGCGGAGAAACGCGAGGAGCTAAGAGGTTCACGATTGCTAAATCTTTGGTCAGTGTCCTTTTCGCATTGGATTCTGCTTGGCTAATGTTTCTAATCGCTCCATCCAGAGTAACGATTTTCGCCTGATGGATTCTGCTCTGCGTCAGTCCGCCTAACCCAAGCCCTACTAGTAGAACCAATCCAGCTGCAACAGCCATTAACGTCCGCTTCCGCTGTTGGGCTTGTGTCAGTTTGACCTTCTCTTCCGAGGGAAGGAGGTCCAAGGAGATTTGAGAGGTCAACGCATTGACCCCCAGTCCCAATGCAACAGCGAGTGTATCGCTAAAACCGTCAACAGATAGGGCGTCGGAGCGTTGTTCGTCCCACACTTCCTTGAAGGCGTCAAATGGATTCCAAAGCAGAACTGGCACTTCCAAGCGGTCTGCGATATAGCCTGTTAGTCCAGAAATCCGCGCCCCTCCACCACACAGCCAGATTTCGCTGACGATCCTATCCCCATTAATGTTAAGTTCTCGTTTTGCACCGTTGATAGAACGCTTCAACTCTGTGACCAGCCCATCTGCCCATTCGTGTGACGGTTCAGCACCTTCAAGCTGCGAATCCAACGCAGCATTCACAATTTTTCGCCTTTCGGCGACCTCAAAATTGTCCCCTGTTTCGTGCTGATATAGATGTGTCAGATGATTTCCAGCAATAGGAAAACTCCGTGAGAACCGCAGGGCATCTCCAGCTATCAAGCAGAGGTCTGTCCGTCCCGCACCAATATCCACAACCATCGTCATTTCGGTTGATGAATTATTTGTGTGGTTTACTATTCCCGCTAACACACTCGTAGCGAGGGTCGAAGGCATCACACTTTTAGGTGTAATACCGATCGGTTTTAGATAATCGATCTGCTGTTGTACCGTCTCACGCCTTGCAGCGATCAGTTCGACGGAGAGACCATCCTCCGAGCGATGCACGTCATGGTGATCGTAGATAGCATCTTCTACCCCGAAAGGGAGTTCCGTTTCTGCCTGCATGGCAACTAGATTAGAGAGTTGGTCATCGGTTGCGGCAGCAGGCAGGTTTGTCAATCGACGAGACGTAACTAACAAGCGAGAAATTGATAGTGCCACTGAAGTACTACGTCCACCCACGCGCCTCCACAGACGCTGTAAGGTTTCGGAGATCACTTCAGCCGAGATTTCCGTCGTAGGGTTGGTATGGGGGTACGCCTCTATCCCGGCGTTCACAAGGCGAATTCCGGACGCAGTCTGTTCTAGCTGCACAAACCTAATTGCGCTTGTTCCGATATCTATGGATACGATTTGGGTTTTTGCCATGATTTTCCCCTAGGCAGCATAACAACCTCCGCTTTCACGAAAGAAGGGTGTAACACACCTTCGTATACTTTACTTGTTCTTAATGCACGGAGTTTCTTGCTGTTTGCCTCTGCTGTTTTTTCTTCATATCTCGCAATGTGTTTCGCTCCCAGAAAACCCCATCGGTGTATCCTTGAATCGTTGCATCAGTCTCAGCCATCTGTAATCTTTTCTGGGCATAAAGACAATAGTCTTCGTCAATTTCAATCATGGCGAAATTCCGCCCTAGCTTCTTCGCTACAACCCCTGCTGTCCCACTTCCCGCAAAGGGATCGAAAACGATATCTCCCTTTCTTGAACTTGCAAGAATCAGTTTCGCTAGCAGTTTTTCAGGTTTTTGCGTCGGATGGGGCGTATTTTCCGGCATTGACCAGAAAGGAATAGTGAGGTCTGTCCAAATGTTTGATGGCGCAGTGAGTCGAAAGTTTCCATCTGCTTCTTCGACCCAATCCTTCGGTCTCCCATCTTCCCGATAGGGCGCGATTGCCTGCCGCTTTAGTTTCACAACATCTGCATCAAAATAGTAATCGTTTGAAACTGTACAGAACCAAATATCCTCGGAATTATTCTTCCAATTCTTTTTTGCCCCCCGTCCTTTTTCCCTCTCAAAAGTAATTCTGTTTCTGACAATCAGATACTTGTCGCAAACGAGCTGAATTGCGGTAGAAGACCGCCAATCTTCACAGATATAAACCGATGCTTCCGGCTTTAGGGTACGTATCATTTTGGGAAGCCAAGACTCCAGCCACTCTATGTACCCATCGGTTGACTTCTGCTTAAAAGAATAGGTGTTAAAATCCTTGGTCAAATTATACGGCGGATCCAGAAAGAGGAGATCGATAAAACGTGAAGGAAGCCAATCGAGGATATGGTGAAGATCCTGATTGATGGTTCTGTTCAGAAGGGCATCCACCGAAACAGGACTAGCGATTCTTAGTAAATCCCGTTGATAGGCTGCTCTCTCCTGATCTGATAGTGTTATTGTCCGGTTTCGGGGTGCCTTCTCCATAACAATTTCCAACCTAGTTTTGCCTCCAATACTTAGTCACAATCTGTTCCCCGGTACGATCAAGGGCACCAACGCAAGAGGCAACCGTTTTGCCGAGATTGTCAACCCCTTCAGTCTCGATGAGAAAACCGTGCGAGCGATAAGTCACTAACTCTGCAATCTGACGGAAGGTATCCATATCAATCCCCTCTACCTCAAGGAGTTGGCTAACTTTCTCAAAAGGGTTCCCCTCGACCCCAGCTTCTGCCAAAGCATCAGCCTGCTGACTGTCTTCAGGCTCCGATTCACGACGACTGATAATTGCACCCGCTTTGTCCGCGTCCATGCCCGGCAAGAGTTGTAATACCTCTTGCGGTGCCGTGTTGATGTTGATGAATCCACTGACTATTGCGTCATCCGTTGTGGTAATCTGATCCACAATACTACTAAACTCTTCTTCTGTTATCAGTTTTACCTCTTTGAGTTGATCAACATTCTGGAAGTTGCCTTGACTGTTACGGTGGTCGATAATCCGATCGGCTATGCCCTCATCGATGCCATCTAACGTCTGTAACTCTCCAGCATCGGCAGTGTTGATGTTAACCGTGTTGTCGTCTTCATCCCCACCTTCCACGCTGATCCGGTCACTAATGTTGTTAAAAGCCTGTTCCGTGACTGCTGTTGCATCAATCAAATCGCCGATGCCACCGAATTCTCGGCTTTGGATTAATGCGTCTGCCTCTCCTTGTGAGAAAACAGGTTGATTGTTATTCCCTCGGATCTGCGTCAGCTGCTGTCCCTCCGCGCTGTTAATATTAACGCGTGGATTCCCACTTGCATCCGTATTTTTATCAATTGAATAGACTGTCACTAGATTGACCAATCCGGGAACGCCTTGCTGTGTCCCTGTCTCGTCCGATACCATCCCACTACCCACGCCCTCGGCTGCATTGGGACCTGAAGCTACTCCTTGCCCATAGAGCAGCTCCGGTGTCATGCCTTGAACTCGCGCTAGATCCCGCACAGTGCGGTAGGGTCTTCCTTGTTCGATCGCTTCAGCAAGTGATTGTCCCGTCGCTTCTACCTCTTGATGGCCCATCAGGGTCAATAGTCCTTGAATCGTACTGACATCTGCGGTGTTGACGTTGATCTTGGTGCCTTCGTCGGTGATTTTAACACGATAAGTGAGGGTATTTGCAGCTTGGGTGCCGGCTCCAATCTGTTCCTCTAGCCCCTCCGCCCAATTCTCGCCAAGTGAATCGTAAGGGGTTTCATCCCCACGCAGCATCACAATCGCTCGTTCAAACCCTGCCTTTGCTGCATAGTGGAACTTTGTTCGCTCCGCGAAATTTGCCTGTGCGCGCTGCTCCAAACGAATCGAATACAGAAAGTGGGTTGCAAGCACTGAGAGAACTGTCAGCAGCCAGAGTGTTGAGATAAGAGAAAGCCCGCGCTCGCAGGTGTGTAGCGGAAATTTACTTCTGGGGTAAAATAGCGAGTCTTTCCGTCCTTCCATTCTTTATTTCCTCATCCTCCCGGTCCTGCTGCACCGCCTTCACCGGGCGGCTGTTCGCTGAAGTTCGCACTCATCGGCAGATAAACCATCGTTGATTGGGTTATGGTTCTACTGCCAGCTTGACGCTGCTGACCGTTTTCACCCGCGACTGTTACCCAGATGACAACAGATTTCGGAATCATTTCGGTGTCGTCCCACGACTCATACCACTCTTCACCATCGTAGTATCTCACATCAAAGGAGGCAATCTGATCAATGATCGGAACAATATTTACATAGATCGGATTCCCCGCTTCATCTTCGGTAGGAAGGGTTTCCGATTCAAGCAGAGGTTGGATAACGGTTTCCACATCCAAAGCCGTCGTTGAAAGTCGATAAAGGGCTAATCCTCCATCCACTTCACTATCTGCTGTCAAAAATTCTCCCCCCATCTCTATCCCGTCCTCTTGCTCGTTTGCAAGTTGCTGGGCGGTATCTTCTCCAATGTAGTAAGCGATTCGCTGGACATCGCTTACAAGTTCATTCTGATTGATATCCTCATCTGCTACGACCGTTTGGTTTGCTGCATTCAATTCAGCGAGAAACGGGTCGGGATCGGTATGAATCAACGTCACGAAACTGATTAAATCCCGATCAACCCCTTCCTCGATCGGATTATCCTGCGACACAATGATGAGAGACTCATCGCCTTGTACAGCTTGCAGGTTACTCAAGTCTGTGGCAACCCGTTCTAATGCGATTCGACATTTTTGTGTCATCACAATCCGTGATTCAGATTTCTGGTAAACATCCAATGCAACATTGAACACCGTGTAGGAAGCACCTCCAATGATGACTAGAATACTGACGGCGACGAGCAATTCAAGTAAGGTAAAACCGTCGGCGTGGAGTGCAAGCCGTGAAATGTAAGATCTCATCCGCCACCCCCTTGTCCCTGTTGACCACCCTGCGTCTGCTGCTGTGGTATCTGACGGTCTGCGAGATAGGTGCTCGTTGAAACTATCCTCTCTCTTCCACGCTCTTGCCATGTGACGGTAACGGCAACTAAGCGCAGCCCTTCAATCTCATCCGATTCCACATCTTGAACCTCCGAATGCCAACGGAAACGCGAGTCCTCTCCAAATTCACCATCCTCTTCGCCGATATCCGGATAACCCTCAGCCTCAATTGCCGCCATCCGAAATTTAAGGAGATACAAGGCAGTTGTCCTGTTTTCCGCCAATGCTTGCCCTTTTGCCGCTTCCGTAAAGGTACGGAGCAACGTCGGCAGAGCTAATGACAAAATGGCTAGCGTGACGACGATTTCGATTAGGGTAAAACCGTTTTTGTCGTCTGCCGATCGGCGGAAAAGTGAGATTAGGTTATTCAGAGGATTCATCTGTCAACCCCAACTCCTCAAGTTGCTGCAAGTTAATTTTTTGAAGCCGCGCCCGTCCCATTGCGTTTTCGACCGTTATGGACATCGCTTTACCGCGCCGATCTTGAATATACAGAACGGTATCCTCCGACGAGCCTGTTGGAGAGAAGTAGATATAATCCACACCGGTGTCTATTTGAATAGTCTGAAAGTTGTGATTCGTTATCATGCGTGCTAAACTGACATCATGCCCCGGTTTCTGTGGTATGCCGAGGATCGCATTCGTCCGTAAAGAGGGCGGTTGCTGCGATACTGTCGTTCCTTGATATGCTGCTGGCGACTGGGCAGGCTGGAAGCTTGATGAGCTCGCGGTCAAGGGGGTGGACGGGTCTGCGGTGTTAAAGGTTTCGCTGGAGGCAAGCCAGTAGCGATTTGCCGTCAAATCAAACACAACGAGGTAAGCTGCCCGTTCAGTGATTGCCATATCACGCGCAAAGTTGAGCGTATCTCGGATAGCATTGGCGGTGGATTTCAAGCGCGTTGATGTGGCGAATCCACGTAGAGATGGCATCGCAATAGAGGAGAGAATTGCGATTAACGCAAGCACGATCATGACCTCAATTAATGTAAAGCCTTTTGAGGTGAGCCGCTGTAAATCCCATTTACCATGTAGGGAGCAACTATCGCATCGGGATGAACCCTTTTCTGAACACAAAATCCGTCTGGGCAGGTGCATGTATTTACCTTACCAATCTTGCGTGCAATGCCCCATCCCTTTAGGGTGGGGAGGTAGCACGCCCAAGTGCGTTGTTAGTCAAAAAACGGTTGAAATTGCAGGTAAAAGATGCTACAGTTACCTTGGCTTTCGTGAGAGGGCGCAACTTCCCTGCTTAGTGGCGCCTCTCACCTCCAATTGCGTGGACATGAACTCCAGATAGCCGAGTGCATAATGAAAACCTACAAGTTCAAAATGTATAGCAACCACAATAATCGTGAGTTGCAAAAAACGATTGACAGCCATGCTCATGTCTGGAATCACTTTGTGGCGTTGTGTCGCCGATACTATGCTATCTACGGGACATATCCGGGTAAGAAAGCACTGATGCGCCACTTAACCAAGTTGAAGCGGCTTCCCCGCTTTGCCCATTGGAATCAGTTGCCGAGTCAATCGTTGCAAGACGTGATAGACCGACTTGATAAAGCGTACTCTAAACTGTTTACTGACCGCAAAAGCGGCAAACGTTCCGGTCGTCCCCGTTTCAAGAGACGTAAACTATACAAGTCCTACACCCTCAAGCAAGCGGGTTGGAAACTGCTGCAAAACAACTATATCCGTATCGGCAAACGCATCTACCGATATTTCAAAAGTCGGGAAGTCTTAGGCACCCCGAGACGCTGCACGATTAAGCGAGACAGCGTAGGAGACGTATGGCTAATCATTCTGACAGATTATGTAGAGATACCCTTGAATCGACCCACGACGGGTAACAGCGCGGGGTTCGATTTTGGACTCAAGCGGTATCTCACCGGGTCTGACGCAAACGACTACGACTCTCCACAATTTTTCAAACGCAGTCTCAACGCTATCAAACGCGCAAACCGCAAACACTCACGAAAGGTTAAAAGTTCAAACAACCGTGAGCGTGCAAGGCTCAATCTTGCACGGAAACACCGGTGTATTTCAAATCAAAGAGCTAACTTCCATTGGCAGCTAGCGCATGAGCTGACAGACCGGTATGATTGGATTTCACTGGAGACCCTCAACATTAAGGGCATGAAAAGCCTTTGGGGTCGTAAGGTCTCTGATTTGGGGTTCTATGATTTCGTGCAGAAACTGAAATATATTCACTCTAAGAAACAGAATCGTGAAGTCCGATTCATTGATAAGTGGTATCCATCAAGCCGAACCTGTCACGTCTGCGGCATAGTTAATCAAGACCTGAACCTTCGTGATAGAACATGGCAGTGTCCAAGCTGCCACACACAGTTGGATAGAGACCGCAATGCGGCGGTCAATATTCATAGGGTAGGGGCATCTACCCTCTCAGAAGAGGTCGTAAGTCCCAGTTCACCGGGCTAACTTCGTTGATAGAGCAATTCGACGCCTTAAAGGGAACGGGTGAGAATCCCCACCCTTTAGGGTGGGGGAGTATGTCAAGGGGTGAGACAAATGTTTGGTGCAATAAAGAGCAGCAATGGGCACTAATTCACCTCACTGGTCCATTTCCTCGATCCAGCTTGTGATGTCAGTGCTGAACTCTGTGCCTCCTTGCTTGCCGTCCTTACCAAATGAGTAGAGGTCGTAATCGTAGCCTGCGTGAATACCGGGATAGACATAGACGTAATTATTTCCCCATGGATCTGTGAACGTTGGCTTAGTAATATAAGGACCGCTCCAATTTTCAGGTGCCGGGTTAGGGGCTTCCCAAAGTGCCCGTAAATTTTGTTCTGCCGTTGGATAGTCCCCCACTTCTATCGCATACATTTCTAACGCGTTTTCCAAAGCACCAATCTCCATCTTGGCTTTGGCGACCTTTGCCTTATCCGGTGCATTCAAGACCCGCGGTGCAATAAAACTCGCCAACAGACCGAGAATGACGATGACAATCGTAATCTCAATAAGCGTCAACCCCGATTCATCTGATTTTAACCGTTTGAGCATGTTTTACCTCCTACGTTGATAACGATAACATAATGATTATCCACTGATTGACGTGCTGGCTTCAAAGATTGGGAGTATCATTGCGACAGCAATAAATCCAATCAGCAATCCCATAAATAGAATCACCAAGGGACCAATTGAGTTGGTAAGCCGTTCTAGGTTTTTCTTGGTTTCCAGATCGTAGTATACCGATAGTTTCGTCAGCATCTGTTCAGGATCGCCGGATTCCTCACCAATCGCGACCATCTGAGTCAGTAGCGGTGGGAAGACAGCACTCCTCTCTAACTCGCGCGACAAAGTCGAGCCCCGCTCGATTTCTTGTTCCGCGCTTGCGACCGCATTCCCGTAAACCAAATTTCCAATCGTATCCTTGACAACGCGAAGTGCCGGCAGCAATATAACACCATTCTCAAGCAGTGTTGCCATTGTTCGCGTAAACCGTACCAGCGCAAAGTTACTAAAGATTACCCCAATAATCGGGAGTTTGATTTTCACTCGATCAAAAGTCAATCGTCCGCCTTCCGTGCGAATATACTGTCTGATCCCTACCACGCTACCAATAATTGCAGCCAAAATTATCCACCAGTAAACACTCAAGAAATTGGTAATACCGATAAGAAGTCGTGTCGGACCGGGCAATGCAACATCCAACTCAGCGAACATACCGGTGAATTTAGGGATAACGAACGTCATCAAGACCGCCACCGCACTGATACTTAAGACAAGCAGAATTGCGGGATAGAACAGTGCAGAGGTCACTTCAGTTTTGAGAAGTCGTTGTCTCTCAGCGAATTCAGCAAGTCGTTCTAACACGATACCAAGAACACCACCCGCCTCGCCCGCTCTTACCATATTGACATACAAATCAGAAAACACCTTCGGATGCTGTGCAAACGCATCGTTGAGCGGTGAGCCGTGTTCGACATCATATTTGACCTGCTCGATTACCTGCTTGAGCCCGACGTTGGTAATCTGTTCTAGGCTCACCCCCAAAGCGCGAGATAACGGGACATGCGCGTTAATCAGCGTTGCCATCTGATATGTGAAGAACTCGACCTCTGTCGCCTTAATCCGAGCAGGCAGGAATGAAATCTGAATCCCTTTTCGATCTTGAGTCTCCGCGCTATCTTCAACGATGCTTGTCGGCCAATATCCCATCACCTTTAGTTTAGACACAAGTTCAGCCTTACTGCTTGCCTCTTGTGTGTTGGTGACCACCGTTCCGGTGGTCGTCAGGGCTTCGTAACGGAATCTTGGCATCAGGATCTCTCTCCTGTAATACGTGAAATTTTTACGTATTACGCTTCACGTTTCATCTTTCATACCACTTCGCCGATGTCGAACTCATCCTCTTGTGTGAGCCGTATAACTTCCTCGATGGTTGTGTAACCAGCGACTACTTTTCGCCAACCATCCTCCCGCAACGTTTTCATCCCTAGCCGCATTGCGGCGTGTTTCAGTTGGCTGGCAGACGCACTTTGAATGGTCATCTCGCGCAATTCCTCACTCATTAGAATGACCTCAAAGAGGCCAACGCGTCCCTTATAGCCGCGACCTCGACACTCTTTGCAACCGACTGCACGAGGGATAAGCAGATCGGCGGTAATCACTCCCGTTTGGCTGCCAAGTAGGTCTTGAACACGATCAGGTTCCGGCATGTACATCTCATAGCAATGCGAACACACCCGACGTGCAAGCCGTTGGGCAATAATGCCCCCCAGCGTTGAGGCTACTAAGTACGGTTCTACTCCCATATCCACCAAGCGAGTAACCGCACTTGATGCGTCGTTGGTATGCAGTGAGCTAAAGACAAGGTGCCCGGTCAGAGAGGTATGGATCGCCATCTCTGCTGTTTCATGGTCTCGAATCTCACCAACCAGCACTTTATCAGGGTCTTGACGAAGGATGTGTCTCAACCCCGCTGCAAAGGTCACATTTATCTCCGGATTCACTTGAATCTGGTTGACCCCTTCCAACTCATATTCAACCGGATCCTCTATCGTGATGATTTTGACCTCCGGGGTGTTAATCTCTTTCAAACACGCATACAGGGTTGTCGTTTTTCCGCTGCCTGTTGGGCCCGTTGCCAAGATAATGCCGTGTGGTTTCTGAATCATCCGGTGAAACTGATCCAAATTATCCTCTAACAAGCCGAGCTGCTCCAAGCCAAATGATATGGATTGCCTGTCGAGGATTCGGAGGACGACACTTTCGCCATGCACGGTGGGCACGGTCGAAACGCGTAGATCAATTTGGCGGTTGCCAACGCTCTGAACGGTCACGCCGATCTTTCCGTCCAAAGGACGACGCCGTTCCGCCACGTTCATGCTTGCCATGATCTTGATACGGGAGGTAATTGCAGACTGGAGATGGGGAGGAGGGTTAGGTTGGTCTTCCAAAACACCGTCAATGCGATAACGGATTTTGAGTTCACCGGGGAAAGGTTCTATATGGATATCGCTGGCACCAAGGCGAACAGCATCAATGATAATCTGATCTACCGCATTGATAACCGTCGGGTCTTGGCTTAAGTCTTGCTCGCTGATGCCAAAATCGTCAATCGTTTCGCGTTCAAGCGTGGCGACGGCACCAACGGGACCCTTGATTCCTTCGCTGAGAATGGCGGCGGCGGTCTTGCCGTAGGCACGGATAATGGCTGCTTCGATATCCCCTTCGTCCGCGAGTACCGGTTCAATCTCGCATTCCGTAACCAATCGCATCTCATCAATTAACCGGATATCCAACGCATCCGCCATCGCAACAGTAATCGTTCCTTCGTGCAGGCGAATCGGCAAGATCTTGTTCCGGTAAGCAAAACTCGCTGAAACCCGCTCAGTTGCCTCATTCTCTGGAACAATATCTTCAAGCAGAACACATGATACTCCGTATTCAAGTGCCTGTTTAGCGAGCGTGAGAGACTTGGAGTCCACAAACTTTGAGAGTGCTTGGGTATGGGTAACACTTGTTGTTTCAACTTCTTCAAGGACCTGCTGATGCTCATCTTCGGAGATTAAATTTGAATCCAGTATCAGTTGTACTAATGACTTCCCCACCGCATTGTGCATTTTTTTGATACCCCTTCATCCTCCCAGTTTTTTACTGGGAATTCGTTGTGTGCATAGGTAGACGCAGAGGGGTGGGTGAAGTTTAGAGATCTAATGGCTATAAGCCTCTCTTAATACAATGTTAACAAAAATAGGACTTACGCACTCCAGCCCCGATTTTATCGGGAGCAATTTGTCGTAGCGCAATTCATTTCTTTCTCCCTTCCCTCCCCCTGCTTGCGGGGGGATAAAGGGGGGTAGGGGCGTTAGAGGGGGTATGGTCGATAAATCGCCTCCGTTCCGAGAGTCCGAGACCTACTACAAACCTACGGATTTACTGTAGTTGCCCGATTCATCGGGCATCAGGAGTTGTTATGTCCGAACTACGAGGCGTTGAGCGTTCAACTGCGTAAGTCCTACAAAAAGTCAATTTTTCAGATTTAATTCTCCGATTCCAAAAACTCCTGGAGTTCCTGAAGTGCTGTGAGTTGAACATCAATAATCGATGCGTCGGGACATTCCTTGTCTTCCTCACCGACTAGCCAAGCAGTCCACATCCCCACGCCCTTTGCACCGACCACATCGTCTGAATATGTGTCTCCGACATAGATCGCTTCTTCAGGGGAGACACCTAATCCCGTCAACGCCGCGTGGAATATGCCCGCCTCCGGTTTCGATACGCCAACAACGGTTGAATCTACTACGATATCAAGCAAGGGTAGGAGGTTATATTCGTCACACCAGCCGCATGTATTTCCAAAATTGTTGCTTATAACGCCGAGCCGGTACTGCTCTCGAAGCGTTGCGAACCACCGCCGGTTCCGGTCAAGGCTTTCCTTCGCGCCTTCGCAGAAAAAGTCAACATACCGGTCCTTAACGTTTAGGTCTAAGCCAAGTCCTTCGTAAGCACCAGTGGCAATGACATCCATCGTTTCACGCAGCGTAAGCTGAGGAGCTCTCCCGCTGTCGATAAGTCTATCAACGGAGGCACGATCCACCTGATCAAACGTTTCTCGGCTAATCTCTGGATACGCCTGCTGGATGAACCGATATGTTCGATCCCGCCAATGAATGCCATTTCCATCAAGCGTTCCGCCAAAATCGAACAACAAGGCACGAATCTTCATCAATCAAACCCTCGTAATAGTAGCATAGGTTTCCAACCTGTGATCTGCTCGTAAGTCAATTATCCCGCAGGTTGCAGCGCAGCGGAAATCCCGATCCATCGGAAGACTCCTTTCTACCGCGTTGGATAGCATAGTAATCAGGAGTAATTCATGTCAATCTAATTTAGGACGCATCATCTAGGATGGGTCACGTTTCACGCATCATGTTTCACCCTCTTCGCAGCGGATCTGACTGCAGCCAACCGATCATACCGATGACCTCTTCCTGACGATCTTGCATCGACACCTCAATAAGAGCAGGTCGGTCCGCAGCGAGCGCATCTTGTAGCACGCCCTTGAAATCTGCGATTTCATCAACCCGCACGGCGTAAGCACCGAAGGATTTGGCAAACTGAATAAAATCCGGGTTGCTCAAGTCGGTATCAATGGTACGTCCGTTGCATCCCTTTTGCTGAGATCCCTTGATCGCGCTCAACGCCTCATCGTTCACAACGATTGTTACCACATTGATACCGTACATCATTGCAGTGGCTAACTCAGGCGATCCCATCATGAATCCGCCATCCCCGCTGAAGCACACCACCGGCTTGTCCGGATTTGCAATCTTCGCGCCGAGTGCCGCAGGGAAAGCGTAGCCAAGCGCGACACCGATATTTGGATAGAGGAAGGTTTTCGGATTCAACACCGGATATTCGGCGAACGAAGCGTAGCCGATGCCATGGACATCAACGGAGAGGATTCCATCATCCGGAAGCACCTCTCGTATCTCTGGCAGCAGAGGCAAGGGCGGTTGAGCGGCAAACCTCTCTCGAATCCGCTCCAATGGGTATGTCCATGAATCTTTGCCCCCATCAACCTCTTCGATTAATGCTTGCAGGGTCAATTTGAGATCGCCGACAACCCCAATGTCGCACGGATACTCTCGCCCGATTTCCTTCGCGTCCTCATCGAGTTGAATTAGTGGACGTGGCGGTTCGAGGTTCCAAGTCCGCGTATCAATTGATGTAAAACGGGGACCGATAGCAAGGGTGCAATCCGCAATCTGCATCGCTTGGTGCCCCGGAAAGCCATAAACAATTTTCAACGCGAGTGGATGATCTTCAGGCAAAGCACCTTTTGCGCATCGTGCCACAACAACAGGCGCGTTCAGTTTCTCAGCGAGTTGCTGCAATTCCTCACGTGCGTCGGAGTGGATGACCGCAGATCCCGCAAACAAGACTGGCCTCTCTGCGTTTCTGAGGGCTTCCGCTGCGGATTGGAGGTCAGCAGGATTGGGTGGGGTGGCTGGCTGCCGTTCAACACGGGCAGGGATGGGAACCTCTCCCTCGCCGGTTACCACATCCATCGGAAATTCCAATACAACAGGTCCGGGACGACCCGACCGCATGGCGCGGAACGCATTTTCGACAACCTTGGGGACATCTTCCACCGTCTGCGCGATTGCACAATACTTCGTGACAGATTCAAAGAAACTCATCTGATCCAAGCCGTGAAACATCTTGCTCGGATCCCTAGCATAAAATTCGGAGTCGCTCTGTCCAGTAATCAGCAACACAGGGACGCAATCCGTGAATGCCTCCAAAATCCCTGTCGATGCGTTGCTTGCACCCGGACCCGGAACAGTCAGCGCAACACCGACCTCCCCGGTAGAACGCGCGTAGCCATCCGCCATCTGCGTCGAAGCATATTCATGACGGACAAGATAGTGATCTATAACGCCTGCTCCACGACGAAGGAGCGAGTCGTAGATCTGTATGTTCTGTGTCCCTGGCATACCAAAAACGCAACGTACTCCCTGCGCTTTCAAACATTCAATAAGAATATCTCCACCTGTCATAGGCATGTTCTCCTAACGTTAAATTAATTTTTAGGTTGTAAATCCCAATCATTTATGTTTGGGAATATGTCAATAGCAGCCCGCTATACGTGCCCTATGTTGCACAAGCGGGAGTACCACATCAATCGTTGGCGTTTCCACCCCGACCAAGCGTCCCATCTCCTGAACGAGGGTCAATGCTGCGTCAATCTCCATACCTGTGGCGGCAATGACACCGAAGTTGAACGAATGAAACGGAGCTCCGTCGCACTGATAACTTCTTGATTGTGCCTAGCGCGGGATAGAATCGCCTGATGCATCGTGGGGACCGCGCTGTGCCAAGTTGGTTTCACCGCTTCTAACCATGCGAAAAATCTCAAAGCGTCAAAGTCCGGTGCGCAAAACACGCTGGCACCTACACTCAGCGTTGATAAAATAGCTGTCATTAAACCGTGGATATGGAACAACGGCATCACATTCATGCAGCGATCATCCGGCATCAGTTCCAACGTCTTACAGATGTTGCTAGCCGAAGCGCACACATTCCGGTGGGCTTTGGCTTGGACGTAGTGCCTGAAGTGTGCAGTACAAGAGTTACGTCGTCAGGACCAGCGATATTGCCGTAAGATGCAGGTTCCCCCCAACCTATTCCTTGACTCGGTATGATTTCAAACAAGCCCGCTGGCGCGCTTTCATTAACCGCTATTTCAAGGATCGGTATGTTATCGCTGCAGCCGCTTCAGTAGCAGGTGAGGTGCTGTTCCGCTCGACTAGAGCAGTGCCTTTACCCAAGTCCGAAAGGTAAAAATCGAACTCCTCTAGTCGGTAGGCAGGATTGAGCGCAGCGATCGCAGTTGCATCATCATGACCGGTCGCAAGCAGCTCCGAGATAGCTGAAGATTCAAACATTGTCAGCACCTCCGTAAATTATAACTTATCTTTGGAAAGAAATCTATTCTTTCGTTAGAAATTCTTCATGGATGGAAAACGTATCACAATTGCGATTTTGGCTCTCATAGCCGATTTTTTTGATGAACACTTAGCATGGTGCGTGTCTGCACAATCAAGATACTATTCGGCTGATGGGAGAATTTCTATCGTCAAGACTAAAATTAGGAGCGACCACACAGTAAAACGGATATCAACACTCAATAAGGTTACGGAATTCCGTGACTATTTCAAATTTAGAATTGACCGATTGATTCGCTGACTTTGTTCAATCTCAGTGTTGGTGCGGGATGAAGCGGAAAAAAGTTACAGGCTCTGCAGACCTCCGTCTGTCAGATTTTTTGTTGCAAATAGTCGGGATCTGATATATAATAGATATGCTTTGGGTATAAGTGCTATTAACTATGTGGTTACGTTGATTGCATAGTTTAACACGATTCTTTTTAGCCTTCAGTTTGTGAGAAATTTCACAAGCCCTCTCGAAAGGATGAGGCAAATTTTCGGTTCATAACAGATACAAGAGAATTTGCCCTGTGGAACACATGCTCTTTAATTTCGCGAATGTGCTACTCTTTCTGGTTGTTGGGTGTTTATTTGTCGCACTTAACCTCGTCCTCTCTCGCCTGTTCCAGACCCGACTTTTCAGCGACGAGAAGTATATGCCTTATGAGTGCGGGGAGGACCCAATTGGTGATACTCGCATTAAATTTAATGCTCGCTTCTACGTCATTGCCCTTATCTTCTTAATCTTTGATGTTGAGATTGTGTTTCTATTTCCGTGGGGTGTTGTTTTCCGTGAAATAGGGATGCTCGCATTTGTCGAAATGCTGGTTTTCATCTTTATACTCTTGGTCGGTCTTGCCTATGTTTGGGTAAAGGGGGACCTCCAATGGATCCGATCGATTCAGTCTGTAAGAGAGGAAAGTTAGATAATGATAATTGAGGAGAAGCTGGACAAGAATATTCTCGTAACCTCTATTGATGCTGTCGCCAATTGGGCACGGGCATCTTCTCTGTGGCCCATGACCTTTGGGCTCGCCTGTTGCGCCATTGAATTTATGGCGACCGCTGCCTCAAACTTTGATTTAGACCGCTTTGGCGCAGGAGTTCCCCGTGCGACACCCCGTCAATCCGATCTGATTATCGTTTCGGGGACAGTAACGCTAAAAATGGCGACGCGAATTAAACGCCTTTATGAACAGATGCCCGAACCGAAATATGTCATCTCCATGGGAAGTTGCGCCACAAGCGGTGGCCCCTACTGGCAGCACGGCTATCACGTGCTCAAGGGCGTAGACCGAATTATTCCCGTTGATGTCTACGTTCCCGGTTGCCCGCCGCGTCCGGAGGCTGTGCTTGAAGGCTTGATGAAGCTGCAGGAAAAAATTAAAACACAGACAATTGCAAAACGAACAAGTGTGCCTTTCCTGAAGAAACTCTTTACCAAGACAGATCTGGAAAACAATGCAGAGGCAATGGCTGAAGCAAAGGAACACTTAGCAGCACACGAAGAACAGGAAGATCAAGTTGCTCAGAACCCCGATGAAGTCGGGGAAGAAGCCGCCGGTTAAACTCAGGAATGATAATTAAATGAGCAGAACGGACACTGACCACCCGCAATGAATATAGGGTAGGTTCTGCGAAACGTATTTGATACCCACATTCCTTGCCGACCTTTCAAGGGTTCAAATTTTAAGAAAGGGGAATTGCAACGCTATTGGCTACTTACCAAAAGCGTTGATGCTTGTCCGTGACACCACAAGAAATTTACGAAAACCTAAAAGATAAATTTGGAGAACCAATCGTCTCGCTTGAAGAAGACATTGCAGATTCCTTCATTGTCATTGCCACCGAATCGATTGCCGATGTCACACAATACCTCGCCGAAGATGAAGGATTGGCTTTCGATTTTTTGATGTGTTTGAGCGGAGTGGATCTCGGCGCGAAAGATCCTAACTATTACGTTGTGTATCACCTCTACTCAATGACCCACCGCCACAAACTGGTCCTGAAAGTCGTTCTATCCAAAGAAGAAGAACCCCACGTTTCCACCGTTGAGCATATCTGGAGAACCGCCAACTGGCACGAGCGGGAGGCGTATGATCTGTACGGGATTATCTTCGATGGTCACAGTGATTTGCGGCGAATCCTGCTTCCAGACGATTGGGAAGGCTACCCGATGCGTAAGGATTATACAGAGCCTGAGTTTTATCGAGGGATGCGAGTGCCTTATTGATGTACGTGGAGAGGGAGCAAAAACGATGGCGTTGTCAGAACAGTATCAACAACAGATTATTAATACGATTAAAGAATTGCCAGAAGAAAAACTAGCTGTGGTTGTCGATTTTGTGACATCCTTAAAGGGTGAATATCAACCTTGTGCGGAGGAAAATATAGTCAAACTTGGTGGTCTATGGGAAGGGTTTGAACCGACTGATGAAGAAATTCAAGAGGCGCGAAAAGAAATACGGGGTCATCTTGATACGAAAATAACACTATGAAACATTAATTAGGACTTACGCAGCCAACTGTGGGCGGGGCATCCCCGATAAATCGGGATTCAGAGCAACTTGCCCCGTGCTGAAATGCGTAAGTCTTGACATATTGCAATCCAATTTGCTAAGGCTTGTTGCCATTTATGTGGACGCTGCTCATCAATCGTTGTTAATATGGCAGGTCAGAAATTAGCAACACCGACCCGTTCTTACACGATATAAATCTGCAAACCCGCTCAAGCATAGGTCCCATCGGGGTTCAGAGCAACACCCTACAGTTATGAACTGCCCAACGTGAGGTTAAAATTTTTTTTCACCTGTCAGTACCCTGCCAAATTTCCCCATCGTCTTGCTAGGGCATTGAAACGGAGGTGTAGGCAGCGCATAAAAGTCTGTTGCTGATTTGTATTGGTTAGGGACGCTGCTGAACCGGTGAATCAGATTGTTTTGACATATCCGGCTATGATGAAATGTCAACACAATCGAGATAAAGGGTGAATATCAACCTTGTGCGGAGGAAAATATAGTCAAACTTGGTGGTCTATGGGAAGGGTTTGAACCGACTGATGAAAAAATTCAAGAAGTAAGGACAGAAATATGGCACCATCTTGATACGAAAATAACACTATGAAACACTATGTGACTGATACAATGGGCCTTATTCGGCATCTTGCTAAATCAGAAAAACTGGGGAAGAACGCCAGCAAAATATTTGAGGAAGCTGATACTGGTAGTTGTGTCGTCTTTATACCAGTGATGGTTTTGGTGGAAATCCTGTATCTTTCGGAGAAAAATCGTATCTCAACAATATTACCTGATGTTACTCAATTGGTCCAAAATAGTACAAACTACCGGATATACCCCATTACGGCTGAAGTCATTCTAAAAGCTAAAGAGATAACCGATATTCCAGAATTACATGACAGAATCATCGCAGCTACCGCTGTATTATTAGGACTGAGTTTGATAAGCCGAGACAGTGTAATTGGCTAATCTGCATTTTTGACAACCATTTGGTAGATGGGAATAACATCGTGGCAACTCCTACGAATGAAAGACCAACAAGAAAACAAGGCAAACAGAACATGCCAATGATAACCATACCCGCTCATTTTGATGGGAAGCAGATTCGCTTAGATGCACCGAATAATGAGCGTGAAGCGTGGTTAAATTTATCGATTCAAGGCTTAGAAGGGGCGTATGGGGAAGATGAGCCTGAATATTCTACTGACCTTATTAAAGAGGTGAATCCTCATTATTAAAGAGGTGAATCCTCATTTTAAACTTTAAGGAAATTCATCATGGCAGCACCACAACAAGATAGCAAATTTATCGAACTGAAGCCATTTTCAGATGAGATGATTGTTAGCATGGGACCGCAGCACCCAAGTACCCATGGCGTGTTAAAGCTTGAGTTGAGACTGGATGGGGAGATTGTCCGGGACGCGATCCCACATATTGGGTATCTACACCGCTGCTTTGAAAAACACTCCGAGAATCTGAACTATCAGCAGATCATTCCGTTTACCGACCGAATGGATTATATCGCAGCGATGAATATGAACTGGGGCTTCTGTCTAGCGGTTGAGCAGTTAATGGCGACGGATGAGAAGAAATTTCCCGTCGTTCCTGAACGAGGGGAATATCTTCGTGTCCTCATCGGTGAACTGAATCGAATTGGGAGCCATCTGCTGTCCTTCGGCACTTACGGTATGGACATCGGTGCTTTCACCCCGTTCCTTTACGCCTTTAGAGACCGCGAGAAAATTCTCCTGCTTTTTGAAAAGATTTGCGGTGCCCGATTGACGTACAATTATATCCGTGTTGGCGGGGTTTCAAGAGATACACCGCCCGGATTTATGGATGAAGTTAAGGAATTTATCGACTATTTCGAGCCGCAGATTGATCGGTACAACGCGCTACTCACTGCTAACCGCATCTTCATTGAGCGCACAGCAAATGTCGCTGTCATGGATACGGAGATGGCGATTAACTACGGCATTACGGGTCCCAACCTCCGTGGGGCAGGGTTACAATGGGATCTGCGCAAAGACGAACCTTACTCTATTTATGACCGATTCGACTTTGACGTTCCCGTTGGCAGAGACATTCCGGAGTCTGGCGTGGTTGCCGGCGATTGCTGGAATCGCTATAAAGTCCGAATGGATGAGATGAAAGAATCGGTCCGGATCATCCGGCAAATTCTTGAGTCCGGTCTTCCCGATGGTCCCGTTCAAGCAGAACTGAAAGCAGTGCGTCCCCCCAAGGGCGAAATCTTTTCCCGAAGTGAAGCCCCCCGTGGGGAACTAGGGTTTTACATTGTCAGTGATGGAACACCGAAGCCAGTGCGTGTGAAAGCCAAATCGCCCTGCTTTACGGCGTTAAGCGCGTTGCAAGAGTTGAGTCGAGGATTAATGGTCGCGGACATTATCGCAATCATTGGAAGCATTGATATTGTCATGGGAGAGGTTGATCGCTAGATTCTGATGCCTATCTTCACGAATCATGTTTCACGCATAAGGAGTTTGAATGCCACTCGGTCTACAAGTTGCCTGGAATCCCGATGCAATCGGGGCTGAAAACTTATATCAATTTTTCGTCCAATCCTCCGAGAGTTGGGCGCAAAGGTTCGTCCAAGAACACGCGCCATTTTTAACACATCTCCCCGCTCCGCTCGGCGAATTGGTAATTATGCTCGCATGTTGCGTAATTTTCGTTGCCGTTGTTCCCCTACTCCCGCTCGGCCTTGTTCTAGCCGAACGGAAAGTTTCCGCACATATCCAAGATCGGGTTGGACCGATGCGAGTGGGACCGCACGGTATCCTTCAAACCTTAGCCGATGGGGTTAAACTCATTTTCAAGGAAGACCACATCCCGCGAGAGGGAGATAAATTTCTCTTTGTGGTTTCACCATACATTATCTTCGCCTGCTCCTTTGCTGTATTTGCCGCAATCCCGTTTGGTCGATCCATTCTTGTGAGCGAGTTAAACATCGGTATCTTTTATATCATGGCAATCTCCTCCGTCATTGTGATGGGCGTGATTATGGCAGGTTGGGCTTCCAATAGCAAATGGTCACTGCTTGGGGCGATGCGGTCTGCCGCCCAAATCGTCAGCTATGAAATTCCAATCGGTCTCGGCATTTTATCAGTTGTCATGCTAGCGCAGACCCTGAATATGCAGGAAATCGTCAAAGGACAAGACGGGATAGGGAATTGGCTAATTTTTCGGACGCCGTTCACCTTCATTGCATTCTTCGTTTTCTTCATATCAGCGATTGCTGAAGTCAACCGAACCCCGTTTGATCTCCCCGAAGCAGAATCTGAACTGGTCGCTGGTTTTCATACCGAGTATAGCGGTATGCGTTTCGCGCTGTTCTTCATCGCCGAATACGCGAATATGTTCGCAATCAGCGCAATCGCTTCAACGCTATTCCTCGGCGGTTGGCACGGGATTGTACCCGCAGAGATGCTGCCCGAAGCCGGCATTCTTGGCTTTGTCTTGAGAGCGATTACCCTCGGTGGGCTCTTGGGTGTAGTGATCAAAACACTTTTCTTGGTGTTCGTCATGATGTGGATACGCTGGACACTGCCGCGTTTGCGTGTAGATCAGCTGATGAATCTATGCTGGAAGTATTTTATACCGATTTCATTTTTTAATATTTTGGGCGTCGGGATCTGGGGATTGATTTTCCCGAAAGATTCGCTATTAAGTATTATTATTAGTGTCGTTGTCATTATACTTGGACTTATTTTCACGTTCGGCGTGCTAGGTAAAAGTTTATCTAAGGGCCCTGAACCACCGCCAAATTCGGCGGAGAGGCAAATTTCTGCGACAACATAGAAAAGCCAAAGGTGCACAAATTTACCTCTAAGGAGGTTTCATCATGCGTCACTATTTGTCAAATATCTATTTGGGGGTTTATACAGCCCTCGTCGGTATGCGTATCACCTTCAAACAGTTGTTACAACCCTCCGTCACCCACCAATATCCTTATGACCGGTCCTTTGAACAGAAGAAAAATGTACGCGAGATTCCCAAAGGGTATCGAGGAAAGCTACACAACCGTGTTGAGGACTGTATCGGTTGTAAGAAATGCGAGCTGATCTGTCCTGTCGATTGCATTACCATTGTTACCCAAAAACTGCCCAAAGGCGAACGACTTTGGGACAGTATGAACGTGGTCCATCTCAAAGATAGGACAGAAATTGTCGGCAATATTGAGGGAGACGAAAAACCAGCGTCCAATACAACTGTTACAATTCAGACACGCGACGATAGAACCGTCACTGTTTCGAGTGAAGAAATCGCTAATATCGTTGAGCGGAAGCCGGTGATTTTCTACCTCGATCAGTTTGACATTGATATGTCGCTCTGTATGTACTGCGGACTTTGTACCGAAGTTTGTCCAACAGAGTGCCTGATTATGTTCGATAATCTTAGCGACGGAATAGAGTACTCGACCTTTGACCGGACAGATCTGATTTACGAATTTGCGGAGCCAGAGATGTACGAACAACCGGCTGATGAATCCACTGAGGCAGAAGCCGCAGACTAATCTCGCTCCGGTGAACTACCGTATAAACAATTCAAACCCGAAACTGAGTAATTGAGTCCACTTATGGAATTGAATCTTCAACAATTGGTTTTCTACCTTTTTGCCCTGCTGACCATTGGATCCGCGGTTATTGTCGTGACGATAAAAAATATCGTTCATGCTGCCTTCTCACTGATGGTTACCCTTTTTAGTGTTGCAGGGCTTTATGTTTTCTTACAAGCGGATTTCCTTGCCGCCACCCAAGTAATAGTCTATGTCGGCGGTATTCTGGTACTGATTTTGTTCGGTGTTATGATGACAAGTGGCAGCTTGGACCTGAAGCTAAAACTTGAACGCGGACAGATGTTCTGGGGAGGTGTCGTATCCCTAATCCTCTTTGGCTTGCTTCTGAGTGTTATTACGAATACGCCACAATGGGAAAATGTGGACGTAGGGGCATCGCAGGAACCGACAACTCGCAAGATTGGCGAGATGATTATGAAAGAGGAGTTTCTGCTGCCATTTGAGATCGTATCGATTCTGCTATTGGTTGCGTTGATTGGTGCGGCACTTATTTCTCGTAAGGAGATCAGGAACGAATGAGTTTGCAGAGCTACCTCGTCATCAGCATTATACTATTCTGTCTTGGAATCTTTTGTGTTTTGACGCGCAGGAACGCTATCAGTATCCTGATGGGAATCGAATTAATCCTCAATTCCTGTAACCTTAACTTTGCTGCCTTTTCCCGCTTCGTAACGCCACCTGACGATATTAGCGGTCAGATCATCGCACTCTTTGGAATTGTTCTTGCCGCTGCCGAAGCCGCTGTCTTTTTAGCCATCATTTTGGCAATTTATAGAGAATTCAGCACCATCAGTCCCGACGAGACTGACACTTTGAAGGGATAAAAAAGATCGAGTGCATTGGATGAACTTCGAGAGTAAAATTCCGACCATATTCTTTCTGTATACAAAGGAAATTTGCCTCTCCCCCGAGCTCTTGAATGCCCGCATTAGGAGATTATTGTATGCCTATTATACCTCTCATTAGCATTATTTTGCTCGCCCCCCTTGCAGCGTTTGCGTTTTTCGGTCTCCTATCGCTGACCGGACGCAATTACCGCCGCCAAGATTTGGTTTCAACCGCAGCAATGATTGTGGCATTTATCTGCTCTGTACTCCTGTTTACAAACGTTATCGATGATCCAGATAAATTTTCGCACGATGGCGCAGAGATACACTCACTCACATGGCTGCCGCTGGGCTCAGTCAACTTTTCAATGGGCTTCCTCTTTGACAGCGTGACCTCCGTCATGCTCCTCGTCGTTACGATTGTCAGTAGCCTCGTGCATATCTTTTCAATCGGATATATGCACGGAGATCCCCGCTACCCTCGATTCTTTGCTTTCCTGTCGTTGTTCTCCTTCTCCATGCTTTTCTTGGTTGTGTCTGACAACCTGCTCGGTATCTATATCGGTTGGGAACTTGTCGGTGTCTGCTCTTACCTGCTCATCGGATTCTGGTTTGAACAAGACGCTCCAGCGAATGCGTGTAAAAAAGCGTTCATGACGACCCGCGTCGGGGATGTCGGGATGTTCATCGGCATGATGATGCTTTTCACTAAGTTCCGCACTTTATCTCTATACGGCGATGAGGGTATTTTCGCGCTCGCCAGTAATTTAACCGCCGGTGACATGACTTGGTTGTCGATTGCCGGTGTGCTAATCTTCTGCGGTGCTATCGGCAAGTCGGCGCAAATCCCCCTGCACACATGGCTTCCGGATGCGATGGAAGGTCCCACACCCGTCAGTGCCTTAATTCACGCTGCGACGATGGTCGCCGCAGGGGTTTATCTTACCGCCCGAATGTTCCCAATCCTTACCGTGGATTCATCATTGTTCATTGCGTATGTCGGGGGCATCACGGCACTAGTCGCAGCGACGATTGCCATTGTACGGTTTGATATTAAGCGGGTCCTTGCCTATTCCACCATCAGCCAGTTGGGGTATATGATGTTGGCGATTGGAGCGGGGAGTTATGTCGCGGGGCTTTTCCACCTCACAACGCACGCGTTTTTCAAAGCCCTACTGTTCCTCGGATCCGGCAGCGTCATCCACGCCTTCCATGCCGCCCACCATGCTCACGACCACGACCATGACCACGCGCACGATGACGACCATGGGCATACCGACGCACACGCAGCCTCATTCGATAGCTTTGGCATTGACCCCGCACAAGATATGCGCCACATGGGAGGGTTGAGGCATAAGATGCCCATCACCTTCGTGACAATGCTGATCGCAACGTTGTCAATTGCTGGGGTGCCTTATATCTTGTCAGGGTTCTGGAGCAAAGATGCTATCCTTGTTGAGGTTCTCTACAGGGCAATCTCTTGGAATTCGGTCCATCACTATATTTTATTTGGCATGGCGGCGCTCGCAGCTGTTATCACCGCATTTTATATGTTCCGCCTCATCTTTATGACTTTTACCGGGGAACCCCGCAATCAAGAAATGCACGACGGTGCACACGAATCGCCTTTGAAGATGGCAATTCCGCTGATTATTCTAGCGGTTCTCAGTTTCCCAATCGTCAACAAATGGTCATTTGAAAAATATGTGAAACAACCGGGGCAACCCCACATCCACGCGCCGAAACATGCAAGATACAATTCAAATCAAGGTGCCTTACATGCACAGTTAGGACTTTCTGACGCACACGCCGCAGAAGATGCACATCACGACGACGCAGCAGTGCACCATGACCCAGACCACGATAAAGCGCATAACATCGTAGTGCCGCTATCGTTCGTTATCGTCATTGTCGGCATCGGGTTATCTGCCCTTTTCTATTACTGGAGAAAATTTTCTGCTGACGCTGTTGCAGCCAGACTGCGACCGATTTACACGCTGCTATGGAACAAATACTATTTTGATGAATTGTACGATGGCGTGCTTGTCGCACTTACCGTTGCTGGCTCAAAAGTTCTCGGACTGTTTGATTTGCGTTTTATTGATGGAATTGTCAACGGAGTTGGTATCGCTGTACAGGCAGGGTGTGCTCGAGTCGCAGGATGGTTCGATGACACCTTTGTCGATGGACTGGTCAATTTGGTCGCCCGAGTTACTTGGTCAATCGGTGGCAGGGTCAGACGGGTTCAAACGGGCATGATCCAAAATTATCTGCTAGCAGTTTTGGGCGGTGTTGTGCTGTTAATTCTGATTTTCCGTGCTTTGTTCTAGGTTGTCTTATAGGGCGAGATGAATGGTCTTTAAGTGCACGTTAGAACAAAAATGAGGGACGTAAATTAAAGTTAAGGGTAAACGGTCGAACCAATGCGTTTGTCAGTCTAGGAATACGAGCGTTGACTAAATAAACCCTGAATCAACTTTTAGGAGGATTTGACTGGATGTTATCGTTGATGATTTTTATCCCTCTGCTAGGGATGCTTGTGGTTTTGTTTGCTATTCGGCGAGAACAGGAGGAACTCGCTAAACGTGTGACGTTTATTGTCACGTTGATCCCGCTGTTGATTGCAGTGTTCCTTTTTATTAATTATGACCGAGCCGCGTCGGGACATCAGTTTGAAGAAGATGTGATGTGGATTGAGGCATTCAAAATCCACTACCACGTTGGGATTGACGGACTAAGCGTTACACTGGTGCTTCTGACAGCACTATTGGGTCCGATATGCGTCCTCGCATCGTGGAAAATCGAAAAAGGGATCAAAGCGTACCTCGCACTGTTTCTGCTCTTAGAAACGGGGATGATCGGTTTCTTCTGCGCTCTGGATATGTTCCTATTCTATGTCTTCTTTGAGCTCACACTGCTTCCGATGTACTTCCTGATTGGAGTATGGGGCGGACCGAGACGTGAATATGCGGCAATTAAGTTTTTCCTGTATACTCTGTTCGGTAGTGTGCTGATGCTTATCGCCATGATTGCCGTTTATCTTAAGGGAGGTACCTTTGATATTCCAACACTGATTGAACTTGCGAAGACCCCAGGACACGCACTCGCAGACCGCACGTTCCAGATATGGGCGTTTCTCGGTTTCTTCATCGGCTTTGCAGTCAAAGTGCCTATCTTCCCCTTCCACACATGGCTACCCGACGCTCACGTAGAAGCACCAACCGCGATTAGCGTCATCCTTGCAGGCATCCTTTTGAAGATGGGAACTTATGGACTCGTTCGTGTGAATTTCGCGATGCTGCCTGAAGGGATGGACTTCTTCTGCAATGGTGAAGGCAGGTGGGGGAACTCGTTGGCAATCCTCGGCTTTATCAACATCGTTTACGGCTCACTCTGTGCATTGGCGCAGACCGACTTCAAAAAACTTGTTGCCTACTCCAGTATTGGTCACATGGGATTTGTCCTGATAGGGCTTGCAGCACGGAATGAGAGCGGGCTAACCGGTGCTATCCTTCAGATGTTCAACCATGGCGTGATTAGCGCGATGCTGTTTCTCCTAGTGGGCGTTGTGTATGACCGAGCACATCACCGCGAAATCAATGGCTTCGGTGGACTCGGCAGCAAAATGCCAATATACACCGGCATAACGACACTGGCATTTATGGCATCCTTAGGGTTGCCGGGACTCAGCGGTTTTGTCGGAGAAGCGTTGTCTCTACTTGGTGCATACAGTAAATTCAAAGTGCTGACAATCCTTTCAACCGCCGGTATTGTTGTCGGAGCGGCTTACTTCCTCTGGACGTTACAGCGTGTCTTTCTGGGAGAATTGAATCCGAAATACGAAGCTATCACCGAAATCAATGGACGCGAAATCGCAACATTGGTCCCGTTGGGCATCCTTACGATTGTACTGGGCATTTGGCCCTCAATCGCCATTGATATGTTTAGAGAAGCTGTGAGCATATTGCCGCTTGTACAATAAGGGGAGAGTTCGTTGCCAAATATTGCAAGTATTCCTTACTTTATACCAGAAATCGTTTTAGTTATCTTTGCGGTAACGGTCATCTTATATGATCTGGCGTCGAAAAAAAGAGGCAGCGATGGTGCCGCCTATCTATCACTCGTCGGACTTGTGATAGCGGTGATCGCAGCAATTGTGATTGGATCCGAAGACCGCTCCCTGTTCCTCGGCATGGTCAGACTTGATAGTTTCGCCGTGTTCTTCAAAATTATTATCTCGGCTGCTACCGCTGCAACGATTCTATTTTCAATCCGTTCTGCTGAACTTGATCCGGAGACAAAGGGCGAATACTACGCGCTTTTGCTTGCAGTGACGCTGGGCATGTATCTGATGGCATCGTCAACCCATCTCCTGATGATCTACCTCTCGCTCGAAACGGTCAGTCTTACCTCCTACATCCTCGCCGGATTCCTGACGCATAGCCCACGTTCGAGTGAAGCGGCATTCAAATATATCACCTTTGGCGCAATATCGTCGGGAACGATGCTATTTGGCATTTCTCTCCTATTTGGCATGACCGGTACAGGGGATATTATGCTAATTAGCAGCCGACTGGGAGAGATGTTCAGCCAAGGCGATGTCTATCCGCTGGCTGTCCTGCTCTCAATCACATTTATTCTTGCGGGCGTCGGCTACAAGATCGCCTCCGTACCCTTCCACATGTGGTCTCCTGATGTCTACGAAGGTGCCCCAATCCCAATCACAGCATTTCTATCTGTCGCGTCCAAATCGGCGGGTTTCGCCCTATTCATTCGCCTTTTCTATTTAGGTTTCAAATCGGCAGATGCTTCCATTGATTGGTCACTTATGTTGGCAGTCGTTTCCGCCTTAACGATGACCGTCGGTAATCTTGCCGCACTCCCGCAGCAAAATGTGAAGCGACTTCTCGCCTACTCAAGTATTTCGCATGGTGGCTTCCTGCTCATGGGAGGAGTGTTGCTGACGAGCGAAGGGCTTCAAGCGATTCTCATCTACCTGATTATCTATCTGTTTATGAACTTGGGAGCATTCTTTGTCGTTATCCTTATTGCAAATGAGGTCGGCAGTGAAACGATTGACGGCTACCGTGGGCTAGGTTCCCGTGCGCCACTCATCGCAGTGTCAATGGCGATCTTCCTCTTTTCTTTGACCGGGCTGCCGCCCCTTGCGGGCTTCGCAGGAAAATGGATTCTGTTTGCCGCCGTCATCAAAGAAAAACTTTACTGGCTAGCAATTATCGGCTTGCTCAACAGTGTCGTCGCGCTTTACTACTATGTGCGAATCGTCAAAGCGATGTTCCTCGAAACGTCAGATGACACCGAATCCCTCTCTTTCTCACCCGGTAGTCTTGTCCTGCTCCTTGTTTTTGTCGTTCCGACCCTCTTGCTCGGTATCTATTGGAACCCCCTATACGAACTGTCCAAAGTCTCCCTCGGAAAACTGATGGGCTAAGAGGAATTGGTCCCCTACTTTCTCACCCAAATAAAAAAAAGGGCAACCTCTCATGGTTGCCCTTTTTTGTGCAAATATTTAGATCTTCTCCTCACGGCTAGCATAGCGTCGTAGGTTGGATTGAACGAGCACCGTGAAACCCAACAATATTCCCTCTCCGTAGATCGGGTCTCCCCGATAAATCGGGATTCGCTTACGCTCAACTTGCCCTACCCATAGCTAGCGGGACGTAGAAGCGCATATATTTCGTAGGGAACGGAGATCTCCGTTCCATTTGTTAAATGTCAACAGAACCTAGTACTCTGTCAGGCAAATTATGGTTGTGTATATTGATTGAGAGCAAACAATAAGATTAGGCCTTACGCAGTTGCATGCCCAAAGCCTCGTTGTTCGATGATGCATTAACACACAACACGGCTCGTAACGCCCGATGAATCGGGCAATTACAGTAAATCGGTAGGTTTGTAGTGGGGCGATTAATCGCCCGTGGTAACGCGCAATGAATTGCGCTACTACAAACTGAAGTGCGTAACTCCTAACATATATCAAAATCCCCAAACTTATCTGATTGAGTACTAGTACTCTGTCATATAAATCATGCTTGTGTGTTAGGATAAAATCGTTTGAATTTATGTCGTGCGTGATTGAGAGTAAACTGCCAGTTGACACGGACTTTTTTTCGATTTCGTGGTTCCGCCCAAGCGTTGACTTGTCGTTGTAACTCCGACACCTGACCAATCCGCCGAGACAGGCACTGTTTTGAAAGTACAGACAACTCAATCTCGACCATATTCAACCAGGACGCGCTTTTTGGGGTATAACACATCTCAAACCTTTGGGTCAATTCAAAGGCTTGATTGCCGTCAAATGTTTGATAGAATGCCGACGGATTATGGGTGTTGAGATTATCCTGAACTAACCGAATCTTGGTGGCGTTAGGGTAATGTTGAGCGGTCTTGTTCAAAAAGTGTGCATAATCAACTTTGGTTCGCTGGGCGCGCACCTCCACGATACGTTGACCGGTTAGGGGTTCAAAGGCGATGAACAGGCTCGCTACCCCGTTGCGTTTGTAATGATAATCTTCTCGCTTGGGTTTATCCGATTTCATCGGTATCGGTGCAATGACGTCATCAATTAACTGGCAAGGTCTTTCATCAATACAGACCACCGGATACATCGGGTCATAAGGGAGTTGATATAGATGCAAGAGAGTTTCCATCCGCCACAAGAACTCAGGCGTCATCTCCCCGATACACCACTGCTTTTTCAGGTGAGGCTTCAATTGGTTTTTTTTAAGATGACTCCCACTGTTTCATAGGAGATAGCCTCAACGACATCTAACTCCACTAATTGGTCCGCTAATAACCGCAGCGACCACTGGCTGTGTCCTTCTGGCGGGGCGCTGCAAGCTAAGGCGGTGATTTGAGCGCGTTGGTAGCCATCGAACTTCAGCGGTCTACCACAACGAGATAGCTCCTCAAGAGCCGTCTCTAATCCACCGGTCACAAACTTTTTTCGTACCCGGATAATCGTCGTTTGACTGACATCGAGCACTTCATGGATCTGATGGTCAGTCATCGCGCCTTGGGGGCGGTTTTGGTCTGCCAAAATCAGGATACGGGCGCGAGCTAACTTTCTCGCAGAGATTGCTCCCCGTCCGCAGAGGGCTTTCAGCTCCTTCTGTTGAACGGGGGATAAGGCGACTTGATATTTGTAAGCTGGCATCGTATACTCCATTCGTTGATAGTGAGTTGAATCAGAAACAATAGGGGTCAATACCATGATACCATACAAATATCAAAATCCCCAAACTTATCTGATTGAGTACTAGTACTCTGTCAGGCAAATTATGGTTGTGTATATTGATTGAGAGCAAACAATAAGATTAGGCCTTACGCAGTTGCATGCCCAAAGCCTCGTTGTTCGATGATGCATTAACACACAACACGGCTCGTAACGCCCGATGAATCGGGCAATTACAGTAAATCGGTAGGTTTGTAGTGGGGCGATTAATCGCCCGTGGTAACGCGCAATGAATTGCGCTACTACAAACTGAAGTGCGTAACTCCTAACATATATCAAAATCCCCAAACTTATCTGATTGAGTACTAGTCCATATCCGCATTTGGCAGGATGGTAGCTTTGACGCAACGCATCTCTAAGGCACTCTGCACTGCCTCCGTTACACCTGCTTCGGTAAAGGGAAACTCTGTTTGCATCCGACGCCAAGGGTAACGGTCACGGGCGCGATCGAGCAGGTCAATTCCTGCGGGAAGGTCGTTAGCGGTGATCCCCCAACTTCCCACTAACTTTATGTCCTTGACGCAGATACGGTGCCAGTTGGTTTCGATAGAACCTGCGTCAGTGAACTGTCCCATCTCTACATAGGTTCCCCCGTCCCGAAGCATCTCGATCCCCTCGGGACCTGCTGAAGGGTGACCGCTGCAATCGATCACAAGATCTGCACCAAAACCGCCGACAATCTCCCGGACAGCATCAATCCGGGCTTGCGCCGTTCTATGTTCCTCGATCGACACGGTAGCCTCCACGCCAAACTCGCGGCACAGCGCGAGTCGCGGATTTTCAGGTGCGCCCACCATGATGACACGACCTGCACCCATCTCTTTGGCAGCGGTAATCATTAACACACCGATCGGACCTGAGCCTTGGATGACGACGGTATCGCCGAACCGGAAACCGTTGATTGATGCAGCACGGTTGAGTGCGCGAATACAGCAGGCTAAAGGTTCGGTCAACGCCCCCAACATCAACGACATGTCGTCCGGCAAGCGGTAGATCTTCGTGGCGGGCAACATCTCCAAGTCAACGTATACCATCTCCGCCCATCCGCCCCAGAGATGCGGTGGCTTATCAAAGGGCAGATAGCGGCCATAGTAGGTCGGGTTGAGGCAGCGGTTGGCGTGCTCTGGGTAGTGGGCGCAATAGTAACATTCCCCGCAGGGCATCAGTGGCGGCAGCATGACCTTGCTCCCAACGGTCAATGGATTGCCCATAAAGTCTACTTCCAAGGCAGGTCCCTTTTCAACAATAACACCAGCCAATTCATGTCCTAGCGTAAAGGGCCAGGGGAGGGGCTTGGGCCAATGACCCTTGAGGATATGTAGGTTGGTGCCGCATACCCCACAGGCACCGACTTGGATTAATGCGGCTTTGTCGGGAACGTTCGGTCGGGGAACAGTCTGAATTTCAGGTGCTGCTCCGGGACCATCAAAGGTTGCCACACGCACTGTTTGCATACGAGACTCCAATTTCATGAGATGTTAATACTATAACCTAAGTTGCTAGTTGCTAAACCCGCTCGGCTTGGATAGACATATCCAAGCCGTCTCCGTGCATGTGCAGTGGATTTGTCGATACACTGCGAGCGGGTAATGGGCTTTATTCAGCTCCCATTCTCCCGTTTTACAACATTTTCCATAACTACCAACTTGGGTTATTTATAGGGAAAACATCAATCCCTACAGATTTAACCGTGCTCACAGGTCAATGGAAATGGGAACAATCACCATTTTTCACTTGGAATTGAGCGAAAAGTAACGCGCAATGAATTGCGCTACTACGAACCCGTGCGTCCTATTATATGCTGCAAAGTGATTGCAGATTAGCACTCCCTAGTTACATTGGGGACAGGGTCTATGCGCCGATCACAGATTAGGAAATCTGTGGCTACGAAAGGGTGGTTACGGCATAGGGAGCCTCGTATTGGAATTCAGGGTAATATGCATACCACTAGCAACTTGCGTTACTATAGTGGATCCCAGAATCAATGGGACACTCCAAACCGGTGCGGTTGGAAACCGCACCTACCGGGTGGGCGAGAGTGTCTATTTATTTTTAGAATTCACCATAACTTCATTTTCGGTTCACATGGCAATGATGGGCAGGACAATGTGTGAAGGGCGGTCTCGGTCAAGGTACACTGTATTCTGCGCCACAACGGTGTGTGTATGTCGCCCCATCGGCTCACCGGTGTTCGGGTTGATGTCGAATCGTGGGCAGTTGCTGCTCGATATATCTACCCGAATCCGGTGATCTGCCTTGAAGAGATTACAGGTCGGAGGTAAGGAGATCTGGACCTGATAAACCTCACCCAGTTGCATCAACCTCGCCTGCTCCCAGCTGTCCCGATAACGGGTACGGATAATAGAATCAACAAGGTTCATGTGGTAGCCGGCGGGATAATCCTCGTTTGGCGGATAGACATCAATCAACTTCGCTGTAAAGTCGGTATCCACCGCTGAAGACGAAATCCACAACCTCACCACCATCGCCCCTGTCACCTCAATATCTTCATCTAACAGAGGTGTCTGAAAGACGAGGACATCGGGTCTTGCTACGAGGGGGAGATATGGTGGTTTAGCCCCGACGATGCCGGGTTCTTCTTTCTGGTGCGCAGCACCATCCATAACGATACTACGCATCCGCGCTCTGGGCGGCGTGTACTGGGGTGTCATCCCTTCACCCAACGCTACCTGTTCGTAGAATCCTGTAACGTTTGCAGCGATAGTGGGCACCGGATTGTCTGGATCATGATGAAAACGAGCAGGGGAGTCATTCTCACCCGGCATATTGGGGTTCAGTCCTCCACCGGCGTGGAAGTAATAGGTGGTGTATTTCGTGCGGGCGGGGGGCCACTCCTTTTCTGACCGCCATACACCGCCATGGTTCAAACGCCCCTCACTGTTGCGTTTGCCATCGCCTCCGCCCATCACAAAGATGCGTACCGGTGGGTCATCCTCCAACCCGTTTGGGACATCCTTCAGCCAACGATCGAACCAGTGGAGACGTTCCTTATTGTATATTTGATCGCCCCATGCGGCGTTGGGTCCGAAGTCCACGTCCCCTACGTATGAGGCTCCCGCGCCACGCATAGCACCGTGATTCCAAGGTCCCATCACCAGCCGCTGGGGTGTCTTGTTCTGCTTGCACATCCTCGCAAAGTAGTTTGTTGTTGCGACTGAAAAGGGATCGTACCAACCACCGCTGAAGACTGAAGGGGCATCTATGTGTTGATCGAAGTAACGCTCTTGGTCACAACAATCCTGCTGCCAAAACTCGTCATATTCGCCACGATAGTAGTAGTTGAAAAGGGTCTGCTCAAGGTTGGGAACCACAGCCAGAGGTGTGTGCCCCGGTTTGAAGGGGGTTGAATAGACCAACTCGCGCATACGCTCCATCGCCTGTGCAATCGAATCTTTCGCCACGGGGTTGTCTCGAATCTCCTGTGCATCGTGGGCGTGCAGGAAGAGTGCAGCGAACATGTGGAGTGCCATCGCTCCGCCTTCGCGTGCCTCGTGTGCATAAATGTTGGTGGGTCCCACATCCTGCCACATCGCTGTCAGGTGCGGGGGCTGGTAAAGCGCCATCACGCTCTGGACAATCGCACCGTGTGAGCTTCCCACCGTCCCCACGCGCTCATTCGACCAAGGCTGGGCGGCAATCCATTCCACGGTATCGTAGCCATCACGTCCTTCATTGGGGTTAGCTGTATGGAAATATTGCCCTGTGCCTTCGGAACGCTGGCGACCACGTAAGTCTTGGACAACCGTCACGTATCCGTGCTGGGTAAAGAACTCAGCCACCGGCTCCACCCACATCTGTGGGCTGTTCTTGTCGTACGATGTACGCCCTAGAATGGTGGGAAAGGTGCCGGGTACTAACTCCCCACCGAGGGTGGGTCGATAGATGTCGGTTGCGAGCCGAACTCCATCTCGCATGGACACCATCACGTCCTTAAATATGGCAATCCCGTATTTTGGTTCTGATCCCTGCATAGCTACTATAATCCTTGTAGGAAGGGGTTCTCACGCTTTTCTCTCCCGATCGTGGTACGGGGGCCGTGTCCGGGACAAACAATCGTATCGTCGTCCAGCTGCCATAGCTTTTCCCGTATCGAATCCAGTAACTGTTCATAATCTCCGCCCCACAGATCCGTGCGTCCAATACTGTCCTGAAAAAGCGTATCACCCACGAAAAGTATCTTTTCTCCTTCGAGGTTCAGACAGATACCGCCGGGGCTATGTCCGGGGGTTTCAATCACGGACAGCGTATACCTTTCCCAATTAATGGTATCCCCTTCACAAATATACCTGTCTACGGTTGGCGGTGCTGGTGCCGTGAGTCCAAACATTGTGCCTTGTATTGTCAAATTATCCAAGAGAATCTGGTCTGCTTCGTGGATAAGGACCGGTGCTCCCGTCTCTTGTTGGATGGCAGCGGTGGCAGAAACATGGTCTAGATGTCCGTGCGTATGTATCAGGTATTTAGTCGTCAACTTGTGCGCATTTAGCGTTTTAAGGATGCCTGCTTCGTCCCCTGGGTCGATCACGATAGCCGCCTGTGTTTCACTGCAACCGAGAATCCAGCAATTTGACTCAAAAGACGGAACAACCAGACACTCTAATATTAGTTCCATTGGCTCACCCCAAAAGATTTTATCATATCAGTTTTCACTTGTCTATAGCGATATCAACAACTGGCATAAGAAGGTGCAATGAACGCGATACCACAAACAGCGGAGCATCTTGCCCCGCCTACCGGGTGGGGACAGAAAACTATGGTATGTTTTAGAATTACTTAGACACTTTCAATGCACAGCCAACCCCCTAAATCCCCCTTATCAGGGGGACTTTGGAAACTTCGCTAGGGTCGGAGTTATTGGTAAATATCTACTTATTTCTTGCGTTTACTATAAATGATCCTACAACCCTAGCTAGGGGAATTGCATCTGTTAAGGGTAGAAGAAGAGAGAGGAAGGGAAGGAAGGATGAAAAAGGTGTAGCTCAACAGAGGTGTTCTCAAAAAGTCTATTTGTTGGCCAAGTCCCAAAGTTGATAGAGAGGGTACTGCTTCTATTGAGAGACAGCACCCTCCGTTGCTGGCGTGCTAGAACTGCCAGTTGTTGATCAATAGGTGCATCGCCAATCCCGAAATTAACGGGATCGTTACATTATCATCTACTCCAGTGGGCAAGAGTTCGATCAATGTTGCAACGAGTGCCCCGGCGATTGCAACAACCGGATGAAGCCCTATGAGCAGTGCAGCCGCTGTGCACACGATGAAACAGGCGAGGCTGCCCTCTAGGCTTTTTCGGGAAAAGAGTTTAATCCGTCCCCACTGCTTTCCTATTAACGCTGCAAAAAGGTCTCCCAAGGTAAGGAAACAGAGGCAAACGATTGCCAGCGTTTTATCAAAGAGAAGTATGCAGAGAAAGGATCCGATAAGATAGTATGTTGCACCGGTGAGTCCGCCTTTTCGCTCTTGGGAACGCAGCATCGGGGAAAAGATACGCATGAACATAGCCCGAAAGGCCGGCAGAAGTGCCTTGAGCAGTTCAATCCCAAGAACAAAGGCTAGGAGGCAACCAACACCGATGATGGCATTGTGCCGCGTTGTGAAGACGTATAGGATAGGAAAGATTAACCCCAAAAGATGGATACTCTTGCGTCTTAACTCTTGTGCCATAATGTTATCGCCTACTTTCCACGTTATATTCTTAGATGATTACGGCATGGGCAAGAATTGTACCAACCCGCACAGATCCCGTGGAGTCGCAAAGACACAAGGGGAAAACTGCAAAATCTAACTGATTACACTCCATTCGCTACGCAAAATTTACGAGCGTGCGCAAAATTTGCACGGAAAAAGAGAGGCAAACAGGGCAGGAAGAATCACGGCTAGCAGGAGGTTCCAGAACCTGCTTGAAAAAGCAGGAAATTGTTCCAAAGTGCTGTGGATTTGTCAATCCATAGCGAGCCGTATCGCAGGGTCGGGGGGGGACCAAACCGTCGGACTTGCAAACTAAGTCCCTACCATTGACCGGACACGGTTTGTTGAATATAGGGAGAATATGCTGTTAAATAGGATGGCTCATGTCAAAAGAAAGTGCAAAGCATGAGGTGAAGTGCTGCCTTCGTACCCCCCTTAATCCCCCCGCAAGTGGGGGGAGAGTAACCCCTTGATAAATTGGGAGGCGAGAGCCTGCGGCTTCTATTGCACTCATTCTTTACATGAGCGAATAGGATAAGCTCTTCTGGATTGCGGAAGACCCCGAGTTTTGAAGAAAAAACTCGGGGGCCGGGCAAATCACTTTACCCAAAATGACTTTTCAAACAGGCTCTCAATCAGCCTTTTTTCTCGGTGCATTTCACGCATCACGCTGCTTGAAGCGCATTTTCCGGGAGATTTTCTAACCGTCCCATCCAGTATCCTACATCGAACTTGTCATCTCCGATTAAGAATCGCCAAAACTTAATTCGGTTGACAATCTCCAGACGGACATCATTGCCGTACCACTTGTGATTTTTGCTCAGAATGCCCGGAATTGACGGATCATCAATATCGTCGGTATTCCAGAGACACAATTGGCGCACTGTTGGATTCAGTCTCAACTTAAACATATACCGCATGTGGTCAGTCAGATTGGGCTGGGCGCAGTGCCAGATACCGTGATGGACCACGAAGATTGTACCGGCTTTGCACACAATCGGCAGCTGCTCTAGGAAGTTATGATACCGAGCGACGTCCGTTTCGCAGACGCGGCGGTAGTGGCTGCCCGGCAAAATCATCGTGCCACCCATCTCACGCGGTGTGTCGTGCGCAAAATAGAAGAACTGAATATCAAAGTGCATGCGGGTATCGATAATCGCATCGGCATGCCAGATCTGTCCTCTGTCGTTACCACCTTGTACAGTGTGGACGGCGTGGTGGTCGTAAAGCGGTTCTAGTCCAACAAGGCTGTGGATCATCCCATGCACTTCAGGAAGTCGAAAGACAGACCCAATGGGCGACGATTGGGGCCATATTTCGTTCAGGGGAACTCCTGCTGTTCCGCGTCCGATGCCGTGGTCTTCCATCTCCGCATAGACAGCTTCATTCAGCCCCGTAGGAACCAATTCATCAAAGCGAAGGTATCCATCAGCTACGAAATTCGCCATCTGTTTGGAGTCCAATAAATACTTTTTGTCAATCATCAATTTCCTCCATTTTTTCGAGAATGTATTCAAATCTGAGATATGAAGTACTGTATTCCATGCCCGGATAGGCGGGGAATTGCTGCGGGAATTGAACCACACGCCAACCGTGCTGCATCGCTTCTACAACGGAATTATAGGGCGGCTCGTCGCTATCGCCTGTTGTGGGATTCGTTTGTCCCGTCCCGTCATACATTGACCAAGCGACAACGTGGCTGTTCAAATCTGGTGTGTGCAGACAAAGCACGAGGATTTTCTGTCGTAACTGCGGCATCACACTACCTCTGACGTACACCCAAGCCTTTAGGCTTGGGGTTCTTATGATAGACTGACCAATAGTCTCGATTTATCAAGACTCCGTGCTATCTTCTTGCTTCAACGATTCCAGCCCCATCTGTTGGGGTCTTACAGTATCTCCACAAGCGTTTTAACTCTCCGCGTGTCCCGCGGCGAGGGTTCTAAGGTTTATTGCAGCATTGAGGTCTCGGTCTTGCGTATGACCACAAACACTGCAATGGTATGTTCTATCCGACAAGGACAAGTCGCTATCGACTGCACTACAACCCGAGCAAGCCTTACTAGACGGGTAGAAGGTATCTGCTTCTACAATTTTAACGCCTATCCGTTCTGCTTTATACTTTAGCATGGCAAGCAAACTCGACAACGAAGCGTCCGATAACGCCTTTGCAAGCCTATGATTCTTAAGCATACCTGCAACATTTAGGGACTCAATCCCAATACGACTCGCACCGTTGACGATAGCCGTTGTTGCCTTGTGTTGGGCGTCTCGTCGAATGCAGGTGATACGGTAATGTAGCTTGGCAAGTTTCGCTTGGGTCTTATGCCAATTACGACTGCCTTTCTTCCTTCGACTCAACTGACGTTGCAACCGTTTTAGCTTGCGCTCGTAACCCTTTAACGCTTTCGGATTCGCGTAGTACACGCCTTCGGACGTAACCGCCAAGTGCTTGATACCTACGTCCACATCAACGACGGGATGTTGTCGAATATCAGGTGTCGGATCGTCTTCAAATGTATCCACAACGATAGCAGCGAACCAGCGGTGTCCATGCTTGGAGATAACGACCTTACAGATAGTGCCCAGGAAGCGAAGGGATTCACATAAGCGGACCCAACCAATTTTGGGAATTTTATACGCTGTCCTTCGACTTGGGTTTCGCCTTTGCCTGCAACGGCTTGGTAACTCCTACCATGGAACCGATTCTTGAACTTGGGAAAACGATTCTGACCTAACTGCCAACGGTATATAGCCTCCTTGAGGTTATTGTAGATAGCACATTTCGACACGGTTTGCGACATATCCTTAGCATATATGTACTGATCATATTTAACAGCATTAAAACGGTGTTGAAGGTCTATATGACTGTGCCAGTTCCCTTTGGCCAAACCTGCTTTGAAATCGGCTAAGACATGATTGTAGGCAACACGGGCGTAACCACAATGTTGAGCAAATTGAGTTGTCTGAACGTTGTTCGGATCTAAGGCTATCTTATGAGTTTTTAACATTGGGATTGTTTCTAGTTAGCCTTCAATATATTTTTAACACTTAATTTATACGCCGAGAAGCAAGTATATCTTCATTCAGCTTGGATCCCAGCCCGGGCAGATCCGACGGGATGAGGTCACCGTTCTCAATCTGGAGGGGCGGATCGATTAAGTCATGTTCCCAAGCCGCCTCCGGTGCGGTGCCGGCATACTCCATATAGAGCAGATTTGGTATGGTCGTGCAGACGTGAGCGGTTGCCCGCGCGAGTACGGGACCACACCAGTTGTGTGGTGCCATCTTGACATCGTTAGCCTCTGCCATTGCTGCAACTTTGAAGGTCTCAAGAATCCCGCCATTATTCCCTAGTTCGGACTGAAGAATCTGGATCCCGCCGTGGGCGAGGACTTTTTCTGCTCCGCGCCGTTCGGAAAGCAGTTCCCCTGTGGCGATAGGTATCGATGTCGAATCTGCAACCTGTTTGAGGAGGTCGGGTTGATCCGGCGGATTTGTCGGTTCTTCAAAGAAGAAGGGGTTTAATGGCTCCAGTGCTTTGACAGTCATCAGCGCGCCTTCGAGGCTAAACCTCGCATGTGCATCGATCGCCATATTGAAGTCTGCCCCGAGTGCCTCCCGCATTGCTTCTACCTCTTTAATCGCTCCGTCTAGCTGCGCTGTCTCCGGTGTGCCTCGAATCCCATAATATCCGAACGGATCCCATTTGAACATATCGAAGCCTGCCTCTTTTGTGCTTACTGCCCGCTGGACCCGTTCTTCGACAGTTTTGGACTCACCAAAGACACCGTGATTGGCGTAGAGGGGAATTCGCTCGCGGACACGCCCACCAAGCAGGGTATAAATGGGAAGTCCCGCCATCTGTCCCACAATATCCCACATCGCAATCTCAATGGCACTGACCGCCGCGAACCACTCCCAGCCTGAACCCTGCTCAGAACATCGGTTCAGAAAGGCTTGAATTTCCAACGGGTTTGTGCCTTCTAGGTCTTCCGCAATTGAACCCACGAAGTCTCGAATCGCCAATGATCGCGCCTCTCCGGAGGCGTGGCATTCACCGATTCCGTCAATCCCTTGATCTGTCCGAATTCTGACAATCAGAAATGCGTAGCCGCGGGTTGTTGGCTTAATCAAAATCGGTTCTACTGTGTCAATTTTTATGGGGTGACCTGCTTTCGATACCGCTTCTGAGTGAGATCTTTCCATCGTTTTCCCTTCCTTCAAGAATTGGAGCTGAACAATAAGCGGTATTATATCGTTATCTGTTTGTATTGTAAAGTGTATTTTGTCAGTAAATTCCTCACACCCGTTAAAAAGCATCGGTGGAATTATTAGTGGCTTGGGGTTGACCCCTGCGTCCGGACATCGTTATTTTGCGCTCCAAATTCTCTCTATTTTCCTTTCTGCTAAATTTTTCGCATTTTTCTCTTGACACCCTCTTTTGCACATGCTAAAATATTAGCATCTTATCAAAAAAGGGGGCACTTGGCAAGTAAGTTGCCCTGAATTTGGATCTGATTAGGGCTTACAGACACGTACCCCAACAGAGGACAGCATGGAAGATTATCGTACCGTAAAACTGAGTCGTCGTGAACGGCAGATTATGGACATTATTTATCAACGCGGTCATGCTTCTGTTGCCGATGTGCTTGAAAATCTCCCAGATGCACCGAGTTATTCAACAGTGCGGGCATTGCTGCGGATTTTGGAGGAGAAGGGGCATCTCACCCATAAAAAAGATGGGGCTCGCTATATCTATCGTCCGACGCAACCACGTCATCAGGCGGGGCAGTCTGCGCTCAAACAGATTGTTCAGACCTTCTTCGATAAGTCGATCGAAAAAACGGTCGCAGCGTTAGTTTCTGATGCGGAAGTTTCAGATGAAGAACTTGATCGTTTAAGTCAACTCATTGAGCAAGCGAAAAAAGGAGACTCTCCATCATGATACCGTTGATTGAAACCCTCGAAACAAACCTATGGCTGCAATTTTTGATTGACGCTACGATGAAAAGTTTTGTGATTTTTGCCGTGGCGGGATTATTCGGATTCATTCTGCATCGTCACTCGGCGGCGGTGCGCGGTTTGGTTTGGAGTTTGGCAATCCTCGGCTGCTTGATTATACCGTTTTTTTCACTCACACTTCCGCAGTGGGAGGTTGGCGTTCTACCGGCAACGCCGGAGAGATTTTCGATGGACAGGTTGGCAGATAACAGGAAGGCAGCCATCTCCCCCGTTCCAACAGCATCGCGTCCATTATCGTCAACTCCTGCGTCATCAACCCAAGCCACGTCGATACCAATTCAACCGAAACCCGTAATCAGTGAAAGTGGTGTCCCTCAATCCAATATATCAGAGACAGGTCTTACCTCGCTTCATTGGACCGATTGGCTAGCGGTGTGTTGGGCGGGCGGTACGTTGTTCCTGCTTGTTCGTTTGATTGTGGGAATTGGTGCTGTCTGGCATCTGTCCGTCCGTAGCAACTCCTTCAGTGGTTCAACTCCTCACATGCATCCCGATTGGAAGCGACCGGTCAGCATTCGTCAGAGTGAAGCGGTCACGGTGCCGATGGTGTGGGGATTGTTTCGCCCGGTGATTTTGTTGCCCACTGATGCGGACGAGTGGGAGCCCGAACGGCAACGCGCTGTACTGCTTCATGAGTTGGCACATATCCAACGGCAGGACTGGTTGATGCAGACGATAGCACATATAACTTGTGCTGTGTATTGGTTTAACCCACTCTTATGGTTTGCCGTACGTCGGATGCAGGCGGAGGCGGAACGTGCATGCGATGACCATGTGCTCAACGCGGGGTATCAATCAACCGACTACGCCCAGCATTTGCTCGACATTGTCCGGAATATCAAGGCGATAGGTATTGCTAAACGGTCCGCTGTAGCGATGGCACGCTCTTCTAAAATTGAAGGGCGGCTCCGAACAGTTCTCGCTGAAAACCGGAATCGAGGACCAATGACGAAAGCCGCTGTGGTACTAGGACTACTCGCTCTCACCTGTTTTGCTGTGCCGATGGGCGTAATGCAGCTGGCAGAAGCGGTGGATCCAGAGACAGCATTGTATCAAGAAATTCAGGCGGTGTATAATTTCTGGCCGGAGCGGCTACCGGAAAACGCAACAGAGGCGGAGCAGGCAGCACGACGCGAACAGTATCAGCAGAAGTGGGAACGAGGTCTTCAACTCTGTGAGCAGTTCCTTAACGCCCACTCAGAAAGCGATCAATACGATGAAGTATTATATATCAAACTCATATACGTCCGTAATCTCGGACATGATGCGAAATTTGATGCCGGCGTCGAAGCGTTTCTCTCGGAACGCCCAACCTCCAAATACGCTGACAAGGTCCGTAGGCTCCGCGCGTATCACTTTGAGCGTCAGCACAAACTCCATGAAGCCCTTACGGAATGGGATAAAATTGATGCCCCAGCGTTGCTACCCGAAGTGTATGACCGCAAGGGACAGATTTACAGCATGATGGGCGATTCAGCCAAATGGGAGGAATTTAACCTGCTTCGCGCCGAACTTATCCTAGGTAAGCCTGCACCCGAATTTTCGCACACTAGCGTGTATGGCGTCCCTGTTTCGTTGAACGATTTGCGTGGCAAAGTGGTCGTGCTCTACCACTGGTCAACGCGGGATGGGCGAACGGTCCGGGCTGATGGGACAGACGGGGAAATATCAAGACTCAAACAGCTACACGAAACACACAGTGAAAACCCCTATTTCGTCCTGATCACCGTTTGTACACAGAGTAGTGAAGCCAAGCTGAAGCAGTTCGTCGAGGCACACGCAATGCCGGGCGTCCATCTACTCCTCGAACACGAGATGGTACCGTATCAGTTCGGTGTAAAAGGTTGGCCCTACTATGTGGTCATTGATAAAGCAGGAATACTCCGCGAGAGTGAGCACGGTTACGCGCTGAGAGATTTAGAGGTTGAGCATTTAGTCACGGCGTTGCTAGCGGAGGATATAGACGTTCCCGGTGAACGTATTATCCCCCGAATCATTCAACGCCGTGCCAACCTTGCTGACTTTAACGATGAAGAAACAGCAATAATCGCTGCGTATGAAAAACTTCTTGCTTTTATGCCGAACAACCCCGACTTCATGTGGGAGATTCGCTATCGCAAATTTAAACTCATGATAGAGGATCTCTATAGTAAACGACCGAAGGCGGGTGATACAACAGCGTGGATGAATCAAGTATACGATCGAATTGTTGAAGCGAGTCAATCATCTCCAGACCTAGGAGTTGTTATCGTAAGTGAAGCTCTTGAGTTGGCGACTTTTTGCTCACGGCAGGGCGACCGAGAAAAAACGTGGACGCTGTTTCAGATTGCGGTCGCACATGACGAGGACAACATTAACTCTGCCATTAACTACGCAAAACAGAAACCGGAGCGTTTCGCAGCGATTCAGAATATGCCTGAATTTCAGAAACTTATCGCTGACACGCCACTGACTGAAGCAGATAAGCGATCAGATGCAGCAAACCAGAAACGTGAAATGTATGCAGAAGATCTATCTGCCGCATATAAATCGTTCGTGGCGGTGAAAGCGGACGGTGAAATTTTCACGGGCGTTATTCTGAGCCAAGCTGGTCATATTCTTGTGCCTGCAAACGTGACAGAAGCAGCGGTCATTCGTGCCAAAATTCTCGATTATCACCCCGCTAAAGTTGTCGTCCTTGACTCGGAGAGCGGATTGGCAGTAGTGCAGGTTGACGGACAGGAAAACCTGCGTCCCGTCGTTCTTGGAAACGTGGACGACCTGCGCGAATACGTCCCGATTCCACTACCCAACCCGGAGGATGGTTACACATACCCAAACATAACGGTAATCTCCACACGTGGTTATCCTAATTATCCCAATTTCCCCCCGGAAATCCATCAGCGAACTGTCGAACGACCAACTGAGCACTCGGCAGGCGTCATGCAACTCGAAATTGATGATGATGGAAAAATGCTAACGTTGACGGTTGCGAACCCTTTCAAACCCGGCGAAATTATCAGAGGCGATGGGCTGGTCTACCACGACGGTCGACTGCTCGCGGTCTCGGTTGACAATGAAGTGCGTTACGATGTTTGGGAACGGACTGCCAACCCCCTACCGATAGACCAGATCCGTGCCGCACTTGAACGAATGAACATGATCAGCTTGATGGAAAGTCAAGTCGAAAAACCGATGAAGTAGAAGTTATTTATCAATATCTCCGCCGGAGAGATAGAGATGAAACCTGTATTTTATGGCGTTTGTATTGCCGTTCTGTTTTTAGGATTGTTTTTTTATCTAGCACGGACGTTTAAGCCAACTCATTAAGCAAGCGAAAAAAGGAGACTCTCCATCATGATACCGTTGATTGAAACCCTCGAAACAAACTTATGGCTGCAATTTTTGATTGACGCTACGATGAAAAGTTTTGTGATTTTTGCCGTGGCGGGATTATTCGGATTCATTCTGCATCGTCACTCGGCGGCGGTGCGCGGTTTGGTTTGGAGTTTGGCAATCCTCGGCTGCTTGATTATACCGTTTTTTTCACTCACACTTCCGCAGTGGGAGGTTGGCGTTCTACCGGCAACGCCGGAGAGATTTTCGATGGACAGGTTGGCAGATAACAGGAAGGCAGCCATCTCCCCCGTTCCAACAGCATCGCGTCCACTATCGTCAACTCCTGCGTCATCAACCCAAGCCACGTCGATACCAATTCAACCGAAACCCGTAATCAGTGAAAGTGGTGTCCCTCAATCCAATATATCAGAGACAGGTCTTGCCTCGCTTCATTGGACTGAGTGGATAGCGGTGTGTTGGGCGGGCGGTGCGCTGTTTCTGATTACCCGTTTGATTGTGGGAATTGGTGCTGTCTGGCATCTGTCCGCCCGTAGCAACTCCTTCAGTGGTTCAACTCCTCACATGCATCCCGATTGGAAGCGACTAGTCAGCGTTCGTCAGAGTGAAGCGGTCACGGTGCCGATGGTGTGGGGATTGTTTCGCCCGGTGATTTTGTTGCCCACTGATGCGGACGAGTGGGAGCCCGAACGGCAACGCGCTGTGCTGCTCCACGAATTAGCACACATCCAACGGCAGGACTGGCTGATACAGATAATAGCACAGATAACTTGTGCGGTGTACTGGTTTAATCCATTCGTCTGGCTTGCTGCACGGCAGTTGCGGGTAGAGGCGGAACGTGCGTGTGATGACCATGTGCTTAACGCGGGATATCAATCAACCGACTACGCCCAACACCTGCTTGATATTGTGCGAAATGTCAAAGCACTGCGCTCCGTTTCGCGGGCGACTGTGGCTATGGTACGGCAATCTAAAATTGAGGGGAGGCTCCGAACGATTCTCGCCGAACACAGGAATCGGCGACCGGTGACAAAGGTCGTGGTGGGGATAGGACTGTTTGCTCTGGCCTGTTTTGCTATCCTGATAGGTGTAATGAGGCTGACGGAGACGGCGGGGCCAAATGATGACCCGGCATTACTGAACGAAACATACGAACATAAAGAACAGATCTACGGACTGATGGCTGATGGGACGAGATGGAGGATATATGACTTGCTTCGTGCCGAACTGATCTTGGGGAAACCTGCGCCCGGCTTTTCGCATACCAGCCTAGATGGCATTCCTGTCTCGCTGAATGACTTTCGTGGCAAAGTGGTCGTGCTGTACTACTGGTCAATAGAATATGATGAAGCAGATATATCAAAATTCAAACGACTACACAAGACGCACGGTGAAAACGCTGACTTGGTCCTAATCTCTATTTGCGTGCGGAGCAGGGCAGCTGAGGGGGAAGCCGAGGTGAAACAGTTCGTCGAGACACACGCGATGCCAGGGGTCCACCTGCTGCTTGAATCCAAGATGGTGCCGTACCTATTCGCTGTGCAAGGTTGGCCCTATTACCTGATTATCGATAAAGCGGGAATAGTCCGCGAGCGTGATCGTGGTTACGCGTTGAGGGGTCACTCTCTGAAAGGTCAAGAAGTTGAACAATTAGTCACGGCACTACTAGCGGAGGATATAGACGCCTCCGACGAACGTATCATCCCTCGCATCAGTCAAATCCGTTCCGAGTTCTACATATCCCAAGAACAGAAGGAAAAAGCAATCGCTGAATATGGAAAACTCCTCACTTTTCTCTATCAAGAACGAGAACAAACGGATGAAGCGGCAGCGTTAATAAATCGAGCATACGACCGGATGGTTGAAGCAAGGCATTTTTCAGGTCCAGGTCCCGATCTCAGTCGTTACAGAGCTGGATCAGGCCAATTCTCCTCTGGAGGAGAGTTAGGACATATATTCTTCCAGCAATTCGACCGAAAAAAGTGGATCGAGGCATACGGACAAGTACATAAACGACGAGTATCTCGCAAACAACCTCTAGAAAAGTTAGCACAGCAGCCTTTGGCCACCAATCAACAACGCCTCCTAACCCAACTTCTCAACAACAACGCGAGTTTAGAACAAGTTTTGTCAAGCGAACCATATTTAGCCTATTTGGAGGAGCGATATGGACAGGCTTATCAGGATTTTGTTGATTATGCTGCTGCCATGCCGACACCGAACCAGAAAATCGCTATACGGTCCGCGCTTAAGCCTGTGCTATCTCCAATAACAGATTTATCCATGCTACCTCCAGCAACAAAGGCAGAGCAACTACAAATCTGTGTAAATGCATATTTCGGGGCGCGTGAATGGTTACTCACCAAGGACGGCATACCGCCCATTATTGATGTTATGGAAGAGTTTCAAACGATGCACGAGTTGAACACATTCCGCAACACATACTTCATCCCTCCAATGGTAGAGATGTATAGAGATACACTACTTAACATTGATAATAGCTGGACGGACTCACAGACTTGGGGTTTGTACCGGAGTCAGTTGGATATGCGGGAAACAAGTACGATTGTCTATCTTATGGCCGATGACGACACAAAAGTGTTTCAGAATGCCTTTCGCGAGCGTTTGGAAAAATACGGTTCGCAGGAGGGGTTGCTCCGTTGTGCGATCGGGTTCCCTGATGAATTCGCGCTCATGCGTTCGTTTTTTGAGGATAGCACAGCACTCGAAAAATGGATTTTAGCCCCTCCATCTCCCTCCGAGGAAAAACGGATTTTCCTCCGATCACCTCCTCCTGAGCAGGAAACGGAAAAAAGGTAGTGAAACCTACGCATTAAAACCCTATCGGCTCCCGCACTTCTTCTCTCTGTTCCCAATCTCACCACCCATACAACTTCAAAAAAGGGTTACGGTTTTTGACTTTTTGTCATGCGTGATATATACTCTTATCGTTGTTTCCTTCAGAGTGTATTCAAACAGATCGCGTTTCACGGTTGTAAGGAGATCTGAGGTCTATGACACTAAAGTATCTGATACTTGGCGGGAGTGCCCTGCTGCTTGGATTCCTGTTTTTTCCGCGTGGGGAGGTTGTCTCGGTTGCCGATCAAGATTCTGTCGCGCCGTGGGTTCGCAAGATTTTAGCGATTTCGGTGTTACTCTTCGCCTCCGCCCACACTAGTGGCTTTGCCCACGCTTCACGGGCGAGATTCGGGTCTGCGCCATGGGCCAGCAGGAATTCGACCATCTGTTTCTGCTCCCATCTCGCCGCCCAACCGAGGGGCGTTGTGCAGTATTCATCGTCAATGGCGTTGATGTTTGCGCCGAATTCAAGCAGCAGTTCGGCAACCGACTCTCCACCATCTTTCGCCTGCACGTGCAGATAGGTGACGCCAAACCAGTTGGCGCGGTTCGGATCGGCTCCATGTTCAAGAAAAAGCCGGAGGACATCAAGCCGAGGACCATCCCATCCGCAATCCTTGCGACTGGCGTATCCCATATAGTTGTTGCTGTACCATGCTCGATTGAGGTCCGGCTTGTATCGCAGTAACAGCTTAATCAATTCAACAGAAGCGAATCCCGCAGCCATGCAGAGCACGCCGTAATCGCCGCCTTCGTTGACCAACGCCGGATTCGCTTTCAGAATTTCGCCGACGACATCAATCCGGTTTTGGAAGACGTAAGCGGCAAGTCCTGCTGTCGCTCCATGGGCGTACATAAGACTTGCCATCTCGGTCTGCTTCAGACTGATCGCTCGCCCAATCGGTGAGCCACTTGATTCAACTATGGCGGTTGGGTCCGCGCCGTATTCCAGCAGGATTTTGACGCAGTCCAAATGCTTGCCATCCACCGCGACCCAAAGTGCCAATCCGTTCAGGGCATCGTACTCAGGCGCATTCGGATCGGCGCCGTGTTCCAACAGGAATTTGACGATTTTTGCATGCCCCATCCGGGCAGCGTAGCCCACCGGTCGGAAATTCGCGGAATTGGCTTGGTTGGCAAGTGTTGGATCTACCATCACCAATTCACGAACCCGGTCGAAATCCCCAAGGACAGCAGCAACGCAGGCATCGTAATCGGCACCGTGTTCGAGCAGTTTCTGGACAATGCGCCTCGGCGTCTGTAGGTGCGACGCCCCCATCGCAAGGTGAATCGGTTTCCTTCCGTTTGAATTTTCCACATGAATGTCAGCACCGTTCGCTAACAGCAATTCAATTGGACGCAGCCGTCGTTCCTGCACAGCCCAGTGGAGTGGCGTATTTCCGTCTCGATCAGCGGCGTTTACCGACGCTGGGTTTTGGGCGATGAGTGCCTGAAGTTTCCGGGTCTCTCCGTTTCGGACTGTAGCACAGATCTCTTCGCCCACCGCCGAAGCGTTGAAGCGTTCCCGTTGCGCTGCTTCGAGCAGCGCGGCGATTTCGGTAAGTCCGCGCTCTTTTGCCTTTGTCAGCGGGTCGGTTTTCCAAGAAAGCCCACGCCGGAATGTCGGGTTAGCCCCAGCCTCAAGCAGCGTTTTCACAACGGCGATATGCCCTTCGCGCACGGCGAGGTCTAACGGCGTAAAATAGGCGTTCTCACAGTTTGCCAACCCGGAATCGTCCTTGAGGGCGGCTGTGACCATCTCCGTGTCTCCTTCTGCTGAGGCGACAAACATTTGCCAGACCTGTGTGCCTCGCCCCTTCATGAAACCGTGGTACGCTTCCGTTGCGTCGTGCGGCCGAATCCATTCCATTGTCTTCTGCGTGAATTGGTTGTCTCGTGAGGCGGGTTTTTCCTGAAATTGTGCTTTTGCCATTTTAGGTTTCCTTTCGTCACTTAGTGTTGTCAACAGCTGCTTGCGCGCCAATTAGAGACAGCTACTGATTGTACTCATGGGAACGTCGAGGAAGTCAGCGATTTCCCCCTGCGAATAGCCGCTGATTAAGGCAACGAACAATTTAGGTTAAAAGCCAAGTGCCATTAATTGTAGCATACGCAAGTTAGAAGCGTCAAAACTCCATCTGGCTGGAGTCTACATTGGATTCTGAATTGAACAATACCCCTAAAATATGTTGCAATTGCAGGAGTCTTGAAAAGGGAGGAGGGAACTACAGATTATGAGGGAAAGTCTAGCTGCTCAACGTGACACATGTCGCCCCTCTGGGGCTTTGGTGTGTGCGGATTCGGTTTTCTATACACATATCACCCCGCTGGGGCTAATGAAGCATAATACGTAATGCGTAAGAAGGAACGGAACGCAGATCTACGTTCCCTACGTAGGACAACCACAAGGATTGCCCCTACAAGAATCGCCCGAATGTAAGGACAGGTCTTGTGCCCCGATAGATAGGGATTTCGCTACGCTTCACCTACTCAAAAACCCTCGGAACGGAAATGGGTTCAATTTGTCAAATCGCAACAGAACCTATTCTCGACCATAGCCTTGTCCTTGAAACCCGCTAATTGAAGGCCTACCGGCTCCTGCACTTCTTCTCGGTATCTCCAAAAAAGTGTTAGGATTTTTGACTTTTTGTAAGGCGTGATATATACTCTTACCGTTTGCTGCCTTTGGAGTTTATTCAAACAGATCGTGTCTCACAGTTGTAAGGAGACCTGACGCCTATGACCTTAAAGTACCTGATACTTGGTGGGAGTGCCCTGCTTCTCGGATTCCTATTTTTTCCGCGTGGAGAGGTTGTCTCGGTTGACGACCAAGATTTTATCGCGCCTGTTCGTACCCTTGACAATGAACCACTCCACTATACAGGTATTCTGCGAACGGATCCGATTGTCACAACCTATGATTTAGGCTTTGTGTATAAGATTGATAAAGCAGAAATCCGCTTTGAGAATCCCGATGAGAGTGGTCCTAGGCAGTATGATATCCTCGTTCACACCGACAGGACCGGGCAACGGTTTGAACGCGCTTTCTCTTATACGGGGAGTTCCCGCGAATATACATATCCCCGACAAGCATTTCCCCTTCCGGTTGAAGCGCGCTGGGTGCAGGTCGTCATTAACGATTGGTTCAGTAACAAGCCACAGTTGCAAAAAGATGCGTTTCGTGTCGGTCCCCGCTATCAATCCCATAGCCCAATCTTGCTACTCGATGCGAACTACAATGCCGCCGAACTCCGGCAATTGACAGATCTGCTTCCTTTTGAAAACTCTAAATGGATTGGGGCAGAATGGATAGAGAGAGACATAGAGCAGGGAGATGGCAAAAAAGCAACGGAAATCTCCTATAGGACCCCAACAAGTGCGATTCAAGTAATCGGTGACCTCGGATCGAATCAGCAAATCTACGGTGTACGTCTGACAACAGACGGTCCCGGAAACAACCTCAAGCGGTATCAATTTTCTGTCAGCGATGATGGACAGGAGTACACAGAGGTTTATGTGTCCCGGACACTCGTCTATGAGACGGTTACACATCTTCGTCAATTCCAGCCGCCAATATCGGGACGTTACGTTCGTCTGCAAATTGAACAAGGGGATTGGTACGGAGATTATCCTGAGATTCGAGAGTTTGAAGTTTTCACGGATGCTTACCGGCTGCCTCCTTCCATTAAAGACGAGTTAGACGAATACAACGCAGTGCAGATGCACTATGAAAATCTGGGTGAGGGAGGAAACGCCTTAGCACCCCACCTGGAGCAAGGCTTTGCGTTTGATAGAGATACAGGCGATGAAAGCCGTTACCGGTTACCGGAAGGTGAGGCATCCGATGCGGTGGAAGCGGGCAATACACCGAGCCAGAGGAGTTTTGCTTACCATTATGATACGGTTAGCATCAGATTCACAGATCTACAGCCCTCGCTGTTATACTGGATGAAAGTGACCTATCTTCAGGAAAGAGGTGGCACCCGGATACAAAACCTTGATGTTGATGGATTTCTGCTGCATGGTGCATTCACGCTTCCGAAAGGCAGGGCGGAATCCTACACCTACGCCATTCCAAGTGAGACTTACGCCGACGATGAGATTGTCCTCAACTTTAATCGTTTGGCAGGTCCAAATGCAGCGGTTTCGGAGGTTTCTATCTTTGAAGCCAATCCAACCACCGGAGCGGTCAGCACCGGCACTGCATCAGCACAGTCGAGTGACGAAACAATCGGGCAGGCAATTCGTATGAGCGAGCAGATTGTAATTGATGGAACGCTAGATGAGTGGCCGCTGCTCTATCCAATGCTCCCTCAAAACTACGACAGCCTTGCGGATTCACCTGTGGTGCTCTACGCACAGTGGGATGATGACAATTTTTATATCGCGGGAATCACCAACCGACAGGCTGAATCGCCTCCGATGCCTCGAAAAGCTAGCGGGAACGAGGCATTACACCTGTTTATTGATACGATGCGGACACGCTCTCCGGGGATGTACACCCCCAGTGAGCACCACTTCGTTTTTACTATCCACAATCCACGCCGTCCACAGCCTCGAGTACATCCGTCGCAGATACATCATCACCTTGATGCCATTCCGCAAAACATCGACTTTCACGAGGAGATCGAAGTACAGGCTGCGAAAACAGAGACAGGGTATATCCTTGAAGCTAGAATCCCTAAAGATCTAGTGTTAAATGCGTTTCAACCGGCGACTGACCGTTCCATCGGTCTGAATTACATCATGACCAACCTCAAGCTGACCAACGGACAATCTGGCTGGTTCACATACGCTTCGGACGAACTCACTGCCCCACCAAGCCGCTGGAATGAAGTTGAACTTGTCAATCGAATCAGCGGAAGTGCTGTGTTAATGGATGGTCGTGCAACCCTACCGCTCTCGTCGTTTGACGCTGGCGACACATTGACCCTCTGTGTGTGGGACGCTGACCGAAATACAGATCGTCATCAGGTGGAATTGGTCGAAGCGGAATTACGAAATGATACAACCGGACAATTGATACCAATTGTCCTTCATGAGTCCAACTTTGCTGCGCTGGCTGATGATAATTCGGATAACGATTTCGGGAAGAACAGTTCCCTCTTTGCTGCGAAGATTTCTACCGCTTATGGTAAAAACGAAGAGAGTAGAGCGAATTCAGACAATCAAGAGACAGTAAATCCACAAACACTTTTTGTTCGCGGTGAGGAGACGGTGTCCTTGAAATACATCGATCCGTACTATAGCAGCACTCAACGGAACCAAACGGTGAATACCACTGTAAAAGTGAACACTGGATCGACCGGGACAATTGCAATCACAACGAAATCTGGCGAACCAATCGAGGTATTTGAGCTTGGTGAGACCCTCTATATACAGGTTGAAGATTCTGATCTACTCAAAGCAATCGGCAAACCGGCGAATGAAGGCGAATCAACGGGCCAAGAGGTTAATGTGTCAACACTACCCCATACGGAGATAACTGTCAGGTGTATCGTACCAGAGATGCAAGAGGTTGAACCTGTGAAACTAACCTATCAGACGGATCAAGGACGCTATGTTGGATCGGTTGTTACAGGCTACAATGAAGCCCCAACGCCGAATAATGGTCGCTTGGAAGCGTTGGGCGCACAGAGAGTGGCGGCAATTTATTTGGATGAGATTCAAATCACCGGCGAAACAGATGTCCCGGTCAACGCACAGGTAGGCACTGCCATCGGCGACACAGGACGGATTGAATTAGGGCCAATAGACCATCTCCTGTTATTGGATAATCAGAAATTTTTCAAAGCAGGCAGTACGCTCAATATACTGTTGCGGGACATAGATTTGAACCGCGATGAGGATCAACGGGAAACCATCCATGTTCTATTGAAAGGCGATCAGCTCAAGGACCAGTATCAACTCACCCTGAAAGAGGCGCACGATGTTTCGGGTCAATTCACAGGAACATTTGGGACCCAGTATGCAACAAACGCAAACCCGTCCAACGACGTGCTTGAAGTCACAGGCAAAGAGATTGTAACAGTCAGCTATGTTGATGCACTAGCTGGATCTGGAAACACACAGGTTACGGTCACGGACACAGCACAGGTCAGTGCTGGACAAAATGGGGTACTCGACATCCTCAAAGCGAATTATGTCACCAATTTGGAAAACTTTAATGCAGGCGATAGACTCTACTTTCGTCTCCGTGACACAGATATTACTGATGAATTCGTTGAAATCACGCTCGTTGGGGAAACGCTGAAAGATCAAGAAACCGTGCAGTTATTCCAATCCATGGAGGAAGGGACCCGTATCTACCCTGTTGAAGGAACTTTCTTCGGTTTAATCCAAACTGTGTACGGCACGCAGGGTGAACCGAACGATGGCATCTTGCAGGTACGAGGCACAGAGCAGATACAAGCCATCTATATCGACCAACTGCAATCGACCGGTGAAACTAATGTGGCATTTTATGACACTTGTGAGGCGAATATTGGCATCACAGGAAAACTCAAAGTCTATAACAAGAAAAATTTTGATTATGCTTTGGCTCAAAATCTTGAGGTATCAAGTTTCCGAGCCGGTGATGCATTGATTTTGGAAATCCAAGACGCCGATCTGGACACCACAGATGTAATTGCACAGTTACTTGAAACCGATTTCACTGAAAGCACGGTTCGGGATAGTACCAGTGTGATATTGGCTAAAACGGCGGATAGTGTGGACATTTTTCGCGGTGAAATTAGAACTGGCTACGGTGATAACCCTATTCCAGACGATAATATCTTGCAGGTACAGGGCGAGGGCGTTGTGATATACACTTATATTGATGCCCTACAGAATACAGGGGCAACACTGGTGCCTATTCAAGAGAGACTCTCTGTCGAAACGGGCGATACGGGTGAATTGGAAATCTATAGCGCAGATAGTGGCGTGATCATCAGCGGTTCTACTGTGGGCACCGGCAGTTTCAATGTAGGTGAAAGGCTAAGAATTCGTTTAACAGATAAGGATCTGAATCTATCTCCAACGGTGTCCGACAGTGCGAAGGTGGCGGTCTGGGGCAACGTCGTCGCTGATGATGTTCAGATAATTGTACGCGAGACATCGATCAACAGTGCAGTTTTCGAGGGCAACCTGCCGACCCAAAAAGGAGAATCGTCAATCATTGAGGACAACACTCCAATCACCGCGGATGAAATCCTACAAATCACGGACAAAGAGGTGATCACCGCCGTATATATTGACAAAATTACTACAACCGGCGAAACGGAAGTCCAAACCCAGACCCAAGCCGTTGTGTTGGGCAGCAGTGCAGGTATGCTACGCATCGTTGATGCACACATCATTGATTCGTTGTTTAATCCCGAAGCAGCAATTCCTATCTTCACGGCAGCTCCGAAAGATTTCGCATCAACCCATGAATTAGGTAGTTTTAATGCCGGTCAAACAATCTACTTCTGGTTGGAAGATCTGCTCCTTAGCACGGTTGTCGAAGCCGATGAAATCAAGATTACAGTTACGGGCGATAAAACGAGGGACGAGGTTGAAGTTATACTCCGTAAAAAATCGGGGGTTGAAGGGATTTTTACCGGCGTTGTTCCGACCCGATACGGCACAACGCCGGTTGCAGATGAAACTCTGGACGTACAAGGTGACGAAGAGATACGGGCAATCTATACACCGAATTTTCTAGGGGTGAATTACCCTGTTGTCGAAGACTCCGCTTACGCCAACAAAGGCGTCCGTGGGTATCTCGCAATCACTCGGGGAGACGGGACACTAGTTCGGCACTTTAATGTAGGTATTCCCCTTCATTTTCGACTGGAGGACACAGACTTGAATCTCGATCCCTTCAAGGTTGAATCGACAGAGCTAAAGGTTGTGACGGAAGCACAGGAGACATCAATTATCCTTTATGAGGAGAACGCCAATTCCCACATCTTCCGGGGACAGATTTCCACACAGTATGGGCGAGCAATAATTGACGCATCAATACCTCCTTCAGAGGGGGTTGATGAATCACCAATCCTTGGACTGGTTGGTGGGGATACTATCAGAGCAACTTATGAAGATGGGCTTACGGATACCGGCGAAACCAACGTTGAAATCAGCATAAGCTGTCGCGCCAATTCGATTGCTTGGGCGCCGCATACAAATCGGCCGGTGTTGATCGATGGACATGAGGACGGTTGGCCCCTTGAGAAAGTCATCAAAACCTCTCAAGATGAAGGGCTACTCTGGTTGCAGTGGGATCGAGATAACCTTTACCTTCTCGCACAGATCTATGATGAAAATGTCGTCGTGCCAGACGTCATCGAATATTACCGCGATGCAGATGCGCTGGAACTGCACATAGATTTGGAACCGGATGCGGTCAAAAAACCGAATTACTTGCAGATGGAGAACGATCCGAACCGGTATGTCATCTGGATATGTCCAAAAGGGGGCGGTTTTCATGGCGATCGACCCTATATTGGACAAGGTGCCCCCAAATTTACCCCGAACTATCAAGCGGCAAATCTCGATGTCGCGGTGAGGCAACGAACGAATTATTACGTTATCGAGGCGCGCATCCCGTTCTTCCCTGTGCTTCGTGGATTTCAGCCGTTGAAAACGAGGCAGCATAATCGCATCGGTTTCAACTTTGTCATCCACCGATCCAATAATCAAGCGATTTACTGGGCAGCGCAGATGCCAGAGACGGGTCCGGTGTTTCCAAGCGATTTGGGACTGTTGATTTTGGAATCGCCGGTGCCTTAGATGGTGGACTGATGATTTGTGAAAGTGGACAAAAGCGGATAGTGTAACAGAAACCAAGTTTTGAAGAAAAAACTCGGTTTCTCTTCGTGCTTTGCACTTTCTTTTTACATGAGCCATAGAAATTAGGCAATTGAGCATCATAATCTTGGGTGAGACTCCATTGTAGCACAGGCTTGCTAACCCGCGGAGATCACAGGTTAGGAAACCTGTGGCTACGATTCGATTGTCATTGTCGGAGGTCGAAGTAGGAGGTCGGGATTCGGAGATCCCTCCTACAGAAGAACTAAACGACCCTATCTCCTGCCTGATTTTTATTGACGCTGTTGACTCGAAGTGATATGATTGAAATGACTATGGAAACTACTAACACTCCAGTTACAGGCGTTATACTTGCCGGTGGACGGAGCCGCCGGATGGGACAGAACAAGGCGTTGATGCGTTTGGGAGATGAGCCGCTTATCGCGCACGTCATCCGCCAAATGGAATCGGTCACAGATGAACTCCTACTGATTACGAATGAGCCGGACCTATACACAGCCCTAGGGTTGCCGATGCACGCAGATATACTACCGGATATGGGGGCATTGGGAGGCATCTACACAGGGCTGACTTACGCTGCAAACAGTACTGTGATTTGTGTCGGCTGCGATATGCCGCTGTTACAGCCGAACCTCCTATCTCATCTGACCACCTTCCTCGGTGATTATGATGCTGTAGTTCCCTGTGTTGAAGCGGTTGGTCGGTCTACCCCCGTCTTTCAAACCTTGTCCGCTGTTTATTCAAAGCGGTGTTTACCCGTTATTGATGAAATGCTGGCAGCAGGCGAATTGCGCGTTCATGCGCTGTACGATCGCATTGATGCTCGTATTGTCCAACCACATGAATGGCAGGCGTTTGATCCACAGGGGCTTTCGTTTTTCAACATTAATACACCTGAAGACTTTGAAAAGGCAAATAAATATATTGGAGGACATCATCATGCTAACTGTTGAAGAAGCACGTCAGCGAATGTTAGATACTATCACTGCTTTACCCACAGAAACGCGTGGCATCCTAGACAGCCTCGGCACAATCCTCGCTGAAGATGTGTACGCTAGCGAGAACATACCGCCGTTCCACAACTCGGCGATGGATGGCTTTGCCGTAGTTGCTGAGGATGTGTCGAACGCGTCCAAAGCGCAGCCGGTCCAGCTTTCAATCGTTGAGACGATTCAGGCGGGTTATGCACCAACAGCGCACGTCCAAGGTGGGAGTGCTGCGCGTATCATGACAGGCGCGATGATGCCTGAAGGTGCGGATGCCGTCGTTATGAAGGAAGTAACGGAAGTGGACGGGGAACAGGTCGCCATCTTTGAAGGTGTGGAAAAAGATGAGAACGTCCGGTTTATGGGCGAGAGTGTGGAACGGGGCGATCTGGTCATGTCAACAGGGAAACTCATCCGCCCACAGGAAATTGCGATGTTTGCTTCGCTAAACCGATCCGAAGTCGAGGTTCACAAGCGTCCAAAAGTTGCGGTGGTTTCCACAGGCGATGAGCTTACGCCGCTTGGGGAGCCACTTGCGGCGGGCAAGATTCGGGACAGCAATCGCTACGGCATCTGCGCTCAGATTGAAGAGGCTGGCTGCTATCCCATTGATATGGGAATCGCCCGTGACGATGAAGCAGAGACAGAACAGAAGTTCCGCGAAGCGTTGGACGGGGCGGATGCCCTCATTACCAGCGGCGGAGTCTCTGTCGGGGAGTTCGATGTTGTCAAGGCGGTGCTATCCAAACTCGGTGAGATCAATTTTTGGCGGGTAGCGATGAAGCCGGGGAAACCACAGGCTTACGGTATCGCTGATGGCAAACCGATTTTTGGGCTGCCGGGGAATCCGGTTTCTTCGTTGGTCGTGTTTGAACTCTTTGTCCGTCCTGCCCTCCTCAAAATGGCGGGACATTCGGAGCTACTTCGTCCGACCTTCAGCGCGGTTTTGGAAGAAAATGTCTCTAACAGAGATGGGCGTGTCAGTTTTATGCGGTCGATTATCACCTCACGCAACGGGAAGTATTACGCAAAGACAACGGGACCACAAGGCTCTGGCATCCTTCACTCACTTGTCTTAGCTAACGGTTTTATCGTTATTCCAGCGGGTGTGACAATAAATGCGGGTGAAACGGTGGAGGCACAACTTATGGGGTAAGTAGGGAACAACGATCGTTGCTCCCTACTACAAAATTCCCCATTTTCCCCGCAAATTGGATCGGATTATGTTCAGGACTTACGCAGTTGAACGCTCAGAGTCTCCGTTCCGACCCCCTCTAACTCCCCCGCCCCGGTCACGGGATCCTCTCGGACAAGCGGGGGAGAATCCGTAGTTCGGCGATTCATCTCAATACCCGATGAATCGCCGAACTACAATCTGAAGTGCGTAACTCCTAGTTTATATCCGGTTTGCTTCAATATAATCCCAATCGTATTCTATACCCAGTCCGGGATTTTGGGAGACGATGACATTGCCTTCAGCGTCTATTGGATCTGCAATCGCCTTCAAATACGGCGGGGGCTGCTCATAATCGACACCGGGGCGTAGGAGTCCTCGCTCATAATACCGGCAGGTGGCTTCCGGTGCTGCACAGGCAAGATGAACGTGGGGTGCACCTGTGCCGTGCAGTTCACACTGTATGCCGTAAGCCTGACAAAGATTAATCAATTTCCAGCACCCTGTAATCCCACCATAAAAGATGTCGATACGCATCATGTCGGACGCACCTTGCAGTATCCACTCCGCTCGACTAAACACGCCGCCCGGAACATGTTCCGGTGAGCAGATGGCGATATCCAACTCACGGGTGAGTCGCCGGTACGCCTCCACACGAGTCTCAATCATCGGGTGTTCTAACCAGTAATAATTGAGTTTCTCCAATTCACGCCCTACCCAGATAGCTTCATCCAAGGTATAAACGCCGAATGGGTCCAGCATCAGGACCATGTCATCCCCTACCGCTTCGCGCACTGCTTTGCACACCTCGACATCTTCTTTCGGAAAGCCCGGTAGCTGAGGTGCGGGCTCCTCGGTGTGGGGATTCCAGCAGATGTAGGCGTGGACTTTGTACGCCTTGTAGCCTTTCGCTTTAGAAGCCCGTGCGTGTTCAGCATAAACTTCGGGACCCCCTAGGTTGGGGAAAGTACTTGCATAGGCTCTGACCTTATCACGCGCCCCACCTAGCAGTTGGTATACTGGAACGCCTGCCTTGTTGCCCAATAGGTCCCACAGTGCACAATCGACCAAGCCCATTTCATGCTCAGATGGCCTATGACTGAAAGTGGACATCTGGTCCATCCAGTGCCAGATCTGCTCTCGGTGCAACGGATTTTCTCCCAGAATGAGTGGCTTGATAACCCCCTCCATCGTGGCTTTGTCGCCCCCAAGCATATGCCCTTCGACACCTTCGTCAGTCGAGATCTTTGTGATTGTGTCTACACTGTCCACTTCGTCTCCCCAGACACCATATCCCCACTTGGTGGGGTGGCCCCGGGTCGTTGTCCGAAACTGAATGACCTCTATGTCAGTTATTTTCATGGTTTTCCTCCTGTATAACAGCGGATTGGAAAGAGATTAGGTAGTTGAGAAATCAAAAACTGGGGTTAGCCGCTGTCGTGCCGCAGAGACTGACCTCAATGACATCGGGGTTTGTAATCCCGATCCGATCACAGGTTAGGAAACCTATGGCTACGATTAGATTTCCATTGTCGTATGCCAAAGTCTTACACACTATTTACATGCGATTGCCCTGACCCATGAGATAAAAACGATAGATCGAACCTAGGTAGTATGATATACTGAATACACTGATTTGTCGACAAGAAACTTATCTTGATCTAAGTTGATTGGAAAGCTACCGCCCTTATTCCACCCCGTCCCGCCAGTTCAGGATTTCGCTTACGCTCAACAAGCAGGGGGAGAGTAGTAGGCATATTCCGTCCCGACGAATCCCCGCTGAATCGGGACAGGCGGGATTCAAAGCAATATGCCGTGACCACAGCTAATGAACCAATGCACCAATGAACTAGTGAACCAGAACAACCTAAAATAGGAACAAATTATGTCAAACCGTAACACTCGAATCCGAGATAATCACGATCGAGGAACGGTCGGCGATTTTCTGAAATCCAACATTGAGGATGGTTCGTCGCTCTCGGTTGTATCAGCGTACTTCACGATCTATGCCTTTGAAGCACTCAAAGAGCGTCTGTGGGAAATTGACGGGCTGCGATTTCTGTTCGGTGAACCTGATTTTATCAAAAATCTCGACTCAAGGAACACCGATCCGAAAGCCTTCAAAATTGAGGACGAAGGGTTGCAGATTGACAAGCCACTTCAACAAAGGCCAATTGCCCAAGAATGCGCTAAGTGGATAGACAAGAAGGTGGAGATTAAGTCAACCCGGCAATCGAATCTACTTCACGGAAAAATGTATCACATTGCAAAAAACGGTGTAGAAAACGCCATCATGGGCAGTTCTAATTTTACCGTGCAGGGACTCGGGTTGGGTCAGTCCAACAATAACATTGAGCTCAATCTGGAGGTGGAGGACGACCAAGACCGTCAAGACCTGAAGGCGTGGTTTGATGATGTCTGGAATGACGATGAACGGGTCGAAGATGTAAAGAAAAAGGTAATTGATAGGTTAGAGAAACTTGGGAACGATCAGGCACCAGAGTTCATCTATTACAAGACGCTCTACGAACTTTTCCGGGCCGACTTAGAAGCCCGGATGAACAACGAGCAGAAACTGGAAGACACACACCTGTACGACACCAAAATCTGGGATACGTTGTACGCCTTCCAGCAAGATGGCGTGAAAAGCGTTATCGCTCGTCTGTTACGTCACAACGGCTGCATCCTCGCGGATAGCGTGGGGTTGGGCAAAACCTACACAGCATTGGCAGTTATCAAGTTTTTTGAATTAAGAAATGACCGGGTGCTGGTGTTGTGTCCCAAAAAGTTACGCGAAAACTGGGCACTGTATCCAGTGTATTACAGCCAACTCAACAACCAGTTCGAGAAAGATAAATTCGGCTACTCGCTTCTAGCGCATACCGACCTATCCCGTTACAGCGGCGATGCCGACGGTACTGATTTGGCAGGCTTTAATTGGAGCAATTTTGACTTGGTGGTGATCGACGAATCGCACAATTTCCGCAACGACACCAAACCCGAGCGTGATGATGCCGGTAATATCACCCGCCACAGTCGCTACACACGATTGTTAGAGGAGGTTATCAAGGAAGGTGCCCAAACGAAGGTGCTGATGCTTTCAGCGACACCGGTTAATACGTCACTCATTGACCTACGGAATCAGATTTACCTGATGACCGGAAAGCGCGAAGAGGTCTTCCAGAAAAGTTTGGGGATCAGCAATATCCGCGCTTTGCTGGGGCAAGCGCAAAGGACATTTAAGGCGTGGGAGGACAATCCCGACGCGGGCGGTGGCAGAGATAAATCGAAATTGCTGAATGAATTGGGCGCCGATTTCTTCCAGTTGCTCGGCGGCGTTTCTATCGCCCGTTCACGGCGGCACATTAAAAGTTTCTATGCGGACGAAATAGAGAGAATCGGCGAGTTCCCCAAACAACCGAAACCAGAAAACCATCACCCACTAACTGACCTGAACGGCGAACTCTCTTATAAATACTTGGCGGATCAGATAGAAAAATTCTCCCTGTCCGTTTACACGCCCTCCAGCTACGTCATCAGCGAGGAAGCAATACAGCGACTGGCAAAAGAGAAACAAGACTTCCGTTTCAACCAGTTAGACCGTGAGAAGTTCCTGATTGGGATGATGCAGACCAACTTTCTGAAGCGTTTGGAGAGCTCCGCACACTCCCTCACAGAAACGCTCGAACGCACAATCGGTAAAATTGACACCTTGTTGGAAAAGATTGATCGCTATGAGCAAAACCAGCAAATGCTAGAAGCAGAAACTGACCGCCTAGCAGAAGCCGACATCCTACCGGAGGACGACGAAGACGATGAGGAGTTTTTGGTGAATCGGGCGCGTCACCCCTATCACCTAGGGGAATTGGATTGCGCTTGCTGGAAAAAGGATCTCATAAGGGACAAAGAGACGTTGGACAGGGCGTTGGAGAGTGTCAAAGCAATTACGCCGGCCCGGGATGGCAAACTTCAAGCGATTAAAACCCATATTCGGCACAAGGCAGAAAACCCACTGGCCGACAAGGACGGTAATACCAACCGCAAACTGTTGGTATTCACCACCTTCAAGGACACAGCGGAGTACCTTTATGAAAACCTGTCAGACCTGGCGGCGGAACTGAACCTGAACATGGCGATGGTCTCCGGTGACGTGACGCGAACCCAATCCCGACCAAACAACTTCAACGCCATCCTGACCAATTTCGCACCACGGGCACGCGGACGCGCCGAGGACGGCAGCGATGAAATCGATCTGCTGATCGCTACCGATTGCATATCGGAGGGACAAAATCTACAGGATTGCGACACGGTGCTGAACTACGACATCCACTGGAATCCGGTGCGTATCATCCAACGCTTCGGCCGTATTGATCGCATCGGCAGCCGCAACAAGTCGGTGCGAATGATTAACTATTGGCCCACCGAAGACATGGAGACCTATCTGCGCTTGCAAAGTCGTGTGCAGGCCCGCATGGCACTTGCGGACGCAGCGGCAACCGGCAGTGAAGATCCATTGAACGAATCGGCGTACGAACAAGTTCAGATGGAACTGAATTTCCGTGACCAGCAACTGAAGCAGCTGCGCCAAGAGGTGCTAGACTTCGACGATCTCTCCGACGGCGTTGTTCTGAGCGATTTTACCCTCGATTACTTTTTCACCCAGTTGTTGCGGTATCTGGAAAAGAACAAAAAAGAATTAGAAGCGACCCCCAACGGCGTGTATGCTGTCACCCACGATGAAGACCGTCCGATGGAAAAAGGTGTTATCTTTTTTCTCCGCCAACTGAACGCTGGCACGGATATACAGAGAAAAACAGCCAGCCCGATTCACCCCTTTTATGCTGTCTACATCCGCAACAGTGGCGACATCCGCTACGGCTGTGCAAACACCCGACAGGTGCTCGATCTGTTTGAATCTACGGCTGTCGGACAGATCGATCCGTTACAAGACTTGTGCATCCAGTTTGACAGCGAAACCCAAAACGGTACGAACATGGCACTGTATAACGGGCTGTTGAAAGCAGTCATAAACCACATCAGTAGAGCGCATACAACGACACAAATCAGAGGTATGGGGATTGATGGCACACGCGGCTTCAAACTAACTCCGAAATCCAAAGCCCCTAGAGATGCCAGCGATTTTGAGTTAGTAACTTGGCTAGTTATCACAACCCCGCAATCATAACTGTAGGAGGGATTTCCAAATCCCGATACGGATTCTTGTCTGAATCAGGATTTTCTGGATTTAAGGATTCACAGGATTGAAGACGGGAAGATGAGAAAGCGGGAAGTGGATATTTAGCACCAGAGGTGCGACATGTGTTGGAGTGATGCGTGATGCGTAAATGGTTCATTGGTTTAATTCTTGTCTGAATCAGGATTTGCAAGATTAAAGGATTTACAGGATTATATGACTCAAATTGACACGCGTAAGGAATCAGATGTGTGTAAGGAACAACTCTGGGACTCTCGGAATGGAGGATCATTGTTCCCTACGGTTGCTGTTGTACGATTTCTTAACCTGAACAGCTACGCAAGGTTGCTTAACAAACAGGAACGAAACAGATGAACAACGAAGAAATCAGAAAGAAGGAAGAAATTGAATCCGCCTTGGCGGCAATGATTGACGGCGATTTTTTGGAAACCTCAAAGGACCTGCTGGCGGTTTTGGGCTACTGTAGCGAGCGTACTGCGGAACTTCCGGGAACGGCGGAGGACTTTATTCAGAGATTCCCAGCCCGGAACAGAAACACCGAGACGGAAGAGGAATTCCTCAACAGCGCGGAATCAGTAGAATTGGCGTTTCAAGTTACAAGCGAAGAAATTGTTCCCAACGATCAGCCAACACTCTTTGAGTCTCCTGCCTTTGATGAGGGATATGTAAGAAGTTTCACCTTCTTTGCAATCGAATTGAAAGATTCGGGCTACCCACGAGGCAAATATGCCCAATTCACACGGGAGGTCAACAAGCGGATGGTGATGCCGATTGTGGTATTCTTTCGCGTCCGTTCCGAGACCAGGGTTAAAGACCGTTTGACCATAGGCTTTGTCGGGCACCGTCAACACAGGCGTGACCCAGATCGCGACGTGCTGGAACAGGTTACGCTGATTAAGGACATTCGTTTGGATGATCCACACCGGGCACATACAGAGGTTCTGTTTGAACTTTCGTTGGGGGAATGCGCGAAGTGGATGAGCGACCACAAGGAACAGGAAAACTTCGATGGTTTGCTCGCGGCTTGGCTTGCCCGACTAGACACCGAAGAACTCAACAAGAAATTCTACCGTGAGTTGTTCGCTTGGTTTGAATGGGCAGTTGAGCAGGCAACGTTCCCGACAGACGAAAAGCTCACCTTGAAGCCGGAGGAGCACGTCATCCGCTTAATCACACGCCTGCTGTTCGTCTGGTTCATCAAAGAGAAAGGGTTAATTGCAGATGAACTGTTCAATGAGGCGCAAATTGCCCCTTTGCTGAAAGACTACGATCATGACTGTGGGGATTCCTACTACCGCGCCGTCCTACAAAACCTGTTTTTTGCCACGCTGAACACGAAGATAGGGGAGCGTCGGTTTAGCAGAGGAACAAGAAAGGACCATCGCAACTTCTCACTGTATCGTTACGAGAAGCAGATGCTTGACCCTGATAAACTGTTGGACCTGTTCTCACAGACACCATTCATAAACGGAGGCTTGTTTGACTGTCTTGATAATTTCAAAGGGACACGAGATGGAGGCTACCGCATTGACTGTTTCTCCGATGAAAACTACAAAAAGTTGAGCCTCCCCAATCGTCTCTTCTTTGACAAGGACCGTGGTTTGATTCCGCTCCTAGAACACTACAAGTTCACTGTCGAGGAAAACACACCGATAGAGCAAGAGGTCGCGTTAGATCCAGAACTGCTCGGCAAGGTGTTTGAAAACCTGCTCGCCGCATATAACCCCGAAACTGGTACAACGGCACGGAAGCAGACAGGTTCTTATTACACCCCACGCGTCATTGTAGACTACATGGTGGAGGAGGCGTTAGTCACGGCACTAGCGGAACAGGTGCAGCCTACAAACGGTGATACGGAGTTGTGGGAGGAGTTACGTTATCTGTTTGACTATGCAAAGGTATGTGACGATGCAAGCGAGTGGTTTAATGACGATGAAATAGACAAGATCGTGCGAGCAATTTCAGAACTGAAGATACTGGATCCAGCGGTCGGGTCGGGCGCGTTCCCGATGAGTGTATTGCACAAGCTGACCCTCGCACTGCGACGGCTCGACCCGGATAACACCCTGTGGGAGCAATTACAGCAGGATCGTGCCGGAAAACGGGCGCAGGCGGCTTTCAAAATCTCAAACCAACAAACGCGGGAGAACGAACTGGTAGAAATCAGCGACACTTTTGAGCGTTACCGCGATTCGGACTTTGGGCGGAAGTTGTATCTGATTCAGAACAGCATCTTCGGCGTAGATATTCAACCTGTGGCGTGCCAAATCGCTAAACTTCGCTTTTTCATCTCTCTCGCCATTGAGCAGGAACCGACCCAAGAAGCTGACAACAACTTTGGAATCAAGCCGCTGCCGAACCTAGAGACCCGCTTTATTGCAGCGAATACGCTAATCGGCTTGCAGTTATCTGAAACTAGATTGTTACTTCAAGAGGATGCTATACAGCAATTGATAAAAGAAATTGAGGGGATTCGTGAAAAGCGTTTTCTTACAAACGATCGAGGGCAGAAACTTAACCTCGAAGAGCGGGAGGACGAGTGTCGTGAGCAGTTGAAAGAGGAATTGGAGAGTCAGAGAGAAAAATGGGTGGAGCGTCAGCAACGGGAGATAGAACGAAAGGTTGCTCAACTTCCCAATCCAAAACACCGCAAGCAGTTGCGGGAAGTAGAACAGAAAGAGTATAAGAACCTGTTTTAAAAGTCATTTGATACGGTTTCGCATCAAGTAAATGGAAGCAATATAGACCATAGCCTCAGCGGTTTCAGCGGAGCGTTCATAGTCCAAAGTCAATCGGCGAAACCAACCGAACCAAGAAAAGGTGCGCTCCACAATCCAACGCAATGGGACGACCACAAATCCCGATTGCCTAAGAGATGGAGCGATGTCCAATTGACACTGATGCGTCAAATATAACCATTCGCCTAATTCTCCGCGATAGCCAGCATCGGCACAGACTAACTGAATCGTTATCTGCCAACTAAAGACCTCGTTTAGTAACTCTATTGCGACTCGATTATCACTGACATTGGCATCAGTGACCTTGACTCCCAATGGAATGCCAATTGTATCAGTGACTATATGGCGTTTACGACCTTTGATTTTCTTATGCGCATTAAACCCTCTACTATCTGCCAGTTCGGTCGTCTTGACCGATTGGCTGTCAATGATAGCCACTGTAGGTGACGGGGATTTGCCAATATCACTACGGGTTTGCTCGTGAAGTGCTTGATGAATCATAACCCATGTGCCTAAAGTTTTCCACTTTCTGAAGTGGGAATAGACCGTTTGCCACGGTGGCATCTGATGCGGCAACATTCGCCACTGACACCCTGATTTGACTACGTAAAAAATAGCGTTGATAATTGAGCGCATCTCCCATTTGAGAGGTCTACCTATGGGTGAAGGTTCTGGCAAATAGGGGAACAGTTTGTCCCACTGGGCATCGGTCAGATCAGTAGGATACTTTGGTATAGTCATGTTTATGCCTTTCATTAGGTCAGTATTTTACTGCTCCAATGGTTTAACATAAACATTAACTTTTGAGTAGCAGTTTTCTTTTTCAAACAGGTTCTAAAGGACGTAAGAAGAAATTCAATCTCAGCTTTGAAGATGCCCGCAAAATCGCTAGCTGGAAATCCTACGACCAAAACGCAAGTGCAGATTGGTTTGATCCGGAGTGGATGTTTGGTGTCAGGGACGGGTTTGATGTGGTAATTGGTAATCCGCCGTATGTCCGCCAAGAAAAAATTAAAGAACTCAAGCCAACGCTGAAAGACCAATACAACTGTTACACCGGCACAGCAGATCTCTACGTCTACTTTTATGAGCGCGGTTTCCAATTGCTCCGAGACAATGGTGTTTTAACCTACATCTCCTCAAACAAGTATTTCCGGTCCGCCTACGGGGTGAAGCTTAGAGATTTCCTCACCCGTCAGTCTACCCTGTCTCAGCTCATTGACTTTGGCGACGCGCCTGTTTTTACGTCTATTGCGTATCCAAGTATTATCACAGCGTCCAAGAACCACTCCCAAGACAACTATCTCCGCGCTTTGAATTGGGAGCCGGGCCCCTCCATTGACGAATTCGGGACGATTTTTCAAACGATGGGGTTCACCATGCCGCAAGATGCCTTGACCGCTGATGGTTGGCAGCTCACCTCTCCCGATGCGTTGAATCTGCTGGAAAAACTCCGCAGCGTAGGAAAACCGTTAGGAGAATACGTCAAGGGCCGGTTTTATCGGGGTATCACAACAGGTTTGAATGAAGCTTTTGTTGTGGACAATGAAACGCGAGATGAACTCATTGCAGAGCATTCAAGTTCCACTGAGGTGTTAAAGCCATTTTTGCGCGGGCGCGATGTGAAGCGGTGGCAGATCGAAGACACGGGGCTCTATCTCTGTTACATTGGCTGGGGTTTACCAATTGAAGAATATCCTGCGGTTTATACACACCTCAAAAGATTTGAAGAAAGATTAAAAGCACGACCCGAAGTAGAGCAAGGGAGAGTACCGTGGTATGCGCTTAGCCGGTATGCCTCTGACTATTGGCAAGAGTTTGAAAAATTCAAGATTGTATATCCTGATATTGCTGTATCTCCTCAGTTTGCCTATGATGAAAGTGGTGCTTACGGTGGAAACACTATGTATATCGTGCCAACGGAGGAAATGTGGCTGCTCGGCTTGCTCAATAGCAAAGCCGTTTTCTGGTTTTACACAAAGACAAGTACACAAATTCGGGGTGGGTTCGTAAGGTTTATTGCCCAATATGTGTCTCAAATCCCTATTCCTCCTATCAAGCCAGCGCAGAAAGTGCTTATCAGCGAAATTGTCAATCAAATCCTCGCCGCCAAGCGCACCAATCCGGACGCAGAGGTATCCGAACTTGAAAATGAGATTGATCAGATAGTATACTTATTATACGATCTCACCCCTGAAGAAATCGCTATTGTGAAGGGAGCGGAAAATGTCTGAATCCGCGATAATCTGCGATTCGGACAATGGGAAAATCGTCAGAATCAGGATTTTCAGGATGGAAGGATAAACAATATAAAAATAAGGTGCAAAGTTGAGATAGCTACTCTTAATGCTTTTAGGAGACAAAAAAGATGACCAATAATACAGCAGATAACAAAAAACAACTGGCTAATGTGGACACGGCAATGGTGTGGCTCAGAGACGCGCAAGCATGGATGGATATGGCGGAGCGTCTGGATAGCGAAAGCAAACAAGAACAGAAAGATGACCCCACCAACCATCACAAACGGAACGTAGCACATGCGTGTATAGGGTTGGTGTTTGAGCTGGCATACAAATCGCTGTTAGTGGCAGAATTTAAAATACCGGAAGAAACGCATAGTGTAGAGAAACTACACAAAAAACTGGAAGTAGAAACACAAAGGATAGTAGACGAATGGGTTAAGGAAGCAGGATGGGAGGGAAGTGATAATCTACTAAAATTTCTCGACAAGTACATGGTGCCTCCAGATATAAAATACCAGTTAGACAATCCATGGGAAAAAGAAAAACGAGATCCTGGCTTTACATTAACAGGGATGAGGACGATACCTGAGTTGGCAAAGATACTGTATCAGCTAGTGGATCTGGGAGAACAAAATCTGGCTGAAGCAAGAAATATCACACCAAACCAACTTGGCCCCCAAGACGCCCTAAACGCAATTTTGGGAATCATCCGTGAGATAGAGGAAAAATCAGCCAACGGCAACTATATCTTCCGAGGTGAACCTGAATGCTACCCTAAAATATCTTCAACCCTCTACCGCGAATGCCAACATATTGCACATGTAGGTATGGAGAGAATCCAGAGGCAGATACTCACTCAGGCCCAAGAGCATGATATCAATAGACTCGGGCCCAGCCGAAGCCAGAGGGCTTATTTCCTATGGAGTGGTGGCTACAACCCCTTTGAGTATACAGAGCGGCAATTTGAAATCCTAGCCGAAATCCAACACTGGGGTGGAGAAACCAACTTAATAGACTTTACAACGGACTACCATGTAGCCCTCTTCTTTGCCTGTGACAGTTACTATGACGAAGACGGTAGGGTGATTATACAAGACCGCGACCCAATAAGAAATATAATTTGGGAACCGACCGAACCTGTTCATCGCGTTGAAGCCCAAAAGGGCATATTCGTTCAACCGCCCACGGGCTTTATTCAGCCGGACAAGGTTATCTGTATTCCAAAAACGCTCAAAGTGCCCATCCTAAAGTACCTGATGCAACAAGACCCTCCTATAAGTACTAAAACTATCTACAACGATCTTCATGGCTTTATTAGAATGCAGAACCGATATCGAAGTGCCTTTGTAAAATTTTATATTGCACTTGACTATGAAGAGCAAGGATCCACAGCAGAAACCTTGCAAGGAAGGCACGATGCCTATAAAAAGGCTGTTGATCATTATAGAGCTACAATAGACCTAATGCCGAATCTTGTCGCGGCACATATTAACTGTGGTAGAGCTCATGCCATGTTAGAAGACTTTGACTCTGCCATTTATCGTTTTAACGAAGCGGCAGACTGGAAGCCGGATGAGAAAATGACTTATAATAATCTCGGCAATGCTTACGGTAACAAGGGCGATCTTGATCTTGCCATCAAGAACTTTGACATAGCCATAAAACTAAATTCAGATGATGCTTTTGCTTATAGGGGGCGGGCGAACGTTAACTTCATTAAAGGTAAGTTAGATGTTGCTATCAAAGACTACAACAAAGCAATAGAGTTGAATTCAGATAATTTCGCATCCTATGTAGCCCTTGGCACTATTTATGATCTCAAAGGTCAGTTTGACCTTGCCATTGACAATTTTGACAAAGCGATAGAACTGATAGAAAATCATGTTGAGTCTTCCGAACCTTATTCCAATCTAGCTATGGACCAAATCACCAGCAGTGGCAAAACAGTAACACGAAAATCAGCTTACTCCACGACCTATAAAAAGCGAGGCGATGCTCTCTGCAGGAAAAACAATCTTGATCTTGCTATCAAAGACTATACCAAAGCGATAGACTTGAAATCCGATTATGCCGAAGCCTATTACAGGCGTGGAATAGCGTGGTTACACCTGGGAGAACAGGAAAAAGCAAGAGCAGACCTAACTGCTGCCAGGAGTATGGGGGTGGGACTACCAGCAGATCTCGCCTCCGTGTTGCTTTGACTCCCGATCTTGTCGGGGTTCACACCCTCACAATAAGCATCACCACCGATGTTTTTTAATCCGTGTAATCCCTGAATCCGCGATAATCAGCGATTCTGACAACGCGAAAATTGGGATTGTGAAGCAAGGAAAGATAAACAGGATAAGCAAGGCTGCGTCCAAAAATCCTGAGAATCCTTGAATCCAGTAAATCCATCCTGATTCAGACAGAGGAAAGAGAATGAGCAACCCTCTAAAAGTATTCATAACTTATTCACATAATGACCTACAGCAGAACACCGAATTGAAAACGCGCCTTGCTGTAATGGAGGACGCAGGCGAGATAGAGATTTGGGACGATAACAAAATTCTCCCGGGCGACGAGTGGGAGAAAGCCATTTCTGATAACCTCGCCGAATCGGACGTTTTGCTTTATCTCACCTCTGCTCCGAGTCTTGCGTCCAAAAACTGTAATAAAGAATTGGCTGAAGCATTAAGTGCAAACATAAGAGTCATCCCTATCATCCTTGAGGCTTGTGATTGGGAAAATCATCAACTCAGTCGTTTTGAGGCTCTGCCGCACAAAGGTAAACCTATTAATAAATGGCAACTTGAGAGTGATGGTTGGCAGAATGTGGTGGAGGGTGTCCGAAAAGTCGTTGAAGAAATGCAAACTAATGTCCAAGCGGGAACATTACCTGAATGGGTGTTTCAACAGGGTAACTTTCTGATGATGCTTGGACAAATAGACATGGCGATAGAAGCCTACTCACATGCAATTGAACTTAACCCCAATGATGCCGAAGCCTATAGCAATCGCGGGGTGGCTTACAGCAACAAAAACGATTTTGACAGCGCCACTGAAGACTTTAGCAAAGCGATAGAACTACAACCCAATTTTGCCGCAGCATATAGCAATCGCGGTCTTGCTTACAACAGCAAAGGCGATTTTGACCATGCTATCATAAATTTTAACGCAGCAATAGAGCTGAATCCCAATGACGCCAACGTGTATATCAATCGCAGTATTGCTTGCAACGGCAAGGGTGAGTATAATCGCGCTATTGAAGACTGTAACAAAGTAATAGACCTGAACCCTGATTATGCCGGTGCCTATAACAATCGCGGTAATGCTTACAGTGGCAAGAGTAACTATGACGCTGCCATCGTGGACTATACTAAGAACCTGTTTTAAAAGTCATTTGATACGGTTTCGCATCAAGTAAATGGAAGCAATATAGACCATAGCCTCAGCGGTTTCAGCGGAGCGTTCATAGTCCAAAGTCAATCGGCGAAACCAACCGAACCAAGAAAAGGTGCGCTCCACAATCCAACGCAATGGGACGACCACAAATCCCGATTGCCTAAGAGATGGAGCGATGTCCAATTGACACTGATGCGTCAAATATAACCATTCGCCTAATTCTCCGCGATAGCCAGCATCGGCACAGACTAACTGAATCGTTATCTGCCAACTAAAGACCTCGTTTAGTAACTCTATTGCGACTCGATTATCACTGACATTGGCATCAGTGACCTTGACTCCCAATGGAATGCCAATTGTATCAGTGACTATATGGCGTTTACGACCTTTGATTTTCTTATGCGCATTAAACCCTCTACTATCTGCCAGTTCGGTCGTCTTGACCGATTGGCTGTCAATGATAGCCACTGTAGGTGACGGGGATTTGCCAATATCACTACGGGTTTGCTCGTGAAGTGCTTGATGAATCATAACCCATGTGCCTAAAGTTTTCCACTTTCTGAAGTGGGAATAGACCGTTTGCCACGGTGGCATCTGATGCGGCAACATTCGCCACTGACACCCTGATTTGACTACGTAAAAAATAGCGTTGATAATTGAGCGCATCTCCCATTTGAGAGGTCTACCTATGGGTGAAGGTTCTGGCAAATAGGGGAACAGTTTGTCCCACTGGGCATCGGTCAGATCAGTAGGATACTTTGGTATAGTCATGTTTATGCCTTTCATTAGGTCAGTATTTTACTGCTCCAATGGTTTAACATAAACATTAACTTTTGAGTAGCAGTTTTCTTTTTCAAACAGGTTCTAAGGCTATAGAATTGGAACCCAGTTTTGCGGATGCTTATAGCAACCGGGGTAATGCTTACAGTGGCAAGAGTAACTATGACGCTGCCATCGTGGACTATACTAAGGCTATAGAATTGGAACCCAGTTTTGCGGGGGCTTATAACAATCGTGGAGTGGCTTACAAAAATAAACGCGATTTTGACAGTGCCATTGCGGATTTTACTAAGGCAATACAACTGAATCCTAATTCTATTGGAGTTTATATCAATCGAGGTGATGCCTACAATGACAAAGGCAATTATGACGCTGCCATTGCAGATTTTAACTCAGCGATACAACTGAAGTTGGATTTTGCTGAAGCCTATTACAAGCGTGGTGTGGCTTACGCAAAAAAAGAGAATTATGAGCACGCCATCGCAGATTTTAACACGACGACAGCACTCAACCTTTTTTTCCCCCCGGCCTATTACAAGCGTGGCGAGGCGTGGCTACATCTGGGGGAATGGGATATAGCCAAATTAGACCTGACGGCTGCCAGAGACATGGGGATAAACATTATCGCTTCATTTCATAGCGACTACGGAGGTGTTATAGGTTTTCAGCAGATGACAGGCATTCAGTTACCGGCAGACATCGCCGCAATGCTAACACCTGAGCAATAAGCATCACCGCCGATGTTTTTTTATCCGTGTAATCCCTTAATCCGCGATAATCAGCGATTCAGACAATGGGGAAGAGTCCGAATCACGGATTCTCAATATATCAGGCATGATCCCAATGCGACACATGTCGCCCCGCTGGGGCTAGGGGACTTAGGGCACTGATATTCTACATACATGTCGCCCCGCTGGGGCTTTAGGTCACAATTTGAGTTGAACACAATCAATCGGAGATATCAAGCGTCAGAGTCACAATTCGGAGGATACGCCCCCTGCTTGGTTTATCAACTAACAACTTGGATTAATATACCCGTAATCCGCGATAATCCGCGATTCAGACAACAACACATACCAACAGCACATACAAACAATGAACGACAACCTAAAATACGGCGATATCACCGACAAGATTATTGGAGCTGCCTTTGAAGTGCATACATTTTTAGGCAACGGCTTCCAAGAAGTGATTTATCAGCGAGCCTTGGCACTTGAAATGGCACGAGCCGGTTTGACATTTGCACGTGAAATTGAGCAAGACATTTTCTATAAAGAAGTACCAGAACCTATCGGCACACGCCGTGCGGATTTCGTGGTCGAAGGAAAGGTATTAGTGGAATTGAAGGCTATTTCTGAATTGGAAGAGGTTCATATCGCCCAACTGTTAAACTATCTAAGGGCATATCGACTGGAAGTGGGGTTATTGCTCAATTTCGGATCAAAAAGTTTGACATTCAAAAGACTAATCCTCTCACAACCGAGTCACAGTCGCGCAGATAGCGCGGATTTTTGAATCCGTGTCATCCCCTAATCCGTGCCAATCCGCGATTCAGACAATGAGGAAATAACCATCGCAGCGGAAAAATCGCAAGCATGAAAAATCAGCCCAATCTCCAAAACGACCTAAACGCAGTTTTGGAAATCCTTCGTGAGATAGCAGAAAAATCAGATAGTGGCAACTACATCTACCGTGGTGAGCCTGACTGTTATGACAGAGTGTCGTCAAGCCTTTGGCGTGAATGCAAGAGAAAAATGGAGACGGAGGACTTTGATATACAGGCTATCGAAGATCCAATACTGGAGTCGGCAAAAAACTATACTTCCGAACAAGAGGAGATTGAAATCTGGGCTGAACTCCAACACTAAGGAGGGCACACCAATCTTATCGACTTTACGACTGATAGCCATATAGCCCTCTTCTTCGCCTGCGATCGCTTCTTTGATAAACCCGGCAGGGTTCTCTTCTTGGGAGAGGAAGCGCAGAACGAGAATCGAGTTAAGGAAAAACCTCAGAAACCAAGACATGCACCAGATTGCCTCTATAGCGTTTTATGTTGGGTCAATCCAGCAACATACAGGAGACGCGGAGAATGCAGACACAAGCGAAACTTGAACATTACAATAAGGCAATTGAGCACTATAGCACAGCAATAGCAATGCAACCCAATTTTGTCATCGCCTACAACAATCGCGGCATTGCTTACGCTGATAAAGGTGAGTATGACCTTGCCATTGATGACTTTAACAGGGCAATAAAACTAAAACCTGACTATGCGATTGCCTACAACAATCGTGCGGCAGTTTACCGTATCATAGGTGAATATGACCGCGCAATCAAGGACTGTAATAGAGCGATAGAGATCGATCCCAATTATGCCGAGCCTTATAGCAATCGTGGTGCTGCTTATAGGGGAAAAGGCGAGATAGATCGCGCTATCGCAGACTATGACAAGGCAATACAACTGAAGCCTGATTCTGTCGAAGCACATTACAATCGTGGAATTGCTTATATCAAAAAGGGCGATTTTGACCGTGCCATCGTAGGCAATACCAAGGCGATAGAACTGAAACGTGATCTCGTTGAGGCGTATAACAATCGTGGTAATGCTTACACTAAAAAAGGCGAGATTAACCGTGCGATTGAAGATTATAACAGAGCAATAGAACTGAAACCTGACCTTGCTGAGTCTTATGCTGGCCGTGGTGAGGCGTGGTTACACCTGAGAGAATGGGAGAAAGCCAAACCAGACCTGACAACTGCCAGAGGCATGGGAATGGATATCATTACTTCATTTCATAATGACTACGAAAGCGTTGGAGATTTCGAGGGTAGAAATGGGGTGAAGCTACCGGCAGACCTCGCCGCTATGTTGACACCCCAGCAATAAGCATCACCGCCGAGTTTTTTAATCCGTGTAATCCATAAATCCGCGACAATCCGCGATTCAGACAAGGGGAGGTTGTGGAGGCGTATCGGGATCCTCGTGCCGTTCCGCCTGTCCCGATCTATCGGGGAGCATTCCGATGAAATCGGAACTTGCGGGAGATGCCCCTCCCATAGTGCCCCACTAATTGTAAAATTTACCATATATGGTGGGCCTTAGAATTAATGAGACACTCCAAACCGGTGCGGTTAGGAAACCGCACCTACCGTTCTCCCGTGCCGTTCCGAGCATCCTCGTCGTTTCTATCCCGATTAATCGGGATGAAACGTCGGGATTTGGTAGGCACTGTTTCCAACTGTGCCGATGCGGTGCGGTTAGGAAACCGCACCTACCGGCCCCGATAAATCGGGATCGAAACCGAGGGGCGAAAGTATCCATTTATTTTTGGAATTCACCATAAATTGACAGTAGAGAAGGAGATTCAGATGGCAGAGACAACCCCCCGTTTTTTGACTGCGGAACTTGGTGTAGAGCACCTATTGAAACAGATCCCACCTCTACATTTTGAAGGAACATCAAAGGCAGAGTGGCAGGAATGGCGAAAAAACTTTCGGCGGAAGTTAGTCAAAGACTTGGGTCCGAAACCGGAAGCTATCCCGCTAGAGGTCGAGGTATTGGAACGGACAGAGATGGATGGATATACACGAGAGAAGATTATTTTTAATCCCGATTCCTTCTCTTCCATTCCTGCTTATGTTCTGAGTCCTGAGGGGGCAGGTGCGGATAACCGTTGCCCAGCGGTGCTCTGTGCACACGGGCACGGGATTGGAAAGGACCCGCTTGCCGGGATAGGTGAGGATTACCAGAAGCAGTTTGCTGTCGAGTTGGCACGGCAGGGATTCGTCACAATTGCACCGGACTGGCGTACCTTCGGTGAGCGTAAAGATCGGGATGAATGGGTTCGCCGCCCCGGACGTGACGGGTGCAATGTCGCCTACATGGCATACGGTTACTTCGGATATCAACTGCTCCAACTCCATATCTGTGACGCCCAACGGTGCTTGGACTATCTGCAATCTCGACCCGATGTAGATGGGAGCCGGCTTGGTTGTATGGGCTGTTCATTCGGTGGAACGATGACCACCTATGTTTCCGCGTTGGATCGACGGATCAAAGCGGCGGTTATCGTTTGCTACCTCAGCACCTTGACCGATGCACTCAACGATCGGGGACGTGGAAACACCTGCGGCTCTCAGTTTATGTTTGGGCTGCGTGGGCATGGCGACATATCAGATGTAGCGGGATTAATTGCACCGCGTCCCTGCATGGCGCAGATAGCATCGGACGATAACTGTTTCATCGCGGCAGACGCCAAAAGTGCGTTTAATCATATTGAGCAGATCTACGCTGCAGCCGGTCGTCCAGATAACCTTGAGTTGGACTACTTTGAAGGAGGCCATGAGGTTGACGTTGAGCCGGGGCTTGCATTTCTCAAGCAGCACCTGATGTAGAGCATTGAGATGCGTTTTATTGTTTAGGAAAAGAGTCAATAAGAAACTCTAATTCTTTTTAGGACTTACGCAGTTGAACGTTCAAAGTCTTGTGCTGCGTTGAACCACACCCCCTCTGACTCCCCTACCCCCCTTTATCCCCCCGCAAGCAGGGGGAGGGAAGGGAGAAAGAAATGAACGCGCTACTACAGTAAATCCGTAGGTTGGTAGTAGGTCTCGGATTCTCGAAACGGAGGCGATTTATCGACCGTACCCCCTCTAACTCCCCTACCCCCCTTTATCCCCCGCAAGCAGGGGGAGGGAAGGGAGAAAGAAATGAACGCGCTACTACAGTAAATCCGTAGGTTGGTAGTAGGTCTCGGATTCTCGAAACGGAGGCGATTTATCGACCGTACCCCCTCTAACTCCCCTACCCCCCTTTATCCCCCGCAAGCAGGGGGAGGGAAGGGAGAAAGAAATGAACGCGCTACTACAGTAAATCCGTAGGTTGGTAGCAGGTCTCGGATTCTCGAAACGGAGGCGATTTATCGACCGTACCCCTCTAACTCCCCTACCCCCCTTTATCCCCCCGCAAGCAGGGGAGAACCTGTAGTTCGGCGATTTATCGCCGTTGGACACCGTTCCCAACCCTGGTCTCGGAGCGGGCGCCCGATGAATCGGGCAACTACAGTAAATCGGTAGGTTTGTGGTGGGGTGATTTATCGAATATCCGTTGTGTCGCGTGGTAGTGTTTGGTGAATTGAGCCAGATACTTTAGCGCGATGTCGTTGGTATCTGACGCGCAATGAATTGCGCTACTACAAACCCAAGTGCGTAACTCCTATTCTTTTACCTATAGATAACAGTATAACATTTGGTATTCTTTGAAAGGTTAACGTGACGAAAATGCAAATTCGCCCGATGGTGGTTATTATTCGGGATGGTTGGGGGTATAACCCGTATCCGAAGTGGAACAGTGCCAATGCGCTTCATCTCGCAAAAACGCCGGTTGATGATCGGCTCATGCGAGAATATCCGCATGTGTGTATTCATACGTCCGGCGAAGATGCCGGTTTGCCGACAGGCACAATGGGCAACAGCGAAGTAGGCCATCAGAATATCGGGGCCGGTCGGATTGTCGATCAGGAGCTTTTGCGAATCAACAAAATGGTTCGATCTGGTGAGTTCTCAAGGAACAAGGCATTGATCGCTGCCATGGATCATGTCAAAGCGCGGAGGAGCAACCTGCATTTCATAGGGTTGGCAAGCGATGCGGGTGTGCATAGTTCCCTAAATCACCTATATGCTCTGCTCGCATTGGCGAGAGAAACAGGGGTCTCGGCTGACCGTGTTTTGGTTCACAACTTTAGCGACGGACGCGACTGCCCGCCCATGAGTGGCATCAACTTCTGTAGGCAAATCGAAGCCAAGATGAAGGAGATTGGTGTCGGAAGAATTGCTTCAGTAGTGGGTCGATACTATGCTATGGATCGTGACAATCGTTGGGATCGGGTGGAAAAGGCTTATCGGCTGTTGACCGAGGGGAGCGGACATCACGTACGATCCGCAACTGAAGGATACCAACGCTACTATGACAATCCAACCAGAGACAACCAAATCGGGGACGAATTCGTTGATCCGACGGTTGTTACTGGCGATAAGGGGAATCCGTTGCCGAGAATATCCAACGGTGATGCGGTGATCTTTTACAACTTGCGTGGCGATAGACCGCGTCAACTCTGTAGGGCTTTCTGCCTTGCAACGTTTCCATTTGAAGCAACTGGGAAAGACGGAGTCAGCCAGCAAATGGGATTTGAACGCGGAAAGAAGTTGGAGATTAAGTTCGTCACAATGACCGAATACGAGCAGGGGCTCCCGGTTGAGGTTGCAATTCCCAAACCGCCTAAGATGCCCAATATTCTGGGGGCGTATGCGAGCGATATTGGGTTAGCACAATTTCGTTGTGCCGAAACGGAGAAATTCCCGCACGTCACCTTTTTCTTTAACGATTATCACGATGAACCATTTGATCGGGAGGACCGACAAATCATCCCGTCACCGCGTGATGTGGCGACGTATGATCAGAAACCCGAAATGTCTGCGCCAGAGGTTACCGAAGAGATGCTACGTCGGATAGCGTCGGACAAATATGATCTGTTCATCCTGAATTATGCCAACGCCGACATGGTCGGTCATACAGGATCGTTGCCCGCTGCAATTAAAGCAGTAGAAATGGTGGACGCATGTGTAGGGAAGGTGGTCAATGCGGTGATGGCAAAGGGTGGTGCCTTAATCGTGACCGCTGATCACGGTAACTGTGAGCAAATGATAAATCCTGAGACGGGCGGACCACATACCGCACATACAACATACCCTGTCGATCTCATTGTTGCCGATGATCGCTTCAAGGATTGTCAATTGAAGAGAGATGGCGGACTGGCGGATATTGCTCCGACTACGCTAAAATTGCTGGGCTTAGATCAGCCACCTGAAATGACTGGACAATCGCTGATTTAAAAGTTCATAGGAGTTACGCAGTTGAACGCTCAGAGCCCCGATGAAGAGATTGGGATTCAAAGCAGCCCCGACAGAATCGGGATTCAGAGCAACTTGGAGCTCGGCGATTCATCGCCGCTGGACACCATCGCCCGATGAATCGTGCAATTCCAATGCGCCTGATAAATCAGGCAACTACAATTTGAAGTGTGTAAGTCCTAAGTTCAATTTCAAATTCCGCTCATGTCAAAAGAAAGTGCAACGCACGAGGTGAGGCCGAGTTTTTGTAGGGCTTGGGTCACCCAACCCGTACTATGGGCGGGGCAAGATGCCCCGCCTACGGTTTTTGTTGCACGATTTCTTTACATGAGCCTACGTTTTTTACACCTCACGATGATGATGCACATTCCGCTGATAACCACAACTGGACGAACAAACGATAATCCGGGTGATACTTTCATTGGGGTAGGACTGCAATATCTGTTTGAACAGGTGTTGGGACCTCAGGTGTGGGTGCTGGTTGATCGTTTTAGCCCGACGGGTTTCCGAGACTATGAGGATGTTATTCGGAATGCCCCGTTTCTGGTCTATGGCGGGATGCCGCAATATAATAATTACAACGACTGGAAGCATTGGTACGATGACGTGATGTGGCGTGATTTTATCATTCGTTGGGGACTGAGAATTTTTACAATGGCGGGCGGGGCAGGGTTTTCTCACCCGGACATCAGCGTTGATGCGTATGTCGCGTACTGCATGAAAAGTAAAAAAACAGAGCGGATTATTCGCCAACGGGTTGAGCCTAGTCTCTGTTTCACCGTCCGTGATGCGTATGCACATGCCCTGCTGAATGCACTCGAAATACCGAATAGCTACCTTCCGTGCTCTGCGGCTTGGGCAAGTAAAATGTGGAATATTGCGCCGGCAGAGCAGAGACCTTACCTCATACTTGTTCCACCGTCACCACGCCATACGCCGAAGCGGATTGGGCGAAGACGCGTTCCTCGCCGTACCAGATTCCAACAATTCGCAGATAGTTGGAAGAATTTCTATGAAATGCTCAAGCGAAACGGGCACGATGTTCGGGTGCTCTGTCACGCTTATAGGGAATACACCGCCCTCCGCGATGCAATTCCGCCCGAAGCACTCTGGTTTCACGGAGATCCCTACACGCTGCTGCGACAATATGCCTCTGCCCATACGGTTGTCTCTGCGCGACTTCATGGCAGCCTTCCTGCCTATGGGATCTGCGGAACGCGGGTATTAAACCTCTCGGTAGATGTGCGTGGTTCTGCTGTTGAGGTTTTTCCAAAGATATTCAATCTCCGGATCAGCGATGCAACGCCCGATGTCCTTCTATCGGCGATAGACCAACTCAAGCCTTCGACGGCGGAAGATCTCCGAGATCCAGAGGAGGCATATTGGGAGCTAATTCAATCGTCGCTAGGCGGCAAGATAAAATAAAAAAAGAGGGGCAAGTTCAATAATTGCCCCTCTTTTACTTACAGTCATTTTTTTAAGGATCCGAGTTACCTGACGCTTACCCTGTCAGAGAAGCATGCCAGTCAGTCCAATCCTCAAGGTTATTGAGGTTTACGGCATCCAAGATTGAACCGTCATCGGAAACCCCGGCTGCACCTAAAATAGCTCCACGGGTATCGTCATCGTGATTGTAGCCTGTGATAGCTGCATTCAGTTCATTGACTGCGGCTTGATCCAGACTCCCGCCTTTTTTGTCTATAATCCAGCTTTCAAACTCGTTATAGCTTGGACGGTTCTCGCTGATATATGCCAATGTTTCTTCCTTGTCAAGACCAAGTCCATCAAGGACCATCTGGTCGAAGCCAGCACCACATGCCGGATAGTCCGAATGCAGTTGACCTGCTGCGTCCAACGTGACCTTGCTCCAAAATCTTGGTAGATGAAGGACACCAAGGGGACCAGCAACACCTGAACTGATTGTCGGAATAACTCCTGCCATTTTATTTTCTCCTTGTCGTCTATAGTATTGATGAAACTACAAGTCCAGCCCATCTGGGTTTGTAGGTAGCCTATTATAGCACACCTTCAAAAAACTGCAAAGTATAAAATTTTGAGGGCTATTTAGTTTTCGGTTTTTCCCTCTGTCTGAGCGATTTATTGGGATTCGGAGAGCCCTCCCCGATAGATCGGGATGCAAGCACCTACAGGAGAATTAAGTGACCCTAGATTCAAAGCAATATGCCTAATACTAGCAACCTACGCTACAAGTACAGGTTGGGAAACCTGTACCTACGAGGGGAGGGACATTGAAACCATTACGACATACGGAGATTCGATAAAATCTGAATTCAAAGTAGGAAGTCGGGATTCGGAGAGCCCTCCCCGATAGATGGGGATGCAAGCACCTACAGGAGAATTAAATGACCCTATAAAATTTTGAGGCTTACCAACCTTATTGGTTGCTGCCGTAAATTGCGCTGGTGTCGATCTTGGCGAGTCCATCAGCGGTACCAATCCAAGCAGCCCCTACACCTAGGACGATGCAACTAACGATAGGCGTACTGAGCCGACTGTCAGGAAAGTCAACGGGGTCTCGCCAGCCCTCTGCGGTTTTGATCCACACCCCGCCGTTGGTAGCAATCCACACTGTGGCAGGTTTAACCGCGGTTATCGGACCTTTAGTAGCAGCGATGTAGATACTTTGATACGGCACCATATCGACAAAACGAAGGACAGCCTCTACTGTACTGCTCAGATCACTCTGATGGATTTCGCCGTATCCGTTGGCTTTGTCCACACTATAGTTCCATGTAAAGAAGACTTTATCAGCACTGGCATCAAAACTTACAATTTCACTGCCGGTTTTCAGGTCGAGGTTGTCAAGTGCACCAAAACTTTGCCAAATGTCCATGCTTCGATTGTAGACTGCCATGCCGCTTTGAGAAGTCCCAATCCAAATCCTGTCCGTTGTGACAGCCAATGCCACAATATCATCAGCAGGCAAACCATCTCTCGCTTTACTATAGCTCTTCCACTCTCCGGTAGATCGTAGATGACGGGCAACTCCCGCAAAGGTGCCGATCCAGACCTCATCTTTGTCAATTTTGATGTCATATATTATGTTATCCGGCAGCCCATTGCGTATATCGAAAATATCGGGAAATGTCGTATGTTTGTTATAACGAATTACACCATGATTCAGCGTCCCAATCCACAATTCCTGATTATCAACGGCGAGCGCTCGCACATCAATCGGCTTTTCTTCGTCAAAAAGGGTGTTGATATGATCGGTTATGTCCGTGACCGGCTGCCACGTTCCCGCGCTGAGGTCAATTTGTGCCAACCCTTTTGGTGTGCCGATCCATAGGGTTGTTCCATCAATAGCAATCGCTTGAATCTGGTTACTTGGTATCCCGTCAGAGACGGTGTAGATTGTCCATGCACTTTCGCTTCGCTTTTTTCGCGCTTCATTTTTCAGCTTGAGATTTGATGTATATGGACCAACGGAATTATAGTCAGCAACTGCGTCCGTACCTCGCCGCAGCTGCATATAAGCATCCCCCCGCGCCATATAAGCATTGGCAAGCCATCGGCTTTGCGGATAATTTTGGATAAAACTACTTAATGTTTCTACCGCCATTTCAGCATTCCCGAGCTCGGAGTGTAGCGATCCGATGAGGTATGAAGCACGTTCTAAGTGTTGGCTGTCCGGGAAGTGTGCCACGGCTTCTTGAAGAACTTTGAGTCCCTCTTGAAGTTGTTCCAACTCCTCAGCTAACAGAAAGCCTGCGGTGTAGGCTGCTTCGTCTGCCCCGTAGCGATCGGGATAGATTCGGAATAAGAGCAGGTAGGCATCGACCGCTTTACGGTATTCTTCAGCCGTGAGGTAGGCATCACCTGCCGCCTTAAACCTGTCCTCCATACTGTATGCGTTGGGGTTAATCTTCACGACGTTTCCAAAATATCGTAGTGCCTCATCATTATCTCCTTCTGCTTCAAAGAGACGGGCAAGCTGATAATGTGCATCAGTATACTTAGGATATTCGTCGATCGCCTTCATCAAACTCGCTTTCGCTCTGTCGTACATATCCAACTGCAAGAAGGTCTGACCGTTGAGGAACTGTTTTTCGGCTGCCTCGTTGGGGATGGAGCGTGAATCGTCGAAAGCTGTAATATATACGATTTCACGGAAAGGGATTGATAATTGTTGGTCGTAGACTTCAATCTGGATTGATTTTTCATCACCGCCCAGCCAGCGGCCTTTGAGGTGATCTCCGTTTTCGAGATAGATTGAGATGTAGTGCTGTCCATAACCGATGTGTGCACATAAAAGCACCAAGATGATCCAGATTAGTACGTACTTGAAGTTAAATGTATGTTTCATGCTTAATTTCCTCGCGCGATTAACGCTATAGTGAATGTATTACGCTAATTTGTTTCGGGGTGGATGTGGGATATAGTACATCTATTGTTGACGGGTCTGCTGACATCAGATCATTGTATAGTATACAATAGCCATTAACAACTGTCAAGACGCCGAAGTATGTAACTCAAGCGATGCCAAAATGTCTGAAACAAGCGTACAATCTGTCGACAACGAATCAACGCTGTAACGTTAATTCTTTTGACAAAGTCAACACCGCTCTGATAATATCTATTAGAGGCTCGCGCAACGTTGCCTCACCTAGTGCTAACTTTTAATTCTGTAAAATTGTTTTGCGTTATCGTGAAACAGTTTCTGTCTGTCCGGGCCGGTGGCACTCTGTACTGACCACAGCAGGGCTTCCACCCACTGTTGGTACTCAGCGGCTAGGGTGCAGACGGGCCAGTCGCTGCCGAACATGAGACGATCATAGCCGAACGCCGCTACAAGGTGGTCTATATACGGCTTTAGTTCTGCTTTCGTCCAGTTCTCGCTGGCAGTTGTTACGATGCCTGAAACCTTGCAATGCACGTTATTAAACGAAGCAAGTTCACTGATATGGTCAGCCCACGGTTGAAATTGTTTGCCTTTTATATCGGGTCCCCCGCAATGGTTGACCGCATGTCGCACATTCGGGGTTGCTCTTACTAAATCGATAGCTGCAGGAAGCTGCTGATGATTAGCACAGAGATCAAAGGAGAGGTTAAATTTTTCAAGCAGTTGTACCCCTTTGATGAGTTCAGGACTTCGATAAAATTGATTATCGGGACGGTGCCAAGCCATACGGCGAATCGCAACGACAAGTTCGTACTCAGTAAGTTGCTTGAGGATTTCCTCGGCACTTGAATCTTCAAGTGGGGCGGATGCAACGATGGCACCAATCATGCCATCTGTTGGCACAATCTGTGCCAACCACCTGACCTCATCAACCACGTGTGCGGGTGCCACATCTGCTTCGACATGAACGGATCGGACAACGTTGATTCCCTCACAGGCTCGACGATAGTCCTCGATTAGATAGCGTTTGCCGAGGGCATCAAAATCGTCCAACCAAGGGTAACTCAAGTTTGAAGTATCCCAGAGATGCTGATGTGTGTCAATGATTTTTAGCATTTGTGCCCACCTTTTTTGATTGTTCAAGTATCCTTGCTAAGAACTTGTTTTAAAAAGCAAGGAATGATCCCATGGTGCTGTGGATTTGTCAATCGACAGCGGGCCGTATCGCAGGGTAGGGGTGGGTCTCCCAACCCGTTGGGCGAGGTTCCCTCGCCCCTACGAAACCAAGCTCCTACCATTGGCCTGACACGGTATCCTAAATTATAGTGAGAAGGTGCCGTTGAATAGTGGATTACGCAAGACCCCGAGTTTTGAAGTCCAAAAGGATCCCGTGACCGGGGAAAAAACTCAGGTTCATGGCAAATCACTTTACCCAAAATGACTTGTCAGACAGGCTCTAAGGTTTCTGATGCACGGTTTAATCATAATGTAAACGATAGAGTGTGTGTTTTTAACCACATCTCTACATAGACGTTAAAATTCCCTTTTCACACCCGCTCTTAGGTCCGGTATTATGTCCGACTGTCGCCTTCCCAATATCCACAAAATCTTAATCATCCGCAACGATGGCATTGGCGACCTCCTCAATTCAACGCCCGCCATTGCGATGCTACGTCAAAACTACGCCGACGCGGAAATCACGGTGCTTGCCCAACCGTTGAATGCGCCGATCTTGATCGGTAATCCTGATGTCGATCAGGTGTTGATTTTCGACCGGGCAAACGAACATCGCCAGTTGCGAGATCGATTACGGTTTTATCAGCACTTACGACATGAGCGGTATGACCTTGTTGTTGCGATGCGGACCGCTTCGTGGTGCAACTTTGTTGCATTTCTGTCGGGTGCAAGGTATCGGTTAGGACGCTACCAAAAGCGGTTCAAAAGTCTCCTGACGCACGCTTGGCGGGGACAGTATAAGAAAGGGGAAGTCCACGAAATTGATCGGAATTTTGACTTAGTTGGGCTAATTTGCGATGGAGACGAACATCGACGATTGGTGCTGAATCTACTGGATACTGAAATCGGGGGAACACAACGGCTGTTAGCGGATTGGGAAATCACCCCGAACGATTTCTTAGTTGGCATCCATCCGGGCGGCAGCTCGTTTGATAAACGGTGGCCCGAGGAAAATTATGCTCAAGTTGCCGATACACTTGCACATCAATACGGTGCGAAGATTTTGATTCTTAGAGGTCCCGACGAAGTTGAATTAGAAAGAAACATCCAGAAAACTATACAATCCAAATCCATTGCCTACGCCCCGAAGTCGATACGCGAGCTTGCCGCCCTCATAAAACGCTGCGATTTCTTTGTGTGCAACGACTCAGGACCGATGCACATCGCTGCGGCTTTGGATGTACGAACTGTAGCAATCTTTGGTCCTACCGATCATGTCGCTTGGAAACCGCTCAGTGAGGAAGCAACGATTGTCAGGCGAGATATGCCGTGTTGGCCCTGTAGTGCCCACAAATGCAAGATTGGCTGGGAGTGTACGAAGAAATTAACGGTTGACACCGTATGGGATCGGGTGGAGGAATGGGCACAGGATAAAGTAGACACGATAGATCGCAAGCGGTGATGTAAACGTCTTGTGATATACAACCGATGCAAAGAATCGCACCTCCCTCCCCGAAACTTCAAAAGATAGGCTCTAAGATGTTCACGGTTACCGCTCTATTTTTTCGCTCTCTCCTCGCTTCTATCCGATTTCAATCCGTTCGCCATCAACACTAAACGAATAACTCGCATATTGTATCGGCACGTTTTACAACGGTACGATCATCAATCCTCGCTGCGCCTCGGCGCAGATATCCCTCAATGGATTGCCCTTCAAGGACACGAATCTCCTGCTCATAGGGAGGCTCGATTTTCAAAGGCGTAATCTGATTGATATTTCTGCACGCTTCAGCCCCGGTTTTTCGGATGGATTCCCGCGCTTTTTGGGGAGACAGATGTAAAGCGAGTTCTTGCCCAAGTCCCTGTTTCGTTTCTACAGCATATATGTTGGAAATTAGTTGCTTGGCTTCGACAACAGCTTTATCATCGCCTGAAATGAACACGGTCGGCACATCAAATTCCCCTGCCATCGCTGCGCGGCAACCAAATTCTCCAATCGGCATCCCGTTGAGTTTGTAGTATTCGATAGACCTTGATGAGTATGTGTGGCTCAACGGTGCGTTTGGTGTTCCCGCCATTGCATGTTGTCCGACGAAAAACAGTGCGTCATAGGTCTCATCAAGGTAGTAGGGCGGACCGATGGGGCCTCTTGCAATCAATTTTGCTTCCGGATGAAATTCCAACACATCAATCCCACCGTTGCCGTGTCCATCCCAAACAACGATCTCTGCCTGTGGGTCAACGTCCAAGATACCATCAATAGCGGCATTGATCTCCCACGTCAGAAGTTTCATGGCAGTCTGCTTCTGCGGTCCATCTTCGCGGGTTTGATTAAACCGGGACACCATCGCCGGACCTTCCAAATCGGTGAGAATATAGATTTTCATCGAGCCCTCTTTTTACTTCCGCTTGAGATAGGGGAGTAGTAACTCGTGGGCAGTCACGACATTGACTGCAAGGGAGTCCAAGGCGAGCAGTAACTCGTTGGCATCCATGTTCTCCGTTGCAAGGCTATCCACTAGGACGATGTGGTGGTCATCAGGATCGCTTGAGTCGATTCCAAAGCAGCTAGGCAGGATTTCAGTGTTTTGGTCAAGAATTTTTCCGTAGATTTCTTCAAGGTTCGATGTGTCAAGATCAGTCACGCTGCATAGGTCTATCATAAATTCAACCTGCGTATCATCAACCACGGCAAACATATTGAGCCCATCTTCATCTTGGATGATCAGGATATCATCCTCTGTAGAAACGCTATATCCCTGATCGTCTAGGAATACAGTGATGTCTACCGGTGTGTTTAATTTTGACATTGTTCTTCTCCTTCACTGCAACATGCGAAAGATATTTTCAGCCCGGATCTATTGAGATGTCAGATGCCTGTTGTTAAGCATCTTTGCTTCCACCGACCTTGGTTTTCAGGGCTGCCAAATCATCGTCGACATTTCCGGTTTCAAGGGCAGCGAATTCCTCCTCAAGTGGATCACGGCTTAATTCAGACATTTCCGAAGCAGCATCGGCGCGAGCTTCCATATCCCCGACTTTCTCCTCCATACGATCGAAGGTCGCAAAAGCACTATTATCCTTCATGCCTGCCATTGTTTCATGGATTGCCTTCTGTGCCTTCGCTCGTTTTTGTCGCGCAATCAGCAGGTTTTTCTTACGCCCTGCTTCATCAATTTTCCGCTCAAGTGTTCGGAGATTATCCTTGAGTATAACAACTGCTTGCTTCTGCTTATCCCACTGCTCTTTGTACCCCTCTGCAATGCTTGCATGCTCATTGCGCCGTGTTAGTGCTTCGCGTGCAAGGTCTTCGTTCTCTCTCTGGATGGCGATCGTTGCTTTTTGTTCCCAACCTTCCGCTTGCTCTTGCTCGTTTTCATAATCCTTTTGGAGTCGCTTTTCTTGTGCGATAGCAGTGGCAACCTGCTGTTTGATCTTTACCAGCTGTTCCTGCATCTCATTGGTTATCTGATTCAACATCTTTTCCGGATCTTCTGCTTGGTCCAATGCAGCATTCACATTGGATTTGAAGATGGTGGATATACGGTTAAAGAATCCCATTTTACGCCTCCTATAATGTAGTGATTGGTGTCGGTTCCGAAATTTAGTCCGACAGAACTGAAGTCCAATTATAACCGAAAATTTTTCCATTGCCAACTAAAAAGTTAGAAGTCAGTGTCTCGCATGAGGAGTCGAGTCAGAGTCGCGATTCGGAAATCACTCCTACCATCCGCTTTGTATAGAAGAGAATTCCAATCTCGGGTGATTGCATCGGTTTATAGTCTTTGGTTTATCAACCAACAGCTTAAGTTATCCTAACGCAAGTTGCTACGTATTACCCTGTCCTGATAAGATCGGGATTCAAAGTAACTAGGGCGTGTTGACATTTATGTAAAACTGTCCATAATCGTAGGTGCTGCATCCCGATTTATCGGGGGGCGAGGTCCCCTCAAACCATTGACCAACGCGGGTTGGAACCCCCAAACCATACGGGTTGAGTTGATTGTAGGTCTATATTTATATCTCAACACCAAACCGTCGATTTTGGAAAATCGACCTACAGAGGTTCAAAATCGTCTATGATGTATGACCAAAGGGTTGGGAAACCCAACCCCTACAAAGGACCGTATGTCTGTGCACACCTCTCGACTATCTGATCGCGATGAAATGTCAACTGAACCTAGTAGTAGGGAACACTACAAGCCGGAAGAATGGGACCTAAATCAAATCAGTCATCCCTCGCAGTGGATTGACAAATTCCACTGCACACACACAAAGAGGGCTTGGATATGTCTATCCAAGCCGAGCAGGTTTGACAACTAGCAACTTGGGTTATTCTAGCACAATCATCTTTCGAGTATCAGTTTCCCCTTGGAATTCTAGGACGTAAAAATAGGTGCCGCTTGCCGCACGTTCACCGTCGAAATTACGTCCATTCCAATAAGCTGCGCGATGCTTTGCAGAATGATCGCCGGCGGGCAATCTTCCAAGTTCAAGGGTATTCACCAAACGGCCATTAAGATTGTAAATCCGAATGACTACCTGACCGGAAGATGCCAATTTAAAGGGCATCCAAGTTTCCGGATTGAAAGGGTTCGGATAGTTCTGCAAAAGTTCAGCTCGTTTTAGTTTACCCAAAGTTGTCGGCAGCAGATCCGAAACTGGTTGAACCGCAACGGGTTTTGGAAGCCCTGTACCTCCAAACTGATCGAGCAATCTATCGTAAGCGGCCCGCGCGCGAATAACTCCGTAACCGGCGATATTATCGGGCTTGTCCGATTGCGAAGCTGTCATGCGAAGTGTGTTGACTATATCCTGCACTGTTGCAAGCGGAAAAGCTCCCATCAGCAATGCAACAGCACCAGCTGCGAGAGGCGTCGCAGACGATGTGCCGAGGTGATCGCTGGAAAAACCTTCGCGTGTGGTTGAATCAATGCTCGTAACACCTGCCCCCATCGCCATCAGATCCGGCTTAATCCGCCCATCGAAGGTGGGACCTCGTGAACTGAAAGATAACACCTGTCCGTCGCGATCTACAGCACCAATTGCAAGAACGTCAAACCCATCCGCGGGTGGGGTAATTCGCCCCGGCAGCCCAAACGCATCGCTTATCGGCTGCGCCCCTAGATTGCCAGCGGCGATAACGACAGGCATCCCTTTTTGAACGGCAAGGTTCGCGGCAATCGTAACTTTTGAGGTTTTCCCATCCAAATCCGCGAAACGATACCAATCAAAATAACCGAGCGAACTGCTTACCACATCTGCGCCCATCTCCTCAAGCCACTCAAGTCCTTCAACCCACCAGTCTTCTTCAATTTGCCGCTCAAACACGACACCGTTCTGTGAAACGCTCTCTGTTTTTCCAAGGAGGTAGCGGGCACGAGGCGCGATACCGATGAGTTGCCCCGGTGCATCGCCAGCGAGGATGCCCAATACTACTGAACCGTGGTTATCCTGATCTGGATCGTCCTGATCCACCTCATCGGCAGTGTTGACATCGTCATTGATAAAATCGTGCTGGGCAATAACATCCACACGCTCCAACGCGGTATGTTCCAGATTGAATCCTGTATCTAGTAGTCCGATAACGATGTTTTCCCCGAAAAAGCCTTCTTGGTGTAGGAAGGCCGCCTGAATCTGTGTAATTTGTGTCTTAGCGTTCCCGTAGTCCAAAACCTTAGCAAAGGAAGGGGCACTCGGTGACAACGAATCGCTGGTGGGAACTTCAAAAAACATTGTGTACTGATGGATAGGATCAACCGCGCGGACAAACGACAGACGAGCGATTTCGCGAATCTCCTGTGCCGTTACCTCCAATCCAACACCGTTTAGCCATCGGCTTTTGCTGCGGAGTTTTCCTCCCAACTGAAGCACTGCCTCAATATAGCGGGATTCGATGGGCAGATCCGTAAAACCCGGACGCCTAAGATGTGCCCGTAACTCGCGGCGATACTTCGCTTTATTTGACATCTGGGCTTGATAGTGTTCTATCGCTCTGCGTTGATCGGACGCTGTCGAGAATCCTTTGTCGGCAAAGAGCACCCATACTTTTAGTGGCTCACTCGGGGTATGGAAGCGAATGGATGGGGAAATTTTGAGGTGTTGGTCGGGGGGCAACTTCGCAAGAGGAGCCGCAGCAAATAAGATGAGTGCTATAATAGAATAGACCAATCGATGAGACAGGATTCGTTGAAGCGTTGACCGGCTGGTTCGTCTTAGATTTCTGGATCTTTGGGTTCTTATATCCATTGTCGATTCGAGGAGTATCATTATTCAATCCTTGCATCGGGGCATTTAGAAGGCGTGGGGACAAAGCTGGGCATATAAATTGAATTGTAGCAACGCCCTGTGTTTCTGTCAAGGGTAGATCTGTTCCTCTTAGGGTCATTTAATTCTTCGGGCGGGGCAAGATGCCCCGCCTACGATATAGGGGGCAATCTTCCTTCTACCCGCCAAAATCGATCAAAAAAACGGAAAACTAAATAGCCCTACCCAAAATGGCTTGACAATGGCTTGGTCTAAGAAATATAATATAGTTGCGGCGAAAAATATCCGATAATATCGGTTATGATTGACAAATAGCCAATTTTATCTGAGCGGGTCTGCCTATTCTTTGCCGCTACGTCAATTCTCATATATCCAACTCAAAATCAACAACTAATTAAGGAGTTTAACCAGCTATGTCTCAAACAGGGAAAATAACGCTAGTGTCGCTCAGTGTTATCGTATTACTCTTTGTCCTATCTACCGCTATGGCGCAGGAATCAACTGAAGCGGATATGGAATCTGATACGGCAGCTGATATGGAATCTGATACAGCAGCTGAGGAAGAGGTCATCGAGCTCGAAGAACAAGTAGTGATTGGTTCAAGGGCGCGCCCTCGTTCTGTTATTGATTCAGCGGTGCCGATTGACACCATTCGCGGTGATGATCTCGCCAAGCAAGGTGTCACAGATTTACAAGACATGTTCAGAAACTTGGTACCCTCCTACAACGTCAACACCCAGCCAATCAGCGACGCAGGGACAGTTGTCCGGCCTGCGAATTTACGAGGGTTGGCACCTGACCACACGTTGGTACTAGTCAACGGTAAGCGGCGTCACCGTGCGGCGGTGATTCACTGGCTTGGCAATGGCTTGGCTGATGGCGCACAGGGTCCTGACCTTTCTGCCATCCCGGCGATCGCGCTGCAACGGGTGGAGATACTCCGGGACGGTGCAGCTGCTCAATACGGTTCCGATGCCATCGCAGGTGTGATGAACTTCCAACTCAAAGATAGCCATGAGGGCGGTTCCTTTGAATTTAAGCCTGGCATTTATCAGTATGGGGATGGTCGCCAATACGCGGTCGCCGGTAATATCGGCTTGGGTAGCGAGGAGACTTGGGCCAACCTGAGCTTAGAATATGGCGGCACAGACCCGACTATCCGATCGCTACAACGCGATGATGCCAAAGCACTAGTTGCCGCTGGCAATGACCGTGTGAGGGACCCAGCGCAAATTTGGGGACAACCCATTACAGAAGGAGATCTGAAGTTCTTCGCCAACTATGGGAGCGTCCTCACGGATAACATTGATTTCTATGGGCACGCCAACTATGCCAGCAAGCGGGTCGAAGGTGGGTTCTATTTCCGAAATCCCAACACGCGGGGTGCTGTGTTTGGCCGTAACGTGGATTATGATAATGATGGGAATACGGATGGTGACGAATACTACTTACTCGTTGGGAATCTGGCGGGCTTACCGGAAGGGGCGGATAAAGACGCTGATGACATCCAGTTAGCTCACCCTGAAACGGGTGCATTGGTTCCCACCAACGCTGAAGAGCGTACAGCAATTCAAAATGGTGTCCCAGCGGATTCATTTGACGAAAATGGTGTCCGAGTAGATTCAGCCAAACTTCAAGAAGTTCTTGATGACCCGAATTTATTCACCTTCCAGGAGATGTTTCCGGGCGGATTCACACCGAGATTTGGGGCAGACGCGGTGGATAGCTCTGTTCTCGTTGGGGTTAAAGGCACCGCTCTGGAATCTATGCTTGCCTCAGGATTGGGTTGGGATTTGAGTGCTTATTTTGGGCGGCACCATGCCGATTTCTTTATCTTCAATACCGTCAACGCCTCTCTGGGTCCCGATACGCCGACCGATTTCGATCCGGGTGACTACATTCAGACCGATTACAACCTTAATTTTGATGTAACGCACCAGCTTAGCGACATGCTGTTCTTCGCTGCGGGGACGGAATATCGGAACGAGGGTTTTGAAGTGGTAGAGGGTCAGAGAGAATCGTATCAGATCGGTCCTTTGGCAACCCAAGGCTTCAGTGCCGCCTCTAACGGATTTTCAGGATTCAGCCAAATTGCCGCAGGCGAATGGAATCGCGCCAACGTTGCGGCTTATTTGGAAAGTGAAGTCAAGCCACTCAAACACTGGCTGGTTACTCTTGCGGTGCGCGGTGAAGATTTTGAAGATTTTGGACAGACCTTCAACTACAAAGTCGCCACCAACGTCGGTGTTACGGACTTTCTCGAAGACGCTAATATGATTGCCAACGATGAGATGATCCTGAAACTCCGTGGCAGTTATAGCACCGGATTCAGGGCACCGACTCCTGGGCAACAGAACACCTTCAACGTTACGACCGAATTTAACTTCACGAAGAACGATTTGGTCAATAACGGAACGATACCTTCAACCAACCCCGCTGTTGAGGTGGTGACGGGGGAGGAAGATAACTCGCTTGACCCAGAAACATCAAACAACATCACCGGCGGTTTCACCTTTGAGGTAAGGGACATAAATCTGACCATAGATTACTTTGATATTCGGATGAAGGACCGGTTAGCCCTGTCCCAAGATTTTGAACTCGAGGAAAGCCAAAAGGCAGACCTGATTAAAGCCGGTGTAACTAGCGCGGCGAACTTGCAGGAATTCCGATTCTTTACCAATGACTTCGACACAACAACCAACGGTGTTGATGTCGTCCTTACGGTGCCTATACCGAATGGCGATGTCACAGCGGTGTATAACCAAACAGCTACCGAGGTCACTCACAATGATCAACGCCCCAAGTGGTTGGCAGAACTCAAGAAACTGGGCATTGAGGAAGATCAACTGAGCGATGATGACTTCTTCACGGCGATTCAGGACAAAGCCCCGAAAAGCGATGAGGAGACACAGATTATCAAGTTGAGGGGCTGGGTCCAAGGTGTGGATGCCCGAATCCGGGAATTGGAAGAGAATTTGCCGAAAAATCGTGCCAGTTTCACGGTAACACAATCCATAACCAGTCAATGGAGTGTGCTGGGTCGCGCCAGTTATTTCGGTGACTGGTACGATTCGGAGGATGGTGAAACGTACACCGGCAAGGTGCTTTTTGACGTGGAATCGAGTTATTTGGCGTCTTCCGGCATAGTCATAACGCTCGGTGTCCAGAACCTTCTCAACACCTATCCCGATGAAAATCCGGGCTTCGGTAATATTGGCAACCAATACGGTCAATTTAGCCCATTCGGTTTTAATGGTGCGTTCTGGTATGCAAAGTTCGGTTACAGTTTCTAAGTTTGGAAGGTAATCACTCACAAGGGAATTGCAGGCAGCGGCTGGCATTACGCCAATTTGGAATTAATGAAGCGTTAAAATTGGTGCCTGCTCTGTCTGCCTCCCGTAAATTATTTTGGTTCATGTAAAAAGAAGGTGCAAAGTTCTCACCGGAGTATCTCTTCTGGAACATCAATCGGAAAGGACAAAGATGCGAATTAGCTCTATGTTTCACAAAACCACTTATCTTCTGTTGCTTCTGACTCTGATTTTTATGTATTTCGTGCATGAAGCATATCCTCAAATACGAACCAAACAGGATGCTTCCCTAGAAGAGCAGAAGGAGGGAAGATCGCTAATAGTCTTGGGGTCCACAATGTTCGGGCTTTCCTTGTATGGACCGGGAACAGCTATTTTACTTGATATTGAAGCAGAAAATCAAATAGTTGGATTGGAACTCTTAATTGGCGGTGGTTCTTTTATAGGTGCTCTTCAAGTCACAAAAGATCATCGGCTCGGCGCAGGACGATCCAATTTAATCCTATCGGGCAGTTTGGTGGGCACCCTATATGGGGCCGGAGTGCCTGTGTTATTTGAATCAGAGAACGAAAAGGCTTATATGGCCTGTATGATGTTCGCTACGCCAATAGGAGGATTCCTTGCTCATAAGTTGAGTTCTCACAGATGGTTTGAAAAGGGTGAATCATACCTAATGTCAAACGGTGGACTGGTGGGCGGGTTGTACGGGATTGCAATTCCGTATCTCGTCAATATCGAAGATTTTGAAGAAGTCACGCAAGCCAAAATTTATGTTGCGTCCGCGATGATCGGTGTACCCGCTGGAGTGTGGACGACAACAAAATTAATTTACAACAAGCCAATTAGCGAGGGACGATCATCTCTAATCTATTTTGGGGGCGTTATTGGTAGTGCTTATGCAAATGGAATTACCTCTCTAGCGGATCCAGAGTCACCGTGAGCCTATGTATTAGCCTCCATGCTCGGCTTACCAGTGGGAACATATCTCGGCTATCAATTGACTGCTGAAGATGAATATACACCCGGCCGGGCAGCTTTGATACAATTGGGTGGATTTGTAGGTGCCCTATTTGGCACTGGAGTTGCTTTGCTAGCCGATGCCGATGAAGCAAACCATAAACCTTATGTTGTGGCAAATATACTCGGGTCAGCCGTGGGAATTTGGATTGCACACAATTCTACACGAGGTTGGGGTGAGAAAACTCCATTTGCGAGAACCAATCTCATTCCTCCATCGGAAAAAGTCACAGTTTCACTACCTTCAACTAATGAATGGTTGACCTTCGGCTTGATGGTGCTCCGCAAGCCAACTTTTACGGCTGATTTTCCTGTAGAATTGGTCCGGGTTTCATTCTAATTAAAAGGCAAGACTAATTATGGTAGTTGAATTTATGAGCCCCCCTCAATTACAAGTTAAGGAGGATCAAAATGAAGAACTGTTGTTGCATCACTTTATTGATATTCGCAACGATTACTTGTTGTATAGGGCTTATACCTTCTGAGGCATTCGCAGACAGCCACGCGAGTGAAGCGATTGCAGAAGGCAGTGCCGGGAAGTTTGGGATTGGGTTTCACAGCACTTTTCCACTTAGTGGTATCAGTGGGAAATATTGGACACCTACAGGGATAGGTATACAAGGATTCCTGATGCGTGCAGGTGTTTCCATACCCACTGAAGATATCTCTATGTCACTTACGAGGCTTGGTGGCCGATTTTTATTTACGGTTCAGGAAAAATCTCGTGCCAGACTCTATCTGGGGGCCGGGGCAAATTACACAGGTGCGAATGTGGGCGATGAGTACGATGATAGCAATGGCACAGGTTTCGGTTTAGAGGGGGTTGGCGGGGTTGAATATTCTTTTAGCGATCTCCCGAATCTTGGATTTGCCTTTGAGTTTGGTATCAATTTTCTTCGACTCAGTTCAGATTCAGGAGGTGAATATGCGGACGAAGAATTAGACTTACATTTTACAACTTCAGGGACAGTTGGTATCCATTATTACTTTTAAGTGTCTATGGGGAAACCTGTCAAGTGAAACATGCTGTCAGCTTGTTTAGTCGATTTCACCGGCAGCAACAATGAGCTAGCAGCGCACTCTATTCCTTCAATCGAAGGGACAAATCCAAAGATGTCTAGTAGGAACTCATTGATAGGGTGTCCATGTTGGTTGTTGAAACAACCGGCTGCCATCTATGGTGCAATGTGTCGGAGCCCAAGGCTTGACAGAAGCATCGTCGAAAACTGTCATTACTTGGGAGTTGCAAGCAGCGGCTGGCGTTAAGCCAATTTGGGATCAATGAAGCGTTAAAATTGGTGTTTGTCTTGCTTGCATCCCACAAAATGTGTGAAACGTGAGATTTTTTGACGCCTTATGTTTCATCTGAACCAATAAAGTGAAACTCAACACTAATAGCCAGTGGATTGGCTGAATTAGGTGTTGGGGTTCACTTTTTTTATGTATAACGCAAGTTGCTAGGTATTGCACCCACCTTGATTGGCTTTGAACGCCCTACCCCGGTGGTTTAAGACAGATGGAACGGCGATCTCCATTCCCTACGAATTGCCCTTGCTTCTATGTCCGGGCGAGCACTATCGTAAGGAACAACGATCGTTGTTCCCTACAACTCATTTTCTGTGGGAGCCCGTTTCAGCGTTTGTCGAAGTGGGAACATCACAATCTCAACACGCCCTACCTAACAGAACGATTGCGTAATCAAATCTATGGTGGTCATGAGTGTAGATTCCCTCCCATTAATCAAGAATTATTTGAACTTCAGGTTAACGGTAGAATTAGGCAACCGTCTCATGATCAACAATTAAACTAGCACCATTGATTAGTAAAGTAACGGGATTGTCTAGACGTTTCAAACGCTCGGGAAAATAGTACAGAAGGATAATCCCACGAAGGAGGAAACACGATGATTCAGAACATTCTTGTCGCGATCGGCGACACACCACATGAAAAAAATGCCTTTGAATATGCAGGGCATTTAGCTGTCCTGTTAGACGCGCACCTTTCGTGCGTCTACTTTGCTGATGAAAGACATCGCGCTCAGGAAGACATTGCTGCCAGAGTCTTCGACAATACGGAATTAGCCCTCGCTGAATTCAAGTTTTTATCCGCTCACGTTGATACCATCACTGGCAATCCTGTAAGAAACCTCTGCGAAAAAGCGCATACTGCCGATCTAGTCGTGATCGGTATCCCTGAGTCAATCAAAACGAAGGGATTGCGATTGATCCACGACAGCATTGACGATATCCTGTCCCATATCACAAAGCCGACAATCGTTGTCCATGAGCAATGCACAATTCTACAAAAAATCCTGACTGTCCATCACGGCGATGCAGCTTCCGACCATGTCCTTGAATTGGCAGCGGAGTTGGCAAAGCGAACCAAGGCGAGCTTACTTAGTTTGGCACTGGCAAATACACAGATAAGGGCAGCCGAGATCTCTGGACAGATGCGTGAGTATTTGCGATACCACAACGTGGAAACAGAGTTCATGGCACGGTTGGGTTTCAACGTAACCAACATTCTGGAAACTGCAGCGAAAGAAGATTGTGACTTAATCGCGCTGAGTGCAAGTCATCACGGACGGTTGTATGAGCTGCTTTTTCAGGACACGACGGAGATGGTTGTAAAACTTGCAGACCGAGCAGTGCTTGTCACCCGGTAGTGTACCCATGCTGGGAGGCGGAATGGATTAAACTCACCTGCCTGTGTCCAAAAAAGCAGCAGAAGATATGATTGACCGGGTAAAGATAAAATCTCCTCAGTTCGGCAAAATCCAAGCCCCGACGATTGGTGCTATGTCATGAAAACGAGCGAAGTTGCATTATGCAGGAGGTTCAGCGCAAACAGAATGCTCAATTTTCCCAATTGGACCAAACTGCCCAAGAACAGGGCTTCGTGATTCAAAGGGGGCGGTTCGGCGTGTTCCTTGTGCCGCTCATTGACGGCAAGAAGCGAAATGTTCTTGCCCGTCTAACAAGCCAACAGACGTTAAAAGAAATGAGCGCAGCACTTAACGCGCTACTGGAAAAGCAGGCGTAAAAATTAGATGAAAACCAACAAGATTCTGTTTCCTCGTGATTCCAGATCTTTCAGCGGAAAACGCTGGGTAAACATCGCTCTCCGCACGATGCACCTGATTGGTGTTGCAGGATTGGGCGGCGGATTTCTTTATCAGTCGCCGAGAGAGGTTTGGTTGCCCTATCTGATGTTAAGTATCGTGTCTGGCTTTGGCATCATGTGTCTGGCTATCTGGACCAATGGGATCTGGTTCATTCAGTTGCGCGGTATTGCGATTCTCATCAAACTCATCCTACTGTTAAGCGTACTGTTTCTCAAGGTCCACGCCGGCTATGCACTGATCATCACAATTGTCATATCCGGTATCATCGCTCATGCGCCGGGCAATGTCCGATACTACTCGATTTTTCATGGGCGGCGGGTAGAAGATTTATATGGTCAGGACGATTGAAAACCGATTCTATTAAGGGTAGAATGAGGCTTCGAGGTAGTGATATTTTAGCTGGATTAACATGGGACGTGTGTTGGGAGAATCCTCTAAGCTGTTTTTCTATTGGTGCAGAAACTGGACAGAGCGTGTTTAGGTCAAATTGATGCCGAGATCGAAACAAGCAGAATTTCAAGTCGGTTACGTTTGGATGGCGTTAGCGGTCGCGATCTTCGGTGGATTTGCGCTTGCCGGGCATCTTGCCTTCCTCATCGGCTTTAATCGACCGCTAGGCGATGGCTTTGCGAGTTATATTCAGATTCACGGGCATTTGCAACTGATCGGTTGGGCGGGGTTATTCATTATTGGTATCAGCCTTCACTTCATCCCACGTTTATCAAGCGTCCCCATTTCACAACCCCAATGGATTCCCCGTCTACTTTGGCTTATCGGAATCGGTCTTTTACTACGATTCATTTTCCACTCGATTCTGTCCTACCTCAATAACGGCTTCCTTTTTATCGTGTTAAGTTGGATAACCGCCACCTCTGGATTTCTTGAATGGTATGGGGTGCTCATCTACTTGGCATTGTTGGTAGGTACAATCTTCAGCATATCTAAGGCGGATCGAAAACCGCCCTTGATGGCTGTTCGCCCATACTTCGGAATGATGATGATGGGTTTTCTGCTCTACGCCACAATCCATGCAGTATTGCTGTTACAAATGGCGTGGCGAGGAAACGTTGTTGTAAGTCAAACGTGGAATGAGGTTTCGATTCAGATCTTCATCGGTCTAGTGCTGTTGCCTGTGGCATTTGGGTTTTCAATCCGGATGCTTCCGCTTTATCTTCGGCTTCCAGTCCCAGATTGGCCCGTTCGGCGTGTGGCATACGTTTATCTCATTGGATTTCTGTGCCAGATCAGGGAAATACTTCCGATAAATTTCCTCAGCGATATAGGGGGGTACATCTCTAGCGTAGGGATGTTGGTGAAAGCCAGCGTTATCTTATACGTCGTCTGGAGACTTGATGTTCTGACGCGCAGACAAGAGCCATCAATTGCCCATCGCGATTTGCAGTCGTCGCCGGACGGCCGACCGACGCGTAGGACTATCCCAGATCACGGAGAGTATGGTCGGTTCGAGTGGCACATCTACGCTGCATACAGTTGGCTTGTATTCGGCGCACTTGGTGAGATGCTCATAGGTGGTTTTGGGATTTTCCGGCTCCCGCTTGCGATTAGTAGCGATGTGATTCGGCACATCTATCTGCTTGGTTTCATTACCAATCTCATCATGGGCATGGCGGTTCGGATGGTTCCCGGCTTTCTGAAGAAGCGGCGTGTTGCGAGCGCGAAATTGATTGATGGATCATTCTGGCTAATCAATATCGCCGTTGTCGGCAGGGTGCTGCCATTGCTTCTACCGTTGGTGCTATTTGATGCGCCTGAAACCATCGACACAATCGCTCAAGCCGCGTTTGGTCTGTCGGGAATTTTAGGACTATTGGCAACAATCTGCCTTGCCATCAATCTGTGGAGAACAACGCATAGTATGCCTGTTTGACATACTCCCACACCCTAAAGGGATGGGGCATTGCACGCAAGATTGGTAACGAGTATTCGCTGCCTCAACAGAATGTCAAGCGGAATGTGGTATGAGCTAGGGTCATTCAGTTCTCCCATATTATTGCCCCGATAGATCCCCAATAAATCGTCCGATAAATCGAGACCAGGGGGACAGGCGGGATTCAAAGCAATCTGAATCACGGATAAAAGATGCCTTCGATAATTGGCATAAGAAGGCGCGATGAACGCGCAGCTACAAATAGCGGGGCAAGATGCCCAGCCTACAAGGGGGCACGGGGATGCCACGCCTACTGAGGGGAAAGAACGCGATACTACAAACAGCAAGGCATGAGCCAAAATAGAAAACTATAGTAAAGTCAAAAAATACTTGAGCACTCTTTAGCACGACGTGCGATAAATCGCACTACTACAAACACCACTCTGTTATGGAGTGGGTGTATACTTAATTGTAAGCTTTACTATAAATGACCCTAGGTATGAGCAGACAAACACCTCAGCCTACTTATCTTTGGGAGGTTGGCTTACGTGGTAAATGGATAGAGCCATGTCGCCGTGTTGACCATTCCTGGGCAACAATACGGAAGATGTCAGACTCTGTAATGATGCCAACAAGATTCACACCCGCGGGATCAAGGACGGGTAGACCGCTGATTTTGTTTTCCAGCATCTTTTGCGCTGCTTCGCCAACCGTCGCATCCTCAGCAACCGTTACTGGATCGGGTGTCATCACTTCCTTAATTGTCATCTGTTCCAGCTTTTGGGGGAGTGTCTGTTCCGTGTTGCTCAATAAATCAAGCACTCGATATAAATCGCTCAAAGTCACGATGCCAACGAGTCTATCGGAAGCAACAACTGGCAGTCGCCGAATCTGATCGGTAATCATCAATTGATATGCCTCGATAATCTCCGTTTCCGGTTCGGCTGTGCTTAACTCCTTCGCCATCCAATCCCTCACCAATGTATGAATCATTTTGAGGCTCCTTTCTTGTCATTGCTTTTGTACCGTGGATTTGTCAATTCACTGCGAGCGGTTCATTTTCTCATTTTAGATTTTACTCACCTGCTTACTCTATAGATCAATGGTACTATAGTAGATTTTAGAATTAATTAGACACTCCCAATATACAGCTAACCCCCTAAATCCCCCAACTCCCCTGACAAGGGGAGAAGATGAGACGGGATCTTCTCCCTTGTCTTTCCCCTCTTATCAGAGGGGTTCAGGGGGACTTTGGAAACTTCGGAAAGTCCCAAATTATTAGCAAATGTTTACTTATTTATAGACTTCACCATAGTATACTTTAGTGGCCATGAGCAGGCTTTCTCAGTTGTATGGTTAATCGGGGTGACAAACTATCTCAATTAACAGGAGGCACCCCAATTCATGACCACTATAGATTTTATCACAAAATGGTTCGTAGCGGTAGATGATAAACTCACAAAATAGGGCTATTTAGTTTTCGGTCTTCTTTCTGTCTGAGCGATGTGTCGGGAATCGGAGATCTCTCTCCGTTCCGACCCCGATTCTCGTGGCCTCCGATCTTATCGGAGGAGTTTTCAACCTACAGGAGAACTATGGTGGATTCTAAAAATAAGTAGACGCTTCTCCAGTAGGCATTGCAGGAGATTCGCCTTGTGGGAGGGAAACCTTCTAAGTCCGCCTGCGCAATCAGAGGTGTCCGTATAATCGGGGTTGAAAACCACTCCCACAGCGTCCAAATAATTATGAACTTTACTATAAATGCCCTACTCACAAAACAGCACAAAAGCTAAAAACAGACAAAAGCCAATCTCTATCCTTCTGAATAGGTTTGGGGCGCTACATCCCAAACCAATACCGACATTTGACGAGGAAGATATTCGACCCGGCATCGGCGAAACTGGTTCTCAAGCGATAGAACGGACGAAATTCGAGGTCTGCCTCTCCAACCTGCGCTAAATCCATCTCCCGCGATTGCGACCAAACCAAAAACAGGGTACTTCCGGGGCGGAACTCCCAGCGAAGAACAGTGTTGCCGCGCAAAGATCGTCGATGGAAGTCACGGTTCTCGTTCAGCGGATACGGTTTGAACAGATACGACTTCGGCTCGACCAACTCCTTGAAACCTGTATAGTCTCCGATGGTGATGAAGGGCTGCACGTAGAACTGAAGGCTCAATGTTGGGGTAAAGCTGATGCTCGCACGGGTGGTGAAGTCAAGCGTTCGACTCGTTAATTCCCCGTAGACGTAGTGTTTTTCAACCTCCCCGTTGATCTCCTCTTCAACCATATCTACCCACTGTGCATCCTTTACCTGATAGGCATAACTTGGCCCAATACTTAAATCAATGTTGGATGTTGGTCTAATACGCAGGGACAGGTCTATATCGTAGTCATACGAACGCCTATCATCATTCCAAAAGAAAACGGGATTCAATTCCAGCCGGACCATTTTGCGACTATCGGTGGAGAGCTCTGTATAAATCCACCAACCTGCGGGATTTTTAATCAGTGTTCCACCACGTTTAACATCATTATCGCTAAAGGACTCTAGGATACGTCCCACCCAGAGGTCATAATCCCAATAGTTCTTGAAGCGTCCGTCTGTCCATATCTCGACGTAGCCGCTGATATGGGTACTATCATAATTCCATGCCTGCCAACCGTAAAGCCCCAAGGTCGCTCTACGGAAAATGCTAAACGGCTTCTCCTTCCGGGCGGTGAGGTCGTAATTCCACTCCATCATGTTGGAACGGCGAAGGAAGCCAAGGTCGTTTATCTCCAGATCTGGTGAGAGCATTTTAAAATTGGTCTCGCCTCTCAACCACCCGCCTCGTTTGTCAAACTCAAGGTGTGCAAGATAGCCCGACTTGCGTTCCTCCGGTTTGCCTGCCTGACTTCCCGCGAACGTGCCGGTAAATTGATATTGCTCTTTGGCAAATTTCACATCCCAATCAATCCCACCGACATAGGCGGAGTTGGAATCCTGTCGATTTACGGCAGTCATTATCAACCCAACGACCGAATTTCCTTTCAGCACGTCCTGATTGATTCTAGCAACATAGTAGTTGGTTAACGGTTCGATGAGGAACTCGCGTTCGGTTTTTTTGCCCTCAATCTCCTCCTCAATCTGTGCACATTCAGGCGCAGTAACAGCTTCCATGATGCCAAAATGGGTGTTGCCTTGGGTTTTCCCCACAATTTTGGTGGCACCGAGAATCGTTGTTGACTCCGGACGGGTCAGTACGGTTGCTCCGTTGGGAAGGTCAAAGTGCTCCGGTCGTCGCCCGATTCGCCGTGAGTAAAAGAAGCTATAGTCTAAGTTTTCAAAGACCCGTGCACCTTTCACAAAGAAGGGACGACGCTCATTAAAATACTCCTCATAAGCCGAGAGATTCAAGCTGGCAGGGTCCGCCTCCACCTGTCCAAAGTCGGGATTAATCGTGGCATCGAGTGAGATCCCGGAGCTAATCCCATATTGAACATCGGTGCCGACGTTGCCCCATAGCTCGGTTTCATCGTTGAGGCGTGTGCGCCCCATCGCGTAAGGTACAATCTCCAGATGACGGGACGGGTGGATATCTTTGATGCCGGTGAGGTCACCAAAGCGAGATGCCCAGCCGGGTTCAGCGCGCTTGACGAGGCGCCAGTGATCTTGCTCTTTTCTGCGGCTGATGTATCGTTCGATCTGTAGCCCCCAAGTGTACTCATCTTTTGGGGAGAAGCGTAATATATGAAATGGGATTTTATATTCTGCCGCCCATCCATTTTCGTTAATTTGGCTTTTCACCTCCCACACACCGTCCCATGTGCTGTCCCACCAGCCGGTTTCAGGCGCGATACCGTCGGTCACGGAACCAGAGGGATAGACAGTAAACCAGAATGCGTTCTGTCGGTTGTAGTGCGGATCGAGACTGACGGTGACTTTATCCGATTCAACATGATTGTCTCGCCTGACTAGACGGGAAACAATTTTATCGGGTTTACTGTCATAGCATAGGATCGCAAAATAGATGGCTTCGTCATCGTAGGCGATCTGGAACGTAGTGCGTTCCGTTGCGGGTTTTCCTTCATCTGGGTCGCGCTGGCGAAAACCTTCATGGAGGGGTGCGGTTTTCCATATCTCGTCGTCCAAAACGCCATCCAGCTGTGGTGGCACACCGTTAATTCGGATGGCGGTCGCGGTTCTGTCATGCGGGTCTGCTTCGTTTGCAGCCTGTACGTCGCCTGGGAGTTGAACCGCTAAGAAGATGGGGAGAAGCACCCAGACGACCCAAAAGTCGAAATCAATTTTCACAGTTGTTTTTTCTCCTTTGCGTATTTGTTTGTCTATTGAAACCCGGTTTGCACGATAGAATTCAGATTTTTCTTGATTCATACAACCAAAAAGACACTTGAGATAATCTGCATTAGTATGTACAATAGGTAGGTGGTTTAAGCTGGTAAAGCATCAAAAAAATTGTATCTTTCGCGCATTCAATACATACGCATTCAATACATATAGGAGTTACTCAGTTGAACGCTCAAAGTCTTGTGCTGCGTTGAACCGCACCCCCTCTAGCTCCCCCGCCCCGGTCACGGGATCCTCTCGGACAAGCAGGGGAGAAAGCGATGAATTGCGCTGCTACGAACTGAAGTACGTAACTCCTAACATTATAAAGTTAAACCAAACAATAAAGGAGACACAAATTGATGAACATACTTGCTTTTCGTTTGACGATTTTCATGGCAATCTGTCTTATCCTAGCATCGGTAGCTGGAGACACGCCGCTGCGGGCACTCGCTGAGTCGTCCGAATCTACTGCGGAGTATGTTTTCGAGACGATTGAGGTGCCCGGTGTCGATTTTTTGGAGTTGACTTCAACCAATGATTTGGGGCATTACGCAGGCAATACCCGTAGTCCTGATGGCGAGAAAATCGTCGGCTTCACGCTGATTGACGGGGTCTTTTCCACCTATGATGTCCCCGGTTCCCTTAGAACTGTTTTTTATGGGCTGAATAACGCAGGACAGGCTGTGGGTTTCTATCAGGATGCGAACGAGGTTTCTCACGGAGTGGTTGTGCAGGATGGTGAATTGACACAGTTCGATTTTCCGGGGGCAGTCGAAACGGAAATCTTTGGCGTTAGCGAATCAGGGCTACTTATTGGTGATATTTTTGATGCTGATGGTGCTATTCACGGCTTTGTGGGTAGTGAGCAGTTCGATGTACCCGGAGCGACGATAACTTATGCCGACGATATGAACGCTGCCGGCCTCCTAGTTGGGAGTTACGTGGATGCCGATGGCGTATATCACGGGTATATACGCCACGCCGATGGCAGCTTTACCACTTTTGATTCTCCCGGTGTGTTGTCAAACCTAGAGTACCTTTTCGTGAATGCCATCAACGACGCCGGTGTCATCGTGTTCAGAACCAAAGAGTTTAACAGTTTGGAACGTACTTATATCCGCCTCCCGAATGGTGCACTGAAGGAGTTGAAATTCCCGGGCAGTGTGACTACGGCGGCACGAGATATTGATAGGGAAGGGCAGGTGTTTGGTTACTACGACACGCTCGATGGACGCAGACACGGATTTATTGCCAAACCCCTTACAAGTGAAATCGTGGAAGATTTTAGTAATGTCTATTTAGTTTCCCTCCCCAGAGGTCTGAACATGCTTTCAGTTCCTCTAAAGCCAGCGACACCGATGACCGCCCGTTCCTTAGCAGAGATGATTGGCGCGACAACGGTGATTGCCCTTGATGAGGTGAATCAGGAATTTGTCGGTTGGACGCCGGACGCACCGGACGACGGATTTCCGATTGAAGGTGGGAAAGGCTACATCGTCAACCTTTTGCAGTCCCGACAAGTCACTTTTGTCGGGGCAGCGTGGACGACTCAACGCCACGCCGCTGCGGCACCGAGTGTGATATCGAACGAAGGGGTTTGGGCGTTTGTCGTCAGCGGACGCTTGGAGAGCGATCGAAATCTTGATGGCTATCTGGTTATAGCGCGAAACCTACAGACTGATGCCATTATGATGGGTAATGTACGAGGCGGGTACTTCGCCGTAGCGGCAGCGAATCTCTCGCGCCGGAGTATTGTACGGGTTGGCGATGCTCTGGAGGTTACTGTTACTGATACAACCGGGGAGATTGCTTCGGAGAAGTTCAGTTTCACAGTAACGCCCGACACGCTTGTAAATGCGGTTTTGCCAGTAACGCTTGACGAAGTTGGTACGCCGAAACAGACGCTTCTGTTGCAGAACTATCCCAACCCGTTCAACCCTGAAACGTGGATACCGTATCACCTATCGGAAGCTGCGCCTGTTACACTATCAATTTATGATGCAACTGGAGAACGGATACGGACGCTTTCGCTGGGAGCCCAAACAGCAGGTTTCTATCACAGTCGGTCCCGCGCCGCGTACTGGGACGGGCATAATGACTTGGGGGAGCAGGTTTCCAGTGGGGTCTATTTCTACCAATTGTCCACCCCATCGGAGCATCAGATAAAGCGGATGGTTATTGTGAAGTAAGCGGGGGGTGCTCATAATTATTGTCTGAATCAGGATTAAAGGATTAAAGGGTTTTCAGGATTAGATGACTCAAATTCACACTGATGAGCATTTGAGGCGAGGGCATTATTATTGATACGATAAGATCGGGATTCAAAAGCAATCTGAATCATGGATTAAACAGATGACATAGAAAACACGGACACTCATTAATAACAAATCGTGCAAAGAAACCGAGTTTTGAAGAAAAAACTCGGTTTCTCTGAGCTATTCTTTACTTTCCTTTGACATGAACGAACCTAATTTATGAGCACCCCTCAAGTAAGCGGGGCAAGATGCCCCGCCTACGGTGGGAAGATGGAGACAAGGATGAGGCAAGATACCCCGCCTACCGGCAATACAATAATGTATGATATGTTTGTTACCACCTGCGGGTGTATAGCTCATTGCTCTTGCCCTCGTCGAACACGGAATAGAGGGTGCCGATTGTCCACGATTTGAGAAAGAGGTTACCGGCGGGCATAAAAACAAAGAGGTGTGGATAGATTGCGAGGGGACCATCTGGCGCGGCATAGTCAAGCCCAAGACCGAGCATAGGGAGCAGTATGACACTGAAACCTTCGCCTGTGGCCGCTGGGATGGAGACACCGAGGTCAAACTCTCCGATGGTGTCATCAATGAAGATATTAGACTCAAGCGAAACACCGCCAACGGCATGGGTTGCGCCTATTAGAAAATGCGTCCCCAAACTATCGGTATCAACACGGAACCAGCCGGGAATGCTGGATTTTTCGGCTGCCGCGTTATTTTCATCGCTCTCTGCTTGGACTGAAAAAGTCACAATAGCTACGATAAAAACAATCATCAAAACGAGGGTGAATCTATACATTTTGCTTTATATCCTTTCTTTAGTAGACTAGGATTGTGCCTTTAGAACTCAATATCGTAGATGGGCAAGATTGCCCCTTTTCTCAATTATACCCCTCACACCCAATTTTTGAAATTAAAAAATTTATTAAAGTTAATCCGTTTGTGCTGGGGTATTCACTGCAGATTCGGAGCCACCAAACGGAGCTAATGAAAAAAAAATCAATCAACACCAAAAGATGAAAGCACGTGGTCGATGATCGCAGCGAAGCAACGGGACATTTGGACATTGACGATGATCGGATCAAGTTGTACAATTTGCTGAGTTCAACCAAATTGATTTTCAAAACTTCATGCAGATTATGCTACAAAAAGAGGTCCTTTCTCACTTTAGGGATTGCAAGATGGGAACTTTACCAAACAAAATCACTCTCAGTCTTGATGATGATTCAGAAGTGTCAGTCAAAGGTTTCATCACCCCGATTGAGTATACCGGATCCAACTTCCATGTGGAGTGGGACGCGCTGGCGAATCTGCGAGTCGCCGACCCAGAAAAGCAGTACGCTGCGTCTGTTTTTCTAGCTTTTCTCCCGCACGTCCCTGTTTCTGTTGGCGAACTCTGGCAGATAGAACAAGATGGTGTTCTGGAACTGCTAAAACAACTTCACCCCGATCCGCATCTGAATATGCATATTGATGCGGGGGATTCCGAAGGATTGTGGGCATGTTTGCGTGCTTACAATGATAGATTTGCTGATATCGTGTTTCGTGTCCATGCAGAATTCACTTTAAAGGATGGCTGGTTCACACCCTCACAATTTGCCGGGCATCTCGTTATTGACCGAATTGCAGAAAGGGTCGCCTTCTTCAAGATGCACGTTCCTGAAGGCACATTGAACTTCGATGTCAACTGGAAGAGAGACAAAGACGACCTCGGTTTCTTTACGGATAGCGGCTTTTGCCCGCGAATGGAACTGCGTGCCGGGACGCAAGATGTTGTGCAAGACATTGAATTCACGGAAGCTATTATCCAAGAAGAAGCTGAGCACAAACTGATACTCCGTTTCTACGAATGGCAGCGAATTAACTGGGTACCGCTGGATAAGGCGTTGGAGATCGCGGAGGTACAGCAGAAGCCGATTCATGCTATCTCAGTAGACGGACCGCTCGCTGACGAGTCGTGCTGAGGGAGCGGCAAGAGCCTGAGGGCAGTTGCTCTCTCTGACGAACGAAACATCGAATTCTTGAACGAAAATTTCATCAACACTTGGGTGCCCAATGCGGAATTAGGGCGTATCCGTAGCTTGCAAGTCCCTATTGCGATGAGACGCGAGCGCGAATCCAAGGTATTTGACACAACACATCCGTTGGCACAAGCAATCATTAGGGGGTGGAAGACAGGGTCAAAGAAAGCCTCACCGGTGGATTGTTTGGTTATATCGCCTGAACTTGAACTAATGGGTCGTCAACCCATCAATGAACTCTACAACGAGAGCAGGAAGAGAGGACTCCGGTACACGGAGGGTTACCTTATGTTTCTCGTAGAATCCTTAGAGGGAGAACAGCCCGGATTAGGGAACGTTATCCTCAACAATGAGCAACCCTTGCAGGAGGTATTGGACATTTTTCGGACACCAATGGTCGGCTATCACGATTACACTGTTGTTGTGATTGACGCAAGGGCGTTTGAAGACGGCGGCACGCTAACGATTGATATCGAAGTAGGTAGGGCAGAGGGGGAAGGTTCGTTCTTTTTGTTCGATGGCACCAGCGAACTCTCAAAAGAAAAAGTGCCCAAGGGCACTCTTGCCAAGGCGTGGCTTATCTCACCGGGTGATACCGGGCAAATCACACATCATTTCGACCATGGCAAGATGTTTAAATTGGGTGCTAGCGGGCGGTGGGATAATAAGAAAGGGACCGTCAACGCCTTTCAGGCAAGGATTTCTGTAGAAACGCTAAAAAAGAGCGAAAGTTAGCTCGTCGTTGTGAAACAGTATCATGGCATTGCCAGCGACAGCCGGAGATGTGATGAAACTCGCGTCGGACTCGTTTTTGCCAAGCAATTTCAATACTTGTGTCGCCTGAAATCACCGACACCTTTCCCTCTTGACTAAAAAAGCGGATCTTCCCATCGCCATACGGGGATATACCCAGTGATTACCACCAATCCGTCCTTTTCAAACCACCTCGCCCTTCACCCCACTAGGGCTATTCTATGTGCGGTTTTTGCCATTTTGTTTGACAAGTCGCAACCGGGAGATCGCACCTACAGTGAGATGTCCAGATTCGGAGATCCCTCCTACGGCAAAACTTAAATGACCCCATCCCCCTGAAAAGATGTTTGACATAATGTGTAACAAGATGTATAATGATTGCGTGATTTAAGCTAGCAGAAAGAGGTCAGAATCTTGCGGAACAATCGAATCTACATCAATCCAGCAGGCTGGGTAATTGCAATTGGGGTTTTTTATTCTCTGATGGCAATCGGCTTTGTTGGAATCACACATGATCACGACCATACTAGTCTCGGTTCGACAGATTGTTCTGCCTGCTTCTTCAGCACCAACCACATCGGAATAGAACTCCCGGCTGTTGACATCACCAATCTTGATGCCTGCATATCAACTTACCTCCCTTTCAATTTGACTTTCATTTCCAGAATTCTTGATGGCAGTATCCAAAGTCGTGCCCCACCAGCGTTCTCCGCTTAATCTTTCAGTCCAATCCATACGTTTGATTTTTTATTTAATTGATTGCTGCCTTTTCCCGGCTGATTTGACTTTAGTGGCGATCTGCCTCAGTCGTGATGCAGGGAAAGCGATCTATCTATATCTGGAGGAAATTATGTATACCTGTTTTTTTAGATTCACGCTGTTGTTACTCGCATTTGCTGCGTTGTTCGCCGCTTGTGGCGCAGATGATAATCCCGTTGATGGTGACGATCAGGAACATGCCGACGCCGATGGCTTTACCCTCAAGGTTGATGGGAATGAGATTTACCGTCAATTTCAGGGAACACATGAGGGGGGTATCACCCTCAAAGTTGGCGAGGAACTTGATGTTCTCGCCATGTTCCTTGACCACGATGGCGATGAATTTTTGCCTGCAGCCGCGGAGGAGGACGACGAACACGACCATGATGAGGAAGAGGTGTTTGCCTTAGCTATTGTCGAATTTGATTCATCAATCATCGAAGTACACCTTTACGAAGATGAGGGAGATGAGCATGCTGATGAGGGCGAAGACCACGAAGATGAGCTTGCCGAGAAATTCACCTTTGAGGTGAAGGGGCTTATAGCTGGAGAAACAACTGCCAAACTCCAACTTTTGCACGGCGACCATCCTGATTTTACGGGGGCACTCTTGATTCCTGTAACGGTTACACCGTAGGGAGTGTTTGCTTGGTAAATTGGTTTGTCGAATTGCCAAATCCAATGGTTGATTCGGGTTTGGCAATCTAGGCAGAGCAAAGTGAAAACGAGAATAAGTATCATATGATTTTAAGGAAAACAATTGAAAAGATATCTGAATCACTCACTCGTAGATAATGTTGGGGCATGCCTCTCTTTCGCATGTGCCATCCACTGTATGGTAACGCCGTTGTTGATAGTCGCGCTACCGCTCATTGGTCTTGGATTTCTGCTCAGCGACTCTGTCGAACTGATGATAGTCGCTGCAACAGGGGGAATCGCCGTAGGAAGTCTGACGTGGGGTTATCAACATCATCGAAAATGGCGGATATTTCTGACACTTGGTGGTGCATTCGTATGTATATTTATTGCACACTTCCGGGTGCCAGAACAGTACGAAAGCATCTTCATGGCTTGTGGTGGGGTCCTACTTATGATAGGACATCTTCTCAATCGTCGCTTGTGTCGTGCGTGTCACCACTGTAAAACGTCTGAAGACTAATCGGAGACTGCGATGTCACTTTTGACCATCACGAACCTTGAAAAGGCTTACGCCTCACCTGAAGGTTCACAGACACGCATCATTAACGTTTCCGATTTTGAAATGGGCGAAGGGGCACAGATTGCGCTCAGAGGAAGCAGCGGTGCAGGGAAAACAACATTTCTGAATCTCATCGCTGGCATTCTGCAAGCCGACAGCGGACGCATCGTTGTCGCTGGCGAGGAGATGACTGCTCTCTCAGAATCTGGACGTGATGGATTACGTGCCCGCCACATCGGGTATATTTTCCAAACCTTCAATCTGCTTGCTGGCTATACAGCCTTAGAAAACATCATGCTCGGTATGATGTTTGGAAAAGGGATTGATATCAATTTTGCCCGACATCTACTCGAACGGGTAGGACTTGGCGATCGGATGCAGTATCGCCCTTCGCAGCTATCGGTCGGGCAGCAGCAACGAGTTGCGGTTGCCCGCGCCGTAGCAAATCGACCACGCCTCGTACTCGCCGACGAACCGACCGGTAATCTGGATTATCATCATGCCAACGAAGCGGTCACACTTATCCGTGAAATTTGCCGCGAAAATAACGCAGCATTGCTCATCGTTAGCCACGACTCAGAAGTTTTAGGGCAATTTGAGGAGACAATAGATTTCGCGCAAGTAAATTGTGCATAAGGGAAAGAGAAACCGTACGGAACAACTATCGTTGAACCCTACCAAAAACTCGGCTCCTGTTACACGGTTCTTCAACATGAGTCCCGCTGTTTTACCAATCAACCCAAATTATCACCTATAGAAAATATAGGAGAAACATGCTCGCCTCGAAAATGAAAAAACGGATCGGGTTGTTTTTCATCGTTCAACGCAGTCTTCGACAACATGCGCTGTCGACGCTCATTACGACCTTGTCAATTGCGCTCGGTACGGGACTTGTGATAGCGATTATTGCCATCAGAGCACAATCTGTTTGGGCGTTCACGGGCGGTCCGATCGGTTTTGATGCGGTCCTGGGAGCACGCGGCAGTCCGTTACAATTGGTGCTGAACACCGTATTTCATCTCGAAACCTCGCCGGGGAATATCCCGTGGGCGATGTACCAAGCGATGAAAGATGATCCACGTGTCGAACTCGCTATCCCTTACGCGCTTGGAGACAATTATCACGGTTTCCGTATCGTCGGTACGACAACGACGTTGTTCACAGAGTTTGAATACCGCAAAGGGGTTCGGTTTCGGACGCAAGGGGACGGACGTTTCTTTGATCCGAATCGGCAGGAGGCGGTTCTTGGCAATTATGCCGCACAGCAGTTGGGCTTAAAGGTGGAGGATAGGTTTAACCCGTATCACGGCTTGGTGTTTGATGAATCAATGCGACATGATGAGCAATATATTGTCGCCGGTGTGCTTGAACCAACCAATTCACCATCTGACCGCGTTATATGGATTCCGATCGAGGGAATTTATCGGTTGGAGGGGCATGTATTGCGTGGTAGCGGTGAGGAATATGTTGCTCAACCCGGTCAAGAGATTCCCAATGCACACAAAGAGGTCAGTGCAGTCATGCTGAAGTTTCGGAATCCGCAGATCGGTTTCATGATGGACGCAATGATCAACAAACAGGGGAAGGTGGCAACGTTGGCATGGCCCATCGGGACTGTGATGGCTGGCCTGTTTGACAAAATTGGTTGGATGAATCAGATTCTGGCACTCGTTTCTTATCTTGTTGTCCTTGTTGCAGCCGGTTCTATTCTGGCAAGCATCTATAACTCAATCAACGAACGGCGGCGTGAGTTCGCTATTTTGCGATCTCTCGGCGCACGCCGTAAAACGGTGTTTACGGTAATTGTATTGGAAGCGGCATCAATCGCAGCGTTAGGGGTCATCATAGGATTTATAGTTTACGGTGCGATTTTCACCTCAGCGTCAGCAATTGTTCGCGCCCAGACGGGTATCGTTTTAGACCTGTTGCAATTTCATCCTGTGTTCGTGGTTGCGCCGGTTTGCGTCATACTTTTGGGCGTGGTCGCTGGCATCGTGCCTGCCTTCAAGGCGTATCAGACAGATGTTGCGACGAATTTAACACCCATAAACTAAACCTTGTGACGCGTGGCTTTTTCTGTATTTGGCGGCGGTTCTGAAGGGTCTTCCACGGTATCCGCTTGATCTGATGATTCACGCTTTTTTTGCAGGTAGTCAATATATCCATCCACATTATGGGCAAATCGCTCCGAAATGGCGCGGCGAACGCGACGGATATCTTCAACGATGAGGGAATCTTTAATCATTGGAGGCTCCTATTAACTGATTTGGCGTTACAAGTGCCGGAATATACAGACCTAACGACGTATTAACAAAGCGAATACGCTGAAACTTATTTGGGTTCGCTAAGTGTTTGCAATTCCATGTCGGTAAGTAATCACATTTACTGAGATCAGATCAGTCCTTTCGTCGAAGTAGGCACCAATAACGGATGATTCGACGTACACCCTTGGGAGCATATATACTTGTTCTGCTTTCATATACTAATTATACTATACAAGCGTGTTCAAATGTCCCAAATTTTGTCAATTATGGTAGATTTTAGAATTACTTAGACACTCTGAATGCACAGCTAACCCCCTAAATCCCCCTTATCAGAGGGACTTTGGGAACTTCGCGGGCGGAGTTATTTATTGGTAATGTCTACTTATTTCTCTAATTCACCATAAACGACTTTCTCTATTCATTGAATCTTACTGAAAGAAAAATCATTATGAAGATCCAAAGAATTATCTTGATATGGACAGCAATCTTAGCGATTATTATCGCCCAACTCAGTTGTGAGAAAAAGGAGCAACATCACCACGTACAGACGGAAACACATGAAACCGATACACATCATGAACATACGGCGCTTCACGGTGGGACATTGATCGTTTTCGGCGATGAGTTCGCGCACATTGAGCTTGTGCTAGACCAAACGACTGGAAAACTAACCGGCTACGTGCTGGACGGTGAAGCAGAAAAATCAGTACGAGTCTCACAAAAAACAATCGAACTCAAGATACATCAAGAAGATATCCAGTCCGACTTTTCGTTGCAACTTTCAGGGGTTGCGAACGTTCTGACCGGTGAGACCGAAGGCGACACCTCTCAATTTACAGCACAATCGGACGCACTAAAGGGCGCATCGGAGTTTCATGCAGAAATCGTTTCAATTGGCATCAAAGGTCAGGTGTTCACCAACATCGACTTTGAGCTCCCCGAAGGCAATGAGGAAACACACAGTGAGCATACTGAACATTAGTCAGGAGACGGAGAAAATGAATACCCCTAAAACGAAAAAACGACGCAGTTCGTGGCTGAATTTTGCAATGGTTAGTGCGGTTGTCGTCGCGTTGTCGCTCGGTGTTTTTCAGCTGTTACCTAAATCGCATCCAATGCGGGCACTTCGGGGTGCGAGTGAGCGAACAGATCAAGCACATGAACCGGGTGTTGTGCAAGGCGCACGGTCAACGAAAGAGGCATATCAATCACTGACTTTCAATATGCTCACTAGCTATCCGTTCAAGGAGCCGAATTGGGCGAAAATGAGTGACCCGGCATACATCGCCTCGCTCAACCTTGATGAACAGATTTCCCCACAAATCCAAGCGGTGGCTGGCAAGAAAGTTGAGATTCAAGGGTTTATGTTACCGCTTGATATGTCGGAGGGTAATCTTCGGACTTTTATGTTGCTCAAAGATCAGATGGCGTGCTGTTTTGGTAACATACCCCGCCTGAATGAGTGGGTATATGTTAGAGTGCCAAAAGAGAAGAAAATCAGCATCCATCAAGATGTACTGGTAACGTTGTTCGGCAGGTTGCGTGTCGGAGCGAAGTTTGAACGCGAAGTGTTGACCGGCATCTACCACCTTGAGCTGGAGCGGATACAGATAGACCAAAAGGAGTGAGGAATTTGTTTAACACATTTTCTTTTTACACATCACGCTTTACGTTTCATGCAACGGTTTTTGCATTGATACTTGGGATATTTGCCTCTGCCTCCGCTCAAAACAATCCGTCTGCGGAGTTACAAACATTCACGCTGGATAAAGAAAGAAATGTGTTCATGTTTGGAGGCAGCCAGTTCAGGGCGACAACCGAACGTATCAATGGTACAATCGCGCTCGCCCCCGATGCACTACATAAAACGTTTAAGGCGATGTTCCAACTTGATATGAAGCGCCTGAAAATGAAGACCGTTGTTGATGAGGAAATACAGAAGGTTTTGTGGAACACTGATATCTACCCACAAGCTATCCTTCGGATCGAAAGCTTGAATGTCGCGGAAGATGTGCGACTGATTGATGGTTTACCCATCAATGCTGATGCCAAAGCAACCCTTGAGTTACACGGTGTCAAAAAACCAGTGGCATTGAAAGAGTTACGGTTTACCTATTTTCCGAAAAACAGTCGGTTCGTCAAATGGCTACCGGGCGATGTCCTGCGGCTCATCGGCGGGTTTGAGATCGAATTTTCGGACTACAACGTTGCGACAGAGCCAGAGCTAACCTCTCCAGTTCCGATCAATTTTAGTCTGTTTGCCGTTGATATCGCTGAAACTGTTGCCGCCCCCACCGAGATGATTGGCGAGTACTTACGCGTACCGTTCGGTTTCTTAGGTGATTACTGGCTTGATGAGCCGGATTGGAAACAGTTGGCAGACTCGGAATACATCGCCGCGCTTTCTTACGACACCGAGATCCCCAACGAAGTCAAGCAAATTGATGGAAAGAAAGTCGCTATCACGGGATTTATGCTCCCGATTGACGTTGATAAGGGGAAAGTGAAGCGGTTCCTGTTGCTCAAGTCAACGATGTCGTGTTGTTTCGGTGTTGCACCCCGTATCAATGAAGTTGTCTACGTCGAATCCTCAAAAAAGCAAAAGATTCAAGCGGTGATGGATATGCCAATTACTGTTTTTGGTAAACTTTCGATCGGTCAGCAGTTTCGGGAGGATTTGATGCTGGTGGGTGTCTATCAATTAGAGTTGGATGAGGTAAAACGTGGACGATAAGCAGGACAATTTAAGACATCAATTGTCACACCGTAGCGGTCCCGCTGCGAAGTGGCTGAGGCTTTTGCTATTCACCATGTTCTTGATTCATACTGTAGAAGGGGCATCGTTTGCCAGCAGTGCCTCCATCTCAGGACAGGTGATTGATGCTGAGACGGGAACTCCCCTTGTGGATGTCCATGTATCCCTGCTACACAAAGTAGAAAACACATCTTTGTTCCGAACTGGTAGGACTGGAGAGTTTCGGTTTGATGAGATTGTGCAAGGGAGGTATACGCTACGATTCGAGCGTGCTGGCTATGAAACGTTAGATCAGGAAATAGTTGTTAATGCAGACTCTACAGCGATGACAGTCAAATTGAAACGCAGCCCGGTCCAACTCGGAGAGGTTGTTGTTACACCGGGTGACGAGGAGCACGCTCATTTTGAGAAAACAACTGACCTGAACCTTTCAGCGCAGGAGCTTGACCAACAGATGGGAGCGACCATAGCCGAAACACTAAGCGGAGAGGTGGGAATCGCACAACGGACGATGGGTCGAGCGGCTGCGCGACCGGTCATCCGGGGCATGGGCGGTGATCGGCTGCTTATCCTCGAAGATGGCGGGCGTACTGGCGATAAATCGGCGTCCGCAGCAGATCATGCAGTTGCAATTGATCCTACCACGGCAACAAATATTGAGATTACACGCGGACCGGCATCGCTCATTTATGGCTCAAGCGCACTCGGCGGTGTTGTCAATGTCAAGCGTGAGATTATTCCGCAAACCTTGCCCCATCGTCCAACGATGAATCTTACATTTCAGGGTGAGTCGGTCAACTCAGGGTTGATTGGAACGACAGGATTTACGATTCCGATCGGTGACCTTGCGTGGCGATTGGAGTTGAACCGCCGCCATACCGACGATACGCATACCCCCATCGGTATTTTAGAAAACACGTCTCTATCGCAAACTAATTTTTCGACCGGTGTTTCAATGGTTAAGGATTGGGGACATTTTGGGATTTCAGGAGGCAGTTACCGTTCAGATTATGGGATCCCCGGTTCGCCGGAGGGACATATCCAAGGCGTCACCATTGACCTTGATCGCCAACGATATGAAGGTAATTTTGAGTATGGGTTTCAGCAGTCGTTTCTTGAGAAACTGAAACTGCACTCGACCTATACGCGCTATCAGCATCAGGAGATTGAATCAAACAACACGCTCGGTGTTGAGTTTGGCTTATTGACATACAACGCATCCGCATTGGCTTATATGCACGGTGATGCTGTTGCTGGGATTTGGAGTGAATATCGTGACCATGCAACGGGCGGGTTTTACTGGACACCACACACGCGGGAGATGTCTTTGGCGGGCTTCTATTTCAAACAGAAGCGGCTCAATGACGACTTGACGCTACAAGGCGCGATTCGCTACGACGTCAGACGGGTTGAGCCGTTTGAGGATGGTGCTGTCACCCGCGCAGGAGCGGTCCAACAACGGGACTTCGGGGGTGTGTCGAGCGCAGTTTCGGGGATCTACCATTGGGATGACCATTTGGAGACAGGAGCCACCTTGATGAAAACGTTTCGCACACCGGGGATCGAGGAACTTTTTTCAGATGGACCCCACCTCGCCTCCTACTCCTACGAGATTGGTAACGCCGAACTCGGTTCGGAGGATGGTTTCGGGACAGAGGCGTTTCTACGCTATTCTGCCGAGCGTGTGAAACTCAATCTCACGGTTTTTCGGAACCAGATTTTCAGTTACTTGATTCCGACCAATACAGGGGAAAAGGAGTGGGGGAGTGGTGCAGCAGGGTGGCTATGGATATATCAATATCGGGGACAAGACGCCGTTCTTGATGGTGCCGAATTTAGCGTTGACGCCGAAATTGTCTCACGACTTCAGGCACAGGTACGGATGAGTTACGTCAGAGGCACCTTGGCAGACAGCGAATCACCGCTTGAACGGATTCCACCGCTCAACGGAAAAGTGGCGCTGCGATACGTTACGCGACCGTTAAAAACTCATTTCACGGTGCGATTTTCGGATGGTCAGCACCGACTCAGTGAATTTGAAGCGGCAACCGATGGGTACATCGTCTACGATGTGGGATTCCAATTAGCGTTCCCGGTGTGGCAACTTCAGCATCAGGCAGTTGTCACAGTCGAAAATATCTTCGATACCGAATACCGCCAACACCTTTCAAGAATAAAATCGGTGATGCCGGAGCCGGGGCGGAATGTGAAGATTTTGTATCGACTGAATTTTTAGGATTGGCAACGAAAAGCCGTAGAACACCGAATTAGTCAACACGGAAATTCTGTTCGATGCCGTTGACGATGACTTTATAATCGCCCGCCGGAAGTGTCCCAATAAAAACCTGCTCTTGGTACTCTGTTACAACTGTCGCACAAGCAAGATCTTTCGGGCGCATGGTTGTAATCTGGATAGTGATAGTGCTTCCTTCCCGCCCTTGATGTGTCTCATGGTGTGCGGTACAACTATCTGGTAGCCATCCAGTCACCTCAACGGTAACTTGAACGGGGTCGCTTTCCGCGAGCAGCACTTCTATCTGTTGGATAGGCATATCTGCAATGATTGACTGATTGTCGCTGACATCACTATCTGTGCTTGATGGATCACCGGTATCATTGAGAATATCATCAACGAAGTTTGCACAACCGATGCAACATATAGCAGTGATAATTGTGGCGAACTGGACCATACGATGAAGCAGTAGGAAACGAATTGTTTTCATGATCACTCCTTAGCCGAAATAAAAGGTGTATGTCGGTCTTTTGAGGAAGATTCCCAACAGACTCCAAAAACTCCCCAAGACAAAGTCTCCTAACGCCAGTCCCAAAAACAGTGGGATTGCTCTCCGATAAAGCCCTATCCCCCCGTATTTTAGCAGGCTCCATTTGGCGACACCGGCGATGATGAACGGTGCCCAGAACATAAACATGTGGGACGATAACGAAATGCCGTAGCCCAGTGGATGGATGGGCCACCAGAAAAACCGGGCGCGAACTACTCCTAGTACCAGCGTAAAGAAGAACCCGAAGCTCATCGCCGCGATATGTCCATTCTGCGGATCGCGCGGGGTGGTCAGCCAACCGTGAAGAAAATTATAGGCGCGTCCTCCAAAGCTGTTGATCTGTCCACCGATGTTACCGGTGTCTACGCCCAGTCTGAAGAAGATTTCTAGTAACATTATGAGACACATCGGCATTGCAACGATGAGCACTACGAGCATCCAACGGGATAACCCTTTGACATCAAGGTGTCCCCGTTCAGAGAGCTTGAATGCTTCAAGTTGGTGTGGCATCGGGTGGCTCCGATTGTCCCGATTGAACCAGAAAAAGAGCGAGAACCATGTCAGGTTTTGCGCGCCGATTTGTCGAGTGCCCAGCAGACTGACGAGACTGTGGTGGGGACCGATGAATGTGGTCGAATGGATTGGAAAGCCGATCTGGGCACGGAGGCGTGTGAGGGGAATCGCAATCGTCGCAAAATGTGCAGCGAAAAATAGCAAGGCGATTTTGAACTCCATCCCCCCTCGCATGGCAAAACCGACGAGGAAGAGTACCCCTAATAAAACCCCTAAAAAAGCGGTGCGATACCGCATCGGCTCGTTCTGATCTTCTGCCTGCTTGGGTCTGATGGCAGCCTTCAAAGCCCGCCAAATCTGTCGACGTGTCGCCCATAGTGCAATCACACATATTCCCGTGTACGCCCCGGTTTGCTGCTCATAAGAGTAAGGGAAGCCGGGGATCTGTTCCATACCTGTTACGATTGCAAAGAAAAATTGCATCTTGTATAAGAAGAAAAAGAGGAGACACGATGCCAGCAGATCCATCGGCATAAGGAAGAAAAGCCCCACGGCAAAAGGATATATGACAATCAGACTTCCGCCGCGCAGCAGGGCGTTCCATGGCTTTTCGGTAAACAACGGTGCCAGGGAGATGGTCTTCGTCGGGATTACCGGGACAATTGGGAACAGGACATGCAATCCGTTGATAAGGCTGATCCCCCCCGCAATAGCAAATCCCCACCACATTACCTTGTTGCGGAAGAAGCTGCCGGTGTTGTAGGCGATCTGGTAAGGGATTTCGACGATTGGATAGGTCAGCCGCTCCTGTTCCACCCATGCTTTTCTGATGATGACGTTGATACACTGTGTGACAAAGAGCCAGACAAACGCAAAAGAACACCACCAGAATATGGGTTTCAGCCAAACGAGGAAATATTGCGGCTCAAAAAAGGATTTATCTCCCCTATAAAAGGCACGTCCTATCTCCGGATTGCTGATTGTCAGCCAGTCTGGGAGGTAGTGAAAGAAGAGATCTCGCCACTCATTTTCTGGGGTGGCGAAATAGAACGCGTGCACGACGATAGAGGCTAACGGGAGGAACATGTCGTAGGACATGAAGATCAGCGACATTGACATCAAAACGTAAACGGTGATTAATTCTCCGCCTGTCAGGACGTGCTTGGGATAAAATCTTTTCAGGAGTAGGTTGAGTGATGCCAATACAAACAAAGCGAGAACAACGGTGTAAAGTGGCGACATCAGGGTCGGGGGTGGGCCAAAGGAGGGAAGGGCTTCACACTCAATATGCCACCAATAGAAGATGGGCAGGAGGAGCAGCGTAATCAGAATCGGTCGCCAGCTAATGGGTTCGGGGTGGGTCGCGGAAAATTTGGTTTGCATTATTTGCACTCTGTCGAGGAATCAGGACCGCTGCTCGTTAGGAAAATTACAAAATTTCGGCTTGAATTGATTATTATAGAATGCTTCCTATTTTTTGTCAAACAGATTCAATAGGGCTACGCACTTCAGTTATAAAAGCAGATACGGACGCAGACTTCGCAGATAAAAAATAGAAAAATGAGAGGAATCTGAGAAAAACTGATAGCGGTCCCATTTGTGGCGAGATTGACGAGGGATTAGAGGTGTGGTATAATGAGTTTAGCTTTGCACAAAGCCAGACCAACATAGTCAATTTTAACCTTATTTTGGTAGGAGTTACGCACTTCAGATTGTAGTTGCCCGATTCATCGGGCATCGAGATGAATCGCCGAACTACGGGTTCTCCCCCGCTTGTCCGAGAGGATCCCGTGACCGGGGCGGGGGAGTTAGAGGGGGTGCGGTGCAACGCAGCACAAGACTTTGAACGTTCAACTGCGTAAATCCTATTTGGATACGAGGATAATCATCAAAACGGAGAATGCAAAATGAAAAAGTATCATGTCCCTTCTGTCACCCTATCCCTGATTGGACTGATAATCATTGGGGTCGCATGGGCGCAGTACCCGTCCCAAGCTGTCAGAGAAAATTGGCCACAATGGCGTGGTCCCTATCAAACCGGCGTTAGCGATGCCGAGAACCTTCCCACCGCATGGAGTGGGACGGAAAATATTGTATGGAAGACACCACTGCCTACATGGAGCGGTGGCACGCCCATCGTCTGGGGTGATAAAATCTTCCTTACCTCACCAACGAAAGGCGCGAGCGAACCCGCAACACAGTCCCCAGAACCACAGCGCGAGCGAAGAGGACGGCGTGGACGTCGGGGCGGAGGGGGACGTTCCCCCGGCGGCGACGAACTGCTGCTGATTTGTGTTTCGAGGGCAGACGGGAATGTTCTCTGGCAGCACGAACTGGACACAGGAAATCAACTACACCGCAAGGGAAACGACTCGTCTCCCTCGCCAGTAACCAATGGAGAGCACGTCTGGGTCGTCACTGGCACGGGTGCTGTGGCTGCCTTCGATATGGCAGGGAACGAAATCTGGAAGCGAAATCTTCAGGATGATTACGGCAGATTTGGTCTTATGTGGGGGTATGCCTCCTCCCCGTTGCTTCACAACGGAACACTCATTATTGAAGTGCTTCATGGATACAGGACGGATGACCCGTCCTATATTGTCGCCTTCAATGCTGCTACCGGTGAGGAAGTGTGGCGACAGGAACGACCGACCGACGCTCTCGCCGAGTCTCCTGATGCCTACACGACGCCCGCGCTGCTTGAACATGACGGGGTCACTCAAATCGTGATTTCGGGGGCGGATTATGTTACCGGACACCACCCGGATACCGGCAAAGAGATCTGGCGTTCTGGCGGGTTGAATCCATATCAGGAAAGGAACTATCGGGTTGTCGGATCGCCACTCGTCGTGGAGGGAATCATCTACGCACCAACCCGCAAGAAGCCACTGTTAGCCCTGCGTGCAGGCGGCACTGGAGATATAACGGACAGCCACCTGCTTTGGAAATGGGAGGGTGCCGGTTCACCGGATGTTCCTACACCGGTCTGTGATGGAACCTATTTCTACATGGTGGACGACAGGGGACTGGCAACTTGCCTTGATGCAAAAACGGGTGAGGTAGTCTGGGGACCAGAACGTACTGCACAGGGAACGGTAAGTTCCTCACCGATTCTGGCGGATGGCAAGCTCTACATCACCAATGAGTTTGCGGTAACGACGGTTATTGCTGCCGGTCCAGCATTTAAAGTCTTGGCAACCAATGAGCTAGATGGCAGCTACACCTTGTCATCTCCTGCTGTTTCCGGTTCCCAGCTCTTCATGCGGACCGGGACGCATCTGTATTGCATCGGAACAGAGTAGGATGGTCGAAATCCGGTCTTTGACGAAATTGAGCCTAGCTGACTTGAGGCGGGTTGCAAGCGGCTACTCTTCTGACAGTAAATATACGGTTGTCCACACAGAAACGGCAAGTTCCGTTTCATTTGACCTGCGACTTGTTACCCTTGACAAACCGTATGTCAAAAGATTTCATTACGACGATGAAATTCTTCAGCAGTATAATACAATCCTCAACGCTGGTTATTCGTTTGGAGCATACGACGACAATCTGCTTGTAGGGCTTGCCATTGCTGAAGGACACCGATGGAATCGCAGCTTATCTGTCCATGAGTTTCATGTCGCAGAGACACATCGCAATCAAGGGATTGGCAAACAGTTGGTGGAACGCGTCGTAGAGAAGACAAGTCGTGAAGGTTATCGGATAATGGTTTGCGAGACGCAGAATACGAATCCCACCGCTATCAAGGTCTATCGTAAACTAGGTTTTAGAGTAGAAGGAATTGATATTTCCTTCTACTCAAACGATGATCATCCTGAGGGTCAGATAGCGGTTTTTATGAAGCGCAGGCTTTGTGCTATTTCGTAGCTTGCTTCGGTTGTTAAATCACGCTAAGGATAAATTAGATACCCTTTCCGCTCCGTCCGGGTGCGATAGAGGCATCCCCCCGCAGTCACGTAGAGCGTTTGCAGGTCTGCATCTCCAAAGGTGCAATTTGTCGGTTGGTCGGTCGGAATCGGGTGTGTTTCCAGCACACGCCCGTTCGGCGCGAAGACATAGATCATGGGCCCCGGTCCGCTCTGCTCCCAGCCCGCTGTCGCAACGATATTCCCCTCCGTATCCAGACACATTCCATCAATCCCACGGTGTGGGAAGAAGTTGTGCAGCACTTCATATTCATCTACTGTTCCATCATCGTTGATTGGATAGCCACGTAACTCCCGCTTGTTGTCATCATAGTGGCTTTGGGCGACGTAGAGCCACTTTCCATCCGGAGAAATCAGGAGTCCATTTGGTTTCGTGGTGTCATACGTGACTCGGTTGATTTCCCACTCGCCATCAGGCTGCGGATCTAACCGGAACACGGACTCATGTCCAAGCTCCATATCATCGAACTTCTCGCCGTAACGCGGGTCGGTAAACCAGATTCGTCCTTGTGCATCGAAAGCAAGGTCATTCGGGCTGTTGAGGCGTTTCCCTTCAAAACGATCGGCGAGCACATCGGTTGTGCCGTCCGGATTGTAGCGCGCCATCCGCCTGCCTCCGCTTCCACCTTCGCAGGCGTATAGGTGTCCCGCCTTATCGAACATCAGACCATTTGCTTCGTTCGTTCCTATGCGAAATTCTGTGCATTCGCCGTTACTCGGATCGTAACGCATGATGTGATTGTTCGGAATATCGGTGAATAGCACCGCTTCTCCATCCCATGCGGGTCCTTCCGTAAAATCATAGGGTCCCGCAACCAATTCAAAGTCCCAACTCATATTTTGCCTCCTGAAAAAATGATGTAGTGCGGTGGCAATTATAACACGGATTCTTGATCTAAGTCAAGGGGGGAATTCACTACAAGTACAGGTTGGGAAACCTGTACCTACGAGGGGAGGGAGGCATTGAAACCGTTACGGCATACAGATCTCCGATAAGATCCGGATTCAGAGTTTGAGCATCGGGATTCGGAGATCCCTCCTACAGCAGAACTAGACGCCTCTATCACTGCTTTTTTGTTGGCACGTTCGCGGATTTCGGTTATAATAACGAACGTTACGGCACACGGCGTGTGCCTACTACTATACGGGCAATTTTTAGGAGGAATATCAAAATGGCATTTCTGAGACATGTCGCATTACGAGTTAAGGATAAGGAAGAGACACGCCGATTTTATGAGATTATTGGATTCAAATTTGTTGGGTATCGCGGTCCGGATAGTACTAGCAGTATCGATCTCACCGACGGGACGCTCAACATGACAATCCTTCAGTACGATGGTGAGGAACGCCAACCATTAGAGGAACTGACCGAGTTTATGCACATTGGGGTTATTGTGGAAGATTTGGCGGATATCTACAAAAAACTCCTAGATAGCGGTGCCGACCTATTGCGTGATGATGTCAAACAGCGGAATTTAATTGATTGGGAAAAACCGCCGATCCGATCTTTTAAGGTCTCCGATCCGGATGGCAACGTGATTGACATCACGTGTGCAAAGGATGAGTGGCGTGGGGTTACGGTCTGATTCTGTACTATCCCTAATCCTTTGAGCAGATCTGTTAGATACCGATGTGTCCCAGTATCAATTGTAAAGGCGAGCTTTCCTCGCTCAACGGATTAGGAAACCCAACCCCTACACATTCAACCGTGTCTACATGTTAAAAAAACACAAAACCACCCATGCGGGGACGCAGCGGATTTGTTAATCCACTGCATACACTCAAAGATGGCTTGGATATGTCTATCCAAGCCGAGCGGGTTTGGCAACTAGCAACTTGGGTTAGTCTAATAAAATGAACTAGCCGAGAAGGGCAGGTAGGTGTATCATTGACTTGGAGGCTTATCAACACCAAGCAGAATAATGCCGCCATGAATATGGCGATTGATGAGGCTATGCTTTTGACGCAGAAAGCTAGTATTCAACCGACGCTGCGGTTTTATGACTGGCTGCAACCGGCGTTCAGCTTCGGCTACTTCCAGCGGATTTCGGAGGAGGTAGATGTCGCAGCATGTGATGATCATGACATTGAGCTTGTTCGGCGGATCACCGGCGGCGGCACAGTGATACATGGTTGGGATGTGACCTATACCATTATCGTTCCTCACGGTTCTGGAATGTTTCCGAAGGGTATTTCGGCGGCATACTGCGCCATTAGCGACTGCCTGATTAATGGATTGCAGCGGTTAGAAATTGATGTTGTGCACCAGATTGACAAACCAACAATGGGAGACACCCCCAATATTTGCCTCACCAATCCAGCCCAGTACGATACCCTGCTTAACGGAAAAAAGATTGCAGGTGTCTCCCAGCGCCGCAATCAAACAGGCGTGATGTATCAAGGATACATCGCTCTCGGCATTCCCACCTCAGATGTTTTAGCCCTTGCTTCAAGACAGATCAGTTTTGATCTGGTAGCAGTGGGAAAATCCGCCGCGATCAATCAGTCCCGATCTATCCCGATTTATCGGAAACAACTTGAAGATGCAGTTGCCGTTGGATTTGAGGAAACGCTCGGCGTTCAATTTGTTGAAGCCAAACTGTTTCCCCAAGAGATAGAAACCGCTGAATCACTCACACAGACAAAGTACGGGTCCGCTGAATGGAATTTTCGTCGATAGACCAGAGTGGTGCCGCTTCAAACACCCACCACGATTGGGATGATGTTCTCATTCCACCGAGTGCGTTCATTATGGGCACCGATATCGAACCTTTTTACGGCACAATTTTGGCACAGTCTTGGTATGCCAAACTGGACGAAGCCCCGATACATGTTCGGTTTCTTGAACCTTATCGCATCGCTCGCTATCCGGTCACTAATGCAGAATACGAAGTTTTTGTGAATGCGACGGGGCACACGCCGCCACCCCATTGGACAGGCGGAAACGCTCCCGCGGACGAAGCGACCTTACCTGTTGTTCATATCAGTTGGTATGATGCACATGCTTACGCGCAATGGGCACGAGGGCGACTTCCCACCGAAGCAGAATGGGAGAAGGCAGCAAGGGGTGCTGATGGTCGTATTTATCCGTGGGGTAATGAATTTGAGCCTGCCACGGATCAGGGAACTAGGCTTCTGACCGATCAACTCACACCGGTAGGGAATCGTCCTGCCGCTGTAAGCCCCTACGGTGTGCATGAGGTCGCTGGCAATGTGTGGGAGTGGACCGCTGACTGGTATCAAGCGTATGAGGGAAATACGCACCGAGATAGCGACTATGGGGAAAAACATAGGGTTTTGCGAGGGGGTTCATGGTTGGAGGTTCGGGACGAAACTGCAAATCGATATTTCCGATGCGCCAACCGTTTGCACGCTCCACCTAATTACACCGCAAGCAATATCGGTTTTCGGTGTGTCCGAGATGTCGCACCAGTTCGTTTGAACTCTGATCCAGCTGGCAAGGAGACACCAGTCTATCCGATACAAATCTCTGCTGAACTGTTGAACGAATATGTCAGACAGGAGAGATCGAAGAATCTACAAAGGATTCGCAAACGCGCCCGGGGACGCTGCCTTAGTGATTTCGGTATTGCAGCCCTTGCAATTGGCGTAGGTTCTTACGGCATGCCGATCCCAAAATACGCGATAGGTGGGTTTACATTGGCAGTGATTGGGATCGGTTTCTTATTCAGCGCAGGCGTGAATTTTTGGCGACAGTGGAAGGCAAGAAGCCTCCTAAACGCGAACAAGATGGAGAGATTATCCTGACGTTCCTTTAATACTGTTGGCTCATATCAAAAGAAAGTGCAAAACGATAAGAGCGTGAAACGTGATGCGTGAAACGTGAAAACTATTTGTTCATTAGTGCAGTGAGGCTAGGAACTCCGACCTACGGGGCTCATAAAAAAAGAGACCAGAACATAAAGAGAAACTGAGTTTGGGGCGGTAAGGAACAACGATCCTCCGGTCTGTGACCGAGAGTCCGAGAGTTGTTCCCTACGGTTTCTGTTGCACGATTTCTTAGAACCTGTTTTAAAAGGCAGGGAATGATCCCACGGTGCTGCGGATTTGTCAATCCACAGCGAGCCGTATCGCACCCAACCCGTTGGGCGAGGGGACCTCGCCCCTACGGAACCAAGCCCCTATCATTGCGGAGGTTTTTGGATTGAGATGAATGCAAATGACACCGATCGGCATCTCAAGTCACGCGGCGTTATACTTCTCCTCTCGGTTTCGATTATTGCAATTTGCGCGATAGTTTATGAGCTTGGGATCGGGAGTTTATCTTCCTACCTCTTGGGCAACAGCATCTATCAATTTTCGATTACGATTGGGCTGTTTATGACAGCGATGGGTATTGGATCGTATCTGTCGAAATATATCACCCATCAACTCATCACAGCGTTTATCCGGGTTGAATTGGTGATTGGAGGCATCGGTGGCGTTTCTTGTCCCATTCTGTTTGCGGCATACAGCTTCCAGTTCTTCTACGTCCCAATCATGTGGGCTTTGATTATTCTCATCGGGACCCTGATTGGTTTAGAATTGCCGCTGTTGACCCGAATCTTCCGCGAATATACGACCCTGCGAATTGCGCTAGCAAACGCCCTCACCTTCGATTATCTGGGCGGATTAATCGGTTCTCTTGCGTTTCCGCTGCTGCTGTTGCCTCTGTTAGGGATTTTTGAGACGTCATTGGTCATGGGACTCGCCAACCTAGCTGTGGTGATTGGTAATTTGATTCTGTTTCGACGCGAAATTCAGCACTTCAAGCAGACTATTGTGGTGGCTGTGTTGGTAACAATGGGGCTGGTTGCGGCTCTGGTGATTAGCAATCCGGTGAGCGGCTATCTTGAGCAGCGTATCTACACCGACCGGATAATCCTATCGAAAGCCTCTAAATATCAACGGATTGTGGTAACGCGCTGGAAGGACGATGTCCGCCTCTACATCAACGGGCATTTGCAATTCAGCGTGATGGACGAGTATCGATATCATGAAGCGTTGATTCATCCGGCGGCTTCGCTGATTCCCTCACGGGCACAGGTGCTTGTCCTCGGGGGCGGTGATGGGCTCGCGGCACGCGAAATTCTGAAATATGAAGATGTAGATGAGATCACAGTGGTTGACCTAGATCCGATGATAACAGAACTTGCGTCCACAGACAGCACACTGCGCCAACTCAACCAAGACGCACTCCACAATCCAAAGGTAACGGTGATTAATCAGGATGCACAGCAGTTCCTCCAAGCAACCGACCAACGCTACAATTTAATTATTATTGACCTCCCCGATCCCAGCGATGAGTCGCTTGTGTCGCTCTATTCAGATGCATTCTATCACCTCGTCAAACGTCGTCTCGCCAAAGATGGACTCGCCGTGACGCAAAGTAGCTCTCCTTTTTTTGCACAAAACGCGTTCTGGTGTATTCATCAGACCATTGAGTCTGCTGGGTTGTATGCGACCGCTTATCATGTGAATGTACCGAGCTTCGGTGAATGGGGGTTCAATCTTTTTGGTCAGTGGCAGATTGATCCACAGAAGGTTACGATAACAGTGCCAACCCGTTTTCTCTCCGACGAATCGCTCGCGCCGCTATTTGTCTTTGATAAAGATATTGACGAGGTTGAAACGCAAATCAACACTCTTTTGACGCCGATTCTGCTTTTTTATCACCGGGAGGACTGGGAGTCGTGGGGATTGTAAAAATTCACCTCTCAGATTTTTAAAATTCTAACGCAAGTTGCCACATATTCCCGCTAGGACTTTAGGTTGTGGTGATTCGCTCTTGCTACACACATATCGCTCCTCCGGAGCGCAGAGACTAGACTTATCGTCTGCTATAGACATATCGCTCCTCCCCGATAAGATCGGGATTCAAAACTGGAGCGAAGATAGAGCTCCTCAACTTTAATAGAAAATTGATGGAGTTTTAATACCTAGCAACTTGAATGGTTCTTAGGAGTTACGCACTTCAGTTTGTAGTAGCGCAATTCATTGCGCGTCTTTAGGGTAGTAGGCATACGCCGTATGCCGTAACCATTGTACAAACTACGGTACAGCGGAGCCTACCTACTACTGTGTAGGATTAATTGTAGTTGCCCGCCTGTCCCGATAAATCGGGGATTCATCAGACGTCGTGAGCCGTATTGTCCGGTAATGAGACACCGAACTACAGGGGTTGAACGTTCAACTGCGTAAGTCCTAGGTTCTATTAAATTATGCGTCCAATTCCTCGTCGTCTTTTTCTTCAATACTGCCTCCTCGGGTTAGGGATGCCGTTTTTACCGAGATGCTCATCCCCCACCCCTAAGCCGTCAACCTTTGACATTCCCGGCGAAATTGTTGGTGAGCCGAGTGGGATTGGGCATCTTGTACGGCAACCGATTGCGGAGGCGCTCATTCCTCCGCCAACCGGCAGGCGACATAGCGCAATCATCATCGGCGGCGGAATTTCGGGGGTTAGTGCTGGTTGGAAGTTAGCGCGATCCGGTGTCACCGATTTTGTTATTCTTGATCTGGGAGATCAATTGGGTGGGACATCGATTGCCGGTGACGTCGGAAATGGTATTGCATTCCCTTGGGGAGCGCACTATATTAATACGCCACCAATGGAGGCGGATTGTATTCTTGAGGTGCTCGAAGAGCTTCAGGTTGTCGTGGACTATACCCCGCTTGGTTGGCCCATCATGAACCCGGATTACATTCTGCGCGAACCGGCGGAACGTCTGTTTATTGAGAACCGTTGGGTGGAGCACCTCGACCCGTTTTCCACCGGGGCTCAGGGGGATCAACAAGTATTTGAGGAATTTCAGACCGATATGCTTCGGTGGATGCTCTATAGAGGCGTAGATCAACGCCGTGCGTTTACGCTGCCGTTGGAATATAGCAGCGCGGATCCGGAGGTGCGTGCGTTAGATAAGATTACAATGCGGGAGTATATGCGACAGAAGGGGTGGAACTCAGAGCGATTAGATTGGTTTGTCAACTACGGGTGTCGCGATGATTACGCCTGCCCGATTGATGAGGTTTCGGCGTGGGTGGGCATCCATTACTACGCGTGTCGTTACTATGCAGACCAACTACAGGATCGCTTTCCGGTTCATACGGTTACGTGGTCCGAAGGCAACGCCTTTTTGGTAAATGGTATGGCGCGACGTTTTTCGTCAGCGAACGTCCGCCTGAACGCGCTCGTCCTCTCGATTCGGCAGCAGGGGGATGAGGTGCACGTCACCTTCATGGATACCCAGACCCGCCAGTTCACGACGTTGCGTGGACAGACAGCGATCTATGCCGGACAGAAGCATATCGCCAACTATATCATACCGAATCTTCCGGACGATCAGAAAACCGCTTTTCAGGAGTGCCAATATACGCCGTGGCTGACGGGGAGCATCCACCTCAAACACCTGCCGCAGACAAAACAGAGCGCGCTCGCTTGGGATAATGTCATGTATGAGAGTGATGGATTGGGTTATATCTTCGCGGAGCATCAGACACGGGAGGCGGCGGACGGTGAGGGTCCGTCGGTACTTACTTATTACCTTCCCTTTGACAGGGAACCGGATGTCAAGCGGAGAGAGCTGCTCGACAAGGGACACAATTTCTGGGTGAACGAAATCATGAAAGACCTTTGGGAGATGCACCCCGGTATCGAAAAGGATATAACCCAAATAGATCTCTACAAGTGGGGACACGCGATGATAAGACCGACGCCGAATTTTATCTGGCATCCGGATCGGGGGTTACGTGGTCGTCCGTTTGGCAGGATTTTCTTTGGAAATGCGGATGTGACGGGGCTGCCGCTTTTTGAGGAGGCGTGTTATTCCGGTATCCGCGCAGCGCAGGGGGTGATGGACATGCAGCGGATTCCTTACGCGAATTCGATCCGAGGGGGAGTCTACTGAGCCATTCTGCTTAGGAAGGTGGAGTTGATATTATTGGCTGAACTGCTTGACGACGAAGACCAAATCGAGGATGTTGACCATACCATCGCCGTTGGGGTCTGGGGTGGATTTACCGAAGCCGTTGGCAACCTGCACTAGATCCAAGATGTTAATAGTCCCATCGCCATTTACATCGGCGGGGTTTGGGGCTTTGAGATACATCTCACCATCGAGGTCCGGGAGAATATGGGTGATGCTGCTTTTCTTGCTGGCAACCCCTGTCACCGATTCGGGCAGAGAGATGGTTTGGGGTTTGCCACTCCGATTGTAGACCGCCCAGCCGTTTGTGAACTCGCGGATAAACAAGCCATTGACATCTCCATAGTGTTGCGCTTTCTCCCCGACAGGATGACCGAGATTCGCATCCCAGAAGGGATACCAAAAGTGTCCATGACCAACTTCCCCGCCACCGGTATTATACACCATATAGCCATCAGAATGTGTGAGGCTCATTGTGGTAAAGACGCGCATCTGACGACGGTTATCTGGGCTATCGGGGGCCTCTGTGGGAATTCCCCATCCCTCTAAGCAGTTAATCCGTGGTGCCCGCAGGTTTTTCTCTGACCAGAGAAGGGTGTTTTCAATCTCATAAAGTCCTCCATGGGTGTATCCATAAGGATAATCGGTGCCTGTTTCCATGAATATACCATTGACGTACTCAGCATAGTGCATGGGTTTCGATCTGCCGGCATTGATGATTATGAGAAAATCATCACGAACCTGTTTCCGTACTTCGCGGAAGATGTTGGTGTATGCTTGGATAATTTCTTTATCGGTGTATGGATAAAGGTGCCTTCCCTCAAAACCGGCCCCATGGTGATTAAATTCATCAAGCATTATTCCATCATAAAGACCGCAGCGCGCAAAAGCAATAATACGCTTTGCTAGTAGATCTTGAAATTCAGGCTTCACAAAATTAATGAGGAATTGACCATCAGATTTTTTTCTGAGTATTTCACCGTTAGCATCTCTCAACCAGAAATCAGAGTCTGGAGGAAACTCATCAACTGTAGGATACGCTGTATTTGCGGTGCCTCCTAAAAATATCATGTTAGAATTTTGATCAAACCGTCGTTGTCGGACTTCACGCGCACGCTCGAGGGGACCAGCCAGTGAGGTAGACACACCTGCAGCTGGTTCCATAGGGGTAACATCCCACAGTATAGTACCATTAAAGGTGGGGTTCCAATGGAGGTCATGAAGCACATTGCGCTGTTCCCATGTGAGGTGATCCGATCCAACAACGTTATTCCACGGTTGAAAGATAGAAGGGAAACTTCGACTTTCGATTCGTTCTCTAACAGGCGGGAGGAACGGCGGCATCTCACAGACTTGATCGTAGCGAAAATCAGTGAGGTTCAGTCTCTGCAAGGGAGTAAAATCGCTACCAGGGTTTCGGTTTATCCAGAGCCGCTCTAAGTTAATGAGATTTGCAAGAGGACCGAAGTCCGTGACATAATTATCCCTCAATACTAAAAGGGTCAGTTGCGTCAAATTTGCGAGTGGTGTAATGTCATAAATTGACTGTCCATTGAGATTAAGCCCCTCCAATTGGGTTAGATTGGCAAGCGGGGTAATATCCACTATTTTTCGGTATCCACCTGAGTATCCGCCTAAATCAAGTCCTTTTAGGTTGGTGAGATTCGCCAGTGGAGAGATATCGGAGATTGGATTTCCACACAGTGATAATCCCTCTAGTTGAACAAGGCCAGCGAGTGGGCGTAGGTCATGTATCTGATTCCCGCAAAGACCGAGATCTATCAAAAATGTGGCATGTTCTAATCCAGTGAGGTCGGTTATCTCGCTATCCCAAGCGGAGAGTCTCTTTAAGCGTAGCATCTGCAGTTGTGTAAGAGGTATATCTTCAGGGAGAGATAACGCCTCTCGAATTGCTTGTCTTAAGTTCGGATCAGGAACTTCGACAACGATATTCAGTTCGTCTAGTCGACTGAGATCAATGTCTAAGTCTAGTTCGACTCCCTCAAGTTCAAGAAGGGGCCTAAAATCGTGGACAGGGTTGTCAGCAAGGCTCAGTTTTCTTAGATTTTTTAATCCAATCAGCGGGGTTATATCCGTGATTGCATTTCTCCCGATTTCCAATTCTTGCAATAAAGTAAGATTGGCAAGGGGAGTGATGTCACGAATCCGATTCGAGTCCAATCCCAAATAGGTCAGCTGGGTCAGATTTGAGAGTGGCGTGATATCTTCAATCAAATTACCACCAAGGTTAATCCTTTCCAACCGAGTAAGATTGACAAGTGGGATGATGTCCACAATTTGACCATTGGCCCCTAAGTCGAGCCATTTTAAGTTGATGAGATTTGCTAGTGGAGAGATGTCAGTAATTTGATTGACACAAAGCGATAATCCCTCTAGTTGAACAAGCCCAGCGAGTGGGCGTAGATCATGTATCTGATTCCCGCAAAGACCGAGATCTATCAAAAATGTGGCACGTTCTAAGCCAGTGAGGTCGGTTATCTCGCTATTCCAAGCGGAGAGTTTCTTTAATCGTAACATCTCCTGTTGGGTGATGGGGGTGTTGGCAGGGATTTCAAGTTTCTCCCTGATAGCCTCTCTGAGGTTAGGATCGGGGATTTCTACCACTTGTGCAGATGCGTGAGTAATGAGAAGGGTTGCCGCGACAGCAAGAATAAGAAAACGGGAAAACAAGATCTTCATAGTAACCCCTTTATGTCAGTGTATGAGTTCATTATATCAGATTTGAAACAGAAAGGCTGCTTTTTTTAATCCGTTTTTTGGCAACTGTGCTATAATTATCTTGCTTTACCCAATTTTGTATTAATCAACGAGATAGTAGACGCTGTAAAGGGGTAGGAATCCGGCGATGCAAGCATTAGGACGACAAATTCTGATCGAATTTTATGATTGCGAGAGTGAGGTGCTTACTGACAGAGATCGAATCCGTCAATATATGCTTGAGGCAGCGCACCACGCCGGAGCAACGGTGATATCGGACACCTTTCATCACTTCAAACCGGACGGCATCAGCGGTGTGGTCGTCATTGCGGAATCTCATATATCCATTCATACTTGGCCCGAACACCGTTACGCTGCGGTCGATGTATTTACCTGCGGCGATTCCGTTGACCCTTGGGGCGTTCCACGTTATCTCCAAGAAAAGCTGCAAGCTGAAAACGTATCAAGCATGGAGATAAAGCGTGGGCTTTTCCCAGTCCCGGTACAGTACAAACCCACAGTGAGTGAAACGTGAAAATAACTTGCACCAAAGATTAATGGAATTTTCTAAACTTATCTCATAAAAACACTTGCAGGAGGAAATTATCCGATGAAAGTAGTTCTAAATGAACGGGTTGCCATCGTTACGGGCGGTGCACACGGCATTGGACGCGCCATTGTGCAGGCGTTATCCGACAACGGTGCCCATATCGTCATCGTGGATATTGATGGCGAAGCGGGTGAGAAAGCCGCAAACGAGATCATCGCAGGCGGCGGCGCGTGTATGTCGCTAGAGGGCGATGTATCCGACGCAGAACAGATGGAAGCTGTTGCAGAGCAGGTCATGGATCAGCTTGGACGGATTAACATACTGATTAATAACGCCGGCATCAATACCCGCAGCGATCGTGTGCCGATTCATCAATACTCGCTTGAGGATTGGAATCGCATTGTACAGGTTGATCTGACGGGTGTTTTTGTAACTAGTCGGGCGATTATTCCGGAAATCCTGAAGAACCCCGACGGCGGACGCATTGTGAACACCAGTTCTATTGCAGGTTTGGTGCCCCTACGGTTGCAGACTGCCTATATCGCTGCCAAAGCGGGTGTTGCCAACCTGACAAAATCAATGGCGATAGAACTCGGTTCAGAGGGAATTCTTGTCAATGCGGTGGCACCGGGATCTACCCTGACTCGCGGGACTGAGGCGTTGTTCTATGGTCCCAACGGCGCGTACACCGAAAACGCTGCTAGCTTGCTATCGCATATCCCATTGGGACGGCCGGGCAAAGTAGAAGAGATAGCGCACGCTGTGCTATTCTTGGTGTCACCAGGAGCGAGTTATATTAACGGGGTCGTCTTGCCGGTAGATGGCGGCTGGACTGCTGGCTATGTGCGCGAATGGTAGATTGCGCCGGAGGAGCGAGGATATGAACATTACAGTTGGCAGCGCGCCGGACTCATGGGGCGTCTGGTTTCCGAGCGATTCACAACAGACACCGTGGCATCGGTTCCTAGATGAGATTGTCGAAGCCGGCTACGAATGGACGGAGTTGGGACCGTATGGCTATCTTCCCACCGATTTACCCACCCTCCGCAGAGAACTCAGCAGCCGTGGTTTGAAGGTGACGGGGACATTTGCAATGGCAAATGTTGAGGAGCCATCGTTATGGGGTGAGCTAGAGAGGCAGGTGTTGGGTGCAGGCGAGCGTCTCGCAGCCCTTGATGCGAAATATCTTGTGCTTATTGATGACACCTACACGGATCTCTTTACTGGTGAGGAAATCGCACCTAAGCGTCTCGATGAAAACAGGTGGGGACGATTCATCGAAACAACACACAGGGTGGCGGATATAGCGCGAGACAGGTTTGGTCTTCAGTTGGTTTTTCATCCCCATGCGGAGACGCACGTTGAGTACGAGGACCAGATTGAGACATTCCTAGAGCAGACTGACCCAGACCGCGTATCCATCTGCTTCGATACGGGCCATCATGCGTATCGCGGTGGCGATCCGATCAATTTTATGCGCCGACACCATGATCGCATCCCCTACCTGCACCTCAAGAGCATTGACCCAGAGATACAGAAACAGGTGGAAGCGGAAGGGATTCCATTCGCTGAAGCCGTGAAAATGGATATGTTTGTTGAACCGTCCAAAGGTGCGGTAGATTTTCTTGCGTTTCGAGATATGCTGCAGGAGATTGATTATAACGGCTACGCGATTGTTGAGCAGGATATGTATCCGGCACCTTTCGATAAACCGTTGCCGATCGCTAAACGCACCCGCGCATATCTGCGTGAGATTGGTATCGGCTGAAGGAAGTATCTTTCAAGCCTGAAAAAGGTGCGAAAACAGAAAAGCGCGGGGGATTTCTGGCAACAACATTTACGGATTACGTTTCACGTTTTAGCAGGAGGTTATATGGATATGTATCGCGTGGGAATTATGGGTTGTGGGCGTATTGCCAGCACGATGGAGGATGAGTCTGATGTGCACCCTATTTCGATTGCGGGTGCGTTCGAGGCACTGCCCAACACCGAAATTGTCGCAGGCTGTAACCGGGGCGCAGAGAAATTGCACGCCTTTGGCGAGCGATGGGGTGTGGACGCGCTTTATCACGGTTATCGTGAGATGCTAGCCAAGGAAGACTTGGACATCGTCTGTGTCGCCACGCACCCACCGCTACACCCGGAGATGGTGATTGCTTCCGTCGAGGCAGGTGTGAAGGGGATCTTTTGTGAAAAACCGATGGCGTTGAGTATAGGCGAGTGTAACGCGATGATCGATGCCTGTGAGCAGAGCGGGACCCCGATGCTGATCAACTGTTCTCGCCGATGGTCGGGTGAGTATCAAGCCGCCAAGGATTTGATAGACTCCGGTGAGTTGGGAGCTCTACTCCATGTGGTCGCCCATTGCGAGGGGTGCAAGCCATCCCCGGATTGGGTTGCTGATACTGAGGGACCGTTGCTGCATGATGCTGTACACACCTTCGATACCCTCCGCATCTTTGCGGGTGATGTTGAATCGGTATTAGGGACGGCGCGGCGGCGTACCCGTCATGAGTTCCGCGTGGAGGACACTAGCTATTCCCTGTTGCAATTCCAGAACGGTGTGGACGGGGTTGTTATTAGCGATGAACTGACCGAGTATGAGCGGTGGGATGTGGAGCTACAGTGCGAAAAGGGGTTGGTGCGGCTAGGCTTTGGTGCGGGTATGTGGAAGGCGGAACCGATAGAATTTGAGAAGGGGTCTTGGTGGGCACTTGAGCCTCGGCCGCTCCCTGATTCGACTTGGGAAGACACCGCAACCCTGCGTGCCGCTCAGGATCTGATTGACTGCATTGAGAATGACTCTCAGCCACGCTGTACTGGACACGATGGGCGTGCTGCTATTGAGGTAATTATGGCGATTTATGAATCGGAACGGCGCAATAACGCATGGGTTGATTTGCCGCTCGGCGTGAATGATTCATTAGTTGACATCTTGCGACGAGAGGGGAAACTATAGGAACGTGAGACGTGAGGAAACGTGAAAACAATCGGTCACTGGTTCATTAGTTAATCAACCGAGTTGGGTTTCACGGTTCCCGTTCAACCCAGCCTACACTACTTCTACCCACACGAGACATAATATTGCACGTTTTATACAACATAGGACTTACGCAGTTGAACGCTCAAAGTCTTGTAGTTCGGCGATTCATCGCTGCAGCATACAATTTCCAACGCCCGATGAATCGGGCAACTACAGTAGGGTCTTAGGTTTGTAGTAGGGCGATTTATCACCCGTCCGGACGCGCAATGAATTGCGCTACTACAAACTCAAGTGCGTAACTCCTAACAACAAAGACAATCGGAGGATTTAAGATGCATCCACTCGTAGATCTTGAAGTGCCGGCAGGGGCTGTCGCCGTTCATTGGTTTGAGCAGAGCACCTTCGCGGTGAAGGATTCGCACGGAACAGTTGTGCAGATTGACCCGTACTTTCCACATGACCGTCCCGCTGACAGATTTATCCACACCGAGCCGCCGTTGGATGAATCGCAGCTCCCGACGGATTATGTGCTGTTGACACACAACCACGCCGATCATACTTGGCCCGAATCAATTGACCGTATTCATCACACTTCACCGGAGGTGAGGTGCGTTGGACCGGAAGAGAGTATAGCGCAGGTGCTATCAGATACGGCTGTTGACGCAGATCACACAACTACAATCCGCGCTGGTGACTCGTCATCACTCGGATCGCTCACGGTTAATGTCGTCTATGCGAAGCCCCCAAACGGACATCCTGCTGCGGATATTGCCCCGCCCGATGTTACCCATCTCGGCTACGTTCTCAAGGCGGATGGTGTGACGCTTTACTTTTCTGGCGATCCCATTAATACTTTTGCTGACCATGATGAGTTGGTGAACGCTGTCGCTGCACACAATCCGGACATCGGGTTTTTGACCAATCATCCGACGGAAGGGGAATTTCCGTTCTATGAAGGCTGTGTAAAGATGGCGCGACGGATTGGACTCAAGCACGCTGTTCCCGCACACCGATCCTGCTTTGTCACGCGGGATTATGATCCGAATGAATGGGCGGCGCAATTTCCCGATGATGGACCTCAACCGTTGATTATCCCCCGAAATTCGCATGTTATTTATCCGAGCTAAAGCGAGAGATTAAAATGGGTTGGAAAGAAGAACTTGCCTCTCTCACCCAAAACCGAAACAACCCTTCCAAACTACGCTTTGACGAGCCGCTAAGTAAGCACAACTATTTTGGAATAGGTGGCAACGCTGCAGCGTATTTTGAAGTGAGCACAACCGATGAATTGGCATACGTGGCGCAACTGAAAAAGCGTTGGAACGTACCGGCTGCCATCATTGGTAGAGGGTCGAATCTGTTAGTCAGCGACGCCGGCTATCGCGGAATCGTCGTCCGATTAACCGGGGAATTTAATCGACTTAAATTCGATCAGAACCGTGTTGACGTGGGTGCAGGTGTTTCCTTGCCACGGCTGTCGAAAGCGGCGGCAAGTCACGGACTGAGCGGCGTCGAGTTCGCGCTTGGGATTCCGGGATCTGTCGGTGGTGGGCTGATTATGAATGCAGGTGCTTGGGGCAGCAACTTCGGTGATTTGGTCGAGCGTGTGCAGGTGATGACAGACGAGGGTGAATCAATAGATCTCAGCCGTGATGAAGCGCATTTTAGCTATCGTCATAGCGGACTGAAAACCTACTTCTGCGTTACTGGGGCAATGCTCACTCTGACTCCCGGCGATGCGGAGGAGGTTGCTAACCTTATGCAAGATCTCTACAACCAGAAAATCACGAGCCAACCCTTTGCGGAGGAGAACGCGGGGTGTATGTTCAAGAATCCACCCGGTCATTCTGCCGGAAAGCTAATTGATGAATGCGGTTTGAAAGGTTATCGGGTTGGTGGAGCGGAGATATCCAAAATCCATGGGAACTTTATCCTCAACCTTGACGACGCAACCGCCCAAGATGTGCTATCACTTGTCCACCACATCCAAGCCCATGTCAAGCAGGAGAGGGGTGTTGATCTGGAGATGGAGGTTCAACTGCTAGGATTTTGAAAGTGAAAACGGCTCGATACCTTACCGAATTTAATGTGAGAAGGGAGTTACAAAATGCTGGAATCCATAAATGAAGACTCGATCGAAGCTGCCCAAGCGATTCTATATCCAGAAGAACTTTATCATTTCGATTCAGTTGCGGAAGGAATCTGGGGCGGTTTTGAAGCCGTAACCGATGCGGATGTACAGTTTTTTCATGAGCACGGATACCTCGTCATCCAAGATGCGTTCAGTCCAGAAGAGGTGCGCGAAACATTGGATGGGATGCTCCACCTGATGGACGGAAAAAATCCAGATTACCGGGGTATCCAATATGAACCGAAGCTAGTTAAGCATAGATCGGAGTTGTCCACAAAAGAGAGACGCGATATCATCCGCAAAATTGCCAGCTTTGTGAAATTTGAACCACGTCTGAAAGCGATATCTGAACATGAAGGACTGATCGCTGTCGTTCAACGCCTGATTGAGGCAACCCCTAAGCTGTTCCAAGATATGGGATTGATTAAACCGCCGCACGTCGGTTCAGAGAAGCCGTGGCATCAGGACTGCGCTTATTTTAATTTGCCGTTAGATACACCGGTCGTCGCTGCTTGGATTGCACTGGATGAAGCCACTCCCGAAAATGGGTGTATGCACATTGTCCCCGGTTCTCATAGAGAGGGTCCGGTGGTGCATTTCAACCGACGTGATTGGCAGATCTGCGACACACATGTTCCCGTAAACCGAGAGGTGATGGTCCCGCTCAAGGCGGGAGGTTGTCTGCTTTGGCATGGCTTGTTGCATCACGGCACGCCGGCGAATCGATCGAATTTGCGCCGTCGGGCGTTGCAATTCCATTATTCTCCTGAAAACACCGGAAAAATTGAGACCCAAGAACGGATGGATGTGTTCGGGAGCGAAGGCAAAGACGTTGAGTGTTAGATACAGAGGCGTATGATGGTCTGAACCAACCAGACGCGGGTGGCTTATGCGTTATATCGGCAGTAAATCGAACCTACTATCCCATATTGAAGGGGTAGTTGACAATTTGGGGGTTAAGGAGGGAATATTTTGTGATTTGTTCGCAGGAACGGCGTGCGTTGCAGCACACTTCAAACGCGAAGGATTTCAGATTATCTCCAATGATCTTCTCGAACTCTCCTACGCCTTTCAGCGAGCGTTGATTACCAATAACGGGGATCCCGAATTTGTCGGTATTGTTGAGACACTCGGCGATGTGCCAAACGATAGCCCACCTCTGAATCTCTCACCATACCATAAGGTGGTTGCTTGGTTGAACTACCTCCCGGGCAAGAGAGGGTTTATCTTCCACAGCTACTGTCCGTCAGGGAGTAACGAATACGGTCGGCAATATCTATCGGATAGCAATGGACAGAAGATTGACGCGATCCGCCAACAGATTCGACAGTGGCGCGATGCGGGTGAGATCACGGAGAACGAGTTTTATCTACTGCTCCTGCCGCTGTTGGAGGCGACATCGAAGGTCGCCAACATTTCCGGCACCTATGGCGCGTATCTTAAACATTGGGACCCACGGACTTACAAAGATTTAACTATGGTTCCGACCGAAATTATTCGATCGGATGTGCCACATCAAGTATTTCGGGGTGATGCAAACCAATTGATTGAAGATATTCGGTGCGATGTCCTCTATCTTGATCCGCCGTACAATGCTCGTCAGTATATCGCCAACTATCATCTGTTGGAGACAGTTGCGCGGTATGATGCCCCTGCACTTCATGGGAAAACAGGCTTGCGAAACGATGACGACAGTGAAAAATCGGCGTACTGCTCCAAATCAGATTGTCATGGTGTGTTCCAAGACCTAATTGAAAAGGCAGATGCACGACATATTCTGGTGAGTTACAACAACGAAGGCATTTTGTCGCGTGATGAGGTGATGTCTATCCTTTCGCTTCGGGGTGAGCCTCGCTGTGATTCCCCCATTGACTACAGGCGGTTCAAAAGCAATTCTCATGGAGATCAACCTGTTTTAGGCAAGCGTGTGCAAGAATTGCTGTTTCACCTCGAAGTGAGGACACACCCAAAACGACCTCATTCAAAAAGTGAAGAAAAAGAGCCGAAACGGCGCTATGACCCGCGAAATAGACTCAATAATCTCTCTGGAAGTGAGTGGACATATTTCCTCAACTCGGTGGAATTGGAAGGCGACGAACACAATCTGGGAAGACTCAACGATCTGTCTGAGGAGGAGTGGGCAATTGCATCGGCACCCGTCTGGGATACATACTATCCGACCAAGGGTTCCCAATCTGATGCCCACCATATTCGGAAGCAGCACCCTTCACCGAAACCACCGGCATTGATGAAACGTCTGATTGAGTTTTTTACGAAAAAGGGAGGGCGTGTATTAGATCCGTTTGTTGGGGTTGGTGGAACGTTGTTGGCATGTTCAATGACAGACAGGCATGGGGTTGGGATCGATCTTTCGCAGGAATATCTTGGGGTTTACCACCAAGCCTCTACTGAACTTGGCTTGGAAGCGCAGCCTTTTCTTTGTGGAGATGCGAGGAATTTGGGGAATATCTTAGGGGATGTTGAGCCGTTCGATCTGGTTTTGACGGATCCACCCTACGGCGACATGCTCTCTCGGAAGCGCAGTGGTGAACGAAAAAAGAAAAAAAGAGATGATAATCCAACCCCTTTCACAGATAGCCCTGATGATTTGGGGAATATGGCACCTGCTCAGTTTTACGAATCGCTTAAGACAGTGATTATTCAAGCGATGCAGCACCTCAAACCGAAAGGGTACGTTGTTATTTTCTGTAAAGATCTCCAACCAACAGATAGTAACCACAACATGATCCACGCTGATGTTGTCGAGGCTCTTGCGGATGTTGAAAATTTACGGTTTCGAGGCTACAAAATCTGGTATGATAAATCGTTGAAGCTTTACCCGTTCGGTTATCCGTACGCCTACGTTTCTAATCAACTGCATCAATTCAGTTTGATTTTCCGAAAGGAGGATTGACATACTCCCACATGCTAAAGCATGGGGATTCTTATCTCTGCGCATAGCGGGCGGGCGATCACAGGTTGGAAACCCCGATGAATCGAGGGCAGGTTGAGCGTAGCGAAATCCCGATCCATCGGGGCTCAGTGGCCACGAGTTGATTTCCATTGTCATGTGCCAAAGTCCTATACACTATTTACATGCGATTGCCCTGATTTCCTGCTAAGATTGGCTTGACATATTGAGTGTGGATGTTGTTTAATATTTCTAGTGTCAACACAATCTAAAATAACGCAAGTTCTGATATATACATGTCGCCCCTCTGGGGCTTGGGAGAATTGGTTTACCAATGTTCTATACATATATCGCCTCGCCCCGATAAGATCGGGATTCAAAACTGGAGCTATGTCGGTTCATTAGTTCTAGGACTTACGCAGTTGAACGCTCAGAGTCTCCGTTCCGACCCCCTCTAACTCCCCCGCCCCGGTCACGGGATCCTCTCGGACAAGCGGGGGAGAATCAGTTGTAGTTCGGCGAGTCATCTCAATGCCCGATGAATCGGGCAACTACAAACTGAAGTGCGTAACTCCTAAGTTCATTCGTTCGTTAGCGTAATTGCAGTAGGTACGCTGCACTGTGCCGCAGTTTTCACAAGGGTTACAGTATACGGCGCCCCGATAAGATCGGGATTCAGAGCAATATGCTTACTACTAACAATTGGGATTAAAATGATTAAAACCGTTTCAAGGTATGGAACGGTGTCAGTTAATTGAATCAATTTTCTACCACAGGAGGTTTTTCATGCTAACGCAAGAACAGATCAAAACGTATAATGAAGAAGGTTATGTCAAGGTTGAAGGGCTTTTCACGCCCGAAGAGGTTGAAGATCTCGGATCCGAAATGGTTCAGATCATTAGCGACTGGGGAGAGGAGACGATTGGCTGGCGGGGACCATGGCGCGAAAAATACCTCCCCGAAGATGAACAACAAATGACCAAGGCTGTGCTCATGCACAATCCTCACTTTTATTCAGCGACTTGGGGACGTGTGATGTTCCACGAAAAGCTAGTGGGGGCAGTTCAAGATCTCATCGGTCCCAGCGTCCAGTGGCATCACACCGTTTTACACGCAAAGCCCCCGGAACGAGGAACCCCCTTCCCGATGCATCAGGACTATCCCTTCTATCCTCATGATGGCCTAGATTTTGTCGATTGTCTGGTTCACCTTGATGATACCCCGCTTGAAAGCGGCAGCCTCTGCGTCGTGCCGGGAAGCCATAAGGACGGTGGTCTTGAACACATCATGGGACCCGAGACTGCACCGCATCTACCAACGGATGTGTATCATCCGGACAAAGTGAAGTCTATTCCAATACCTGCTAAGGCGGGGGATGTAATATTCTTTAGCTACTGTACTATCCACTGGTCCAATGTCAACAGAACGGACAAGTGGCGTCGATCTGTCCGCTTCGGCTATCACGATTCGGCGATGCGGCCCGTTGGTCGCTATGAGGATAACCCGTACCGGATTGACCCGAACAATGTACTGGAGGGTAACACGAATACCATCGTATCCGGTTATAAAACAAGCTCGGAAGCGAACTAATCGTTAAGAAAGCGGGAGACAGAACTACCTTATCCTACTGATCCCCGAATCCCAACCGAGTATTGGAGGAGATATTCTTCTATGGCATTAACAGACAACACCTATGCGAAACCGTTCATTGTCGATAAGAACTTGGGAGCGAATCTAGATCCAGATCAGACCGACTTAACCCGCACCAATGCGGACGGCAAACCGGTGATTGAACTCACTCAGGAACAGAAGTATGTCTTCGATAGTAAAGGGTGGGTATTGATACCGGGTGTGTTGACAGAAAACGCAGTTAAAGAGATCCGGGAATTTGGTTACCAACTGCGTAATGACCCGGATTCTATCCCTGAACATGAGCGATCTCCTCTCGGGGGTCCCATGCAAAAACTCGCTGATCATCCGCTTGTTGTGGGGTTCATGAATGAATTTGTGGCGTATCCGGCGTTGGCGAATCAAGATTGCTACGGATTCCGTATGGAATCTTGCAGTCTCACGTACCGGACAATCGGTGATAAGCCATTCGGACCACACAACGGTAATGGACTGTGGCGTTTTCCGGGCGATTCACATTTCTACCACTGCGTCCCCGGTAGGGCGCACAGCGGTCTAACCCGCGTGGTTTGGGAGTTGAATCCGGTGAAGAAAGGACAGGGTGGCACACTGTTCGTCACTGCGAGCCATAAGGCAGTATACACCGCACCTCCAAGCATTCAGGACCCCGATTCACCTCTCTGGGACACCTATTCCTGTCCTGCCGGCTCTTTGATGTTTTTCACCGAAGCTATTACTCATAGCAGCTCGGCGTGGACAAATACAGAAAATGACCGGCTCGCTATCTTTAGCTGTTACAACACAGTTGACACCAAATGGCACGATTGGGATCCGCACCCGACACTCCTAGAATCAATGCCACCAAAGCGTCGCACCCTCTTCCGGCCCGTTCATGCGGCGAACAACCTCATCAATCCAGAGGAGGGATAGAAGGCAGCTTAACTTACTTGCCAAAAAACGACGCATTGCAGCCTAAAAAAGCCCCGGTATTAGCACAGATTGTCGGCTAATACCGGGGCTTTTTGTTTGAATGAATTGTGTGATTAATCCAATCTTGAAGTTAACCCTCTATTTTGCCATGCCGTTGTATCATTCTGATGCTTAGTAAAATCTTCGAGTGTCGGGATTCGGAGATCCCTCTCCGTTCCGAGAGTTTTCAACCTACAGGAGAACTATAGTGAATTCTAAAAATAAGTAGACGCTCTCCAGTAGGCATTGTAGGAGAGCCGCTTTGTGGGAGAGAGACCTTCTAAATCCGCCTGCAAAATCAGAGGGGTCCGTATAATCGGGGTTGGAAACCCCTCCCACAGTGTCCAAATATGGTGAATTAGACAAATAAGTGGACATTTCCCAAAGTCCCCCTGATAAGGGGGATTTAGGGGGTTGTTTGTGGGTACAGATTGCCTAATCTGTACATGTGCATCGGCAGTGTCTAAGTAATTCTATAATCTACCATAATTATGAAATTCACTATAAACGCTCCTAGATTCAAAGCAATATGCCTACTCCTTGCAACCTATGCGACAAGTACAGGTTGGGAAACCTGTACCCACGAGGGGATGGGGGCATTGGTACAGTTACGGCATACGGGGCACCGATAAGATCGGAGTTCGGAGATCCCTTTTACAAGAAAGCTAAATGCCCCCTAATATCTTCCTAGGGTCATTTATGGTAGATTTTAGAATTACTTAGACACTCCCAATGCACAGCCAACCCCCTAAATCCCCCTTATCAGGGGGACTTTGGAGACTTCGTGAAGGTCGGAGTTATTGTAGATGTCTACCTATTTCTCTAATTCACCATAATTCTCCCATATTATTGCCCCGATCGATCCCCGATAAATCGTCCGATAAATCGAGACCAGGGGGACAGGCGGGATTCAAAGCAATCTGAATCACAGATAAACACGGATTGAGGGATGACACGGATAAAAGACAACCTCGACAATTGGACAAGAACGCGCAATGAACGTGCTACTATGAACAGCGGGGCAAGATGCCCCGCCTACAAGTGGGGCAAGTCCGAGAGGATCCGTCACCGGGGATGCCCCGCCTACAGGGGGGACAGAAAACAGCGGGCACGAGCCAAAACGGAGAGCTAAATGCCCCTAATGTCTTCCCTAAAAACTTGTATTTCTAACAAAAATACGCTATAATTGTCTCAATTAGATCGAGATGTATGAATGGTACTCAGAAACTGTACAGAATAGAAACGAGTCCTGATTCTGTGCCACGATGTTCCATCGGGACCTGCAGCATCGTGGATTCATCGTTCCATAATCGTTGAAACAACGCACCGACTTTAGTGTGTAGGAATATATCAAAGTTTTCCATCCGGAAATCCAATCGCCGTTTTTAGAGGAGTATGTTATGGCTAAAGACTTTGCTTTTACAGGTGGACGCCCCGACCCGTATACGTTTCCAACGGAGGGCTTGATTAAAGCTAGTGAAAAAGCACTGCGTAAGTTAGGCGGAGATCTTGTGAACTATCCCGGTGAACAGGGATATGAAGGCTTGCGTGAGTTGGCGTCAATACGTTTTGAACGACGGGAAGGTGTACCGTTAAACATTGATGACATTTCAATCACGTCCGGCTCCATGCAGGCACTTGAACTTGTCTTGGGCACCTTCATCAAGCCCGGAGATACGGTTTTAACCGAAGAGTATACCTACAGCGGTACGCTCGGCATCATGCGACACCTCAAAGCGAATATCGTGGGCGTGCCGATGGACTACATCGACGGCATGGACATGGACGCCCTTGAGGAAAAGTTGAAAGAACTCAAGGCTCAGAATATTAAGCCAAGTTTCATCTACACCACTTCCAATCACCAAAATCCCACGTCGGCAATTCTTTCGCTAGAACGCCGAGAACGGATGTTGGAACTGGCGGAAGAATATGATACTTTGATTGTAGAGGACGATTGTTACGGCGACATTGACTTTGTGCCAAATCCGACACCTGATGCGCTTTACAAACTTGATTCGTCCAACCGTGTCATCTTAATTGCGACCTTCTCGAAGATTCTCGGTTGCGGTCTCCGTCAGGGATATTTCGTCGCCAAATCGCCATATAAAGAAATGATTCATGCAAATCGGTGGGATGGCGGCTGTAGTGCACTAGCGAGCGCAATCGTGGCAGAGTTCTTCAAAGAAAATCTTGATGAACATCTTGCTAGGACAAACGCTGCAGTAGGCGCGAAATGTCGTGCTGTGGTTGGTACGCTCCGGGAAGATGTCAGCGACATTTGCACGTGGACTGAACCGCGCGGTGGGCTTTTCCTCTGGATCGATCTGCCGGAAACAACAGATATGGACAAGATCGCAGAGATTGCTGGTCAACACAACGTGGGTTACAGCACCGGTAGCGCATTCCACTATCGAGGCGATCCCGTCAAGAGCATCCGCTTGGCTTACGCTTACACCCATCTTGATCACGTAGCCGAAGGCATCGGCTACCTGTGTGATGCAATTCGCGCGGCACAGGTCGAGCCGGCTGACATAGCTGCCGATTAACTCCCCTGACTTTCGGGATTCTCCTGAAAATCGTTGAATCTCGGTTGAAAACCAGCAAACGCTGCATCCGTTGGCTGGCACTTCTCTTGGAAGACAGGAGAATAAGCAACATTGATGAATTGGTTACACAGTTACAAGATCCGAACCCAGATATCCGTAGTGGTGCGGTTGAGGCATTAGCAAAGACCGGCGATTCGAGAGCCGTTGCACCGCTGATAACAGCATTGCAAGACGAATCTGAATCGGTTCGAGGATGTGCGTTTTAGGAGCTAAAAGATATCGGTCCGCCCGCAGTTCCGCTTTTGATAGTTGCGCTGAGAAATCCAGCCCCACGGGCAGGAAAGCCTCCTGTGTAATTAATAATATTGGCTATCAATTGAAGGAAGTAGGGGATTTTCGAGCGATTGACCCCCTGATAGATGTCCTCAAGGATCCGACGAGTGTAGTTCGTAGTCATTCCGTCACAGCATTAGGGAAAATTGGCGGGGCACAAGCCCTCCCGGCGGTTATATCAGCATTGAAAACTGAAGCGGTGGGAAGTACGTTAGACATTGGGGTGTGCTATCGGGCCATTGAAGCAACCCATAGACTCGGTGAAACAACAGCCGAATTCCTAATTCCTGCGTTGAAACATCCAGATAAAGCTATCCGCAGAAAAGCTGCCACACTACTCGGTAAAACTGGAGAAGCAGGGGCAGTTGACTTGCTCATCGGTGCCCTCAAGGACAAACACCCGCGTGTCCGCAGCAGGGTAGCACATGCGTTAGGGTGGATCAACAACCTAGCTGCCGTTGAACCTTTAACCGTTGCACTCAAGGATACAGCACTCAGTGTCCGCATCATGGTTACGGCATACGGCGTATGCCTACTACCTTAAAGACGCGCAATGAATTGCGCTACTACAAACTCGAGTGCATAAGTCCTAATAAATTAAGGCAACTTGATTTGTCAATTTTTCGTCCATTAATTGGAGAGGGAAAAGAATCAATGAAAGACTTTAACCCATTTAACAAGCATGCTCTTCCTATATCAATTTTACTCCTCATTTTATTCCTCTCCGCAGGTTGCGCTGCCTTGGAAGAGGCGCAGCAGCGAAAACAGGAGCGAACCAGGCGACAGCAACAAGAACGATATGTTACATTTGAACGTCCAACCACTGAAATCGAAACGGCATCAGATGGTGTGACGCTTAAAAGCGACCATTACACCTTTACTTTTGCCGCGGATCTGTTGACACACCCAGACTACGATGAACCCGACGAGCGTCAGAATGTGGGCAAAGGTGCGCTGCTGTTTATGGAGAGTCTCTACAATTACGTCCACGACATCTTCGGTTTTGAACCGGAACACCAACTCATGGTGAACCTCCGTCAGACCCATCACGGCTCCACACACCTCGCAACGACATCAACCCGGACCCAGACAATCTATCAAAACGGTGAGTGGTTAAAAGTTGTTGAAGGGATTGAGATGGATTTCCCGGTTGCGATGTTTAACCAGCGGGATGTCCGGGCGCATGAATTGACTCATGCGTTTACAAATGTCTATCTGCTTCCAACATGGTTTGCAGAAGGTATTGCGGTTTTGGTTCAGGTGGAATATGCGCGAGGAAGGAGCCATCGTCGACTTGATCTGCAGGATGAGTTGAAAACCGATCTTGACGGTCGCAACGCCCTTCAATATTGGAAGGGCCATCTCAGCGCAGATCAATTGACTCAATGGCGGTATAGCTATTCTTACTCAATTGTGGCAGAACTGAAAAAGCGGTTCGGTGAGGATTTTTACCCGAAAGTTTTTCGCTTAATCGAAGCAGATCAACTTCATCAAAGGTTACCCGGTGAAATGGCTACCAGCTTTCTGGTTTATTATCTGAGCCAAGCTGCCGGTGAGGATCTTGTTCCCTTTTTTAAAGAACTTAAATTTGACGCGCGCCGTCTAACCAAATCGGAAATTACGGCAGCTATCATGCAGGCGAATCAGGAACAACTTGGGAGGTAAAATCAGATGCGACTGCAATCCACCCTTGCCTATTTCTTTCTAGCATTCAGCCCGGTCACATTCTACGGGTGTACAGGTATCATCGCTCAGCAAACGTGGAGTGAGAATTACGCCCTTATGGAGGGTGTACAAGCCAATGATCCCGCGATTGTTGATGGCGATGTCAAAACGGTTGGTCAATCCCAGTATGCGGAGGCATCGTCGGATGTCGTTCAGAGTAGTCACGCCTCCTCCGAATCGGTGATACTCCTTCCCGTCCGGAGATCCATCCATCGTGTTGTGGTGCATTCCTCTAACGTTACGGCATTTGATATATGGGTGGCTGACAACCAAGGAAGGTGGGAACGGGTCAAGGAGATCAAAAGCGTTAATCAGAAAGTCATTGATGTACGATTAAATCGCGCTGTGCCTACGACCAGCGTCAAAGTTCGGATTAATCGGACTACAGACGATGCAGCGCTTCGGCAGAAGAACACCGTACGTCGCGGCAGGTGGGTGTCTTATCGCGGGCATCTCCGCGCACCAGCGAAGATCTCCGAAATAGAACTCTACGGCTTCACCTCCAAGGAGGACGTGGAAGAGGCACCAGGCACGATTTCTCAGGAGGAAGCAGACGAGAAGGAACTCGACGAATTGTTGGAATTTTAGGTGGGACCGATAGATATACGTGTTTTTCTTGAAGCCGTTAGTGATCAGTATTAGCCAGTAATTCTTGTATTTTTTCCTCAATCCGTACCTCGTCGCCGGGACCAAAGCCTACACTACGATGGCGAATAATTCCTTCCCTGTCAATATAGTATGTGCACGGGATTCCGCTGACATCATATCCCTGAGCTTGGGTACTCCCATCCAAAAGTACGGTGTATGAGATCTGGGGGTCTGCAAAGCGCTTCACTTTCATATAATCCGTCTCGGTGTTCATACCGATGACCACCAATCCTTGGTCTTTATACTTTGTGTAAAGTGCCTCCAGATGTGGGATCTCTACGCGGCAAGGACTGCACCACGTCGCCCAGAAGTTAAGTACAATTGGTTGTCCTTTGAAGTCGGAGAGGCTGACCTGATTTCCCCTTAGGTCCCGTAGCGTGAAGTTAGGTGCAGGTTTCTCAATGAGTGCATGCTGATACCTGCGATTGTCTCGATCCGGCGACACACAACCAGTTGCAATCATTAGTGAAAGCAGGATAGACACGGTGAGAAAAGATCTTCGGATCTGGTTTATCGGTTTCATCAGTTGCTCTCCCCATCGGTTCAGTTCATAGTTATGTAGGTTATGAAAATTAACCTCACAAACTCAGTCTATTATACCAATAGACCGTAGCGATCTCAAGTCAAATCCATCTGGAACAAAAATCCCATCTATGCGTATTCTTCACACATCAGATTGGCATATCGGGCATCGCCTCTATGAACGGCGTCGCCTCGAGGAGCACCGCCAATTCCTCGATTGGCTCCTGACGACGCTCCAAGAAAATGCGGTTGATCTGCTACTTGTTGCGGGTGATATCTTCGATACCGCACTCCCCTCCTCTGAAGCAACAGACCTCTACTACCAATTTCTTTTTCGACTATACAATGAGACGCACACTCACGCTGTCATTACTGCCGGTAACCATGACTCTCCGACGCGTTTGGCTGCGCCCCGTGAGTTTCTCAGAATGGGACGGATTCACGTTGTCGGGCTTGCATCTGAACCCGCGAAATGCGTCCTGAGCCTTCCCTCCGAAAATCCGAGTGTTGCTATTGCAGCAGTGCCCTACCTGTCCGAAAATGAACTTTCACATATTTCATTTGAGACAGAACCTGAAAGAGCGGAGCGTTATCGGGAACGGTTGAAGACGTTCTATCGCCAATGTGTTGAACGTATGCCGCCGGGGGTTCCCAAGATTTTGATGGGACATCTTTTCGTTCATGGTGGAAGAGTGGGAGACTCGGAACGAAATATCCAAATCGGCGGGGCGACAGCGATGCAGATCAGCGATTTTCCTGATGATGTGGCTTATGTTGCGCTCGGACATCTGCATCGACCTCATGCAATCAGTAGGGCAAGTTATCCTGTCCAATATGCTGGCTCACCGCTGCCGCTGCGATTCAACGAAGCTAACTACGCCAAGAAGGTGTATCTGTTGGATGTTCCAGCCTCCGGTGATGTGCGGGTGGAAGAGATTGAGGTTCCTATCTTCAAGCAACTCCGCACTGTGGCAGGGAACCTTGACGAAGTAGGCTTAATGGCAATGTCGCCAGAATGGGACGGGAAATATATTCAGGTACAATTGAAACTTGAGCGACCGGAGGTTGGTATCAGTGATAGGATTCGAGAAATGTTTCACCAACGTGGTGGCGAGGTCTTGAGCGTCGAGGTTGAACTGCCAGCACAAACGGAGCGTCAGGAAATACCGATTGAAGATATGCGGCAGCCAACGGAAATCTTTGAACAGTTTTACAGGGAAAAGTTTAATGAAAGCCCTGATGAACTCCTAATGAAAACGTTCGATGAATTGTTGCAGCTCGTTGAGGAGGAAGCATGAAATTATGTAAATTGAAACTCAAAAATCTGAACAGTTTCCGCGGAGAGATTGAACTCGATTTTGAAAAATCACCGTTGGAGGAAGCATCCCTTGTAGCAATTACTGGACCCACCGGTGCGGGGAAAACAACGCTGTTGGATGCGATTTGCGTCGCTTTATACGGCAGAACGCCGCGCTTGACAGGAAGCGGCAGCCAAAATCCTAGCCATCTCATCAGCCACGGTGAAGCCAATAGCTATGCCGAGGTGCATTTTGTGGCAAGCGGCGTCCGTTATCTTGCTGAGTGGAGTATAAAGCGTGGAAATTCTCCAAAGGGACAGTTGCTTTCTACTGAGAATGGCGAGTTGATCAGCGATAGGCTATCTGCCCGAGGAAAATCTCTCGGTGCCAGCGAAAACACGATCAGCGAAGAGATAAACGCTATCTTGGGGCTCGATTTTGATGCGTTTAAGCGATCTGTCATGCTAGCGCAGGGAGAGTTTGCAGCATTCTTGAAGGCAAAAGATGAAGAGAGACGGGACCTTTTGGAAGACACTGCCGGAGTTAAAATCTACGATAGACTGAAGGAGGCTTTGAACCAAAAAGTACGAGCCGTTAAAGATGAACAAGAGGAAGTCTTAAAAAAACTGAATACCATCCCAGAAGCCTCTCGCGAGCAACTCACTGCAGCCGATGCTGAACTTAGCAGCTTGCAAGCGTCATCTAAGGTATTAAGTGTAAAAAACGAAAAAATTCAGAAGGAGAAAGCGCAAGAACAGAGGCGCACAGAGGAATTTGCGGAACTCCAAGCTTCAGGAGAACGCCAAGAAGCACTCTTGAATCAACAACCGATAATCGAAGCACTCAAAGTAGAACGAGAACGTGCGGATCGCGCGAATCGCCTTCTCCCTGAAAAACAGGCATTTGATAAAGCAAAATCGGACCTGAACAGAGCAGAGGTTGCCCTTCGTCAGGCTAACACGGAACTTGCGGATGCACAAAAGCAATTTGCTGAAACTCAAGCCAATTTTGACAAAAAAGACAAGGCTTATCAAACAGCGAAAACCACGAGCGATCAGGAAATCGAGATGTACAGGGAGGCAAAATCTGATGTGGCGAGCGCACATACACAATTTCAACTCGTAGAAGATCGAGAACCTCGCTTGCAGCAGCTTGAGGAACAAATTGATACCCTTTCAACCGAATTAGTTAATGGACGCCAAAATCAAACTACGCTGGAGGGAGAGATTCGCAAGACGGAAACTTTCTTGGATGAAAATCCACTTCCCCTAGATCGGCAATCACGTCTCACCCGAGCAAAAGAACTTCTAGTAGAACTCCGCTCACAACGTCAACAGCAAGCAGACAAATCGAATAGCCAGTTGGAGCACATTTCAGACATAGATAGGTTAGAAGATGAATTAGGAAAACTATCCGAGAACCGAGAAAAACTCCTTGCAGAAAAGGAGAGTGCAGAGGCTTCGCTTGGAAAAGCTGAGATGGAATTAAAGGCATTACGAGCAACCGGCAGTCCTGCGGACTGGCAAAACCGAAGAGAACAGGCAAGGCAGGCATTGCCAATTGCGCAGCATTATGAAGTTTCCCATGATCGACTACGTGACGAGGAACACAATGCAGCAGTGTTACAGGAACGCATTACTACACTTGATGAATCACTTAATGATGTCAAAGAGAAGTTAGAAATCCAAGTTCATCTGTGCAAGCGTGCGGATGCGGAAGTCACTCGGTTAGAAGCGGAAAAGGAATTGGCACTCTTGGCAAATCCTATCAATCAACTTCGGAGGCAGCTTGAGCCAGGACAGCCGTGTCGCGTGTGCGGGGCTACGGAGCACCCCTGCGCTGATGAAGTTGAACTTGGAAGCGAAGAACAACTAGAAATTGCACAGAACGCCTTAGATGCTGCCGAAACGGAGGCGCGGGAGGCACAGGAACATAACAGACATCTGGAACAAAAGCAGGTACGTCTCCAACAGAATAAGACGAATGTAACGACCCAAGTTGACGCATGTATGACAGGGATAGGGAACCTGAAGGGCGAAATCGAATCCGCCCGGACACAGTGGCAAGCACTTTACGAAACTGCGGACATCTCATCCGAATGGGTTGAAGAAAAGATTAATGAAGCAGATATTGCGATCGATAACCTCGGTAGCGCTCACAATACGTATAATCAGGCATCAAATGAATTAAAGATAGTCTCTGAAAAACTCACAACTTGTGAGCGAGACATTGCGCGGGAAAACAACCTGTTGGAGGACAACCAACAAAAGCTGCATACCGTAACCGATGAGATTGAGGATTTGACAACAGACATTGTAAACAGTGAAACTCGTTTTTGGGAATCATTGCCTAACATCTTCCACGGGATCGGGCTAGAAGATGCCGTCAATCAATTTGCTGATAAGATCGAGGCTGTAGCAGCACGTGAGCAGGAACTTGGCGCGAAAAAGAATCAACTTGATTTACTTAACGCCGATATCGGGGCAAACCAACGTAAACTTGAAAGTGTAGAAGAACGCCACAAAGAGTTGCAAGCTGAAATCGAAGGCTATCGAAGCGAAGGAAATGGCTTTTTAGACACTGCCCGTGACAAGACCGGCGGATTGACAACCGAAGCGGAGATTGACACCGCTATTGAAAGGTTAGGCGCGGCAATTCAGGCAAAAGCTGACCGGCGTGAAGCAGCGGATCAAAAATTACGGGAAAGCCGAGACCTATGCACCGAAAAACAAGCCAATCACCGAAATTGTCAAGACCGGCAAGCAGAGTGTGGTAAAAATTTTGAAACAGCGAGCGATGTTTACTTTGATAAGTTAAGCAGCGTCGGATTTGACTCGCTAGAGGCACATGATAGCGCGTTCCGAACTGATTCGCAGATGCAACAGATAGGAACAAAAATAGATGACTTCACCCAAGAGAAGCACCTACTCGCGGAAAAAATCGCCGAATTGCGGACTCAATTTGAGGAGACGCCCTTTGATTCACAGATATTAGAACGAATGACAGCGCGGGCTGAAGAAATTGAAGCGCAGATTGATGAAGTACGGCGAGATATTGGAGCGCAAGAGAAAACAATTGCCGATCTGACAGATGCTCTCTCCAAGCGTGAGGACCTTGATGATGAAATTCAGAAATCGGGACACGAATTGGAACGATGGAGTAGTTTACAAGATGCAATTCCTGCCAATGACCTACGCGATTTTGCACTGGATATTATGTTTAAGCAGGTCAGCCGCGTTGCCAACACACAACTAGAGTACCTGACCGCAGAACGTTATCAACTCAAGGTTGAAGGCATTGGCAGGCTTACCGTTGTTGATAGGTGGAATGCCAATGACGAACGCCCGGTCGAAACGCTCTCCGGTGGGGAATCGTTCCTGACGAGTCTAGCCCTAGCACTCGCACTCTCTGAACTCAGTCGCGGGCGATCCCAGATCCATTCGCTTTTTCTTGACGAGGGTTTTGGGACGCTTGATTCTGAGACACTTGATATTGCTATCGCCGCGCTTGAAGGGCTACAGATGCAAGGACGGAGCATTTTTCTCATCAGCCACATTGGGGAATTGACGCGGCGTATTCCTGTCCGGGTCGCTGTTGAAAAAATGGGGAATGGGAGTTCGCGGGTGCGGGTACACGGATAATAACACAGGAGATTAAATGATGAAACTACTTTCAGTGAATGTTTCGCAACCCAAGGAAATGTCGTATAATGGCAAACGCATCAAAACAGGGATTTTCAAAGAGCCGGTATCCGGTCGGACAATGATGCGGCGATTGAACCTTGATGGCGATGGGCAGGGCGATCCAACCGTTCACGGCGGTATCCACAAAGCGGTTTACGTTTATCCAATTGAACACTACGACTATTGGAAACAAGAGCTTGGCAGAGATGATTTGACCTACGGAAAGTTTGGTGAAAACTTAACTGTGGAAGGCATGTTAGAGGATACGGTTCATATCGGAGACGTTTTCCGAATAGGTGAAGCATTGGTCGAGGTGTCTCAACCACGTGTGCCTTGTTTTAAGCTAGGTATTAAAATGAGGGACCCACAGATTGTCAAACCTTTTTTGCAGAGCGAACGGGTGGGATTTTACGTGCGTGTGTTAGAAGAGGGCGAAGTGGGTGCTAGCGATGCTATCGAGCGGACAAAAGTGGGCGAGGGGCAGATGACGGTGAAAGAAATCGTCCACCTACGCCATTTCGACAACGCGAATGCAGCAGCCGCTGAGAAGGCGGCAAACCTTCCTGCCCTGACGCCTAGCTGGCGCGACTCGTTCGAGGAAATTGTGGTCAAAGCTCAAAGGGGGCAATAGGTGTGATGAAGCCACACACGTCCCTGATTATGGCGGTGAGCCTCGACGGAAAGATCTCTACACGCGATGGTGCGGGCCCACGATTCGCCAGCGATGCGGATGGGATTCGACTTAGGGAAGTTCGGAGCTATGCCGATGCAATCCTTGTTGGGGCAGGAACAATCATCGCCGATGATCCAACATTCACTGAATATGGCAAGTACAAAGAACTACGTCTCCAACGCAGTCTAGCACCCAATCCAATCAAAGTCGTTGTGAGTGGCGGCGGCAGCGTTCCTGAAACTGCCCGAATGTTCCAACCTAACGGTGCACCCGCATTGGTTTTTACAACGGAGCGCATTCCTCCAAGCCGGCTTGCACTGCTGCAACGGGTCGCGGAGGTTCACTGTGTCGGTGAAACCACAGTCAATTTTCGGCGTGTGGTTGAGATTTTGGGAGAGGTGTATCAAGTCAAGCAGTTGTTGATTGAAGGTGGCGGGCAGGTAAATTTCGATCTATTTCGGGCGGGATTAATCGATGAGATACATCTCACTTTATGCCCAAAAATTATTGGAGGGCGAGAAGTATTAACGAGCGTTGAGGGAGATGGATTTGATTTCCTCGATATTGTTGACGTTGAACTACTAGATCAACGCACTGTGGATAGTGAGATTTTTCTGCACTATCGCGTTCAAAGGGATTGAAACCCGTATTGTGCAGTGCGAGTTTACTAGTCAGACTCCGGATCCGATGGCGTCGACTTTTCTTCTCTGACTCGATCTCCTTTTTTTATCTTACCAAACCCCTCAATAATTTGGGCCCTCGAAAGCCGATGGCTTTGAACTTCAACAACCTTGATAACACCCACCAGTTTTGGAATCACTCCAAGTACATCACCTGTATCTGGATCAATCAGCGATTCAGCCGTGTAAACCCTTAATTGCTGATGGAGGGCAACACCTTTGTCGGAACCGATGTTGATATAGGTATTTTCAGGATCCTCTGAATCAACGTGAACGATAGATCCTTGTATTACGGTTGGCTGAGGAAAAGGCTGTCCGGATTTACTCCTGTTATTTTGTACCGTTATCTCCGCACCGGGCAATGCGGGGCCAATGTTCTCACGCAAAGCTAACACTATCTTGTGCAAAGCATCGTTCGTTGCCATACCAAACAGGGTTTTATTGTACTGCTCACTCCCGAATTCAATTTTGTTCAACTCAGAGGGCGCAACGATCGGGCGGGGATTCCTTTTAAGCCCCGGTGACTGTCCGAATTGCACTTCTGTGCCCTGTTCGGTAACAACGGCTTCAACGGCAGCAAACCTCCCCCCAACAATCTGGTGTTGTTTTCTAGCTGCGATTTTAGGGTTGTCAATTTCAGTGCCCGATGTGCCGAAGAATTGCATCTCAAGTTGGATAGCAGCGATGTAAAGGCTTCCCTTTAACTGTACGCCACCAAAATAACTGGCTGTTGCAGATCCATACCCCTGTCCACCTTGTCTTATTAGGCGTCCGGCATTCGCTTTCACGCGCTCTTGGTTGAATTTCCGTATATCGCCCACGATGAGCGCCTGCACCTTGAGCGTCTTTGCCAACTGTGCCCGTTTTTCCGAGTCAGATCGAAGCCCCCTCCTAGATAATCCCAACTCCGCCATTGCATCCAGCAACTCATCTTGGCTAACAGGTTCGTATACCTCTGATTGTCCGAGTTTTCGGTTAAGTAATTCCGTAAACCCTTCTTTCAGATGCCATCTTGTATGGCCCTTGCGTCCGCCGAAGAGCTTGCCGAACGGTCCAGTGGGGATGCAACCGCAGCCTGTTGGATGATCGAAGCGACTGTGATCTTCAAAGTATAGGACAACAACTCGCTTTGGCGCGGCGAAGCTGCTGGGTACAAGCAGAATTAGCAGGCACAGCACAATTGCAGCGGTGAGGTATTTACTTGGTAGCGTAGACCGGTGATATGAGTATGGATATTGAATTTTCACGATAAAGTTGTATCCTTTTTGAATATTTTTGTCCTATGCCTTAGAACCTGTTTTAAAAAGCAAGGAATGATTCCATGATGCTGTGGATTTGTCAATCCATAGCGAGCGGCATTGGGGGGATAGGGGTTGAGCCTCCCAACCCGTTGGGCGAGGGAACCTCGCCCCTACGAAACCAAGTCCCCCGATAAATCGGTTCCGGCTTCGCCGAGAATCCTCGACGAGTCGGGAGATGCAAGTTGAAAGCTCTCGGAACGGAGCACCTACCATGGATCTGACACGGTTTGCTGAATATAGTGATAATATGCCGTTGAATCGTATACGCCTTTCTGGATTGCGGAAGAAACCGAGTGTTGAAGAAAAAACTCGGGTTCATGGCAAATTACTTTACCCAAAATGACTTTTCAAACAGGCTCTTATAGATTCTGCTCGTATTTGATAAAAATCGCTTTAATCTGTCTTTCCTCTTCGGTACTTGTGACGGCGATAGAGGCTATGCTGCGTCTCTTTTCTCCTCGTTTTGCTTCCTCGTTGTATGTGGTTGTTTCTCCGGTTTGTATCCGATCGAATCCATGAATAACGATTCCGTCAGCACCCTTCTCGCGTGCCTTCGCTTCTAACTGTTTTTGTAAATTTTCTATGCTGATGCCTTCATTCGCTTGTGCAATAACATGTCCCATCACCTGATAGTCTTCTCTTATATCCTCTTCTGAAAAGTAAAGATCTACATGGGTGGTAGGCTGATAAGATTGCCCAATATAGTCGATTTTGGCGCAAGCGGCAACGAATAGGATCAGTAGTGCTAGAAGTGAAACAGTGCATTTGAACATGATAATCCCCCATGAAAGTGAGTTTGGTGAGTGGATCGGTTCTGTGAATACTTCAGCAACACCAGATAAAATCTGATGCGACATTCACTGGTTTTATCAACCACAAGCAATTTAGATACCACCGTTATACCGACTCACCTGAAAAATGGCGCAAAACACTGATTTTGTCGAAAAACGCTTTCTCCGGGCGACTTTGCATCTGATTTCGATATGCGCCGTGATTTCAGAAGAAGCGTCTACTCATAGAGAGATTGTTGGAACTGTGCCACACTACCGTTGCAAAAGTGCTACACTAGTACTGACATTTATGGGGTAATAACAATGTATCAATACCTAACTGATCCGGTAATCATTGGAAGTTTTTTCTCTATCACACACATACCTATTGGTGATATAACACAGGCGAGCCACTCTTAATCTCTATGTGGAGATACCAACAATAAGAACAGCCGTTGGCATTGATGTCTCCTGAGCCTTTTTGAACGCCTCGCTGATATAGGGAATATCATCATCAGTTTCAATGGTGTTGTATGGCAACCCCCACGCTTTGAGTGTCGGTTCAAGGAAGGTCGCAGCGGTGTCTAAGCGAGGGGCATCGGGCTGCATTGTGTGATAGCCGCGATAGCCGATTAGCGATACCACGGGGATTTCCATATTAAAAACTGTGCCTCGGATAGCATCTCCAGATTCCAGAAAACCGGTATTCTGGATGATGATTACGGGGTGTTTTCCACCAACGTATAGCCCTGATGCGATGGCGAATGCTTCGCCTTCACGACTGACGGTGATAACATCAATTTCGGGATCTTCGTGGAGTCGTTTGAAGATTTGCGCTGTTCCGTTGTCGGGCAGGCCGATTACATGGCTCACGTTCCATTTTTTCAACTCGTCGACAATCTTCTGTGCGGATACCAAATCGTGTTCCTCCTCAATCAATAACGTTTCTTGCTACTTCCGTCCTTCGACGAGCGAATCGACAACTGCTGGCTCGGCAAGTGTCGAGGTATCTCCGAGATCGTCAAGTTCTCCTTCAGCGATTTTCCGAAGGATGCGCCGCATAATTTTGCCGGAGCGGGTTTTGGGGAGTGCGGGTGAAAACTGAATCTTGTCCGGCGTCGCATGGGGTCCGATATGCTGACGTACCACACCCTTGATGCCGGTCTCAATGTCATCCGAAGGAGATACGCCGCTCATTAGTGTGACGTAGGCGTAGATACCCTGTCCCTTAATCTCGTGTGGGTAGCCGACAACGGCTGCTTCAGCGACCGTTTCGTGCTGCCCGATAGCACCTTCGACTTCGGCTGTCCCCAAGCGGTGTCCGGAGATATTCAGCACATCGTCAACGCGCCCGGTGATCCAGTAATAACCGTCTTCGTCACGCAACGCGCCATCGCCGGTCATGTAGTAGCCGGGGAACCGATCGAAATAGGTTTCGCGGAAGCGTTCGTGGTCCCCGTAGACGGTTCGCATTACGCCGGGCCAAGCGGTCTTGATACATAGGTATCCGCGTGCTGGATTGCCCTCCACCTCTTTTCCTTCTTCATCTAGAATGACAGGCTCTATTCCAAAGAAGGGGAGCGTTGCGGAGCCAGGTTTAAGCGGTGTCGCTCCCGGTAGCGGCGTCATCAAAATTCCGCCGGTCTCTGTTTGCCACCACGTATCGACAATTGGGCATCGTCCATCTCCAACGATGTTGTAATACCAGAGCCATTCAGGCTCTTTGATCGGTTCACCGACGGTACCGAGCAGTCTCAGGGTGGATCGGCGATGTTGCGTAACCCAGTCATTTCCTTCCTTCATCAAGGCGCGTAAGGCGGTTGGCGCGGTGTAGAAGATATTGACTTGGTGTTTATCTATCACCTGCCAGTAACGCCCGAAATCAGGATATGTTGGGATACTTTCAAACATGAGGGTAATCGCGCGGTTTGAGAGGGGACCGTACACAATATAAGAGTGTCCGGTGATCCAACCGATGTCAGCGGCACAGAAGTAAATATCGCCTTCGTGATAGTCGAAAACCATCTCGTGGGTGAAGGATGTATAGACGAGATAGCCGCCGGTTGTGTGAAGTACACCTTTTGGCTGACCTGTTGAACCGGAAGTATAAAGAATAAACAGTGGATCTTCGGCGTCCATCTCTTCAGGCGGGCACTCACCGTCGGCGGATGCCATCGCTTCGTGCCACCATACGTCGCGTGACGAATCAAAATCAACAGGGTCGCCGGTGCGACGGACAACGATAACGCCTGTAATCGAGGGGCATTCTGCCACCGCTGCGTCGCCGTTGGCTTTCATCGGAATGCCGCTGCGGTCTCCACGGAATGCAGTATCCTGAGTAATTAGCAACTTGCACTCGGAGTCATTGATCCGGTCGCGCAGAGAGTCGGCTGAAAATGCACCGAATACAACGGAGTGGACGGCACCGATACGCGCACATGCTAACATGGCGATTGTCAACTCTGGGACCATCTGCAGATAGATACAGACGCGGTCGCCCTTACGGACACCTTGCGCCTTGAGGACGTTGGCAAAGCGTTTGACCTGCGTCAACAACTCGCTGTACGTGAAGGTCTTATCCTCGTCGGGACTGTTACCTTCCCAGATGATTGCGGTTGCATCACCGTGTCCTGCTTCTACATGTCGGTCGAGACAATTATAGCAGGCGTTCAGCTTTCCGCCATCAAACCATTTGATGTTGGCGTTCACAAAGTCATATTCTCGGACGGTGTCCCACTTCTTATACCACGTAATGCGTTCAGCGACATTTGACCAGAAGCTCTCTGGATCTGCCACTGATTCATCGTACATCTTTTGATATTGCTCCATGCTGCTTATATGTGCATTGGAGATTGGATAATTTGTATTTTCTGGTGGAAATATCTTGGCTGCCATAAAATTCTCCTTAGAAATTTGCAATCAAGCAGATACGCTGACAGAAGTTTTGAAATGTTTGTAAAGTTCCTTTATTATAAACAAAAATATGATGTTGTCAATCAAAAACGGGTGATGCTGTTTCGCCATTACTCCTACTCGTTCTCCAACTCTACTAAAGTCCATCGCTTTGACGGTGTTTCAAGCCTTTCAATCGCAATAAAGGTATCCTCCATATCCTCAAGATATCGGAGGATGGCTTCACGCACATAAAAACTCTGGCTCATGTCAAAAGAAAGTGCAAAGCATGAGGTGAAGTGCTGCCTTCGTACCCCCCTTAATCCCCCCGCAAGCGGGGGGAGAGTAACCCCTTGATAAATTGGGAGGCGAGTGCCCGCGGCTTCTATTACACTCATTCTTTACATGAGCGAAAACTCTTTGTCCGCCTTGTTTTATGCGCTAATAGTTCCAAGCGTTCCATAATCCCCGGCGCAAGACGGACGGATAACATTTTTACTCTTCCTTTTCTTGTCATAACAGATCAAACCTGTTCAAGCAAAAATATTTTATCTATATTTTTTTCTAAGGTTTTACATAAGTATACTAACGCCAGTTGCCACCTATCGCTCCGATGGGAGTTAGATATGCTTTTAGGCACATTGCACTCCTCTGGAGCGCGGGGATTGGACGCCTTAGAATACTATAGATATATCGCTCCTCTGGAGCGAAGAGTTGCATATATCAACTTTGGCTCATGTCAAAAGAAAGTGCAAAGCATAAGGTGAGGTGCTGCCTTCGTACCCCCCTTAATCCCCCCGCAAGCGGGGGGAGAGTAACCCTTTGATAAATTGAGAGGCGAGTGCCTGCGGCTTCTATTGCACTCATTCTTTACATGAGCGTCAACTTTAATGATACTCTGATGGATTTTCAATGGCTAGGTTCTGTTGACATTTCATCGTAACTAGACGATCAAGGGAGACGCACAGACGCATGATCCTTCGTAGGGGTTGGGTCTCCCAACCCTTTGTTCACACGTCAGAAACGATTTCGGGCTGCTGTAGGTCGATTTTCCAAAATCGACGTTTTAGTCCAGATATGAATATAGACCTACAATCTACAATCAATTCAACCTGTATGGTTTGGGGGTTCCAACCCCCGCTGGTCAATGGGCGAGGGAACCTCGCCCCTACGATTACAGACAGTTTCACAAATGTCAACACGCCCTAGCAACTTGCGTCATGCTAGGCTTTGAAAGATTGGGATCTTTCAATCATTTTTCGTACAAAATTCCTTGAGCGTGCGATCTAGCCGTGTTCCGCTGGGCAGATACGCCAAAATCAACCCGTCAATTACCTGATTTTGATCCGGGACAATTCCGGTCAAATGTTCCGCCGTTACTCCTTTGGAGAGCAGCAGATAGAAGGTGTCCTTTTTTAGCCCCAACGTTGTAAAGAGATTCCCTTGTCCCTTTGAAATGACGAGATCTGCATCGAGGAGCGCATTCGCAAATTCTCCTGTCCCTTGGTAGAGATTGGTTCCGACGGTGTTCGAGCCTGACGAAATTAAACCCACATCGCCAACAGCGATTTGCTCTCGAAGTTTTTGGAAATGTGGATGTGTAGTAAGGTCCCGTAGATCATCGAGTGTCGCATCGTTAGTTGCGGGTTCTGCTTTGCCAACGACCGTAATCTGGTGTCCGCGCTCGGCGAGGGATTCTATAAGCCATAGATCAAAGACTGACTCACCATCGTTATCGATTAGCCAGAGAATCCGCTTCGGCTCACTTTCGATAACTGTTGATTGAAACAGGTCAAAGCAATCAATTGCCAAGGAGGCATGAATCGCCTCCTGCAATACAAGATTGAAGTAATCTGGGTTCTCCCTGAGTTTCGCCACAACCCTTGCACTGCTGTAATCAATTATGTTAGCAGCGATAACCAACTTTAGTCGTTCCAGCCAATCGCAGTCGGAAAATTGGACAAGTAGCTTAAATGCTGTTTGCCTAGCATTGAGCTTGTCCCTGCGATATGGATCGGGGTTTCCTGTGCAGAGTGTGACAACCTTGAAGATACTTCCCCAAAGTTCTTCGGGCGTCAGATCATCAATGACATGTGCACCGTTAGTTTGCCGTAACTCTAGTAGTTCTCCAACAGCGTTTATTGCAGCTTGACGCAATATCGGGTTGCGGGTGGCACGTTCAATCAATTCACGTTCTGAATGCGAGCTGACATGCCGGCGGAGGTTCTCCCAGTCTGGCAATCCACGCTTGTCATTGAAGTTGAATACACCGGGTTTATAGTCGGGTAAGGCCAATTGATCTAGAAGTGTTTGAGAAATCTGGCTTGAAACGGATTGTGTATTGCGGGCTGGGTGATTGGCAGATCGGCTGGGTACGCCCAACTGCTTGTCACTCATGGAAAGCCCTGTTGGAAGCACTATTGCCCTTGCAGCAACGGATTTGAGGTTTATCGCCCTCCCGACTTTCACACAGTCAAATTGGCTATTTTCGATATAGCTTCCGACATCCAAGCCAGTAATTGGTGCGGCGATTTCGGTCGAAAGCGGGTTTGATTCAAACGTTGTGTCCTTTGCGGTCACACCTTTCAAACCAACGCAGTCACCGACGGTTGTGTTGCCTAGCAACACGGTGTTTTCGAGGCGGCAGTAGTTCCCAACCTCCACCCCATCGCCGAGATGGACGCGTCCTAGAAGGTAGCAGCCGTGACCGATTTCGATATTGTCATTCGCCAGCGTGATTTGTGCCGCTGGATCGACTCGAACCCCCTTCTGAATCAGTTTTTTCTTGGCATCTGCAAATAGGTGTTCCTCGCCGGTGAGGACGTTTGACCAACGATTGACACCGGAGATAATTTCGCCGCGATGGATATAAGCGTTGGTTCTCAAGCCGTCTTCGTAGCAGTGGCGGATGAGATCGACATGATGGAGTTCGGACTTGTCGCCGTGGGGTTGCAGGCGGTCCATTCGATCGATTGCTGCATCGCGGTGGATTAAGGTGATGCCGGTGTTGGTGTAGGCTTCCCCGTCCTCTAGCCGACGCCACATCGTATCTTTTTCCGTGTCGGTCATGTCGTACCATTCTTTAGTGCGGATGAATTTTCCCTCACTGTCAAAGAACAATCCCCCTTTGTCGACAACAGTATTTGGAATTTTACCACACAGGGTAACATCTGCACCGACGGTAAAGTGTGAAAGGAGCGTTCCTACGAAGATGGCTTGATTCAGGAACGGTTCATCACCGAAGGCAACACCGATACATTCTGCATCGGACTCGGCAACCGCTGGCAATGCGACTCGTAGCGCGGCACCTGTGCCGTAAGGGTGCTCAGGTTGTACACATAGGGTGACGTTTGGTCCGAACAGTCGATCGGTTTCTTCTGAATTGAGTGCTGTAGAAGGGATAACACCACTTGGCGGGATGTCTGTTTTCGCCACACGCGCCGCCATTTGGGGATTGACAACGATGATGTGCGGGCGGGTACCCGGTAGGTAGCTTCGGGACAATTGCAGTGTATTCTGCTCGCCGAACCACAGGTCTAAGTTTTTATTCAGACGACTGGATGGATCAATGCGGGTCCCTTTGCCGGCAGCTAGGATAATCCATTGCGGGTCGATCTGGCGGGAAAGATGCGCTGACGGATCCGATTGCCCCCCGATTCGATCGGAGACAGCGTGGAGGAATCGCCGAATCAGTTTCTCAGCTTCCGCCTTATCTGAAATGCCGATTGCTTCAGAGAGGTTGCAACACAGAACTGTTTCGATTGTTTGGCGAAGATTGTCAAGGTTGCTATTCATCCGAGGAATTCTATCTGATTTCTTGTGAAGGAACGAGGAAAAACGCGGGGGTTGAACCGTGGTTTAGTACGAGAAATCGATTGCCGCTTATAAAGAAGAATGCCGGTCAAGGAGGAGCCTTCCGTTTCACGATCCCGATTCTCGGGACGATCGGATCGGGAGGTGACCGGGGATGCCCCGCCTACCGGGTGGAGATAGCACGCGCAATGAAGGCACAGTGGAGCAGGAGCTAAAACGGAAAACTAAATAGCCCTATTGAGAGCACTTGGATCTATTGACCTTCTCATGCTTCAACCCGCACAAATACATGTTAGTCGGTATCTCCGCAAGGAACTGATGTCCCTGCTCTGGGGTGATGTAACCTCCATCCAGAGCCAGACAAACGACTTCATCTAAGAAACACCCTAACACTCTTAACACTTGAGTTCGCTCAAGTAAAAAGTGCTCATACTGAACCATTTGTCCAAACTGACTCGAAGTGCAGTGGATCTCACCACCGGCGGGCATAAATGAGATCTCACGACAACTTTCAGGGAATTCTATCTGAATCTTCTTTCCAAGTGAGAGTTCTGAGATTTGTTGAGGGAGGTCCTCCAAAATAAGGATTATATCTGGATCTAAAAAGACATCAAACTTTTCATCTCCAATTTCTATTAACACGCGATGGTTGCATTCAAAGCATAAACGCCGTAATCTCCGCTCAAAATCAGAGAGTTCTCCGAGTGTATCTTTGGGGGGTGTAAGCCCCTCCCATACCCAAGGTTTTTCTAATTGAATTTTGAACTTCTTAATATCAGTCATTATATCAGTCCTCATGTTATCACAAAATCGTCGCTCACAGGGTAAGCTGAATTAATCGTTCCGTCAGATCTCCTCTGAACGAATGCGTGAGTCACATCATCAATTATAGTACCATCAGGGTAATACACCCGACCAATGGGACGTTTGAAATTTATCACATAACTTCCAGAATGCTTTGGTATCAACTGTTCAGCGATTACCCAGTCCTGTTCCTTCAGCCACTGCCCTTGAGGGTTACCAGTGCTAGCTGCTCGTCCCAGTAGGTCTCCCGGTTTCTTCTTTGGACCATGATAACGCTCAATATGGTCATAGGCTTTTGCCGATTGAGGATTGCTCCACTGAGGCTCTGTTCCACGACCTGTCCATGGATGCTCACTTCCAACCGTGACATGACGCTCTTTTATGTCCTGTTGTACAATTTCGGCGGGCTTGGGTTCCCCCATGCAAGTTCTCTCCGCAAAGGAAAGGCTAGTGTCTCTTGAGGCATTGTTTCAATATCAAGAGCCAGAATGTTGTATTGATATTCGGAGGGCATTTTATTTTTCATCCCAATAAAGCAAAACGTGAAACGTAATAGATTCTTACGTTTCACGTTTTGCTTTTCACGCCTTACTCGCTCAGATGGAAGATTGCCATCTTCGTCTCAGTCATCTCCTGTACAGCGTACTTCGGTCCTTCTTTGCCCATGCCGCTCTCTTTCAAGCCGCCATAGGGCATGAGGTCTGCCCGCCACTGCGTTCCCCAATTTACCATCAGGTTACCGGAGTCGACTTCACGCACGAATCGCATTGCCCAATCGATGTTTTCGGTGAAGATTGCCGCACTCAACCCGTAGTTGGTGTCATTGGCAAGGGCAATGGCGTCGTCAATGTTTGACACCTTCGTCACACCGACAACTGGCCCGAAAATTTCATCGTATGAGATTTTCATCTCTGGCTCGACATTGGCGACGAGGGTCGGAGCGTAGATCTGCCCATTTCTTTCACCGCCGGTGAGGAGTTCAGCACCGCTGCTGACCGCTTCATCGACCCATTCACTTACGCGGATGGCGTCATCTTCACGAATCATCGGTCCCATCTTGGTTGGTGCGTCAAGGGGATTTCCTGTTGAGATACCTTCAACGGTTGACTTGAAAGCATCGAGAAAATCGCCGTAGATGCCTTCGTGGGCGATGACTCGCTGTGTCGAGATACAGACCTGTCCTGCATTAGAATAACCGGAGGCTGCCGCAGCTGCTGCGACTTTCTCCGGATCTGCGTCCGGCATAACAATCAGTGGGGAGTTTGAGCCGAGTTCCATTGTTACACGCTTGAGTCCAGCGGTGTGGCAGATGTGCTCTCCAATATCACGACTGCCAGTGAAGGTAATTTTCCGGACGCGCCGATCCGCACAGAGACCATCGCCAATTACGCTTCCCGATCCGGTCAAGCATTGGATGGCTTCAGGCGGCGTGCCCGCTTCAAGGAAGAGCTCAACCAGTTTCAGTGCTGACAGCGGTGTGTCCGTGGCGGGTTTAACGATGATTGCGTTTCCTGCCGCGAGTGCGGGACCCACTTTGTGACAAACGAGGTGCAGCGGGAAGTTAAACGGACTAATCCCAACAACGATACCACAAGGAACTCGTACCGTGAAACCTAACTTCCCCTTAACGCCGGGTCCACCTTCAAGCGGGATAACTTCTCCGTAAAGCCGCTTGGCTTCCTCCGCAGAGAGTGCGATAATTTCGGCTGCACGGCCAGCTTCCATCGTTGCCTCGGCGAGGATTTTCCCTTCCTCCAACGTAATGATTCGAGCGAGCTCTTCAGTACGCTCTGCCATCATTTCGGAAACCTTATGAATAATCTCATACCGCTCATAGCCGGTCATTTTCGCCATGATCTCGGCACCGCGTTCGGCGGTTTTGAGGGCGGTTTCAACATCGTCGTGATCGCCACTGGGAATGGTGTCAACAACAGAACCGTCATAAGGGTTCAGGACTTCAATTTTCTGCGACTTGTCAACCCATTCGCCGCCAATATGCATTCTCATTGATATTGACCTCCATTGATATTAATTGGTAAATTTTGACTGCTCCCAAACCTGAAGGCTTGGGATTCTTATGATAGACTGACCAGTAGCGGTTGCTCTGTGCTATCTTCGTCAATTAAAAGATTTGTAAGTTCTCAGGTTCAAGATACCATCTCTCATCGAACTTGTCAATCGGAAATTTATTGTTCCGTCGGGTATTTTCACTTGACCCATCTGGCAAAGTTAAGGTAAAGTATAACATATTTTCGATCCGAATAACACATCTGACTTGAGGAAGCGTGTATGAAAGATCTGGGATGCAGCACAATTTTATACGGAGGGTTTCGTTTAGAACAAGCACTCGAAGGCATTGCGAAAGCCGGGTATAAGGCAATTGAACTTTGTGCTCGTCCCGGAATGGCACCCCATCTGGAAATTGGCAAAACGGCTTCATACTACGAGGAGATCAAAACGCAAGTTGCTTCATACGGTTTGGCAATAGAATCAGTCGCAGGAACCGGCGGGATTGGGATGGATAGTCCTGCATTTGATGCGGTGATAGAAGCGGCACAACAGATTGGTGCCCCCGCAATCGCCGAAGGTGCAGGTGGGAAGTCCGATAATGAAGAAAGTTTCAAACAGGTAGTCGAGTTGGTTAACGTGACGGCTGTCCGCACTTCGCAGGCTGGCATTAAGCTAAGTCTGAAACCTCATGTCAACAATGCGGTATATTCAACCGAAACGGCGTTACGCTTTATGCGAGAGGTTGACCGTGAGTGGGTGGGGATTAATTTCGATGCGAGCCACATTTGGCGGACGGCAGCTGCCGAAGATCCGGTGGGATCGCTCCAGCAACTGAAAGATTACATTGCAACGCTGCGTATCCGTGACAACCGCGAGAGTCGTGAGGGACCGATAGGTCCTGTTGAGACACAAACCCCCGGCAAAGGCAGTATCGACCTGCCTGCGCTTGTCGCTGTCATGAACACAATTGATCATGTGCCTTATGTAACGTTGGAGATTGTTGGCACACATGGTGGGACGGATACGCCGTTTGCTGAAGTCCAACGGGTTGTGGAAGAGTCAATGGCGTATCTGGAGCCGTTGTTTACAGTGTAAAACGTGAAGCGTAATACGCGAAATAAGGAGACAAAATAATGCGTTTAAGTGATACACAGATTCATCAGTACAAAGAGACTGGCTTTCTCATAGTGCCGGGGCTTTTTGATACGGCAACAGCACAGCAGATGACTCAGCACTATATGGAACGACGTGCAGAGGGACCAAAATCAGGAGATAGTGGGGGTACAACAGACCACCCGGAGGATCCGAATCATCAGTATCCTCGAATGATTAACATGCACAATTGGGATGCGTTGACCGGGGAATGGGCAATGCAGGAGATGATGCTGGAACTTGTCGAACAGCTGATAGACGATAAGCCTGTACTTCGGCAGACGATGCTGTATTTTAAGCCGCCGGGAGGCAGAGGGCAGGCACTCCATCAGGATGAGCAGTACATCACCATTGAACCGTTGATTGGTGTCTGGGTGGCGTTGGACAAATCGGACAAATCTGTTGGGCAGATGGTAGTGGTCCCCGGTTCACATAAACGTGGACTTTTGCAGGTAGAGGCTGCAAATACGGCAATTTCGTTCACCGATGTACAGTCGGTGATGCCGGAGGGTGTTGAAGAGTTTTATGTTGACATGGAGCCGGGGGATGCACTGTTTTTCGATGGTAAAACGATCCACGGTTCTTACGTGAACGAAACACACGATCGCTGGCGACGGAGTTTTATCTGTCACTATATCGGTGAACATGCGAAAGATTTTGAACCCCAGCAGGGCAAGCATGTATCGCATTTAAGGCGCGATGCGTAAAAACCACGTTTTTTAGAATTTATAACTATTACCTCGGAGAAGATAAGTGAACGTACACGAATACCAAGCAAAACAGATTCTAGAAGCACATGGAGTCAACGTTCAACGCGGTGAGGTAGCATCAACCGCCGATGAAGCTGAAGCGATTGCTCGCGAACTGGATTGTCCGCTGTATATCGTCAAGGCGCAGATCCACGCGGGCGGACGGGGCAAAGGTGGTGGCGTTAAACTGGCAAAAAGCCTCGAAGAGGTTAAGCAACATGCTGACGCGATTCTCGGTATGCAACTGGTAACACCTCAGACGGGACCTGAAGGAAAGCTAGTCCGCAAGGTGTTGGTTGCTGAAGCTAGTGATATTGAGAGAGAGCTTTATCTCGGTATGGTGATTGATCGTACTGACTCTCGACTTGTCATGATGGGAAGCGAAGAGGGCGGCGTGGATATCGAAGAGGTCGCCGCGACCCGTCCCGAAAAGATTCTCAAGCAAACCATTGACCCGGCGATTGGCTTACCTCCCTTTCAGGCGCGGAAACTCGCCTACGACTTGAATATCCCGCGCGAATTGGTCAACAAGGCTGCTGATTTGATGATCGGCTTGTACAATGCCTTTGTAGCGTCTGACTGCTCGCTCGCCGAGATTAACCCACTCGCTATCACGAAAACCGATGATGGGCAGGATATCGTTGCCCTTGATGCCAAACTCAACTTCGATGATAACGCGCTCTGGCAGCATGAAGCAATTAGCGCAATGCGAGATCCGCACGAGGAGGATGCCCGTGAGATCGAAGCGGGGGAATCGGGCTTGAGCTATATCAGTCTTGACGGAAATATTGGATGTATGGTCAATGGAGCGGGGCTTGCGATGGCGACGATGGATCTCATCCAACTCCACGGCGGCGAACCCGCAAATTTCCTTGATGTTGGTGGGGGAGCGACGACAGAAACCGTTACGCACGCTTTCCGTCTCATCCTCGCAGACGAAAAAGTGCAGGCGGTCCTCGTCAACATTTTCGGCGGTATCATGCAGTGCGATGTGATCGCGAATGGGATTATTGAGGCAGTCAAGCAGATGGATTTGACCGTTCCGTTGGTTGTGCGCTTGGAAGGGACGAATGTGGAGTTGGGGAAGCAGATTCTCGCCGATTCTGGTTTGAATTTGATCGCTGCTGATGGGCTTTCGGAGGCGGCGCAGAAAGCGGTGCAAGCGGTGGCATAGTGAACCCATCAGTTTTTGATAGAAGGATGTATGACAAATAAACTCGGACTACACGATTTAGATGTCAATGGCAAGCGGGTCTTAGTGCGCGTTGATTTCAATGTGCCAATGGATGGAAAAAGAATCGCTGACAATACACGCATCCGTGCAGCCCTGCCGACAATTTTAGAGCTTATCCGGGGCGGCGCAAAAATTATCTTGGTCACGCATCTCGGACGTCCCAAAGGCTTCGATCCAAATTTTTCCACAGAGCCGCTCGCGGTAGCACTCAGCAAGCTGCTGGGTCAACGGGTCAAGCATATAGTTGATTGCATTGGGGTAGAGGTTGAAGCGATTGTTTCCGAACTCCGCGCGGGCGATGTGCTGCTGCTCGAAAATATCCGCTTCTATGAAGAAGAGACGAAAAATGATTCGGGCTTTGCCCAAACACTTGCATCCCTTGCAGATCTTTATATCAACGACGCTTTTGGTGCAGCACATCGTGCACATGCTTCAACCGAAGGGGTAACGCACTATTTCGATCAGTGTGCCGCGGGATTACTGATGGAAAGGGAAATTGAGTACCTCAGCAAAGTGCTTCACGATCCGGAGCGTCCCTTTGTTGCGATTCTTGGTGGTGCAAAGATTTCGGACAAAATCGGCGTGATTGAAAATCTCCTCGACAAGGTTGATCAGCTAATCCTTGGCGGTGGCATGGCGTATACCTTCCTCAAAGCGAACGGCTTATCAGTTGGGAATTCGATTGTGGAACTTGATAAACTTGATTTAGCTGATGCGCTCCTGCAAAAAGCGTCGGATCGGAATTTGACCCTCCATCTCCCGCAAGACCATGTCATCGGTAGGAAGTTTGATCCGAATACTGAATCTCAAGTCCTCTCCAGTCAAGAGATCCTCGACGGTTGGAGCGGCTTCGATATTGGCATTGAAACTGTTGCAAAATTTGCTGAAATTGTCGACACAGCGAAAACAATCATCTGGAATGGTCCGTTGGGTGTGTACGAATTTGAACGCTTTGCGAAAGGCACCCTTGAGATTGCGAGGCGAGTTGCTGAATCGGAAGCGGTTAGCATCGTTGGAGGGGGAGACTGTGTTACCGCGGTGCATCAGGCAGGCGTTGCAGATCGGATAACACATATCTCCACCGGCGGCGGTGCATCGTTGGAATTTCTTGAAGGAAAACAGTTACCCGGGATTGAAGCATTGACAGACAGGAGTGAAAAGTGAAATGAACAAACAGCGAAATCACCTAATCCTTATTGGATCTATAAGTATAGTTTTGTTATGTCTATCCGGCTGTTTCGACATTGATTTTACAAAGAATATCGTTCGCGATGTATTCGCAGCCACTGAGGAGCCGGACGTTTCAAGAGTTGCGTCGGCTAACACAAGATTTGGGTTCAAGCTGCTCCAAGATCTCCAAGCACGAGCACCCAGTGAGAATATCTTTATCTCGCCGCTAAGTATTTCAATTGCGTTGACTATGACCTATAACGGTGCGGTCGGAGAGACAGAACGCTCCATAGCGGAAGTGCTAGAGATAGATGCGTTAGATCTATCCACGATTAACAATTCCAATAAAGCGTTACGAAACAGCCTTGAAGCCCCTGATCCAAAAGTTGCAATCTCGATTGCAAATTCGATTTGGTCACGTCAGGGGGTTGAATTCAACCCCAAATTTTTAGAGCGAAATCGGGTGTTTTTTGGGGCAGAGATTGCCTCGCTCGACTTTAACTCGCCGCAAGCGATAGCAACTATCAACGAATGGGTTGACACAAACACGAATGGCAAGATAAAAAAAATTGTTGACAGGATTGATCCACTAACAATGCTGTTCTTGATTAACGCTATCTACTTTAAGGGTAACTGGCAGGATGAGTTCGATAAGTCAATGACGCGACCGGGTACTTTTCATCTATCAGATGGAAGCGAGAAACGGGTAGAGATGATGCGTCGAGAGGGGGAGTAACCATACTTCCGCGGTGAGAATTTTGAAGCAACCAGCTTACCGTATGGCGATGGGCGAGTGAGTATGTATATCTTCCTGCCCAACCGGGATTCTAACCTCAATAAATTTTTGGGCAATCTAAACACGGAAAATTGGATGGGTTGGATATCGCAGTTTCAGGATAGGCGGCATGAAATGATGCTTCCCCGTTTCAAACTGGAATATGAAGTAAGACTTAACGACACACTCGAAGCGCTCGGGATGGGAATTGCTTTCGGTGGCGGTGCCGATTTTAGCGGTATGGGTCCCAGCCTTTTTATCAGTGAGGTGAGGCATAAAACCTTCGTGGAAGTCAACGAAGAGGGAACGGAGGCGGCTGCTGTCACTGCTGTTCAATTGGCGGCGTCTGTCCCACCAGATTTCCGGGTAGATCGTCCCTTCTTTTTCGCCATTTATGATGCCGAAACACAGACTATACTGTTCATGGGAACTGTCACGGAACCAATGTAGTTAACAGACAATTTAATTGCACGTTGAAAAGTGATATGAGCGGACATCGAAACCATTTAATTTTTATCGGATGTATAGGCATAGTTTTGTCGTGTCTGTTGGGATGTTTCGATATTGATTTTGTAAGGGATATTATCGGTGATGCCCTAGAAACCAGTGAGGATTCGGACGTTTCAAGTGTTGCATCGGCTAACACAAGATTTGGGTTCAAGCTGCTTGAAGATCTCCAGGAACGAGAACCCGGAGGAAATATCTTCATCTCTCCGTTAAGTATCTCAATTGCGCTGACCATGACCTATAACGGTGCCGTTGGAGAGACAGAACGGGTTATGGCGGAAGTGCTAGAGATAGATGCGCTAGACCTATCAACAATTAACCAATCCAACAAAGCATTACGAGACAGTCTTGAAGACCCTGATCCAAAAGTTGAAATCTCGATTGCAAATTCGATTTGGTCACGTCAGGGGGTTGAATTCAACCCCGATTTTTTAGAGCGAAATCGGGCGTTTTTTGGGGCAGAGATTGCCTCGCTTGATTTTAGCTCACCGCAAGCGATAGCAACTATCAACGACTGGGTTAACACAAACACGAATGGCAAGATTGAGAAAATCGTCGATAGGATTAATCCGCAGACATTGCTCTTTCTGATTAACGCCATATATTTCAAGGGTAACTGGCAGGAGGAGTTTAATCCGTCTAGGACGCGGCAGGGCACTTTTCAGCTGCCGAATGGGAGTGAAAAGCAGGTACAGATGATGCGTCGAGAGGGGGCGTATCCATACTTCCGCGGTGAAAATTTTGAAGCAACGAGTTTACCGTACGGCGATGGGCGGTTGGGTATGTATATTTTCCTACCTAGCCGCGATTCCAGTCTCAATAAATTTTTGAGAAATCTTAACGCGGACAATTGGGAGGGTTGGATATCGCAGTTTCAGGATAGGCGGCATGAAATGATGCTTCCCCGTTTCAAACTGGAATATGAAGTAAGACTTAACGACACACTCGAAGCACTAGGGATGGGAATTGCTTTCGGTGGCGGTGCCGATTTTAGCGGTATGGGACTAAGCCTTTTTATCAGTGAAGTAACGCATAAAACCTTCGTGGAAGTAAACGAAGAGGGAACGGAGGCGGCTGCTGTCACTGCTGTCGTGGGAGTTAAGTCTTTACCACCAGCCTTCCGAGTAGACCGTCCCTTCTTCTTCGCCATTTATGATGCTGAAACGGAGACGATACTGTTCATGGGAACCGTCACAGAGCCGATGTAGTTAGCGTACAACTCAATCACACACCAATAATGGAGAGACATGGCAACCGAACCTTTGCCAAGACTGGATGCTGATACCGAAATTCGGAAGGATCTATTAGCCTATTGCAGGCTCAAACCCGGAGATGTTTGGGAAGATCCCGTGCGAGGGCATAAGGTCGGCGTGTTGGATGCAACCTGTTTTGATGCGATATCGAAAATAATAGGGGACAACAAGGCAAAAGTAGCGGTGAACGACCCACCTTACAATGTGAGTGCCGGAAATAAAACTACCCAGAATTTGAGTAAGCTCAATTTGGCTAAATATGTGGAATTTTCTAGGAATTGGGCAGCAAACACAATTGAGATATTAGATGAAGACTCTCATTTCTACGCATGGCTGGGCGCAGATCAGAAAGACAATTTCCAACCTCTGCCCGATTTCATGGTCATGATGAGAGAATTTGCGGATTTAGAGGCGAGAAGTTTCATTACGATGCGGAATCAGCGGGGGTACGGCACTCAGAAAAATTGGATGGCGGTGAGACAGGAGTTGCTCTACTATACAAAGGGCAATCCTGAGTTCGCCGTTGTTTACACTGATATACCTAAAATTTTGCGCGGCTATTATAAAACGATAGATGGGAAACGAGTGGAGAATTTGGAGCGGAGTCGATCTGATAATATCAGGCCCGGCAATGTGTGGGTTGACATTCAACAGGTCTTTTATCGGATGGAGGAGAACGTGCCCGGTGCTTATGCCCAAAAACCGCTGAAGGCGGTTGAACGGATTATTGCAGCTTGCAGCCGTGAAGGCGATTTGGTTGTGGACTTCTTTTCGCATTCAGGAACAACGTTAATCGCCTGCGAAAGATTGGGGCGCGTGTGCTATACATCTGATGTTGACCCACTATTCGCTGAAATTACAATTAGAAGGTTAGAGCATTTTCGTGAGACGCGCAGAACCGGTTTTCAATTTCAGAGTCCTTTCAGGGAACTAGAAGCCTCAAAAATCCACACAGAAAAAATATGAGAGAGGAGTAACCTCAACAATCTGTGTCAAATAGGGAATGATATTCCATCAATTAAAGAGGAGCAAATCCGGAAATGAGAGACAAAATCACACCTCGCAGTGAGGACTATTCAGAGTGGTACACCGAGGTTATTCGGGAGGCAGAATTGGCGGATTACGCCCCGGTGCGTGGATGTATGGTCATTCGCCCCTACGGCTACGAACTTTGGGAGAATGTCAAGGTAGGGCTGGATCGCCGCTTCAAGGAAACGGGACACGAAAACGCGTATTTCCCGCTCTTTGTACCGATGAGTTTCATCGAGAAGGAAGCGCAGCATGTCGAAGGTTTCGCGCCAGAATTAGCAGTTGTTACACACGGCGGGGGCAAAAAATTAGAAGATCCATTGGTGGTACGTCCTACCTCAGAAACGGTCATCGGATATATGTACAGCCAGTGGATTCAGTCCTACCGAGATCTGCCGGTGCTGATTAACCAATGGGCAAACGTTGTGCGTTGGGAATTACGCACCCGCTTGTTTCTCCGCACGATGGAGTTTCTCTGGCAGGAGGGACACACCGCTCATGCCACCGCGGAGGAAGCACAGGAAGAAACGTTGCGGATGTTAGATGTGTACACCGATTTCGCTGTGAACGATGCTGCCATTCCGGTGATTCCCGGCCGTAAGAGCGATAGTGAGAAGTTTCCCGGCGCGGACGCTTCCTACAGTATTGAAGCCATGATGGGAGATCGCCGGGCGTTGCAGTCAGGTACATCGCATAACCTCGGACAGAACTTCGCCAAAGCCTTTGACATTCAGTATCAGGATGCGAATGGGACGCAGCAATACTGCTGGACGACCAGTTGGGGTGTGAGCACACGAATGGTTGGCGCGATTATCATGGCGCACGGCGACGACCAAGGGCTGGTCTTGCCGCCACGTCTGGCACCAACGCAGGTGGTAATTGTGCCGATCTATCGAAAGGACGCCGAACGGAGCACAGTCATGGAAGCGATCGAAAAGATCGAAGCCATGCTAGGGCAAAACGTACGACTCAAGGTGGATAATCGCGACGAATACTCTCCCGGCTGGAAGTTCAACGAATGGGAGTTGAAGGGCGTGCCGCTGCGGATAGAGATTGGGCCCAGAGATATTGCAAAGGATCAGGTAGTGATTGCCCGTCGCGATGTACCGGGACGAGATGGCAAATCGTTCGTTCCATTGGCGGGGTTAGCTGGTGCTGTTCCAGATATGCTTAACGACATCCAGAATAACCTATTGGCTCGTGCTACAGAATTCCGTGATGCCAATACATCAGAGCCGTCCGACTACGATTCGTTTCGGGAAGCGGCGACGCAAGGGTTCGCCCGCGCTTGGTGGTGCGGGGACGTTGCGTGTGAAGACAAAGTCAAAGACGACATCAAAGCGACGACACGCTGCATCCCTTCGGATCAGCCCAGCGGGGGTGGGGCTTGTATTGTGTGCGGCAGACCGGCAGAGGAGATTACTATTTTTGCGCGGGCGTATTGAAACCGTGCGCTTAGATATCCTCTGATATGAAAGGTTGTTATGCACCGACCAGCATCCCTAAGCGTTTTTCTCGCCTGTACTATCTTTGCTTTTTGGCTGCTAGCGTGTTGGGAAACATCAGCCAGCGAACCCAATGCAGCAGTATCAGAAGCAGTTGTCGCAGAAGGTAACGGCGAAGTGCTCCATCTTTACACCGCTCTTGATACCAATGAAGCAAAGATTTATATCCGCGCCTTTGAGGAAGAGAGTGGTATTCCGGTGCGATGGGTGCGTCTGTCGGCAGGTGAGGTGTTGGTACGAATCAGAAGCGAGCGAAATAATCCACAGGTCGCACTCTGGTTTGGCGGACCATCGCCAGAGTTTATTGTTGCTAAACGCGAAGGGTTACTCGCTCCTTATGCACCGCGTATTGATTTTGAACCGCCCCCCGGCACATTCGATGAAGCGCACTACTGGACCGGATTCTACTTCGGTGCAATCGGTTTTGCGTCCAACACAGAGATTCTAGAACGCAAAGAGATTCCACCACCCACCTCGTGGTACGACCTACTAAAACCCGAACTCAAAGGTGAGATCAGCGTGGCTTATGCCTATACATCGGGCACTGCCAACACATTGCTGGCTGCAATTGTGCAGATGATGGGTGAGGATGCTGGTTTCGATTATATTGCGAGGTTAGATCGAAATGTCCACCACTATAACAGGTCTGGGTCGGCGTGCGTGACGCAGGTGGGTTTCGGTGAAGTTGCGGTGGGGATTGCTTTTTCGCACGATATTGTCAAGAAAGGACCTGCGAAAGGGTATCCGGTTGTGTTGAGTTTTCCGAAGGAGGGGACAGGATTTGAGATCGGTGCGATGGCGCTTGTCAAAGGGGGACCCAATCAGGTCGCTGCAAAGCAATTTATGGATTGGGCTCTTTCAATCCGCGCACAGAACCTGATGCAGAAGTGGTTTCGGACTCCTTTGAATCCCAAAGCCGAAGTTGCGGAAGGGGCAATCACCGCTGATAACGTGAAACTGATTGAATTTGATTCCATCTGGGCGGCAACCCACCGGCAGAGATTGGTTGAACGGTGGCGCGAAGCTACAGCGCAATGACATCTCGTCTGAAGGATTGAACCGCCAAGACCAACAAATAGAATAGGGAGTTTTAAAAACGGGTAAAGCAGCTAAAACAGCACAACGATGGCGGGTTATTTTACGGCTTGCTGCGGAAGAAGACAAACCTCCATAAATTTAATTTTAGGGGTATCAGGACAATGGAAGTCGGAACGAACATCAAGAGAATCATCGGTATCATTGTTATGCTTGCCCTCGGATTCATCGTCGGATTCATTGCATTTGAAGTGTTAACAGTCCAACCCTCTGACATAGAGAAGGAAAAACAAACCCTCAAGCCATACACTCGACAAATTACCACCTCTCGTTTTGTTGAACATACACCTAGGACAGTAACAAACGCCCAACAAGAAGAAGCAAATATTGAACCCTCTGAAATAAGGGTGTCCCCTGTCCCAGAGAGGGTCCCTACTGCTCAGAGCAGCGATGATGAAATCAAGGAATTTTCTGCTTGGCTCTCCCTGTCCCTTGAACGGGAAGACACTGTTGAAGAAACGAAACAAGAGGATTTCAATACAGAGGAGGAGGCAGAGGCAGATCAAACTGATTACGATCGGGAGAGATCACGGATAGAATCCGTTATTTGGGAGCAATGGAAAGATGGGCTTGAAAGTTACAGTATTGAACGATATATGTCCGCGATATGGGAAGACGATTTTTTCTATATCAGTGACCTTGGCACACCCGATAATCCTGATGATGATATAGTATTTCGGGGCAGCTATGAGGAACGCGAAGGGACATCGAAAATGTTCAATAGCATGGAAAACATTGATTTAAATCTCTCTCAGCATGGAGATATTGAGTTCTTGAATGAGACGCTTGCTATGGTTGACTTGGATTACGAAATGACATTGGTTGAACGTGACTCGGGAGAATCATCCGACCCATCAGGACGCATGATTTTCATTCTGGAATTCCGAGACGATGAATGGCGCATTCTTGAATGGTACGACAAAGCAACACCGCACTGAAAGAAAAAACAGATAGAGAACGATTATTGTTTGACTATCCATTGACGACTTGCTATCGTTTGCCGAATTGACGATATCGAAATGTTCATACACCCTAGCAACTTGGTTTATCCTATCGAGTCAAACTGACATCTCTTTTCTACGTAAAGAGGTCTGCCACGCGGCACTGAAATCCTTTAACCGCAGGATCGCCGGTTAAAGTGTCGTCAATTGTCAAGAGACTGATATCCGTGGCTGAACGGTAGACGGTCACCGTTTGAGAGAAGGGTTCAATTGCCCAAACGAGTTGTGTGCCAGCATCAAGATACTCGAAAGCTTTTTCGTGCACAGCCTGCATGGCATCCGTTTCTGATACAACTTCAATGGCTAAGTCGGGGGGAATCGGGAAATTCTGCCATAGGTCGTTGGGGATGTGTTCCGAGGCAACAAATGCAACGTCCGGTTTCCTAGCTCTATCTCCCACTGTGAATACTGTTTCTGCTGTATATAATTTCCCCAACTGATGCTCCTTTACATAATTGCCCAATAAAATCAATATCTCTGCTGCGACATCTCCATGAATAATCTTGGCTGCTGCTATCGGAATTAATTTCCCTTCCACGAATTCGTAGGATTCATAATCTCCTTCCAGAAATTCTGCCAGTGTTGATGGGTGCTCAACAGCTTGGGTTTCCATGATGTCTCCTTCATTAAATGAGGGTGTTCCTGAACGAAATAGCCTCTTAAATTTATCGCCGATAACCCGCTAATTCCTCCAAACGGCGGATACGTTCTTCCATTGGTGGATGGGTGCTGAAAAGACCCGCTATCCCGCCACGCAAGGGATTAACAATGAAGAGATGTGAAGTGGCTGCATTCGCTCGCATCGGATGTATTTCAACACCGCGTTCAAGCCGGCGAAGCGCATTTGCCAATGCCATTGGATCACCACAAATTTCTGCGCCACCACGATCTGCCGCGTATTCACGGGAACGGGAGATTGCGAACTGAATAATCATTGCAGCGATAGGGGCAACGATAATCAGGAACAGCCAACCAATGATTCCACCGCCATTTTCGTCGTCATCTCCACTAAAACCGCCAAATAACGCTGCCCATTGTGCCATGTTCGCAATCATCATGATTGCGCCCGCGATTGTGGCAACGATGCTGCTTATCAGAATATCACGGTGCCTGATGTGTGCTAGCTCATGTCCAATGACGCCTGCAAGTTCATCGCGCGATAAAAGTCGCATAATTCCATCTGTCGCAGCAACTGCTGCGTGGCTGGGATTTCTGCCGGTGGCAAACGCATTCGGCATATCGGTTGGAATTGTGTAGACCTGCGGCATCGGCAGACCTGATTTTTCGGTCTGTTGTTTGACGATTTGGTATAATTCACTGTTGGGACTGGCTTCTTGCGCCCTGTACATTGACAGAACGATCTTATCGCTGAACCAGTAGGAACCGAAGTTCATGATCCCTGCGAAGATCAGGGCAATTGCCATTCCAACCTCGCCCCCTAATATGTTGCCAATGAACATTAGCAGGGCTGTCAACGCAATCAAGAGTATTCCAGTTTTGAAGATATTCATTTTTAGTGACCTCCTTAGATCAATTTAACACTGTATTAGGTATAATGGGCAGCCTACCCACCTTGTCTGTTAAAACTAATTTATTTAACGGCGAAATAACCTTAGGACTTACGCAGTTGAACGTTCAAAGCCCTGTGCTGCGTTGAACCGCACCCCCTCTAACTCCCCCGCAAGCAGGGGAGAACCCACAGTTCGGGGATTCATCTCGATGCCCGATGAATCCCCGATTTATCGGGACAAGCGGGCAACTACAATCTGAAGTGCCTAACTTCTAAATCTTCTACATTCCGCAATTTTTTACTTAAACACACCAAAATTGAGATTTTGTTTATAAAATATAGGCTGTCATTGTTAGACGGACAATTGGCTTTTTAAGTGTAGATATTCTTTTCAAATTCGCCTCGGATCCTATGGAACAAAAGAAACGATGGAAGATCTGAAGTTGAATGGTATGTTTACACAACAAATAGTTTTGTCCATCACCACCACTCCGGAGGATGCAAACGATTTCATTAAGAATTCTTTGCAATCCGATAAAGCGTTATGATAACATAATGCGCTTTTCGACACGACTGATTTTTCCTAGCGGATATGTCTAACCACAATTAGGGAGATTAGGATGAAAGAAATCAGGATTCGTAATCCGCAGGCAGAAGCAAAAGCATTGCTTGAGATGGATACTAAGCAGGCCTCCCTCCAATTCCAACAGTATACCACGGAGGAGCAGCTCGCAATCATTGAGACGGTTTCGGATGCGAAAAGCCGCGAGGAACTGTACTATCTCGTTCCTGATTGCACGGAACTAGTTCAACGGAGTCCAACTGAGAATGTGATGCAGATGGCGCTCGCCCATCTTGGAACAGGACAATCTGCTGGGATTCTATCCGCAGCGTCTACCGAGCAGCTTTCAGATATTGTAGACCTGATTGCCTACCAGACTGACAAGTTGGATGATACGCGATTTGCAGCATGGCTGATGGAGATGTTACACGCGGGAGAAGAGGTCTTTGAAAACATGTTGCGCTCCATTGCCCCACAACTGCTCGGCGAATTTTTCTGGGATCGGCTAGAACTTGTAAGCGCGAAATCCAATGTAATCCCTTATCCCGCGTTTCTGGTAGAGGAAGCTCTCGTCAGTCCAGAAGATTTAAGTTGTGATGCTGAGGATACCCGCCTGCTGATCGAAATGCTCTACGCCGCGGATGGCGATCTGTTCCAATCCCTGATGGAGTATATATTCCTCGAAGACTCAACCGCAATAGATGGTTACGCTAGGGAAATCAAAGCGCGGACAACGCGAGAAGCTGCCAAAGCCCGAATCGAGGAACGGGATCGAGAAAAAGGTGTCACAGAAGAAGATCTGGAGAAATTGGTAGATCTCGATAACGTGCAACTGGACGGGGAGCAATCGCCCAAAAGGTCTGCCAAAGATGGTCTCACCGAAGACGATTTGGAAAAGTTAGTTGACCTTGATAACCCACAGTTAGACGAGTGAGCGAACAGGCAAACTATGCTACACATCACGGAATACCATCAATGGTAAATACAAACTCTCTTATCGAATATGATCCGCGATTGTTCCTGTTCAGGGCATTATCTGAACTTGAGGGGCTGGAGAATGTCTCGATTGAACGGATGGATGAGATTAACCGTCAGATCGTTGCAATTATGAACAAACGCTCAGTTATGGAGCCGGTTGACATTTCTAGGCTCTCTGAACTACGGACAGTCGCAAGGGATGTCGTCCTCCGACTCAATCTTGGACTTGAGCATGGAAGCAAACTCGACCTCAATCGAGCGAGACACCTGCTAGTTCATAACGATATGATTCGGTTCTACCAGATCGGTAACACATTGATGACCAAATTGAAGCGCGATGCCGAAGCCCTTCGACAACGTGCGCTATTGACTATCGCCGAATCGGGAATGGTGCAGATTGGAGGGCATCCTGAAGCAGTGATGGAAATGCCGTTACTAAGCCAAATCGAGGAAGATTTTCTGTCGGGACTTATAGCTGAGAATCTGATTATAGGTGACGTTGGTGTGGTCATCAAATCCAAGAATGAAAAAGGAGAACCGATTGAACAGCTTGGTCAGGTTGAAATTGCCGATGAGATGCTGAAAAATCTGGGACTCCGGTTAGACTATCTCCAGACGCTTCCTCTTTACCTTATAGCAAAGGAGAAGGATTTTCGATATGTAGAGGGTATGGGATCGTCAGAAGATCTAGCTGGGAAGATTACATGCGGAATGATAGTAAATCTGGCAATCGATAGCGGAAGACATTTCTGTGTGACCGTTGATAAGGTTCGCAGATTCCGCAAAGAGTGTATCACAGCATCTGAGATTTCCGAAGCAGTAGAGGAGAAACTTCTTGCGTGGCTGCTCGAATATTTGGAAACTCATCAGGCACCGGAAACGGTAATCGATTATGCTTACGATTACTGGATGTATTGGCTGAACCAGTTAGATGGGCATTTACAAGAACCGATAGCGGACTGCAATACACTATACAATTGGTTCATTCTTTGACAGAAAACGTTAGCCAATCTATCCGCTTGGTAAGTGCATCTCACCCTATTGTGCACAGAACGTGAAACGTGAGTGGGGATTCTTCACGTTTCACGTTATTGGTGCATTAAGCGGTAACGTTGCATGTATCAAAAGCGGCTTGCATCGCAGCGAGCGGATCGCCTTTCGGCACAAATTCGTGTCCGACGTACAGATCGTAGTCTGTCTCGGCGATTGCGCGCATGACAGGCGGATAGTAGATTTCCTGCTCATCGTCGAGGTCTTTACGCCCCGGATTCCCCGCCGTGTGGAAATGCCCGATGTAATCAATGCTTTCCTGGATCGTCCGGACGAGATCCCCTTCCATAATCTGCATGTGGTAGATGTCGTAGAGCAGCTGGACACGCGGCGAGTTGACGCCTTTGCAGACCTCTACACCCCACGGCGTACGATCGCACTGATAATCGGGATGGTTTACTTTGCTGTTGAGCAGTTCAATGCAAAGGTTGACCCCCTTATCTTCGGCTGCCTTGGCAACGCGCAAGAGTCCTTCGATGGTATTATCCCGCCCCTCCTCATCTGATTTCCCTTCTCGGTTTCCCGAAAAACAGATGAGACCGGGGATGTCATTCGCGGCAGCAACCTCAATATTTTCCAGAATCTCCTGCTCAATGCGGTCGTGATTTTCACGTTTGTTGAGACCATCGGGTAGGGACCGATGCCCAACAATGATCGCAACGCGCATCCCATTTTCGCGCACGAGGGACCAATATTCTTGAGGTGCCATTTCTACAGATTTATAACCAATTCTTGCGGACTCTTGGATGACCTGTTCGGGAGAAGCATCATCACGTGTGAAGCAGCCATAACAGATTGATTGATTAATTGAACCCATTCTTTTCTCCTTTTGTGTTCCTAACCATAGTCAAGAACAGATCTGAGGGGGCTTTGAAGAGCCTATGCTAACAAGCACCCTCCTATAGATCTACCGCTTTGCCTGTTTCAAATGATGTGCTCGCCGCCATCATAATCCGGAGCGTCTTCAACGCATCGCTGTAGGGTGAAAGGATCTCCGATGAATCGCCAGTTTTCACCGCATTGATAAACACCCTGTCTCGATCTTGACCATCACTTTCGGGCAGTGATTCTTCCTCACCTTTCCTATTGATGGTGTTAGATCCGCCGACAGTGACCACTAAACCGCGACAGAAGACCTCAAGATGTACCCGATTCCAACCTTCCATCGCACAACACGACACGATATTGGCAACTGCGCCGCTCTCGAATTCAATATTGACCATGCTGAGATCATCGACATCGTACTGCGGAATATCTGTCATACTTCCCCGGGTCGCGACACCGTGTACCGTTTTGGCATCTCCGAGTAGGAAACGCGCCAGATCGAAAATATGCGTTGTTTGTTCGACATGCTGCCCGCCGGACTGGGCGCGGATTCGCCACCAGAGTGTGCCGGGTAGTCCGCCCATCCAGTATCCCAATGCGCCGAGAACTGGTGATTCCTTTTCGAGTGTCGCCTTCGCATGTTGTGCATTGCCACCATAACGCCAATGGTATCCAACGCTGGTAATCACACCGCTCCGCCGGACATCCTCATTGATGATGACTGCCTGCTCTAGGTCTGCAGCGATCGGCTTCTCGATGAACATCGGAATGCCTTGTTCACACGCAATTCGCTCTTGTTCGCCGTGTGCAAAGGGGGGTGTGCAGATATAAACGGCATCAAGGGATTCCTTGTCGTACATCTGGCGGAAGTCTGTGTAGACACTGCCCCCAAATTCCTCGGCAGACCCTTTTGCGCGTTCTTCCGAAACATCACACATGGCGGTAAATTCTATATCATCGAAGGTTTGCAGGTTCCTCATGTGAGCTCCTGCCATACCACCTGTTCCAATAAAACCGAGTTTTACTTTCATAGTTTCTCCTCAAAGAAAGGAATCTGTGACAGACAAATTTCTGGTTCATATAAAAAAGCACACGGTACGGAAGTTTGCCTCTTGTTTCCAACAGTTTATCAAAAAACGATCGTTGTATCAACCAGAAATTTCTTATTTTAACTCAAGTTACTAGTACTCAATCAGATAAGTTTGGGGATTTTGATATTTGTATGGTATCATGGTATTGACCCCTATTGTTTCTGATTCAACTCACTATCAACGAATGGAGTATACGATGCCAGCTTACAAATATCAAGTCGCCTTATCCCCCGTTCAACAGAAGGAGCTGAAAGCCCTCTGCGGACGGGGAGCAATCTCTGCGAGAAAGTTAGCTCGCGCCCGTATCCTGATTTTGGCAGACCAAAACCGCCCCCAAGGCGCGATGACTGACCATCAGATCCATGAAGTGCTCGATGTCAGTCAAACGACGATTATCCGGGTACGAAAAAAGTTTGTGACCGGTGGATTAGAGACGGCTCTTGAGGAGCTATCTCGTTGTGGTAGACCGCTGAAGTTCGATGGCTACCAACGCGCTCAAATCACCGCCTTAGCTTGCAGCGCCCCGCCAGAAGGACACAGCCAGTGGTCGCTGCGGTTATTAGCGGACCAATTAGTGGAGTTAGATGTCGTTGAGGCTATCTCCTATGAAACAGTGGGAGTCATCTTAAAAAAAACCAATTGAAGCCTCACCTGAAAAAGCAGTGGTGTATCGGGGAGATGACGCCTGAGTTCTTGTGGCGGATGGAAACTCTCTTGCATCTATATCAACTCCCTTATGACCCGATGTATCCGGTGGTCTGTATTGATGAAAGACCTTGCCAGTTAATTGATGACGTCATTGCACCGATACCGATGAAATCGGATAAACCCAAGCGAGAAGATTATCATTACAAACGCAACGGGGTAGCGAGCCTGTTCATCGCCTTTGAACCCCTAACCGGTCAACGTATCGTGGAGGTGCGCGCCCAGCGAACCAAAGTTGATTATGCACACTTTTTGAACAAGACCGCTCAACATTACCCTAACGCCACCAAGATTCGGTTAGTTCAGGATAATCTCAACACCCATAATCCGTCGGCATTCTATCAAACATTTGACGGCAATCAAGCCTTTGAATTGACCCAAAGGTTTGAGATGTGTTATACCCCAAAAAGCGCGTCCTGGTTGAATATGGTCGAGATTGAGTTGTCTGTACTTTCAAAACAGTGCCTGTCTCGGCGGATTGGTCAGGTGTCGGAGTTACAACGACAAGTCAACGCTTGGGCGGAACCACGAAATCGAAAAAAAGTCCGTGTCAACTGGCAGTTTACTCTCAATCACGCACGACATAAATTCAAACGATTTTATCCTAACACACAAGCATGATTTATATGACAGAGTACTAGTCAGTTACCCCACCCTAAAGGGTGAGGCTTGTTGCCTTGTCCCTTGGGATTTATTGGGTTGCGCGCTTCCGTCCCTTTCGGGTGCTTCGGGGGTGTTAGTAACCACCGCACCTCCACGCAAGGCTACAGCAGCCTTTTTGATGTTTATTGCAGCGTTATGGTCTCTGTCTAAAATCAGACCACAATCGGTACAATCATGGACTCTTACAGAGAGCACTTTCTTGACAATCGAACCGCACCCGGCGCATTTCTGGCTTGTATAGTGGGGTTTGACTTTCGTAAACTGCTTGCCGGCACTTTCAGCCTTGCTTTGCAGCTTCAATCGAAAGCGACCCCACCCTGCGTCCGAGATGCTCTTAGCGAGGTAATGGTTCTTGACCATGTTCTTAATTTGGAGGGTCTCAACAGCTACTTCGTCGCACCATTCAAGGATAGAATGTGCCGCCTTAAACTGAAAGTCTTTCCGTTGATTCGCAACGTGTTCGTGGCAACGGGCAACAGTATCACGTTGTTTCGATCTACGTTTGCTTCCTTTATTACGTCGTGCGAGTATCTGTTGATGTCTAGCAAGTTTCTTTTCCGCTTTACGGAAATGGCGGGGGTTCGGGATTTGTTCGCCGTCCGAATCAACCACAAAGGCGTTAAGCCCCACATCAATGCCGAGTGTCGTTTGAACGGGGACTTCAATCGGGACCGGAACCTCAACGACGATTGTGGCGTGCCAACCGGACGCCTTCTTGGAGAGGGTCAACGTCTTAATTTTACCATCGGGCAACGGTCGATGGTATCGAATCTTCAGGTGTCCGACTTTCGGGACAACTATACGGGCAAACTTCCTATGGACATTGCGAATCAAATTGTTAGACAGGTGACTAAAGGTCATCGACCTATACCGTCCTTCGCCTTTGAAGCGTGGGAACCCCGGTTCACCACCTGTTTTGATGCGGCGAAAGAATGCTTTGTATCCTTTATCCAAACGGCGAATCGTATCTTGGAGAACGTCGCTATGGAGACCGGCAAACGATGTCGATTCTTGTTTCAGGTCAGGCAAAGCGTTCGCTTGTGTCGTCCACTTTACCGACTCGCCGGTGTTTTTGTAGGTCTCTATACGCCATGCAAGGGCTTGATTGTAAAGTTGTCTCAACAATGCCAACCAAACGGTAAAGGTGGTCCGTTGCTTGGTTGTAGGATACGCACGATATTCATAAGTCTTTTTCATTAGGGATTATCTTCCCGTCTTTCATGCCTTTTCAACGAGGTGTAGGGGACGCCAGCAAGGGTGCTGACGGTTGAAATCCCCTACGAAAGACAAAAGAAGTATCCCATATTTTACCTGCAATTTCAACTATGGTGAATTAGACAAATAAGTGGACATTTCCCAAAGTCCCCCTGATAAGGGGGATTTAGGGGGTTGTTTGTGGGTACAGATTGCCTAATCTGTACATGTGCATCGGCAGTGTCTAAGTAATTCTATAATCTACCATAAAAAAGGAACGCAGTTTCCTCCCCACGCTAAAGCATGGGGTTTCCACTGCGAAGATTTTGATGAACTAATGAACCAGTGAACAAATTGTTTTCACGTTTCACGCATCACGTTTCACGCTCTTTTGACATGAATCTCGGAATATATTCTCCTTACGATTCATTTCCCAGCATCAACTCCACCTGATCCGGCGGTGAATAGAAGTAAGAACCAGTCTTCCATTCGCCAATATCCCCAATCAAGCGCCTCTGGCGAGGCGTACACCGCTCTAACAGCTCAGGCGACGCCTTTTCAAAGTCGAACGCCCGGAGGCATTGATGGACGTAGCAATAAATCAGCGTTTTACGGGGCTTATCCGATCTGTTCGCGACGAAACCGTGCCACATCGCATGAGGGAAGATAGCCACGTCGCCTGCTTCCACACATAGTGGCAACGCTTCAGGGATATACGGTCCATCCTCAAATCCTCCATCTGGAAAGAGGCGGTTGTGACTGCCGGGGACGATCGTGAAATTGCCCATATCCGGTTCAGGCAGATCGGTCAGGAAATATTGGAACTTGATCTGAAACGGCAGACTGCTCTCACTCACCCGTATCTGGCGCATCGCCTGACCGCCATCTGTGTGCAGCAGTCCTTTCCCTTCAGGGTCTGTTGGTCGAACAACGACCTCAGACATGCCCAAATGTATGTAAGGACTCATCAACTCGAGCACGACCGGGAATGTCACGGGATGATCCATCAGATCAACGAAGATGTCGTGATTCTCCATGACGTTTCGCCGATCCAGCCCAGCATCCGGCTTCACATCCGGTTGCTGGAGATGTTCCTCATACATCTGATCAATCACGGCTGTCAGGTTCTCAATCTCTTCCGAAGAAAGCACGCCTTTCAGAACCAGATAGCCATCTTCCTTCCACTGTTTCTTCTGTTTGTCGGTTAAGATACTTTCCTGCCCTTCAATTACTGGAGCTGTGTCCATGTTGACCTCCTTGAAGATTTCTCAAAATATAGGTTGACCCAAAACAGATTTACACTCTGAGCGAATTCTGTAGTTCGTATTGTGTGAAACGTGAAGTGGATATTTCCGACCTGATTAGCAATTCTCTATTATTACTTCGTTTCTCCTTCGACGACTTCAATCAAACAATTGCCTAGTAAATCGGCGTACAGATCGATTTTGCCAGAGGGCCAAGCCACTTGAAGGGACTCCACTCTTGTACTTTGTCCGAGACCAAAAGTGAGCGTCATTTCGCTCTGGGAGCAGTAGCTGCTGCCGGTCCGAACCATCCGTCGCTGTGTCAACCCACCGGTCTGGAGAATGACTTTTGCACCGATTCCGTCTCGGTTGCTCTCCTTTCCAATTGCTTTCACACGCAGGTAGTTATTGTGATTACCACCATCATTCCGGAATAACCCGGCCTTTCCGTGATCTAGATGGACACCGTTGTTGGCAATCAACAAATCCAAATCACCATCATTGTCATAGTCGCCGTAGGCAGCACCCCGTCCGACGCCGGGGCTATCAAGCCCAACTTGCGAACCGATCTCCTCGAAGCCGCCATCACCTCGATTCCAAAAAAGCGATGGTTTTTGCGCGTAGTCTACGTTAGGCTGGGATCTATTGATATCCGGTTCAATGTGACCATTGACGCAAAACAGGTCTGGATACGCATCCAGATCGAAATCGAAGAAGAAAAGTCCAAACGTCAACGCAAGCAGGCTGACGCCTCCGATCTTAACCTGGCGCGCTTGATCAGAGAAATAATCCCCGGGAGCGGCATAGAAGAACGCTGTCATTTCATTGCTGAAATTGCCGATTGCTAGCGCAAGCCCACCATCGTTGTAAGCATCTATGGCGTCAATTCCCATACTACCTCGCGGCATGCCTTTCTCACTAAGGGCAATGCCTTTCAGCAGGGCTTCATCGGTGAATGAACCGTTCCCGTTGTTGTGATATAGGAAGTTCGGCTCGGTATCGTTGGCGACTGCGAGATCAAGCCATCCATCGTTGTCATAGTCTAGCAGCGTCACGCCAAGTGACTTGCCCTTTGGATTGTAGAGCCCCGCCTGCACAGTCACGTCTTCAAAAGTGCTGCCTCCGCGGTTGCGGTATAGACGACAGGATTCCCCCGGATAAACAGTAGGTGTGCAATAGAAGAGATACTGATCATCGACTATACAGGGAACATCCGTTTTTTGCGTCCATCGCACATAGTTACAGACAAAGAGATCCAGCCAGCCATCTCGATTGTAGTCGAAAAATGCGGCACTCGTAGACCACCGTTTGTCGCCAACTTTTGCCATCTCGGTCACATCGGTGAACGTACCATTCCCGTTGTTGCGAAAGAGTCGATTTTTTCCTAAGTTGGCGAAAAAAATATCCGCATCCCCATCGTTGTCGTAATCGGCGATAGCGAGACCCATGCCATACATGGGAATGTCCAATTTTGCGGCGCGAGTGACATTGGCAAACGTACCGTTCCCCAGATTGCGATAGAGTTCGGCAGTCGTATCAGATTCTCTAGCTTTCCAGCTTTTTCCATTAACAAGGAGGATGTCCAAATTTCCATCGTTGTCAAAGTCAAGAAACGCACAACCTGAACCCATTGTTTCAGGCATGTATAGCTTCCCCAAAGCACCGGTAAAATGCCTGAAGTCGAGTCCCGCTTCAATTGTGCTGTCAACAAATTTGACTGCGGAGGAATCCGCATAACTGATTTCGATGCAGAGAAAAAGCGTCAAACATAAAATATAACGCATAACAGAATTTTTTTGTTTGACGGCAAAGGATTTCATCCATTTTACTCCGTTGATCCCAAAATGTAAACTACCAAAGATGTTATTGATACTATTTCAGAATTACCATTCTGCGGGTCGCTTGGAAATCCCCGGCAGTGAGTGTATAGAAATAGATCCCACTCGAAACCGTCTCTCCGAATTGATCTTTCCCATTCCAATAGGCGGCAGCTTCTCTGCTAAGATAGCTGCCTTCCTCTTGCAGCCCAAGATCCAATTGCCGGATAAGCTGACCTTGGACATCGTAGATACTAATGTCCACCGGGACTTCAGCGGCTAACTCATACGGCATCCATGTCTCTGGATTGAACGGATTGGGAAAGTTTTGAAGCAGTGCCATCCGCTTAACCTGCCCCAACGTGGTCGCTGCGAATAAAGGCAACTCGACAGAGAGGGCAAAATCCTTGATGGAATGGTAGATATAGGCAAAGCCTGCGGCATCTCCTTTGGAATCGGCATCTAAAGCTCCGACGATGGCGTAATCCACACTGATCGCAATGGATTGTCCGAACTTGTCACCCGCCGCCGCGTTGCTGGCAGTTTGCTTGGATCGCTGGATCCAGGACCCACGACTGCGTAAGAAGGCGTAGACCGAGCCTGAAGAGTCTCCAGCATCATCGTCCGACGGGGTGCCAATGAGAGCGGTCTTCCCGCTGATAGCAACGGGTTGCCCGAACTTGTCACCCGCCGCCGCGTCGCTAGCGGTAAGTTTTGCTTCCTCTTTCCAGGTAGTCCCACTGCGGACGAAGGCATAGGCTGAACCAGATTTGCTGCCAGCATCATCGTCAGATGGCGAGCCGATGATGGCATAATCCCCACTGATGGCGACGGCAGATCCGAAATTGTCCTTCTCTGCCGCGTCGCCGGCGGTGAGTTTTGCTTGCTCTTTCCAAGTGTTCCCACTGCGGAAAAAGATATAAGCTGAACCAGATTTGCTGCCAGCATCATCGTCAGATGGCGAGCCGACGATGGCATAATCCCCACTGATGGCGACAGCAGATCCGAGCTGGTCCCCCTCCTCCGCGTCGCCGGCGATGAGTTTCACTTGCTCTTTCCAAGTGGTTCCGTCGCGGGAGAAGATATAGGCTGAACCGGCATCCTTTCCACCACCATCGTTAAATGGTGACCCAATGATGGCGTAGACTCCGTTGATAGCAACGGTACGGCCAAAAAAATTCCCTTCCGCTGAGTCGCTAGCGGTGAGTTTTGCCTGTTCTTTCCAATTTGTTCCGCTGCGAAAGAAAATATAGGCAGCACCTGTTTCATCCCCGCCCTTTGCCCAAGCTCCGACGATGGCATAATCCCCATCAATGGCAGCGGCATATCCAAAATTGTCCTCTCTCCCCGGGTCGCCGGCGGTGAGTTTTGCTTGCTCTTTCCAACTCGTTCCATCACGGAAGAAGATATAGGCTGAACCGGAATCGACTTCGTTATCATCGTTGAATGGGGCCCCGACGATGGCGTAGTCCCCGCTGATAGACACTGAACGACCGAAATTATCACCCTCTGTCGCGTCGCCGGCGATAAGCTTAACTTCGGCGGCGTGGGTCATGGTCACCCTTCCAATTCCTAAAACAAGGCAAACGAAAAAGGCACATAACTTTTTCATCAAAATCTTCGCAGTGGAAACCCCATGCTTTAGCGTGGGGAGGAAACTGCGCCTCTTTTTTGTTGTTTTTGTAATCTACCCTACACTTTTTAGGTAGATTTGTGGTAAAATAACGCTCGTAACTCGATGACTTAGGTTAAACGCTCGTTTAACACTGCCCTCTCACTTCAATGTGAAAGGTGTGGTTTGTCTGAGGTTTCACCCGGAATGTGAAGCGATGATAGCACCGCTACATCGTGAATCCTTCTAAACGGTTGCTTCGACCGTGCGGTGGCGGGTGTGTAAAGTTACGAGCCAGAGCCGCATAACCGCGTTATCTCTTATCCCGATAAGATCGGGAAAGATAGGGTCGCGGGTAGATTTTCAGATGTTCACTAGTGAACATCGTGTAAAAATCTGCCCAAGCGTAAGTCCCGTTGGGCAGGTCACAAGTTTCTTAATCCCGACTTGTCGGGGCCTCGCCCTTCAGGGGGGGGTAGTTGACGAGAGACCTCCTTGTATAATAACCCAAGTTGATGGGTATCCCAGTCGGTCAAATCTCTTATTTCACCCGGATAGTTTATAGGTAGGGTTTCCTAGCATCACCTACGAAACCCCTGCGGGCCGACAGGTGGCAACTTGCGTTATAATATGTTTTGGTAATGGTTGAATCGTGACCTTTCTGATTCGATGGTACGGGGGTGGTAAAGGATGGTCATATTTCGCAGAATAATGGCACCGATTGTTCCGGCTCCCTACATCTATGACCAAGCCTCATTTATCCACATAGTGGACTTAAACTGCAAATCTGCAAACTGATTTGCAGACCATTTTACAGCTCGCCGCCTCTATCGCCAGAACTTATACATGGGATAATCGACCGCGAATCCGATGAGATTCCAAATACTGCCAATCGTATACTCTCCTAAAATTAACCCGAGGAAAAAAGGCCTCAGGCGACGATAGACATTGATTCCACCCAATCTGAGAATCATTCCTTTTATTAACCAGCCCAGCAGAAAAGGGAACCATACAAAGTTCATATACAGGCTGCCCGCAAGCGCATACCCGACACCGTGGAATGGCCACCAAAAGAATCGCATTCTCATAATCTGAAGGAAGAAGGTCAATATTAACCCCAAACCCATAAACCCGACTGCCAAGCGGTCTGTTGACGTAGGGTGCTTGACCCAGCCATCAAGCAAACTGAAGGTGAATCGACCAAAACCAGTATACCAGCCATGGATTTGAGACGTTGCACCGCGGTGATATGAGATGTGCAACAACATCCACATTGCTATAAACGTGGCGAGGATCATAACGATCATCATGAATAAGACAAGCTTTTTGACGTTGATCCCTGCTGCTTCAGCGATTCTAAACCCCTCGAGCTGGTGAGGTCCTGGATGGCCTCGATAGGTTCGTGTAAACCAAAAGTAGAGCGAAAACATCACCAAGTTACCTTTTCCCAATCTCTCTGATCCGAACAGGCTGACCATGGCAATACCTGGTGCCGTGCGAGCAAAACTGTGCTCAGGCGGTCCCAATTCTGCTCGCATTCGGACAATGGTCGTGGAGACCATAAAGTAGATAATAAAAAAAGTGATAGCGACCCAGACCGACATACCGGCGCTATAGGAAAACAGGATGAGCAAGATTAGTCCACATGCCAATCCCAAGAGTGCCCATCGATATCGCATCGGTTCCTCTGAGTCATCAAGGGGCGATCGTCCTCCAAACGCCTTTTGGATTACCTCGAAAAAATACTTTCGACTCGCCCAAACCGCGAAGATGCACAATCCCATATATGCACCAAAGGATTGCTCGGTTACATAAGGAAATTGTGGCAGATGTTCCAGGCCAACCGCACTCCCAATAATCCGTTCGACCTTCCAAAAAACGAAAAAGAACCAGACAGAAAAACATAAATCAAGTGGCACGAGATAGCTGAGGCCTATTAGAAAAGGGTAAAAGGAAATTAACGTCCAACCGATCGCATTCCACGGCTTCTCGGTAAATAACACGCCAACGTTTTGCGATTTCACCGGAACAGAGGGGATGAAGGGATAAAGGTGGCTTAAGCCGTTGAGGACACCAATTCCCCCCGCAAGGATAAACCCCCACCACAGCAACTGGTGTTTGAAAAAGCTGCTTCCCCTAGTGATCTCCAGCGGCAACTGAATAATGGGATACGTTAATTTTTCTCGCTCAACCCATTGTTTTCTGAGAATGACATTGATGCAAAGCAGCGTTAAGACGAGCACGATGGTGAAGCCCGCCCAGATTAGCAGCCGACTAATCCACGCCTTAAAGTGTTTTTCAGTATAGATTGTCGAATCCCCTGTATAGAATCCCGTCAGGAGGTTCAGGTCGCCCACGACAAGCCATTCCGGAATATAGCGCCAAAAGAGGTTTTTCCAATCATTCTCAGGGGTAGCGAACCAGAAGGGATGCCCCATGGTGACTATCAATCCCTGTAACATATCGGTGCCGCTGAGAGAGGCACTCAAGGAAAGCATAATGTAGAGGAACAGCAATTCCGCTCGTGTCAATGCTGCCTTGGGGAGAATTTTCTCTAGGAGGACGTTCAGAAGTGTCAGGACAAATACAATGAAAACAACCGAGTAAAATAGTGCAATACGGGTTGGAAGTCCCTGCTCCCACAATACCTCAGCAGCAATAACAAAATACGCGTTGGGGACCATAAGAAGCAGCGCAGTTATCAGGGCTCGAGGCCGAATTCCCGTCGGTTTGAATTCATCTGCTTGCATTCATTACCTCCTACGCAAGAGACTTTGCGCAATCCTGTGCACACACGAAAGTGAAAGACATTTTACCAAAGATGCTTTTCAGGATTGTGTCTATGTAATACTATGCATCAAAAAAAATAGGAGTGCAGGTCTGCACTCCTATCATCTTTCAGTACAATATGTCTTCATCCTTCGGAGAAATATGTCCCCTACTTTGCGATTACCATCTTTCGCGTGGTGATGAAATCACCGGCGCGGAGTTGGTAGAAGTAAATCCCACTGCCAACAGCCTCACCAGCATCACTGTGCCCATCCCAATAGGCGGCTTTGGACTGGTCCACATAGACGCCTCTTGTCTTGTTTCCTAACGCCAGTGTTCGCACCAACTGACCGCTGATGTTGTAGATGCTAATCGTCACCGGGCGGTCTTCCGACAGGATGTATGGCATCCACGTCTCAGGGTTGAACGGATTGGGATAATTTTGCAGCAATGCAGTTTGTTTGATTTGTCCCAAGCGCGTCAAGCGTTTTCCCACGGTCTCCACAGGAAAGCCCCTGCCCAGCGGCTGCCACCTCGCTTCCCAATCTCCCTCTGGGTCATTGCTCACGTTGACAGGATTTTGACCATCGGCATCCATGACATAGACCTCTCGATTCCCGTCCCGCCTCGAATGGAAAAGAATCTTCTTCCCACTTGGTGACCACTGAGGAGATGTGTCATGCGTAGGATTGTTGGTGAGATTCACTTGATTGGCTCCATCTGCATTCATGACATAGATTTCGGGATTCTTATCCCGTTTCGACTCGAAGGCAATCTGCTTGGCATTGGGCGACCACTCCGGTCTCCAATTGAGGCCATCATTGGTCAACTGCTGGAGATCCTCACCTTTGGGAGTGATGCTGTAGAGCTGCCAATCTCCCGTGCGGTCCGATTGGAAGATGAGGTGCTGTCCGTCTGGCGACCAGCGGGGACGCCTATCCTGTGCCTTGTCCGCTGCCAGCCTCTGCTGGATATCACCGGGCACCTTCTGCCCTTTGGGGGCACCCGGCTCGCCTGTGATATCCGCCACATAAATCTCCGCATTCTTATCGCGGTTCGATTCAAAAGCCAGCAAGGTGCCATCTGGGGAAAACACAGGATCCCTATCGGCTTCTTGGGCAGGGAACCTCCCAGTGCCAGTTACGTCATAGATAAGCGGCTTCTGTTTCTTTCCCTTACCCTCAAGTCGGGTGAAATCAACAAAAAAGATGTACCAATTCTGCACGCCAGCATTCGCAACAAAAGCGATTTTGGTTCCATCGGGTGACCATCGAGGTCTTCTTATGCCATCTCCTGCCTCATCAACGATGGTATGCTGATTCTTTCCATCGGCATCCATAACCCAGACATCAAAGCCTGGGCCGCCACGCAGCTTATTACTCATCCAAGTAATCTGCGTTCCATCGGGCGACCAAGTTGGATCTTTATCGATGTTGCCATTCCGAGTGAGTTGTTTCACCTTCCCATCCTTGAACGCATAAATCTCAGCATCTCCGTCTCTATCGGAGAGAAAAAGGATCGTTGACTCCAGTGGAATCTGTGCGGCTGCCATCTCGACCACCAGGAACAATGAAGCGATGATGGCGATGCTCGCAAAAACTATTCTGCTCATCGGCATTTCCTCCAATCATCAAACTTCCTCTGAACTGGCTCTTTATGAATTTTGGAACGAGTAAGTCAGCTTCATGGACGAGCACCGCCTGCTCTACGGGCTAACTATAGTGAATTAGAGAAATAGGTAGACATTCACCAATAACCCCGACCCTAGCGAAGTTTCCAAAGTCCCCCTGAACCCCTCTGATAAGAGGGGAAAGACAAAGGGGAAGATCCCCTCTTATCTTCTCCCCTTGTCAGGGGAGTTGGGGGATTTAGGGGGTTGGCTGTGTATTGGGAGTATCTAATTAATTCTAAAATCCACCATAAAAAACTCGTAGCAAGACAGGTCTTGTACTCCACGAACCTAACACGGACTCACGAAACGCCCCCTAAGAGTTAGAAGGTATCAAAATGGCACCACTGATATAGGCGTTTCCAAGAAAAAAACGTTCTAACTCTCTAACTCCTCCTCGCGAAGGAGGGATTAGGGGAGGTCGATAAAATGTTCAAGTTATTCAATTGCCATTCCTTACTTCAGGAGCATCATCTTTCGCGTGGTGATGAAATCACCGGCGCGGAGTTGGTAGAAGTAAATCCCACTGCCAACAGCCTCACCAGCATCACTGTGCCCATCCCAATAGGCGGCTTTGGACTGGTCCACATAGATGCCTCTTGTCTTGTTTCCTAACGTCAGTGTTCGCACCAACTGACCGCTGATGTTGTAGATGCTAATCGTCACCGGGCGGTCTTCCGACAGGATGTATGGCATCCACGTCTCGGGGTTGAACGGATTGGGATAATTTTGCAGCAATGCAGTTTGTTTGATTTGTCCCAAGCGCGTCAAGCGTTTTCCCACGGTCTCCACAGGAAAGCCCCTGCCCAGCAGCTGCCACCTCGCTTCCCAATCTCCCGCTGGGTCATTACTCACGTTAACGGGATTTTGACCATCGGCATCCATGACGTAGATCTCTCGATTCCCGTCACGCCTCGAATGGAAAAGAATCTTCTTCCCACTTGGCGACCATTGAGGCGATGTGTCATGCGTAGGATTGTTGGTGAGATTCACTTGATTGGCTCCATCTGCATTCATGACATAGATTTCGGGATTCTTATCCCGTTTCGACTCGAAGGCAATCTGCTTGGCATTGGGCGACCATTCCGCTCTCCAATTGAGGCCATCATTGGTCAACTGCTGGAGATCCTCACCTTTGGGAGTGATGCTGTAGAGCTGCCAATCTCCTGTGCGGTCCGATTGGAAGGTGAGGTGCTGTCCGTTTGGTGACCAGCGGGGACGCCTATCCTGTGCCCTGTCCTCCGTCAGCCTCCGCTGGATATCACCGGGCACCTTCCCTATTTTGGCTCCTGGCTCGCCCGTGATATCCGCCACATAAATCTCCGCATTCTTATCGCGATTCGATTCAAAAGCCAGCAAGGTGCCATCTGGAGAAAACACAGGATCCCTATCGGCTTCTTGGGCAGGGAACCTCCCAGTGCCGGTTACGTCATAGATGAGCGGCTTCTGTTTCTTTCCCTTACCCTCAAGTCGGGTGAAATCAACAAAAAAGATGCGGAACCAATGCTCCTCGCCAGCATCCGTATTAAAAGCGATTTTAGTTCCATCGGGTGACCATCGAGGACTTCTTATGCTGCTCCCCACTGGGTTGCCGCCTATCTCGTTAACGACAGGGAGCTGATTATTTCCATCGGCATCCATACCCCAAACATCAAACCTCGCGCCACCAGCGTTGTCCTTATTGCTCATCCATGCAATCTGCGTTCCATCGGGCGACCACGCCGGATCCTTATCGATGTTGTCATTCTTAGTGAGTCGTTTCACCTTCCCATCTCTAAACACATAAATCTCAGCATCTCCGTCTCTATCGGAGAGAAAAAGGATCGCTGACTCCAGTGGAATCTGTGCGGCTGCCATCTCGGCCGCCAAGAACAATGAAGCGATGATGGCGATGCTCACAAAAACTGTTCTGCCCATCAGCATCTCCTCTGAACTTTTTCTTTATGAGTGTCAAGTCGTCAGAAGCCGGGGCACAAGTAAACAGGGGGTGCCGAGCCTGCCCCAATCTATTGGGGGGAAAGCTCCTCGGCTCACCTGCACCTGTTCTCCCCGGCTCAGGATCTGCTCACACCAGACGGCGAATACCGTCTCCACTGACTTTCTCACGGGTTATGTGATAGTACACCGTCCCCTCATCAGCATTCCCTCAGAACTTGCTCTTTATAAGTCCCCAGGTAGTCGTGAGCTTATCTAACGGTTCTACTGAAAGGACCTTGGGATCGGTTGAGACATCATCGATAGGAGTTATAGCCTTTACGGTAAGGGCCCAAGATCCCCCGGTCTCACAAATCTCAACGGTATATGTGTTCCATGAGTTTATTTTAGCCGCGCCCGCGTGCGGATCCTCATCACCTCCCCAGCCTCTTTTTATGGGATTGAACCATCGTTCCTCTCCATTGACCCAGACCGTAACGGTTCCATCGCTTCCCAAGATAAAGTCTTTAATACCCCCTTCCTTATAGAAGAGGTATGTCACAAAATAGGCACATGCATTGTCCACTGCGGCGCCTCCCCAAGACTCTCTATTGAGATTATTGCCGGCAACAGCAGGTCCAGGGATATCTCCGCTGTCCACCATTTCTTGGAAGTTGATTCTTTCCCATGTTAACTCCTCGTCGTTAGGGCCTATGATGACTTTGTCGCCTTCCGTAGGTGCTGCCTCACCACCAGAGCCCTCCCCAGCATCCTTGAGATAGTCTATCTTGATTGCTGTTGCACCATCTCCCGTATCCCTGATGGGCCCCAAGACGAGCCATTCCAAGATGTAACCATCTTTATCTATTTTGTCTGCCGCATCAGCCATATCTGCTGACACCGCGACACAAAAGACCACCAAGCCGATAAAAAGCATGCGAACGCTAAACATGACAACCATCCCTTTCTGCATAGGAAATATACATCTATGCGGTTCCCCCGATTCTCGGGACAAATTCTGCATAACCTGCTCAATGTCTCCGATCTTATAGATCAAAGACATTAAAAAATTATACATTATAAATACACCAACGAGACTCTTAAATTATAATCTTTTGTTCTGATTTTGTCAAGTAAAAAAAAGAGGGACTCACGGAAATTCGCTATAAGTAAAATGAATCACCGATGGTTCACAAACAAAATCAACTTAGATTTTGTTGGCGAACTTCCAAACAGTAAGTATTTTAACAATCCGATGGCTTTTCACGTGGGAAAAGGAGTGCGGAGGTAGGCAACCAGGTCCGGACGAATCCACTTCCTCAAGACGCCACGAAGAGAGCAGCTCGTATCTCTGCGTCTTTGAACTCTTGAGCAATCTGTGTCCCCATCTGCTTGGCATTGGAAACCGCCGTAATATTACCTACAGTAGAGAAGATAAATGGATAGATCGCCCGATTTGCTTTTCTTTTTTCAATCTCCTGAGAACGGGCAGCGGCAGACTATAGCTGGGATTTTCGGTGTTGAGGAAGCGGGGATTGGAACCTCCATGAACAGATTCCAATCCACTGTCGTGAACAGCGAACCAGAAGGGATGCCCCATGGTGACTTCAATCCCTGTAACATATCGGTGCCACAGAGGCATTCAAGAAGAGTATAATGTAGAGGAACAGCAATTCTGCCTTGCGTCAATGCCGCCTTGGGGAGAAATTTCTCCGAGAGGACATAGCAATGGGTTGGAACAGGCTAAAGCCTCAATAGCTACAGAAGTGGAGCGGTGCTGCTGGCTCATTTAACAGTCACAGGGCGTAGATCGGCACTTGGGACAGCCATCGGCGTAAATTTTTGCGGCTTCGGTGAGATCGACACCGAGCAAACTAGCGAGCGTCGATAGCCACGCAAATACATCGGCAAACTCAGCGTGGAGCCGTTCTATATCTCGGTGCTCACGTCGAATTTCTTTCGCAAGTTCACCAACTTCTTCAGTAAACCATACAAATGTACCCTCTACACCGCGTTCAGCATCTCGATTATAGTAGATTCGCTCTATCAGGTTTTGAAATTCTTGAATAGTCATTATAGATTCCCCGAAATACACTTCCGATTTAATTCTGCATCGTGTATACTTTGGCATGTAGCGGACATCAAAGAGATCTCTATATTAAAAAAGAGGTAATAAGAATTATGGCAAACGACAGCACATGGCCCAATCTCAAGAGGGATTTGAGATTCTATCCATCCAAGTGCGAGCATCCACGTCAGCTTTCCCAAGAACAGATAGAACTCTACAATCAGAGTGGCTACCTGAAAGGGTTTTGTATCTTCAGTAATGAGGAAACGACTGCGAATCGACAATATCTCGATAAGTTACTCGCGAATCTCGAACCCGACAAAAATAGCTACTCAATCAACGGTTATCATAAACACTGCCAAGGTCTCTACGACCTTGTCGTGAATCCAATCATCTTGGAATACGTTCAGGATCTGCTCGGACCCAACTTTGTCTGCTGGGGAACGCACTATTTCTGCAAGATGCCCGGCGATGGAAAAACGGTCTCATGGCATCAAGATGCGCATTACTGGCCCCTAACCCCCTCAAAGACTGTCACTGTATGGCTGGCTATCGACGATGCGGATGTCGAAAACGCCTGTATGCAATTTATCCCCGGATCCCATCACCGCGGAGAGTTAAAACACCGCGCCAGCGATTCCGTTGAAGACAATGTGCTACACCGAACCGCCGAAGCCACAGAAATCCGCGCCGAACCCGTTCATGTCGAACTAAAGGCTGGTGAAATCTCTCTGCATTCCGACCTGCTGCTACACGGTTCTCCGCGTAACAACTCCGATCGTCGCCGTTGTGGACTGACAATGCGCTACGCTTCGACAGATGTGATCGCACACGAAGGCTGGAATCAGAGCAGCGTTCTCTGTTGTGGCGTAGATGCCGACGGAAATTGGGCGGACATCCAACGCCCCAAGAAAGAAGTTGTATGAAAGTCTGACGCCGGCTCCGAGTTCGATTCAGCGGCAACACACTAAACGGGGATACCCTGTCGCAAATCAACGCTATCTTAGCAAAAACATATGGTGTTGTCAAGCCAGATTTGGGGAATGCCCCTGCTGGTCCTAGTATTGTTGCAATCTCCTGCCTATCGTCTGATACAATGAATCAATGAATTCAAGAATCAACCAAAGGAGTTACTATGAAATTCTCGTTTTCCCGTTTTCTGGTTTTCCCGTTTTCCCGTTTTCTGATTCTTGCCGTCGTGGCAACCCTTCTCATAACCACCACCGCCTTCGCCCAAGTTGCAAACTTCCCCGACTCCAATCTCAAGCGTGCCGTCCGAGAAGCCCTCACGCTGCCCGATGAAACCCCTATCACTCAAACAGAAATGTTGCGATTAAAAAGACTTACTGTCAAAGAAGCAAAAATAGAAAACATTACCGGCTTAGAATATGCTACTAATTTGAAAAACCTTGTGCTTTCCGTGAACGAGATTCATGACATCACCCCATTAGCAGGGTTGATAAAACTGGAATTTCTGATACTTAGGGACAATCCAATTCGCGATCTCACACCCCTTGCAAACTTGACCAATCTCACCTATATCAATCTTGCAGGTGTTGAACTGTCAGATATAACCCCACTTGCGAACCTAACAAAACTAAAAGAAGCGTGGCTGTCGCACATGCGATTGCGCGATATCACCCCGCTTGCACATCTATCACAACTCGTTCGTTTAAGCCTGGTGTCTAACCAGATTGTCGATGTCAGTCCACTTGCCAATTTAACCGCATTGAAAGAACTCCATATAGAAAGAAATAACATCATAGATATTGGTCCAGTTCTAAATCTACCCTTGACCACCTTTACATACGATGAGGTTTGTGTGCTACCCCGCTCCCCGATTCAAGACCGAATCGACAATCGAAACCTTCCATCTGTTATCCTACCATGGGACGACGGCATATTGAACAGGGGAGGCAACTGGTGGGATGATTCAATACCTTATCTGGATCGTGTCGCATATCACGATCTTTGGTGGCATTATACCCCTTTTGGACTCCGTTTTTTGCTGACCCCACAAGGGTATCAGTTAATGGGCGATCTGCAAAGTGCAATCGACCAACGGGAGGAACTACTTTCCAAAAACCCCGATATGCTTTTCCTCGTCGATCTCCGACAAAGTTATGCATCCCGCAGTCGTTATCCCGATGATTGGTTCGGCTGGCTAAGAGACGAAAATGGAAACCTTATCCCGCAAGGGCCCGGCAGCACGGAATATCTGATTGATTTTAGACTGCCAGAAGTTCAAGCCGTCGTTGTTCAACGGGCGATTGCAGTCGCAAAATGTGGCTTGTATGATGGTATCATGTTTGATGCGTGGGCTGAAACTCACGCCGTCCTTCCAAACTCTACTCTACAAGAAGAGCAACCGGCACTCATCTCAATTCTTAGGCGAATTCGTCAGGGGGTGCCGGACGATTTTCTGATTCTGTGTAACCGCAATGAAACGAAACTCCCGCTCTCTGCACCTTACATCAACGGCGGTTTCATGGAAACCTTCCCGCTTGAGAAAGGACGGCTGCACGGCTACACACGGAAGGACATTATTGAGATTGAAACCAATCTCATCTGGTATGAGGCAAATATGCGAGAACCAAAAATCAATGTTCTCAGAGGTTTTGGCGTTGGTGCTGAACCGCCAGATAGCCCAAGAAATAAACAGTGGATGCGTTTATTCACGACAATGAGCCTCACCCTATCCGATGGATATGCCCTCTATACGCTTGGAACTATTGGAGGGCAAAAGCAATACCAGAAACACATTCGGCATCCGTTCTGGGAGGCGGACCTCGGACAACCTGTTGAACCTACTGTAAAGCGTTATCAAGATGATATTGAGGGTTTGTATATCAGAGAGTTCACCAACGGTTGGGCGGTCTATAACCGGAGTGGGCAAGCGCAAACAATCACACTGCCCGCATCTGCCACCCCCGTATCCGATAGGGGAAGCACCGCTGCATCCACCACCCACCTCCTCCCCGACCTCGACGGCGAAATCTACCTCAAAGCCAAAAATCCCGCCGATGTCAACGGCGATTGGGTGGTCAACATCTTGGATCTGATAGAGGTCTCCAACGGACTCGGTAAATCTGCCCCAGATCCCAACGGCGATGGCACCGTCAACATTCTCGATTTGGTTTTCGTCGTCCAGCAGTTCAGCCAGTGATATAACCCAAGTTGCTCGGTATTGAAAAACCTCGATTTTGTTGTAGGGGGCCGTCCGCCAAGTAAGTCCTCTGTTTTTCGCTCCAGAGGAGCGATATGTCTATAGTAGGCGATATGTCCAAGTCCTGCGCTCCAGAGGAGTGCTATGTCTATAGAGACACCGAATACAACCCTAAGTCCCAAATATCCAATGCGTTAGGTATCTGTTCTATATTCATTGAGAAACATGGGATACCATAGCGCAATGTTCCGGCTATCTGCGACAGATAAACCGTTTTCGCTCCAGAGGGGCGGAGGGTTTTGGCTGTTGTGCATTCTATAGACATGCTTTCCTTATAGGGCTTTATGTTCTACCTTACCAAACCCCAACGGCGATGGCGTCGTCAATATCCTCGATTTGGTTTTCGTCGTCCAGCAGTTCAGCCAGTGATATTAGGGACATTTAGTTTTCCTGTAGGAGGGATCTCCGAATCCCGATTTCCTATTCAGACATCGGTTTTGGCGGGTAGATGGAAGATTGTCCCCTACATTGTAGGTGGGGTATCTCGCGCTGCCCGAAGAATTAAATGACCCTAGATTTAGGGGAAAACACTTGACAAAAAAGGGACAGTCTGTTACGATTTTTCTCCTCTCTAACATAACCTGCCTCTACTATGAAAGGACAACAGCATGATTACCGAAAAAGTTCTAGGCGCGTATACCATCGTTGGAACGCTTTCTCCAACCGAACAGGCGGATTGGTATCGCAAAGCAGTAGAAGAATGGAATATTAGCACCTTTGAAGTGCCAATTTTGGCTGGCGTACCGTTAGTGCCAGAAGTCGTTGACGTACTCAGCGAACTGTCCGCTTCGATTGTGGCAACCTTTGTGGCACAGTGGGCAACGGCTGGGCAGAAGAACCCCGCATACGGTTTGTCCTCATTGGACGAATCATCCCGTCAAACAGCACTGGTGGATGCCTGCTCGTCATTGCAGCAATGTATGTCGTTATCCCAAAGCGGGGTCCGTGTCAGTAATGTCTTCGTCCACACCGGGGGACGCTCCGGGGAAACCGTCCCGCACGCCATCGCATTCCACCAGAGTTTGACTCATTTGCGAGAATTGGCATCTACTATCCTGCCAGACACCACGCTGGCAGTGGAAGTGACAGATAGCCTTCCTTCCGACCATCCAATACCGTTTCCCGCAGCCAAGAAGGCTTCATTGGCGTTAAGCGATCTTATCCAAATCCTATCCTTCGTAAACCGAGAGAGCGCATCAGGGAATCCCATCGCACTCATGGTGAACTGGGGACGCCTTCTAGTCAACGGCGACGTGCCGCTATTGAGCCTACACCAGATTCTGGAATCGGACGTGCCACTGTCAGGCGTGATTTTGTCCGGAGCCGGTCCCTCTGCAGATGGATTCATGGACTCTCACAATTCGCACCTCGATCCCCAGAGCGGATTTACTGAAGCGGATGCCATGTCCTGTGCTTCTGTGCTAGCGTCAAGTTCTCAACCGATATTCCTTGGCACAAAATGTAGTACCGCCAGAGGGGACGACGAGTTGCCGGTCGAGACGGTATTGAACGCACAGGCGGAGTTGCTCAACAAGGCTAACTAATGATGACAAAATATAAACTGATTGCCTTGGACATTGATGGTACACTCGCCGATTCGGACGGAAAGATTACAACGCGTACAAAGGAAGCTGTACATTCTGCTGCCCAAACAGGAGCAACCATCGTAGTTGCAACCGGACGGCGTTTCATCACAGCAAAACCGAGGGTTTTACAACTTGAGTTTCCAGAGGTGTTGCTGGCGGCACATAACGGCGCAATCCTCAAGCGTCTCAACGGCGAGTTGCTTCACCACCAATTGTTGCCCTGCGCGATTGCCAAACAAGTTGTCCAGATTGCGAAGGAACTTGGACTCCGTCCAGTTGCTTTTGAAGGTACACAGGATTCAGCCAATCTCTTTGTCGAGGACTACGGCGATCGGCTTGACGGTTGGGAGCGTGGATATCTTGAGGAAAATAAAGCCCATCTGAACTGGGTCGATAATCTTGCAACCGATCTGCCGGGCGACGTGATTGAAGTCATCTCTGTCGTTCTTGCAAAGAAGGCGCATGAGATTGCTGCAATTTTTCAGAGCCGCTTAAATGGACAGGTCAAACCAATCCTTGTAATCATCAATAACGGACGGCACGCTTTTCTCGGTCTCTCACATGCAAAGGTCGGTAAAGATCTACCGTTACGCTACCTTGCGGAACAGATGGGGATACAGCCATCGGAAATCCTCGCAATAGGCGACAACTATAACGATCTGGATATGTTGCAATTTGCGGGAACAGCCGTGGTCATGGAGAATGCAGACGAAGCACTTAAACAACAGGGATTCTACGTGACCGCCTCGAATGATGCGGACGGCGTCGCAGCGGCTTTGGAACGGTTCGTGTTGTCAGGCAATGCCGTTTGACAGAAGTCCCATTTGCCTGATAGTTCATCTTCAAGTTGAGGTGTTGATATGACAAACCCTCCAAACATCTTGCTGATTATGTCAGACCAGCATAGCCCAAACCTCCTTGGGTGCGCAGGAGATGAAGTTGTACAGACTCCAACGCTCGACCAATTGGCTATGCGTGGTGTTCGCTTTGCCAACAATCATTGCGCCAATCCCCTTTGTGTGCCTTCACGGATGACATTCTTGACAAGCCGGCATAGCTCGGATATCCGCGTCTGGACCAATCGTTGCCGCCTCCAATCCGACATACCCACTTTTGTCCATCACCTTGTCAATGCCGGTTACGAAACGGTTTTGTGTGGACGTATGCACTTTAACGGTCCCGACCAACGACACGGTTTTGAACGGCGGATTATCGGAGACATCAGTCCACAATTGGGGCACATTCCTACTTACACAGCCGGTCAAACCGCTGCCGGTGTCAAAGTTGCGGGGCCCGGACGGACTGCCTACACTCGCTATGATGAAGGTGTCACGCAGGTTGGCTGCGAATTTCTTGAGTCGCTAGATAAAAATCCGGGAGATCGCCCCTTCTTTATGACGGTCGGATACGTGCTGCCGCATTGCCCGTTCATTGCGCCTAAGCGGCTTTTCGATGAGTATCTTGAGAAGATTAATGTGCCACAACTTCCTCAAGGCTATCACGACTCGCTTCATCCATTCATGAAATCGTGGCGGGAAAACCGACAGGTAGATGAACTGACAGATGAGCAGGTGCAAATCGCCCGCGCAGCATACTACGGTCTGGTAACATTCATGGATGAACAGATTGGAAAGCTGCTATCCACGCTGGCAGACACCCATTTTGGCGATAACACACTGATTATCTACACCTCTGATCACGGTGAAATGGCAGGGGAGCATCGGATGTGGTGGAAGTCGAGTTTCTATCAAGATTCCGTAGGTGTGCCACTCATCTTTTCGTTGCCCGGACAATTTGCCGAAGGTCGGACAATCTCAGATGTGACTAGCTTACTTGATATTGGACCGACACTTGTTGACCTCGCAGGAGGCGAACCGATGTTCGGGGTGCGTGGACGCAGCCTCAAAGAATTTTTGGGCGGCGACGGAAAAGTTCCCAATTGGCACAATACAGCGTTTGCAGAGTTAGGCGGTCTCCAACGTGACCCCCCTGCTCGGATGATTCGCCGCGGACAGTGGAAACTGAACTGCTATCATGGGCACGATCGTCCGCAACTGTTCAATCTCGAAACCGATCCCGGTGAGTGGAACGACCTTGCGGATGACACCGCTTATTCGATGATTCGAGATGAACTGCTTGCCGAAGTCAGAGCGGACTGGTCTGGTGAAACAGTACTTAACACGCTCGAAACAACGCAAAATGATTATCAGGTCCTTGAGGAATTTGGTAGGAATGCCCACACCTCCGCAGAGGATGGTCCCGATCTTTGGACCGCTCCCGATGGCTGTAACATCTTTCCTGAAATTTAGCGCACAAATCTTAGGACTTACGCACTTTAGCTCGTAGTAGCGCGTTCATTGCTTTCTCCCCTCCCTCCCCCTGCTTGCGGGGGGAGGGAGGGGGCATCAAGATGAATCGCCGATCTACAGGTTCTCCCCTGCTTGCGGGGGAGTTAGAGGGGGTACAGCTCAACGCAGCACAAGACTTTGAACGTTCAACTGCGTAAGTCTTATTAAAGAATCAATTGCTAGGAGAACCTAATGCCACACTTTGTTGAACTCCAACCGCAGCATTTAGACGAATTGGCTGCCTTTTGTAACAGAAACTTTGAATTTCATTCAGGTCAGTTTGAAACGGAGATTCTACAAAGGCGGATTTTCGACGACCCCGATCACTTACCTGACCACAGCTTTCTCCTGCGAGACAACGGAAAAACAATCGGCTTTATGATTGGTGTGTTGCGTGGAAATGAGGCATGGTTGAAACTCTTCGCTGTGGATCGGGAACACCGCAGATCAGGGGTTGGGAGCATCATGTTAGCAGAGATAGAAGCACTCTTTCGGTCTAGCGGTGCAGAGCGTGTGCGTATCCTGAACGCCTCGCCGTACTATTTCATGCCGGGTTTAGACCCACGCTACACCGAAGCACTCTGCTTTCTCCAATCACACGGTTACACCGCCGAGCGTTATGTCCACAACATGGCGGTAGATCTTACAGCAAACGATTTTGATGCCGCGCAGGCAGAGTCTAAACTTGCGAAAGAAGGGATCGAAATAAGACGTTTGAAGCGCGAAGAGGAACAGACGTTTTACGAGTGGATGTTGGGGACTTGGAGCCAAAACTGGACAACGGAAGCGTGCAATTCGCTGAAGAATACGCCAGTAACGACCTTTATTGCCCTTGATGCGGATGGCAATATATGTGGTTTTGCCACCTACGATGTAACCATGTTTCGCGGGGGATTCGGACCCACAGGCGTGGAGGAATCGTTGCGCGGCTTGGGAGTTGGGAAAGTCCTTTTTCTCCGCTGTCTCCAAGATATGAAAGTTCGTGGCTACCCGCGTTGCGAAATCGGGTGGGTTGGACCCATCTCGTTTTATGCACACACCGCCGGCGCAAGGATCTGCGCGACGTTTATGCAGGGAAGTAAGGTGTTGTAGGAAGCAATTACTGAGAGATTTTGGAATGTCGCTAAGATAAGCAAAGAGTTGTAGATCGAAGCCGGTGGTCTCTTCAGAATGCCCAAGTCTTTGATTTTTTCGCGACGCAGATGACGTTCGATCGCCGCCGCCGTGATTTTTTAAAGTTTTTCCTAAAGCAGGGGTTAGATATGGAAAATAGGACTTAATTGGCACTATTTCGCCGTTCTGAAGTTGAGACTTTGGCACATAATAGGAGTTACGTACTTCAGATCGTAGTTGCCCGATTCATCGGGCATCAAGATGAATCGCCGAACTACGGGTTCTCCCCTGCTTGTCCGAGAGGATCCCGTGACCGGGGCGGGGGAGTTAGAGGGGGTGCGGTTCAACGCGGCACAAGACTTTGAACGTTCGACTGCGTAAATCCTGACATAAGACAAAAAGGAAACATTGAATTGAACGCTCTGGATTTGTTAGAAACTTCACCGGTCAACTTACCTATTGTGTGAGGTGCACATGTCTACTGGCAAGATGCATGTTGACGAGGTAGATACCAACGTATCGCTTATCGTCCGGTTGCTCATCACACAGTTTCCGCAGTGGGCGAATCTTCCCATTGAGCCGGTCCATTCCGCCGGCACAGGCAACGCGCTATATCGGCTTGGCGATGACATGGTCGTGCGACTACCCCGCATCCCTTCGGCTGTCGAGCAAGTGGATAAAGAGCAGAAATGGCTTCCTAGACTTGCTCCGCTCCTACCGCTCAACATCCCTGTCCCACTTGCGAAGGGGAAACCTAGCGAAGGCTACCCGTGGCATTGGTCAGTCTATCGGTGGCTCGAAGGTGAGGATGCAACCATCGAGCCCATCGCTGATCCACGCCAAGCGGCGACTGATTTGGCTCAATTCATAACCGCCCTGCAGCAGATTGAGGCTACCGGCGGACCGGCGCCGGGGCGACACAACTTTTACCGCGGCGTACCACTGGCAATGCGAGACCAGCAGACTCGCGCCGCAATCGCAGCCCTGCATGATGTGCTCGATGCTGACGAAGTGACTACAGTGTGGGACGCAGCCATTGAGGTGCCAGCGTGGAACGGGGCACCCGTCTGGCTACATGGAGACCTGCACTCTGGAAACCTGCTCGTCCAACGGGGTAGGCTTAGTGCCGTTATTGATTTCGGAGGGCTGGGCGTGGGCGATCCAGCATGTGACGTGATGGCTGCATGGCTGTTCCTGTCTGCCGAAAACAGGGCAGTATTCCGTGCGCTGCTACAGGTTGATGACGCAACCTGGGCGCGAGGTCGTGGCTGGGCACTGTCTTTCGGGCTGATTGCCCTCCCTTACTATCAAGCTACCAACCCTGTACTTGCCGGAACAGCCCGACGTGCAATCAATGAAGCCCTCACCGATCATAAGGATTAGAATTACGCACTCGAGTTTGTAGTAGCGCAATTCATTGCGCGTCTTTAAGGTGGTAGACATACGCCGTATGTCGCAACCATTGTGCAAATTACGGTACAGCGGAGCGTACCTACGACTGTAGGATTAATTGTAGTTGCCCGATTTATCGGGCGTCGTGAGTCGTATTGTCTGGTAATGAGTTACTGAACTACGAGGGGTTGAACGTTCAACTGCGCAAGTCCTAAGGATGTCGCATTCTGTGACTCTCAATAAGGCGGAGCTGTTCCTCCTGTCTTCGGGTCAATCTTTCGATTCATCAAATCTTCGGGATGGAAACCCCTTGCTTTAGCATGGAGAGGAAATCCTGCTCCTTTTTTTCGTTTTTGTAATCTACCTTACACTTTTTTGGTAGATGTATGGTAGAATATAGTTTGTAATTCGAGGACTTCAGTTGAACGCTCGTTTAACGCTGCCCTCTCACTTCTGAGGTTCACTAGTGAACCGTGTGAAAGGTAGTTTGTCTGAGGTTTCACCCGGGTGTTGAAGCGATGCTATCATCGATAGGTCGTGAATATACCTAAACGGTTGCTTCGACCGTGCGGTGGCGGGTGTGTAAAGTTACGAGCCAGAGCCGCATAACCGCGCTATCTTTTAGGGCTTGTTAAAGCACCGAGATAGCGTCGCGGGTAAGATAATTGCCCAAGCGTAAGTCCCGTTGGACGGTATCACAAGCCCCGTCCTTCAGGGCGGGGTAGTTGACACACTTGGGTCCTACTTGAAAATCACAAGTTATCACCTACATCAGTGCAATCTCCTCAAGTGCCTCAATCATCCGTTGAAATACCTCTGCCAATCGGTCTACTTCAATTGATGCCTGTTCTTCATCGTTCGTTTCTAGCGCATCTTGGATTCCCGGAAAAATAACTGCAGCATATCCACTATGAAGCCCAGGTGCATAAACTAGATGCTTAAACCACGGGCGCAGCGGCAATCCTGATTCAGAAGTTAATACTTGTTCTAAGCCTTGTAAACTGAGATTAATCGTTTCGGTTGCGATTGGCTCTCCATTTTCGAGCCGGGCAGTGAGGTACTTGTGGAGATCCGCTGCAATTATTTCCCACTCCCTAAGTAATGCCCGAAGTCGTTCCGGTCTATCCTTTGTAATGGTGCTATGTTTATTTTCGTTTTGCAGTGCTTTTAGATGGCTTAGGAGTTCGTCCGCGTACGCTGCGTAATCGAATGGCAAAATATCTGCATCTGCAAGACGTAACGCTATAATCCCCCAGATTTGTGTCATCGCTACATGATACCGAAACGTTGGATCGCCGAAATGTTCCATCCAATAAAAGTTGTCCTGCATAGCGTGATAGACACCGTAGGGACCATAAAATCCCATGCTTATGGATGGAATGCCAAGATGTCCAATAAAGGGGGAATGGTCGGAACCGCTGCCAAGATTACCAACCCGTGGGACATGGTTCTCTTGATCTTGCCTCCACGCCTCATAGATCGTTTGATGGGTCTGTGGATCCATAACGGTTTGTGCGACCTCCTTCACCAGCGGCTTGAGTGAGGGCACAGCACTCGCATAAAACTCCGTCCCTGTTGTCGCAATATCGACATTCAAGTACGCAATCGCCTTCTGTTGAAGTTCAGCTTTCAAATCCTCAGCCCACTCGGCGGAACCAAGGATGCCGAACTCCTCTGCGTCCCAACTTGCAAAGACGATGGTACGTTTGGGACGATGCCCCTCCTTTGCGAGTTGGCCGAGACAGCGTGCAACCTCTAAGAGACTAGCAGTACCGCTACTCGGATCCGCAGCACCGTAAACCCAAGCATCGTGGTGGTTGCCAAGAATCACCCACTGGTCCGGACTTTCCACCCCCTTTAATTTCGCGATTACATTGTAGATTGAGCGATTCTTATGCTCACTGCGGACTTTAAGGCGAACTTTTGCGAGTCCCGGTCCAATGTGATATGCGAAAGGCAGTCCACCCTGCCAGCCTTTCGGAACGTTTGGTCCTGCCAACGCCTTGAGCAACGGCGCTGCATCCCGATACGCCAACGGCGCAACCGGAATTTGCGGGAGATCCGTCGCCTCTGTAATTGGGAGGCGATGTGCCTCTTTGGTCGATGCCCAGCCCGGTGTCAGCGGATCGCCGGCGTACTGAAAAATATACTTCACTGTCCCTCGTTGGATCGCATCGGCTGATCGCCAAGGACCGCGTGGATAAACATCGCCTTTCATATATCCATCGTCTGCCGGATCCGAATAGATAATCAAGCCAATGGCACCCTGTTCCCCTGCAATCTTCGCCTTGACCCCGCGATAGCTACCCCCATACCTTGCGATAGCGATTTTGCCTTCGACAGAAATCCCCATCTCCGCTAATTTCCGATAATCGTCCGGCAAACCTCTGTTGACATAGATCAGATCAGCGGTCACATCACCGTCCGGTGAATAAGCATTATAGCCTGCTATGATATTCGTTTCGTAGGAATCCTTATCCCACTCCCAGTTTTCCTCTTTTCCAACTGCGAGATAATGCGTCGGTGCAATCATCTCGACACGAACTTCGATTGGGTACGGCAGATAGACCTCGTATTCATAGATCTGCGCGTCCAATCCGTACTCCTGATACTTATTGTGGAGATATTGTGCAATCTTATAACTATTCTCCGTCCCCGCGAGATGCGGCTCTTCTGTTAAATGTCGCAATTCCCGCCGACATATTTCCGGAGAAGTAAGCTGCTTAAACGCCTCTTCATATTTTTTTTGTACAATTGAATGCTCAGGGGTAAAACCACGGAGGGTAGATGACGTTTGTGCAAATAGTGGGAAAGCAATCATGCTAAAATAGAGTATAAAGCGGAGTTGTAACCAAATTTGACGGTTCTCTGTTGTTCGCTGAATCATTAAGACATTACCTTTCTATAGGTCGAATTAGCATCCCTCACCCACGATAGTTGAGGAATTAAAGTTATGTGCAATGATAGCATAGCTCGTTTGGTTTGTCACTGAAATTTGTAAAACCCGTCAGGGCAATCCCATGTAAATAGCGTTAGGAGTTACGCACTTCGGATTGTAGTTGCCCGATTCATCGGGCATCAAGATGAATCGCCGAACTACGGGTTCTCCCCTGCTTGTCCGAGAGGATCCCGTGACCGGGGCGGGGGAGTTAGAGGGGGTGCGGTTCAACGCAGCACAAGACCTTGAACGTTCAACTGCGTAAGTCCTATCAGTGTGAATTTGAGTCATCTAATCCTGAAAATCCTTAAATCCTGATTCAGACAATAATTATGAGCACCCCTCAATTAAATGAGGGGTGCTCATAATTGCTATAGAGTCAGGATAACGGTTATAATCTAATCTAACCTTGCAAGAAAGAGAGGATTATAACATGGGTTATCCTGACAGTGATTATTATATCACGTTTTTGTTTGAACAGTTCGAAACTTTCAACACCTCCGTTGCGTCGGAGTCCACACCGGCTCTCGGACGCCCTAAGTCGTATGCAGACGCGTGCCTAATTGTGCTTTTTACCGTCCTGACACTCAAGGGTATCTATTCATTTAAGGCACAACACAGATGGCTGGAGATGCACCTGCCGGGGGTGTCACAGTTCAAGCTGCAAAGCGTCCCGTCTCGTGCAACGTTGTCACGACGGTACAAACAACTTGCTTGTCACCTTGAAGGGTTCATTGCGTTTTTAGGTGATGTTGGTATGACTTTGATTGCCGATGCGTCTTTGGTGGTGGTTTACCAAGATAAAAGTCTGTTTAAGGCAAAAGGTCCGGTCTGGCATCAGAAAGACCGAAATACCAATCGCATCCCAAAGGGACTGCGTGCCGTTGATACAGATGCCAGTTGGTCTGTCAGCAAGTACCATGGCTGGGTTTATGGCTATGGACTGCATCTAACCGTTTCTCCAGAGGGATTGCCTTTGATGAGTGTGGCTGACACCGCTTGTGTGAGTGAGAAAGCAATACTTGACCAACAAATCAACAAAATGCTTGCACAAAATGTCGGATATATCGTCGCCGATGCCGGTTACACTGACCTCAAGCGAACCGAGAAACTGGCAAACGAAGGATTGTTGCTTATCACCCCGGTGATAGGTGCCAAGCGCCCTCAAGCCCAGCGGTATGTCGAAGCTATTAACCAATCAACTCTGTTGCAGGCCTATCAACAGAAGCGCAACGTCGTCATTGAACCGATATTTGAATTGCTCAAGCAACTGCTATCAACACATACCAACCACAAACAGTTACCGGTCAGTAGCAAACCGAATGTGGTAACTTTCTTGATGCTCGGTGTGGTCTTGCTTCAGGTGGCTATGTTGGTCAATTCTATTTGGGGACGCCCTCTGAGAAATGTCACACATCTCATCACTGTATTTCGATAAGGGGATTTATGAGCACCCCTCAATTAAATGAACCTAGTAAAACCTACTGTAACTCCGACAAACTCTTGATGAACCGCAGTAAAAGCAGTTGACAATTCAATTTGGAGAATGCTATTCTAACCAAGTGACAGGTATTGAGGATTTATGCCCACGATGAATGAACCCATGAATAAATCGATTTCATTTTTCACGTTTTGTTTTTTCAGTTCTCAAGCGAATCATTGGATCAGTGTAATTTTAATCCTTTGTTTGATCTCCCTTGGCTGTTCAGATGATCCGGAAGTTGATACCGCGATTGTGGAAAAAAGACAGATGGATGGGTGGACAGCTTATGATAAAGGGGACTTTTCCGATGCACTTCTGCATTTTGAGCGTGTTATTGAATTGGATGTAACCTTTGCGGACGCACACAACGGCTTGGGCTGGACCCACCTCAGTACGTCACGCGTGCCTGCAGCGACTCCAGAGATTCTTGTGAAGGCGCAAAGGGCATTTGAGGCTGCCATCCGCTCAGACACTTCCAGCGCAGATGCATGGATTGGGTTATCCAACACGCTATTTCTCCGCCGTGAAAGTGCCTCGGATTTTCAAATCGCGCTCCGTGCCATCGACAACGCATTACAGGGAGATCAGCTAACCCTCTTCCGACATGATTATCAGTCGATCGCTGATCTCTATGTGCTAAGAGCTGCCTGCTACTACTATCTCGGTCAAAGGGATCTTGCTATATCGGCGATTGAGAGCGCGATCCAAACTGAACCATCAAACACGGCTGCATTATCGCTTCAACACTTGCTAAAATAACCCAAATTGCTTATCTGTCTTTTTCATCCAAAGTAGAAAGTCAGGCTAAAAACAAACGGATTTGCGAATCTCAAATCCTAAAATCCATAGGAGAATTCAATATGTTATTAGAAGGTAAAAAAGCGCTCATTACCGGCTCACGACGCGGGATTGGGCGAGGAATCGCCCTCGCCTTAGCGCAGAACGGTTGCGATATTGGACTCAACGATATTGAACACGATGAATCCGCAGATCGGACGATTGGGCTTATCGGCGAAACGGGACGCAAATGCACCTTCACGGTTGCTGACATCAGTGACGGCGATTCAGTAAACGCCTTATTCGATGAGTTCCTCGCTGAACACGGCCGTATTGACATTTTGGTAAATAACCCCTATTGGTCAGAGAATATGTCGTTTCTGGAAATTAGCGAGGAGGTTTGGGATCGGACAATGGCAGTCAGTTTGAAGGGATACTTCCTGTGCAGCCAACGCGCCGCAAAAGAGATGATTAATCAAAAGTCAGGCGGGCGAATTGTCAGCATCTCATCCATACATTCCGTGCGTGTTTGGGAGGAAGATACTGCCTACGGCGTTGCAAAGGCGGGTGTGATTCGCTTGATGATGAGCATTGCACGCGACTTGGCAGGAACCGGAATCACAGCAAATGCGATTGCCCCCGGCTGGATCGACAGCCGCGAGTTGCCGCCAGAACGAGAACATGAGCGAGCGCAAGGTGGCGTCGGTGGCAACGCAGTGTCGTCAATTCCGAGTCGTCGAATCGGTGTCCCAAACGACATCGCACAGGCAGCGGTTTTTCTCTGTTCACCGATGGGGGATTACGTCAACGGCACCTGTCTGACGGTAGATGGCGGATTTCTCGCGCACGGTAACAATTAAAACGGAGGACTGACTACACTTCTACTTGTAGCCACAGGTTTCCTAACCTGTGATCGGATCGGGATTGGAAACCCCGATTTCATCGAACGCAGGTTGCAGCGCATCGGCAATCCCAATCCATCAGGGCTCTGCGGCACGATAGCGGCTAACCCCAGTTACTGCCTAATCTCTATAACAGATGCAATCCCTCTATCCGTTTCACCCCATTGAACTTGAACCCATTTTAATGCTAAAGCTGATTACGTCCTAGAGCATATCCAATCAACAAGGAACACGCATTTGAATAAAACACAACTGCTTGCCTACACCATCCTTTCAATTCTGATTATCTGCCAGCTTGCTGCTGCAGATTCACCTAAAGTCAATAGTTCCCTGCCTTCTAACTCTGTTGCTATTAGTGACGATGCGCTCGCCACTTTTTTTAATCCCGCTGGCCTAGGTGCCGGACAACGAGGACTTAGCCTCTACTATCTGCGCGCCTCCGAAAGCGATTTCGGGGTTGATGACGCCTTGTTCGTTTCCGCGGCAAAGGCGGGATTTGGTATGGAGTTTGCCACCGGCGAGGATGGAATTGATTTTAATCGATATACGCTTTCCAGCGGCAGTAATATCGGACCTGCGATTTATTGGGGAACCGGTTATAGCTGGATTAATTCTGATGACGAGGCTTACGATAAGATCACGTCATGGTCGCTGGGCTTGATGTTTCGTCGGCGATACCTATCAGCCGGTCTCGTTGCACGAGACCTGAACCGCCCCCGTTTCCATGGAGAGAAACTGGGCAGAACCTACGACTTCGGGGTAGCGATTCGACCTAGTACATCCCGTATAACCCTTTCAGTTGATGCCCGTAAAGTCGAAAAAATGGAGGGGTTGGATGTCAACTTTGCTGTAGAGGTACGTCCCTTTCGTTGGGTAACATTGCGCGGCAGCCTGAACGACGATAGCAGCTTTGACATCCGTTTTGGGGTCAATTTCCGGCAGTTTGGGTTAGGAATGTATAACCGTTTCGACGAAAATCAGGAGTACCAACGGAGCGTGGGATATATATCTCTTTCTCAGGCACTTCATACAACCCGACACATCCGCCGTAATGCCTTCCTAGATGTGCAAATGGCTGATATTGAAAAAACGCTCAAAGTCGCCAAACGAGATCCAGAAATCGCAGGGGCGTTGATCAAGATCGGGGGCAGTCGCTACGGTATCGGTCGCTTGCAGGAAATTCGTGATGCCATCTTGGATTTTAAGGCAAGCGGCAAGAAGGTCGTCGGCTATATGACCAGCTGTTCAACAGGTAATTATCTGATCGCATCGGTCTGCGATCGGATTGTACTACACCCGTCCGGGGAAGTGCGTTTGATTGGGCTGCGCTCAGAGATCTCGTTCTACAAAGGGGTACTCGACAAACTCGGTATCCGGGCAGATCTGGAACATATCGGCGAGTACAAATCGGCATCGGATATCTTCACGCGGGAAGATATGTCAGAGGCACACCGTGAAGTGCAAAACGCAATCCTTGACGATCTCTACGATCAACTGACGCAATCAATTGCAGATAAGCGGAGTTGGGCCCAAGACGATGTGAAGCACCTTATTGATCAGGGCCCCTTCACGGCGAAACAAGCGTTAGCGCACGGCATCGTTGATCAGCTTGCTTATAGCGATGAACTCAAAGGCATAGCAAAAGACCTCACAGGGAAAAACTGCCGTTTAGTCAAAGCACGCCAGTATCTGGGTATTATTGAATATGAATATGATTGGGAAGTTCCTCTACCTAAAATCGCAGTTATTGAAGCAGAAGGCATGATGATGACAGGCGAGAGCTTTACAGATCCGTTTACAGGAACAAGAACGATGGGATCCACCACCATCGTTCGTGCCATCCGAAACGTCCGTAAAGATTCGTCGGTCAAGGCAGTCGTGCTGCGAATTGATAGCGTTGGAGGATTGGTTGTCGCTGCCGACACAATCTGGCGTGAGTTGATGCGGCTTAAAGATGTTAAGCCATTAGTCGTTTCTATGGGAGACGTCGCTGGATCCGGAGGATACTACATCGCTGCGCCAGCGGACACTATTGTTGCCGAGCCCGGCACCATCACCGGCTCGATTGGTGTCGTCTCCGGCAAATATAGCTTCAAGGGGCTTTACGACAAGATTGGACTACACAAACAAATTCTCAAACGCGGGAAACACGCCGATTTTTACACAGACTACGGCGATTATCCGGCAGAAGAACGCGAAATTATTCACACACAGATTAAAGAGATTTATGAAGATTTTATTGGTAAGGTGGCGGAGGGACGTGGTATGACAAAAGAGGCAGTTGATCAGATCGGCAAGGGACGAATCTGGACAGGCAAGCAGGCGAAGGAGATTGGACTGGTTGATGAACTTGGCGGATTAAATCTTGCCCTCTCAATTGCTCGAAAAAAAGCCGGGCTAGCGCAAAAAAAGGTGCAGCTCATTCGATTGCCGCAGCAGGGGGCGTGGGAACAATGGCTGGAAGCCTTTAACACAGTACGACTGAGCCGTTCCCTAACGAACTGGAAATTTCCCACACTTGCGGAAGCCATCATAGAACACCGTACCTTTTTGGTGATGCCGTATAACGTGCAGATCAATGATTGATGAGGAAACAACTCACAGCATATTCTCCGTTCCTGATTCACGGTTGTGAGTGCTGAATCACTTGGGGAGACTGTGGCTCACCTCATGTCTATTTTATGATAACCCAAGTTGCTAGTCCTTACTAGTAGGTATATTGCTTTGAATTCCAATCCGAGGCTTCCTATGCCGTAACCACCCCTCTCGTAGCCACAGATTTCCTAATCTGTGATCGTGGCGTGGAGCCTGCCCTCAATGTAACCGGGGGGTGCTAACCTGCGATCACTTCGCAGCATATAATTGTACGGACTAGCTCGTAGTAGCGCAATTCATTGCGCGTTACTTTTTGTCCAATTCCGCGTACAAAATGGGGAATTTCCCCATTTCCACTGACATGTGAACACGGTTAAATCCGTAGGGATTGATGCTCTTCCTATAAGTAGCAACTTGCGTTATGATAAGGAGAAAGAAATGAAAATCACAAACGTTCAAACATTCCTCGTTCACCCCGGCGGCGGTAAAAACTGGTTGTTCGTTAAGGTGGAAACGGATGAGGGCATCCACGGTTGGGGCGAATGTTACACGCAAGCCGACCGTGACCGCACCATTGAGATCCATGTGCATCAGCTTGGGCGTTACCTCGTTGGACGAGACCCTTTCAATATTAAACACTTTACCTTCATGGCATATCACGATTTTGCGGGCAAGCGTGGCTCAATGGAATTCTATTGCGCGATAAGTGGAATCGAGCACGCCTTATGGGACATCGTGGGGAAGGCATTGAACACACCTGTCTATAACCTGTTAGGCGGTCCGTGCCGAGACAAAATTCGTGTCTATGCCAACGGTTGGGGAGGCAGTACGATTGAGGAACGCGCTGAACGTGCTGTGCAACTGGTTGAGCAGGGATTCACCGCAATGAAGTTCGATCCGCTCCCCAATCCATGGCGGACGCACATCAGCCGTGACGATGAGCGTGAGGCTGTTGCGTGTGTCCGGGCGGTGCGCGAAGCCGTTGGTCCTGATATTGACCTACTGGTCGAAATCCATCGCCGGCTCGCGCCGATCCACGCCATCCGTCTCGCAAAAATGATGGAAGAATTTCAACCGTTCTGGTACGAGGAGCCTGTCTCCGCCCGAAATTTGGATGCCCTAGCAGAAGTCCGGGGTGCGATTAACTTGCCAGTTGTCACCGGCGAAGAACTCTACACAAAAGCCGAATTCCGCGAGGTTTTCGAGAAGAGTGCTGCTGATATCCTTAACCCGGATGTCTGCAATTGTGGCGGTATCTTAGAACTCAAAGAGATTGCAGCGATGGCAGAGCCGTATTTCGTCATCATGTCGCCACATAACTACAACAGCACAACAGTTGGATTGGCAGCGACGGTGCAGGCCTGCGCAGTGATGCCTAACTTCCTCATCACCGAATACTTCGTCAACTTCACTGAGCGAGGGAATGAGATTTCGATGCCCCCGATTAAGGTTGAAAACGGCTACATCCAGCTACCGATCGCGCCCGGATTAGGATTATCACTTGACGAAACGGCACTGGCAAAATATCCGTATCAAGAATTCCCCGCCCGACATCTACGTCGCTTTAACGAGGAAGGACCATAGGGTAAGGTAAGACATTTTCAGTTTTCGTTCGTCTAATATTTAATATGCCGAACTCTTAGAGCCTGTTTGACAAGTCATTTTGGGTAAAGTGATTTGCCTTGAACCCGAGTTTTTTCTTCAAAACTCGGGGGCTTCCGCAATCCAGAAAGGCGTACACTATTCAACGGCACCTTCTCACTATAATTTAGGAAATCGTGTCAGGTTAATGGTAGGGGCTTGGTTTCGTAGGGGCGAGGTCCCCTCGCCCAACGGGTTCGGAGACCCTACCCCTACCCTGCGATACAGCTCGCTGTGGATTGACAAATCCACAGCACCATGGAGTCATTCCTTGCTTCTTAAAACAGGTTCTTAAAGAATCCCTGTGTACCGGATCAAGGGAAGGAATTTTTCGGAACATTTGGGGGCATTTATTTTTCGGTTTTGGCTCATGTCCCGCTGTTCGTAGTAGCGTGTCCTATCCCCACCCGGTAGGCAGGGTATCTTGCTCCGCTGTTTGTAGTAGCACGTTCATCGCGCCTTCTGATGCCAGTTATCGAGGACGTTTTTTATCCGTGTAATCCGTCAATCCGTGTTTGTTTGTGGTTCAGACAGTAATATGGAAGAATTAAATGACCCTAACGGAACATTCCTTTCGGCTTGACGGAGCAGTGAGGGGTATGCTACAGTTGAAGACGAGAACGCTGGATTGAGAACCCAAAAGGATGTGGTCTGATGAAACAGCGTACACAAGGCAGGCGAAAACTATCAAAAGCACTTCTGTTTTCACTGATACTGCATATCATTTGCATGGGGACGTTGAATACCGTTCAGAGAGAGGCGAAACCGGCGAAGGACGAATTATTTGTCCAAGTTGAAATTGTCTCACAGCCTCGAAAACCGGTGCCCAGAAGATTACAGCGCCCGCTACACGTCTTCCCAACTCCCAATGTTTCAGCACCTCAGTCTCAGTCAACCATCGCCAGCAGTGCGGTGCCTAGCCCGCCTCGTCCACAAATCGCCGCATCCACATCGTATAATCTTCCAGACAAACAATCATTTTCAATGTTGACAGAAGAATCTATTCCACTAGCGGCGGTGTCTACCCCCGTTGGCGATACTTCTTTCAGCCAATCAAATCGTGGGATTACACAGGGAAAGGGGGGATGGTCTGGCAGCGGATTAGTCCGTAGTAATGAGAGCACACAAACGCGGATTTCACTTGGTCTAGAAAACCAGATGATGCCTTCTGAGGTCAGCCGTTTGACACAACCAGATGTGGCACTCATCAAAATTGGTCATCACCTCTTAAAAACGCGCAAAGGTGATACCCTCGATATCGTTTTCGTTGTTGATGCCAGCAAAAGTATGCGGAACGACATTGACGCAGTCCGTAATCATCTGAGCCAGATGACCGATCTCCTCAAGTCGGCAGAATTAGACTTCACCGTTGGACTGGTGGCGTTCCGAGATGGCACCAGTTTCTCCTTGTTGGGTTGGGACTTTCAGGTAACGCCTCAAACCACCTCGATTGGGGAAATAAAAAAGAAACTAGCTGCCATACATTGCCGAGGTGGGGAAAAAGCACTCGATGCACTCGTCCAAGCAGCAGCCAAAGTAAAGTTTCGCAAAGGCGCAGAACGGCGATTCATCTTGGTCACAGATGAATATGTAAGTGGTTCATATTCACCGAAAAGAGTATTGAGAAAACTGAAATCTGAAAAGATTAGCGTCAACATTATCGGACGTGACGAACCTTTTCAAAAGATGCTGGTGCAAGGCACCGGCGGACTCTGGATACCGATTTCTAGCTTGAGAGAGTAAAAGAAAGAGAAGAAATATCGGTTGATAAGTTCATTGCTATTTAGGAGTTACGCACTTCAGATTGTAGTTGCTTGATTCATCGGGCATTGAGATGAATCAAGCAACTACGGATTCTCCCCCGCTTGTCCGAGAGGATCCCGTGACCGGGGCGGGGGAGTTAGAGGGGTTGGAACGGAGACTCTGAGCGTTCAACTGCGTAAGTCCTAGCTATTATAACCTAAGTTGCTAGCGGTAGGCATATTGCTTTGAATCTCCCGATTTATCGGGGGCGGAACGTGCTTACTACTGTTTCCTGTTTCAATTGGATTGGGTGTTGGGGTTCAGAACCTGTTTGAAAAGTCATTTATCCTGAAACCGAGTTTTTTCTTCAAAACTCGGTTTCTTCCGCACGATTCAACGGCATATTATCCCTATATTCAGCAAACCGTGTCAGATCCATGGTAGGTGCTCCGCTCCGAGAGTTTTCAACTTGCGTTCCGATTTATCGGGGGCTTGGTTTCGTAGGGGCGAGGTCTCCTCGCCCGTTGATCTGCACGGGTTGCCAACCCCCAACCATGCAGCTTGAGTAGATTGTAGGTCGAGATTCACATCTCGACAAAATACTACAGCAGTCCGAAATCGTTTCTGATATGTGACCGAAGGGTTGGGAGACCCAACCCCTACGAAGGATCGTACGTCTGTGCACCCCCTTGATTGTCTGGTTGCGATGAAATGTCAACGGTAACTATAATGGTCGAGCACTTATATCTTAGCGAAAAGCCCAGAAACGGAGAACAAAATGGCGCAACAACCTATCATAAACTACTTCTTGCCCCCATCAATCCAATTTGGTGCTGGAGCGATAAAAAACTTAGCGGAACGTGTTCGCACTTTCGGTGGAAAGAAACCATTCATTGTTACGGACGAAGGAGTGACAAACGCCGGTATTTTATCGAAAACCGTTCAACCGTTGGAGAACGCGCTGATCGATTGCGCGATTTTCGACGCAGTTCAACCTAACCCGACAGACCTCAGCGTCCTCGAAGGGCTAGAAGTTTATCGAGCTGAAGGCTGCGATGTGGTAATTGCCGTCGGCGGTGGAAGCGTCATGGACGCCGCCAAAGCAATCCGTATCCTAACAACCCACGAACCGCCGTTAGAAAATTACTACGTTGATGTGGGTGGGATCGATCGGATTAGCAGCAATCTTCCGGCCCTAATATGTATACCGACGACAGCGGGGACGGGCAGCGAGCTATCGCAGGGATCCATCATCACTGATACGTCAGGACGCACAACTGTGGGGCATCGAAAGCGTGCAATTAGCACACCGTATAATATGGCTTCTCTCGCGCTGCTCGATCCGGAATTAACGGTGGGCATGCCTCCCGGTTTGACAGCAGCGACGGGCATGGACGCTGTAACGCACGGCGTTGAGGCTTACGTAGCAACGCGGTATCATCCCATTGCCGAAGGTGTTGCACTGCAAGCCTTGAAGATACTCGGTAAAAATATCCGCCAAGCTTACCATCACGGCAACGATGTCAAGGCGAGAGGCGAAATGCTGATTGCTTCCGCAATGGCTGCGTTCTCATTTCAGAAAGGACTGGGTGCCGTCCATTCGCTCGCGCATCAGCTCTCAACGGAAGCCAATATCCCCCACGGAATTGCCAACGCAATCCTGCTGCCGGAGGTAATGGAGTTCAACCTGTCTCACGCTGTTGATGGTTACGCAGACATCGCCGCAGCGTTGGGCGTTGACACATCGGACATGTCTACGGCAGATGCCGCCGATGCTGCCATCGTTGAAATTCGATCATTGAACGAGGAGTTTTCGATACCGAAGGGATTGGGGATCGCGGGGTTGAAATGGGAACGCATTCCGAAAATCGCGAAGGACGCCATGCTCGACCACTGCTATAAATTCAATCCGCGCCCTTGCATCGAAGCGGATATGCAGGATCTGTTTGAGGCATCATTTTAGTAGGTTCGCTTCTTGTCCTGCTGTCAGTTCCAAAAACTTCTGTCCAAGTTCCGATACTGAATCGGGGCGTGGAAACTTGCCACCGCCAATCAGTCCAGCATCGGAGATTGTGTGGTGGAGAGATCGATAAGGGCGTGTTGCAATCAACGGGACATCAGTGCCTAGCAGCCCCATGATGCTGCGGATTGTTCAGAGTGGGATAGAACGGCAATGGCTGCGCGTTAGGATATACGCCCGTGATCTCATCTCCCTGCCAGGCGAACTCATACGTGTCTCCCGCCGGCAGGGTTTCTACAGTCCGTCGCGTCGGCAGGTCGTAATGCAGGACAACCTCGCTACCCACGCCTATCTGTTCTCGGGTGATGTAAGCGTACGAACCGACCTTCCGAAGAGGTGCCGGCTCGCCGTCGACGGTGATGCGCACCGTCTCTACCGGTGCCCAACCCGGCACCCGCAGCAGGAGATTGTCGTGTATCTTGGGAACGATACTGACCCGGGCGGCGCTATCGCGCGCTACAACGATCCGTACCGTATCGCCGTCGTAATTGAAATGCAGGTTGATGAACAGGCCGCTTTCATCATGGGCGACGATGTTCTGGTAGATTGCACTCATCGTATGCACGATTTCGGCAGTGCCGCTGGGGTTGAAACCCTTGCCCGCGTGCGGATAGTCATTTCCACCCCACCCGCCGATAGCTTTCTCGTCAAGATCTACGCCAGGGTTGTTTCGCACATCCGTTTCTGTTGTCTGTCCGGGAAACAGACGCGCCCGCACCAGCCGCCCGACATCGTCGTAGCACGCTGAGTTTTCTGTATACATGGCAAGCCATAGAGCCAGTCGCGCCGCCGCCCCGGTTGATTCGGTGTTAGCCAGAGGATTCCCCGTCTTGTCAGGGAATCTCAAAAGCCCAAGATCGTGAGCCACCCAGCCGCATTCGTTGACCAGATCGGGTACACCTGTCCTATACGTGTGCACTACCGCATCGATATACTCCGACTGGTGGGTCGTCAACCCGTAGAGCAGAAGACCACACAGGGTGTAGAGGTGTGATTGCCGGTCTCCGGGAGGGCTGGATTCGGCTGCGAGAGACTCAGGAATAGTGCCCGCCGCATTCGTGGCATACGTAAGATGAAATCTCGCCAAGCGGTCCGCCAGTTCCATGGCAAGCGAATCTCCGGTCCATCGATAAAACCAGATCAGTGCCTCGATACAGCGTCCATGTGAAACGGTGAGTTGGAATCGGTTCTCGTTTTCAGGGGTATGCCCGGGATTTACGTTTTCTCCACCCGTAAAATGCCTAGCGTATTCAAAGGCGTGTACATCCCACGAAAAATCCGGCTTGAGGGCGCGGTTGATCGACTCAAGATAGCGATGACCGGCTTCTTTCGCCCAGGCGCTGCCGCGAAAGTGTGCCAGTGCTGCGAACGTTAGAATACCTTCGCGAAAACTGTGGAACTCGAACTTCATTTCCTGCCAATCTAGTCCGGGGGGAACCCATAGCAGCCCGTCCGGATTGTCGGTGAGCCAAGCCAGATTGCGTAGGCTTGCGCCCTCAAGCCGGCCAGGAATGACGAACCCGGTGGCATCCTCCAAGCGCAGCATGGCGTCCCACCAGCGAGCCAGATCGTGCGTGATTGCCCAGCTACCTGTCGGTAGATAGTCCCTTTCCGGGTTGAGCCAGCCCAACAGATGCTCGCCTCCCAACTCCATTGAGTCCTTTAGTTTCATGGTTGCCCCCCTCTTCAACTCCGTTGCAGCGATTGATTGCGCCCCTGGTCACATTGCTGCCCGTTCCCTTGAACGAGCCTCCCAGGTATCTCCTTGTCCGTGGTGTTGCCTCGTTGCTGTTCGGGCTCAAGAAAAAACAGTGTGCGCCGAGGAAGCGACAGACAGGAAACCCCGGAGATTTTAGTTGACTTCAAAATCAAGAAGGCGTAAAATAACTCATCAGTAAATCCCAAGTTGGCCTGTGAAACTTATGACATGTTAATGACTGCCAAAACGATTATTAGACATCATACATACAGTACAAGCACTAGCAAACCGAGAGGAAACGTACCCCATGTATAACGACGAAAATGAACGAAAAATCACCTGGTACAGGTCACGATTAGACCGTGAAACACTCAAGTCCCTCAATCAACGCAGCGACTGGAAAGGATGGCTTGAGGTGCTCGGCCATCTGGGTTTGGTTGTGCTGACAGGAACTGCTGCCGTGTATGCTCAAGGCAGGTTCTCGTTGGGTGTGCTGTTCCTGATTCTGTTTTTTCACGGCACATTCTACGCGTTTCTTGGTAATGGTTCCCATGAACTCTCTCACAACAGCGTTTTCAAGACAAGAGCCCTCAATACGTTCTTTTATAGACTCTTCTGCTTTCTTGTCTGGCGCAACCATGGCATGTTTTCAGCGAGCCACGGAGAACACCACAAGTACACCTTGCATCCTCCGGACGACCTTGAAGTTGTGCTGCCCGTGGAATTGTCAGTCAAGGGTTTTCTCAAGAATGCTGTTGTAAGCCCATGGACGCTCTACAGTACTCTCCACACAACCATCCGTCTCAGTTTTGGTAAGCTGATAGGTGACTGGGAGACACACCTTTTTGCCGAATCAAACCCACCTAGGCGGCGTCATCTGTTTAGCTGGCCCCGGGTCATTCTCTTGGGCCATGTTCTGATTATCGGGATCTCGTTCTACTTTGGTCTCTGGATGCTGCCAATCTTGACCACCTTTGCGCCATTCTACGGCGGCTGGCTGCGCTATCTGTGCAACAGTACTCAACATGCGGGGCTTGGGGACAATATATCCGATTTCCGACTCTGTACCCGAACCATAATTCTGAATCCATTTCTGACCTTTCTCTATTGGCACATGAACTATCACATCGAACACCATATGTATGCTTCGGTCCCCTGTTACAACCTTGGGAAACTACATAAGTTAATCAAGCCTGAACTCCCGCATTGTCCTAAAGGGCTTCTGACAGCTTGGAAGCAGATTATTGCAATCTTGAAGACGCAGCGGACGCAGCCGGAATATCAATATGTGCCCGAATTACCCGTCCAGGTCTAGTCGAACTTCGGATGCACCTGTTTTGTGAGCAGATTGCCCAGACGTCAGGTAGGTTAGCAAACCGGTCCCACAAATGGTATTAGTCCCATATCGCTCATGTCAAGAAATCGTGCAGCAGAAACCGAGTTTTTGCCAAAAGCTCGGTTTCTCTTCGCACTCTACACTTTCTTTTTTTCATGAGCCTCCCATACCATCACCCCAACGCCGGTTGTTCCTTAGGGACTTTCGATAATGATGTGGTGGTAGGTGCAATTCAAGGGGATAATCGTTCCCAATTTCTTTTCTGTCAACTCCAAAAACTTCTGTCCAAGCTCCGATACTGAATCGCCTCTGAAACATGTTCCGCCTCAATCGTTGTGCTTGCCGCAAGATCTGCAATTGTCCGTGCTACTTTCAAGATGCGATCATAGGCACGCGCACTCAAACCCAGCTGTGTGATGGCAACACGCAGCAGCTCCTGTGCGGCGTCTTCAACTTTGCAGAACTCGCGGAGGTGACGGGATTCCATATTGGCGTTGCAATAGATTTGCGCCTGCGTAAAACGTTCCTGCTGGATATGCCGTGCCCGCTGTACCCGTTCACGAATACTCGCCGATGGTTCACCTGCAAAGTCACTTGCCAGATCTCTGTACTTGACCGCCGGGACCTCTACCTGTAGATCGATCCGATCCAGCAAGGGACCCGAAATGCGGGAGATGTAGTTTTGGATCTGTTGTCGAGAACACCGACATTCGCGGCTGGGATCGCCAAAAAAGCCACACGGACACGGATTCATCGCTGCGACAAGCATAAAATTAGCAGGATACGTATAGGACGCAGCGGCGCGGGCGATTGCCACCTGTCCGTCCTCAAGCGGTTGGCGCATCACTTCTAAGACATTCTTACGGAATTCGGGCAATTCGTCTAAGAACAGAACGCCGTGATGGGAGAGACTCACCTCGCCGGGACGTGGAAACTTGCCGCCGCCAATCAATCCGGCATCGGAGATTGTGTGATGTGGGGATCTATAAGGACGTGTCGCAATCAACGGAACATCATTTCCGAGTAACCCCATGATGCTATGGATCTTCGTCGTCTCAAGGGCTTCCTCAAGCGTCATATCCGGCAGAATGGTCGGGATCCGTTTTGCAATCATGGTTTTGCCAGAACCGGGAGGGCCGATCATGATAAGATTGTGTCCACCCGCAGCGGCGACTTCAATCGCTCGTTTGACATGCTCTTGCCCCTTGACATCGACAAAATCAACAGGGTATTCTGATTGTTGCCCAAAGGCTTCCTGAATATCGTATTGGAAGGGAGGAATAGTACGCTGTCCATTTAAGTGTTCGACGGCTTCCTGCAAAGTCTCTACCGGATAAACCTCTAAGTCATCAATGACCGCTGCTTCCTTCGCATTCGCCTTCGGCAGAATAACGCCCTTGAGTTGATTTTCCTTTGCGATGGATGCCATCGGCAGGCAGCCGCGCACCGACCGAATACTCCCGTCAAGTGCTAATTCTCCCAAGACTAACAGTTTCTCAAAATTGTCAGTCTGAATCTGTCCGGTCGCTGCCATTACACCTAACGCTATGGGCAAATCGAACGCAGAACCCTCTTTCCGGACGTCAGCGGGGGCGAGGTTCGCCGTGATTCGGCTGGGGGGAAAGTAGAACCCCGAATTCTTAATTGCAGCGGTGACACGTTCTCGACTCTCTTTAACAGCACTGTCTGGAAGACCAACCGTTGCGAAAAAGGGCAACCCGTCGGAAATATCCAATTCGACTTCGACGATATAAGCATCAATCCCCATAACAGCGCTGCTCAAAACTCTGGCAAGCATATTCAATAGTCTCCTTCGCTCACGACAAATACTTCCGCGGGCACTTGGCAACCATAGTAAATTTTGGATCTACCATATTGCCTAGCCGCATCTGTCCAACCTGTCCGAGGAAGTGATAAGCACTCATCCGGTCGAATCCGTAATCTGCCACCATCCAGTCTATCAGTTCCACCCAAGCGATCCGTGCTGCTGCATCTAACGGTCTCGCACTCCCAGCCACCATAATAAAATCATCGCTCACAATGCGGGGCCATCCGATCGTATACCCTTTCTTCAAATCAAGAGTCACAGTCACTTTCGCCGGAATCTCAAGCGCGACGCCGGTGAGCTCCCCGTCCCCTTGGCTCGCATGTGCATCTCCGGTGAAAAAGTGTGCACCCTCTACCAACACTGGAAACCAGACCTCGTTTCCCGGACTGGTATCGACACAGTCCATGTTTCCGCCATAATAATCGGGAGTCAGCGCATTAACGGCTTCAATCTCCGGTGCAACGCCCATCGTACCCATGAAAGGTTCATAGGGGATTACCCGTTTTTCATCGAAGCGGATACCTTCCGCCTCAAGGGGCAGGAAAAGCCACTGTTCCTCTAGGGGCTCCTGAAGCATCGGATCCAACCGCGTGGAGCTCAGTCCCCCAAAGTACGGTATCGTTCCAGTAACCGCATGGTCCCGCGTAGGTTCGATGGAATGGATTTTGACAACAAGTGTGTCCCCCGGTTCGGCACCTTCCACAAGAATGGGACCCGTCTGCGGGTTTAAGAAAGGATAGGTACAGACATCCGCAAAGTGTTCCACTTCCGGTGTCAGTCTGTTTTCAAAGGCGTCTACCGTATGGATGCAGACCGTCTCACCGGGTGTCACCTTTGCAATGGATGGATGGAAGGGGGAGTAGGTGTAGCAGTACGGTCCGGTTTGTTGAATCTCACGAACGGTCATTGAAAATCTTCGCAGTGGAGATCCCATGAAAGATCAACCGTATCCCAGACATTTCTGGGCAGGAAACTGCGCTCCTTTTATGTAGTAATTCGTGATTACAGAACGAAAAAACACATCATCGCCATCTACTACTGGTTCACACTGAGACCATCCCAAAGTTCCAGTTATCGCACGAAATTTAAACCTCGGCGTTACCATGCGTAACTTGGATAGTCTTCTTAGGACACGATCCCTGTGCACAAATATTGGAGGTCAAACATATTCTAGATAGGCTTGCTTAATGCATTTGAGGAGTTCGTGTTGGTCGGTCTCCCACAGGCGGTTGGAGAAAATCTCAACTTCATGGAAACCGGTAAATCCAGCAGCTTCCACCCAAGAACGAATCTCCCGGACCCTGATGACACCTTCACCCATCAATCCTCTGTCGTTGAGCATATCTTCCATGTCTTGTTTCCAGTCGCAGATGTGAAAAGCAAACAGGTTACCATGCTCGCCGCAGCGTCTGCATTCGTTTTCCAGATCTGGATCCCACCAGAGATGAAAGACATCCACTGCGACCCCGATATGGGGAGAATTGAATCTCTCGGCAAAGTCGTTAGCGATCTTCAGGGTACAAATAGCAGAACGGGAATCCGCATACATGGGATGGAGTGGCTCAATTGCCAATTTGATGTTGTGTTCTTCGGCGTAAGGCAGGAGGGTTTCTAAGCCGGTTTGAATCTGAGAAAGCGACTTCTGGATCGACTGGCCGGGCACCGCACCACACACGAGGCAAATCATCGGTGCCCCTAGCGCGTTCGCTTCATCGATCGCCCGTCGGTTGTCGTCAAGGGAGGCTTGGATCTCGGTGTCGGTTTTACCTGTGAAAAATCCGCCGCGAACGAGGGAGACAACTTCCATTCCGGCAGCCCGAATCTGCTCGCCGATTTTCGCAGCATCCCGGCTTTCCAAAAGGTCGCGCCAGACAGAGATCGCTTTCACCCTGGCTTTCGGATAGTTTTCGATGATTTCTTCGATTGACCACGGCTTGGTTGTTATGGTGTGAACACAAAGGCGGTCGAAATTCGTTAATTTTTCAGAACACACCCTACTATCCCCCGGTAGACTTTTCCTTGAGCGTTACACCGCTTCAGTTTCAACCTTGTGGATGAGTGCCTTGAGATTGGCGTAATTGATGCGCATCGCCTCTTCAGCGGAACCGCTGGGCGGTTTGAAATGGGTTGCGACCGATAGCACTGCATCACAGCGGTGATCGCGCAGGTTGCGTAGCACCGTCAGGTAGTCAACGTCACCCTCACCGATAGGACAGTACTCGAAATTGAGATGCAGTCCATCAATTACACGTAGGTCTTTCAAGTGGAGTCCATGCAGGTAGGGACGCACATTGTCAAAGCCAGCGGTTTCTGTATCCGATTCGCCACAGTTTGTGTTATCTGCGGGGCCCCACATAACCTTAAGCCGTTTTGAACCGACAGCTTCAGCAACGCGGCGGAAGTTGCCGGTCGTATTGGTATAGTTCCAAGGCATCATGCTGAAAGCGACATCAACATCGTATTGTTCCGCTTCCTCTGCGACCATCGAGAATGCCTTTACTAGCTTCTCCATGTCGATATCGGCGATGACACCACCCCGCGTCCGCCAGCGCATGGGCCAAGTCGGCTTACCTGCGCTATACTCACCGGGCCAAGCGAATGTGAAGATATTCACCGCAGGTATTCCCAAACGAACGGCGACCTGTAGGGAACGTTTGAAGTTGTCAAACTCCTCGCGAAATGCCGGATGCGTCTCCAATGTGTCCAGATCCAAATCGGTCAGATGAAGGCCCTTGAAAGGGTTGCTCGCGCCTATCACGAAAATCTCTAGCCCGTGCCGCGCGACCCGCTCTCCCATACGATCTATCTCACCATCGCTCATCTCAGCGATTGGTGGTTCATCAGGTAGACTATTAAACCAAACATACTCTGCGCCAATATCTTTTGCCTGTGCCAATGCTTCATCGAAGGGCAGGCGCAATTCGGGAAGGTACATGCCAAGTTTGAAACGATAGTCAGTCATTTTTCATATCCTATTCGAGACAACTTTCACCGGTTCTCAACCGTTGGGGCGAGTTGGTGAGGCTGTCGTTACCACATTGTTCAAGAGTTTAAGAGCCTGTTTGACAAGTCATTTCGGGTAGAGTTATTTGCCCTGAACCCGAGTTTTTTCTTCAAAACTCGGGTTCTTCCGCACGATTCAACGGCATATTATCACTATATTCAGCAAACCGTGTCAGACATCCCGATTTATCGGGGGGCTTAATTTCGTAGGGGCGAGGTCCCCTCGCCCAACGGGTTGGGAGACTCAACCCCTACCCCCAATGCCGCTCGCCGTGGATTGACAAATCCACAGCGCTTTGGGGCAATCTCTTGCTTCTTAAAACAGGTTCAAAGTTCATGGATTCATAAGTTCATTGATTAACCCATGAACCGATTGTTTTCACGTTTCACGCTTCACTCCCGGATGCAACGTCGTACCGGGCCAATTTGTGTCAGTGCCATTGACGTCAACGGTAATCCCGTCCGGATCTTCCACCTTGAATGCGAGCTCTTCGAGATTATCCGGGTCCAGCGGCTCTTTACCACCCAGACCGTCAGAAAAGATTTCGTATCCCATCTCCCGCAGGCGTTTCGCCGCCGCTGCGACATCAGGCACGCCGACACCGATGTGCAGGTAATCGAGCATTCCACCTAAATGTGCCGGACGTTCCTCGCCTTGGTGTTGGAATACAGCAAAGTTATGATAGCCGTCTGTAAGGTCATAGCGATTTCCGCGCTGCTTGGCAACCTTCAATCCCAAACCATCCCGCCAGAAACGGATTGAGCGGTCAAGGTTGGAAGCGCGTATCCCCACATGAAGTAAGGTACTCATAGCAAAACCCCCTTTTCTTGTAAGGCTTTTCTAGCAAGTTAGATTTTCTTCCCAATCTGCCACATCAGGCATTGGGCTAATTCTTTGTCTGGATATGCCTCGACCTTGTCGGTTGTATTATAAAGCATCTGTAAAAATGAAACCAGCGAAAAAAAATGGCGAACTATGAATTACGCCCGACTTAACGCCTAACATCTACGCACGCCAACGCAGCCTAATACTCCCGATCCAACCTACCGACAGGCACCTCAATAACCCTCGGCGCATCAGCCGCCAATGCCTCACGTAACGCCGATCCCAGTTGCCCGGCATCGTGTACTCTAACACCCCGCACACCATACGCTTCAGCCAACTTGACGAAGTCTGGGTTATACAGTTGTGTTCCTAGCACGTGCCCGTCGAACTGCTCGATTTGGGCGCGGAGGACATTGCCATAAGCGTTATCGTTGAACACAATCACCACCACATTGATGCCATACTGAACAGCGGTTGCTAGCTCCTGCGAGTTGTAGAGAAAACCGCCATCACCGGAGGCAACTACCACCGCCTTATCCGGTTTTGCCACTTTCGCGCCAAGTGCCACAGGAAATGCAACGCCAAGATTACCCGCAGAAATAAGGTAACTCCTCGGTTCATACACCGGATAGTAGTTACGGCTGTAGTACCCCATCTGGTTCATTCCTTGAACAAAGATACCATCGTCAGGAATCGCCGCCCGGATTGCCTGCATAAATCCCCATTGGGGCTGGAGTTGAATCGTTGGGTCGAACCGCTCTGCATTAATAGCACGCACCTCTCCCTCACAGCTTGGACGTGCAGGCGTTGTGGATGAGACGATACGATAAATTGCCTCCAAACAACATCGCGCATCCCCCAAAATACCGGCGCAGTTATGCGCTGTGCGCTCTATGGCCGCTTCATCTATGTCAATCCGAATAATCCGCTGTTTATCATCACCCTCACCAAAGCGAGATGTTCCCACAGCGAGGATGACATCCCGTTGTGTCAGCCATTCTCGGAGGGGATCAAAGCGGAGTTCACCCATACCGAGAGAAAGCGGGTGATGGTCTGATATTACCCCTTTGCTTTCCCGACCGGTCACCACCGGCGCTTGTAGATGCTCTGCTAGCGCTTGGAGTGCCTGTGAAGCCCCTGAACGCTGCACACCGGTCCCAGCCCAGATAGCAGGACGTTGCGCCGCTGCGAGGAGGTGCGCTGCCTCTGCAATGCGCCCCGGTTCACCGGGGGGCGGGTCATACGATTCCGGCTCAAGCAATCTGACCTCCGCCTCTGCTGCTAACACCTCATGTGGAACCTCAACGTAAACGGGACGCGGGCGACCAGTTTTCAGGTGATAGAAAGCTTCATGAACAATCGCTGGTACATCGGCGGGGTTGGTTGCTCGCGCTGCCCACTTGGTGATCTGTCGTATCGACGGCATCTCATCGCTAGTGTCTTGGTCATGTCTACCGGTCACCACCAGTATCGGTGAAGATACGGAATGAGCCGTAGCGATTCCCGTGGCGGCATTAAACACACCTGCACCCGGTATTACCAACGCTGCCGCGATGTCTCCACTGACACGGGCATATCCGTCCGCTATATGCGTAGTTGCCTGTTCATGCCGAGTAGTGAAGTAGCGAATCCCCGGTTCCTCATAAATCCCATCGATCGCTTCATACTGTCCGGCTCCGGGCAATCCAAACACGACCCGTACCCCTTCTCGGTACAGCGATTTTGCCAGTGCCTGACCTCCAGTCATCTTGGTCATTATGTTTTAATCTCCTATGATTCCAGCCAAAACTATTAGGACTTACGCAGTTTGAGGGGCGTATCCTAACGCAAGTTGCTAGGTTCTGTTGACATCTCATCGCAATCAGATAGTCGAGATGTGTGCACAAACATACGGTACTTTGTAGGGGTTGGGTTTCCCAACCCTTTGGTCATACATCATAGCCCGTTCCGAGACCAGGGACGATTTTGAACTTCTGTAGGTCGATTTTGGAAACTTGACGGTTCGGTGTCGAGATATGAATCTCGACCTACAATCGACCCAACCCGCGTTGGTCAATGGGCGAGGGGACCTCGCCCCCCGATAAATCGGGATGCAGCACCTACGATTATGGACAGTTTTACATAAATGTCAACGCGCCCTAGTTACGGTGCCGCTGCCTGTCTGAATCAGGATTCTCCCCGATAGATCCCCGATAAATCGGGACAGGCGGGACAGGCTGGATTAAAAGATTAACAGGGGTACCCCTGTTAAACTGACCATAACACTAATGAAGCAAATCGGTATGGCTATTTACATCCCGCACCCGCACGGTTTACAGGTTTGGCAGGGCACTGACAGGTCAACACAAAAAATTCAACGCCATATCGGGGAGTTGATAATTGTCGGGTGTGCCCCCGATTTCATCGGGACAGGCGAGAACCCCGATGGTTTCTATGTTTCATCGGTTTTATAGATTGATGGTACGCTAGAGCGATTGCGTGTGAGGAGGAGATTGACCTGCCAAATCAGCATCGCTTTATAACCAAATTTCCTGATATAATGTCAATACGCTCTAACAACTTGCGTTATCCTATAAAAAATGCCAACGGAATGCCAACGCGAAAAAGTAGATAATCCTTTGGAAACGGATGGGATTCGTTCTTTTGGGCTAAAGTAGGAAATTGTAGATTTTAGATTGTCATACGCGGCGTTGAACCCACTGGCTGCCTGATCTGGCAGGTGTCGGTGATTCTTTTGCACCCCCCGGAGAGAATTAGCCTGCGTTAGCCAGGAATGACTTAGTTCGTTTTTCAGCGTTGTAACGGTTGTAGCGATCAGAAAGTTGATATTGTCATATTCGGTGTATTTGAATGGGTTCATAGCCCCTATTATAACCTATTTTCTGACCATGTTGTAAGTCCTAAATATATAGGTTGCTATCTGTGATGCACACACGGCAAGTATAATTGTCAGCGGATGATTTCAGACACTTTATCATATATCATGTCACCTGTCAAAGCCAATTCGTTCATCTCCTAGACAATCGGATCGTAGCCACAGGTTTCCTAACCTGTGACCCCCGTGGGTTAGAAAATCTCTCCTTGACAGTCCGTTTGACTGATGATATGATAACGCAGGTTGCTAGCGGTAATTTTTTTTGAAAAAAATGGAATTTTGCACGGTTCCGAATCGGTATAGGCGAAGTTGACCGTGCCCTCAATGACCTTAATCGTGCGGTACAGCTCGACCCCAACAATCTCGAATTCCTTGAGACTCGTGACACTATCCAACAGACATTGCACCAGAACTAATATAAAATGAACTTCCAAAACCGCACTCTCTTTGAAAACGACAACCTCTCCATCCTACGCGGACTTGACGCTGACACCGTAAACCTAATATACCTCGATCCGCCATTTAACTCGAATCAGGATTATGCTGCACCGATAGGAAGCGCGGCAGCCGGCGCGGCGTTCAAAGACACTTGGACACTCAGCGATGTTAACGAGGCAGAGCACGGAGAACTGGCGGATAGAGAACCTGCTTTGTACGCAGTAATTCATGCCGCCGGGTTGACGCATGGGAAAAGCATGAAGTCCTATCTGATTATGATGGGGCTCCGAATGCTTGAGATGCGACGTATTTTGAAGGAGACGGGTAGCATTTACCTTCACTGTGATCCGACCGCTTCCCATTATCTAAAGCTATTGATGGATGCAGTGTTTGGAAGGGATAATTTCCGGAATGAAGTGGTGTGGAAACGTACATCGACGAAATCGTTGGGGAAACGCTACGCGGTGAACACTGACCGGATTCTTTACTATGTCAAGTCCGATGGCGCAACTTGGAATCAACAATATACCCCCTATGACGATGAATACATACAGAAGACTTATCGACGTCAGGATAAACATGGTAGATGGGCAACAGTTGATTTATCGGGCGGCAAAGCAGGTAGCGCGCGAGCATACATGCCATTGAAAGGCATTGAACCTCCCCCTGGTCGGGCATGGGCACCACCTGCTCGTAACAAATTTCCTGCTTCTGCACAGGGGCTGCTGCCAGACAATTACGAGACACTCGATCAATTGGCGAAATGCGAAGTGCTTGACGCTGCTGGTCTGCTATACTGGTCCAAAGGTGAAAAGGGAAGACCGCGATGGAAGAAGTATTTATCTGCGATGCCAGGTGTTGTGGCAGGTGACTTAGTTCTCAATACGCCACCTGTAAAGGGTAAAGAACGCACCGGCTATCCCACGCAGAAGCCTATCGCTTTGCTAGAGCGTATCATCAAAGCTAGTAGTAACCGAGGCGACGTGGTGTTAGACCCTTTCTGTGGGTGTGCGACGACGTGCATCGCAGCAGAGAAACTCAGTAGGCAGTGGGTAGGGATTGACATCTCGCCAAGGGCAGTGGAGTTGGTTCGGCATAGGCTTGAGAGAGAACTCGGTCTTGATGAGCGTGAAGGGATTTTGGGGACGGTCATTCACCGCACGGACCTCCCGCGTCCTTCCGAAAGACTCCCCAATTACCGGACGCATAAACACACCCTCTACGGTCAGCAAGAGGGACTATGCAACGGGTGTCGGACCCATTTCCCTTTCCGGAATATGACAGTCGATCACATCATTGCCCAGTCGCAGGGGGGGAGCGACCATCTTGAAAACCTACAACTGCTGTGCAATTTCTGTAACTCCGTCAAGGGCACAAACTCACAGGCATACCTCATAACGAGACTCCAAGAGATGGGGATTTGAAAAGAGAGCAAGTATGTGAAGCTATTTGTTAAACAACGGCTCTAAATCCGATCGTAGTTCCGCCTCCCCTTTTTTCGCAAGATTCCCACGGAGCGCGTCTTGAATTGAAATCTTTCTTTTTTGTGTGGCCACTGTTTTCCTCCGTCCCTTAGAAAGTATAAAATTTCATAGTAAGTTTCGATAGCCTTTCTCCCCGCATCGCCCGGAAGCCAGCCCCGGCGGGAGTTTCCACCCTTTTCCCCACTATCAAATTCTGGCATTTTTCCCAAAATACTATGAAAACTATGAAACTTCCAAACATCCCTCAGTAAAACTTACCATTGTTATCACCGTATCCGCAACCTCTTTCAGACTGCTTATAGGGCTATTTAGTTTTCGGTTCTCTGCCTGTCTGTACGATGTATCGGGATTCGGAGATCCCTCCCCGATAGATCGGGATGCAAGCACCTACAGGAGAATTATGGTAGATTTTAGAATTACTTAGACACTTCCAATGCACAGCCAACCCCCTAAATCCCCCTTATCAGGGGGACTTAGAACCTGTTTTAAGAAGCAAGGAATGATCCCACGGTGCTGTGGATTTGTCAATCCACAGCGAGCCACATCGCAAGGTAGGGGTTGGGGCTCCCAACCTGTTGGGCGAGGGGACCTCGCCCCTACGAAACCAAGCCCTTACAATTGACCTGACACGGTTTGCTGAATATGGTGATAATATGCCGTTGAATAGTGGGCACCCTTCTGGATTGCGGAAGAAACCGAGTTTTGAAGTCCGTTCCGAGACCAGGAAAAAAACTCGGGTTCATGGCAAATAATTTTACCCAAAATGACTTTTCAAACAAGCTCTTATGAACGCGCTGCGTAAGTCCTAATTGAAACATTTTTGACATCAATATCGGTTTATTGATATACTTTTCGCCCCGCCCCGATATATCCCCGATAAATCGGGACAGGCGGGATTCAAAGTAACTGGGGCTAAAGACAGTTTGTTCACAATGTATCTATAGACATTCCGCCCCGCTGGGGCTGCTCTTGCTTGCAGCTGAAATTCTTTTTCTGCGAGTTACGTTCCCGGAAGAAACTCAATGAAAAATCAGAAAATGCTTGAAAACAAAACATGAAACAGATAGAAATTGTACGAAGTATAGTACCATTATGACAAAAAGGTAAATAGGTAGATGACGTAGAAACTTCCAGTAAGATTCATCGTTAAACATTAGTAAACACTTATCTTTTTGGCTTTGGGCAGATCATAGGGTCATCCCCCCTGATGAATCGGGATTTCGCTACGCTCAACTTGTGGTTGCCCGTCTTTAGTATTTCTTTTTTATTTGTGTAGATTCGCGTTAATTTGTGGAGGCTTTAATACTTTGCACTTTCTTTTGACAGGAGCCATGTCCAATTATTCACTTACATATTTCTATTTTGCCTCATTTCAACTTGCAAAATGCTGAGGTGTATGCTACTATTTGCACACTATTACCGATGACCCACGTAACCAGTTTTCTAAAAGAGACACGATCGATTCAGACGTTGATTGAAAGGACAAGACCATGGACGCGCAAACCTTATCTTTACCGATTAGCATGCTGAATCTCAAGCAACCTTGTACTGTGGCGATGGGCACACCGGTTTCAGAAGCGATCGACCTGATGCAAAAAGGGCGATTTGGGTGTGTGTTAATCGTTGATGAACAGGAACAACTTGCTGGCATCATCACAGAACGGGACCTACTCGTTCATATCGACGAAGTGCGAGCACAACCCGACAAAGTTCGAGTAGATGATATCATGACTCCATCACCGGAATCGTTGCGCCCCAATGATTCAATGGCATTTGCCTTGAACCTCATGCACTTGGGCCACTTCCGTCATATTCCGTTGCTTGTTGGAGAGTCCGATGAAGATGAAGGTGTATACCCCGCTAGTGTTATATCAAGTAAGGACATCGCGAACTATGTCGCCGCGTTTTTGGAGAAAGGTGAGGAGGGATGAACCGTGCTGTACCAAGAAATCGTTGAAGAAGAACTGGCTATCATGGATGAGGAAACCCCCGATGAGCCATCAAAAACCTTAAGCCCTCACGAGATTCACGTGCCGCTGCACTCTTTGATGCACCCCGCTGTCACAGTTGACAGTGGTGCAAGTACACAAGAGGCAATTGATCGAATGCTCGACAATAAGGTCGGTGCAGTCCTCATTGTCTCCGATGGCGTTCTCAAAGGGATTTTCGGTGAACGAGATGTGCTGATAAAAATCCTGAACAAACCGGTGGGGGATTTAACACAGATTCCTATCGAACAATTTATGAAAGCCGACCCTCAGACCGCCCATATAGCCGACTCCCTTGACACAGCAATACTGTATATGGCGGAGGGTGGCTACCGACATATACCCATCGTGAATAAACAGAATCAGCCGGTCGGGATGGTTTCAATTCGCAACATTATTTCTTATCTTGTCGAACATTTTCCACAAGAAGTGTTAACCCTGCCGCCGAAACCGGATAATGACGCGATGAAAGCCCGCGAAGGAGCGTGAACCCTGCTTTTACGAGAACAGGTTTAAATAGAAAGAAGGATAGATGGATGAAAAAGCAGAAACAATTGATAGAGGAGGCGACAATTATGTTTGCGAGCGATTCTGGCGGTGGCTCGCAGATAATTGGAACCCAAATGACCGAAGCTTCCGCAATCGCAGGGAATGATGTTGCGACGTTGCCAGATTACCCTGCGGAGATTCGCGCCCCTGCGGGATCGTTGGCGGGGATCTCAGGGTTCCAACTCCGTTTTTCCAGTTTGACGATTCATACGCCCGGCGATCTCTGTGATGTTCTCGTAGCTATGAATCCAGCGGCGTTGAAGGTCAACATTGATAAACTCAAACCGAATGGGATCCTTATTGCCGACACAGATAATTTTGCCGCCCGCAACCTCAAACTGGCTGGATACAGTAGTAACCCCCTCGAAGACCGTTCGTTGACGCAGTTTCAGGTGTTCCCGGTCGAACTGACCCGTCTCACAAGAGAAGCGTTGAAAGACACCGGTCTTACTCAACGCGAGATCGATAGATGCAAGAACTTCTACGCGCTTGGGATGGTGTGTTGGATGTATAACCGCCCGATGCACTATGCGTTTCAATGGCTCAAAGAAAAGTTTGCTACAAAACCGCAATACATTGAAGCCAATACGCTCGCCTTAAAAGCTGGAAATATTTATTGCGAAGTTACGGAGCAGTTTGCGACCTCTTATGAAATCAAACCCGCCAAGTTTGCACCGGGAAAATATCGCAATATCGAAGGGAATATGGCGACAGCGATGGGGTTAGTTGCCGCATCTCAAAAATCTGGATTACCGTTGGTTTACGGCAGTTACCCAATTACACCTGCAAGCACCATTCTCCACGAATTGGCTAGATATAGAAACTTCGGGGTCAAAACAATGCAGATGGAGGATGAAATTGCAGCGGTGGGTGTCGCAATTGGTGCAGCGTTCAGTGGCGCGTTAGGTGCAACTGGAAGTAGTGGACCCGGCATTGCCCTCAAAGCAGAAGCCATCAACCTTGCTATGATTGCAGAGTTGCCAATGGTTGTTTGCAATATTCAGAGAGCCGGACCCTCGACAGGAATGCCGACAAAGACCGAACAGGCGGATCTCCTACAGATGTTTTATGGTCGAAACGGTGAGTCCCCTCTCCCTGTGATTGCCGCTTCACGTCCATCCGATTGTTTTGAAACTGTTTATGAAGCCTGCCGAATTGCTATTAAATACATGACGCCGGTGATTTTCATGTCCGATCTGTATATTGCCTCCGGTGCCGAACCTTGGCTCATTCCGAAGGTATCGGATCTGCAGGCGATTGATGTCGATTTTTCGACCGACACCAATGGGTTTGAGCCTTATCTGCGGGAGGAAACAACACTAGCACGTCCTTGGGCAATACCGGGTACCCCCGGCCTAGAACATCGCATTGGTGGTCTGGAAAAAGCAGACATCTCCGGAAATGTCAGTTATGACCCTGACAACCATGAGCACATGGTTCACCTTAGAGCAGAAAAGGTTGCGCGCATCGCAAATGACATCCCATCCACAGAAGTATTTGGCGAACCAAGTGGTGAACTTCTCGTGTTGAGTTGGGGTGGAACCTACGGTGCAGTTAGGACAGCCGTTGAACATAAACAAGCAGAAAGCAAATCGGTCTCGCATGTACACCTACGATATCTCAACCCCCTTCCAAAAGAGCTCGGTGATATTATGAAAAATTTCAAAAAGGTGCTCATTCCTGAGCTGAACCTCGGGCAATTGCACCTACTGATTCGCGCAGTGTACTTGATAGATGCTGTCGGTCTTAATAAGATCCAAGGACAACCGTTCCATATATCTGAAGTCGAATCTAAAATTGATGAGCTGTTAAAAGGTGATTTATGAAAAACCAGACCTCCATCGCAATACCGGGTGCTGTGCCAACGCTGACTAAGAAAGATTTCACCTCTGATCAGGATGTTCGCTGGTGCCCAGGGTGTGGGGATTACTCAATTCTTGCGCAAACCCAACGGATTTTGCCGGACCTAGGCATCCCCAAGGAAGATTTCGTTTTTATCTCCGGGATTGGCTGCTCAAGCCGTTTCCCATATTATATGAATACTTACGGCTTCCATACCATTCATGGTCGTGCACCAACCATTGCGTCAGGCGTAAAAGCCGCTAACCCCGACCTATCAGTTTGGGTGATCACCGGTGATGGCGATGCGTTGTCAATCGGAGGCAACCACTTCATTCACTTGATGCGCCGTAATCTTGACATCAATGTGCTGCTTTTCAATAACCGTATCTATGGGCTAACCAAAGGACAATATTCCCCGACTTCCGAGCAAGGCAAAAAAACTTACTCAACGCCGATGGGCTCGATCGACAATCCCTTCAATCCGATCAGTTTGGCACTTGCTTCTGGAGCGACCTTTGTTGCCCGTTCCCTTGATAGGGACCCCGAGCATCTGCGAAATGTCATCAAGGCAGCGTTTGAGCATAAAGGCACCTCCTTCATCGAGATCTACCAGAACTGTAACGTATACAATGACGGCACATTCTTTACGTATACCGAAAAGGAAACGAAAGCTGGGAATACGGTATTTTTAGAGCATGGTGAACCCCTAGTCTTTGGAAAGGACGGTGACAAGGGTATCTGCTTAAACGGATTTCAGCCGGAGGTTGTATCCTTGGCAGACGGTGCACACGCCACCCAAGACCTGATTACCCACGATCAGTTTGCCGAAGATCGAACATTGGCGTACTTCCTCAGCCGTATGACTGAAGTTCCAGACTTCCCTCATCCAATTGGTATCTTTCGTAGCGTTGAGCACCCTTGTTACGAAAGTATGCTGGCAGAACAGATCAGCACCGCCAAAGAGCGGATGGGCGAAGGCGATCTAGATGCCCTACTCAATGAGGCCGATACGTGGGTTGTTGAGTGAGATTTAACCACATCTTAACTAGAATAGGAGTTACGCACTTCAGATTGTAGTTGCCCGATTCATCGGGCATCGAGATGAATCGCCGAACTACGGGTTCTCCCCTGCTTGCGGGGGAGTTAGAGGGGGTGCGGTTTAACGCAGCACAAGACTTTGAACGTTCAACTGCGTAAGTCCTACTAGAAGTTACGCAGTTCAGTCCCGATTTTATCGGGATTCAAATTGCTTTGAATTCTCGATGCTTCATCGGGAGCAATTTGTAGTAGCGCAATTCGTTGCTTTCTCCCTTCCCTCCCCCTGCTTGCGGGGGGATAAAGGGGGGTAGGGGAGTTAGAGGGGTACGGGCGATTTATCGCCCAACTACAAATCTAAGACCTTAACTGTAGGGGCAACCCTTGTGGCTGCCCGCTTCATCGGGCATCTCTTCCTCCTTCCCCTTCCTAATTTTCTTCCCTTTTGCCCCATTGTCCTTCCGATCTTAATGCGTATCAAATCAACCCAGATCCTTTTTCCAATCCTTGTTACCCTCTTAGCTCTTTTCATCAACGCACTCATTATGCTTGCGTGCGGCTACCAACCGATAAAGGCGTTTGTCGCTATGTATCAAGGCGCGTTGGGGGGAATGCGGGAGGTGACGGAGACGTTTGTAAAAACCTGTCCCTTGCTGCTGACGGGGTTGGCTGTAGCGTTCGCATTTCGGTGCGGTGTTTGGAACATCGGTGCCGAAGGACAATACCTCATCGGTACGCTGGTCACCACTTGGATCGCCACATCAGTTGCCAACCTACCGCCATTTCTCTTTATCCCTCTGATTCTTGGGCTTGGATTCGCCGCCGGAGGATTCTGGGGGATAATCGCCGGACTGCTCAAAGCCTATCGCGGTGTGCAAGAGGTTATCAGCACTATCATGCTTAACTTCATTGCACTTGAACTAGTCCGTTATTCGATAGATGGCGGTCCGCTGCAAGAAGCAACGAAAGCATATCAACAGAGCGAAAAAATCGCAGCGAACGCTGTCCTACCCCGTATACTCCCAAAAGAGTGGGTTCCACACAGCCGATTCCACTTGGGGATTATCCTTGCACTTATGCTTGCGGTTCTCCTATACTGGATCCTGTTTCGCACGGTCCTTGGCTATCAGATACGCGCGGTTGGGCAAAACCAAGTTGCCGCACGAGTCGCAGGCATCAATATTTCTCGAAATATCATCATCGCTATGCTGATCAGCGGCGGGTTAGCAGGGTTAGCAGGCACAATTGAATTGATGGGGTTAAGTCCCCATCGGCTTTATCAGAATGCGCCCGGATACGGCTATACAGCCATTGCCGTTGCGTTGCTCGGACGGCTTCATCCGATTGGCGTTATCTTTTCGGCGTTCCTCTTCGGTCTGCTGCAAGCCGGTTCCGAGGAGATGCAGATTATCGCCCAAGTCCCCTCAAAATTGACATGGGTGACGCAAGCAACTGTCCTCCTCCTTGTCTTGGGATTTAGTATGTATGAGGCAGCGCAAGCTAACAAGCAATTAAGCCAAGATGGTTCATTTTACACAAGAGTTAGATCTATGCTGTCTAACGCCTTAAAAATCAAGTAGAGTGTTTTTTCTCACCTTGATCCATAGTCCATTTTCTGCTACACTACCCCTCAATTTTCACTTAAATCAAAACTCTAAAATTCAAGGAGAAGGTGATGACGCAACCGCAGGTGGCACCTTATGGTTCATGGAAATCTCCAATCAGCGCAGATCTCATTTCGACGGAAGGGCGCAAAATAATAGAAGCCGTAGCCGATGGAGAAGATATCTATTGGATTGAGATGCGTCCGACTGAGAGCGGTCGGTATGTCATCGTTCGACGGACTCCAGACGGGCAAACGACTGATGTAACACCACCCCCTTTCAACGCACGGACGCGAGTCCATGAGTACGGTGGTGCGGCGTTCGTCGTCAGTGATGGCACGGCCTACTTTTCAAATTTTGAGGATCAGCGTCTCTACCGCCAGATTTCCGGATCAGAGCCTCAGCCGATTACCCCCGAAGCAGCGCTACGTTATGCGGATGGCGTTGTTGACACCACACGGAAACGCCTAATCTGTGTCCGTGAAGACCATACCGATACCGAGCGCGAAGCCGTCAACGCACTGGTAGGTATCGGGCTGGACGGAACAGAGGACGGACAGGTGCTTGTCAGCGGCAACGATTTTTATTCTTCACCACGCCTGAGTCCCGATGGCACGCATTTGGCGTGGATGGCTTGGAACCACCCAAATATGCCTTGGGATGGTGCTGAACTTTGGATCGGTGAGATCAGTGCCGACGGGTCACTTAACAGAACCGAGCGCGTGGCAGGTAGGGCTGACGAATCAATCTTTCAACCCGAATGGTCGCCAGATGGCGCATTATACTTCGTCTCCGATCGAGCGAACTGGTGGAATCTCTACCGCTATCGAGCTGGAACCGTCGAACCGGTATGTGAAATGGAAGCGGAGTTTGGGAGACCACAGTGGATATTTGGTATGTCTATCTATCAATTCGTCTCTCCCAATCAGATCATCTGTACTTACACACAAGATGGCATCTGGCATCTGGCAAGTTTGAACACCGTAACACAAAGACTTGATCGAATTGAGACGCCCTACACATCAATTGCCAATCTGCAAGCTATCCCCGACGGAATCTTGTTCAATGCCAGTTCAGCGACGGAATCGGCATCAATCGTCCGCCTTGACCTTGCCACGAGACAATTCGAGGTCGTATGCAGTTCAAGTGAGATAGAGATCGATGCCGGATATTTCTCAGCCCCCCAAGCGATTGAATTCCCAACCGAAGACAATCTAAGTGCCCACGCTTTTTTCTATCCTCCACAAAACCGTGACTACACCGCACCTGCCGACGATCTACCCCCGCTCCTCGTCATTAGCCATGGAGGTCCGACCTCAGCAACTTCGGCTGCGCTCAACCTAGAGATTCAATACTGGACGAGCCGGGGGATTGCTGTCCTCGATGTGAACTATGGCGGCAGCAGCGGCTATGGCCGCGCCTATCGCCAGCGGCTCAACGATCAGTGGGGCATTGTTGATGTTGACGATTGTGTGAACGGGGCGCGATACCTTGCCGAACACGGCTATGTAGACGCGAATCGGCTAGCAATTCAAGGCGGAAGTGCGGGCGGCTATACAACGCTCTCGGCACTGACGTTCCGTGACGTTTTCAAAGCAGGTGCCAGTTACTACGGGATCAGCGACCTTGAAGCGATGACAAGAGACACACACAAGTTTGAATCCCGCTATCTGGATAGCCTGATTGGACCCTATCCTGAAGAACGGAATCGCTACCGGGAGCGATCGCCAATCCACTTTACAGATCGCCTTTCATGTCCTTTGATTCTCTTTCAGGGGCTTGAAGATAAAGTTGTTCCTCCCAATCAGGCGGAGATGATGGTCGAAGCGTTACGTGCGAAAGGGTTGCCTGTTGCTTATGTCCCATTTGAAGGTGAACAGCACGGATTCCGCCGAAGCGAAAACATCCAGCGTTCACTTGAAGCGGAACTCTATTTTTATGCGCAGGTCTTTAGCTTTGCACCTGCGGATGCTATAGAGCCGGTGATAATTGAGAACCTTTCGTAATAACGCTAACAATTAAACTCCAACAATTGCTAATTTTCTCTTGCCTTTATATGGGGGCGTATGCTAAAATTAAGCGGTCTTTATAATTAAACAACATAAGTAGGCGAGTTAGAAAAATGCAACAATCTCACTTCAACTTTTCTCCGATTACCCACTTTGTCCCCTTTGCACACACAACTATGTACATGCCGGGCATGGGCATTGCTGCTGTTGCGGTGTCCATGCGTGTGGGGCAAGGTGAAAATAGGCAACTTCAGATATGAATTGGGATTGTTTTTAATATATATGCTTTACAGAATTGCCTATTGTCACAGCCGTGATGATAGGCTTTTTTATTGTCCAAACTTTGAATGAAATTGATGGTCGATATGGTCTCGAAAAATTGACCGATAGTTTACTATCAGAATTTCCTTATATTCTGAACAACGGAGACGAACATGACAGAAAAAGTACTGGGATTGAAATGTCGTGAATGTGGAAGGCAGTATCCCAAAGAACCGCTCCATGTGTGCGAGTTCTGTTTTGGTCCACTTGAGGTGGATTACAATTACGAGGCGATCCAAAAGTCGATTTCACGAGAATCCATTGAACGAGGTCCCGAAAGCCTCTGGCGTTATGCCGACCTACTGCCGATTGATGGTGAGCCAACCGATGGACTCCATTCGGGATTAACCCCTTTAATCCGCGCCAAAAATCTGGAGGCAGTGCTCGGTGTTGAAGCACTTTATATCAAAGATGATTCGGTGTGTCACCCGACTCTTTCCTTCAAAGACCGTGTCGTTGCGGTCGCATTGAGTAAGGCAAAAGAGTTTGGGTTCGACACCGTTTCGTGCGCTTCGACCGGCAACTTGGCAAACTCTGTCGCAGCAAACGCAGCGATTGCAAACCTCAACTGCTTCATCTTTATCCCTGCCGATCTAGAGATGGGAAAGGTCGTGGCTTCGCTCGTTTACGCCCCAACAGTGGTTGGAATCGCAGGAAATTATGACGATGTTAACCGTCTATGCAGCGAAATTGCCGGGATCTACCCTTGGGCGTTTGCCAACATCAATATCCGTCCGTTTTACGCAGAAGGCTCCAAGACCTTCACCTATGAGATTATTGAGCAACTCGGTTGGGAGACACCCGATCACATTGTTGTACCCGCCGCGGGTGGTTCGCTCATCACAAAAGTGGGCAAGGCGTTGAAAGAATTCCATACGTTAGGGCTGATCGATAAGCCGCAAACGCGTATCCATGTCGCACAGGCTGAAGGTTGCGGGCCGATTGTCACAGCGGTCAAGGAGGGCAGCGATTTTGTCAAGCCCGTTAAACCGGACACTATCGCTAAATCCCTCGCGATCGGCAACCCCGCCGATGGGATTTATGCTGCTGATACGGTACGGAATTCGGGTGGACACGGCGAACACGCGAACGATGATGAAATTGTCGAAGCGATTAAACTCCTTGCAGCGACAGAGGGAATCTTCACTGAAACGGCGGGCGGTGTTACACTCGCAGCAGCGAAAAAGCTAATCGAAAGTGGACGCATCAGTCGAGATGAGCGTATTGTTGTCAGCATCACCGGCAACGGTCTAAAGACCATCGAAGCACTTGAGGGACGGGTGCCTGAACCCCATGTAATTCAGCCACAACTGAACGCATTCCGAAAATTGATGACCACGCTTTAGGGGACGCCATTCCAAAGTGTCACCCTGTTTGTTTAACCATCTTGGTTAAAATACGAAAACTTAGGAGCATAAAGCGATGAAATTTTTCGACACAGTAGAAATGGCACCCCCCGACCCTATCTTGGGGCTTAACGCAGCTTTCAAAGCGGATCCGCGCTCAAACAAAGTGAACCTGAGCATCGGTGCTTACAAAACCGATGACCTCCAGCCACTTGTGCTTGCAGCGGTCAGAAAAGCAGAGGGGCAAATCCTCACGGAAGGTATGGATAAGGAATACCTTTCTCAGGATGGCAACCCAGAATACGTGCAACGTTCCATCAGGTTGGTGTTCGACACAGAGCAAGACAATATCTTTGGGGCACAGGCACCCGGCGGAACCGCTGGCGTCAGACTCGCTGGTGAGTTTCTCGCCGAAATCGGAAGCCAAGTTATCTACGTTCCGGATCCGACGTGGGCGAACCACAATCAAGTTTTCGCAAGGGCGGGTTTGGAGGTCGCATCATATCCGTATTACGATGCGGAACGCAGGGAATTTACCAAATCACGTATGATCGAAGCGATCAAATCCATTCCCAGTGGAAGCCCCATCCTGCTTCATGCTTGTTGCCACAACCCAACCGGACTCGACCCAACACCAGCGGATTGGAAGGAACTCTCTACAGCCATCAAGGCACAAGGGCTGCTGCCGGTGTTTGACTTCGCCTATCAAGGTTTTGGACGCGGCATCACCGAAGACGCAATGGCAGTCCGTCACTTCCTCGCTGATGGCCATCAGATGCTCGTCGCAAACTCCTATTCCAAAAACTTTGGGCTTTACGGGGAGCGGATCGGTGGATTCTATGTTGTTACGGCTGACGCGGAGACCGCTGGACGGGTCAAATCCCAAGTCATGCGAATCATCCGTGCTAACTACTCCAACCCACCCCTGCACGGTTCACGTATCATTGCAGCGGTGCTCGCTTCTGGCGCGCTCAGGCAGGAGTGGGAAACCGAGCTTGCGGTCATGCGGGAGCGAATCTCTGGTATGCGTAAAGCGTTGGCTGAAGGCTTAAACGCAGGCGGCAGCTCAGTGGATTTCAGCTTCATGTACAGGCAGAACGGGATGTTCTCTTATTCTGGGCTTTCCAAAACCGCGGTGGAAAGATTGCGAGAAGAATTTGCTATCTATATGCCGACAAACGGTCGGCTCAATGTAGCAGGGCTTTCACCTAAGAACTTGGATTATATTGTAGAAGCGATTTTAGCAGTGCTGTAAGTGAAAGGATGCTATTATGACCACACAGGTTGAAAACCGCTCTGAGATTATCGAACATCAATTGCTTAACGGCTTGAAGGTATTGACGAAAGAGGTCCACGCCGCCCCAGTCGCCAGCAGTTATATCTGGTACAAAGTTGGTTCACGCAATGAACGCCCCGGACTCACAGGTGTTTCCCACTGGGTCGAACACATGCTTTTCAAAGGTACACCCAAGTTCTCGAAAGAGGAACTTGGACGCTTTATCGAAGGCAACGGCGGCAGATGGAACGCATTTACCAGCAACGACTATACCGCTTACTATGAAACCCTGCCCGCGGACAAAATTTCGGTCGCACTCGCCTTAGAATCGGATCGGATGCAGAATAGCGTTTTTGATCCAGAGGAGGTCGAAGCGGAACGCTCAGTAATCCTTTCGGAACGCGAAGGATATGAGAATACACCTCAATTCGTGTTGAGGGAAGAGGTACAGGCGACTGCGTACAAAGCACACCCGTACCAATGGGGTATCATCGGTTGGCCCTCAGATCTCAAAACAATGACCCGCGAGGACCTTTACAACTATTATCGCCAACGCTACGTTCCAAACAATGCAACCCTTGTCCTCGCTGGGGATTTCGATACGGCAGATCTGATGAAACAGGTTGAAGACCATTTTGGTCCGCTGGCTAGCGGAGAATCAATCACGGGTCCATTGACGATCGAACCCGAACAGCGCGGCGAAAGACGGGTCACGGTTCGCAAGGAAGGAGCGCTCGCTTATGTCGCCATTGTCTATCACATCCCCGCAGCCGGGCATCCGGACTTCTATCCACTGGAAGTGATCAGCACCGTGCTTAGTATGGGGAAGACCTCACGCTTCTACCGCGCCTTGGTTGACAAACAGTTAGCAACCTCCGCCTATTTTTACCCAGATTTTTCCAAAGATGCCGGACTTGCTTGGACGTTTGCGGAGGCACAGGTCGGTGTTGATCCAACCACGCTCGAAAACGCACTTTTAGAGCAGATAGACCGCCTCCAGAACGAGATGCCCACAGAAGCGGAAATGGAAAAAGCAATTAACCAAACGGAAGCACACTTCATCTTCTCCCTCGACAGCGTTTCAAATCAAGCGGCACAAATCGGCTACTACGAAACAGTCTACGATTACAAATATCTTGATACCTATCTCGACAACATTCGATCTGTCACCCGCGATCAAATTCGTGAAGCTGCCCAGAAGTACCTCACTGAAGATAACCGCACAGTTGGATATTTTCAACCAATTTCACCGGGACATGGCGGCGGATTTGACGAAAGTGCTCCCGCTCTGCACCATACAGGACACCCGCCTTTTTTCAAGCCCAAGGAGGAGTTGAAAGATGAGTAACCATCAGGCACCAGCCACTCGCCACATACTTGACAACGGTTTGACGCTGCTTATCCAAGAGAACCATTTCAATCAAACCGTTGCAATCAGTGGACGGTTAAAGGCAGGCAGCATGTATGACCGGCAAGGGCTCTACGGGCTCTCGGATGTCGTTGCCAACATGCTCACAAAAGGAACTGAAAAGCGGACGTGGGAGGAGATTGCTGAGGCGACCGAATCTGTCGGTGCGAGTATAGGTGCCGCGGGAAGTACTGAGACCGTAAGCGTTGAGGGGCGTCTGCTATCAAAGGATTTCGATCGGGTACTTGACGTGCTCAACGACATCTTGCGTGCTCCCAACTTCCCACAAGAAGAGGTTGAAAAACATCGGCATCAGGTTTATAGTTGGCTGAAGGCGTGGGAAGATGAAACCGATGACGTTGCGGATCGGCTGCTTCGAGAGGCTGTCTACCCCGATCAACACCCTTACCATTGGCGTGTACAGGGGACGGAGGAATCGGTCAAACGCATTCAGAGGGACGCACTAATTGATTTTCATACGTCTTATTATCGCCCTGATTCGCTCGTCTTGGCGATTGTCGGCGATGTGGAGACACAGGCAATCATTGAAAAAATTGACGCCGCAATGGGGGATTGGACGGCAAATGGCGAACAACCTCCTTTCACCATACCGGCGGTGGAATATGGTGAAAAGCAGGTTGTAGTCAAACCGATGATGGACAAATCGCAAGCGAATATTGAGTTGGGGCATAAAGGAATCGCCCGAACAAATCCAGATTTTTACACTATCAATCTCATGAACGCTGTCTTGGGTGGAAGCGCAGGGATTGCTCGCTTATTTGGTCGTGTGCGTGATGTGCAAGGACTCGCATACAGCGTGTGGAGTTCGTTCTCTCCATCAATCGGCGAAGGGCTTTTCCATGCGAGTGCAGGCGTCAATCCAGCCAACGTGGATAAAGCCGTTAAAAGCATCCTGCACGAAATCGAATTGATGAAATCCGATGGTATCACAACAGAAGAATTGTCGGACGCCCAGAACCTGATTGTTGGAAATTTCGCGCTAGCACTCGAAACCAACAGGGGACTCGCCGTGGTTCTCCTAAGCGCGGAATTGTACGGTTTGGGGCTTGACTATCTTGAACGGCACGAATCGATTTACCGGAGCATTACCCGTGCGCAGGTGAACGCGACTGCCCAGAAATATCTGCACCCGGATCGGTGCAGTATCGCAATCGCGGGACCGTATCATGGAACGTAATAGATTTGATGAGTTATCAGAAAAGGAGCAAGTTTATAGATTACGCGAACTTGCTGACGCTGCGCTAGAAAAATTCGGCTTCAACCAGTACCGACTTACCTTTCTACAGCATCTTGTGAATACGACGTTTCGTCTGGACTGCAATCAAGGGCGATATCTTGTACGGATTCACAGAGCGAAAACACGGACAGCGGTATCGTCAGAATTGGCTTGGCTTGAAGTGCTCGCTCACGAGACAACAGTGCCTGTGCAAATACCACAGCGTTCCCTCGACGGCAAAATGATTGTAGTGGGGGAGCAAATCGGGGTGCCAGAGCCCTATCCGGTAACAGTCCTCTCTTGGCTTGATGGGGAGATACTGCCTCAAGATCGTCGTTCGCCACATCACTTTTATAGGCTTGGACAGCTTGTCGCCAAACTCCACCATCACGCCCAACACTGGAAACCTCTTTTTGAACTGAATCGTCCCGTTTACGACTCTACCGGTGTGCTAGGACTTGATAGTACATTTAATCCTGATGGTGTTAGTGATAAGCAACTGCCGGAAGACGTTCGGGGTCATCTGCAAACACTACATGAGCAATTACAGGAAGTAGAACAACGTCTTGGGAAAAACCCTGACCAATTTGGATTGATACATTCTGATCTTAGTTTTGGCAATGTACTCTTTACGGCTAATGAAGTTTTGCCTATTGATTTTGACGATTGTGGGTTTGGATATTATCTTTACGATCTGGCTGTTATATTGGCGGGACCTTGGGAAAAGCCGGGTTTTCAACAACGGCGCGAGGCACTGTTGCAAGGGTATCGAGAAATTTGCGAACTGCCCAATGATCGCCTTAGCCTAATTCTTACCTTTATGGCTATGCGTGCTTCATCGCTAGAACAGTGGGACAGGGTTAGAACTTTGTTACAGACCTCCTACGCTGACCTTTGACAAACTTGGGGCATTCAGTTTTTTATCTTAGGGCCTGTTTGAAAAGTCATTTTGGGTAAAGTGATTTTCCCTGAAACCGAGTTTTTTCTTCAAAACTCGGTTTCTTCCGTAATCCACTATTCAATGGCACATTCTCACTATAATTTAGGATAATGGTAGGGGCTTGGTTTCGTAGGGGCGAGGGGACCTCGCCCAACGGGTTGGGAGACCCAACCCCTACCCTGCGATACGGCTCGCTGTGGATTGACAAATCCACAGCACCGTGGGATCATTCCTTGCTTTTTAAAACGGGTTCTAAGGTTGGGAAACGACATACCGGCAGCAAACCAGCACAACAGGACTTCTCGTTTCTTCCAATTTTAACAAAAGGAGATTTGGATGCCGTCCACGTCAAAGTACAAAATCAAGTCGTGACGTATGGATTGCGTGTTGGTACAATCGATGGTTTTAATCAACGAATTCAAAGCATTGAGAGTATCCGAGAACTGGTTTAGCTAACAGAAACATCGGTAGATAAATCACCGCCTAAACATTGAAGAAGAGGGAAATTATGGAAGAGATAAGAATCAAAACTAAGGAGGTGCTTGATAGAGTCGAAAAAGCACCTGACGGGAGTTTTTTGACGAGTGCTCGCAGTTTTGTCAAATTTGCCCAAGAGCAGCGCGAACCTTTTAGTGAGATTCTTGTGGAGGAATTGGAGGCACAATATCAAGCGTTTAAGTCCGGAGAAAACTTCACGGGTGCCGCAGAATACGCCCTGATTTGTGCGCTGTGGGAGTGGCCGACCAGAGAGGCAGTGCCAGTCTTGTCTAAAATATTGGTCGAGGATCCAACGGCGGGGCGGGAGGAGATTGCACAGATCTTCCGTGACCTTGGCGATCCACGGGCGGTCAAACCGCTGCTTTCAGTGCTGGGCACCCTCGATGATAATAACGATATAGGCGGACATTTACGCTCAGTCATTGCGGAGGCACTCGGTGCTATCGGGGGTTCATACGCCCTTCCCGCTCTCCGACGATTGGAAGTAATCCCCTCCGACGATAAGAAAAAAATCGCAAGGTATGCAAAGTGGGCGATTGAACAACTAGAGTCACGCACGCCCAACTGCAATTAACAGATCCGGACGATTTGAGCCGATAGCGTCAACCCCCAGATCGATAACACGCTGTATCTCCTCAACCGTGTCAGGATTCCAAGCACGAATCTTGAGACCGTGTGCATGTGCTTTCTGGACAAGTTGGGGGTCAATGTTCAGATGTTGGATGTGTATTGCTTCCGCTCCCATATTGATTGCCTGTTCGCACGCATCATCTGGCAGATCCCCCCACAACGCGCCTAGCCTCAAGTTCGGATTAAGCTGACGGGCTTCGCGCAGCCGTTCATGGACAAACGAAGTCAAAAGCACCTCTTTTTCCATACTGTTGTGTTTGACCGCTTGGATGACCGGCTCGGCGGTGTTGGGACCTTTCAGTTCAATCTGGAGAATCACCTTTCTGCGTACCAGATCCATCACTTCCTGTAGTGTTGGGACGCGCTCTCCTTTGCCGGCGTCCAACCGCTTCACTTCTGCTAACGTGAAGTCGGCGATTGCACCCTGTCCATCGGTTGTCCGATCTACGGTGGTATCGTGGATGACTACCAAGTGTTGATCGCGTGTGAGATGCACATCAATCTCGATCTGATCGACGCCGAGATCTATCGCTTTTTGAATGGATAACAGTGTGTTTTCAGGCTCAAGTTTTGCTGCGCCCCGATGTCCAGTAAGAATCATCTGAATCCTCTCTTTAATTGTTAATATCTTGAAGCCCGTTCAGGGCTGCGGCGATATGCTCATGCTTGGCAAGATCAAACTGATGTGAGCCAACGTACATGAACCGGATAATTAGGTCCTTATCGATCACAAATGTCGCAGGGCGAGCGATATTGTACGCATCAAGTCCCAGCCAATGATATACCCCATAGCTTTTAATCACCTCTCGCTCTTTATCCGTGAGCAATGGAAAGGTGATGTCGTGCGTTTCCGCATATCGACGCACTTCGCGGGGCCATTGACCCACGATGCTAAGCACTGCAGCCCCCAAGTCTGTGTATTCATTACTGTTGTGCTGTAGGTCTCCTAACTGGCGACGACTATTCGGTCACCACGTCCCCCGAAAGAAGGCGAGGATGACAGACTGTCGGCCGAGATACGACTCAAGGCTCAGGGTCTGACGCTGAACAGAGATCAATGTAAATAACGGTGCCTTATCACCGATGTTGAGAATTTTGTTTTTTCGTGGCATAATTAATTCGTGATTTTTAAGGATTGCCCCCCTGAATCCTTAAATCGCTCAACCCTGTTCCAATTCTTGACGAATCCTCTCGGCGAGCATTTCAGTTTTGTTGTCGTCCAAATGAAGTGGATTAATCAGAAGTTTTCCCTCTCGGAGACCACCGTGGCTGACATAAATCGGGGGGACACCGTTTCGGAGACTTTGGCAGATCTCCATCGCTCCACGACCAGCAGCTGCCTCATCAACCGTAATTTCTAAAAGCGGAAGGCTTTCGCCATCTCCTTTATCGCGGAGGCTGCATTGCACAGGGGAACCGTTTAACTTTTCCACGATCCGGTTGAGACGTGCGTGTGCCTTGGAGACCTCTTCATCATAAGCGCCGGAGGTGAAAAGCTGTAACGCCACAAGCAGGGCGATAATCTCCTCCTTCGATACCTTAAAACCACGTCCGATGCCGTGTCGCGGGATACCTCGGAGTTTTGTCTTATCGATCAGCGATGCCGGTGGATTCCAAAGGTCTAAGTGATCGTCCATATCCAACAGCTGTGTGATGGCGGGCCCGATAAGATCTCGGCGTCCACATAGAATCCCCGTTGATTGCGGGCCTCGAATGGATTTACCGCCGCTGAATGCTACCAGATCGGCACCCATCGCCACAATTGACTTGAGGTTGCTCCGCGGAGGAAGTTCACCTGCTGCATCTACCAATACAGGAAGTTGGTGCCGATGTGCGACATCAACAACCTCTTCGAGCGGTGGTCTAGAGGTCGGGCTGTATACGTAAAGGACGCCCGCGGTATTCGGTCCAAAAGCCGCTTCGTACTCCCACGCTTCAGTGCGTCGTACCCCTGCATTGGCAACGATTTCGTTGAAGCCAACCTCAACAAGCCGTGCACCGGCGGCTCTCACGGCGTGATCGTAGCCACTTCGCTGCTCTCTGGCGACGATAAACTCGTTGGGAAATCCGTCGCAGTGCGGCAGCTGCTCCATTCGTCCCAAGTCGTAGCCTGTCAAGATTGCAGCGGTTCCCATAGTTAGGGCGGACGCGGCACCGGCGGAGACCAAACCGGCTTCCGTCCCAGTCGCCTCTGCGATAACTTTGGAGGCAGCTGCCTGAAGTTGTTCAAGTGGCACCGATGCACGGGCAGCTTCATTAAACGCATTCAGCACCTCATCGGGCATCGGCGCACCGCCGAGACGGGTCACCGCACCGGAAGCGTTGATAATCGGTGTAACTCCAAATTGTTCGTAAATTCCCATAGATATTTCCAATCTCATCAATTACTATTAAGGCTAATATGAAAACACCACATACACGCGAAACACTCACACATGACCTGAAAAACTTGGGCGTTGAATCAGGCGATACGCTCTTTATTCACTCCTCCTTTAAGAGTCTTGGACCTGTCGAAAGTGGGGCAGGAACTTTGGTCAACGCATTGGAGGACGCCGTTGGACAGGAAGGACTCATCTTGATGCCCTCGTTCAATCTCCTAGATGGGAGAGAGTTGCGGGTGAGCACGTGGAACCTTGAAACGACACCGTCCACAGTCGGATGGCTCACCGAGTTTTTCCGTCAGATGCCCGACACCTACCGCTCCGACCACTACTCCCACTCAGTCGCCGCTCGGGGAAAAAATGCGAAAGAGTTTGTGAGCACCCATCTCAGTTGTGAGGGGTATAAATCACCGTGGGACATTGAGCCGTGGGGTAAAACTTACGGCACACACTCCCCGATGCAGAAGGCATATAAAGCAGATGGAAAGCTACTCATGCTTGGCGTGGACTATAACACTTCGACGTATGTCCATTTTGTGGAAGTCCTCTATTGGCATGAGTTGCTTGAACAGAATCCCGAAACACCTTACCCCGCACTAGATAGACCGCTGCTGGGGGCGTTCTGGGACGAAGTAGGAACGTTAAACCGGGGATTGCTGGGCAATTCTGACTGCCGCCTCTTTCGCATTCAGGCGTATATCCATACCCTCTTGGGCGAAGTCAAGAGCAACCCCGACCCCTATGTCAGGGGGCGCTCCTAAATCCCTTGCGTCGATCAGTCCTTTAGCGGTGGTTTGATCTCTTTATTGATAGCCCAGTCGGGATAGTAGTTATACACTTCGGCGCCGGGATATGGAGTGCCGAGTGGCTGCGGCGCGGCATAAAACGGTCCGGGCATCCCGATCATAACTGACATGATGAATTGCAGCCCCACCGATCTAAGTGTGCGCGCAGAGCGTACATTCCAAGGGGCGGTTGTGGCAAGGACGAACCGGTTATTTTCCAATATCCAACGTCCAGCTGCACTCACAACGGCACGCCCCAACCCACGTCCTTTCGCTTCCGGCGCAGTGTCAACGCCGATTTCCCAAACACGGTCATCTTCAGCCTGAACCGCTGCAAGTGACGCCAATTTGCCATCCTCAAAGATACCGAAACCGGTCATCGCTTCATCTTCAAAGCAGTGCCAGAAAATACGATGATCGACCGTTTCAGCCAATTCCTCCGCGGAAAGTTGCACAGGACGGTCATCCCCCGCATCACGAAAACAGTTCTCATCACCAACGTAGAACCAGCTCGGTCCCCACACCCCGCAGCCATCAGGCAGCAATACACGCGCAAGTTCATACCCGCCAAAGGTGGAAAACAACTCCTCCAACGTCAGATTTGCAACGATCGGTTTAAGCTGTTCTAACCACTGCTTTTGTGTTGTGACAAGTCCACGTTCACCAACCCTTGCCGCGAATAGTGGGCTTGACGCTCCTTCCTCAGTCTCATAGACCGGTATCGGTTCTGAACCGAGCAAATCCAGCTTTGCCCCAATCTTCTCGTCCAGCCACGGACGAAGAGCTTCGATAAGGTTTGATCCGTTCATCGCTGTTATTTCCCCTCAGATTCGTGCTAGCGTTCCCATATTTCCCTTCATTGCCTTCACCCAATATACTTACACTTTACTGGTGCTTATTTCTCAGGCACCCTTGAACCTTAACTCGTTGGGGATGATAGGTGATTCTGAGGAAATAATCAAGGAAAAAATAAGGGATTTGACTACTTGTGAATCTGGTGGACGTGATTATTGGAATCGGATCATCGAGGCGATCTTATCTGTCCTGTGTGCACTTTTTCAGGATGTTTTACATGATAGCTATCAACTAACTCCATCAAAAGGCACATTTTCTACGACCACAACCTTGACGTTCAAGCTCTGGGATGATTTTTCTCTGTTTGGAACTTCACACAGTTAAAGGTTTGATATAGAGAGAAAGTTATTGGTGGGAAAACTCCACAGAAAGGATAAAAACAGTGCACAGAATGTTAAGAACTACCATCCTAATCACGTTTGGGATGTTTATTATCGGTATAATCGGCGGTTGCGGTGATGACTCACCGGAAGTGGTTACGGACCCGTCCAATCCAACAACAAGCAGGGGCACACCTCCACGAACTGATGTTGGCCCTCCGCATGAAATACTAGGCGCGGTAGATCCTGCTCCGGGTCAGGAAATTGCCCCAAATACCCAGTTTTCACTGATCTTTGATCAGGCTGTTGTAGCGGTGACAGTCAATGGTACTGCAGCCACCGGATCCGGTCTCAACTGGACCGCATCGCTGATGCTACAGGAAGGAGACGGTCAAACTCTGGATATTCGCTGGACAAACCGAGACGGTAGTTCCGAGTCTCGGGCGATGGGTCCTTATACTGTTAGGGCCCCGGATACCACGCCGCCAAGAATCACGGGTGGCACGGTAGCTGATGGAACCGTAAATGTCGATCCTGCGCCGATCAACGCCGGTGGTTTCCGATTTGACTTCGACGAAGCTGTCACGGGAAGCGTTAAGCTGACCGACGAAGCGGGTGCTGACCTCAACTGGATTGCAGAGGTGGCTGGTCAAACAGCGACGTTGACTGCGGTTGCAGGACAGGAAGTTGCAGAACAGGAAGTTGCAGAACAGGAACTTATCAACGAGACAACCTACAAGATTGAAATTGATATTGACGATGCTGCTGGCAATCGAACTCAAGCAACGATTACTTTTGTTACCAAACCCAAGTGATATATCCTCTTGTAAGAAAGGACTAAAACGATGCACAAACTTTTAAGAGCGGGCATTCTAATCATGCTTGGAATACCTATTATCGGTATAATCAGTGGTTGTGGCGATAACCGACCTGAAGAGGTTACGGATCCACGACAATCAGAAGATGATGTTGGACCCGCCTCTGCGACAGAGGTTGTGATGGATCCACCACCACGTACAAACGCTGGTAGAGTTTTGTATGTTCCCCCACACACAGAATTCACGTTGACGTTTAATGAGGGAGTTGTAGCGGTGACGGTCAACGATGCACCCGCCACAGGTTCGGGTCTCAACTGGAAATGGAGCGCGCAGCCTGCTTTACCGGAGGAATCTGTAATGCTACACATTGAGTGGAAAAACCGAGACGGTTCAAAGGGTTCTAAAACAGTTGGTCCTTATGAAGTTCGACATGTTCATGGTGAACCTCCCGTAATTACGAGTGGGACAGTCTCCTATGGGGATGCAGATGTCGACCCTGCGCCAATCAACGCCGGTGGCTTCCGGTTTGATTTTGACGAAGATGTTACAGGCACCATTAAGTTAACCGATGAGGCGGGTGCTGACCTCAACTGGATTGCAACCGTGGCGGGTCAGACAGCAACGTTGACCGCAGTTGCAGGACAGGAACTTGTCAATGAGACAACCTACAAGATTGAAATTGATGTCCAAGATCTTGCTGGCAATCGAGTTCAAGCGACGATTACTTTTGTTACCAAACCCAAGTGATATAATGTCAACCCTATGAGGCACTTCTTGTGTTCTAAAAATTATCAGAAACTCCTCTGTGTCTAAAACCTGAGTCTTTAGATCCGGCACACAGATTGCCCTAGCATGTTTTTTTCTAGGACTTACGCAGCGTGTTCATAAGTCCCCCTGATAAGGGGGATTTAGGGGGTTAAAAATCAAAAATCTACCCCTGTGTGCCAAATTTGCGTAAGTCCTGTTTTCATTATTGTGACATGTAATGGTATAATTGCTTTGTCCCTGTGGGAAACGGAGCTGCCCTTAATTGACTTCAGTGCCAATAGGTAATTTGCACCCCAATCCACAATCTGCCAAACAGTTTGTGTTTGACATCCGATAGCACCAAGTGTTATAATATAGATAACAATTGTGAACCAATCGTTGCATGTTGATTTACCCCGTGGCACCAACCGCCGGTGTCATCAAATCCGAAAGTCTTCCACCCGTGCAGAGTATACGACAATTAAGGAAAACTTTGCAGCTAGACCAAACACTAGAATTTTTCCCTAACAAACGCAGTCGTCTTGGCACACCTGAGAACCGTAAGGAGACACAACAATGAATCACAAACAGAAGATAGGCTATACAATTTTCGGTGCTTTCATCATGTTAATCGGAATGTCGATTGACAACCTCACCTCATCCCCTGTCACCGCACAAAACGATGGCGAGATAACATGCCAGAAACTAACCTTTGTCGATGAGACCGGCAAGCCTTTGTTCTATCTAGAAACAGGCAATGGGTTATCTATTTTCAAAGCTGATGTTTTTAATTGGGACACCGAGGTCTCTCAAAACAAGGAAGTAATGAGATTAACCTGTGACGGCATCTTTGGAAACGAGTTGAGTCTCCTCAACCCCGAAGGTAGGGAAGGGGTGAGGTTAGACGCCTCTCAGTTTGGCAACTTCGTGGCTATCTTCAACCATGAAGGTAAGGAAGCGGTGAGCTTGGCAAGCACAAATGGTAGAAAAAGCGGTGTTGATATAAACAGCGTTGGTATCTTCAATCACGAAGGTGAGGCGGTGACCTTAAAAGCCCGGATGAGGAACGCAGCTTGGTATGCCGAAGCTTCCCCAATAGACCCAATAGAACGGAAACTTACCTCAGAAAGCAACAGTGTGTATGTCTACAACAACGCGCCGACATCATTCATCTTCCGCGATGGCAGCACACGCCGCAGGGCCAAGGCAGCAGTTAGCTTAGTCAGCGATGAAAATGGAAACAAAGTGACTGTCTACAACAAAGTTCCCAAAGTAGTTAAACAAGCCGATATTGGATCTGCAGGACTTCCAGCAGTTAAATTAGGCGATACTGAATATGGCGGACGTGTTAATGTTCTTAACAAGCAGGGGGAAAACCGTGCAGTAATGTCCGTCAATGAATTTGGCAACGGGGCGGTATCCACTTGGGACAAGAACGGCTATCGTCAGTAAGACACTGGGGATGGGATTCCTCCCTCATCTCCTTCATGACCAATCTACTCATCTACCAGATGACCTATGGTGGGAATACTGATAGGTCTAACCTTAATCAATGAAAAGGAGATATGCAATGAATTGGCTCCACGACTTAATGAATTGGTTCTACGACTTAATGGAGTGGCTCGGCTTATATTGGGCTATTTTCGGGATAGCAGTCGGATTTTACCTTTGTTATTCCGCCTATACATCCCTCGATTCGAGTCTCTGGATAATAAAATTATCTATGGGCGTTTTTTGTCTGTTTACGGCAGTATTAAACCTAATTCACATCTATGTCGAAAACAGATTACAAAACATAGAGTCAGAAGATATAAACGCACGCACAATCACCGTTGACGAAATCTTTGTAGGACGCAGCTCATGGAATACTGAAAACGGATTAGACGAGAGAGAGGAAGGGCAGCCCGGGCTGAAGTTAGACAAAGATGGCATGACGGTCTACTCTTCCATCGGCGACACAAATGTGAGCATACATGGTAAGGGCATATATGTCAGTTTTGAAGATGAAGAAACGAGTGAGAGTAAAACTACGGTTGTACTCGCCGATAAAGTTTGCGTTACTCGCCACCCTCCCCCTGCTGATGTAGGAGGTCGAGGGGCAGGAGGAGAGGCGAGATTATACGTCAGCGAAAACGGTGCCCGTGTTGATGTTTTTGACTACGGACCCTTTCAATGGGCGGCTGGATTATTCGCAAACTTACATGAGGGGCGTGTTTCTGTCTACAAAGACGGCGGCGAGACAGAGGGGCGGTTAAAGAAGCTAGAGCAGATGATGGACGACAGCGGGAGGGATGAAATCAAGGTATATGCGGTGGATTTAAAAGGAGACACTGATAACGGTGGAAGTGTAAATGTTTATAACGACTACCGTGGATATTCAGATGAGAAGCCGAACAGTCGCTGCGCATCAATGGACAAGAACGGCTATCGCTTCCGTTAACCCACGCTATAAGGCTAAGAACCTGTTTGAAAATTTACTTTAAGGTAAAGTAGCACAGAAACCGAGTTTTTTCTTCAAAACTCGGTTTCTCCTCGCGCTTTGCACTTTCTTTTTTCATGAGCCATTTTTGATTGTTAGGTTTTGCCTAACAGATACTAACAGTCGGATAAATGACAGAAAGGATTCCCCAATGCCAGACAAAAAATTAGACATTCCGCTCAATCCGGAGAATTTCCCAGGTCTTCCAATTTTTGTTATAAAAGAATTCGCTCGTTTCCGATCGACACCACAAGTTTTGGATTCGATTGAAGAGATGCAAAAGACAAGTATTCTAAAGAATGCCCACCAAAACCGGAACGAGCTGCGCGAAATGATACGCACCTTTAATCCCCATAACGCCAAATTCAACCGCGCAAAGTGGGGAAACCTCTTTGATGAATGCCAGCAAGAGTATCTCGCTGAATTGAGATCGCACATGGCACAGACCGCCCTCAGGACTGCTAGTCTCCTCCACGGACTCATCAAAAAAGCAAACATTCAGCCGCTTCGTACTATCAAAGACCTTCACGAATATGTGAAGTTGCTGAACACATTCAAAAAACTTAACAGCGATTCAAACGATGAGATCGCGCAAGCGTTGAACGAGGTAATACTCCCTCAGCCCTCTATCGAAATGTTAGAAACGGAAACGTTAAAAACGGAAATGTTACAACCGGGCATGAACGGGCAGAGCGAAACCGTCTAAAACCGCTTGTTGCCTAATGTTTATAAATGCCCGGAGATTCCTTTTCCGTTCCGAGAACTCCGATCTATCGGAGCCTGTCTGTATTTTTCTGTCGTTGGTCTGTGGTTGAGAATGAGGAAATAGGAAATCTGATCGCTGAGAATCAACGCTGATTCTCAGTTTATGTTGAAAATCCCGATTTATCGGGATCTTCACGCGTCAGATCCTCTATCCTGAAAATCCTCAAATCTTACATATCCTGATTCAGATTGCTCTGAATCCCGATCTTATCGGGACAATCATTATAATTACCCCTCATTTATGTGAGGTGTGACCGTAATTTGCCGATGAATGCCTAATCGTAGGGACGAGTAGTAAACACGAGAAATAAAGAGACATTTACCAATAACTCCGACCCGATCGAAGTTTTTGAAGCCCCCCTGACAAGGGAGATTTAGGGGAATGGTTGTGCATTGAAAGTGTATCAGTAATTCTAGAATCTACTAAGATTTCCTCGCCTGACCGGTTGGGAGCCCCAACCCTTACGAAGACTTTGGGGTCTGTGCCTGTCCCTGATTGTCTAATTGCGATGAAATGTCAACACGCCCTAGTTATATGAGGGATGTTCATAAATCGCTTTCAATGGGTCCGTGCATCAGGAGTCCGTTCCGAGACCAGGGAAGGATCTCCGCAGCCCAAACCTACAGTGGGAAAGACTTCCTAGCCTCGATTCGCAGTGCCCGGCTTATCGGGAAAAGGATCTCCCTCCCACAGTAGATGCGGGGTGTATTACGTTTCCAATGGGTATTTCCAGCTAACTCCGTATCCTGAAAATCCTTTAATCCTGAGAATCCTGATTCAGACAATAATCATGACACCCCTCAGTTATATGTAGAGCGCGGTGCGCGCTAAATAGAGACTTTCAGTTTGCAGGAACTACAAAGCCCTAACGGGGTGAGAAGTGTATAGAACCGGTTGATAAATCCCACGTATCGAGGTTATTTTCTATGTGCTGCAACGAGCTCAATCCAAATCTCGATAAATCCAGAAAGGAGATTCACCATGTTACGCATTCTGTCTGTTTTTTTTACACTAAGTATCCTTGTTATTGCTTGTAGCGATGACGGGCAGCCCCCTAACCCAATTGTTACACCACAACCTGACGCTCCCACAGGTTCCCATACTGAATCGCAAAATCAGAAAATCGAAAATATTGAACATGTGGTCGACGGTCTCATGAAAGAGTGGCAGCAGATTAAAGCCGATCTGGATGCCGGGATCACGCCCGACATCGACTCGCTTAGAACATCAGTTGACCAGCTTATAAGCGATTTGGAAGAAATTAACGAGCAGCTTGAGAAACTGAGTGTGCTAATCAATGCTACAGCAACAGGAGCTACGACTGAGGACTTTGGATCGGTTGGCGAACCGAATCAGTCCGCACCCGTTCATGGTGAAATTGTGTTCTATCGCCAATCCGAAGGACACGACATTTGGATTATGGATAGCGATGGAAAAAATCAGCGACGGCTCACCACGCACCCCGCAATTGACAGCTTCCCCGCATGGTCTCATGATGGACAGCAACTGGCGTTTTTATCTCATCGACGCGGTGGTCAATTGCAACGCGCACCAAATATCTGGGTGATGGACGCTGACGGCAGTAACTTACAACTCGCTGTCGAAACAAAGGGCATGAGGATTGACGGGCCACCCCGATGGATGGCTTTTGGAGGCATTGCTTACAAGCAAAACGAGAATGTTATTACTGGGAATAATCACATTCTTTATGATAATGATCCCTTAGAGGTGGTTTGGTCTCAACAAGGCCATGTCGCACTTGTCGAATATTCGACAGATGCCGGGCAGGAGGATATCTATATCGAACCGCTCTTTGACAGGCGGATACGATTGACGCATAATCCCGCCGACGATGACCAGCCCGCATGGAATCCCGAGGGGGATAGAATTGCATATCGCTCACACACAGGTGCCACTTATGAAATTTTTGTCGTTAACATCGACGGAACGGGACACCATAACCTTACCAACCACCCCGGCGATGACCGATGGCCGACATGGTCGCCTGACGGGAATCACATCGCTTTTCAGTCAAATCGGGATAACAGGTTCGATTGGGACATCTATGTGATAGACGCCGAAGGCGCAAATCTCCGAAATCTGACGAACAATCTCCAGCACAACGAAATTCAACCCGCCTGGAGACCGAGGTGATGTACTTCCACACCCCCGATAAATCGGGACTCAGAAGCCTCAAGGGAAGGGGGCTCGCCAACAAGATTGATAAAGCATATTCAAAAATGTTCGCTGAAGGGGAAACACAATGAATCACAAGCGGAAGTTCTACACACGTTGGGACAAGTTTCTTTCTTTTTTGGCTCATGTTAAGAAATCGTGCAAAGAAACCCAGTTTTTTCTTGAAAACTCGGTTTCTCTGTGTGCTTTGCACCTTCTTTTTAGCACCACTCGGAAATCGACGCTTCTAGCCTCATTGCTGATAGCCTCACCGTTAGGAAAATCTCTGCCGATGAAATCTTTCTTAGAGACCATTAAGGTCCATCGGGCAGCAACGAGAGTCAATGAATACGGCGGAAAAGTCGGTGTTACTGACAAGCAAAACTATCTATCAATGTCCATCGATGAAGACGGCAACAGCGCAGTATTCACTTGGGACAAGAACGGCATAGAAACAGATATCGCCAGTAGAGGAGATCGATGAAACAACGTATTAGAATCGCTGCCGAGCAATCGAGTAAGTTTGTAATGCAGCCGAAGCAGCACCCCAGTCCATCGCGAGCATCATTGGTAGTCATGCGCAGAGTCATGCAAGCAACACGCCGCCGCAGGAGAAATCGTGCGATCATTACCGCTTGCATCGTTCACCTGATAGCCGGATTCTTTCTGATACAATCCGTCAAGCAATCGCAGCCCTTTGACGACACGATTGTTGTCGATTTTGTCGAGCCGCCCCGTGAGAAACGTACCATCATCAAGCCCAAACCCCGTGAAATGAAGCGCGTCGCGACAGAACAGCCCACTGTCGGTGAGTTTAAGCCAGTTGACACCACCGTGAATGTTCAGACCGACGCTGCACGGTTTGAAGTGCCAGAGTCGGTTGATATAGATTTAGATACCCCGGACTCCCTACGCCCTGATACCCTCACGACCGATGCAAAACTCAATCCCACCGGTGAGATTGAGGCGGGGAAGCGTGGGACAAGTCACGGCATCGGCAGCGGAGGCCTAGGTGACAGAACAGGCGGCAACGCAAGTTCCGCGGGACGTGGCTTCGGGGACGGGAAGTTTTTGGGTAAAGGACAAGGAACCGGCGAAGGGGACGCAACGCACACACCCGATGCAGACCTGTCTACTCAGATGGACAAGGATAAGCTAGGTGCAGTCCTTGAGGGAACACCCCAAGCCCTCAGTGGATATATTCGAATCATTCGACTCAAGCATTCACTATCTGACTGGTGGCAAGACCCGACCGCTATCCCTTCGTTTGCCAAATGGTTGCAAGAGAACACGCAGCTCCGAGTGGATATGACCTACGCCGGCGGTTCGCTTCATCTAACAGATGACAGGATACTCAACGCCCCGATGGTGATAATGACAGGACACGATAAAGACATCGTGGTGGGGAGAAAGAGTCTGAACAAGGAAGGCGGTCCCTTAGCGGAGGGATTCACTTCGCATGAACGCGCACAGCTGCACAAGTATATCGTTGAGCGGAGCGGGATGCTTTTCTACGACGATTGCGGATTCAACGGCAACCTTGCTGCAATTGTTCAAAACGAAATACAGCGCACCCTTCCAGAATACCCACTCAATAGCATTGACCATACCCATGAGATTTACACCATCTACTATCAACTGCCGAGACCACCGAGAGGCGGGGATGTGTTCTGGCACAATTTGAACAAAGGCGAGTCCGGCGGGTACTTCGCAACAGAATCGCAATTTCGATTCCATAAGGGAATCACCATCAATCGTAGGCTCGCTATTCTCTTCAACCGCAAGGATTATCTCTGCACGATGGAAACCGCAGAGGTGGGAAGCCGGGCTGCGCTCCGACTGCGACGTTCCACAGATGTCCATCGGTTTATGACCAACCTGTTAATCTATCAGATGACCTACGGCGGGAATATAGACCGCTCTAACTTCAACCGATAACAAGAGGAGATTTGTCATGTTACGAAAACTGAAGGAAATGACTGGATTGACTGCAACGAAATCTTTTTGTTGTTTTCCCTTTGTGCTGTTCAGTTTCTTAACCTTCCTTGTCGCCTGTGGTGATGATGGTAACGATACAGTAGTCGCACCACAACCGGGGGCAGCCCAAACTGTATCTGGCACAGGCGGCGATGCGGCAAACCAAAAAATCGAGAACCTTGAGCATACCGTTAGCGGTTTAATGGCGGAGTGGCAGCAGATTAAGACCGACCTTGAGGCCGGGATCATACCCGACATCAACACGCTAAAGACTTCGGTTAATGACCTACTCACCGACTTAGACGAAATCAGTAAGCAGCTAGACCAACTGACCGTGATTATCAATTCTGCTGGTGGCGATAATGTAACAACGAACAACGGCGCCGAAGTAGCTCCCATAATAGCCCCCGACTCGCCCGGTGCGGAACGGGTTTTCTACTTCTCCGGCATACACATCCTTGAGCAGAATATGGCCACGGGCATAGTGCGTCCCATCCGCCGGCTTGGGCATCCAGATAGACAGCGGATGTGCATTGAAATCACGGAGAGCCATATCTACTGGGCGGAGCACGAACAGCAAGGCAACTTACAGGCATATATCTATCGGATGAACCGTGCCGACGAGAACACAGAGGAGATTGTAAAGGGGATAAGTTTTATCAGTGGACTTGCCGTCGATGACTCTGAAGGGAAAATTTATTGGACATGTGTATTTCCTGCCAGAATACAGCGGGCGAACCTTGATGGCACGGATATAGAGACCATCCACAGCGAGAAGCATAGCTATACCGGACTGGATATTCATGGAAGTTATCTCTATTGGACACAAGTTTCTCAATTTCCGAAAATCAAAAGATCTGCGCTAGGCGGTGCACAGATCGAAACACTGATTGAAGGTCCGCGTTCCTGGGCAGTTGAAGTGTACAACGGGAAAATCTACTATACGCAGCAAGGCGATAACACCATAATGAAAGCGAATCTGGATGGCACAGGGCAGAAAGTTATCGTGTCCGGCACCGACGGATCGGGAATGGATGTCGAAGGAAATCACGTCTATTGGATCGACGGAGAGAGGCACGCAATCATGCGAGCCACCCTAAACGGAGACAACGTCCAAATTGTCAAGGACTTACCGCAAGACAACGTCTACGATTTGGCCGTAGAATGACAACGTCGCAAAACAACGCATCATCACAGATACACCTAACGCCAACGGCATATACCCCAGCTGGGGACCTTAACAGTTTATTCTTTTACGCTTGCCCCATCGCCCGCTTTTATGGTGAATTCTAAAAATAAATAGACACTTTCGCCCACCCGGTAGGTGCGGTTTCCAACCGCACCGGTTTGGAGTGTTTCATTAATTCTAGGATCCACTATAGTATAATTGTGTGACCGCCTTTGATGCGTTTACCGGGCAACCGAAAAAAGGGAAACAAAACCATGACACACTTGATGGAATCGTTAGGGATGAACGTGTAATATAATTTTGCACTGTCAGTGGTCCAAGCGACCCAACTGAACTTGATTTTCCGTCTAAGTGCTGGTGTGGCATTTTTGCGACAAAGGTGTGGCAGCGTTTCGACAGCCGCCTTGTGATCATGAAGTTCCCTTTTAAATAATATCCATATTTAAAATATACCCAAGATTGGCTTGAGAAAGCATTTGCCGTAAAATTCGTTTTTTGATACAATAATTAGAAATAACTGTGGTATCCAAATTGCTATGGGTCAATGCACTCTGTAAGTTTAGTTTGGTAACAGTTCATGTCAGATTTTATCTGTCTACGTTGAAACACCAACGGAACCTAGACACTCTCAAAAATCAGGAGGAATCATGAAACAGGTAATCATCCCAATCACTTGCATTCTATTCATCAGCCTTGTAGGATGCGGTTCAGCAAAAACAGTCGAGCGCATCGAGGTCGACACAACCATTGATCTGTCCGGACGATGGAATGACACAGATTCACGCCAAGTTTCCGAGGCAATGATTACGGATTGTCTCAACCATCCGTGGATTTCACGACACACCGTCGGTGCTGAAGGCAAAAGGCCAGTAGTCATCGTTGGTGCGATCCGCAACCGCAGCACAGAACATATCGCAATTCCCACATTTGTCAGTGATATCGAACGCGCGTTCATCAACTCAGGCTTGGTGTCCGTCGTTGCCAGTGCCATCGAACGAGGTGAACTGCGTGATGAGAAGGGAGATCAGAGTAAGTTTGCTAGTCTCGAAACCGTCAAGGCGATGGGTCAAGAGTTGGGCGCAGACTACATGATGACGGGACAGATCAACACGATCGAAGACCGTGAAGGCGGGAAACAGGTCACATTTTACCAAACCGATCTGACCTTGACCAACATCAAGACCAATGAAAAAATATGGCTTGGTCAAAAGAAAATTAAGAAGTTCATCGAGCGAAAGCGAGCAACTTTTTAGAGAGAGCAAGCCATGCAAACCGTAAAAACCCTGCCGATCTTGGTGCTGCTATGCCTGAGTCTTGGGTGTAGCCCTTACAGCATGGAGGAGGTGCGGATCGCTTTTGAACAGGGCGATTTTGATGGAGCGCTGATTGAATTGGACGCAGACGGTAAGGGGCAAGCCAAGCTGCCGTATCTTTTTGAACGTGGGCTTATTACCCACTACGGCGACCAGTTCGATGAGAGCAACCGCACCTTTGAGCTTGCCGAGATTACCTCGGATGACTTATATACCAAAAGCGTCTCGCGGGAAGCCGTCTCACTGGTCACTTCAGACAACCTCCGCTCATACGCCGGGAGTCAATATGAGCGACTGCTGATACATTACTACCGCGCATTCAATTACGTCTATCTGGACATGCCGGATGACGCACTTGTTGAATGTCGGAAAGCGAGCGGGCTGCTGCAGTTCTACGCCGATGCCGACGAGAATTACGAATTTGTCGGTGCGGCCTTCATCGCCTATCTGTCGGGTATCCTCTACGAATGGGCGGGGGATTGGAACGATGCCTTCATCGCTTATCGTTGGGCAGAAAGAGCGTATAAACAGTATGAGGAAGTGCTAGGGATTCCTTTTCCACAGGATGTAGGGGAGTCTCTGGTGCGTCTCGCGGGGAAATTAGGTTTTCAAGAGGAATTTGAGAGGTATGCGACGACCTACGGTGAACCGCCGGAGAACATTCCCGATTTAGGTGAACTTATCCTGCTCTACGAAACGGGGTTCGTGCCTCCAAAAATTGAGGAAAACATAATTTTCCCCATTCTCAAGATCGATCCCATTGTCCAAGAGGACGCCGATCGAGACGAAAAAAAGGTTCGGGAATATGGGCGTACGTTGATACGCAGACGGAACCGACGATATAAAGAAGTTGAAATCGAATACCTCTTGCGCGTCGCAATTCCCGCTTATCGCTCAAATCGCCCAAGCATTGTCGGTATTGACGCGTCTACAGCGTCTAGGCAGGTCTCCGGGGTCTTGGTTGAGGATATCGAAGCCGCAGCGATGAGAACGTTTGAGTCCGAGCTACCGACTATTATGCTCCGCACCGTTGTGCGCGGTGTGTTAAAATATCTCGGTTTCCGTCGGGCCAATCAAGAGGGAGCAGTGGTTGGCAAGCTTGTCAATTTGCTGAATGTTGCCACCGAAAGCGCGGACACCCGTTCATGGCAAACCTTGCCGAATCAGATTTTTCTTGTGCGAATGCGCTTACCAGCGGGTAAGCATAATATCACGCTTTCGTTTTCTGACCGCGCTAACCGACGAGTTAAAACGGATACGTTGAACGATGTTGTAATTCGGAGAAATGATAAGACGTTTCTGAATTACCGTACGTTTGAGTGAAGGTTCCCCATTTTCTTCCTTGCTTACTTATGGGGCTAGGTATGGCTTGAGGAATTGTCCGGTATAGGAATCGGAGTTTTGGGCAACGGCCTCCGGTACTCCCTCCGCGATAATTTCTCCACCGCGATGACCCCCTTCTGGACCGAGATCGATGATGTGGTCTGCGGTCTTAATCACATCGAGATGGTGTTCAATCACCAGCACCGTATGCCCCGAATCAACTAGCTGGTTCAGGCTATCTAACAGCTTCTGAATATCAGCGATATGTAATCCGGTGGTGGGTTCATCAAGGATGTAGAAGTTATGCTTGCCTCGTTTAATTTTTCCAAGTTCATTTGCCAGCTTTACCCGTTGTGCCTCCCCGCCTGAAAGAATCGGTGCCGGGTGTCCTATCTGTAAATAGCCCAGTCCTAAATCGTTGAGGACGCTCAGTTTATGATGGATGAGCCGCTGATTCGCAAAGAACTCAACGCCTTCCTCGATCGACATCTTCAACACTTCCGCAATATTTTTCCCGTTATATGTAACCTCAAGGGTTTCGTCATTGTATCGCGCCCCCTTGCAAGCGGGGCAGGGCACTTCCACATCAGGCATAAAGTGCAATTTGGTCGTGATTTGACCCTCACCGCCGCACTCCTCGCATCGCCCGCCTTTGACATTAAAGCTGAATCGGGAAGCGGTATAGCCGCGCGCTTCTGATTCCGGAGTGCTTGCAAAGAGCTTTCGGACATTATCGTAGAAACCGATGTAGGTCGCCGGATTGGAGCGCGGAGAACGCCCGATTGGGGACTGATCGATGCTGATTACGTCACTGATATATTCATGCCCCTCAATGTTATCGTGGTTTCCAGATAGGACGCGACTATCATGGAAGATGGAATAGAGCTTCTTATAGAGGATTTCATTAATCAGCGTACTCTTGCCGGATCCCGATGCCCCTGTGATACAGATAAAAAGCCCTAAAGGGATCTCCACATCAATGTTTCTCAGATTGTTCTCTCGTGCCCCATGGATGATAATCGAAACCCCATTCGCTTCTCGTCGATCTTCCGGGATTTCAATCTGCTTCTCTCCACTCATGTACTGCCCGGTTAGCGACACTGGATTTTTCAAGGCTTTGTCAGCAGGTCCTTCTACAACTATTTTTCCACCGTGAATCCCAGGACCGGGACCCAATTCAATAATGTGATCTGCGGCTCGGATTGTCGTTTCATCGTGTTCGACTACAATGACAGTGTTACCAATATCTCGCAGCTGTCTCAGCGTTTTGAGCATCTTAATGTTATCTTTTGGGTGAAGTCCAATCGTCGGTTCGTCCAGTACATACAGCATTCCCATCAAGCCAGAACCAATCTGCGTTGAGAGGCGAATACGTTGCGATTCCCCACCCGAAAGCGTAGCTGACCGCCGGTTGAGGTTGAGATAGTCTAGACCGATGCCGAGTAAGAGTTCAATCCGAGTCGTGAGCTCTTTAATCACTCGGGTTCCCGCTTCTTTTTTCTGCTCTGGAATCGACGTGACTCCCTCCAGAAAAACCTTTAGTTCTTCAAGGTGTATATCACCCAATTCATGGATATGTTTATCATTGATGGTAACAAGGAGCCTTTGTTTCTTTAGCTTGCTGCCATCACAGTCAGGACAGGTGTGTTCGACCATCACCTTCCGTAGATACTCCTCCATCCCCGAATGTGCTTCGCCTCGCTTGCGGTAATGTCGATAGTGCCGATCGATCCGGTTGATAATCCCATCAAACTGCATCTCTCTTCCAACATGATGATGGGTCATCTGCTTCGCGCCTTCCGGCATAACAATCTTAAACTTTTCTCCTCTCGTTCCGTAGAATACGAGATCGATAACCTCGTCGGGGAGGTCTTTGAAGGGAGCGTCAAGGTTGAAATTGTAGTGTTGGGCGAGACTATACATCATCCGACCATCCCATCGGTCTGGGTCGTAATTGAAGGCTTGCTTCACGAATGCCCCTTCTATGATGCTTCTGGTTTTATCCGGGACAAGCAGGTCAGGGTGAACTTGGAGATAAGTGCCCAACCCAGAACAGGTGACACAGGCACCGGTCGGTTCGTTGAAGGTGAGGTGATGAGGTCCCAACTCGCCCATAACCACGCGATGTTCAGGACAGCCAAAATCTTTGTAGAAAGCCTTGATGTCTTTATCAGCTATATCGGGACTCAGGATATGGAAACTCATAAATCCTTCACCAACGAGCATAGCGTGGTCGAGGGCGGCAAGAATCTGTTTGTCAATATCTGGCTTGATAACAAATCTGTCGATGATGGCTTGAATGTTGTATTCCACCTGTTCGTCTAGTTCAATCTCTTCACTGAGGTCATGCAAATCACCATTAATCCGAACCCTGCGGCACCCCTTCAGACGAACATCATCAAAGAGGTAGGGATAATCTTCGCCGTAGATCTTGAAGACCGGGACGTAAATCTCAAGTTCGGTCCCTTCAGGTAACGAGAGTACATGCTCCATCAACTGATAGGGAGTGCGAGTTGGGATTTCGACGCTGCAATAGGGGCAGTGGGAGACCCCAATCGTAGCAAATAACATCCGCATATAATCGTAGAGATCGGTCATCGTACCCACAGTCGAACGCGGGTTCATGGTAATTGTTTTCTGTTCGATTGAAACAACAGGGGACAATCCATCAACGAAATCGACGTCCGGTTTCTTTAACTGTGCCACAAAGCGTTTGGCATAGGTAGACATTGACTCCAAGAAACGACGCTGCCCTTCGGCATAGACCGTTTCAAACGCAAGCGACGATTTCCCAGAGCCGCTAATGCCCGTCACGACCACCAGTTTATTTCGGGGGATGTCGATGTTTATGTCTTGTAGATTGTTCTCCCTCGCGCCTCTTATACTGATTGTCTCCCTCATCCATGTCTCCTTTGCGTGGAATACGAAAACTGATGATGCTTTTCCTGTTGATTGACTTACCTGTGCTTATGCCATGAATCCCAAAACTGCCGTTTTTTCGGCATACTATACATAACATAAGTATATCATTTCTTTATGAACTATTCAAGAAAATCTTCCGCTAAAAATCAACGTGCATGTTCAGAACTCCCGCAACAGAAACCGTAGGGAACAACGATCGTTGAACCCTACCCCAAACTCGATTTCTCCTAACGTTTCGCGCTTTCTTTTGATTAGCACTTACGCATTCAGTTTGTAGTAGCGCAATTCATTGCTCGTCGGACGTACAGGGCTTTTGAGCGTGCAACTGCGTAAATCCTGTTGATATGAGCCGATCAAATCACCTTGAATCTCTCAATCACCTCTGTGTGTGAAGCAGTGCCGGTTGTCCCAATCTTAGTAACGGTAACCGACGCGACGAGGTTTCCGACCTGTGCCGCTTCAAGGTGGCTAAAGCCACCGCAAAGTGTCGCAACAATTGCAGCGGAAACGCTATCACCCGCTCCCACCGGATCGACCTCCATTTCAAGCGGGATGCCCGGTACATGTTCAACCTGTCCATCGTGAAATACCAAGATGCCCTTCGGACCAACGGTTACAAAAAGTGGCTTCTCTGTCCGCTCCGTCAAAATCTGTCCACATCGCTTTGCCTCCTCTATATCGGCTTCTTCCCCAGTCCAATCCGGATCAACTGCACGTTTCGCCTCAAATCGGTTCGGCTTGATAGTAACGTGACGGTACTTTCCGATCCGTGTCCGAGAATCCACAAAAAAGAGCTTGTCGGGAAACTCCACAGCAAGTTGGCAGATTTCCGTCCGCACCCGATCTGTTACAACTCCCCAATTATCGTGCGGCATCTGATCTCCCACAATAATCCCTTCCACTTGCAGCACACATTCACGCAAGGCGTGGAGTAACCTATTCTCTACCTCAGATTGCATCATAGATTGGTTTTCGATATCAAATCGAGGACCTTCCGTTTCAATCCCTTCATATCCGCGGTGAATGGGTTTGAGGTAGGTCGGAGTAACCCGATCCGGAGCAGTAATCATGAAATCTGTGATGCAATCGTTGGCTTCTAGGCGTTCCAGCAAGGTGCTACCAAACCCATCTTCGCCGATCACACTCAACGTGTAAATTTCTCCGACCTCTAGCGCAGCGAGATTGTTAGCGACAGTCCCCGCGGCACCGGGGCTATACCGTTGCTCTACGACGGGATTCGTATGCCAAGGGGTTTCTAGCGACAGGGTTGATTTCGTCTTATCAACCAGCCAATATGCGTCAAGGTAGAAATCCCCAACAACCAAAATTTTTCGCTCCCGAAACCTTTCCAGAATCGTTTTCAGACGTGCTCCATCCATAAAGTCTCCTTCCGTGTTGATTGGCGTCTAGCCACTTTGTGTTGACATAGCATGTTGGCTTGTATTACACTCTAGCTGTTTGAAATGAAAAGGGGAAATTTACATTGAAGACTAAACAGCCTAAATCTGAAGGTGTCAGAAGAATTGTCTTAGCCTGTTCATGTTTAGCTCCGTTGCTTTGGGTGTTGTTTGTATTCGTGGCTAGTGAAGGATGTTCTAACTTCCCTCCAGAAGCATTGTTGATTCTTATTGGTGGAATACTCTTTTCATACCTTATACCACACGCCATATCTAAACTTGTATACTGGATAAAAGACGGTTTTAGCCAAGACAAAAACAGATAACAAGGTAAACACTGGAAAAAATTATTCGTTGATCTTCCGCTGCTATTATGGAGAAATAATACATGGTTGCTAATGTTGCCCATCGGGGCGCGTCAGGAAACTACCCCGAAAATACGTTAATCGCCTTTCAAAAGGCGTTAGAGATTGGCGTTGATGAAATTGAACTCGATCTCTACTTGACAAAGGATGATCGCCTTATCATCATGCACGATTCAACTGTAGATCGGACGACAGACGGCACGGGCGCGATTTCAGAACTCACACTGGCTGAAATCAAAGCCCTTGACGCCGGAAGGGTGTTTGGTGAACAGTTCCGGGGCGAACGTGTCCCGACATGGGAGGAAGCATTAGAACTTGTGCAAGGCAAGGTTGGGCTCAATGTCCATCTAAAGGAAGGCGGCAATCCAGACGGACACTACGAACGCAAGGTCGCAGAGGCGTTAAGCGATTTTCACATGGTAGAGGATTCTATTCTGACATGCAGCGATGCAAGCGTTGGAATCTTCGCTGATATTGACTCACGGATCGAATGTCGGATCTTTCGTGCGAACCGTACCCCAGAGGAATATATCCGAAAATCGGTAGAGATGGGACTGCGGACGATGCAGCCCGGACGGGACATCACGACTCGGGATTTTGTCCAGAAAGCACATGCCGCGGGACGAATTGTGCACGTCTTCTATGCGGATACCCCTGAAGATATGTGTGCCTACATCGAAATCGGCGTTGATGGGATTCTGACGAACTATCCGGAACGACTGAAAGCAGTTCTCACGAAAGCCGAATAGCAGAAATTAAAGCCCAAACTCAGAATTAACAATTATCAACTATCTTCTTTTCGACCGATTCCACCGCTAGCTTCACAAGCGCATTGATGTCCAGTGCTGCCTCTGCCTCTTGAACCGCTTCAAGCGATGCGTTGGTCGCTGGGTGTTTAGGAACAAAGAGCGAACAGCAGTCATCATGAGGGAGCGTTGAAATTTCAAAGGTCCCGATCCGCTCCGCCAAGTCCATAATCTCCGCTTTATCGTCGCCGATCAGAGGACGCAAAATAGGAATCTCCGCGACTTCTTCGATCACACGAAGGTTGCCCAACGTCTGTGAGGCGACCTGCCCAAGACTTTCTCCAGTAACAAGACACTCCGCTTTTGCAGCCGCTGCGATCTGCTGCGCAATACGTACCATCATTCGACGATAAAGGATAACCCGAAACGGCGCGGGAGTTTGGGTTACAATCTCCTGCTGAACTTCTGCAAATGAGACAAGGTAAATCTGCGTCCGATAGTTCCAAGTCGCCAAGATCTCAGCAAGTTCTTCTACCTTCTCAAGCGATGCTTTGTCTGTGTAGGGATAGCTGTAAAAGTGAACGAAAAGTGCCTTGGTGCCGCGTTTCATCATCCGCCAAGCGGCAACCGGCGAATCAATCCCACCAGAGAGCATGATGAGAACTTTCCCGCTCGCACCAACGGGCAGACCACCTACCCCTCGAATCTTTTCCACATAGATGTATGCTGCTTCGTCAACAATTTCAATGTTGCAGCGCAAGTCAGGGGTGTGCATATCTGCTGACGCACCGGTCGCGCTGAGTAGATGCGCTCCCACCGCCGCACTAGTCTCAGGCGAAGTAAGGGGAAAACGTTTGTTTGCCCGCTTCGTTTCAACCTTGAGCGTGTTGAACTGCCGGTCTTTGACGAGTTCCAAGGCGCCATCCTGAATAGCATCGATGGTCGGTTCCACTGCCAGAACGAGTTCAAAATGGGCTATGCCCATGACTTTGCCTAACCGCTCTTGGATTGCTGCGACATCCGCTTCAGGATGCAGCATTACCAGAATCCGTCCGTATATTCGCCGTACCTCTGCACATCCCATGCCCTTCAATGACAGTTTTATATTCTGAGCGAGTTTCTTCTCAAAAAATGAGCGGTTCTTGCCTTTTAATCCGATCTCGCCGTAGTGCACCAGAAATAGTTTTTCCATAGCATTTGTCCAAATTCTATTATTTTGTTAAGCGTCCCAGCCCTGTTGTTCGATTATCTGTTGGAGTTCACTTTCCAAAGCAGCGAAGGCAGATAATTCACGCAAGGGTGAAAAATCCTGAATGAACTCAGTAACACGACGGGCATATTCACTCACCGGAAATCGGCTTAAACGCCGTCCTTTGAGGTTACTTGCTTGCTTAAGACGCTCATGCAGTGCCGTTTTCGGATCTGGCAAGTCCTCTAGCCGACTAATTGCAGGAAGATATAGCGATTGGCGATTAGAAGAGTTTCCAGCTGCATGATTGATGGCTGGTTCATCAAATAGTAACCACGCCTCCTGCATACGAACTGGCACAACACAAATCCTTGGCGGAACGGAGATAACAACGCTTTGGATTGCTGTCGTAATTTCGCTGACACGGTTCTCCCGTGGTTCTCTTTCGGCATCTCGATGAACAAACAAGAGATCACAAGGATAGAGCTCGAGACCCCAGTGAATTTTATCTTCTAATCGCCTTCGCTTTGAGTGGGGAACCCGGTTTAAGTCAGCCCATTCAGATTGGATGGTGTGTGCAACGCCATTTTCCCTCAATAACCAAGTAAGGATCGGGATTAATGCAATATCTGAACTACCATCTGTTACTAGGGTATAACGTAGCTCTGTCATTCTATCTCACTGAAGTCAAATAGTAGTGGTTGGATGTCTGACCTCTCTATAACCCGCGGAGGTTTTTTCGGCTCTAATTTCGGCAACGGGGTGCTTGGAATTGTAGGTTTTAGGTAAGCCAACAGTTGACCCTTGGATACAGGATGGACATCTGGCAGAGCATCTGTTCTCCATGTGTCTGAAAGCCAACTCAAGCGTACCCCATTAAATCGCTGCCCCTCCTGTACCATTTCTCTTAATTCCGCAACTAAAAGCGTTTCATCTGGAACTTGCTGTACGACAGATGGAGAATGTGTATTGACAATGACTTGGCATAGTGGATTATCCGATCCAACAGGATAGTCCACATCGGTAGCGATGTCCTGAAGCAGCCGCAAAATTGAGGGAATTCGTGCTGGATGAATGCCGTTTTCCGGCTCTTCCATGCAGATGAGGCCGCTCGCTTTTGGGTCCAGTTCCAAAACCGATAGTGCCAGAAAGCGCAATGTCCCAGCCGAAAGCGAGCGTGCTGGGTGAACTGTGCCGTTATGGTCTTTGACTGCTAAAATGAGCAGTTCCCGGCGTTCATCCCGGTCAATACTGACCGCCGAGACATCGTCAATCAACTCTGATAGACGAGCGGCGACCCGATCATATATCCAAGTTTCTTGTTCCTCCTTAGGGGTTAAGGGCGTACTTTTTTGAGACCGTGCCAGTTGATATAAGGTTGCCGGCAAGTGGGAGCCATCGCTACCTAGGCCGGGTGGTGTTGTGAATTCATCAGATTCACGGAGCGAAGAAGCCTCCAATTGCAGTAACCGCCAAGACTGCATCTCGCGACGCGCTAACAGTACTGTTGGACTCTCTGCAGCGTTGACAGTGGAAAGTACCGTGCGCGGAAGGTTTTTCGCCAGAATCGTCTGAGGTCTACCACTGCTTCCTCCGTCTTGGTGTAACCTTATTACCCGATTCTCCTCTTGCGTTCTGGTGGAAATGAAGGGAGCCGCTCTCCTGCCTATTAGCACAGAATCACGCCACTCTTTTCTTTTGTTGGCAAATTTTAAGTGTTCTTTCCAATCGCCCAATTTTAAACGCTCAAGTTTTTCCTCAATAAGTTCAAGGGTCCCTGATGAAGGAAGACTGTCATCCTCACGATACGCGAGCACAACGCGGTAACGGAGAAAGGTCGTCGTTGCTTTTGCCTGCTGTCCCAAGTCATCTATCCCTTTTTGGGTAATTATCATATCGGCTTCAAAGGACATCTCTGTGGTATCTGTATCGCCAATACGATGAAACAGATTGCGCACATCGCTTGTCCTTCCTTCCTCACTGCGCACCGACCGGGCTGCATCTATCAATGTATCGTTGGCTAAGGCACTGAGAAACTGAATTGCATCAAACAGGTTTGATTTGCCCGTGCCGTTCGCACCGGCGACACAGGTGAAGGGACCCAAGGGGATATCAACATCAATAAGGTTTTTGAAGCCGGAAACTTTTAAGCGAGTCAACATAACGTCCTCCCTCCTTTTATTGTGCTTTCAACTTACTGCTCATTACCTAAAATGTCCGTCGTTGTCCGAAAGTGCAGCTTAGCGACATGGCGCAAGGATTCAGCACCGTGCTGTTTAACAAACTGTTTGCCTGCGTTGATTACTTGCGACGCGCCTTTGGGGAGTTGAATTTGATATTTATTAGAGAGTTGTTCTAGTTGTTGAAGAAAGATGTCACGGGCGATAATTGATGCAGCAGCGACAGCAATATCACTTTCTGCCTTCGGCATTTGCACCAACTTGATGTTGGGATTCAGAACTACCTGCAACTCTGTTTCCAATACTTCTTCCTTGGCGAAACGATCTACAAGGACGTGGTGGCAGTCTGCACGTTTGACGAGATCCTGAATCACTTCGGTGTGGAGCGATGCAAGGAGATGGTTCAGATTTCGTCCACTTTCCCTAAATCGGGTATACCGCCTATTATATAAGGTTGGTTCAAGACCTAAGCATGCGATATTATCACCGCAGCGCATCCACATTTCTTGGGCAAGTTTCCTGACCTGCGAATCAGAAAGTTGTTTCCCGTCACGTACCCCCAATGTGTGCAGTATCTCACGAATCTCAGGATCGACATATACACCGGCTACCGCCAACGACCCAAAATAATCCCCTTTGCCCGATTCATCTGTGCCAACCCAAGTGGTCCAGTTATGGTGACCTACTAAGTTTTGATTGGATCTCACCATATCATGCCTAGTACCCTTCCCGTTGTGTGCCGGCGTCAGGCACAGGGGCAGCGCGCGGATCCAAAACTTCATCTACACCGTAGAATTGCCCACTCTCGCGTCCCGTACCACGGTCAACGACCTCGGGCCCTATTTCCTTATTCCCACGGATATAATTTTCGCGTAAGCGACCACCATCATATACCGCCCATCCCCCATTCAAAATGATGTTGTTGGAAACTATTTCGGGGGAAGCGGAAGCATAACACACAACAGCGTGCTGGTAGTTGCTGGCGATTTCGTTGTAATGAATCATCGGTCGGGAATCATCATCACAGACAACCCCGAACTCATTTGCTTGAATTGAGTTGCGGGTGATTTCTGGGGACGCACTTTTGAGGCATTTGATCGCTGTGCCATTCTTGTTAATCTCGCTGTCGGTTATCGTTGGGGAACCATCGTCACAAAGGACTGCCAGTTTGTTATTGTTTAACAGACAGCTTTCAATCTGTAATCCATCGGATTGGGAGGAGAGTGCTGTATCAGCATGCTGAATACGGCAGTAGCTCAAACGAGAGTTGAGGCTTGTCTCTTCAAATCGGATACCGACCCAATCGCCGGTTTTGGGCATTTCCGTCTCAGTTCCGAGCGAACCAAATATAATCTGACGGTCTGGTTCACCTTCCGCATACAGCGATCCACGGACAATCAATTGATGGACACCGGTTATCGGGTCAAAACCGACAACAGAGTCGGATCGGATAGTCAGCGTTTTTCCTTCGGGAACAATAACATCACCGGCGATTAGGATCTTTCCTGCCCAAACCTCGTTCTCTATCAATTCGCCTGATTTTTCGAGTGGGTTCTCGCTGGTGCCGACGTCGCCGATGTTGAACGCACCGCCTTGGCAACCAATCCAGAGGGATGCGGATAATATCAAGATAATGAAGTGAAGTCTATTGCCGACAGATTGCATCAAAACTCCCTTTGTTTACTGACGTTGTGAGTAGAAGGAACTAAGATTGATTATAAAAGAATCTACAATGTTCTGTCAAGACCGTTTTTGGAATGAACTAAACGAGTGCTTGACTTTACACTATGTTGTCTGATACAATACTACCAAACATATATTTCGTGCGCGCATAAAATTGTGTCGTACTTGATTGGGGCACACAGATGTTTTTCAAACGTCAGAGGACTGTTCCCACCGGCTACGCTGCCTCCAATTTCTTGCTTACCTACTTCATCGTCGGGCTGCTGATTCTTTCGCTTGCCTTCGTGTATTACACCCGATTGCTTCTCCAACACAATGAAGTTTTCAAGAAGCAGGTAGAGCCATTGGCGAAGCTGGCGGCTTTGCTTGGGAGTATCAACGATAGACAACTCCGGAATCAATTGAGCCAGATTACTAAGGAGGAGTTGTTCAATGAAAGCCGGCTCTCATTCATCATTACAGATGCCGACGATGGCCAAGCCAAAATTGCTAAAAATTTGAGCGATGAGGTAATCGAAAATAAGATTAATGATGATATCCCGCTCTCTGACGCAGAGAAATCAAAACTCGTTAAAATCCTCAATCGGATGGAGCGGTATGAAGATCCAAAACCGCTCCGTAATTTCCTAGTTGATGGCTATTTTTATCATGGTGAGGCGGATGCAAATGCGATGGATCAGCTGCCCTTTGTCATCACGGACCTAAAGGACAATCCACGGCAGTGGAAGATTTGGGATCAAGGGCTCACAGCAGAGACCGCCACGCCGGAGCAATATGAGCAGGCAAAGAGGCTGGTTCACAATTCTAAAGCCATGGGGCGGTACACCCTATTGCAAACCAATCCCGGCCCCGTCCATGGACATCTGTACCACGAGGTAATCCCTGACTACGGCATCTTCGTTATGCCCGTTGTACTGGTTGCTGTATTCTCGACGGTTTTGATTGTCGGCTTTTTGAGCTATCGACGGATTAAAACTGTTGAGCAAGCGTCGATTTGGGGAGGGCTTGCAAAGGAAACCGCGCATCAACTTGGCACACCGATCTCTTCCCTGATGGGGTGGGTTGAGCTATCAATGGAGTTGGACAAGCAGCGAGGAGACAGTACGACTGCCGAAATTTATGCAAATATGCAAAATGATCTCACTCGACTCCAGCGTATTACGGAACGTTTCGGCAAAATTGGATCGCATCCCCAACAAGCCCGCATCAACATTAACTCAGTTATCAGTGATGCCGTTGCCTATTTTCAAAAGCGTTTGCCAAATCTAAGCAAACAGGTTGAGTTGCGTGTCGTTGACCGTGAGCTTCCCGAAATTGTGGCGAATGCAGATCTGTTACAATGGGTTTTTGAAAATCTGATCCGGAATTCACTTGATGCAATAGATAAAGAAAATGGCATCATCGAAATTGATCCGCGGCTCCATCCAAAGGAACATCAGATTGTCATCCTGTACAAAGATAATGGACAAGGAATCCCCCGGCAAAACCGGAATAAAATCTTTCGTCCGGGGATGACAACGAAGAAACATGGATGGGGACTTGGTTTGACGCTTGTTAAACGAATCGTTGAAGCGTATCATCATGGACAGATTCGACTCATTGAGACTAGCTCGCAAGGAACAACCTTTGAGATTGTATTGCCTGCAGAAACCGTTGAAGATAAGAAAACAGTCAAACTTCTGACGAAAAGTTCACTGTTCTGGATGAAGTTTAAGGAGAGAAAGAAAGGGAAACCAAGTGTTAGCGCAAAACATAACGCGTAAGATCCTATGGGTTGATGATGAGATTGATGCACTGAAACCCCACATTCTTCTTCTCCGCGAGAAATCTTACGATGTCACACCAGTTTCCAATGGAACTGATGCGATTTCACTACTCCAGGAATCCTACTACGATGCTGTTTTGCTTGATCAGGTTATGCCAGGGCAGGATGGTATGGCAACACTCGACCAAATCCGTGAAATTAACCCTATCTTACCGGTGATTATGGTCACACAAGGCAGCGAAGATCAGTTAATTGATGATGCACTGGGAAAACGGGTTAGCGACTTTTTGGTGAAACCCATTGGTGTTGCTCAGATCGCTTCCACCTTAAAGCGTGTACTGGATCAGACTAATATCATTGAAGCACAGGTGCCACGCAACTATACCCACGATTTTAATCAAATCCGTGCCAGTAAGGACGCAAATCCAGATTGGCGGAAATGGATAGAAATCTATCTGAAATTGCTTGAATGGGATCGTGAACTTAATCGCTTGGCACAAACAGGGCTTGAAGAAACACATTTAGAGCAAAAAAAAGAATGTAACGCTTTGTTTTCTGATTATGTACAGGAAAACTACCTCCGTTGGTTACAAGGCGAGGATTCTCCAATTCTGTCTGTTGATGTTGTTGATAAATTTGTTATCCCTCATCTGCGTGAGGAACGCCAGGTGTATTTGATTGTCGTTGATTGCCTACGACTCGATCATTGGATGGCAATTGAACCCGTACTCCAATCCTATTTCTATATTGATAGGGATTACCATTTTTCAATTTTACCTAGCGCAACGCTTTACTCGCGTAATGCGATTTTTAGTGGTCTGTTTCCGCAAGAGGTAGCGGAAAGATTCCCACAGTATTGGCAGGAGGACGCTACGGACGAAACTAGCACGAACCGTTATGAAAGGCAACTCCTACAACTCCAACTCCAACGTGCAGGAATCAAACTTAAACCGGGATTAAAGTACTTTAAGGTCTTCGATACCAAAGGCGGCAATGAGTTTATACGCCAAGTTTCTTCATTTGATCGAATCAGTCTATCTGCTTTGGTCGTGAATTTCATTGATATGTTGACACATCAGCGTTCACAGTCAGACATTCTTCAACAGATTGCGCCGGATGAATCCGCCTTTCAATCTTTAACAAAGTCGTGGTTCGCTCACTCAGCACTGTTCGAGATCTTAAAAATCATCTCGAAGCAGGACGCTATTATCGTTCTAACATCAGATCACGGCTCGGTTCTCTGTAATCGGCCATCAAGAGCGTATGGAAATCGCGAAACCTCTACAAGTCTGCGCTTCAAAGTTGGTACAAATTTAGGCTGCGATACGAATCAAGCCATTTATATTGATGATCCGAGACGGTATAGATTACCTGCCCAAAACTCAAGCAAAAACTACATTATTGCAAAAGAAGATTATTACTTTGTTTACCCCAATCAATTCAATGAATATACCCGACAGTTTCGAGGTGGCTTCCAACATGGAGGTATCTCGACGGGAGAATTGATTATACCAGTGGTCACAATGACTCCGCGCGAACAAAGTTAAGGTTATTAGCAAATCAGGTTGAAAGAGTGTACTCACAGATAATCTGTGAAGAATTTCGTAGAACAGCATTTCCCGTCTAGTGCGTATACAAAGTCGGAAAGTAAACGGGCAGAGGAACTCTTCCTCACACCCCACTTACCTTCTCACTGCTCCTAACGGCTTGGCATTTTTGGTGTTTATCCTGTTCTCATGAGGTTTTCTCACGTATTTAAGTGATAGTGCACATGCTCGTTTAATCTTTTAATTTTCAAGTTCTTACAATATTCTCAATAATTTAAGAATTTGGATACAATACATGAAACGTGATGAGAGAAGTGCTTCGCGTTTCAGCTCTGGATGCGGTCATGGTGAAGATTATCATGAATATAGTGATGGTACAGTAACAACGAAACAGAGAAAAGTGAAGCTGTATCTATCGTAGATCTTACGCCGGGGCGATATTGTACGATATGCCCGGACAATGTAAAAGCATACGGATTACTATTATTGATTAAAAGATTACTTTTTCCTAAGCCTGATTGTTTTGTTCGTTGCCTCCATAAGTAGATCTGTTGTGAGTTGTGTGACCTAGTTCTTGAACTTAAGGACGGAGGCGACAATGAAAAAAGAGATTATCATTTCTGATGATGAATATGAAACGCGATGTGCTGTACTTGAAGATGGCGTTCTGACCGAGATTGATATTGAACGCAAAAATGACAAGCATACGCTTAACAACACCTATAAAGGTCGTGTAGAGAACGTCCTTCCCGGCATGCAGATTGCTTTTGTCAACATTGGGCTGGAACGACACGCTTTTCTGCATATTTCGGATATTATTCGTGATTTGGAAGAAGATAGTTCCAATGACGATTCCGCAAAACTCGATCTAAATAAAAAGTCGACCAATTCACCAAAGCCCGGAAGGGGATATCCCTATTCTATCAGCGACCTGATTCACCCAAACCAAGAGATCTTAGTACAGGTTGGAAAAGAGCCGATTGGCTCAAAGGGCCCCCGTGTAACAACCTGTGTTACGCTTCCTGGGCGTTATGTCGTCTATCTGCCGACTGCGACGAACATCGGCGTTTCTCGACGGATTGAGTCAGCAGAAGAAAGGCAGCGTCTCAGAGACATTGCCGAAGCAATACGTGCTGATGTCGAGGGCGGGTTTATTATTCGGACCTCTGCTGAAGGAAAAAGTGAGGCGGACTTTACCGCAGAGATTCAGTACCTTGTTGGACAGTGGAAACGGATTGTTCAACAATCTGAGAAGATGCCTGCTCCTAGTCTTGTCCATAAGGAACACAGTTTCGTTGTTCGAGTCATTCGAGATTCGTTCACAAGTGAAGTTACACGGCTTGTCATTGATTCCAAGGAACAATATCAGGATGCGATGGACTATCTTTCATCTTCTGGTTCTGAACTACGTTCACAGGTCAAGTTCTATGACAAATCAACCCCCATTTTTGAAGACTACGGGATTGATAAAGAACTCAAAAAGGCACTGAGTGAAAAAATCTGGCTCAAATGTGGTGGACACCTCGTTATTCAACAGACGGAAGCGATGGTCTCTATTGATGTCAATACGGGGAAATTTGTTGGGAAAAAAGACCCCGACAGTACCATCTTGAGTGCAAACCTAGAAGCTGTTGAAGAAGTGGTGCGGCAGATTCGCCTGAGAGACCTTGGGGGAATTATCGTCATTGATTTTATTGATATGGATGACCCCGAACATCGACGAAAGGTCTATAAGTTGCTGCAGCAGGCGTTAGACAAAGATCGGGCTCGAACCAACCTGTTACACATATCCGATCTTGGACTTGTGGAAATGACACGGCAGCGAACCCGTCCCAGCTTGGCAACTGTTCTCACTGAATCTTGTCCTTATTGCGATGGGCACGGCTCAGTCCTTTCAACTGATACAATTACGATTGATCTGCTGCGATCTATCAAGAAAGCCCATCGGAAATCCCGGAAACGTCGGTTGAGGGTGGTTGCAAATGAACACGTTGTATCCCATTTGCTTGACGAGAAAGCCGGTAAACTGGGACAACTTGAAAAGTCGATGAATCTACAAATTCGGCTGCAAGGGGATGCGGATGTACATCTTGAGGATTATCAAATCTTTGCAGAAGGTTCTAATCGCGAGATTTACTTGAATTAACATTGACTGTTGGGAGAATCTTTGTTATAATTTTTGCTTACGTCTTCGCCTGCTTTGAAGGGGGCGCAAACACTACACAGATTTTTTAAGGAGAAAGAAAGATGTATGCTGTATTTGCCTCGGGTGGGAAACAGCATCGTGTTCAGGTGGATACGCTAATTGATATTGAAAAGTTAGACGCGCCTGTCGGTGAAAAAGTAACCCTATCAGAAATATTGGTTATAGGCGACGGTAACGGCAACGTGCAAGTCGGTACGCCATACCTCGAAAATACTGCTGTCGTCGGTGAAGTTGTACAACAAGCTAAGAACAAAAAAATTGTCGTTTTCAAGTCGAAGAGGCGTAAAGGGTATAAGCGGAAACTTGGACACCGGCAGCGATTTACCCGATTACGCATTACTGAAATACAAGACGGAAGTAACGCATCTGAGGAGGGAAACGAAAATGGCTCATAAAAAAGGTGGCGGAAGCACGAGCAATGGACGAGATAGTATCGGTAAACGGCTTGGTGTCAAGCGGTTTTCTGGCAGTACTGTGACCGCTGGGAGCATTCTGGTTCGACAACGCGGTACGCACATCCACCCCGGAAGGAACGTTGGGGTTGGAAACGATTACACGCTTTTCTCGAAAATTGATGGCTATGTCTGGTTTGAGCGGAAGGATAAGTTCCGCAGAAAAGTTAGTGTTTATTCGGAACGCCCCGATTTTTAGCCGCTTATCAATCTTGCTGACAAGCCCCCTTCCTTTAGGGAGGGGCTTGTCAGCCAAGCCTCGTTAGTTAGTCAAAAACAGTTGAAATTGCAGGCGAAACATGATATAATTTCCATCAGAGACGGACATGCTACTGAAAACGGTTGGCAGGGGTAAAATCTGCAATCGTTTTCCCACGCTCCGACGGGAGCGTGTTGTGGCATGTCCATTTCGCCAGTGTCTCCCTTCGGGGAGAGTGGGCGGGGCATCGTCCACTGCGAGAGCGATTGTAAGACGGGCTTCGGCTCGCTGTCGTGTTGACCGCACAATTCGGCATCCTAACAGGTGAGAATCCCCTCCCTTTAGGGTGTGGGAGTATGTCAATCCATCAGATTTGTTAAAATTAAAGCCTCGTCATTACGCGAGGCTTTTTTTGTTTTCAGATATATGATTACGTGGTAAAATATATCTCCACTCTATAGAACTGGGCAGATTTTATCGGACATGTCCTATTTGACTCAGCTGAATCCTTGGTCAACTGTTTTATCCCTCATACTTTCTTAAGTTTTCAGACAAGAATTTTGAACTATGTCAAATTGGTACTCCCAAAAAATTCCACATCTTCTACATGAATTCAAAACAGACCTCGATCGTGGGTTGAGTAGTCAGGAAGCCACTTCCCAACGTAGCAAATATGGGAACAACGAAATTCTGCAACCCCATGAACGTTCACTTCTTGCCCTCTTACTGAAACAATTTGCCAATTTAACAGTCATTCTCCTATTCGTTGTTATCTGCCTCCTTTTCTACCTCCAACGTGCGATTCATGAAATCTTAGTGTTTTCAGCCATCCTTTGTTTTCATGTCCTCTGGAGATTCATTCAGGCTGGGCGGGCGCACTCTCAGCTTCAGTCTATTAAAACCCATTTAGAGGTTAGTGTATCCGTTATTCGAGATGAGCGTGTTATCAAACTACCCCCTACGGCGATTGTCCCCGGGGATCTATTGCTCCTGAAGGAAGGAGACTATGTCCCTGCTGATGCTCGCATTGTTGAGGTTGATGCCTTGGTTGTTGATGAGGCGCCGGTGTTTGGAACGACAACGTATACGCAAAAAAACGATGAGGAGATCTCTACGCCGAATTTGCCCCCCGACAAGCAAAGCAATATGATCTTTGCTGGAACCTATGTCCTTGAAGGAGAAGCGCGGGCAATTGTTGTTGGGACCGGGGATCAGTTGGAGATAAGCAAATCCGACCGGCGTACGCCCACGATGGCAGACCTAGATGCCGAAGCGGAAGTACATATGGGCTTTTTTTATGACTATTTCCGAATTGTCGGGGGCATATTGGGAGTGGTAGCGGTTACCCTAGCATTTCTGTTTCAAGACAAAAGTGCCCATTGGGGTGAACTTCTGTTTCTTGGATTCGGTTTTGTCGTCGCTGCAATTCCAGAAGGGATTGCCTCAACGAGTCGAGCCATCCTTACTCAACACGCTTATACACTCTTACAGAAGGGGATTGCAATTCGTAATCTTGTCAATCTGGAAAGGTTGAGCAAACTTACGGCAGTCTGTGTTGATGAAGTAGGCAATTTTATGACGGAGGAGATGACTGTTTCGCACGTTTTTGTCGATGACAGTCTTGTCAATCAGGAGACGTGGGAAGCTTGGTTGAAATCCCGTGATGAACATATATCGGATGAGATTGGCGAAGATACAATTTCAACGGCGTTGCCAGATTCAGAAGTGCCACCGGAATTCCCACTGTTGATTCTGCTTGCGAGTCGCTGTATCGCTGATAGAGGTAGGAGTGGTATAGAGGGACCTTCGACTGTAACGGAAGTAAGCATCAGTACTACGCTAAATCAAATTGCCGAAAGAATTGGGTTTGATTTGGAGCGTTACAATTCGGCTTTCACTAAGATTGATGAACAGATTCAGACATCAGAACGCCCATATAAAACGCTTGTTTTTGCACTCCAAGATGGAAAGTTCTTAAAGCTAATGTTTGGGGATGCAGAGGCAATCCTGCAAACTTGCCATCGGATTCAACTTGATGGAAATGCTAATTACATGAGCTTCGATCAGAAGCAGTTGATACATCAGGCGATTGAATACCTATCAAACAGCAAAACTCAAGCTTTCGCCGTTGCTTATCGAAACCTAAACACTCCACCCTCGTCGGAGGAGTCGCAACACAACATGACCTTTTTAGGCTTCATCACTTTTATGGAGTTGGAGTACCCTGACTCAAAGGAGATTATCCAATCTAGTCTTGACGCAGGACTTAAAATTGTCACAATAACAGATAGAGACAGAAACGCCGCTCTGGATATTGGCAAAGAACTGGCTATTGTTCAGGATAAACATGGGGTTGTTACGCAAGAAGATTTGGCTGAGTTCAGTGATGAGCACTATGAATCGATTGTGAATCGCTTGCTTGTATACTGCCGTCCTTCCGCTGCACAAAAACAAAATTTGGTACAACATCTAAAACGTCTCGGTTATTCCGTTGGATTTTGGGGAAAATCACCACTCGATTTACGGGCAATGCGAATGGCAGATGTCAGTTTTTCCTCCACTGCTCGCTCATCTCATATTGTTCAACACCGTGCAGGCTGTGTAGTACTTAAGGACGGTTTTGGTATCATCGCAGGTCTCATACGTCAAGTCCGTGAATCTTATATCAACTTGAGAAGCTCGATGCGCTGGCTGCTCTCTTGCAGCCTTGCGCAGGTTATCACGCTCATCATCGGATACGCGCTGCCGTATATCGGTTTCTTTTTTTCTCCGCTACGCGACTTACCCATGCCGTTGAACCTGCTTCAGTTGTTCTGGGTTCATCTACTCGTAAGTCTGATACCGCTGATGAGTCTGGGATATGATGATATCCGTGGTGATTTCAGATATAGCAGACCTCAAAAGATTCCCCCTTTCCTATCACGAGCCGATTTCTACGATGTGCTGCTGCGCAGCCTTGTCATCGCATCAATGACTATCTTTAGCTTTATTCTTACATCTGTGAATTCAGATGCGACGCAGCAGAACCCTCATGCCGCGGCACAAACGGCAGCATGTACCACATTGATTTTGGGGTTGTTGATTTCAAATTTCCAGTGCCATCGCCTTTTCTGGGAATCTGTTTTCCAAAGAATAAAGGCAAACCGTCCCTTATCTTTTACCATCTTGGCTTGTATTGCGCTGCATCTATTTATAGTTTATCTGCCAACAACGCAACAAATATTCGGTTTTGCGCCGCTCTTCCAAGAGTGGCAATGGATGCTCGCATTCTGTGCCGTTCTGCTATTTTTGCCCTTGAATCTCACGATTCGGCGACGTTAGGATTAATCTCTAAATAACTCTCGCATCCCATTCGATATGAATTTCCAAATCCACGTTTGTTCTGTTGAAGTAGTAGTGCCTTCATCCGTTCATTTTAATGTGACGAAGTCCTACTAAGTGCCACCATCAATACATCGCGAAGTCGGGTTCCAACAATCTGTTCTTCGCCGGGCTGAAGGCTGAGAGAGAACACTGTCAGTGGGCTGCTCTGACGCTTGACCGATTTGCCATCAGGGGGAGCAGGAGGAGAGAATTCGCGAACCCGCGTCACATAAGGGTTATAACTACACAGCACTGATATAGGCGGATTAGCTTCTCGCAACTCGCGTCCACACTCATCTACAGTGAGCCCAAAAGCCTCTTCATCCCAATTCACAACCAGTTGCATGAAGCGGTTACTACCGTTACGGAGTTCAATCTTAGTTTCAACACCGGGTACAGATTCCACGAGCCCTGCGATTCTCTTCAGCGTTTCCGTTTGTTCACGGTACAACGCATCAAGGTCGATAGTCAGCCACTTTTCAAGAGCCGCCATACAACCGATAATCTCCTCCTTTCCGACCTTCATTGCGCGACACACCGCCCCCTCAACTGGCGTGGCATTCGCAAGCGCCGCCTCAATCAGATCCTGTCGTCCGAGCAATAGCCCACTAGCTTGCGGTCCCCGTAACCCCTTGCCTCCACTAAACCCATACAGGTCTACGCCCATACGTGCGTACCGCCGGATATTGTCAACGGGTGGGATGCCGCCGGCTGCGTCAACAAATACAGGAATACCCGCAGACTTACAAATTGACACCATCTCTGCTAGGGGTGGCGGATCGACTGGATCTGGATCGGCAGAGTATCCTGTGCAAAGCATGGCAGTCTTATCGCTAATGGAGCAACGCAACGCATCCAGCGACTGAACCACCACCGGTTTTCCTCCTACCAATCGCAACGCGCTGTCGAAGATACTACGTCCGCCCCACATGATGACCTGATCTTTGAGACCGGTGGTGTCGGGCAATTGCCAAATTTTCTCTGGATCGGTGCCCGCGATGCACGCTGCTGTTGCTAGTGCCATAGATCCTGCAGCGCCGGAGGAAATCATACCAGACTCTGCCCCCGAAATTTCCGAAAGACGCCTGCCCACCCCCCGTTGTAGTTCGACTATATCAACCATATAATGCGCTGCTTCATCAATTGCACGGCGCACCTCTGGCCACACCACCGTCGCGCTCAAAAACGTAAAAGGAAGGTTGGCATTGATGAATGGTTTGACACCTAGACGGGTATAAACGTTGGCATCAAAGCTGTGATCTGTTTCTTGTACTACCTGTTGTTCGGTTGAATAACGCATCCATTTCTCTCCTTGAGTTCAAGTGTGTTCCCTGATGAATCTCTCCGAAGCTAACTCGGATTCCTACTGTCTCTCCTCGCGAAATCAATCTAGCAATGTGGTCTCGATTATACGAATTCTCAGATCGGTGTCAACAAGAAAGTATGGAATACCTCGTCTCAGGGCGTGGGATTTCCAGTGTAGATTAGCGATGTGGCTCAGAAAAACGGTTGACTTGGCTGACGAGTTGTTTTATTCTGTTGCTAACACTACGAGCAGGAAAGGGGAGGTTAAGATGGCTGAGAAAAAGTTAGGGGTGCTAGTACACGGAGCAGGCTGGGTCTCGACGCAACATATTAAAGCGTTTGAAACGAATCCACACGTAAAAGTGGTCGCAATCTCCAGCCGAAAATTGACAAGTTGCCAAGCCCGTGCGGCGGAAGCGGGATTGGAGAATATCGGGCTTTATGATAACTATGAACAAGCCCTCAAGCATGATGGTGTGGACATCGTTTCTGTCTGCACACCTCAATACTTGCATGCTGAAAACAGTATTGCTGCAGCGGAGAGCGGGAGGCATGTCGTTATCGAAAAGCCTATTGCCAATAGCCTTGAGGAAATTAAAGCGATGCGCGATGCGGTCCGAGGCGCAGGGGTGAAGACAATAGCCAGTTTTGTATTACGTTGGAATCCCCTTTTTGAGACCTTCAAGGCGATGATTGCTGATAACGCGATTGGTGACCCCTACTTTGTCGAAACGGACTACCAACATGACATTGCTAGTTGGTGGACAGGTTACGAAGACGCCCGAAAGAAATCAACAGGTGTGAGCGCGATGATTACAGGAGGCTGCCACGCCGCTGATTCGCTTCGTTGGTTTGCTGCCAAAGGTGAGTATGAGGCTGCCGATCCCATCGAAGTGTTCGCTTATTCCGGTGGCTACCGCAAAGGGGTTTCAGAGGAGTATGACTACTTCACCTCCCGATGGCAGGAGGCACCGCCGCTGGAATATGACGATTTTGAAATCTGTCTCGTCAAGTTTGCCAACGGTGTGTTGGGTAAGGTATCTGTCAATTACGGCTGCATCATGCCCTATACTTTTCCACTTGAGATTTTTGGCAACCGTGGATCGATCAAAGACAATCGAATTTGGTCACATAAATATCCGGGACAGAATGGGTGGGTTGAGATTCCAGCCATCCTACCAGACAGTGCCGACGTCACGCACCATCCGTTCCAAGGACAGATGGACCACTTTGTCGATTGCATCTTGAATGATCGAGAATCGCACTGCAATCTGGAGGATGCCATTAAAACGCACGAGATTGCTTTCGCCGCTTTGCAGTGCTATGAGACAGGACAGCCGGTGCAGCTGCCACTGCTATCCGGCTAAACTTTGATTGTTATATGTGACCTATTGTAGCCCAAGATCCTCAGTTGATTCATTGGCTCAGAAATCTTGGGCTACGGGAAAGTGCCACATCCTCAAATTGGCACCATCTATTCAACCTGTGCCATTTCGCCCGATTGGTAACGGTTCCAATAGTCCCTGAGTTTTCCTAGTACCCTCGGTGCAAGGATGATGCTTCCAATGATGTTCGGGAAAGCCATACCGAGAACCATCGCATCCGAAAAGTCTAAAACAGCATCCAATTTATTGACTGCACCAACGATAACAAAAAGGATAAAAATAATTCTGAAAACAATAACAGTTTTTAGACCGATACCACCGAAGTGGTCGAACAGGTAGATCCAACCCCGTTCGCCGTAGTAAGCCCAAGAAATCATTGTAGAATAGGCAAACAGCCCGATACTGAGGGTAAGGATCAACGGGAACCAACTTATGGCACTTTCAAACGCTTTTGTCGTTAAAGTAACGCCGTCGGATTGCGATAGACTGGGATCATTCCATGCGCCCGTAATGATGACTACCATCGCCGTCATAAAGCATACGATGATAGTATCAATGAAGGGACCAATCATCGCTACAAGACCTTCTCGAACAGGCTCTTCTGTCTTTGCTGCTGCGTGAGCAATAGCAGCACTGCCAAGACCTGCCTCATTTGAAAAAGATGAGCGTTTTATACCCCACACCAGCACGCCAAAAAATCCGCCGTAGAAAGCATTACCTGTGAAAGCCATACTAAAGATGAGCCCAATGGCTTCAGGGATTTTGGTAAAGTTCATCAAAATTATTAGAATCGAAACACATACATACAAGCCACACATGGCAGGTACAATTTTAGAGGTTGCTGCACCGATCCGTTTAATCCCACCGATAATCACTGCCCCCACCAAAATTGCTATTACGATACCGATGATCCAGTTCGCGCCTTCTGAAAGTCCAAAGGTACTCCGAAACGCCTCGGCTGTCTGATTTACCTGAAACATGTTTCCGACACCGATGGCACCTCCCATAACCAGTAGTGCATACATGACCGCTAGTACCTTCCCAAGGGTAGCCCAGCCGCTTCCCATCTGCCTCAAGCCGATATCAATGTAGTACATGGGACCGCCGGAGATGCTGCCATCTCGGTTCGTCTGTCGATACATTTGCGATAAGGTACAACTGCTGAACTTTGCGGTCATTCCAAACACCGCTGCGACAAGCATCCAAAAAACAGCACCCGGACCACCTAACTGAATGGCAATCGCGACCCCCGCAATGTTTCCGAGGCCAACCGTCGCAGACAGCGCGCTTGTTAGAGCGCGGAAATGAGAGATTTCGCCGGTGTCCTCTGGGTTGTCATACTTCCCTCGAATAATGTCAATGGAGTGCCTCGATCCCCGTACGTTGATCCAGCGATACCAGAAGGTAAAAAAGATTGCGCCAAGGATTAGGACAACAATAAGAAAAGGAAGACTAACAGCCTTTTTCTGGGGATTGCCGGATGCGTCCAGCACCGGATTTCCATCTCGATCTACCTCATCAATCTGAATAGAACCAAGGGCGATGTCAAAAAAGAGAATCGCGCCAATTGTCGTGTTAGCTTTGTCGAGGGCGGAAGGTTCTCCGCTTTCCTGTGCCCAAGCAGATACCACATATAGAATCGTCAATAACGCTAGGAGTAGGGTAGCCACTCCTGCCTTACTATAAAACCACGTTGCTTTTTGCTGCATATTTGCTCCTTTCTTTGTCTCAGATGTATGTCCTGCTACAGAATAGAAAAATGCCAGCAACGAAATTTCATTGCTGGCAATCTAAGTGATTCCATCTAACCTTGTCAAAGGTCTCATTCTTTTACGGTCACTATCGGATTTTGACCGCTTGCTGAGTCTGTGGTTAGCCTTGCTCCTTCATTGATATCAATCCTGCTGGACGGAAACGCATCACGAGGATTAGAATGATCCCGAAGATCAGATAGCGCCATCCACCAAATGGACGTAGGAGCTCTCCTAAAACCCCTAGGATACCGGCACCGACAACTGCTCCCTTGATGGTTCCCATTCCACCGAGTACGATCATACACAGGATGAAAATAGATTCCCAGAATTCAAACGCGCCTGCACTGATATTGACCTGAAATTGTGCGAAAAATGCCCCTCCAACTGCCCCGATTGCCGCGCTGACAGCAAAGGCGATGGATTTGTACTCGCGGAGGTTAATCCCCATGCTCTCAGCCGCCCGCTCGTCTTCTCGAATTGCTGTCCACGCTCGTCCAACACGCGAATTCTGCAAACGATACACAACGATAACTGTAAGAGCCAACAAGATCAGAATGTGGTAATACTGTTGCCAATATGCGTAAAGTTCATATCCAAAAAAGGTAGGGGCTGGAATATCGTTTACAAATCCGTTGGGCCCACCGATGAGCCACTCCTCATTTTTCACAACTCTGAAAAGGAGCTCCGAGAACCCAAAGGTCACAATGGCAAAATAATCTCCTGTTAGACGCAAGGTAGGGGCTCCGCGTAATAGACCCCAGAGTGCGCCATGAATTGCAGCAAGTGGCAGCGCGATCCAGTAGCTCCAACCGAGCCTTGCCATCAATAGCCCCGCCGTATACCCACCGACGAGGTAAAACCCTACATATCCCAAGTCAAGTAATCCTGTGAATCCCGGCACGATGTTGAGCCCTAAAGCCAGTAGCATATAAAGGCAAGCCTGCACCACGACTCGGAGGATGTAGTCTCCGCTTGGTAGCGGTAAGACCATGTTGCGTTCATATAACAGATCGACAATACGATCTGAGCCGTAGGTTATCAGCGGAAATAGAAGCACCGCTGCAAGGAGGATAATGGTTTTGGAAGTAAATAACTTTTTCAGCATGCTAGTTTATTAGACTAAGCCCGTGTCGCTGTTGATTTCCCCAACAGTCCAGACGGTCGAAAGATAATAACGAGAATCATAATGATATAAGCAATCGCCAGACGGTACTCAGAGGAGATGTAGCCGGCACCGAGGGCTTCGGCAACGCCGAGTACCACGCCGCCAAGCATTGCGCCGGTAACGTTACCAATCCCGCCGAGCACAGCGGCGGCAAATGCTGCGACCCCTTTGTAGTATCCCATCGCCGGCTCCGTGACCTCACGCAGCCCGACCATGACGCCGGCAACGGCTCCCAGCGCGGATCCAATTGCAAAGGTCACGGTGATTACGCGATTGGTATCAATGCCCATCAAGCTGGCTGCGATTCTGTTTTGAGCGCAAGCCCGCATCGCTTTTCCAATTTTTGTTAGGTTAATCAACCGATTTAAGCCAATCATCAAACCTACAGCGAGCAAGATAATAAAGACATCTAGGAATGAAACTTGTGCCCCACCGGGTAAAGGGATAGTATTTCCCGTTAAGAGCGTCGGTGTTGCTTCGACGGGAAATTTTCGCCATCTTGCACCCCAAATCAATCGAGCGAGATTTTGTAGTACCAGAGACATGCCAATGGCGGTAATCAGCGCGGAGAGGCGTGGTGCGTTGCGGAGGGGCCGGTAGGCGACGAAGTCAATCAACATTCCCATCAAGGCACACAGGCCCATACTGAGCGGTAATGCAACCCAAAATGAAAGTCCGAAGGTCGTGACACATAAGAAGGCAAAATACGCCCCGAACATAAAAATTTCGCCGTGTGCAAAGTTGATGAGTTGGATGATGCCGTAGACCATCGTATAGCCTACAGCAATTAGAGCGTAGATGCCACCAAGCACGAGTCCATTAATGATTTGTTCCAGAAATTGGGCCATAAAAAAATTAAAAGCTCCTACGGCATTATGTGTGAAGTGTAAAATGTCAACGGGCGAGTCAGCGAAGCACAGCAAAGGGTTTCACAGCAGCTACGTGAGACACCGCCTTGCACGTTACTCCGCACTAAGCAACTGCCCCTCAGCAGGGACAAACTGACCATCTTTGACAATTTTAACATAAGCCGGCTTGGTGCAATCCCCGTTCTCATCAAAATAGGTCAAACCTGTGATGCCGGTGTACCCTTTTTCAGGACTGTCGATTGACGCTAAATGGTCACGAATGGCTTGTCGATTTTCACCGGCTTTTTCGATCGCTTCGACAATCATGCCAACCGCATCATAGGTCAGTGCCGCCCAAGTATCGGGAGCAACCCCATGCATTTCCTCGAACGCTACCGCCATCCTTTGGGCTTCGGGTCCTCCAAGTTCAAAGACAAACGGTGTCGAGACATACGTGCCTTCTGCCGCATCGCCTGCGATTTGGAGGAAATCCGGGGAATCAACGCCGTCCGCACCGAAGAGTTGTGCGGTGATGCCTGCCTCACGGGCTTGTGAGGCGATTAAGCCCGCTTGACTGTACAACCCTGAGATGAAAATCAGGTCCGGTTGCTTCGCCTTAATGCTTGTCAACTGTGCCTTAAAGTCGGTGTTATCCCGATCGTACGCCTCGGCTGCAACGATTTCTATACCAAGTTCTTCAGCGGCTTCAGTAAAACCATCTTTAAGACCGCGTCCATAGTCATCGTTATCAAAAAAGATGACGATCTTTTGAGTGTTTCCCAATACATTCTTGATATACCTCGCTACAAACGCGCCCTGAAAATCGTCACGGTACAGATTTCTGAATGTCCAATCGCTTCCTACGCAAACCTTGACGCTAGTCGAGCCAGGCGAGAGTTCAACAATACCGGCACGTTGATAGATGGGTTTACCCGCTAACGAGCAGTTACTATTAAAGTGTCCAACTACCGCAAGAATCCGCCGATTGCTGGCGATTCGCTCTGCAACTAAACTGGCTTCTTTCTCTTTGCCGGTATCGTCCTCAAAGATAAGCGTTAGTGTTTTGCCGTTGACGCCACCGGCAGCATTAATCTCTTTTGCCTTGAGTTCCGCACCACGCTTAATCATCTCCCCAAAAGCGGCAACAGAGCCGGTAAAGGGGCCCGCAACAGCGACTTTAATCTCATTTTTAGCTTCACATCCGGTAAGTGCAGAACCCATAATCATAACAAATGTTACGACATAAATGACAAGCGAAACGGTTGAACACGCTCTGTTTTTCTTCATCTGTATCTCCTTGATTGATTCATCTTCAGACAAAAAGTTGTCAGCAACGAAACCGCGGTCAACTTTTCATTGCTGACAATCTAAGTGATTCGGTCTAGCTTTGTCAAAGGTTTTATTCTTTTACATTGACAACTTGTCGAAAATCAAACACGAAATCAGATGCTGACCGTTTTTTCTTTTTATTGATGATTTGAACTTCCGGCAAGATAACCTTTACATCCGTCGTGCCGATGTCCAGTCTATCAAACACCAAAAGTCCCTCACGTTGCGCACCTGAGAAAAGCCGACCGCCATCGAACACCGTTTCACGCGCAACTAGTCGTTCGTGATTCGCAGCAGCTGGATCCGGATAGTAATCATACATCCGATACGGTGTGTAAGGGTAGCGGTGCCCGTATCCCAAACGATAGTTATATGGGTGGTGATAATAGTGACGGTAGGGACTCCGATAGTAAGAACGTGGGTAAGGATAACGGTATCGATATCCCGGGTCGTAGAATGCCACTGTTCTTGGTCTCACGTTTTCATAGAGTTCTTTGAAGTAGTCATAAGGAAGGGCAGCATACTGCTCACCGTTTAGATCGACTAAAATTGCTGTTGAATCAACAATAACCCGCGAATTAGATCTGTTTTCTATGTGAATACCGAAGACGGTATACAGCGGCTCAACGTTGCCCCAACGGTCAATCCCGATATACGGATTAATCCGTGCATCTTCTGTGAGTTCAAACAGTTCCACTTCATTGAGTGGTTCAAGCGTAATCTGAACGCCATGCTGCTCCACAGAGATAGAACCTGTTTGTACATCAATTTGGGCGTGTTCTCTGCCTGCAACAGGCTCCATATAGATTTCAATCTGCGGCTTTGGTGCACACCCTGCCAAAATGCTGATGGTTGTGATAAGGGCAAAGATGCCCAAAAACTTTCGGTACATCATTTTTTCACTCCTTAAAGTTGGATATGTGGGTTACTAGGTGCTTATCAAGACCTAAACCATTATCAACTAATCAGCATTGGTGGATAACGTAATATCGATGGTTTCTCAAGAACTCTCCCAGCTTCTCTCGAAACATTTATAGTTTAACATAGAACGTAATGAATTGCAATTGCATTCTACCCCCCTTTTTCCGATTGCTTTAGATAGGCAGGTCTTGTATAATTTGCCAAACAAAGTCTGAATAATCGCCCGCTTCCAGCTAGAGGATATTTTATGAATTCAAGCAAAAAACGCATTCTCCTGCTCTTACCTACAAAAACATATCGTGCGGAGGCATTTCTCTCTGCCGCATCTCAGTTGGGTGTAGCGGTTGCGATTGGATCAGATCAGCCGCAAACGTTGTCTGAGTTATCACCTCGCAAGTCATTGGTTATTAACTTCAGTAAACCCGAGAAGGCAACGGAGGAGATTGTTGCGTTTGCCCAAACCCATCCGATTGATGCAGTTGTGGGTGTTGATGACAATACAACAATTTTGGTGTCAATGGTGTCTAAGGCGTTGTCCCTACCGCATAATTCCGTGGAATCCGCTCGCACCACCCGCAGCAAATATCAGATGCGCAAAGTGCTTGCAATGGGAGGTATTCCTTCACCGCACTTTGAGCTTGTTTCAATCAGTGCGGATTCAGCAGAAATTGCGAGTGGTGTAAACTTTCCGTGTGTCCTCAAGCCGCTTGCTCTTTCGGCGAGTCGAGGTGTCATCCGCACGAACAATCCGAGGGAATTTGTGAAGGCATTTCAAAGGATTGTTAGTATTTTAGATTCGTCTGACGTTAAATCACGGAAAGATGCTAGAGCACAGCAAATTCTTGTTGAAGATTTTATACCGGGGATAGAAGTTGCTCTTGAAGGTATCCTGATTCGAGGGCGACTCAAGGTGCTCGCTATTTTTGATAAGCCCGATCCGTTAGATGGACCTTTCTTCGAGGAAACGCTCTACATCACCCCATCCCGTTTGCCGGTTGATGTTCAAAACGATATTATATCGTGCACGGCACGAACGGCAGACGCGCTCGGGTTACGAGAGGGACCCGTCCACGCAGAGCTGCGAGTCAATGACGATGGCGCGTGGATAATCGAAATCGCCGCTCGGTCGATTGGTGGGCTTTGTGCACGGACGTTGCGCTTTGGTACGGGTATCTCGCTGGAAGAACTCATCATTCGGCACGCTATCGGGATGGAAGTTGAGTCGTTGCAGCGTGAGCACCAGCCGGCTGGCGTGATGATGATTCCCATTCCTCATGCCGGGTTTTTGCGGGAGGTGCGAGGCAAAACAGGCGCAGAGCGAGTCTCAGGCATCGAGGAAGTTACCATCAGCATACCGATTGGTCAGGAAGTTCTCCCTCTGCCGGAAGGCGCGAGGTATCTCGGATTTATCTTTGCAAGAGGTAACACCCCTGAAAGTGTTGAGGATTCGCTACGGGAGGCACACCATCGGCTAGAGTTTATCATCACGGCAGGGTAATTGAGATTTACTCGGTAATTGGAACTTTACAGAACAAGATAATGGAATATAATTATAGCAAGCAAGATTCTAACATTCTGAGCTACAGAAAGGCAAGGTGAGGTCGATGATACGTGCTGGTGTTGGACATAGCTTTAGTGCTTCAGGATCTGAAGCCGCCGAACAAGCCACCACAATGGCGATGGGCAAGGCGAAATTGGCAAAAGCAGATCTTGCGTTTGTTTTTGCAACGGCAGACTATCAAAGCGAGTACACGCAGCTTTGTGAGGAAGTACAAAAGATATCGGGTTGCGAGCAGCTGATTGGTTGTAGCGGAACGGGTGTCCTCACGTCAGATGGCGAGTTTGAAGGGAAATCTGTTGTTGCTGTCCTTGTGCTGCGTTCGGATCAATTATCCGCTCTTTCTTTTTGTGTTTCCGAAGATGGAGTATCACCTGTTGGTACAACCATACGCAATCAAATACAGCCAGAACTGCGTGAGAATTCACTCTTAGTCGTTTTGCCGGACGTGCGATGTGTCCAGCCCGCCGAGCTTGTCCAACAAATCGGAGGGAATGGAGATGCGCTTCCCATTGTTGGTGGGGCTGCCTCTGGAGATCCGATGAGCGGTCAAATGCACCAATGGTGCGGGACGGAAATTACAGAGTCGAGTGTCGCAGGTGTGTTGCTGACAGGGGATTTCCATACCGAGATCGGCGTCGCACAAGGGTGCCAGCCCTTCGGAAACCCCGTTGAAATTACCCGTGCGAAGGACAATCTAATTTTTGAATTGGACGGTAGGGAAGCGGTAGAGGTGTTGCGTGAATCGCTAGCATTGCTGACCGAGGAAGATATACAGCGTTCAGGCAGAATGATTTTTGTAGGTATTGCAATGGATACGTCGAATCGGTCACCGAAGCCGGGCGACTACCTGATTCGTAACATCACGGGCATCGATCCACAAGGTGCTGCAGTCGGAGTAGCAGAAAGGATCGAAACGGGACAAATTGTGCAGTTTCACCTGCGAAATCCTTTTGCTGCCTCAGAAGATATTCATGCCATCGTGAATCGACTGCATGAAAGCGCGCAGGCACATCCACCGGCTTTTGGGCTTTACTTCAATTGCTTGGGTAGGGGTTCAGGGTTATACGGTGAGGCAAATCACGATATCCAGATTATCAAGGAAAAATTTCCGGATCTACCGATTATCGGATTCTTCGGAAATGCTGAATTTGCTCCCATCGGTAATCGAAATTTCGCACACGCCTACACAGGTGCGCTTGTCCTCTGTTCACAGACTTAAGAAACGGGTGGGTATATTGGCAACACGATGTGGGAGGCGTGATTCATGTCATGATAGACTGTGTTTTCGGCGATACGCCACCGTCTATCATTCGGATCACCGGTGTTGCGGTTGATGTCAAAGTTTGGGAAATTGCTGCTACAAATATCAACACGAATCCGATGGTTCGCCGCAAACAGATTGGCGGATGGCTCAAGCGGAATCTCAATCTGATATATCACCCCCGGCTCCATCGGCTTCGATGTCTCCCACCCTTCCCGATAGCGTGCACGGAGAATACCTTCGGATACCGGGAAAGCGTAACCCGTTGGGTAATCGGAACTCGGCGGATAAAGGTCGATCAGCTTCACGAAAAAGTCGGTATCGGGCGAGTCTGACGATACCCACAAGATTACCTTTATATTTCCAGCGATTCTGACCTTTTCAGATAGCGGCTGAGTCTGGAAGACCAATACATCTGGGCGGGAGGCAGTGGGCATACCCGGGATCCCGTGCCCCGGTAAGGTTTCCAGATCAATCTGATCGCGTGGACCCATCCCGGAGAACCCTCCCTCGGCGGCTGGTCCATAGGGGATGATACAGCGGCCATTGCTGGAAACCGTGTTCCGCGGATCATAGGTATAGGTCGTCCATGCACTCTCCTGACTCGGTCTGTCTTGTGATAGAGCACCATCTGAGTGTAGGTAAAATGGTGTCGGTTGGATGCCTTTGGGGGGCCAAATGTCGCCGTAATGCCATTCTCCACTGTGCTTCAGCCTCCCATTACTATCACGCCTTCCGTCCCCATCTCCCATCGTAAACACCTTGACCGGCGTTCCAATGTCAGCGTTCCGATCGCCCTTGAGCCAGCGGTCAAACCACGCCAACTCCAAGTTCAAGAAATCATCATAGTTGTGAATGCTTCCTCCCGTCCCAAAATTCACATCCCCACAGGACGAATTGAAGTTGTTATGCGTCCAAGGACCGACGAGGAGATACTGGTTTTCTCGCTGCATCTTCACCATCTTCTGATAACCGTCGATAATGGTGCGTGGATACCAATCATACCAACCGACGACCCACAGGATGGGAATCTCCGGGAAGGATTCAAAATACTCGTCCATCGCAAAGCCGGGTTGACGCCAAAAGTCCGTATAATCGTAGTTTTCAAAGTAGAGTTGAAAGGCAGCGTCTTCATATTTAGGTGCAATACTGAGCGGTGTCTGTCCCCGTTTCCACGGGATTCGAGAAGCCCAATTCAGAAAGTTCTGACCTGAACTCATCGTCCGCACCGCTTCGGCGATAGCGGGATTCTGTTGTGCTTCTTGGCTAGTTGTTGCCGTTTCAAGAATCCACTTCAAAAGCCCCAAATGCAGCGCACCACCCCCACGCATACTGTAGTGATACGCATTGATGGGACCCTCATACGGGATTATTGTGGCTAATCCCGGTGGATTCTGTGTCGCTGCGTGAAACTGTACCCAAGCCATGTGAGAACAGCCATACATACCCACCTTTCCATTGCAAGAGGGATGATTTGCGAGCCACACCACTGTGTCATAGCCATCTTGCGGCTCATCCCGAAACGGGAAAAAATCGCCCCCAGATTTGAAGCGACCACGGCAGTCCTGCACCACTGACAGATAACCGTGCTTGGCGAAGAAGCTTCCCATGTTCTCGTAACTTTCCTTCTTGTAGGGGGTCCGCTGCAAAACAGCGGGCAGTTTACCTTCCAACGGACGACCGTCTGCCGCAGGAAAGTAGAGATCTGCGACCAAATTTACGCCGTCTCGCATAGGGACCGTAACGTCCCGCTCAATAATGACATCCCATGTCTTTTTTTTACTCATATTTTTCCTGCTTGCCTTTTTTACTCTGATTTTGGTACACTAAACAAATCCATAACCATCTATCACTATTTTGGAGCAATTATAAAAGATCGCTAAAACAGACTCAATCAACTTTGGAGGATATATTGATGAGCCTCACCAACGCGGAATTGCAACAGTTTAACGAGGAAGGATATGTGGTGAAACCCGCTGTCTTTTCGCCGGAAGCCCTACAACCAATCCAAGACGCGCTTGGCGAAGTAGTCGATACAGAGGCGAAACGCTTGCGATCTGAGGGTGTGCTGGAAGACATTTATTCCGACGAACCTTTTGGCAATCGTCTGGGACTTATCAGAAAATCCAACCTCGACGCAGCAATAGAGATTACTAGAGGTGTCATGGGATCAGGCGGCGGTGGTTTTAATGGGGCATCAATGTTCGGTATGCTCACCCACCCACCCTTACTGTCTTGCATCGAAAGCCTTATCGGACCAACCATTATCGGTGCTTCGGCGTACCGCATTCGTCCAAAGCTGCCGGAATGGGAACGTGGTGAGGTGCCGTGGCATCAAGATTCCGGTTATTTTCTCCCTCACTGTGACAAACACCTGCTCGTCACCTGCTGGATCCCTCTAGTTGATTCAACCCGACATAACGGTTGTCTTCACGTGATGCCAAAGGTGCATCGGGGAGGAGTTTTTCAGCATTATACCGGAGGGCATGGTGGATACCTTGAAGTGCCTGCCGATGAATTTCCAGACACGGGACCCATTCCGATGGAGATGAGGGCGGGGGATGTACTGTTCATGACCAACCTAACGCCACACGCCTCGTTTGAAAATAACAGCGATCAGGTGCGCTGGAGTGTAGACCTGCGCTATCAAAGCACCGAAGCCCCAAACAACGTAGACGAAGGTCCCGAATCCTATACACCGGAACGTGAAACCGTTACGATGGCGTGTTACCCACCAGAAGCCGATTTTGTCCTGCGTGACCCCAAACACCCAGAACACGAAGTTCGCAGCCCCGAAGAGTTCCGTGAAATTCGAGAGCGTTATCAGGGAGCAGGGGCATTCCATCCCGGACGGGGTTGGACACGGCTTGAGGATAAAAATAATTAAATCCCTCAAAGCCCCAGCGGGGCGGAATGTGTATAGAAAAACCGAATCACCACATCCTAAAGCCCCAACGGGGCGACATGTGTTAAAGCCGAAAGGGAGAAACAAACTTTCTTAAGTTGGCACGATGTTATCGGAGGGACTACCAGTTAAATAAGCAGCCCGCTCTTCCCACCGAGCTAAGGAAAAGCAGGGGCGAAATTCCATGACAGTCCTAGGCAAAGGTAAAATTCACTATATTGAAAAAGTTCTACTGTATACGCCGATAATGGTGGGTGTTTTCCTCGCGTTATCTGTTTGGGGAGAAAGCCTCACTTTTGGGTTGATGGGTGTTGGTCTGATACTGATAGGTGTTTTGCTAGATAGCATCAAAAAAATGGCAGGAAGCAATAGACGCTTCCCGCCGCCTATGCCTTCCCTTATCGTGATTATGGGGGGGTATCTTTTAGCAATAGGAGATATCTATTTCGGTATATTTTACGTGTTGATCGGTATGAATTTAATATTTGACAAGTTCTTGAAAGGGAAGTGGAAGCATATCTGCTGTACTGTCACTATTGGTCTCGCTGTGGTCGCCTTCATCTTAGACCTTATGAGCGATTAACAAAGATAAATCACATCCTGTTGAAGGAAAAATAGGGAAACAGTAGGATAAGGATGTCACATGCAGGAAACACCTTCACGCCACCCACCCGTATTGAACAACTCCACCCTGTTTTCAGGTTGAATTTTCCCAGCTGCCACCAGCTTGCGAAGTATCGTAGGTTGGGTTGAACGGTTAAACGCGACTCACTATCAGGGACGGTCAAGCTTCTGCTTTTCAACACGACGTTCTTACAATAGCGGAAGTGAAACCCAATACCCACAGCTGAAAATGAGCCATCCCGTCTCACCGCTATTCCCCCAGGTATGCCTGCCGGACTCGCACATCGTTGAGAAGTTCCGCTGATGTGCCTTCAATGGCTATCTCTCCTGTCTCCATAACGTAGCCGCGATGCGTAAGCTGTAAGGCGAGATACGCGTTCTGCTCGACAAGAAGAATAGTAGTTCCTTGTTTGTTGATTTCTTGGATTATCTCAAAAATTTGCTCAACCAGAATTGGGGCAAGTCCAAGCGAAGGTTCATCAAGCAGGAGGAGACGGGGATGTGACATTAGGGCACGACCGATAGCCAGCATTTGCTGTTCACCACCACTTAATGTACCGCCCTGCTGCGTTCTGCGCTCACGCAAGATTGGGAAGAGATCAAAGACTCGATCAAGATCTTCCTTGATGATGGGTGTATCCTTGCGCCGGAATGCGCCAAGTTCAAGATTTTCTAACACTGTCATCTCAGAAAAGATTAGCCTCCCCTCGGGGACTTGCGAGATTCCCAATTCAACACGCTTTTCCGCTGAGGTCTCGGTTAAATCTTCCCCTTCGAAGGTAATTGTACCTTGCACGGGGTGATGGATGCCCGATATCGTCATCAGCGTCGTTGATTTGCCTGCTCCATTCGCTCCAATCAGACAGACCATTTCCCCGTCTTCAACGTAAAGTGAGACACCCCTGATAGCGCGAATATTGCCATAGTAGGTGTGAATCTCGTTAAGTCTGAGCATCGTAGGATTCCCCAAGGTAAGCTTTGATTACACGCGCATCGTTTTGAACTGCTTCAGGTTCACCGGCACTGATCTTTTCTCCCTGAGCGATTACAGTAACCCAATCTGAGATCTGCATGACCATTTTCATGTCATGTTCGATCAGCAAAATCGTGATTCCTTGTTCACGGATTGCATGGATGAGCTCTATCAACCGTTGTGTTTCCTGCGGGTTCATGCCCGCCGCGGGTTCATCTAAAAGAAGCAGCTCTGGTCCCATTGCTAACGCCCGTGCAATTTCAATACGTCGCTGATCGCCATAAGAGAGATTCCCGGCGAGCTGGTCCCGAAACCCCTCCAGCCCAACGAAGTTGAGTTGCTGAAACGCATACGATGTGATGTATGATTCTTCCTGACGCTGTTTTTGGTTACGGCTGATTGAGTTCCAAAGGCGGCTTTTTGACCGGCAGTGCCTGCCAATTTTCACATTATCCAAGACCGTCAGTTGAGAAAACAGGCGGATGTTTTGAAATGTCCGCGCCATTCCAATTTCCGCAATCTGATCTGGACGCAGACCAACAATGTTTCGATTTTGAAACTTGACGCTCCCCTCGGTTGGAGGTTCCAGCCCTGTGACACAGTTAAAAAGTGTCGTTTTTCCTGCGCCGTTAGGACCAATGAGGCTAGCAATCTGCCCTTGTTGCACAGATATATCAATATTTGACACGGCGGTCACGCCGCCAAAATGCTTGGTCAGGCTGGTAATTTCAAGAATTGGCGTTATTGTGCTCATAGTTTTTACGGAATTAGAATAAAAAGTCGAGAGTTTTCACGTAAAGATAGATAAAGCCATCTGCTGATAAAGGGAACGTCTTTAGATGGCAGGCAAAGCAGACCACAAATGGATCTAACTTGCCTGCTTTCTTTCTCTTAGTAGAATTATACCATAAATCTATCTACAAGTTTACATTCTTAAAAAGTCAACAGGAGAATTCACGCCTGATACCCACCTGTGTTGAATAACACCACCCTGTTTTCGGGCTGAATTTCCTTAGTTTCCACTAGTTTGGAGAGCCCAGCAACCGTTGCTGCGCCTTCAGGGCAAGCCAAAATACCTTCGTGCGTCGCCAAGGTCCCCATCGCCTCCCCTATTTCATGGTCGGTGACGGCAATCGCAGCCCCACCGCTCTGGTAGATAGCATCAAGGATCAAGAAATCACCAACGGCCTGTGGCACCCGCAAACCCGCTGCAGTTGTCTGCGCATTTGCCCACGGTTCGGCTTCAGTTGCCCCTTCTTGCCATGCTTTGACGATTGGAGCGCAACCCGCCGATTGTACAGAGATCATGCGCGGACGTTTCCCATCGATCCACCCGATAGTTTCCAACTCCTGAAATACCTTCCACATTCCAACAATCCCTGTACCCCCACCTGTTGGGTAGATAATGACATCGGGGAGTTCCCAATTAAACTGTTCCGCTATCTCAAGCCCCATTGTCTTTTTCCCTTCAACCCGATACGGTTCCTTGAGCGTTGAAACGTCAAACCATCCTTCATCTTCCTTGCGCTCGGCAACGATTTTTCCTGCATCCGTGATCAATCCGTCAATGAGCGTAACATTTGCGCCCGCCAGTTGACAAGTGTTACGGTTAAACGGAGGAGCATCTTGGGGCATGAAGATATGTGCCTCCATTCCGGCTTGGGCTGCGTAGCTGGAGAGGGCAGTCGCCGCATTACCGGCGGACGGGATTGCGAGTTTGGTCAACCCGAGTTCTTTGGCTTTGGAAACTGCCATTGCTAACCCACGCGCCTTAAAACTGCCGGTCGGTAGACGGGATTCATCCTTCACCCACAACGCTTCGAGTCCTAAGAAAGCGGCGAGTCGTTGTGCCGGGAGAAGCGGCGTCATTGACTCATTGAGAGAAACGATGTGTCGTGAATCAATCACAGGCAGGAGTTCGGCATATCGCCACATCGATGGCTCACGTCCCGATAGAGAAGATTTATCCCAAGTTTGGGCGATCTTATCCAACGCATAACGCGGAAATAAGGGCTTCCCGCACTGGGTGCACAAGTTCTGTGGAACGTTAGGGTCGTAGGTGTGGGCGCAACGGCTGCATTCGAGGTGAGTGAAATGACTCATAGTGCTCCCAACAATTTCAGGATTAACCCTTTCATACTATGAAGTCGGTTCTCCGACTGATCAAACATGATCGATCTCGGGTCTTCAACGATTTCACCTGAAATTTCATAACCACGGTGGGCGGGCAGACAGTGCATAACTAGAACATCCTGTCCTGCGAGTAACTCCGCGTTCAACTGATAGGGAGAGAGTGTCTTAATGCGTCGTTCTTTCTCCTCCTTAAACGCTGGATCTGTGAAAAACTCCATATCGACCCATGTGTCAGTATACACAACATCGCTGTTTGCAATTGCTTGGTGAAGTTGATCCGACGCTTTATAAGTGCCCGCTTTACGTGCCGCTTCATAGAGTTCCTCATCGACAGCTGTGGGATTAATCTCCGGTGCAACGACAGTTACTTCCATACCCGTCTTTAGCCCGGCGGTAATCAATGAATTGCATACATTATTGTGCACCCCGATATAAGTGAGTTTAATCCCTTCAATACGTCCAAATTTTTCCTGTATCGTCATCAGGTCACCGAGTGCCTGTGTCGGATGGTAACGGTCGCAGCACCCGTTGATGACTGGCACCGTCGCGCTCTCGGCTGCCTTCACGACATCTGCATGTTCGAGAAAACGAGCGAGAATCAGGTCTGAGTAAGCCGACAGCACGCGAATTTCATCCCGTAAATCTGCGAGCGCGAAATTGGTGGTGCGCCAATCCAGAAAAACTGCATGGCCACCCAATTGGGTCATACCGACTTCCCCAGCACAGCGGGTTCGAGTTGAGGTCTTCTGGAAAAGCATAGCGAGACTGCGCCGACTGGTAGCATTCGCATACCGTTCTGGATTGTTTTTGATTGCGATACTGCCCTCTACAACCCCAATTACATCTTCCGTTGACCAGTTTTTCAGTGAAACGAGATTCATGATCGGTCTCCCAAAAGTTTGAAAAGCATGATTATACTGCATGGCAGCCCTCATGTCAAGCCAGAATGAGGCTAAAAAGGTTTGACGCTGATACACACTTCTGCGAAAATAGATAGACAGGTTTATATTGATGCCTATCTCTCCATCGTTCAATGAATATAGTGTACACCCATGACTTGAGGCACCCAATTAATGGATACAATCAAACTCCAACTTTACACGAAAGCTGATTGCCCCCTCTGCGATGAAGTGAAGGAATCACTTGAACCGCTCGCAGCGCAGCTCCCAATCCAGATCGAAGAAATTGACATTACAGCAAACTTGGGGTTATTCACAAAATATAAAGAGCTGATTCCTGTGCTTGAGTTGGAAGGAGAACGATTGTTTATCCATCGGATCCATGTGAAAGCCCTTAAACGAAAATTGATGTGGCAACGATGGCGTCAGTGGTTCATTGACAAGGGGTGGATACGGAAAAAATAACCCGCAAGTAATTTATCTGTCTTATCTTTTCCTTGCAGTCAATTAAGCTAATTCAGATAACTTTCATAACCGCCCAGTCCCACCACAGTTTCATCCCTTACCGCCTTTCTGATTTCAGCTGCCCCCAAAATATGACACGGTTGCCGCGTGTATCAACAGGGAGCAACCGGTCAGGAATCACCCAAGTCGGGAGACCGTCCAACCCCGGATGATCCGTCACCCGCATTTCATTCTCCCCGTTGGCATCCATGACGTAAATATTCCAGTTGGCATTCTGAATCGTGCCATCTCGAAGGGACATGAAAGCAATCCACCTCCCATCGGGCGACCATGCCGGCACACGGTCTGCCGATGGGTGGTCGGTCAATCGAACAACGTTGGAACCATCGGCATTCATCACGTAGATATCGGTTTCTATCCCTCGTCTGGGATTTTGTGCGTCTCGATTGGAGTAGAACGCTATCTTGGTCCCGTCGGGAGACCATGCGGGACTTTGATCGACTACGTCTTCCCGCTGGGATAATCTGACCCGGTTTCTACCGTTGCGGTCCATCACAAAGATTTGGGCTGCGCTGGTAAACGCGATTTTATCGTTGTGGGGGAACCAAGAGGCAGAGCCATGATTTCTCTGTGCATCTCGCGTCAGAATCTGCAACTGGTCTCCATCGGCGGTCATGCGACACACATCAGTATGTACCACATCCAATTGAGAACAGGTCACAGCCAACCACTTGCCATCAGGAGACCAAGACGGTACCCCAAAACTCCGTCGCCACCCCGCCCATTGGGCGGTGATGTTCTTCTGCTGGCCGGTACGAAGATCCTTCACAAAAATGTGACTGTGTCCATCGGCATCATACTGAGCCAAAGCAACCGATTTTCCATCGGGAGACCACGCCATGTCTGAAAAACCTTCAGGGTTTTCAAGCCAAAGGCGTTCGTTGGCGCCATCGGCGTTAATCAAATAAATGGCTGTGCGCCATCCCGGTTTATCAGGGTTGTTACGATTCGATAAGAATGCGATAGTTCCCTTCGGATTGGCATGTGCTGGTGGAAAACCAGATGGAACCCACACGCACACCAAAAGAGTCAGCAACAGACCCCTGATGTTAAAGTTGACTTCCATCTTTTAACTCACCTTTGCGTTACCTTTGCGGGAATATAGAAACGCAGCGATAAACATTCATTGGGTTGGGCATTAAGCAAGGGGAGCCTTTACTCTCCACTTGACACGCCTATGAATTTGTGATAGACTTTGCGGCGCAAATATAACTGTATCAGCTATTGAATCACAACATCAAATGTCTAGAAGGAGGTCTACTTATATGGCAGATGTAGGAAGTGCTGCGCCTGATTTTACACTCACAGGTACTCTCGGTTCCGAAGATACAGAGGTCTCTTTGGACAACTTCAAAGGGAAGAATCTAGTGGTCATATTTTATCCACTCGACTTCTCCCCGGTTTGCTCCGTACAGATTCCCGATTTTAATGAAAAGGTCGATGAGATTCGATCGAAAAATGCTGAAATCATTGCTATAAATCGTGATTCAGCGTTTGCACATAAAGCGTGGAGTGAACATCTTGGCGGCGTTAATTTCCCGCTCCTAGCGGACATGAATCTTGAGGTGTCGAAGCAGTTTGGGATGGCGCTTGAAGAGGTTGGTATCACGAACCGTGGTGTTATCATCATTGATGCGGAAGGCAATATCGTATTTAAGCATGTCGAAGACGCACCACCGGACAACACCCTTGCCGTGAATCAGGTACTGAGTGAACTTGATAAATTGAGTTAGGTCGATATCACAAATCCAAGATGAAATGTTAAGGTCGTGAACGGGCTTCAGAGATTTAATCTTTGAAGCCCTTTTTTTATCAAGCACTGCCTCGGCCACTGAGGAAGCGGCGAAGAAACGCACAACAGTTTCGGCAGCCTGTTCATGTTCAATTGTTGGATACTTTGGATTGATCACCATACGCTTCTCACGTTTCAACCCTGTGCATCACAACCAAATTATCCCGGTGAATCACTTCGTTATAGTAGTAATAGCCGAGGACCTTTTCAATTTCGCTGGTCTGCTTGCCCATAATCCGTTTCAATTCGTGGGTATTATAATTAACAAGCCCTCTGGCAAGTTCAATACCGTCTTGGTCTCGACAGGAGACGGTGTCCCCGTGACTAAAGTTTCCTTCTACTTGTTGAATCCCGGAGGGTAAGAGACTTCTACCTTGATGGACCAACGCACGACGCGCCCCACTGTCCACAAACAGACGACCTTTCGGTGGACGTGAATAGGCAATCCACCGCTTCCGCCCCGACATTCGCTCCTGTGGGAGAAACAGCGTTCCAATCTTTTCACCCGCCAGTATTCGGCTGACAACTTGGAACTCGGTGCCATTCGCAAGCACCATCATCTCACCAGATCCGGTCACAATTTCCGCAGCGTGTAGCTTTGTAGCCATGCCGCCGGTGCCGCTCTCGCTTCCCGCGCTTCCCGCTGAACGTTTGAGTTCATCAGTAACGTCATAGACAAAGCTAATCAATTTTGCTTCTGGGTCCTTGCGGGGGTCTGCGGTATAAAACCCATCCTGATCCGACAAGATAATCAGCAGGTCTGCCTCTGCGAGATTGGTTACATACGCCGCCAACGTATCGTTGTCGCCGACCTTGATCTCCTCTACGGCAACGGTATCATTTTCGTTAATGATTGGAAGGACACCAAGTCGCAGGAGTGCGCGTAACGTATTACTCATGTGTGTATAGCGTTCGCGGAAATTGAAGTCGTCCTGTGTCAGCAGCATCGTTCCTGTAATCTGGTTGTATTGTGAGAACCGATGCTCATAAGCGTGCATCAGACGGGTCTGTCCAACTGATGCCGCTGCCTGCAATCCGGGGAGCGTTTGTGGACGTTGCGTGAGTCCCAATCTTCCTGTGCCCGCAGCGATTGCACCGGAGGTAACGAGAATAACCTCTTTACCCTTTTGCTTCACCGATGCGAGATCTTGTACCAATGCGTCTATACGCTCGGAATCAAGGTCAAAGTTCTTTGAAACGGTTGTGCTGCCAACCTTCACGACAACTCTTCGAGCGCGCGCTAACAGTTGACGAGGTTCAATGTGTGTTGATTTCATCAGGGCTATATGTAAACTCGAAGGCATCAACTTGGACGGTATCGCCTTCTGTGATACCAGCTTTGATGAGCGCATTCAGGACGCCCATTTTTTTCAGTTTTCGATGGAGGAGAACCAGTGCCTGATCATTTTCCATATCGGTCATGAGAATGGCGCGACGCGGTTCTTCGCCACGCACGATAAAACGATCTTTCTGTGTAATGAGTTCAAATCGTTCGTCAGGTTTGGGTATGTGGAAGGTTGGTTGAGGTTCCACAGTTTCTTGGCGTTCACGGATCCGTTCATTTATCCGCTGCAGGAGTAGATAGGATGCTCTGATGAGCCGATCTACTCCTTCGCCAGTGACCGCAGAGATTGGAAAGACACGACGTTTCCCGAAGTAATCTTTGACTCGCTGCAAATTGGTTTGTGCATCAGGAAGGTCAATTTTATTTAGGACTATTAACTGTGGCAGGCGAATTAAGCGAGGGTTGTAACGTTCGAGTTCCGTGTTAATCTGTTCGTAATCGGTGATTGGATCGCGTCCATCGACGGAGGCAATATCGATGATGTGGAGGAGCATCTTCGTGCGTTCAATGTGCCGCAGAAAGTCATGTCCTAGTCCTGCACCTTCGTGTGCACCCTCAATGAGACCGGGAATATCTGCGAGCACAAAGTTGTGTTCTGGATCAACTCGGACAACGCCCAAGTTGGGGGTCAGGGTTGTAAAAGGGTAGTCCGCAATCTTCGGCTTTGCGGCAGAGGTTCGTGCAAGTAGTGTCGATTTGCCTCCGTTTGGGTAGCCAACCAAGCCAACGTCTGCAATCAACTTGACTTCTAGAGTGATGGTACGTTCCTCTCCTGGCTCTCCCTTTTCAGCGACGCGCGGAGCTTGAAACGTGCTGCTCTTGAAGCGTACATTTCCTTTGCCGCCAATTCCACCACGTGCGATAACTGCACGCTGCCCCACCGCTTTCAGGTCGGCAATGACCTCCTCTGTCTCTGGAAACCGTACAATCGTACCTGCTGGGACTTTGACGAGCCGATCTTCGGCATCCGCCCCGTGCCTCAGTTTCCCCATACCGTGTTCACCATTCTCTGCAACCTGATGGGGGTTATATCGGAAATCAATGAGTGTGCTTATTCCCTCGGCAACTTCCAAGATGACGCTTCCGCCGTGTCCACCGTCACCACCATTGGGACCACCTCGCGGCACAAATTTTTCGCGGCGAAAACTAATGCAGCCGTTTCCACCTCTACCGCCCTTCGCATAGATTTTTGCGGTGTCTATGTTCATCATTTGCTCGCTTCCTTACTTTCTACAACGCATAGTAAATAGTGAACGGAACAGAAAAATAGGGGGTAGGAGGGAAAATCGGCGGATTTGTTCGGGATATAGAAAACAGATTTCAGGTGCTTAGATTCCATTCATCTGCACAGTTGCGCCTGTGGAATCAATGGGTAGAACCTTGATATCGCAGGAAATCTGATTTCGCTGAAACGCTTGGCCCATTTGTGAGCCGACTTCATCCGTTGACGTCGTACAGTAGGCTGCAATGCTTGGACCCGCTCCGCTCAGAGCCACACTTAATGCGCCTGCACGCATCGCTGATTCAGCCACATCATCAAATCCGGGGATGAGAGAAGTTCGGTACGGCTGATGGAGTCGATCTGCCATAGCAAGCGATAACATTTCGAGTTTGCCTGTTGCAATTGCTGCGACTAGCATCGAAGAACGGCTCACATTGTGGATGGCATCAGCGAAATCGACTGTTTGGGGCAAGACGCCGCGGGCTACTTTGGTTGACAACGAAAAGTCGGGGATTGCCACAACAACCCGCAGATCTGAATCGCAATCCAATTGAATTGAGTGTACGTGGCTACCCTGCATCATAGATATGACCAAGCCACCTAGCAGTGATGCGGCAACATTATCCGGATGCCCTTCAAACTCCGTGGCAAAATCGAGCAATTCAGTGCGGGAAAAAGGATTATCGCATAAGGCATTTGCTGTCAACAATCCACCGAGTATTGCTGTACCACTGCCACCTAATCCCCGGACTGCGGGAATGCCATTTGTTAAAACCAATCGTAGCCCTTTCGGCTTATACCCACACTTGTCGAAAACCAAATTTGCGGCTCGATAAGCAATATTGCTCTCGTTGTTGGAGAGTTTATCTACATCAATGCCGGCAACTTCGATCTCCGTTCCATCCCCAATTTCTTCAAGCGAAATCGTGCTATAGAGTTGTAGGGCAAGCCCAAGGACATCAAAGCCCGGACCTAAGTTTGTGGTGCTCGCTGGAACGCGAGCGGTTGCTTTGTTGGGCATCAAGTCTACCTGCGGAAATTAAAAGCAACTACCGAATCCTTGAAATCGCCGAATCCATCCGGGCTAAGGCTTCCTGAATGTTTTCCAGCGAGTTTGCATACGACAGTCTCAAGTAGCCATCGCCATATTTACCAAAGGCAGTGCCGGGTAGGACCGCAACCCCTGCGTCATCAAGCAGGTAGTCCGATAGGTCTTGGCAGGAAAGGGGTAGTTGTGAGACATTCGGGAATACGTAGAACGCGCCAAGGGGTTTGATACAGCTCACACCTTCAATTGCATTGAGACCATCAACGATTGCGTCACGTCGTTGTCTAAACTCAGTAACCATTTCGTGGACGAAGTCTTGCGGTCCCGTCAGAGCCTCAATCCCTGCAAATTGTGTGAAAGTCGCGGTGCACGAGTTGGAGTTTATAGTCAACTGTGTGATCTTATCCGCCAGTTCCGTAGGAGCAATCCCATAGCCCAACCGCCAGCCGGTCATAGCATAGGTTTTGGAGTGACCCTCAAGCAGAATCGTTCGCTCCTTCATACCTGGGAAACTGATAAGGCTATCGTGGACACCTTCATAAAGGATTCGCGAGTAGACCTCGTCTGTCAGCACATAGAAATTGTGCTTAATTGCTAGCTCCGCGATTGCTTCCAAGTCACTTTTTGCCAACGTGCCGCCTGTCGGGTTTTGTGGTGAGTTGATAACCAACAGCTTCGTCCGATCTGAGACGGAAGCCTCAAGATCTTCAATCCGGAAGCGAAAATTAACCTCTTCACGCAACGGAAGGGGAACTGCTTTCCCGTCAATGAAATCAATGACAGATTCATAGATCGGAAATCCGGGGTTAGGATAGATAACTTCATCTCCTTCATTGACAAGTGCCAAAATGGTGAAGAAGATGATAGGCTTGGCACCGGGCGTAACAGTGACTTCATCCGGATGAATCTCTACACCCCGCGTCTCTGAAATATGTTCAGCAATAACTTCACGAAACTCCAATAGACCCGCGGATGGCCCATATCCGGTGTGACCATCCTTCATTGCCTTGAAAGCCGCCTCGCAAATATTCGCAGGGGTTATGAAATCGGGTTGACCAATTTCGAGATGGACAATATCTCTACCCTGCGCTTCTAATCCTTTGGCTTTGGCAAGTACCTCGAAGGCAGATTCCGTTCCCAAACGGTCCATTCGATCTGCAAAATTCATCTATCACCTCAATTTTTGAAAATAGATTCTCCTAACTTAGGATTGTGTCCAAATAGATAGGTTCTACTTTGAAGACGAGATCATGAAACCACCTGGACCTGTTATCCAGACGTGGCTTCCATCCAAAGTGAAGACATCGGATAGCTGTTGTTTGCTAATAATAGGTGCTTCATCTTCCGTGAGGCTTTGGTCTTCCCATGTTTCTCCACCATTGGTTGTATGCAGGATAATGCCAACCCCGTAATCACCGCCAACTATCCAGCCTACGGCACTGTCAGCAAAGCTGACGCTCAATAGCTTTTCCTCCGTACCGCTCGTTTGGATATTCCAAGTATCGCCACCGTTTGTGGTGTGCAAGATAATACCGTTTTCTCCGACCACCCAACCATTGTTGGCATCGATAAAGAAAATATCTTCGAGAATATCCGGGATATTTGTGGGCTGATCCATCCATGTTTGTCCACCATCGGTAGTTTTCTGAACTAAGCCATCTTGTCCACCGGTTTCTGGACTAATCCTAACCCCTGCTACCCAACCGGTGGATTCATCAATAAATTGGACAGTATTAAACACGATCGTTTCTTCATCACCCACAGCAGAAGCAATTTCACCACCGTGAAGCACATTCCACTGTTTTCCACTGTTATTGGTCTGAACAATTGTTTCGCTCATTCCAACTGCATAACCGATTTTGGGGCTAACGAAGTGAACACCTTTAAGCCAGTTCCCAACCTTACTCGTTTGGACATCCCAGCGTTTGCCGCCATTTTTTGTTCCGACAATCATGCCCTGTTGGCCCGCTGCCCATCCATTCTTTTTGTCAAGAAAGTAGATATCCGTGAGTGTTGTCTCAATAGGGGTTTCCACTTGCTCCCATGTCTTTCCACCGTCTCTAGTATGACCGATATATCCTGTTTGGTCAAAGGGGGAACCTCCAGCAACCCAACCCTCCTGTGAGTCTAGGAAGGCAGCAGCACTAAACGTCCAATCCATGTCAAGATCCTTTACAACGTTCCATTTTCCGCCGGCATGGAGTAACGTTGTTTCTAATACAACTGCTAATAGAATCGCTCCCAGTAAAACCACTCTTTTTTTCAACATGCTTCAATTGCTCCTTTTACAGTTTTTATATTTTGCCGATCCTCAAGGCTCAGATCTTTGCAGCCTCACGATTCGATAAGCTTTATTCCTGTGAACTTATTTTTTTAGAATAGGCTTTAGTATAGCACCCATCATAGATGCTGTCAAGCACAAACATATCGCTCTGCAGCATACCTTTGGAGGTGCAAAAAAAAGCCCCAAGACTCCATACCGCCTGTGTCTTGGGGCTTGATATTACATAGGGTTGATGGAGATTACCAGCGCACTTGGCAAAACTCCTCATAATCAATCAGTTCGTGAATCGTCGGGTTCTTACCACAGGCGGGGCATTCAGGATCTTGACGAAGCGTGAGTTTCTTAAACTCCATTGACAAAGCGTTGAATAGAAGCAGTTGACCGATCAACGGTTTCCCAATATCCAGTAGAACTTTGATAGCTTCAACGGCTTGTATATTCCCGACAATACCCGGCAACACACCAATCACACCCGCTTCTTGACAACTCGGCACCATATCAGGTGGCGGGGGCGACGGGTAAAGGCAACGATAGCACGGTCCCCTGCCGGGATGGAAGACAGTTACCTGTCCCTCAAACTGGAAGATGCTGCCGTGTACAATCGGTTTGCCAAGGATTACACTGGCATCATTCAGCAGATAGCGGGTCGGTAAATTATCACACCCATCGATAATAAGGTCATAACCCTCAAGGATATTAAAAGCATTTGCCGAAACAATCTTCTCGTTATGCGTGATGACTTTGACATCGGGATTGATGTTCGCAAGCGTTTCCTTTGCGGATTCTGTTTTCAGTTTGCCCACATCGCTTGTTCCGTGAAGAACCTGTCGTTGAAGGTTACTCACATCTACAACATCGTCGTCAACGATTCCGAGCGTTCCGATGCCAGCTGCAGCGAGATACAGCCCCGCAGGCGACCCAAGCCCACCTGCACCGATGAGAAGCACCTTCGACTCAAGCAGCTTAGTTTGACCCATTCCCCCGACCTCTTTGAGGATGATGTGCCGACTATATCGCTCAATTTGTTCATTACTAAAGTTGTGCATCTAAAAATTCCCTCGTTGTGAACTGCAAGAATTGTTTCTAGTTGTTTTCCAAGTTCGCTAGCAGATCCGCAATTCCTTTGCCTGAACGTGCAGAGATTTGAACCGCAAACCGTTCCCGCACATCTTCAGATGCAAGTTCAACCGTAAAGTCATTCCCACTGTACATCTGCCCAAGCACGGCAGTTAAGTCCGGTCGAATTGTCTCAAACATCTCTTGGGTGTTCGGCGCAATATGGCGGTTATTAATCATAAACAGGATTTCATCCCCGTTCAGATGCACTGCGTTCTCTAGTTCTTCAGCTTCTTCTAAACGGACGCATCTTTGAAGCGTCTCAGTGAACGCTTGATGAATTTTGTCGCGATTATCCCCTTCTACCTTATGTTTCCGGTTATAGAGAAAACCGTGACGATTTCTAGCTGCATCTATGCTATAATTCGTGCTTTGGGAAATTAGCAAAACGCCGGGTCCCGCATGGGTAAACGAGTAATCGGCGTAGTTCAAGTATTCATCCGGTTCACCTTCCGCCATCCACCTGTTGAAAACCTTGATGAAATTCTCATAATTGATCTGACTGTCTTCTGTGGTGAAGACCTTAATGTTAATCTGTTGTAGATCCATAGGTAATTATAACCGTAAATTCCTTTCTATGGAAGGTTAGCCCCGCTTACCGCACTTGTTAGGAGGCATTTGCTTTTATTTAAGACTCCTTAGCTCGAAAGCCCTAACTATAACGTATGCAATTAAGGCAAATATAAATACCACTAAGTACATCCAAGCAATTGCTTGCAGTGTTTCAATGATGGTTCGATATACTTCTAGTATCCATCGCTTATCATTTAACTCTAAAATCTGGGAATCTTTGGCGGGTGCACTTATATATCTTTCTAGCTGATGTATTCTCACGCCACCGGAAATACCGACCACATAAGCAGCAAATTTCACATACTTATGCCATGCACTACTTATCTCGTCCTGAATGATACGCCTAAAGATGGCGGATATCGGCTTATCAAAGACCTTTATAACGCAAAATGAGACGACAGCCGCTAAGACGAATGTAACCAACAGTAAGGCAAAAAACATATATTCTTCCTTCTACCTGTTGATATTATAAAACTACAGTTCTCTACTGTCAACTGCAATGGCGAGTTCAGTTCCAATTCCCGGTTCATCAATTTAATCTTTTGAGACTATTTCTACTTGCAGTCGAACGCCTAGCTCAGAGGCAATTTTCTCAAGATTTTTTTTCTTCGCCCCCGCAGTACCATGAGTTACTATGTAATACCTACCGGATTTGCGTTGGTTTAGATTAGGCTTATCGGATTTAGAGGTTAATATGAGAGGCGAGCGCCTTACCTTGTCGCCAAGGTCTTTCACCTTTTCTATTCCTAGTTTTTCAATTACTTCAACGAACGTGTCTGCTCCAACACGGTGGGCAATTTTTTCGCCATTGGGCATAGTCACAACAAGATGTCTAAGTCCCTTTTTATCCGTGGGGCTTGATGAATCTTTCTGTATTGGTGAGGGTGGGACTTCTCTCGGGTGTAGACCATTCAGAAAATCTAACACCTGCTCGCCGGTTGGCGTATACCCACACAGGCTTTCCGTTTTCTTCGCCACGACACCTATCAAAAACTCATCTCCCTCCTCCACCAATTTGATCCATGCCTCTGGCAAACTTGTCTGAATATGTCTCTGCTTGGAGATAGCTCGATAATCTTCTTCGATTGCCCTAATGGCTTCACTGGTACGTATCAACTCGTAGTTCAGGTATCGGTTAAGACGGCCCAAACTCTCCTCATTGTCTGTTTCAATCAGATCCAGTTTGTATACCCTACGTTCTTTGTAATCTCCTTGTCCACCCGGTTGGAAAAAGTGCCATTCTCGGCCGTCGGTGAGGATAGCAATTGGCACCCCTGTGTGAAAAGCGTATTCAAACAACTGTCTCTCTGCCCCTTTAATTTGGCCAACCTGCTTGACCTCAATGAAGACTAGCGGCTTTAATGGAGGATTACACAGAGCAAAATCTACTCTTCTTCCTTCAACTGAATATTCAGGAGTGACAATCTGTGTATTATATGGCCAACCTAGCGCATGGAGTAGCCTAAGCACGATGCCCTGGGAAACCGATGCTTCATTTGCAAAAGCCCCCCTTTTTAAATCATTGCGTATGTCGTCAAGGTGTTCATTGAGTGTCATTGCTTAATAAGTATCTCCTTTCAATTCCCGCGAAAAAGTTCGGTTATCCGATTCTAAAACGAGCGCGGCGGGGTTTGCTGAAAGCTGCAATTTCCAACCACTTGTTAAATTCTCCTTGTTGAGCGTTTCACTTGAAATCCAAAACAGGTCACGCATTTACCCTATCATCACCATTCTCTGTTTATGCCATAAGCATCAAAAACCCTGTCCACACTAATTATTGGAAGCTTTTCAACAAGTCCTTGAGCAATTATCAAACGGTCAAACGGATCTCGGTGATGAAAAGGTAACGTCGTCAGCTTAATCAGGCTATCGACTGTGATATCCAATATCTGAATACAGTTGAAATCTAGGCTCTCTGGAAACACTTGCTCAAATGGTTGGTCTAGTTCAAGCTTTCCTAATCTTACTTTGATTGCTATTTCCCACAAGCTGACAATGCTGAGTAACTTCTCGTTGTTTGGATCCTCGATTAACCCCCGCGCTCTACCACTGAGTTTTGCATCGCCAGCTAGAAACCAAAGCAGCGCGTTTGTATCCAGCAGATATCTCATTCCATATACTCTTTGAAATCCGGGAGTTCGTCATCAAAATCTTCGCCGATACGAATATGGCCTTTGGCACTCCCAAAGCCAGTCTTCAACCACGGTTCCAGAAAAATCTTCTTCCACTCGTATTGATAGGTTGGCATCAACGTGTCTATGGATTCAGCATAAAACAGGAGATGATACTTCACATACGTCTTATCTAGCAATTTAACACAATCATCCAGTTCCCCGAATGTTGGTATAACTTCCGGTTCGCCCTTATCCCGATGGGCAATACGTTTATCAGCAAACTTCTCATGTTTTTCTACTGCTAATCTGAGTGTCTTCAGATCATCTTTTACCATTTGGGGGCATACATGCTCTCCACTCGCATCTGCGTATGGCGCGAAGTCATCCATCTGTATCAAATCTTTCAGTTGAGAAGTGTCAGTAATTCCCACCTCTTCAAGCCCTTCCCTATCCTCTATCTCGATTTGGCTGATGTCAGGTCCATCAGGATAAGTACAGAGGAAACGGTAATAACTGCGTGACAACTCTTCAGGATTTTTCGCAATCTCATCAAGTAATCCCACAAAGGATATACTATCCTTCTGCGGTTTGATCTGCCGACGTAGCCCTGCTAACGCATGAGAAAGATAAGTCCTCCCAAGATAGTTATAGAAGGTACTCGGCTTCTGGATACGCGGATTCTCACGGATGATGTCTTGGACTTCCCAGAACATGTTGGCATCTACAACAAGACCGCAAATCTCTTTTTCAATAGTCTTCATCCATTTTCGCCACTTTTTCAGTTTTGGGCTTATCTTAAATTCTTGATTCATGGTTAAAGACCTTCTCAAATGGAAAAGTGATGTTACGCCGGAGGGCAGTAAAGCCCGCCATCACCGTCTAAGATTTTGAAGACCTGCTCTCTGGAGGCAATCTCAGTTTCTTCCCCTTCTTTGATTGCATTTGCCAAAGCTATATTTTCAAGAATTTCAGTAAAAACATCATACAACAGATCTCTCCGTTCCTGTAGCAATTCAGCGAAGGCTTGTTTGAATACTTCCTTGAGTTGATTTTTATCATCAATGATCTGCTGCATAGCAGGCTCCTAATTGGCTTTATTTCAAGCAGTTTGAACTTTGTCAAGCGAAAGTATCTTCGCTTGGACAGTCTACAAAATTGAATCTCGAATGAACGCACTAGCATTTAGAATTTCGATACCGATTAGTTCTCCGTTGTCATTCAATTCTGCCGTAATATTAGGACTCAGTTCAATGCTTCCCCCTTCTGGTTCATCAGAAATCTCCAGATGCAATATGTCCTCTTGCTCAAAATATACCATCTTTGTCTTATTCAAGAGTATACCTCCCGGTCTGAATCCGGAATCGAATCTGTTGACGTGTTGTTGCATGAATCACGTTATCGGCGTGATTAAATCTTGGTTGACTTCATAAGGAACTATGACTAGCATCCTGTCATGATGTCCTATTACAACTCGACGACCCGTTTCGGTATCAAAATATCGTTCTACCGAATGTTTCACAATCTGCTCAATTCTGGCAAGATCAAATCCACGTAACCTTGCTTTATATTTCATATAATCTGTCCATTCGACTCTCATCGAATCACTAATCCTGTCTCATACTTTACGGTTCTTCCCCACTTTTTCTCTGTTTTTTTATTTGATAGGTTCGGTCATCCACATTCTTACAAAAAAATAAAGCGTGACGAACCCTACTTCAGTCCATCACGCTTTACTTTGACAATACCTTATCCGTTATTCACCTTTACGAATCACGAGCCGATAGTGCTGACCAACCTTCTTGGTGTCAGTAATCTCATGTCCGTCATTCGTGAGGCTCTTGGGGACGTTTTCAATCGGTTCGCCATCATCAATCGTGATTTCCAGCAGCTGACCGACATTCATCGTCTCCAAACGAATCTTCGCTTGCACATAGTTGAACGGACACGCTACACCTTTGAGGTCAAGGCTATCAACAATCTCCTCGACCTTCTCCGCTTTCGGCGGTGCCTTGGGGATGCGAGCCGGTCGGGCTTCCCGTTTCTTAGTGCTTGATTCCTCCTCCTGCCGAATCCGCATCCGTCCGTAGACGTTATGTGCTTCCTCAACAAAGAGAGTTGCTTCCTCGACGCGACGGTGGGTGAGCTCCCTATCAAAGGTGCTAGTATCCTCTTCGGTTGCCTTAAACAGATGCGCCCCAAAGCCGGGGAAGACAATTCCCGGCTCAAAGAACCGACTTCGGAACTCTCTGACCGTGGCTTCGTTGTCAATGTGTTGCAGCCCTTCGGTCGTCAGCAGTGCGTCCGCGGCTTTGATCATCGCTTCATAAGCGTGTTGAGCGGAGTCCGTGTATTCATCTCGTTCGAGCTGTAGCCCCGCCTCATAGATCAGCCGGTCTGCCTCTTCAAGCATGAACGAGACCAACTCGACCAATGCCCCCGCACACTCGCCGACACCCGTTTTGAGTTGAAACTGTTTTGTATCGCCGGTGTCGATATAGTAACTGGGGTCTTCCTCGAAGGAAGGGATCTGGTCATACTCACGGAGGATTGCCTTAATTTCGACCTTGCCGAGCCGCGCAACGTAGTCAGTAAACGATTCATCGTTATGCCGTTCATCAAGATACTTCCCGGTCAAGTGCTCGATGAATTGCGGAATATTCTTGCCATGGATTTTTCCAGCGGCAAGTCCATAAGCACTCCCATTCTCAATAGCGTGACCGCCTAAGATTAGCTGATAATATGGGGCGATATGTTTCCCCATACGTCTTGATGAACCGAAGAACCCGATGTTTGCGACGTGGTGCTGACCACATGAGTTGGGGCAACCGCTGATCTTAATCCGCAGATCTTGGATCTCTTCGTTCACACCAGTTTCGATGAAGTAATTCCTCAAGTGAGCAGCTAACCCACGAGAAGATGAGATACCCAATTTGCAGGAATCGGTGCCCGGACATGCTGTAATATCAACCGTGCTTTCGGCACCCGACTCGCCCAGACCGATAGCCTTGAGCTCCTGATAGAGGGCAGGCAAATCGCTCATACTGACCCAACGCAAAACAAGATTCTGCTCGACGGTTGTGCGAATGGTGTCCTTGACATATTTGCGCGAAATATCAGCCAATGCCCGCGTCTGATCCGCGGTGATGTCTCCGAGCGGCAGCGTGATATTGACCCATGCGTATCCCGGTTGTCGTTGCGGACGCACGTTCGTGGCGTGCCAGGCATCAAATCCTTCTGGCTTTGATGCACCGTTGAGTTGTGTTGGTGGTTTCAGTGGTGCTTCGTCATACGCATTCAGGTCGTCCAGATAAGCTGTCCATGCGGGGTCATGACGCAACTGTTCACGTTCTTCCAAGACAAGACGACGGAATTCTTCAATGCCGAGTTTTGCTACGACGAACTTCATCCGTGCTTTGTTACGGTTTTTACGCTCGCCCAAGCGAGTGAACACCTTTGCAATCGCTTGCGAAATCGGTAGCAATTCCTCTTCAGGTACAAACTCGTCAAAGACTTTTGCCTGATGTGGCACGGCACCAAGACCGCCCCCCACAAGCAACTTAAACCCACGCTTCGGTTTTCCATCGACCTCTTTAATCGCCGCAACCGCACCAATATCGTGCATATATCCTAAGCCACAAGCATGTTCATGGCATCCGGAAAACGCGATCTTGAACTTACGTCCGAAATCTTGTGTATCTTGATGTCCCAACAGAAAAGCGGACAATGCCTTTGAGTGGGGTGTCACATCAAACGGTTCGTCGTTGCACACGCCGGAAAGTGGGCAAGCGGTGACGTTCCGAACCACATTGCCGCACGCTTCCTTGGTTGTTATACCAACAGAAGCCAATCGCCGCATGAGCTCTGGCGTATTGTTAATGTCGACATAGTGATATTGCACATCTTGACGGGTCGTGATGTGAATAATATTATCTGAGAATTCCTCAGCAACATCGGCAAGCATTTCAGTTTGTGCCGCGCTTAGACCGCCGAATGGAATTTTTACGCGAATCATCTGTGAACCGTCGTCGCGTTGTCCATAAACACCGTGACGGAGTCTAAATTCGAGGAAAATCTCCTCTGGCATCTGACCCGCTTGAACGCGACCCAATTGCATCTCATAAATTTCGATTGCGCGAGCCTCGTCCGGAGGTATTGCATCCGCGCTAAAAGGTGCTAAACTTTCTGTCGCCATTATTGGCTCCTTCCAAATTGGGGTTGAAGGGTTCCTATAAACAACGCCATCACTGATGGGGTTTGGTATTCTAATCTATTGCACTGTTCTTAATTCTGATGCTTCGGTGAACTGTTACAGTCCAAGTCGTTACCTATATTTGAGAAACCGAATTTCTTCCAGATTTTGATCTAACGGGTCGAACTGTCTTCCCAATCTTTCCTTTTAGCCGTGAAAAATCGATTTCTGTGCTTTTTTAATCGAGATAATACAATTATTATAACAAAAAAGAAAGCAGAGATCAAGTGCTTATGTTTATGCTAGGCAACAAAATTGAATTCTTTACCAGACGACCCCGCATCGTTACTTCCCTGATAATTATGATTATATCTCAATTTCATGAATTTTACAAACAAATCTGCTGACTTAGGGGTATTTTAGCCGATTACTTTTCAGCATGAGATTTGACAGGGATCTGGACATAAAGTATAATAGCCGCAATCGAAACATATAGAACATTGCCCTCGTATTTTAGGCTTCATATCCGATACTGTAGGGATTTTATCCCTTCACGCAACTGGATCTTCTTTGGAATTAGTGATAGAATCATTTCCAACATCGTATGCTTACAGCATCAACTCGGAGAATCATAAACCTGTAGATGATTCCAAGGTAGGCAATGACAATGAAAACTTATAAAATCCTAGTTGTCGATGATGAAGTAGATATCGTTGATTTTATTGATGATTATCTGACGGGAGAGGGATATGAGGTTATCAAAGCTTACGATGGGGTTGAGGCACTTGATAAAATACGACAAGACCTCCCCGATCTCGTCGTCCTTGATGTTATGTTGCCGGGATTGGATGGCTTTGAAGTCTGTAAGCAAATGCGGACAGAATCCACTGTTCCAATTTTGATGGTTACAGCGAAAGATACCGATGTGGATAAAATCGTCGGATTGGAAATTGGCGCGGATGATTATATGCCGAAGCCTTTCAATCCACGTGAATTGGTAGCACGGGTTAAAGCAATCTTGCGAAGAACCTACCGCCAAGATTATCAATCCCATAGCCAGACGGTAACGCTGAAACATAAAGATTTGTCTATTGACGCTGAACGCCGGATGGCAACTATTGGGTATAGGCAATTAGAACTCACCATGAAGGAGTTCGATCTTCTACTATTTTTGATGCGAAACCCAGGGCATGTTTATTCGCGCGATCACTTACTCGATTATGTGTGGGGGCAGGATAGTTTCGTGGGAGCGCGTACTGTTGATGTACACATCCGGCGACTGCGGGAACAAATCGAGACAGATGCGAGCCAGCCTCAATACATTAAAACCGTCTGGGGAGTTGGCTACAAATTTACCGATGAGTAATTTTTCAGTTGGAAGTGAGAATAGAAGTACAGACAGGTTGTGGATTTCTGTCACTTGCCGCTGTTCCAATCTCCCAATCTTGTATTCTTTCTGTCCTTGTGCCTTAACCTTCCAACCTTTCCTTTTTTTCTTCTGCCGTCCTTTTCTTTTCCTCAAGTTAATACTTTTTCTCGTATTGATTGGGATTGGCATGGTGGGCTTCCCTGTGCAAACGCATGCCGCATTTGAGGATGGGTTTATCGGTGCACGCGCTTTCGCTATGGGCGGAGCATTTACAGCAATCGGGGAGGAATCAGATGGGCTGTTAGTTAATCCTGCATCAATTGCTAACCTGAGGCATCAACCTGAATCGCGCCGATCCGCACAACAGTTGTCAGCAACAATGGCGAGGCTACATGTCGGATTGAGCGATGAGACCTCAATTACACAAAATCTGATTAGCTATGCCTATTCCCGACCAACGCGAGGGGCTTTAGGATTTCTCTGGAAACGGTTGAATGTCGGGGAGTTGTACTCGGAAAATTACCTCCTCGTTGGTTTGAGCAAAAGTTACGACTTCGGAGCGAAAGAAAAACGTCGCGTCTCACTTGGAGGTGCTGTCAAGTTATTAAATTGGGATACAGCACCCACAATCGGGGCAGATGGTGCTGTTGTGGAGGACTTGCCGGGGCGAAGTCGGTTGGCTTTCGATGTGGGCATGATCTTTCGTCCATCCCCAAATATTCCAATAGCACTATCTCTCCAGAATCTCAACACACCTGATATCGCTTCTACCAATTCGGTTTCCACAGAAAATCTTCCGCTACAAGTGATGCTCGGCATGGGTATTGTTGCTAAGAACTCTACATGGGGGATGGATCTCGTTTTCAGAGAAAGCGAGGTCGATGTCAAGGTTGGCATTGAGTCTCAGTTTTACGAGGAAAGTTTAATCCTACGCGGCGGATTCCGATTGGAAAATCTGGCATGGGGAACAAACTTGACACTCGGTGGTGGGTATCGTCCGTTCAAAAGCCTCCGAATTGACTACGGCTTTCTCTTCCCTATCGGCGGAATCAGGGACACATTAGGTAGCCATCGGTTTAGCATCGTTTACGATTTCTGAAACGCTATCATTAGATCCAGAAAGTGTATGCCGGGTGACCGAGGATCGCGCAGAATATACTCCAGAAACTGCCGACAATAAACTCACCCAGAATTAAGCCAAGAAAGAAGGGCACCGCCTGTTGGTGCATTTTGAGCCCGCCATACCGCAGCAGCGTGGCTTTGGTTAACCAACTGAAAAAGAGTGGGAGCCACAGCATGTTCATCGTCCAAGCTCCAGAGAGTGCATACCCTGCTGGATGAAGGGGCCACCAGAGAAAGCGGCTTCGCAGAACCATCAGGCAAAAACTGAGAATTAATCCAAATCCTGCAAAGACGGCTGCGGGGTAATCCGCTTCCACTGGGCGCAACAGCCACATCTGCAATTGAGCGAAAGTCTGTGGGCCAGTGCCTGATGCTGTTACGCCTCCAGGTGTCTGGTATGCGATGTGCAAAAACGCCCAAAAAGATGAAAGGGTTCCCAGAACAGTAGCGAGGAGTAGTGTAAATACTAACCTTTTATACGGCATCCCTACCCGTTCAGCTAGCTTGAATCCCTCTAGCTGGTGGGGCATGGGATGAGCCCTGTAAAAGCCTTGGTTGAGACCGTAGAGCAGGGAGAACATCGTCAAATCTTTGGGTGTAAATCGCCTAGCACCTAACGCGGCGACCAGCACCGCATGGGGACTTATCCGCCCCGATACATAATAAAGATCATTCACAGGTGAGCCCAATTCTGCTCGGATACGTGTGATGGCAAGAGAGAGGATTCCGAAATAGATGAGGAAATAGGCTAAAGCCACCCAAAGTGCCATTCCGCTCGCATACCAAAAAAATAGGATGAAAGCCATGCCACAGACACTGCCCCAAAACGCTGATTGATAGCGCAACGGTTCTGAAGAATCGTCGAGTTCAGATTTTCCGCCAAAAACCTGCTTTAAGACTTGATGAAAATGCCTCCTGCCCTTCCAGAGGAGAACTATGACCAGACCTATGTAGATTCCGAGGGACTGCTCGCCTCCGTAGGGGAATCGGGGAAGTCCCTCAAATCCGGCTATATCCGCGAGAACCTGCTGCGCCTTCCAGAACAGATAGAAAAACCAACAAGAAAACGAAAGGTCTAGCGGAATGAAAAAACCCATGCCAATGACAAAAGGGTAAAAAGAGACAGGCGTCCAGCCGATGGCAGACCATGGCCTTTCCGGGAACAGGTAGCTAATGTCATGACGCTTGACAGGTATGATGGGGAGCTGGGGAAAAAATGCCCCTAACCCATTCAGCAAATCAATACTACCCGCAATTAGAAACCCAGCCCAGAGCAGTTTGTTACTCAGAAAGCTAGGTTTCGTCATTTCTAGAGGGAGTTGAATCACCGGATAGCGCAATTTTTCGATTTCGGTCCACTGCCTCCGGATCAAAACATTAAGACAGAGCATAACCCAGACCAAGGCGATAATGAAAAGGGACCACAACAGTGTGGGTATAGCCCAACTTCTGAAATTCTGAACTGTGTATAAAGTCGATTCGCCCTTATAATACCCATGCAACACGACGGGATGCTGCACTGTGAGCCATGTGGGAAGATGTCTCCAGAAAAGCTCCTTCCATTCATTCTCTGGCGTTGCATACCAAAAAGCATGTCCTATAACTGGCACAAGTGCCTGCATCATATCCCAGCCCGCAACCGCGGAGGCGTTGGAGAGCATCATGAAAATGACGATCAACTCACGCTGATTTAAGACAGTCTGTGGGGAGAGCTTTGTCCATAGCGCATTAAGAAGAACCAGTAGGAAGATGCAGAAAATCACGTTAAAAAAAAGTGCTACAATCGTCGGGCGTCCTGAATACCACGCCATCTCCGTCTGCATGATCCAGTAGGAGTTGGGAGGTATCAGAATGGCTCCGATAATCAAAGCACGCCGGGTAACACCTGAGAATGTTGTCTGCTTCATAATCTCTTCGGCTTCAGGTATATATGCTTGTTGTCATCGGTCTGTCTTCCGGCAGGGGATGTGGCTTCTGCGGACCGGGATTGATGGGATTAGGATAATTTTACTGTAATACCATTTCCGTTCACTCTTCCTATTTTTCTTCCTCGATTCCTGTAATCACTTCGACCTGATCTGAAGGGGAATAGAAATAAGACCCGGAGCGCCATTCCCCGATATCCCCGAGTAACCTTCGCTGTCGAGGTGTACACCTTGCCAAAAGTTCCGGCGAAGCCTTTTCATAATCATAAGCACGGAGACAGTGATGATTGTAGCAATAAATCAGTGTTTTACGGGATTTGTCGAACCTGTTGGCTGCCGCGCCGTGCCATAACGCATGCGTGAAAACGGCTACATCGCCTGCCTTCACACACAGTTGCACCGCCTCGGAATTATGAGGACTTTCCGAAACGCCGAGTTGTTTTTCTGGGAAGGGTATGTTGTGGCTGCCGGGGACCACCGTGAAATTCCCATAATCAGGTGCAGGGAGATCCGTTAAAAAATATTGGAACTTGATCTGCAGCGGAAGACTACTCTCGCTGACCCTGATCTGCCGCATTGCCTGACCACCATCTGCGTGCAAAGCGTGCGAAAGTCCCTTAGTTTCAGGGTTTGATGGACGGATCATCCCCTGAGACATGCTCAATTGGATGTAAGGTCCCATCAGCTCAAGTATAACCGGGAACGCCACCGGATGGTCGATTAATTCAACGAAAATATCGTCCTCCTCTACGATATTTAATTGATTAAGTCCAGCATCCGGCTTCACCTCGGGCTGTTGGAGATGCTCCGTATACATCTGATCGATAGTGGTCGTCAGGTCCTTGATTTCCTCTGAAGAAAGCACGCTTTCCAAGACAAAATAGCCATCTTTCTGCCATTGGTGCTTTTGTTCATCCGTTAAAACGCTTGTTTCCATAATAATCTCCTCTGATGATTCAAGTCGAAGTACCCGATTTAATGGGAACAGATCGACTCAGAATAGTGTCTATGTAGCACTGTACATATACAGGACTTAAGTGGAAGGTTCATAGTCACACAATTCCGTCAGATTGGGTGGGTAGTAAGGCGTATTGAAACCATTGCACATTTGGGTGGCGACAAATCGCCTCACTACAAGTCCCGGCACCTTCTGTTTTTTCTTGAGACCCATATCTCCTATTTGGCAATGACCATTTTTCGCGTGGCACTGAAATCTGCGGCACGGAGTTGGTAGAAATAGACACCACTGCCGACAGCTTCGCCGTCCTCATTGTTACCGTCCCAATAAGCGGCTTGGTTTCGGAACAGGTAGGCACCCTGTTTCTGATGTCCTAACGCTAGTGTCCGCACTAACTGTCCGCTTGCGGTGTAGATGTCGATAGTGACCGAACTATTTTTCGACAGGATATAGGGCATCCATGTCTCTGGATTGAACGGATTGGGATAATTTTGCAACAATGCGGTCTGCTTGATATGTCCCAGCGTTGTCAACTGTTTTGTCAACGGCTGAACCGCCAACTCCTTGGATGGAAATGCGCCGGGGCCTAATCCACGCCATTGGGGGAAATTATCGTCGCCTGGGTCATTGGAGAGGTTGACCGGATTGGCACCATTTGCGTCCATGACATAGATTTCCTTGTTTCCGTCTCGGGTTGAGACGAAGGCAATCTGCCTGCCGTTTGGCGACCATCTGGGGAAGGTGTCGGACTTCTTGTGATTGGTCAAGTTCACCGGGTTGTTCCCATCGGCGTCTATGACATAGATTTCGAAGTTTCCATCCCGGATTGACTCGAAGAGAATCTTCTTACCATCTCGCGACCAAGATCCATTGCGCTCGGTTTTCTCGTTCTGGGTCACCGGGACGATATTTTTGCCGGTGTCACTGTCCATGACGAAGAGTTCCCAATCGCCCTCCCGTTTCGATTCAAACAGGATTTTGGTTCCATCCGGTGAAAAGCGGGGATTCCGGTCGGTTGCGTCGGAGTCTGGCGTCAGATTCTTCTGTATCTTCGCCTGCTGTTTGGGATCGTCAAGGACATCTGTCACCCAGATATCATAGTTCCCCTCGCGTCTGCTCCACCAAGCGATTCGCATACTATCAGGCGACCAGACAGCAAACCGGTCTTGGACGTTAGTATTTGGCACCACCTCTACTGCCCCCCAACCAGTCAGGTTCCAGGCCTTCAGTTTATTTTCTAGTTCAATTATCACGACATCGTTCCGAACACCATTCGGTATAGGCCCCCGTGCACTGAAGGAGACCTTGGTGCCGTCTGGGGAAAAGGTAGGCTGCGACGCCAAATCCGTTGCAAAGTCCGGTGTGAGGTTCGTCTTATTGTCTCCATTGGCATCCATAATTGTGACATCAAAGTCGCCAGCGGCAGGCCCCTGGGTCAGCCAGACAATCTGCATTCCATCTGGCGACCAAGCTGCGTCTTTGTCAATGCCCTTGTTGTTGGTGAGGTTTTGCACCGTTCCATCGTCCATCGCTGCGAAAATTTCAGGGTCCCCATCGCGACTCGACTGAAAAATGAGTATCGGTTCGGCGGCTGGTGTCCTGTTTGCTGGTGCCAAAACCAATGTGAGTGCAAATAAACTGATAACCAGTAATTTCTTTCTCAACATGATCTCTCTCCTTTCTACTCTATTGCAGAGTGCTACGACAAAACTGCATTAAGTTTATCCAAAACTACCATCAATATCCAATAAAATATGCTTTATCTAGATGCCTTTGCCGATAGTTCACAATTTGATATCCATCGCGAAAGCATTCAGATCCAGAAGGTATATGTCGGCGTACCGACAATCACACAGAACAGGCTCCAAAAACTACCGATGATAAATTCTCCCAGTATCAAGCCCAGAAAGAAGGGAGCCGCTTGTTGGTGTGTTTTGAGCCCACCATGCCGCAACAGAATTGCCTTAATTGCCCAGCTGAAGAAGAGCGGGAGCCACAGCATATTCATCGTCCAGCTTGCAGCAAGGGCATAACCCGCGGGATGAAGGGGCCACCAGAGGAAACGGGCTCGCAGGAGCATAAGTAAAAAACTGAAGCTCAATCCGACCCCTGTAAAGGCGAAGGCTGGATTATCAAAGCCAGTTGGGCGAGACAGCCATGCCTGTAATTCGGAGAAAGTCCATGCGCCCCTTATGAGACCGGGGTTTTGGTGCACAATATGCAAAAGGGACCAAAAGGCGAAAAGAGTTCCCAGAACCGTGGCAAACAGCATGGCAAACACCAACCGCCTATGCGTGATCCCCACCCGTTCAGCCAGTTTGAATCCCTCAAGCTGATGGGGCATGGGGTGGCACCTGTAAAAGCCTTTATTGAGCCCCCCAAGCAGGGAGAACATCGTCAAATCCTGAGGTGCAAATCGCCTTGTGCCTAAAATGGAGATCATGATGGCGTCTGGACCTGTTGTGTGGGTTTGAGCGGTCAAATCGTTCACAGGGATACCCAATTCCGCGCGGACCCGAGTGATCCCTAGGGAAATGACCCCAAAAAAGATCAAGAAATAAGCCAATGCACCCCACAACGCCAACCCGCCGATGCAACAGAAAATCAAGACCACAGCCAGACCGCAGATCATTCCCCAAAAAGCGAATCGATAGCGCAACGGCTCTGCAGAATCGTCAAGCTTAGGCTCCCCTCCAAAAACGTTTCTGAGTACCTGTCGCAGATGTTTTCTGCCCTTCCACAGAACAACCATGACAACACCAGTATAAACGCCGAAGGCTTGCTCATTCATGTAGGGGAATCCGGGAAGACTTTGCAGTCCAGCTACCTCCGCCAAAATCCGTTGTATCTTCCAGAACAGATAGAAAAACCAACAGGAAAACGAAAGATCCAACGGCATGAAAAACCCCATCCCGATAGCAAAGGGATAAAAAGAGATGGGTGTCCAACCAATAGCAGACCACGGTTTTTCTGAAAAGAGGTAGCTAATATCGTGACGCTTCACCGGTAAGCTAGGCAGGCTCGGATAAACAGCATTTAACCCATTTATCAGCCCAATACCGCCAGCAATCAGAAACCCAATCCATAGCAGCCTATTTGAAAGAAAGCTTGGCCGCGTCATTTCAAAGGGAAGTTCGTTCACAGGGTAGCGCAATCTTTCGGCTTCAGTCCACTGTTTGCGGATCAAAACGTTAAGACAGATCATAACCCAGACTAGTGCGATGATGAAAACAGACCACGACAGGACGGGTATCCCCCAAGCTTTTATGCTTTGGTCTGTGTATAAGCTTGTTTCGCCTTCATAATATCCGCTTAACACGACAGGGTTCCGGACCGTCAGCCACGTTGGTAGATACTGCCAAAAAAGTTCCTTCCACTCATTCTCAGGCGTTGCATACCAGAAGGCATGCCCGAGGACGGGAACGAGCGTCTGTATCATATCCCATCCTGAAACCGCGGAGGCACTAGACAACATCATGAAAATAACGGTCAACTCTCCTTGATTTAAGGCAGTTTTTGGGGAGAGTTTTTTCCACCACCCATTAAAGATAATCAGAAGGAAGACACAGAAAATTACGTTGAAAAAGAGCGACAAAATCGTCGGACGTCCAGACCACCACAACCCCTCCGTCTGCATAATCCAGTAGCAGTTGGGGGGTATCAGAATGGCACCGATAATCAGGGCACGTCGGGTAACGCCTGAGGATTTTGTCTGGTTCATAATCCTTTCGATCCTTGTCAGGAGGTTTACGACAGTTTCACGAGAAAGCCAACGAGTCTTAAAGATGCCCTTTATTTTGACAATATTAAATTTCAGAGAAGGATCTTGGTAGCATAAGTCTGCCCTTTAGGCAGATTAGTGTTTATTCCAATCCATCAAAGCTCTGCCCCCGATCCTTCAGGGAAGCCTACGCTATGACTGAATCGCTATTCTATACTAACATGCTTTTAGCAGCTGATAAAAAAAAACAGGAGTGCAACTCTGCACTCCTGTTTTTTGTCTGAGGAACATATCTCCTATTTAGCAATGACCATTTTTCGCGTGGCACTGAAATCTGCGGCACGGAGTTGGTAGAAGTAGACACCGCTACCAACGGCTTCACCCTTATCATTGTTTCCATCCCAATATGCGGCTTGGTTTCTGAACAGGTAGGCACCCTGTTTCTGGGGTCCTAACGGCAGTGTCCGCACTAACTGTCCGCTTGCGGTGTAGATGTCGATAGTGACCGAACTATCTTTCGACAGGATATAGGGCATCCATGTCTCTGGATTGAACGGATTGGGATAATTTTGCAACAATGCGGTCTGCTTGATATGTCCCAGCGTTGTCAACTGTTTTGTCAACGGCTGAACCGCCAACTCCTTGGATGGAAATGCGCCGGGGCCTAACCCGCGCCATTGGGGGAAATTATCGTCGCCTGGGTCATTGGAGAGGTTGACAGGATTGGCACCATTGGCGTCCATGACATAGATTTCCTTGTTTCCGTCTCGGGTTGAGACGAAGGCAATCTGCCTGCCGTTTGGCGACCATCTGGGGAAGGTGTCGGACTTCTTGTGATTAGTCAAGTTCACCGGGTTGTTCCCATCGGCGTCTATGACATAGATTTCGAAGTTTCCATCCCGGATTGACTCGAAGAGAATCTTCTTACCATCTCGCGACCAAGATCCATTGCGCTCGGTTTTCTCGTTTTGGGTCACCGGGACGATATTTTTTCCCGTGTCACTGTCCATGACGAAGAGTTCCCAATCGCCCTCCCGTTTCGATTCAAACAGGATTTTGGTTCCATCCGGTGAAAAGCGGGGATTCCGGTCGGTTGCGTCGGAGTCTGGCGTCAGGTTCTTCTGTATCTTCGCCTGCTGTTTGGGATCGTCAAGGACATCTGTCACCCAGATATCATAGTTCCCCACCCGTCTGCTCCACCAAGCGATCCGCGTGCTATCAGGCGACCAGACAGCAAACCGGTCTTGGACGTTAGTGCCTGGCACCACATCTACTGCCCCCCAACCACTCAGGTTCCAGGCCTTCAGTTTATTTTCTAGTTCAATTATCACGACGTTGTTCAACACACCATTCGGTATGGGCCCCCGTGCACTAAAGGAGACCTTGGTGCCGTCCGGGGAAAAAGTAGGCTGCGACGCCAAGTCTGTTGCAAAGTCCGGTGTGAGGTTCGTCTTATTGCCTCCATCGGCATCCATAATCGTGACATCAAAGTCGCCAGCGGCAGGCCCCTGGGTCAGCCAGACAATCTGCATTCCATCTGGCGACCAAGCTGCGTCTTTGTCAATGCCCTTGTTGTTGGTGAGGTTTTGCACCGTTCCATCGTCCATCGCTGCGAAAATTTCAGGGTCCCCATCGCGACTCGACTGAAAAATGAGTATCGGTTCGGCGGCTGGTGTCTTGTTTGCCGGCACCAAAACCAGTGTGAGTGCAAACAAACTGATAGCCAGTAATCTCTTTCTCAACATGATTTCTCTCCTTTTTAGGGCTAGGATTTCCCATCGTGATTGTCTAGCCCCGAAGGATTTTGGAAACCCTTCGGGGCTAAAATGGGAACGATAAAGCCTAAACCGGTTATGAACTTGCAGCATGCCATCAACCCAATCACTTCAACCGCGCCTTGATCCTTCCCCAAGTTGTGGTTAAACGATCCTTGGGTGACACGCTCATAAGCTCCCTACGTCCCAGGCTCATGTTTTCTTGGATCTCTGCTTGAGGAAGCACACGATTCCAAATGCGAACCTCATCAATAATGCCCTCGAAGTTTCTTGGGCCCGCGAAAGAACCTCCGATTCGGAGGTCGATATCTCTATCTTCTATTATTGGATTCGCAAAGTCTTTTCGGGCTACCTCCTCCCCATTGATGTAAACAATGTGCGCACCGGCCTCCCAGGTTCCTGCGCCGTGATACCAGATATTGAAGTCTAGCTCAGCTTTGGGATTACCACCCCCTGGTCCAGGACCTCCCGTTACCTGCTGGGCCTCCGCAGCGAGCTCAAATTCTAGTTTGTCGAACTGTCTCAACCGGAGCGTAACGCCGTGGATATGTCCAGTGTTTGCTTCTTTGGAAAGAACCCGAGGGAAGATAGAGTTGCCCGCACCTTTCACGAAGAACCAAGCCTCCACTGTGCCACTATTGTCAAATGGAGCAATAAAATTTAGCTCATCAGAATCTTTCGTTGGGACAATAACAACATCAGTCTGGCCATTAAACTCTAGTGCGCCGCCATGCTTTCCGTCAACCCATTCTGGAAAATCCAACTCGCCATGGTTTTCATACATGGACTGGTCAAAGGCCGTATCCCCTTCCCCTTCATCGAAGGGAAGGTACAGGATGAGTCGTTCGTCCTTATCGTATTTCTGTGCTTCGGTTAAAGATGGAAGTATCAGAAAACTTACTATCGCCAAAGCGAGAATGAATACTCTCATCGCTTATATCCTCCTATTTTTCTATTTATGGTAGGTTAATTTTTAAACGTTGAGGTTTCTATGACTCGATACAGATAGATTCATCAAGGATTTTCATCTATCTCTGTTGGCAGCGGAGGGTGAACTTTTAAACGTTGAGGTTTCTACGACTCGATATAGATAGATTCATCAGGGATTTTCATCTATCTGTATCATTGGAAGATGCTAGTTGACTTCTTGGCACCTTAAAAAATTTTGAATATACTCGACCTTATAATATATTTTAACAACAATTGCTACGATTGTCAAGTTAAATCAATTGAGGCAGGTGTATTGCACTAAAGTGCCCAATTTAGTCTCTAATAACAAGCAACTGAATAAAACAACAGGAGTGCAAACTTCCACTCCTGTTGTTTTTCTCAAAAATATGTTCTCTACTTAGCGATAACCATCTTTCGCGTGGCACTGAAATTCCCGGCGCGAAGTTCGTAGAAGTAGACGCCACTACCAACGGCTTCACCCTTATCATTGTTGCCATCCCAATATGCGGCTTGTGTTCGGAACAGGTAGGCACCCTGTTTCTGGTGTCCTAACGCTAGTGTCCGCACTAACTGTCCGCTTGCGGTGTAGATGTCAATAGTGACCGAACTATCTTTCGACAAGATATAAGGTATCCATGTCTCCGGATTAAACGGATTGGGATAATTTTGCAACAGAGCGGTCTGCTTAATATGGCCCAGCGTTGTCAAGTGCTTTGTCAACGGCTTGACCGCCAGTCTCTTGGAGGCAAATTGTCCGGCACTCAATCCGCGCCATTCGGCACTTCTATCGCTGCCCGCATCATTGGAGATGTTGACTGGGTTGCCACCATCGGCGTCCATGACATAGATTTCGAGATTGCCATCCCGTTTTGACTCGAAGAGTATCTGCTTACTAGTTGCCGACCACTTGGCTTTTATGTCTGATCCCTTATGATTCGTCAAATTCACTGGATTCGCCCCATCGGCGTCCATGACATAGATTTCGTTGTTTCCATCCCGTTTCGACTCGAAGGCGATTTTCTCGCCCTTTCGTGACCATTCTGCATTCTTATCATTTTTTTCATTATTGGTCAGTTGCACGACATTTTCCCCCGTGCGACTATCCATGGCGAAGAGCTCCCAATCACCATCCCGTTTCGATTCAAAGAGGATTTTCGTCCCATCGGGCGAAAAGCGGGGATGCACGTCATCTTTCTTTGAGTCCTTCGTAAGATTCTTCTGTTCTGCGTCATTTGGTTTATCATCGACATCCATCACATAGATATCAAGGTTCCCTAAGCGTCTAGTATCCCAAGCCATCCGTGTGCCATCTGGCGACCATACTTGACCTCGGTCCTGGACAAGAAGAAAGTCTACGCCTTCTTCCACACCCCAGGTCGTCAGGTTGGAGATCGGCAGCTTTTTCTTCCCTTTTTTGAACTCAACTATTAGGATGTTTAAATTTTTACCATCAGGTATGCCGCCCCGTCCGGTAAAAGCGATTTTGGTATAATCCGGTGAAAAGTTGGGCTGCGTCGACATATCTGTCGACATACCGTCGATGTTCGGTGTGATGTTCACCTGATTCTTTCCATCGGCATCCATGATCATGTAAACCCCCACCGGTTTAACTTCTTCTGTAAGCCAGATAATCTGGCTGCCATCCGGCGACCAAGAAGCTTCTCTGTCGTCGGCTTTATTCCTGGTAAGCTGTTTAACCGTTCCATCGTCCATTGCTGTGAAAATTTCATTGTCTCCATCACGATTGGACTGAAAAACGATGATCGGTTCCGCGGCTTCGATCCAGTTGGCTGCCGCCAAAACCATTGTGAGTGTAAACCAACTGACAACAACTAATCTCTTGGTAAACATGTGTCTTCTCCTTTATTTGAGCGCGTAATGGACTTTCTGAGAGAGCTCTTGCGAGTTTTCTCAGAGTGCAAAATCTCCGAGTGATTTGATAGCCATCCTTTAGCAGCCTCGAACATGGGACATACTACCCATCAGTCCGCTATTTTTCAATAACCATCTTTCGTATCGCGCTGAAATCGCTGGCGCGAAGCTCGTAGAAGTAGACGCCACTGCTAACGGCTTCCCCTTCATCATTGTTGCCCTCCCAATATGCAGCCTGTCTCCTGAACAGGTAGGCACCCTGTTTCTGGTGTCCTAACGCCAGTGTCCGCACCAACTGTCCGCTTGCAGTGTAGATACGGATGGTCACCGAACTATCTTCTGACTAGATATAGGGCATCCATGTCTCTGGATTGAACGGATTAGGATAATTTTGCAGCAAGGCGGTCTACTTGACCTGCCCCAGCGTCGTCAAGTACTTTGTTAGCGGCTTGACCGCCAGTTTCTTGGAGGGGAACACCTCTGCCCCCAATCCACGCCATTGGGCATTCCTATTACGAGGTCGGCTACGGACTTTCTGAGAGGTCTCGCGTGGTATGGTACATTGTCAGATCAATTTTGATAGAGGTGTAGTGGCAGGTAGCACCGTAGTTAAGTATAGTAACCTCCGGTGCTAGTTGGTGAGGATGTAGTTTCCACAAAGGTTGCAGAATTTACATATTCGACCTTGCAAAGAATCGATTGTTGCTATAACTGGATCTTTGGGTTCAAACTAGCACCATTAGTTAGTAAGCGTCAAATGTCTGGAATTATGGTCGAAATCGGAGGCACACCGAAAAATGTCATACATCTGTGATACGCTCGAAACCCCGCATGAATCGAGGATTTTTCTGATAAACGCCACGTTGCTGTATGACACGATTTTCCTCGCATGACCGCCGATTTCACTACTCCACACTTTAGTGCAGACCTACCTAGTGGCAACTTCAGTCGCTAAAAAGCGATTAAAATTGATGCTACAAACGTATCAAAACGCGCCTGATAGTATAAGCGTGCTCAAGCGAAGACACTAGAGCAGGCAGCATACTATCAACCCAATCACTGCAACCGCGCCTTAATCCTTCCCCATGTTGTGGTTAAACGCCCGGCAGGAGAAACCGCTAACAAGTCATTCCAACTCAGGTTCATGTTTTCTTTTATCTCGTCTTGGCCAAGTACGCGATTCCAAATACGAACTTCATCAACGATACCCTCGAAGTTTCTTGGACCCGCAAAAGAACCACCGATTCGTAGATCATTATCTCTATCATCCAACGGGAGTACCCCTTGTGCCCCCTCCTTGACCAACTCCCCATCAAGGTAAACTTTGTGATCATCTTTCGTAAAGGTCCCAGCAGCATGATACCAGACATTCGGTTTTATATTCGAGGCATCATTATCAAAGACGAGAGCCTGTCCCTGCATACCCAGTTCGAGTTGTTGTTTTTGAGACCAGTTTAACCGGAGGCAATAACCGCCGTGATGTGATGTCGTTGATTCCTTGGAAAAGATTCGAGGCCAGACAGAGTTTCCCTGGCCTAGCATCTGAAACCAACACTCTATTGTGCCTCCTGAAAGCATTTGGAGCTCATTGGAGTTTTTTGTCTCGACAATAACAACATCATCTTGTCCATCAAACTCCAGTGCGCCGCCAATCTTTCCGTCAACCCAGTCCGGATCATCCAGCTCGCCATCGTTACCGAACATGGACGCGTCGATTGCTGTATCCCCTTCCCCTTCATTAAAGGGAAAGTACAGGATCAAAGTTGGGTCATCCTTCCTATATTTTGCTGCATCTGTTAAAGATGGAGCAATCAGAAGACTTACTATTGCTAAAACGAGAACTAACGTTTTCATTACTATTTCCTCCTTGCAGCTTAGTTAAGTTTTGAATTTGACCTTAAAAAGTCTATCAAACTATGTTCTCTGGCTTATGACGCCTGCTTCACAACTTTCACCTCCTTCCCAATTATCTTGAAGGATAATAAAAAAGGCGTCTCAGAGAAAGTAAACAGACTCTCTCTGAGACGCCTTGTATGCACCGTTGATGTTGTATGTTATTTCTGATGGTTCGTGTAGCCCGAGTTCTATCCAGTTCTTGAGATAAAAAGCCTCAAACGATGAGTATTGACTTGTGATTTGTGCTGCTATTATATTACTTCGTGACTCATTATATTCACTGTTGCTAAGGATTAGGACCGGGCGTATTTTTGATTCAGATTTGTCGGTGAATGGAAATTCACTGATAACTATATCTCCTGAATCATAGTTTGTCATAGATGCTATCCTTGTCATTGTCCCAAACTTCCTTGAAGGCGTATTGGGACATTTCCCAGGCTTCTAGTGCTTCTTTGTCTGTGTTTACTTTCTGTTTCTTGGTAGATTTCTGTGTTGTGTGAGCCGATTGTGCTCTTGTTCTTGGTGCTGAGGCACCATAGGTTTCCTGCCTTTTGTTCATTGTAATCTCCTTTGCGCTAGTTGCGCTGTAGGGTTATCCTGTGGTGCAGCTATATTGCTGCTAGGTGTTGATTCCCTATAAGGTTGTACTAGTATACTAGATTGTTAATTACTTGTCGATCTGTTTTTTCAACAGAATACAACAAAAATCAGGTTAAAAGCCTATAACTGAGCAACGCCAAAAAAAATACAACATAAAGCCATTTTTTTTCGGTAGAATATCAAATTTTATGACGCAGATTTATGGCGACTTTAAGTAAGATAAATCAGACACAATAACCTATACCCTTTAACCTATACCCTTTCCAAATTTAGAAAAATTCTAACACCTTTCCAGATCTATGTCAAGTAATTCGTATTTTTCTATAATTTTTTCAACCTCAATCTCCTCTTGACGAGAAAATAGATTCGTGATAATATAGCCACCATGAAAAAACAGCAACAAAAGATCTGGGAACCTAGGACGCCAGACATCGAGAAAAGTTCCCGGCTGGCAGTGAGGCTTGGAATTTCACAACTGGTATCACAGCTTCTCATCAATCGGGGAATTGAAACGGAAGACGCAGCGCATGCGTATTTGTATCCAACGCTCGATCAGCTGCATTCCCCATTTCTGCTGTACGGGATGGAGAAGGTGGTCGAGCGCATCCGTTTAGGGATGAATCGTGGCGAACAGATTTGGATCTTCGGAGATTATGATGCAGATGGGACAACAGCGGCTTCGCTCCTGATAAACACGTTCCGGCACCTTGATTTCCCCGTGAAACCTTATATCCCCAATCGATTTGAGGAAGGATATGGTCTCAACAAGGAAGCTATTCAGAAGTTAAAGGAACACGGCTGCAATCTGTTGATTACCGTTGATTGTGGAATCACATCAATTGAAGAGGTGGAGTTCGCTAACGCACTTGATATAGATGTCATTATCACTGACCACCATCAACCGCGGCCCGATGCGCTGCCGCCAGCAATTGGACTCATTACCCCCAAAATGCCGGAGAGCGAATATCCCTTTGATGGTCTTGCGGGAGTCGGGCTAGCGTTCAAGTTGGCGCATGGATTGATGGGCGGTGGAGATCTGGACCCGTTTCTGCAATCTCAACTGGATCTGGTTGCGCTCGGTACGGTTGTAGATATTGCTCCGCTAGTGGGAGAAAATCGAGTCCTCACAAGTCTAGGTTTAACGGAAATCAATAAACGTGAACGACCGGGGATCAGGGCACTCTGTGATGTGGCAAACCATAGCGGTAATAAGCAGATTGTTGGGCATACGTTATCGTTCGTTTTAGGACCTCGAATTAACGCCGCAGGACGGATGGAGACAGCGGATAAGGTGGTTAAATTACTGACGGGCGAGTCCTATGATGAAGTAATACCAATTGCCAAGGAGCTTGATGCCTATAACTTAAGACGGCGGGAAGTGGAGAACAAAATTCGGGAGCAGGCAGCCGCTACGATTGAAAAGGATAGGGATCATGCAAAAAAGAAGGGACTAGTTGTTGCCCATGAAGATTGGCACCGGGGTGTCGTTGGGATTGTCGCTTCGCGGCTGCTTAATCGGTATTACCGCCCGGTGTTTGTACTAGCAATTGATGGTGACGAAGCACACGGTTCAGGACGTTGCATCGAGGGCATGAATCTCGCTGACAGCTTAAACGCATGTAGCGACCTGTTGGTCAAACATGGTGGCCATCAAGCGGCGGCAGGTCTAACAATCAAAACGGAGAACATTGATGAGTTTGCTGTCCGATTTGACCAATATGCGTGTGAGCACCTCTCTGATGAAAGTCTAATCCCCAAGTTAAAGGTCGATTTTGAGGTGCAATCCTCCTATTTGACGATGCAAGCCCTAGAGGAATTACAGCAGCTTGAACCGTTTGGGGAGGATAATTCAGCACCACTTCTTGCGATGTCTAATCTTCACCTCCAGGGCTCGCCGAACCTAATGGGGAAAGAGAAGAACCACCTTAAACTATTCGTGACAGACGGCGGACAACCACTTGAGGCGGTTGGATGGGGGATGTCAGATTACTTCATCGCATTGAAAAACAAAAACATTCGATTAGATATAGCTTTTGAACCGGAGATTAACGAGTGGGGTGATACTCGTCGCGTCCAGCTAAAGATTGATGATCTGCACATCCACACGCTTGAACGCCATATCCCTGATGGAATATTTCCAACAAATGAAGAGGAAAGCCCCGCTAGAATTGTTGACCGTAGAGTTTTGGACAATAAGCAGGATTACCTGTGCAATCTCTTGGAGCGGGGGGAACCGACGTTACTATATGTGCGGAACGAAAAGGCGTTAGACCAACTCTTTGAGATGCTCAGTTCAACGGATAAAATTGGGCGGTGCGAAGCCGATATGTCTGAAGCTGACAAAGCGCAAGTCACAGACAAATTGGCACGTGGAGAATTGCTTGCAATCGCTTCAAATTGCACGTTGACCCACCTGCCTCACATCACCCAGATAGTTTTTTGCCACCCAACTCCTCAACACTTAACTTTCTTTAATCGATGTCAACCCGCATTCAAACATCCTGAAACAACGTATATTCATCTCATCTATCAGTCCAAAGATATAGAATGGATGCGGAAATGTGTTTCTTGGGAATATCCAGATAAACAGATCCTGCAAAAACTCTATAAATGCTTACAAGCGCTCAATCAGGACGGCGGGCACCGGCTCACACTTGAAGCGTTCATAGGCGGCGCACAAACCGATTCAATTCCAGTGCCTGCTGTTAAAAATGGCCTTTCAATCCTTGAAGAATTGCAGCTTTTGACGCAATATCCAAATTCTCCAAAACAAGAAATTCAACTTTTACCCCCACCATCGAAGAAGCGTCAACTCCATGAATCCGAAACCTATCTAAACGGTGAGCAGATGAAACAAAAAATCCAGTGGTTTTCGGAGTTTCAATTGCGGCAGAATGTCAAACAGATTTGGGAGAAAGTGTCGTATGAGTGTCAACTATCTAATTCGCCAAATCCAAGCATATAACCCCGATGCGGATTGCGATCTTTTGCGAAGAAGCTATGAATTTAGCCAAACCTATCATCATGGTCAGCAGCGGATATCCGGAGATGCTTATTTTACCCACTGCTTTGAGACAGCCATGACGTTAGTTGAATTGAAATTGGACACGGATACCATCTGCGCCGGGCTACTGCATGACGTACTCGAAGATACATCAGCCACCCGCGATGAACTTGTGGATCAGTTTGGAGACACAATTACCGAATTGATTGAAGGTGTGACCAATATCAGCAAGTATAAGTTCAGAGGCGGAATCCAACAGAGACAGGCAGAGAATTACTTGAGGCTGCTTCTGGCGACAGCGAAGGATACACGGGTTATCCTGATTAAGTTGGCAGATCGGTTGCATAATATGCAAACACTCGTCTCATTGCCACCACATAAACAGGAGCGCATTGCCAAGCAAACTTTTGAGGTTTATGCACCACTCGCCCATCGATTGGGTATTGCACGGATTAAAAGCAGGCTTGAAGATCTGGCGTTCAAATATCTGCAGGCCACCGAATACAGAGAGATTGCTGATTTGCTTGCGGCGAAGTTAGGTGAACGGGAGGCGTATACGAAGTGGATGGTTGATGTTGTTCAACAGGAGCTAGATCTAATGGGGGTCAAGGCGAGGGTCTACGGCCGCCCTAAGCATATCTATAGTATCTATCAAAAAATTCATCAAAGAGGGGTTCCGTTTGAGCAGATCCGAGATCTATTCGGACTTCGCGTGTTGGTCAATAGCGTGGGAGATTGTTATGCAGTGATTGGAATTCTACACAATAAGTGGAATCATATTCCTGAGCAATTTAAGGATTTAATCGGTCTTCCAAAGGCGAATGGCTATCGATCTTTGCACACAACCATTTTAGATCGCGGGCAGCCTGTAGAAATTCAGATTCGGACCCATGAAATGCACCAGATTGCTGAATATGGAATTGCTGCTCATTGGCGGTATAAGGAAGGGATGCCATCGGAAACAGATAACGAAAGGATTTTTGCTTGGTTCAGAGACATGCTTGCGGAGATTCAAGAGTTCAAAGATCCGTTTCAGTTTATCCGCTCTATGAAAGGTGAGTTGTTCCCGGATGAGGTTTTCGTCTTTACGCCCAAAGGAGATCTCCACAGCTTGCCAGCAGGCTCAACGCCAATCGACTTCGCATACAAGATACACACCGATATTGGACAGACCTGTTCTGGTGCGGAAGTTAATGGCGCGATAGTTCCCTTTAAGTATCGGCTACAGAATGGGGATCGGGTGAAAATTCAGACTCGTGCGAATGGACACCCAAGCCGTGACTGGCTGCGGTGGGTCCAAACGGCGCGGGCGCGTAATAAAATCCAGTCTTGGCTCAACGAACAAAACCGTGCACAGGCGATTGATTTGGGGAAACGACTGCTTGAACTTGAAATGCGACAACGCCAACTGAGTCTGAAAGACTATCTCAAATCGACAGAACTACTTGGTATAGCGGAGAAACTCGTATCGAAGAAAAAGACACAACTGCCGCTCATTGATGAACTTTTTAGACAAATTGGCAATGGTAAAGAGTCAGCAACCCATGTTGCCAACTTATTGAACCCTGAACCGCCTCCGACCGCTGAGAAAAAAGAAAGGACAACGCGCCCTCCCCAATCCGCACCATCAATTGAAATGGAAGGTATTGATTTAGATCTGGCGCGTATTATGAAGTGTTGTCATCCCATTCCGGGAGATGAAATCATCGGGTATCTCACGCGGGGACGCGGTATTTCCGTCCACAGGGCAGATTGCCCTCGAATTATTAATGAGTCAGAAAGAATTTTCGATATTGAATGGACGCCTATTGAGAATGTCACTTATCCTGCGCCAATCACCATTGAGTGTGACAACCGCCCCGGAATGTTGGCAGAGATTACGACATTGATTGCCCAGTACAAAGTGAATATTGACACGATTGGTTCCCACAGGTTCAACAAGGAGACTGGTCATGATCGATTCACTTTGGAAGTGAATGGAATTGAACAGTTAGAAGCTATCATGGAGTCCATCCGCTACTTAAAAGGGGTGCGAAGCGTCTCGCGAATTACGTCTTTTTCCTCTAAAAAACGCAGAAACACTTGACAGCAAGCAAAATCTGACATCACACCCATCCCCACCTGATACTTTCAATTGCCGTAGGCAACTTGTGCCCCACCAGAAATCGATTTTATAACTTTCCCGGTACGGAGACATCGTACGCATACACGAACTCGCTGACTTCCGCTTTCCGCTTGAACACGGACCCGCTGTAGGTTTGGTAGTTGTCTATGTTTTGAACGTTTACTAATCTGTCCACGGGTTCGGGCAATTTTATTACCTGCCATCGGTTTCTTTCCACAAACATGGCAAACTCGAGCCAATTGAACCACCTCCTTTCTTCGTAGTGCAACCTATTTAACGTATCATATACCCCGCCGAAATGCAAGGTTTTTTGTGTTTACTGGATTGAATCTTCTCAATTCAATTTTCGATTTAGACTGATATCTAGAGTTTTTATCTGTGCTTCCTGCCGTCGTGGAAGGTTAAAAAGCCGATAGTTTCGGTGCTATCCGCCCGATGGTGCAATCCGCTCTACTTCCAATCCTTCCGGGCGGAGAAAATCCTTATAACGTGTCTGTATCTCGACACCGTTGAGACTACGGGTAAAACCTGCTGTCTTTGTCAAATGCTTTGTTGTAATTTCAAAGGTATTCTCTCCTCGTTTGATGTCATCCAGCTCCAGCTTGTACCGAAACCAGTGGGCGGACATACCGAGTGGTGCTTGGATGTGCATCGAACCCGCGAGTTTTACCGCGATGGTCAAGGCACGTTCGTCAGTGATCTCCGCATCCTCCCAAGGCAATACCTTGCCATTGAAACGGAATTCAATATCATCCTCAATACAGAAGAAGGAGAAGCGAAGGGTGAGGATAGGTTTGCGTATCTCTCCGTCTTGCTTGGCATTTTCGATGTCATCGGCAACCCAGATATTGACAGCAGCGGTTTCTCCCTCCTTAATCTCCAATGGTAGTTGACGCCCCGGTGTAGTTGTCGGTTTGTCCAGTTCTCCCTCTCGCGGTTGGAGCAGATAACGCTTATCACTCCGTGCGTGGACTTCAGGATAAGCCACCTCTCGCAGAATCTGGTGTTCCCTTTCGCTGAAGGGCCAGGACAGATAGCCGTCATATATGCCAGCCCAGCCATCCCATCGAAGTGTCTGCGCTAATGCGTTGTACATTTCAATACTCGGCAGACCGACCCGTTCATCATAGACGCGTCGGGGCGGACGGTAGTAGGCTGCGGCACCGGCTGCATTAGCAGCATCGGGCATCCAGCGAGATTTTGGCTGCGTATCGGTTAGCACATATGGATCTTGTCCAACGACGTAATTGATGCTACCCTCCTTGAGCCATGTTTCCACATCCAGTCCCATCGACAGATTTTTTTCCTTTTCGAGATCAACGCGCACCATGATGGGGATTTCTCTTCCCTGTTGATTTCCGATAGCGTTTGCCATCTCCCGAATTTCAGCGATGAAGCGATTCATTAATGGGATGTTTTTCTCTATCTCATCCTGTTTGAAATAATATGAATCAAACATAAAGTCCAACTCTATCCCATCAGCCTCGTAGTCCTCCAAAAGCTCCCTGAGCACAGCAAGTTTTTCCTGTCGCACTAATTCGTGAGCAAAGTCATAACACCATTCCGCTCTTCCTTCCTCTCCAATACATACCTCGGCACCATGGTTCCATTTCAGCAGACCACAACGCTCGCTTCCCGGCGGCGAACTTGCCTGTAACTTCAAGGAAGGAAACACAGCCAGTCCCATTTCACGACCCCGTTTGATGACTTCGCGTACTTGGTCGGTGCCCATCTTTTGGGCTTCCTCCACCATCCGCATAATTCGCCAGTCGATGTAGTTTGCCCAAACCTCTTTCATTTGTCCTACAACACGCCCAACCTTGCTGTTATGAAAGTAGACATCAGCATATCCGAGTCCCAACACCAAGAGATCTACACCGGTGCCAAGTACTTCATCAACGGGCCATTGGAGCTTATGGATGGAAGCCGGTGGCTCTATCCGTTTTGCGTTGAAATGATGGGCGTCGTTGTAATAAATCAGTCGGGGTTTCTGCATTACTGTATTTCTCCTTTAATGTAGATACTTGGAAACCGGCTAATAACTCCTGTAGTTTTGGAGACGAGGTTCAACTCCCTTGGTATGTGTTACGCGACAATCTGTGCTGCTTGTCCTTGTTGAAGGACGATGTGTTTTCTCCACTTATCATCGTCTTGTTCAGGAAAATCTGCCCGATAGTGTGTGCCACGACTTTCGGTGCGTAGAATTGCCGCTTCCGTGATCAATGCCGCAACATCGCGCATGTTTTGAAACTCAAACGCTTCGACACTGTGCCAATAGCAATTCAGGTTTAATTCTTTCAATTCATCGAATACCACCGCTAAATCTTCTCCATGCCTAACAAGACCAACATGCTGCCACATTATCTCTTGAACGAGTTCCTGTGCTGCTTCAATGTCAATATTCTGAGATGCTGTTTGAGGTGGGGCAAAATCATTGCCAGATGAGATGCGGAGGCTCGCATAACTGTCTGATTGGATTGTGCGTGCATATTCGACAGCGGCACTTCCAGCACGTGCACCAAACACAACAGATTCAAGTAAAGGATTGTTTGCCAACCAGCTTGCCCCGTGAACACCGGTACAAGCAACTTCGCCACAGGCATAAAGTCCGCGGAGGGCTGTCTCTGCGTTTAGATTTGTGCAAACACCGCCTATCATAAAGTGTGCGCCGGATCTGACAGGCATAACATCGGTGGTAATATCAATTCCAAATTGATGGCAAAACTGATAGATATTTGAAAAGCGATTTCGTATGAAATCAGGTGACAGATGGGTTATGTCTAGATAAACACATGGGCTTCCGGTTAGTTCCATTTCATTCAGAATTGCGCGACCTACAACATCACACGGAGCAAGTTCTTCCATTTCGTGGTATTTTGCCATGAAGCGTTCCCCACGCGAATTAATTAAGATGCCGCCTTCCTCACGTAACTTTTCACTAATCGAACAGTGCGGTGCCTCCATCAGGAACAAAGTCGTCGGCTGAAATTGGATAAACTCCATGTCCATCATCTCACAGCCCGCTCGCCATGCTGCTGCGAAGCCATCACCTGTTGCAATCGCCGCGTTCGACGTGCATTGATAGATATGTCCAAGGCCCCCTGAAGCGAGGATGGTAGCTTTGGCAAAAATGCAGTGAAGTTCGTCGTCAATCAAGGCAACCACCCCATAGCACCTATCCCCTTGGGTCATAAAATCAATTGCAAAGGCTTGTTCGATGACCCGCACATTCTCCTGCTTTTTGAAGTGATTGACTAATATCGTCTCCTCCTCTTTGTCGTGGCTCGTTCCGTCCTGAATCAATTCTGAGACCTGTTGAACACCTTTTTCAACCATCACCTCGACAGCTGTTTCATTGCAGAGTCCTCTTCCCATTTTTAGAGTCTTTTCAACATGGGAAGCGATGGTGTCATCCTCGCTTATGAGAGCAGTGATCTCACCCTGCGCATGGGGAAAGTTGTTCTCTTTTATCGTACGCTTAGTAATCAACAAGACATCGCCATGTTGGTTAGCTTCAATCGCTGCCCTTAGCCCGGCGTTGCCCTCCCCGATTACTAGGAAATCGGTGTCGATTCTTGGTAATTTGGCTGAATCAAATTGGACGATATATCGGTGATTCATTGTGGATTTGATAAGGTTAGAAGGTTCGTACATGTCCTCCCTTTTTGAATAAAGCCTTGTTTCATACAAAGAAGATTGTCGTTTGACTTTGATAGGTAAGAATGTTGCCCAAGTTCAAGACGGCGGGACATTGAATGGACGTTAAAAATCACCAGCAACTTTCATCACCTTTCCGCTTCCTTCGACAACTCGTCCGCCATCTTCTAAATCAATGTGTGCTTCAACCTCAATAAGACGCTTGCCCATTTTAACTCGATTGGCTGTAACAATCAATTTATCGCCTGCCATCGCTGGTTTCTTGAATCGGATCTCAAGTTGCGCTGTTACCGCAGGTCCATCAAAGCTGGCAATACCCACATAGGTAATTGCTTCATCGAGGAGTGTACTCAAGATTCCACCGTGGATTACGTTTGCCCAGCCTTGAAAATGACCGGGGGGTGTACACTCAATCTTGACTCGTGTTCCATCGGGGGCGATATCTGGATGAACTTGCAGCCCAAAAGGGTTTTCCTTACCACATGCAAAACAACGATTATTGTTCTCAACGCGCATCCATCAACTCCTGCTGAATTTTCAAGCTTAACATAAGATCGTATTGTAGCACACCGTATGACAAAAGGCAAATGAAATCAAGAACCTCACCTATCATGATCGCCGAGTTCAGCTATCAGTTACTAACGCTGAAATTTTTGCTGATAATTCCCTTGACAGAAGAACGAATATTTTGTAAACTTAGATTCTACGCAAAATACACATGCGCTAACGAGACGTTCTACCCAATACAATCTCTTAAACTTAAAAGAGGAGAAAAAGAGTTAGATATGAAAAAGTTTTTAACCCTACTGATGTTTTTTATTTTGGCTATTAGTGTCGGGTGTACTCCAGATCAACCGATTACACAACTGGAAGTTGGCAGAAATAAGCTGCTCGGTGCCGGTTTATCAATCGAAGCCGTTGAGCACCTAAAAAGGGCGGAAACTGAAGAAGCCAAAACCCCAGCCGAAAAAGTGGAGCCACGAGCCTTATTACTGGTTGCCTACTCACATGCCATCGCTACCGGAGACGCTAAAACTCAAGAAGTTGAGATCCCGGGGCTTGAAGCCGAATACAAGCAGGCGCGAAGTGTAAGAATTGAAGAATTAAGCAATGTTGAAATGAAGAGAATACTTCAACTGCTCGCTGAACGACATCGCACACAAGACGCAACGATACAGATCTTGGTCGATAAAGGAACAGATGCTGTCCCCATATTGATCGAATATCTCGGTATAAGAAGATATTTGGTCCTTCGACCTGATTTAATTGAAATGCTGTATCAAATCGGTTCCAAAGGTGTAGACCAGATGACGGCTGCGCTCAATGATTCCAATACCTCTACAGAAATTAAAATGATCCTGACACAATTGATTGGACGGATAAATGATTCGCGTGCAATTCCCGCTCTAGAAGCAATCCAAAGCGGAAGTGCCCCAGGATTGAAGATGGAAATCAACATTGCGCTTTATAACCTTGGCAAGCAAGAGTATCGGACGCAAATTATCACTGGGTTAAGTGATAACGATATTACGGTTCGTCGTGCAGCTGCGCAAGCGATGTTGCGACTTGACAATCCCCCAGCGGATGAGCTTGTCAGTGCTCTCAACGACCCTGATGTGCAGGTGCGTGTGTATGTGGGTCAAACGCTTGAAAAATATCCAACTGAAAACGCCATCGATCGACTCATTGAAATTGTTACAAATGATACAGATGAAAGTGCGAAAGAAGCAGCAGCAAGAGCTTTAATCGTTCATGGTGGACAAGATTTTGGAAAAGGGATAGCGCGGCGGCTCATTAAGGCGTTGTCGAAAGTAAGTGAACCACAGGATCGGATACGGATTGTCCTAGTCCTTAAAAAAGATGCGCTTGTAGCGCAGATTAAAAATGCTCCAAAAGCGCACGATGATAATATCGAATATGAGCTCTTTCTCTACTTTAAGAACGAGGAGCAGAATGATATGGTAAAGGAAGAGCTCAGTATGTTACTAAATGGTTTAAGAGATTAAAAGTTTTTTTGAACGATTGAGATCTTCGCGATACTCTCAGATCTGTGTGAATTGATGCGAGACGCTGGAAATGACAGCCAGAACGGCAAATATCTAGCTTTAACCATCGATTGGGTAAGGTCGTTTACCACCTAACCGTGCGAGATGCGGTATGGTAGTGCATATGTGTAGAAGTTTATCTTTCGGGTAAACTCAAGTTGTCTCCTTGAGTTTAATGAGGGATTTGTCTGTTTCCAAATGCAAAATCAGGGCTAGCCGATTGGGAGTAGGATGACTATGGTGCGTTTATCTGCCCCACTTGGAACTGCTATAAAATCGCTTGCTCATGTTGGTGTACCTCAACAGACGGACTACGAGGGTAAGTTTATTGTACTGTCACCAATCAATCCACAAGTTGATGTTGAAGAACTCTACAGGTGCACCCACGGCTCAGATACGAAAGAGCAGATATGGACTTACATGAGTTACGGGCCCTTTGACAGCGTACACGGCATGCGACGGTGGCTTGAAGTTGGAGCAAAATCGAAAGATCCACTCTTCTTTGCGGTACACCATCGCGAATCGAAGCTTCGGGTGGGGATGGTGAGTTTTCTAAACATCATTTCTGATATGCGACGACTCGAACTTGGACACATTTGGTATTCACTTGATGTTCAAAGATCAAACGTAAATACGGAGTCAGTCTATCTAATGCTCTGCGAGGCATTTGATAGACTGAAATACCGTCGAGTTGAGTGGAAATGCGATTCCCTGAATGAGCGGTCTCGATTAGCTGCTATACGTCTCGGTTTTCAGTTTGAAGGTGTTTTTAGACAGCACATGATCGTAAAAGGTCGAAATCGAGACACTGCTTGGTATTCAATATTGGACAATGAGTGGGCTGATGTTAAAAAGAACATGGAGATGTGGTTGTATCAGAACCCAGACCAGCAGTTGTCGTTAACAACACTTAACAACAATAGGTCCTAAGTGCTTGAATCCGTTTTCAAATCCTATAATTTGACGAAAATCTGTAGTTTTCAATCGATAATGCAAATATCCAACATTTTAGAAATAGCTTGAATTTAGTAACACCGTATATTAAAAATATGCTACTCCTCTCTCCTGCCATTATACGGCTCAGCTCTTAACTTTGAAGTGCACGCTGCCAACTGAAGCATCCACTGCGTTAAATCTGAATCCTCCCCCGATTTTTTCTATATTTTACTGACGTTTACATTCAAATTTGCTATGATATAAATTGGAGCGAACCGCAACTGGTACTTTTGGAGTTTTATGCGGTTGAAACCGTTCAAACATAAAAAGATTGAGATAAATTCTATGCGCAGACGAAACAAACGCTTAATCCTATTTGCCTGTCTTGGAGTGATTTTGATCCTGGGAGGCTTTTTGTTTTTGCGTTCTGCCTATGTACTTAATCGGGTTCGCCTAGTGCTAGAGTCTGAACTCCAAAAGCGGTTAAAATACTCAGTCACCATTGATACGATTTCAGGAAATGTGTTCACCGGCTTGAATATCAAAGGGATTAAAGTCGCAGATGCGAGCCCAGAAAATCCTCCTCTAATTGCTCTAGACGAAATCCGGATAAGATATAGATTATGGAGTTTGGCGCAGAGGAAATTCCTCATCACTCAATTGCATTTTAACCAGCCCCAGGTTAATACGCGCATGAGGGCAGACGGAACTATCGATTTAGCCAAGCTAATTCCGAAAGACGAATCGGAGACAGGCGCGAAATTTCCGGTTCAACTGCTAATCTCTGATATCAATATCGAAGATATCAGTATTGAAGATGGCATCATCAATTTTGAAGATGAAAGCGGTTTCCTCAAAGTTGCAATCGGCGGTATTTACAGTCGTAGTCGCGTTGACGGTCCTCTAAGCAACTGGAAGTACCGCAGTCATTTGGAAGTGCGAGATGGACGTTTTGAACTGAACGGTGTTGAGACGCAAATTGATGAATTCAGGACTGAATTTGAGGTGCAGAAGAATCAAGGTGCATTGCACTCGTTGCGCTTGACGTTAGGAAATTCCCTTCTGACTGTCGCTGGTGAGGCAAACAATCTCGGCAAACAATCTCCACAGGTCAAGACACAAGCCCAAATGACCCTTGACCTCCGTGACGTACAAAAGATACTATCCACTCCAGCGGAAATAGAAGGGGTCGCAGAAGTGGACGTGGAAGCCAGTGGTCCAGTTTCGGAAATTGTCGGCAGCATTGGAATTAGCTTTCCCTCTGTCCAGTTAAATGCACTCCAATTTGAAAATCTCACTCTCCAAGCCGAGTTCACACCTCGTAGCGTCCGAGTTACCAATATTGATGCCCTGCTCGCTTCCGGCAAGCTGACAGGGGCGGCAGAAATTAACCTCCAACCCCAACAAGAGGATTCGCAACGCCTAGCCTACAAAGGTTGGATACAACTTAACTCCCTTCGGGCAGAGCAACTACTACCAATTATAGATTTTCCCCAAAGTTTTTTGGATGTTAAGGCGGATTTGAATGGTAAAGTCCAATTTAGTGGTAACGGTTCAGACCTCCGCAAGATCAATCTTGATGGAGATTTGCAACTGGACGATGCGAGTTTAAATGGAGTGCCAATTCGCCTTTCAGCAGCGCACTGCCAGCTTAACGACGAACATCTGTCGATTACGGCGAACCTTGACGATGCGCAAATCGAAATCAATGGAAAATCCGGATTAGCCGGTCCGCACGATATGGATCTGCGTATTACGAAAATTGATATAGGTAAACTCTCGCAAATCTTACAAATGCCAGACCTTGCTGGTGAAGGCACCCTTACCGGAAAAAGTAGTGCCGGTGGTGTAGGGAATACCCCATTTTATTCGTTGCAAGGTCTCCTCAAGGTTCCAGAAGCAACGTTGTATGATGTACCAATCGGCGTGCTGACAACGGATTTTCATTATGCGGAGAATAAGGTTCTTCTGAACTCGATACGCCTTGTTAAAGGGGAGAGCGAATTGATTGCCGATGGAGTTGCCCGTATTGACGGGGATACTTCTATCGATCTTAAGGTGCGTGCCCAACCGCTCCAGATCGCAGACTATGTGAGACTAGCAGGAGATGATTATCCAATAGAAGGAATTGCGACAGGTGAGTTGGTGCTAGACGGAACTTTAGCGCGGCTTAATGGTCGTGGCACGCTTCAGATTGAGAACGGCAAAGCATGGGATCTATCGCTTGACCCGTTAACGCTGCCGCTAGAGATTGAGAATTATGTCGTGAAAATCCCAGATTTTGAGTTGTTAACCCGTGGTCAAAAAGGTGTCCTCAACGCACAGATTGACCCTAATCAAGACTATGTAATTGACTTTCAAAGTGAGTCAATGCGATTGGCAGAGATTGCGATTGCACGCGGAATGATCGATTTCTTGTTGGATGCCGATTTAGTCGTAACAGCCAAGGGTCAAGCAAACGCGGCGGATCCCCTTGTAGATGTAACCTTTGAGTTCTCAAATGTTACTTACGCAGGCAATCCACTAGAGGACGTTTACATAACTGGCATCTACAGCAACAATGCGCTGAATTTTGAAGGCGTGGGCTTTAATGATGCCTGTCAGATTCGCGGAGTTTTGGAATCAATTGAAGGCCTCCCCTATCAGATTGTTGTTGATGGTATGGGAGTCGATCTGCTTCCATTCCTACGAATCTTTAATGTAGCAGACTATTTCACAGGCACAGCTGATGGCAACGTTGAGATTGAAGGGATGCTGGAAGATTTATCGAAATTTAAGTTCCAGATGTTCCTGTCCAAGACTGCGCTCGATGTTAATGGACGTCAGCTGACTAATCCCGCCCCGATCCGCGTTTCCTTTGTGGATAACTTGTGGCATGTTCAATCCTTGGTGCTTGCTGATAGACGGGATGGCAGCCCATTCCTGAATGCGGTAGGTACTTTCCCCATTCAGAGCGGGATAGATGCCCCCCAATCCGATCGGGGTTCAAAGACTGCCAATACATTCGGTTTTACCATGGAGTCCGATGGGTTCCCGCTTGAGGGACTATCGTACCTATTGGGACTACCACCGCTCCTCTCAGGAAATGTCAGCTACAAATTCACGGGGGGTGGGACTTATGAAGCACCACAGTTAGAACTCAATTGGAACATTCCAGATCTGGTGCTTCAAACACCCATTGGGCAGATCCCAATTCGTGAAGCTGTGGGCGGTCTCGTGTATAAGGATGGAAGCCTTAACGTTGAGTCTTTCGATCTGCTCTTACTTGACAATCCTATTGAAGTGCGGGGGAATCTACAGGTTGACCTTGAGGCTTTTCCATCTTCACGTCTCAACCTCCATGCTTCATGCCCAAATTTTAGGCTAGATTCTCGCGATTTTCAGAACTTGCCGGATTATCTGAATAATCATTTAATCCTGTTCGATCTGGAGGCGCAGATTACTGGCGATCTGGCTCAACCGGAATTGACCGCTTCAATTGATGCGACACAAAAGACAATGCAACTCTTGGATTTGCCCCAACCTATTGAAGACTTGAAAGTCGCGCTTCAGATCTCAGCTGGACAGAAAGCATCACCTGACTTAATCACAGTGAATCTGAAATCAGTGGACTGGCAGTTCGACGGTGGGCAGTATCAGGCATCAGGAGTTTGGAGTTTACCCAAAACGGACAAAGGCTTACCCCTGACTTCAATTATAGACGTTTTGGAACAAAACAATTTAGTCCGGTTTCAACTGCACGTCAATGGGGTAGACGTAAATCTCGTCACGCCTCTGAATTACATAATGAAACGTGAATTCTACAGTATAGAAAGTCAAGCTAATATAGTGCTTGACCTACAGGGCAATGGCTATCATCCCGACCAAATGTCGGCAACCCTCATGTGCAATGATCTACACATCAAGGTAAGCAGTCGTGAGATGAGGAATATTGATGAGATTTGGTTTCACTTCGTAGACAGGAAACTCACACTTGCGCCAATCCAATTAGGTGAAGGAAAAACCGCCTGGCTCAACGCCGCAGGCACCATCGACCTTGATGGAAATATGGATCTCAGTTTAGGATTAGATCGGCTGCCCTACGGCGTACTAGTGCCGGCGATAACTCTGACACTGCTCAATCAATCTTTCCTGCAGTTCGATGGTTTTCTAACGAGCCAAATCGGTGTTCGTGGTAATCTTACGAATCCAATCATAACCGCCGAATGGGAGTCAAACGGTCATGTTGGAAATGCCGATCTTAAGGACAATGGAAGGGCAGACTATCAGGAAAAATTGCTTTTCATCGAGAATACACAACGGATTGTTGGGGTAAGCAAACAGTTGGAAATGTCTGGCACGATTCCAATTGATCTTGCCTTTCAACCGCTATCCCTAGAGGACCGATTCCTAGATCTGCCCATTGACTTGAAACTCCGAGGACAACAAATTTCCTTGGCACCCCTAGGCTTACTGCTTCATCCGTTGGTTGAACATGCCGATGGTATTGCTGACATAGATCTCAGAATACAAGGAACAACGGCGTCACCTTATCCGCAAGGAACATTTTCGGCTCAACAGGGTACGCTGAAGTTGGCAAATTTTGATACATCGATTTCAAACGGGACGTTTGAATTGCAGGCGGATAAGGGGCAAATTCGTATCACCACACTCAGTTTTCAGGTAGGTCAAGGAGAGTATACAGCGGAAATTAACTGCGCGTTGGATGGGATCATCGCAACTGATTTTGAGATTAGTCGATTCAGAGCCCATAAAGCAAGAATTGCTGATTTTATCGGGGATCAGTCACGGTTTCTTAATCCTACCGTGTCAAGGTTTTTAAATCCCGAAGCAATTGAGACGGAGGAAGTTTTGAATGGGTATATTACGGCGGAAGCCAGTTTGAAAATCCCAATAAATCAGTTTCTTATCCCCGGCGAAACTGCATGGGTTCCACAATTCATTAAACCATTCAACCCACCAAATATGATTAAATGTGTAACAGGTCAGCTAAATATTCAGAATATTCTGATCGAAGGCTTAGGCTATAAGATCCGTAACCCCAGACCAATTGAAATCCAACTTGCAAACCAGAAACTCAGATTGGAAGAAGGATTTAGCTTGGAAGATCAAAAGCCAACGGTAGACGAAGCAAAACGCTTTCGGGTGATAGGATTCGGAAGTTGGGAACTTGGGGAAAAATTGCTCTTTCATGTTGAAATGAAGAATCTGGATCTCGGCTTTATTTCGGGGTTCCTCCCTGAAGCTTACGCCGTTCGTGGTTCCCTTAACTCCTCGCTCGATATACGCGGAACGGATGCGGAACCGAAGATTTCCTTTACATGGGAAACCCCAGAACTGCGGATAAACCAAGCAGAGATTGACCAATTTACCGGTAATATCGCGTACGAGGATCGAAAGATCCGAATTAGTGGTAAACAAGGCGGCGATGCCCATCTGTCTGTTGGGAAAAATCGTGCCGCCCTGTCTGCGTTAGTTCCATTTCATCTGTCTTTATTAGAGTTCAAAGCAGAACTGTTGCCAGAGGATATTGAGGGTGGATTAGATATAGCTATCGAAGATTTAGAATTCTTATCCCTTATTTTCCCTCAATTTGCTTTTACTGAAGGCATGGGTGTCGTTAATGCCACGCTTGGCGGTCAATTTGATTCACCCATGCTTAAAGGATCTACAAATTTGAAAGGGTTTGCGTTTGAGCTACCGAACTCACACATCAGTTTAGCAAATGGAACAGCGCATCTCAATTTGACCGAGAAAGGTGTGAATATCCAGCGTATTACAGGAGATATGAATGATGGCACCTTTGAGATTAACGGTGTGATACAATCTAACTGGTTCGATGTGCAACATGTAGATCTCGTCGCAGAATTGAGCGAAGGAACCACGTTTAGGAAGCCCGGATTTTACCAGCTTGAGTGTCAGAGCGTCAATTTACAGATGAAAGGGGATATCACGATAGATGGAAATCTCAAACTTCCACCGTTAAGGGGTTCGGTTCGTGTCAGGGGAGGTCGATACGAGCAAGACTGGAAGCAGTTAGTTCAGGATTTGGTTGATAAGACGGCAGAGGTACAGTTTGAGGTCTGGTTTGATTACCCCATCGTGCGCGATCTCCAATTAGATCTTGATATCATTGCCCCAAACAATTTTTTGGTGGAATCAAATTTGGAAGAAGTTTTCACAGATTTCGGAGAAATTGAGATCGAAACGTCGATCAACGGTAAACTCGTTGGACCGATTCAAAAACCTATTTTTAGTGGACGCGTGGATCTGTTAAAAGGTGAATTGTCCCTCTCTGGAGGTCATCAATTTGAGATTCAGGAGGGCTCGTATGTAGAGAACAAAAATGCGCTGGAATTTAACCCGTGGTATGAAATTACCGCTGAGACGGTTGAACCAATTCGGAGCGTCCAAGTTCCAACTACAGACGGGGAAAGCCATACGAGAGATCTCAGAGTTGAAATGCACTTGAATGGTTACCTCAAGGATAAACATAATCCGGTGTTTCAAGCGGAAGTTCTCAGAAAAGGTACCGGCGAAGAATACGATTTGACCCACCCCCAAATCCTTTCTATTTTAACTTTCGGTGGAGTTGATCTGCTTGATTCTGAAGCCTATACGCCGGCCGATCTCGTTCAAGGGTATCTAGGTAACCGACTTGCAAAAGCAACGGGCTTTAGCAAAACCCATTTCGATTTGAGTCCAGACAATTTTGAACAGTCGCGGTTCCTTTTGACGAAAGAATTCTCAAAACGCCTTTCGTTGACTTACTCTTCTACCTTCCAACTTCATACAGAACCTCGCATTGAGGTTGAATATCAAATTAAGCGACACTTTTATATCAAAGGAGAACGGAATGAGCGCGGAAAATACGGCGTAGACCTCAAGCTAGAACGGCGGTTTTAGATAGTACCTCTGAACCCGCATCGTATTGGCTGAATCACAACGTAAAGTGCTTTCTACTAAATAGTTGCTGATAGATATCCATGATACAAAAACCTAACAAAATTATCATAATCTTGTAACATCTCCCTGTTACAATAACTTTTTCCTTACCTTATCTTTGAACAGTTACCCGCATCTTTAGGGTCAGATTACCTATATACTTTATGGTGATGTCAGTGCTATATCGTCACCATAAAGAAACTATAAGAAATCAGGAGAACAAAATTTTATGAAGAAACATGTAATAACCACGCCTGCTACTCCTCAAGCAGATTACCCTGCTCTCATCTTGAATGGTAAAGAAACAAACCTCTTGATTGGGGCGAAAGATCTCTCGATTGCAACGATTCAAAAATCCTTCATTTCACTCAGGACGACGCTTTGTGCCGGACTAGCATTGTTGATCTTGCTAATTGGATGCGAACCGAAGCAGCAAATTGATTCCTTGAAAGTTGGACGGCAACAACTGCTAAATTCAGGGCTTGCAGTTGACTCAGTTAAGCATCTGAAACAAGCTGAAATAGATGAGCTAGACAAGGCCCCGCCTCGCGCTTTGTTAGTCCTCGCATACACACACGGCCTCTCAACAGGAGCTGCAAAAGGACAAGGATTGGAAACTGAGTTTGAAAATGAACGTACACAGCGGTTAGCTGCGTTAGGAAATGACGAAATTGAATACCTCCTTCAAGTTTTGGTTAAACGTTCTCGCCTTCAGAAAGATGCGATGCAAGTGGTCGTCGACAAAGGTGTAGACGCACTGCCTGCCTTGATTGCTGCCTTAGGTCAATCTGAATTTCTAAACCTGCATGGTAACATCGTAGAGATGATGTATAAAATTGGAAGTGATGGTCTTGGCTTAATGGTTGACTCCATTCGGAACGCTGACACATCAACGGCTGTGCGAGTTGCGCTCGTACGCCTTGTCGGGCGGATCGGTGAACCACAGGGACTTAAGGATTTGGAGATAATCTACAACAATATTGAGGATGCCGGACTGAAGATGGAAATCAGTGTCACTCTCTACAGGCTCGGAAAGCATGAATATTCGATGGCAATTATTAAAGGATTGGACGATGATGATGTGAACGTACGTCGTGCCTCGGCACGGGCGATGATACATCTTAACGATTATCCGGTAAACAAAGTCCTTAAAGCACTTCGGGACGCCGATGATCAGGTCGTTGCCTATGCGGTGCAAGCGGTTCAAGATCAACCAGATGCACAGGCAGTCGTACCCCTCACCGAAGTCCTCACAGGTACAGCCGATAATATTGCAAAACAGGCAGCTTCTGAAGCACTGCGTATTCATGCGGAACAGAAATTGACAAAAGGATTAGCCAGCCGGCTTATTAAAGCGTTGATTTCTGGCAAAATTACGAACGCAGAAGATCGACTACGCATTCTTCAATTGCTTCGGAAAGAGCCACTAATGCAGCAAGTTAAAGTGACTGCATTGGTCGATCCGCAGTTGATATACGACCTTGATCAATACCTAAAACAGACCGAGACGCATGAGATGGTTAAGGGAGAGTTGAGGCAGCTCCTTTCCGAAATGGAGTGAAAAACAATGGTTGCCAAATCTGGGTCGCTGTCGCTTCTTCCAAATTTATCGTGAGTTGAACGCCCGAACAGGTTTTTGCCGCAGAATTCCGATGTTGACAGCGTTCGCTGAGGCGTCGCTTCCTTGATCAATAACCTTGAGCGTGTCGTCTGCCTCAATGAAGGGAAGCGTGGTCTGTAACCCACCGGTCCCAAATCCACGTGCAATTGCCATTTCGCGGGAAGCATAAGGAATCTGATACCCCGGAATCCTGGAGTTTGGATGCTCAACGGTGCAACTCCTACCTTGTCAACTAAGTTGCAAAGAAAGGAAGGAGGTGAGAATATACGAATGGGTAAATGGACAAATCAGCGAATTCATAAACCGACAAATCAACGCCTCTGTATTCCATCTTTCATGTCCCACCTTTTTCCCTTATCGCTTCATGTGATATTTATCTTCTCAGCTATCTTCCTCAATTCGGCTTGGAGCCAACCTGAAAGTCCCCCCGTTATTGAAATCTACTATAGGCTGGATGGTGAAATTCGTAATTCGGGGTCACTGTATGCGGATGTGAAGCGTAAGACACGGGTTCAAATTGGAAATCCGGTGTCGCCTTATCAGATCCGCAAAAGCATTGAAGGGATCTATACAACTGGTCTCTTTTCTCAGGTTACAGCAATTGAGATACTTAGACCAAATGGAGTGCGATTGATGTTCGATCTCATCAGCAAAATACGAATTGGGAAGATCGAGTTTAAGGGGAACAGTCTAAATGAAAGCCTGCTACTTGGCGTGGTAGTCTCTCGTCCAAAAAAGGAATATTCCATTGAGATTGCGGAAGACGATCGGCGTAGAATTCTGAATTTATACAAAGATTACGGATATTTTCAGACAAAAATTCATCTAACCCCTTCTGCCGATCCTCACTCCTTACATCAGGTTGATTTGTTATACAATATAGACGAGGGTAACCGAGCGCTTATTCAGGACATCCGATTTGAAGGCGTTAAATCAATTGATATTGAGAAGTTAGAAAAAACCATTAAAAGCGAAGGAGGTGAAATCTATCAGAAGCAATCTGTTGATGCCGATGCCAACCGCATTCGAGAATTATACCGGAAAAATAAGTATCTGACTGTAAAAATCATACCTCACCGGGATTACAATGATACAACTAGTACAATTGCCCTTAACTACGAAATTATTGAGGGGAAAAAGATCGAAATCAAATTTGTTGGCGATGGTATTGATGAATCGGAACTTGAGCAAAAACTGACTCTGTTCAAACGGGGTAACTTTTCGGAGACGATTCTTAAAAGTACAGACCAACAAATTCTTCAAATCTATCAAGCGAAAGGGTATTACGAGCCGAAAGTGAGCCATAGGAGAGAGGAAAAATCGGGTCAAGAAGTGGTTATCTATTTCGAGATTCAGTTGGGCCAAGCCCTACTCATTCGGCATATCAATTTTGAGGGGAACACAGGATTTGCGGATGCCATTTTGCTAGATCTGATGGAAACCCAACCTCGTAGTCGATTTGTAGTCCCTGGATTTGGATGGTTGTTTTCCAAAGGAATTTATAACCCAGCAATACTTGAAATAGACAGGCGTGCATTGGAACTCTTTTATAAAAATGAAGGTTATCCAGATGTTCGGGTTACGCCTGATAAGCCAGAAATTAATAAAGATAATCGACTCATTTTGCACATAAAAATCAATGAAGGGGTACAGAAACTCATAGATCGTGTTTTGATCGAGGGGGTTACAATTTTTGAAAAAACGCAGCTATATACAGAACTGAACGCAAAACCAGGATCGCCTTACAGCACGGATAGAGTGAGCGCTGATGAACGCTATCTCGAATCCCTTTATAACCGGAAAGGGTATATTTATGCACGTATCAGCCGTGACTATTACCCAGAGACGCGTACGCTTATCTATAAGATTTCTGAGGGAATTCAAGCCAAATTCGGCGAATTCTATTTTGATGGAGGAGGACAAGTTAAACTGCATGTTTTGCAGCGAGAATTTGAAAATCTTGGCTTGGTTGAAGGAACTGTGTTTAACGAAGAACGATTATTGGCGGAATCTCGACGACGTTTATTGACCGCAGGTCTTTTTAAAGAAGTTGAAATTAAGGCATCTGATTATATTGAAAATACGGAGATTATTGATGTTAATGTGAACGTTACAGTAAAAAAACCCGGAGCAATCAGCGTCAGTGGCGGATATATTTCCTCTGAGGGTATTCGTGGAACATTGGGAATCGCCCATAACAACCTGTTCAAACGTAACATGAAAATCAGTGGGAAAGTCAGTAAGGGTACAAGAGGCAATTTGTATGAAATAACGTTGATTGAACCGTGGTTCAAACTGGCACCCCTCGATAAGCTTATTGGACCTACAATAGGAACTTTTCGCCTGTTCAACGATAATCTGGAGGAGTACGAAGATATACGGGCGCGGGGTGGAACGGCAAACCTTGCGAAACGACTTGGGCAATTTGGCAATCTTGCATTACAGTACAAATCTCAAGATCTACGTGATCGTGAAGACCCACCTAAAATTCAGACCACAGTGAGTAGTCTCGGGATTGAGTTCCATCGAGACAGCCGAGATCATTTCCTGAACCCGAAAAAGGGTTGGTTCAATGAAGCTGCGATTGAGTATGCAGGCGGATTCCTCAAAGGGAAAACTAGTTTTTTCAAATTTACAACCGACCATCGCTACTATCGGCAGCTTCGGGGGGATACTGTTCTTGCTGGTGCAGTACGCTTCGGATATGAAAAAGGGCTAAGAGGAAACCGTGAACGGGAGATTATCTCCTTTGAGCGTTTCTATGCTGGTGGATCAAACACAGTCAGGGGATACCCGGAACGGGGACTTGGACCGGAAGATGAATTCGGCAATCATCGTGGGGATGTGTTATTCATTTTGAACACGGAGCTCCGTGTTCCAATCTATAGATTCATCGGTGGTGCCCTATTTTTGGACACAGGCAACGTCTGGAATAAATTTTCGGATATTAAGGATGTCCTCCCGCGTGTGGCAATAGGCTCCGGTGTGCGCCTAGACACTCCCCTCGGACCTGCCCGTGTCGATATCGGAGTGCCATTAATGAGGGAATTTAAACCCCTCTTTTACCTGCAGCTAGGGCAGGCATTTTAAGCGTGAAGCCAGCAATACGAAAAAACACCCGGATATCCTGCTGCTTGTCCTTTGAATTGATGTATGCCTCTAACGGTTTAGGTTAATATCAAGAAAAGATAAGGAACAATTAGATGAAGTTGACAGACGAACAAATTGAAGAATTTAAGACGAATGGAGTGTTAATCGTCAAGAATGCCCTACATGAATCTGAGTTAGATCCTGTGATTGACGAGCTTGAGGCTTGGGTTGATAAACGTGCGTGTGAACTACGGGGTGCAGGGAAAATTCAGAAACTGTATCCTGACGCTCCCTTCGACAAACGCTTTGGACTCCTTTTTAAGCAGTGCAAAGAGGCTGGTGATGGACTTGACATCAGTACATCTCGCGGTCAGGCGATGTTTGAGTTTCTACATAATAAGGATTTGCTTGATACAGTAGAATCACTCGTTGGCTCAGAAATCACCTGCAATCCCATTCAACATGCGCGGACTAAGCCACCGACAGCTTATGAGGGAGGCACCGGACCATCATTCCACGTCGTTCCTTGGCACCAAGATGCCGGCGTGATGATGCCGGAAGCTGAAGTATCAAACATCGTAACCTGCTGGCTGCCTTTGGGAGATGCGACGGTCGAAACGGGATGTATGCAAGCACTTCCCGGTGTCTTCAACCATGGCTATCTGAGTCACTTCAAAGAGGAGGCAGCAACTGTTACAATCCGGCCCGAAGTGCTACCATCGGTCGAACCTATGGATCTTGTCTGTTATAAGGGAGATGTGGTTCTGTTGAATAAATTCACCCCACATCGTTCAATTCCCAATGTCTCGGATAGGTGCCGTTGGTCTCTGGATCTGCGTTACCAGACCACCGGGCATCACACAGGTAGAACAGCTTACCCGGCATTCATCGTGCGCTCTCCAAGCAATCCTGCGAATGTTTTGCATAATTATGATGAATGGTCCCGGCTTTGGATTGATGCTCTTGAGAATTCCAAAGGGATATCGACGCACCGGACAGACTGATTACGGTGTGGGTTTCATGGGGAAATTTCTAATTGATGTCATGGTCAAAAACGGAGGGAGTCTATGTTCAGCTTTAACGGTGCATGGCCCGCTTTGGTCACACCCTTCACAGATGAAGATAAAGTGAATGTAGGGGTGTTACGGGAGCTCGTGGAGTATTTGGTCGATAAAGGGGTTGGGGGATTTTATGTCTGTGGTGGCACAGGAGAAGGGCTTTTCATGGTCCCAGAGGAGCGCGAACTGGTCACCGAAATCGTGGTTGACCAAGTAAATGGGCGCGTACCAGTCATTGCACATATCGGTAGTATGATTGTAGACGACGCTGTCCAATTGGCAGAACATGCACAGGAGGTAGGGGCTGCAGGGATAAGTAGTGTTATCCCACCAATGTTTCAGAACAGCGAGAGTTTGTATGCCTACTTTGCGCGGGTGGGTGCCGCTGCTCCTAGCATACCGCTGCTGGCTTACATATTTGGTGGTCCCACAGACGCTGTTGCGCTGATGCGGCAGTTGATGGACATCCCTACCGTTGCCGGTGCGAAATACACGGGCCCCAATATGTACGAATTTAGAGAGATAGTGGAATTGCGAGGGGATGACTGGAGTATTTTTTCGGGTATGGATGAACAGTGTATTTACGCCGCGATGCAGGGCGCGTGTGGTAACATCGGTTCAACGCTCAATTATATCCCCGGAATCTATCGTGAAATACACGACAGTTACAAGAGAGGGGACATCGCTCAAGGACAACATTTACAAGTTCGCGCCAACCAAGTGACAGGTGTGCTGTTTTCATTCGGTTTCTTTGGCGCGCTCAAAGAGGTGATGCGAATGTTGGGTTTTGATTGTGGACAACCGCGTCTGCCCCACGTTCCTTTCGCTGAGGGGAAACGGGACGAGTTACGAGCGCAGTTGGAAGCCATTGATTTCTTTACAGTAGCAGAAATGTAACATTTACCCTTACCTTCGGAATTAGCTAATCCAACACTCCGGCGTGTAGGCTTCGCGCAAGAACATCTTTTTCCGGGCGGGTCCCGCGCGTTCAATCCATTCGGGCGGAATTTCTTGCGTGTAGCGATGCGGCGGTCCTGCCTCCTTGAAAATATCAATCAGGAAAAGTCTAAACGGCTGCGGAGAGTCCAGCGGTTTCGGTTCAACACCGTGAAACATTCGAGCGTTAAGATAAACCATACTTCCCGGTGGCAGTTCTAGGTGCCTCGCCGCCAGCTTACGCCCCGCAACATCATCAAATTCTCCCGCCAGCAGCCTTTCCGGCGTAACACCTTCCGTTGGCGGAACCCGATGGCTCCCCGGAATAACCGAGAGGCTTCTGTCTCCACGTGTGAACCCATTAGGATAGTAGAGTATCTGGATGTACCACTTATCTCTCTCAGCAAGATTAATAGGGTTGGCGTGACGCCAATGGTGGTGGTCCTGATGAAAAACAACCCGGTTTGCACCGCGGGGGGCGATATTCAGCGCAGAATGGCAGAAATGATAATCGGGGCCAATTGTGGCTTGGAGCAGTGCCGTGACAAGCGGTGCATCGATAAGTCGGTCAGCCCACGGTCCCCTGTCGTTCCATGGTCTAACAAAGTATGTGCTTGGTCTAGTCTGTCTGCCCTGTTCGTCGTCTAAAGCGCGGAGATATTCACGGGCACCATCCATATTGAGCGCCTCATCGGTCAAATTTGAAAGTGCCTCCTCCGTAAAAACTTCTGGTATGGCAACATAGCCGTCCCTGTGGAAATCTTCGAGATTCTCTTGTGAAGGCGCGTCAATGCGAAATAGCGGACTCATAATTGTTTCTCCATTAACCAAAAGGAAGGGCAACCGGCGTATGCGTCTGTGCGGACTGGCGACAGGCGAGACATAACTCAATCACGCGCTGGGCATCCTCAATCGTCAAATCCGGATCTTTTTTGTTCTGACAACACTCCACCCAATGGGCAATTTCGTCGAGCAGGTTGTTATTTTGGATGCGATAAAAATTGCTGACCCCGTCTTTCGTGAAAAGCGTTCCCTCGTAAACGCTTTGCTGCGTCCGAATCGCACCCGCCGTGCCTACTAGCTCAACTTCATAGGTGGGAAACCGAAAACCTGCGACGGAAAAATAGATGTCGATTGACCCCATGACCCGATTCTCGAATCTCAGGATAATTTTGCCGTTGTCCATAAAAGGCGAAGGATCTGAAAGGTAGTTGTCATATTCGGCGTAAACCCTTGTCACTTCTGAACCGGCAAACCATCTAACCACATCGGCGGCATACCAAATTAGGGATAGTTCCGGTCCCCCTTGTGCCTCCTCCCAATACCAATCGTCGCTTGGAAAACTGTTAATGTTTCCGTGTTGGTGCAACGCTCGAATTGAAATCAGATCTCCAATCGCGCCGCTTTTGAACTGCTGATATGCTTCGCGGATACCTCCGTCGAAACGCTCCGTTGTGCCGGAGGTCGCAATCACCCCGTGCGTCCGCACTGCTTTCACGATGCGTTCTGCTGCCTCAACGGTTGTTGCCATCGGCTTGGCGATGTAGATATCAACGCCCAAAGGGGCTACCTGTTCGACAAGACGGACCGCTTCGGTATTCTTCGCACAGATGCAAACAGCGTCCAACCCCTCCCTTTGAATCATCTCTACTGGGTCATGATACAATTGGAGATCGTACGCTGCGGTATATTCCGTCGGTGTTTTTCCAAGGGAGATGAATATCAGATTCGGGTCGTAGCCTAGATCAGCGCACGCGACAAGTTCGGCATGGGAAATAACACTCAAACAGTTCGCGAAGGCGTTGGGCCAATAAACGCTCTGAAGCCCGACAATGCCAGTTCTAACGCCCATCTATTTCTCCTGTTATGCCATGCGCCGTCTACCAGGGGCTAAATTAGATGTAACCAATCGTGTAGTAGGAAATCAACCCGTTGAATGAGGAGAGACACACGCCCCATCACTGTGTTACCGAATGCTGAACCGAACCCAATCATCAGAAAGACGATACCAATCTTTGAAACGCCACCGACAACGCCCCGATGCTCGACCGAAAAGAAGAAATAGGTCAACGTTGATATGACACCAATCAACATGAGAATGGCACCAAAGATTTGAAACGGATCTAACTCGCCTGCATGAATTTGTGCAAACGGAGTTAATGTGCCGTGCACCTGTTGAAAGATGTCCGCCCGCATCACATTGGGGATTGCCAAGCCGGACCCCACCCCGATGAGGATAGCGATTGGATAGCGGATCAGCCAACCGTACGTCGGGAAAAGACGAGCGAAGAATAAGACACCAATACAGATCGGAATAATCTTCACTAAACCAATCCACTGTTGCTTCGTGAAAGCATCCCGAAGTGGGTCCCATGCGAATGGAATCAAGCCTTGGTGGAATGTAAGTACGATACCGTAGCCCACTGAGATACCCACAAAAAGGTGTTCCGCAAATCGGTAAAACGGATTATCTCGATAGAGAAAACTATAGATGCAGAGTGTAAGTAGTGCAGCCACCCAAATGCCAACCAACTCCATGTATGACCCCTCCTGTTTTATTCAGCTTGACGTCGTTGGATAAAGAAGGCGATATTACCCAGAATGACGAGTCCGACAACTAGCAGATGTGCGAAGGATTGAATGCTCATGCCTTCAGTCCCCTTCGCCGGTCTGTCGATCAGCTTTTCATACTCCGCAGCACCTAAGAGTCCGGGCATCAAGCCGATTAGCTGCCCTGTCTGTAAGTACGGGTACATCTGCGACACAATCACACCTGTCACCCCCGCAGCAATCTGTTGGTTATACCTTGTGTTTGTGTAAGTAATCCACCATTCCGTCGAGCTCCCCGATGCCAAATCGAGAACTAGGTCAATCTGCTCATAATTTTTGATATCCGCCATCATGGGAATTTCAGCGAGCGGTTTTTCGGCATAATCGGCTTCAAAAACAGAATCGATCGCCGTACCCATTCCGAGGAGCACCTGCGTTGCCCCTGGTCGGAAACCGAGATAAACGTAATCTTCACCGTAAACCGCCCCGGCTTCGTCGGCGACCGTTTTCAGCATTCCGTCTCCCAATGTTGCCCCTTCCGCCAGAAGCGTCATACCAATAATCCGAATCTTTTTCCGAAAACAGTGGTGTATCACCGCTTTTGCCATTGGGTGGAGTTCTGCTAGCGATGAGGGACCGTAGTTAAATCCAATCATAAGGATTGAACCGGCGGGCAAGGCTTCAATATAGTCGTAGGCGCTGCGCGTCGGTTGCGAAACAGTAATAGGAAAACTGACTGACAGCAGGGAGGGAATAATCACCGCCAACGCGACCAAAATAAAGACAATTCGCCGATCAATGCTCATTAGTTTTGCGATCATTTTTTAATCTCCTTCTACGCCTCCGAGATAAGAACGTTCAATCCCCAAGATAATACGGATTGACTGAGAGATGACACCGAGACTGATGCCGAGGATAATCCCCCGTCGTGCGGAGAGATTCGGATTATCTAAAATCCACTGCCGTGCGGAAGATGGGAAATAATCTCCAAATGGCATTACGGCATTCCAGATGAGGTCTCCAACAGGTGCATTCCCAATCATGACAATCAGTGCCGCAGCGAGTAGCAGGGTCGCCTCAAGGGTACGAGCACGAAAGGCACGGTAGGCAGCGGACGCGATAAAAAAAGCGAGGAGTGAAAACATCGTTGCATCCATTGGTACTTGGACATTGTCAAACATCCACACAAACGCCGGATGCCGTTGGCCAAACGGAATACCAATCACAATCATAACAATAATTCCAATGAAGACCAAAAAACTGTATCTCCAATATTCACTACGCCGACGGATGCGGACCCAGTGAGTCTGCACAAGGGTTGCGATAGCCAGTACAAGCGCGAATGGACCGATAACCAGTGCCCAATCGATGATCTCCTTGTTAAGCCCTTGAGAAAATGGGTGCGGGCTAAATTCAGTGAGTGCCATCACAATGCCAAATGCGAAACAAAGGACTAACGGAACTTGTCGTCTCATAAAACCTCCTGAAGCGTGAAACGTAAAACGCTACTTGACTCGCTGGAAGACGGTCGTCATCCAAGTAATCCCGAAGAGTTCGAGAATAACGCCAATCACGATAGCACCAAAAATCATCACCTTGCCGTAATCCTGACCCTTGAGGCTGCCTAGCAACATCGGTTCGCGAGACAGATACGCGCTAGCAGCGTATAATTCTTCGCCGATTAGTGTATAGTCACACGCAGCGATAAAGAACGGCAGCTGGTGCTCCTTGTCGGTTCCGGCGATCTGGATCGCTCCGATGGAATTGCCAGTTTCCGCCAAAATCAACGATTCGGCGAAAAACGAACCTTGCAGGAAAACCGCCGCCGGCTGTTCTCGCACCATCATCCCATCAACACCCGCAGCGTAGGCGAACTGGCTTTCGGTCAGGAAGAAAATATTTTCCTCATTGTAGGCGTCAGGTCGCCCTTCATTGAGATAAGCGGTCCTCACCATCTCCCGAACCACATTCATCACAATCGGGTCGTTGCACGGGACTCGCAGCGGCGTTTCGTAGTCCGCCGTCTTTTGCGCTACTTGGCTGAGGATGTTCATGCTTGCGATGGTTGCGACGTTGCTGACACCTCCTAAACCCAAGATATACATAATCGAACGTCCCATCTCCGTTGCTCGACCAATTGCCTCGTCTACCGCTTCAAGTCCGGGGATGCGCCGGATAAACAATTCCTTTCCGCTCCGAGCATGGTAGATACAGTAGACCACGGTAGCTGAGTACAGGAGCACGGCGAGGAAAATCCATGTTTTGCCGGGGTCAAACCATCGAGTGTCTTCGGTTGTGGTTGCGTCTTGCGCAAAGGCATTGAAACCGCACCCTAGCACAAAAACCAGTATAACCAACCCTTGAACCACCGGTGACGGACAAAAGATTTTTTGTCCCTTCATTTTGTAACCTCCAGTCTTTTGGTTCGATGCGTTTATTTCCGTGGTTGAGGACATCATTAATAGCTGCGATTATAGCACCATATCGCAAGTCTGTCAAAAGGATGCAGCGACTTTTCTGAATGGATATTGATTCGCTTTTGAGGTTCTGTTAAAATAAGTGACAATTAGAATCCGCGCCTCTTACCGACGACGTTTCGCAGTTGTTCCCCTTTCAAGTAGCGTTCCAAGTTCGCGCTGAAAAATTCAAAAGTCTTGCGCGGACGATGTTGGGAGGAACCGGCGCGGTGTGGGGTGATAATTAGGTTAGGGGCATCCCAGAGTGGGCTCTCCGGCGGGGGCGGTTCAATTTCGGTCACGTCTAAGCCGGCACCAGCAATTTCGCCATTCTGCAGTGCGTCAACGAGAGCATCTTCGTCAATAATGCCGCCGCGAGTGACGTTGACCAAGTAGGCAGTCTGCTTCATAGCAGCGAGCTCTTCACGCCCAATCAGATGGTAGGTTTCCGGGGTTTTGGGGCAAGCGAGCATGACCGAGTCGGAACGTCTAAGTAAGTCGTGCAGGTTTTCCCGCGTTGCAGGTTTTAGTTCAGTCACCTCGTCCGGTTTGTCTTGGCGCACCGGATCGACAGCCAAGATAGTCATATCGTAACCGCGAGCCCGCTGCACCATCTCCATGCCAAAGCCACCCAAACCGATGATACCAAGTGTGCTGCCGGTCAGTTCAACTACTGGCATCTGCCATGCCCGGCGTCCTTCATCTCCCATAACATGCGGGATACCTCGCGCTAGGGATAGGAGCAACGCCCATGCGTGTTCACCACCTTGGCTTGCATAGAGTCCTGCCATGTTGGTAACTGTTACATCATCTCTTTCGATGATTTCTGGAAACAGAAAGTTATCCATGCCTGCACTGTTGGACTGAATCCAGCGTAGGTTCGAGGCAGCCGCACAAACCGAGGGTAGAAAAAGCCCCAATATGACCTCTGTCTCTGATGCAAACTGGAGGGCTTCCTCCTCGCTAGTGGCGTGGCAAACTTCGTGGTCACCGTATTTATGTGCAATCTGTTGGAAGGTTTCGATCTGCGCTTCGTCGAAGGAAAAATGGATCAGTATTCTCATGATTGTTTCCTAAAGGACCAATCTCCATGGAAGTAGGGACCGGTGGGAAAAATTTGGTGGTAGTTCACTCCAGCTATGCTACCATCTTAGCATAGGTTGTTTTTTAGAACAACAAAAAAAGTGATGCAATACAGGTATTTATGCTATTCCAGCCCTGAACAAGAATGGACGGAGGACAATATGATTATCGACTCACACCAACACGCATACTATCACGGGCTCAATCCTGCCGGCGTTGTTGCCGAAATGGATGAATTTGGGATTGACGTAACTTGGCTGCTGACTTGGTATCTACCACCGGCGGAGGATGCGACGGGAAGCTGCCGTGCCTTTAATCCCTGCAATGTCCGACCGGATGGCACACATGCGGGTGCTACGTTAAATGAACTGCTGAATGCGCGAGATCGATATCCGGATCGCTTTATCGCCGGGTATTGTCCATGTCCTTCCGAAGGGGATGCCCCGGCACTTTTTGAAGCCGCCTATCACATGCACGGGGTGCGGGTCTGCGGAGAGTGGAGCTATCGCATGTTGTTGGACGACCCACGCGCATTAGAACTATTCCACAAAGCTGGTGAACTCAAGTGTCCGGTGGTATTACACTTGGACGTTCCTTATCTGCCGGACGGGAATGGTAAGCAAGTTTACCAAACATACTGGTATGGCGGTGGCGCGGGCCCTTTGGAGCGGACCTTGCAGGCGTGCCCCGAAACGGTTTTCATCGGCCATGCCCCCGGTTTCTGGCGGTATATCAGCGGCGATGCTGACAGAGATCCGGCGACATACCCGCGTGGACCGATTAAGTCCGGCGGTCAGGTGCAGCGACTTCTCGATACCTATCCCAATCTCTGGGCAGATCTGTCTGCGGGATCTGGACTGGGTGCATTGCAGCGAGACATAGGACACGCACAGGAGTTTCTCGCCCGCTATGCGAACCGTTTACTTTTTGGTCGCGATCAACACGGTCAAGTCCTGCAGCTGTTTCTGCAAGAACTTGAACTTCCCATCGAGATGGCGAACAAGATCTTTTATCAAAATGCGCTGCGTTTGGTGCCTCTCCAGAATACTGATTGAAGCACAGCAACGAAAATCTCAATCGGTATTGACGCTGTTTTTGCTTTCTGCTACAATAGCGCACTGACAGTTTTTCACTTCACATCTCAAATATAGGAAAATGTAATCATGGCAAAACACCCAATGGACAATATCGAACCGGGTATCAAAGTAACAGCGCAGATGTCCCCCGAACCGACCGAGGAGGATCTGCAATTCACCAAGCAGATGGGGGTTGAGTATGTGGTGCTCTGGACAGATGGCGAACACGCTAATTACGACTATTTTATGAGTCGGCGGGAGATTTTTGAGAACGCAGGATTAAAAATCTACGGTTTCGGCAACAGCGATGTCCACAATCAGGATGCGATTGTGCTGAACTTGCCCAACCGCGACGAGAAGATCGAGCAATACAAACGATATATTCGCGACCTTGGTCGCGCCGGAATCCCCTACACCACCTACGCCCACATGGGCAACGGCATCTGGAGCACAGAACGCGAAACAACCCGTGGTGGCGCGAGTGCGAGGGGATTTGACCTAGACAAGGCGCAAGAAGGACATTGGCGGGAAAAAACTTATCAAATGCCACTCTCACATGGACGCGAATATTCGGAACAGGAGATCTGGGATAACTACACCCATTTCATCAAGGAAGCCGCGCCGGTAGCGGAAGAAGCCGGGGTGATAATTGGCATCCATCCCGATGACCCCCCTGTACCAAGACTAGCGGGCATTCCCCGCTGTATCTTCAGCAGTTTTGAAGGCTACAAACGAGCGTTTGAAATCGCTGATAGTCCCAACGTTGGAATGTGTCTCTGTGTCGGATGTTGGTTAGAGGGGGGCGAGTTGATGGGTAAGGATGTCCTAGAATCTATGCGCTTTTTCGGTGAATGGGGCAAGGTCTTCAAGGTGCACTTCCGCAATGTAGACCAACCGCTGCCACACTTTGTCGAGACCTTTGTGGACAACGGTTATCAGGACATGTACCAAGTGATGAAGGTGATGCGTGAAGTGAACTTCAAGGGCGTTGCGATTCCAGACCACGTCCCGTCTATGGTGGGAGATCGGAGCGGGACAGCCTACACCATCGCCTACATGAACGCACTTGTCAAGCGAGCAAATGAAGAAGTTGGCGGAGCCTAGGGATTATCGCTCTCGACAAATCCATTGGACTGCCGCTTGCAGGGTCTTATCGTTGCTGTATTCGGAGATTATTTCCCTTAACACAGTGGGAGATGCTTTTTGCAACATTTGAACTTCCTGAATTAGCAGCGGCAAAGCCCGCACCACATTGTCCACAATAGTCACACCCGCCCCCTTAGCGGTTCGTGACATCGGGTTGAGGTCAACCGTCACCACTGTTTTACCCATTTTCTGTAACGCTTCGCAGCGGTCGCCATCTTCAAGAGGAACGAATACCACATCAGCGAGAAGGATACCTTCTGGATGGACGAACTTTCGGTTTGAGTCAATAAACGACAGTTGTGCGTCCGTTGTGGGCATTAACACATGAACCGCCCCATGTTTTTCGAGATGCGCCTGTATCGCACCCTCCCGTTCTTTCGAGGTATGGAAGATGTTCACCTCCAACGGGGCTTTGAGGGTATTTGAGAACACCACTAATTCGCTCGGTGTCAGTGCCGCAACATTGCCATTGACGGAGATTACGGGATGTTCGGCGAGCAGAAGAGTGGCTGCCCCGGCACGGATTGCATCTATGGCGAAGGGTTGTGTTTTTTCGCCGATGAGGTAGTCGAAGGCTTCGCCGCGACCATGTGCCATTAGGCCGTGGATAGAGGTCACTCCACTCTCCACACCGGCGACAATGGTATCTCGCAACCTCAACGATACGTACCGAGGATGGCTCTCAGGAACATCGCTCATAATAGCCTCCCTTTTTCGCCTTCAGAGAGTGTTGTTTCGGTCGCGCCTTCAAAGGGATGGGTGCTAAATACGGCATTTCCCAGCATAATCATTGACGCAACCCCGCCTGCTTCCTCGATCTCGCGGATGGTCTCTTGTACACGCTCATCTTCTAACAACCCACTATTGAGGGAGAACTGTTTGGACAATCGAATACAGGCGTTAAAGTCAACAGTGTCCGATTTCGTCAGTTTTTCTAAAGCCTGCAATGTTTCATCTGCTGCTCTGTTAATGCGCTCTCTTCGCTCGGTGCTTTCGAGGATGGTTTTCGTCTGGATAGAACTGAAATATCGGTAGTAGATGGGTTGCGCTGGAATTGGCAGGCGTTCCGCAGCGAGAGGATCACCTATCTTCAATTTAACGAGACAACCACCGTGGTATTGGGCGCAGACATCTCCCAACCCTGTTCGATTTTCCACTTCAGCCACGTGAGCAATCATCGCCAATTCTTCCTCAGATTTGCCCAGTCCTAGTAAGACATTGAGTGCATACGTCGTAGCGAGCGAAGCTGCTCCACTCAATCCGAACCCACATCCAAGCGGTAAGGGAGAATCAATTTCTACCTTCATTGGCTGGGGTGTCAATTTTTGGACAACTGATACAACGGTAGGAAAATGGATCTCGCTGTCGTTAAATCGGACAGTGGTCTGCCTATCATCGTGGGAAACCGTTACAACAACGCCTTCTGTAATGGTAAATCCCATGCCGAGCGAGTGCATCTTGGTTGCTTCTGGGTGAGGGATAATCTTGAATACGCAAGAGAGATTGCCGGGTGCGAATGCTTTCGCCTGTTTCATGTTTTTGCTGTTTTAACCTTGTTTCCATTGAGATTGGTTCAGTGATTTTAGCATATTTATCGCTGAATATTATACAGATTTGTCAGATGGTGTCAACGGAAATCAGCGACTTCAAGAATAGGTGAATAGGCAAATCAAAATCAGAATTTCAGCATAAACTTAATTGATTCAAGGAGGACTTATGAGTGAAATAATTCTATCTTGTACCACATGTGCGTTGCGTAATCCACCTTTGGATGAAATTTCGGAAACACTCAAGCACGCACCGAAAGCGGGGTATACCTATTGGGGATTGGCGGGACCGATTACTTGGACGCCTGGACTTATCCGATGGTTGGATACGGCAAGTCTTCAGCGTCAGGCAGCCGAAGTGGGGCTGAAAGGACTGACGGAGGTTTACGCGTCAGCGATTTCTACCGATTCCGTTGAGGCAGCAGAAAGTTGTGTCGAAGATTTATTGCTCAACGCTCAGGCGGCCGTCAAACTAAAGTGTCCGCTGCTTGTGTTTTCAGGAGGGAAGCGGCAAACTGACGGTTTGAAACACACGCTCGCTGGTCTCGATAAACTTGTTAAAGCGATTTCTGACCTGCCTGTAAAAGTGGCACTGGAACCGCATACGGGATCTCAATTTCAGAATGAAGCAGATTACGAGGAAATCTTCGCACATATCACCACAAAACAGATCGGCATTACGATTGATACGGGACATTTTCATGAGGCAGGCGTGGATTGGAAAGGGCTCATCCGCAAGTACCCTGACCGCATTTACAACGTCCATGTGAAAGACCACGTCGGTCACCAATCCGTTCCGATCGGAGCGGGAGAAATCGATATGCCGGGCTTGCTCTATGAGCTTCGCGCAATCGACTACAGCGGTCCACTTGCCGTTGAATTAGAAGTTGAAGATCCAGAAAACCTTCCCCGGTACGTCGCCGATGCTTACCAATACCTGTCAGGTTTAATTCACGCCGGATAACAGATGGGTTGCTGGCTTGTATCATTTCTCAACTTTCAGTTTGCCCCATATCGTAGTGATTTTTCCTTTCAATTGGACGCTTTGAGGCGGCAGTCCTGTATCATACGCTTCCACGGTTGAAAGTGCTCGCCGCAGTAATCCCTGTGAGCCTCCGATGGCATAAACCTTACCGTTGACAGTGCTAGTAGCGAGGTTTCCTCTGGGGGTAGGCATGTTCGGTGCTTTCGTCCAAGTATCCGTCACTGGGTCGTAGACTTCAACGCTCCGAAGGCCATCACGACCATTTTGCGTTCCCCCAACGGCATAAATCTTTCCGTTGACGGCACTGGTTGATAATCCCCATCGTGACGTGGGCATATCTGCCTGCTCCGCCCAAGTATCTGTCGTCGGGTCGTAAACTTCGACGGTGCGAAGGCTTTCAAGACCGTTTGGTGTTCCACCAATGGCATAAATCTTTCCGTTGACGACACTAGCTGACAGTCCCCATCTTGGAGTGGGCATATCTGCTTTCCCCATCCAAGTGTTCGTCGCTGGATCATATACCTCCACCGTCGTTAACCCAATCTTATCGCCCCCAACGGCGAAAATTTTCCCGTTGACGACACTGGTTGATAGCCCCCATCTTCGTGTGGGCATATCCGCTTTCCGTGTCCAAGTGTTTGTTGCCGGATCATACGCTTCGACGACAGCAAGCATTCCGCCGAGGTTCCCGCCACCGATAGCATAAATCTTATCAGCCACCGAACTCGTGGAAAATCCCTCCCGTCGGGTTGGCATGTCCGCTTTCTTAGTCCATCTGTCTGTCAGAGGATTATATTCTTCCGTCTTAGATAGAAGCGTATTCCCCACTCTCCCCCCAATGGCATAAATCTTTCCGCCTACTGTGCTGGTAGATAGCGCAAATCTTGCGGTTGGCATATCCGCCTTCTGGCTCCATTTCCCGGCTTTGGCAAGACTTTGTGGAGGCACAACCCAGAAAATTGCTATAAACATAAAAACAGTTTTGAGTGCCAGTCTTCTCAAAATCAAAACTTTGTTCCTTATCTGTGCCAGTCGTACTCAAGCCCCAAGGAACGATCTTCTATCGGGAGGTCAATCCGTTGACCGCCCTGAGCTGAAGACAACTTTATGGCAATTTCGACTTCGAGTGCGACAGCAACCCGTCTGCCGGAATTCTTTGGTTCGTCAAGTTTGCCCGCTAAACAGTCCATAACATCCGCTAGCCCGTTGATAGAACCACCGCCGACCAGCATCTTAGGTCCGGGCCACGGCATCTCTATCCGGTGCCGCCCAGCGGGGGTGTCCACATCCTGAAACAGAGTCCAGTCGGAGTAATGCTCTGGATGAAAAAGTTCGCCCTCCGTGCCAGTGATGCGTACCGCTGGGGCACCCTTCCTAAAGTGCACGACAAGATCCGTGTCGGTGACCATCATGCCCTGACCACGGAACTCGTTACTGCCCGACTCACGCTTAGGCAGGTCTCCCAAGCCTATGACCCAAGCGGGTTTACTATCAACAAAATACGACCAATTTTGGTGTTGGGACAGATTTTTATCCGACTCTGCTTCAATGGAAAGCACCTCCCCGATCGTACCACCTGTTATCAAATCTTTGGCTGCGCCAAACGAGGGATGGCTGGTCGAAATGGCACCGCAGCAGAGAGACACACCGGCATCGGCACACGTTTTTACCATGCGATCTGCCTCCTCAAGGGTGTAAGCCATCGGTTTTTCTGTGACAATGCCTTTTGCACCACACGCCACGGCGTAACAGGTCAGGTCAGCCCGCCCCTTGGTATTGGTGGAAATGGCGACGATATCGGGCTGTTCCTGTCGCAGCATCTCCATAGCATCGGTGTATAAGGCTTGTACACCGTAGCGTTCCCCGAAAGCTGCGAGCCGTTTCCGGTCACGCTCGGCAGCGGCGACCAATTCTATTTCCGGTCGGTCTGACAGTGCCTCCGCGTAGCTGCTCGGCATTGACTTTCTCGGCAAATGTCGATCGTGGTAGTAGAACTTGCGGTGGATGTCTAATTCGGGTGTGGGACGGTCAATATCGTCGACCTGCCACACGCCCATGCGTTGTGCCAAATCGTAGAGCATCCCCATCCACCCGAGTCCTATGACTGCGCCTCGATATTTCGCCATTTCTCGCTCCTTGTTCTGATTAGGATTTTGACGCAGGTTCAGCAATCCACATCATCGATTACTCTTTAACCGCAATAATCTCTGAGGTCTGCTGTTGCAGCTGCACCAGTTCGTAAAGAACCCCTTTTTTCTCCATTAATTCGTTATGAGTTCCTATCTCAACAATACGTCCCCCTTCGAGTATGACCAGCCGGTCCGCATTCCGCAGTGTTGATAAGCGATGGGCAATTGCGAACGTGGTACGCCCTTGAGTCAACCTAGCAATGGCTTCCTGAATGTGTTTCTCCGTTTCCACATCTACCGACGAAGTCGCTTCATCAAGGATGAGAATTTTGGGGTCGTGGAGGATAGCGCGGGCGATAGCGACGCGTTGTTTTTCGCCTCCCGACAATTCTCCGCCTCGCTCTCCGACTTGGGCATCATAGCCGTCGGATTTACCTACAATAAAGTTGTGAGCATTTGCTGCGATAGCCGCTTCCATAATCTCCTCAAAACTTGCGCCGGGTTTGCCGTAGCTGATATTCTCTGCAACAGTGCCGCTGAACAGGAATGGCTCCTGCGGCACGATGCCGATTTGACTCCGCAAATCCTCAAGGCGAATTTTCTGAATGGGCACGCCATCAACTTCAATTATTCCTTGATCAACATCGTAGAATCGACAGATCAAATTCACGGTAGTCGTCTTGCCAACCCCCGATCTGCCTACAAGCCCTACCATCTCACCGGGCGCAACATCGAGGTTAATCTCGTGCAGAACGGGCTTGCTCTTATCATAACCGAATGTGACATCTTTGAAACTAACCTCTCCCCTGATATTCGATATTGGATGCGCATCGGGGTCTTTGTATGCTTCGGCGGGGGTGTCAATGACCTCGAAAATGCGCTCGGCACCGGTGAATGCCCGTGTCATCCAGTTATTAACTTGTCCAAACCACTCTATGGGTTCATAGAGCATCCACATGTAAGCATAGAACGCTAACAGAGTTCCTAGTGTCAGTGCATCTCTGATAACCTCTTGCCCACCGAAAAACCACACAATTAGTATTCCAAAGCTGGTCAAGAGGGTTGTTGTGGCGAAGAAGATCCCCCAGTTAATCTCTGTCCGGATAGCGAGTTGCCGGATCTTCTTATTCCGAATCCCAAACGCGGCAATTTCCCTTGCTTCTTGAGCAAAGGCTTTGACCACACGAATACCGGATAAAGTTTCATTCACCGTTGCCATGACATCTGACCAAGCCTGATCCCATTTGTTGAAGTAGAATCGCATCCGTTTCCAGAAGATAACACCCCACCCTATCATAAACGGGATGGGGACAAGAATAAGCAGTGCCAACAGCCAATGCATCCAAAACAGAATGCCTAAAATACCGATAATCGTTAATACGTTAATGATTAAGTAGGGCAGTCCTTCTACCAAAAACTCCTGTAACCTGCCGGCATCTCTGGTCACGCGGGACATAACCGCACCGACCTGCCGTTTGTCATAGAATTGCAGCGAAAGCAATTCGAGTTGCTGATAAAGCCGGTTTCGGATATCAGCAGTCATACGCGCTCCCAACCAGCTCACCGTCCAACCGTGTGCCCATTCCAGTCCCCAGTTGAACACACGTATACCGACCATAGCAAGTACGAGTAAACCGAGCAGCGTCAATCGTTCGGACATGCTATCGGTGTTTCCTTCTTTTGGAACGAGGACACCATCCACTATTTGTCGGGTGAGCATTGGAGGAATCACTGCTGTACCCACCTGTATCAGGGAAACAACCGCTAAGAGGAGGGCGTGTCTTTTGTAGGGCTTCAGATAGCTGGCAATACGCTGCAATGTCGCAAGCCGCCGTATACAGGCAGGACAGATGCCGTTTTTTTCGGGGAGCAGCTTACCACATTTTTCGCATCGTGTGCGGTCAAGTTGCGTATTGATTAAGAATGGTTCTCCCTTACGGAGTTGTTCAATTCCTCGTGTGACTTCAGAAAACTTTTCTGCGAGAGAACTGGAGTACGGGACCGTAACCGTTGGCTTGCCTTTCCGTTCAATGCTCAAGCAGCCTCCACCAACGAGGGCTTCGGTCTGTACAAGGGTCAACTCTTCAATGGGTACATCAGCAACGCCGTCAAGCCCCGTCGTTGGGACAATCAAGACTCGTTTGTCCGTAACAATTACCCATTGTGTTCCAAACTTCCCTTCCGGAGTCAGGTCGGTGGACACACGGATCAACTCCTCCTCTGCCGTGGAGAGAAGCCCCTTAACCTTTGCTGCGACCAAATGTGGCATTGATTCAAGTAATTTTATTTTCATAACGCTTTATCAACCGCATATCTGTAGAACTTACGCAGTTGAACGCTCAGAGTCTCCGTTCCGATCCCCTCTAACTCCCCCGCCCCGGTCACGGGATCCTCTCGGACAAGCGGGGGAGAATCAGTTGTAGCTCGGCGATTCATCTCAATGCCCGATGAATCGGGCAACTACAAACTGAGGTGCGTAACTCCTAATCTGAATAGATAACACAACCTTACTTAATCCGTTGCCACCAGATTTCTTCACCTAAAAATGGTGAGGTTTCTCCCTCGATTAACCGGGACGTCATGTTGAAATTATACCATTTCTGAGTAGCTATATGCGTAATAAATTCTCCTGAGCCTTTCTTGTTCCTTTTGCTTTGTAAAATGGGTCATGATATAATTATAAAATGGTCGATTGTAGCGGAAATACTTTAGCCCCGATGAAAAATTGATGGAGACCTCCTTGTCTAAGCACAGCCAATGGTCAACAACGGATCAAAAATTTATGAAACACGCCTTGGCGTTAGCATCGAAGGCACGTGGGCGCACCAGCCCGAATCCGCTGGTCGGCGCAGTGATTGTCCGGGAGGGTGAAATCGTCGGCGAAGGTTATCACCAAAAGGCCGGGGATGCCCACGCGGAGATTCACGCGCTGAATCAAGCCAAAGGACTTGCGGAGGGCGCGACAATGTACGTCACGCTGGAGCCGTGTTGTCATTGGGGACGGACGCCGCCCTGCACCGAATCGGTCATTCGTGCGAAGCTAGGGGACGTTTTCGTCGCGATGAAAGATCCGAACCCACGGGTTGCTGGCAACGGCATCCGTCAGCTTGAGGAAGCGGGAATACCTGTTCAGGTGGGCATCTGTGAAGAGGAATCACGGCAACTTAACGAAGTGTTCATCAAATACATCGCTACTCAATCTCCCTTTGTCATTCTCAAATCCGCAATCAGCCTAGACGGCAAGATCGCTACCGCTTCAGGCGAATCCCAGTGGATTACCTCAGAAGCATCGCGGCTGAAGGGGCATGAGGTTCGTGCTCAGGTTGACGCGATTCTCGTCGGTGTTGGGACCGTGCTTCAAGACGATCCATCGTTGACTGTACGCCTCCCAGAGAGGCAAAACGAAGATCCGATTCGCGTCGTCGTTGATTCGCGTGGTCGTACACCGCTCGGAGCGAAAGTCTTAAATCCAGGCAGCAATGCGGGCACACTAATCGCTGCCACAGAAAGTGCACCCCCAAAAACAATCGAAGCCTTGAAATCCGCCGGTGCCGATGTGCTTATCATTGATGAAAAGGAAGGACGAGTCTGTTTAAGGGCGTTAATGCGAGAGCTTGGGCGAAAGGAAATCACAAGTGTGCTGATTGAAGGTGGAGGAGAAATCAATGCCGCCGCCCTACAAGCGGGAATCATTGATAAGCTGATGTTCTTTGTTGCGCCAAAACTTATAGGTGGTAAAGATGCCCCCGGTTCCATTGGTGGCGTAGGAATTGCCCGTTTGGCTGAGGCTTTTGAACTCCGCGACGTAAAAATCGCCCAAATCGGGGCAGATTTTCTGATCGAAGGATATTTGTCGTAGCGCTTTCCAAAGGGAGATGAGTTGATGAAAAGATACGAATATCTAGAGCATACCGGCGATATCGGGATCCGCGCTTATGGAGGCACGCTGGAGGAACTATTCATTAACGCAGCGCAAGGGCTACTTGAGGCTATCGCAGATCTCGGCACGGTTGGCACCACGACAGAAACTGAAATCGAGGTGTCGGCGGAATCCCTTGAAGAACTGATGGTGGCGTGGCTAGATGAGTTAAATTTTCGGCATGAAGTCGAAGAAATTTTCTTTCGGCGGGTTGAGATTCGGGAGATTTCCGAAGCTCCGTCCCGGCTGGTAGCGATTGCTTATGGCGAGCCAGTGGATTTTACGAAACACGTTGTCTACACAGAGGTTAAGAGTATCACCTATCATCAATTAATTGTTGAGCAAACCCCGGATGATCGGTGGATGGCGCAGGTAATTTTCGATTTGTAGTAGTTTATCTAGTGCTCATCGCGATTTTAGCGGTTCAAACAGCTTTGTGGATATTTTCTGGCTTATCCATCACAAGCCTAACAAACCGCTATCAAATCCGCATAACGACGGGAAGCACCATCGGGCGTCGATCCGTTTTCTTTTTGAAAAACCGCCGCAAAACTACCCGAATCTCTTCCTGCACTGTTTCGGTTTCACTCTTGCTCCCCGGGCTCAGATGGTTTATCGCGTGAATGACAATCTCTTTGGCTTCGTCCATTAAATCTTCAGATTCATCCATGTAGACAAACCCTCTCGAAACCATGTCAGGTCCTGCGCTAACTTCACCGCTGTTACTATTAAGGACGACAATCGGAATGACCATACCATCTTGAGCAAGTTCCTGACGGTCATGTACCACGATGTTCTCAACACCCATATCAATCTTCCCATCCACAAGTACACGTCCCGCCTGCACTTTTCCCCGAACACCACAGAAGTCAGGGGTCAAAGTGATTAAATCGCCGTCTTCAGCAACGGTAATATTGTCTGAAGAAATTCCAACCTCCTCGGCAAGTTCCGCGTGTTGCACCAGATTGCTGTATTCACCGTGTGCCGGAATAAAGAACTTAGGACGAACAAGGTTCATCATCAATTTAAGGTCTTCCTGCGCGCCATGCCCCGACACGTGGATATTGGCATTTCTTTCGTGTAGGACATGTGCACCACGGCGCAGCAGGTGGTTAATCATGTGCCGGACAGATAGCTCGTTGCCGGGGATGATTCTCGCGGAAATCATAACAGTATCCCCCGGCTCAATATGCAGAAACGCGTGGTCATCCTTTGCAATGAGTGCCATTGCAGATCTCGGCTCACCCTGACTGCCGGTGCTGAGCACCACAACCTCATGGGGCGCGAAACGATTCGCTTCACGCGCATCAATCAGGAGATTGTGCGGGACATCTAAATATCCCAACTCCGAAGCCGTCCGGATGTTATTAATCATTGAACGTCCAGAGACCGCCATTAAACGGTGGTGCTCAACGGCAAGATCTATGAATTGTTGGACGCGATGCAGACTCGACGAAAAGGTAGCAAGAAAAAGCCCGCCTGTTGTTCGTTGAAATACTCCATTCAAATCGGGATGGATTGAACGTTCAGATGGGGTGAAGCCCGGGCGGTCTGCGTTGGTGCTGTCAGAGATGAGCAGCAGAACACCCTTCTCGCCGAGCGCAGTGAGTTTGTGAATCTCAGTCAAACGATTGTCTACGGGAGTTTGATCGAACTTAAAATCACTAGCGTGAACAACGATTCCGGCGGGAGTATGAATGGCAACCGCAACAGTGTCAGGGATACTGTGTGCAACATAAATAAATTCTAGGTTGAAGCAGCCCAGCTGCAGCGTATCATCGTAATTTATGACGTTTAACTCTGCTATATCTAAGACACCATATTCGCGTAGCCTCCCTTTAGCGAAAGCAAGCGTTAATTTGGTGCCATAAATAGGCACGTTAATCTGGCGGAGGAAGAACGCAAGTCCGCCTACATGATCCTCATGTGCATGAGTGATGATGATACCTTTAATTTTATCTCGGTTCTCGAGCAGGTATGTAAGGTCTGGAAAAACCAGATCCACACCGGGCATATCGGCTTCCGGGAACATTAGCCCGGCATCCACGACGATGATGTCATCACCATATTGGTACACCATCATGTTTAAGCCGAACTCCCCTAATCCACCGATAGGAACAATTGACACACCTACGTCTCGGTTTTCAGACATTATATATATAAATACCTCCAGATCAGTTCTTGAGCAATTCTGTTTAATAATAACACATTAGCTACGTTCGTTATAGATAACTCTAATAATGCCAATAATGTTTACCGTTAACCAAAAATTGGCATTAGAAAGAAACTCTCGTGAATTTTTGTTCTCCCTGTCCAACAGGACTAAAGGCGAACATCATAGATTCAACGTGCCTTTGTACATCATTTATAACTTCGACAATCTCTTCATAACTCTTGAGGGTCACTAACTGTTGCCGATATGCTTTGACGTTTGGGATGCCCTTTAGATAGTTTCTATAGTGCTTTCTCATCTCTAAAACGCCATGCCTCGCCCCTTTCCACTGAATGGAGAGTTCTAAATGCTTTTTTAAGCTACCTAACCGCTCTTTGATAGAAGGAGGATCAAGCAGTTGTCCGGTCGAAAAATAGTGTTTAATCTCTCTAAAGATCCATGGGTAACCGATAGCCGCTCGTCCAACCATTATCCCATCAACGCCGTATTCTTGACGCATCTTGCGTGCCTTTTGCGGAGAATCCACATCCCCATTCCCAAAGACGGGAATTGTCATGCGCGGGTTGTCTTTAATTTCTCCGATTAGTGTCCAGTCAGCACTCCCTTTATACATCTGTACACGGGTCCGCCCATGAATCGTAATCGCTTGGATCCCCACATCTTGTAATCTTTCTGCGACCTCAACAATGTATTGCGTCTTTTCATCCCAACCGAGCCGGGTTTTTACAGTGACGGGCAGAGTCGTCGAGTTGACTATTTCGCGGGTCATCCTAACCATCTTCGGGACATCGCGCAATATCCCTGCCCCTGCTCCTTTGCAAGTAACTTTCTTGACAGGGCAGCCGTAATTGATGTCAATTAAATCTGGATTCACCCGTTCCGCAATCCCAACCGCTGCTTTCATTGACTCAACATCACTTCCAAAAATCTGAATGCCTATCGGGCGTTCCGATTCAAAGATATCCAGTTTCATGACACTTTGCCGAGCGTTTCGGATAAGCCCCTCAGAAGAGATAAACTCCGTGTACATCAAGTCCACTCCGCCTACCTTGCACACTGCGCGAAAAGGTGGATCACTCACATCTTCCATTGGGGCTAATAACAGCGGAAAATCTCCTAATGCTACATCGCCAATTTTCACCATAACCTGAATCATCTCCAGCTCTACCCCTGCATGGCGGTATCATGTGGGGCTTCAATTTGGTTAAGAAAGGATATGAAATTATAAGGAGTTATTAGACGTTTGTCAAACCGGAAATGAAATTCACGAAAATTTACGGGCAAAGCGAATGATGTGGATGTTAAACTATAACAGATCTAAGATGATGGATTTGAAGTAGTTGTACGTGGCAGCCAGCCGCTTAAGAAAGGAAGTATTGATTGGAAGCCAAATTTGCATATTTCAGATTTTATATGTTAGGTATCATATTTCTTTTTTTTCTGATACAACCTAGCGCAGCCGCACCGCCGAACCCCTATCTTTTCTATAATTACAATCCTGCTACAAACGATTGGACGCCAAAGGCACCCACAAGTGAGGATCAATTCCGCAATGCGTTAGATGGCTGTTGTTTTGTTCGTGAGGGGAGCGTTTTACAAGAAGATGGCATCGAGTTTGTTCTGGCAATAAAGATTGACTTTTCGGATCAACCCGGTCAGCGACCGGGGGCAGCGTTCGATCAGTACCTCTTCGCAGACAAAGGTGTTTCGCTGAAAACCTACTACAGAGAAGTTTCTTACGGACAGATGGACATACAGCCCGGGCCGATGGGAGGAGCCGTTCCGGATGGTAATCAATGGATTCGTGCACAAAATCCGATGAGTTATTACGGCGAAGGTCAGATTAACGTCAGGCGCTCCCAAGAACTGGTTCGTGAAGCGTGTGCAGCGGTGGATGATATGGTCGATTTTTCTGCTTATGACCGTGACGGAGATGGTGTGGTTGATCACGTTTTTGTTATTCATTCAGGAAATGACCAAGCCTCGACCGTGGAAATGAATGATATCTGGTCAATCTTGACCCAGGGTGTCAACGGAGAATTTGATGGTGTACGGGTAAGCACGGCTGTTCTAGTGGGCGAGGAACCCAATTTCGATGCCCCCCACCTTGGCATCTACTTTCACGAGTTCTTCCACGATTTTGGCGCACCCGATGTGTATGGCGGTAACTTTGTCGGTCCCCTAGACCATAAATGGGGATTGATGGGACAGTTTGGTCCCTATCAGGGTGAAATCATCAATGGGATTGGGAGTGGACTGCAACCGAGTCACATCAGTGGTTACTTGAAATGGGACTTTGACGCGCGTCCTGAAAACGGACGACTCGGTTGGATCCAACCTGTTGAGATTAAGGAAAATATTGTCAAGCTGTCCATACCGAGTTTTGAATTGCCCCCACACGACAACAAGCTCTTCAAAATCGATATTCCCGGTAAAATCAACAAATTTGGAGATACCACGGAATTCCTCCTCATTGAAAACCGCTATCGGGAATCAGGGGCACTGTTTGATACCCGTTTGCCCGAATCTGGAATTCTCATCTGGCATATTGATGAAACAGAGGTACGTCCTCCCGGAGCGATTGACGCTGCGAGTCAAGTTTGGCTTGAAGATCCAAACGATCCCAAGCATTTTGGTATCTCTCCTAGCAATCCGAATATCATAGATATCCGCACCGTTACAGATGGCGCGGCGTATTCCGCTGACGATAACGAAACCTCTTTTACCCCTGCAACCCTCCCTAACAGCAACGCAAATGACGGGACAATCTCGAAGATCGCTATCACGAATATCGGTTTTGAAGGACAGGAGATGAGCATATCCGTCGCGTTTGGAGATACCTATGAACCCAATGATAATCTGGCCGATGCTTTTCCTATTGAGTTTGACCAAACCTATGAGTCTTTTATCTCCGATGAAAAAGATAAGCGGGACCTCTATCGATTTAATGCAATATCAGGAGAAGCAATCGTAGCTACCTTGACCGCGATTTCCGATACGGTTGATTATCAACTGTCTATACTCGACGAAAACGGTCAGCATATTGTTGATGCAAAGAGGATTGAAGCAACTGAGCTACAGGTTGTCTTTCAGCCGGAACGAACTGATACATTTTTCATTTCAGTCGAATCTCTATTTGGCTTCAGCGAAGTGGATTCATATCTCTTGACTGTTAAGGCAGTTCAGACACGATCTGGAGTGTTAAAGTTGGCGCAGGTCCGTGCCTTTCCGAATCCAATGCGTGCGGGGCACAACGAAATAATCTTTTCCTACACAATCCCTGATTTCCAGCTGGCTGATGTGGTCGAACTGGAAATTTTCAATGTCGCTGGTGATCTGGTTCATGCGGAGACCCGCCAAAATGTAATTGGATCTGGTCAATTCCGTTGGGATGGTAAAAATGTGGGTAATGAGATGCCCGCTACTGGAATCTATATTTTCGTTATCTCTGCAACCCAAGACGAGCAGATAGTGCAGAAAATTGATAAAATAGGTTTAGTCAGGTAAAAAGTTCCTCCTAGGGTAATTCGGGTTGAAAGTGGTGTGTAAGTACCGATTTTGCTTGGAAAACTCGCTGGTTGTATGATAATCTTGAACAAGCTCTGTAAGACGATCCAATAGATATTTAGGAAACTATGAGGAATTGAGATGAACATTCTTGGGATTGAGACTTCGTGTGATGAAACCGCTGCGGCGGTCGTCACTGATGGCAGAGAAATCCGATCTAATATCGTTGCTTCACAGATAGAACTCCACGCAAAGTATGGTGGGATTGTGCCTGAACTCGCCTCCCGCAAACATGTCGAAGTGATTAACTATATCGTTGATCAAGCGATGGAGGAAGCCGGCTTGAGGTTCGACGAACTTGAAGCAATTGCCGTGACAAACCGTCCCGGCTTGATTGGCGCACTCCTTGTCGGGGTCGCCGCAGCGAAGTCGCTGGCATACTGTCACGACCTACCACTTCTGGGGATTAACCATATTGAGGGGCATATCTACGCAAACTTTATGGAAGATGAAGCGTTACCTTTCCCGCACGTCTGTCTCACCGTTTCAGGTGGACACACCCTTTTGGTGGAGATTCAGGAGGGCTGGAAATATGAGATTCTCGGCACAACCCAAGATGACGCTGCCGGTGAAGCGTACGATAAGGTCGCCCAATATCTCGGACTCGGCTTCCCGGGCGGTAAGATAATCGATGATTTAGCGAAAGAGGGCGACCGCAACGCAATCCAATTTCCACGCCCGATGCTTGACCGTGACAACTATCAATTCAGTTTCAGTGGAATCAAAACTGCGGTCCGTTTTTTTGTAGAAAAAGCGAAGGTGGCGGGAACTTTGCCACCGATTGTGGACATCGCAGCGAGTTTTCAGGCAGCGGTTGTGGATGTACTTGTAGGGAAAACCATCCGAGCAGCGAAAGCGAATAACCTCAAGGCGATTGCTTTGACGGGAGGCGTCGCAGCGAATAGCCAACTGCGCGAATCAATGCGTGAGGCAGGAGCAGAAATTGGTGCGGAAGTTTACTATCCGCCGATTCAACTCTGCACTGACAACGGTGCGATGATTGCCGGAGTCGCTTATCACAAGTATCAAGAAGGGTTGAGAGACGCCCTTGACCTGAACGCATTTGCTTCTGGATCTATTGTGTGAAATGTAAAACTTAATGTCCAAAATCTTAAAACTCAGTTCTTGAACCTTTGAATCCTATGAACCAATCCGATGATTTACACATCGACCAAGCCATCATAACTTTGAAAGGTGGTGGTGTGGTGGCTTTTCCAACCGATACAGTGTACGGTGTAGGTGTGGATCCCTTTCAATCGGAAGCCGTGCGAAAGCTATATCAGATTAAAGGCAGACCCATTGACAAACCGATTCCAATCTTGGTTGGATCCGTCGGCGACGTTGAACACATTGCTCAAAATCTGCCACCAACCTTTTTCCAACTTGCCGAACAGTTCTGGCCCGGAGGATTGACGCTGATTGTAGAAGCAAAATCACTGCCGCCTGAAGTCACGGCAGGTGGGGGTACAGTTGGTGTCCGTATGCCAGACCACCCGCTAGCACTTGCACTTCTCCAGCGTTTTGGCGGTGCTATCGCGACAACCAGTGCAAACAAATCTGACGAACCACCAGCCACTTCAGCAGAAGAAGTCCGATCCGAACTGGGTGAACTAGTCAGCATAATCCTTGATGGTGGACAGACAGCGACTAAGATTGCCTCGACCGTTTTAGATCTTTCCGTGTCGCCACCGCAAATCCGACGGTACGGCGGCATTTCGATGGATCAGCTTGCCCCCTTTATAAGCTAACTTCATTCAATTAAACCCAAAATAGATTAGGAGTTTAACTATGGAAATTTCCCTTGCCGGTTGGAGTATCAACCGACGTTTCAGAAATCAGGATCCCCCGCTTTCTCTACTCGATTATCCGCAACTTTCACGTGATGAATTCGGAATCAATGCAGTGGAATTAAACAGTCCCTTCTTTACATACGAGGACTCGGACAATCCCGCACAAAGTGGGGTTTCTGATGTATATGTTGATGAGTTACGTCGCCGAGCTGATAGTGCTGGAGTAAGGTTGCTTAGTATTGCGGTTGATGGTCACGGTAACCTATCCGCCCTCGACGAAGATGATCGAAAGCAGGCAGTACAGAATCACAAGAAATGGTTTGGTATTTGCCAGAAACTGGGCTGCAACGCTTTTCGAGCCAATAGCGGTGGCAGCCACGGTGCTGATGCAACAGAGGCAGAGATTGGGCAGTGCATCAAGAGTTTTCAGGAACTCGCGGCTATTGGGGAAGATACCGACATCCGTGTAATGATGGAAAATCATGGTGGTGTTTCAGTCTCACCGGATAACATCGTGCAGGTCATGGAAGCGGTGGACAGCGCGTATTGCCGTGTGCTAGCGGATTTCCTCAATTGGAGACCGGAGGACGATAAGGTAGAGAACTTAAGAGCGGTCGCGCCTTATACTTGGGCAACTCATGCGAAATTCCTCAGTTTCGATGAAAATGGGGAGTCGAACGAAATCGACTGCAAAAGTGTCATGGAAATCTTCAAGGCGACGGGATATACCAATCCCTTTGGCATCGAGTACGAAGGTCAAACAGACGATCACGCGGGGGTGCTCAAGAGCAAGGCACTCATTGAGAGGTATGCGTATTAGCCTGAAAGGGTAGACAAGATTGAGAGCCATTCTCCAAAGCGTGTGTGGAAACGCAAAAATGACCGATTTTAGTACAAAATGCTTGCCGGACACCCCCGATACTATCGCCCCGGACGGCTCAAATGTCCGTGTTTTGCTGGAGCTCGCAGGGGGTGGGATGGCTCACTTTGAACTTGCACCGGGAGAAACATCAACTGCGGTTGCCCACCGGACCGTTGAAGAAATCTGGTTTTTCTTAAGCGGTTGCGGCGAAATGTGGCGGAAGCAAGATCAGAGCGAAGAGGTGGTCCCGGTGCACTCTGGTATCTGTATTACAACCCCTCTTGGAACTCACTTCCAATTCAGAGCCTTTGGTCATGAGCCTTTGGCAGCAGTTGGGGTGACGATGCCTCCTTGGCCCGGTGAGTGCGAAGCCTATGTTGTCAAGGGAAAATGGGAAGCGACCGCCCCACGAAAATCCAGATAGTTCGGTTTCTATCTCTGACGCTTGGCTGATTAAAGTGCCAACTTGCGTTAATCTAATATTCGACCATCAACAGATATAAACATACTAACCGCTTTCAAAGAAAGGAAACCATCGGGTAAATTATGTCAACAATCCATACTAAACTCAAGATCGGGGCTGCCTCAGATGTTGGAATGTCACAGGACGCGCTCTTGCAGGCGGAAGCCATTCTCCAATCTGAAATTACTAATCGGCGAATCACCGCAGCAGCTTTGACTGTGGCGCGTAATCAAACGGTCGTCCACTCAAAAGGCTATGGGCATCTGACACCTAACGCGGATTCACACCGAGTCAAGCCAGATTCCGTTTTTCTGCTGGCATCAATTAGCAAACCGGTTACGGCTTGCGCCTTAATGTTGCTGGTCGATCAAGGGCAAGTCTCCCTCGATGATCCGGTCTCCCTCTACCTGCCAGAGTTTCAGGGTGGCGAGCGTGATAAGGTGCGAATCCGCTATCTGCTGTCGCACATTTCGGGTATGCCGGATATGCTGCCTGAAAATACAGAGTTACGTCGTGCCCACGCACCGTTAAGCGAGTTCGTACGTCGTGCAGCTCAAACCCCGTTACTCTACTCACCCAATACAGATTTTAGCTATCAGAGTAAAGGTATTTTACTGGCATCAGAGATTGTGGAGCGGGTTACAGGAAAGCGTCTCCGGGATTTTGAAGAAGCAGAGATCTTCCAGTCACTTGGAATGATGGATACCGCATTGGGGCTTGGACGATTTAAGATTCCTGAAACAGTGTGGTGTGGAACGTCTATGGAGGAAACCGAGGACCAGCAGCGTTTCGGGCCAAATAGTCCCTATTGGCGTGATTTGGGCAATCCGTGGGGTGGGATACACAGCACCGGACCAGATCTCGCTATCCTACTACAGACCATGCTCAATGGCGGCGGGTACGCCGGAAAGCGTGTCTTCAGCCCGGCTGCGGTCAAGGCAATGACAACCGACCAGAATGGAACGCTGAATGCACCGTGGGGATTGGGTTGGGGATTGGCGCGTTCAAAAGCGTGGAACTACTTTGGTGGACTAGTCTCCCCGACAACCTTTGGCCACACCGGCGCAACCGGCACGGTGGCATGGGCAGATCCTGAACAGGAGCTGCTATGTGTGATTTTAACAAATCAGATGGTGGATAATGGGAGTTTGCTCCGGCGAGTTTCCAACGTGGTTGCATCTGCGGTTGTCTGTTAATATCAAAGGACGGAGAAACCTTTATGACCCTAATCGATTGGCTGCTCATCCTAGTAATCAACGGTGGTATCGTCCTATATGGCATCATTGTCTTCAGGGGACAGCACGAGAGTTTTGACTGGTATCTGGCAGCCAAATCTATACCGTGGTGGATCGTTGGACTATCCGCTTTCTCGACCGCAGTAGATAGTGGCGATTACGTGGCGATTGTCGGTGGTTCCTATACACTAGGGCTCTCTCAGTTGTCCCAGTGGTGGCTGGGGATTGCCGTGGGTTGGTTTGTCCTGAGTTTCTTCGTCATTGTACCGATGTATCGATCCGGAGTGTTTACTAATGCGGAGTGGCTTGAATTCCGTTTCGGTCCCGCAGCCCGATTCCTATCCGTCCTGATCAACATTCAATCCCGGACCAATGTGTTGGGTAACATCTTTTTTTCAATCTTTCTGGTCCTTAATATCGTAGCGGATATCGAGAAGGCCTGGAGTTGGCTGATTGTGGTTGCCGTTGCGTTCACCGCGGTTCTGTATATCGTCCGGGGCGGCTTAAAAGCGGGAGTTGTTACGGACGCGCTCCAGAGCGTTAGCATGATCGTTGCAGCCTTTGTCCTTTGGGGTGTGGTATGGGTAAAAGCTGGCGGTTGGAAGGGTTTGAATCAAAAACTTGCTGCCATAGATACGAACCTGCCTGAAACCCTGCTACATGTGGGTGGATATTCGCCGCCTGGGGTGCCTCCCCTTTTGGTCGTTTTCGGTCTTATTGTAGTATTAACGATGTATGTGCTAATCAATCAATATGAAACCATCCGATTTTTGGGGGCACGTTCCGAATGGGATTTTAAGATGGCAGCGTTGGTCGCTAGCGTCGCAACGGCGATCTGTCTGTGGTTTAACGTGAGTTTAGGTCCTTTAGCACGGGCAGACTTCCCTGCGTTAGAGATGAGCGATCAAGCCTATCCCCTGATGCTCAAAAGCTATCTTCCCACAGGCTTAATCGGTTTGGTGCTAGCCGGACTGGTAGCTGGAGGATACTCAACCTTTGATTCTATTGGTATTGGTATCTCAAGTCTTTTTGTCCGGGACATCTACGCCCGCTTCATCGTGAAAAATGGTTCCGATGCTCACTATACCCGGGTGGGTAGAATAACAGTTCCTTTTATCATTCTGCTTGGGTTTCTGTATGTGCCGTTTCTTAAAGGTGGGATGGTACTGTTCTATCTACGCTTGGCTGGAGCGATCCAGGTGCCGCTCATGACGGTTATCCTGATGGGGGTTTTTACACGGGTACATCGTGGGACAGGTATCATCGGACTCGCAGTGGGGCTAATCTACGGCATCTCGGCGATCATAGCGGACGCGAAGGGATGGGCACTGCCGGTCTGGTATACCAACACCTGGTGGGCTTATCTATGGAATCTGATACTACCAGCAGGGAGCATGTTGATTACTTCAAAGGTTATTGATTGGTTGCGTGGTCCCATCAGGGAAGAAGAAATTGAGGGCTTGGTGTACTCCCAGCAGGAAGCGACAGTCAATCTCCGAGAGCTGATGGCGAATCGTTTGAAAGTGCTTGAAGGCACATGGTTGCAAAAAACATTGCGAGAAGCACCAATTCGCCCCAAATATCCTTTTGAAGTGCCGGAAACGGGTCTACGCTGGTTCCAACGTCCGGGGGTGTGGGCAATTATTTACCTTGCCATTGCCTGTTATCTACTCTTTATCTTGCTCTGGTGAAAGGAAGCGCGATGGGAAATTCGGAAGACACTAAGAAAGCCAAACAATTTGAGAGGTTGTACACAGTTGTGCTTGTGCTGCTCGTGGCGATTTTGCTGCTGATCTCTATCCTTTATACACCGCGTTTGTGGTCGGTGAAAGTTGTAATTGCCGTGATACTTATCGGTGTCGGTGCGTTCTTTGGCCACAGATACCTACGCGAGCGATAACCGGCTGATTTACCCACAAACACCATCTGAATTCAGCCGTCCTCTCTCTGCATATAGCCTACCGGAACCAGTCATAATTGAGTCCCAAAGATCTGTCTGCCAACGGCAAATCTACCCGCACACCGCCCTGCGCCGAAGACTGCTTAAGCGCGATTTCGACTTCAATCGCTACAGCGACCCTTCTGCCAGAGTTTTTAGGCTCATCTAGCCTGCCTTCCATGCAATCTATCACATCCGCCAATCCGTAGATTGAACCGTAGGGACCAACAAACTGCGGATCGGGCCACGGTGTCTCCACCCGATTGACACCGGCAGCTGTTTCGATATCTTGCCACAGCTTAAATCCGGTCGCCATTGTGGGAATAACTATCTCACCCGCAGTGCCAGTCAGGCGCAGGTGGGGGGCACCCGGCCGAAAATAAACTGCCAGTTCCGTTTCCGTAACTATCATCCCTTGACCGGCGAATTCGTCGCTTCCACCGGGCCCACTGAATTCATCAGTGCCAGTACCACGCCGCTCCCCATCGCCAATACCGATAACCCACGCAGGCGGGCTATCCAAAAAGTAGGACCAACTCTGATGTTGCGCGCCAGGCCTCGGTGTTTCAATGGAGATAAGGTTGCCAATTGTGCCATTCGTAGCCAATTCCTTTGCTTTGGCAAACGACGGATGGGTCGTTGAAATGGCACCACAGTTGAGCGGTACACCGGCATCGGCACATACTTTGACCATCCGGTCAGCCTCCTCAAGTGTGTGTGTCATTGGTTTTGCTGTTACAATCCCCTTCGCGCCGTTCTCGACTGCCAGACAGGTCAGGTCAGCCCGTCCCTTAACATTCGTGGCAACGGCGACGATATCAAGCTTTTCGGTACGCAGCATTTCAACCGCATCGGTGTAGAGCGTACTGATACCGTACCGTTCCTCAAAAGCCTTTAACCGTTTCGGATCGCGATCAGCCGCTGCGACCAAATCTACCTCCGGTCGGTCCCAAAACGCCTCTGAGTAACTAGTAGGTAAACCTTCTTTGCCAGGGTGAGCATGGTGATAGATTTTGCGATCAATCTCCAATTCGGGGGTTGGGCGATCAGCGTCATCAATATCGAAAAAATCACCAATTCGCTCCGCCATGTCGTAGAGCATTCCCATCCAACCTAGACCAATAACTCCTGCACGATACTTTGCCATATTTGGTTCTCCTTGTAGTATACACTCCTGATTTTTACGTTTTACGTTTCACCTTCTGTTTCCAGCATCATAGCAGCAAAGGTCATAACATCTTCTTGGAAAGCCGCCGTAAAATCTTCCGCTCGCTTCTTTTCTGCAAATCGGTTGAATACCGTTTCTAATGCTTGGAGGAATTCCGCTGACTTGTCTTCATCTTCTGCCTGCTGCTTCATCTGCTGAAGGATTGTCATCTTAGCTGCTTCTTCTCGTTCTGCTTGTACTTCTTGTATTGATTTGTCAAACGTAACCCGAAGGGTTTCAACGATATGATATGCCATAGAACGGTTATACTTCTGAGAGTCCCGTTTTGCGCCATCATAAATATCGAGAGGGAGCAATAGGCTTATCTGCTTCTTTAGTGAATCTTTAGGCTGGCGATATTCTTTCATTGGAAACCTCGAAATTATTAGTATCAAAAACCCATGTTAAACCAATGTGTAAATTATTGCGTATAGTGTACCATTAAAACGTGCAAATGTATAGTAAAAATATTTTTAGGCAAATAAGATGTTTTATTTTGCCTTATACTACTCCCATGATATGCTTTCCATAGTAATGCGTAAATCCCGTTCTGTAGGCATAGTATAAATTGCGGTGGTATTTATATTTGAATGTCCTAAAATTTTTGACACTCTATCAATCGATTGCCCAGCATCAATTAGATTTTTGGCGCAAGTATGCCTAAATACGTGCGGAGAAAGATGTTCTATTTTTGCTTCATAGGCATATTTCTTTATGATATAACGAACGCCACGATCGGTTAGGGGCATCCGTTTCTGTCCATAAAACAAGAATCGCTCTTTCTCAGGATTTGTGCCTGTTATCAATGTCACTCGGTTATTGCTGGAAAGTGATTTTAGATAATCCTTTAAAACACTTATGACAGTTGAGTTTAAGGGGATATTGCGCCGTTTCGTTCCCTTGCCTTCACGGACGGCAATCATATTACTATTTGTTGATATTCTAATATCAGAAACCCTTAAATTACAAAGTTCACCAACGCGCATACCGGTATGTAGCAGCATTGTAATAATTGCTAAATCCCTCAATTTTCCCGATCTACGCACCGCCCTTAACAATCCCAATTGCTCCTTGCGTTCCAGTGCTCGTGGAGCAAGCGGCTCTTCGGCGACACTCCGTATGCCTTCAGCAGGGTTGCTTAGAATAAGGTCGTTTTGCTGTGCCCACTGGCAAAAACTGGAAATACTAATCAGACTGCGGTTGATCGTGGATGGCTTCTTACCCCAGTCCAGCATTGAATTTCGGTAGTCGATAATCTCCATCGGCGTAATACTTTCAGCGTCAAGTGGTTCCCCGGTGTTATGTTGGAACCAACGCGAAAATGAGCGGAGATCTGCCATATACGCCTTAACAGTCTGTTCGGATTTATCCTGATCATAAAGGTAATCGCGATAATCCTGTAATAAATCGTCCATTTTTCACCTATCCTTATCGGACATTTTTTTTAAGAAATCAGTGTTTATGCGGGTTAGAACGCCGTAAATTAGGGATTCGTTTCACTTATCGGATATTTTTCGGGGGAATAATGTCCGATAAGATTAGTTATCGGACATTTTACGAAAGAGGGTCGTAGTAGTCAGCATTAAAATGAGTGATTTTATGATTTTACAGGAAATTCTATTCCGCATCAACACTTTTCTCGTCACTCATTCGCAGCTTTCTGCGTTTATCTGTTTAGACTTGACATCAAATTCGATGAATGCTATCATCCAAATATTAAGTACCTCGATGAACAGATAGAACCACTACCGCCCCTGCAAGGGAATGCCCGTGCTAATGGTGGTTATATTAACTCTTAAAGTTACTAATCATGTTTTACCATTATGTCGATAATCCTTGGCTTAGACATTGGCGATGCACGAACTGGTGTAGCTATCAGTGATGAATTAGGTATTGCGGCTCATCCACTCTGCACAATTCATCGCAAAAGTCGGAAGGCTGTACTAGCAGAATTGCAGGAGCTGGTTACTGCTCATAAAGTTGAACGGATTGTCGTAGGGCTGCCGCTTCAACTCGATGGTGAAACAGGGACTCAAGCAAGAAAGGTAAAACGATTTGCAGAAAGGCTGGAGCAGCAAGTCAACCTGCCAATTGTCTTTTGGGACGAAAGTTTTACCACCTTTGAAGCAGCACAGATCTTGCGGGGGACCAAAAAACGGCGTAAGAAGCGGAAGCAGGTTATCGATCAGGTTGCCGCTGTACTGATTCTTGAGGGATATTTGGAGGAATTACGCAATTCACGCAGGAAAGGTCAAGTTGATGAGTGTGAATGATGTCATTAACAGATTGTTGCTCTTATGCTCCAATCTATACACCGATTTTGTAATTACTTGACTTTTTTGGAATAAACCTCAATGAAATCACCAAATCCTCGGAAAAATGTGCCGTGGTATATTTCGATCATTCTCTTTAGCATATCAATGCTCAATAGTCTTGTGATTTTAATCATGGTACTTTACATGATACGCTATCTATCGCCGGTGGATGCAAATGCAAAACCTGTACAGTTAAAAATTGTTCGTGGCATGAGTTCACAGACAATAGCAAATCAGCTTGCCCATAAGAAGTTGATCCATAGCCCGTGGGCTTTTCTACTTGCAGCTCACCTCAATGGAGTGACACATAGATTGCAGGTCGGAAGCTATCGTCTCAGTGGGTCAATGAGTATTCTACAAATTATTGACCATCTCAAAACTGGGAAAGTGATTACACATCAATTTGTAGTGCCCGAAGGTTTAACTGTTGTACAAACTGGAAAACTTTGGGAAAAGGCTGGATTTGGAACAGCAGCAGCGTTCAACCAAGCTGCGTGCGATCCAAAATGGCAGCTCAACTACAACATTGAAGGGAAGCCACTGGAGGGTTATCTATTCCCAAATACATACCAATTTCCCGATGGAGCAACACCGCAGGTAATCATCCAAATAATGCTTGATGAATTTGAACGACGATGGACGGCTGAGTTCACTGAAGAAGCCAATGCACTCGGATTCTCTAAACATGAAATAATTACTCTGGCTTCTATTATTGAGGCAGAGGCAAGGGTCCCCGATGAACGTCCTTTAGTTTCTGCCGTTTTTCATAACCGTCTGCGTCGTGGCTGGAAACTTCAAGCGGATCCAACTGCGCTTTACGGTTTGGGAAATCCTGATCGGTCACCGAGAGCAGCTGATCTTAGAGTTGATTCACCTTATAACACATATCTTTATAAGGGGTTACCACCGGGCCCCATTTGTAATCCGGGTATGGCTTCAATCTTAGCGGCGCTCCGCCCGGATTCGGTTGACCACATGTATTTTGTCGCAACTGGTGATGGCAGGCATCATTTTTCAAAGACATTACGAGAACACCAATATATGATCAACAAAATAAGGCGGAATCGCAAATTGATTGCTGATTGAAAAAAATCTGAACATAGAGGTAACACGCTTACAACTCCAGATTAGATCTCGCCTAGGAGCACACGAACCCTTCAATTAACAATCATTAATCTCCAACCAAACGAAAGGGTGTACACTTTTTGGCTTCACAACAAACCATTCAAAATGAGGCAACTATCTCAGGAACCGGTTTAATGCTTGGCGAGCCAGTCAACCTCACATTCAAGCCGGCACCAGCAAATCACGGCATTGCGTTTCATCGGATAGACCTGCCCGATGAACCGATAGTCCAAGTTTGCCCCGATAACTATCAGGCAATTATTCCGCGCTGTACAAGTCTCCGCGCCGGGGATGCAGCAGTCAACAGCGTTGAACATCTGTTGTCCGCATTAGCTGGTATGGGAGTCGATAACCTGCAAGTCGATATCAATGCGCCAGAGTGCCCAGCGTTAGATGGCAGTGCATTGCCGTATGTCCAGATCCTTCAGCAGGCAGAGATAGTCCAACAAGATGCCCCACGGGCCCCGATTGAGTTGACAGACCCGATCGCCGCTTATGACGAAGACAAACAACTCATCCTACTCCCCGCGGATTCCTTTCAAATATCTTTTGTGTACGATCACCCGAAGCTTCCTGCTCAAATTGCGACCCTCACGATAGATCCAGAAACTTATGTGAATGAAATTGCTCCTGCACGCAGTTTTTGTTTTTCTGACGAAATCGAGTTACTCAGAGACCAAGGGATCGGCAAGGGAGCAAGCTATGATAACGTCCTTGTTATTGAAGATGATGGAAGTACTAGTAGTGACTTAAGGTTCGCAAATGAATTTGTCCGACATAAAATGTTAGATTTGATTGGTGACCTTTACTTAGTCGGAAAACTGCCCCAAGCTCAAGTCGTCGCGCTCAAGTCTGGGCATACGCTTCATGCACAACTTATCCTATCAATGGCAGAAAAGGGACTGATACAGCAGCAAGAACCTATTGAGATTATGGATATTTTGGAGGTATTACCGCACCGCTATCCGATGTGTATGTTAGATCGGATTATCGAAGTGGAGTACGGTAAACGGGCGGTCGGCATCAAAAATCTTAGTTTTAACGAGTCTTTTTTTCAGGGACATTTTCCGGCACAACCCGTCATGCCCGGCGTCCTACAAATGGAGGCGTTGGCACAGCTTGGAGCATGGTTACTGTTAAAAGAACTCGGGGCTGAAGGACAAGTCGGATATTTTGTGTCAATTAAGGAAGCCAAGTTTAGACGCCCGGTTGTACCGGGCGATCAACTCCGGCTAGAAGTTGAAATTCTTCGGAGGCGTCGGACATGGGTGCGGCTTGGTGGTAAAGCGTATGTCGGCGATCAACTTGCGGCGGAGGGAGAGTTGTCAATCGCGCTAGGTCAGGAATCGGCGGGATAAGGAAACGAGTGGTTGGTGTATTCATTTGGATTAAACCTATCGAGATCCGGTATTTCTCAGTGGTTTATGGGACCGCTTAATAGAAAAAAGGAGAGCAGCGGTGACAAAGATTCATGAAACTGCCATCATCCATCCGAAAGCTGAATTAGACGAAAATGTTGAAGTCGGTCCCTTCTCGATTATCAGCGAGGATGTGCAGATCGGTCGCGGAACTGTGATTGGACCGCATGTCCAGATTGACCGGTGGACGACCATCGGTGAAGACTGTCAAATCTTTTTCGGTTCTACACTTGGTAACCCTTCAAAGGACCTCAAGTATGGCGGTTGGCGAAGCTATACCCGAATCGGCAATCGAAATGTCCTACGCGAGTATGTCTCGATCTCTAGAGCCACGATGGAGGACGGTGCAACAGTCGTTGGCGATAACAACCTGCTCATGAACTGGGTCAATATTGCACACGATACAGTGGTCGGAAATCGGATCATTATGGCGAACTTTGCGACAATCGCGGGACATGTCCTCATTGAGGATGATGCGCGGATCGGTGCCCACGCTGCAATTCACCAGTTCGTTCGTGTCGGCAAAATGGCTATGGTTGGAGCGTGCTCGAAATTTGTGCAGGATGTGCCGCCGTTTACCGTGGCTGATGGACATCCCGCTCGTGTGCGCAGCCTAAATATTGTTGGGCTTGGCACCTCACAAGTTCACCCAATGGCGTCGCTCTCCTCTGAAACGATTAGACACCTCAAGAGTGCCTACCGTATTCTATTCCGCGGCAAAGTCAATCTCACAGAAGCGATCGCACAGGTAAGAAGCGAAAGTGAACCCGACACAGAGGTGGAATATCTGCTGAATTTTATTGAGAACTCCAATCGGGGAATCGGCGTTTAACGAAGAATAGACCCAAGAGGACAGCATTGGAAAAACTGGGGCTCATTGCTGGGGCTGGCGATTTGCCACTACTGCTCGCGCAAGCAGCACTAGAACAAGGCCGAATGCCGATTGTTATTCAGATCACTCAACCCGCCTCCGAACAGCTGGGAAGCATTGCCTCAGAGACGTATTCGTTCGGCATTGGTCAGGTTCAGAAGATAACAAGAACGCTGCTCGATTCAGGTGTCCGAGAACTGGCAATTATCGGCAAAATTGATACAGGCATCCTCTTCCGTCCGTTTCTAGTAGACCCTACGGCTGTCAAGATTCTAGCGAGAAATCGCAACAAAGGCACTCGTGCAATCGTTGCTGCAGTGATTGAACACTTTGAGTCGAAGGGAATTAGTGTAGTTGAGCAGCATCGATTTCTAAAAGGGTTGATGCCAAAGGAAGGCGTGTTGACAAAAAGGCAGCCGACCCAATCCCAGTGGGCAGATGTAAAGTACGGGATGCAACTGGCGCGGCAGGTAGCAGATTTGGGGATTGGACAAACCGTCGTTGTAAAGAATATGATGGCAGTCGCGATTGAAGCCATTGAGGGAACGGATGAAGCGATAAAACGGGGTGGGACACTCGGTGGTAAAGGGATCGTTGTTGCTAAAGCTGCGGCGACAGACCACGATTTTCGTGTTGATGTGCCAACGGTAGGAGACCAAACGCTAAAAACCCTGCAAGCAGTTGGCGGAAGTGTACTCGCTGTTGAAGCAGAACGGACGTTTGTTATGAATCAGCCCGCTCTTTGCGAACAGGCAGATCAGTGGAAAATTCCCATTGTTGCTTTGGCTTAATCTGTTAGCAATCGCATCAGTTTCACCTAGCGAGATTAGATAAAACATTCGCCCGTGGCGGACATACCGTAGCCACGGGCTTTTTTGTGCCATATTCATCACAGTTCCATAACGGTGGTATTAGTCAAGTAGGGGGAATCAAAGTGAGTGAGTTCACCAGCGCGCAAGCCGGGGACAGGGAACAGGCGAACAGAGAGGGGTTTTC